>NZ_CP187898.1:0-2486406 GCF_050559735.1 Enterococcus sp. DIV0800 | reverse complement strand
ATAATTCGCCTCCTATATTAATAAAATTCAGATAGACATACTTTATCATTTTTTCGGAGAGTTTTCCACAGCCGAGGATCAAATAAGAAAAATTTTATCGTTTTCCACAATATGTATAAAAATACAAAAAGGTTCTCCACTAACAGGAAAAAAATTATGCACAGCGAGGTGACAGATTGTGGAATTTTTGTTTTTTCCACGACTACATGCACAAGTACTGTAAAAAATGAAGGCAGGTAGGTGTAGGGAGCAAGTACTTTGTCCACATAACTTATCCACCATGTGGAAAACTTTTCCAAAAGGAATATTTTTGGGGAAAAACGACAGAAAAGAGAATGAATAAGTTTTTTGCCGAAAAAAGGTTATGCACATCTTGAAGAAGTTTATCCCCAAAAATTGTGGATAAGCTTTTTTCTTTTTTTCATTTCATGATTGACAAACTAGGGGTGGAGTCGTTATAATATTCGGGTATGTCTATGTAATGTAAGTAATGGAGGTGTATTTAAATGAAAAGAACTTATCAACCAAATAAACGTAAACGTCAAAAAGTTCATGGATTCCGTAAACGCATGAGCACTAAAAACGGCCGTCGTGTATTAGCAAGCCGTCGTCGTAAAGGAAGAAAAGTACTTGCTGCTTAAGCCACTGCCGGTCAGTGGTTTTTTTTGTGTCCGAAAATAGCCGATGCAGGAATTTTTCTTCTAATAAGGATGATTCCTTAATTTGAAATATGGTATTATTGTCAAGTATAGATTTAAAAGAAACGAAGGAAGCTAGATGCAGAAAAAATATCGGGTCAAAAAAGAACGAGAATTTCAAAAAGTGTTTCAAGAAGGTGCTTCTTTTGCGAATCGAAAATTCGTAGTCTACCGTCTAGAGCCTTCTAGTCAAAAACATTTTCGAGTAGGCATATCGGTTGGGAAAAAAGTCGGGAACGCCGTCGAGCGAAATCAAGTAAAACGCCACATTCGCGCAGTTTTGCAAGAATTAAAAACGGAGTTGCCACCCATCGATTTTATCGTGATCGCACGGCCTACTACGAAAGCTTTACCTCATGCTGAAATGCGTTCGAATCTTATACACGTTCTGAAGTTAGCAAAAATAATAAGTTAGGAAGGAAACAGATGTAAGTGAAGAAATATAAAAAAATAGTATTGATGACAGGACTACTAAGTCTGGTCTTCTTGTTGTCGGCTTGTGGAACAGGTCAAATTGATGCTCATAGTACAGGTTTTTGGGATCGCTACATTGTTTTTTACTTTGGTGAAGCGATTAAAGGATTATCCTTTGGGAATGTCGGAATCGGGATCATCTTATTTACCATCATTATTCGGGTCATCCTAATGCCGTTGATGCACTTCCAAACGAAAAGTATGCGGAAGACGCAAGAGTTGCAGCCGCAAATAAAGGCATTGCAACAAAAATACGCGACTCGTGACCAAGAAACGCAACAAAAGCTGCAAGCGGAAACGAAAAAATTGTATGCCGCCAATAATGTGAACCCTTACGCCGGCTGTCTGCCGCTGTTGGTTCAAATGCCCGTCATGATGGCCTTGTACCAAGCGATCTTACGAATTCCAGAATTACGCCAAGGTCATTTTATGTGGTTGAACTTGAGTCAATCCGATCCTTACTTTATTTTACCGATCTTAGCGGCGTTCTTTACTTTTGCAAGTACGTATTTATCAAGTATGAGCCAATTAGAATCGAATGCTTCAATGAAGATTATGAACTTTGCGATGCCTGTGATGATTTTCGTCATGGCCTTGAATCTGGCTAGTGGATTATCTTTATACTGGGTAGTCTCAAATGCCTTCCAAGTAGTTCAAACATTGTTAATCAATAATCCTTTCAAGATTCGCCGTGAGCGGGAAGATGCCGCACGACAAATTCGAGATCGTGAACGAGCACTTGAAAAAGCGAAAAGTCCGAAGAAAAAACGTAAAAAATAAGGAGGTTTAAAAAATGCCTGTTTATGAAGGTCCAACGATTGACGAAGCGATCGCGCAAGGCTTGCAAGCCTTAGGATTAAAAAAGGAAGAAGTTGAGATCGAGATTTTGACCGATGCCAAAAAAGGTTTTCTTGGTATGGGGAAAAAGGATGCCCGCGTCTCCATTGAACCGACTGTCGCTGAAGAAATCACCGAAGCGGTAGTAGACACAGTCGATGAGTTAGTGGAAGAACCGGTTGAAGTAGCACCGGAATCGGCTAGTAAACCAACCGAAGCTGCGAGTCAGCTAGTCGAACTAGACGAAGATGCAGCAGTCAAAGAATTGGCGCTCTATCTAACAAATATCACGAATGAGATGGGTGTACCAGCCTTAGTGAAGATTCAGCATGAAGCGAACGGCTTGATCGTGATGAACTTAGAAACGAGCAAGCAAGGAATGTTGATCGGCAAGCACGGTAAGATTTTAAACGCGTTGCAATATTTGGCGCAAGTTTTTCTTCATCGCGTGGCGAAGGAAAAATTATCCGTCGTCGTGAATGTTGGCAATTATCGTCAAAAACGCGAAGAAGTTTTGGTTCGCTTAGCTCAGCGTACGGCTGAAAAAGTGAAAGAAACCGGTCGTCCGGTTTTCTTAGAACCAATGCCGGCCTTTGAACGAAAAATGATCCATTCAGCATTGAGTAAAGATGATTACATCAAAACGCATTCTGAAGGAGAAGATCCATACCGCTATTTAGTCGTTGAACCGGCTAAAAAATATTTCTAAAAAGAAGACGAGAGGCCGTAACAGAAGCGGCTTCTGGAACGTCGTTTATTCATGAAAAGGAGGTGTGACTGCACGCAGTCACACCTCCTTTTTTCTTGTTTATAAAGAAAGTATAAAATTTTTAAACGAATAAATCGCTTTACAGCAGGTATATCTATATCTGGCTTTACGAGCTAGCTTTATCGGCAATAAGCTAAGCGAGTTCGCGAAAACCTTTCTTAATCAAAACTTGATAAAGGAGACAATTTCAGCAGGAAAACTTGAATTGTCCCGAAAAATATGCTAATCTAGCGACAGAATTTTGTAGAAAAGCAGTCAAAGTGCTCATCTACTCCTTTTACTAAGGGGTGGAGTAGGCACTTTTTTTATGTTCTAAATTAGGAGGAAACAAAGTGGCAGAGATCACCTTAGAATTTGATACGATTGCAGCGATTTCCACACCGCCGGGAGAAGGTGCGATCAGCATTGTCCGTTTAAGCGGCGATCAAGCGGTGGCCATCGCAGACAGCGTCTATCGTAGCGGGAAAAAATGTTTACTAGATGTGCCAACGCATACGATCCATTACGGACACATCGTCGATCCTGCTGATCAGCAGGTCGTTGATGAAGTGATGGTTAGTGTGATGCGGGCTCCCAAGACCTTTACGCGAGAAGATATCGTTGAAATCAATTGTCATGGCGGCATCGTCGTCGTCAATCAACTACTACAATTAATTTTACGTTCAGGTGCACGTCTGGCTGAACCTGGGGAATTTACTAAGCGGGCCTTTTTAAATGGTCGGGTAGATTTGTCCCAAGCGGAAGCAGTGATGGACTTGATCCGCGCGAAAACTGACCGGGCGATGAATGTCGCAATCAACCAATTAGATGGGAATCTATCTCACTTGATCCGTCAATTACGGCAAGAAATTTTAGAGACATTGGCTCAAGTGGAAGTAAATATCGACTACCCAGAATACGATGATGTAGAAGAACTGACAACGCAATTATTACTAGAAAAAGCACAGCAAGTCGGTCAACAAATCGATGCGCTATTACTGAATGCCAAGCAAGGGAAAATTTTACGAGAAGGTCTGAGCACGGCAATTATTGGTCGTCCTAACGTAGGTAAGTCCAGCTTGTTGAATTATCTGCTACATGAAGAAAAAGCGATCGTCACAGAGATTGCCGGAACAACTCGTGATGTGATTGAAGAATATGTGAATGTCCGAGGCGTGCCGTTGAAATTAATCGATACGGCAGGCATCCGTGAGACAGACGATGTCGTTGAACGGATCGGGGTTGAACGCAGCCGCAAAGCACTAGGTGAAGCAGATTTGATCTTGTTAGTCTTGAATCAAAGTGAAGCTCTGACCGCCGAAGATAAAGGGTTGTTAGAAGCAACGAAAGGGTTGAAGCGGATCATTCTGTTAAATAAGACGGATCTTCCGCAACAATTATCTTTAGCCGAATTAGGCGAGTATATGGAAAATGAAACGGTCTTTTCGATTTCTGTTTTAGAAAAAAATGGCTTAGATCAATTAGAAGAAGCGATTGCGACCCTGTTTTTCGGTGGTCAAACCGGTGAAAAAGACGCGACCTATGTGTCGAATACGCGTCATATCGCTTTGTTGGAAAAAGCCGGGCAATCCTTAGGTGAGGTTCGCAATGGGATCATGGCAGGCATGCCGGTTGATTTGGTTCAGATCGACATGAATCGCTGCTGGGATTATTTAGGCGAGATTGTCGGTGACAGCGTGCAGGATGAGCTGATCACACAATTGTTCAGTCAATTTTGTTTAGGAAAATAAGGATGCAGACTATTAATAAATGAAGGAGCAATTCCATGGAATATCAAGCAGGAAATTATGATGTGATCGTTGTCGGCGCCGGCCATGCTGGTTCAGAAGCCGCTTTAGCCGCTGCACGAATGGGGCAGAAGACCTTATTGATCACGATCAATTTAGATATGGTGGCATTTATGCCATGTAACCCATCGATCGGTGGTCCCGCCAAAGGGGTAGTCGTGCGTGAGATCGATGCACTGGGCGGCGAGATGGGTCGCAATATTGATAAGACCTATATCCAAATGCGGATGCTGAATACCGGTAAAGGTCCCGCGGTTCGCGCATTACGGGCCCAAGCTGATAAACACGCCTATGCGGAAGAAATGAAGCACACGATTGAAAAAGAAGAAAATCTAACTTTGAAGCAAGGGGTCGTGGATCGTTTAATTGTTGAAGAAGGTATCTGTAAAGGGGTCGTTACGTCAACCGGAGCGGTTTATTCAGCCCAAGCGGTGATTATTACAGCCGGAACGGCTTTGCGTGGGGAAATTATCATTGGTGAATTAAAATATTCCTCAGGTCCTAATAACTCGCAGCCATCCATTAAGCTGGCGGATCATTTGCAAGAGCTAGGCCTAGAGATCCATCGCTTTAAAACCGGAACACCGCCGCGAGTAAAATCAGGCTCGATTGATTACAGCAAGACGGAAATCCAACCTGGCGATGAAAAGCCGAACCATTTTAGCTATCAAACCCCTGATAGCAGCTATTTGCAAGAGCAAATCCCTTGCTGGTTAACCTATACAAACTTGAAGAGTCATCAAATTATTCAGAACAATTTGCATCGTGCGCCGATGTTTACTGGGATCGTTGATGGGGTAGGGGCTCGTTATTGCCCATCGATTGAAGATAAGATCGTTCGTTTTGCCGATAAGGAACGTCATCAATTATTCCTAGAACCAGAAGGTCGTCACACAGAAGAAGTCTATGTCCAAGGCTTATCGACTTCATTGCCGGAAGATGTTCAAAATGAGGTTTTACATTCTATTGAAGGGTTAGAAAACGCTGAAATGATGCGGACTGGCTATGCAATCGAGTATGATATGGTAGCGCCACATCAATTACGTCCAACACTGGAAACCAAGGTGATTGAAAATCTTTATACCGCTGGACAAACCAACGGAACGAGCGGCTACGAAGAAGCGGCTGGCCAAGGGTTGATGGCCGGAATCAATGCCGCCTTAAAAATTCAAGGCAAAGAACCCTTTATCATGAAGCGCAGCGATGGCTATATTGGTGTCATGATCGATGACTTAGTAACGAAAGGAACCAACGAACCCTATCGTTTATTAACTTCACGAGCAGAATACCGGTTGATTTTACGTCACGATAATGCCGATCTGCGCTTAACAGAGATTGGGCATGCGATTGGTTTAGTGGCAGAGGAAGACTATCAAGCTTACTTAGTCAAAAAGGCCCATATCGAGGCGGAGATGGCTCGTTTGCAATCGATCCGGATAAAACCTCATGAAGAAGTTCAAAGCTTCCTACGAGCTAAAAACAGCGCAGAATTGAAGGACGGTGTTTTAGCCAATGATTTCTTGAAGCGTCCAGAAATTTCATACCAAGAATTATTGCAATTCATTCCGGTCAATGATGAATTAACGGAAAAAGAAATCGAGCAAGTAGAGATCCAAATCAAGTATGAAGGCTATATCAAAAAAGCGATGGAAAAAGTCGAAAAATTGAAACGGATGGAAGCCAAACGTATTCCAGAACGGATCAATTATGAGGTGATCAATGGACTAGCCACTGAAGCCAAGCAAAAACTACAAAAAATCCAACCCGAAACGATCGCCCAAGCGAGCCGGATCAGCGGCGTGAATCCCGCAGACATCAGTATCTTGATGGTTTATGTGGAACAAGGGAAGATCGCAAAGGTAGCAGCAGAATAAACTGATACTATCAAGAGGTTGTGCCAGCAGTGTTCAACTTCAAGAACGCCGTTTATTTTATAGAAAGAACCTGTGACAAGATTTTTGTCACAGGTTCTTTGTGCGTTTTAGCTTAAAGTAATAGGTTGGATGTAATCAGCTTTCCAGCACTGATCTGAATCATCATAATCAAAATACCACGTTTGTAAAAAAGCTTGTTTCTGACTAGTACTGCCAGCAAGGATTCTACCAGTAGCTAATTCTTCTTCGTAATCTAAGCAAGTAAAGTAAATCTGGACTGAAAAACTATTTGGATTGATCAAGCGATAGTTTGAAAGTTCTTGAAGCTGTGTTTTTTCAGTTCGGTTAGCAAAGCCCTTTTCCCGTTGTTCATTCAAAATTGCCAAATGCGTTTGGTAGAGTTTTTCAGTATAAAACTTTTTCGCAGCCTCTAAAGACGACTGATTCCAAGCATTTTGGATCGTTAAAAAGGCCATTTCGACTTCTTGCAATAAATGCTGTTTCTTTTGGTTGTTACCGGGAATGGCAGCCAAAAAATCTTGACGGGCGGCGACATTCGATTGATGGACACGAATTTTTTTTCGGAAGATTGAAAATCCGGCGACACCAACAAAAAATAAACCAGAAACTAAGGAGCCAAGAGGTGAACGTGTCCCTCCATAGTAGTGAGGGGGATAAGTCCCCAATGTTCCACCACGGCTTCCAGAGTAACTATGCAAACCGCCACCGCTGCGACTACTTGAGTGTACAGATCGGCCGCCAGAATGACCGCCGGCGGTAGCTTGGGAAACGCTTGGAGAAACAGTTAAAAATAAGAAAAAAGCTAAAATAAAAATAACTATTCTTTTCATAAATCGCTCCTAAATTAAAGTTTGTTTGATTATAACGATAAATCTTAGTAGAAGCGATGATTACTATTAAAAATGATAGTTTTTTAAGCAGATAAAAGAGTGTTTTTAATTTATATCATCTTGCTTACGTGAAAGGAAGAAAATCTTTGTTTCATGTGAAACAATTTATTGAGAACAGTGTTTTGTGTATCAAAGCGAGTCTATAGAAGCTTTTTGAGTGAATTTAAATAACTAAATCATATTTTTTTAGATAACGAAAAAACAAGCGCTTAGCAAGACGCTTGTTTTTAGAAAAAATAGTTTTAATTAATCAGACCGCCAACGTCTTCAGGATTTTTCTTAGTTCATTAACAGGCACCTGACCCGGGGCCGAAGCGATTCCGGCAGAGCCAAAGGTTGCGGCAGAACCAAAGACTTGACCAGCGACGCGACTGACCATCCCTAGCGCCCCCATTGACATGGTAATTAGTGGCCGATCGGCATAAGTTTCATACATCTCACGGGTCGCATCCAGTAACGTTAGAACATCTTCGGAGGATTGAGGCATCACGGCGATTTTACAAATATCCGCGCCTTTTTCCTGCATCGCGCGGAGGCGCGTAATGATTTCTTCTTTCGCCGGCGTCTTGTCAAAATCGTGGTTGCACATAACGACTTTGATGCCTTTTTGTTGAGCCGCCTCCATTGTTTGAGTGATGGGTGCTTCCGGCATAAACAATTCTAAATCCAGTAAATCGGCTTTTCCTTCTGCAATCACCGTCTGATAAAGCTCAAAATACTTTTCATCGCTCAATGGCAGTACGCCGCCTTCTTGGTGTGTTCGGAAGGTGATAAGTAAAGGTTTATTCAACGCGGTTTTCAGCTGATGAGATAGTTCAGCAACGATTTCAGGTTTTTCTACCTTTTCAAAGAAATCAATCCGCCATTCCACGATGTCGCAGTCTAATTGGCTGATTTGAGCGGCTGTTGCCAGTAAGGCTTCTTCTGTCCGATCAACCATTGGTACGATGATCTTCGGGTCTCCTTCACCAATCACAAGCTGATCGATTGTCACTTTTTTCATGTTCTTTCCTCCTGCTTCACACAAATAAATTCAGTTTAGCTTTTTGCTTGCGTTTCTGTTAACTGTAAAGAACTTTTTTCTTCTTTATCTCCTGATAAATCGACCGTGCTGCGATAGCGAATAAAGATAATCACCGCTAACACAAAACCGATTCCAGCGATAATCGTATCAAAGAACATGATACCACGAACATTCGTCTTGGCAATTACAGCTGCAGCGATCGGGATCAAGAAAGAGGCGATACTACCAAAGGTATAGAAAATACCTGTGATCGTTCCTTTACCAGCAGGGAACATCTCGCCCATAACGGTCAAACCGAGCTGCATCACTCCGCCAGCCGCGAAGAACCCGACTAAGCCTGCGCCGATCATCATGACTGTCGGCGATGGGAAAAGCCACATGATCGAGATCGTGACAAATGAAACGAAGGTATAAAGGGTGACCAAGTAAATCGGACGGACCCTCGTCGCTAATGCTGCCGTTACAGCGACACAAATCAGAGAACCGGTAGAGTAGTAGGAAATCAGTAAATTGGCGTTGTCGGCGGACATATTGGCAACTTGCTCGCCATAGACTCCGATAAATTGAGAGATCAAATAGAACGTTGCTTGCGAAATAAATCCGTAGATGATGAAGCAAACCCCATCAATGGCGATTTTTGGCTGACGCTTGAATTTGACCGCTTGGATCTCAGGTTGTTGATTTTCTTTGGCATCTTGGTCTGGGAACGGTCGTCTCAATAAGAAGAGCCCATTTAAAATAAAGACGATCACCGGAATAACAAAAGACCAACCAAACCACATGTTGCTCGTATTGATAACTTTTAACATAATCGGTAAAGCAAATTGGCCGATTTGGACAAAGGCTTTAATCAAGACATTCGCGGTACCGGCTTTTTTAGGAAAAGATTCCATCAATGCCGGATAGGTTCCTGAATCTAAGAATGAATTAGAGATTCCGGCAATCACCGCGAAAACCATGGCCATATTGACACTTTGACTATATAAGATCCCGAAGAAGTACAAAGAATACGTAACGATTCCTAGATAGATAAAGGGTTTTCGACCAAATTTATCGGATAAACGGCCAGAGATCATGATGGCGATCAAACGCCCGATCCCTAACATCGAGATTACTTTCGCAACCCCCATCAAATCGGTATTCCATTGTCCCATTAAGGCCTTTTGATTTTGCGAGATGATGATAACGCCCATCCCGTGAATAATATAGTTGATATAGAGCCCGATCGCTGTCGGCAAGTATTTATTTTTCATTTTATCCTCCGCCTATTCGTCAAATAGCAATTCTTTGATATAAGTGACCGGCATCTCTTCATCTGTAAAGAATTTGAAAGCTGCGGCTCCTTGATAAAGCATCATACCTAAGCCGTTAATTGCTTTTTTTGCACCGTGTTCTTTCGCCAAGCGCAACAGTTTCGTTTCCCGAGGAGCATAAACAACATCAAAAACGACTAAATCTGAACGAATCATTTCTGGATCATTGATCAAACTGACATCTTCTAACGGCTTCATCCCTACACCGGTTGCATCGATGTAGATACTGCTTTCTTTAATAGAGGTTTTAAAGGCCGTTTGATCGGCTAGATCGGTTAAGGTTGCGGTACAATCCGTATGGGCATTGATTTTTTTGACGGTTTCTGCGGCATTTTCAAAAACGTCATCATTCACATTGAAGATATGCACTTCCTTTGCGCCATCAAAGGCCGCCTGGATCGCAATGGCTGTCCCTGCGCCACCCGCTCCGGTCATGGTGATGATTTGATCTTTTACGGACACGCCTTCATCGGTCAAGGCAGCCATTGCTCCGATGCCATCGGTATTGTAACCGACTAAATGGCCTTTGCCATCTTTATTGGTTACGGTATTCACGGCACCAATCAATTCTGCCTCAGGGGAGATCTCATCCAGGTAAGGGATGATCGCTTGCTTATTTGGCATAGAGACATTAGAACCGCGAATACCTAGCGCGCGGATGCCTTCCACTGATTCTTTCAAGGTGGAGTTATCCACCTCGAAGGCTAAGTAAGCATAATCCAGCCCTAGTTTGGCAAAGGCCTCGTTATGCATGGCTGGGGACATACTGTGGCGAATCGGTTTTGCAATCAAGCTGATTAATAAGGTGTGTCCAGTCAATCTTTCTGTCATTGTTCAATTCCTCGCTTATTTTATAGTTTATTTTGTGAAATCTAGATCAATATGCAGCGGCAAAAGCTGAAACGCGTTGTGCCTCTAGATTTTTAATAACTTTGACAATATCCCGAGCCTCTCTCGTTCCTTCCATGATACGGCGAGCAACTTTGCTATCGCCAATGTTAAGTAATATAACATCGTTTTGCTGAGCATAAGCTGTAAGCTCAGGCATCAATGGCGCGTTAGCTCTCATCCCTAAGCAGATAAAGCCTAGATCAAATGGCAGCTCTATGATTTTTCCAGTAGGATCTTCCACGATAAAACGATCTTTTTGGACTTCCATCAATTTTGTTGAGGTGTGAACACCTACATGGTAATCATTGACGATTTCCATCATGCCTAGTTTTGTGATGGTATCCAAATCTTTGCCTAATTGATCCACCATCTCGACGATATCGACTTTTTCGGCACCATTTTCGGCGTAGTATTCAACAACGTCTAAGCCGACAGCACCGCCACCGATAACCACTACTTTTTTATTGAAGAATTCTTGGAAGTTTTCCATATTTCCTAAAAGATCGAAAATCGAAAAGACATGGCGATCGGTCCTTGCTAGTTCCTCATGCAAGCCTTTGATTGGCGGCAGAAGTGGGGTTGCGCCGGTCGTATTCACGATCAAATCAGGTCTTTGTTTAATATCTGCTAATGAAAAACGATGATTCAAATGAATCGTCAAATTCGGTAACTGTGCGGCCCGATTGGTTAGATAAGTAACGAAATCATCGATTCGGCGTTTGTCTGGAAAACGAGCGATCTCGTGAGCCAAACCGCCCAAATAGCTTTTTTCTTCATAAAGGGTAACGTTAACGCCCATCTCAGCAGCACTTGCTGCGGCTTCAAGACCAGCGGTCCCACCACCGATCACCACCATATTCAGTGAAGTGGTGATCGGCTCTTTTTTATGAGCATCCTCATAATAAATATCAGGATTTACGGTACAACGGATCGGCCGTGATTTAGCGATGCGATGATCTGCACAACCGATGTTACAAGAGATACATTTACGAAGCAATGCTTCTTGCCCCTGGGCGACTTTGTTGACCCAATTCGGTTCTGCGATCAAACCGCGTCCCATTGCCAGTAGATCGGCATCGCCGTTTTGTAGGATTTCTTCGGCACGCTGTGGGCTACGGATATTTCCTGAAGTCACGATGACCTTTTCTGGGAAACGAGTCTTGACTGCTTTAGCCATATAACTCCGCCAGCCATCTTTTAAGTTCATTTTATCAATTTGATATTGTAGATTGTCATTCAGCGCAGCCGAAACATTGAGAATATCAACATCTTCTGCAATGTAAGTAAGTAAATTCAGTGTGTCGTCTAAGGTATTGCCTTCAGGTAAAAGTTCATCAGCGCTGATGCGTAAAGAAATGGGGAAAAAAGGACCGACTGCTTTTCGTACGGCTTGAATGGTCATTCGAGCAAAGCGAGCGCGATTTTCAGGCGAACCGCCAAATTCATCGGTGCGCTTGTTGTAGACTGGCGATAAGAATTGGCTGATCAGATAGGAATGACCTGCGTGGATTTCCACACAATCAAAGCCTGCTTGCTGTGCTCGTGCCGCGCCTTCTGCATATTTTTGAATGATTGCTTCGATTTCTGTTTTTTCAAGCGAGCGCGGTTTTAAACCGCCAGTTTTACTAGGAACATCAGAAGCAGAGACGGCCTGCTTTCCTTGAAGGCGTAAAGGATAGGCAGAAGCTCCAGCATGATTGATTTGGATGGAAGTTTCCGCTCCGTAGGCATGCATTCGCTCGTTGAATTGCCACAAGCCAGGGATAAATTGATCGTTGTCCATTCTTAACTGAGTGGTTCCGTTGGTTCCTAGGGGATAGTCAATGCAAACGTTTTCTAGCGTAATCAGACCAGTACCGCCTTTTGCCCGTTGTTCGTAATAGGAATAGTGCTGCTCATTGAAGGTTCCATCTTGGTTGGCAAAATTTGTTCCCATAGGCGGCATGATCACGCGATTTTTTAACGTTAGTCGTTTGATTGTGAGAGGTTTAAAAAGGGTTTGGTACTTTTCCATAGGATTCATCCTTTCATAGACAAATGAACGTGTTCACAATATCATTTGTCTTCATTGTACGAAAGGGAATCTATAAAATCTAATGCTTTATATTGATTGGAATTATAAATAATTTTTATTATTCTAGTGGTTCAGTTATTTCAGTAGGAAAAAACTTTTTGTACCGCTGTTGAATCACAAGAGAAGCGATAAAGCCTAATAAAACCAAAAATACATCAAACCAAAAGACATATTCCATTCCATGTTCACTAAGGATGCCTGTAATGTAGGGCGTGATCATGACTGAAGTGGAGGTTGCTAAGGAGTAGTAGCTAGTATATTTACCTTTTCTACTGGGGAATAATTCCAACATTAACGCTAGCCCTAGCTGCCAAATCCCTCCGGCGGCAAAAATACCGATGGCTAAAGAAGCGACGATCGTCGAGACAAAGCTAGGAGCAAGCAACATCCAAAGCAAGGTAAAACCGGAAATTCCCACACAGAAGCTAATCAGTTTAGGAATGTTTACGCCTTTTTTGACGATGCCAGAGGTAAAGAAAACGGAGACAAAGGAGCCTACGCTGTACAGACTAACGAAGATCAAACTATTTTCGTGAGAAACGACCCGCATGGATTCAGCATATTGCGGAATCCAAAGAATAAAAATATTAAAGATCGAGACAGAGACAAAGGAAAAGACGAGTAAAGCAGCTCCATCGATTTTGAAATCGCCAATATTATTGTTTTTTTCACAATCATTTGCGTTAATTTGTGTTTTATTAGGCAAAGAGCTTAAAGGTGGGAATTTGGCAAAAAGTAGATAGCCTAAATTAGCCAATAGACAAACGGCACAAAGAATGAAGGGCCAGCCGAAGAAAAGCTCTTTTTGCAAAAGATAACGAGTGATAAAGGGCAGAATGAATTGACCTAATGAAATGAAGGCCTTATTTAAAACACTTAAGGAGCTGTTTATTTTTTCATCAGGATAAGCTTCTACTAAGGTTGGGTAGGTGCTGGTATCTAAAAAAGCATTACTGACGCCACCAAATAAGGCGAAGAAAAAAGCGAATTGATAATTCGGACTAAAAAGTACACCGAAAAAGAAGAAGGCATAAGAAAGAATCGCAACAATCACTGTTTTTCTGCGGCCAAAGGTATCTGAAAAATAGCCAGAGAAATACAAGCTGACAATGCGGCCTAAACCGATCGCACTCATGACTAAAGTCACTTGTGACGTTGAGACTTGCCATTGGGTTTTTAACTTATCCATATTTTGTGATAGGATAATCGCTGCCATCCCTTGAAAGATGTAGTTGAAATAAAGACTGCCGATCAGCAGCCGGTACTTTGATGGTTTCATAATTTGGTCCTTTTCATATCATGTGACTTTATTCACTTGATTATACCCTAATCCTAGCGCATTTGTTTTATTAAAACTAATGCTTTATTTTAATAAGATTGATAAAATTAATTTATTAAACGAGGTGAGATAAATGAACTTACGACAATTGGAGTATTTCGTTTTGTTGGCCCAAAGTGAACATATGACGAAAGCAGCTGAGCTGGCGAATACGTCACAGCCTAATGTGAGTCATGCAATGACGGTTTTGGAGCAAGAGCTTGGAGTTGCTCTGTTTGAGAAAAAAGGACGAAATATATTTTTGACACGCCATGGTCGGGTCTTTTACGAATATGTACAGCCAGCATTGCAAGAACTCGAAAAAGGACAGCAAAGATTGCAGGAAATGATCAATCCAAACTCAGGAGAGATCGAATTTGGTTTCATTTATACAATGGGTTCGACGTTGGCGCCGCAACTAGTCCAAGCCTTTCAGCAGGAAGATGAAAATAGTGAGATTCGTTTTGTTTTTCATCAAGGAAACTCAAACCAAATTATTCGGATGCTGCTGGATGACACGATCGACATTGGTATTTGTTCTATTATAAGCGAGGACCCAAGTTTGGTGTTTCAAGTGCTGGCGCATGAAGAGCTAGTATTAGTTGTGCCAGAATCCCATCCATTAGCCACACGCGAAAGTCTTAAATTGCAAGAGACTTTGTCTTATCCCTACGTCTATTATGGAAAACAAAGCGGTTTGCGGCCGTATCTGGATCGTCAGCTTAAACAGCTAGGGATTGAGTTGTCTGTCCAATGTGAATTAGAAGAGGATCACAGTGTCTTAGGCTTTGTTGGAGAAAAATATGGGATTGCTTTGATGCCTAATATCCCTTCGATCAATTCATATCCCGTCAAAAAAATAAAAATTGAGGACCCATTGGAAGATCGGAATATTTATTTAGCGGCGAAAAAAAATAATTTAGAAATTCCCGTCTTAAAAAAATTCTATGATTTCTGTTTGGAAACGGTCCATCTAGGAGGGCGTTAAAGCTTTCTTAATCTGCTTGTGAAACATACGTAAACCATTGCATGTAAAGCGATAATGCGTTAAAGTAGAGGATAGTCTGTGAAACATTTTGCTGTTTCACGAAATGAAAGGATTTCTTATGACACCAGAAGAATTTCAAGCGGAATTAGCCGCGCAAGGGATCGAACTTTCAGCCAAACAGCTGGATCAATTTGCGATCTATTTTGATTTGTTGGTTGAGTGGAATCAAAAGATGAATCTCACCGCTATCACGGACCATCAAGAGGTGTATTTGAAACATTTTTATGATTCGATTACACTGGCTTTTTCGGATACTTTTGAGCCTAAAGGGAAATTATGCGATGTTGGTTCTGGCGCGGGGTTTCCTAGCTTGCCATTAAAAATCGTTTTCCCCGAATTAGAGATTACGATCGTTGATTCTTTGAATAAACGAATTACTTTTTTGAGCACCTTAGTTGAGGCGTTAGAGTTAGATCATGTGTCTCTTTATCATGATCGAGCGGAGACGTTTGGTCAGAAAAAAGAATTTCGCGAGACCTTTGATTTCGTCACTGCCCGTGCAGTTGCCCGTTTGAATGTTTTGACGGAGCTTTGCTTGCCATTAGTCAAAAAGAACGGCTACTTCTTTGCCTTAAAAGCAGCAAAAAGTGAAGAAGAATTAGTAGAATCCAAACCAGCGATCGCTTTATTAGGCGGAAAGCTGATTCAAGCGGAGGATGTTTCATTGCCAAATGGCGATACTCGTCATATCATCACGGTGCAAAAGAAAAAGGAAACGCCGAAAAAGTATCCACGTAAACCAGGGTTGCCGAATAAGCAGCCGTTAAAATAATTTAAATGAAATTTTGTTTTAGGAGGAAATTAGATGGCACGGATCATATCTGTTGCAAACCAAAAGGGCGGTGTCGGTAAAACGACAACAACGGTCAATTTGGGTGCCTGTTTAGCCTTTGTTGGTAAAAAAGTCCTGTTAATCGACAGCGACGCGCAAGGGAATGCCACTAGCGGCCTAGGTGTGCGCAAGCCGGACGTCAAACAAGATATCTATGACGTTTTAGTCAACGAGGTCCCAATTAAAGAGACGATCATCGAAACATCACGGGAGAATCTTTCCATCGTTCCTGCGACGTTGCAATTGGCTGGAGCCGAAATTGAATTGACTTCCATGATGGCCCGAGAATCACGTTTGAAAAGTGCGTTAGCAGAGGTCAGTGATGACTATGATTTTATTTTGGTGGATTGTCCACCATCATTAGGTCATTTGACAATCAATGCCTTCACTGCCAGCGATGCGATCTTGATCCCGGTTCAATGTGAATATTATGCACTGGAAGGCTTGAGTCAACTGTTAAACACGGTACGACTTGTTCAAAAGCACTTCAATCCAGGCTTAGAAATCGAAGGGGTCTTGCTTACGATGTATGATGCCCGCACCAATCTAGGGGCTGAAGTAGTGGAAGAAGTACGCCGTTATTTCCAAGAAAAAGTTTATGACACGATTATTCCGCGAAATGTCCGCTTATCTGAAGCACCGAGTCACGGTAAACCGATCATTGATTATGATCCCCGTTCAAAAGGTGCCGAAGTGTATCAAGCTCTAGCAAAGGAAGTGTTAGTTCGTGAGCAAAAGTAAAGGATTAGGTCGTGGAATCGATGCGTTATTTCAAGATTTGTCTGAAATCGAAGAAGTCGATATAAAAAACGATCAAGTAGTGGAGCTACCATTAAGTGACCTACGTCCCAACCCATATCAACCACGAAAGTCTTTTGACGAGACAACCTTGCAAGAATTAGCCAATTCGATTGAGCAATCCGGTGTGTTCCAACCGATCATCGTTCGAAAATCCGCTGTTAAAGGCTATGAGCTAATCGCTGGTGAACGTCGTTTCCGGGCGTCGAAATTAGCCGGAAAAGAAACGATCCCAGCAATCATTCGTGAGTTTGATGAAGAAGCGATGATGCAGATTGCTGTTTTAGAAAACTTGCAGCGGGAAGATTTGAATCCGTTGGAAGAGGCGGAAGCCTACGAAATGCTGATGAAAAATTTGAAATTGACGCAAGCAGACGTGGCCGCTCGTTTAGGGAAGAGCCGTCCATACATCGCCAATTATCTAAGACTGTTGACGTTGCCTAAACTAGTTAAAGAAATGGTTCAGGACGAACGTTTATCAATGGGACAAGCCCGCACGTTGCTAGGCTTAAAGAAAAAAGATCAAATTTTGAAATTAGCCAATCGTGCAGTCAAAGAAAATTTGACGGTCCGTCAATTAGAGCAGATCGTTAATGAATACAATGAAGGTAAAGCCAAAGATAAGAAAAAAGGTCCACGGTTAACGAAAGAAAAACCCTATTATCTGCGTGAAAGCGAAGATCGTTTAATGGATAAATTCGGAACAGGCGTCGAAATCGTCGAAAAAGACGGTAAAGGCAAGATCGCGATTGAATATTTATCGCCATCAGATCTGACCCGCATCCTAGACATCTTGAACATTCATTTTGATGAGTAACCGCTAGGATGTCAGTCCAACTTTAGTACGAACTAGGAGGTTTGCCAGATGTATGATTTAGGTGATATCGTTGAGATGAAAAAGCCCCATGCCTGCCAAACAAATCGCTGGGAGATCATTCGAATGGGTGCCGATATCAAAATTAAATGTGTGAATTGCGGTCACATCGTAATGATGACCCGCCGTGATTTTGAAAAGAAAATGAAAAAAATCCTTGAGAAGAAAGCTGATTCGACTCAAGCTTAATTCCATCCTTAGTAGAGAAAGAGTGAAGTAAACTATGGCCTTAACAGCCGGAATCGTAGGTTTGCCAAACGTTGGTAAATCTACCTTATTTAATGCAATCACAAAAGCCGGGGCAGAAGCTGCCAACTATCCCTTCGCGACGATCGATCCAAACGTCGGAATGGTGGAAGTACCTGATTGGCGTTTAGAGCGCCTAACGGAATTGGTTCATCCGAAGAAAACTGTTCCAACTACCTTTGAATTTACCGATATTGCCGGAATCGTCAAAGGTGCCAGCAAAGGGGAAGGCTTAGGAAACCAATTTTTAAGCCACATTCGCCAAGTAGATGCGATTTGTCATGTCGTGCGTTGTTTTGATAATGAAAACATAACCCACGTGGAAGGCCGCGTAGATCCGTTAGAAGATATCGAAACGATCAATTTAGAATTAGTTTTAGCTGATTTGGATTCGGTTAATAAACGCTATACGCGGGTCGCAAAAGTAGCTAAAACGAAAGAAAAAAATGCCGTGGCAGAGCTGGCTGTCTTAGACAAACTGGTTCCCGTCTTAGAAGAAGGGCAATCGGCTCGTACAATTGAATTTACTGAAGAGGAACAAAAAATCGTTAAAGGCTTGTTTTTATTAACGAGTAAGCCCGTGCTTTATGTCGCCAATGTTGATGAAGATACTGTTGCTGATCCAGATAGCAATGCTTATGTACAAACTGTCCGTAATTTTGCGGCTAGTGAGCACTCAGAAGTGATCGTGGTTTGTGCGGAAGCGGAAGAAGAAATCGCGGAGTTGGAAGATGAAGATAAAGCGGAATTCTTAGAAGCGATGGGAATTGAAGAATCTGGTTTGGATCAATTAATCCGGACAGCCTATGACTTATTAGGCTTAGCGACTTATTTTACTGCAGGTGAACAAGAAGTTCGTGCGTGGACCTTCCGTAAAGGCATGAAGGCTCCTCAAGCAGCCGGTATCATTCATACCGACTTCGAACGCGGCTTCATTCGAGCTGAAACAGTATCTTTTGAAGATTTAGATCAATACGGCAGTATGCACGCGGCTAAAGAAGCTGGACGTGTCAGACTGGAAGGAAAAGATTATGTTGTGCAAGATGGCGATGTAATGTTGTTCCGTTTTAACGTCTAGGAGGAAAGAACAATGGAGTTAGAAGAGTTGCGAACTTTGAATGCAGAAAACAGCGAACTTGAAACAAAGTTGACGAAGCGGAATGAACAGTATATTTTTGACTTGAAGAAGGCATTGAAAGCAGCCAATTTAACGGATGAACAAACCATTATCGCGTTAAATGAGATGCTGCCGACACTAGTTGAAGAACAAAAAACTGGGAAAACCGCCCGTCAATTATTCGGAACCGTCTCAGAACGTTTGGAAGCCATCGTCAATAAGCCTGTCGAACAAAAAAAATCGACCGTTGCTTCATTGATGTGGCTAGATAATTTCCTATTATTATTTGGTTTATTAGGAATTTTGTCCGGTATCATGGGATTGTTTGTTCCACGTGGAACACAGGCACAAACAACAACTTATGGATTGACCGCGTTAATCGTTGCTTCGGCAGTCGGCGGTTTGATCTTTTATATGATGTATCTGTTTATCTATCAGTATGAACAGCCGGGAGCAGATAAATCGAAAAAGCCAAAGACTTGGAAGACGATTTTGATGTTAGGATCCGTAACGCTTGTGTGGTTCTTAGTCTTTAATGGTGCAGCGCTATTGCCAGCATCCTTAAATCCGATTTTAGATCCTGTGATCTTGATCGCATTAGCGGCGATCGGTTTAGCCCTACGTTTCTATTTGAAAAAACGTTTTGGCATTATCAGCAGTTTGGCTTCAGCGCCACGACGTTAGAAAAAATAAGGACTTCGCCTCTTTTTAGAAGCGAAGTCCTTATTTTTTATTTAGTTACTTCTGCAATAATCTTTGCCATCGCTTGTTGTTGATATTCTGCGGTGGCCTGTTGGATTATTTTTTGTTGAGCGGCTTGATCCATTGTTGGATTTTGCTTCATGGCGGCTTTCACTTTTTCTTGAACGAAAGCTTTACCAGCCGTTTGCATAGAAGCTTTATTTGTTTGAACTAGTTTTGCTAATTTTTTGGCCTGATCCGTACTTAAAACTAACCAGTCCTTTTTGACATTAAAGGTATTTTTTTCTTTGACTAATTGATGATTTTTACTAGAAAGGCCAAACCACAACTTAGCTGTGTCATTTTTATAGACCCAGTAGGTTTTGGCTGTTTGGAGTTGCGCGTTGGCTTGATCCTTTTTCACTACATTCGTAACATGATCCGTTCCAGTTGGCTTTGGTTTTTTCTGAGATTCATTGGTTTTATATAGATAAACTTTTTCAGTTCCATTACCAAGTGGTTGATAAAGCAGCAGATTCATATTTTTACTATCTGCACTAGAGGTTAAGGTTTGAGTCGTCGTTTCGGTGACTTTCTTCATTCCGTAGTGATAATGATCGTTGGCGGTAATGAATCCTAGGCTGACTAGGAAGATTGCAGCAAAGATCACAGATAGAATAGTCTGCCAGGCTTTTTTTGCGAAAATATTGATTAAGGCAAAGGCCAAGACGCTGATAATTGTTATAGCGAAAATCATTTTGCAACGCCTCCTTCAACTTTTTTATTAGCTTTCAAGAAGAAGGTGATGGCGAAACCGACAACTCCGAAAATCACTGCTACAAAGAAAGCGGCATGGTAACCAGATAAGGTTGCGCTGATTGCTTGATTCTTATAAGTCAAAGGCAATGTTTTCAATAAGCCCGCTTTAGGCAAGTTATCTTTGGTTACATTCGTCAATACACTGATCAAAATAGCTGTTCCGATTGAACTAGCAACTTGACGGAACGTGTTGTTCACGGCGGTACCGTGACTGATTAGATTCATTGGTAAGGCGTTCATACCTGAAGTTGTGACTGGCATCATAACCATTGAGATACCAAACATCCGCATTGCATATAAAATGACGATCATAGCAATGGGGGTTTCTTTTGTTAGAAAAGCAAATGGTAAGGTTGCTGCTGTCAGAATCAACATCCCGCTGATCGCCAACCGTTTCGCACCGTGTTTATCAAAGATTGCTCCAGTAATCGGCATCATTGCACCCATGATCACTGCCCCTGGCAAAAGCATCAAGCCAGAATGAAAGGCTGATTCGCCACGAATGTTTTGGATATATAAAGGAAGAACCATTTCAGCACCAACCATCGCCATATTGACAACTCCGCTTAGGATTGCGGCAATGGTAAAAATTGGTGATTTGAAGACGCGCAGTTCTAGGAAAGGATGTTCTAAATGTAATTGGCGCCATACGAAAAGTCCGATGACGACGACACCAACAACTAAGAAGCTAATCACTTTTAAGCTGCCCCAACCGTCGTTGCCGACAGAAGAGAACCCGTATAATAAGCTACCGAAGCCGACTGTTGATAGCAATGCTGAGAACACGTCAATGCTTGGATTGGATAATTGAATAACGCTCTTCATTAAAAAGATGGCTAAAACTAAAACTAAAACAACAATTGGAATGACCATACCGAAAAGATCACGCCATGTGTAATGATCGATGATCCAACCAGAAAGGGTCGGGCCTAATGCTGGTGCAAGTCCAATAACGATTCCGGCCATTCCCATGGCTGAACCACGTTTTTCGGGCGGGAAGATGGATAGCATAATGTTTTGCAGTAATGGCATAGAAATACCGACGCCGGCTGCTTGGACTAAACGTCCGATTAATAAGGTAGAAAAGTTTGGTGCGACAAAACAAGTAATCGTACCAATCAAAAAGATGGTCATAGCTGTTAAATATAATCTTTTTGAACTGAATTTATTGATCAGCCATGCACTGATCGGGATCATGATCCCATTTACTAGCAAGAAGCCAGTCGTTAGCCATTGAACACTAGAAGCAGAGATGTCGAATGCTTTCATTAGTGCTGGAAAAGCTGTTGTTAACAATGTTTGGTTTAACACCGTACAGAAGGTTCCAATTAATAGTACAACGACTAGTAAGGAACGATTGTAGGGTTTCCCGTAAATATCGACCGTTTGATTATTACTCACGATCTAACGCCTTCTCTCTTTTGGAAATTTTCAGAAACAATAAATGTTCGATTGTTACTGTACTGCTGTTTTATTTTTTTGTCAACTTACTTGACACAATTGTCAGCGAAAGTATAATCAGAAGATGAAGAGAGGGATGCGTTGTGAAGAAGAATACGGTCAAGCAGCTCCTAGAAAGTGACGACTTATTAGTAGGCATCAGTGAATTAAGTAAAGTAACGGGCGTTTCACCAAGACAAATTCGTTATTGGGAACAAAAAGGCTACATTCATTCGACTGGGGAAAAAAGCGGCAATCGCAAGTTTAAATTGCCGATGGTTGTCAAAGTAGAGATGATTAAGCATTTTTTAGATGAAGGCTACACGTTGACAGCGGCGGTTGAAAAGGCAAAAGAACGACAAGAGAACGTCCATCACGCGAAGTTGTTGTTACGAGATATCTTTAAGGGAATTCAAAATATCGATAATCGTTATACCGTAATCCGGTTAGATGATTTTATTAATCAGGAAGGTTTTTATTTGATTCGTGACAACGAAACCAATCAAGCGACCTATCAGCTGATTGAAGAAGTTGAAATAACCGATGATTTGCTAAAAAAATGGTTTGAGCCGAAAGAAAAATAAAGGTTAGATGAGTATTTCAAGTTAAGATATTGACTTGGCTCTATCATTCTGTTAGTTTCATTATTAAAAATAATTCTGGGGAGTGGTAACGAACAATGTCTAATTGGGAAACGAAATTTGCGAAAAAAGGTCTGACATTTGATGATGTTTTGTTGATTCCGGCGGAGAGCCATGTATTGCCAAACGATGTGGATATGAGCGTGCAATTAGCGAAAAATATCAAATTGAACATTCCGTTAATGAGTGCCAGTATGGATACAGTGACTGACAGTAAAATGGCAATCGCGATGGCCCGTCAAGGTGGTCTTGGAGTCATCCATAAAAATATGAGTGTTGCTGCCCAAGCAGATGAGGTTCGTAAAGTAAAGCGTTCAGAAAGCGGCGTAATCATCGATCCGTTTTTCTTAACACCAGAACATAAAGTCCAAGATGCCGAAGATTTGATGAGCCGTTATCGGATTAGTGGTGTTCCAATTGTAGAAACAATGGAAAATCGGAAACTAGTCGGCATTATTACGAATCGTGATATGCGTTTTGTAACCGATTATGCGATTCCGATTCATGAAGTTATGACAAAAGAGGGACTTGTAACAGCACCGGTTGGAACGAAATTACAAGATGCCGAAAAAACGCTCCAGAAGCATAAAATTGAAAAATTACCGATCGTTGATGCTGAAGGTCGTTTAAGCGGCTTGATTACCATCAAAGATATTGAAAAAGTGATCGAATTTCCAAATGCTGCAAAAGATGAGCATGGTCGTTTACTAGTTGCTGCGGCAGTTGGTGTAACCAGCGATACTTTTGAACGCGCAGAGGCATTGTTAAAAGCTGGAGCAGATGCAATCGTGATTGATACTGCCCATGGTCATAGTGCCGGCGTATTACGCAAAATTCGCGAGATTCGCGAAACCTTCCCAGAAGCGACGTTGATTGCAGGAAACATCGCGACGGCAGAAGGGGCAAAAGCCTTGTACGACTCAGGTGTTGATGTTGTGAAAGTGGGAATTGGTCCCGGGTCAATCTGTACAACACGGGTAGTTGCGGGTGTGGGTGTCCCACAATTGACGGCTATCTATGATGCGGCTTCAGTTGCGCGTCAATATGGCAAAGCAATCATTGCTGATGGCGGAATCAAATATTCTGGTGACATCGTGAAGGCTTTGGCAGCAGGTGGTTTTGCTGTGATGCTTGGTTCAATGTTAGCTGGAACGGACGAATCACCAGGGGAATTTGAAATTTATCAAGGTCGCCGATTCAAAACGTATCGTGGTATGGGCTCATTAGGCGCAATGGAAAAAGGTTCAAGTGATCGTTATTTCCAAAGCGGTGTTAATGAAGCAAATAAACTAGTCCCAGAAGGGATCGAAGGCCGGGTAGCTTATAAAGGATCTGCCGCAGACATCATTTTCCAAATGATTGGCGGATTGAAAGCTGGTATGGGTTATGTCGGTGCAGGCGACTTGCAAAGCCTACGGGAAAACGCACAATTTGTTCAAATGAGTGGCAACGGCTTAAAAGAGTCGCATCCTCATGATGTTCAAATTACGAAAGAAGCGCCAAACTATTCAGTAGAACAATAAAAAAAGCGACCTCGGAAATTTTCCGAGGTCTTTTTTTGACTATAAAGGAACTATTTTTCTTTTTTGATCACTTTTACATTTCCCATATAAGGTACTAATACTTCAGGAATGGTAACAGAGCCATCTTCGTTTTGATAGTTTTCTAAAATAGCGGTGACTGTTCGGCCAACAGCTAAACCAGAACCATTCAGAGTATGAGCATATTGAACTTTGCCTTCTTCGTCACGGTAGCGAATCATAGCGCGACGAGCTTGGAAGTCTTCACAGTTTGAACAAGAGCTGATTTCACGGTACGTATCTTGTGCAGGGACCCAAACTTCTAAATCATAAGTTTTCGCTGCTGAGAAGCCCATATCACCGGTACTTAAGGTAATCACTCGATAAGGTAAGTTAAGCTTTTGTAAAAGCACTTCCGCATTTTGCGTCATTTTTTCTAATTCATCGTAAGAAGATTCTTTATCGCTGAATTTTACCATTTCTACTTTATGGAACTGATGTAAACGAATCAAGCCGCGAGTATCACGACCCGCACTGCCTGCTTCGGAACGGAAAGAAGGAGATAACGCAGTGAAATAAATCGGCAAGTCTTTGCCATCTAAGATTTCGTCGGCATAATAGTTAGTCAAAGGAACTTCTGCAGTTGGGATCAACGTCAAATCACGGTCTTCCACTTGGAAAACGTCTTCTTTGAATTTTGGAAATTGCCCAGTCCCAAACATTGATTTGCTGTTTACCAAGTAAGGGGTAATCATTTCAGTATAGCCTTGTTCGTAAACATGTTCATCAAGCATGAAGTTGTAAACAGCCCGTTCTAAACGCGCGCCTAAGCCTTTGTAGTAAACAAAACGGCTGCCGGAAACTTTTGCTCCCCGTTCGAAATCTAAAATATCAAGATTTTCAGCGACTTCCCAGTGGGGTTTTGGCTCAAAAGCGAATTGGCGAGGCGTGCTCCAACGACGCATTTCAACGTTGTCGTCTTCATCTTCACCGATTGGTACAGAATCGTGAGGCAGATTCGGTAAAGTCGTCGTGATTTCAGTTAATTGGGCATCGATCTCAGCGACTTGTGTATCGAAGTCTTTGATTTTGACGCCGACTTCCTTCATTTCAGCGATTTTATCAGTAGCATCGTTTTTTTCGCGTTTTAGTTTGGCGATTTCCCCAGAGACATCATTCCGGTATTTTTTTAACTCTTCTGTTTTAACCAATAATTGGCGGCGTTGTTCGTCTAGGTCTAAGAAACGTTTTAAGACTTCTTCCTTCACGCCACGAGTAGCTAATTTTTCGCTTACTTCGGCAAAATTGTTGCGGATCATTTTTACGTCTAGCATTGTTTTTCCTCCTTTAAAATAAAAAAACACCGTCTCATCCCATTAACAGGGACGAAACGGTGTATAATTTCGCGGTACCACCCAAATTCAGCAAATGCTGCACTTGAACGACGGTTATCGGCGTCACCCGGTTTCTCTTTCGAAAAACGCAGATCGTGAAACTGGATTTCCCTAAGCTGTTCTGTTGATTTTCACCAGCCATCAACTCTCTAAAAAAACAAACTCAAGTACTTGGTTTCCTGCATCTCTTATTGAGACCAGTATAAGCAATCGAAAAATTAAAGTCAACGATTATCTGAAAGGGCCTTCGCTTGATTTTTGTGTAGCGGCAAATGAATGATAAAAGAAGTCCAGTCTTCATTTGATTGAGCATAAATATAACCACCGTGTAGATTGACGATATTTTGGGTAATGGCTAAGCCTAGGCCAGTCCCGCTGATTTCTTGCGAGCGGGATTCGTCCACTCGATAGAAGCGGTCAAACAATTGATCCAGTGCCTCTCTAGGGATTGGTTGACCATTGTTTTGAACCGTAATGACGGCTTCATTTTTGGCCTTTTCAATCTTAATGATAATTTTGTCTGCATGGGTTCCGTATTTTAAACCATTGGTGATCAAGTTATTAAAAACCCTGACAAGTTTTTCGGTATCGCCATCCATGACTAACTGACTTTCTGTTGTATCCACTAGAATTTGGATATCTTTTTTCTTAGCCTCGAGCTCGAAATCGGCTGCCAATTGTTCTAATAGTTGAACCATATCGAAGGAGACATTAATAACCGGCACCGAGGGCTGGCGGACCTTCGAATACTCAAACAAATCTTCGACTAAGGATTTCATTTGTTTGGCTTTTTTGTAGGCGATGCTAGTGTATTTAAGGATTTCATCCGTATTCTGATATTGTCGATCTTCGATTAGACCCAAGTAACCAATAATAGAAGTCAACGGGGTGCGAATGTCATGACTGACATTTGTAATCAACTCGTCTTTCGATTTTTCGATCGCTCGTTCATCCTCGATGGCCGCAACCGTGCTGTCAACCAATCCATTGATACTGTCAACGACCTTGCTGAGATCTCCCCGTAGTTCGAAAGGAATGCGGTAATCGTAATTTCCATTAGCGATGTAGTGCAGCTCATTAATGATGTGACGCAGCTGCATTTGACGATAACGACGAATCAAACGCCAAAAAACAATTAAAATATCAATGATCACGAAAAAGGGAATAACAAAGTTTCGCCCGCTCCAAAAAATATCACTGTCTAAGCTATTGGCAAAGATGTTTTTGGAACGATAGATCGCATCGGACAAATCAGGCGAGTTGTTTAGCATCTGAGTGAATAGAACCATTATTGCCACATTTAATAGAAGCAATAGAATAACGGTGACGATTCCCTCAGCAATTAATTCGCTGACTTCCTTTGATGTGAGGGTGATTCTTTTTTTCTTTTCTACATTATTTTGCATCAATCTTATAACCCACACCCCAAACGGTTTGGATCACTTTTTCACCATCAGTCGCTTCTTCGATCTTATCACGTAGGTGACTGACATGAACCATGACCGTTTTCGCTGAGACGATACTTTCTTGTTTCCACACGCGTTCGAAGATTTCGTCTGCTGAGAAAACACGATTTGGATGACTTGCCAGTAAATACAGAATTCCGAATTCTAACGCAGTCAATTGAATTTCTTTTCCGTCCACGGTTTTTACTTCGTGAGAGTCTTTATTAATGATCAATGACTGGATTTCTAAAATGTCTGGTTGATCCTCGGCGACATGCATCTGTGTTCGACGCAACAAAGATTTTACCCGTGCCATGACTTCCAATGGATTAAACGGTTTTGTCACGTAGTCATCCGCCCCTGCGACTAAACCTTTGATTTTATCCATATCGGTTGTTTTAGCCGTTAACATGATTATGGGGATTTGAGACTCCTTACGTAACTCTTTAACCACCTGCATGCCATCCATGACCGGCATCATGATATCTAATAGAAGCAAATCGATATCGTTCGTCGTCCGTAGCTTGCTCAAAGCTTCTTTCCCATCATAAGCTTTAACGACTTCATATCCTTCGTTATGCAAATAAATGCTTAGTAATTCTACAATTTCTTTATCATCATCAGCAACTAGTACTTTCATTAAATGATTCCTCCGTCCATTTGTATATCCTTGCCTCTCTATTTTACCAAAGAAATGATAGGAAGGCGAAAGACAGACCCGGGAGTTAAGGAAAAATAAAAAATAAAATAGCGAAAATTAAATTGGAATTTGTTTACTTAGCCGGTTACAAAATCTGAAAAAGCGAACAAAAATACGTTATCTATATTTATTCATCGTGTTTGAAAAAAGTGGATAAAATTCTCTTTTTTTTGTTGACCAAATTCATTAAAACTGCTATATTATTTTATGTTCTGAAACAGCGCAAAAACATTTCGGAACACCTAAAATAATTGTTGACAGATAGCTGTCTATCAGTTATTCTAACAAAGTCGCATAAAGCGATGACGACAACTTCTTCAAAAATTAATTGAAAAAAGTTGTTGACATTCACTCAGTAACCTGTTAAGATATAAAAGTTGCTGAAACAAAGCGACGAACAACGTAGACCTTTGAAAACTGAACGAATAAAACAAACCAAATGTGTAGGGCGCTTCTTTTATAGAAGCAAACAACATAGCAAGCAATATGCTAGCAAGTCAATTATTACAATTGAGCTTAACAATCGCAAGATTGTTTCAAACACTTTTTATGAGAGTTTGATCCTGGCTCAGGACGAACGCTGGCGGCGTGCCTAATACATGCAAGTCGAACGCTTTTTCTTTCACCGGAGCTTGCTCCACCGAAAGAAAAAGAGTGGCGAACGGGTGAGTAACACGTGGGTAACCTGCCCATCAGAAGGGGATAACACTTGGAAACAGGTGCTAATACCGTATAACAAGTAAAACCGCATGGTTTTACTTTGAAAGGCGCTTTTGCGTCACTGATGGATGGACCCGCGGTGCATTAGCTAGTTGGTGAGGTAACGGCTCACCAAGGCAACGATGCATAGCCGACCTGAGAGGGTGATCGGCCACATTGGGACTGAGACACGGCCCAAACTCCTACGGGAGGCAGCAGTAGGGAATCTTCGGCAATGGACGAAAGTCTGACCGAGCAACGCCGCGTGAGTGAAGAAGGTTTTCGGATCGTAAAACTCTGTTGTTAGAGAAGAACAAGGATGAGAGTAAAAAGTTCATCCCTTGACGGTATCTAACCAGAAAGCCACGGCTAACTACGTGCCAGCAGCCGCGGTAATACGTAGGTGGCAAGCGTTGTCCGGATTTATTGGGCGTAAAGCGAGCGCAGGCGGTTTCTTAAGTCTGATGTGAAAGCCCCCGGCTCAACCGGGGAGGGTCATTGGAAACTGGGAAACTTGAGTGCAGAAGAGGAGAGTGGAATTCCATGTGTAGCGGTGAAATGCGTAGATATATGGAGGAACACCAGTGGCGAAGGCGGCTCTCTGGTCTGTAACTGACGCTGAGGCTCGAAAGCGTGGGGAGCAAACAGGATTAGATACCCTGGTAGTCCACGCCGTAAACGATGAGTGCTAAGTGTTGGAGGGTTTCCGCCCTTCAGTGCTGCAGCTAACGCATTAAGCACTCCGCCTGGGGAGTACGACCGCAAGGTTGAAACTCAAAGGAATTGACGGGGGCCCGCACAAGCGGTGGAGCATGTGGTTTAATTCGAAGCAACGCGAAGAACCTTACCAGGTCTTGACATCCTTTGACCACTCTAGAGATAGAGCTTCCCCTTCGGGGGCAAAGTGACAGGTGGTGCATGGTTGTCGTCAGCTCGTGTCGTGAGATGTTGGGTTAAGTCCCGCAACGAGCGCAACCCTTATTGTTAGTTGCCATCATTTAGTTGGGCACTCTAGCGAGACTGCCGGTGACAAACCGGAGGAAGGTGGGGATGACGTCAAATCATCATGCCCCTTATGACCTGGGCTACACACGTGCTACAATGGGAAGTACAACGAGTCGCGAAGTCGCGAGGCTAAGCTAATCTCTTAAAGCTTCTCTCAGTTCGGATTGTAGGCTGCAACTCGCCTACATGAAGCCGGAATCGCTAGTAATCGCGGATCAGCACGCCGCGGTGAATACGTTCCCGGGCCTTGTACACACCGCCCGTCACACCACGAGAGTTTGTAACACCCGAAGTCGGTGAGGTAACCTTTTGGAGCCAGCCGCCTAAGGTGGGATAGATGATTGGGGTGAAGTCGTAACAAGGTAGCCGTATCGGAAGGTGCGGCTGGATCACCTCCTTTCTAAGGAAATAGTTCATCTAAGATGAACGTTACGGAAACTACACAGGATTGCTTTTATTCGTTCAGTTTTGAGAGGTTTACTCTCAAAAATCGTTCATTGAAAACTGGATACAGAAACACATTTTTTTAAACAAACCGAGAACACCGCGTTGAATGAGTTTTTTAATAAGTTCAATTGCTTATTTATTACTAAGGAACATGATCGCTCATGGGAATTAGTAAGACCCTTGACGAAAGTCAAGATAAGGTTAAGTGAATAAGGGCGCACGGTGGATGCCTTGGCACTAGGAGCCGATGAAGGACGGGACTAACACCGATATGCTTCGGGGAGCTGTAAGTAAGCTTTGATCCGGAGATTTCCGAATGGGGGAACCCAGCATCTTTTATAGGATGTTACTTTTCAGTGAATACATAGCTGATTAGAGGTAGACGCAGAGAACTGAAACATCTAAGTACCTGCAGGAAGAGAAAGAAAATTCGATTCCCTGAGTAGCGGCGAGCGAAACGGGAAAAGCCCAAACCAAGAGGCTTGCCTCTTGGGGTTGTAGGACTCCGATATGGTAGTCCAGTGAAATAGTCGAAGGACCTGGAAAGGTCTGCTAGAAAGGGTAAAAGCCCCGTAGACAAAATTTGACTGGCACCTAGGAGGATCCTGAGTACGGCGGAACACGAGGAATTCCGTCGGAATCCGGGAGGACCATCTCCCAAGGCTAAATACTCCCTAGTGACCGATAGTGAACCAGTACCGTGAGGGAAAGGTGAAAAGCACCCCGGAAGGGGAGTGAAATAGATCCTGAAACCGTGTGCCTACAACAAGTTAGAGCCCGTTAATGGGTGATAGCGTGCCTTTTGTAGAATGAACCGGCGAGTTACGATTACTTGCGAGGTTAAGTTGAAAAGACGGAGCCGTAGCGAAAGCGAGTCTGAATAGGGCGAATGAGTAAGTGGTCGTAGACCCGAAACCATGTGATCTACCCATGTCCAGGTTGAAGGTGCGGTAAAACGCACTGGAGGACCGAACCCACGTACGTTGAAAAGTGCGGGGATGAGGTGTGGGTAGCGGAGAAATTCCAAACGAACTTGGAGATAGCTGGTTCTCTCCGAAATAGCTTTAGGGCTAGCCTCAGAGTAAGAATGATGGAGGTAGAGCACTGTTTGGACTAGGGGCCCATCTCGGGTTACCGAATTCAGATAAACTCCGAATGCCATCCATTCATCTCTGGGAGTCAGACTGTGAGTGATAAGATCCATAGTCGAAAGGGAAACAGCCCAGACCACCAGCTAAGGTCCCAAAATAACTATTAAGTGGAAAAGGATGTGGGGTTGCACAGACAACTAGGATGTTGGCTCAGAAGCAGCCACCATTTAAAGAGTGCGTAATAGCTCACTAGTCGAGTGACCCTGCGCCGAAAATGTACCGGGGCTAAATAGTTTACCGAAGCTGTGGAACATACCAATAGGTATGTTGGTAGGAGAGCGTTCTAAGGGCGTTGAAGGTAGATCGTGAGGACTGCTGGAGCGCTTAGAAGTGAGAATGCCGGTATGAGTAGCGAAAGACAGGTGAGAATCCTGTCCACCGAATGACTAAGGTTTCCTGGGGAAGGCTCGTCCGCCCAGGGTTAGTCGGGACCTAAGCCGAGGCCGAAAGGCGTAGGCGATGGATAACAGGTTGATATTCCTGTACCCGTTGTTTTTGTTTGAGCAATGGAGGGACGCAGGAGGCTAAGGAATCAGACGATTGGAAATGTCTGTCCAAGCAATGAGTCTTGAGGCGAGTCAAATGCTTGCTTCTCTAAGGACAAGTTGTGATGGGGAGGGAAATAATAGTACCGAAGTTCCTGATGTCACACTGCCGAGAAAAGCTTCTAGTGAGAAAACAATGGCCCGTACCGCAAACCGACACAGGTAGTCGAGGAGAGAATCCTAAGGTGAGCGAGAGAACTCTCGTTAAGGAACTCGGCAAAATGACCCCGTAACTTCGGGAGAAGGGGTGCTGATCTAACGATCAGCCGCAGTGAATAGGCCCAAGCGACTGTTTATCAAAAACACAGGTCTCTGCAAAATCGAAAGATGACGTATAGGGGCTGACGCCTGCCCGGTGCTGGAAGGTTAAGAGGAGTGCTTAGCGTAAGCGAAGGTACGAATTGAAGCCCCAGTAAACGGCGGCCGTAACTATAACGGTCCTAAGGTAGCGAAATTCCTTGTCGGGTAAGTTCCGACCCGCACGAAAGGCGTAACGATTTGGGCACTGTCTCAACGAGAGACTCGGTGAAATTTTAGTACCTGTGAAGATGCAGGTTACCCGCGACAGGACGGAAAGACCCCATGGAGCTTTACTGCAGTTTGATATTGAGTGTTTGTACCACATGTACAGGATAGGTAGGAGCCGTAGAAGTCGGGACGCTAGTTTCGACAGAGGCGCTGGTGGGATACTACCCCTGTGTTATGACCACTCTAACCCGCACCACTAATCGTGGTGGGAGACAGTGTCAGATGGGCAGTTTGACTGGGGCGGTCGCCTCCTAAAGAGTAACGGAGGCGCCCAAAGGTTCCCTCAGAATGGTTGGAAATCATTCGCAGAGTGTAAAGGCACAAGGGAGCTTGACTGCGAGACCTACAAGTCGAGCAGGGACGAAAGTCGGGCTTAGTGATCCGGTGGTTCCGCATGGAAGGGCCATCGCTCAACGGATAAAAGCTACCCTGGGGATAACAGGCTTATCTCCCCCAAGAGTCCACATCGACGGGGAGGTTTGGCACCTCGATGTCGGCTCGTCGCATCCTGGGGCTGTAGTCGGTCCCAAGGGTTGGGCTGTTCGCCCATTAAAGCGGCACGCGAGCTGGGTTCAGAACGTCGTGAGACAGTTCGGTCCCTATCCGTCGCGGGCGTTGGAAATTTGAGAGGATCTGTCCTTAGTACGAGAGGACCGGGATGGACTTACCGCTGGTGTACCAGTTGTCTCGCCAGAGGCATCGCTGGGTAGCTATGTAGGGAAGGGATAAACGCTGAAAGCATCTAAGTGTGAAGCCCACCTCAAGATGAGATTTCCCATTTCTTTAAGAAAGTAAGATCCCTGAGAGATGATCAGGTAGATAGGTCAGGAGTGGAAGTGCAGTGATGTACGGAGCGGACTGATACTAATCGATCGAGGACTTAACCAAAAATTGATTCAAGGTTGTTTAAAAACGTTTCTGATCCAGTTTTGAGTGAACGAAGTTTACTCAAACAAATAGTGTGGTGGCGATAGCGGGAAGGATACACCTGTTCCCATGTCGAACACAGAAGTTAAGCTTCTTAGCGCCGATTGTAGTGAGGGGTTGCCCCTTGTGAGATTAGGACGTCGCCACGCGAATTTATGGGGGTTTAGCTCAGCTGGGAGAGCATCTGCCTTACAAGCAGAGGGTCAGCGGTTCGAACCCGTTAACCCCCATTTTGAGCCGTTAGCTCAGTTGGTAGAGCATCTGACTTTTAATCAGAGGGTCACTGGTTCGAGCCCAGTACGGCTCATAAGTATATGCGGGTGTGGCGGAATTGGCAGACGCACTAGATTTAGGATCTAGCGCCTTACGGCGTGGGGGTTCAAGTCCCTTCACCCGCATTTTATTTTTTTTGTAGTTGCCGGCTTAGCTCAGTTGGTAGAGCATCTGATTTGTAATCAGAGGGTCGAGGGTTCAAATCCTTTAGCCGGCATCGACGCGGAAATAGCTCAGTGGTAGAGCACCACCTTGCCAAGGTGGGGGTCGCGGGTTCGAACCCCGTTTTCCGCTTTCCTGAAGACCAGGGGAAGCACGCCGGGGTGGCGGAACTGGCAGACGCACAGGACTTAAAATCCTGCGGTGAGTGATCACCGTACCGGTTCGATTCCGGTCCTCGGCATTAACAAAATAAGCACCCGTAGCTCAATTGGATAGAGTACTTGACTACGAATCAAGGGGTTAGAGGTTCGAGTCCTCTCGGGTGCATCGTTTTTTTTATTTTCCGGGAAGTAGCTCAGCTTGGTAGAGTACTTGGTTTGGGACCAAGGTGTCGCAGGTTCGAATCCTGTCTTCCCGATTAAATTGAAGGTGAAAGCCTTCTTTTTTTTTACCCAAAATTAAAGAAAGTCATTCTCCTTTATTTCAGACGCTAAATTCGATATAATTATGGTCAGGAATAGTCAATAGGAGGCGATATTATGAGTAGAAATACCTCTGATTTGATCGAATCTTACTTGAAAAATATTTTAGAAAATAGTGAAATAATCGAAATTCGTCGAGCTGAAATGGCGCAACTATTTAATTGTGTCCCTTCTCAGATAAATTATGTCATCAATACACGTTTTACTTTTCAACGGGGCTATTTGGTGGAGAGTAAACGCGGCGGTGGCGGCTATATTCGAATCAGTAAAGTGAAGATTTCCGATCAACATTACTTTTTGGAACAGTTAATGGATTCATTTGGTAATGAAATTTCTGAGGCGAATGCTTTTGGGATTATTCAAAAATTGTTTGAAGAGGCAATCATTACCGAAAATGAAGGTAATTTAATGTTAAGTGCGGTTTCTAAAAATAGTCTTGGAATTAGTCAAATTGAAAATAGGTTGCGTGCAAGAATTCTTCATGGATTCTTGGAACGTTTAAGTTATGAGAAGAAGGAGTGAGGGATATGGATCAGCTGTATACAGAACGCGCAAAAGCAGTTTTGGCCATTGCTCAGCAAGAGGCCAAGTATTTTAAACATCGCTCGGTTGGCTCAGAACATTTACTGCTAGCTTTAGTGATTGAGCAGCAAGGGATCGCTGGTAAAACATTGCGGCAAATGAGTTCGAGTGAAAATGATGTTCGTGAAGAAATTGAGCACATGACCGGATATGGATCAGTCAAGTCTTATCCTGAAGGCGGCTACTTGCCATATTCTCCTAGAGCCAAACAAATATTGATTTTTGCAGATGATGAAGCAAAGCGTTTTAATGCGAAATTAGTGGGAACCGAACACATCTTACTGGGACTACTGCGAGATGATGAAATCTTAGCGTCGCACATTTTAGTGAACCTTGGTTTGAGCTTACCTAAGATGCGTCAATTATTATTGAAAAAAATGGGCGTCAATGAAGCTGGAAACGGCAATCAAGGTGCAGGAAATCGGCGTAAAGCGGCGGCTAAACCAGCACCAAGTAATTCTCAAGGAACGCCAACCTTAGATGGTTTAGCACGGGATTTAACTAAATTAGCTCGTGAAAAACGGCTTGACCCAGTGGTTGGCCGAGACAGTGAAGTTCGGCGGGTCGTTCAAATCTTAAGTCGTCGTACCAAAAATAATCCCGTCTTAGTAGGTGAGCCTGGTGTTGGTAAAACGGCGATCGTCGAAGGCTTAGCGCAGCGGATCATTTCTGGTGATGTGCCAGAGGATATGCGCGGAAAACGTCTGATGATGCTGGATATGGGTGCGTTAGTGGCCGGAACGAAATATCGCGGTGAATTTGAAGATCGTTTGAAAAAGGTAATTGATGAAATTTACCATGATGGACAAATTATTTTGTTCATTGATGAATTGCATACCTTGATCGGAGCGGGTGGTGCTGAAGGCGCAATCGATGCTTCCAACATTTTGAAACCGGCCTTAGCTCGTGGTGAGTTGCAAACGATTGGAGCTACGACCTTAGATGAATACCAAAAGTATATAGAAAAAGATTCCGCTTTAGAACGCCGTTTCGCGCGGGTACAAGTAGAAGAACCTACACCGGAAGAAGCGGAAGAAATTTTGAAGGGCTTACGTCCACGTTATGAAGATCATCACGGTGTTGAGATTACCGATGAAGCGTTACATGCAGCGGTATCCTTATCGGTTCGTTATATTAATTCTCGTCAGTTGCCGGATAAAGCAATTGACTTGATGGATGAGTCTTCCGCAAAGGTTCGGTTGGATTCCACCGATGAAGTATCTGAACTTTCTGAACTGGAAGAAGAAGTCGCTGAGTTGGTTTCTGAAAAAGAGAAGGCCATTCAAAATCAAGATTTTGAAGCTGCCGCTCGTTTACGGTTACAGGAAAAACAACAGGCAGAGATTCTTGAACAGGCCAAAATTAAAGCAGCGAAACAAGAAAATGGTTATCTTGATCAAGTCACGGATGAAGATGTAGCTGCAGTAGTTTCCCAGTGGACTGGGGTGCCATTACAACAATTAGAGAAAAAAGAGAGTCAACGTTTGTTAGACTTGGAAAATGTCTTGCATAAACGAGTTGTTGGTCAAGAAGAAGCGGTTCAAGCAATTTCTCGTGCGATTCGTCGGGCGCGCAGTGGGTTGAAAGATCCGAATCGTCCGATTGGGTCATTTATGTTCTTAGGTCCCACTGGTGTCGGTAAAACAGAATTAGCGAAGGCTTTAGCTGAAGCAATGTTTGGCAGTGAGGAAGCATTGATTCGGGTGGATATGTCTGAGTACATGGAAAAATATAGTACGAGTCGTTTGATTGGTTCACCTCCGGGCTATGTTGGCTATGAAGAAGGCGGACAGTTGACAGAAAAAATTCGTCAAAAGCCTTACTCCGTTATTCTGTTGGATGAAGTAGAAAAGGCGCATCCCGATGTCTTTAATATCTTATTGCAAGTTTTAGATGACGGTCATTTGACAGATTCTAAAGGGCGGAAAGTGGATTTCCGCAATACGATTTTGATTATGACCTCAAATATCGGTGCGACTGAGATTCGGGAAGAAAAAAATGTCGGCTTCACGGTCAAGGATATTACCAAAGACCACGTAGCGATGGAAAAACGGATCATGGAAGAATTGAAAAAAGCGTTCCGTCCAGAATTTCTTAACCGAATCGATGAATCGGTCGTCTTCCATTCATTGGACCAAGAACAGATTCATGAGATCGTAAAAATTATGAGTCGTTCTGTCCTAGATCGAATGAAGGAACATGAAATCAAAGTAAAAATCACACCAGCTGCTTATGATGTGATCGGTAAAGTTGGATTCGATCCTGAATATGGCGCACGTCCAATTCGTCGAGCGTTGCAAAAGGAAATCGAAGACCGCTTAGCTGAAGCCTTATTGTCTGGTCAAATTCAATTAGGTGATGCCGTAACGATTGGAGCCAGCAAAGGCAAGATCACGTTGACGGTCAAAAATCATAAAGAAGAAAAGATACCAGAAAAAGTTTAATCACTTTAGTCAATCAGAGGATGGGAATTTTCCCCTCCTCTTTTTTTTTGCGAGTTCCACTTCACGCTTTAGCGTGACTAGTGGAATCGTATGCGTGGTGAGAGATAAATGCATTTTTTGTGGGTTTCGAAAAATGCATTCCTAAATTTGAACTAGTTGTGTTAGAAGTTGAGTAGAAAATTTAAGTGACAGCAGCTAACGCTTAGTTGGAAACTTTGGAAAGCTGTGATAGTATGGGAAAGTCTAAAAAAGATACTGCGCTATTTTATGGCGAATGACAGGCTTCAGACTAATAGCTTCGTTGAATGGACTGAAGACAGCGGGTATCCGTGGGACTTTTTGAATTAGGAGGATGTACCATGATCGAATTAATTGCGACGGCGGAATCAATGACGCAAGCAGAAGCCTTATTGGCAGCCGGCGTGGATACTTTATACATAGGAGAAGAGGATTTCGGATTGCGACTGCCCCATTCTTTTTCTCGTCAGGAGCAAATCGACTTGATTCATTTGGCGCATAGTCAAGGAAAGAAAGTCAATATTGCTTTGAATGGCATTATGCATCCAGGAAAAATGAAAAAAATTCCTGAATACTTAGCCTTTTTGGCACAAGCACAGCCAGATCACGTAGTCGTTGGTGATACGGGCGTGATTTATTTGTTGCAAGAATATGATTTGCCTTATATTTATGATGCTGAAACCTTGGTGACGAATGCTCGTCAAATCAATTTTTGGCAGAAAAAGGGCGCTGTTGGAGCGGTCTTAGCGCGAGAAGTCCCTTTTGAAGAAATGAAAAAACTAAAAGGTCACGTAGATGTTCCGGTAGAAATTCTTGTTTATGGGGCGACGTGTATTCATCAATCAAAGCGTCCTTTGCTAGATAATTATTTCAATTATACGAAGCAAGAGGAAAGCGCGGCAAAAGAGCGGGGCTTATTTATCTCTGAGCCGAAGAAGGCGGAAACGCATTATTCGATTTATGAAGATCAACATGGCACGCATATTTTTGCCGACAATGATTTAAATCTGATTAATGAAGTAGCGGAATTAAATCAAACGGGGTATCAAACGTGGAAATTGGATGGTTTGTTTACACCTGGTGAAAATTTCGTAGCGATCGCAAAGATTTTTGCGGCGGCGAAAGCCGCAGTCGAGGCAAATACTTGGAACGAAGCAGCGCTAGTCAGTGCGCAGCAAGAAATTCAAAAATACCATCCGGTTGAACGAGGCATGGATACTGGGTTTTATCACTTAGATCCAACCGCGATCAAATAGGATCAAATTGGAACAAGGAGCAGCAGCATGACAGAGAGAAAATTAAAACGTCCCGAAGTGTTAGCACCAGCTGGGACATTGGAAAAATTAAAAACCGCGATCCATTATGGAGCGGATGCCGTTTATATTGGTGGAGATGCCTATGGTCTGCGGTCACGGGCAGGCAACTTTTCTTTTGAAGAAATGGAAGAGGGCGTGGCTTTTGCGAAACAGTATGGCGCCAAAGTATATGTCGCGGCCAACATGGTGACTCATGAAGGAAACGAAGCTGGTGCCGGCGAATTTTTCAAGAAATTACGTGACATCGGTATCTCAGCGGTGATCATTTCCGATCCTGCTTTGATCGAAATCTGTGCCAGTGAAGCGCCGGGCTTAGAGATTCATTTATCGACCCAAGCTTCGGCTACCAACGCAGAGACCTTGAAATTTTGGCAAAATGAAGGCTTGGAACGAGTTGTTTTGGCCCGGGAAGTTTCGATGGAGGAATTAGCGGAAATTCGTCGCAATACGGATATTCAGATTGAAGCCTTTATTCATGGCGCAATGTGTATTTCTTATTCCGGTCGTTGTACGCTATCGAATCACATGTCGATGCGGGATGCCAATCGTGGTGGTTGTTCACAATCTTGTCGTTGGAAATATGAGTTATTCGATATGCCTTTTGCCAACGAACATCGTTCATTGACGGAGAACGGCGATGTGACGGAAGAATTTTCCATGAGTGCCGTGGACATGTCTATGATCGAACACATTCCTGATTTGATCGAAAACGGCGTGGATAGTTTGAAGATCGAAGGCCGGATGAAATCGATCCATTATGTTTCAACCGTTTCGAATGTTTATAAAGCGGCGGTGGACAGCTATATTGCCGATCCTGAAAATTATGTCTGCAAACAAGAATGGATCGATGAATTATGGAAAGTCGCCCAACGTGAATTAGCGTCCGGTTTTTACTACAATGTACCGACGGAAAATGAACAATTATTCGGTCCCCGTCGTAAGATTCCGGTTTATAAATTCATCGGTGAAGTCTTGAGCTATGATGAAGCTAGCGGAATCGCGACCGTTCGCCAACGGAATCATTTTAGCATCGGCGATGAGATCGAATTTTATGGTCCGAACTTCCATCATTTTGAACAAACTATTACAGAAATGAAAAATGATGAAGGAGAATCTATCGATCGGGCACCGAACCCAATGATGGTCTTGACGATGCCAGTGGCTCAGCCAGTCAAACCGGGAGATATGATCCGGAAGAAAAAAGATTAAACAGGTGGGGGTGTGACAAAAGTCTTGTCGCACCTCCTTCTTTCGAATAAACGACGTTACAGGCGTAGCTTTTTCGGAAATTTCGACTTATTGTTGTGAGACATAAGCAGAGCTGATGGGGAACAGTCCCTACTTTGTTCTTGAAGCGGAACACTTCTGTCACAGCCTATTTTCTAACGATCTAGGCAAAAAAACGTCTTTTTCGCAAGAAATAGATTAGAATGATTTTATCAGGAAAAACGAGGGGGCAGATGAATGAAAGAATATGATTACATTGTTGTCGGCGGCGGTAGCGGCGGAATTGCGTCAGCGAATCGGGCCGGTATGCATGGGGCAAAAGTATTATTGATTGAAGCGAATAAAATTGGCGGGACGTGTGTCAATGTCGGCTGTGTGCCAAAAAAAGTCATGTGGCAAGCAAGTACGATGTTAGAGACGATCGAACGGGATGCGCCTAGTTACGGTGTGCAAGCAGAGGTTGAAAAATTTGATTTTAACGAATTAGTGGCCCGTCGTGAGAAATATATCGACTTTTTACACGGCGCGTATTATCGCGGATTAGACAGCAATCACGTTGAACGGATCGAAGGCTATGCGACCTTTAAATCTGATCATGTAGTAACGGTGAATGGCGAAGAGTATACGGCGCCTCATATCCTGATCGCTACGGGTGGTCGCCCAAGTCAAATGAAGATCCCTGGCGGTGAGTTGGCGATTGATTCGAATGGCTTCTTTGAATTAACGGAGCAACCGAAAGAAGTAGTTGTTTTAGGTGCAGGCTACATTGCGGCGGAATTAAGCGGCGTCTTACAAGGCATGGGCACGCAAGTTCATTGGGCGTTTCGCTACGATCATCCCTTGCGGACCTTTGATAAAATGATTGCAGAAAATTTAGTAGAAATTTATCGTGACAATCACATGAAACTCTATGACCATCACGTAGCCAAAGAGATCAAGCAAAATGCTGACGGCACCTACACCGTTTATTTTGAAAATGGCAATACGTTGTCTGGCGATAAAGTATTATTTGCCGGTGGCCGTTTGCCTAATACCGATAAGCTTGGTTTGGAAAATACGTCCGTTACCTTGAATGAAAAAGGCTTCGTGATCGTTGATAAATTCCAAAACACGACTAGTGACGGTGTGTATTCAGTTGGCGATGTAATCGGCAAGATTGATTTGACGCCGGTGGCGATCGCAGCGGGTCGTCGTTTGTCTGAGCGCGTCTTCAATGGCAAATCAGAAGAATTTTTAGACTATGAAAATGTGCCGACCGTGATTTTTACCCACCCAACAATCGCGACGATTGGGATTTCAGAGGAAGAGGCGATCGAGCGTCACGGCAAGGAGCAGATCAAGGTTTACCGTTCACGTTTCACGCCGATGTATTTTGCTTTAAGTGATTATCGCCAAAAATGTGAGATGAAACTTGTCTGCTTAGGCGAAGAAGAAAAAATCATCGGACTTCATGCAATTGGTGTGGGTGTTGATGAAATGCTGCAAGGTTTTGCGGTTGCGATCAAAATGGGGGCAACGAAAAAAGATTTCGACGATACCGTCGCAATCCATCCGACCGGCAGTGAAGAATTCGTTACGATGCGTTAACAGTAAGGAAGGCTTTCTCGGACTCGCTCAGCTTTTTGCCAGTTTTTCTTCTCGCTTTATTGAGATTAGAAAAATGGTATGCGTAACGACAATCAGAATCATTTTTCGTGTTTTTGGAAAAATGATTCCCTAATTAGGAGCCAGCTGAGCAATAAGACCGAACTATTTCTTCATAGTTAAAAAAAGCGTTTTGCCTAATGTTGGCAAGACGCTTTTTTTGTGTTGAAAAGTCCTAGTTATTGAATCGAGCTTAAACTGATCTCGCCAGAAGAAAGGGTCATTTGTTCAGTACCAAGATCAACGACTAATTCCCCCGTATCGGTGATGGCTACAGCCGTTCCGATATAGTTCTGATCCTTCCGTTTGAAGGTAATTTTTTTCCCTAGTACAAAGGATTTTTTCCGGTAGCTTTCAAGGGCCGTTTGCTGGTCGTTAAGCAGCGCAAAGAATCGATTCCAGATGTTGATAATTAATTGGTTTCTAGTAGCAGAAGCTTTACCGTCGGGAAATAACGAAGTCGCTTTGGCTTGTAAGTCCTCAGGATAATTTGCTTGAGGAATGGAAAAGTTGATGCCCATACCGATGATGATATATTTTAACGAATTGGTTTCAACATCGGTCATCGCTTCAGACAAAATGCCGGCAACCTTTTTCTGGTTCAAATAAATATCATTGACCCATTTGATTTGACTATCGACCGCTAACAGCTCGTCGATCGCATCGGCGACCGCCACTGCCATTAAGACGGTATATTGCGGTAGTTCTTGCAACTGTTCGTTCGGTTCTAACAAGAGACTCATATAGATTCCTTGCTGCTTGGCGGCAAAAAAAGGCCGGTTGAAACGTCCGTGTGGCGCTTCTTGCATATCCGCCACTATCAGTAAGGGTGATTTTTTTCCTTCTACCACAGCTAGCTGAGCATCTTTCATGGTAGAGGCAGAGGTCTCTACTACGGTTACTTCGATAGGCTGCTGGATTTGAGTTTGGATTTCTTTGGCGTCCAAAATATCAGAGGGCTGGTAACGGTAGCCATTGGCTAAATGCTGAATCTGATAACCTTTTTTTTCTAATTCTTTGATAGCTTTCCAAATTGCTGTGCGGGAAACACCGATCTCTTGGGCTAAAGCTTCGCCGGATAAAATCCGATCTGCTTGTTTTAAGTGGGCTAACACTTTTTCTTTGGTGGTCAAAGAGATACCTCCTTACATTCTTTATAAAGAATGTATAAATTTTTTACATGAATAAATCGCTTTATAGCAGGTACATCCATGTCCGGCTTCGAAAACTCGCTTTATCGGAAATAAGCTGAGCGGGTTCGCGAAAGTCTTTCTTAATTGAATAGTCTTTTCTTGCTCAGTGTAACAAAAAAACAGGCTGCGTAAAAGCAGCCTGCCAAGAAAGAAGGATCGTCTTAGCGATTAATGTTAACTAAGCAGCAAGGCATCATCTTTAAGTTCGACGCCGGAGTTTTGATGGAACAGTTCCATTAATTTTGGTACCGTCAAGTTTTGTTTTTCAGATTGCTTCAGGTCTAACGCAATTTCACCTTGATGCAGCATGATCAGCCGGTTGCCGTAACGGATCGCGTCTTCCATGTTGTGAGTCACCATGAAGGCGGTCAAGGCTTGTTCGCGAATCAAACGCTCGGTTAGCTCCATGACGGTCAAGGAGGTTTTCGGATCTAGTGCCGCCGTGTGCTCATCAAGTAAAATCAGATCAGGCCGTTGTAAAGTCGCCATTAATAAGGTGATTGCTTGGCGTTGACCGCCGGAAAGCAACCCAATCTCTGCATCTAATCGATTTTCCAAATTTAAGTTCAGCATGGCCAACTGTTCTTTGAAAAAGCTGCGATCTTTATTTTTTACGCCTAGGGAGAATCCGCGTTTATGCCCGCGTTTCATTGCTAAGGCTAAATTTTCTTCCACTGATAAGCGGACCGCGGTCCCCATCTTCGGATCTTGAAAGACGCGGCTGATTTTTTTGGAGCGGCGCGTGACCGAGTGCTTAGTAATGTTTTCTTCATTTAGAAACATTTGACCTTCCTCAATTGGTAAGGTGCCAGCAATGCTATTTAACAAAGTTGATTTACCGGCACCATTCCCGCCGATGATCGTGACAAATTCACCAGGATTCAGGTCGAGATTAATGCCTTTTAGCGCGTGGTTTTCATTGATGGTGCCACGCTCAAAGTATTGATGTAAATTATTAATTTTTAAGACTGCTTGCATTATTTTTCTCTCCTTTCTTTCCCTTTTGCGGCTTATTTAGTGTAAATTTTGCTCGAATCTGCGGTAAGGATAAGCAGATGACCAAAACAATCGCTGAAGCCAATTTAGAATCTGTCGGTTCGACATTTAATTCGAAGACGAGGGCCAAAATGAAACGGTAAATAATCGCGCCTGCGGCAATCGTTAATAAACGGATCATGATCGGTTTATTCCGCAGTAAGACTTCCGCGATAATGATTGATGCTAGTCCGATAACGATCGTGCCGACACCCGAGTTTAAATCAGCGAAGCCGTTATTTTGCGCTAGGAGCGCACCGGATAAAGCGATGCTGCCGTTTGAGATCATATAACCTAAAAGCTTCATATTTTCAGTTCGAATCCCATTTGCTTCACTCATGTCTGGATTATCCCCTGTCGCACGAACCGCCAGGCCGATCTCTGTCCGGAAAAATGAAACTAACAGTAAGATGACCAATAAGACGATCAACAAACCGATTAGAATGACCGCATTATTTTTTGATAGCCCCATGTTTTGGGCAGCAGTGAAGACGGTACTTTCACCTAATAATGCAATGTTGGGAGCACCCATGACCCTTGATGTGACTGAGTACAACCCGGTCATCGTAATGATTCCGGCTAACAGAGCCGGTATCTTGAACTTCGTGTTCAAAATGCCGGTAACGAGCCCTGCCAGCATCCCACCGCCAAAGGCTAAGAGGGTCGCTACGATTGGGTGCAGTCCGTTGACGATGCCGATTGCTGCGATCCCGCCGCCTAATGGAAAACTTCCTTCGGCGGTCAGATCCGCGATATCTAAAATGCGAAACGTCATGTAGACTCCAATCGCTAAAAGGGACCAAAGCAGGCCTTGTGACGTTGCGGATAATAATAGAGAAATGACATTCATGATTCTTCCTTCTTTCTTTGGAAAACTTGGTTATTTTGGTTCTTTGATACTGTCTGGATCGATGCCTAAAGCTTTAGCCATCTCCTTGTTGACTACTAATTTCAAGGTATCAGCGGATTCAACCGGTGTGTCGGCTGGTTTTGCGTCACCGTCTAGGATCTTAGCGGCCATTTTACCGGTTTGTTTTCCTAAAGCTTTGTAGTCAATCCCGACCGTAGCTAGTCCACCATCGTCGATTTGTTCCGTTGAACCAGCAACTAATGGAATTTTCTTTTCCTTCACCACATCACCGATAACAGCCGCCGCGCTGGCGAAGGTATTGTCTGTCGGTACATAGATGCCATCCGTTTCATTGGCTAAAGACTCGGTAACTTGTTGGACGTCATTGGTGGTGTTGGCGGTTTTGACTTTGACGTCAACACCGGCTTTCTTCAAGGCTTTTTCGGCTAAGTCCGCTTGGATTTTCGAATTGGTTTCGCCGGCGTTGTACATGATCCCAATTGATTTTGCATCTGGTACGATCGATAGCAACAAGTCAATTTGTTTGTCGATTGGCACCATATCCGTTGTTCCTGTTACGTTTCCGCCAGGTTTTTTATCACTTTTGACTAACTTTGCCTCTTTCAAGTCTGTGACTGCAGTTACGGCAATCGGGATTTCCGTCGTGCCATTTAGTAAGGACTGGGCTGCGGGAGTCGCAATCCCTAACAATAGATCCGGTTCTTCTTTGATTAATTTCTCACTCATACTTTTTAAGTTGTCTTGATTGTTTTGGGCATTTTGATAATCGATTTCTAAATTATCGCCTTCCTTATAGCCGCCTTCAGCCAAACCTTCTTTGAAGCCGTCATAGGCATTGTCTAAGGAAGCATGTTGGACTAATTGTAAAACCCCTACGTGTTTCATATTGTCATCACTGGCTGCCTCTTTGCTGCCGCATGCCCCTAGCATCAATAAACTAACTAATCCGATTCCTGCTAATACTGTTTTTTTCATTTTCTTTCTCTCCTTTTGATCTACTCTTTGTAATCAATTGTTTGTGGGAAGCTTTTTTTTAACTAAAAAATCACCCGCTTAGAAGTGTCGAAACTCTAAGTGGGTGATGTGAATGCAAAAATATTTATGCTGCTTCATTCAAGCCACTTAGATTTTCTCTATGCGGCCGTTGGTACGTTGAAATGCTCTAGCCATCATAGATACAAAAAACACTCAGGTCGTTTGTACCCATCATGATGAATACAAACCTATCTAAAATAGCTAAAGTAATAGCGGTTATTCAGTTGTGAGTTTTGTTTGGCTAACATAAGAACAACCTCCAACTTGTTAAGATGTAAATTAGTATACGGTAAGAAAAATGAGATGTCAATAACAAAGCGAAGAATATTCTGAATATTCAAAAATGTATGAAGAATGAACGTGAATCAAATTTACTGAAAGTTTTAAGAAAAGGTTGCGACAGCTAGAGTTAAACCTTGAGACTATTGACTTTTATGTTTTTCTCATGTATCATATTAATTTGCTAAAACTATCTGAAATGATGACAGGCAGGAACGAAATATTGTCCGTTCCGGCTTTTAATAGGGAACAAAAGTAGAAGCTCGCGAATAAATTTTCAAGAGAACGTTCTATTTTTGGTTTTTTTTTGCCTAAAAGCCGCAAAAAATGTCAGGTGTTACACAATTTTAATCTTTGTAACATAAATGTAATTTATCTTCGGATCGGTTTTCAAACTTTTAAGAGGGGTGAAGAACTTGGCTGGACACGTAGTAAAGTACGGAAAACACCGAGAACGTAGAAGCTTCGCACGAATCAGTGAAGTGTTGGAATTACCGAATTTGATCGAAATTCAAACAGATTCTTATCAATGGTTCCTAGATGAGGGCTTGCGAGAAATGTTTGAAGACATTTTGCCAATTGAAGACTTTAATGGAAACTTGTCACTTGAATTTGTTGACTATGAATTAAAAGAACCTAAATACACGGTTGCGGAGGCTCGTTCACACGATGCAAACTATTCTGCACCATTACATGTTGTATTACGTTTAGTAAACCGCGAAACAGGTGAAATCAAATCCCAAGAAGTATTCTTTGGTGATTTCCCATTAATGACCGAACAAGGAACCTTTATTATCAACGGAGCAGAACGGGTTATCGTTTCTCAATTAGTTCGTTCTCCGGGCGTTTATTTCCACGGAAAAGTGGACAAAAACGGAAAAGAAGGTTTTGGTTCAACCGTCATTCCTAACCGTGGCGCATGGTTAGAAATGGAAACAGACGCGAAGGACATTTCTTATGTTCGGATCGACCGGACACGTAAGATTCCTTTGACTACGTTAGTTCGTGCACTAGGTTTCGGTTCAGATGACACCATCTTCGAAATCTTTGGCGAAAGCGAATCATTACGCAACACAATCGAAAAAGATTTACACAAAAACCCAAGTGATTCTCGTACCGAAGAAGGTTTGAAAGACGTTTACGAACGTTTACGTCCCGGTGAACCCAAAACGGCAGACAGCTCTCGTAGCTTGTTAACTGCACGTTTCTTCGATCCAAAACGTTACGACTTAGCTAATGTTGGTCGTTACAAAGTAAATAAAAAATTAGACCTTAAAACCCGTTTATTGAACCTGACTTTAGCTGAAACCTTAGTTGACGCTGAAACAGGCGAAATCATCGTGGAAAAAGGCACTGTTTTGACCCACCAAGTAATGGAAGATTTAGGACCACACTTGGAAAATGGTTTGAACTCAGTCACTTACTACCCATCAGAAGATGCTGTTGTAACAGATCCAATGACGGTTCAAGTGATTAAAGTCTTTTCACCAAAAGATCCAGAACGTGAAGTAACGGTGATTGGTAATGCCTATCCAGATGCTTCTGTTCGCACGGTTCGCCCTGGCGATATTATCGCTTCAATGAGCTATTTCTTGAACTTAATGGAAGGTATCGGCAATGTTGATGATATCGACCACTTAGGAAATCGTCGGATTCGTTCTGTTGGTGAATTATTACAAAACCAATTCCGAATCGGTTTAGCTCGGATGGAACGGGTTGTTCGTGAACGGATGTCAATTCAAGATCAAGAAACCTTGACACCGCAACAATTAATCAATATTCGTCCAGTGGTTGCCAGCATCAAAGAATTCTTTGGTTCTTCTCAGTTGTCACAGTTCATGGACCAAACCAACCCACTAGGTGAGTTGACCCATAAACGTCGTCTATCTGCCTTAGGACCTGGTGGTTTGACTCGTGACCGTGCCGGCTATGAAGTTCGAGACGTTCACTATTCCCACTATGGCCGTATGTGTCCGATTGAAACGCCCGAAGGTCCAAACATTGGGTTGATCAACAGTTTGGCATCTTACGCGAAAGTAAATAAATTTGGTTTCATCGAAACACCGTATCGTCGTGTGGATCGTTCAACTGGCAAAGTAACCGACAAGATCGATTACCTAACTGCTGATATCGAAGACCATTACGTAGTTGCCCAAGCAAACAGTAAGTTAAACGAAGACGGCAGCTTTGCTGAAGAAGTCGTGATGGCTCGTGCAACTTCTGAAAACTTGGAAGTAACGATTGATAAGATTGATTACATGGATGTTTCACCAAAACAAGTAGTCGCAGTCGCAACAGCTTGTATCCCATTCTTAGAAAACGATGACTCTAACCGTGCCTTGATGGGTGCCAACATGCAGCGGCAAGCTGTACCATTGATCCAACCACGTTCTCCATGGGTTGGTACTGGTATGGAATATAAAGCAGCACATGACTCAGGGGCTGCTTTGTTATGTAAAAATGATGGGGTAGTCGAATTCGTTGATGCACACGAAGTTCGTGTTCGTCGCGATAATGGCGCCTTAGATAAATACGATATTACTAAATTCCGTCGTTCAAACTCAGGGACGAGCTACAACCAACGTCCATTAGTTGGTCTAGGCGAACAAGTTGAAGTCGGCGATATCTTAGCTGACGGACCTTCAATGGAAAACGGCGAATTGGCTTTAGGTCAAAACGTTGTCGTAGCCTTCATGACTTGGGAAGGGTACAACTATGAAGATGCCATCATCATGAGCCGTCGTTTGGTGAAAGATGATGTCTACACCTCAATCCATATTGAAGAATATGAATCAGAAGCACGTGATACAAAATTAGGACCTGAAGAAATTACTCGTGAAATCCCTAATGTTGGGGAAGACGCGTTGAAGAACTTAGACGAAATGGGGATCATCCGCATTGGTGCTGAAGTTCATGATGGCGATCTATTAGTTGGTAAAGTCACTCCTAAAGGGGTAACCGAATTATCCGCAGAAGAACGTCTATTACATGCGATCTTTGGCGAAAAAGCGCGTGAAGTTCGTGATACGTCTCTACGTGTGCCTCACGGCGGCGGCGGAATCGTTCATGATGTGAAGATCTTTACTCGTGAAGCAGGCGATGAATTATCACCAGGTGTGAACATGTTAGTGCGCGTCTACATCGTGCAAAAACGTAAGATTCATGAAGGGGATAAAATGGCCGGCCGTCACGGAAATAAAGGGGTCGTTTCTCGCATCATGCCAGAAGAAGATATGCCATATCTACCAGACGGCACCCCGGTTGATGTCATGTTGAATCCATTAGGTGTACCATCTCGGATGAACATTGGACAAGTATTGGAATTACACTTAGGAATGGCCGCTCGCCAACTAGGTATCCACGTCGCAACACCAGTCTTTGATGGTGCGCAAGATAGCGATGTTTGGGAAACTGTCCGTGAAGCACGGATGGCCGCAGATGCTAAGACCGTTCTTTACGACGGTCGTACCGGTGAACCATTTGATAACCGGATCTCTGTTGGGGTTATGTACATGATTAAATTGGCCCACATGGTCGATGATAAATTACATGCTCGTTCAATTGGACCTTACTCACTTGTTACGCAACAACCATTAGGTGGTAAAGCGCAATTTGGTGGACAACGTTTTGGGGAAATGGAAGTATGGGCACTGGAAGCTTATGGTGCTGCTTACACGTTACAAGAAATCTTGACTTACAAATCAGATGATGTGGTTGGTCGTGTGAAAACTTACGAAGCCATCGTCAAAGGTGAACCTATTCCAAAACCAGGTGTGCCTGAATCTTTCCGCGTATTAGTGAAAGAATTACAAGCCCTTGGTTTAGATATGCAAGTCCTAGATATTAATGACAAAGAAATCGAGTTACGAGACATGGATGATGATGATGACGACTTGATCACAGTTGATGCTTTGACTAAATACGCAGAACAACAACAATCTGCGAAAGAAGTCGAAGAAAAAGCGGCTGCTGAAAGAGCGGAACAAAAATCAGATTTGATCCAAGAAATCGAAACTGCGGAAGACTTATAAGAAGTCGCGCTTGTCTGAAGAGGTTGTGAAAAAAGTGTTCAGCTTCAAGATATTTCGGCTTATTTCCGAAGAAGCTACTTTTTTCACACCGTTTATGCATAGGTCAATCAGCTATCCTCTAGCTGACTGACGATAAAATGAAATGGAGGGAAACCCTTTTGATCGATGTAAATAAATTCGAAAGTATGCAAATAGGTTTGGCTTCTCCTGAAAAAATCAGAAGCTGGTCATACGGTGAAGTAAAAAAACCGGAAACCATTAACTATCGTACATTGAAACCTGAACGTGAAGGGCTATTCGATGAAAGAATTTTTGGACCAACCAAAGACTGGGAATGTGCCTGTGGGAAATACAAACGAATTCGTTATAAAGGTATCGTTTGTGACCGCTGTGGTGTTGAAGTTACCCGTTCAAAAGTTCGTCGAGAACGGATGGGACACATTGAATTAGCAGCGCCTGTTACACATATTTGGTATTTCAAAGGTATTCCTTCACGGATGGGTCTTGTCTTAGACATGAGTCCTCGTGCGTTAGAAGAAATCATCTACTTTGCATCATATGTCGTAATCGATCCAGGTAATACAAGCCTAGAGAAAAAACAATTATTGACTGAACGTGAATACCGTGAAAAACGGGATCAATACGGTCAAGAATTTCATGCGGCAATGGGTGCTGAAGCCATCAAACAATTACTAGATAAAGTAGATCTAGAAGGCGAAACAGTTGAATTAAAAGAAGAATTGAAAACCGCTCAAGGACAAAAACGGACACGTGCGATTCGTCGCCTGGATGTTCTAGAAGCTTTCCGTTCTTCTGGTAACCTTCCAAGCTGGATGGTTATGGATGTTATTCCTGTCATCCCGCCAGATCTACGTCCGATGGTTCAATTAGAAGGAGGTCGTTTCGCGACTTCTGACTTGAATGACCTATACCGTCGTGTGATCAACCGTAACAATCGTTTGAAACGTTTGTTAGACTTGAACGCGCCAAATATCATCGTACAAAATGAAAAACGGATGCTGCAAGAAGCGGTAGACGCATTGATCGATAATGGTCGTCGTGGCCGTCCAGTCACTGGACCAGGTAACCGCCCATTGAAATCTTTATCTCACATGTTGAAAGGGAAACAAGGTCGTTTCCGTCAAAACTTGCTAGGTAAACGTGTCGATTACTCTGCTCGTTCCGTTATCGTTGTTGGACCTTTCTTGAAGATGTATCAATGTGGTCTGCCGAAAGAAATGGCGATCGAATTGTTCAAGCCTTTCGTAATGAAGGAGCTCGTTCAACGTGAAATCGCATCAAACATCAAAAATGCGAAACGTAAAATCGAACGTCAAGAAGACGTTGTTTGGGACATTCTAGAAGAAGTTATTAAAGAACACCCTGTTTTACTTAACCGGGCACCTACGTTGCATAGACTAGGTATCCAAGCATTTGAACCGATCTTAGTTGAAGGTCGTGCGATCCGTCTTCACCCATTAGTCTGTGAAGCCTACAACGCCGATTTCGATGGAGACCAAATGGCTGTCCATTTACCTCTAGGTGAAGAAGCGCAAGCAGAAGCTCGCATGTTAATGCTAGCTGCAACGCACATCTTGAACCCGAAAGATGGTAAACCAGTTGTTACACCATCTCAAGATATGGTCTTAGGTAACTACTACCTAACAATGGAAGAAGAAGGCCGCGAAGGTGAAGGAATGATCTTCCGTGATATGAATGAAGCAGTGTTGGCATGGCGTAATGGCTATGTTCACTTACATTCACGTGTAGCTGTTGACCCTAATACATTAGGCGACAAACCATTCACTGAAGAACAAAAAGAACGCATGTTGATCACAACTGTTGGGAAAATTATTTTCAACGAGATCATGCCGCAAGAGTTCCCTTACTTAAACGAACCAACTGATTTCAACTTAACACAATACACACCTGACAAATATTTTGTTGAAAAAGGTGTCGATATTCCTGCAGCGATCAAAAAACAAGAAATTATCTTGCCATTCAAGAAGAAAAATCTTGGAAACATCATCGCTGAAGTCTTTAAACGTTTCAAAGTCACTGATACGTCAATGATGCTTGACCGGATGAAGGACTTAGGTTACAAACACTCCACTCATGCTGGTATGACCGTTGGTATCGCCGATATCATGGCCTTGGCTGAAAAACAAGAAATCATCGACAATGCCCACAAACAAGTTGGCACGATCACGAAACAATTCCGTCGTGGTTTGATTACTGATGATGAACGTTATGAACGTGTTATCGCTGTCTGGAATGCAGCCAAAGATAATATTCAACAACGTCTGATTGAATCAATGGATGCGAAGAATCCAATCTTCATGATGTCTGATTCTGGAGCCCGTGGTAACATCTCCAACTTTACTCAGCTTGCTGGGATGCGTGGATTAATGGCCGCTCCGAATGGACAAATCATGGAATTGCCGATTATCTCAAACTTCCGTGAAGGTCTATCTGTCTTGGAAATGTTTATCTCGACTCACGGGGCTCGTAAAGGGATGACCGATACCGCCTTGAAGACAGCCGATTCAGGTTACTTGACTCGTCGTTTGGTTGACGTTGCCCAAGATGTGATTGTACGTGAAGAAGATTGTGGCACTGACCGCGGTCTACAAATCTCTGCGATCCGTGAAGGCAATGAGATCATCGAATCATTAGAAGAACGTCTGGTTGGACGTTATACTCAAAAATCTGTTTTAAATCCTGAAACAGGCGAAGTGATCTTACCTGGGGATGCATTAATCAGTGAAGCTGATGCAAAACGGATTATCGATGCTGGTGTTGAAACATTAACCATTCGTTCAGTCTTCACATGTAATACTAAACATGGTGTATGTAAACATTGTTATGGTCGTAACTTGGCAACTGGTGACGATGTTGAAGTCGGTGAAGCAGTTGGTACTATCGCCGCTCAATCAATCGGTGAACCAGGTACTCAGTTGACCATGCGTACATTCCATACCGGTGGGGTTGCCGGAGACGATATCACACAAGGTCTTCCTCGTGTCCAAGAAATCTTCGAAGCACGTAATCCTAAAGGTTTGGCTGTTATTACTGAAGTTACCGGTGAAGTCGTTGAAATCGCTGAAGATGCTGCCACTCGTTCGAAAGAAGTGACCGTCAAAGGTGAAACAGATACGCGGACATACACGGTTCCTTATACCGCTCGTATGAAAGTTGTTGAAGGTGACACAATCCACCGTGGGGAACGTTTAACAGAAGGTTCAATCGATCCTAAACACTTATTACAAGTGCGGGATGTAATCTCTGTTGAAACTTACTTGCTACGTGAAGTTCAACGTGTTTACCGGATGCAAGGGGTAGAAATCGGCGACAAGCATATTGAAGTAATGGTTCGTCAAATGTTGCGTAAAGTCCGCGTTATGGACCCAGGCGACACGGATATCTTGCCAGGTACATTGTTAGATATCGCTGACTTTAAAGACCAAAACTACAAAACGATTGTTTCTGGTGGTACACCTGCGACATCTCGTCCAGTCTTGCTTGGTATTACGAAAGCATCATTGGAAACAAACAGCTTCTTATCTGCCGCATCATTCCAAGAAACGACTCGTGTCTTGACCGATGCTGCGATCCGCGGTAAGAAAGATCCACTACTTGGATTGAAGGAAAATGTTATCATCGGTAAGATTATTCCTGCCGGAACTGGTATGGCGACTTACCGTAACATGGAACCAAAAGAAGTCGTTGTGGCTAGCGAAAATGTCTACAGTATCTCTGATATTGAAGCACAAATGGCTGCTGAAGACGCTTTGAACAATCCATTGAACTAAGCTTTAAAAGCATCACGAATTGGTGAAGCTGAATATTGATCAACAAAGGACCACAAGATTCTATTGAATCTTGTGGTCCTTTCTTTTTAGCGGTATTATAAGAGGGTATCTGACGAAATGGTAGCGGCTACTTTAACTATATATTAAATTTCGTTTAGACTAGCAGAGATAGACTATTGTCTAATGATAAATTATGAGAAAATAACGTAAAATTATTTGGCTAGATAAAAATTTTGAGGTGCTACATGAGCAGAGCAAAGAAAATCATTCTAATTATCGTAGGGATCATCGTGATACTAGTCGGTGCGGCTACGGTCTATCTACTAAAAGTAAATAATGACGTAGATCAAGCAATCAGTAAAATGACGAAAAAAATCGATTATTCGAGTAAACGTTCAGATACCGTTGATTTAAAAAGTGGAGAGCCTTTCTCGGTTCTGTTGATGGGAACGGATACTGGTGATAAAGGACGGACGTATCAAGGCCGCTCAGATTCGATGATGCTAGTAACGATCAATCCTAAAAAGAAGCAAACGATGATGACGAGCCTGGATCGGGATATTTATACTCAGATGGTGGGTTACAAAGGCGATGAGAATGTCTATGTCGCAAAAGGCGATACCTATTACGATAAGTTGAACGCGGCTTATTCACTAGGCGGGACTAAAATGGCGATTGAGTCGGTTCAAAAAATGCTGGATGTACCAGTTGATCACTATGTCGAAATCAACATGAAAGGCTTGAGGACCTTAGTCGATGCGGTCGGCGGGATCGAAGTCGATAATAAGATTGATTTTACACTAGACGGCGTTCATGTAAAAAAAGGCAAACAAACTTTGGATGGCAGACACGCCTTAGAGTATGTGCGGATGCGTCATGAAGATCCGAAAGGCGATGTTGGCCGGCAAGCACGGCAACGAGAAATTTTATCTAAGATCATTAAAAAAATACTCTCAGTCAATTCGGTAACCCAGTATAAAAAATATTTACACGCGGTGGAAGATTATGTGAAGACCGATCTAAGCTGGAGCGAAATGCTAACGGTCGTTAAGGAGTACACACCTGCTGCAGATGATATCAAGCAAACACAAGTCGAGGGTCAAGGCGAAATGATCCAAGATATTTACTTCCAAATCTTAGGACTGAATAGCTTGTTGGAAGAGCAAAATACTTTGAAGCAGCAATTAAATCTGCCTACTAAGAAAAAATTACCAAATCTAGATGACGACGATGACAATCAATTATTCTTTGATGACAGCGAAGTGGATAAGATCAGTGCGGGAACGCATTATGATTATACTGGCTACGGCAAAATCATTTATCCAATTGATACGGAGAATTATTAAACGAGAGCTGAAAGAAGAACCTGTGACAAAAGTCTTGTCACAGGTTCTTTTTTTACGGATAAATAGCTTATTACTTGAAACTGGATACGTCTAGTACGCTCTTTTTGAGCAGATTCATTTCATTTTTTTGAAAAAGGCTTATGATGGGACAAAAAGGGGGAAGTATTTATGGCAGAAGAAAAAGCAATTTTTGCTGGCGGCTGTTTTTGGTGTATGGTGAAGCCCTTCGATCAAATGCCCGGCATAAAGAAAGTTGTTTCCGGCTATACAGGAGGAGATGTAGAAAATCCCACCTATGAACAAGTTGGCAGCGGAACGACGGGACACACTGAGGCAGTCGAGATTACCTTTGATCCGGACATTATTTCGTATCAGCAATTAGTCGAAATTTATTGGCAGCAAACCGATCCTACTGATGCCTTTGGTCAGTTTGCCGATCGTGGAGACTCTTATCGTCCGGTGATTTTTTATTCCTCTAATGAACAAAAACTGACGGCGGAGGCCTCGAAGGAACGACTGCAAGCAAGTGGACGTTTTAAAGAGCCGATCGTAACGACAATTGAATCGGCTCAACCGTTTTATCCAGCAGAAGACTATCATCAAGATTTTTATCGAAAAAATCCAGCCCACTATAACGCTTATAGCGAGGGTTCTGGGCGTAAAGGGTTTATTCGCCAGCATTGGCAGGCTTAGCGATGGTTTAAGAGGATGCACAACAATCCGATAAAAAGAAAGGGTACAAAAGGCAGACGCTCCGGTGTTTTTTGCCGCAAGACTTGATAGCCGTAAAAAACCAGCCCTGTAGCGGAGGCAATCAGCAACAGCTGTAAGAGCTCATGGCCGGATAAAAATAAGCTCCATAAAGCAATGATCCAAAGATCTCCCAAGCCAAGACTGTTTGGGAGTATTTTTTGGCTGAAATAATAGAGGGCACAAACCATCAGTGGTTGTTTCCAATGAACAGAAAATAGCCAAACACCACCGCCTAATAAAATTAAACTAGTAAAGAAAAAGATTTTTTCCTCAACAATGAAATGATCCCAGTCGATCACCGCTAAAACGAGCGTACTCAGCAGCCAAAAAAGCTGCCACAGCTGAACCCCATTGATTTCTGCTAGAAAGAGGACAAAAAGCACTCCGCAAAAAAGCTCCAGCCAAAAGCTGCGGGCGGAGAATTTTTTATGACAATGGCTGCACCGAAAGCCTTGGCGAAGGCTGGAAAATAAAGGAATCATTTCCAGTGGTCGCAACTTTTGTTGGCAATGGTCACAATGGGATGGCGGATATAGGAGCGATTCTCCTCAAGGAAACCGAGTCGTGACAACGGCTAAAAAAGAGCCGATGATCGTGCCGATAACAAACTGTAAAATAGCGTTTCACCTCCTTTGCAATAAGATACGACAAAACATCGAAATGTCAGCATTTTCTTTGTACTTTTGCTGAAAGTGTATTATGCTTTTATTGGAGCTAAAAATTTTAGGAGGTATGAAGGAATGAAATTTGAAAAGACAAAAGAAGTATTGAACCAACTAGTCGCAGACTTAAGTCAAATGTCCATGGTTATCCACCAAACACACTGGTATATGCGTGGCCCTGGTTTCTTGACATTACACCCAATGATGGATGATTTCATGGATGATGTGAATGATCAATTGGATGAAATCTCCGAACGCTTGATCACATTAGACGGATCACCTTACTCAACTTTGCGTGAAATGGCTGACCAAACAAAGATCCCTGATGAAGTAGGACGTTGGGATCGGACAATGGAAGAACGTCTAGCTACGCTTGTTAAAGGCTATCGCTATTTAGCAGACCTTTATCAAAAAGGGATTGATGTGACCGGTGAAGAAGGCGACGATCCAACACAAGATATTTTCATTGAATTCAAAACTGCGACCGAAAAACGCATTTGGATGATCCAAGCTCATTTAGGCAAAGCGCCTGAAATTGACGCGTAATTAATAATCGAAAAAGAGACAAACACGTTTACGTGTTTGTCTCTTTTTTAGTTGTCAGTAACACGCAATGCATAGGAATCGAGTAAAATTCGCGCAATAATCTGCAAAGGTAACCTAGAGCGTACTTCATAGTCAGGAAAATAGGAGCCTTCTGATTTGAAGCCGATTAAAGGAATCTCACAATAATTCATTAGACTCGAGGAATTATTCGCAGTAACTAGAATCGAACCAATTTCAGCATTGTAACAATTTTTGGCTGCAACCACTAATTCTTTGGTTTCGCCATTCAAGGAAATGAAAATAACAATGTCTCGCTTATTAAGTTTACGACTAATATTTTTAATAATTTCCGGATCGGTATGCATCTGGCAATATTTTCCAGTAAGTTGGAATTTCACCATCATTTCTTGACCAATCATCTCAGAAAACCCTCGTGCAAAGATAATTACCCGCTCAGCAAATTTGATCTTTTGGATCGCATCTTCAATATTGCCGATTTCGATCATGTTAATTGTGCGTACCACTTCTTGTTCGTTTTTTAAAATTGCTCGACGAATCCCTTTATCCACTTTATCTAATGAAGAGAAATTAATATTTTTGTTTTCTTGCTCTTTTAAGTGATGTTTAAACGCAGTAAATCCTTCGTAACCTTTCTTTTTCATTGTACGAACGATTGTAGCGGTAGAAACATTGGCTTTTTCACTAAGTTTTACGATGGAGTAATTGGGAACTTCCAGAATTTGGCTCTCAATAAAGTCCCAGAGGTATTGTTCAGTTTCGCTTAATTTATGTTCCATATTTGATTGCCCTTCTTCCGCAATGTCTATGATAAAAATATCATGATTAATGAAAAAATGTAAAGCTTTTCAGAGAAAACGTTCAAACATGAAAACCTTTTCGGTGCTGCATGCCCCATAATAAAGTCAAGGAGGTCATCACTTATGTCTATCTATACATGTACGATGAATTTAGCGATTGATCTATTTATTGAAACGGATACTATGAACCCTTTTACTGTCAATCGAACAAAGGATGACGATATTCAAGCAAATGGAAAAGGGGTAAATGTTTCCCTCATACTTAAAATGTTGGGAGTTGCCACAACTGCATTGGGATTTCGTGCTGGGTTTACGGGTAACTATATAGAAGATTATTTACGAGAAAAAGAGATTAGCACTGATTTTATTGAAGTTCCCGGAATGACCCGCATCAATGTTTTTACTCAAGTCAATCAGACGAAGGAGGAATTCAAACTAGTCAATCAAGGTCCAAAAATTCCTGACGAAAAGATTCAAATCTTTTTGGAGCAAATCAAAGGATTGTCACTGGGCGATTATCTTTGTATTTCAGGTAGTTTACCGAGAGGTGTGAAGCCAGAAACTTTGATCGAAATCAGTCGGATTTGCCATGAACGTGGAATCCATTTGATTATTGATAGCAGCTATCAAGAAGTTATGGATTGCTTGTTGTATCACCCGTTCTTGTTGAAACCTAACGAAGAAGAACTGGAATCATGGTTTGGCCAAGTGATCGACACAGAAGAAGCCTATTTATTTTATGGGCAGCAGTTATTGGAGGCTGGCGCACAAAATGTTTTGTTATCACTTGGCGGTGAGGGAGCGATTCTTTTTAGTCAAGATCGTATTCTCCGCGGAAATTCACCTAAAGGAAGAGTAGTAAATACAGCTTGTGCTGGAGATACGTTACTAGGGACTTTTTTAGCAGGCTATTTAACCAATCAGTCGATGGAAGAAACACTGCGTAAAAGTTTAGCAGCGGGAAGTTCGACGGCTTTTCGCAAAGGTTTGACCAATTTTTCGGATGTTGATGAGTTAAGCAAACAAATTGAAATCAAAGAAGAGGGGTTAAAAACATGGGAAATTATCAGTTAATCGCAGCAACAGGTTGTCCGACAGGAATTGCTCACACATACATGGCGCAAGAAGCTTTAGAGCAGGCCGCTAAGAAAAAAGGCGTGACTATTAAAGTGGAAACGCATGGACAAATCGGAGTCGAAAATGAACTGACTGCAGAAGAAATCAAAAATGCTGAAGCTGTCATTATCGCAGCGGATAAAGATGTTCATCCAGAACGCTTTGCCGGCAAGCGAATCATTGATGTTTCAGTTAGCACCGGTATCAAAGATGCGGCGCGTTTGATTGACGACGCATTAGCTGGAAAAGGTTCGATTGCCGCAGAAAATCAAGCCGTGGATGCCTTAGAACAGGAAATAGGTAGCAATACTAGCTTTGGTCGTAGTATTTATAAAAATTTGATGAATGGCGTTTCCCACATGCTGCCTTTTGTTGTTGCTGGTGGGGTGTTGATTGCGGTCTCATTTGCCGTTTGGGGTATTTATTCCTTTGATCCAGATAATGCTCAATACAACGCCACGGCTGCGATGCTGAAAGGTGTCGGGGACGCAGCAATGGGGATGATGGTTCCTGTATTAGCTGCTTATATCGCGGAAGGAATAGCCAAACGTCCGGGGCTGGTCGTTGGTTTTGTTGGCGGGATTGTTGCAGTAAACGGTGGGACCGGGTTCTTAGGCGGAATCTTAGCTGGTTTTCTAGCCGGGTATCTCATTTTGTTCTTGCAAAAAGCTTTGGAAATTTTACCAAAACAATTAGACGGTTTAAAAGCAATTTTCCTTTATCCAGTCATTGGTGTCGCAGTCATTGGTGTAGTGATGTCATTACTAGCAGGACCGATGAAAGCAGTCAATGAAGGGATGATGAGCTTCTTAGCTGGCTTTGAAAATTCTAATCCCTTGGTTCTTGGTGTGATTGTCGGCTGTATGTGTGCTTTTGACATGGGCGGTCCAATTAATAAAGCAGCTTATGTCACAGGGACAGCATTATTAGCACAAGGAAATACGACCTTTATGGCTGGAGTCTCTGCTGCTTGTATCGCGCCGCCATTGATTACTGGATTCGCTACGTTATTATTTGGAAAATATTTCGATACAAACGATCGGAATGCTGGGTTAGTTAATTTTATCTTAGGTTCTACGCATATTACTGAAGGTGCGATTCCTTTTGCAGCAAAAGATCCGATCAGAGTATTACCAACTATGATGTTAGGTTCATCTATCGCTGCTGTTTTAACGTATATGTTTGGTGTTCAAGTACCAGCTCCCCATGGCGGATTCTTAGTTTTACCAGTTGTCACAGGTAAATGGCAATGGGTACTTTCAATTCTGATTGGCTCAATCGTAGGCGGTGTAATTTTAGGTCTGATTCAAAAGAGCAGCGTTGCCGCAAAAGAGAAGAAAGAAAATGCTGAAGCAACGGAAAAATCAGCGATCGTTGAATAGGAAGGAGTTTGGAGATGGAGATCATTCAAACAGAAAAAATCTTTTTAAAACAGTCATTGGCAACGCAAGAAGAAGTCTTTGAATTTTTGGCGAAGCAGGCAGAAGGATTAGCTATTGCTACCGATAAAGCGCAAGTTTATCAAAAGCTAATCGAGCGTGAGAATGAAGGAACGACAGGAATGATGGATGGATTTGCAATCCCACATGCCAAGGCAACTTCGATCAATGAACCCAATATTATCATTGTCACATTGGAGCAGGGAATAGAGTGGAATAGCTTAGATGGTCAATTAATCAATTTTATCATCGCACTGTTTATTCCAGATTCACAAGCTGGAACGACCCACTTAAAGTTATTATCCGCTGTTGCACGGCTGTTGATGCGCAATGAAGTTACAGAAGAGCTTAAAGCAGCACAGTCCAAAGAAGCAATCGCAACATTACTAAATGAAAAATTAGGTGAGAATGAATGAAAAGTCTAGGAAAAAAAGAGTATTTAGAGCGAATGACCAATCAAGCAGGGATTATTGGCGCGTTAGCGATTGACCAACGAGGTGCCTTGAAGAAAATGATCGGTCAATATAAAGAAGCGACGACAGACGATGTAGTTAAATTTAAAGAATTAGTTTCGCAACAGCTGACACCTTATGCTTCGGCGATTTTATTAGATCCTGAATATGGTCTGCCGGCGGCCGAGGTTCGTAATGAAGAGTGTGGTCTGCTGCTGGCGTATGAAAAAACCGGCTATGATGCAACAACACCGGGTCGTCTACCAGATGTATTGAATACTTGGTCAGTGAGACGTTTAAAAGAATCCGGCGCCGATGCTTGTAAATTCCTACTCTATTATGATGTCGACGAATCGGAAGAGATCAATGAACAAAAACGAGCATATATGGAACGGATCGGTTCAGAGTGCACTGCTGAAGATATTCCATTCTTCTTAGAAATTGTCACTTATGCTGCTGATATTGCGGATACATCTTCGCTAGAATATGCTAAAGTGAAGCCGCGAAAAGTCATTGAAGCGATGCGCGAGTTTTCAAAAGAACGTTATCAAGTCGATGTTTTGAAGGTGGAAGTTCCAGTTAATATGAACTTTGTGGAAGGATATGGACAAGAGGCTTGTTATAGTCAAGCAGAGGCTGCGACGTATTTTAACGAGCAATCAGAAGCAACGAACTTGCCATTTATTTTCTTGAGTGCGGGAGTTAGTGCAGAACTGTTTCAAGAAACATTACGCTTTGCTCAAAAATCAGGATCGACCTTCAATGGTGTTCTGTGTGGCCGAGCTACTTGGGCCAATGGCGTTGAGGCGTTTGTTCAAGCTGGGGAAGACTCAGCTATTGCTTGGTTGACAGAAGAAGGAAAACAAAATATTGAATCCTTAAACAAGGTCTTAGAAGAAACCGCCACTCCAATTTATATTAAAGCCTAAAAAAGAAAGCAGATAAAGAAATGTTCCAAGCCAGAATTAAGAGCTTGGAACATCTTTTGTCTTATAAGGCTGCTTTTGCCAGCTCGATTTGTTTTTTGACTTGATCAAAGCCGGTGCCGCCTAGTGAATGGCGACGAGTGACCGCAGTTTTAGAGGATAAGGTATCGTAAATGTCTTCTTCGATCACGGAATTGATTGCTTGGTAATCGGCTAATGGGACATCTTGCAGATAAATCCCCTTTTGAGTGCAATCTAAGACCAATTTTCCAACGATCTCGTGGGCTTGACGGAAGGGAATGCCTTTGGTCGCCAAATAGTCGGCTAGTTCCGTCGCGTTGGAAAAATCTTTTTCCGTCGCGTCATGCATGACCTGTGTATTGACCTTCATGGTGTCAATCATACCGGCCATGATATCTAAGCTAGTCGCGACCGTATGGACGGTATCAAACATACCTTCTTTGTCTTCTTGTAAATCTTTGTTATACGCCAAGGGTAAGCCTTTGATCACTGTCAACAAACCAACTAAATCACCGAAAACCCGGCCTGATTTGCCCCGAATCAACTCTGCCATATCAGGGTTTTTCTTTTGCGGCATAATCGAGCTGCCGGTGGAAAAAGTATCGGTCAATTCGACAAATTTAAATTCGTGGCTGCACCATAAAATGATTTCCTCGCAGAAACGGGAAAGGTGCATCATCAAGATCGAGCTGTTACTCAAAAATTCTAAAATGAAATCACGATCGCTAACCCCATCCAAACTATTCATATAAAGATCGTTGAAGCCTAATTCCGCTGCAGTCATTTCCCGATCGATGGGAAAAGTCGTCCCAGCCAAAGCTGCACAGCCGAGAGGAGAAATATCTACTCGTTTGATACTTTCTTCCAACCGGGCTTGATCTCGTGTCAGCATGCCATAGTAAGCCATCAAATGATGCCCAAAAGAAATCGGTTGGGCATGCTGCAGATGCGTGTAGCCAGGCATAATCGTTTCGACATGTTCTTCGGCTTTGTTTACTAGGACCCCTCGAAAATGCTGTACTTTTTCAATGATCTCAATCAAATGTTCCTTTAAATATAAATGCATATCCGTCGCGACTTGATCGTTCCGGCTGCGAGCTGTGTGAAGCTTGCCGGCGACTGGACCGATCTCGTCGTGGAGCATTTTTTCCAAATTTAGATGGATATCTTCATTTTCAATCGTGAAGACTAATTCATCGTTTGCGGCTTTCTCCGCTAAAACCGTCAAGCCAGCAGAAATTTTATCCGCTTCTTCTATAGTAATGATTCCCGTTGCACCTAACATTTTGACATGGGCCAAGCTGCCGGTGATGTCTTGTTTCGCTAATTGCTGATCAAAAGGAATCGATGCGCCAAACGCGTCAATCCAAGCTTCATTTTTACCGTCAAAACGGCCGCCCCAAAGTTTTGCCATGTATCGTCACCTCATTATTTTCTTGTTAAAAAAAGACCGCTAAAACGGCCTTTTCTTTGATGTCTAGCAGAACGAGTTCGCTAAACTTTTCTTAATATCCAGCTTTTCGAACAAGCTTTTTCGGTAATAAGCAAAACTTTTTTTAAGTCTAAGGAGCGACTTATCAAAAGCTTGGTCTTATTACTCAAAAGCTGAACGAGTTCGAAAAGCTTTTCTTATAGGGAGGAGGCATCTTTTCAGATACCTCAGGATGAAAACATTGCTGGTTTCCTTATTTCCTACCTGGAAAAGAAACTCACCTATGAGCAATGGCAAGATGTGAAACCGGACGGCCTTATTTACCGGCAAGTAAAAGCCGCCTCACATCTGGTTCATCTTGCAAAAGAGGGGTGACAGAAGTCTCGGCTTCTGCCGCTCCGATTCATCTTAAAGCGTTGGTTGGGTTTTCTTTGCTTGGTTTTTCGCCTGAATTTCGGCGTTGACCTTAGTTGGCAAACCCCACAATTTAATGAAGCCGATCGCCGCATCTTGATCGAACGTATCGGCGGAAGTATAAGTCGCCAAGTTTTCGTTATATAAGCTGTTGTCAGATTTACGTCCTTCAACGATCACGTTGCCTTTAAATAGTTTGACCCGTAGTACACCGTTCACGACTTCTTGTGATTGTTTCAAGAAAGCGATCAAAGCGTCCATCGTTGGGTTGAACCATAAACCGTCGTAGATCATTTGGCATAATTGCTGTTCGATCACTGGTTTGAAATGAGCCATCTCACGGACAAAGGTCAAATCTTCTAACTCTTTGTGGGCGGTCATTAAAACTTCTGCACCTGGACATTCGTAAACTTCACGGGATTTGATTCCGACTAACCGATTTTCAATATGATCGATTCGGCCGATACCGTGCACGCCGGCGATGGTATTCAATTTCATGATCAATGTCGCTAATGATAATTCTTCTCCGTCTAAGGCCGTCGGTACGCCTTTTTCAAAGGTAATCTCTACAATCGTCGGTTTATCAGGGGTGTCTTCCAATTCAGCGGTAATGTCGTAAGCACCTGCTGGCGGAGTTGCCCACGGATCTTCCAAGACGCCGCATTCGCAAGCCCGGCCCCATAAGTTTTGGTCAATCGAATAAGGATTGTCTAAATCAGCGGGGATCGGCACGCCTTTTTCGGCTGCATAATTAATTTCTTCTTCCCGTGACCATTTCCATTCACGAACCGGCGCGATGATCTTCAGATTTGGATCAAGGGCTGCGATGGACACTTCAAAACGTACTTGGTCATTGCCTTTTCCGGTACAGCCGTGAGCGATCGTAGTCGCACCAGTCTGATGAGCTAGCTCAACTAATTTTTTCGAGATCAAGGGACGAGACAAAGCAGATACTAACGGATAAGAATTTTCATAGTAGGTATTGCCTTGCAGCGCGATCAAAACGAAATCCTGTGAAAACTCCTCACGAGCATCAATCGCATAGGATTCAGTCGCACCAACCTGTAAGGCTTTATTTTTAATAAATTCAGTGTCCCGACCTTCGCCGATATCTAAACAACACGCGATCACATCATAACCTTCATCCACGAGCCATTTGATTGAGACAGAAGTATCTAAACCACCTGAGTATGCTAAAATCACTTTTTCTTTCATCCTGATTGCTCCCTTACTGCTTTTTCATTAAATTCTAATTAATGTGTTGAAGCTATATTAGCATCGTAAAATACAAAAATCAACCCCTTTTTAAATATTTATGCAAAATAATTTTAAAAATACGTTTCTTTATTCATTTTGCAGGGTAGAAAGCTGCTGAATATGAATAGTAGGAAGACATTAGGAAAATGAAAATATTTTGCGTTTTCAAAGAGAAAAACATTGACATACCAAGCCTTAGCAAGTATTATGGTAAATGGTATTGTTTGCCCCACAAGAGCCCCGGAAACTCAAGTGTTTGTCAAACATTCGAAATCGAAATTGGAGGAAAAAAACGTGCGTACAACATATATGGCTAAGCCAGGCGAAGTAGAACGTAAATGGTACGTAGTAGACGCAACTGATGTTCCTTTAGGACGTCTTTCAACAGTTGTTGCATCTGTACTACGCGGAAAAAATAAACCAACATTCACACCACACATTGATACTGGTGATTTTGTAATCGTAATTAATGCAGATCAAATCAAATTAACAGGTAAGAAAGCTACTGACAAGATTTACTACCGTCACTCAAACTTCCCTGGTGGATTGAAATCAATCTCAGCAGGCGAAATGCGTGCTAAAAATTCTCGCCGTTTGGTCGAAACTTCTGTTAAAGGTATGCTTCCTAAAAACACTTTAGGCCGCGCTCAAGGCATGAAACTTCACGTATACGGTGGAGCAGAACATCCACATGCAGCACAACAACCAGAAGTCTTAGACATCACAAACTTAATTTAATAGGAGGGAAATTCATTGGCACAAGTTCAATATAGCGGCACAGGCCGTCGTAAAAATGCAGTTGCTCGCGTACGTTTAGTACCAGGAACTGGTAAAATTACTGTAAATAAAAAAGACGTTGAAGAATATATCCCACATGCTGACCTACGTTTAGTAATCAACCAACCATTTGGCGTTACTGAAACAACAGGTTCATATGATGTATTCGTAAACGTTGATGGTGGAGGCTACGCAGGTCAAGCCGGCGCTATCCGTCACGGTATCTCACGCGCTTTATTAGAAGTAGATCCTGATTTCCGCGCACCATTAAAACGCGCTGGATTACTTACACGTGATTCACGTATGGTTGAACGTAAAAAACCAGGTCTTAAGAAAGCTCGTAAAGCTTCACAATTCTCAAAACGTTAATATATCCTTATATATCAACATTTCTAGGCGTTTCGCAATTCAGTTTGCGAAGCGTCTTTTTATATCTACCATGAAGCTAAGGGTATAAGAATACATTTGTAAGGCTTTGTTGGTTTTATATAAAAAAAGTGTTAAAATCTATGCGTATAATAAATAAAAGGGGACTTTGCTATGTTAAATCAAACATTTTTAGATGTCATGAATCATGAAGGTGCGGTCAGCATTATTTCATCTAGTTCAGAAGCGCCAGGTTATCATGTTGTTAACACATGGAACAGCTATGTTCGGATTGAAGAAGATAAACTATTTATTCCTGCTGCAGGAATGCACAGTGTCCAAAAAGATGTCGAAAAAAATAATCAAGTAACCTTGACGATGGGAAGCAAAGAAGTCATCGGAACAGTCGGTCCGGGTGCTGGGTTTCATGTTCATGGGACAGCAGAATTTATTGAAGATGGGGCAATCTATAATCAAATGAAAGCGGAAATGCCATTTTTGACACGGATTTTACAAATTAATGTACTATCCATCGAACAAAAAATCTAATTATTCTCTTTAATTTAGCGTATACTATTCATAGCAAATATATTTGTCTTGGAGGAAAAATGAATATTCAACGTTTTATTAACGTTCGCAAACAGCGGGGACTTTCACAATCAGAATTAGCTGCTGGGATTTGTACGCAAGCGACATTAAGCCGTTTTGAGAATAATGGGCAAGTTCCCTCATTGAAAATTTTGATTCAACTGTGTAATCGATTAGGATTGCCAATTGGCGAATTGTTTCCTAAAGTCGGTATTCGCCAACCAGAACTTTCGAGTAAAATGGATCAAGCAGAGTTTTTCTTGATTACAAGCGAATATCAACAGCTAGCAGACATACTAGCTGGGATTTCGGTCGATACGATTGAAGGCCCGTTCTTGAAGTTTCGCTATTACTACTTGCAAGGTTTTGTGATGATTTTTCAAAAGGCTGCCATTACTGATATCCTGTTTACTTTTGATAAGCTTCTATTAATGGAGAAAGAACATAAAAATCCAATCTTTCAATTATTAGCATTGACAGGTAGCGGTATGGCTTATTCTCGAGATGGTGATATCGAAAAGGCGGAATTCTACTTCGAGCAAGTATTTGAAAATATCTTCAATTATTCGATCGAAACGACTGAAGATACTTGGCGAGTGTTGAATATCGTGTTTCATTGTGGTGAGTTTTATGGTGAACACCATGAATTCGCTACGAGTAACGCGTTATTAGAATACGCGATTACTATCTGCTCGGATAATCATGTAACTTATTATCTGGCGCGAGCAGCTTATCAATTGGCGGTCAATGCAGTCTGTGAGCAGCAACCTAAAACCGAGATCAACGAACGCTTAGCGGATGCAAAAGCTTATGCTAAAATCAATCGCAATCGAATTCTGTTAGATAAAATTGCGAAATTACAAAAACAAATAAATACACAACAATGAGATCTTTAGATGTTTTGCTTGTATTATCAAGCAAAATAGCATGTCTATAGTATACGGATATAAGATTATTTTGATGCTAAAAGCTTCTTTCGATATATCAATAAGCGGAAAATCTCCGCTTGTTTTATCGAAAGAAGCTTTTTTGTGTTGTTTATATAAAAAAATATATATTTAATGTTGACTAAAATATCATAACGGAGTAGACTGTGTCCGTAACGAGTGTGAAAGGCATCACATTAGTTTGTAGGTTGAGAGGTAGTGAGTAGAAATGGTAGCTAGCCGACAAATTCGAGCTATGGGTACAGTCATCGATATAACTCTATCAGATGATGCCTCAGAAGAGCTAATCACATTGGCGGAAACAAGAGTGCAACAGTATGAACACCGCTTTAGTGCGAATGATGCCACTTCGGAATTGATGCAAATTAATTCGAACGCTGGAATAAAAGCGGTTACGGTAAAGCCGGAACTTTTTGATTTAATTCAGCTAGGGTACTCTCATAGTCTGAATAAGGATGACTACTTAAATATTGCGATTGGTCCTTTAATTCAGACTTGGCGAATCGGTTTTGAAAATGCTCGAGTACCAGCTCAAGCAGAAATTCGTTATCAATTACAATTGATTGACCCTCAGCAAATCGTTTTAAATCCTGATAAATGCTCAGTTTTTTTACCTAAAAAAGGAATGAAAATTGATTTAGGAGCATTAGCTAAGGGCTATATTGCAGATTTACTTGTGGCAGAACTGCAACAAGTAGGAGCAACGGCAGGCTTGGTGAATCTTGGTGGTAATGTATTAACCTTTGGCATAAGTAATCATCAAGACGGATTATGGCGCATTGGGATTCGTGATCCAAACGGAACTGAATCTGATTTAGCACGTGTTTTAAAGGTGGGGACCAAATCAGTAGTTACTTCAGGAATTTATGAACGAACGTTACAAGTTTCAGGACAAACTTACCATCATATTTTCGATTCAACAACAGGTTATCCAATCGCGACCAATTTAGCTAGCTTGACGATCATATCGAATGATTCAGTTAGTGGGGAGATCTGGACTACACGCCTTTTTGGATATTCCGCTCCAGAAATTTTGCGCCGTGTATCAAATCTACCCGGTATCGAGGCTGTAATCTTATTAAAGGACGGAACTGAGTACCTCTCAGCAGGAATGTCAGCATATATATAGAAAGAAGGATCATTATGAGAAACTTTTTGGCAATTGTAGGAACAAATTCTGAAAAATCTACTAATCGTGAATTACTTAAATATATGAAGAAGCACTTTGCTAAACAGACCAACATTGAACTCGCTGAGATTAGTGAGCTGCCGATGTTCAATAAACCAGAGGACATGTCGCTCCCAATCGAAGTTCAACACTTGGCAGATAAGATTGAAGCCAGTGATGGTGTCATCATCAGTACACCTGAGTATGATCATGCTGCGCCAGCTGCCTTGATCAATGCCTTAAACTGGTTATCTTATGGAATATATCCATTTGTCGATAAACCTGTGATGGTTACCGGGGCTTCTTATGGAACATTAGGTTCTTCGAGAGCACAAGCACACTTACGCCAAATTTTGGATGCACCTGAATTAAAAGCACGAGTGATGCCCAGCTCTGAGTATTTATTGTCTCACTCACTGCAAGCTTTTGATAATCAAGAAAATTTAGTAAATATTGATGACATTACCCGTTTAGAAGGTCTATTTCAAGATTTTTTAGTCTTTGTTGAGATTTCAAAACAGATGAACGGGGCTCATGCACAAAATAAAAAAGAGGCTATTAATTTTTCTTGGGAATCTGCCGAACGTTAAAGCACATTTTTGAATGTATAGTTAAAGGAGAAAAAGATTATGAAATTAATTGGAATCGTCGGTTCAGCGGCTGATAAATCATATAATCGCCAATTACTACAATTTATTGCGAAAGAATATTATACATTATTCGATTTGGAAATTTTAGAAATCGCGAACATCCCAATGTTTAATCAAAGCAAAGATCAGACCAACAGTGTGGCTATCCAAAATATGGCTCGTAAAATTATGGGAGCTGATGGTGTGATTATCGCGACGCCAGAACACAATCATACAATTCCGGCTAGTTTGAAGAGTGTTTTGGAATGGTTATCTTTCAATATTCATCCACTTGAAAACAAACCCGTTATGATTGTTGGAGCCTCTTATTATGATCAAGGTTCTTCGCGTGCACAATTACATTTACGGCAAATTTTAGATGCTCCTGGAGTCAATGCAATCGTAATGCCCGGCAATGAATTTTTATTAGGTAATGTGAAACAAGCCTTTGATGATGATGGCAATTTGAAAAATGAAGGTACTATAAATTTCTTGGGAACGGTATTAAATAAGTTTGTCCAATTTATTGAGGTCGTTTCACAATTAGATGGCGCTGCTCCTAGAGCAATGCCTGAAGATTTGTATGCTAAAGGAACAATTGCAACTACCATTGAAGATATCGAGATGGCGGCCGAAGATTGGGTCGAGCAAGCTTCTGAAAAAGTTCAGGCGGTTAAGGGCAACACCTATGTGGAATTAGATCGAGGAATCTTGACGGTTGACCAGTTGAACTATTTCTTAAAATCAATGCCGATGGAATTAACCTTTGCCGATGATAATAATCAATTCTTATATTACAACAAAAATGCTGAACCAGAGGATATGTTTGCTAAACGTTGGCCGAAACAAGTTGGAAATGCTTTAGCATATTGTCACCCTGAACAGGTGCATAAAAATGTCAGCTGGGTGATTTCGCAACTGCGCTCCGGTGCCCAAGACGCTATTCGGGTACACGTGCCAACACACGGACCAGATAAGTTTGTTGTCCATACTTATCAAGCGATGCATGATGATGACGGAAACTATGCCGGCATCAATGAATACATCTTAGATTTCAATCCGTTAGTTGATTGGTATTTACAACAAACCGGTCAAAAGCTTGTCGCAGACAGCAACACTGAGTCGGCTGATGCTGTCAGTGGTGCATCAAAAAAGGAACCCCCTAAACCAGCTGCTGAAAGCACTCCGGCGAGCCAGCCGTCTGCACCAGTCGTTGAGCTGAAACCAAAAGCAGATGCTGTCTCAAGCGCGTCAAAACATTAAAAAAATTGATAAGGAAATCAGTATCGATGGTTGTCAAAGTCCACAAGAATGCTTCTGAATTTTGGTTAGCCAATTCATAATAGCTCTAAGTATTTAACAGTCTGGTTAAACTCGTGACTCAGTTTAGAAGAGATCAAAAAGCTGTTATTTCTTCTAGCTAATCTAGTTCGATAATAATAACTCGCTAAGAGAACTCCTATGATGTAATTACGGACTAATTGTTCGATGTAATACATTAAAGGAGTTTTTTTATGGCAACTAAAAAATTAACAGCGAGATACTCCACTGTATTTAAAGAACCATTATAGCTCTCAATAAGACGGACGGTCCGCCAACTCACTAGCAAAAGAATATGGCATAAGTATCTTGCCAATCAGTAAATGAATTAATCAAGTCAACCATAATAATAATTAAGTTGTTTCACCAAGAGAACGATCATTATTCAAAGAGAATCAAGGTTTGAAGGAAGAAACTGATATTTTAAAACGAGCGATGTGTTTTAATCAAAAAAATAACTATTCAAAGACTCTGTCTTATGTTGAGGATTATTACGACCAACTTAAAGGCTAGCCACCACATTTCCCATATTCTAAACGTGCTAAAAAAATTTCAAAGTCTATCTATTATGATTATTTGCATGGGTAACCAAGTCAAACCGTCATTACGTAGCAAGCTACCTAAAAGAAAGTACTCGATTATTGGTTGACATATCCCTTGTATGTCTATCTATGATTAACGCTATTGATAAATAAAAAATCAATCAATCCCGCTAGTGCAAGTTTCGCCTACCAGCTAAGGTTAACAAATTCAATGATGAAAGTGTACAGCTCATTGTATTAAATACTTTTTAGTGTATTCGATAGTTGTGTATTAATTAATGAATAATAAAAGCCGGCTAACTAAGAGAAATAAGTAGAACTATTTCCCAAAAAATAATAGTGAGGCTTCACAGATATAGGTCAGACATCAGAGATTATACAGTTGTGATCAGCTTATTTTTTAATTAAAAAACAGTTGTAATATTATTTCTATTGTTTAATAATAGAGTGGATAAGAAAATAAACATTATTTTTAATATCAATAAACTTCTGTATAGTTATTTTTGTTGTGTCCATAGTATTTTTTAGTTAACTAAAAAAGTACTATCTATTATAATTTTGACGCTATAAAATAATGTGAATTAATTTAATTATTGATAGTATCCCATGTTTTATACTAAAGATCGGCTTATATCATTGTAATGTAATAGGAAATAATCCCTATGAAATAACATTAGTTATATATAAAGGGGTAGGTAGAAAGGAGAAATGAAGATGAAAAATCAAGAAAAAAAAAGTGTGCTGTTTGTGATTATTATTTTAAATTTTATTTTGAATGTCTTTATTGTTGGAATATTGCCAGCTTTTGCACAAACATCGCAGGAACAAAAGGAGAACAAGCTTTTTGAAAGTAATTTTGTTGATATGATTGCTGAGCAAAAGGAAAATCATGTTCAATTAAAGTTAGTGAAAAAAGGGGAACTTGCAACAGCCTCGTTCGCTTCTATTACAACTAAAATTACGTTCGATCAAGCGGTATTAACCTTAGAGAATCTCCACCAAATGGAAAAATCTCGACCGATGGATGAATTAAAACTGATGTCTCAAAGTAACGGGAGTCAAGAATTTGATTGGTCGGTAAAACGAGAAAACTTAACCGAGGATGTTACTCTTGTTTTGCCAATGATCCAATTAGCTGAAGCGAAAGTAAAAGTGTTATCCGATGAGACAGTTCTATTTGATTCGGAAGCATCAAACGATCAGACGAAGGATTCTACACCAATCGAAAAGAATCATGAAACAAGTACGATAGGAACTACTGAATCTAATGTTTTTAAGGCTGGATCAGAGTCGCGGGGCACTGAAACTTCTGTAAGTCGTTCCTCTGATAATAGTCAAGAACAAAACATGGAGTCACAGAATAAGCAAACCATATCTAAGACTACTAATTCTCAAAATGATTCAACATTTAAGAGTACAAAAGAATCACAACCAGTTAAAAAGAGTAAAGAAGTAAGCGCTATCCCCGACAAGTTAGACGGGACTCATTTTGATGACTTATTTAGTTATAATGTTTACGTCAGTGGGGATCATTCGGCTAATCAGGCAGATACTGAAGGCGGAATAGCGGTAAAATGCACTAGTGCAATTGTTGCAAATTCAACAGCGGGATTTAATTATGGTGGTTATTTTGATAATAGCAGTAGTGGGTTAGGCCATACGCTAGGGCCAGAGCAGAATGTCTCACTCTTGTTAGGTGGACGTATCTATGCACAAAATATTTCTAAAAATTCTATTGCTAAAGTTGGTAATGGGTATTCTATTGTGTCTAACGCCAAACAAGGCACTGATGGTGTCCCTAGCTTAACCCCAAGTGACTGGCCAAATGTTGTATGGCCAGGACCGAATACCTATAAGGCATCAGGTAAAGTCGAATTATCTGATAATGAGCTTAAGGGGATTTTTACAAAGCTAGATGATCAGTTAGCCGATTATACAAAGCAATTAACTGCACTGACTGAACAAACAGATGTGTATCTTAATGGGAGTCAAGATTTATCAGTGAAAGGGATGAATATCCAACCCTATCCTCGGTATGAATATCGTGTAAGTAAAATGAATGAGAGAGTGTTAGTTGTTGATGTACCACCAATCAATGATGATATCGCAATTTTACCACAAGTCCAGATGGACTATTTTAACATTACTAACCCTGATCTGAAGATTGATCAAGTAATTATTACAACATCAGCAAAAAAAGTTGCTATCGTAGATGAGGCAACAGGAACAGCACTTAGTTACAAAGATAACATAAGCCATGGAAATGCAATTGCTAAGCGGATCACTTTTTTTGCACCAAAGGCAACTCAAATATCAACGTTTCGTCCAGACGGCGAGTCATGGAACTCAGTGAGGATTCCCGATTTTGATAAGGAGCTAGGAACAGAGGAAGCTAGCAAAGGTGTAGAAAATTATAATTCAACTACAGATGTTTATGGCCCGCAATTTTTAACACCGGGTCGATTAAGCACACATCCGATGGTTTGGGGCTCGATTGTAGCTCCTCAAGCGACGGTTTTAGTTTCTGGTGGAAGTATAAATGGATATGTATTTGCTAAAAACCTTCATCAGCGTGGGGGAGCTGAGATACACAACTTTATCAATCCGTTTATCACTAAAGAAGCCCCCGGCTTGTTTGACATTGTTTTATACAAACATGCTAAAGATGATGTGGATACTCCTTTAAGTGGTGCAAAGTTTATTTTACAAAGAAAAGAAGGAAATGTTGCTACTTATTATACAGGGAATAAAGAACAACAATGGGTCAGTGATGCTGATTTAGCAAAAGAATTTACTACAGATACAAATGGCAAAATCAATATCAAAGATTTAACCAAAGAAACTGGGACGGATCCGCATTACTTTTTCGAAGAAACAAAAGCGCCTAGCGGTTATAAAAAATTAACGAGCCAAATCGAAGCCAAACCTACGGAGAAGGGGAATTACCTCTATGCGGACGCCCCGAATGAATTAGCAGAAGTGCCAAAATATTCCAAATTAATTTTGCGAAAAGGTGATATAACCGGAAAACCGTTGGAGGGAGCCACCTTTATTTTGACAGATAAGGATCCTCAAAAAAATCCTGATCACAATGTTTTAGAAAGTAGCATGTCTAAAATTCAAAAACTAAATTTCCCAGAATTATCAGCTACAAATCAAGCTTCAGTAGTATTTGATTATGATTTAAAGCCAGGCACGTATTATGTATATGAGTCTGAGTTTCCTGAACAATATGGTCCTGGTAAGGAGACCCCTTCCCCTACTCATCCACTAAAGATCATAATTTCGGTAGATGGAAAAGCTCAAATTATAACTGATTATGGCGAGGGCCCAAAAAGCTTGCGCCATCAAACAATTGTTAGCAGTGATGGAAAAGAGACAGCCTTATTACTATCTGATCCTATTTTAAATTATCCTAATTTCTACAATTTGCAGATCAATAAAACGGATGAAAACGACAAGCCAATAAAAGATATCGTTTTTAAAGTGACTGCTACAAATAAGAACATTGAGAAATCAACAGATGCCCAAGGAATTGCTGATTTTAGTGAGTTAGCAATGGACAAAAAATATAAAATCGAAGAAGTTAAGACTGTATCTGGCTATGGTTTGTGGCGAGGGTATATCAATATGGTTGTTAAAAACCACAAAATAGCACCTGAACTCAGGGATCAAGATGGAAATTTGATATCTAGTAATAGTTATACTTGGGACATCAATACTCGGACCTTATCCCTAAAAATAAGGAACCATAAAATCCCTAAATTGCCTATGACAGGCGGATCGGGTAACAGGTTGCTGTGGATTAGCGTAATTATACTAATGACAGGATTTATTGGTTATAAAGTGGATGAAAAAAGGAGGAGTAAATGATGAACAAAAAAATCAGTTTCATTCTATTAGTGTTGTTTTTGGGGTTAATTACAAGTGTTGCAGGTGGCTACCCAGTTTCTGCAGAGACAGAGGGTATACCCGTCTCAGATATAAATGTTCATGAAAAAGGTTCAGTTACTGTTCATGCGGTTCAAAACCCTAGTAATAGTACAGTCATTCCAGATATTTCCGGTAATGGGACACAGCAAAAATTAAATGATACTGAGTATGCGAACGTGGGCTCAGGGATCAAGTTTAGTCTTATGAAAATTTCTCGTTCGGATGCTTACAAGTTAGGTTGGAGTCCTAGTAATAAGATGAAGGGACAGAATTTAGATATAGCTAAAGTTGATGCATACGTAAATAATGTAAGAGATAAGGTAGAAGAAACGACTGATGGGAATGGCGAAGTTACTTTCGATCAAACTAACTTTGCACCCCTCGGCAAGCTAGATACTGCAAATCCAGAAGCAAATCTATTTTTGATTGTTCAAATAGGTGACTTACCAGCGGGTGTAACTAGTCGTCCGGCACCAATCATTGTAAATGTACCAAGCCAAAATCCAGATTATGTCAAAGGAAACCAAAATTATTATTTGTATGATGTCCATCTATATCCTAAATTTGAACAAGATACAACCGAAGTTTATTTTAAGAAGGTAGATGAAAAAGGCCAGGCGCTGCCAGGAGTAGAATTTGTTTTACGTCGTAATGAACCAACTGGACGAGGGACAGATTATTTAAGTGAATCACCTGCTGGAAACGGACCGTGGGTAACCAATGGGGAATTAAATTTTGTCTCAAAGAGTCAAGAAAATTCACCGATTTCTAAGCCATATGTCTTTATTACAGGAAATGATGGAATGATCCGAATCCAAGGTTTAACTCAAGGACATTACCGCGTAGAAGAAAAACAAAACCAATCCAGCGAAAATAAGAATACCTTCTTACCGAACAAGAAAGTTATTGATTTTACAATTGATGATAACGATCTTAAAAATAATGTGAAGAAAGATATTTTAAATGGAGGAACCTTTATCAACTATGATAAGCCCAAAATTGCGAAAACAATCCAAAAGAATAGTTCTCATCGCGATGAAATAGTGAAATTTACCTTAGAACCCACAATTCCAGGTGATATTCAGAACTATGGGAAATATATCGTAAAGGATACTTTAGATTCGAGATTAAATCTTGTAAGTACATCAAAAGTCATCACGATCAAAGGGACCGATATTAAATTAGCCGAAGGAACGGATTTTATTCTAACTGAAGGCAATGCACTAGTTTGGAAATTTACAGATAAAGGCTTGGCTAATTTAGCTAAAGCGTACAAACAAGGTGCACGAAAACTAGTGATTCCGTTTAATGCTCATTTAAACGGAACTTCGAAAGCTGATGAAGTTGTACCCAACCAAGGTCACTTAGAGTATAAAAATGATTATGATCAAGATGGTGATGTAACAACCAATGAAGTTTATGATGTGTATGGCGGCGTGAAATTTGAAAAAAGTGATCGCCATGATTCTTCAGTTAAATTAGGCGGCGCAAAATTTATTGTTAGCAATCGGGTTGATGGTGTAACGAAGTACCTAGATGTTGATGATCAAGGTGGCTGGACTTGGGTTGATGCAAAAGATAGAGAAAGAGCTAAAGTATTTGTGACAGATGCTCAAGGCCGTTTCGATATTATAGGATTAGATTTTTCTAAGAAAATCCGAATTGAGAATAATAAAGATACACTAATTCCAATTGAAGATGGTCAAACTGTTAATAACTATGCATTAGAAGAAGTTGAAGCACCCAAAGGATATGCTAAACTCGCAGCACCGCTGGAATTTAAGGTCACTCCGGGTTTTGAGACAAATAAAATTTTGATAATTGAAAATGCGAAGGAGGCTGAAATTCCATTAACTGGTAGCGTGACATCTAATCTGTTAATAATTGTTGGAATAATTCTATTGAGTACAGGGTTCATAATTTATAAACGTTCAAAAAAAATATAAGGAGATGAGTCATCGATGAGGAAAAAGAAAGCCATTGTTCAATGGTCGATGATTTTTATGATGTTAATCGGAGCAGGTGCAATTCTTTATCCTCTAGGTGCCAATATTTACGAGCGATATACTCAACAACGTGTGGTTAGTAGTTTTAGAAAACAAGTTTCTGAGAATGGAAGACAACAGATAGAACGTGAAAAGAAAATTAAAAAATATAATCAAGATGTTGCCAAAAGAACCCGACCGGAAATTTCAGATCCATTCGTAACACATTCTGATGTGCATGATGGAGCGTATGATTTATATGAAAGTCTATTAGGAAAAATTGTGGGAACCATACGTATACCCAAAATTGATGTAGAATTACCAATTTATTTTGGTACAAATAAACATCAATTGGATAAAGGTGCGGGGGTAATTCCGGGAACTAGTTTACCGGTCGGTGGTTTGGGGACGCATAGTGTCATTACGGCTCATAGAGGGTTGCAGAAGGCACGAATGTTTACGGACTTACCGGAATTGAAAATAGGAGACAATTTTTTTATCGATCAGTCTAGTGGCATATTAGCTTATAAGATCAATCAAATTGTGACGATTTTGCCTAATGATTCAAGACAAATACAAATTGTTCCAGGCAAAGATTATGTAACACTGTTAACATGTACGCCGTTGGGAGAAAACACTCATCGATTGTTAGTACGTGGAGAACGAATTCCTTATCAAAAAAAACAAGAAAAAGTTAATACACAAGATAAAAGAGCTCAGATGGGTCGTCAGTATCGTCCTCTTTTTATCGTTTTAGGAATCGTGTTTCTCTTTTTTTTGATTAACTCAATTCAAAAATGGTGGTGTAAACGTAATTTAGCTTAAATTAGCAGTGAATCTAAATTACTTTTTCAAGAAAATTTAGATCAGTCAATATAATAGTTATTAGGATACTTAATACATTTGATGTATCGAGAGGTTTTGGAATAGAAACAGATATTACTTTTTTGTTAGTTGTTATTAAGATGATTCGATGTTAGGGAAGAAGTTATCCAGGTAGACTAGGCTTAGAAAAAATAGTTGGAGGATGAAGATGAAAAAGAAGACAAAGTTTATTATTGCCGGAGTTGTTGGGTTAGCAGTAGCAGGTGGGGGTATTTTTGCTGTTCAATCGGCACATCAGGAGCCACAATACAGTCTTTATACGGTGAAGACGGCGGACGCTTTACAATTGAAAGGCAAAGTAGAGCCTGTCAAAAAGCAACTTTACTTTTTAGATACGACAAAAGGTACGATTAAAAATGTACCAGTAGCAAATGGTCAAGAAGTTTCTGTTGGGACACCTTTATTAGAATATCAAAATGCAACAGCTGAAAATGAAATGGTCACACAGCAGCATGCGGTGAATAAAAGTTCGTTGGATGCTTCTCAAGCGGAAGCGAATGTAGCCGCTGGGGAACGTCAAGTTCAAACAGCGACCAATCAAGTCAATGCAACGCAGCAAAAAATTGCTCAGGCCAAGGATCAAGAAGAAAAGGCTGCGTTGAATGAACAGTTGAAACAACAGCAAGCAGAATTACAAACGGCAACCGATCAGTTGAGTCAATCACGTTTTGCAGTTCAGGGAGCCTATGAAGATATTCAATCAGCGAAGGATGTCTTAGCGGGACAACAACAACAAGCCTCCGCAACGATCAGTGCGGAGATGGATGGGATCGCCGCAGTGGATGAAAAAGGTGAAGCGTCCCCTGAGGTACCTGTCATTACGGTTTCTAGTAAGAGCAAGCAAATTAAAGGGATCGTGACGGAATATGATCTAGATAAATTAGTGCCGGGACAAGTCGTCCAAGTAGCGACAGTAGGCGATAATCGGAAAGCCGAAGGGAAGATCAAAAGCGTAGCTGCCACTGCAATCGCAGCGAATTCTGACAGCAATAATGTGGCTGCTTATGAATTTATTGTAGAAGGTGATTTTCCTTGGTCAGACGATCTATCGACGATCATCACCTTAAAACAAAATCAATTGTTGTTACCAGATGCAGCAGTTAAACAAAAAGGCAGCAAGCAATATGTCTATAAATATGTTGATGGCAAAGCCAAACAAGCCGAAATCCAAACACAGGAAGCAGGCGGTCGGAAAGTGGTTCAATCTGGGCTGAAGGCGAATGATCGAATCATCGAAAACCCAGATGGTGATATCGCCGATGGTACGGAGGTTCAGGTGAGCGCTAATGATTAAGCTAGAGCATATTTATAAAGCTTATGATGCTGGCGGAACCCCCTTGAATGTATTGGATGATATTAATTTTTCAATTGAGACTGGGGAGTTCGTCGCCATCATGGGGCCTTCGGGATCAGGCAAGTCCACGTTAATCAATCTTTTGGGTTTTATTGATCGGACCTTCAATGGTCATTACTATTTTAAAGGTCGGGAGATTGCGGATTTTAAGGACGAGGAATTATCGGAGATTCGCAATCAGTCGGTGGGCTTTGTTTTTCAAAATTTTAGTCTGATTGAAAATTTGACGGTCGCAGAAAATGTTGAACTACCGCTTTTATATGGTGGCGCCAAACATAATGAGACACAGAAAAAAGTTAAGCAGGCATTGGCTAGAGTTGGATTGGCAGATAAATTGAATCAGCTACCTAAACAATTGTCTGGTGGTCAGCAGCAACGGGTAGCGATCGCGCGGGCATTGATCAATCAGCCGAGCTTTATTATTGCCGATGAACCGACAGGGGCTTTAGATACTCAGACTACTGAGGAAATCATGCAGCTGTTTAAGCAGTTGAATAATGAAGGGGTCACGATCATCTTAGTGACTCACGATCCAGAAACGGTGGTTTATTGTGATCGTTTGCTAAAAATCAGAGATGGAAAAGTTCGTGAGGAGGAGCTGCACGTATGAGAAATTATATTCTTTGGCGAACGGCTTTTCGTTCGATTTTCAAAAATAAGCGTCGCAGCTTCTTAACGATGTTTGGGATCATTATCGGAATCGCTGCGGTGATCACGATTGTGGCTTTGGGTAATGGATTCAAACGGAATATTTTGGCGGATTCAACTGGCACCGATCAAACCGGTCAAACGAAATATATCAATATCAAATACAACGATTTTGAGAACATGGTCAAGGAAGATTCCGGGATTTCTCAGACGGACAAAAACATGGCTGCCAATATCCCGGAAGTCAAAGAAGTCAGCTATTATAAGGCCTCAAAAAAGGATAGCAATCCGACCGTTGATTTTTATGACAAAAATACAAAGTTAAATATGGTGGTCGAGCCTACGAAAGAAACTAGTTTGACGATGCTAGCGGGACGGCAGCTGACACCTGCGGATAGTGACGGCTTGAATAAAGTAGTCGTACTGGATGAAGTGGTGGCGAAACAGCTTTTTGGATCAAAAGAAAATGCGTTGAATAAAGCTTTTGATTTGAAAGGGCAGGTCTTTACAATTGTCGGCATCTCAGAGAATACTTCCGGCGAGATCAGTCCGCAAAATTATGATCCGCTAGCCTTTTTCCCTAAAAAGACGTACACCCGCTATTTAGGATCTAAAGAAGATCACTCGGTGTTAGCAATCAAATTCAATCCACAAGCGGATCAACATGTCGCGATGGATAAGGTCTTGAAACAGCTGAATGTCAATGGCGAAAGCCGCCTCCAAGGGGAATACCAAGACTATGATCCATCGGCAGAAATTAAGCAACTTGGTTCAATGCTGGATCAGATGACCTTCTTTATTGGAGCTGTTGCGGCGATCTCATTATTTATCGCAGGTGTCGGTGTAATGAATATGATGTACATCTCTGTCTCGGAACGAACTAGAGAAATCGGGATTCGGCGAGCATTGGGGGCCAACGCCCGTTCCATCAAACGTCAATTTCTGTTTGAAGGAATCGTCTTGACCTTAAGTGGCGGTGTGATTGGCTATGTGTTAGGAATCCTAATTGCTTTTGGTGCGTCCTTAGCATTGCCGTTTTCTGTTCGACCAGATTTAATGACCGTTCTTATTTCAATTGGAACGTCGGTCATTATTGGTGTAGGCTTCAGTTATTTGCCAGCCTCAGCGGCAGCCAAAAAAGAATTGATCGATATTTTAAAATAAACTTCCGCAATTGCGGGAGTTTTTTCTTATGGTAAGATAAGCAGAATTAGAGAAGTGAGGGGATTAACAGTGAATTTGAAACGCTTGCGCTATTACGAAGGAAGTTTCTTTCTGATTGTCTGGTTGCTGTTTTTTTGTGGGGTGCTGATTTTCATCGCCAATAGGATTTTATGGTTGCTGCGGTTATTATTCGTCCGCACTGTTTGACAAGATCGGCAGTTGTGATTTTTGGGGCGACGGATCAAACGACAGCCGACTTTTTTTCAAAAATTTTCTTTTTTTATTAGGAAGCTTTGGGCTGTCTTTACTAACGGCGACCTCAAAACAGCATCACTTGCGCCAAGGCTTATTTGGATCTTAGTGGTGACAGGCGTAGGTTCTCTTTATGACAGTTATTTTTACTGATCAATTGCTGGATCATTTCGAAGCTGTTGTGATCGTTAGAATAAAAATGGAGTGGCTTTTTTCCACTCCTAAAATTTTTAGCGCATGGAGCGCACGTTTTGCGGAGAGGCGTTGAATAGTTCGTTGAATTTTTTGTAAAACTGTGTTCGGTTGGTGAAGCCGACATATTCGCAGATAATGTCAATCGAAATATTGGTTGTTAAAAGCAAATGGTGAGCTTCGTGAAGGCGTTGCTCGATCACTAGCTGTTTAAAGTTTTTTCCGGTCTCTTTTTTGATTAGATTCGATAAATAGCTTCGATTATAGCCCAGCTCAGCAGCTAATTCCTGCAAAGAAATATCTTTGGCGTTTTCTTCAATTCGTCGCAGGATGAGCAGGACGTTGCTCGTGCTGGAGTTTTAGTACCGTAGATATGAGAAAGCTGTGCGTGATAGACGCGAGAAAGCTGAAAGATTGATATCAGAAGTTTTAAATAAAAAATTGATTAATAAATCATTTTCCCCTAATGGATATAATTCATGCTGTAAATTAAACTTTTCGCGGGTTAAGAAGATAATTAATCATTTGTATCTACTATTTACTAACTGAATCGCATCTTTTTCAATCTGAAAGCAAGTAGTCAAACACCCTCTTTGATTCTTCAGCCGATCCTTAGTATAATGATCCTGTTTTGAAAATCGCGTCTGTGCGCGATAGGAGGAAGTACATAGCATGAAAACCAATTTTTGGGCAGAATTGCCAAAGCCCTTTTTTATTTTGGCACCGATGGAGGATGTGACGGATGTTGTTTTTCGGCATGTAGTCAAAGCAGCCGGAGCGCCGGACGTCTTTTTTACAGAATTTACGAATTCAGATAGTTTTTGTCACCCTGATGGAATTGAAAGCGTGCGTGGTCGCTTGACGTTTACGGAAGATGAGCAACCGATGGTGGCGCATATTTGGGGAGATAAACCGGAATTTTTCCGTGAGATGAGCATTGCGTTAGCTGAGATGGGCTTTAAAGGAATCGATCTAAATATGGGCTGTCCGGTCCCCAATGTCGCCGAGCGAGGCAAAGGAAGCGGTCTGATCTTGCGACCAGAGGTAGCAGCGGAGTTGATCGAAGCGGCGAAGGCAGGTGGATTGCCGGTCAGCGTCAAGACCCGTATTGGCTTTACCGAAAAAGACGAGCTTGAAGCATGGATCAGTCATTTGCTAAAACAAGATATCGCGAATCTGTCGGTCCATATGCGGACGAGAAAAGAAATGAGCAAAGTCGATGCTCATTGGGACTTGATTCCTGAAATCGTCAAATTGCGAGATGAAATCGCGCCGCAAACCTTGATCACCATCAACGGTGATATTTTGGACCGTCAGATGGGATTAGAATTAGCGGAAAAATATGGTGTGGATGGTATCATGATCGGTCGTGGTATTTTCAAGAATCCTTATGCTTTTGAAAAAGAAGTGAAGGAACATACACCAAAAGAAATGATGGATTTGTTACGGTTACAACTGGATTTGCAAGACCAATTCGCTGAACAAGTTCCTCGTTCAATCGTCGGCTTGCATCGCTTCTTTAAGATTTACGTGAAAGGCTTCCCTGGTGCGAATGATTTGCGTGTCAGCCTGATGAATACGAAATCAACCGCGGAAGTGCGAACGATCTTAGATCGCTTTCAATAAGCTTGGTTAAAAGTTCTTTTTCTCACTTTGAGAAAAAGAACTTTTTTGATCGTGATTAGCGATCTCACGCTCTTTTTCTTAAAAACTATTGACAGGGCCAACTGCTTTTCGGTACGGTTAACACAAGCAAATGAATGCGCTAACAAAAAAGGAGGAATCGGATAAATGTTTGAACTAACAGGAAAAGTTGCAGTTGTTACAGGAGCCAGCAGTGGTTTAGGGCGAGATGCGGCTATCGCGTATGCGGAAGCTGGGGCAGATGTGGTTTTATTGGCGAGAAGGTTGGAACGGTTGGAAGAAGTCGCGGCGGAGATCAAAAAGATCGGTCGCGATGTGTTGGCGATTAAAATGGATGTCACCGATGAGGAAAATGTAAAAGCCGGCATCCAACAAGCTTATGATCATTTTGGCCACTTGGATATCTTGTTGAACAACGCGGGGATTGCTGTCAGAGGCGGGGTCGATTCTTTGACGGTAGAAGATTTTGATAAGTCGATGGATGTGAATGTCAAAGGGATTTTCCTTGTTAGTAAATATGTAGTGAAGCATATGATGGACAATCACTATGGCCGAATCGTCAATGTGGCATCGATCAACGCGGTGATGGCGGATAAAGAAGATGTGTTTATTCGTCATTCTTACAATGCTAGTAAAGCAGCCGTGCTAGGGCTAACAAAGGGCATGGCGGCCAGCTACGGAAAATACAACATCACTACGAATGCGATTGGGCCAGGTTTATTCGAATCTGAGATGACCGAAGATACTCTCTTCAAGTCGAAAGACTTTTTAAATCTATACCAAGGTTTGAATCCGATGAGTCGTCCAGGAAAACGCGGTGAGTTGAATGGAACGATCCTTTATTTTTCAAGTGACGCGTCAAGTTATACAAATGGACAGTTTATTGTGATCGACGGCGGCATGTCGATCGTCTAAGGGATACGTGCTGCAATCAAAGAAATCACAGCCTAGAAAGGTACCAGAAAATGTTTGGTATCTGCTGGGCTGTGATTTTTATACCTCAAACTCACTAAAAAAATGATACGATAAAGGATGAAACAGAGAAAGGAATACGCGATGGAAAATAGAATGATCCAGCAAAGGATGGAGCGCTTTAAAACGTTTGGTCAGACATTGAAAGGCGCGAAGGTTTATTTTCGGCAGGATTGGCAAGTCTTTTATTTTGATCTGCAAGGAAAAATGTTTGGGATGATGAGCGATCAAGCAAATGAAGAAACAATCATCACCTTGAAAAATCTGCCGACAAAAAATGAAGAACTACGAGAAATGTATCAGGGAATTGTGAGTCCAGGCTATTATACGAATAAGAATCACTGGAATTCGATTAAGCTAGTCAGCGAGGAATTAAACGATCAAGCAATCGAACAATTAATTGAAATTTCTTACCGGCTAGTCTATCAAAAATTAACAAAGAAACAACAAGCTGAGCTAATGTAACGGCTGCCCCGCACCCAAGTAATTGGCTGCGGTTTTTTATATAATAGGATTAAAAAAATCTTGATATACTAGATAAAAAGCAATTGAAAGGAGTTTTACTATGATTGAAGTCATCTTAGGAGATATCTCTCGCTTGCCCTTTTCGGTGGATGCGATCGTAAACGCGGCTAATACAGCCTTGATCCCAGGTGGTGGTGTTGACGGGGCGCTTAATCGAGTGGCGGGTCCAGCACTAAAAAAAGCGATGGCAGCGATGGGTGGGACACCGACTGGTACTGCGGTCATTACACCTGCTTTTGATTTGGCGGCTGATTATGTTATTCACGCAGTTGGTCCCCGTTATCGTGACGGGAAGCAGCATGAAGCGGAGCAGTTGCAGTCTGCCTATGAAGCAATTTTTCATTTGGCGCATCAACAGGCTGTTCAAACGCTAGCTTTGCCAGTATTAAGTACAGGAATCTACAATTATCCCAAAAAGGAAGCGGCAGAGATCTTGTATCGTGTGGCCAATCGCCCAGAAAATCAAAATATTGAAACTAAAATTATCGTTTTCGAATCGACTTGGCCACCGCTATTTGAAAAAATTATCGCGGCATCAAGTTAGTAAATTAAGATAAATCAATATTATTATTTAGTTTTTTCACAAATGTAAGCGATATATATATATATATTATCGAGAGAAATAAGTGATAAAATAATAATAAATAAGCAAAGGGAGGCAAGTTTCTTGAAAGCTATCTCTATTCATCCCGAGCCAGTTATGGAAATTCTTGCGGGAAAGAAAACAAAGGAATATCGTTCATGGACTACGCATCATCGCGGGCCATTACTAATTTGTTCAACGGCAATCAAAACCCCCGGCTGCATTTCGGGGCATGCGGTTTGTATTGTGGACTTGGTTGATGTGGAACAGTTAGGGGAAGGCTCTTACGCTTGGATCTTTAAAAATGTACGCTGCATCCATCCTTTTCCTATTAAAGGCCAGCGTCGCCTGTACCACGTTCCAGATGAGCGTATCATGGAGCCGACGAAGGGCGAATTTTTAGTCGAAGCTGGTGAAAAGGTCGTCACCGAAGAATTTTGGCAAAAGTATTATCTCGCATTGATTAGTTAATTAATTTTGTAAGCGATTTTTTATAAAATTATCAGAGTGATAAATGAGTTGTCTAGTATTAATGGGAGGAAACAGAACTAGCTGGATCAATTCTAGTGAGTTTATGTGAAGTAGAATAAACAAAAAAATTAAATTTTTTTAAAAGTTCATTTAGAAAGCTGAAGTTAAGGCTTAAAGTAGCTGATTCATGGTCTTTTTTGCGAAATGAAATTGCTTTTTTTTCAATTTTTTCCTATTTTTCAAAAAATGAATTTTTCTAATTTATACATTTTGAATTATTTTAGGCTAAAATTGTCAATATCACTTTAATATATTATTATTTGTTAACAACAAAGAAGATTCCAAGTATTCAAGTCTTTTTTTGAATAAGACGATGAAAGCAAAATGAGAAAGTGATACGGGTTGTAAGTTCTTTTCTTTTTCCGTAGAGGGCGTTTTTCAGGCTAAATCTATCTTGTAAAAAGGCGGGTACTTTATTTTCTGAGATGAGTTGTTTGGAGAGAGATGAGGTTTGGCAGGGGCGTTCTTTAAAAGGGGAGAATGATCGTGGACTTTCGTACAATTTTAGGAACAAGTAATAATCGTCGATTAGCGTTGTTGGAGCAGCTGTATTATCGAAGAGATGGTTGGTCGAGTGATCAATTGTTAAGTGAACTGAATTGTTCATTACCAATTTTATTAAATGATATTGAACTAATTAATGGAGAAAATCCGAATTTTCAAATCATTAAAACGAAAGGACTCTACCGTTTAATCGTGGATAAGACGGTTAGCTTGGGTAATTTATACGCAAATATCTTAAATACTTGTCCGGAATTTCAGATCATCGAAGAATTGTTATATGAAGAGTGTGAGAACATCACCGCCTTAGCAAAGAAGCTGTACCTTAGTTCTTCTAATACACAGCGCTATTTGAAAAAGATCGAGAAGGTCTTGACGCAGGCTGGGATGGAATTATGCTATCGGCCATTACGAATCGAAGGGAATGAAGCTGAGATTCGTAATTTTTATTATCGTTTTTATAGCGAGCGTCAAAGCGCTTTTGAAAGTACCTTGCCGAAATTACCAACGAAGCACTATTACATCATTGAACAATATGTCCAAGATTTTGTGGAGGCGAATCAGATCCACGAAAAATATATTTTCAAAAAACGTGTCATCTATAATATGTACATCAGCTTTTGGCGGATAAAGAGCGGGCACGATTATCCTGAAGACGAGCTGCGGACGGAAGGGCTGATCATGCCTTTAGGCGTCTCTTATAAAAGACTAAAGCAAGCCGTTCGCGATGGTGTGAATCTAGAGTTACCCCCGATGATGCTGCGAGATACGCTGTGGCTAACGTATTCTGACTCGATTGTTTTCAGTATTCCTCATCGGGAGATCGCCATGACGGATAATCCGAAGTATCAAAAATTATTTATGGAGCATTATGAGCTAGTCGAGGAATTCAATCAAATGCTGGGTCATCGTTTAACCAAGCAAGCGCGAATTGATTTGACGACGGTGCTGTGCAATGATTTTTATTTCTGCAATCCTGAAGGTAAATATATCGGACTGCTTTGGCGCAATCGAACCTCTTTTCTAAAGGAAGTTTCCCGCGTATATCGTCGCGGAGTAGAAAAAATCAGAGATTTAGTCGAGCGTTTCGTAGATAAGTATCAGATGTTCCAAGATGAGGATTATATCCGGAACTATATTTATTTATTAGTTACGACAGAGGTCAAGAGCTTAGATTGGTTAGCCAGTCAGGATCATTTGCTAAAAGTTTTATTATTATCAGATTTAACTCCGACTGAGGAAACCTTTCTGACAAGACAAATTCAAGTTTCGGTGTACGGGAATTTTTCCATTCATCATTTTGAAAAGTTAGTCGGCGGCTCTTTACAACTGCAAGAGGAATTAAAAAAATACGATTGTCTGATTACCACGGGCTCTGCTGAAGGGCTACCAAAGGATTACCCGGTAGTAGTGATCGATCCTTTTTTGACGGTTCAAAGTACTCGCTGGATTCAAGAGATGGTCAGTGAGCTGGCGGAAAAGCGCAGTCTTGTTTCTGTGGTAGAATAGGAGCGAAAGAAGGTTGACTATGAACAGTATGGAAAAAATCAATCAATTTCGTGACGAACGAAACTGGCGTCCCTTTCATAATGAAAAGGATCTGGCGCTGTCGATTACACTAGAAGCGGCGGAGCTATTAGAGCTTTTTCAATGGAAGGACTCGAAAGAAGCGCGAACCCAAACCGAACGTTTGAAAGAAGAGCTAGCGGATGTTTTGATCTATTCGTATATGATGGCAGATAATTTGGACTTCGATATTGATGAGATCATCAGTGAAAAATTAAAGAAAAATGCCATCAAGTATCCTGTTGATGAAGCATAGAAAAAGCGGCAGAGCAAATTCTGCCGCTTTTTTATTCGTGTAGCTCTAACGGCAAACCATCGGGATCGAAAAAGAACGTCATCCGTTCACCGGTAAAATCATCGCTGCGTAAAGGTTCGCAGTCCACCCCTTGTTCCTTTAAGTAGGCGACTGTCGCTTCGATGTCTTCTGTTTTAAAAGCGAGATGACGCAAACCGGCCGCTTCAGGAAAACTGGGACGTTGAGGCGGGTTATTTGCGGCAAAAATTTCTAATTCAGCGTCATTTAGCTGCAAATCCAATTTATAATCCTCTCGTTCTGGACGATAATTTTCACGAATGATGGGCAGACCTAAGATATCGACATAAAAGTTACGAGCCTTCTGATAATCAGAAACAATGATCGCCACATGATGAATGGCGGAAAAATTTGGTTTTGGCATAAAAGTTTCCCTCCTTTTTCCTAAGTATAAGCTAGTTGGAATAAAAAAAGTATGTTATACTTCAAACAAATTGAAGAGAAACATTTGGGGTGCTATTTAGCTGAGATTATACCCACTGAACCTGATGCAGTTAAGACTGTCGAAGGGAAATGTAGCTAGTGATGAATTGTACCCGACCAGTTTTTTTGGTTGGGTTTTTCTATTTTTACAATGACTTTCTAGCAGCAAGAGTGGAACGACCAGCCCCAAATATCTCTTGAGGAAAAGGGGCTGTTTGCATGGAAAAAGATCGTATCCATAAGTTGACCTTGTTGGCGTTGATGATTGCTTTAGACGTAGTGTTGTCTCCGTTAATGAGGATTGAAGGGATGGCGCCGATGTCGAGCGTCATGAATATTATTGCCGGAGTATTGCTGGGTCCTTTTTACGGTACCATGATGGCTTTGGTCTGTGCGTTGATTCGCATGACGATGTTGGGGATTCCACCGTTAGCTTTAACGGGGGCAGTCTTCGGGGCTTTTTTTGCAGGGCTGTTCTACAAGTTTGGCAGAAAGCTCGTCTGGTCGATGGTAGGTGAAATTTTCGGGACGGGAATCTTAGGCTCATTGCTGTCTTATCCGGTGATGGTTTGGTTTACTGGCAGTCAGCAGGAATTATATTGGCTGATTTATACGCCGCGTTTTATCGGAGCGACCTTGATTGGTTCCGCTATCGCCTTTGTTGTCTTGGTGAAGCTGAAAGAAACAAAAATATTCAAGCGCTGGCAGCGATTGTTTTTTGAAGGGAGAAGGTTTGAATGAAAACGGTTGAGATAAGTGCGAGCATGCCTTTGGCAAATGCGCCCTTGGTTCATTGTATTACGAATGAGGTGACTTGCGAAACAGTGGCCAATGCTTTGCTGTACGTGGGGGCTAAACCCATCATGGCTTCAGACGAGCGGGAGTTTGCGGAGCTGTTTCAGCAGACCGACAGCTTGCTGTTGAATATTGGTCATTTGTCAAAAACACGGGAAAAAAGTTTAGTGGGGGCTGCTGAATTGGCTAAAGAGCTGAAAAAGCCAACGGTCGTGGATTTAGTCGGCTATGGTGTCAGTACTGTGCGAAATCAAGTTGGCCGTTTGCTGGTAGCGGCGGAGCCCACTGTGGTAAAGGGAAATATTTCTGAGCTGCGGAATTTTTGCGGGTTACCGAGTCAGGCTCGTGGGGTGGACGGTAGTCCGTTGGATCAAAGTGAAGCGGCGCTGGAGGAATTAACGCTTGCTTTACAAAAATTGACGGTGGACTATCCACGAACGATTTTCTTAGCCACGGGCAGTCAAGACCTGGTGGTGGATCAAAAGAATAGCTGGCGCTTGCAAAATGGCGTACCGGAGTTGGATCGTTTTACTGGCACCGGTGATGTGGTGGGCGCATTGATCGCGGCCTTGCTAGGCAGTGGAGTGGTTGGAGCAGCAGCGGTAGTGAGTGCCGTCAGTTATTTCAACTGTTGCGGTGAAGCGGCTAAAAATCAGCGAGGCTTAGCAAATTTTCGGCAAGAGACATTGAATCAATTGACTTTGTTGATGGAAACAGAGTGGACAAAAGGTGTGAAAGGATGGCAACGCTCATGGATTTAACGTTGTATTTAGTGACGGACCACTATCAGTTTAACGACAAGAAATTTTTAAGTATCATCGAGGAAGCTTGTCAAAACGGCGTAACCTTGGTGCAATTGCGAGAAAAAGAATTATTAAGCGGCGCTTTTTATGAATTGGCGCGAAAAGTCAAGGCAGTGACGGATTGTTATCAAGTTCCATTGATCATTAATGATCGGGTGGATATTTGTTTGGCAGTGGATGCAGCAGGTGTCCACATTGGCGATGATGAAATGCCGGTGAACGTGGTTCGGTCTTTGATCGGTTCAGAGAAACTATTAGGGGTGTCCGCTAAGACGGTCGCTCGCGGCTTGGAAGCACAGCAGGCAGGGGCCGACTATTTAGGAATCGGTGCGATTTTTCCCACGACGACAAAAGAGACAACCTTGACTTCGCTAGAAACATTGCAAGCAATCAATCAAGCTGTCGCAATCCCTAGCGTGGCGATTGGCGGGATCAAGGAAGATAAACTCCTTCAATTTAAGGGAACAGGTATTGCAGGTGTTTCAATTGTCAGTGAGATCATGCTAGCGGAAAATGTCGCAGCGAAGGTTCGTTCACTGAAACAAAAAATGATTGATGTACTGGAGGTCCAAGCATGATTAATTCAACACCACAAGTCGTCACTATCGCCGGCTCAGATTCAGGCGGCGGAGCGGGCATTCAAGCCGATTTAAAAACCTTTCAAGCGCGAAAGGCGTTTGGCATGAGTATCATCGTAGCTTTGACGGCGCAAAACACTTACGGTGTGCAGGACAGCTTGGCTATTCCTAGCGCCTTCATCGAAGAGCAATTTGATTCGCTAGCGGCGGATTTTACGATTGGAGCGGCAAAGACAGGAATGCTGGCCGATGTGGAACGGGTCGAAACGGTCGTGAAAAAATTAAAGCAGGTCGATTTTGGCCCACTGATCGTTGATCCAGTAATGGTGGCAAAAGGCGGACACCATCTATTACAAACCGAGGCGGTCCAGACGATCAATCAAAAATTATTGCCATTAGCTACCGTCGTGACACCTAATTTGCCAGAAGCAGAGGTGATCATTGGTGAACGGATCGTAACGGATCAAGAAATGACCACGGCAGCTAAAAAACTGCAAGCCTTAGGGACGAAAAATGTGATCGTCAAAGGCGGTCATAGTCACAATAGCAACGCGGCCGATTTCGTGTTACTAGCCGATGGTGAGGCCTTCTGGATGAGCACACCTCGTGTTGAAACGGCAAATACTCATGGTACCGGCGATACTTTTTCTGCTTGTATCGCGGCTGAGTTGGCAAAAGGGACGGACTTGAAGCAAGCGATCGTTATTGGCAAGCAATTTATTCAAGCGGCGATTAGCCAGCCGATTTATGTGGGGCATGGACATGGACCGACGAATCATTGGGCTGAAATAGCAGACGATGTTTCTATTACGTGAAAAAGGCTTTCGCAAACTCGTTTGGCATATTGCTGATAAAGCTAGTTTGTGAAGCCGAACATGGATATACTTGTTGTAAAGCGATTTATTCATGTAAAAAATTTATCCTTTCTTTCCGCGGCAGATAAAAGAAGGAGCTGGGACATTAATTTGTCTCAGCTCCTATTTCCGTATAAACGGTGTGACAGAAGTAGCTTCTTCGGAAATAAGCCGAAATTTCTTGAAGTTGAACACTTTTGTCCCAACCTCTTTTTAGTTTGCTTTCTCTAAGCAAACTGGGTGGCCTTGTTCTTGTAGATGAGCGACGTGCTGTTCGCCCCAGCTACACAGGTTGTCCAAAATGTCAGATAGACTGCGGCCGTATTCACTTAAAGAATATTCGACCTTCGGCGGGACTTGTTGATAGACTTTGCGGTCGATAATGTTGTCCGCTTCTAATTCTCGCAGCTGAGAAGTCAGCATTTTTTGACTGATGCCAGAGATTCCTCGTTTCAAATCACTAGGGCGCATCGGCCCATGCCGAAGATTACATAGAATGATCGGTTTCCATTTTCCACCGATGACAGCCATCGTGGCTTCGACACCGATCATATAAGCGCGATTTTCCAAATTTTTTTTGCTCCTTTAAAGCTTGTTATGATCCAAAAGTTACTAAAAAGTATCTATGGTACAAAAAAGTGGGTACTTACCAAAAGATCTTCCACAGTATATAGTATCTTTTCGTAGCTTACAAATACTTGCTTTGGAGGAAGAAAATGGAAAAGAAACTATCACCTAATTTAACGTTATTTGCTTTAGCGATCAATGCCTTTGCGATTGGATCGACTGAATTTATCAGTGTCGGCCTGCTGCCACTGCTAGTCAAAAGTTTTCACGTCACGTTGGCTCAAGCGGGCCTGACGGTCTCACTCTATGCGTTAGGCGTTACGATCGGTGCGCCGCTTTTGACTGTCTTAACAGGAAAATGGAATCGACGCAACTTGATGCTAGGTATTATGCTGTTGTTTATCAGCGGGAATCTGTTAGCGGCCTTTGCGCCGACTTTTCTGATTTTATTAGTTGGTCGAATTTTAGCGGCGCTCGCTCATGGCATCTTTATGTCGGTCTCTACAGTGATTGCGGCGGATGTCGTGGAACCTTCACGGCGAGCAAGTGCGATTGCCATTATGTTTACTGGTTTGACAGTTGCAACAGTGACCGGAGTACCACTAGGAACCTTTATCGGTCAGCAAACGACTTGGAAAATGTCCTTCATTTTTATCGCAGTCGTTGGTTTAATTGGATTGATCGCCAGCAGCTTTTTAGTGCCTCGTAATTTACCAATACCAGGAAAAATTGACTTAAAGGGATTTGTAAGAATCTTTACGAACAAACCGTTAGTCATGTCCTTTTTAATCACGGCATTTGGTTATGGCGGGACTTTTGCAGCGTATACTTATTTATCGCCAATTTTAGCAGGATTTGGTTTTTCTGCTAGTGCGGTGGTCATTATTTTGATCGTTTACGGCATCATGGTGGCGATTGGAAATACAATTGGTGGACACTTTGCCAATGCTCAACCGTTGGCTTCATTGATGAAGATGTTTGGTTTATTGTTAGTTGCGCTCGTCTTTTTATTTGTGACCGTTTTGCTTGGAAACACTATTTTAGGATTGTCGGCGGCGCTGTTGTTAGGTCTATTTGCATTCATGAATGTCCCTGGCTTGCAGCTGTATGTTGTAGAGCTAGCCGAAAAATATGTCCCACAAGATATTACTTTGGCCTCAGCCTTGAACATCGCAGCTTTTAATATCGGAATTACTTTAGGTTCAACGATTGGCGCTCAAGTCACAGGTAAAATAGGACTTGCCTACACACCGATTTTTGGTGCAGTGATCGTTTTATTAGCAATTCTTTTGATCGTGCAAGTGAGAAAAAGTGAATCAGTTGAATCAATTGATTCCATGAGCGAATGTGAAGAATAAAAAAAAGAACCAGCCATCAAGCGATGGTTGGTTCTTTGCGGAAATGAATCCAACAAGCAATCAAAACGATCACTAGCAGTGCGAGTAGAAAGAGCAGCGAGATTTGCGAACCGGTAACAGTGGCGGCAATAAAATTCGACTGGGATTGCTGTGCTAGATTAATGATAGTCGCGACGATCGCGGTGGCGACTGCACCAGAGAACTGTTGTAACGTATTAAAAAGAGTATTGCCGTCGCCGTAATCAGCTTCTGGCAATAGATTCATGCCGGTCGTCATCAGGTTGCTGTAAGCAAAGCCGATTCCGATCATATAAAAGACATGGCCTGCTACAAACCCTAATAAATTTGGTGCTCGTAATAATACGGTCAAAGCGATCCAGCCGATCGTCGCTAGGCTTAGGCCTAATAGGATTGGTTTTTTTGAGCCGAAGGTATCTAAGATGCGGCCAGAGATCGGTGCTAGGATGGCACCGACAGCAGCACCCGGCATCATAACTAAGCCAGCAATAAAAGCGTCTTTGCCTAGAACGATCTGGATGAAGTTTGGCAGGACGAAGGAAATTCCTAAAAGTAAAAACTGACACACGAGAAAACCGCATAAAAACAAAACGAAGACGTTGTTTTTCAGAACAGTAATGCGCACCAATGGATTTTTTCCGCGAGTCGCTTGCCGATAAAAAATCACGAGACCTAAGATTCCAACGGCCAAAGATACGAGACTCAGCCAGCTGCCTAGTTGATTTAAGAACATTAACAGCCCACTAAACAGAAGGGCCACGCCTAACAAACTGACGACATCCAGTCTGCCGGATTTTTTGACCGGCATTTCAGGGATCGCATATAAGCCGATAATTAACGACAAAGCCAAGACCGGTAGTAAAAATAAAAAGATCGAATGCCAAGACAAGCTAGCGGTCATGATTCCGCCGTAAGTTGGTCCGATTGCCGGCGCAATGGAGGTCGTCAAGGTTCCAACCCCCATCATCGTTCCCCGTTTATGCATCGGTGTAAAGTTCAAAATAATATGGAACATTAACGGTAGCGCGATTCCGGTGCTGACACCTTGTAACAGGCGTCCGGCTAACAAGATACTAAAGGAAGGCGACCATAAATCCGTCACCAAACCGGCAATAAAAAAGAGATTAGCGACTAAAAATAATTTTCGAATCGAATAATTTTTCAATAAGTAATTTGAAAAAGGCACCATGATAGAGATCACTAAGAGGTAAATCGCCGTGACCCACTGCACCATTCCAGTGGAGATCCCAAATTGTGTGATCAATGTTGGAAAGGTAACGTTCATGGCGGTTTCAATCAGGACACCAGCGAAGGACATGATCCCAGTGGCTAAGACAGCATACAACAAATGGATTTTCTTTTCTTTCATTTTATAACCTCACAGACTTTACTTGAATAATCGTATAAAAAAGCGAAGAAGAACTCGCAGCTACTTCAAAGTGGCGGACTCATTTTTCAAAAAACGAAAAATGAAATGATCTTCAACACGCGTGCGATTCCACTAAACTTGCTAAAGCAAGAAGAGGAACTTGCGGCTACTTCAAAGTGGCGGACTCATTTTTCAAAAAGCGAAAAATGAAATGCTCTTCAGTACGCGTACGATTCCACTAATCGCATTAAAAATGCGAAGAGGAAATCGCAGCTACTTCAAAGTGGCGGGCTCATTTTTCTAAAAAGCGAAAAATGAATGATCTTCAGCACGCATACGATTCCACTAAACTTGCTAAAGCAAGAAGAGGAACTCGCAAAAAGAGAGAGGTGGTTTCTAAATTAATAGAAACCGCCTCTCTCTCGACACGCGAAGCGTGTTATCTGTACGATTTATTCACAATCAGCATTGTACGGCTTTTTTGTTTGAAGGTCAAGCTTAGCGCTGGATCAAAAAGCTGATGACGGCGAATAACGCGATATGTGCGGGATAAAAAGTGTAGAAGAAATTCCGCATGCTGCGGCCTTTTTCGCCGTTGTAAAGAATGATAGGAATAGCTGAAAAAAGCATCATCCATTGGAAATTCAAAGTGAAGGCCTGTTGTATGCCGCCGCCAAAAACGAGCATGATTGCTGCGACTACTACTAATGCAGCGACTTGTAACAGTTTTTTGCCGTGGAATAGATAGAACAAGACGGCTAGTAAAACAAATAAAATTCCACCCTCAGTCAGTAATAAAGTTGGCACCAGCAAAGTAAAGATTTGGAAGAAAACCGGTCCAATCTCTGACTCGAATAAGCTGCTAGATAATAAGGTCATTGCTAAGATACTTAGCAGTGTTGGGACAAGGAACCAAATCAATCCTTTGAAAAAAGTTTTGCGTTGTTTGAAGTATTCGCATGCTTGCATATAAACAGTTCCTAAAAACAGCGTTCCAAAAATATTATTCATAATAATAGCATCACCAGTCATTAGGTAGCGGTTGATAATTTGGCCAATGATTCCCATGATCCAATAGCCCACCAACAAACGGAACATATATTTTTTTCGATTGCTTGTATGAATAAAGCCCTCGGAACTTTCAAAAAGGAAAATCGGTGCTGCGATTCGTCCGATCCAGTGAAACCACATCGGAACTCCTAGAAATAGGAAAAATTCTGCTAGATGATCGATCACCATCGTTATGACCCCAACTACTTTTAACTGGAAACCAGTCAATCCATGATTCATTAAAAAACTCCTCTCTCTTTATTTCAAAGATACCGAAAAAATTTGAGGCTCACCATGTATCTAACGAACAATCAGCTTACAAAAATGAGAGAAAGACAATGATTAAATGTCAGAAAATTCTTTAAACTTATTGACAAACACAGCAACCTCCGTTATTATTACAACCATAAATTAATTTAATTGCCATTTAAATTTAATTTTAAGAAGGAGAATTTCTATGAACGCGACGACTGCTTGGCAAATGATTATTATTAGGCTTAGGACTTGAGACTTGTTTTGAAAAAAACGGTTTGAAGTCCTGTTTGACATTTGTTAAGTGGGATTCTCCAGCATCTCACTGATAAAGGTGGGGTGCTTTTTTGATTTCAAAAAAAGGAGTGGGAAAAATGAAAAACAATGTAATGAAACTGGATCTTCAAGAGGTAGCACCTGTTTACACCGTCGAAACAAATGAGGCGCCGCAGGCAATTGGTCCCTATGTGCAAGGAAAAGTCGTCAATGGTTTCTTATATGCCTCAGGCCAGATTGCCTTGGACCCAGTCACTGGAGAATTAGTCGGGGAAACGATCCAAGAGCAAACGAAACAGGTGCTGCAAAATGTGGGTGGCATTTTGCGGGCAGTTGATCTAGATTATGATCAAGTTATCAAAACGACTTGTTTTTTGAATGATATCGGTGAATTTGTCGAGTTTAATCAAGTCTATGAAAGTTTTTTTATTAATGAAAAGCCTAGTCGTTCTTGTGTAGAGGTGGCCCGCTTGCCTAAGGATGCGTTGGTGGAAGTTGAAATTGTCGCGGTGATAAAATAAAAAAAGAAGGACGTGGACCCACCAGTTGGTTGGCACACGTCCTTTTAAATGTGTAAAAGAAAAATCAACGCGACTGCGGCGATGGTTTGCAGCGAGCCGACAGATAAACCGTAAATCAAAAAGCGCGGGCCTTCTTTCAAAAATTTTCGGAAATCTAAACGCAGGCCAATGGCAGCTAAGGCGATCGTTTCAAACCATGAGCTGATAAAATGTGCTCCTTGATTAAAGAAGGCAGGTAAAGGCAGGAAGCTATTCACTACGCAGGCTAATAGAAAACCTAAGACATACCAAGGAATCGGAAATTTTTTCTTGGCATTTTTGGTAGTGACTAATTGATCGCGGCGCACCTTTTGTTCAAAGACGAATACTACAACGACGAGAAAAATGATCCGCGTGATCTTAAACAGCATCGAAAATTTGACCGTCTCGGCATTGACCAAGCTAGCGCCGGCGACAACTTGCCCAACGGATTGCAACGTGCCTCCTAATAAAGCACTTTTAGCGAACAACGCACCGCCGAACAAATGAATTCCTAAAAAGGGCAGCGTCAGCATCATAACAGTTCCCAGCAGATTCACCAGCGTGATGATCTGTCCTTTTTGATTATCATCCGCTTCAATCGCTGGTGCAATCGCTCCAATGGCAGAAGAGCCACAGACCGCGTTTCCACCGGCCATCATCAAGGCCATTTTTTCATTAAAGCCGAGCTTGCGACCTAGCAGATAAGCTCCGACGATGACGATCGTCATGAGAAGTATGATAAAAATCAGCCCTTTGATACCCATTTGACCAATCGTTTGGAAGGTCACTGTGAGGCCTAGTAAGACAACGGAGTATTCCAACAGCCGACTCTCAGAAAATTTTGTCCCGTCCGCTAGACTTGTTTGTTTAAAAAAAGTATTTCCTAAGAGAATCCCCAGCAAGATCGCAAGTGTCGCTGCACCAAGCTTTGGCAGTAGCAGCGCCAAGAGCTTGCCGCAGATCGCGACAGCTACCGACAAACTTAAGCCAGGAATGATTTTTTTTAATGACATTAAAATAGTGTTAGACATATGCAGGCTCCTTTCTATGAAAATTATTATAACCGACAACTTTGATTATTATTATTTATTGATATAATACCTTAGATAGAAAAAAATAATGGAAGTGATTACGATATTTAAATGGCTAGAAACCTTCAAAGTAGTTTATGAAACCAAAAATTTTTCCAAGGCTTCGGAGATTTTATTTATTTCTCAACCGACTGTTTCTTCACAGATCAAACAGCTGGAAAATGAATTGAATACGCAGTTGTTCATCCGCAGCGGTCGCAAAGAAGTCTTGGTAACTCAACAGGCAGAAATTTTATACGAGCGGGTCGTGGATTTGATCGATGACTGGGAGAATCTGTATCAAGCAGTTCAAATCAATCAACAGCAAATCATCCGGTGTGTAATCGGCGCTTCACACACCTTCGCCAATTATGTTTTGCCCACTTTGCTGATCGATTTGTATCAAAATTTTCCCCATATTCGTTTCAGTGTTCAAATGATGAATTCGCTAGAAGTGCTGCAGGCGGTAGAACATCATACGGTTGATCTTGGATTTACTGAAAAACCATTATCCTCAGCGAATATCAAACGCGTTTCTTTAATGGAGGACCAACTAGTTTTGGCTGGCGATCCTAAGACCGGCCCGTGGCTCGTTCGGGAAAATACTTCCGGCGTCCATTATTACACGAAGCGCTTTTTAGATGAGAGAGATATCAAAGACCCTATCATCGAGATTCAAAATAATGAGATCATTGTAGGTTTATTAAAGCGTGGCTTTGGCTGCTCGGTAATTTCTGAACGAGCGGTTGAAGGAATTTCTTATCAAATGCTGGATGATAGCTTTAAACGAAATTTTTATTTGATTCGGCGGAAAGCTCAAGACTCTGAAGAGATTGAAAAATGTACCGAATTTATTGAGCAGTGGTGTAAACAGCAAGTGCTGTGAGAGATAATTTATTTAAGAAGAAGGAAGCGAGGATAAAAAATTATACTCGCTTTTTTTTTACTTATATGAAGGAAAAAAACGCTTTTTTCTTTGTCAACCACCTAATTGAAAAATCGGTCGAAAGGCTGAGGCGCGCCACGGGGCGAGTGCTATAATTAGCTCAATCACAAAGAAAAAAGAAAAGAGGATTGAGGAAAATGAAAAGAAATTCAGGGCTTATTGTTGGGCTTGGTGTGATTCTTTTAGCAATCGGTGCTTACTTGATCACCACCTATAATTCATTGGCTTCGGCGGAAAACAATGTCGATGCCAAATGGTCGCAAGTTGAAAATGTGATGCAGCGACGGGCAGATTTGATTCCGAACTTAGTGAACAGTGTGCAAGGCAGTATGAATCATGAAGAGAAGATCGTCAAGGAAATTACAGACGCACGAAAAGCTTACAACAGCGCGAAATCACCTGCGGAAAAAAACGCGGCGAATAATCAGATCGAACAGAGTTTAGGAACAATGGTGAATGTAATCCAAGAAGATTATCCGACACTAGCTTCAAATGAAAATGTTAAAACATTGATGGTACAACTAGAAGGAACAGAAAATCGTATTTCCGTTGAACGAAAGAATTATATCGAAGAAGTCAACGATTACAATCAAAGCTTAGTCCGCTTCCCGAAAAATATGGCGGCGAAAGTCTTAGGCTTTGATAAGAAAGCGAATTTTAAAGCGGATGAAAAAGCCAAAGAGGTGCCTGACGTTAGTTTTGAATAAGGATGGGTGAAAAAAATGAAAAAGGATCCGTATGCTTCAAGGGAACAGCTTCATCAAACGGTTGTTGGGAATTACCGCAAATTGCGTAGGCGCAGCGGTATTTTTTCATTAGTGTTAGTGATTGTGCTGCTGGTGAGCGGATTTTCATTCTTAAGGTTAGTTACTGGCGGTGGTTATGGCGATAAAAAAGCTGGCTACGATCAGCAGCTAACAACGTTGGATCAGGAACGAGCAGCTATTCTAGCTGGTAAACAAGTGACAGTTACACAATCCTTCAAAACGACTATGAATGACAATTTGTCTAATTTAAAGGAATATCCAAGGCAGGCCAATAATTATCAAGTCGCGATCAAAGGGACAGATAGTCATTTGACGATCAATAGGAATAATGTTTTTGTTTCTGACAACGCGCGGATGCTGAGTGATAAACTGAAACAAAAAATTTATCAATTAAACAAACAACTGGCGGCCAGTACCAACGGCGCGCAATTAGCCGTTGTCACCGTACCTGAGTTGCCTCGCGGGGAAGACATCGAGTCTTACGCCAATACAGTCTTTAATCAATTGGGTATCGGCGATAAACAGGAAAACAACGGCGTCTTGTACCTGATTGCTTTAGACGAGCAGGAATTTCGATTAGAAGTGGGGTACGGGTTGGAAGGTCTGATTCCCGACGGTAAGGCAGATGACATTATTAATAACGACGATGTCGTGGATGCTTTTAAGGATGAAGATTACGACCAAGGCGTCAATCAAGTGATTGATGAAGTCTTCGCCACCATGAATACCAAGACGGCACTAGTAGATTCGCAAATCGCTCAAGTAAAGGATCAACGAACACAATTGATGTTTTTCCACTGGACTGGCCTAGTCGTATTAAGTCTTTTGTGGTTAGTCAGTCTGATCAGTCTGATAAATCTTTTGCGAGCACGAGTCTTTTTAAAAGAAACCTATAAGCGTTACCAGCAAGCAACGACCACGATTGTTGGTGATAAAGCTTTGAATCGGGCAACGCAGCAATCGCCGCTGTATCCGATTTTCTTAAGTGGCTTAGTGATCGGCTTATCTGTCAGAGGGATTAAGCGAGCAATCATTCAAGGACAGCTGCTGCGTGATCCAGCGGCGGAAAAGAAATTGTTCGGTCGGATCTTGATTGGCGATACCCTTTATTCCGGCAATGGGGATGTGCTGACAACGGCGTACTTAGCATCAAATTATAATTCCAGTAATTGGTCGGATAATAACAACAGCTCTGGCGGCGGCTCATCGTGGGGTTCCTTCGGTGGTGGGTCCTCCGGCGGTGGCGGAGCATCTGGTGGCTGGTAATAAAAAATAGAAAGACGTTTACCAAAAGTTGGTAAACGTCTTTTTATTTACATCTGTCTCCATTATTTCGATTGCTGTCGGATCTATCAAAAAACGCCAATCCACAAATGGACTGGTGTTTTTTTAATGCTCAAATTGTGCTTGATGGAGCTGATAGTAGTTGCCTTTTTTTGCTAAGAGTTCTTCATGAGTCCCTTGTTCGACGATGTTGCCGTTATTGACGACTAGGATCAAATCGGCTTCACGAATCGTTGAGAGCCGGTGGGCGATGATGAAGGAAGTCTTATCCACCATCAAACGGCCCATCGCTGCTTGGATCAACAGCTCGGTTTGGGTATCGACATTGGAAGTCGCCTCATCTAAAATCAGCAGCTCTGCATTCAGCAGCATCGCCCGGGCGATCGTCAGTAATTGTTTTTGACCTTGAGAGATCGTCAAGCCGTCTTCGGTCATGAGCGTGTCATAGCCTTTAGGCAGCTGGGTAATAAAATCATGGATGTGAGCGGCCTTTGTAGCGGCAACGACATCTTCCATCGTGGCGGCTTCATTGCCATAGGTCAGATTCTCAAAAATCGTCCCGGTAAAGAGCCATGTGTCTTGCAAGACCATCGCGTATTGTTTCCGCAAACTTTCGCGGGTCGCTTCTTTGATATTTTGTCCATCTAAATAAATTGCGCCACTATTTGGATCGTAAAAACGCATTAATAGATTGACGATCGTCGTCTTGCCGGCACCGGTGGGCCCAACGATGGCGACCATACTGCCGGGGGCGATGTCAAAGGACAGATCGTTGATTACCGGTTGTGCTTGCTGATAGCTGAAAGAGACATGATCGAAGCGAACAGCGCCCTTCACATGGTCGAAGACGTAAGCCTCAGGCACATCTTGGACTTCAGGTTCTTCATCTAACAGTTTAAAAATACGTTCAGCAGCAGCGATCGAGGATTGCAGGTCGCTGAAAATATTTGCCAGCTCGTTGATTGGACCAGAGAATTTTCGTGAATACAGCACAAAGGACGAAAGTTTCCCTAATGTGAGATGACCAAATAGGAATAAAAACGCGCCTAAGATACTGATCAATGACAAGGAGACATTGTTAATGAAGTTGACGGAAGGTCCAGTCATGCTGCCGTAATATTCGGCATTGTAATAGGCGGTCATGGCTTCGTCATTTTTAGCGGCGAAGCGCTTGATCATGGTTTCTTCTTGATGATAGACTTTCGTTGTTTGTTCGCCGGATAAAAGTTCTTCGGTCAGACCGTTTAATTCCCCTAGCTTAGCGGAACGTTTGCGAAACAGCGGCTGGAATTTACTGGTCAAAAAACGTGTTAGTAAAATCGATGCTGGCACGGTGACTAAGAAGATCGTTACCATTATTGGCGAAATCACCATCATCATCACAAAAGAACCGATGATGGTGACCAAGCTGCTTAACACTTGGACGGAGTCGCTGGCTAGTGAGGTATTGATCGTGTCGATATCATAGCTCATGCGGCTGACGATATCACCTGTTTGATGCTGATCAAAATAGCCTACTGGCAGGGAAACGATTTTATCAAATAAATCTTTCCGTAATCGAAAGGCGATTTTTTGACTCAAATAAATCATTAAGCGACTGATACCGTAGCTTAAAATCGCTGAGGCTAAGTAAAAGCCCACCATCCAAGCACAGTAAAAGAAGACTTTTTGAAAGGCGACCTTACCTTGGCCGATCTGGATCGCATCGATGGCGTAGCCGGAAAGCAAAGGCCCGACTAAAGCAAATAAATTACTGGCGATGGTTAACAGCACCGCTAAAAATAACAGCCATTTGAATTGATACAAGTAGCCCCATAATCGCAGCAGTGTACTTTTACGTGAATTATTCTCCAATGCTCGCCCCTCCAATCTGACCGTGGTAGATCGTTTGATAAGTTGAATTGTCAGCCAGTAGCTCTTCATGACTGCCATAGCCGATCATTTTTCCTTTTTCTAAAAGGAGGATCTTGTCTGCATGTTGGATCGAGCTGATCCGTTGAGCAATCAAAATTTTGGTAGTCGCTGCAAAATGAGTCCGCAGGGCTTTTCTTAAATTCGCATCAGTATGATAGTCCAACGCGCTAGAGGAATCATCTAAGATCAAGAGATCCGGCTGGCCAATCAACGCACGAGCTAAGAGCACTCGTTGTTTCTGACCGCCACTGAGATTTTGTCCTTTAGCTTCTAAGTGGTAATCCAAGCCTTCCGCTAATTTATCAATAAATTCTCGGGCCTGCGCATCGTCTATTGCTTGCTGGACTTGTTCTTCTGAAAAAGCTCGACCGAATAAAATATTTTCGCGGATCGTATCGGCGAACAAGACATCTTTTTGTAAGACAGCGCCGATTTTTTGATGCAGCGCGTCTAAGGAATAATGCTTGATGTCTTGGCCGTCCAAAAGAATTTGTCCAGAGGACCGATCATACAAGCGTAAGATCAAACTGGCGATGGTGGTTTTCCCGCTGCCGGTAGCCCCCATGATTCCTAATGTTTCGCCGGATGCTAAATTGAAGGAAATATCTTCGATCGCAGTCGCGGCGTCGGGATAGGCGAAGGTCACGTGATCGAAACGTAATTTTGTCGTGCTTTCCTTGCGTTGTTCTAAAGTACCGGGAACCAAGGTTGGTTTTTTCCGCAAGACATCGTTGATTCGTTTGGCGGAAGCCAGTCCTCGGGAATACAAAACAAAAATTCGCGTGATCGACAGCATCGCATTCAAAATAATCGTGAAATACGTTAAGAAAGCGACGATCACTCCGGGTTGTGTCAGTCCTGCATTGACGCGGTAGGAACTGACTACGATCACGAGGGTCAAGCCTAGATTTAAAAATAAATCCAACAATGCCGGCGAAGCAGCCAACGTCACATTGGCTTTCGTCTCCGCATTTACTAATGATTGATTGACTTGTTCAAAACGATTCCGTTCATACGCTTCCTTCGACAACGCCTTGATGACGCGGGAACCAGTCACATTTTCCCGCACCGTCAGCACGAGTTGATCGACCTTTGTTTGCAATTTGCTAAACAGCGGCACACCTTTTTTAGAAATGTGTGTGACCACCACGAAGATGATCGGCATCACCGCGACTAAGACCAGTGTCAACACCGGATCTAAGGTGGTAGTAATCAAAATTCCGCCGATCAACAGGATCGGTGCGCGAATGCCCATCCGCAGCATGACTCCTAATGTTAAATGAATATTATAAGAATCGGTCGTGACTCGTGAGACTAATGAGGAGACGCTGACCTCTTCAATCTGAGTCGTATCTAAATAACTAATTTTTTTGAATAGGTCATCGCGAATATGCTTGGTCGTGTTCTTCGCCGTTTTTGAGACCATGCGGTTGGCAATGATATTCGCCCATAAAGCAAAGGCGGAGGCCAATAGCATGACACCGCCCCACAAAAGGATTTTGTGGGGATCTTTTTGTGGGATCACGTGGTCTAAAATATAGGCCAGCGTCCACGGGAGGACCAGTTCCATCATTGTTCCTAAAAATTTAATAATCACGCCAATCGTCACTTGTGAACGATAGGGTCGCAAATAGTTTAAAATTAATTTCATTTTTGCTCCTTACTACAAATGCGTGCTTCCGCAGTTGTCATGATCTTATCTAAGTCTGCCAAAAGTTCAGCCTGTCGTTTGGCGGGGACTTCTGCCAATAGCGTCTGATTCCAGTCGGCTAAGATGCGGCGAATCTCCTCTTTGATTTCCTGTGCTTTTTCAGTGGGAAAAATTTGTAAGCGTCGGGCGTCTGTCGGATCACTTTTGCGAGTGATAAAACCCTTTTGTTCTAGCTGGGCCAATTGGCGAGCGACGTTGCTTTTATTTACAAAGATGCGACAAGCCAGCTCTTCTTGGGAAATCCCTGGTTGACGGCAAATCGTTAAAATATAGGCGTGATGCATTTCACCCAAGCCTAATTTTTTAAATTCCTTTTCACGATACAAGGCTGAAAGTCGCGCGAGGCGATTGACCATTTGCATAAAAGAATCCATTTTCTTCCTCTCATCCTTCCTTTGAACCAGAATAAGTATAAAAGAAAATCGTTGCGGGTGCAACGATTACAGTTCAGATTATTTCCGCAAATCTTTACACGATCATAACAATCTTTATTTTATCTTTGCATGAAGTTGATCGAGCCTTAACAATGCGCCGCTATACTTTTTTACATAGGTGGGCAATCACTTAGCGTTACTTTACTAGTTAGGAAGACGCAAAAAACAATCAAAAAATGAAGAATGACTCTTGGGAAGAACGGCCCCTTCAAGATGAAAAGGAGAGAATAACTGTGCTGAAACTCGAAAAAATCCACAAGCAATTCCAAGAAACGACGGTGCTGGAAGATATCAACTTAGAGATCGCAGCCGGCGAGATTGTTTCTATTTTAGGGCAATCCGGTTCGGGCAAAACGACCTTGTTGAATTTGATTTTAGGATTAGAAGAACCGACAGCGGGGAAAATTTATTTTAATGATAAAGAAATCACTCATACGTTAATGGAGAAACGGCCTTTCAATATCGTTTTTCAAGATTACGCGCTGTTTCCTAATTTAACCGCGTATCAAAATCTGATCTACGGCTTGAAAAATGAAAAGGAGCGTTCTTCTAGTGACGAGGTAGCGGAATTGATTCGGCTGCTGAACTTAGAAAAACATTTAGACAAGCCAATCCATCAACTGTCAGGTGGTCAAAAACAGCGGGTGGCGTTAGGTCGAACATTAGTGATGAAGCCGCAGCTGCTATTGTTAGATGAACCCTTGAGCGCGTTGGATGGGGTGATCAAGGAATCAATCAAGGAAAAAATTCAAGAAATTGCCCGTAAGCTGCATTTAACTATCATCATCGTCACCCATGATCCGGAAGAAGCGTTGACGATGTCCGATAAGATCGTCGTACTAGATAAAGGAAAGATCGCCCAGTGCAGTTCGCCAATCGAGATCATGAGTGCGTCTTCTTGCCATTTTGTGGAGGAATTCATCGTCAATCAATTAGCAATCAAGCAACGGAACATCCAGCAGATTTTTCAAGCGTCCATGAAGCTGGTGGCTACATGAGTAGAGTTCTTTCCTTGAAACGTTTCAGCAGTTGGTTGGTCTTAGGCTTTTTCATTTTATTTCTAGCGTGGCCCTTAGTGCAGATCGTTTTGACTGCTTTTCCTGAGGTCGGCGGGAAAAGTATTGACATTTTTAGTCCCAAGTGGCGAACCTCCTTTAGTAATAGCTTGAGCTATTCTTTGATCGCGACCAGCTGTTCGACGTTACTAGGATTTCTCTTGGCTTACGGCAATAATTTTACGCAGATCAATCGCAAATTTTTAAAGCTGAATGAGAGCATCTTGCATTTCCCGATGTTGCTGCCGACGATTACCTATGGCTTTGTTCTTATTTATGCCTTTGGAAGTCAAGGACTGTGGAGCAAAATTTTTAAACAGGAGCTGTTCCACATCTATGGGTCCATCGGTATTTTATTAGGTTTTATCATTTACACTTTGCCACCGATCTTTATTTTGATTAATAATTCCATGAAATATTTAGATACGCAGCTGTTCATCGTTTCTCGTTTGATGGGGGACGCGTGGCATCGGTCTTTAGTGAAGACGATTTTGACTCCTTTGGCGCGGGTTTTGGCGGTGGCCTTTTTACAAGGGTTCTTCATGTCCTTCACGGATTTTGGGATTCCCAGCGCGGTAGGCGGACAGACACCTTTTATCACGACCTTATTATATGAAGGCTTTATGGGAACGATCCCGAATTTTCAATTTGGTTCACTCGTAGCGTTGACGATGCTTTTGCCATCGATCGTAAGTATTTTGATTTTGAATCATTTGCAAAAGAAGGTCGTACGATACGAAAAACCACGACCGATCGTGATGAAAAAAAATCCAGTCAGAGATTGGCTTTTCCGATTGCTGTTTTTAAGCGTCTCATTATTTATCTTAGGCGTGTTTGCGGTCTTGCTGATTATTCCAATGGTCACGAATTGGCCTTATGAGTTGCAGCCGACCTTTACTAATTTCGCTCGCTTTATTCAAGATGACAGTCTCGTTTCTACTTTGAGAAATTCCTTGATGATGGCGTTATTAACCGCGTTGGTTGGAACCGTGATCGCGTATTTCGCGGCGATCCTGACTTCACGGGAGCGAAAATTGTATAAGGTCAATCAAGTGATCGACAGCATCGCGACGATCACCAACTCGATTCCAGGCATGGTTTTAGGGGTCGCCTTCTTATTACTTTTTAGCGGCACCCAGCTGCATAATACGTTGCTGATCTTAGTCATCGTTACGGTCATTCATTATTTTTCTACGCCGTATCAAATGGCGAAGGAAGCCTTGCAAAAAATGAATTTAAATTGGGAGAACACCGCGAAATTAATGGGAGACAGCTGGATTAAAACGGTTTGGCGAATCTTGATCCCGAATTCTAAAATCACGATCATTGATATTTTTTCTTACTATTTCTTCAATTCAATGGTCACTATCAGCGCGGTAATTTTCTTGACTAGCGCCAACACGATGGTTATTACCGCCAAGCTGAAGGAGCTTCAGCATTTTGGTCGGTTTAACGATATCTTCATGCTGTCACTTTTTTTACTAGTTATTAATTTAAGCGTGCAAGGACTGACGCAATTAGCGAAGCGAACGACGCTTCCAAATTTGTTTACGAATCTAGGAAAAAAACATTCGATTGAGAAAAAACGCGTATAAAAGAAAAGGAGAATGATGAATGATAAACAAATTAATCGTCTTACTAGGCTGTGTCTTTACCTTGTTGTTATTAGGGGCTTGCAGCAAAAGCAACGCCGCGAATGACAAGGTAACGATCTATACGAATGCGGATGAGGAGCCGGTAGCGGTAATGAAAAAAGTCTTAGATGATAACGGCTATAAAGGTAAGTACGTCCTGCAATCTTTTGGGACTTCAGAGCTAGGCGGAAAGCTGTTGGCAGAAGGCAAAAATATCGAAGCGGACCTAGTGACGATGAGTACCTTCTATTTGAATAGTGCGCAGCAAAAGGAAAAAATGTTCAAGGAAGAAAAGCTGCCGGTCAAACCTTTAGTGAAAATTCCAGACTACGCCGCACCCTTCACTGTGCAAGAAGGTACGATCTTTTACAACACTGATAAAATGAAGGAATTGAATTTACCGATCCCGAAAAGTTTAAAAGATTTAGCGGACCCGCAATACAAAGACGTTCTATCGATCTCTGACATCAAGCAATCATCAACGGCGTGGCTGTTATTCCAAGCGTTAGTGGATACTTACGGCAAGGATGAAGCGCAGACGATTTTAAAAGCTATTTATAAAAATACTGGCGACCATTTGGAAAGCTCAGGCTCAGGTCCCATCAAAAAGGTTCGTTTAGGAGAAGTCGCGCTGGGCTTCGGTCTACGTCACCAAGCGGTCAAAGACAAGACGGATGGTTTGCCGATCGATTTCGTGGAGCCTTCAGAAGGCACCTATACATTGACCGAGTCGTTAGCGGTAATTGACAAAGGTAAAAGCACGAACCCTGAAGCGGAAAAAATGCTGGACTTGATTTTGGAAAAAGGTCGGGAGGATTTATTAAAAATTTATCCAAGCGCTTTATATGAAGGTGAAAAAGTCGACAGCCGCTACTTGGCCAAAGATCAAAAAGTCTTCCCTGAAGAATTGACGGCGGAATTATTAGAGCAGCATCAAAAATTAGTGGATTAAGTGAGGAGCACAATATGGAATACAAATTATTGACGCCGGGTCCCTTGACGACCTCGGCTACTGTCAAGCAAGCGATGCTAACGGATCATTGTACATGGGATCAAGAATACAAAACGATTACACAAGAGATTCGTCAGAAACTGTTGGCTTTAGCCGGTGTCTCAGAGCAGGAATATACGACGGTTTTGATGCAAGGCAGTGGGTCCTTCGGTGTGGAAGCGGTGCTTAGCTCAATGATTAAGCCGACGGATCATTTGTTGATTTGTGCCAATGGGGCGTACGGCCAACGAATCGTCGCCATGAGCGAACGCTACCAGCTGAACTATACTGTTTACGAAGTGGCAGAGAACGCGATTCCCTTAGCGGCGGACATCGCAAAGCTCATCGAAGCCAATCCGACTATTACAGCGCTAGCGATGGTTCATAGCGAGACGACGTCAGGCATTTTGAATGACTTGACGGAGATCGCTCAGTTAGCCAAAGAGCAACAGTTACTTTTTATCGTTGATGCGATGTCCAGCTTTGGCGGCATCCCCATTGATGTTTCAGGATTGGAAATTGATTTTCTGATCTCCAGTTCGAATAAATGTATTCAAGGCGTGCCGGGCTTTTCTTTTGTGATTGCTAAGCGAAAAGAATTGGAACAGCGGCAAACCTTTGCTCGGACGTTGTCTTTGGATCTGTATGATCAATACAAAGTCATGGAAAAGGATGGAAAATGGCGTTTCACTTCGCCAACCCACACGGTTCTAGCCTTTTATCAAGCGTTGATTGAATTGGAGGAAGAAGGTGGCATCCATCAGCGGTATGTCCGCTACTTGACAAATAATCGACTGTTGCGGCAAAAAATGTCAGAGATCGGCTATCGTCCCTTTATCAAAGAGCATCAAGGACCCTTCATTACTTCGTTTTATTATCCAAAACGGGGAAACTTTAAGTTTGACCATTTCTATGCGTTTTTGAAAGAGCATGGCTTTGTAATCTATCCAGGTAAGATTAGTTCGCAAGAATGTTTTCGTATTGGCAATATTGGCGAGATTTATCCAGAGGATATCGATCGCTTAGTTGAAGTAATTGAACACTATTCGGAGGTAGCTTATGTCAGTTAAAACAATTATTTTAGATTGGGCCGGTACGACGGTTGATTTTGGTTGTATGGCGCCAGTCCAGGCATTTAAAGGGGCTTTTGAGAACAAAGGGATTAATCTTTCTTATGAAGAGATTCGTAAACCAATGGGAATGTTGAAGTTGGATCATATCAAGCAGCTTTTAGCATTAGAGACAGTGAAGCAACAATGGCTGGAGCAATTTGGTGAAGCTAGCAATGAAGCAGCGGCACTGTCGATTTATCAAGATTTTGAAAAATACCTCTTTGCAGATCTAGCAGAGCACAGCCATTTGAAACCTGAAACAAAACAGGCGATCAGAAAGATTAAGCAACTGGGTTTCAATATTGGGACAACCACTGGTTACACGCAAGAAATGATGGCAGTCGTAGCAGAGACTGCCAAAATCGAAGGCTATCATCCCGATTATTTAGTCACACCAGATGAGGTTGGATCGCTAGGACGACCCTATCCTTACATGATCTATCAGAATATGCGTCATTTTCAAAATCGCTCAGTGCGGGAAGTGATCAAAGTCGGCGATACCTTCTCAGATATCCAAGAAGGAAAAAATGCTGGAGTTTTAAGCATCGCCGTGACGGAAGGCAGTTCGGTGATGGGCCTCTCTTTTGATGAATACAAACAATTATCAAAAGATGAAATGGATCACTTGAATCAGCAAACCGCGGATAAATTTTATCAGCAGGGCGCTGATCTGTGTGTGAAAAATTTATTAGAGTTGGCAGAATTATTGCAAGAGCACACCGCGATCCCGCAATTGATCAAACAAAAAAATAAATTCGCAATCAGCTAACAGAAGTGTTGAGGACAAAGTGAGAGACTTTGTCCTCAACTTTTTTTGTTTCGAAATAAATGAAATCACTCGACTTTAATCAAAAACAAAATAGAAAAACAAAAAAAAGAATTCAGCGGTTTTGAAATATTCAATTGATTTTATTTTTTCCGGAAATTTGAGTAGCATCAAATATGATGGCGGATACAACGGTTGATATTACTCATTTTTATTCAAAAATTAAATTTTATATTGAAAAAATGGCTGAGACTTTCCTTATAAATGCGGGTAGAATAATGTTGTAACCAATGCTAGGGCGCTTCGAAAAGTTTTTTTATTAGTAATTTTATGTCTAGCATTAAATGAAGGCAATATTTTATGTTGAAAGGAAATGAATGTATTCGTTGGCGAAAACTATAGCAAATGAAGTTCATAGAAAACAAGCAAGCTAAAATACATAAAAGATCCGGTCATTGTAATTTTACTATTTTCAGCAGAGGAGTGATTGAATGGGGGTTCAATCAAAGCTGTTCTGGGGGAATGCCGTGAATCAGTAAAATAGTGTGACTTAAGCTACTTATTTAAATCTTGTCTGTGATCGGCGTGGTGATGATTGGCATTCGTTGTTTTTTTAGATGTGAATGCATCATTATTGAAGAATGAATCAAGGATGCGGATTACTGACAGCATCCTTGATTTTTTTTACAACGACAATCATTGGTTGCTCCTAAAGTAAAAATTAGTTTACTTGATTTAAAAAGAGAAAGAAGGGGAAATATTTATGAAAAAGATCGTTATGGGGATTTGTGGGTTGATTATGTTTTGCTGGGGAGTGGCAAGCTTACGAAGTGGAGCATTGAAAGCGGATGACTTGCCGCAAGAGCCGGTGATTGAAACAACGGCTCCTGAGAGTTCGACAGTCGTCGAAGAACCTGCTCCGCCAGTGAGTGAGGTACCGCCAGCAGCGCCTGTACCGGAAACGCCTGTCGCACCAGTGACACCGGCAGCGCCAGAGGTTCCCGTAGCAGAGACGCCGGTTGAAGTACCGGCCGCTGGAGTACCAGCTGAGGTTCCTGTTGAAGACTCCACGCCGGAGGTACCCGTTGAAGTGCCAACGACACCGGAAACAGGAGTTCCTGCAGAAACAACGGTGCCGACCGAAAATAGTACAGGAGACTCAACGGCGACCACTAGTTCATCTGACGATAGCTCCAACAGTGGTGGTTCAGCCAGTGACAGCTCCACCAGTCAAGGCTCGACCAGCGATAGCTCGACTAGTCAAAGTTCTAGCGATCAAAGCTCGACGAATCCAACTTCTGATACTGGCACCTCTTCAAGTGCAGGATCAACTTCTGGTGGCACGCTGCCAAGCGATAGCAGTTCTAGTTGGACACAGCCAAGCAGTGCGGCCCCTTCTTCTAGCTATGATGAGCCGAAGCAGTCGACAGTACCAGCCGTACCGCAAGAAACACCGCCTAAGACGAATTCAGTCAGCGCCCAAGCGAGTTCTGCTTTTACACCAGCCGCGCCAGAGGCCTTTTCGCAATCAAGTACTTTGGACCTACCAAGTGAGTTGAAAACGTCGGAAGTTGCACAGTCAGATTTGAAAGGTTTTGAATTGCCGTTGCTATCCAGCTTCAAGGATAAAGCCCATGCGGCCTTGGTTTATGACGGTATAAAAAAATTAGGAACCGAACAAGCGGATAACTTTAGCCCGGAGCAATTAGCCACCGAGCTTTATCATAATCTCTTTGGGATTGAACTTTCTGGTACGCCAGAAAAATTGAAGGAAGAGATCAGCATTGGAAGTTTGTTGTATCAAAAGAAAAAGGAAAAAAATGAATTAGTCGGGATCTATATCGGTGAGGATTACTACTTAACAGTAGGTGATGTCGAAGTCGAGCAAGCAGAAAAAGATACAGAAGTGGCGAAGACCTCCGACGATAAGGAAGCAGCAGGTGATTCAGCTGGAAAGACGAAGCAACGTCAAGTTATTCTGCAACCGATGGATCTAGATGAAGATATTTTAGTACAGCCGTTACCGACGGTTACTTTGACCGAATACGGAAATGAAGTGTTAGCAGAGTATCCGGCTTCAATTAATTTCACTGAAAACGAAGGCGCAAAGAATTTCATTGCTAAGATCGCTGAGGACGCTCGTCAGCTGGGTCAAGAATATGATGTATTCGCTTCGGTGATGATCGCGCAAGCATTGTTAGAAAGTGGTTCAGGAACTAGCAGTCTTTCGTTACCACCAAATCACAATTTGTTTGGCGTGAAGGGCACGTATCAAGGCCAAGCAGTTTCAATGGCAACTCAAGAAGATCGCGGCAATGGGGCTTTGTATTCAATCAATGCAGCCTTTCGTAGATATCCCAACTACGCCGCTTCATTAGGTGATTATGTCCAACTATTGCGTGGCGGGATCAGTGGCAATGCCGGTTATTATCAAAAAACATGGCGTTCTACAGCGAAGAATTATTTACGGACGACCAATGCCTTGACCGGAACATACGCGACCGATATTTCCTATGGTCGTAAGCTGAATTCGATCATCGCGGTTTACAACTTGACTCAGTATGATCGTGTAAAGGTCGATCAAACAGCTGGTGTCTTCATCAAGGGCAAAGAGGAAATTCCAGAAGCGTATCGCTCATTGATGCGTTATCCAGATTACAACGGCGTTAATTACAACACCTCAGGCTCTTATCCTGTCGGGCAATGCACGTGGTATGCCTTTAACCGCGTGAAGCAGTTAGGCAAGAGCGTCGATGATTTCATGGGCAATGGCGGAGAATGGGGAACGAAGGGCAAAGCTTTAGGCTATGAAGTGAGCCGCGAACCAAAGGCCGGCTGGCTGATCTCCTTCAAACCGGGTGTCGCAGGCTCTGATGCACGCTATGGCCACGTGGCCTTTGTTGAAGTGGTCAAACCAGAAGGAATCTTGATCTCAGAAGGAAATGTCTACGGAGGTACAGTTATTTCGTATCGGGTGATCGATGCGAACCTAGCAAAATCCGATCTTGTTACCTACATCAAAGCAAAATAAAGGGGTGCCAGCATTAATGGCAAATATTCGTCCAAGTCAAGGACATACAGATCCGCGGGAAGATAGGAAGACCTTAATTTTGACGGTTCTGATCTTAGTGGCGCTATCTGTATCGATACTATTTGTCATTAATTGGCAATTAAAAAAAAATCTCAGCATTCATACGATTTCAGGAACATCGATGGTGCCGACTTTGACCGAAAAAGACATGGTCATCGTAAAAAAAAGGACGCCGGTTCAACGCTATGATATTGTCGCTTTTTCAGTCGCCAAGGAGGAGGGGATGTTTGTCAAACGTGTGATTGGCTTACCTGGAGACAGCATGTTTGTCCGTAATGGACGGATGGTTCTAAATATCGGCGAACAGGGTGACTTTGAAACCACCAGTAGCTTTCACTTATCACCCACTGTTGCAGAAGAATTTCAAACGTTGAATAAAATTCCTGAAGACGTCTACTTTGTGATTGGCGATCATGTTGAAGTCTCAAAAGATAGTCGAACATTTGGCTTTGTCCAACAAAAGGCAATCGAAGGAACGGTTCAATTTCGTCTTCCGGTCGTTCGCCTAGCGAAGTCGGAAAAATAAGGAAAGAAGGAGAAGAATATGATAATCATTAATTGGATTTGCATAGGACTGATTATTTTAGTCCTCCTTGTGTGGTTTTACCGAATGATCATCAACATTCGCTTACAGGTAGTCAAGCCGCCAAGAAACGCTGATCCTTCTTTTCAGCAGAAATTGGAATATGTCCGGCAGATTGAACAAACAAAACACGTTTCCGCGATGTTGTTCATCATCTTCTTCCTCGCGGTTGGATTGCTGCTGAATACTTACAGTAATTTTAAAGTCCAAGATCAGCTGTATATCGTGAATGAACAAAACAATATTTTAAAAGACGATATCAATCTAATGAAGAAGGAACAGAAAAAGCTCATCAATAAGATTCCAGTCAAAGCCTATCCGGAAGCTGGGGTTGGGTTGCAGGATTATTCATGGGATGAATTGTTTACCGATGAGAGCCGTGAGAAGCAATATGCACTGGAAAGCGATCTATCGAGTAAGCTCAGTCCATATTTTGGATTACCGACGACCTTGATTGTCTTAGATATCCCGACGCAAACGTTGAATATCGCCCTAGCTGGTGATTTAACCAGCGAAGATAATCGTAAGCAGATCATAGAAAATGTGAAAGCTTTTGCCAAGGAAGCGGAGGGGGTGTCTAATCTGACACAGATTACCTTCCAGCTAAATGTTCGCGATGGGGACAAGCAAAAACAGGATTATAGTTGTACTTTCTCTTGTGAGAATGGAGAATCTCAATTTTCAATTGTTCAAGAAGAAGATTAAAGGAAAGTAGGGATAAGAATGGTAGCACAACAAAAAAAGAACGGGTGGTTTTTTAATAAAAATATTATTGATGAGATCAATTCCGTTCCGGAGGAGAAAGTGGAAAAAGAAGAATCTGCAAAAGCGGCACCGACATTAAAGATGGTCGCAGACAATACGATCAGTGACTCGCCAGACAAGCAGGTTGAAGAAATCAAAGAATTGAAACGTTTGATTTTCGAAAAGGAACAGGTCTTGCAGAAGTACAAAAAGGATATGACTGTTCAAAACCAGCAATTAACTAAAGAAAATGAAAATTATCGTCAATCAGTTTTACGAATGGGTGAAGAAAAAGCTCAAAACCGTCGTCAAATCCAAGATTTGGAAGCGGAGATCCAACGGGCACGCCAAGAGATCCAACGCTTAAAAAATTCGCAGGAACTAGAAGAATTGAGACAGCAGTTAGATGAGACCTTAGACGAAAATAAACAATTAAAAGCCTCTGTCGAACATTTAGCCACCGTAGAGCAGGAGTTGGAAGGAATTCACGAAGAACATAAAGCTTTAGTATCTCAGCAAAAAGATGAAGAGGTCCAACGATTGGAGAAGGTTAATCAATTGGAGGAACAAATCGAAGACTTATTAGCTGAAATCAATGAAAAGGAAGAACAATATTCCCATTTGGACCAAGTGATCCTAGAGAAGGATCAAACGATTGAACAGATTCTAGAAGGACAAGGTGGTCAAGCCAATGAGGATCAATTAGAAGAAGTTTCTGAGCTGAAGGAACAATTAGCTTATCTTGAAACAGAGAATGCGGAGCTGAAACAAGAAGCGGTCGCTACTCAACTGGAAATCGGCGAAGTCTTGATTTCCGCTCGGAAGCAAGCGAATCGGATGGTAGAAAAATCAAAAATGGATGCTCATCGGATCATTGAAGAAGCGAAAAAAGAATTAGCGCTAATCAACGAGCAAGCCAAAGAAATCTCGGAAGAAGTCAGTGAATCGCGCCATTCTGTCATGGCCCTGTATGAAGAAATGCAAACTCGAGTAGAGATCCTTGCGCAAGGAAAAATACAAGAAGAAGCAACAAAAAACGAATCCGACGATTCTGAAAACTAAAGACAAATTTTCTTAAAGAGGTGATGGTATTTTGCCGTCACTTCTTTTTGTCCATGAAGAAAGTATAAAATTTTCATATGAATAAAGCGCTTTACAGCAGGCATATTCATCTCCAGCTTCACGAAAACCTTTCTTATGAAAGACAGCATTAGAGTTATTTTCCGTGAAAAAGATTGTAACCCATTTTTGAAGACGCTATACTTTTAAGTACTGAGGAAGTTGCGGAATAAAGGAGGAAATGAAAATGAAGTTAGCGATCATTTTAGAGACAAAGGAACATGAAAAAGCATGGAATGCGTTTCGTTTTGGCGTCGCTGCGTTGAAGAAGGAGCATCAAGTGAAATTTTTCCTGATGGGTGAAGCGGTAGAAGTGGAAAGTATCGAGGACGAACAATATGATGTGCCTTCACAGCTGAAAAAGTTGACAGAAGCTGGCGGTGAATTGTTGGCCTGTGGTACTTGTTTAAAATCGCGACAGTTAGAAGAACAAACGGCTTGTCCAATTTCAACGATGTTTGACTGTGTGGAAATGGTAGAGTGGGCCGATCAGACGGTGACATTTTAATAGAATCAAGAGCTTCAAGTACTGATAAATCGGCTACTTGAAGTTTTTTTTGCAGAAAAAGCACTATGTCAAACACGGCTTGCGTGAAAAAGTGTTAAGCAACGATCGCTTTCTATTATAATTAAGAGAAGGATTCTATCATTAAGGAAAGAGGAGGGAAGGCTCATGATCGCGGATATTTTGAAGGAACAGCGAAAAATCAGAAATCTGACTCAGCAAGAGGTCGCTGAGATTTTCCACGTGACACGCCAAACGGTTTCAAATTGGGAGAATGAAAAAAATTATCCTGATGTTCCCACACTGGTTGCTATCAGTGATTATTTTGAAGTCTCTCTAGATTACTTAATGAAAGGCGATGAGAAGTATATGGCTAAGATGAAGCAGGAAGCGAAGTTGCTGCGGTCGATTCAGGTTGGGTCGGTTCCAACGATCATTGCAGGGACGATGTTGATCTGTTCGCTGATTTTAATGATTGCTTTATTTAAGGGTGGCTCGGTGGTAGATATTTTACCGTATCAATTGATGTTGACGATCGTAACGATTTGGTCCTTTGTGATCCATTTTGGAAATTTGCGCAGTCAAATGAATCGGGTGATTGGCACGAGTGTCAGTATTTTCTTGTTCGCTTCGTTGTTTGTGAATCTCTTTAGTGTCTTGCTCTGTATTCTATCTGCGCTTCAAGTGGTCCATTTTTAAAATCCGTCGGTGCTCCGGTGAAGGAAGTAATAATTACGAATTCTTTTTAAGAAAGAGAGACACGTGAAACGTTTTTTGTTTCACGTGTCTCTGATTTTTGTAAAGAGAAAATTAAAACTAAATTCTTTATTTATCCTAAAGTTTTTATTCGATTACCGTTTAAATTATGTTTGAATTTAAATAATTGGTAGCGTATACTCGTTTTTGCTGGGTCATCAAAAAACTTTTTATGAATATAAATAAAGTATTTTTACTTTTTTAACGGTTTTGAATACTTGAATGAAAATTAGGAGGAAAGAGGATGCGAGGAGAAAAGAATAGGTGGCTGATCGCCTTATCAGGAGTGGCAATCCATCTATCGATCGGTTCGGCTTATGCTTGGAGCGTATTTAAGGAGCCGATTCAAGAGTTGACTGGTTGGGACAAATCAGCGGTCTCTTTTGCGTTTAGTTTAGCAATTTTTTGTTTAGGAACATCCGCGGCCTTCATGGGGAAATTTGTCGAAAAATTTGGTCCGAGAAAAACTGGGACAGTTGCGTCAATCTTATTTGGTTTCGGAATCATCTCAACGGGCTTTGCAGTGACGAGCCACTCGTTGCCGCTGTTGTACCTGACCTATGGGATTATCGGTGGGATCGGATTGGGTGCGGGCTATGTCACACCCGTATCCACGATGATTCGCTGGTTTCCTGATCGGAAAGGGTTGGCGGCGGGGCTAGCTATTATGGGTTTTGGTTTTGCCTCTATAATTACCGGACCGATCGCGCAGCAGTTGATGGTTCATGTGGGCGTTTCGAAAACTTTTTATATTTTAGGGGTAGCCTACTTTATCGTGATGTTTTCGGCTTCCCGCTATTTGGAAAAACCACCAGTTGGCTGGACGCCAAAAGGTTTTGAAGTTCCAGATTCAAAAATGGAATCAAAAATACCCTTTCGCGGAGTACAATTGACCGCGAATCAAGCAATTAAAACTAAATCTTTTTGGCTATTATGGTTTATGCTCTTTCTGAATATTACGTGTGGAATCTCGCTGGTGTCTGAAGCCTCACCGATGGCCCAAGAAATCACCGGGATGTCTGCTAATGTTGCAGCTACGATGGTGGGTGTGATGGGTGTCTTTAACGGCTGTGGGCGATTAATTTGGGCTTTGATCTCTGACAGAATCGGTCGAAAAAATGTGTTTACGATCTTATTCGTCATTGATATCGTGGTGCTTTTGAGCCTATCGTTGATAAAGACGCCGTTAGTGTTTGTCGCGTTGATTTGTTTATTGATGACCTGCTATGGGGCTGGCTTTTCCATTGTCCCAGCTTATATTGGCGATGTCTTCGGCTCAAGAGAGGTTGGGGCAATCCACGGCTATATTTTAACTGCTTGGGCTGCAGCAGGAATGTTTGGACCAGTTTTCTTAGGCAAAGTCACGGAGCTGTTCCATTCTTATACTGGAGTGCTGCGAATTTTTGCGGTACTGGCTTTGATTGGTTTGATAGCATCACTAGTGATCCGAGGGGCGATCAAGACTTTGAGTAAAACAAATCAAAACAATCAGCCGCCGATGAGCCCCAATCGTGATAATCCGAAACGAGTATAATAAATTGAAAAGAGGCTGTGACAGTCGTGTTCAGCTTCAAGAGCCAAGTAGGGGCTGTTCCATATCCGTTCTGATGGAGCAATCGCTGTGTCTCACAGCAATAAGTTGGATAATCGGGGAATAGCTTCTCATATTTTGGAGATTATGCGGCTTATTTCCGAAGAAGATACGCCTGAAACGCCGTTTATTCGGATAAAGGAGGTGTGACAAGAGTTTTGTCACACCTCCTTTTTTTTAATATCCGCGTCTGCTTTTTTTATAAATAAAGGAACGGAAGGCTTCAAAATTTTTGATCCCTTTGATTTCTTGATAGCTGGAGGCTGAATCGAATAGAGAGATCAGAGCCTCATAGATATCTGTAAAGAGCCGGCGATCAATATCATTAATAGCGGCTAGCAAGACGACATGGACTTTTTTATCACCCCACAAGATGCCTCTTTCTGAGATCGCCACACTGATAACAGTCTGATGAGCATCCATATAGACCGAATGGGGGATCGCAACGGCTTCAAAGGCGGTAGAAGACGCTCGCTCCCGTTCTAAAACATGTTGAGCAAAGGTCTCTGGTACGATCCTTTCTTTTTCTAAAACTTGGCACATATCGTTGATGACGGCTTCGGCTTGGTCGGCTTTCAACTGACTAGTGAAAAAGCGCTGATCAAAATAATCGTCAAAGTTTTTCCGTAGAATGCTCTTTTTCCGATCCAAGCGAATGTCTCCTAGCTCGGTAATCAGCAGCACTCGCTGTTCTTCCGTAAAAATTGGTGAGACCTCGATCGTTAAGAAATCATTCGTTGTGGGAACCGGCAGTGTTGTAATCAATAGCTCAAAATCCAAGTCTGCGGCTTCCGAAAACTTTGAAATGACCGTCTGGATATTCAAATCGTTGCCAAAATGTTGAGTCAACTGCTCATACAGGCGCTCATCGAGGTTCATGTACTTTGGACACAGCAGAACGGTGGGGATTTTTGATAGGTTTCTTTTTTGGCCTTCCAATTCTGAGCCGATATGCAACGCGATGTAGGCTGTCTCATCTTCACTGATGGAAATATCAAACAGCGCGCTTAAACGTAAAGAAAGATAGACCGCGATGTCATAAACCATCGGAAATTCTTTTTTTAGCGAGCTTAACATCGGATTTTTCAAGGAAGTCTTTTGTTTCGCGCGGGAAAATAGGCCGCTGATATGTAACGAAAAGGGAACAATGAAGCTTTCACTCATGAGATTGATACCAAAGGTTTGCCGTGCGTCTTCCAAGATAGCGTCTACCGCATGAGAAATCTCGTTGCCGACGATCTGCTCCAACTCTTTCAAATTATTAGAGGGAATATAATTGGCGTTGGCTTGGAAGATCATATGGATTTCTTCCTTTTCCAAACTGTTTAAGGTTAAATCAAAGGCGATTTCAATTTGGCGAATCATTTCCGTGACTAATTTAGCTTTGTCTTCTCTTAGCCACGAGCTGAACCAATTACGGCTAGCTAAGGATTTATCATTGCGGACTGATTCCAATAGAATTAGCAAATGGAGCATCAAATTCACAAAGGAAAAATCATTCAAATGGTAGTTGGATTCATGCAAAATCGTATGAATGATCTCTGAAAGCTTCTCGATATCCGCCTTCTCAAAGGTCGCTTCTAAAATTTGTTTGTCGATAAATTTATTGGGTACCTCTTCAAAGATAATATACGAGATCAGCCGCCGCTTTTCTTTCTCCTCCCCTGATATTTGGATTTCATCTTGCTTCAGAATAAATTTTACATGGTATTTTTCGTACGCCTTATTCATGCGAGATAGATCGGCTTTCAAGGTGGAAAAACTGACAAACAATTCCTCCGATAGATCGAAAATATTGAGGTGCTGATTTTCCATCAGGATTTTTTTAATAATATAGAAGGAACGTTCCTTAAAGGTTTGCGGCAAGACGGAAGGGTCTTTTGGCTCCTGCAATAATTTCTCGGCCTCATCACGGATGACTTGATAGCCGCTCTTGGAAGAGGCGATCACTGGTGCTGCCCCTAATCTGTTCAGTTCATAAATATAGTTTTTTACTGTCCGGACCGAAACATTCATTTTTTCCGACAGTCTGCTTGAAGAGAGGGGAGCATCTTGCTGCAGCAATAGATTTAGCAGATCTTTTTGTTTCTCTTTCAATAGCCTCACCTCTTCAAATCTGTTTTTCTTTATTATAACGTGAAAGCGTTCTTAAAAAAATAGGTATTTGCACCACCTGCGTGCAACAGTCTAGTTGAGAGGAAAATGGAAAATTCGCAATAATAAGAGTGTAAAAGAGATCAGCACAGACGCAAAAAACATATTTAGGAGGAATTAATAATGGAAACAGTCAATATTTTATTATGTTGTGGTGCCGGGATGTCTAGTGGATTTTTAGCCCAAAAAACTCGAAAGGCCGCAAAAAAAAGAAAAATCTCTGGCTCGATTGATGCCCGTAGTGAAAGTGAAGTGGCTTCGTATTTAGATTCCATCGACATCTTGCTTTTAGGCCCGCATTACGCGTCATTCAAAGAAGAGATGGCGGAACAAGCAGCACCGCACAACGTGGTAGTAGATGTGATCCCGCAAGATATTTACGGCATGTTAGATGGCGAAGGATTGTTGGACTTTGCTATTAGTAAATTAGAAAAATAAAACATATTGAACAAGGAGGAAGAGCAAGATGAAAAAATTTATGGATTGGTTGGCAAACTCCTTTGCGCCTAAAGCAAAGAAATTGACGCAAATGCCTTCCGTTGCTGGACTATCCAGTGCCATGCAGAAGTTGATTCCATTCATTATGACCGGTTCGATCGTCTTCTTTTATAACGTGTTCCGTTCATACATTCCACAATTACCGGATTTAGGCAATATTTCAAATTATTCCTTTGGCATGATCGGGTTGATCGCCGCCTTCATGGTGGCGAACCAATACATGGAAAAATTCAAACATCAAAATTACAGCATCACTGCTGGAATTGTTTCGGTCTGTGTCTTAATGATGACCTTACATCCAGTTGGCGCAGAAGAAGGCGTCTTCGATATGGGTCGGGTCGGGCCGACTGGGATTTTGATTGGGGTTATCGTTGGGGCGATCGTCAGTGTGATCTTCCATAATTTCAGCAAACTGCACCTGTTGCAAAATTCCGAATTACCGGATTTTGTGATTGAGTGGATCAACAATATCATCCCAATTTTCTTGAGTTTAGCATTATGGTCCACTTTGATCTTCAGTTTCAAGATTGATGTCTTCGAAGTGATCATCAACTTGTTTGAACCGATTCAAAACTTTGGTCAATCCTTACCAGGTCTGATTTTACTGGTTTTGATTCCAGCTTTCTTCTATTCAATGGGTATCTCTACTTGGCTGTGGTCAGCCATTCAGAACCCGATTTTTATCGCCGGAATCGCGGCGAATGCCTTAGCTCTTAAGGGCGGCGATACAGGGATGAACATCGTGACGAATGAAACAGTCTATAGCTTAGGTTTGATCATGATGGGTGGTACGGGAGCGACACTGACGCTGAATTTATTGATGTGCTTCTCGAAAGCGAAAAAATTAAAAACCTTAGGTCGAATCTGTATCGGTCCTTCAATCTTCAATATTAATGAGCCGATCGTCTTCAGCGCACCAGTCGTAATGAATCCCATCTTGATGATGCCCATGTGGATCAATTCCATTACCGGAAGTTGTGTCGTTTGGTTCGCGATGCGAGGCGGCCTGTTGAATATTCCGCAAGATTTGATGCAAGTAGCTCAGATCCCAGCACCGATCTCCAGTGTCATGATCTTACAGGATTTCCGTGCGGTACTGTGGTATGCCTTATTATTTGCGCTGTATCTAGTTACTTGGTACCCATTCTTCAAAGTTTATGAAAAAGAAGTCTTAGCGGAAGAAGTCAAAGAAGAAAAAAACGGTGAAGAATTCGCCGCTCCAGTCGAAGCAATCTAAAAAACGAGGTGTAAAAAATGATGGAAGAAACAGAAGTGCTAGAAGAAAATGAATTGATCCCAGTATCGATGCAGATCATCCTGCATGCAGGTAATGGTCGGACGAAAGCTCAAGAGGCAATCCAATTTGCAAAGCTAAAGGATTTTGAATCGGCGCGGGCAGCATTAAAAGAAGCTAAAGACAATATCGTTTTAGCCCACCGTTCGCAAACCGAAGTGATCCAAAATGAAGCGGCAGGAAAAAGTTATCAGCCCTGTTTGCTCTTTACCCATGCGCAAGATCATTTGATGACCATTACTAGTGAAGTCAATATGACGCGAGATTTGGTGGATCTATTTGAACTAGCATTAAGTAAATAAGTACCTAGCATAAAATTAGTAAAACCTGAAGCAGTCCGTTATTGACTCATCCTTCAGTTTTAAATAAAAGATGAGGACGCCGGTTCCACATTCTAGGATCCGTCCAGTGGAACGGCAAGACTCATTGAACGAAATGATAAACGAGGAGCGAGAGATATGAACAATGCATTTCCAAAAGACTTCCTGTGGGGAGCAGCAACGAGCGCCTATCAAGTCGAAGGCGCAGCACAAGAGGATGGGAAAGGACTATCCCAACAAGACATCATCAATTCTGAACGACACGAAAAATTCGGCTTTGCCGACGCCAGTGTTGCCAGCGATCATTACCATAAATACAAAGAAGACATTGCTTTATTCAAAGAAATGGGTTTTACGAGTTATCGTTTTTCAATTGCGTGGTCACGGATCTTCCCCAATGGCGACGATGTGGTCAACGAAGCGGGAATTCAATTTTACCGTGATTTGATCAACGAATTGAAAGCCAACGACATCGAACCAATCCCGACATTGTATCACTATGATTTACCATGGCCGTTAGTCGAAAAATATGGCGGCTGGCTATCACGAGAAGTAGTCAAGGATTTTGAAGTCTTTGCAAAATATGTCATCAATGAATTTAAAGACGATATCAAATACTGGATCACGATCAATGAACAAAGTATCATCGTGCAGTATTGGACACAAAAGTGTTATGTACTACCGGAATATCAAGACGACAATCAATTACGTTATCAAATCAATCACCATATGAATCTAGCGCAAGCCGTTGCGGTAAAACTTGCTCATGAAGCTGGTGCATTAGCGGGTCCAGCTTTAGGCTACGCGCCTGTTTATGCCCGCACCTGTAAGCCAGAAGACCAGCTAGCGGCCTTAAATGCCAATGATCTGCGGAATGCCTATTACCTAGATGTTTACTTTCGCGGCTACTACAATGTTGCAGCCTTAACGTATTTACAAAAAGCCGGTTTAGCCCCGAAAATGGAAGCCGGGGACGAAGAATTTTTCGCGGAAAATTTGTCTGACTTCTTTGCGATCAATTATTACGACAGCCAATGTGCCCACGCTTGCCCAGAAGGCGAGGAACGGCGCTGGTCCGGCTACAATATCTCAGGGAAGAAAGGCGATATGTCTGGCTTTGAGACTCATCCCGGTTTTTATCAAATGTGTGCAAATCCAGAGCTTAGAACAACGGATTGGGATTGGGCGATTGATCCGATCGGCTTGGAATATGTTTATCGTGATCTGTATACGCGCTACCGCGTGCCATTTATGATTACTGAAAATGGTTTAGGCGCCTATGATGAGCTGACACCAGACGGGAAAGTCCATGATGATTATCGGATCGACTATCTTCGTGAACATATCCAAGCAACGAAACGAGCGATGGATCTAGGGGTTGAAGTTGTCGGCTATATGCCTTGGTCAGCGATTGATTTATTGTCCACGAGTAACGGCTACAAAAAACGCTATGGCCTAGTCTATATCGATCGTACCGATGATGACGTGAAGGAGTGTAAACGAATCCGCAAAGATTCTTTTTATTGGTATAAAGACGTGATCGCTTCAAACGGCACCAAATTGGATTGATGAAGATGATCTTAAAAAATCTGATTTCTGTTTTAGGTTCGGCTTTAGTAGGTGTCGGCGTTGGACTTTGCGTCGTCACCGGCTTAGGCGCCGATGCGCTAGGTGTTTTATGGGAAGGACTGACACAGCATTTACCGCTGACAGTCGGTCAAGCTTCCCTCGTTGTTACTGGTACGTGTCTTGTGATCGTGGCATTGATTGATAAAAAAGAACTGGGCTTAGCAACCCTGTTAAATCCTTTAGCCACTAGTCTTTTGACCGATCTGATTATCAAACATGTCGCACTTGAAGGACCGACCTTTTTGAAACTGCTGATCGTCATAGTAGGAATTTCTTTTATTGGAATCGGCTCAGGGATCGCGGCGGCGACGAATGCCGGTAAAGAAAGCTATATCGCTTTGAGCTTTGCATTAAGCAAACGGTTATCCCAAGATTTAGCCAAAGTCCGCATGAGCCTCGATTGTATTTGTTTTCTGACGGGGATGATCTTAGGGGGAAAATTTATGATTGGTCCGATCGTTGGTGTGTTGTTGATCGGTCCGCTGTTGAAAGCCACGAGTCAGTATTGTGGGAAAAAGATGCAGCCATTGTTAGGGTGAGAAAAAGCGATTAAAATCGAAAAGATTTTAATCGCTTTTTGTGTTACTCAAAATTTTTTTTCATCAAGGCCCAAACGAGTTCAAACTGCTGCTGAAAATGTTCATCCCAGCGGATCGCATAGGCGGGCGCTGAAAAATACATAAAAGATAATAGAATTCCAATCGTAAATTCTTCATCCTTACCAGTGGCGGTCATGAAGCTTTCACCTAGGTCGCGAGCGTGTCTTTGATAGGCGGCAGGGTCTTGTTCGATGTAGGTCGTATAGACCGAAAACATCTCAGGATTCTGCTGCTTCGCTTGACGTTTTCCATCTGCCAACGCCCACAGCCAGTCGTGAGCAATGGTTGAAACGTCCTCATAGGAAGAAGTGTCAAAGGGGAAAATCGCAATCAGCTGCTGGTCCAGCCATTCCATCGCTAATTCAGTCCAGAGGGTCTTTTTATTGGGGAAATATTTATAGAGAGCGGCATGACTGACGCCTAACGCGCCACCGACATCCTTCAACGATATTTTAATGTTTTGTTTTTGTTCAACTAAGTCGAACGCGGTTTGTAAGATTAATTCTTTTGATAGATTAGCCATGAATTGATTTTAGCAGAAGTTACATTAATTGACAAATGTAACTTATCGTTTTATAGTGACTTCGTAAGTTACAAAATCAAAAAAATGTAAATGAGGAATTCAAATGAAATTAGAAAATAATACCGTGCTTATTACCGGAGGAACTTCAGGACTGGGTCTAGGCTTAGCCCAAGCCCTGTTAAAGCATAATACCGTGATCGTTACTTCTCGCCGCCCGGCGGTGATTGAGCAAGTAACAGCTGAAAATCCCGGGATGATCGGCTATCCAGTCGATGTTAGCGACTTAGCTAGTGTTGAGCGTTTAAAAGAGACGATCCTAAAACAAAATCCGACACTAAATATGGTGATTAATTCGGCTGGGATCATGCAAGGCGTAAATTTTTTTGACGCAACTGCTCCTTTGTCGAAAGAAATCGAAACCAATTTGATTGGAACGATCAATATCGATAAAGTTTTTCTACCATTGTTGGCGCAGCAGCCCGAAGCGACATTGGTGAATATTACTTCAGGATTGGCTTATGTGGCGAGTACGGCCCATCCGATTTATTCCGCTAGTAAAGCTGGAGTTGGCGCATTGACCGAAGCGATTCGCGGCCAAGCCAGTTATTTTGGACATGAAAAGTTGCATATTATCCAAGTTGCACCACCCTTAGTCTCGGAGACCAATTTGAATCCAACGATGCATGAAAATGGCGAAAAGAATCCGGTGAATATGAAACTAACGGATTTTGTTGCAGCGGTGGTCAAAGGAATCGAAAAAGATAAACCAATTATTAATCCCGGCCCTAGTAAATTATTGAATATCATTGGTCGATTCGCCCCAATGGCGTTACGCCTGCGGGCGATGAAAGGTTCAATGATGACCGAATTCGGAAAAAAATAAATTGATGTTGTGAAGCTCTTGAGATCAGAAAATCTTGAGGGCTTTTTTAGCGTTAAGATCGATGTTAGAAGCAGAATGACCAATGCTAAAAATGAAGCAGCATTCACATGAATGAAATTTCATGTTATTTTATCTTGACACCTTTTTTCGGGAATGATAAAGTATCGTTGTTGAAACGTAAACATTACGATTTGTGTATCGCAAATAGGAACGTAAAATTGGGCTTGTATCTCTATTTTGATTTGGGATATTTCATATGTGTAGGATCGTTGAGGGATCATTTTATGTTCGTCTAACGATTCGTTGTAATTTTTAATTGTGAAGTCGGTTTGGTAAATGAAAATCAGCGGTAAAAATAGTTTTAAGAAAGAGGTTTGGAATGAAAAAGATAGGGTTAATTTTTATTAGTATATGTGTGTTGATCGGTCTGGTGGGGTGCAAAGAGAACAATCAAGCGGCGACCAAAAGCAAAAATGATAAGTTGCAAATCGTTGCGACCTTTTATCCGGTGTATGATTTTACCAAAAATATCGTGGGTGATGAGGCGGAGGTCTCCTTATTGATGCCAGCTGGAACGGAGCCTCATGATTACGAGCCTTCTGCTAGGGATTTGGCGAAGATCACGGATGCCGATGCATTTGTTTATCATAATGAAAATATGGAGATGTGGGTACCTAAAGCGATCAAATCGTGGAAAAAAGGCTCACCAAATATTGTTGAAGGCACAAAAGGAATGCTGCTATTGCCAGGCGGTGAAGAAGAGCACGATCACAGTCATGAAGAGGGGCATCACCATGAGTTGGACCCCCATACTTGGGTCTCGCCGTATCGAGCGATCAAAGAAGTGACATCGATCAAAGAACAATTGAGTGCCCTTTATCCAGAAAAAAAGGCCGTCTTTGAAGCCAATGCAAAAAAATATTTAGCAAAGCTTGAGGCCTTGGATAAAAGCTATACAACGACTTTGCAAGCGGCGAAGCAAAAGAATTTTGTTACCCAGCATACCGCCTTTAGTTATTTGGCGCTGGATTATGGCTTGAATCAAGTCGGGATCTCTGGGATCAATCCGGATCAAGAACCGGACCCTTCACGAATCGCGGAATTAAAACACTATGTGGAAGAAAATCAAATCCGCTATATTTATTCAGAGAACAACAATCAAGGCAAAGTGGCTCAAACTTTGGCGGACGAGACAAAGGTAAAACTTGCCGTCCTAAATCCGTTAGAAAGCCTGACTAAAAAGCAGCTAGCTGCCGGCGAAAATTATTTGTCGATCATGGAGCAAAATCTGGCGGCTTTAGAGAAAACCACTAGCGTCGCCGGAAAAGCGATTCAACCGGAGCATGCAGCAAAACCGGAAGAAACGATCTATCACGGCTATTTCAAGGATTCACAAGTGAAGGCCCGTCCATTGTCAGATTTTAATGGGAAGTGGCAATCGGTCTATCCACTTTTGGAAAAAGGTGACTTGGATCAAGTATTCGATTATAAAGCTAAATTGACTAACGACAAGACTGCGGCAGAATACAAAGAATATTACGAAACAGGCTATCAAACGGACGTTGATCAAATCACGATCAAAGACGATCAGATTGATTTTATAGTGGCTGGTCAGCATCATAAATATAAATATGAAGCGATCGGTTATAAAATTTTAAACTATGCTAAAGGCAACCGTGGGGTGCGCTTCACCTTTGAGACGAAAGATCCCGCTGCGGGTAAGTATAAATATGTTCAGTTCAGTGATCATGGGATTGCACCAGGTAAATCATCACACTTCCATATTTATGTTGGAGGCGAGAGCCAGGCTGCCCTATATGAAGAATTAGACAACTGGCCGACCTATTATCCGCAGTCTATGAGTGGTCAGACGATCGCGCAAGAAATGCTGGCCCATTAAACAAGGAGGTGAGCGACTTGGAAAAAACGGATCTGGCGAGTGCCTATCGCCGTTTAAAAAGTCCCAATATCAAAACCCGTAAACGTGCCTTAAAAATCATCAAGGCCGTGAAACGTGGACAACTAAAGAAATAAAAATTCCGGAGCTGCGCAAGGTCAAAGTGTGGCTCCTTTTTGTGGCTTACTTGGAAGGAAGCTGCGTATTCAAAGAATTAACTAAAATTGGACCAATCAGCTTTATCCATTCGCTTCTGCTTATTCACAAATGCTAGAATGAAGAAAGTAGCTATATTTAAGGAGGTCTGCCATGAAGAAAAAGCTGGTATATGTGATGGTATTTGCTGGAATCATTCTGCTTGGCTTAGTGATTCAGGCTAAGAGCAGTCTGTTTTATCCGGAAGCAGTCATAAAAGTGGAACAGGTGACTCATGAGGGAAATAAACAAACCCTTTCTGGAACGCTGCTGAATCGTAGCGGACAGGCGACACTAGAGACGGACTATCATGAAAATGAAGGCGTGCATCCTTTGTATCGCCCAGGTGAGCAACTGATTATTCGAAAGCTTGGCAGCCAGTGGCAAGTGCTTTCGTTAAAACGTGATGGCTATGTATTTATGTTGCTGGCTTTATTCGTTTGGTTGGTGCTGTTGATCAGCGGCAAGGGCGGGATTTCCGCTTTGCTTGGCTTAGCGTTGAATAGTTTTTTATTGGTGGGCTTTTTGTGGCTGCATCAGGCGAGTCAATGGTCGCTGCTAGGATTAATGAGCGTCTATACGGTGGTGGCGGTTATTGTAGCGATGGGGACATCCTATGGCTTTAGAAATTTAGATGTACGGAAACTTTTAGGCACCTTGCTGAGTGTTTTTCTCGCTTTTTTTATTTGTGTAGTGGCGATGCATTGGTTGAAGGACGATGGCTTGCGCTATGAAGAGCTGCAGTTTATCACGCGGCCGTATCGTTCGGTTTTCTTAGGGGGCTTATTGATTGGTGCGATCGGCGCCAGCATGGATAACGTGGTGACGATTATTTCCAGCCTAGACGAGATCAGAGAAAAAAATCCCCAACTGCCTTTGAAACAGCTGATGCATTCAGGTCAGCAGATTGCTCAGGATACAGCCTCATCCATGATCAATGTCTTGATGTTCGCGTATCTCAGTGGAGCGATTCCGGCGTTTGTTTTTTATATTGCCAATGGCTGGAATTTTGCGGATGTCATGGGAATGCACTTATCGCTAGAAATTTTGCGCACATTGTGTGGCGGCTTTGCGATCGTTTTATCAGTACCGCTGGCATTAGCGGCCTTTGGTGTGACTGAAGGGATTCAGGAGAGGAGGCCGACTAAATGAATGTGCTGATCGCTCTTACGTTACTGTTAGTGGGCTTAGTGGTACTCATTTTTAAAAGAAGCTCGATCTATATGATCACTGGCACCTTCGCGAATTTCTGCTTGTTCCTTTTGCTGTTGTTTCTGTTGAGTCGAAATGTTCCGGTGTATCCAGTAACTTTTTTGATTTTTCTTGGAGTGACGCTGGTGACCTTGTTCTACATCAATGACGTCAATCAAAAAACCAAAGCCGCTTTTCTCTGTGTACTGTTTTTCTTGCTTGTTTTTACGCTGGTCTCCCAGCCTTTTATTCAGTTATTGCAGGTTCATGGCTTCGCCCTTGAAGAATTGGACGAATTGCAGATGATGGATTTGTCGGTCGACGTGCCTTTTTCAGCGTTAAATCGTTCGATCATTTTAATGAGTTTTTCTGGAGCGGTGATCGATAGTAGCATGGCGGTCAGCAGCTCGACGTATGAAATTTTTTCCCAGACGGCGGATCTAACCTTTAAGGAATTGTGGCGTTCTAGTATGAAGGTAGTGCAAGCAATCTTGAGTTCGACAATCAATACCTTGCTTTTTGCGTTTATGGGATCAAGTCTGGCACTGATCATTTGGATTCAGGATTTAAATTATTCCTTTTTGGAAGTGATCAACTCCAAAGCCTTCGTGGGGGAATTACTGATCAGTATTTTGACAAGCAGTGCCGCGGTGATCATTTTACCGCTAACGGCGCTTGCTGCCAGTTATTTCTTTTATAACCGCTATTTTCTAAAATAATCGAAAAAACTCGCTTAGACGTAGCAAGAAAAGACGTCTAAGCGAGTTTTTGTTAACTATGAAGAAAGTATAAAATTTTCAAATGAATAAATCGCTTTACAGCAGGCATATTCATGTCCGGCTTCACGAACTAGCTTTATCGGCAATAAGCAAAACGATTTCGAAATTTGAGAAGCACCAAGTAGGAACTGTTCAACATCAAAGTTAAAACTTTGTGTTTCTCAGTCATTTATCAATAGTTTGGTCTTATTACTCAAAAGCTGAGCGAGTTCGCGAAAGCCTTTCTTATGCCAGATTACTAGTAGCGACTAGATCGACTCCAGTATCCAGTAGATTTTCTACTACGACATCGCCGATCGAGACCGGGGCTTGTAAACGAACGCGGTTAATGACCCTCATGGCGTCTTTGACCGAACCTTTTGGAATACCGTCCGCGGTTTTGACCGAACAGCGGGCCGATTTTACTCCTGTGTTGACGACGACCGTGGAAGTCACGACCCGGATTGGATTCGTCGCTTCGGCTTTGCCATATTTCACGCCTTTATTGCAGTTGTTGCCGCTGACTTGGTACTCATTTTCTTCGTCGACGCTTAGGTGACAGCCTTTGGGGCACATAATACAAATAAATTTTTTCATGTTAGTTAACCTCCTGAACAGAGATTTCAATTTCATTGTTGTTGATCTTATCAATCACTTTTTTAGAGACATTGATTTTTTCTAGTTCACCTGGAACAAGGTAGCTTTTTTTCTTTTGCGCTAAGATTTCACCGTGGGAACTGATGGTGATCTGACAGTCGTCAAACACTTGATTGACTCTGAAAAACATTTCGACTTTGCGGTCGACATTTTCTTCCCGAATTTTTTGTGGCACAACATAAGAAACATGTTCGCCGTTTTTAACGATCAAGCTATTGTCGTCTTCTTTTTTAGGTTGGAGAATGTACTGAGCTGCGGCGGTTCCGGCCCGTTCGCTTTCCGCTGTCACAAAATCGACGAGATCATGGACGTGAACCACATTGCCGCAAGCAAAAATCCCCGGTACTTGCGTCTCCATATTTTCATATACGACCGCACCATGAGTCCGATTATCCAACGGAATACCTGCACCGCGACTCAATTCATTTTCAGGGATCAGTCCCACTGATAATAAAATCGTGTCGCATTCAAAGGTTTGCTCGGTTCCCGGAATCGGTTGTCGGTTTTCATCTACTTCAGAGACAACGACTGCTTCAACCCGGCTTTTTCCCCGAACATCGGTAATAGTATGAGAGAGCAGTAACGGGATATCGTAATCTTCTAAGCATTGCACGATATTTCGAGTCAAGCCGCCGGAATAAGGCATCACTTCCACACACGCTAAAACTTCTGCGCCTTCTAAGGTCATGCGGCGAGCCATGATTAATCCAATATCGCCAGAGCCTAAAATGATCACTTTTTTTCCGACCATGTAGCCTTCCATATTGACATAGCGTTGGGCAGTGCCGGCGGTATAAACCCCGGCCGGACGACTGCCGGGAATGCCGATGGCACCACGCGTCCGTTCGCGACAGCCCATCGCCAAAACGATGGCTTTACTTTGCAAGATTTGATAACCTTGCTCCTGATTGACGATGTGGACATTTTTGTCTTCCGTGACTTCCAGTACCATCGTATCAAGGCAAACTTGGATCGACGTATCTTGCAGCATATCGATGAAACGCTGAGCGTATTCCGGTCCAGTCAATTCGGTTTTAAAATAGGTCAGGCCAAAGCCGTTGTGGATACACTGATTTAAAATACCGCCTAATTGATGATCCCGTTCAATGATCAAAATGTCTTTCACACCTTGCTTATAGGCTGCTAAAGCCGCGGCTAAACCAGCGGGCCCACCACCGATAACAATCAATTCATGCATTTTAAAACCCTCCCTTCGTAACTTCGACTAAAATCCTGCTGTCCGCTCGATCCTGTAAAATTTCTAACGGCGACAGGTCTAGCTCATCGGCTAAAATCTCCAAAACACGCGGTCCGCAGAAGCCGCCTTGGCAGCGACCCATGCCTGCGTGGCAACGACGCTTGATGCCGTCTAATGAAGTAGGCTTAATAGGGGAATGAGCGGCGTCTCGAATCTCACCTTCAGTAATGGTCTCACAACGGCAGATCACATGACCATAGGCTGGGTCTTGTTTGATTAATTGATTCTTTCCGTCGATATCTAACTCACGAAAAACGATTCGTTCACGAGTATCAATGAAATCATCCTTCAACGAAAACTTTTGCTGTAAGGATTGTTCCAATAATTCGACTCCGTAAATTGCGATCGCGGGGGCAGAGCTTAAGCCTGGTGATTTGATCCCGGCTAAATCGATAAAGCCTGGTGCTGCTTCTTGAATGACAAAATCGTCAATTGTACTATTAGCCCGTACGCCGGAAAAATTCCGGATCGACTGGCGGAGATTCAGTTCTGGCACGGATTTCCTTGCCAGCTCACCGACTTGTTTTAAGCCGTCTGCGGTATTGCCGGTATCGTTGCCGCTGTCTAGGTCAGTTTTTAATACGGCTTCAGAATTCGGGCCGACAATCAAATTTCCATGGACCGTTGGACTGATCAGCACCCCTTTACCGATGCTGGAAGGGCATTGAAAGATGACGTGATGTACGACTGTGCCTTCTGAGCGATCCAATAAATAATATTCTCCCCGCTTGGGAGTAATCTCAAAATTAGGTTCAGCGATCAGGTTGTGGATATCATCTGAATGGACGCCAGCGGCATTGAAAATCGCTTTGGTTTGATAGACCGATTGATTGGTCGTGATTTGATAACCTTCCGGGATTTTTTCGATAGCGGTCACGCGATTATTTAGTGTTAGCTGCACACCATTTTTAATGGCGGTTTCAGTTAATGCCAAACAAAGTTCCCACGGATTGACAATCCCTGCAGATGGTGCGTAAAGCGCCCCTAAGGCGTGTTCTGAAAGATTCGGTTCTTTTTCTAACAGTTCTTTTTGGTATAGTAGTTCCATGTCTGGGACGCCATTTTCAATTCCTCGTTGATAAAGGTCTTTAAGCAACAGCAATTCCTCTTCAGAAAAAGCAACGACCAAGGAACCAACGGGATCATAATGGACGGAAAGTTTTCGACACAACTCCTTTGTGCGTTCGACGCCTTCAACATTCAGCTTGGCCATCAATGAGCCGGGTTCTGGATCAAAGCCAGCGTGGATAATGGCGCTGTTGGCCTTTGTTTGCCCTAAGCTGACATCATTTTCCGCCTCTAAAACCAATGTATTCAGTTGATACTTGCTTAATTCATAAGCGGTCGCCGCACCGACGATCCCGCAGCCAATGATAGTGATATCGTACATCGTTATTCCTCCTAGTCTAACTCTAGTCACACAAAAAAAGAGTATAAGAAACAGACGCCAATGTTTGTTGACGTTTGTTGCTATACTCTTTTTTAATCTCTAGCACGTATTTAATTACCTGTATTATAACACCATTAATCCTTTACAACAATCTTTAAATCGACCAGACTTGGCTATCCGTAGTGGAAACTGCTAAACTGCCCGCTCCTAGCGCGCCTAAGACATCTTCTTTATCATGGATCAGGCCGCCAACGATCAAAGGTTTGCGGGACTGCTTCACTAAACCTTTGATGATTTTAGGCGAAACATTGGGTAAAACTTCCACCAGATCTGCCTCTGTTTGTAACAGCTGACGCTCCACATTGGTCAAGGCAGAGGAGTCCAGTAAAAAGAAACGCTGGATCGCTAATAGCTGATGGCGTTTCGCATAACGCACGATGGCGGATTTTGTTGAGATAATGCCGTCAAAAGCAGTCTTTTGCTTAATATAATCAATCGCCATTTCATCAGACGATAAGCCTTTCACGAGATCGGCGTGAAGAATCGCGATTTTGCCGCTTTGCTTGATTTTTTCTGAGAGCTCCGCCAGCTGCATCAAGTGGGACTGTAGGACAAAAATAACTTCCACTTCGGTCAGTAAGGCTGCTGTCAATTCTTCCTCGCTCTTAATCGCGGCGATTACTGGTGCAACCTCTAATTTTTGATATAAGTCATGAGTATTCATCGCTAAACTCCTTGGTTTTATCATTAAGTCCGTCATTCTATCTTATTATTTTACCACGGAAGAATCTCTAGGAACGCTTATAAAAAGAGAATAATGATTATTTTGTTCAAGGAGTGGTCCTTAAGAATAGATAGCTGATCTATTCAGCATAAAGTTTAGTCAACTTGAATGATCTGAACACCCATTTTTGCGATCTCATTTAAAGTTTCGGCAGAGCTGAATTGATCTGTAATCAAATAGTCGAAGACAGAAATATCAGCGATCTTAAATTTAGAAGTCAATCCGATCTTGCGGTAATCTGCGACCAATATTTTGCACTTAATGGTTTGGTCGATCATCAGCTCATTGATTTTTGCTTCATTTAGAATTTTAGTCGTGACGCCGCTCTCAAGGCTGACACCGCTGCAGCCGATCACGCAAACGTCGGCGTTCATTGAAGAAATCGTACCGAGAGCGATGTCACCGACTAAAGCTTCCTTTGGAAAACGCATCTCGCCGCCAGTCAAGATATAGTTGCAATTGTCTTTTCGCGGTGAGCCGTTGACCTTCAAATTATTTGTGACGATCGTCAAATAATCCGAGTGTAGAAAATCAATGACTTGCAAAGCGGTAGAGCTGGAATTAATAAACACTGTATCGTAATCGCTTACATAATTACTAGCTTCTCTGGCAATCAATTGTTTGATCCGGGTGGGTCCCGATTGATCAAAATCCATTTTGTTTTGATAATTGTAAAGACAGTAGCCATATTTACGAATGATATCATTTTTTTCTTCTAATAGATTCAAGTCTCTTCTAATAGTACTGAGAGAGACATTTAAGGCGTCCGATAATTCAAGTGTCGTCATCCGCTCATTGCTTTGCAGGATATCAAGGATGTCTTTATGACGCTTGTTGATCGTTTCGATAGAATTTTTCAATTGCTTTCCTCCTGACTAAAGAGTTCTTAAAAAGGCTCCTTGTTCTTATATGAGTCATTATACAAAGAAAATCATAACAAAAGCAAAGAAAGTCATATAAAGTTCAAAGAGTCATATAAAAGGGTTTTCATAACGTTGTTTACGAATTATGATTTAAGTGTAGATCATATCAAAATCATGTGAGGAGAAAAATAAATGAGCAATCACGTTAATGAAGTAACCAAAGAAAGCTGGGTATTATCAACGTTTCCTGAATGGGGAACCTATTTAAACGAAGAGATCGAGACAGAACAAGTACAAGAAGGCACCTTCGCCATGTGGTGGTTAGGTTGTACGGGGATTTGGTTGAAGAGTCATGAAGGTACAAATATTTTATGCGACCTATGGTGTGGCACCGGCAAACGCAGTCATGGAAACGGCATGATGAAAAAAGGCCATCAAATGATGCGCATGAGCGGCGTCCAAAAAATGCAGCCGAATTTACGGACGCAGCCTTTTGTGATTGATCCCTTTGAAGTCAAAAATGTAGACGCGCTAGTCGTCACTCATATCCATTCGGATCATTTAGACATCAACACGGCGGCGGCGGTTCATCAAAATTGTCCGGAAGCAAAATTTGTCGGGCCAAAAGAGGTTGTCGCGACTTGGTTGAAATGGGGCATCCCAGAAGAAAAAACGATTATCGTCAAACCGGGAGATGAAGTAAAAATCAAAGACATCAACGTGGTTGCGTTAGAAGCCTTTGACCGGACAGCGTTAGTGACTTGTGAAGATCCAGAAGTTACTTTAAAAGGAAAACTGCCGCAAGACATGGACGAGATCGCGGTCAATTATTTATTCGAAACATCCGGTGGAAATCTTTATCATGCAGGGGATTCTCATTATTCCAACATGTTCGCAAAACATGGAAACGAGCATAAAATCGATGTTTGTTTAGGCGCTTATGGGGAAAATCCTCGTGGTATCACGGATAAAGTTACTTCTGTCGATATGCTGCGAATGGCGGAATCATTAAACGCTAATGTGGTGATTCCGGTTCACTATGATATTTGGGCGAACTTCATGGCTGATCCGAAAGAAATCACGGAGATTTGGAAATTCAAAAAAGATCGTTTGCAGTATGATTTTAAACCTTATATTTGGCAAGTCGGTGGAAAATTCACTTATCCAACCAATAAGGATGATTTAGAATTTAATTTCTATCGTGGCTTTGATGATGCTTTTTCCGTTGAAAATGATACGCCGTTCCCATCATTCTTATAAGAAGCGAGGTAAAGCAAGATGTTAAAGTATTTTTTCGATAATGACTTAGTGCGCTACTCAGACAAAGAGCTGACGGACTGGAAAGACGCCATCAGCGAAAGCTGCCAATTATTAATGGAGAAAAAAATCATTGACCAGAAGTATGTAGATGAAATCATCCGCTGTGTTGAAGAGCACGGTCCTTATATCGTGATTGTTCCGGAAGTCGCGATGCCTCATTCGTCAGAAGAGAGCGAAGGCGTTTTTGGAACCGCGATCTCCTTTACTAAGATGAAACAGCCAGTCGTCTTTGACACCCAGGAAGAAGATGAAGAAAAGTCAGCAATTCTATTCTTCACTTTAGCTGCGAAAAATGCGGAAGAGCATATGGAAAATATTCAAAATCTATCAGAGCTGTTAATGACTGAGGGGTTGATCGAAAGCTTGGTTGCGACCAATTCGATCGAAGACTATCAAATGGTGATGGCGCAATACAATTTATAGCATCTGCTGTTTACTAATCCGCTAGGCGGGTTAGTAAACGGTTCACCTTAGGAAAATTAGGAGGAAAAATTAATGGGTGACTTTTTATTAAGTATTTGGACTTATTTTGCCACGAATATTTTGACGCAGCCAGCCTATCTCATTGGTTTCATCGTTTTACTAGGTTACATCCTTTTGAAACGACCAATTTATGAATGTATCGCAGGATTCTTAAAAGCAACGGTCGGCTATTTTATTTTGTCCGTAGGTTCTGGCGGATTAGTCAACAACTTCCGACCGATCTTAGTTGGTTTGAAGGAACGCTTTAATTTAGACGCGATGGTGACTGATCCTTACTTTGGTCAAAATGCGGTAGATGCTGGTTTAATGAAAACCTTTGGCCGGACTTTTGGTGATGTGATGATTCTATTATTGATCGCCTTTATCATGAATATTTTATTGGTTCGTTTCCAAAAATATACGAAGTTGCGTTCGGTCTTTACGACTGGGAATGTCCAAATCCAACAAGCGGCGACAGCATTCTGGATCTTACTATTCTGTTTTCCAGATTTAGGTCGCGTTGAAGTGTTGGTATTCATGGGCTTGATCTTGGGCTGTTATTGGGCAGTTGCCTCAAACTTGACGGTGGGAATCGCGCAGGAACTGACAGAGGGCGCCGGCTTTGCGGTCGCTCACCAACAAATGTTTGGTATTTTTATCTTTGCCAAGCTAGCTGAGTTTATGAAAAAACGGGACGAAAGAAAAAATAAATCAGAAAAAGTCGATAAAAAATTGGAAGACATCGAATTACCAGGCTTCCTGTCGATCTTTAACGAAAATATGGTAGCGACTTCACTATTGATGCTCTTCTTCTTTGGGATCATCCTGTTAGTCTTAGGAAAAGACTATTTGATCCAAGCGGAATTTATGGTAGAAGGCCAGAGCTTCTTGTTTTACATCTTAACGACTTCATTGAATTTCGCGGTCTACTTAGCAATCTTACAATTAGGTGTGCGGACCTTCGTAGATGAATTGACGCAATCCTTCCAAGGAATCTCCAATACGATCTTGCCAGGGGCAGTACCGGGGATCGATGTTGCGGCGACCTTCGGCTTTGGTTCACCCAATGCAGTGACGATCGGTTTCTTATTCGGAGCGTTAGGCCAGTTCTTAATGATCGGCTTGTTGATCTTATTGAAATCACCAACCATTGTTATCGCCGGCTTCATTCCGCTATTTTTCGACAATGCGGTCATCGCCGTCTTTGCCAATAACCGCGGCGGTTTTAAAGCAGCCTGTTTATTCCCGTTTCTTTCCGGGATCATTCAAGTTGGTGGTTCAGCGTTATTCGCAACGTGGATCGGTTTATCGCAATTTGGTGGCTACTTAGGAATGTTCGACTGGGCAACGGCTTGGCCGCTGTTCACAGTAATCATGAAAGTTCTAGGCTATGTCGGTGTCGCGGTTGTTGTAATTGGTTTGTTGATCATTCCGCAATTGCAATATCGTAAAAATCCAGAAGGCTACTTTATGATTGTTGATGACTATGAACAATATGCAGAAAAATTTTTAAATGACTAATCAATTATAAAAATTAGGAGGAATACAAAATGAGAATTTTAGTATCGTGTGCGAATGGATCAGGAACCAGTTTAATGATGATGAGAAGTGTTGAAAAGGCGATGAAGGAATTGAATGTTCCGATTACGAAAATTCATCATTGTGCGATCTCAGAAGGAAAAAGCTCCGCGACTCAGTATGACGTGGTATTTACCCCGATGAATTTTTTAAATATGTTCACGCAAGCAGAGAAAAAAGGGATTACGGTGATTGGTATCAAAAATGTGATGTCGGCCAAAGAAATCGGTGAAAAATTTGCCGAATCTGAATTGTATCAAAAAATCAGCAAGTAGAAGGAGTACATTATGAGCAGACCTAATTTACAAATCGCCTTAGACCATAATGATTTAGAGCACGCATTAGCGGACGTTTTCAAAGTTGGCGAAGTCGTTGATATTTTGGAAGTTGGAACGATCCTGTGCTTGCAAGAAGGACAAAAAGCCATTCGTTGTGTTCGAGGCATGTTTCCTAATAAAACAGTCGTAGCTGATACAAAATGCGCCGATGCTGGCGGAACAGTAGCTAAAAATGTGGCGGATGCCGGCGCGGATTTTATGACAGTAATCTGTTGCGCGACGATTCCAACAATGGAAGCCGCCAAAAAAGAAGTCAAAGAGTTGCAAGTCGAGCTATACGGTGATTGGACCTATGAGCAAGCGAAGGCTTGGCGGGAGATTGGTATCAAACAAGCAATCTATCACCAAAGCCGCGATGCCCTATTATCAGGTGAGACTTGGGGTGAGAAAGACCTGTCAAAAGTCAAAAAATTGATTGAGATGGGCTTCAATGTTTCTGTGACGGGGGGACTTGATGTTGATACGTTGAAATTATTTGAAGGAATCGATGTCTATACCTTCATCACGGGCCGCGGCATTACTGCTGCTGAAGATCCAGTCAAAGCAGCCGAAGCCTTTAAAGATGAGATTATCCGTATCTGGGGGCAATAATCATGGTACAAATCGGAATCTACGAAAAAGCGTTGCCCCAAGGAATCACTTGGGCTGAGCGTTTTAGTTTAACGCAGGAGCTGGGTTTTGATTTCATTGAAATGTCGATTGATGAGACAGACGAGCGGCTTGCTCGTCTGGATTGGACCGATGAACAAATCGCTCAGTTGCGTGAAGAAATGTTTGCGACAAATGTCCGGATCAACTCAATTTGCTTAAGCGGGCATCGGCGATTTCCTTTTGGTTCGACAGATCCTGAAAAGCAAAAAACAGCGCAGAAAATTATGAGTAAAGCGATTCGCTTCGCCCATAAATTAAGTATCAAGGTCATTCAAGTCGCGGGCTATGATGTGTATTATGAAAAGAAATCGATTACGTCTCGCGAAGCTTTTATCCAGGGGATGAAGGCCAGTGTCAAAGAAGCGTCTACTTATGGCATCATGTTGTCTGTTGAGATCATGGATGACCCATTCATGAACTCCATTACGAAATTTTTGGAGATCAAGCGACAGATCCATTCGCCGTATTTGCAAGTCTATCCTGATTTAGGCAATCTATCGGCTTGGCCGGAAAACAATCCTGCGTTGGAATTAGAGCGGGGCATTGATTGTATTACCTCGATCCATTTAAAAGATACGTATCCAGTGACCGACGAATCTGCTGGTCAATTTCGCGATGTACCTTTTGGAGAGGGCTGTGTCGATTTCCTAGGCTTACTGAAAAACTTAAAACGCTTGGATTACGATGGAACGTTCTTGATCGAAATGTGGAGCGAAAAGAGTCAAGATTTCAGGCAAGATATCCAAGCAGCCAAAGAATATCTTTATCCTAAATTAAAGGAGGCGGGCTATGATGTCGCGTGAACAAATCATCGAAGAAATGAAGCAGCGAGTATTTGCAGCGAATTTGGAACTGCCCCAATATGGATTAGTTAAGCTGACTTGGGGCAATGTCAGCGAGATCAATCGTGAGCTGGGAGTGATCGTGATCAAGCCTAGCGGAGTGAAATACGAAAATATGCAGGCCGAGCAAATGGTGGTGACAGATTTAGCTGGCAAAGTACTAGACGCAGACAGCATGAATCCTTCGTCAGATCTGCCAACCCATGTGGTTTTGTATCAGGCCTTTGATTCGATTACTTCGATCGTCCATACGCACTCCACCAATTCGGTGATGTGGGCGCAAGCCGGTCGGGATCTGCCAGCTTATGGCACGACTCATGCCGACGCGTTTTATGGAACTGTGCCTTGTACGCGGCAACTGACGGAAGCAGAAGTTTGCGAAGCCTATGAAATCAATACTGGACAGGTGATCGTTGAGACCTTCAAGGAAAGAAAGATTCAGGCAGAGGAAGTGCCGGGGGTCCTGGTCTATGGACATGGTCCCTTTACATGGGGCGCTTCACCGATGAAAGCAGTAGAGAACAGTTTGATTTTAGATGAGATCTGCTTGATGGCGAAGGAAAATGAACAGATCAATCCAAAAATCACGGCAATTCCACAATACTTACTAGACAAGCATTATTTCAGAAAACACGGAGCCGCAGCCTATTACGGGCAAGGTTAAAAAAAGAAGGTGTTGGGACATTTGAATGTCTCAACACCTTCTTTTTTTAACGCAACGCCCGCCGATCCTTCACTAATAAAAAGAGTGCGACCGCGATAAAAATCAGACTGAAAAAAATCGTCCGTTCGTGAAAATAAGTCGCTAAAAAGCCATTTAACAATGCGCCACTTAAAAAACTGCCAAGAATGATCAAAGTGTCTTTAAAGGCTTCACGCTTTTCTGATTGATGATTCAAATAGCCTTCAAAAAAATTCGTAGCTAAATTTTTTAGATTGCCGGTCATCATCAAGGAAGTAAAGGGGCGGCCTTTTAATTTTTGAAATTCTTGCAATTGAGTCGCTGCCGCAATGGAAAGCAGAGCATTAGCCAATAAATTTGGCATAGTCGGTGAAAAGAAGCCAACAAGTAGCAGCAAGAGAAACTCAAAACTCAAAAACCAAAGTTGCTGGTTCTTGCTTATTTTCGTTTGTAGAAAACGGGCCAATAAAGCACCAAAGGCAAACGCAAAAATCGGAATCAAATAATGGCTCAAAGCACTCCATTGGCCTTGTCCTAGATTGACTCCCAATAAAATAAAATTCCCTGTTTGCAGTCCCGCGAAGACTTCGCCATGCACGAGATACGTATAGGCGTCTAATCCGCCAGCGGTTGCTGCTAAAACCATTCCAAATTCTAAACGTTCATGGATTTTTTCTTCCATCATCGTGCACCTCGTTTCAAAAAAAGTGTACGCCAAAACAAATAAAATCCCAAAGAAAACGTCTTTTATTACAGATCAATCGTGATCTCCAGTTCAGCAATCAAGCGCTCGATGATCAGCATGGTGGGAAGCTGCGAGCTAGTATCGAAATAGCCCAGCTTGCGATGTTCTTCATAGTTATGGACAAAAACCATGCGACTCATATGGGCCAAGGGGCTTTTAGGATTGCCCGTAATGGAAACGAGGTAATGATCTGGAAAAGCTTGAAAGTAGGTTAAAAGCTCTACGATATCAGAAGAGTTGCCAGAATTTGAGATAGCGATAATCAAATTGTCGCTGGTATTTCTGAGCCGATTGGCCAATGGATAATAAGGGTCAGTGACCGCAAAGCAATTGACGCCTAAGGTCATGATGCGGCGAGCGGCATATTCGGCCAAAATACCTGAAAGTCCAATCCCAATAAAAACGACATTTTCGCTTTCTACAATCTTACTAGCTAATGTGGGCATATTTTTTTCCATATCGGCTGAAAATTGATCTCGTTGCAATAACTGCAGTACGTTGCCGAAAAAATCACCGTCTATTTTTTTAGTGTTGGCCTGATTGTAGCGGCGCTTGATCTCGGTCCGAAAAGCCGGGAAACTGTCGAAACCGATCTTGTGAATGAAACGCATGACTGAGGCTGATGAAGTATGGGAGGCTTGCGCGACTTCTCGAACACGCATATAAGGGATCTTTTCTAAATTAGTCATAATAAAATTGTAAATAGCCAGTTCTGTTTGTGATAAATCATCAGAATTGATACTCGTTAACAGACTCATAATTTTCCTCCTAATGGAACGCAGTGTTTCAAGTGTGGAACAAAAACCAACTTGATGAATCCGGTTACACAATCTCTTAGATTGGTATCTTTTTAGATTATAGCATGATAATTTTATTGCGAGGAGGAGAACAGACATGAAAAAGAATGATTTTTTATGGGGTGCGGCTACTAGCGCGTATCAAGTAGAAGGTGGATGGAATGAGGACGGAAAAGGCCTATCTGTCCAAGATATAAAAAAATTACCAGAAAATACTTCTGATTTTAAAGTATCATCAGATCACTATCATCGCTTTAAAGAAGATATCGCCTTATTTAAAGAGTTGGGATTAAAGGCTTACCGTCTGTCGATTGCTTGGACACGTATCGTTCCAAAAGGTTTCGGGGAGGTTAATCAAGCGGGCTTAGCCTTTTACGACCAACTGATTGATGAGTTGATCGCAGCGGGGATCGAACCAATCGTCACCGTTTATCATTTTGATTTGCCAGCGGCTTTAGAGAAGCAAGGCGGTTGGAATAATCGTCAAACCATCGATGCCTTCGCAGACTATTGTCACGTATTATTTGAACATTTCAATGGTCGGATCAAGTATTGGTTAACGATCAATGAGCAGAACATGATGGTGTTAGCTAGTTCGGCTGTTTTAGCCGGCAAGAAGACCAATCGGCAAAATTTCCAAGAGAATCATCATATGTTGGTGGCTCAAGCCAAGGTCATGAAGCTCTTCCATGACAATAATTATCAAGGCCAGATTGGACCGGCACCGAATATCGCCTATATTAATCCGGCGTCAGCAAAACCGGAGGATGTATTGGCGGCGCAAAACTTTAACGCGCTACGTAACTGGCTGTTTTTAGATGTTCCAGTCTATGGCCGTTATAATCATCAGGCAGTCAATATTTTAAAAAAGATCGATGCGATGCCGGAATTTGCTCCTGACGATGCGGAAATCTTACAAGCGGGGCGTTGCGATTTTATCGCCTTTAATTATTATAGTACCAATACAGTCAGTGCTTTTCATGAGGCGCAAGGGACTGATGGGGATCAGCAAGCCGGATTTTCATTGCCAAACTTTTTTGAAAGTCAATCCAATCCTTATTTGGAAGAAACGGAATTTGGTTGGGAAATTGATCCGATCGGATTTAAAACGACGATCCATGAATTATACAGCCGTTATCATTTACCGTTGATCGTAACCGAAAATGGCTTAGGCGGTCGTGATATAGTGGAGGATGGACAAGTCCACGACACGTATCGCATTGATTATTTAGCAAAACATGTCCAACAAATGGAAGAAGCGATTGAAGAGGGGGCCGATGTGTTTGGCTACTGCCCTTGGAGTGCGATCGATTTGATCAGTACCCACGAAGGCTTCCGAAAACGGTATGGCTTCGTTTATGTGAATCGCAGTGATTTTGACTTGAAGGATCTGAAACGAATCAAAAAGGACAGCTTTTATTGGTATCAAAAAATAATTCAGCAAAATGGTTCGCAAGCTGAAAAAATAAAGGGTTTAAAATGAAAGGAAGAGGAACATGAAGGGGCTTGAAATATTTTTAGATAAATTATTAGGACCTGTAGCCAACAAGATGGGACAAAGTAAATTTTTCTCAGCATTATCTGAAGCATTTATGCGGACGACGCCAATCACGTTAGGTGCGGCCTTCTTGATGCTGATCGGAAATTTTCCGATTCCAGCGTGGATCAATTGGCTGAAAAGTATCGGAATGGACGTGCATTTTACCGCCGTTGTGGGAGCGACGTTTAATGCCTTAGCATTGTATGTGGCCTTTAACTTCGCCTATGTTTATGTTCGTAAGAGCGGCGAGAACGGGTTGACGGCAGGATTGCTTTCAATGGCTTCATTTTTATTATTGGCACCACAAATCATGACAGTCCCAACATTGCAAAGCGCGGTCGCTAAATTCCCGGCGAAAGCAACAGTCACTGGGATTCAATCCGTGGAGGCCTTTCAAACAGCGCAAACCGGTGGACCGGGGCTGATCGTGGCGATTATCGTCGGCTTCTTGACCGGTGTGATGTTCTTGTTTTTCAAAAAGAAAAATTTGGTGGTCAAATTGCCTAGTACCGTTCCACCAAGTGTCAGTGAATCGTTGAATCCAACCTTTATAGCAGGTTTGATTTTCTCAGTCTTCTTTATTATTCGCGTAGGCTTGTCTTATACTGCTTTTGGCAATGTCTTTAATTTAATTTACGGTATCTTGCAAGCGCCATTAGAAGCATTGACTTCTTCACCGATCAGCATCATTATCATTTATACGTTGGCGAATCTGTTTTGGTTCTTTGGAATCCACCCAAGTGTCGTTTACGGTATCGTGACACCAATGCTTATGGCGAATTTTACGGCGAATACAAATGCCTACATCAGTACCGGGAAAGTCCCTTACTTGATGATGGCGATCATCTATATCTTTACTTCCAACGCTTTTGGCGGACAAGGGGGAACGTATGGATTGATCTTATCGATGATTCGAGCAAAATCGGCTCGCTACAAAGAGCTGTTCAAACTTGCAGCAGCACCGACCTTATTCAATATCAATGAACCAATCATCTTCGGGATGCCGATCATGTTGAATCCGATGTTTTTCTTACCAATGATCTTTGGACCGATTGTTCAAGGTGGGATCGCTTGGCTTGTCGCGATTGTCTTGAAAGTCGGTACATATAATGCGGCGATTCAAATGCCGTGGACATTACCGACACCGATTAATGCCTTCTTCTTAGGCGGCTGGAAATTCTTAGTGATTGCGATCGCCGTTATGGTTGGAAACTTCTTCTTATGGTATCCATTCTTCAGAGTAGCCGATAAAAAAGAAGTCGAAGCAGAAGCAAAGGCGAATATTGCGGCCTAATTTAAAAATAAAAAGGAGGTGTGACAAAAGTCTTGTCGCACCTCCTTTTTTCGAATAAACGGCGTTCCAGGCGTAGCCTCTTCGGAAATAAGCCAAATAATCTCAAAAAATATGAGAAGCTATTTTCCAATTATTCGACTTATTGCTATGAAACACAGCGATTGCTTCAGCAGAGCTTATTATGAAAAATAGGACGCCATTTTTGACAGACCTTCTTTGATTTCTTTTTTTGATGGGACGCGCTGCTTTTCTAAAATGAAATCAAAATTACTCATTGCTAAAGTAGTTAGAATATATTGACTAAATTCTTCTTTCGCCAGATGGAAAACGCGTGAATACGCTGTAGCGAATAGGTCGCGAAGCTTTACATTAAAGCTGTTAAGCCCAAAATTCAATTGTCGTAAGTGTTGGATTTCAAGGCGATTCTTTAGTAAGTAGCTCATGAGTTCAGCATTAAAATAATCGTAGCTGTCGAACCGGGAATCATACTGTTGTTGTGCGCTGCTTTCTTTTAGCACACGCTCAATGAAATCAATGTGTTGATCAATTAATTGCTCGGCCAGTTGGTAAGTATTTTCATAATGAGCATAAAAAGTCGTGCGATCAATCTTGCTCGCTTTCGCTAGCTTAGAGACAGAAATCTGTTCAAAAGGCATTTCGGCAAGCAATTTCATAAAATATATTTGCAGCATTTCATCGGTTCGTTCAAAACGTAAGTCTCCCATTATCTTCCTCCTAACAAATCTATTCTACACACTGTTGTATTAATCTACAAAGAAGAAATCTTAGTTGTAGATATTCGCTTATTCTCCCAGTAGTATAAAGCCAACAAATGAAAGTGGAGGTTTCCCAGATGAGTGATTATAAAATTAGCTTTAAAGTAGATGGTCGGATTGTTCCAGAAAAAGAAATACTAGAGATGGAGCTTAGTCGCTATCACCAAGTCTTTCATATTTTTGATAAAAAAAATATTCCAATCCATTTGGATGAGCAAGAAGTCTCCCTTAACGAGTTACTTCAGCTCCCATTAGATCAGGCGAAAATTGCCTTAGCTCAAACGCGTGAAGCGCTAGGAAAAGAACGAACGTTAGAACTTTTTGCTTCCGAAATTGAACGAGGAGATGCTATGTGGCATGAAATCGCTGGTTCTTCCGAAGCGGGTGTGAATATGCAAACAGCTTATGTAGAAGTAGAAACAGAAAATATTACGTTAGAGCAATTTATGATGTTCAACCAGCACCTAATGAAAGAAAACAATCTTTATTTACCTTCGACGATCCATCCTGAACACTATTATTTCGATGCCAATAGTAAAGGGGAACAAATTATTGTGGAGACGTTCGGAATGTACAAAGATCCTTCTTACTTAGATTTGAAACCGGGGAGTAAAGCGGATTATCCAGTACGACCTGCGCAAGATGTCGATCTGGTAATGGCGGGAAAGACCTATTTAGCAAATGATCATAGTGATGCAAAGATGTTAGGGATGCATCAATTATCTAAAACAGACAATGGAATGAAAGTAAAATTGGGGGTCTTCTTACCAGAAAATGCCCCAAAAGAAATTGCGGAAGGTCATAAGTGGCATTTGATGGTTGAGTTCAATAATGGGTTGCATATTGCGGCACAGCAACATCCTAACTTTTTTCAAAAAAAGGTGATGGATGTGGCATTGAATCGTATAAAAAAACAACAAGAAGAATAAAGCCGTTGTAAATACTAATTCAATAAGTTTAATTGATGACGTAAAGAAACTGTTTGGCACCTAACCATAGCGGTGTATGAAGGCTCAAAATTAATAGTAAAAAATAGAAAAAGTTCAAGATCTTTTTGCTAGAAAGATCTTGAACTTTTTTATGGCTTCAGGGGATTACTTACTTAATTTTCCTTGTTCTAAATGCAGTCGTTTTTCCGTAATCTTCAAGGTACTGTTGCGATGAGAAACGAGGATCATGGTTTTGTCCTGCAATCGTTCTTTGAAGGCGGCTAGGATAGCTTGCTCATTGACATAGTCAAGGTTGCTAGTCGGTTCGTCTAGCAGAATCAACGGCGCATCATAGACCAGTAAGCGGGCAAGTCCGATTCGTTGCCGTTCGCCATCAGAAATACTGCGAACCAGTTTGCTAAGCTCCGTTTGATAGCCTTCTGGCAATGAGCTGATCCAATCATGAACCGCCGCGGCTTTGGCGGCTTCTTCGATGGCTGCTTGGGAGACGCTTTCTCGCTTCAAAGAAATATTATTGGCGATCGTGTCTTCAAAGAGAAAGGTCGATTGTTCCATGACCCCTTCTAATTGATGGAGCGCTCCTTCGGAAAGTTGTGAAAGCTCCTGATTGTTAACGGTGATTTCCCCGCTGGCAGGGTCCCAATAGCGCATCAGTAATTTCAATAGCGTACTTTTGCCGCTGCCGCTTTCCCCGCTGATGCCAATGCTTTGGCCTTTTTTTAGTGCCAGAGAAATTTGATCCAGCACTTTTTTCTGCTGATTAGGATAAGAAAAGGACAGTTGTTCTGCCGTCAGCTGTTCCATTTCCGTGATTGTTTGGCTATTTTTATCAAACGTCACAAAGGGTTCTTCATGAACTAGTTGATACAGGCGCCGACCGCTAGAAAAAGTCGTCAATAGTGCATTGCCTAGATTGCCTAAGGCTAAGACTGGACCAAAAGAACTCAAGCTTAAAACAACGGAAAGAATGATCGTATTTGTTGGAAGGCCTTGCTTATTGCCAAAATAAAAGACGATCAACGTCGTTCCAACCACCACCGCTTCGCTGAAAAGCTGCAGCGTATTGCCTTGAAAAATGCGGCGTCGGTTTTGTTGATTTAATACTCGACTATCCGTGTTTAGTTTTGTCAGTCGTGTTTTTTCTAGCTGGAATTGGGCAATGTCTTTGATGCTATTGGCGTTTTCCATGATCGTCTGACTGACTGCGACAAAGGCTGTTTTATAGTCGTCACCGATTTGTTGATTTCTGCGGTAGCTGATGAAGGGAATGATGGCGCCAATCAAAAGCTGTCCCATCAATAACAGAAAAGCAAGTCCCAAGTCATAGCTGGCAAGAAAAAGAAAGGTCACAAGCATCGTTCCGATCGCGATAAAGACGGGCGAAATCGTATGAGCGAAAAAAACTTCTAAAGCTTCGACATCGGTTGAGATCGACGTAATCAAGTCGCCGCTGTTTTTTCCGGTTAAACGAGCCGGACCAATCTTCCGTAAGGCAGCGAAAATTTCTTCCCGAATATGGGCCAAAAGACGAAAGGCAATGTCATGGTTTTGATATTGTTCCAAATAACGAGCAACGCCCCGCAAGATGCCACAGGCAATCAATAAGCCAAGGATCAGGCTTAGATTGACCGCTGTGCCTGCAATCAAACGCAGCAAGGTCAAGGTACTGATGACAGGGATCGCCACGACGGCGAGGTTGCTGATGATCCCTAAAAAAATCGCTAAAGTCATCTTACCTTTGAAGGGCTGGGCAAAGGTCAGCAGCCAACGAATTAAGGTACGATCTTTCAAGGTATTATCTTTCATGGAGGCTTCCTCCTTCCAATTGCCGATTTTCTTCGGTGAAGTAGGCGTTGAAGTAAGCTGACGTTTGCTTCAGTTTTTGCGGCGTGCCGGTTTCAACGATTCTTCCATCTTTGAAGACATAGATCTGATCGGCGTCTAAAACATTATATAAACGATGGGAGACGAAAATTACGATGGCGTTTTTGGTCAAGCTTTTTAAGGTGTGTAAAATAATTTCTTCACTCTCAATATCCACGCCTGAAGTAATCTCATCGAAAATATAAAATTCAGCCGAAGTCGCCAAGGCGCGAGCTAAAATCAAGCGCTGGCGTTGTCCGCCAGATAAATTTTGACCGTTTTCTTCAAGCAGCGTATCTAATTGCTGAGGTAGTTGTCGAACAAAAGCCGCTAATTTTACTTGCTCTAACAATCCCCACAGCTCCCTGTCTGTTAACTGCGGATTGGCTAACAATAAATTTTCCCGAAGACTCGCAGCGTAAAGAAAATCTTTTGTATTCACTAATCGTCCTTTTTGAAATAATACCGTGTTGCTGAAGTTTTTTAAATCTGTGTTGTTCCATTGGATGATTCCTTGATAATCGTCCAGTTGATTCAAAAGTAATTGGGCCAAGGTGCTTTTGCCAGAGCCGGATTTTCCAACAAAGGCCGTAAAACTTCCTCTAGTTAGCTGTAAAGAAATATCCGTTAAGGACGGTGTGGGTTGTTTGGCGTAAGTGAAATCTAGCTTCTCGACGGTGATCGTGTTCAAGGTTTCTGGCCAAGTCGTGATCGTCCCGGCAGTCTTTTCTGGCAAGGCTAAATAATCAAAAATTTTGCTGCAAGAGCTGATACCGTTCATGGCGACATGGAATAGCGAACCTAATTGTCGCATCGGTAAGAAAAATTCAGCGCCGACTAAAATAAAAAGCAAGGTGCCATAAACAGATAATTGCTGTTGCTGAAAAGCGATCAAAGCCAGTCCGATTCCTAAGGCGGCACCGCTATAAGAAAAAATATCCATGATCGTAATGGAATTTAGCTGCATTGACAATAGGCTCATAGTGGCTTTACGAAATTTTTGTGCATCTTCCGCTAATTCTTGTTGTTTTGCCGCGTCTTGGTCGTAAGCTTTCAAGACGCTTAACGCACTGAGACTCTCGTGGAATCGTGTTCCTAGATTTGTGTAGTGATCCCAGTATTTTCCTAAAATTCGTTTGGCGATCTTCATCACCGCCATAATAGTCAGAGGAATGAAGGGAACACAGATCAGCATCGCTACCGCTGGCTGCCATGCCAGCTGGACTAAATAAAGGAATAAAAGCAATGAAGCTAACAGACAATAAAAAAGCTGCGGTAAAAAATGGGCATAATACATTTCTAGCTGTTCGATACCATCACCCGCATATTGTGCCAAGGTTGTAGCGGGAAGCTGATGAGTAGAGTTTCCTAAACGAAACGCTTTTTCCATTACTTTGGTTCGCAAAGCGATGCGCAATTCGGTGGAAGCCCGGTCGGTCAAATGGGCAGATAAACGAATCAAGCTTAATTTACCTAAGAGCGCCAACAAGATCTGTCCGAAAAGCAACTCCTTTACAGCTCCACCGGCTAAAACGGTACTTAATAACAACGCTAAGCTGCGCCAAATAAAAAGTGATAGTGCAAGGCTAATACAACGAATCACCACTTGTAAGAATAGCGTTTCCTTTTTGGCGATCGCAAATAGGCGGCGATCAATCATTTGGTTCCCCTGCCTTTACAGACGCCCGTTTGCCTCGTAAATACCACGTCAAGCCAATCACGTGAGCGAGATAGATAATCACTAAACAAATCCGCATCGGTGTGTTATCCACCAAAAGTCCGGGGATCATAAAGACGACTAAGATCATCAAAAACATTTTGACCATTCCGGCGTTAGTGATTTTCTTTTTGACGATGGGTTCCTCTACCGCACGCTGATAAAAGGAGGAGTGAATAAATTTATTGTAATATTTATCTGAACTGCGCAGCCAAAAGAACGCTGTCAGTAAATAAAAGACCGTTGTTGGTAAAAAAGGTAAAAAGATTCCTAGCGTTCCTAGCGCAAAAGTCATTGCGCCAAGTGTAAAATAAATGATTTTCTTCACATACATGACCACCTTTAATGGAATAAAAAAATAAGTACTTATAGCTAATTTTATGCTAAATGAAAATGATTATCAATCTCTTAAAATAAATTGATTTTGTCTTTAATGGATTCAGGTTAAATGGATTGAAAATAATGGTATCGCTATCACGTGAAAACACGTAAAATGAATTTTGAGAGAAAAGGAACATTAGGTCTAAATCAAGGGGGATATTGTGAAAAAAATTTGGAGAGTCAGTTTGCTTGTTTTATTATTTCTAAGCGGCTGCAGCAGCAATGAGCCAGCTAAGGAGTCTCAGGAATCTTCAACATCAGTCTCAGAAACCAAAGCAGATCCGACAGTAAAAATAAACTTTTCAGCCGTGGGAGATAATCTAATCCATGATTTTATTTATGATCATTTGAGAAATTCGGATGGGAAGTATCGTTTTGATGAGCTGTATCAGCCTACGAAATATTTGAATCAGGATCGAGATATTGCTTATATCAATCTGGAGACGATTTGTGCCGGCGAGGAATTAGGCTTATCAGGTTATCCGTTATTCAATGGTCCTACGCAAGTGTTAGATTCATTGCACCGCGCGGATTTCAATTGGATATCAGCTGCTAGTAATCACACCTTTGATCGGGGGGAAGCAGGAATCGTCAAACAACTGGAACATTTGGAAAAATATCCGGACATGACAGTGACCGGTTCGCAAAAATCTCCTGACGCACCTCGGATGCAGGTGAAGGAGGTCAAGGGAGTGAAGGTTGGTTTGATGTCCTATACCTTTGGTTTAAATGGGTTAGAGTTGCCGGCTGGCAAAGAATATTTAGTCAATTTGATTGATCCAGAGCAGATTAAAAAAGATATGGAACAACTGAATCAGCAAAGCGATGTTCAAGTGGTTAGTATGCATTGGGGCGAGGAGTATCAATTCAGTCCGAATGAAGAACAGTTGCAGTTGGCGCAATTATTAAGCGATGCGGGGGTGGATGTCATTGTGGGGGGACACCCTCATGTGATCCAGCCAATGGATTATCTAACTGGTGCAGCGGGAAATCAAACCTTAGTCATGTACTCGTTAGGGAATTTTATTTCTTCCCAAGCTGAAGCTGATCGAATGCTTGGCGGCATGGCCCGCTGGTCGTTGGAGTACGATAAAGAAACGCAGCAGGTTAACATTGCTGACGCGGAGTTTTGGCCGACGATCACTTATATCGGAAGTGACTATCAAACCTATCAGACTTACGCTTTGAAAGATTATACGGATGATTTGGCTCAGCAGCATGCGATCCACGTTAATCAAGGCCAAGATTTGTCACGGGAGTATTTTATCCGACGTACGAATGAGATCATGAATGATCAAGTGAAACTGGTGTATTAAAAAAAGAAAGCTAAAAGGAGCTGGGATATTAATACAATCCCAGCTCCTATTTACGGATAAACGGTGGTCCAGAAGTAGCTTCTGTCCCAACCTCTTTTCTATTCATAACTAGATAAGAGGGTCAAGATTTCTAATGGTTGATCGGTTTCAAGAAGTTGATGCAGGCGCTCCGGCTGCTTTTCTAAGTAGCGAATAACGGAAAAGAGTTTTTTGAATTCAGCGTTTTTCAAGTCTTCTTTTTTAATGGCTAATAAGAAGACACAACGAATTTGTTCGCCGTGCCAAGTGACTGGCTGCTGCATCGTCGCAATCGAAATAGTGGAGGCCTTTACATACATTGGATTGCCGTGGGGCAGCGTGACAAAAGCCGCTACCCGCGTGCTGGAATGTTGATCTCGTTCAAGCACCGAGGCCACAAACTCCGGACAAACATAATCGTTTTCTACTAAGATAGTACTCATAAAGCTTAAAATCTCTGTTGGGTCCGTCAGCGCTAATTTAGGAAAAATCAAAAATGGATTTGTAAAGACTGACAAATCAAAGGACTTGATGCGCTTATTTGGAATATGCTCCAACATATATTTGTTTACCTGCGCCAAATCTGTTTCTGTGATCATGGGTGAGATCTCAATCACAGGAAGTTCATCATGTTGAACAGGCAGAGTCGTTAAAATAAAATCCACCGCTGGCAAATCCTCAAAGCGCATTTCGGGACTGTACTCGATCAGATCGAGGATCGTCAGCTCCGGCAGTTCGCGATTCAGTCGAGCCTCTAAAAAGGTCGCCATGCCGCGGGAGTATTCACTGACTAAAATCGTTTGGTAGTTCCGCGTTTTTTTGTGCTGATGCCGTTCGATCGCCGCTTGGAAGTGGATCGTTAAATAAGCGATTTCATCCTGTGGGACATAAAAAGCTTCCGCTTCAAAATAGTCTTCTAAAATAAGCTGTAAAACTAAAAATAATTGCGTATAAGTACTGAAGACATTTTCCGTCAGCGGATTTGAAATTGCTAAACCATAGTTCAAGCGAAAATAAGTCGAAGACAAGTGGGAAATAAGATTTTGGGCCAGTAGCTGATCGTCTGCTAACGAATAATCCAAAAATTGTTGGACCTGATCAATCAAGTGAGCGGCAAGTTCTTGGGATTCGTTTTCGAAGCGGTCAGCAGCTTGTGACACTGAAAAAAGATTCGCGATCCGCAGGGCTAAATAATTGATCTCATCCGGTGAGAATTCAATTGGGTAAACGGTAGCTAATTTTGCAAGAACTTGGCTGCTGATCGTTTGGGCTTGGGTATGATTGACGGCGCGATTTTCATCCTCGCTGAGTGTAACTTTTTGTCCTTGTTTCATCCGTTCTAGCATGAAATAAATATGGACTTCGATACTGGATAGCTCCGCTGGTGGTTCCAGTTGATTTTCTAAGATCACGTCTCGCAAAGTAGACTGAATCACTTTTACGGTGTCTTGAGCGAAAAATTCTGTCAATGACGTACTTTTAGGATCGGCTTTTTGCATATCCCGTAAGATTTTAACCAGTACTTGTCTTTTTTTCGTTTCATCGCCAGTGACGAAGGTCCCTAGTCGTGTTTTAGAAACCAATTGCAGGTGGTGTTGTCTAAAGAAGGCTTCAAGGGTCGTTAGTTCTTTTTGAATCGTTCGGCGGCTGACGAATAACTTTTCCGCTAATTCGTCGAGGCTGATTCCATCCTTCGCGACTAATAAATGAAAAACCAGCATCCGCTGAAGCTGATCGTTGTCGGTGTCTAATGCTGATGGATCATTCAGCGATTGTTTCAGCAGTTCCTTTTCATGAGGCAGTCCAGACAATAAAATACCGGTTCCTTTTTTTCGCTGAATCGCTAAGGGCAGCTGCGTCTCCGTTAAAAAGGCTTCGATTTTATTTAGATCACTATGGATCGTTCGTTCGGAAACGTTGAAGGAATCTGCTAGCGCTTTTGTGGTGATATAACTATTGCTTTCGATTAATTGATAAATAAGCGACTTTTGACGCTGATTCATACAAGGCGGCTCCTTTCTAAATACATTTATGTTGAATAAAAAAACGACTGTGAAAACATATCTATTATGTCTCATCACAGTCGTTTTTTCATCTTATGTTACATTTCGCTTAGTAATTGATTAATGGCCTGTTTATCTGGCGCTTCCAGTAGTGCTTGACGGAAGTCGTCATCCATCAATTTGCGAGAAAGGCGTTGCAGAATCTTCAAGTGCATATCGCCGCGGCTGTTTTCTGGAACAGCGATCATGAAGATCAATTTGGCTGCTTCACCATCTAATGAATGCCAGTCAATTCCCGCTTGGCTTCTAGCAAAAGCTAAGGTTGGTTTCACGACTGAGGCCGATTTTCCATGAGGAATCGCGATACCCATGCCGATGCCGGTGGTGCTTTCACTTTCACGAGCATAGATGGCTTGTTTAAATTCTTCCACGTTCGTGATTGCTTTGTCCTTTACTAAACGTTGGATCAAGTCGTCGATCACACCCGCTTGGGTTGTTTTGGCTGTGTCTAAAGCAATCGTTTCATCAGAGATAATATCAGTAATTGAGTCGAAAGTTTCTGTTGTCGCTTGCGCTTCAACCGGTTGTTCTTCTTTTTCATCTGTAATCGTCATTGCGCCGTGCGGGGTTGCCACAACAGCAGTGGCTTCTAAAGTTGGTTTCAAAACTTTCAGCATGAAGACCGTCACCGCGATCCCAGCAGCTACAGCGACAAAGAACATCGCCACGTGATCAACTGCACCTAAGACAGCCACGATCGGTCCGCCATGAGCAACGTGGTCCGTTACGCCAGAAAGCATCGCAACCACACTACCAGTCATCGCGCCAGCGACGATACTTGGAATGACCCGCAATGGATCAGTTGAGGCAAAAGGAATTGCACCTTCTGTGATACCGAACAAGCCCATTGCTAATGATGCTTTTCCTGCTTCACGTTCTGCTTTAGTGAATTTCGTTTTTAAAATCAATGAAGCCAAACCAAGTGCCAATGGCGGTACACAGATAGCGACTGCGATTGGTCCCATGATTGAATAATTACCTTCCGCGATCAAGCCAGAGCCGAATAGGAAAGCCACTTTGTTGAAAGGTCCACCCATATCGAAGGCGATCATTGCGCCTAAAATCATTGCTAAAACAATTTCACTGCTGCCTTGCATCCCGGCTAAGAAGTGAGTCAATGAGCTAAATAATAACGCAACTGGTTCACCGACAACATAAATAAAGATAAAGCCGACAGCTAATGAAGCCAAGATCGGAATCACAATGATCGGCATGATCGATTGCAAGGCTTTTGGTACAGGCAGCTTTTTGATTCCAACCGCAATCAAACCGGCTAAGAAACCAGTAATAATCCCACCTAAGAAACCGGCATTGGCATCACTGCCGTACAACGCGCCGTTCGCTGCCAACATTCCGCCAACAAAACCCGGAACCAGTCCTGGACGATCAGCGATACTTTGTGCAATAAAGGCTGAAAGGACTGGGACCATTAAGCCCATCGCGATCCCGCCGATGCTGTTCATGGTTGCCCAAATCGTTCCTTCGGGAATCTGAATCCCAGAAGGTGTGGCGGTTCCGCCAAGTGTTAATGAAATCGCGATCAATAGTCCGCCCGTCACAACGAAAGGAACCATGTAAGAAACACCATTCATCAAGCTCTTGTAGATTTTTTTCCCGAAGCTTTCTGATTCGCTTCCGCCGTCTGAAGCCCCTGCGATACTCGCGCCTTCTGCGATCGGCGCTTTGCCGGTTAAAATGTCTTCGACTAACTTAGTCGATTGATGGATGCCTTCTTGGACACCAACAGTCACTAACGGCTTTCCACCGAAACGAGATTTATCGACTTTGGTATCGGCTGCGATAATGACTCCTTCCGCTTCTTGAATATCTTTAGCAGTCAATTCATTTTCCACACCGATTGATCCGTGGGTTTCTACTTTGACTTCTACACCAAGTTCTTTTCCAGCTTTTTCTAAGTTTTCCGCCGCCATGTACGTGTGAGCGATTCCAACTGGACAAGAGGTGATGGCTACAATTTTTTTCATTTACTTTCCGCCTTTCTTTCTACGTTTTGTAGTATATCGAAACGCTGTCATGACATTAAGTACAAAATAATTCAGAAATAACGGAAATTTGTGAAATAAATTGCAATCGTTTGGTTTAAAAATGAAATTAAGTGCAGTCCTTCAGCCTTAATCGAATGAATTTGAACAACTGACGATTTCTATTTTATTTCTTGCTTCTTTGGCGTAGAATAGGGCTGTAAAAGGGGGAGGTTTGGCTATGAAAAGGGAAGAAACAATCAAAAGCGATCCACAAAGACGAGCCCAAGAGCTGATTCACGATTTGTACAATCGTCTGATTCAGCGAGCGAATCCGCAACCGAAACTAGTTGAAATCAATGAAGTATTATTGCAGGTTTACCAAACACTGGAAACGGAAAAAAATCCGGAGCCACTAATCAATCGCTTAGTAAATTATATATATCGTGTCGGATTTGATAATAGGATTCGGTTTGATCGAGAGGAAGAGTCGTTGATTATTGAATTAGGCACGATCGCTAATCGTGCAGGTTTGAATGGCGTGTATCGTTCAGCTGCCGGCGACAAATCACAGTTTTATCCATTGTTTAACAAGAAATCCTATTAAGTATGATAACTGCTGGAAACGAACTGTATAAAAAAAACGCGGCCGAGGCCGCGTTTCTTGTGTATTTCTAGTTATTTTCTACTCAATGAGTTTTTCAACATTTCTTCGTCGTTAGGGTCACCGGAGCCACGTTGATTTTTATCGATCGAAGCGATTAGTGACATTTCTTCATCGGTTAAAGTGAAATCAAAGACATCGATGTTTTGCGCGATCCGGTTCGCATGAACAGATTTTGGAATTACGATGATATCTCGTTGCAAATGCCAATGTAAGATGACTTGTGCCACACTTTTATTGTGGGCTTCAGCGATCTTCTTCAAAACAGGATCTTCTAAAACATTGCTTTTGCCCTGTCCAAGCGGGCCCCAAGCTTCATGGGCGATGTCCAAGCTCTTCAAGTAGTCATTCATTTCTTTTTGTTGGAAGTAAGGATGCGTCTCAAGTTGGTCAACGGCTGGTTTTACTTTCGCAGTCGTCAATAATTTTTCCATATGGGGTTTTTCAAAGTTTGAGACCCCGATGGATTTGATCAAGCCATCGTTATAAAGGCTTTCCATTGCCCGCCATTTTTCGTTGTAGCCTTCACTTGGCCAATGAATCAAATAGAGATCCAAGTAATCAGTTTGTAATTTTTTCAAGGACTCATGGAAAGCGGCGATTGTTTCGTCATAGGTCGTATTGCTATTCCACACTTTTGAGGTGATGAACAGATCTTCACGTTTTACGTCGCTTTCAGCCAATGCCTCACCAAGGCATGCTTCATTATGGTAGATCGTTGCGGTATCAAAGTGACGGTAGCCATTTTCTAAAGCGGCGTCGACAGCTTGTTTTAAGTCGTTAGCATCTTCAACTTTAAACACGCCTAATCCTAATTGAGGAATCGTTTGTCCGTTGTTCAACTTCAACTGTTCCATAAATAAAAACCTCCTAATAGTAGTTACACTAAAAGTATAACCCTATGTGGGTCGAATCGAAAAAAATTTGTTTGGGAAAAAAAGCTAACCTGAAAAACAGGCTAGCTTAATGACTCTATTATCTCCAACCTAAGTCAGGAGCAATATCTTTCACGATCGTTTCAAGTAAATGCATATTGTATTCGACGCCTAAGGTATTCGGAATCGTCACAAGTACGGTATCTGCTTCTTTAATCGCTTCATCCTCAGCTAAACCTTTGACGATTTTATCAGGTTCGCCGGCAAAGGTTTTACCGAAGATCGTTGGGTTTTGATGATAAGCAAGGAAGCCGACTTGATCGTAATTTGCGTCTTCGTCTTGGTGACCGAATAATTGACGATCAATATCTGTCGTAATTGGTTGGATCGAACGAGTGACTAATGTCCGCGGTTCAAAATCATGTCCCGCTTCTTTCCATGCTTCTTTATAAGCCCGTAATTGTTTAGCTTGTTGTACATGGAAAGGTTCATTGGTTTCATAGTTCACTAACGTTGATGATTGTAAATTCATTCCGTGTTGGGCAGCCCAGATCGCTGTTTGAGTCGAGCCAGCACCCCACCAAATCCGTTGACGCAAACCTTCTGAATAAGGTTCAAGCCGTAACTTTCCAGGCGCTTGCGGGAACATTGGTTGTGGATTTTGCTCAGCAAAACGTTCGCCTTCAAGTAATTTCAAAAATTCAAGCGTCCGTTCACGGGTAATATCTTTGATCTCATCTTCGCTATAGTCATAGCCAAAATATTTCCAGCCATCTAGGACTTGTTCAGGTGAACCACGGCCCACGCCTAATTCCACTCGTCCTTGGGTAATAATATCCGTTAATCCAGCATTTTCAGCCATCATATAAGGATTTTCATAACGCATATCGATTAAGCCAGTACCAATTTCAATCTTGCTGGTTTTGGCACCGATTGCTGATAGCAATGGGAAAGGAGAACCAATTTGATCGGCGAAATGATGCACGCGGTAATACGCACCGTCGATACCAATTTTTTCTGCTTCGACTGCTAAGTCGATAGATTGCAAATAAGCGTCTTGGGCGGTTTTAACGAGTGAACCTTGATCCATCCAATGACCAAAACTTAAAAAGCCAATTTTTTTCATGCTAAAGAACCTCCTTAAATCTCTTAATATACTTACTATTAATAAGTTAAATAGATTCTACTACGTTCTATTTCTAAAAGCGAATAATTGTTCTCGGAGAAGCTACATCAGTCTTAAACAAAGCTTTCCAAAATTTCTGTCGCTACTCGTTCAAAGGATTCATCATAATCGATCATCAACTGTTTCAAAGGTTCAACCAGGCTGACTTTTCGGCCTTGGCTTTGAACCTTCAGCAATAATTCTTCGCCATTTAGTCGGAAGTCAACAAATACTTCATCATCGATAGTTGTTTCTAAATAATCGATCAGGGATTCAAAATAGCCTTCAGCCAACGGATCGGCGATTTCGGTTAAGACATGGGCCATCAGCTCTTCTGCTTCAGTATTTTGGTAGAGCAGAAAATGTTTACTGACAAAGGCCGAATTATAAACATTCTTAATTTTGAAATCTAAAAATTGTAAATAGTCCTCTGTGTCACCGACTTTTTCCAACGTATCGAAGACATTACGTAAAACCGCCAACAACGCTTCGTCAAGGACAGCATCAAAGCCTTCTTTCGGATAAGCTTGTTCAATTACTTTTTCTTCTTCGAAAAAGCTCGCTTGGATCTTTTCAAAGTAGCAGTCCGCTGACTGATCCTTTACAAAGAAACTGATTTGCATTCCCATTCTTTCACCTCGTCTAATCATAAATATCACGGCATTGAACAAATAGACTCATGAACTGCCTAGCCATTCATGAGTCTAAATTCTATTAAAATGCTAATTATTATTAACAATCTTTTGGATTGTTTCTGCTAGATGACGAATCACATTCGGAGCACTTTTACGAAAATCGGCGCTAAACGAACCGGACAAACTGTCGACCGTGCCGACTTCTTTGTTCATGATATCAAAAAATGCCAATGTTTGATCTTCTGGTTGCCATTTCACCTTCCAATAAGGGCCCTCCAGATCGCCATCGAGAATTTGCTGGGCATTATCAAGCACCGCTTGACGAATCACTTCTTCTTCCGTGATCGTTTCGCCTTTTTCAAGGAAATAATTTAATTTTTGATCGACTTCAAACATATTTTCAGGGACTAGTGAGTACATTTTTGCTCTTCCTTTCTCGCAATTTTTACGAGTTTCTCTTTCCTTAGTTATACTTAAAGTTAAACAAATCTGCAAAGAAAAAACCTTTTGAAAGCCAGTTTTCGAGTCATTTAGTCAGATAAATTAACAATTTGATGAGTGTTTTCTTTGACTTTGACCGAGGATCTATGATAGTTTTTTTAAAACATTGAAATTGTTCGATATTTTTGGAGGGTTAGACATGACATTCAGCAAATCCGTTGTATTTGAATCTTGCTGTTGTTGTATGGTGCTAAAAAGCAGCATACCACTTTGTCATGCCTGTTAACCGCCCAAATTTTACTTATTGTTGATTGCCAGAGGTACCCTTAATGGGGATATTTGGTTTTAAACGAGTGAAAAGGTGCTGATTAATAGTCAGCGCCTTTTTTGTTTTCTAAAAATTGACTAAAGGAGTTCAGCTAATGATTATTCGTTCCATTCAAGCAGCGATCGGAAATACGCCGCTACTAAAATTTACTCACCAAGAATTCAAGGAAATCCCTGAAGCTTCCGCTGTCTACGCCAAGCTGGAATATTTGAACCCGGGAGGGAGTATCAAAGACCGTTTGGGCAGCTATTTGTTAGCAGAAGGTTTCGCTCAAAAGAAAATCACGCAAAATACTACCATTATTGAACCGACCGCTGGGAATACGGGGATCGGACTAGCGCTGGCGGCCCTAGCAGCCGGGCTTTCGACTATTTTTGTTGTACCGGAAAAATTTAGTTTAGAAAAGCAAGCGTTGATGCAAGCCTTAGGTGCTAAAATCATCCACACACCAACGGAAGAGGGGATTCAAGGAGCGATTCTCGAAGCGAAAAGACTTCATCAGGAGCTTGATGATAGTTATTTGCCGCTGCAATTTGAAAATCCAGCCAATCCAGCCGCCTATTATCACTCATTGGCGCCAGAGTTGGTTGCGGATTTAGGTGCGGAGATTACCAGTTTTGTCGCGGGAATCGGAAGCGGCGGTACCTTTAGCGGTGTGGCCCGCTATTTATTGGAACAAAATCCCGCGATTCGTTTGATTGGAGTGGAACCTGAAGGATCGATCTTAAATGGCGGGCCAAGTCATAGTCATGAAGTTGAAGGCATTGGCGTCGAGTTCGTCCCGCCTTTTTTCGCGGAGCTGCCGATCACTGCTTTTGCGACTATCAGTGACACCGCCGCTTTTGCAATGACTCGGCAATTAGCGAAACAGCATGGATTACTAGTGGGAAGCTCTTCTGGTGCTGCTTTGGTAGCGGCATTGGCAGAAGCGGCAAAATTACCTGCTGGCAGTCAGGTAATCACCATTTTTCCTGATGCTGGAGATCGCTATTTATCCAAAGCTATTTACTCACGAGAAGACTATTAAGCTGAAAAAATATAAATTAAGAAAGAGGGAAACATGAGATGGGATTAGAATTTATGCCGATTTTTGAAAACTGGGCGGCTGACTATGACGACGAGATCAATGGCGGAAATCCAGAGTATCAAGCAGTTTTTCTGAATTATTGGGAAAGCCTCTCTGTAATTACCACTGCTGCAGGATCAAGTATCTTAGAATTTGGCAGTGGCACAGGGAATCTGACCGAAAAGCTCGTTGCTGCTGGAAAGCAAGTCTACCCGGTAGAGCCTTCACCGGAAATGCGGGCAATCGCAAGGAAAAAAACATTGCTGAAAGATGTTACTTTCTTGCCAGGAGACATGGAGCATTTTGAAAAGCCTTTAGCGTCGATTGATACGATCGTCTCAAACTTGGTTTTTCATCATCTGACCGCTGCTGAAAAAGAACAAGTGATCAAACAATACAATCAGCTGCTGCCGATTGGCGGGAAAATTATCTTTGGGGACACGATGTTTTTATCTCAAGCAAGTTATGATAAAATTCTAGCAGCGGTGAAATCAGCGGGTCTTGAAAATTTGGCGGCTGATTTAGAACGGGAGTATTACCCGTTGATCCCGGAAGTAGAAGCGTATTTTAGCGACAATGGCTTCCAAACAACTTATCAGCAAATGAATCGCTTTGTTTGGATTGTCAGTGCAGAAAAAATAATGGAGGCAGAATAAGATGAAAATGAACGTTGAAAGTTTTAATTTAGACCATACGAAAGTTGAGGCGCCGTATATTCGAGTAGCCGATAAAAAAATCGGACCTAATGGCGATGTGATCGTAAAATATGATGTACGCTTAAAACAGCCAAACCAAGATCATATGGAAATGGCTGCTTTGCACTCATTGGAGCATTTGACCGCCGAATTGATTCGTAATCATGCAGATTACATCGTGGACTGGTCACCGATGGGCTGCCAAACAGGTTTTTATTTAACCGTATTAAACCATGAAGACCGAGAAGAAATCATGGATGTTTTAGAAGCGACGATGAAAGACGTGTTAGTCGCTACCGAAGTACCCGCCAGCAATCCTGTTCAATGCGGCTGGGCAGCCAACCACACATTGAGTGGTGCACAAGCCTTAGCGGAGGAATTTTTAAGCAAACGTGCCGAATGGGGCAATGTTTTTGCTGGGGAATAAGCGAAGAGAACGGAAATTTTTTAGCATAAGAGCCAAGACTTAAAAGGTCTTGGCTCTTATTTTCTCGAAAAAATTTAGTTATTCATGACAGTAACGTTCGAGGTATCCATGAATGTTGTAGAAACAACTTTATAGGTTGCAGGGTAGCCGTTAGAAAGATCTTGTTCTTCTAGCTGCCCCGAATTGTTTATCCGAAATATATCCAATGTGTCGATTTGCTGTTGACTATGATCCACCCGAACATAAGCATACCCATCATGATTTTCTACAGATAATTTATAAGGAAATGATGATCGTCCCATGCTGAATTGTTTATCTAAAACAGCGCCGACCCAATCTTTTAATTGTTGTGAAGTTAGATTCTTCGTATCAACATCATTTTCTGAAGTAGCTTCAGTTGAATTTCCGGTTGCTGCTTTTTCTGACCCAAAAGTCCATGTAATGGTATGACCATTATCATCAGTTGTCCAAGTATCAAATGAAATCTGACCATTATTTATTGAATAAGGAATATTCCGCTGTTGAATAATAAGCAGATTATTGGTTAACGTATAAGAGGTATCATAATCAGGTCTGTATGTTCCATTAAGTTCCACATGGACAGTCGTGTCATTAATAAAGTTGAAGCCAGCCGCACCATCATGAATTAAACTTTGCGGCGCCTTGTTTTCCGCCATGGCTTGGGCTGCATCTATTCCGTCGTATAATGAAGGAACCATGGAGAAACGTTTTCCCACTAGTTGCTCTCGGACAGTATTGATGATGTCCGGTTCGTTATTTGATGAAGTTTTTACTTCACTAGTTTGGCTGCTTGAACTACTAGATGAACTTTCTGATACTGCTTTCCTAGTGGTGCTTGAGTTTTTTATAGAACTGCTGGCAATTTTTGCAGATGTTTCCATTGTTTTATTATCTGATTTTTGACAAGCACCTAGCAAAAGGATGCTTGAGAACAAACAAATAAGCATTACTTTCTTATTCATTTTCATTATCTCCCTTTTGTAAAACATCGTATTAAAACGCAATTTTATTTTAGTATGTATTCTTTTATTAGTAAATATAAACTTTGTTATTAATATAGTAAGCTGAAAATTGGGAGAGAGACTGTGGTAAAAAGCTATCTTTGTGCAACCTTTAAGAAGTTTTGATAATAAAAAACTCTGCCAAAAGATACCCTGGCAGAGTTTGTATATTTTTATTTAGATAAGGATTTTTAAAGGGAAAAATTATATAAAATTTTATTCCCACTCAACTGTTGCTGGTGGCTTAGATGTAATATCATACACGATCCGATTGACATGAGCGACTTCATTGACGATCCGGACTGAGATTTTTTGCAAGACATCCCACGGGATACGAGCAAAGTCAGCGGTCATACCATCGATTGAAGTGACAGCACGAATACCGACTGTGTAGTCGTAAGTACGACCGTCGCCCATCACACCGACTGAACGGATGCCGGGTAGGACAGTGAAGTATTGCCAGATGTCGCGGTCAAGACCGGCGTTGGCGATTTCTTCGCGCAAGATCGCGTCTGATTCACGGACGATCTCTAGTTTTTCTTCGGTGATTTCACCAATGACACGAATTCCTAGACCTGGTCCTGGGAATGGTTGGCGCCAGACGATAGAGTCAGGCATACCAAGTTGTGTTCCTAGCTCGCGAACTTCGTCTTTGAATAAGGTATTTAGTGGTTCGATCAATTCGAACTGCATATCTTCAGGTAAGCCACCCACGTTATGGTGAGATTTGATGGTTTGAGCCGTTTCAGTTCCTGACTCGATTACGTCAGTATATAAGGTGCCTTGGGCTAAGAAAGAAATGCCTTCTTTACCAGCCAGTTTGGTTGCTTCGTCATCGAATAAGTAAACGAATTCGTTTCCGATGATTTTGCGTTTTTTCTCTGGATCAGAAACGCCGGCTAATTTAGTTAAGAAACGGTCGCGAGCATCAACTTTGATGATGTTTAGGCCAAATTTTCCGCCTAATGCGTCCATTACTTGTTGGCCTTCGTCTTTACGTAATAGGCCATGGTCAACAAAGATCGAAGTTAATTGGTCACCAATGGCTTTTTGTAAAAGCACACCTACGACTGATGAATCCACACCGCCGGATAGGCCAAGTAAGACTTTTTTGTCGCCGACTTGTTCACGGATTCTTGCGACTTGCATATCGATGAAGTTATCCATCGTCCAGTCGCCTTTACATTGACAAACGTCAATGGCAAAGTGACGTAGCAATTCGTTGCCGTATTCTGAATGGCGAACTTCTGCGTGGAATTGGATACCATAGATGTTGCTGTTTTTGTTTTGGATCGCTGCAATTGGGCAATCTTTGCTGGTGCCGACTTTTTCGAAGCCTTCAGGCACTTGTGTGACTAAATCACCGTGGCTCATCAAAACGGTTTGTTCTTTTGGTGTACCGGCAAATAGCACGGCATCATCAGAAACGATTTCTAAGGTTGCTTGTCCGTATTCACGGTTTTTAGCTGGTTCAACTTTTCCGCCTAAGTTATACGTAATTAGCTGCATTCCATAACAGATACCTAAGATTGGAATACCTAGTTCAAAGATTTCAGGATCAATGGAGAAAGCTCCTTCATCATACACACTGTTTGGTCCGCCGGAAAGGATGATTCCTTTAGGATTGATGGCTTTGACTTCTTCAGCAGTGATTCGGTGGCTCATAAGCTCTGAAAAAACACCGAATTCACGAATACGACGAGTGATTAATTGGTTATACTGACTACCATAATCAAGTACGATAATTTTTTCTACGTTGGTCATTTCGGTAGAAACGTTGGTCACAATTATTACCCCTTTTCAAGTTTTATTATAAAAGAAAGCAAGCTTTCTTTATAAGCTAGTATTTACGCAAATAGATCTCATCAATGATGTGATGTTTTGCCTTGTGCAAGATAATATCAGCTCGGCCACGAGTTGGCAAGATGTACTCTTCCAAATTCTTCAAGTTGACATTTTTCCAAACATCTTCTGCCATCGTTAGTGCTGTTTGGCGATCACCAATGGCATATTGATAGTAATAGTTTTCTGGTTTTTTAAAGGCTGTATCCAGCAAGGACTCGAAGCGCTCCAAGTACCAGCGTTCGATCATTTTAGGCTCCGCGTCAACAAAGATCGATAAATCGAAAAAGTCGCTGACGTAGATTTGCTGGTTGGCTGGCAGCTGCAAAGTATTGATCCCTTCCACAATCAAAATATCCGGAGAATCGATCGTCTCGAATTCACCGTCAACGATGTCATACACATCATGGGAATATTTTGGGATGGGAATATTTTCTTTACCAGATTTGACTTCATTTAAGACGTCGATCAGTTTTTCCATATCATAACTTTCTGGAAAACCTTTGCGGTCCATAATGCCGCGCTCTTCTAACACGGCGTTAGGGTACAAGAAACCATCGGTGGTGATCAGTTGAACGGTTTGGTGTTTGAACAAGCGGTCCAACAAGGTCTGCAATAAACGGGCAGTGGTGCTTTTACCAACCGCCACACTACCGGCGATGCCGATAATAAAGGGCGGCATTTTTACATAGCGATGTAAAAATAAGCCTTTGCTTAGTGTCAGCGATTCAAAATCCTTCATATACAAATGGATCAGGTGACACAAAGGTACATAAACGTCCTCCACGTCTTTCATGGAGATACGGTCATTCAAACTTTTGATACTGTCTAACTCAGCTTGGGTTAGTGGCGTATTCCCAGGTGTATAAAAATCTTGCCAATCATCCCGGGCGATCCGATAATAGTTCCCTCTTTCGTTCATAACGGTCTCCTTATTTATCTTAAGGTATGGATGCCGCAGCATAGCTTTTTATTCTAGCTGATCCTACAAGCAAAACTCTTTTAAAGAAAAGAATTTCCAAAAAAATTGCAGGATAGAATGGATCGCTGACATCCGTTAATAGCTGGGCTTATTCTAACATAAAAACGCGATAGATAGCGCTCCTTAACGAATAAATCCGAATAATTTCAGCTATAAGAAAGGTTATACGTCATTTTAGCCGAAAAAAACAGTTAAAAGCTATCGGAATGATAGGAGTTTCATTTGTTTCTTAGATTTGAAAACAGACACCACCAGTCAACCAGCGGAGAACGAATTTGTTTCACGCTATTTATCAGATTAATTTCATCGTTTCATGCTATGATAAGGAAGAAGTTTTATCAAAGAATAGTTGTTTTAACTTACATTAAAAACAAAAGGAGTGCGAACTATGAAAAAAATCGTTTTATTTGGCGACAGCTTGTTGACTGGTGTGATGAATGGCGAGACCAGCGATATTTTAGCTACGTATATCATTGATGAATTAACGGAGATGGATTTCCCCGGCTATAGTTTAGTAAAATTAGGCAAACGCGGTGAATCTTCGTCGGATGGCTTAGCTCATATCAATGAAGCCGTGGAAGCAGAAGGCGACTTTGTGGTTATTTCTTTTGGAACCAATGATTCCTTGAAACAAAAAAATCCCGTTGATGTTTTCGGAGACAATATCGAAGAAATGCTAGAATCTTTTGATGCGTCAAAAGTGATCTTACTGACTACCGGCTACATCAATACCGAGATCATGACCGCAGGGAATAATGAACGGCAACAGCTTTATGCTGAAAAAGCGAAACAAATCGCTGAAAAAGTCGGAGTAAATGTGATTGATCTTTACCATCATATGACCGTTTATCCAAAACCCAATGAATTCGTCCAAAAATTTGATGGCATCCATCCTTCCGAGGAAGGCTACCATTTCTTAGGCGCGTTGATCGCCCGTGATATCAAAGAAAAATTATTAGCAGAAGGGTAAGAGCATGGCAAATCATTATTATTCAGAAAATCCGGAGACGGCCCACGATTTACACCAATGGTCGTTTGAATTAGCCGGAAAGAATTTTCACTTTGTGACCGATAGCGGCGTCTTTTCTCGTGATACGGTAGACTATGGTTCCCGCGTCTTGATCGAGCATTTTACAGCGGCTGATCTACCAGCAGGCACCTTGTTAGATGTTGGCTGTGGGTATGGTCCAATCGGTTTAGCGCTAGCTTACCAAACGCAGCGTCCTGTAGAAATGATCGATGTGAACAATCGTGCGGTGGAGTTGGCACAGAAAAACGCGAAGCATAATGGCATCGAGGCGGATATCCACCAGTCGAATATTTACGAGACCTTGCATCAAAAAGAGTACGCGGCAATCATCAGCAACCCGCCGATTCGAGCTGGAAAAAAAGTTGTCCATCAAATTTTAAGCGATGCGGAACCCTTATTAAAAGTTGGTGGCAGCTTAACCATTGTGATCCAAAAGAAACAAGGCGCCCCTAGCGCGAAAAACAAAATGGAAGAAGTCTTTGGCAATGCCGAGATCGTGGCAAAAGACAAAGGCTACTACATCATTCGTAGTGTAAAGGAATAACTAAATCCTGTAAGCAGCTATAGTGTGCTTACAGGATTTTTTGCGAAATGAACGTTTAGCAGACTGCTTACTGTAAAAGAAAGCTTGGCTGATCAGCAGTTTTTTCATCATACAATTGTCGTTAGTAAAAAATGGAAAAGGCTTGCAGAAATGATCAGAGACGAGCTATAATCACATTGACTCATGTTTTTCACAAATGTGATATAAAGGAGTAAACGTATGCAAAAAGAAGAAGATAAATTATTGGTACGAATTGCAGAAATGTATTATCAAGAGGATAAGAATCAAAGTCAGATTTCAAAGGAATTAAATATCCACCGCAGTACTATCAGCAGATTGTTGAAACGTTCGCGAAATGAAGGAATCGTCAATATCTCTATCAATTATGACAAAGCCGGAACCTACAGCATTGAAAAAGAGCTGCAGGAAAAATTTAATTTAAAAAAAGCGATCATTGTTCAAGCCGGGGCTGATTTAAGCCGTACCCAAAAGGATAAGCTATTGGCTCAAGGAGTCGGTGAATATTTAACCGAGATCATCAAGGACAATATGATCTTCGGCTTTTCGTGGGGAGAGACCATGTCGGCGATTCCTGAAGGCTTGACTGATTATGATGTGAAGAATATTTTATGTGTCCCGATGATCGGTGGGCCATCTGGTCGTTTAATCAGTGATTATCACGTCAATACGATTACCTATGAGGCATCGAAGAAATTAAATGGCCGGGCTTTATTGATCGATTCGCCGGCTTTCCCAGAAACGGTTGCGCTAAAAAAAGCCTTGATGGAAAATGAGTTCAATCAAGAGCTGATTGACTATTGGCGAAAGATCGATATTGCGATTTTAGGGATCGGCTCACCAACGTTGAAAGCTAGCGAGAGTTGGAAGCAATTCTATGGCGAAGACGTGTTGGCTTATTTAGAAGGGAAAAAAGTTGTTGGTGATGTGGTCTCACGTTTTTATAATATCGAGGGTGAGCATATCGACAATACGTTGGATGACCGTTTGATCGGGATCGATATCGCTGATTTGAAACGGACGCCGTACCGGATCGGCGTGGCGGAAGCGGTAGATAAAGCGGATGCTATTGCTAGTGCTTTGAAGGGCCGCTACATCAATGTCTTAGTCACAACTGAAGAAACAGCAGAAGAAGTGTTGAAGCGTTCGGTTTAATTTGTTTAAAAGAGAGATTTATTAAGTAAATAGGTATCTGAAGACAAGTATCGTGCTTGTCTTCTTTTTTTGCGCTCTGCACTTTTGTGATTCGATTTTAAAAAAGTTGCAAAAAGTTATTGACAACGTTTCCTTCCACGGTTAATATAAAGTTACAACAAATGTTAAAAACAAATCACAAATGTTAAAAGGGGCGTTAGCGATGAATTGGTTAGAAGTAGAAGGTAAGATAGTCATTGTCACAGGAGGTTCGTCAGGGATCGGCGCGGCGATTGTACAAGAACTATGTGAATTAGGGATCAATGTCGTAAATGCTGATTTACGTGAAGGAGCATTCACCCATCAAAATTTATTTTTTAGTCAAACAGATGTGACTTCTCCCGAATCTGTTGAACAAACAGTCGCGGCGACGGTAGAAAAATTTCAAACGATCGATGCAGTCGTAAATAATGCGGGGGTGAATATCCCAGCGTTATTAGTAGATGAAGAAATGGCAGAAGGCGGCAAATTCCAAATCAATGAACAGATTTTCAATAAGATGATCGCGATTAATCAAAAGGGTGTTTATCTGATGGGGCAAGCAGTTGGACGTGTCATGGTGGAACAAGGCTACGGCGTGATTATCAATATGTCTTCAGAATGCGGCTTGGAAGGGTCAGAAGGCCAAAGTGTTTATGCAGCGACCAAAGCGGCGGTTAACAGTTTCACGCGTTCATGGGCGAAAGAACTTGGTAAAAAAGGTGTTCGGGTCGTAGGGATTGCACCGGGGATTATGGAAGAAACTGGATTGCGGACACCTGAATATGAAAAAGCGTTGGCATATACCCGTGGGATCTCAGTTGAACAGCTACGAGCAGGCTATACAAATACTAAGACGATTCCATTGGGTCGTGACGGTAAATTAAGTGAAGTGGCAGATTTAGTGGCGTACTTTGTTTCCAATCGTTCGAGCTATGTTGATGGCGTGACGTTGAATGTTGCTGGCGGGAAAACGCGAGGATAGATTTTACTGCTGTTGGTTGCTTAGATCAGCCAGCAGCAGAGATATAAATAGTACAGGAAGAAACGCTAGGAAAACAAGGAGGGACTTATGAATAAGGTAATTTTAGTGGCACATGGAAAGCTGGCTCACGAGATGAAAAACTCCGCAGAAATGATCTTTGGTGCGTTGCCAGATTTTGAATCAGTGGAATTTTTAAAAGAAGAAGGCTTGGATACGATTCAAGAAAAAGTTTTTGGTGCGATGAAGGAAGATGCTTCTTACTTGGTGCTGACGGATTTGTTTTGCGGGACGCCATATAATGCTAGCTGCGCGGTAGCGATGAAAAATCCCGAACGTGAGATTGGAATTGTTTCCGGCATGTCCTTGCCAATCGTCCTAGAGGTAGCAAGCATGTTACAAGGTAGTCGTCTGGAAGATATTGTGAATCATGTTACAAGTATTCCTTGCGATACAGTGAAAGCGTTTAATCAAGCGGTAATTGAAGAAGAGGAGGATTTTTAAGATGAAAATCAATTTAGCACGGGTGGATGATCGACTGATCCATGGACAAGTCGCAACCGTTTGGGCCAAAGAAGCCGGAGCGAAACGAATCATCGTCGTCAGCAAAGAGGTTGCCGATGATGAGATTCGGAAGACATTAGTGAAACAGGCGGCGCCGCCGGGAATCAAAGTCAATATCGTTGATCCGGAAAAAGCCGTGAAGGTTTACAACAATCCGAAATATGCGGATGAAACAGTTTTCTATCTATTTACGAATCCGATGGAAGTGTTAGAAATGGTGCAAATGGACGTGCCAATCACTTCAATCAATATTGGTGGGATGCAATTCAAAACTGGTCGTACGCAAATCACAAAAGCTGTCTCAGTTGATCAGACCGAAGCTGACGCGTTCCGTAAGCTAGAAGCGGCGGGAGTGGAGCTGGACCTACGGGTAATCGCAACCGATCCGAAAGGAAATTTTGAAGAAAAGCTAAAAGAAGCCGGCTTCTAAAAAAGAGTTGTAAGGCTTTAATCAGAAACGGACGAATAAGCGTTGCAGAATAAGAAATAGTAGGAGGATACAAAAATGGAACTATCAGCATTACAGATTGTACTTATTTTTCTTTTTTCATGTATATGTGGGATGGGCAGTGTGTTGGACGAATTTCAAACCCATCGACCGTTGATCGCCTGTACGATGGTAGGCTTGATTCTGGGCGATGTGCAAACGGGAATTATTTTAGGCGGAACTTTGGAATTGATCGCTTTAGGTTGGATGAATATCGGTGCGGCCCAATCGCCGGACTCGGCCTTAGCCAGTGTGATTTCAACTATTTTAGTTGTGGTTGGTCAACAGGATATTCAATCAGGGATCGCGATTGCTTTGCCCGTTGCGGCAGCCGGACAAGTCTTGACGGTTATTGCACGGACGATCACTGTGGCCTTCCAGCATGCGGCAGACAAAGAAGCGGAAAAAGCTAACTTCAATAAAATTATCCTTCTGCATTTTAGTGCTTTATTTATTCAAGCCTTGCGGGTAGCGATTCCGGCGACGGTCGTAGCGGCTTTCGTCAGTGCCGAGATGGTGACACGGATGCTGGATATGATTCCAGATGTGATTACCGGTGGGTTAGCGGTAGCTGGTGGTTTTATCGTCGTTGTCGGGTACGCGATGGTCTTGAACATGATGAGTGTGGCGTACTTGATGCCATTCTTCTATCTAGGCTTTGTGATGGGCGGTTATTTAGAGTTTAGTTTGTTGGCTTTCGGGATCATTGGTCTGATTACAGCCTTGATCTATGTACAGCTGAATCCAAATTTCTTGAAGAAAAACGAATCTCAAGGCAATCACGTGGCGGCAGTCGTAGCTGGTGAGCTGGCTGATGATGAACTAGAAGATTAGGGGGCGGAACAATGGAAAATACTTCAACGATCGAAACGAAAAAAGATATTTATACCCAATCACAATTGACGAAAAAAGATTTAATGACAACCTTTGTTTTTTCGAATTTTCAACAAGCGTCCTTTAACTATGAACGGATTCATGCCTTAGCTTTCTGTGTGGATATGATTCCAACAATCCGTCGTGTGTATAAAACAAAAGAAGAACAGGCTGAAGCCTTGAAGCGGCATCTGACCTTCTTCAATACGACTCCGGCTGTTTGTGGTCCGGTGATTGGTGTGACGATGGCGATGGAAGAAGCGCGAGCAAGTGGTGCAGACATTGATGATGGCACGATTAACAGCTTGAAGGTCGGCTTGATGGGGCCTTTAGCTGGTGTCGGCGACCCCTTAGTTTGGGGAACATTGCGTCCGATTACGGCAGCATTAGGTGCTTCGCTGGCTTTATCGGGCAATGTGATGGGACCAATTTTATTCTTCGTAGCTTTCAATGCGATTCGTTTGGCGATGAAATGGTTTGGTTTGACCTATGGCTTCAGCAAAGGGATGGATATCGTCAAAGATCTGTCAGGCAACTTATTGCAAAAGCTGACGGAAGGCGCGACGATTCTAGGCTTGTTCATCATGGGGGTTCTAGTAACGAAATGGACAACGGTCAATATTCCACTAGTCGTTTCGAGAACACCGGGGACAGATGGCAATACAGTTGTGACGACTGTCCAAAATGTTTTAGATGATTTAGTGCCAGGCTTGCCAGCATTAGGGTTAACGCTATTGATGATGTATTTATTGAAGAAAAAAGTAAGTCCAATCGTTTTGATCTTCGTATTATTCGCGGTTGGGATCGTTGGTTATTGGTTAGGCATTCTTGCATAAAAAGTAGTAATAATTTTAGGGGGAACTGTAATGAAGACAAAGGCAGTGCGTTTATATGGTAAGAAAGATTTGCGCTTAGAGGAATTTGAATTGCCAGAAATTAAAGAAAATGAGATTTTGGCTTCGGTAGTCACGGATAGTATTTGTATGTCAACGTGGAAGTTGGCGAATCAAGGAGCGGACCATAAAAAAGCGCCAAATGATTTAGCGGACAATCCAATTATTATCGGCCATGAATTTTGTGGCGAGATCTTAGAAGTTGGCGGAAAATGGGCGCATAAATATAAAAAAGGCGAGCGTTACGTGTTGCAAGCAAACCTGCAATTGCCAGATCGTCCGGACTGTCCCGGTTATTCTTATCCGTATACAGGCGGAGATGCCACCTATATCGTGATTTCAGAGGATGTCATGAATCAGGATTGTTTGATTCCTTATAAGGGCGAAACCTATTTTGAAGGTTCGCTGATTGAACCACTCTCTTGTGTGATTGGCGCTTTTGAAGCGAATTATCATTTAAAAGAAGGTTCCTATGAACATAAAATGGGAATCAAAGCGGATGGCAATTTATTGATTATGGGCGGAACGGGGCCGATGGGCTTATTGGCGATCGATTACGCACTGCACGGTCCAATTAAACCAAAAAAATTGGTCATCACCGATCGTGACGCTGAAAAATTAGCTCGTGCTGAAAAATTATATCCAAGTCAGAACGGGATTGAAGTTTCTTATGTTAATGTAGACGGTGTAAAGGATCAAGTTAGCCTGTTGAAAGAAACGGTTGGTGGTGGATTTGATGATATCTTTGTGATGATCCCAGTCGCTTCAGTCGTAACCGATGCGGCAGACATGCTGAATCCAGATGGCTGTTTGAACTTTTTCGCGGGTCCGCAAGACAAAGAATTTTCTGCAAACGTAAATTTCTACGATGTGCATTATTCCTTCACGCATTTTGTCGGAACTTCTGGTGGGAATACGGAAGATATGCGTAAGGCGGTTAAATTGATTGAAGAAAAACAAGTCAAAGTCGCCAATGCGGTGACGCATGTCTTAGGACTTGACGCAGTTTCCGAAACGACCTTGAACCAACCAGAAATCGGCGGCGGGAAAAAATTAGTTTATACGCATAAACAAGCAGACTTAACCAAACTTTCCGACGTTTCAGCAGACTCAGAACTTGGAAAAATCTTAGCAGAAACAGACGGGATTTGGAGTCAAGCTGCTGAAAATTATGTATTGAAAAATTATCCTGAAATTTAAAAAACATCGTGGAGTGCATCAGCTCCACGATGTTTTTTAAACTATGAAGAAGTATAAAATTTTCAAAATGAAAAAATCGCTTTACAGCAGGCATATTCATGTCCGGCTTCACGAACTAGCTTTATCGGCAATAAGCAAAACTATTTCGAAATTTGAGAAGCAATTTAGAAATCGTTTGGTCTTATTGCTCAAAAGCTGAACGAGTTCGCGAAAGCCTTTCTGATAGATTACTTTTCAAAAATTGAAGGGTCGGTTGATAGGCAATATCCGCGTAGCCTTCACCATGCACCGTACCAGTGATCAATTTATTCTCACTAGGAACACCCGCTTCGGCCAAGGCTGCTTGCAAATGATAGACACCTGATAAAGGCACTAATTCATGCAAAGAGTTGGCGATGAATAAGGGGCCACTTTTACTTGAAACACGCTGCAAAGGATCGGCTTGTTTCAGCAAATCCATGTCTTGGTTCACGTAATTTAAAATAAACCATTTATAAAAGGCATCATTGGCACCATCTTGATCGATTTTGCCACTCGCTTGTTTGTCAAAATCGGGCTTTTGATTCATAGCGGCGACAACTTCGGGATGTTCTTGGACCCAGAGGTAAAGGTCGATGATCCCTGACCACGATGCGGCGGGAATGCCTTTTTGCAGAGCCAATTCAATGGCTAAATTACCGCCGGCAGAAGAGCCAAGTGCGGTGATTTTATCTTTTACAGGATAGTCACTAGCAACTAACCAGTCGTAGACCGTTAATAAATCTTCCATGGCGGCTGGAAAAAGATGATCGGGAGCTAAACGATAATTTGGTGCCACTACCAGAAAGCCGTCTGTGGTTAAACGTTCCGCTAAAGCCTGCTCTTTCGCCTTGTCTCCGCGAAACCAGCCGCCACCGTGAATTAAAATAATGGCTGCGTCGATCGTTTCCGGTTCATAAATATCTAAGGTCAATTGATTTTTTTCATCATACACAACATCATTGATCATCTTGCTTCGCTCCTTTTTAGATCAAATCATTTTCTTTCGTTGGCTGAGGCTGTTGCTGCTTTAATTCGGCTAAAATAGCTAACAGCTTTTGTTGAGCCAGCTCGTATTGATCGATTTGATCACCAAACGCTTGATTAAAACCAGTCAAGCCAGCTTTGACAAAGGCATACTCATATTGATAGACCGCATCATAGGCTTTGGTAAAACGGTGCAACAAGTCGGTTTGCGCATCTAGTTGCAAGGCCATTTGAATCACACGGAAATCCGTGTAGGCCAGTTCAAATTGGATTGCCCAGATGCGGAGAAAATCATGTTGGTTCTTAATGTGCAGAAAATGGTGTTCTGTCGTCCAAGCTAAATTATTAACCGCGCCTAAAACATCAAGCATTTTTCTCACCTGCCTTTTCATCTCTTATGACTTAAATCTACGCTCTTTTTTTCATGAATCAAGTAAGTCGTCTTGGCTTTTAGTGAAAAAGTCTTTCTTTCTATTTTTTCCTTTGCTACACTTAAAAAAAATAGTGAGAGAAGGTCCACCATGAAGATCACCATCAGAGAGATCGCTGAAATGGCCGGTGTTTCAGTAACGACAGTGTCGCAGATTTTGAATAATAAGGGGAGCCGTTTCAGTGAACAGACTCGCAAGAAAGTTTTGGCAATCGTAGAAGAGCATCAATACAAACCAGATTTTTTTGCGGCGAATTTGATCAATCGTCATTCCAAAACGATTGGTATGATTGTTCCTGATGTCACCGATTTTTTCTTTTCGAAAGTTATTGAAGGCGTGGAAAGTTATTTGAATCCGTTAGGTTACATGATTATTTTATGTAATTCCCGCCATGATCAAGAGCAGGAAAAACGTTATTTGAATGAACTGTCTCATCGCTCAGTGGATGGTATTTTATTAGCAACACCTTATCAGTTGGAAGATGAACACAAGCTAGGCAGTGATTTTTATCGGCGACATCCGATGGTCTTAATCGACCGTGGCTTGAATGATCGCGACTGGGGGCAATTATTGGTGGAAGAATATGCGGGTGCACAAGAAGTACTTCGGATGTTAGTGAAACAAGGGCATCGTCATATCGGCATGTTGAAGGAAAGTCAAGGCTATTATCAATTGACGGAGCGGGTTAAGGCGTACCGTCAAGTTATTTTTGAATCTGGTTTGCCTTTTGATGAAAGTTATATTTGCTCAGGTGAGCTAACATTGGCTGGCGGGTATCATGCAACGAAAGAAATGTTGAAAAATGAAAAGATCACGGCGATTTTTTGTGGAACAGATGAAATGGCGCTGGGCTGTTATCAGGCGATCTATGAAGCGGGCTTGAGAATTCCTGAAGATATCTCCGTAGTTGGTTTTGATGGACTAGAGGTTAGCAAGTACATGGTGCCACCGTTAACGACGGTTTTTCAGCCTAGTACAGAAATTGGTTTTTCCGCAGCGAAATTTTTAGTTGATGCGATCAATTTTCCTTCTCAGCGAATCCCGAATAAAATTTTCCAAACCAAATTAATTATTCGTGAGAGTGTAAAAACTTTAGGTCAGGGTTGACAAGTAGTTTGTCACCCGTTATAGTAACAATGGTAGCGCTAACAGAAAGTGCTTCTTCGTTAAGTAAACTGTTTTACTAAAGTGGTTTACCTTTCGCTATTTTATTGTATAATGACTTTGAAGCTTGGAGGAAAACCTATGAGAATGGTAGATTTGATAGAGCAAAAGAGAGATGGCAAGTCTCTGTCAAAAGCAGAAATTGAGTTCATTATTGAAGGCTACACAGATAACAGTATCCCTGATTATCAGATGAGCGCATTATTGATGGCAATTTTTTATCAAGACATGACCGACGAGGAAATTTCTTATTTGACACTAGCGATGGCGAATTCAGGTGAAATTATTGATTTGTCTTCCATCGAGGGAATCAAAGTTGACAAACATTCAACCGGCGGTGTCGGTGATACGACTACTTTGGTTTTAGCACCCTTAGTTGCCAGCGTGGGTGTTCCGGTAGCTAAAATGTCTGGTCGCGGTTTAGGTTTCACTGGTGGAACCTTAGACAAATTCGAATCGATCCCAGGGTTTAAGATTGAATTATCTGAACAAGAATTTATTGATATTGTAAACAAAAGCAAAGTTGCAGTGATTGGTCAATCGGGCAATCTAGCGCCAGCTGACAAGAAGCTTTACGCCTTGCGGGATGTGACGGCGACAGTTGATTCAATCCCATTGATCGCCAGCTCGATCATGAGTAAGAAAATTGCCGCGGGAGCAGATGCAATCGTCTTAGATGTGACGACTGGCGAAGGAGCCTTCATGAAAAATCTGGAGGATGCCAAACGTTTAGCCAAAACGATGGTACGGATCGGTAAATTAGCAGGTCGTCAAACGATGGCGGTCATCTCAGATATGTCCGAGCCTTTAGGCGAAGCAATCGGAAACAGCTTAGAAATCGTCGAAGCAATCGATACGCTAAAAGGCAATGGACCAAAGGATTTAACCGAGATGTGTTATGTCCTAGGAAGTCAAATGGTTGTTCTAGCAGGAAAAGCAGAAACACTGGAAGATGCTCGTAAAATGCTGGAAGAAGCCTTGCATTCAGGAAAAGCGTTAGAAAAATTCCGTGAAATGGTTAAGGATCAAGGCGGCGATGTGTCAGTTATTGATCAAACTGAGAAAATTTTGACGGCTAAGTATGAGATTGAATTGCCAGCCAAGGCTTCTGGTTATGTTACCAAGCTAGTGGCGAATGAAATCGGAATTGCGGCAATGCTTTTAGGCGCAGGGCGCAAAACGAAAGACGATGACATCGACCATGCAGTAGGAATCAAACTTCATAAAAAAATTGGGGATAAAGTGGCTGAAGGAGAGTCGTTATTGACTATCTATGCCAATTCAAAAGAAATCTCTGAGGTTGAAAATTTACTTTATCAAAATATTTCGATTGGTGATACACCGGAAGAACCGATTTTGATTCATAATGTCATTACTGAATAAGTATTTAAAACTTTTTTATAACAAGAAAGAATATATTATAATAAAAAGAAGTGGGGAATAATAATGGAAATCAATCGCATGATCGACCACACGATCTTAAAAGCCGATGCAACAAAAGCAGATGTAATGAAAATTATCGAAGAAGCGAAAAAATATCGTTTCTATTCTGTTTGTATCAATCCAACTTGGGTGGCATTAGCTGCTAAAGAATTACAAGGCGAACCAGTTGCAGTATGTACTGTAATCGGATTTCCGTTAGGTGCGAACACAACAGAAACAAAAGCCTTTGACGCGACGAATGCTATCGCAAACGGCGCAGCTGAAGTCGATATGGTCATCAACATTGGCGAATTAAAAGACGGCAACTATGAAAAAGTGCAAAAAGATATCGAAGCAGTCGTAGCGGCTGCCAAAGACAAAGCGTTAGTTAAAGTGATTATCGAAACGTCTCTATTAACAAATGAAGAGAAAGTCAAAGCCTGTGAATTAGCAAAAGCAGCTGGAGCGGACTTTGTCAAAACATCAACTGGTTTTTCAACCGGCGGCGCAACTGTTGAAGATGTCCGCTTGATGCGTGAAACAGTCGGACCTGAAATGGGTGTCAAAGCCTCTGGTGGGATTCACAATGCTAAAGAAGCAGAAGCAATGATCGAAGCCGGTGCGACTCGTCTAGGTGCTAGCTCAGGTGTTGCAATCATGAACGGCCTTTCTGGTACAGGATACTAGTCGTCAGCTTTGCAATTTATTAGTTAAGTAAAATTGACATGCTTTTCAGATTGAAAGGCAAAGGTAAATGTAGGAGGCAGTTCACATGAGCAAACAAGATTGGATCGACATTGCTGTTGATGCGCTGGATAAAGCATATGTTCCTTATTCACACTTTCCAGTTGGCGCTTGTTTAGTAACAAAAGAAGGTAAAACTTATCAAGGATTGAATATCGAAAATGCCTCATACGGATTATCGAATTGTGCTGAGCGAACAGCTTTTTTCAAAGCCGTATCAGAAGGCGAACGAGCATTCAGTCATCTAGTCATTGCTGGGCACACACCAGAACCGATTTCGCCGTGTGGCGCTTGCCGCCAAGTCATGGCAGAATTTTGTGATCCAGAAATGCCGGTAACCTTAGTCGGTGATAACGGAGTCGTAAAAGAAATGACCGTTGAAGCGTTACTGCCATATATGTTCACTGAAAAAGATCTATAAACCATGTTCAATTCAGTCGTAGGACTGTTGAAAAAAAAACCACAATTTAGGGGGCTTTACAGAAATGAAAAAAGCAAAATTATTTGGTCTTGGCGCCGTAGCAATGGCATCATTGCTAGCTTTAGGAGCATGCGGAGGCGGAGGCGGCGGTACAACTGATTCATCAGGTGGATCTGCCAAAGAAGATGCAAAACACAGCGTTGCGATCGTAACAGATATCGGTGGAGTGGACGACCGTTCATTTAACCAAAGTGCTTGGGAAGGTCTTCAAGCTTGGGGTAAAGATCACGATATCAAAAAAGGCAATGGCGGCTATAACTATATCCAATCAAACGATGCTTCTGAATACGAACAAAATATCACACAAGCTGTAACAAATGGGTTTAAAACAGTCTTCGGGATTGGTTACTTATTAGCTGACCCAATTTCTGCAGCAGCAGATCAAAACCCAGATACAAACTTCGTTATTATCGATTCAGTGATCGATGGCAAGAAAAATGTTGCCTCTGCAACTTTTAAAGATCAAGAAGCTGCTTACTTAGCAGGTGTTGCGGCAGCTGAAACAACAAAATCAGACAAATTAGGCTTTATCGGTGGTGAAGAAGGTGCCGTTATCGACCGTTTCCAAGCTGGTTTTGAAAAAGGCGTAAAAGACACTGCTGATAAATTAGGTAAAGACATTTCTGTAGATGTACAATATGCGGCATCATTTGGTGATCCAGCCAAAGGTAAAGCTCTAGCAGCGAACATGTACAACAGCGACATCGACATTATTTATCATGCTTCAGGCGGTACAGGCCAAGGGGTCTTCTCAGAAGCTAAAGCACGTAACGAAAAATTAGATGAAGCCGACAAAGTTTGGGTTATCGGTGTTGATAGCGACCAACAAAAAGAAGGTAAATATGAATCTAAAGACGGCAAAGACAGCAACTTCTGTTTAACTTCAACACTTAAAGGTGTAGGGGCAGCCGTACAAGATATTTCTACTCGTGCGCTAGAAGATAAATTCCCTGGTGGCGAACACTTATCTTATGGTTTGAAAGACGGCGGTGTTTCTCTAACTGACGGTTTCCTTTCTGACAAAGCTAAAGACGCTGTTAAAGAAGCAAAAGATAAAGTTTCTGATGGCGACATCAAAGTTCCAGAAACGCCTGAAAAATAATTCGGGTTGAGGTTCGAACAGAAACTGTTTCTGTTCCACCGGTTGACCATAGCTCCAATAGGAGGAGCTATGGTCCTCTTTTAAAATAAACTTTCTTTTTTTAGCCAAGTTACGACTCAGGTTAGATTTGGCTAAGGGAAGAACGCCCTTAACGTTGCAATGTTTTTTAGGCTTAAAAAGCGATAGGATGTGAAAAGAAAGTGACAGAAGAACAAAATGTCATTGAAATGCGCAATATCACCAAACAATTTGGCACTTTTAAAGCAAATGACAACATCAATCTGCAAGTCAGAAAAGGTGAGATTCATGCACTTTTAGGCGAAAATGGTGCCGGAAAATCGACACTAATGAATGTTTTGTCAGGTCTACTGCAGCCAACTTCTGGTGAAATTTTGATGGATGGCCAAAAGGTTGATATTTCAAGTCCAACGAGAGCAAATCAATTAGGGATCGGAATGGTCCATCAGCATTTCATGTTAGTGGATGCCTTTACAGTTACAGAAAATATTATTCTAGGTAGCGAACCTAATAAGGGCGGCATACTAGACAAAAAAGAAGCTAAGGCAGAGATCGTGCGTTTGTCACAAGAGTATGGCTTGAAGGTTGACCCAGATGCGTACATACGTGATATTTCAGTCGGGATGCAACAACGGGTCGAAATTCTGAAAACTTTATACCGTGGTGCGAATGTGTTGATCTTTGATGAACCAACAGCGGTGTTGACGCCCCAAGAAATCGATGAATTGATCAGTATTATGGGTGGTTTAATTCGTGAAGGCAAATCGATTATCTTGATCACTCACAAGTTAGATGAAATCAAAAAAGTCGCCGATCGTTGTTCCGTTATTCGTCGCGGACAATACATTGGGACAGTCGATGTCAAAGATGTCAGCTCGCAGCAGTTAGCGGATATGATGGTGGGTCGTTCTGTTTCATTTAAAACTGATAAAATCGCGGTGACACCAGGTGAAGTAGTTCTTTCAATCAAAGACTTAGTCGTAAAAGAAAGCCGCGGCTTGGAAGCTGTTAAGAACTTATCATTAGATGTTCACCGTGGCGAAGTGGTAGGGATTGCCGGCATCGACGGCAATGGTCAAACAGAATTGATTCAAGCCTTAACCGGCTTACGCAAAGTCGAAAGCGGATCAGTCACTATCAACGGAAAAGATGTGACCGGCAAAGCCCCTCGTCATATTACTGAAACCGGTGTGGGACACGTACCAGAGGATCGGCATAAATATGGACTGATCTTACCGTTGCCATTATCAGAAAATATCGCTTTACAGTCTTACTATCATACGCCATTTAGTAAAAATGGTATTTTGAACTATGGCGAGATCGATCGCTATGCGAAACGCTTGATCGAAGAGTATGACGTACGGACGACTAGCGAGAAGGCGCCAGCTGCTTCACTTTCAGGTGGGAATCAGCAAAAGGCGATCATCGCACGAGAAGTTGACCGTGATCCAGATCTATTGATTGTATCACAACCAACTCGCGGTCTTGACGTAGGTGCGATTGAATACATCCACAAACGGTTGGTCGAGCAGCGTGATAAACAAAAAGGGGTATTACTTGTCAGTTTTGAGCTAGATGAAATTTTGAATGTCTCTGATCGAATCGCGGTTATCCACTCAGGTGAGATCGTTGGGATCGTAAACCCGAAAGAAACTTCTGAAAATGAACTAGGTCTGTTAATGGCCGGGTATAGTTTAGAAGAGGCGCGAGCAGAATTAGCAAAGGCTGGTGAGACAAATGAATGATCGCTCAGAGCGTATTAGAAATATATTGGTCCCAATTATTTCAGTTATTCTAGGATTTATTCTTGGCGCTATTTTAATGGCGGTGTTTGGTTTTAACCCAATTGAAGGGTATAACGCCATGTTTAGTTCAGCTTTCCAAAGCAAAATGTCGATTGGTGAGATTTTAGTTGGCGCAGGTCCATTGATATTTACCGCGTTAGGTTTCTCAGTGGCCAACTCAGCAGGTTTCTTCAATATCGGGCTTTCCGGTCAAGCATTATGTGGCTGGGTGGCAAGTATCTGGGTGGCGTTAAGCATGCCGGATTCACCAAAAATTATCGTATTACCATTAGCAATTATTGTTGGTGCTTTAGCCGGTGCGGCTGCTGCGGCAATTCCTGGTTTGTTACGGGCGTTCTTTGGAACCAGTGAAGTAATTGTGACGATCATGATGAACTATGTCATTCTTTATGTAGCTAATCACATCGTCAATCACGTAATGTCACCGGATGTTATCTCTAACAAAGGGGTCACAAAAGCAGTTGGCCTAAACGCCTCGCTACGTGAACCGTGGCTGACTGAATTATTTGGCGGCTCGCGGGTCAATATGGGAATCATTTTAGCAGTCGTTTTCTTAGTGGTTGTTTGGTTCTTAATGAAATGCACAACATTAGGTTTTGAAATTCGTTCCGTTGGTTTAAACCCATTCGCTTCTGAATATGCCGGAATGAGCAGCAAACGTACGATCGTAATTTCAATGATCATTTCTGGCGCACTAGCTGGTCTTGGTGGGGTCGTTTATGGACTAGGAACCTTCATGAACTATTTTGTTCAAGGTTCTTCTATCAGTATCGGGTTCGACGGGATGGCCGTGTCATTATTAGGAAACGGTAGCTCGATTGGAATCCTATTATCAGCATTATTATTCAGTGTGTTAAAACTTGGCGGTCAAGGAATGCAGTTCTCTGGAATTCCTAGTGAACTAGCCAATAGTGTTATTCCTTTGATTATTTTCTTCGTAGCGATTAACTATATCGTTCGAGTAGGGCTTGCGAAAGTCATGGGCGGCAAAAAAGAAGTCGCGACTGTTCAAAAAGTGGAAAGTGCTCCGAATGATGAATCTGAAAAAGGGGGCAAAGTCTAATGAATATGGATTTGTTAGCGTCAATTATTGCTCAGACACTCGTGTATTCTGCACCTTTGATCTTAACCGCGCTTGGCGGAGTATTCTCTGAACGCAGCGGGATCGTTAACGTTGGTTTGGAAGGGATCATGGTTGCCGGAGCTTTCAGTTCAGTCGTTTTCAACTTAGCTTTTGCGGATCAGTTTGGGGCTATGACACCATGGCTTGGTGTGCTAGTCGGCGGGTTAGCCGGGATGGCCTTTTCATTGCTGCATGCCGTAGCAACAGTCAACTTTCGAGCGGATCACATTATTAGTGGTACGGTGATGAATCTATTGGCTCCGCCATTAGCGATCTTCTTGATTAAAGTAATTTATGGCAAAGGTCAAACAGATACGATTCAACAACAATTTGGTTACTTTGATTTTCCGGGGTTAAGCAAGATCCCAGTTATAGGAGAATTGTTCTTCAAAAATACTAGCTTGCCGGCCTATTTCGCCATTTTAGTTGCGGTGATTTCTTGGTTTGTCATTTTCAAAACCCGCTTTGGATTACGTCTTCGTTCAGTTGGTGAAAACCCACAAGCAGCGGATACGTTAGGGATTAATGTTTACGCATTGCGTTATGCTGGCGTGTTACTTTCAGGTTTCCTTGGCGGTATGGGTGGCGCGGTCTTCGCCCAATCAATCGCAGGACGCTTCGCCGCAACAACGATTGCTGGACAAGGCTTCATTTCATTAGCAGCAATGATCTTTGGTAAATGGAATCCGCTTGGTGCGATGGGCGCCGCCGTTTTCTTCGGCTTCGCACAAAACTTAAGTATCGCCGGATCAAACTTACCGATTATCTCGCAAATTCCAGATGTATATTTACAATCAGCACCATATGTATTGACGATTGTCGTACTGGTTCTCTTCTTAGGAAAATCAGCCGCACCAAAAGCCGATGGTGTCAATTACATCAAATCAAAATAATTCTTTTGTTTTTAAAGGGCGGGACTATGGGACAGTGTTTCTTAGTCACGCCCTTTTTGCCATTTTTCGCGGTTTTTAGAAAATACGTTCAGCTAAACTGGGCTAGCTACTAGTACGCAATCCAATTTAAAAAAATTGTAGAAATAATTTTCCAGAGGCTAAACCACAATAGCTTTCAGTTTACGGAAACTTAAGAACCCAATATACTGGAGCTGGGATTACCATTTTATAAAATGTAACGTAGTTAGATTATGGGCGGGTTTCAATTGGCTCATTAGATATAAATTAATAGAAAGAGGGAATAGAAATGTTTAAGCGCATTCACTTAGTCGTTATGGATTCAGTTGGTATCGGGGAAGCACCGGATGCTGATAAATTTGGAGACGTTGGATCAGATACGTTAGGCCACATTGCAAAAGAGGCTGGATTGACGATCCCACATTTAGAACAATTAGGTTTGGGAACGATTCGTCCATTAGCCGGTGTGCAAGATGTTGCAGATCATGATGGTTATGCGACGAAGCTAGAAGAAATTTCTGTCGGCAAAGATACGATGACGGGACATTGGGAGATTGCTGGATTAAATATCCAAACGCCTTTCCGTGTATTCCCTGAAGGATTCCCACAAGAGTTGTTAGACAAAATTACGGAATTTTCTGGTCGTGGTATTATTATGGGAGCGAATAAGCCTTATAGCGGGACAGAAGTTATTAAAGATTTTGGGGAAGAGCAAATGAAGACCGGCGACTTGATCATCTATACATCGGCTGATCCAGTATTGCAGATCGCGGCTCATGAAGAAATCATCCCGTTAGAAGAGTTATATAAGATTTGCCAATATGTGCGTGATATTACGAAGGACGATCCATATATGATCGGTCGGATCATTGCTCGTCCGTATGTTGGAGAACCTGGCAACTTTACTCGGACTAGCAATCGTCATGACTATGCTCTTGATCCATTTGGCAAAACTGTCTTGGATTCATTGAAGGACAATGGCAAAGACGTCATTGCTGTAGGGAAGATCAATGATATTTTCAACGGTCAAGGAATCACTGCCGCTGTTCGGACAAAGAGCAATATGGACGGTGTCGATCAATTACTGAATGTGATGAAAGAAGATTTCACTGGCTTAAGTTTTACGAACTTAGTTGATTTTGACGCGTTGTTCGGTCATCGTCGCGATGTCGTTGGTTATGCCCACGCAATCGAAGAATTCGATTTACGAATCCCAGAAATTTTGGATGCGATGCAAGAGGACGATTTGTTGATGATCACCGCTGACCATGGAAATGATCCAACCTTTACCGGAACCGATCATACCCGTGAATATGTGCCGTTCTTAGTTTATAGCAAAAAAATGGCGGCTCAAGGCAAATTGCCACAAGGCTATTACTCAGATATCGCAGCAACGATCGCAGAAAATTTTGACGTCCCAGCAACCGAAAATGGCGAAAGCTTCTTAAAACTTTTAAAATAAGAGCCAACTCTTATTAAATTGGTGCAGTTTAGCAAAATGCTTGAGATGGTGAACACTAAACTCATTTTTCATTTTTTGATAAATGAATCCTTTAAAACGAACTAGGATGTCAGTTCCGCTTTTACCAGTTTTACTTCTTGCTTTAGCAAGACTAGTAGAATGGTATGCGTAGGAAAATCAATTACTAAACTTAGGGTTAGCTCTTAATAGATTAACGTAGTTTAGCGGAATGCTATACGTGGTGAGCATCAAACTCATTTTTCACTTTTTGAAAAATGAATTCTTTAAAACGAACTAGGAGGACTTTATGACAGACTTACAGGATAAAATTCAACAAACAGCCAGCTATATTCAAGACAAAGGCGTAGCTGATGTTGCGTTTGGTTTAATCTTAGGCTCAGGTCTAGGGGAACTAGCAGAAGAAATCGAAAATCCAGTGGTGATCCCTTACAATGAGATCCCTCATTTTCCAGTTTCTACAGTAATAGGCCACGCGGGTCAATTGGTTTACGGAACACTTGCAGGACAAAAAGTTTTAGCGATGCAAGGACGCTTTCATTACTATGAAGGCAACCCAATGGAAACGGTGACTTATCCGGTTCGTGTGATGGCAGGATTAGGAATTCATTCAGTCATCGTGACCAATGCCGCTGGCGGCGTAAATGAAGGTTTCCAACCAGGCAATTTGATGCTGATCACCGATCATATCAACTTCATGGGAACGAATCCATTAATCGGACCAAACGATGAAAATATGGGACCACGCTTCCCGGATATGAGTGCGGCCTATACAAAAGATTATCAAGCAAAAGCACGAGAAGCGGCGAAAAAATTGACGCTTGATTTAAAAGAGGGGGTCTACATGGGCTTCACTGGTCCAACGTATGAGACACCAGCAGAAATTCGGATGGCGCGGGTCTTAGGGGCAGATGCAGTTGGTATGTCAACCGTACCGGAAGTTATTGTAGCAGCGCACAGCGGTATGAAAGTGCTGGGAATTTCGTGCATTACCAACTTGGCGGCAGGCATGCAAGCCAACTTGAACCATGCAGAAGTCGTCGAAACGACCGAACGGGTCAAAGAAGACTTCAAGAAATTGATTAAAGAAACACTAGCAGTGTTATAGTTAGATAGAAGAAACAAGAATGAATACATTAAGTACGAAATAGGAGGAAAAAAAATGAGCGTTCATATTGAAGCGAAGCAAGGGGAAATTGCAGATAAAATTTTGTTACCGGGAGATCCGTTGCGGGCGAAATTTATCGCGGAGAATTTTTTAGAAGATGCGAAATGCTACAACAATGTGCGAGGCATGTTAGGCTTCACTGGAACCTATAAAGGGGAACGAGTATCTGTCCAAGGAACGGGAATGGGAATGCCGTCTGCTGGAATTTATGCGCAAGAATTAATCCAATCCTATGGTGTGAAGAAATTAATTCGCGTAGGAACGTGTGGTGCTTTATCAAAAGATGTTCATGTTCGTGATTTGATTATTGCTCAAGGAGCAGTGACTAGTTCATCGATGGTGAAAAAGCATTTTCCAGATTTCCATTTTGCGCCGATTGCGGATTTTGATTTGATGCTGAAGGCTTATGAAGTGGCGAAAGAAAAAGGTTTCGCCACTCATGTAGGGAATGTTTTATCAGAAGATACCTTCTATAAGGATGATATGGATTCTACCTTCAAATTGGCTGAATACGGTGTGATGGGTGTGGAAATGGAAGCGGCGATTTTGTACTATTTAGGTGCGAAGTTCAACGTTCAAGCGCTTGGTATCATGACTGTTAGCGACCACATGATCACAGGTGAAGAAACTACGTCTGAAGAACGTCAAAACACGTTCAAAGATATGATGTATGTCGGGTTGGAAACATTGATTGGTTAAATATTGTTATTAAAAGCTAATGAAAAAAATAGTTTGAAAAGGAAGCCTCTGAATTAGAAGAGGCTTCCTTTTTTTGAGATTATTTGTAATTTGTATATAATGGTGAAAAGTCCATGTTTTTTTATTTTTTTATAAATAAAAAGGATAATTTCTAATTTAGATTGACAAAAATAAATGTTGGGATGTTTATAATAGCGTTAATAATATCATGGAGAAAACAATGACAATTAATTTAATGGAATTCTTGGATGAGTCTGCTCGATATCGATTAAATATTTTACAAATATTTGATTTACGAAAAGGGCAATTTATTTCAAGTGATTTATTGATAGAATTTTTGGGTATTTCCAAATTTAAATTGAATAATTATTTGACTGAATTGGAAAAAGATTTAGGTGAGACTGAAGATACGCGACTACATCGGTTAGCCAGAGGGGAAATCGAAATCGTCCATTTAACAAATGAGGTCATTCGACAACTACGTCTTAAATATGTAAAAGCATCAGAGACATTCATTTTTTTTCAAGAATTGGTTCTCTATGGGACTTCAGCAGAAAAGTTTGCCCAAAAAAATTTTTTGAGCCGTTCAAAGGCCTATTTAATTAAGAATAATTTAGGGAAAATTGTACGTAGTGCAGGTGTGAAGGTAGGCGATAGTGAATTACGTGGTGATGAGACAGCAGTCCGTAATTTACTATTTGAAGTCTATTATTATTTTTTTAACGGGATTGAGTCGCCGTTTCCTCAAGAACTACAGACAGAAATTCGTTCATATATCGAACTAATCCGTAGCGTTTTTCATATTGAACGGATATTAACACGTTTAATTAAACTAGAATTATTTCTAGGGATTGTACTAATTCGATGGAAACAAAAACGATTTATCATAATTAAGGAAGCTATTCTTAATATGAATGTTATCCATCAAATACTTGGAGATTTCCCTTTGTACTTAAAGAAAGTAACCCAAGAATACCAGCTGCCACAAGCAATTTTACATGATGAGAATGTTTGGCTATTTCGCTTTTTATTGGCAGAAGAATGCTTACCTTTATCAGAGTACCAAGATGTTTTGATTGAGCATACGGAGTTAATGGATATTACGAACCAACAGGTTACTTTTGTATTTGATCAAATTACATTCGAAGATGTCCCGACAACCGAAATAGACTGTATCGCTGAAAAGTTGAAAATGGAGTTATTGTTGATCAACTTCAAATTGGATTGTTCAAGTTATACACAAACGACTTTTATTTCTAAAGACCAAATTGTCTATTTTGCAGAATCCTACCCACAATTTCATATGTGTGCGCAAAAATTAGCGAAGATTACTCATCAGCGATTGCCACAAACGAATGAAAATAACTTGTACTATGATTATCTCTTTACTATTATCTCGTCGATTCCACCGGTATTTGTCAAAGATAAGGTATTTGTTTGTGTCGATTTTTCTAAGGGACGGGCTTATAGCGAGTTCATTGCTCAAAATATTCAATCATTTCGTAGCTTAAACGTAGAGATTCAGAAGAAAGTAAACAATCAAACCCAAATTTATATTTCAGACTTTATGGTAGATAAACTTGTTTGCCGACAAATTATCTGGAAGAATCCACCCTCAGATGAAGACTGGATGTTTTTTGGTGATACCGTGGTAAAAGTGAGGAAAGAAAAGTGAAATTAAGTAAATACTTAACAGGCAGTATGTTAATCGCTGCCTGTCTTTATCAAACAATTTTATTGTCAGAAATCCCTTGGAATCAAGATTTGGCTATATTTGAAGATATAACACAAATAGAGGGCTATCGAGTAGCAAAAATAGAGCAGAATGGAAAAAATATTGACGTCTATAATAAACGAAAACATGATAAACTTTTGTCGATCGAAAATCGGCTAGCGATAATGCAAAGCCAAACAACAACAGGTGGAAACGGAGAAAATCATAGTCAGTTGGGAATTCAAATGGCTAAATTCAGCGGTAATTTGGTCTACGGGGAGAGGAGAGGCAACGAATGAAACAATTATTGGGGATCGGGCTTTTATTCATAACCTGCGGAATTATTTTAACAGCACCACTTTTAGGTTTTGGTGTAAATAATCCAAGTGGACCCCATGTTAAACTTTCGAAGGCCAAAGTAATTTCCAATAAAAGCAACTTAACTTTAGACGCAGGAAACATACAGTCAAATACTGCTAAAGTACTAATTAATCGCTTGGAAAAAGGGTTACCAAAAGGAAAGTCTGGAATTCAAACATTTGATAAGACAACTGGAGAAGCACTGCCGGGAGCCGTCTACCGTCTAACAGATGCCGAAGGAAATAAAACAGAGCGAAGAACAAATCAAAGGGGACAACTGATTTTAACTGATTTAACCAAGCAGTACTATACAGTGGAGCAACTGAAAGCCCCTGCCGGGTACCATGCGAATTCGCAACCTCAAGCGATTGATTTGACTAAAAAACAGCAGCATTTAACTTTCTTTAATCAAAGAAAAAATGACACTGTAATCGTCACGGTTCGAGACGTAGAAAGAGGGACGGTCTTGCCTAAGACCAGCTTCATACTTACGCAGGATTCAAAGAAAATTGCGAAACCGCAGAGTGATATATATGGCAGAATCGTTTTAGCTGATTTAGCAGTTGGTACATATAAGTTGATACAAATAAAGGCAGCGGCTGATTACGAAGTAAATCCAAATAAAATAACTTTTACAGTGAGGGAGGCCGGCAATGAATAAAAAGTCTATAGCTGTATTTGTAATTTTTAGTTTAGTTAGTTTTTATTTCAGTACGCCTGTTGCGGCAACTATTCCTCATAGTTTAAAGGTAAGCGACAATGCGGTGACAGTTACCAAGGATACTTTTTTAGATCATTTTTCTTTGCATGGTACAGCGAGTTATGAACAGACAACAGGGATTGTAACCCTAACTCAAGATCAACAAAATCAAGTAGGCAATTTTACTTTAAATGATCGTATTGATTTAGCAGGTTCTTTTTCTTTGAAGGGCGCAGTAAACTTAGGAAATAAATTAGATTCTCAAGGCGGAGCTGACGGAATCGGTGTAGCTTTTCACACAGGAAAGTCGTCTGAGATAGGAGAAATCGGAGAAAGTATCGGCATTGGTGGCTTATCGAATGCATTAGGATTCAAATTAGATACTTATTGGAATCAAACCGATCCTACCGAAGGTCGTGATCATCCATTTGGTGCATTTGTCAGAACGGGAAGTATTCCTCCTTATTCTGCTGAGACGGATAAAGACAGTATCCAATATTTAGGCAAAAACGCGGTATCTGAATCAGGTGAAGTATTCCATGATTTTTCAGTTATTTATAATGGTCAAACAAAAGAATTTTCAGTTACATATCAAAGCGAAGAAGGACCATTATTTTGGCAAACCACTGTCCCAAATACAATTGAAGCTTATTCATTAGCAATGAGCGCATCAACTGGTGGCAATTCGAACAAACAGCAATTCAGAATTGATCAGTTCGAATATTCATCGAAGGATGAAGCAGATACAAAAGGGAGTATCGTTTTACAATTGAAGGATCAAATTGGGCAGGCGATTAAAGATGCTGTTTTCTATTTATATGGAGCCGATGATCAATTATTATCAGAATTAATGACTGATGATGATGGAAAAATTAAAGTGGAAGAATTGCCCTTTGGTAGTTACTATTTCATAGAGAAATCAGTCCCGGCGGGCTATATCAAAGATGCTGAGAGATATGACCTTACCTTGGATAAAGATCATAGGAATCAGGCAGTCGCTGTGACAAATCAAAAAGAATTATTCGGGAAGTTAAAAATTTTAGTGAGAGACTCGGTGAGTCATCAGCCACTTTCCGGATCGATGTTTGTGTTACGAAACGATGATACGCAGACTGAAGTAAATAGCACAACTGAAGCGCTTGGAGTAGAAGGATTTTCTCAAGTTCCTTATGGAAATTACCAAATAGTTCAAAAAAGAGCGCCTAATGGGTACATAGGAACGAACAATCAGAAAATCGCGTTAAATGAACCGAATCAAGAGATAATAATTGAAAACACTAAAATCATTAATAAAGGAACATTATTGGTAAATGTAGTCGATCAAAAAAAAGTGACTCAACCAATAGCAGCTGTAGCATTCGTTTTGAAAGATCAAACAGGGAAGGTAGTCACTACTGTCAAAACAGATGAACAGGGGAAATTCAAAGTAGCTGATCTTCCTTATGGCCAGTACGTGCTTGAACAAACCAGCTTTTTGACCGGATATCAAGAAGTTGAGCAAACTAGGAGCTTCAATTTGCAAAGCCCTGAAATGACGTTGACACTTACGAATAGACGAAAAGCAGCATCAAATCAGACAAAAAAAATAGAAAATGAAAAAGAGACTACTCACACAAATAAAGATCCAGCCAATTCTATCGTAGGAGAGCCAGAAACTGTTACCAGTCAAGCTAAAACAGTCAGAGGGCTAAGTCACTTTCCTTCTATAGTCGGTACAGCTAAAAGAAATATGCTGCAAAATACTCAAGAAAAGGGCCTACTTACTATAGTGAATCATGATATGCAAGGTTCGTTGTTAGGAAACAGTAAATTTATGATCTATTCTGAAGGTAAAAAATCACAGTATCAACTGCGCCTGGGTCCAGATGGCCGTGGTCAGTTAGACTTACCTTATGGAGAATATATAGTTCATCAAACGGAGGCTTCTGTCGGATTTGTCAAAAATCCGAAACGCTATCGAGTAATTTTAAATAAGGACCATTCTACTCAGCAAATAATTATTCAAAATTCACAACTGGAAACCTCCCAAATCAAAGAGTTAGTAAATCAGCAGACACAAACGGTATTACCTGCTGAAGAAAATGAATTGATTTGGACTATTAATATTGATTTTAGAACAGATATTTTAGAGACAGAAGAGTTAGTTTTAACCAATGTACTGCCGAAAGAACTCAGTCTAGAACGTGCTAGTTCGACTTCTGTTAATGGCTTGAAAGATTATGGAACGTTTAGCCAAAAAGGCCGACAGCTTATTTTTAAATTTAAGAAACATGAGGATAGTTTTTCTTATTTAATCAATCAAAAAATTCACTTGGAATTAGTCAGTAAAAAAAGCAGCTCCTAAATGAGGGCTGCTTTTTTGTTTTTAAAATTAATTAATCCATTTTTTTTAACTCGACATGAAAAAATAAGGATTATCGATGCTCTAATTACCACAAATAAAAACTCTTTTTCTTTAAAATGAGTTCACATATTGAATTATTAAATATAAATGAACGATAAGAAAAGAGGACGGAAACACCATGTATAAAAAACAAATCTCAAAAATGATGTTTAGTTTCATGTGCCTACTAATTTTTTTACAGTATATTACCCCAATAGTGGCATTGGCAACAGAAACGAAAGAGCCGGTTCAGTTAGCACAGCTAAAGGTGACTAATCGAGATCCAGCAACGCTAGAGGCGATCTTAGATCTGCAAATTAACAGCACTGAGCAATCTCAAACGCAGACACTAACTTTTAATGAAGGAGCAAATATCCAAAATATTCAAGCTGTAAATTCGGCCGAACCGACGAATGTTGAATATATTGCAAATAAGAATCAGATTGAAATGAAGGTTGACCCGAATGCAGGCCAGACACTTGAATTAAAACTAACCTTTGCAGCGAAAGATCTTGAAGAAGCTACTGAGTTAACTGTTCAAACCAATCAGCAGAATTTAAATGCTGAACTGCCAACTATTGAATCCACTAAAGAAACTTCTTCATCTGAACTAGTGGAATCCTCTACGACTGATACTACTGATTATACTAAGAAAGAATCTGATCAGACTTCAGAAATAACGAGTGAATCTTCTGAAATTACTTCAAATACTGTTTCAAGTGATGGCGTCCAAGAAAACCAATCAGCAGAAAAAATTCCAGCAAAAATTAAAAGTACCACGAAAACGCGTAGTTCAGAGCCACAAGATATTCGTGGATTATTAACACAAGCAGGAATTGCACCAGCTACCTTGATTGACAACGCAAAAATTGAGTATTTTGATGAAAACGGCAAACTTTATCCAGATCAAAAGAATGTTCCTATTGATGCCCACGTGCATATTTCTTATAAATGGAGTATTCCTGAAGATATTTTGTCACAATTAAAAGCGGGAGATTATTTTGACTTTAAATTACCCAATGGTGTAACCATACAACCCGGTTCAGGCAAACTTGGTGATTACGGGACGTACACGATATCTGAAGACGGTACGGTCCATTTTGTATTCAATCAAAAGGTTGAAACTGATCATGATATAAAGGGAACTTTTGATTATGATGCAAAATTTGATAAAACAACGGAACCAGGAGAAATAACTATTGATACACCAACTGAAGAAAATTTTCCTCCATCCACTATTCATATTCGGCCAAAATATGATCAAGCAATTGATAAGGCGGGACATTTTGATAAGACACCAAATCCAGATGAAGTGATCTGGGAGATTAACATTAATCGCCCATTGAATATGATGAAAAATGCCATGTTGACCGATCCAATGCCGGAAGGAACCACTTTTAAAACAGCTATTGTTTACCCTGAAACGGTTGATCGGGAGGGGAAAATAACTAGTGTTGATAAAGAGCATCCTTTGGTGGAAGGAAAGGATTATACGGTAAATGCTGCAGGGACAATCACATTTATCAATAGCTATGCAGAAACGAATCAGGCTTTTCAAGTTGTTTATACTACTAAGATTGATGAGGACAAGAAACCGGACAAAGGTGGAAGTGTCAAGTTTACCAATAAAGCAACTTTAGACGACGGCACCGCTAAAACGGATGCGTCAGCTACTGTCGCTGCTGAATATAAGGCTCCCATCACCAAAAAGGGACCTACTTCAACAGGGCAAAATCAAGAATATAAATGGAGTATTCAGTATAATTATAATGAAAAAAAACGTCCTGCCGGAACGACTGTTACAGATACAATGAGTGAGGCATTAAGATTAGTTGATAATAGTACACAACTTTATCGAATCACATTTGATAAGAATGGTAAAGAGGTACAGGGCGCTCTATTAAAAGCCGGTGAAGATTACGAGTTGATTCAGGATCTATCAAATCCTCAAAAATTTACAATAAAATTTTTGAAAGATATTGATTACGCTGTTCGTATTGATTATCTAACAAAAGTTACTGGGTATGTGGATGATCCAACGAAAATCAGTAATTCAGTAGAGACGGATACGGATGATCATTCTTCATCTGGTGGAACCGCAGAACAGCAAGGAATCGTAAAGGGTTTTGATGGACCTATTGATTATGCTAAACGTGAGATTCCATGGAAAATTGATATTAATAATGCAGGTTATTGGATGGAAAACTGGGAGCTGGAAGATATTTTTTCAGACGGTCTAACTTTAGTGAATGGTAGTTTCCAATTAATTGATCGCAGTGATAATAATCGTGTTTTAACTTCAAGTGAATATATTTTCACACAAACAGCAACAGGATTCAAACTTAGTTTTAAGGATCCATTAGCAAAGGGAACAGATCATAAATATCAAATCAAATATAAGACTGTGTTTGATACCAGTGTGATCGATCCAGGAAACGGTCATGAAGGTGATATAAAATTTAAAAACAAGGCATCGATGACTTGGAAAGACAAAAGTGGTGGTAATCATTCAAATAGTTCCGATAAGCCGTTTGACCCTCTACCAGCCTTTAAATACAATGGACAAAAATCAGGAGAATACAACGCAACGACTAAGAAAATTACTTGGACAGTCGCTGTGAACTATAATCAGCAAAAACTCCAAGATTCTTCGATTGTTGATCCAATTACTACTCCACAAAATTATGTCGCAGGAAGTGGAAAATTGTATGAAGCTACTATTAATAAAGATGGTTCTTATACTCTTGGAGAGGAAACATCTGGGAAAATCACTGAGCCGACAAAAGATAATCCCAAAATTGAAGTAAAACTTCCGACTGGCAGTACTAAAGCATACGTCTTTGTGTTTGATACTAGCTTAATAGGAGAAATCATTGACCAAAAAGAATATAAAAATTCAGCAACTTTTACCAACGAGGGGATATCACACAATCTAGATGCTAGTGTAACTCCTGCACATGCGGGTGAATTGGTTGAGAAGGACGGCGAGCAAGATTCTAGTGACAGTAGCTATGTGAAATGGCGCGTGACAGTAAATAGTTCTCAGTCAACAATGAAGGATGTTGAAGTGACCGATGAACCTTCAGCAAACCAATATGTAGCAGCAGACGATGTCAAAGTTTATGGGACAATAGTTGATAAGGCTGGAAACATAGCAAAAGATCCGAATACCGTGTTGATGGAAGGAATCGATTATCAATTAGCCATTCAAACAAATAACGAAACGGGTGCGCAAATAATCACTGTTAAGTTTCTAAAGCAGATTGAAACATCGTATGTGATTGAGTATAGAGCACTGATTACGTCAGATAAGGCTCAAGACGAAGCAACTAACCAAGCGCACATTAAAGGAATAAACGAAAAGACTTATACTGATGATGTAGAAAAAAATGTTGCTGTTATCAACCATTCAGGAACAGCAGAAGGATCAAAAGGTTCTGTTCTCTTCCAAAAACAAAATGAGGCTGGGGAAAAACTAGCTAATGCACACTTGCAGCTTTGGACAATTACAAAAGATGGACAAAAAGATAAGTTAGTTCGCGAAGGAGATACCGATGCGAAAGGTGAAATAAAATTAGGAAACTTACGAGTTGCCGATTATTTATTAATAGAAACAAAAGCACCTGCTGGATACACTATCAGTGATGAATTAGCAATTGGGAAAAAGGTAACGATTAAGAAGGATACAGAAACAACGACATTTGCACCACAAAAAATTATTAATCAACCGACAAAGGTCATTCTGCATAAGTCTGGAGAAACGGTAAATGCGTCAGGGCAAAGACAAAAAAATCCATTGGCTGGTGCAGTATTTGAAGTATTAGACAGTAAAGGTAAGGTTATTTCAGGTTATGAACGGTTAGTTTCTGACAAAACAGGAACAGTAACCATTGAAAAACTTGCTCCTGGTAACTATCAGATTGTTGAAATTAAGGCTCCAAACGATTATATCTTAGATAATAAGGTAATCGAATTCGAAGTGAAACAACAAGAGAATGGAATCATTCCGATGATTGATCTTGGGACAAAAATCAATTACCAAGGAAGCGCTGAATTAATCAAAAAAGATGATCAGGGTAATGCTTTAGCGGGCGCTGAGTTTAAAGTAATCGATGAGAAGAGTCAGACGGTTCAAGAAAAACTTGTTTCGACTAAAGATGGTGTTGTAGAGGTAGAAAATTTAGCGCCTGGCAACTATCGATTTGTTGAAACAAAAGCCCCCGCAGGTTATATTTTGAATAGTACCGATGTGCCCTTTGTCATTGAAGCTGAATCTAGGGACAAACCTACAGTTGTGATAGCCAGTGCTGACTTTATCAATTATAAAGGAAGCGCCCAATTAATTAAAAAGGATGCCCAAGGCAACGCCTTAGCTGGTGCTGAGTTTAAAGTAATCGATGAGCAAAATAAGACGATACAAGAAGATTTAGTATCGACTAAAGATGGTGTTGTAGAGGTAGAGAATTTAGCGCCTGGCAACTATCGATTTATTGAAACAAAAGCCCCTGCAGGTTATATTTTGAATAGTGCCGCTGTGCCCTTTGTCATTGAAGCTGAATCTAAAGACAAACCTACAGTTGTTTTAGCTGATGCTGACTTTATCAATTACCAAGGAAGCGCCCAATTAATTAAAAAGGATGCCCAAGGCAATGCCTTAGCTGGTGCTGAGTTTAAAGTGACTGATAAACAAGGGAATACAATTCAAAAAGATTTAATTTCAAATAAAAAAGGTGTAGTAAAAGTTCATAATTTAGCGCCTGGCAAGTATCGATTTGTCGAAACGCAAGCTCCTAAAGGCTATATTTTGAATAACACTTCAGTCCCATTTGTTATTGAAACTGAGTCTAAGAATAAACCCACCGTTGTGGTAGCTAGCGCTGACTTCATCAACTACCAAGGAAGCGCTGAATTAATCAAAAAGGATGCCCAAGGCAATGCCTTAGCGGGTGCTGAATTTAAAGTGATTGATAAACGAGGTCATATAATTCAAAAAGATTTAATTTCGAATGAAAAGGGTATAGTAAAAATTCATAATTTAGCACCCGGCAAGTATCGATTTGTCGAAACAAAAGCGCCGAAAGGTTATGTTCTAAATAGCGCGGCTACTCCCTTTGTCATTGAAGCTGAATCTAAAGAACAACCTACAGTTGTTTTAGCTGATGCTGACTTTATCAATTACCAAGGAAGCGCCCAATTAATTAAAAAGGATGCCCAAGGCAACGTCTTAGCGGGTGCTGAGTTTAAAGTGATTGATAAACAAGGGGATACGATTCAAAAAGATTTAATTTCAAATAAAAAAGGTGTAGTAAAAGTTCATAATTTAGCGCCCGGCAAGTATCGATTTGTCGAAACAAAAGCACCAAAAGGCTATATTCTGAATACTAAAAAGGTTTTATTTACAATAAAAACCGAATCTAAGGATAAACCAGCAGTTGTAGTGGCAAGTGATAACTTTGTTAATTACCAAGGAAGTGCCCAATTAATCAAAAAAGATGAAAAAGGCAATGCCTTAGCTGGAGCTGAGTTTAAAGTGATTGATACAAAGGGTAAAGAAGTACAAACCAAGTTAGTCTCAGATAAAGTTGGTGTAGTAGCAGCGAATCATTTAGCTCCTGGAGACTATCAATTTGTTGAAACGAAAGCACCAAGTGGCTATATTCTGAATACTAAAAAAGTTTCATTTACAATCGAAACTGAAACTACTGATAAACCTAAAACAATAGTAGCAAGTGATAACTTTGTTAATTACCAAGGGAGTGCGCAACTAATTAAGCAAGATGAACAAGGTAATCATTTAGCTGGAGCGCTTTTCCGGGTAGATCAATTAGATGCTCAGGGCAAAGTATTAAAAGCAGGTGTCCAAAAGAATTTAATTAGTAGCAAGATCGGAGTCGTTCTAGCTACCGATTTAGCACCTGGCAACTACCAATTTGTTGAAACGGAAGCGCCAAAGGGATATCAATTAAGCAACGAAGTGAAAAAATTTGTTATCCAATCTCAGGCAGAAGATGCGCCGGAAATTGTTGAATCAGGTAAATTCATCAATCAACTAGTACCTGAAAAGCCAAAAAAACCAACGAATAAACCGCAATCTAAAAATTCGAACCATTCAATAAAATCAGTAAACTCTGTAATAAACGATGCTAAGGAAACGAGAAAGCTTCCGCAAACAAATGATGTTAAAAACTATAGCATGATTATTTTAGGAATTTTAATTTTAGCTACCATAGTAATCGTCGGCTATCGTCGCTATAAAAATAAATAGTCTGATTTAGTTAGTTACTCTTAAGAAGCATTAAGACCTTTTCAGGTTCTTAATGCTTTTTTTATGATCTTTGTCTAGAACATGCTCATCAAAGCTTTAATTTGTGCTTTCATGCTAGAATAGGAATGATTGATTACGCTGTGTTCTATTGGGAGGTTGATGATGAAAATAAAAATTCGGAAGCGCTTGATAGGCAATATTCCCTTATTAGAGGTCGTTGCCGAGGACAAAGTCTATGAGCCGCTGCCACTGATTATTTATTATCATGGCTGGCAAACGGCCAAAGAACTGGTGCTGACTCAAGGTCGGAAATTAGCCGCGCAGAATTTTCGCGTATTATTGCCGGATGCGGCGAATCATGGGGAGCGTAAAACAAAAACTTCGGAGATTCCTTCGTTGACTTTTTGGGACAGTATCCAAACGAATCTCTATGAGTTTGGTTTCTTGGTAGATTATTTTGAAAATCTTGGCTTGGTCATGGGGAAAATTGGTGTTGGCGGCATCTCGATGGGTGGGATCACGACTTGTATGCTGTTGACGCAACATCCGGAGATTGATGTCGCGGCTTGTGTGATGGGTTCGCCGGCGCCAATCAAATATCGTGAACGTATCAATCAGCATGCCAGTGAGCTCGGTTTTTATTTACCGCCGGATTATCGCCAGTTGACTTCGTGGCTTAATGAGTATGATTTATCGTTAGCACCGGAAAAAGTGGCAGGTCGCCCATTATTTTTCTGGCATGGAACAGAGGATGAAAAAATCCCTTATGCCCATACGGCGGATTTTATTCAAGCCAATCAGCAGAACAATATTACCTTTGTCAGTGCACAGGAGCGGCACTTTGTAGAGATTGCGACAATGGATCAGATTACGGATTTTTTTGCAGACAATTTCAGTGAATAAAAGGGAAGTTAGTTTCATTCTGAAAAACTTTGGCTTATGATAAATAGATAGAGTGAATTGAGGAGGAAAATAGCAATGGAGAATTTTGATTTTCATGTAACGACGGATATTCGTTTTGGGAAAGACCGTTTAGCGGAATTACCAGAGGTCTTGAACCAATTTGGGAAAAAGGTTCTGATCGTTTATGGTGGCGGCAGTATCAAAAAAATCGGTTTGTACGATAAAGTAATGGAGCAGCTGAAAGCCAATGGCAACGAAGTCTTTGAATTAGCCGGTGTCGAGCCCAATCCGCGAGTGGAAACGGTCCGCCGCGGGGCAGACATTTGTCGTAAAGAAAAGGTCGATGTGGTTCTTGCTGTCGGTGGTGGGTCAACGATTGATTGTGCCAAAGTAGTTGCGGCGGCGGCAAAATTTGACGGCGATGCGTGGGATCTTGTGTTGCAACGTCGGAAATATACAGGTGGCGCACTACCGTTAGTGACGATTTTGACTTTAGCTGCGACTGGGAGTGAAATGAACAGTGGAGCCGTGATCTCAAACCTTGCCACTCATCAAAAGCTAGGTACCGGTAGTAAAGCGATGTTGCCAAAAGTTTCTTTCTTAGATCCGCAAAATACATTCAGCGTCAATAAGTATCAAACAGCGGCGGGGTCAGCAGATATCATGAGTCATTTGATCGAAAATTATTTCAAACGGACAGAAGGAACCGACGTTCAAGATTCTGTTTCTGAAGGTTTAATGCGTTCGGTTATCAAAAATTGTCCAATCGCTTTGAAATATCCTGAAGATTACGATGCCCGGGCGAACTTGATGTGGGCCAGCACGTTAGCCTTGAACGGCTTGACGGGTAACGGCAAACCCGGCGCTTGGTCGTGTCATCCGATGGAGCATGAATTGAGTGCCTTTTACGATATCACTCATGGTGTCGGCTTAGCGATCTTGACCCCTCGCTGGATGGAATATGCCTTGAATGATGAAACAGTTGATAAGTTTGCTAGCTTTGCTTGGAACGTCTGGGGCGTAGAGGAACGTGTTCCAATGATGGCGGCGCGCATGGGGATTCAAAAATTATACGACTACTTCAAGGCTTGCGGAATTCCTATGACCTTGCCAGAAGTTGGTATCGAAGAAGAAAAATTTGATGAGATGGCCAAGCAAGCGGTGGCTCACAGCACGATCAAAACCGATGCTTTTGTCCCATTGAATGAAGCGGCGGTCAAAGCAATCTATACAGCTTGTTTAACTGAAAGTAGCTTTGACTAAAATAATTTGAATAAAAAGAAAAATGGCTGGGACAAGTAGTCTCAGCCATTTGGCATAATAAAATGTAAAATTCGGGAGAGTGTTTTTTGCAAGGTCGTGGTGACTTTTGGTCGAGACAATAAATACAGAATCAAGAAAGTCCCAGCGACTAATAAAATCAAATGCAGCAGGGGATTGTTTACTGCTTGGGTCAGTTGCACTAAAGGAGCGACTAAATACACATGCAGTAAGTAGATCGCCAGCGTTTTTTGGCCCCAGGAAGTAAAGAAGTGCGGCTTAGGCGCTGCCAAGCTGATAAAAACAAAAACAAAGGCGAAGCCCACCAAGTACAAAAGAACACTATTTAAAATATTTTGATACAACGGCAATTTGAATAGTAAGAAGGAACGATCCCGCCACAAGATCTCGGCTGGCAGATCCGTCTGGACCCAAAAGTAAGCGATTCCTAATCCAGATAAAATAATTCCGATACTGAAAAATTTACGCCAGCGTAAACGATGGATTTTTTCCAACAAAATCCGATCCATAAAATAACCGGCTAAAAAATAAGGCAAGAAGCCTAAAGTTCGTGCCATCGCCATGTACGTTCCAAATTCGCTCAGAAAACCGGAAAAAATACCAATAATGAAACTTATAATTAAGATTCGCCGAACTTTCACTAGGTCTGGTAGCAATAAACGCCAGATAAACATACAATATAAATACCAAAGCGTCCAACCTGGGCTCAAGATCATAAATTCATCAATTTTTCCAATCGCCAACATGATGAAGGACAGGATCAGGTTCAAGAGCAGGTACGGGACGAGAAAAGTCTCGACCGCGGTGGCTCGGCCTTTGGCTAAATTTTTCGAGAAGTAGCCGGAAATAAAAATAAATACTGGCATGTGAAACAGATAGATGAAGACATACATAAATTCACCCACCTTGTTATCTAAACGAAAGTATTCCAAGGCGTGTCCTAAGACGACAAGTAGAATCAAAATGCCGCGAATATTATCATACAGGTATTCGCGATTTGGTTTTGTGATTGTGGACACCTCCTTCAGATTCCGTTATGCTTTAGAAGCAGACTACGATGATCCACCTGTCTATTGTAGCATGAAAAGGCGTGTTCGTTTAGTTAAGATCATCATAAAATCGGCCCCCCATGCCATAATCATTGGTCCTGCTTTTTTGATTTTGGGCAAGTCGAATTCAGACGAGTCGTTGCATAAAAAATGAAAAAAGGAACAAATTCCTGTACACTCTAGTTAAATGAAAGAAACGGGAACAAATAACTAAAACTTATTTTTCAACACCCAATCTGAGATGAATTTGAATAAGGAGATGGCGATGCGTTATTCAGCGAAATTTGTAAAAAATGTCTTTAAAGTAATCAATATGAAAAAACTGGTAGGGGCGACGATGGTCGATCCTCCTAAGCGACGCCGCTTGATCAGTCGGCAGCTTTCTCAAACCGATATTCCGCAAAAAATAGCTGAAATCGCTGGGCATCAGCTGATTACGTTATTTCCTGCGCATCCCACCAAACGTCATGTGTTTTATCTTCATGGTGGCGGTTATGCCTTAGAAGCCTCTCCTTTTCATAAAGAAATACAAGAACGCTTTGTGAAGCGTTATAATTTAAAAGTAAGTTATTTTGATTATCCTTTGGCGCCGGAAAATACGGCGGAAAAAACGGTCCCTTTGACGGAGAAAGCCTTTCAGCAATTGGCGTATCTCTATCCTGACGACGAGTTTTGTTTATTCGGGGACTCCGCTGGTGGCGGCTTGGCGATGAGCTTAGCGCAGCATTTGCGGAATATCGATTTGCCGAAGCGACCGAAAAAAATCGCGCTAGCCTCTCCGTGGCTGGATGCGTCATTAAGTGACCCACGTTCACAGGAACTTCAAGAAAAAGATGTACTATTAGAAAAAGATCTCTTGGCTGAGGCCGGCGAAAATTATGCGGGCGAATTGTCTTTGACGGATCCGCTGGTTTCGCCGATCTACGGCAGCTTTGATGACCTTGGAGAATTATTAGTTGTAGCGGGAACGGATGAAATTTTGTATCCCGATGTTCTACGGCTGCAAGAGCGAATCAAGCGCAGTCAGGGGACCACGATGCGTTTAGAAATCGTCGAAGGCATGATGCATGATTTTGTCGTCTATCCTCTGAGAGAATCATTGCCGTATGTGGATCAAATCGGCGAATTTTATCAATAGCGACTCAGCTAACCGGTTAGGAGGGAAAGGATGGAGCAGAAAACGAAACACGGACCGTCGTGGCATCAAAAGATGATTCAAGTCTTGCCGGTTATCGGCTTAGCGACGTTTGTTTTTATATTGATTTATATCCGTCATTCGGGCATGTTCAGCTCGGTGTCTGATTTGCAGCATTTTATTAAGAGCTTTGGCAGCTTTGCTATTTTTGCCTTCGTGATCGTTCAGGCGATCCAGCCGATTATTCCTTTTTTACCCGGTGGATTTGCGACGATCGTGGGGATGCTGATGTTCGGGAATATTCCTGGCATTCTATATAGCTACATCGGTTTAGTAATTGGTGAGATTGGTTTATTTTTATTGGTTCGACGCTTCGGCCCGCGCTTTGCCCGGCTGGTGTTGTCGGAGAAAAATTTTGATAAATTCGAGACCACCTTACAAACCCATACCCAAGATATTAAGCGATTATTGATTGTCTGCTTCATTTTCCCATTTTTGCCAGATGATCTGACTTGTCTGGTAGCTGGGATGACGGATTTGTCTTTCAGAGAATATGTTCAGATCATTATGATCTTCAAACTATGGTCGGTCGCTTCATATGGCTATGTTTGTCTGTTCGTGTTAGACAAGACCTTGGCCCGATTTTAATTAAAAAAAGCGCCTCAGACTGTTTCTGGTTGATTCACTAATCGAGAAAGTGATGAGGGGCTTTTTATTTAGGAGGAAATGAAATGATTCGTTATGGTGTTTTAAGTACGGCTCAAGTTGTTCCCCGTTTTGTTGCAGGGGTGAAAGAAAGTAAAGATGGGATCGTAACGGCGATCGCCTCTCGCGGCTTGGAGAAAGCTCAAAAAATGGCGGAAGAATTAAATATCCCTAATGCGTTTGGCAGTTATGAAGCCTTGTGCCAAAGTGCTGAAGTAGATATCGTATATATTGCAGTCTACAATAAAGGCCACTATGAAGCGGCTAAGCTGGCGTTAATGAATAATAAGCATGTGTTGTTAGAAAAACCCTTTACGATGACATTGGCGCAAGCGGATGAACTATTTGCCTTAGCCGAGGAGCGTCAGTTATTTCTGATGGAAGCGCAAAAGTCATTGTTTTTGCCGATCACCCAACAAGTAAAAGAAGTGATCCAACAAGGAAAAATCGGAACAGTCCGTTGGCTGGATTCAGTCACTGCCTATCCGAATATCGATCATATCTCGTGGTTTCGTGATTTGAGTGCCGGTGGCGGTGTTTTAAGAGGAGCGGGGACCTATCCATTAGAATATATGCAGCACTTGCTAGATACTGTGCCAAATGCGCAGGGAACCTTGTATTTTCCAGCAGGACAATCTGACGCGCAAGCACAAGTAACATTGGGATTTCCTGATGGTGTAATCGGTACGATTTTTCTAACGGTGGAATTGGACTTAACGAAACAAATGATTGTTTATGGTGAAAAAGGTAAGATCGTGATACCGGATTTTTGGAAGACGGACCATGCAGAAGTTCAGTATGAAAATGGAGAAACGGAAAAACTACACAGTCAGCAAGCGAGTGAGTTTGTTTTTGAAGTGGAACATGTCAATCAGTGCTTAGAGCAAGGATTGCTGCAAAGTCCAGTGGTAACAAAAGAGTTAACACTACAGACGGTGGCAATCACTGAAGCGATCTATCAACAAAATCAAAAATAAATGGTAAAAGCCTTGTCGATGTGCTATAGTGTGTCTCATGCGACGAGTCGAGCGGATCTGTAATTTATGATCCTTCGATCCAGAGGCACAAGACGTATGTCACTTGTCGGATTTCAGGCGTGTCGGAAAGAAGCTTAGTGGACGAAGAACCTTTCTATCAAATTTTATTTGATACTGGGAGAACCGTGTTTGGAATTTATTCCAAGCACGGTTTTTTGTTTTTTAACTATAAAGAAAGGATAAAATTTTCAACATGAATAAATCACTTTACAGCAGGCATGTTCATGTCTGGCTTCGCGAACTAGCTTTATCGGCAATAAGCCAAACGATTGCGAAATTTGAGCAGCACCAAGTAGGAACTGTTCAACATCAAAGTTAGAACTTTGTGTTTCTCAGTCATTTATCAAAAGTTTGGTCTGATTGCTCAGCTGACTCCTAATTAGGGAATCATTTTTCCAAGAAAACGAAAAATGATTCTGATTGTCGTTAAGCCTACCATTTTTCTACTCTCAATCAAGTGAGCAGAAAAACTGGTAAAAAGCTGAGGGAGTTCGTGAAAGCCTTTCTTATTGAGACTACTGAGAGAAGAATTTGCTGGAGCACTAAAATGTGAGTATACTGATTCTAACAACTTTTGTTTGGAGGCCCTACGATGAGTAAATACGATGTTATCCCGCCGATTCCACCAACTGATTTTATCGACCCGCTAACGACCACTCAGCAAGCAGCTCAACACAATTCAGCTGAAGAACCCCGCAGCCTCGAAATTAAGCCAATCAAGCATAAAGAAGCGGAGGAGCGGCTAATAGTCTTTACCGATCCGTGGACGATCGATCTGGAAAAAAAGCCAGCGATCAAAAAGAGCAAGCAGGATGCTAAAGCAGAACATTAATGAAAATAGAAAAACAAAAAACCAGGCGGCTGACAATAAGATGTCAGTGGCCTGGTTTTACGAGTAAACGATACCTCTCTTAGATAAATAAGAATTTATATAAAGCGACGGCAACGATGGAAGCTAAGATAGGTGCACATACGGGCACCCAAGAATAACTCCATTGTGAATCGCCTTTGTGTTTCAATGGTAATAACGCGTGCATAATACGCGGACCTAAGTCACGAGCTGGATTTAATCCCGGTCCAGTTGGTCCCCCAAAGGAAGCAACCAATGTCCATACTAAGAAACCTAGAGCTAAGTGAGCCGTTCCTAAATTATTTTGGAAGAAAGGCGCTTTGGTGATTCCTAAAGCTCCTAAGAATAAAATGAATGAACCAAAGAACTCATTCACGAATCCGTTAAATTTAGAACCCACACTGTTGATCGTAGAAAATGTTCCTAAAACATGTAAGGTATCTTCTGTTTGATCGTAATAAGGTTTGTAACACGCAACAACGATCAATTGACCTACCATCGCACCAATAATTTGAACAGCGATGTAAGGAAGAACTTCAGACCAAGGGAACATGCCACTAACTGCTAAACCAATCGTAAACGCTGGGTTGATGTGGTTACCGCTAATACCACCGAACATCATTGCAGGAATCATAACCCCACATCCATAACCCACAGCAATCAACATCCAGTCACTACCGTAACCTTTTGTTCCTTTCAAATCAACATTGGCAACTGCACCGTTTCCTAACATAACCAACAGAGCAGTCCCTAAAAACTCAGCCGCTAAGCGAGTAGTCAGTGAATAATCCATAAAAACCTCCTAATTTTTTTGAAATGAAAATGTAAATGAAAATTTCAGTTTATATCTTAATACCATTTCGTTGAATTAGCAAATGTTAACTCCAAAAAATAGGAAATTTCCGAATTATAATGTGAATAAAAAACGTTTTAGTCGTTAGGCCAAAAAAATTTTGAAAATTGAGGAGGTTAATGGGTATGAAAGGAGGGTTAGTTCGGCTTGACACTCTAAAAGACAACATAAAAAATCTCGTTTTGGAAAACGAGATTTTATTCATTCACTAAGACAAGGTGGCGGAAGTTGGGATTGTTTTCAATCAATTTGTGGGCACCGTAAAAATTTTTATCGGAGAAACCATTTAATTGCGCGGTCAGAATCGATCGCAACAGTTTCTTTTCCCACATATAAACTAAGAGCTCCATAATTTCACGGGAATAATTGATGCCTTCATCACTGGCGAAGGCCGTATCTAAAAATTCCTCGCAATAAAAATTTAGAAAATCAGGGTCGAGGTCTTTGTATTTTCTTTTCACGAAATGCAGTAACAAGATCTTGGCGGAGTCTTTAAATTCTCCTAATTGATCAAAGCTTTTTTCTTTTTCCGTATCTAGGTTGATGACATAATCGATCGGTGTCAGCTCTGCTGCACTCAATTCCTGCGAAAGATTGGTGGATTGAGAAAAGACCGTGTCGGCCCCCATATTCTTGATCCAGATCTCAGAATTATTTTTGTCGATAGTAGCGGCGACATTCAACCCCGCCCACTTTGCTAGCTGAATAATCGTTGCCCCTAGTCCGTCAGAAGTGTTCAAAATTAATAAATTCCCCTGATTTTTTCCGGGCTTAGGAGTTAATTTTAATTGCTTGAACAGTACCTCAAAGGCTAGGAAAAAACTATAAGAAAAAGCGGCGGCTTCATCTGTGGGAAAAGAGTCAGGTAATTTCACGACGGAACGCCCATCGACGATCTGAAAATTACTGTAGCTTCCGTATTTTCCTACCTTGTTCACATACAGCACCCGATCACCGACATTCAAATGGGGATGGTTACTGCCCATGCGGGTGATGATGCCAACACCACCGAAGCCAAGGATATAAGGTTTTTTTGGTCCTTTGATGTGCTGTCTGATCTGCGTGTCTAGCGTACTGATAGAAATAGCGGCGATTTTTATCATTAAATCATTTTCCCGCAGCTTTGGGAGCATGATTTTGTAGTGTTCAAATTTTTTGTCTTCTTTTAAACGAAATTTTTTTTCGAACCCAATGGCGTCTGAAATCATTCGTTTCACCCTCCTCAGAAATAAATTTCTGATTCATTACTAACCAAATTCCTACCTATAATATACTTGATTTAACAAGGAGAGGGAAATAATTTCTTTAAAAATAAAAAAGTTTGCAACTTTTTTTGTGAATTTTTCGAATAGTTGTTTGCTTCGTTAGCTGATATACTAACGATGAGCGATTACTGAAAACGAGGGGGCTGTATTATTGTTTACCGAAGAAAGTTTTAAAGTTTTTGAAGTAGCTGGATTAGATCAACGAATGGCGAAAATCCGAAAAGAGATCCAACCGACTTTTCAACAATTAAATGAAGTTTTTCAACAGGTCTTGGAGCCGTTGTTAGCTGAAAAATTATTTATCCACATCGCGCAACATCGTCGCCGCACGACCAACCCACCTGAAAATACGTGGTCGGCGTTAAGCCGACAAAAACGCGGCTATAAGATGGAGCCGCATTTTCAATTAGGGATCTGGCCAGACTATGTTTTCATGTGGCTGTCTTGCATCGATCAGCCAAAAAATGAACAAGCAATCGCCCAGAGCCTATTAGATAACCAAAAACTCTTTACTGCGTTATCACCAGATTTTGTTTTGTCTGGCGATCATACGAAGCCGAACATTATGGAGCTGTCACCAGAAAATACAGAAAAGCTGTTGAAACGGTTCCGAGATGTGAAAAAGGGTGAATTTCAAGTTGGGCGAATCATCAAAAAAGACGATCCATTATGGCAAGATCCTGAAGCAGCCCAAGCCTATATGGTGGATACTTATAAACAATTAGTGCCGATCTACCAAATGACCAAGCAAGCGAGTTTTGCACAAGTGGAAAACTAATCTGGCCAATAAGGACGATTGTTTTAATAGGATTGAGGAAAAGTATTTTTGTGGATGTAGTGAGCAGTTGCAGTGGACAGCGATTTTTTCGCTGTTTTTTTTATCGATTAAGGCCGGGAACAGCTTTTCAATAGAATTGGTTAAGCTAAAGCGTTTTGCAAACTCTTTAAAAGGAGACCGGTTATACCGAGGAGAAGTTATTTTCAAAAATATTCACAGAAGTTATTGAAAGCGGTTTATAAAAATGTCCATTTCAATGGACATAAGAAAAAATTTATTTCCACGAAAAAAGGCTATATTAAGGACAAGGAGGTTGACAAAATGCAGCTAAGCAAACGCGAAACACAATTGATCGAACTGTTTATCAAACATGGGATGACACTCACTGCTCAAGAATTAGCTGAATTTGCCAATGTTTCTACGAAAACGATTTATCGAACAATCAAAAGAATTAATGAAGCTTCCGATATAGGTGAGCTTGTCTCAGCTGAGGTCGGGAAGGGTTTTTGTTTAGATTATGATAATTATTTAAAAGAAAGCATTCGTAAACGAGGCGAAGAGATCGTCCAAGGTCCTTTAGAAAGACGAAATACAATTTTATTGGAGTTGTTATTTAAATCGCCGAAGAAGGTTTTGGTTAAGGACTTATTTGAAAAATATTATATCAGCGACACGGTAATCAATAATGATTTGGTACGGATGAACGCATTTTTGCTGGAGCATCAATTATCGTTGATTCGAAAAGACCAAAGAATCTCGATTGAAGGAACGGAAAAAAATATTCGTAAGGCGGTCAATCATTTGATCAGCGCGACTCGTGTTTGGGAGGAAGACTTTTCCACACAACAAGAAAAAATTAGTTCCTACGATATCAATTTTATTACCTCATTATTGGAATACATCGAACGAAAATTGCAAAACGGGATTGCTTATCCTTATAACAGTAATATTTTTTCTCACATCTATATTCTGATCAAGCGAGTCCGCGAAGGAGAAATCCATGAAGACACGTGTGCCGAATTATTGGACCCAGATGAAGAAGAATTGATTACGCAATATGATCAGCTATACCAACTTTCGCGGATGGTGATCGTGAAGTTGAACCATTACTTAAATATCGTGTTACCAGAAAGCGAGACGTTCTACTTATTTCAATATCTGATTTCTTCTCGAATGGAAAAGGAGCCAATCAATTTGAGTCGGAAATCCAAAGAAGCATTGACGATCACTGATTTTTTTGCCAGCGAGATGAGTTGCTTAATGGGTATGAAAGTGGATCATCAGCCCAATCGACAAGATCTATATGAGCATATTGATCCCTTATTGTATCGTTTAAAAAATGAGATCATCGTAAAAAATGACTTATTGGGAGACATCAAGTTAGAGTATCCAGAAATTTTTCAACAGGTCCAACAAGTCAGTCAAGCCGCAGAAGACACGTATCAACTGAATAAAATTTCGGAAGATGAGATCGGCTTTTTGACCTTGTATTTTGTGAAATACAAAGAGATGCTACATTCAAAGAAACGCGTGTTAATCATGTGTAGCAGCGGTGTGGGCACATCGGAGCTGTTAAAAGTAAAGGTTCGCAAAGCTTTTCCAGAGTTGGAGATCGTAGACGTGCTATCGGCTCGAAAATTCTCAAAGGCACCAGAAAAATATCAGAATATTGATTTAATTCTGACGACCGTTAATTTAACAATCGAATTGATGATACCAACGATTTTAGTGAACTCCGTATTTACCAAACAAGACGAAAAAAGAGTCAAAGAGATGTTAGGAGAGATATGAGATGACAGCAGAGAAGATGATGAATGATTTTAGTATTGGTGATGTGATTACAGAGGAACTGATCCAATTAGAAATGAAAGCGAAAACAAAGGAAGAAGCAATCCACGAATTGACACGTTTATTGATGGCAAATGGCGATATTGAGGACGAAGATGTCTTTGCGGCCGATGTTTTTCAACGGGAAGCAGAGGGCATGACCGGAATCGGGAATGGGATCGCGATCCCTCACGGAAAATCAGATAGTGTGATCAAAACCTCGTTAGTAGTCGGTAAAGCGATCGCGCCGATCGAATGGGAATCAATCGATGAAAAGCCCGTTCAAGTAGTCATTCTATTCGCGGTAAAAGATACAGACGCCAATACGATGCATATCAAGTTGCTGCAAAAAGTCGCGATGCTACTTGCAGACGAAGACTTTATTGAAAACATGATCAATGCTCAGACGAAGGCCGAAATGCTGGAATTATTATCAAAAGACCCAATGGAAGAAGAATAAATAGAATATGGAGGAATAAATGATGAAAATTGTTGGAGTCGCAGCTTGTACGTCTGGAATCGCTCATACGTACATTGCCAAACAGAAATTGGAAAAAGCAGCTAAAGCGTTAGGTCACACAGTACACATTGAGACCCAGGGGACGATTGGGACGGAAGATGAATTGTCTATGGAGGAAATTAAAGCAGCTGATGTTGTCATTATTGCAGCCGATATCAAGATCGGTGGGAGAGATCGTTTTGAAGGAAAAAAAGTAGTTGAGATCCCAACCAGCATGGTGATTAAAGCACCCAAAGGTTTAATCAATAAGATCGAAGAGGAAATCGTGAAAGCGTAAGTATCAATTTTTAATATGAATAAGGAGATGAATGAAATGTTTAAGAAGCTTCAATTGAAAAAGCATGCTCTGACGGCAATCTCGTACATGCTGCCGGTTGTTGTGACAGCTGGGTTGTTGATCGCGATCGGAAACTTAACTGGCGGTGGGGTCATTGAGGATTACAAAGCGGCTTACTCTGTTCCAGATGCGTTAGTTTCCTTGGGTGTCTTGGGGATGGGGCTATTGGCTCCCGTAATCTCAGGCGCGATTGCGTATTCAATTGCAGATCGTCCCGGAATTGGACCAGGTTTGTTCATGGGATTAATCGCTAATTCTATCGGCGCTGGATTCCTAGGTGGGATGTTAGGTGGTTACTTGGTTGGGTTCTTTGTATTGTTCCTAGTGAAAAATTTGAAAGTTCCTACTTGGGCACAAGGATTGATGCCGATGATGATTGTTCCGCTCTTATCTACATTAGTTATTGGGCTATTGATGTTCTTCGTCATTGGTGTGCCAATCGTTTGGGCAACCGAAGCACTGACAGATTTCTTAGTTGGTTTGCAAGGCTCTGGGAAATTCCTCTTTGGTTCGATCGTTGGCGGGATGGCGGCCTTCGATTTCGGTGGTCCTGTCAACAAAGTCGCATCACTTTTTGCCGATGGGATGCTACTAGAAGGAGTGCAAGAACCAGAAGCGGTGAAGGTACTGGCTTCAATGGTCCCACCCTTTGGTGTCACGATCTCTTGGGTCTTATCTAAAATTTTCCGCAAACCGAAATATTCAAAAGAAGAGCAAGACAATATCAAGATCGCTTTTCCAATGGGCCTTTGCATGATTACAGAAGGCGTTATTCCAATCGCGGCAGTGGATCCGTTGCGTGTGATTCTTTCTTGTACCGTTGGTGCCGCAATCGGTGGTGGATTAAGTATGTCATGGGGTGTCGGCTCGCCAGTTCCTTCTGGCGGTGTCTTCATTATCCCAGCCATGACTGATCCAATGAGATTTACTTTAGCGTTATTGATCGGTTCGGCGATTACCGGCGTTCTACTATTCGCGTTGAAGAAAGCACCGGTTGAAAACGAAGTTAAGGATGACGAAGAAGAGGAAGAGGTAGATTTTTCTTCGATCAAGATTTATTAAATAGAAAAAAGGAGACTTGTTGAATGTACGTTTCAATGAAAGAGATGCTGCAAAAAGCCAATCGTGAAAACTATGCGGTAATGGCGATCAACTGCTTCAATTTGGAAACAGCGAAGGCTGTGATCGAAGCGGCGGAAGAAATGCGCTCCCCTATCATCGTCGATCTGCTGCAAGACCATTTGAAGGAGCACTTAGATATTCGCTATTTGACTAAACCAATCATTCGGATGGCAAACAACACCAAAGTCGAGGTCGCGATCAATTTAGATCACGGACAGGATGTCGCGTTTGTGAAGCAATGTCTCCATGAGGGATTTTCCAGTGTCATGATGGATGCCTCGATGTATCCGCTGGAAGAAAATATTCGGATCACGAAAGAGATGGTGGAGCTGGCGCAAATCTATAATGCCAGTGTAGAGGCCGAGGTTGGTGATATGGGGGCGGTAGCCGGGGATCATTTTACCAATGACGAGATGTATACCGATCCAGATGATGCGATCCGCTTCATTAAAGAGACCGGTGTTGATTGTTTGGCGCTGTCCTATGGTTCCAGTCACGGGGACTATCCAGAGGGGTATGTACCGGATTTCCGGTTCGATATTGTGGAAAAAATCAAAGCCGCTACTAAGTTGCCGTTAGTTTTACATGGTGGATCAGGAGCTGGAGAAAAAAATATTCTGCGTTCGATCGAATTAGGCATCAACAAGATCAATGTCGGTTCGGATTTTATGAAGGCGCAAAAGGATTTCCTTCAAAAACAATTAACTGAACAGCCAGAAGTGGATTATCCAACGCTGGTTCATCAATCAATGGGCGCAGGAAAAGAAGTTGTCAAACGGTACATCGAACTTTCGGGTTCTAAAAATAAAGCATAAAAGAATGGAGATCAAGTCAAATGTTAATTAATATGAAGCAAATGTTAGCAATCGCCAAGGAAAACAAATTCGCGGTAGGAGCCTTCAACGTCGCAGATAGTAATTTTTTACGAGTAGTCATCGAAGCGGCGGAAGAAAATGACGCACCAGCGATCATCGCCGTACATCCAACCGAATTAGATTTTACAAAAGATGAATTTTTCCAATATGCCGTATCTCGTGCTAAAAATAGTTCTGTTCCATTTGTTATCCACATGGATCATGGGGATAACTTAGCCAGCATCATGCGCGCTATCCACTGTGGATTCAGCTCGGTGATGATCGACGGATCGTTACTGTCCTTTGAAGAAAATATCGCAGTTACAAAAGAAGTTGTGGATGTTTGTCATAAGATTGGGGTTTCGGTGGAAGGCGAGTTGGGAACGATCGGTAATACCGGAACTTCGGTTGAAGGCGGCGTGTCAGAAGTGATTTACACAAAACCAGAAGATGCCGAAGAATTTATTGAAAAAACTGGGATTGATACATTAGCCGTAGCCATCGGAACAGCCCACGGCATTTATCCAAAAAATATCAAACCAGAATTAAAAATGGATGTCTTGCAAGAAATTAAAGATAAAGTCGATATCCCGCTAGTCTTACATGGTGGGTCAGCAAATCCAGATGAAGAAATCGCGAAAGCCGTTCAAATCGGCATCCAAAAAGTCAATATTTCTTCGGATTACAAATATGCTTTCTATAAAAAATGTCGGGAGATTCTTTCGACGACTGAATTATGGGACCCGAATGCAATCTATCCCGAATGTATCGATGCGGCGAAAGCTGTCGTGAAACAAAAGATGGAACTTTTTAATTCCATCGGTCAAGCCGCTGTTTATCGTAAAGAAAGCATACAGCCTTGGAGACACGAACAAAACTAAAAGCAAAGCCGCGCTCTTAATCGCTAAGAGCGCGGCTTCGTTTTATTCCGCATATTTCTGAATGGCATCCACCGCTTTTTGATAGCCGCCAGCAGCCAAGAAGGATTGCTTGATCTGTTTTAAATTGGATAAATATTCAGGTTCTACCTGAACCTTTTCCACCGCCGTTTTCAATTCCAAACTATCCACCTGTTGATAATCTAGAGAAATCCCCGCGCCGAGTTCTACCAAACGCTTTGCTAGTGCCGGCTGATCCGCTCCCATTGGTAAGGAAACAAAAGGCACTTCATTTAAAATCAAATCATTCATACTGTTCAGGCCATTATGAGTAATCGCGACATCGGCGTATTTCAAGACCTCATTTTGTGGAATATAATCTTGCACGATAAAATTTTCAGGAATCTCCAAGTTTGCCAAACCAACTTGATGGGCCGCCATCACTACTAAATAATCAGAATCCCCAAACGCTTCAAATACTTTTTGATAGATTTCTGTTGCAAAATCCCCAAAGATTGTTCCGAAAGAAACATATAGAACATTTTTAGCAGACTTCAAGCGCTCAATCGGAAAGTCTGTGAGATCTTCCAAGCGTTGGTAGCTGTCTGCACCAACCAAAACATATTTCTCGTCAAAGAAGGCCCGATCTTCTTCAGGTAGAAAATAATCTGAAGTAAAGACTAGATTTAAAGGCTCGACATTAAAAATCAAATCAAAAAAGCGAGGAGGCATCTTTACATTCAGTGTTTCCGCGATCTTTTTTGCTTCCAGCAAATAGGCGTCATTCATTGCTTTAAATTTTCCAGCTAAAGGTGTTTTATCTGGCTCCATAAAATTCTTCATGCCCATAAAGACCGCCAGCATGGAGACAGCAGGGAGCATCAAGTACTCTGCGATTTGTTTGCTAAAGGGCATCGCGATGGAATGGATCACATAATCAAAGGTCTCATCCTCAATCTGTTGCAGAATATCTTGAATCAGATCCAAACCGTGATCCAATAAAACGTTAAAACCATTCTTGAAAATATTCAGATCATAATGATAGGGACGGTAAGAGGCCCCTGCTTCTTCGATTTTCTCACGAAATTCTTCGCTAGAAAAATAAACGACTTCTACACCTCGAGTGCTTAATTCTTTTACTAAACCTAAAGATGGGTTTACATGTCCATGAGTAGTTACATTTAAAAATAAAACTTTTGTCATAAGTCTCGCTTCTTTCATGATTAATCAGGTTACCTTACGGAAAAACATAATAAGGTTACCTGATTAAAAAGTCAAGAAAAAAATTCCCATTGCTGAGAATTTAACGATACACATAATTTGTAAATGACAATCTGCGTCCAAGCAGCACTCCGAGATAGCCTGCGGCCAAGGCTTTGATCACTCCTGGCAAGATAAAAGGAATCATTCCTGCGGAAAAGGCAGCATCCCACGGTAAGTTTCCACTAAATTTCAACCAGAGGGAACCGAAGATCAGTGTAATGAAAGCACCAATCACGTTGGCTAAGATTGACCAGAAATAATTAAATTGTGCCTTCTCTAAAATCCATCCGGTAAAATAGGCCTGAAAAATGAAGCCAACCAAAAAGCCACCAGTTGGTCCAAAAAAGCTAGCGATCCCTGCAGCACCACCTGCTAGGACAGGTAACCCGATCATTCCCATCAGTAGATAGATCGCAACAGCTATCGTTCCGGTTTTTTTGCCTAAGATGGTGACCACAAAGCCAACCGCGAAGGTCTGGAGGGTCAAAGGAATTGGACCCAATGGGATGGTAAACTGAGCTAAAACACTAATTACTGCCGCAAATAATCCGGCCAAAACAATTTCTCGACTACTTAATTTCATAAACTCACTCTTTCGTTAACATATTATTTTTAATTGGTTAACGAAAGTATAGTACAAGGTTAACCAGATGTAAATAAAAAAATAAACGCATATAAAAAAACAAATGTTCTTCGGTCTAAAGTAGTAGTCAGACTTTATACTTTCGTTGGAAGTAGCGCACGATGCTTTCCTCTAAAATTTAAAGAGTAAAAGCGATTACGAAATTTTTTTAACGAAAGGAATGGAGTCGAAAAATGAAAAAAATAGTTATCGGTATAGGTGTGTTGGTTGTTGCGGGGGCGGGCTTTTTGCTCTATCAGAATACTCAAGCGAAAGCAAAGGAAGACACCTCAGTAGAAATGTATCAAGTCAGCAAACAAACACCGTTACATTTAAAGGGACAGGTGCAATCAACCAAAAAACAAACCGTTCTAGTGAACTCTGAAAAGGGACCAATTCAAACCATTCACGTAGCTGAAGGCGATCATGTGACAAAAGACACAATTTTAGTAACTTATCGTTGGGGTGAAGTAATCCGTGCCGCCAATGATTCGGTCGTGACTTCTTTGAACGAAGACGCGAAAAATGATCCGCAGCAAGCCTTGATGGTTTTAAAAAGCGAAGAATCGGCGATTAAAGGAACAGTGACTGAGTATGATCGTTCCAAAGTAGCTTTGAATGAACCAATCGAGATCAAATATGCCAACAACGAGAAGACGGTCAAAGGCAAGATTACCTCTTTGGCAGAAATGAACAACGAGCCGTCGAAAGAAGAAAAAACCAGTTTAGTAACGTATAATTTTACCGCTGTTCCAGATGAGACGATCCCGGTCGGCTATTCGGTGGAATTATTGATCCCCCGAAATGAGATCCATCTGCCATTGAAAAGTGTGATAGAAAAGGACGGGGCATACTTTGTTTATACGGTGGCAAATAATAAAGCCAAAAAACAGACAGTAACTGTTGAAAAGGGTAACGGTTATTACGTTTTACGAACAGGGTTAAACGAAAATGACAAAATTATCAAAGCGGCGGAAGACGTCAAAGACGGGATGGATGTGACCGTTGAATGATCGTGATGGAGAAAATCAATAAATTTTACACAGCCGATCAGGAACAGATTCATGTCCTAAAGGATATCAGTCTAACGATTGATGAGCATGAGTTCGTGGCGGTCATGGGACCGTCCGGCTCAGGCAAATCGACTTTGATCAATACGATCAGTTTTTTAGACGGTGATTTCGAAGGAACTTACCGCTTTGAAGGAGAGGATGCCTATCGATTTAATGATGAGAAACTGTCAGCATTGCGAAATAAAGCGGTGGGCTTCGTGTTTCAAGCCTTCCAGTTGATCGAAAACAATACGGTGATGGAAAATGTGGCGCTGCCGCTGCAGTACGGCGGCATGAAGCAGAAGCAAACGAAATCGTTGGTGATGGAGGCGTTACGAAAAGTCGGAATCGCCGATAAATACAATAAACTGCCGAAGCAGCTTTCCGGTGGCCAGCAGCAGCGGGTGGCGATTGCGCGGGCGATCGTTGGCAATCCAAAATTTATTGTAGCGGATGAACCGACGGGGGCCTTAGACAGTCATACGTCCGAAGAAATCATGCAATTATTTAAACAGTTGAATGAAGAAGAAAAAGTCACAATCTTGATGGTGACCCATGATCCAGATGCGGCGGCTTATTGTCGACGAGTCATTACGGTGAAGGATGGCGAGATCTTGGAAGAAGGTGTTGCACATGCGATTTAGCGAAGTTTGGAAAACCGCCTTCAAAGCTATTGGTAAAAATAAACGACGTAGCTTTTTAACGATGATCGGTTTGATCATTGGTGTTTCGGCGGTGATTACCGTCTTTTCTATCGGTCGGGCCTTTGAAAATTACGCTTCTGAATTTATCGGCTTGGATCAATTTGATGGCAGTGTCGGCTATACTTTTTCCCCTAAAACGGATGAGTTCAGCGAAAATGGCCTGGATGGATTTACGGAAGAAGATATCAGTCGGGTAGAAAGTATTCCTGGCGTGCAGTCCGTCAGTTACTATGATAATTCTCGTAACGGCGTCAAATACGCGGATCAGAACTTTGACGAAGTTGGGAACGATGGCCGTTGGAATTGTTTTAAATTATTAAAAGACCATGGCAGCAAAGTGGTTTATGGCCGATCAATCCAGCCGAGTGATTATTATAATGAAAATCCAGTTGTCGTGATCGATCAAACTGCCGCAAAAACGATTCAGAAGGACGAGCCACAATCCCTAATCGGTCAAAGCGTCACGATAGGCGGTCATTTATTCGAAGTCGTGGGCATCATGGAAGATCGTAATGGCGGATCAATTGTTTCGACGCAAGAAGATTATGTGGTGGCTGAAGTACCGGAAAATATTTTTGAAAGTTATTTCAATTCAGAAGATCGCAGCATGATCCAAGTGAAATTAAATCAGAGCGCCAACGTCAAGAGCCTTTCCAAAGAAGCTGAGGACACGCTGAAAAAATATGGTACTTGGAAGGAACTAGGTAGCTATAAGACAGAAGATTTGGCTGGACAAGTCGATCAGTTGCGCATGCTGCTAACGAGTATCACTTTATTAATCTCGGTGATTGGCGGAATCTCATTATTTATCTCAGGGATCGGAGTCATGAACATGATTTACATCTCCGTCTCTGAACGGACGAAAGAAATCGGTGTTCGGCGAGCAATGGGTGGTACAAAGGGAAATATTATGATGCAATTTCTACTGGAGGGTATTTCACTGACTTTAATCGGTGGAACGATCGGCTATTTGATCGCGATGCTACTGGGCTTTGCAATCAGTCTGTTCACCCCACTAGCTGTTCGGCCAGATTTGTTTACAGTTACGCTGGCCTTTGGTCTATCGGTCGTGATTGGGATCGTCTTTAGTTGGCTGCCAGCCAAAAGTGCAGCGAAAAAAGATATCGTTTCCTTATTACGTTGATTCAATTAAAAAGCCGTCCACAAACGAAAAATTTGCGGACGGCTTTTCTAGTTTTATCAATGCATATTTACAATAAAAAATTTGGATAATGAATCATTGATTAGATTAGGCAAATCATATTGTAAATGGCGAAAGCGTTTTATATACTTGAATGAAGAGCATGGTCGAGAGGAGGAGAGAAGAATGATAGGTCATAGGTGACTATGCGTAGTAGGCAATCTTAGAGTCTCTAAGAAAGTAGATGCAGAATTCTTCCCTCCAAACGGTCTTCTTTAGGTATATGTGTGATCTTTTTCACTTTTAGAAGCCATTTGGAAGCATACGGGGGTATGTTTCTTTTTTGTGGATTTTTTTTGCTTCAAGGGGGCCTCTAGTAAAAAATGACAAATGAATGGAGAAAAAAATGAAAAAATTTTTGACAGGATTGTTGGTACTAGTAACATTAGGCTTAACTGGGTGCAGCGGCAGCGGAGGGTCACTGATGCCAACAAAGCAGCCAAAAAAGAGAGTGCAGCATTTACGGGAAAATACATTGTAGATGCCGATTATGTGAAGAAAAATTTAGATTATCTTATTTTAATCGATGCTCGCGGCGAAGAAGAAGCCGGTAAGGGAACCATTAAAGAAGCAACAGCGATTGGCTGGCAAAACCTCGCCTCTGTTGAGGAGGGAGCTTCTGGCGATGAAAATTGGGGGTTAATCTTGGAGCCCGCCGAGCTTAGCAAACGCTTGGGGGAAAAAGGGATAGCGAAGGATAAAGAGATCATTCTATTTGCAAATGCGGCTAAAGGCTGGGGTGATGACGGACGGATTGCTTGGGAATTATTGGCGGCTGGGTATCAGGATGTCAAGCTAGTCGATGGTGGCTTTGCCGCTTTGGCAAAAGCTGGTCTTAAAAAGGATTTTGAAAGTACAAACCTAAAACCTGTGGAAGTGAAGATCGATTCGATTAATCAAGAACATCTTATTCGGACAGAGGAATTGAAAAAGGATTATGATGAATACAAAGTAGTTGATGTTCGAGCAGATAAAGAATACAAAGGCGAAGTACTTTATGGCGAAGCTAAAGGCGGGCACTTGCCCGACGCGATCCATTTGCGCTATACAGACCTATTTGCTAAAAATGGTAAATTAAAGAGTAAAGAAAAATTAACCCAACTTTTTGAAGACGCGGGCTTAGCAAAAGAAGATAAGATCGCAACTTATTGTACAGCCGGAATTCGTTCTGCTTATATGGAGCTAGTGATGGAAATGTGCGGTTTCAAACAAGTAAAAAATTATGACGGCTCATATTATCGTTGGGCCAAAGTTGAGGACGTTGAAAAATAATGAGGAAAATGAACAAAAGGAAAAGCGCGCGGATTTTTTTGATAGTAGTTATTCTTTTAGCGGTGCTGAGTTTTTATTTCATACCAGCCTTTCGAACGAAGGTAACCCAAATTTTAATGCTGTTTCGTTCCATGAACGTCGATAGTATTATCGGCTATCTGCGCTCCTTTGGAATTTGGGCAGTCGTCATCTCGTTCTTATTGATGATGTTCCAATCAATCATCGCACCATTGCCGGCTTTTTTGATCACCTTCGCAAATGCCGCGGTTTTTGGTTGGTGGCAAGGAGCGTTGTTGTCATGGACCAGCGCGATGGCTGGTGCTTTGGTGTGCTTTTACATCGCTCGGATCGCCGGACGAGATATCATTGAAAAAATGAACAAAAATTTTTCACTGGAAACAATTGATGAATACTTTGATCGATATGGTCGCCATACGATTTTGATTTGTCGTTTGCTGCCCTTCATTTCTTTTGATTTTATTAGTTATGCCGCGGGGCTAACGGCAATCAAACCACTTCCATTTTTAATCGCTACCGGATTGGGGCAATTACCGGCGACGATCGTCTATTCTTATGTCGGTAGTAATCTGACTGGCAATACTAAGACGATTATGTTTGGTCTGTTGAGTATGTTCGCTTTATTTATCGCAATCTATGTCTGTAAACAAATTTATCAAAACCGGCAAGTGAAGACAGAGAAATAAAAAATGCCCGCTAATGCAGCGGGTATTTTTTTGAGATGCAAAAAACACTCAAGTCCAATTAAGAACTTGAGTGTCTGTAAGAAGTCTTACATTAATTTGTTGTAGAATTCAACGACTAATGATTCGTCGATTTCTGGGTTGATTTCATCACGTTCTGGTAAACGAGATAATGAACCTTCAAGTTTTTCAGCGTCGAAGCTTACGAAAGCTGGACGGCCAACTGCTGATTCAACTGCTTCTTTAACAGTAACCATGTTTTTAGATTTTTCACGAACACCGACAACTTGGCCGACTTCAACTTCGTATGAAGCGATGTCAACACGTTTGCCATCGACAGTTACGTGACCGTGGTTTACTAATTGACGAGCTTGGCGACGAGTTGAAGCCAAACCTAGACGGTAAACAACGTTATCTAGACGACGTTCTAGTAAGATCATGAAGTTAACACCGTGTTTACCTTCTTTGATTTTGCTAGCGCGTACAAATAAGTTACGGAATTGACGTTCGTTTAATCCGTAGATGAAACGTAATTTTTGTTTTTCTGACATTTGCAAGCCGTATTCAGATTTCTTGCCACGGCTGTTTGGTCCATGTTGACCTGGTGCATATGGACGACGTGCTAATTCTTTCCCTGTTCCTGATAATGAAATACCAAGACGACGAGATTGTTTCCATGATGGTCCTGTATAACGAGACATTAAAAATTCCTCCAATAAATTGTTTTGGAGTAAAATAATCCGTTGAAAAATTCATATCCGTGTAGTTCGTTCTTCAATCTTCGCCTTCGCAGCCGCGGTTACGCAATTGAACCAATTACTGGCAACGAACTGGGGACGGGCTATTATTCTTCTGCTGCATTATTTTACACAATCGTCAGTATAACCGATAAAGGGTCGCTGTGTCAAGCTTGGCTATTGCCTTTTCGGGAAAAATGTGTTAATTGTTGGGGGCTGACTAAAAACGATTACTTTTTTTCGATGAAGGCGAAATTATTGAATATAAGAAAGACAATCTTTTTTTGCAAATTCTCTGAAATTTCTCTACAATGAAGTGGTTAACAGAGATTATTTCGTAAAACGATCTGTTGGCAATAGGAATCCAGTATCAATAGAGTGAGAGTTGTTTAATTTGCAAGTTTCACCAGTAGTTCGTCCGTAAGCGGACAACAAATACATATAAATGGAGAGATAAATTTTGGAAAGAAAATTAATCGCACTAGACATTGATGGTACCTTGTTGAGTAGTCAAAGAAAACCTTTGGACAGCACCGTAAAAGCTTTGAAGTCTTTGCGTCAAGCTGGGCATCTAGTGATTATTGCGACAGGCCGTTCACGCTTGTTGGCAGGCGACGTGATCCATCAGTTAGGTTGTTCGAATTATATTATTTGCAACGGCTCGGCAGCATTTCTCGATCACGAACAAGTCTACAAGCACACACTTGATCGTGAAGCGTTGACGCGAATGATTGATTTTGCTAGTGAACGTCAAGTGGATGTCGCCTTATTCGGCTTAGATTCATTTGCCCGTGTGACAAAATTCGACGTACCGACAGTCTTAGACGCGATGGAATCCTTTGGTCAAAAAGCCCCAGGTTATGACGCCAATTATTTTTCCGAACATGAAGTGTATCAAGGCTGTGCTTTTTATGATCAGTCGATGGATGAAGAATTTTCGCAAGCCTTTCCAGAATTTCGTTTGGTTCGTTGGCATGAGCATAGTGTGGATATCATTCCAAATCCAGGCTCTAAGGCGCAAACGATCATGGCTTTAGCGAAAAAAGTAGGGATCAAGCCGGAAAACATTGTAACCTTTGGGGATGGCAACAATGATATTGAAATGCTGAATCTAGCCGGAACCGGCGTAGCGATGGGAAATGCCTCTGCTCACGTGAAGGAAGCGGCGAATATCGTGACGGATACTAATGACCGCGATGGCATCTATAAAGCTTTACGCCAATTAGAATTGGTCCACTAATCCGCAGTTAAAAAGAATCGAGAGAAATCTCGGTTCTTTTTTTGTTTGGAGTCGTTATGGTTTTTTCAAAATTGAATCCATTGATTAAGTCGAAAATAAAGTTTTATTAGACGATTTGCGTTAGTTTTCCCCAAAATACCCAGCAGCGAGCTGAAAGATATGACAAATTAAGCAGATATCCAGCTTATAAAATTATTTCTTTTCCTTGTTTTTTTAAGAAATCACCTCACACTGTTAATTTCTTTATTCATATTGACTGAACCGATATTCAACGTTTATCATATAAATAAGGAGTGTTTTTTTAAGATGGGATTTTAGGTATAAAGGAGGAGAAAAAATGAAGAAGCAACGAGTGTTAGCGGGATTGATTTTATTAAGCAGTTTGTTGTTCACTTTCACCGCATGTTCCGGGGGCGAAACAAAAAAAGCGGAGAAAAAAGCAAGCACGGCGCAGACATCAAAAGTTGAATTAAGCGTGGAAGGTGGGAACTACATCATTCCTGATGGTGAGAAGGTCGATGATGAGACGGGCTTTTTAGCGTTAGAGGTCAAGGTTAAGAACAAATCGAAGGACAAGTTAGAGGTCTCCTCGAATGATTTTGCATTGTACGATAAAGAGGGCAAGAAGGTTTCTTCCGAACACGTCTATGATTCTAACGATCATTTCAAGGTGATGAGCAGTGAGAGTTTATCAGAGGATAAGAGCTTTACGTCGCCGTTAGTTTTTGAGGTGGAAAAGGCCGGCGAGTACGAGCTTCATTACAAGCCGACCTATTATTCCGATGAAGAGCAGGATGACGGTATCGAATTAAAATTAAACACGAAAGAATATACCGATGATACGAAAGCGGTAGAAGCGTTGACCAATCAATATGTCACAGCTGTTTTTTATGGCTCTGATGAAGTCAAAGAAGCGGACAAAAAAGCCGCCGGCAAATTGACATTAGCCAATGATTTGGAACAAGAGCAAAAAAACTTCAAAGAAGAGGGCGTGAAGGCGTTGAAGGAGTCCTTTTCAAATTACGAGCCGTCAACCGCAGAATTAGAAAAGGTGATCACCCAGCTGCAAAACACCAATAAAGAAAAAGGCCAAGTCACATACAGCTTCAAAGAATTTTTCCCGACCTCGGCGGTTGTTTATGTACGGCCGGAAGTGGTGCTCTTAGATGATGTGGATACGAAGGCGATCACGGAGAAATTTGTTGAAGAAAATAAAGGCAAGTACACCGACTACACCAGTGTTCGGCGAGATGCGGAAAAATATTTGCTGCAGGAATTGCCGGCAAAAATCAACGAGACCCCGATCAATACTGACGACAATATGAGTGGTGAAGGCTATCAAGTCAAGCTAGAGAAAAAGGATGATAAATGGGAGCTCAATTCATCTAATGAGAGCAGAAATTATTATTTCCAATCAATGAAGGAGACCTTTAGAGGCGGGTTAAATGACTAAAATCAAGGAATCGCTGGTCATCGCATTTGTGATTGTTCTAGGTATCGCAGCTGCTGTGACCGGCTATTCCAGTTACAAAAATGGTGAGGAAGCCACTGTTGAGCGCCTAGCGCAGGCGTTACTTAAAAATGATCAGACGACGATCAAAAAATCCATGCCGACTTTTTCAACGAAACAAAAAATTTCGACTGGGACCCGCAAAATGTTCCAGTACCAGATTCGCAAGCTGAAAAGCAAGGAGCAAGTCGTCGCGTTTTTACAGGATGAGGATCATTTTTCAATTAAAAAAGGAGCATCGTTGTTTGAACCGGCAAAAATCTACCCGATTCCCCGCACGATCGAGTTAGAGCTGCCGCAAGAAGCGCGCTTAAAAGCGCGACTGCAAGGGCGTCCAATCGTTGGCAACTATGACGAGGAATGGCGTAAGGTTACTTTTGGTCCTTTTTTATCTGGCGAATATGAATTAACTTACGAATTGACTCATCCTAAATTTGGGCGGCACAAAACCAAGGAAAGGATTGATTTGAAAAAGACGGATCAGCGTGTGACTATCAAGGGAAATAATCTCTATGATGGCAACGCGGCGTTTCAACAGCATCTACTGGCTTCTGCGGTAAATTATTTTGATTCCATGAATGAAGCGATTCGCAATGATTTAAACGTTTCTCGGATGACCGCCTCAAAGGAGCATAAAGAAAAGCTGCAGCAAAGCTTTGAAAAGCTGAAGCCCTATATGGAGAATTTCCAACAGAGCTTCCAAACCATCCAAATTGATTGTGATTCGATCGCTGTCAACCGAGCTCAAACAAAAGTACAGTTGGATTTGTATGTGGATCTTAAACGTTCAATGAAATTGATCGAAGAAACCGGAATTGATGAAGCATTGGTTTCCGACAAACAAAACGCAATCGCTCACTTTCTTTATGATGAGGAGCAGAAAAAATGGCTGATCGATGAACTAATCTTTGATACGTTTCAGCAAGATCCGAAAAAATGGGAACAGTCGAAAAGTTATCGTGGTCAAGCTGAGAAAACGGCGCAATGGAGTAAAACTAGCGGCGGCAATGTCGTATAAAAACTGTGGGAGACCGCAGTTTTTTTGTGCATTAAGGGAGAATCACGGTCCTCATTTTAATTTTTTTCAAAGGAAAAGGCGCGATCAGCAAAACTTTTTATGGAGCAACGAAGGAATCTTTTATTTTCAAGCAAAAACAACTATAATGAGACAAGATGCTTAACTAGAGAAGGGGAAAAAAAGTGCGCTTACTATTTATCGGGGATGTTGTTGGGTCGTTAGGTCGGCAGATGTTGAGTGATTATTTGCCACGATTGAAAAAGAAATACCATCCGCAGCTAACAATCGTTAACGGCGAAAATGCAGCAGCGGGTCGCGGAATCACAGAAAAAATTTATAAGAAATTTTTACAAGATGGTGTTGATGTCGTTACCATGGGTAACCATACCTGGGACAATCAAGCGATTTTTGATTTTATTGGCGACGCAAAGAAAATGATTCGGCCGGCAAATTTTCCAGTGGGAACACCGGGAATGGGTCATTTATACGTAAAGGTGAATGATCTAGAGCTGGCAATCATTAATCTGCAAGGCCGCTCCTTTATGGCTGACCTAGACGATCCTTTCCGAATTGGTGAGCAATTGATTGCTGAAGCACAGAAACGCACGCCTTATATCTTCGTTGATTTCCATGGCGAAACCACTAGTGAAAAGCAAGCGATGGGCTGGTTTTTGGACGGTCGTGCATCCGCAGTCGTCGGGACCCATACCCATGTTCAAACGAATGACGCACGGATCTTACCGAAAGGGACGGCTTATTTAACGGATGTCGGCATGACGGGACCTTATGATGGTATTTTAGGAATGAAAAGAGAGCCGATCATCGAAAAATTCATGACCGCAATGCCTCGTCGCTTTGAAGTAGTTGAAGATGGTCGCGGTATCTTATCTGCTTGTGTGATCGACCTTGATAAAAATGGTCACGGGAAAAAAATCGAAACGATCCTAATCAATGAGGATCGCCCTTTTAGAGAATAAAAAAATAAAGAGGTATGAAATGAATTTGGAAAAAGAAGCCGCCGTTGAAGCGGCTTTAAATGATTTAACCGCATTATTGAAAGAAAATGAGGTCATCATTGACTATCAGCGGGTGCAAAAGCGAGTAGCAGAAAGCGACACCCTCAAACAATTGGAAGACGAAATCAAGGAAGCGCAAAAAGCTGCGGTCCAGTATGCCCATTATGGCAAACCGGAAGCAGAGAAGGCTGCCTTAAAGGAAGCAGATCGGCTGACGAAGGAATTCGACCAGCACCCGCTAGTTACGGCTTACCGAGATCAATTAGTGGAAGCCAATGACCTGTTGCAACATTTGACGCACATGATTCAAAAAGAAGTCAATGATACTCTTGAAGCAGATGATTTTGAAACAGACAAGTCGAAGTAAGTAGCAACTTTATTTTTATATAAGAAAATAAATTCATTAAAACGAAGTAGGATGCCAGTTCTTCTGCTTGCTTTAGTAAGGATAGTAGAATGGTATACGTGCTGAGCATCAGACTTATTTTTCCATAAGAAAAATAAATTCATTAAAACGAAGTAGGAGGAGCATTCATGCCTCAAAAAACGAAAAACACGCCAATGATGGAACAGTATCTGGCGATCAAGGAACAATACAAAGACGCGTTTTTATTTTATCGTTTAGGCGACTTTTATGAGTTGTTTAACGAAGATGCGATCAAGGTTTCACAGCTATTGGAATTGACATTGACCAGTCGTAATCGTAATGCGGATGATCCAATTCCTATGTGTGGCGTGCCCCATCATTCTGCTCAAGGCTATATCGACACTTTAGTGGAGCAAGGCTACAAAGTCGCGATCTGCGAACAAATGGAAGATCCTAAGCAAGCAAAAGGCATGGTTAAGCGAGAAGTTGTTCAATTGATTACGCCGGGAACCTTAATGGACGGCAAAGGCATCGAAGCCAAAACCAATAACTTTTTGACGGCGGTCACTCAAGTAAACGATCAATTTGGCTTTGCTTACGTGGATCTCTCTACGGGTGAGCTAAAGACCGCACTATTACACGATGAAGAAGCGGTCATGAATGAAGCCACCGCCTTGCAAACGAAAGAAATCGTCTTAGGTAGTGAGATTCCTGAAGGTCTGCAAAAAAATCTAGCTGAACGATTAGGCTTGGTTTTTTCTAAGCAAGAAATGATCGAAGATAATGCGGAATTTAGCTTTTTGACCGCAGATATCACTGAGGATTTGGAAAAAGAAGCGACAGGCAAGTTGTTGACCTATTTGTCGGTGACGCAAAAGCGTAGTCTCGGTCATATCCAAAAAGCGGAGGAATATCAGCCGGAACATTTTTTGAAGCTGGATTATTTTTCAAAAACCAATTTAGAATTAACGCGCTCAATTCGGACTGGAAAAAAACAAGGCACGCTTTTATGGCTATTAGATGAAACAAAAACTGCGATGGGTGGTCGTTTGTTGAAACAATGGATCGATCGTCCGCTGATTCAAAAACGTCAAATCAATGCGCGCCAAGCAATGGTAGCTTCTTTATTAGCCGCCTATTTCGAGCGGATGGATTTGAATGAGGCGTTGACGAAAGTCTATGACTTGGAACGCTTAGCGGGTCGCGTGGCTTTTGGGAATGTCAACGGCCGGGATCTGATCCAATTGAAAACTTCTTTGATGCAAGTGCCCCAAATTCGTCAATTGCTAAGTGGGATCAATCAAGGAGAATGGAACGATCTTTTAATCGATATGGAGCCGATGGATGATTTAGTTGAGTTGATTGAAAAAGCGATCAATGATGAAGCACCATTGCAAATCACAGAAGGCAATGTGATCAAAGATGGCTACGATGAGCAATTAGACCAATACCGTGAAGCGATGACCAACGGAAAAACCTGGCTGGCTGAATTGGAAGCGCGGGAACGTCAAGAAACGGGGATAAAAACGCTAAAAGTCGGGTATAATCGTGTCTTTGGTTATTATATCGAAATCACCAAATCAAACCTTGCCAACTTAGAAGAAGGCAAGTATGAGCGGAAGCAAACGTTGGCCAATGCGGAACGTTTTATCACACCAGAACTAAAAAAATTAGAGACCTTGATTTTAGAAGCAGAAGAAAAATCAGTGGCCTTAGAATACAATTTATTTTTAGGTGTACGGAACGAAGTTAAAAAAGCCATCACTCGCCTGCAAAAATTAGCGAAAAGTTTGAGTGCCACGGATGTTTTGCAAAGTTTTGCGGTAGTCAGCGAACGGTATCAATATGTTCAGCCAACGATGGAAGTCGGAACCCATAATTTACAAATCAAAGAAGGCCGTCATCCAGTTGTAGAAAAAGTGTTGGGCCATCAAGAATATATCCCAAACAGTGTTCACATGAGCCCCGATGAAATGTTGCTGCTGATTACTGGGCCAAACATGTCTGGTAAGAGTACCTATATGCGTCAATTGGCGCTGACGGTGATCATGGCGCAAATGGGTTGTTTTGTTCCAGCGGAAAGCGCCCAGCTACCGATCTTTGATCAGATTTTTACCCGGATCGGAGCCAGCGATGATTTGATCGCTGGTCAATCGACCTTCATGGTGGAAATGATGGAAGCCAACCAAGCGCTGCGACATGCGACGCCAAACAGTTTGATTTTATTTGATGAACTAGGTCGTGGAACGGCGACCTATGATGGAATGGCTTTAGCGCAAGCGATTATTGAGTACATCCATAAAAACGTGAAGGCTAAGACGTTATTTTCGACCCATTATCATGAATTGACCGTTTTAGAAGAAAGCTTGCCGCAATTAAAAAATGTACATGTCGGTGCTGTGGAACAAAATGGTGAAGTCGTCTTCCTGCATAAATTAATGGACGGTCCCGCTGATAAAAGCTACGGGATTCACGTAGCGAAAATCGCCGGCATGCCGACCGAATTATTGTCGCGGGCGGCAACGATCCTATCCGCCTTAGAAGCGGATACGCCGGTTCAAAAAAATGTGGAGATTGCTGAAGAAAATGAACAGTTGTCCTTGTTCAACGAAGTTTCGACTGCTGAATTAGGTGTGGTGGACAGCATCAAGAAAGCCAATCTGCTTGAAATGAACCCAATGGAAGCATTAAACTTCCTGTATGAATTGCAAAAACGGATTTAATCCTAAAGAGTGACAAAGGAAAACGAGGTGGAAGTCGATGGGGAAAATCCAAGAATTATCTGAACGTTTAGCCAATCAAATTGCCGCAGGGGAAGTCGTGGAACGCCCTGCGTCAGTCGTCAAAGAATTAGTGGAAAATGCCATCGATGCCAAAGCAACACAGATCGATATTTTGATCGAAGAGGCCGGCTTGAAAAAAATTCAGATCGTTGATAACGGCGAAGGAATCGAGCAAGGGGATGTTGAGAACGCGTTTAAACGGCATGCCACTAGTAAGATCCACAACCGCGATGATTTGTTCCGAATTCGAACGCTGGGGTTTCGTGGTGAAGCGTTGCCGTCGATCGCCTCCGTTTCCGAGATGACATTGGAAACGGCGACCGCGGATGAAACGCAGGGCTCGTTTCTTTTTCTAAAAGGTGGCAAGGTCGAAGAACAACGCCCGACTTCTTTGCGGACAGGTACGAAGATCACGGTGGAAAATCTTTTCTTCAATACACCGGCTCGCTTGAAATACGTCAAGAGCCTACAAACTGAATTATCGAATATCGGCGACATCGTCAATCGGATGGCATTGAGTCATCCTCAGGTCGCTTTTCGTTTAGTCCATGACGGACATAAAATGTTAAGTACTAGCGGCAGCGGCGAGTTGAAGCAAACGATCGCCGGTATCTACGGCGTGGCGACGGCAAAAAAAATGCTGAAAGTCGAAGCCAAAGACTTAGACTTTACATTGAATGGGTACGTCTCGCTACCGGAAGTCACGCGAGCCAGCCGCAATTATTTATCGGTCATCATTAATGGCCGCTATATTAAAAATTATGCGCTGAACAAGGCGATCATCAACGGCTATCAGTCGAAATTAATGGTGGGGCGTTTTCCAATCGCAGTATTGGAGATCACGATGGACCCGTTATTGGTTGATGTGAATGTCCATCCAACCAAGCAAGAAGTCCGTTTATCCAAAGAAAAAGAATTGATGGACTTGATCAGCCGAGCCATTGCAGAAAGTTTGCGGCAGATCAACTTGATTCCTGATGTTGGGGAAAATCCTAGCTTCAAACGGAAAGTCGAAAGAATCCAAACGGAGCAATTAGATTTGCCTTTAGAAGAACAGCCGAAGAAAAAAAGTGATTTGAATTACGATCCAAAGACTGGCATTTTTTATGTTGAACCAAAAGCAGAAGAAACGTTGGAGGCAGAGGTGCCGATTTCATCGGAAATTCCGGATACAATCTATTCAGAGCCTTTGAGTTCAGCAGTGGAGCACGTTTCACTGGTGGAAGAAACGCCAGCATCGCATGTTGCTGAAATTGCTGATGAAGAGGAAATGTTTGACGAAGCGGCCAGTGCCGACCATCCAGAATTTGATCTAAGTACACAATATGGTGAGAAAGTGATCGAACAAGCCATTAACAAGTTGGAGCAGGAACAACCAAAGGAACGGTTTCCGATGTTGGAATACTTTGGTCAGATGCATGGCACTTATTTATTTGCTCAAAGCAAAGACGGCCTGTACATTGTCGACCAACATGCCGCGCAAGAACGGATCAAGTATGAATACTTCCGAGAAAAAATCGGCGATGTCTCTGATGATTTGCAGGAATTATTGGTGCCCTTCGTATTGGATTATCCCAATAACGACGTCATCAAGCTGAAAGAGCAGACAGAATTGCTGCAAGAAGTCGGGATTTATTTAGAAGAGTTTGGTCCGAATAGCTTTATCGTGCGAGCACATCCGACTTGGTATCCGGCGGGTCAAGAAGAAAGTATCATTCGCGAAATGATCGATATGTTGTTGATCACTGGTTCAGTCAGTGTCAAAAAATTCCGTGAAGCAACGGCGATTATGATGAGTTGTAAACGATCCATAAAAGCCAATCATCATTTAAATGAAGCGCAGGCGCGGGTGTTGCTGACGGATCTTGCTCAATGTGAGAATCCCTTTAACTGTCCCCATGGCCGACCGGTGCTGATTCATTTTAGCAATAGCGACATGGAGCATATGTTCAAACGCATCCAAGATCCTCATTAATAGAAAAAAACGAAGGAAGGCCTGTGACTAAATGACAGTTATTTTAGCCTCACAATCCCCAAGAAGACAAGAATTGCTGCGTTGGTTGATTCCAGCGTTTGAGATTCAACCAGCCGATATTGATGAAGACGTAAAGGAACAATACACACCAAAGGAATATGTCATGGAAATGGCGCGTCAAAAAGCGGCGGTGGTAGCTGAAAAGCATCCCGAAGCACTTGTCATCGCCAGTGATACCGCGGTCGTTCTAGGAGAAAAAATTCTCGGCAAACCGAAGACTCGTGAAGAAGCCTTTGAAATGTTGTCAAGCATGAGCGGTGGCAGTCATTTGGTTTATACTGCGGTAATGATCCGTCAAGCAGATAAAAGCGAAGAGCAATTGACCGCGGCGAAGGTCACTTTTTATCCCTTAACCGAAGAAGAAATCAATCGCTATTTAGACAGTGATGATTATAAAGACAAAGCTGGCGCTTACGGTATCCAAAATGGGGCGGGGGTCTTCGTGGAAAAAATCGAAGGCGATTATTATAGTATCGTTGGTTTCCCTGTTGGTGCTGTGAATCAAATGTTGAAAAAATTTTAAGTTAGCGGCGCGTCCATTCAGTTGGCGCGCCTTTTTGAGCAAATTCTTCGTTTCTTTTTCTTAACCGGAGTATGCTTAGCCTGTTCCTAAAAAAATAAAGAAAGAGGGAGACACAATGGATCAAGACGCTTTAAAGAAAAAACTTTCGCCAATGGAATATGCGGTGACACAAGAAAACGCGACCGAGCGACCATTTTCTGGCAAGTATGATGATTTTTATCAAAAAGGGATCTACGTCGATGTCGTCAGTGGCGAACCCTTATTTTCTTCCAATGATAAATACGACGCTGGTTGCGGTTGGCCAGCTTTCAGCCGCCCCATTCAAAAACGCGGTGTCAAAGAAAAAGCCGATTTTTCACACGGGATGCATCGAGTGGAAATTCGCAGCAAAGAAGCCGATTCACATCTTGGTCATGTTTTTAATGACGGCCCCCAAGATCAAGGTGGCTTACGCTATTGCATCAACTCAGCGGCTTTACGCTTTGTGCCGTTTGATGAAATGGATGACGCCGGCTACGGTGAATATAAAGAAATCGTGAAGTAGATGCGCCGGCAACTCCGGCGTATTTTTTTTGCCAGTTTTTCTTTGCGCTTTAGCGTAATTAGCCAAATGGGTATGTCTACGACGAAGAGAATAAATTTTGGCAATAATTTATTCCAGCTAGGTATTTGAGTAGATTGTCAGTTTTTTCCCGCTTTAGCAAGTTAGAAAAATGATCTGCGTAGGAAATTAATTTATTGGTATTTTTCAGAAAGTGTATGAAAAATATGCAAAAATTGAGCGGAGGGAACATTTTTTTTCGCTATACTGGAAACATCATAGTTTTTTTAGTTAGGGCGATCAAAATGAAAATGTTTAAGGAATTAAGTTTATTATTATTGTATTCAATTATTGGTGAAGGGTTGCGAATGTTTTTGCATTTGCCTGTGCCGGGAAGTATCATTGGGATTTTGCTCTTATTTATTTCTTTCCAAACCAAGCTGTTAAAAACATCGGCGATTGAAGATACCGCGAACTTTTTATTGAATCATTTGACGATTTTATTTGTACCTGCAGGAGTCGGCTTGATGCAGTATTACGGTGCGATCAAATATATTTGGCCGATTTTATTGGGAGCGGTAGTGCTTTGTTCGCTAGTCTCCTTAGTCGCTGTCGGCAAGACCGCCGAATTTGTCGAAAAAATTACGTTGAAGAGTCAGGAAGAAAAGGCTCGTTTAGTCGAAAAAGTTGAGAAGATTCGAGGTGAAGTCGATGATTTCAGCGCTGGCGAGTAACCCGCTGTTTGGCTTGGCTTTGACGCTGTTGATTTATACGGCTATGGACAAGCTATTGAAAAAAGTTCATATTCCTTTTATCAATCCCTTGATCGCAAGTGTCATTCTTATCATTGTTTTATTGAAACTCAGCGGAATCAGCTACAAAGCTTATAATATGGGCGGTAATTTATTTACCATGATGATCACACCGGCGACGGTGGCCTTAGCTTTGCCGTTGTATCAAAATTTTGACAAACTCAAGCGCTATTTTTTACCGGTAATTTTAGGGACCTTGGTGGGGGTAGTCTTTAATTGTTTGATCAGTGTGTTGATTGGTCGACTATTTTCTCTTAATCAGGGCATCGTCGTTTCGCTATTGCCAAAGTCGGTAACGACCGCCATCTCAGTGGATCTTTCCAGTCAAATGGGGGGGATCTCGCCAGTGACCTTAGCGATCGTTGTTTCCACCGGAATTTTTGGCGCTTTAGTTGGAACCAAGATTTTTAAATTATTTAAAATTGAAAGCCCCGTGGCGCAAGGAATTGCTTTAGGCAGTACCTCCCATGCTATCGGAACGGGCCGTGCTATCGAGATCGGTGAGCTTGAAGGAATTCTCGCAGGTCTATGTATCTGTGTAAATGGTCTGGTGACCGTCGCCTTGTTGCCGCTGCTCTTTCGCTTGTTCGAAGGTCTTTAGTAACGACTCCTTGACTCTTTTTGCTAAAATAAAGAGTGAAGGAGTTTTTTTTATGCACATTAGAGCCGTGGAAATTCAAAGTTATGATAAAAATATTTATTACAGTCTTTGTCTATTAGAATTGATGGCTGATGGCAAGGCATATAAGCAAGCAGATTTAGCCGATTTGTTAGCCGTTGATGTCCGCAGTGTCCAACGGTTTTTTGAAGATCTGAGTAAAAGCTACAATCGTTTTACCGAGACGAAATTGCCTTTGTTTAAAAAAATTGGACCTCGTTATCAGTTGATGATTGCGGATCAAGCTTTAGAGCAGGAGCAGTTTGCGATTGATTTGATTCGTCGCTCACTGGCTTTTCGTTTGCTGGAATTAGTCATCGCCGGGCAAGGGAAAACGGTGAAAGACCTCAGTAAAAAATTGTATCGCAGCGAGTCCACGATCCGCCGAAAACTAAAAGAACTGGCAGGAAAGCTTGAACCGCTGCAGCTGGCCGTTGAGCGAGGACGGGTCGTCTTTAAGGCGCCAGAATCGGTCGTGCGGATGTATCTATCGGTTTATTATTGGCGCTTGTTCCGCGGAAAAATCTGGCCCTTTGCACCGTTGAACTATCAGATGATCCAAAAAATCAGCCGCGGGATTCAAGACTTTTTTCAAGTAGCGTTGAATCCACTTAAAGCACAGCGCTTAGAATATTTAGTTGGCGCGCATTTATTACGAGAGGCGCAACATTATGCGGTAGAAGATCCGCTGGCTAGTCAAGCAGTCTTAGCAGCTGATCCCTTATTCAAAGAGTTTCATACTCAGCTGCGACCAGTAATGCCCGCATATTTTCAGACACTTGCTGCAATGGGAAATCTTTTTTTAAATCTTTTGACGCGGGAGGAATATTATCATGTCCCCGCCATCACGAATAAAATTCATCAGCTATTAGCACAGAAGCCCTTTTTAGTGATGCAAGAGGTTGAGACCATCAATCAAAGATTGAAAAAGAAAATCGCCGATCCCACCGTTTGGGAAAAATTTATCGACTTGCAGGCGGAGGATTATTTGATCAGTGGGCATTTGTATCACCGTTTATTTCCCATGATCCATTTTAATATTAATGGGAAAGCTTTCTGGACCAATATTACTCAACAACAGCCGCAACTAGTTACGTTTGTTTCGGAAGTGCTGGCGGAGCACGGTAGCGAATCGATCTTGTTTGACCGTTATCTATCGGTGCTACGTCGGCTAACCGAGTTGATCAATCGTCCTACGCTGCGGATTTTTTTGCAAACCGATTTGCCAGAGTTTGAAGAAACAATCTTGAAAGAGGATCTGCGTCGTTTTTTAGCTAATGAGTATCAAGTTTTATTTGTTGAGGGAAAAAGCGAAGGAGATTTGTGTTTAACGACAAGTATTTTATCGGAAGTAGCCCAAGACTTGCCTACGTTGTTGATTACGCAAGAACTGCGGATGTCTGATTATTTGGCACTGCTTCAGTTATTACAAGGTTTCGGCGGTAAGAGTTTTTAACCGCCGTTTTTTATGCTAGAATAATGAGAACGTATGTGCAGAAATGCTTCTTTTTATTTTTCTTTCAAGTTGTTTGAAGCGGAGCTATTTGCAGATTTTAATGAAACGATAACTACAGAATAGTTTTCAATCCAGAAAGGATTTATTATGTACGAATATATTACAGGTCGGTTGACCTTTATCAGCCCTAGTTATGTGGTGCTGGATGTAAATGGTATTGGCTACCAGATCGCGTTAGGCAATCCTTATCGTTATAGCAGCAAAATGGAGCAGTCGATCACGATTTATGTGCAGCAGATCATTCGTGAGGATGCCCATTTATTGTATGGCTTCGAGACGTTGGCTGAGAAAGAATTATTTTTACGGCTGCTTTCCGTATCAGGCATTGGACCAAAGAGCGGACTTGCAATCATGGCCAATGACGATCACCAAGGCTTGATCCAAGCGATCGAAGCCGGCGATGTGACTTATTTGACGAAGTTTCCAGGCGTAGGGAAGAAGACCGCCCAGCAAATGGTTTTAGATTTGAAGGGCAAGTTGACTGAATTAGTGGATGACCCAATGTCGCTATTTTATGAAGGCGGCAATGATTCAAGCACGGCCTTGGCTGAGGCGATGGAAGCATTGCAGGCTTTAGGCTACAGTCCAAAGGAAATCAAGAAGGTCGAAAAGGCGTTGGAAAAAGAAACATTACAGAACACCGACGATTATTTACGAGCGGCTTTGAAATTAATGATGAAGAAATAGGAGGACGAGATAAATGGATGAAGAGCGTTTACTTTCACCTGACGCGGATGAAAATGATAAAAGTTTAGAAAAATCACTGCGTCCTCGTTACCTTGCACAATACATCGGGCAAGATAAGGTCAAACAGGAGCTGTCGATTTATATCGAAGCGGCGAAAAATCGACAAGAAGCATTGGATCATGTCTTGCTTTATGGACCACCCGGCTTAGGGAAAACCACGATGGCGATGGTGATCGCTAATGAAATGGATGTACAGATTCGTTCTACTAGTGGGCCCGCGATCGAACGGCCGGGGGATCTGGTCGCGATTTTAAATGAGTTGGAACCGGGGGATGTCTTATTTATTGATGAGATTCATCGCTTGCCACGGGTAGCGGAGGAAACTTTGTATTCAGCCATGGAAGATTATTATGTCGATATCATGGTGGGTCAAGGGCCAACCGCTCATCCGGTGCATTTTCCATTACCGCCTTTTACTTTGGTAGGAGCAACGACGCGAGCTGGGATGCTCTCAGCACCGCTACGGGATCGTTTCGGGATCATTTCTCACATGGAGTATTATGAGGAAGAAGATTTGCGGGAGATCGTTTTGCGTTCGGCGGATATTTTTGAAACGGAGATCGTGGAAACAGGTGCAGTTGAGATTGCGCGCCGTTCACGAGGAACCCCCCGGATCGCCAATCGTTTGTTGAAACGAATCCGTGATTTCGCGCAAGTCCAATCGGATGGGGTGATCAATCAGCAGATCGCAGACCAAGCGTTGCGGTTACTGCAAGTAGATGAAGCGGGACTGGACTATATCGATCAGAAATTATTAAAAACTATGATCGAGCTGTATCATGGGGGACCGATCGGTTTAAGCACCTTAGCCGTCAACATCGGTGAGGAGCGCGAGACAGTGGAGGATATGTACGAGCCTTATTTGATTCAAAAAGGCTTTATCAAACGGACTCCTCGCGGTCGGATGGCAACCCCTTTAGCATATGAACATTTTAATTATCCTTATCAAGCATAGAAGGTGAATCGATGGCGGAAGGAAAAGCTACCAAAGAAATTTTGGTCAAGGCGCTAGTCGCTTTGTGCCAAACAAAAAATTATGACAAGATCACTGTTCAGGACATCAGTCAGTCGGCCGGCTTGAACCGCCAAACGTTTTACTATCATTTTAAAGATAAGAATGATTTATTGCGTTACGCCTATTATCAGCGGGGCATGCAATACCTGATATCCAGTGAGCTGTCACTGGAAAATTGGGAAGAAGCGGTCTTGAAGATGCTGAAGCAAATGCAGGAGTGTCATCAATTTTATTTGAATACAGTTACGGCTGAGTCAGAGGTTTTGACGAAAGATTTTACTGATCTAGCGAAAAGCTTATTTGTACGTTTGTTTGATGATGTCGATCAAGAAGGCGAGCTGTCTTTGACCGATAAAGAATTTTATGCCCGCTTTTTGGCGTATGGCTGCGGCGGAATTTTAACGGATTGGTTATTAGCCGGAGCCGAGCAGCCGCCAATCACGATCGCAGCGCAGTTGTTTCGTTTTGCGAAAGACATTGAATTTTTTGCGTATCGTTTATACGAAAAAGACTGGCATGAGAGCTAAGCTCATGTCAGTCCATTTACGATGTATTTGATTGGCTGTTGGTTTAATAAGGCAATCGCGTTTTTCGCGACGATCTCGGCCATTTGATCACGGGCTTCTACGCTAGCATTACCGATGTGAGGCGTCAGAATGACGTTGTCGAAGTCTTTCAAGGCTTCGGTGACTTTTGGTTCGAATTCATAAACGTCTAAAGCAACACCGGCAAGCTGATGATTCTTCAAGGCTTCAACAAGTGCGACTTCGTCAATCAAAGGTCCGCGAGCGGCGTTGATCAAAAAGGCGCTGTCTTTCATTTTGGAAAAACTCTCGCTGCTTAACAGGTGGTGAGTAGCTTCCGTTAAGGGGGCATGTAAGCTTAGAACATCGGCCTGCTGAATGACCTCAGCTTGTGACAGATAGGTTGCCTGTAAACTTTCTTCTACTTCAGAAGCTAGTGGGTGGCGTTGATTGTAAATAAGCTTCATTCCAAAGGCCTGCATCATTTTTCCTAAGGCTTGCCCAATTTGGCCCATGCCGATGATCCCTAAGGTTTTGTCTTTTAATTCGTGTCCTAAGAAAAATAGTGGTGCCCAGCCCTCAAAGCCTTCATGATGCATCAAGCGATCACCTTCAACGATCCGGCGAGATAATGCGATGATTAAGCCAGCGGTCAATTCAGCCGTAGCGTTTGTTGAAACCACTGGTGTGTTGGTTACATAGATTTCTTGCTCTTTTGCATAAGCGGCATCAATATTATTAAAGCCTGCACCGAAGTTAGCAATCAGCTTCAAATTTGGCGCCGCGTCAATCACTTCGCGATCCACTTGGGTTGATAACGGACAAATCAATACTTCACAATCCGCAACATTTTTCAGCAATTCTTTTTTTGAGATTAAACCAGTGTCTTCAAACACCTTGTATTCAAGCGCGGCTTCTTTTAATAGCTGTGTTCCAAGCTCAGGAAGTTTGGCGGAAAGATAAATTTTACTCATTTACGATCCCTCATTTCATTTGATAAATTGACTATAGCACAGGAGGAATAACATGAAAAAGATTCTATTCGTTTGTATGGGAAATATTTGCCGTTCGCCGATGGCAGAAGCGATATTTCGTGATGCTTTTGAACAGCAGAAAGAAGAAAATTTTCAAGTCGACTCGGCTGCCACCAGTCAATGGGAGGTTGGCAATCCGCCGCATCATGGCACGGAAAAAATCTTGGCCGCACATCACATCTCGGCGAAAGGGATGCGGGCTCGGCAAGTAAGCACGACTGATTTTTATGAAGCGGATTATATTATCGGCATGGATCAGGAAAACGTTCGTGACCTAAAAGCAATCGCACCGGCGGAAACGAAAGAGAAGATTTATTTATATTTGGATCGCGTCCCCGAACATGCGGGAGAAAGTATTCCTGATCCCTGGTACACGGGTGATTTTGAGGAAACTTATGAATTGATTCAAAAAGGATTAAATGATTGGTTAACTTTTTTTGAAAAAGGCTAGTTTCCTTGTTTTTTCCAAAAAATTTAAGTAAAATCATACTACACAAACATGCTCTTGGTAGGAGGAAGCCGAATGACTAAAAGCGAGAAGCCTAAAAAGAATTTAATTAAGCTGTTTTCGAATTCATCATATCGTTTCATCTCGGATTTTTTGAATGATTCTGCTGAAAAACGTGCGCAAGAGCAAGCCAATGAGAATATTTTTCTCAAGTTGAAGATGGCTTCTTTGCAAAATAGTTTAGTCGTCCTTCAAGTTCAAGATGAAAAAGATGAAGAAAAATTTGAAACGATCTCAGGTTGGCTGCCGAAAGTAGTCACCAATGATTCCATTGTGATTCGTACACAAGAAAATCAACTAGTGATGCTGACGATCGATCGGATCAAAAAAGTCACGACCTTGTCGCCTAGCGGTGATCAAGAAAGTATTTCACGATAAAAGTATTTTATACATTTACGACTAGGCAGATATCTGCTATACTCTCAATGTAATTAAAAATAGAATAGTACTTTCACAAAGGGGAGCCTTCGGGCTGAGATTGAGATTACTCTAAACCCTAGTACCTGTTTCGGTCATTCGAGCGTAGGAATTGTGACGAAGTAATGATATTACTTCTCCTTTGTGGACTGTATGTTCAAAAGGAGGAGTTTTTTTATGAGTAAGACAAGAATTATGATTGAAGGAACGATCGTAGCGGCATTGGCTTTTATGTTGTCACTGATTCCAACAACGATCGGCAGCAGCTTCACGATTTCATTAGGAATGATTCCTATGACGTTGTTCGCTTTGCGCCGTGGGGTGAAACCGGCGCTATTATCGGCCTTTATTTGGGGGATTTTACATTTTCCGGCGGGGGATGTTTATTTTCTTAGCGTCGTTCAAGTATTGATTGAATACCCGATTGCCTTTACATTCGCTGGTTTCGCAGGACTCTATGCGAAAAAAGTTCAACAAGCATTAATGGACCAAGATTTGAGTTCCGCTCGCAAAAATATCGTTTATGGCGCGCTGGTGGGAACGGGAGCAAGATTTTTCTGGCACTTTGTTGCCGGTGTCGTTTTCTGGGGCAGCTATGCTTTGTGGGGAATGAATCCGTGGATCTTTTCCTTTGTCATGAATGGCGCCAGCGGATTGGCGACAGCGATCATCACGGCAATTGTGGCCGTTCTAATCTTAGAAAAAGTACCCCAGCTGTATTTGCCTAAAGATGGCAACTTGATTGAAAAGCACAGCCATTAATCGAGGTTTTGACAGAGCAATCTCCGTCATACAAAAAAAGCATTGGCTTTTGGAAATCTTTTCCAGAGGCGAATGCTTTTTTAACGGAATGAGAAGACAGGATCATCGTTTTCGATGTTCAAATGCCAAGTTTGTTTGGCGCTGTCATAAGAAAGTTCAGCGACGTGCTGTTCCTTTTTATAACTCTTGGAGCTACGGCGCCAGCCTTTTTCGTCAGATAAATAAATCGGGATATGGTAGATTTTATTGATTAATTCGGAATGCCCAAAACAAAAAATTGCGCCTTCTTGCAAAATCGGATACAATTCTTTCAATATTTCACCGTCTAAATGAGCGACGGAGGAACCTTTGCGGAAAAAGGAACGACGATCGTTGACTTTTTCTAAAACGATCCGAGTCAATTTGCTGGCTAAGATCCGATAAAATTCATCGAGATAGCGATAATAAACGCGCATTGTTCCATTCCCTAGATTGAAATAAACAAAGTTGTTTTGTAGTTTGTAAAAGAAAGGTGAATGCAGATGTGTCCGCATATGACCAAAATAAAGCAATTCAGAAATTTCTAATGGTGTTAACTCCTTCAACATCGTCAAATCATTAAAATCGATCCACTTGCTTTCTTTCGAGTTGTTAAAGGTTTTGTTGCTAAAGAAATTTTGAATTTGATCTGGTGTATTAAGAATTTTCAAGCCGGTATGATTTTCGTACTCGCCGATCTCGGATGCGGGATCTAGTAATAACAAATGCTTCGGCTGATGGACGATTCCGTCAACAAAATCGTTGGGTGAAAGGCCTTTTGAGAGCACGGCATTACTTGTTGAATCAATATAAGTAAATAATGTTTCTGGCACAGATTTTCACCCTTTCTAATAGTTGTCACAATCATTTTAACGCAATAATAAAAAAAAAGCTCGTATCTTTTATTTTAAAATTAGATTACAAAGGCCTTAAAAACTGCAATGTTAAAGCACTTTTTTAACAATTAAAAACACTTTAATAAATAACGAATGGATAATCTGTTTATTTCTTTTTTTAATTTTTTTTTCTATTAAGTGAAAGTAGTATCATGTGAAGGAACAGAGTATGATATTATTAGATGGAAACTCAGGAGGCTTGTGATGAAGAAAAAAAGGAATTGGTTCATTAATATTTTTCTTTTCTTATTGCTGCTCGTAGGATTAGCGTTGATTTTCAACAATCAAATCAAATATTTTTTGATGCAGTATAACGGTGAGCGTTATACCGTGGCGAAGGTAGATAAAAGCGAAATCGATAAAAATATGCGCAAAGAGGCTTCTTTTGATTTTGATGCGGTGGAGCCCGCTAGTACAGAAGCTGTGCTGCAGGCACAATTAAGTAACAAGCGATTGCCAGTTATCGGCGGCATCGCGATCCCTTCGGTAGAAATCAATTTGCCGATATTCAAGGGGTTATCCAATGAAGTACTTTTGTATGGCGCCGGGACCTTATCCCCTGATCAAAAAATGGGTGAAGGAAATTATGCCTTAGCGAGCCATCGGGCGGATCGACCGGGTCTTTTATTTACGCCCCTTGAAGGGATCAAAGCGAATGATCTAATTTATTTAACCGATCTGCAAAATGTTTATACTTATAAAACGACTTTAAAGGTGCGTGTCCAGCCGACGGAAGTAAAATATCTAGACGTCCAGCCAGGGAAACAACAGATTACTTTAATTACCTGCGGCGAGATCGAAGGGATCACCCGGATCATCGTCCAAGGGGAGCTAGTTGGGGTTACTCCGGTGAAAAATGCGACGGATACGATGTTGAAAGCTTTTGAGATGGAACAGAGAACCTATTAAAATCAAAAAACTTCGAGGCTAGCCTTGAAGTTTTTTGTTTTAATAAGAATTGACCCTTTTGGCTAAGGGAACCGCTTGGATTTCTGCTATACTTGAAACAAGTATGACGAATTACCTCAATCAAAAATTTGAAGGAGACGATGATGGAGCTTAAAAGAATTTACGCCTCTGAGCTATTAGCGGATTGGACAATTTTTCAGCAGACGCATTTGCTTTTTCCCTTCTATTCTTCCCATCGTCAAGCACGAACGGAATATTTTTCAGCGGTAAAAAAGGCCATGGTTTTTTGTTACGTTACAAAGCAGATTGCCTGTTTGTTGATAAAGTCGTGGAAAAAGAAGCGTGGGTGATCAATAACTTGCTGATTACAACAGAACTGAACTGGAAGACCGCTTTTTTGTTATTAGAAAATGCGGCCCGCCGTGAATTCAAGCACACGATAAAATTAAAGCTGCAGGCCAATCTGATCATTCAACAATGGCTGATCAGCCAAGGATACCGCTTCGTCGGAGAGGTTTGGCAAAAACGGTTAGTTTATCAAACCGGCTTGGTTTTAGGCGGTGGTGGGGCTCGCGGCGCGTATCAAATCGGTGTTTGGAAAGCCTTGCTAGAAAAAAATATTTCTTTTGCTGTGATCAGCGGCACGTCGGTTGGTGGCTTGAATGGCGCCTTGATTGCTCAGGGAGAGTATGATCAGGCCGTTGCGCTGTGGGAAGAGATCGAAACGGATAAAGTGTTGGAGATCACCTTTAAGGAGGTCGAAGAATTGGATTTTTCGGCTCAGGTGGATCAGCTACGAACCTTTATTAAAACATCTTTGCGACAACGAGGCCTTTCTTCGGCCCCTTTGAGACGCTTGTTAGAGGAGCGACTTGACCCGCAAAAAATTCAACAGGCTAGTCCACTGTCTGTTGTAACAACGAAGGTACCGGCTTTTCAAGAAATCATTGTTTCACTTAATCAATGTCCTAAAGGGGAGATTATTGATTGGTTGTTGGCATCGTCGGCGTTTTTCCCGATGATGGCAATGGCGAAGATCGGGAATGATTTTTATGTTGACGGCGGCTATCGGAATAATTTGCCGGTGGACGTCGCTTTGCAGCAAGGGATCACGGAAGTCATCGTAGTGGATGTTCACGGACCGGGTCTGGATAAAAAATATCGTCTGCCGGCGGAGGTCGCGGAGCTTTCTCTAGCCAGCCCCTGGAGTCTAGGGGATTTATTGCTGTTTCACAGTGATCGCGCGTCAGTCAATATTGATTTAGGCTATTTGGAAACGAAGCGAGCATTTGGTGAGTTGCAAGGGGAACGCTATTTTTTTAGTTGTCAGTCTGATTTTCAACGGTTGACGAAAGATTTTTTACAAAAAGTAAAAAAGCAGGTGCCACTTGAGCTGGATCAGCTTTATCTCGAATTGAAAAAGTTTTTCCGGCGCAGTGTGCCGGTGGAATTACTGAGTCTGGCTTGTTTAGAATTTTTTGCTTATTGGCTGAAGATTTCGCCGGTCCAAGTATTTACACCGTCAGAATTGATCGTCGTATTGCGACGTCAAATCGAGGCGCCAAGTAAATTCGGTCCGGGAATTTCGGTACAGGAACAGATCGAGGATTTTATCAATCATCACAATCTTTTTTCTGATTATCATCAAGTCTTACAAATTTATCAGCAAACCGGCTCGTGGGAACAGTGGTATCGCCGCTGGCCGATCCAGACCTTGCTGGCACTTTTTTTTAGTTATTTACAGGAGGAATTATAATGGCAGAATTTAATTATGAAATCGTCGAAGAAATCGCTGTGCTATCGGAGAATCCGAAGGGCTGGCGCAAGGAATTGAATCTGGTGAGTTGGAATGAACGGCCGCCTAAGTTTGATCTAAGAGACTGGGCCCCTGACCATGAAAAAATGGGCAAAGGCGTAACCTTAAGCAATGAAGAATTTGCGGTGTTGAAAGAAACGTTAAGTAAGATGTAGTCCATTATTTTTCGAAAGAGGGGAACAACGGCAATGAAAAGTATGACTGGTTATGGGCAAGCAGCGCGCACCAATGACAATTATGAATTGAACATTGAATTAAAAAGTGTCAACAATCGTTTTTTAGATCTACAGATTCGCATGCCCAAGGAATTAAACCCTTATGAGGCATTGATCCGCCAAGTCGCGAAAGAAAAAATCCAACGAGGCCGCGTCGATGTGTTTATCAATCTGACACCGTTGAAAAGTGGCAATAAACAAGTAGTCGTTCATTGGGAATTGCTGAACCAATTGGTCCAAGAATTACAACGCGGCGGCAAAGAACATTTTGGTGTGGTGGACCTGCCGGTGGAACAAGTCTTAGTGAAAGCGATGGAACAGGATGATTATGTTACGATCGTTGATCAACAGACGGCAGATGACACGTTAGAAGGATTAGTGGGAGAAGTTGCGGCAGCTGCCTTTACCCAGCTGGCGACCAGTCGTGAAAAAGAAGGTGCTGGTATCCAAAAGGTATTGGCGGAATACAGTGAGAAGGTCCAACAGTTGACGGGGGAATTGGCAAGTTTTGTGACTGAGTATGAAGCGGATTATCAGCAACGGTACCAAGCGAAGCTGGAAGAGTATCTAGGTAGTACTGTCGATCACGACCGTTTACTGACAGAGCTGGCGATTTTATTAGAGCGGGGCGATATCCATGAAGAGTTGGATCGCTTAGGGATTCATTTAGAAAAAATGAGTGGCTTGCTGCAGACGACTGATCCAGTCGGCCGTGAATTGGATTTCTTACTGCAGGAAATGAATCGTGAGGTCAATACCATCGGCTCAAAATCCAGCCCGATCCAAATCAAAGACATCGTTGTTCAGTTAAAAACGATCCTAGAAAAAATTCGCGAACAGATTCAAAACGTCGAGTAGTTCATGTGTTTTATAAGAATTAAGGAGGAGCTTTGCGCTGCCCCTTGAAATATTCAAAAAAAAAGTGCACAATAGGCGTTAGCTGAAAAAGACGATGAAAGGGCGTTAGTATGTCTGAACGAGGACTGTTGATTGTATTGTCGGGACCTTCCGGCGTTGGCAAAGGCACCGTTAGAAAAGCCATTTTTGAACGAGACGATAATGAATTCCAATATTCTGTCTCAATGACCACCCGACCAAAACGAGAAGGTGAAGTCGAAGGCGTTGATTATTATTTCCGAACGAAAGAAGAGTTCGAGGCGATGATCGAAGCCGGCGAAATGCTGGAATATGCGGAATATGTGGGGAATTATTACGGTACGCCGTTGACCTATGTAAATAAAACGCTAGATGAAGGCAAAGATGTCTTTTTAGAGATCGAAGTCCAAGGGGCGCAGCAAGTAAAAGATAAAGTTCCCGACGGCGTGTTTATTTTTCTGACACCACCGGATTTAACGGAACTAAAAGCTCGAATCGTTGGCCGCGGCACTGATAGTGCAGAAGTGATTGATGAGCGGATGCGCGTTGCCCGTCAAGAAATCGAAATGATGGCTCTTTATGATTATGCAGTTGTGAACGATCAAGTGTTAAAAGCGGTTGATCGGATTAAAGATATAATTGTTAGCGAGCATTACCGAGTTGACCGAGTGATTGGTAAATATATAAAAATGTTAAAGGAGATCTAAGCTTATGATGTTAAAACCTTCGATTGATACGTTGTTAGACCATGTGAATTCAAAATATTCATTGGTTATTTTAGCCAGCAAACGTGCTCACGAATTAGATGCAGGAGCACAACCAACACTGGATTCATTTGAATCCGTGAAAAGTGTGGGACAGGCATTAGAAGAAATCGATGCCGGCGCGGTCATCAATGACCCACATCCAGAAATCAAACGGGAACGTTTGAAGATGGAAGAAGAAGAACGCCATCTTCAACGTGAACGCGATCAACGAGATCTAGAAGCACGTATCCGTAACGACCAAAACTAAGCGCTGAATTTTTTCACGCAAATGTAAATGGGATTGTACCAAGTACTTTTGGCGCAATCCCTTCTTTTTTGTTACAAAGTACATAGAGCATTTCTTAATTTAGACCAACTGCGTCGAAATTTAGTACAATAATAAAGAATGGAGGCGGAAGAAATGAAATTAGCACAAGTGATCGTGGATGTTCCTGCGATGCAGACGGATCAACCCTTCAGTTACTTGATCCCGCCTCAATTAGCAGTAGAAGTCGGCATGCGAGTGGAAGTTGGTTTTGGACCACGCCATGTGCAAGGTTTTGTGATTGGTTTCGAGACCGCACCAGAACCGTTGCCGGATAATTTGAAACCACTTATTCGCGTGTTAGACTTAGCGCCAGTTTTAAATCAGGAATTATTAGCCTTGGCGGATTATATGAAAGCTACGACCTTCGCCTTTAAAGTGACCTGTCTGCAGACGATGCTGCCTAGTGTTATGAAAGCCAATTATCAAAAGAGTTTTTATTTGTTGAAAGAAGTAGACACTGTTCAAGCAAACTATTTTGCGGGTGGTTCTTCGCTTGACTGGGAGGACGCTGAAGCACAAGGTTGGTTGAAAGAATTGGCGGCTTTGCGGGAGCAAGGCATCGTCGAGTTACGTTACGAAGTCCATACGAAAAACAAAGTCAAGACCGAGCGCTACATCAAGCGAACTTTTTCTCCAGCTAAATTAGCAGAGCTGAAAGCCGGACTGCGGAAAAATTCCTACAAACAGGAACAGTTATTGGATTATTTAGCAGCTCTTGCGGAAGATAAACTGGTTGCGGTGAAAGAAATGAAGGCGGAGGACTTTTCTTTAGCTAATTTGAACCAAGCCGAAGCAAAAGGCTGGCTGACCTTTGTCGCAGTGGAAAAATATCGTGATCCCTATGCGGAGCGTGAGATCCAACAAACCTCGGCTTTAGAGTTAAATCCAGAACAGCAGGCAGCTTATGAAGCGATTAGCCAAAAAAATATTGCTGGCGAACATCAAGTCTTCTTACTGGAAGGCGTGACGGGCAGCGGCAAAACTGAAGTCTATTTGCAAGTGATCCAAGACGTCTTAGCTAAAGGTCAAACGGCCATGATGTTAGTACCAGAGATTTCCTTGACACCGCAAATGGCGACCCGCTTTAAAGCCCGCTTTGGCAGTGAAGTGGCCGTTTTGCATAGCGGTTTGTCTCAAGGTGAAAAATACGATGAATGGCGAAAATTGGAGCGTGGCGAAGCCCATGTAGTTGTTGGCGCTCGTTCAGCGATCTTCGCGCCCCTAGAAAATCTTGGTGTCATCATCATTGATGAAGAACATGAGACGAGCTATAAACAAGAAGAGTCGCCCCGCTATCATGCACGAGATTTAGCGATCTGGCGAGGGAAATACCATCATTGTCCAGTTGTTTTAGGCAGTGCTACGCCTTCATTAGAATCCCGCGCCCGCGGACAAAAAGGCGTCTATCAATTATTGCATTTGACAGAGCGAGCGAACAGTCAGGCGAAACTGCCCACCGTCGAGATCGTTGATATGCGAGAAGAAATGCAGCGTCGCTTGAATTCTTCCTTCTCTGAAAGCTTGGAAGAAAAATTGCGGGATCGTTTGGCTAAAGGGGAGCAAAGTGTGCTGTTGTTGAATCGTCGCGGTTATTCTTCCTTTGTCATGTGTCGGGATTGCGGCTTTGTCTTACCTTGTCCCAACTGTGATATTTCTTTGACGCTGCATATGGATACGAAAACGATGCGCTGCCATTATTGCGGTCATGAAGAGGTGATTCCGCATCGTTGTCCAAACTGCGGCAAGGATAAGATCCGCTACTTCGGGACAGGAACGGAAAAGGTCCAAGAAGAATTGGAACAATTGATTCCCGAAGCCCGAGTGTTACGAATGGATGTTGATACGACTCGCCGTAAAGGCGCTCATGAAAAAATCTTAACGGCTTTTGGTGAAAAAGAAGCAGATATTTTATTAGGAACACAAATGATCGCCAAGGGCTTAGACTTTCCAAACGTGACCTTAGTAGGTGTTTTGAATGCCGATACGGCATTGAATCTGCCAGACTTTCGTTCTAGCGAGCGGACCTTCCAGTTATTGACTCAGGTCAGTGGTCGGGCGGGTCGCGGAGAAAAGGCAGGGGAAGTCGTTATCCAGACCTTTAATCCAGAACATTACACGATCAAGCTAGCTCAGCATCATGATTACGAAAATTTTTATCAGCAGGAGATGCGGATTCGTCATCAAACCGATTATCCGCCGTATTATTACACGGTGAAAGTCACGGTCTCTCATCAAGAGGAAATGAAAGCGGCACAAAAAGCCTTCCAATTAGCGGAGCAGCTGCGGCAGCAATTAAGTCCTCAAAGCATTTTGTTAGGGCCGACACCGGGGGCAATCTTACGAATCAAAAATCGTTATTACTATCAGCTGATTATTAAATATAAACACGAGCCGAACTTACAAGGAACGTTAGAAGAAATTTTACAAGTGAGCCAAAAAGATCAACGTCAAGGGCTATTGATTGCCATTGATAATGAACCAATGTATTTTATTTAAATCATTCAAACAGTAAAAGAGATGGGAGCGAGGATATGCGTTATCCAATTATTATTCATCCTGACAAGCGGTTGCTGCAAAAGGCAGAGCCAATCGAATATATTTCCGACGAGATTGTTACCTTGCTAGATGATATGTATGAGACGATGGTGGCTCATGATGGAATCGGGCTGGCTGCGCCGCAAATCGGTAAAAATTTGCGGATTGCCGTGATTGAAGTGGAAGAAGGCGACCGTTTTGATCTGATTAATCCTGAGATCATCGAGGGTAAAGGAACCGATATTGATGTGGAAGGCTGTCTGTCGATCCCTGAAACTTTTGGGACGGTGGAGCGTTACGATGAAGTGACGGTACGTTATTACGATCGTGATGGGGCTGAGATGGAAGTCACCGCCTATGGCTATTTGGCTCGAGCCTTTCAACACGAGATCGATCACTTGGACGGCAAGTTGTTCATCGATCAAATGATCGAGCAGATTGCCCCAGAAGATTTAGAACGTTATATGGAGGAACATATCGATGACTAAAATTGTATTTATGGGAACACCGGCCTTTTCGGTGCCGATTCTAGAAAGTTTGATTGCGGCGGGCTACGAGATCGCCGCGGTCGTAACGCAACCAGACCGCCCGGTGGGACGTAAAAAAATCATTACCCCAACACCAATAAAAGAAGCAGCCTTGAAGCATGAGCTGTTAGTCTTGCAGCCGGAAAAAATCAGTGGCTCACCAGAAATGGAAACCATTAAAGAGCTAGCGCCGGATTTATTAGTGACGGCGGCATTCGGCCAATTTTTGCCGGAAAAATTATTACAGGTTCCTAAATTAGGTGCCATCAATGTCCATGCTTCATTATTACCAAAATATCGCGGCGGTGCGCCGGTTCATTACGCGATCATGGAAGGCGAAGCCGAAACGGGCGTCACGATTATGGAAATGATCAAGAAGATGGATGCGGGCGGTATCTTCAGCCAGCAAAAAATTGCCATCACGAAGCAAGATGATGTAGGCACGATGTTTGAAAAATTGAGTCAAGTAGGTAAAGAACTATTGTTAGCGACCTTACCCAAAATTATTTCCGGAGAATTAAAACCCACGCCGCAAAATGAAGCGGAAGCGACTTTTTCACCGAATATCAGTCGAGAGCAAGAAGCGATCGATTGGCAAAAAACAGCGGAAGAGGTTGATAACCAAGTACGGGGGATGCACCCGTGGCCCGTGGCTTTTACGACCTATGAAGGGGCACGTTGGAAGATTTTCCACACGACCCCACTAGTAGAAACGACGATGGCGGCCCCAGGGACGATCGTTTCGCGGACTAAAAAAGCCTTACACATTGCGTGCGGCGGCGGCACAGTCTTGGCAATTGATGAATTGCAACCGGCGGGTAAAGCCAAGCAAGTGGTCCAAGCCTTTTTAAACGGCAGCGGGCAAGCCGTGGCAGAAGGACAGCAGGTGGGCTAGATGGCAAAAATTCCTAAAAAATTACTGCACTCAGTGCGTTTTACGGCTTTAGAAGCCATCGAACGGATCAATCGCGGCGGTGCGTATTCAAATTTATTACTAAATGAACTGATTCAAAAAAATAAAGTTGATGGCAAAGATACTGCGTTGTTAACAGAACTAGTTTATGGCACGATCAGCCGACAATTATTATTGGCATATGAGGTCGAGCCCTTCATCAAAAAAGCCAAAAAAGTAGATCCGTGGGTCAGAAGCTTATTGCAATTATCTCTTTACCAAATGCTTTATTTAGATCGGGTGCCGGATCATGCGATTATTAATGAAGCGGTAGAGATCGCCAAAGCCAAAGGCAATCCGGGAACAGGGAAATTTGTCAACGGCGTCTTGCGTTCGATCCAACGGACAGGTGTTCCGTCATTAGATTTAATTGAAGACCCAATCGAATGCTTAGCCACCGAGATCAGTATGCCAAAATTTTTAACCGAAAAATTTGTAGCTGAGATTGGCGAGGAAGAAACGCGTAAGCTGGGCTTGTCTTTATTAGAGCCTAGCCGAGTCAGCGCTCGGGTAGACTTGCGCTATTTGAGCCGTGAAGAAGCCATTGAAGCGTTGGCGGAAGATGGGATCGAGGCTCGCGTCAGTGAGCTGTCTCCTTATGGAATCATTGCTGACCGTGGTTTCTTAGCCGGCAGTGAATTATTTCAAAATGGCTGGCTAACGATCCAAGATGAAAGCTCGATGCTGGTGGCACAAGCGCTGCAAATCGCTCCAGGCCAAAAAGTGTTGGATGCGTGTGCGGCACCTGGTGGAAAAACGACTCACATTGCTGCCTTATTAGAAGACGAGGGCTCTGTTACCGCACTAGATATCCATGAACACAAATTAAAATTAGTTCAGGAAAATGCGGAACGTTTGCGCGTGACTGATCGAATCGTCACGAAAAAAATGGACGCACGGGAAGCCGCGCAACATTTTGAAGCGGAAAGCTTTGATCGGATTTTAGTTGACGCCCCTTGTTCTGGCCTAGGCTTGATGCGGCGTAAACCAGATATCAAATATCAAAAGCAGCCACAGGATTTTGTTCAGCTGCCAAAAATCCAATTAGAAATTTTAAAAAATTGCGCTCCCACATTGAAATCGCGTGGGATTATGGTATACAGTACATGTACAATCACATCAGCAGAAAATCAAGCGGTGGTCGAAGCCTTTTTAGCAGAGCAGCCTGATTTTGAAAAAATCGATCTGACGCTAGACGTAAAATTACAGTCGGCGATCCAGGATCAAATACTGATTTTATATCCTGAAATGTTTATGACAGATGGATTCTTTATTTGTGCAATGCAAAAAAAATAGATAAATGAGGTGGACAAAAGATGGAGATCCAATTTCAATCAGACATCGGCAGACGTCGTCACACGAACCAAGATTACGCAAATGTTTTTACGAATCAAGCAGACATGTATTTAGCTATACTAGCAGATGGTATGGGCGGTCATTTGGCTGGCGATGTGGCTAGTAAGATGGCGGTTGACGGCTTAGGCGCTGCTTGGTCGACCTCAACTATTTCACAACCAGAGGAAGCCAGCCAATGGTTTTTGCAAGAAATCCAAAAAGTTAACGAAGCAATCTATCAAGAAGGAATTACGCATCCAGAAATGCAAGGGATGGGAACAACGATCGTCAGTGCAGCGTTACTGAATGAAACATTTGTTTTAGCTCACGTTGGAGATAGCCGAGCATACTTGATTCAAAACGATCAGTTGAAGCAATTGACGGATGATCATTCTTTGGTAAATGAATTACTGAAGTCAGGTGAGATTACCGCAGAGATGGCCGCTATCCATCCGCAAAAAAACATTTTGACTCGTTCCGTGGGTGTCTCTGGACAGGTGAAAATAGATGTTTCACATCATCATTGCCGAGCGAATGATTACTTACTGTTGTGTTCAGATGGCTTGACCAATATGGTGAGTGAAGCGGATATTTTGTCAGTCGTGACTAGTGACCAAACATTAGAAAGCAAAACCAAACAGTTGATTTCCGCAGCCAATGAAGCTGGTGGTGCGGATAATATCACTGTTTTATTGATCCACTTTGAGGGGGCTGCGTGTCCATGATCGAAATAGGCAAATTGGTCAATGGACGTTATAAAGTTATCGCCAGTATCGGCAGTGGCGGGATGGCAAATGTCTTTTTGGCCCACGATTTGATTTTGGATCGTGATGTTGCCATCAAAATATTACGCTTTGACTTTCAAAATGATCAAACGGCAATTCGCCGCTTCCAGCGAGAAGCGCTGGCAGCGACAGAATTGGTGCATCCGAATATCGTCGGCGTTTATGATGTCGATGAAGAAAGCGGCATGCAGTATTTGGTCATGGAATATGTCAAAGGGATGGATCTAAAACGTTTTATTCAAACGAAACATCCTATTTCTTACAGTAAGATCGTTGATATCATGCAACAGGTTTTATCTGCTGTTAGTTTGGCTCACGCTCATGGGATTATTCACCGTGATTTGAAGCCGCAAAATATTTTGATGGATCAAGAAGACGTAGTTAAGATTACCGACTTCGGAATCGCGATTGCCTTGTCCGAGACATCTTTGACTCAAACCAATTCAATGCTAGGCTCTGTTCACTACTTATCGCCGGAACAGGCGCGTGGCGGAATGGCTACAAAGCAATCAGATATTTATGCATTAGGGATTATCTTGTACGAAATGTTAACGGGCAATGTGCCCTTTGATGGGGAATCAGCCGTAACGATCGCCTTGAAGCATTTCCAAGACAAGATGCCTTCCGTAAAAAGTTTTGATCCGGAAGTTCCTCAAGCTTTAGAAAATATTGTGATGCACGCGACTGCAAAGGAGCCTGCTGACCGCTATAAAACTGCGGAGGAAATGGCTGCAGATCTCTCTACGGCCCTTTCACCAAGCAGAGTGGATGAGCTACCTTGGCAGCCAACAGTGATGCTGGACGAGACAAAGGCATTGACGCCGATCCAGCCGGAGAATCTGCAAGAAGAAACAAAAGAAGAAGAGCCGACGCCAGAAGAAAAGCCAAAAAAGAAAAAAGGCAAACGCCGTTTTATTTTTCTATTTATTTTACTTTTAGGGATTATCGGCGGGGCTGCCGCGTATCTGTTGACTAGTTCGGCGGAAGTCTCGATCCCGCAAGTGGAGGATATGACTGAAGCCGCAGCTCGAAGCGCGTTAAAAGACGCGGGCTTATCCGTTGAGAGTAAAGCAGATGAGGTTCCTAGTGATACGATCAAAAAAGGTCGCGTCGTTCGAACCAATCCTGCGGCTGGCAATATGATTAAAAAAAGCCAGCAGGTTCGACTGTATGTCAGTTCTGGTACACAAAAGGTTGCTATCAAAGATTATAAAGGTGAAAAAATCCGCGACGCGCAAGACGATTTGCAAGACATCGGATTTTTATCGAAGAATATTCGGATTGAGTTAGTAAATAGCGATACGATCCCTGAAGATCAAATTATTAGTCAAGAACCGAAAGCTGGTACAAAAGTTGATCCGAAAAATGATGAAGTGGTTTTCCAAGTTTCAGATGGACCAAAAACCATCAAGATCGGGAATTATACTGGCTGGGAATATCAGAACGCACGAGAGGAACTCTTGGAGTTAGGTATTACAGACAGTCAGATTAATCAAACTCCGACGAGTGACGAAGTGGTTCCGGCAGGAGAAGTTATCAGTCAAAATCCAGTCGGCGGAACAGAGCTGACAGCTAAAGATACCATTACTTTGAAAGTAAGTACTGGTTCAGATAATGTCCAACTGGACGATCAAACCGGAAAAGACAAAGCCGATGCGGAAGCGACGATTACTAATTTAGGACTGAAGTATCTCGAAACACAAGAATTTTCCAGCGAAGTTGCTGCTGGAAAAGTCATCTCAACGAATCCAAGTGCGGGTTCCGTAAAAAAAGGTTCCACAGTTACCATTATCGTTTCAAAAGGTCCAGAAGAAACGCAAGAGTCAGAAGAGCCCACCACAAAAACCTTTGATGTCACGATCGCAGCAAGCTTTACTGGCTCAGGCGATCAGAAAGATACGATGACGGTTTTAGTGACAGATGCAAAAAATAAAACGGCCACGCAAAAATTAGATTTCACAGTAGATAAAAATACCCAATCCGCCGAAAGAACCGTGTCGGTTACAACGGAGGGGGATCAGCCAGCCACCATTGAAGTTCAACGCAATGGCAACTCAGTTATTACTAAGAGTGACGTATCGGGAGCTGAAACGATCACTGTTCCGTAAGAAAACCTTTCCTGATTTTGGATCAGGAAAGGTTTTTTAGGTCATTTGTACTGAAACGAAAAATGAAGTATGCTACAATGAGACAAATGGATAAGCTGTAAGGAGTTACAGCTTTGAAAGAAAAAGGAGATGAGACGAATCGAAGGACAGATTCGTAAAGCTTTAAGTGGTTTTTATTATGTTGCTAGTGAGGGGAAAATTCATCAAACACGGGCACGAGGAAATTTTCGTAAAAAGAAATTGACGCCCTTAGTGGGGGACGAAGTAGTATTTAGCAGTGAAGAAAATAGTGAAGGCTATATTTTGGAGCTGTTGCCCCGTAAAAATGAGCTGGTTCGTCCGCCGGTAGCCAATGTCGATCAAGGCGTGATTGTCACTAGTTTGGTGGAACCCAACTTTTCCTATAATTTATTGGATCGTTTTTTAGTCACCCTTGAAAATAATGAAATCCATCCGATTATTTATTTATCGAAGACCGATATTGTTTCTGATTCGACGATGGTGGAAAAAATTCGATCGGTTTATGAGCCGTTAGGTTATCCAGTGATAGACGGCGAGCAGGACAAGAAAAAACTAACCGATTTATTTGCCCATCAATTAACGGTTTTCATGGGACAATCAGGGGCGGGCAAATCTACTTTGTTGAATGATGTTTCGCCGGAATTGAATTTAGCGACTGGTGAAATTTCTGACGCTTTAGGTCGGGGACGTCATACGACGCGCCATGTGGAATTACTAGATTTGTTCGACGGTCTGGTAGCAGATACGCCAGGCTTCAGTTCAATCGAGTTTTTAGAGCTGACTGTCGAAGAATTACCAAAAGAATTTCCTGAATTTCGGGCCGCCGCATCTAAGTGTCGCTTTCGGGAATGTCGCCATGTTAAAGAACCTGGTTGCGAAGTAAAACGTCAGGTTGAAGCTGGTGAAATCGCTCAGAGCCGCTACGACAATTATTTGCAATTTTTACAAGAAATCGAAAAACGCCGTCCAATCTATAAAAAGAAATAAAATATTCTACAAAATGAAAAAGGATGGCAGTCCGACTTTTCGCAGTTTACAAGGTTTGAAAACAGAAAAAAAGTCCAATCGAGAATAAAAAGAAAGCCCTAGAAGGATACTATACGGCTTGAAGATCGGACTTATTTTTTCTGAAATAAAAATAAATACATTAAAATGAAAAAGGATGGCAGTCCGACTTTTCGCAGTTTACAAGGTTTAAAAACAGAAAAAAAGTCCAATCGAGAACAAAAAAAGGAAGCCCTAGAAGGATGCTATACGGCTTGAAGATTGGACTTATTTTTCTGAAATAAAAATAAATACATTAAAATGAAAAAGGAGTAAGGACTATGAAAATTGCCCCATCGATTTTAAGTGCGGATTTTGCACGACTAGGTGAAGAGGTTAAAATGGTAGAGGATGCAGGTGTGGATTATATTCACATCGACGTGATGGATGGAAACTTTGTGCCGAATATTTCCTTTGGTCAAGTCGTTGTCAAAGCGTTACGTCCTGTAACGAAGCTGCCGTTGGACGTTCATTTGATGATTGCCAATCCTGAAAATTATATCAGCGATTTTGCCAAGGCTGGTGCGGATATTATCATGGCACATGTGGAGGCAACTCCTCATATTCATCGAGTAGTTCAATTGATTAAAGCAGCAGGCGTGAAACCAGGTGTTGTCCTGAATCCTGGTACTCCAGTTGAAGCCGTTAAATGTGTCTTAGGGGATGTGGATCAAGTCTTAGTGATGACTGTTAATCCCGGATTTGGGGGACAAAGCTTCATCGAAAGTACGGTTGAAAAAATCGCTGAGTTGGATCGTTTAAGAAAAGAACAAGGCTATCATTATGAAATCGAAGTTGACGGTGGCATTCAGCCTGAAACGGCTAAAAAATGTGCTCAAGCTGGTGCGGATGTTTTTGTCGCGGGTTCATATATTTATGACGCAGAAAATCCGCAAGAAAAAATCAATGCTTTGCGGGCGGCTTTAGATTAATGCAAGTCTTACTTGTAGCAGGCGGTGATCCAAATCACTGGCCTGCTTTTTCAACTAAGTTTGAAAAAATCATCGGGATTGATCGCGGCAATCTGTTTCTTTTGCGTCGAGGGATCGTGCCAGATCTAGCCATTGGTGATTTTGATTCGTTGAATGAAAAAGAAAAAGAAGAGGTCTTCGGTCAGGTTGGAGAGGTGTTGACAGCTCCGGCGGAAAAGGATGATACAGATACCCAACTGGCTTTAGTGAAGGCTTTTGAGCGATTTCCTCAAGCGGAAGTGACACTGATTGGAGCGACTGGTGGGCGTTTGGATCATTTACTGGCGAATTTATGGCTGGGATTGGAACCACGCTTTCAACCGTTTCTTTCGCAGATTACGATTAGCGATCGAGGGAATACGATTAAGTATTTGGCTCCGGGTTCATATAGACTTGAACAAGAAGTGGAGATGAAATATGTTGCCTTCTGCTGCTTGACATCAGTAAAGGAGCTTTCACTAACAAATTTTAAATATGAGTTGAAGAAAGCGGATTTTCCACAGCCCACTAGCTTAGCCAGCAATGAGTTTTTAATTGGCCAGGCAGAGGTGAGTTTTTCTAAGGGAATGATCGCCGTCATTCAAAGTCGTGATGTCTAAAGAAGTAGGTCAAGGAGCTGGTTATTGCAGCAACGGTTGACCTGCTTCTTTTTCCTTTTTGAGAGATACTAAAATTCTTTAAAATCAACGGCTGGCGCTTTTTAATCCCCTCGTTTAGTGGTAAAATTTATTTTATATTATAGTGTCCAGAGGTGCCTAAGTGAGAAAGTTTAATCCAAATAAGAATATTATTATTTTGTTAATTGTTGTTATTATTGTTGTCGCGACCGTCTCGATCACCGCAGCAAATCGTGCGAAAGATAGTGGAACGAATTTTGTTCAGTCCGCGATCAATGACACGGTGAGTGTCGTTGATAAAGTAATCACAGCACCGGGACGTTGGTTAACGGGCGGCGTTCAATCTGTTTCCAACCTAGTCAATACTTACCAAGAAAACGAGCAATTGAAGAATGAAGTCGATCAATACGATGAAGTAAAGCAGCAAACCAAGAACCAAGCACAAGAAATCGAACATTTAAAAGCTGAGCTAGAACTGAATCAAACGCTGACCAGCTATCAAAAAGTGACGGCCAATGTCATTACCCGCTCGCCGGATACGTGGCAGGATATGCTGATTGTTGATAAGGGCAGCAGTGATGGTGTTGAAGGAAACATGGCAGTGATGTCGCAAAAAGGATTGATAGGACGGGTAATGGAAGTCAATGCTCATTCCTCAAAAATCCAGTTATTAACTTCAGATAATAAGAACAGTAATCATTTTCCAGTAAAAATAAGTTCAAATAAAGGGAATTCTTTTGGCGTATTAAATAACTACAATGTAAAAGAGCAACAGTTAATTGCGTCAGAGATTACAGGGGACCAAGACATCAAAGAAGGCGATGTCGTTCAAACCTCCGGATTAGGTGGAAATTCGCCGGCAGACTTGCCAATCGGGACGGTTGTCAAAGTAAAACCTGACAGCTATGGATTAAATCGTGAGGTTTATATCAAACCCTACGCACAGATGTATGATATTTCTGTGGTAACGATTGTCCAAAGAATGGCAGGGGCGACCGAATGATTCAACGAACAACACTGAAATATATCACGCCAGTTTTATTATTTTTATTATTTTTACTAGATGCCCATATCACTCGAATAATGGCCTCTTGGACAGACAATGTATACGTTGCAAACGCGCATTTTGCTCTGCTTGTTTTACTAATCGTCTCCAAGGTTATTGATGAGCGATTCTTACTTGGAACAGCTTTGATTTTAGGAATTCTGTACGATTTATACTACATCGGCGTGATTGGAATTTATGCTGTAATTTTCCCGGTGTTAGTGATGCTTTTGTACTTTTTCAAAGAGGTTATTCAGCAAAATATTTTAACCTTATTTTTCACGATGGTCATTAGTGTGACAATCTTTGAATTAGTCAGTTTATTGCTGCAAACCGTTTTTGGTTTGACTGGGACCAGTAGCGATTATTTTGTTCCTCGTTATTTAGGACCAACGTTGCTCTTCAACATTTTTATTTTTGTGATTTTTATCTTTCCGTTGGAGAAACTACTGATTGCACCAGCGGATGAGAGTCTGGATATTTAAGAGCGAAAAATAGAATAGTGCTAACTAAAAAAAACAGGAGCTTACGCTTCTGTTTTTTTATATTTCAAATTTGTAAGTAAAAAATAGCAAAATGAAATGTTTTTGTAACAAAGCTATTATATGCATGACATACAGCTATGGTAAACTCATGAATGTGTTAGTAAAAAAGTCTAATAAAATTCAAAAATGAAAAAAGTAGTCGGAGGACATTAAAAGTGAAAAAAAGTTTGTTATCAGCATTAATGGTATGTTCAGTAACATTAAGCGCATTAGCAGCTCCAGCCGCAGCTTCTGCCGATGAATTCGATAGTAAAATCGCTGATCAAGATGCGAAAATCTCAAGTTTACAGAACCAACAAACGGATGCACAATCACAAATCAGTGCATTAGAAGGTGAAGTTGCTTCAATTAACGATAAAGCTCAAAGTTTATTAAATGAACAAGCAACGTTAAGACAAAAATCACAAGATCTACAAAAACAAATCAAAACCTTGCAAGAACGGATCGAAAAGCGTTCTGAAGCAATTAAAGAACAAGCTCGTGACGTGCAAGTAAAACAATCATCAACCAATGTTATTGACGTGGTATTGAATGCTGAATCATTCAGCGATGCTGTTGGTCGTGTTCAAGCAATGTCAACAATCGTTAAAGCAAACAACGATTTAGTTGAACAACAAAAAGCTGATAAAGTGGAAGTTGAACAAAAACAAGCTGAAACTCAAAAACAACAAGAACAAATTACTGCTAACCAAGCAGCTTTAGAAAGCCAAAAAGGTGATTTAATCACTAAACAAGCTGATTTGAATGTTCAAACAACAACATTAGCAGCAGAACAAGCAACAGCTGAAGGCGAAAAAGCCAACTTGAAAGATAAGCAAGCAGCAGCAATCCAAGAACAACAACGTGTACAAGAAGAAGCTAAGAAAGCTGCTGAAGCACAAGAAGCAGCTCAAAAAGCTGAAGTAGAACGTCAAGCAAAAGCTGAAGCAGATCGGAAAGCACAAGAAGAAGCAGTTGCCAGTGCATCTTCAACAGGAAGTTCAACTGTAGAATCTTCTACAACTGAAGCTTCTTCAACAGAACAAACAACACAATCAAGCACAGTTGAGTCTTCAACTGGGTCAACTAGTGAAGATAATTTCCAAGGTGGTAGTGTGACTCCTACACCAACGACGCCATCAACAACACCGGAAACACCAACTAATAACGAAAATTCAAATTCTGGTAACCAAGGTTCTAACCAAACACCGGCGCCAACACCTACACCAACGCCGACTCCTGAACCTACACCAGCGCCAACACCAACTCCTGCACCATCAGGAAACACAGCGGGCGTTGTTGCTGAAGCAATGAAATACATTGGTACACCATATGTATGGGGCGGTAAAACACCAGCTGGGTTTGACTGTTCTGGGTTTACATCTTATGTATTCCGTCAAGCAACTGGTCGTGAAATCGGCGGCTGGACAGTTCCTCAAGAATCAGCTGGAACACGTATCTCTGTTAGCCAAGCACAAGCAGGCGACTTATACTTCTGGGGTAGCCCTGGTGGTTCATATCACGTAGCGATCGCAATGGGTGGAGGACAATATATCCACGCTCCTCAACCAGGTCAATCAGTTACCGTAAGTTCTGTAAGCTACTTTGCACCAAGCTTTGCAGTTCGTATGTAATCAAGAATTTAAACAATTACTTACCGGTACGGTCTTTCGTACCGGTTTTTTTATGGATTAAATCATTCCACGTTTGAGTTGTACTAGCTGTTTACGTGTGTCGTTAGAAAAAATTTGAGCAGCAACTGTACAAAAAATATTTTTTAAGCTTAGTAGTATGGAGGAACAAGGATGCAAAAGCAATTAAAGAATGGAAACTTCTATTTAGGGATCGCCTGTTTAATGATGGTGGTCTTATTTATCAGTTCATCCATGACCTATCAGCAACAAAGTCAAGTGTCAGTGATTCAAAAATATTTAGCCAACGAGCCATTCAAACAATTCTTCAGCGGTATTTCCTTTAACTATGCTGGCAGCGAAGTAAGTATTGCAGCAAAAGGCTATGTCAAGTTTGTCGAATTTTTTATTCGCAAGGCGGCACATTTTACGACTTATTTTATTTTAGGTGGAAGTCTATACTTAGGATTATTACCGAAATTGAAACAAAAGTCATCGGTCTTAGGACTGGCTTTTGCTTGGCTGGCAGCGACGGGTTATGCGGCAACAGATGAATTCCATCAAATGCTAACTGGTGGACGCACTCCTTTATTCCAGGATGTAATGTTGGATTCTTGCGGTGCTTTGACGGCTTGCCTTTTGATTATTTTCGTTCATAAGCTGCGACGCAAACGCTGATTTGTTTTTTCTTGACGAAAATAGTTTTCAGGCGGACAATGAATAGGGAATAAATAAATGGAGGTATGCAGCATGTCAGGACACAGTAAATGGAACAACATTCAAGGACGGAAAAATGCTCAAGATGCAAAAAGAGGAAAGACCTTTCAAAAGATTTCTCGTGAGATTTATATGGCCGCTAAGGCGAGCGGTCCTGACCCGAGTACCAATCCAGCTTTACGTTTGATGGTAGACAAAGCGAAATCTGCGAACATGCCTAATGACAATGTCGATCGTGCAATTAAAAAAGCCACCTCTGCAGGTGAAGGTGAACATTATGATGAAATTACTTACGAAGGGTATGGTCCAGGAGGCGTAGCGATTTTGGTCCACACGCTAACGGATAATCGGAATCGAACGGCAACCAACGTCCGTGTGGCATTCACTCGTAATGGGGGCAACCTTGGTGAGACAGGAACGGTTAATTATATGTTTGATCGCAAGGGGTATATCGCAATCGAACGAGAAGGCTTAACCGTGGATGAGGATACGATGTTTGAAGATGTGCTAGAAGCAGGTGCAGAAGACATGGAGATCTTGCCGGAAGTATTTGAGATCTATACGGCTCCAGAAGATTTCGTGAGTGTCCGAGATCAATTAGAGGCAGATGGCTTTACCTTAGCTCAGGCGGAGTTAACGATGGTTCCTCAGACGACCGTACGATTAGAAGCAGATCAGCAGGAAAAACTTGATCGTTTAGTTGAGAAATTAGAAGATGACGATGATGTATCGGAAGTTTATACTTCGGCTGAATAAAATAGCGGAAGCATTTGAAGCTTTATTACAATATAAGAGACGACAAAAAAACCAGCGAATACATTTCGCTGGTTTTTATTTTATTAAAAGACTAGTACTGGTGTACCGACTTCAACCATGTCAAAGAGTTTTGCCATGACATCTGGTGGAGTATTCACACAACCGTGAGAACCGCGGGTCTTCCATAGCTCGCCGCCATATGCCGGCTGCCAATCAGAGTCGTGAAGTCCAACGCCGGTCCAATCAATCGGCATCCAGAATTTCACTGGACTCGCATAATCCGTTCCGTCATCGTTTTTCCCTTTTAAGGTTTTGTTTGTTTCTTTTGACCATACATAATCAACTCCCGCAGGTGTCGGTGATGTCGGTTTTCCGCTGACGATATCTGTTTCTAAAGCAACCTTACCATCTTTGTAGTACCACATGTGTTGATTTTGTAAATCGACTTCGATATAAGTCTTATCGACTAGCGGCTTGTCCGCTGTTGTTGCACCAGTAACGATTGGTGAGCGGGTGAAGTCTTTGCCTTCTAAAATTTGGTTGGTTAACGCAGTTACTTCTTCTGGTGTGTTGATCGTCCAACTGTAGGTGCCGGCTGGAACAGAAACTTTTCCGCGACGAGTACTGTTGAACTCAGTTGGATTAGTTTTGGTGTTGTATTTTTCACCTAAGCTAGTTACGTACGCTGTTACTTTTGCTTGATCCAAAGACAAGGTTCCGTTGTCGTCGATCAACCAATCATTGATGTCGGCTGTCGGGATTTGGAAGTTCTGTCCATTGATACTGTAATTTGCTTTGATCTTAGCAATGGCATTCATTTTATCCATTGTCTTTTTCAAACTCTCATCATTTTTAGTGATGGTTGGTTTACTTAAGTAATCTGTAAAATTAATAGTTTCCTTGCCAGTTTTGGCTGCTTCTTTGAAGGCTGCTACCGCCGCGTCAACGTCGATCGTGGTTCCTTGCTTTTCGGGAACGATCTCAAAGCCTTCATTTGTATGGGTAACTGTCGCGTTTTCTGTCGCAGTTCGAGTCGTGTTCATCTGAGTGATTTCACTACGAACCGCTTCGCCAACAGCGTTTAATTTGTTCTCATCTAATGTGTTGCCGTCCACATCTTTTGTATCGGCAGCGGAGACAAGTTGCATTCCCCAGCTGAAAGGATTTTGTTTTTTCTGCATTTTTGTCAGGCCGCTTTGATAATTATTTTGCCAGCCTAAATCTTTCCGCTGGATTTCTTTCCAGTTTTTATTATCAACTTTGATAATAAATGGAGACTCTGATAGCTCGCGGGTAATTTTTTTATTAGCTTGATCTACCGTTAAGTTATCGATCTTCACACCGTTAACAACGGTCTTAGGAAGAAACCTCTGAGCATAATATGTACTGCGAATTGCGTATCCGCCAACTAAAACTACCAATAAACCTAAGAGAACAATAACACCGAACCTCGTACGGCTGCGAGAATTTCTTTTTTCATTTCTTGTCATCGAAATAACTCCTCATTGCTTTTTCTTTTATTTGGTTTTCATTAACTATCGATGCACTTCCATCTATCAAAATAGTCGATTATTTTAAATGATATACCGAATATAAATATACCACAGAATAGGTTAAATACGAGTGATATGTTTTGAAACATTAGCAAATATTAAAAAAACCGCAAAGAATATTTATATTCTTTGCGGCCAAATATTAGATATATTTTTATTTTCCTTCTGCTTCAAGATCAGCGAAGGCTTTATCCATAACTTCTTTTAATTCTTTAGCAGAAGCATCCATACGATCTTTTTCAGCGTCTGTTAAAGGAATTTCAATAATGTTTTGAATTCCGCTAGCGTTGATGACAGCTGGTGCACCGATATAGATGTCATTTTGTCCGTATTGTCCTTCTAAGTAAACAGACAATGGGAAGACAGCACTTTCGTCATTCAAGATTGCACGAGTAATACGAGCTAGAGCAACTGCAATACCATAGAAGGTCGCGCCTTTTTTCTCGATGATTTCGTAAGCTGCGTCACGTACACCGAAGAATAAGTTAACCAACGCTTCTTCATCAACTTCTGGATTGTCTTTAACCCATTCGTAAATTTGTAAGCCGGCAACGTTAGCGTGTGACCAAACTGGGAATTCTGAGTCGCCGTGTTCGCCTAAAATGTAAGCATGGACGTTACGAGCGTCAACGTCTACTAATTCAGCGATTGCTTGACGGAAACGAGCAGTATCTAATGAAGTACCAGAACCGATAACGCGTTCTTTAGGGAAACCTGAGAATTTCCAAGTAGAGTAAGTTAAAATGTCAACTGGGTTAGCGGCTACTAAGAAAATGCCGTCGAAGCCTGAAGCGACAACTTGTTCTACGATGCTTTTGTTGATGCGTAAGTTTTTACCAACTAGGTCTAAACGAGTTTCACCTGGTTTTTGTGGAGCGCCGGCAGTGATGACAACAAGGTCAGCGTCATGACAGTCTTCATAAGTGGCAGAATAAATTTTCTTAGGAGAAGTGAATGCTAGTGCGTGAGATAAGTCAATAGCATCTCCTTGTGTGCGATTGCTGTCGATATCGATAATACCGATTTCTTGTGCGATATTTTGATTGACTAAAGCGAAGGCATAACTTGAACCTACTGCTCCGTCGCCGATTAACATTACTTTTTGATGGGTTTTATTAGCTGCTTTTGCAGTCATGTGTACCAATCCCTTCTTATATTTGTTTTTCCAGTGAAATCATAACACTAATTAATGAAACTTGTCACGTAACTTACTCATTAATAATACAGTTTTTTCAGCTGTTTCCAGAGTAAGCGTTTCATGTGTTGATGCTTCAAGGAGCTGATATGATTAAGTTTTTGCAAAAATAACAGTATTTTGAAAACAAGTGGAAGTGTTGAAAACGGTCACTACAGTCTAGTTTGTGTTATACTGGATAAAGAAAAAAATTCGACTGGGTAGTCAGCTGACTATCCAGCCTTTTGTCATGCTTTTTCAATTTCTGATTTAAAATAGGATCAGTTGTAGAGCGAAAAGCTAAAATTAGTTAAGAACGAGGCGGAATAAAGTGAAAATGATCGTGGGTCTGGGAAATCCCGGAAAAAAATATGAAAATACGAAACATAATGTCGGTTTTATGGCAGTGGATCGTTTAGCAGCAGAAAATCATGCAGTCTTCAAGAAAAATCCTTTTGAGGCGGAAGTGGCCGACTTTTTTGTGAATGGTGAAAAAATATTATTAGTAAAGCCGATGACTTTTATGAATGAATCGGGTCGAGCGGTTGGACCGTTAATGACTTATTTCGGGATTGAACTGGATGAGCTGGTGGTGATCGCGGATGATTTGGACATGGAATTAGGCAAATTGCGTTTACGGCAAAAAGGCAGTGCCGGAGGCCACAATGGATTGAAAAGTATTATATCCCATTTAGGCACCCAAGAATTTAATCGGATTAAAATCGGCATCGGGCGTCCCCAAGGAAAAACAGTGGTAAACCATGTGTTAAGTACTTTTAGCAAAGAAGAAGCGGCAACGATCGCCAACAGTGTCGCCAAAGCTGGTGAAGCGGTAGATTATTTTATTGCTCGTAAGGACTTTTCACAAACGATGAATCAATTTAATTAGACGTTTAAAAACGTCAGCAGAAATAAGGAGCATGAACAGTGAATGTGATCGAATTTATAAATCAGATGCCATTAGTAAAAGAATGGCAAGCGTCTTTAAAGAAAAAAGCCAAGCGTCAATTATTGATCGGGCTTTCGGGATCGGCTAAAGCCTTGGTCATGGCAGCGGCTCAAAAACAAAGCAATGAGCAAACAGTCGTGGTAGTACCGAATCTCTACTATAGTAATCAGCTAGCGGAAGAATTGCGACAGATTACCGAAGATGTCCATTTATTTCCGGTAGACGAGGTACTGTCAGCTGAAATGGCCTTTGCTTCTCCAGAGGCGCGTGCCGAACGGGTTTCTACCTTGCGTGCGCTATCACAAGGCGAGCAAGGGATTTTTGTCGTGCCAGCAGCAGCGCTACGAAAATATTTACCGACACCTAAAACATGGCGGGCCAATCAGCTCCACTGGCGAGTCGGCAGTGAGATTGATCTAGAGCAACTTGCGCAACGGTTAGTCTTAATGGGCTATGAGCGGCAAACAATGGTAGGTAAACCAGGTGAATTCAGTATGCGGGGCAGTATTGTCGACGTCTATCCGTTAACGACTGAATATCCAATTCGAATCGAGCTGTTTGACGTGGAAGTCGATTCGTTACGGTATTTCGAAGCCGATACGCAGCGGTCAGTGGAAAACTTGGAAGAAGTCTGGATCACGCCGACGACGGATCTGGTTTTTTCCGCCGAAGATTTGACCCAAGGCGTGGCTAAGGTGAACCAGTTGCTGCAAAATCGTTTAGCGGTGACGAAAGAAAAAGAAGACTATAATTTTTTGAATGATTATTTTGGTCAGTTGATTGCTTCTTGGGAAGATGGTATTCCAACAGAAGATGCGAAATATTATACCGATCTTTTATATGAAGAAAAAGTTTCATTGTTGGATTATTTAGATCAAGAGGCGTTGCTGTTTGTCGATGACTATCCGCGAATGATGGAAACGTATCGAGAAATGGAACGAGAAGAAGCGGAATGGCATACGCAAAAAATTGAAGAAATGCGGGTTTTTTCGGAACAAACTTTTGGTTTGAATCTCCATGAGTTGATTAAAAACACCAAATTAACCACCAGTTTCTTTTCATTATTCCAAAAAGGAATGGGAAATCTGCGCTTCGAGGCGATCCACAATTTTCAATATCGTTCGATGCAGCAATTTTTTGGCCAAATGCCTTTACTAAAAACTGAAGTTGATCGCTGGCAAAAGCAAGGTCAAACAATTCTATTTCTTGTTTCGGACCAAGAACGACAAGCAAAATTGACGCAAGAATTTCATGATGTGGGCATTCAAGCGGTTCAAACGACACCAGAAAAGTTGTTGATCGGTCAGGATCAAATCATGACGGGAAACTTAACCTCAGGTTTTGAATTGCCGCAAGATAAACTGGTCGTGGTGACGGAACGAGAGATTTTCCAAAAGGTCACGAAAAAGCGAGCGCGGCGTCAAACAATCTCGAATGCGGAGCGGCTAAAAAGTTACAATGAGTTGAAGACTGGGGATTATGTCGTCCATGCCAATCACGGGATCGGAAAATATGTCGGCATGGAAACGATTGAGATCGATGGCGTCCATCAAGATTACATGTCAATCTTGTACCAAAAGGACGATAAGCTGTTTATCCCAGTTACCCAGCTGAATCTGATTCAAAAATACGTTTCTTCCGAAGCGAAGCCACCGAAGATCAATAAATTAGGCGGCAGCGAATGGACGAAGACAAAGAGCAAGGTCTCGAAACGAATCGAAGACATCGCGGATGACTTGATTGAGCTTTATGCCAAGCGGGAAGCCGAACGAGGCTATGCTTTTGGTCCTGATGACGAATACCAAAAAGAATTTGAAGATGCCTTTCCTTATAGCGAGACGGACGATCAGCTGCGGAGTACCGCGGAGATCAAGCACGATATGGAAAAAAATCGGCCGATGGATCGTTTGTTAGTTGGAGATGTGGGCTTTGGGAAAACCGAAGTCGCCTTACGCGCTGCCTTTAAAGCAATCAAAGAAAACAAACAAGTGGCCTTTTTAGTACCAACGACGATTTTGGCTCAGCAACATTTTGATACGATGACGGAACGGTTTGAAAATTTCCCTGTCAATGTGGCGATGCTGAGCCGTTTCAGGACAAAAAAACAGCAAAATGAAACCATTGAACAATTGCGGACCGGTCAAGTTGATATTGTAGTGGGGACCCATCGTCTGCTCTCGCAAGATTTAAAATTTTCTGATCTTGGCCTATTAGTGATTGACGAAGAGCAGCGTTTTGGAGTAAAACACAAGGAACGATTGAAACAATTACGCTCGCAAGTCGACGTCTTGACTTTGACGGCAACACCTATTCCACGGACGCTGCATATGTCAATGTTAGGCGTACGGGATTTATCAGTCATTGAGACGCCGCCGGAAAACCGTTACCCGATCCAAACTTATGTGATGGAAACCAATCCGGGGGCGATCAGAGAAGCGATCGAGCGAGAATTGGCTCGTGGCGGGCAGGCATTTTATCTCTATAATCGCGTAGAGACCATCGAACGAAAAGTTGAAGAGTTACAAATGCTAGTACCCGATGCCAAAATCGGTTTTGCTCATGGGCAGATGACGGAAGTTCAATTGGAAAATACCTTGATGGATTTCATCGACGGCCAGTATGACATTTTAGTCACGACCACGATCATCGAGACCGGTGTGGACATTCCGAATGTGAATACCTTGTTTGTCGAAAACGCCGATTATATGGGATTATCCACCTTGTATCAATTGAGAGGACGGGTAGGCCGCAGCAATCGGATCGCTTATGCGTATTTCATGTATGAGCCGCAAAAGATTTTAAACGAAGTCAGTGAAAAACGATTGCAGGCAATCAAAGACTTTACTGAGCTTGGCTCCGGCTTTAAGATCGCGATGCGAGATTTGTCGATTCGTGGTGCAGGTAATCTATTAGGTGCCCAACAGCATGGCTTTATTGATGCGGTAGGATTTGATATGTATTCACAAATGCTCTCTGAAGCGGTGGATCGTAAGCAAGGGAAAAATACTCAGATCGAACGAACTTCGGTGGAAATCAATTTAGGAATCGACGCCTACATTCCGGGGACTTATATCGAAGACGAACGGCAAAAAATCGAGATTTACAAACGCATTCGCGAATTGGAGAGCACGGAGATGTTGGATGAAGTCGAGTCTGACCTTGTGGATCGTTTTGGGGATTATCCAGACGAAGTGGCGAATTTATTAAATGTTGGTCAGATTAAAATGGATGGCGACCGTGCCTTAGTCGAAAGCATCCAAAAACGTCAACAACAAATCATTGTGACGCTAAGCAAAGTAGGTACCAAGGCCTATCAAGTCGAGCAGTTGTTTGAAGCCTTGAGTGCCACTAAGATGAAAGCCACGCTAGGCGTGGAAAAAGATAAAATGGTCATCAAGTTGATGATCGACAAAAAAATGGATGAGGCTGTTTGGCTGCGAGAAATTAGTTTGTTTATCAAAGCCTTGCGGGAACAAAAGTATAAAGAGTAGGTGGTGAAGGCCTTGGCAAACAAAGAAATGAAAGTCATGATGCAGGGGGCCTTTGTTTTGACGGCAGCTTCCTTTATCGCGAAGCTGTTAAGTGCCATCTATCGCGTACCTTATCAAAACTTGGCGGGAGACGAAGGCTTTTATGTCTATCAGCAAGTCTATCCGATTTATGGAATCGCGATGACGTTGGCTTTGTCTGGCCTGCCTCAGTTCATTTCAAAATATGTGGCAGAGCAAAAAGAACCACGCCAACAGCGGGAGGCATTGAAGGATTTGTTTCCTTTGATCAGCGGATTTGGTTTGATTTTGTGGGCGCTATGCTTTTTCTCGGCGCAGCCCTTCGCGAATTGGATGGGTGATGGGAAATTAGCACCGTTGATTCAAGTTGTTTCTTTCACCTTTATCATCATGCCCTTCCTTTCGATTACAAGAGGAGAATTTCAAGGCAAGCTTTTAATGGTTCCAACCGCCGTTTCCCAAGTCGTCGAACAGTTGATTCGCGTAGGAGTGATTCTTTTAGCGGCTTGGTCCTATCAGCATTTTGGAATGGATGTTTATTACACCGGGACAATCGCAATGTCTGGGGCCTTAGTTGGAGGGGTTGCCGCCGTTTTTGTTCTCTGGTCGTATCGTCGTAAGATTTTAGGAACGACGTTAGCGAAGAAGCTTCCACGATTAAAAGCGGAGAGTTGGCAGCTGGGAAAACGTCTTTTACTGGAAGGCGGTTTAATGACCGTTTACAGCGGTTTGTTGATTTTATTTCAGCTGATTGATTCTTTTACCGTGAAAAAGGCGCTGGTTGATTTTGGCTTGAGTGAACATGGTGCGAAGCTAGCCAAAGGGGTCTATGACCGCGGGCAACCGTTGGTCCAATTAGGCTTAGTGGTGGCGTTGGCTTTAAGTTCCAGTTTTTTACCGCTATTGACGCGTCATTTAGTGAATCAAGACCGTTCGCAATTTATTAAAACGAGCCAGACTTTTTTGCGTTTGACTTGCGGGATCGCGGCGGCGGCCTCAGTCGGGTTGGCGTTGCTGCTGCCTTACGTAAATTACGCGTTATTTAAAGATTACAAAGGGAACGCGACATTGGTGCTTTTCGTCTTGGCAATTTTTTTGACGGCGATGGTACAGGCTTATCAAAGTATCGCTCAAAGCCAGAATCATTATCGTTCGTCGCTGCAAGCAGCCGGCGCAGGGTTACTAGTCAAGCTAGTAACTACCGGCGGTTTGACGAAGCAATTTGGAACAGTCGGTGCCAGTCTTTCGACACTGCTAGGCTTAATGGTCTCTTTATTCATCTTGCATTTAGCCAGTGATCGCCTGACTCGCGGGTATAGTAGTGAACGTCATTTTATGCGCCACTTATTTATTTGCTTAGGCGGTATGGTAGTGGTGTTGCTGTGTTATTATGGAGGTGTCAGTTTACTATTCGGGGCAGTTACGAAACGAAGTGTAGCTTTATTAGTGGCCATTTTAGGTGTGGCAGTCGGCGGTTCAGCTTTTCTGTTTTTAGCCATGCGTTTACGGCTATTAACCATCAGAGAATGGCTGATGTTGCCTTTCGGTAGTAAACTATTACGATTAAAATGGAAAAGGGGATAGCAGATGCGATTAGATAAGTTTTTAAAAATTTCACGAATCATCAAACGACGTGCGGTAGCCAAAGAAGTGGCAGACAAAGGTCGGATTCAAGTAAATGGAAAATTAGCAAAATCTTCAACCAATATAAAAATTGGGGATCAATTACGAATTCAATTTGGGAATAAAGTCTTGGAAGTTGCAGTCGAGGAACTCCATGAGTCGACGAAAAAAGAAGACGCGGCTAAAATGTATCGGATAATTAGTGAAACACGGGTGGAAAATAACGATAATAACGGGAATTAGGAATAATTCAAATAGACAATTATATCTTGAATTGATATAATAGTAAAGAATTTCATGATAGATAGGAGCGCGTAGGAATGAATGAAAATGAAACGCAGAAAATCGCTTCATTAGATACGCCGTATGCGAAGGAGCAATACCGCAAATTTCAAAAGCAACATCGTCAACTCGTCTTTAAGCGTCGTCGTTTGGCTGCTTTGTTTGCTGTCGCTGCTTTTGTCTTTATCGTCATGGGAGTTCAAATTTTTAATGAACAGCGTCATTTAAGTGAATTAAATGAAATCAAGGTCAAGACCGTCGCTGAATCTGCTAAGGTGGATAATCGGGTAGCGGACTTGAAAAGCGATGTAAAGCTGTTAAAAGATGATAACTATGTAGCGAAGCTCGCTCGTAGTCGTTACTATTATTCAAAAGACGGTGAATTGATTTTTGTTTTACCAGATCCAGTGAAAACGCCTAGCAAGGACAAAGCGCCTGCTGACGAAGTAGTCAAGTCCGAAACTACGAAAGAGTAGTTTTAAAATAAATGGAAAAAAATTAGGAGGAACAATTTTTTTATGTCAATCGAAGTAGGAGCTAAGCTGCAAGGAAAAGTATCAGGAATTACTAATTTCGGTGCCTTTATCGACTTGGGTGAGGGGAAAACTGGCTTAGTCCATATCAGTGAAATATCTAATGGTTTCGTCAAAGACATTCATGATGTGTTGACTGTTGGCGATGAAGTAACGGTGAAAGTGACTTCCGTAGGAGATGACGGCAAAGTCGGCCTGTCTATCCGTAAAGCACAAGATCAGCCACAACAGCCAGAAAAGAAACCTTTTAAACGTGAGTTCCGCGATAATCGCGACAACAATCGTCAAAAGCCACAAGCAAAAGGAAATCCTAAAAATAGCGGCGGCAAACAAGACTTCGATTCATTGATGAGTTCCTTTTTGAAGGACAGCGATGATCGCTTGTCATCGATTAAACGAAATACTGAAGGCAAACGCGGAGGCCGAGGCGGTCGCCGCAGCTAAATAGAAGGGCTGAAATTCTTTAGAGGATTTCAGCTTTTTTTAACTACAAAGAAAGTATAAAATTTTCGCATGAATAAATTGCTTTACGACAGGTATATTCATGTCCGGCTTCGCGAACTCGCTTTATCGGCAATAAGCTGAGCGAGTTCGCGAAAGTCTTTCTTGTGAGTAAGGAGCGTAATATGGAGCAAGTTCTTTTTCGGGAAAATCCGGAATTACAAACAGATCAAAAGATTTTAGTTGCCGTTTCTACTGGTGTCGATTCGATGGTCTTGCTGCATTTGTTGGAGCAAGCAGGTTTAAATCTGGGCGTAGCCCATGTGGATCATCAGTTGCGTAAAGAGTCGAAAGCCGAAGCTGAGTTTTTACGGAATTATTGTAAACGCCATAAGCTACCCTTCTATCTAAAAGTCTGGCAACAACCGGCGAAAAAAAATATTGAGGCCTCGGCGCGGAGAGTCCGCTATGCTTTTTTTGAAGAAATCATGGAAGCTGAAAATTATTCGCTGTTGGTGACGGCTCATCATGGAGATGATCAGTTGGAGACGATGGTGATGCGTTTGGCGCAGGGAGGCTCGCTGGCTAGTCACAGCGGCATTGCACGAAAACAAATTTTTAGCACAGGCAGTTTATTACGACCACTACTGTCGTTTTCAAAGGCTGAAATCTATCGCTATGCCGAAGAAAAGCAAGTCACGTATTTTGAAGATGTCACTAATCAATCGACTGATTTTTTTCGCAATCGGATGCGGCATAACGTAATACCAGAGCTAAAAAAAGAAAATCCACAAATTTTGCAGCACGTCCAGCAATTTCAACAGCAGCTGACGTGGGCAGAACCGCTGATCAAACAAGCGCTAAAAGAAAATTTAAGAAATATCCGGCAAACCGATCAAGGCTGGTCTTTTTCAGCTGAGACACTGCCCTATGAAACGGGTGCTCGTTATTATTTTCTGACGAGCTTCTTTCAAGGGATCGAAGAGGAAACGGGTTTGACAGTCTCGCAGCGACAATTGTTTTCGCTCGTAGATCAAGTTCGGCGCCCGGTTAGTCAATGGACGCTAGACCTTGGGGACAGTTGGCAATTTACTCGACGCTATCAGCAGTTCTTTTTAGAAAAAAAGGCTACATTAAATGAAGGAATCTTTTCTTTAACTGAAAATCAAACACTGGTCATCGACAAAGCTGAGGAAATGACTCTGCGGAAAAGTACGACAAAATCAAATGTAGAAGGCTACCACGTACCGCTGCCGTTAGACATTGACTTGCCGTTAACGATCCGCCGTCGTCAGTCAGGCGATCGGATGCGTTTTTCGGCATCCTTAAAAAAGCGAATCAATCGTTATTTTATTGACCAAAAAATTCCTGTTGATGAGCGGAACAAAGCATGGGTAGTAGTAGATTCACTGGGAGAAATCGTAGCGCTTTTACCTTTTGCTAATTCCTATTTGAGTATTACAGTTGAAACTGATAGAATACACTACATACTTGACTATACGCTTCAAGTGTCGAAATGAAAGGAGTTTAAAAATGCTTGCAAAAGATATTGAAAAAATCTTGATTACAAGAGAAGATATTCAAAAACGCTGTGTTGAATTAGGCGCACAATTAACTGAAGATTATGCCGCTAAAAATCCATTGGTCGTTGGTATTTTAAAAGGGGCTGTTCCCTTTATGGCAGATATTGTTCGCGAAATCGACACACATTTAGAATTGGATTTTATGGATGTATCTAGCTACGGCAATCAGACGGTCTCTTCTGGAGAAGTAAAGATCATCAAGGACTTGGATACGAATGTTGAAGGTCGCGATCTGTTGATCGTGGAAGATATCATTGATAGTGGCCGGACATTAGGCTATTTGGTGGACCTATTTAAATACCGTAAAGCGAAATCAGTGAAGATCGTCACATTATTAGACAAACCAGAAGGTCGTGTGGTAGATATTCATGCAGACTACGTTGGTTTCGACGTACCAAATGAGTTCGTTGTCGGTTACGGTTTGGATTATGCAGAAGCCTATCGCAACTTGCCATATGTTGGTGTATTGAAGCCAGAAATTTATCAATCAAATTAGTGACTGAAAAAATCTTAGTATGATATACTTAAAAGGTCAAAATTGATAAAACTTTATTAACAAGCTAACAAGCGCGAGGAGGACGCAGATGAACAAAAACAATAAGGGGGTAAAAAATGCCCTCTATTATATCCTCGTCATCTTGGCAATGGTCATGGTGGTTTATTTCCTTTTCGGAGATAACAAATCAGCTTCGCCAGATATCGAGTATTCAACCTTTACGGAACAAATGCAAGAAGGCAAAATCAAGAACTTGAAGATTCAGCCTGCCGGTGGTGTTTACAAAATCACTGGTGAGTATAAAGAAAAACAAGAAGTTGCAAACTCCGGTGGTTTGAGCATTATTGGTCAAACCGATTCGAAAACGACGCACTTCTCAACAATTGTTTTGCCAAATGATTCTAGCCTGAGTCAAGTGACTGACTTAGCCAAAGAAAACAAGATCAAAACATCGATCGAAGAAGAATCTAGCAGCGGTATGTGGGTTACTCTATTAGTAAGCTTCCTACCAATTCTATTAATGGTCTTTTTCTTCTATATGATCATGGGTCAACAAGGTGGCGGCGGTGGCGGCAATGGTCGAGTGATGAACTTCGGAAAATCCAAAGCCAAAGAAGCCGACAAAAAAGCCAATCGTGTCCGCTTCTCTGATGTAGCTGGTGCGGAAGAAGAAAAACAAGAATTAGTCGAAGTCGTGGAATTCTTAAAAGACCCACGTCGCTTCGTGGAATTAGGTGCTCGGATTCCTGCAGGGGTCTTACTTGAAGGACCTCCCGGAACTGGTAAAACTTTGCTAGCCAAAGCAGTCGCTGGTGAAGCAGGCGTGCCATTCTATTCAATCTCAGGTTCAGATTTCGTGGAAATGTTCGTTGGGGTCGGCGCTTCTCGTGTCCGTGATCTATTCGAAACAGCCAAGAAAAATGCGCCAGCCATTATCTTCATCGATGAAATCGATGCAGTTGGTCGTCAACGTGGCGCTGGTATGGGGGGCGGTCACGATGAACGTGAACAAACCTTGAACCAATTGCTCGTTGAGATGGATGGATTTGATGGGAATGAAGGTGTCATCGTCATTGCCGCAACCAACCGTTCTGACGTATTAGACCCAGCGTTATTACGTCCCGGTCGTTTTGACCGTCAGATTTTAGTTGGTCGTCCTGACGTTAAAGGCCGTGAAGCAATTCTTAGAGTACACGCTCGGAACAAACCTTTAGCTGACGATGTTGATTTGAAAGTTGTTGCGCAACAAACACCAGGCTTTGCCGGTGCCGATTTAGAAAATGTCTTGAATGAAGCGGCGTTAGTAGCTGCTCGTCGAAACAAGAAAAAAATCGATGCTTCTGACGTGGACGAAGCAGAAGATCGCGTGATCGCGGGACCTGCTAAGAAAGATCGTGTCATCAGTAAACATGAACGTGAGATGGTCGCTTATCATGAAGCGGGTCATACAATTATCGGGATGGTCTTGAATCGTGCCCGGGTCGTTCACAAAGTAACGATTATTCCACGTGGACGCGCTGGCGGCTACATGATCGCTTTACCAAAAGAAGATCAAATGTTGATGTCGAAAGAAGATATGTTTGAACAAATCGTTGGTCTGTTAGGTGGACGGACAGCTGAAGAGATCGTCTTCAACGCACAAACCACTGGTGCATCGAATGACTTCGAACAAGCAACTTCATTAGCCCGCAGTATGGTAACTGAATACGGAATGAGCGATAAGCTTGGTCCAGTTCAATACGAAGGCAATCATCAAGTCTTTGTTGGCCGTGATTATGGTCAAACGAAAGCTTATTCAGAACAAGTTGCCTTTGAGATCGATGAAGAAGTTCGTAGTATCTTGAAGCAAGCTCATGAAAAAGCTCGTGAGATCATTGAAACACACCGTGATCAACATAAATTGATTGCTGAAAAATTATTGGAATTTGAAACATTGGATGCCAAAGCAATCAAATCATTGTTTGAAACAGGTGAAATGCCAGCAGGAAAAGGCAGCCCTTATCCAAGCGAGAAAGCTCAAGCGCAAACTTTCGAAGAAGCCAAACGTGCTTTGGAAGAAAAGGATGCGGAGAAGCAAGCAGAAGATAAAGAGTCTGGACACAAAGAGTCAGACGATCAAATCGCTCCTGACGATACAAACGATAACCAAGAATAAAACTAAACGGCATGTCCTCGGACATGTCGTTTTGCTATAGTTAAGAAGGAGGAAGAAATATGACCGGAATGATTCGTCCATGTAGCTTAGAGGACTTAACCGAATTACAGGCAATTAGCAGAGAAACCTTCAAAGAGACTTTTGCAGCAGATAATGATCCAGCCGATTTGGAAGAATATTTAGCCGCGGCTTATAACGTAGAAAAATTACAAAGAGAGTTAAAACAGCCAGAGTCCCGTTTTTATTTTATTTACTTAGCTGAGCAAGTGGCCGGTTACTTAAAATTAAATACTGGCGACGCTCAAACTGAAGCAATTGATCCAAAAGGTTTAGAAGTAGAACGGATCTATATTCGTAAAGCCTTCAAACGTCAAGGCTTAGGGCGGCAGCTATTGGATTACGCCTTTGAGCTGGCAGCGCAAGAAAGTCGCGCGAGCATCTGGCTAGGTGTCTGGGAAGACAATCAAAATGCCTTGAAGTTTTATCACTCCTTTGGCTTCAAACAAGTCGGTGCTCATGATTTTTACGTGGGAACCGACAAGCAAACCGATTTGTTGATGCAAAAATCCTTGCTTTAAAGTTGGTGTATTTGATGAAGCGGCGTAGAATAAGCACAAAGGGGTTGATCTTATGACACGCAGTGAGAAAACAAAAGCAATGATGGATCAAATCAGCCGAGCTTATGGTGATAAGGAAGTCAAACGCTACTCTGAGGTTCAAAAATTATTATTAGAGAATGCCCAGCTGTTGAAAAAAACAGAAGATTGCGGATTGGTGGCGACAAAAATCTGTAAGGGCTTGGCATTGTTTGTCTTAGCTCATCAACCTGATTTTCCGAAAGCACTGGGAGAGCTGCACAATCAATTAAAAAAAGAAGCAACAAAATATGACGCTACGGCGCTGGCAACAATTTTGTTACCTATGTGGTTTTAAGCAGCAGACGAGGAATTGTCTGCTGTTTTATTTTACCCCGTATAAAGAAAGTATAAAATTTTCAGATGAATAAATCGCTTTGCATCAGGTCTAGTCATGTCTGGCTTCACAAACTAGCTTTATCGGCAATAAGTAAAAGCTGAGCGAGTTCGCGAAAGTCTTTCTTATTAAGCGGTCGAATATTAAACTTTTCTAGTAAGGGTACACGGAGAAGTTGAAAAAAGTTGAAACACCTAGTATGATGCAATCACGAGTAAAATTGAATGACGAATTCATAAGGAATCGAGGAATAGATAAATGAGTGATTATTTAGTTAAGGCATTAGCCTATGAAGGCTTTGTCCGGGCCTATGCGGTCAATGCGACGGAGACTGTCGCCGAGGCACAACGCCGTCACGATACTTGGAACACAGCTTCAGCGGCATTAGGACGTACGCTGGTTGGTGGATTGATGTTAGGTGCCACCTTAAAAGGCGATGACCGCTTAACGGTGAAAATCGAAGGCGATGGACCAGCGGGGGCGATCGTGGTAGACAGCAACGGTAAAGGCGAGGTCAAAGGCTATATCAAGAATCCACATATTAGCCTGCCATTAAATGAGATTGGTAAAATCGATGTTCGTGGCGCGGTAGGAACCGAAGGAATGTTCACGGTCATTAAAGACCTAGGTTTGAAAGAGCCTTTTTCTGGGCAAACACCGATCGTTTCTGGCGAAATCGGTGAAGACTTTACCTATTATTTGGCTGTCTCAGAACAAATCCCATCAGCAGTAGGGGTATCGGTGTTAGTCGACACAGACGATTCGATCAAAACCGCCGGCGGTTTTATGATCCAGATCATGCCGGGAGCCAGCGATGAGATTATTGATCAGATAGAAGCGCGTTTGAAAGAAACTGCTCGTATTTCTACTTTATTAGACGAAGGACAAACACCAGAAGAGATTTTGCAAAATCTTTTAGCGACGGATGATGTTTTCTTTTTAGAAACCATGCCGGTCCAATTCAAATGTGATTGTTCAAAGGAAAAATTCGCCTCTGCGATCATTACCTTAGGAGCAGAGCAAATCCAAGAATTAATTGATCAAGATCATGGCGCCGAAGCCGTCTGTGCCTTTTGCAACAATAAATACCAGTACAGTGAAGAAGATCTTTACGAATTGAAGCAAGAGATTTTGGGGGAATAAATGTGAAATCATTAAATGGCACATGGAATATCGGTAAGGTTGAGATTCCTAATCGCGTCGTGGTCGCTCCGATGGCGGGGATCACCAATGCTGCTTTCCGCGTAACGGTGAAAGAATTTGGCGCTGGTTTGGTGGTCTGTGAAATGATCAGTGACCAAGGCATCCACTTTAGAAATAAGAAAACCTTGGAGATGCTGTACATTGATGAAAGAGAGCATCCGCTAAGTGTGCAAATCTTTGGCGGCAATAAAGATTCTTTAGTTGAAGCAGCGCAATTCGTGCAAGAAAATACTGAGGCAGATATCATCGACATCAATATGGGCTGTCCGGTAAATAAAGTCATCAAAGCTGAAGCCGGCGCCAAATGGCTGCTGGATCCTAACAAAGTCTATGAAATGGTTGAGGCGGTATCATCGGCGGTGGATATTCCCGTGACGGTGAAAATGCGGATCGGTTGGGATGACCAACATATTTTGGCGGTGGAAAATGCGTTAGCCGCTGAAAAGGCCGGGGCTTCTGCCATCGCGATGCATGGTCGGACACGGGTTCAAATGTATGAAGGCCAAGCGAATTGGGATGTGTTGAAACAAGTCGCCGACAAATTGACAATTCCATTTATGGGCAATGGCGATGTTCGTACCCCTGAAGATGCCAAACGTATGATTGAGGAAGTCGGTGTGGATGCGGTGATGATCGGTCGGGCGGCTTTAGGCAATCCGTGGATGATTCATCAGACTCAGCATTACTTGGAAACAGGAGAATTAATTCCTGAACCTACTGCCAGAGAAAAAATCGAAACGGCCAAGCTGCATTTAGAACGTTTGATTAACTTAAAAGGCGAAAAAATTGCTTGTCGTGAATTCCGCCAGCATGCCAGCTACTATTTAAAGGGCATTCCGAGAGCAGCTAAAACCAAGGTCGCGATCAACCAGACGGAAGAAAAACAAGTGATCTTAGATTTATTGGATCAGTTAGTAGAAAAGACGGAAGCAAAACAGAAAATTAGTTAAAACTCCAAGCCGAATGTGGATTCGGCTTGATTTTTTGCGAATTCATTGGCATTATAAGGAAGAGTAATTACATTTGAGGAGGAACATTCGTGACTGAGGAACAAACCAATTTAACAGAAATGAACGACCAGATGCGTGTTCGCCGCGAAAAAATGGAAAATCTTCGTGAAGAAGGTATTGATCCATTTGGCGCACGTTTTGAACGTACAGCAAATTCAAAAGAATTGCATGAAACATATGATGCGGATACAAAAGAAGAATTAGTTGAAAAGCAATTAACCGCCAGTGTCGCTGGCCGGATGATGACCAAACGCGGAAAAGGAAAAGTCGGCTTCGCCCATTTACAAGACCGTGAAGGCCAAATCCAAATCTACGTCCGTAAAGACGAAGTAGGGGAAGAACCTTACGCAATCTTCAAAAAAGGTGATTTAGGTGATTTCTTCGGCGTAACTGGAGAAATTATGAAGACTGATACCGGCGAAGTTTCTATTAAAGCCAAAGAGATCACGTTGCTTTCAAAAGCATTGCGTCCGTTACCTGAAAAATATCATGGCTTAACGAACGTAGAACAACGCTACCGTCAACGTTACTTAGACTTGATCAGTAACCGTGAAAGTTTTGACCGCTTTACGAAACGCAGTCAGATCATCAGCCAGATTCGTCGCTATTTAGATGGCTTAGGCTACATTGAAGTCGAAACGCCTGTTTTGCACAATGAAGCCGGTGGTGCGACTGCCCGTCCGTTTATCACTCATCACAATGCGTTAGACATGGATCTTTATTTGCGTATCGCTCTTGAATTGCATTTGAAACGGTTAATTGTCGGTGGTATGGAAAAAGTTTATGAAATTGGCCGGGTCTTCCGTAATGAAGGGATCGACACGACTCATAATCCAGAATTTACCATGATGGAAGTTTATACTGCCTACCAAGATTTCCTAGATGTAATGAACTTAACTGAAGGAATTATCCGTGATGCTGCTCAAAACGTATTAGGCGAAACGACCCTATCTTATGATGGACAAGCTATCGACCTAGGTGCTAAGTTTAAACGAATCCATATGGTTGATGCCATCAAAGAACAAACCGGTGTTGACTTCTGGCCAGAAATGACGATCGAAGAAGCTCGTGGATTAGCGAAAGAACACCATGTAGAAATCAATGACAATATGGAAATTGGTCATATTATCAACGAATTCTTTGAAACATTTGTAGAAGAAACGCTGCAACAACCAACCTTTGTATTTGGGCATCCAGTCGAAGTTTCTCCATTGGCGAAGAAAAATGCGGAAGATGGTCGCTTTACGGATCGCTTTGAATTGTTTATCGTGGGTCGTGAATTTGCCAACGCCTTTACAGAATTAAATGATCCAATTGATCAACGTCAACGTTTTGAAGCGCAAGAAAAAGAACGCGAACAAGGAAACGATGAAGCCCATGGCGTGGATGAAGATTTCTTGGAAGCATTGGAATATGGGATGCCACCAACTGGTGGATTAGGAATAGGGATCGACCGTCTTGTTATGTTGCTAACCGACGTTCAATCGATTCGCGATGTATTATTATTCCCAACGATGCGTTAAAAATAAATAGATATTCTAAGACGCTCAGTTAAACTGAGCGTCTTTTTTTAACTGCACAAATAAATTATTAGAAAATGATGTAATCCTATCGCAGATAAATGCGATTGAATTTTTTGTGAAAAGGGATTTTTCAATTGGCATTCGTGTTATTTGCGAACATTCATGTAAATATTCATGGACATTGGTAAGCAATCAAAAAAACTTTCAAAAACTCTCTTTTTTTGATTGACCGAACAAGATTATGTTGGTATATTATGTAATGTTCCAAAGCGAGTGAAGGTCGCTTAAAAAAACTTCAAAATTGTTATTGACAGATGACTGACTTTCAGTTATTCTATCAAAGTCGCATAAAGCGATGACGATAACTTCTTCAAAAATTAATTAAAAAAAGTTGTTGACATTCACTCAGTAACCTGTTAAGATGTAAAAGTTGCTGAAACAAAGCGACAAACAACGTAGACCTTTGAAAACTGAACGAATAAAACAAACCAAATGTGTAGGGCGCTTCTTTTATAGAAGCAAACAACATAGCAAGCAATATGCTAGCAAGTCAATTATTACAATTGAGCTTAACAATCGCAAGATTGTTTCAAACACTTTTTATGAGAGTTTGATCCTGGCTCAGGACGAACGCTGGCGGCGTGCCTAATACATGCAAGTCGAACGCTTTTTCTTTCACCGGAGCTTGCTCCACCGAAAGAAAAAGAGTGGCGAACGGGTGAGTAACACGTGGGTAACCTGCCCATCAGAAGGGGATAACACTTGGAAACAGGTGCTAATACCGTATAACAAGTAAAACCGCATGGTTTTACTTTGAAAGGCGCTTTTGCGTCACTGATGGATGGACCCGCGGTGCATTAGCTAGTTGGTGAGGTAACGGCTCACCAAGGCAACGATGCATAGCCGACCTGAGAGGGTGATCGGCCACATTGGGACTGAGACACGGCCCAAACTCCTACGGGAGGCAGCAGTAGGGAATCTTCGGCAATGGACGAAAGTCTGACCGAGCAACGCCGCGTGAGTGAAGAAGGTTTTCGGATCGTAAAACTCTGTTGTTAGAGAAGAACAAGGATGAGAGTAAAAAGTTCATCCCTTGACGGTATCTAACCAGAAAGCCACGGCTAACTACGTGCCAGCAGCCGCGGTAATACGTAGGTGGCAAGCGTTGTCCGGATTTATTGGGCGTAAAGCGAGCGCAGGCGGTTTCTTAAGTCTGATGTGAAAGCCCCCGGCTCAACCGGGGAGGGTCATTGGAAACTGGGGAACTTGAGTGCAGAAGAGGAGAGTGGAATTCCATGTGTAGCGGTGAAATGCGTAGATATATGGAGGAACACCAGTGGCGAAGGCGGCTCTCTGGTCTGTAACTGACGCTGAGGCTCGAAAGCGTGGGGAGCAAACAGGATTAGATACCCTGGTAGTCCACGCCGTAAACGATGAGTGCTAAGTGTTGGAGGGTTTCCGCCCTTCAGTGCTGCAGCTAACGCATTAAGCACTCCGCCTGGGGAGTACGACCGCAAGGTTGAAACTCAAAGGAATTGACGGGGGCCCGCACAAGCGGTGGAGCATGTGGTTTAATTCGAAGCAACGCGAAGAACCTTACCAGGTCTTGACATCCTTTGACCACTCTAGAGATAGAGCTTCCCCTTCGGGGGCAAAGTGACAGGTGGTGCATGGTTGTCGTCAGCTCGTGTCGTGAGATGTTGGGTTAAGTCCCGCAACGAGCGCAACCCTTATTGTTAGTTGCCATCATTTAGTTGGGCACTCTAGCGAGACTGCCGGTGACAAACCGGAGGAAGGTGGGGATGACGTCAAATCATCATGCCCCTTATGACCTGGGCTACACACGTGCTACAATGGGAAGTACAACGAGTCGCGAAGTCGCGAGGCTAAGCTAATCTCTTAAAGCTTCTCTCAGTTCGGATTGTAGGCTGCAACTCGCCTACATGAAGCCGGAATCGCTAGTAATCGCGGATCAGCACGCCGCGGTGAATACGTTCCCGGGCCTTGTACACACCGCCCGTCACACCACGAGAGTTTGTAACACCCGAAGTCGGTGAGGTAACCTTTTGGAGCCAGCCGCCTAAGGTGGGATAGATGATTGGGGTGAAGTCGTAACAAGGTAGCCGTATCGGAAGGTGCGGCTGGATCACCTCCTTTCTAAGGAAATAGTTCATCTAAGATGAACGTTACGGAAACTACACAGGATTGCTTTTATTCGTTCAGTTTTGAGAGGTTTACTCTCAATTTAATACCCGGGGCCTTAGCTCAGCTGGGAGAGCGCCTGCTTTGCACGCAGGAGGTCAGCGGTTCGATCCCGCTAGGCTCCATTGATGACGTTGGTCATCATTCGTTCATTGAAAACTGGATACAGAAACACATTTTTTTAAACAAACCGAGAACACCGCGTTGAATGAGTTTTTTAATAAGTTCAATTGCTTATTTATTACTAAGGAACATGATCGCTCATGGGAATTAGTAAGACCCTTGACGAAAGTCAAGATAAGGTTAAGTGAATAAGGGCGCACGGTGGATGCCTTGGCACTAGGAGCCGATGAAGGACGGGACTAACACCGATATGCTTCGGGGAGCTGTAAGTAAGCTTTGATCCGGAGATTTCCGAATGGGGGAACCCAGCATCTTTTATAGGATGTTACTTTTCAGTGAATACATAGCTGATTAGAGGTAGACGCAGAGAACTGAAACATCTAAGTACCTGCAGGAAGAGAAAGAAAATTCGATTCCCTGAGTAGCGGCGAGCGAAACGGGAAAAGCCCAAACCAAGAGGCTTGCCTCTTGGGGTTGTAGGACTCCGATATGGTAGTCCAGTGAAATAGTCGAAGGACCTGGAAAGGTCTGCTAGAAAGGGTAAAAGCCCCGTAGACAAAATTTGACTGGCACCTAGGAGGATCCTGAGTACGGCGGAACACGAGGAATTCCGTCGGAATCCGGGAGGACCATCTCCCAAGGCTAAATACTCCCTAGTGACCGATAGTGAACCAGTACCGTGAGGGAAAGGTGAAAAGCACCCCGGAAGGGGAGTGAAATAGATCCTGAAACCGTGTGCCTACAACAAGTTAGAGCCCGTTAATGGGTGATAGCGTGCCTTTTGTAGAATGAACCGGCGAGTTACGATTACTTGCGAGGTTAAGTTGAAAAGACGGAGCCGTAGCGAAAGCGAGTCTGAATAGGGCGAATGAGTAAGTGGTCGTAGACCCGAAACCATGTGATCTACCCATGTCCAGGTTGAAGGTGCGGTAAAACGCACTGGAGGACCGAACCCACGTACGTTGAAAAGTGCGGGGATGAGGTGTGGGTAGCGGAGAAATTCCAAACGAACTTGGAGATAGCTGGTTCTCTCCGAAATAGCTTTAGGGCTAGCCTCAGAGTAAGAATGATGGAGGTAGAGCACTGTTTGGACTAGGGGCCCATCTCGGGTTACCGAATTCAGATAAACTCCGAATGCCATCCATTCATCTCTGGGAGTCAGACTGTGAGTGATAAGATCCATAGTCGAAAGGGAAACAGCCCAGACCACCAGCTAAGGTCCCAAAATAACTATTAAGTGGAAAAGGATGTGGGGTTGCACAGACAACTAGGATGTTGGCTCAGAAGCAGCCACCATTTAAAGAGTGCGTAATAGCTCACTAGTCGAGTGACCCTGCGCCGAAAATGTACCGGGGCTAAATAGTTTACCGAAGCTGTGGAACATACCAATAGGTATGTTGGTAGGAGAGCGTTCTAAGGGCGTTGAAGGTAGATCGTGAGGACTGCTGGAGCGCTTAGAAGTGAGAATGCCGGTATGAGTAGCGAAAGACAGGTGAGAATCCTGTCCACCGAATGACTAAGGTTTCCTGGGGAAGGCTCGTCCGCCCAGGGTTAGTCGGGACCTAAGCCGAGGCCGAAAGGCGTAGGCGATGGATAACAGGTTGATATTCCTGTACCCGTTGTTTTTGTTTGAGCAATGGAGGGACGCAGGAGGCTAAGGAATCAGACGATTGGAAATGTCTGTCCAAGCAATGAGTCTTGAGGCGAGTCAAATGCTTGCTTCTCTAAGGACAAGTTGTGATGGGGAGGGAAATAATAGTACCGAAGTTCCTGATGTCACACTGCCGAGAAAAGCTTCTAGTGAGAAAACAATGGCCCGTACCGCAAACCGACACAGGTAGTCGAGGAGAGAATCCTAAGGTGAGCGAGAGAACTCTCGTTAAGGAACTCGGCAAAATGACCCCGTAACTTCGGGAGAAGGGGTGCTGATCTAACGATCAGCCGCAGTGAATAGGCCCAAGCGACTGTTTATCAAAAACACAGGTCTCTGCAAAATCGAAAGATGACGTATAGGGGCTGACGCCTGCCCGGTGCTGGAAGGTTAAGAGGAGTGCTTAGCGTAAGCGAAGGTACGAATTGAAGCCCCAGTAAACGGCGGCCGTAACTATAACGGTCCTAAGGTAGCGAAATTCCTTGTCGGGTAAGTTCCGACCCGCACGAAAGGCGTAACGATTTGGGCACTGTCTCAACGAGAGACTCGGTGAAATTTTAGTACCTGTGAAGATGCAGGTTACCCGCGACAGGACGGAAAGACCCCATGGAGCTTTACTGCAGTTTGATATTGAGTGTTTGTACCACATGTACAGGATAGGTAGGAGCCGTAGAAGTCGGGACGCTAGTTTCGACAGAGGCGCTGGTGGGATACTACCCCTGTGTTATGACCACTCTAACCCGCACCACTAATCGTGGTGGGAGACAGTGTCAGATGGGCAGTTTGACTGGGGCGGTCGCCTCCTAAAGAGTAACGGAGGCGCCCAAAGGTTCCCTCAGAATGGTTGGAAATCATTCGCAGAGTGTAAAGGCACAAGGGAGCTTGACTGCGAGACCTACAAGTCGAGCAGGGACGAAAGTCGGGCTTAGTGATCCGGTGGTTCCGCATGGAAGGGCCATCGCTCAACGGATAAAAGCTACCCTGGGGATAACAGGCTTATCTCCCCCAAGAGTCCACATCGACGGGGAGGTTTGGCACCTCGATGTCGGCTCGTCGCATCCTGGGGCTGTAGTCGGTCCCAAGGGTTGGGCTGTTCGCCCATTAAAGCGGCACGCGAGCTGGGTTCAGAACGTCGTGAGACAGTTCGGTCCCTATCCGTCGCGGGCGTTGGAAATTTGAGAGGATCTGTCCTTAGTACGAGAGGACCGGGATGGACTTACCGCTGGTGTACCAGTTGTCTCGCCAGAGGCATCGCTGGGTAGCTATGTAGGGAAGGGATAAACGCTGAAAGCATCTAAGTGTGAAGCCCACCTCAAGATGAGATTTCCCATTTCTTTAAGAAAGTAAGATCCCTGAGAGATGATCAGGTAGATAGGTCAGGAGTGGAAGTGCAGTGATGTACGGAGCGGACTGATACTAATCGATCGAGGACTTAACCAAAAATTGATTCAAGGTTGTTTAAAAACGTTTCTGATCCAGTTTTGAGTGAACGAAGTTTACTCAAACAAATAGTGTGGTGGCGATAGCGGGAAGGATACACCTGTTCCCATGTCGAACACAGAAGTTAAGCTTCTTAGCGCCGATTGTAGTGAGGGGTTGCCCCTTGTGAGATTAGGACGTCGCCACGCGAATTTATGGGGGTTTAGCTCAGCTGGGAGAGCATCTGCCTTACAAGCAGAGGGTCAGCGGTTCGAACCCGTTAACCCCCATTTTGAGCCGTTAGCTCAGTTGGTAGAGCATCTGACTTTTAATCAGAGGGTCACTGGTTCGAGCCCAGTACGGCTCATAAGTATATGCGGGTGTGGCGGAATTGGCAGACGCACTAGATTTAGGATCTAGCGCCTTACGGCGTGGGGGTTCAAGTCCCTTCACCCGCATTTTATTTTTTTTGTAGTTGCCGGCTTAGCTCAGTTGGTAGAGCATCTGATTTGTAATCAGAGGGTCGAGGGTTCAAATCCTTTAGCCGGCATCGACGCGGAAATAGCTCAGTGGTAGAGCACCACCTTGCCAAGGTGGGGGTCGCGGGTTCGAACCCCGTTTTCCGCTTTCCTGAAGACCAGGGGAAGCACGCCGGGGTGGCGGAACTGGCAGACGCACAGGACTTAAAATCCTGCGGTGAGTGATCACCGTACCGGTTCGATTCCGGTCCTCGGCATTAACAAAATAAGCACCCGTAGCTCAATTGGATAGAGTACTTGACTACGAATCAAGGGGTTAGAGGTTCGAGTCCTCTCGGGTGCATTTCGGGAAGTAGCTCAGCTTGGTAGAGTACTTGGTTTGGGACCAAGGTGTCGCAGGTTCGAATCCTGTCTTCCCGATTAGATTCAAAAATTATGGGGCCTTAGCTCAGCTGGGAGAGCGCCTGCTTTGCACGCAGGAGGTCAGCGGTTCGATCCCGCTAGGCTCCATTTTTATTTTAATAACGCGGTGTAGCTCAGCTGGCTAGAGCGTCCGGTTCATACCCGGGAGGTCGGGGGTTCGATCCCCTCCGCCGCGATTTTTTTCGAGCCAGGACCTTTAGCTCAGTTGGTTAGAGCAGACGGCTCATAACCGTCCGGTCGTAGGTTCGAGTCCTACAAGGTCCATTGTGACTCTTTTATGGAGGATTACCCAAGTCCGGCTGAAGGGAACGGTCTTGAAAACCGTCAGGCGGGTAAAACCGTGCAAGGGTTCGAATCCCTTATCCTCCTTTTTTCAAATAATATTATCGCGGGATGGAGCAGTCTGGTAGCTCGTCGGGCTCATAACCCGAAGGTCGTAGGTTCAAATCCTGCTCCCGCAATTAAAAACTAAAAATTACGGTTCCGTGGTGTAGGGGTTAACATGCCTGCCTGTCACGCAGGAGATCGCGGGTTCAAATCCCGTCGGGACCGCTTCTGGCTCGGTAGCTCAGTTGGTAGAGCAATGGATTGAAGCTCCATGTGTCGGCAGTTCGATTCTGTCCCGCGCCATCAAGTTGCGGGTGTAGTTTAGTGGTAAAACCACAGCCTTCCAAGCTGTTGTCGCGAGTTCGATTCTCGTCACCCGCTTTTAGTTTTTATGGGCCTATAGCTCAGCTGGTTAGAGCGCACGCCTGATAAGCGTGAGGTCGATGGTTCGAGTCCATTTAGGCCCATTATTAATAATATATATCTGGCCCGTTGGTCAAGCGGTTAAGACACCGCCCTTTCACGGCGGTAACACGGGTTCGAGTCCCGTACGGGTCATTGTTTTTTCGGAGGATTACCCAAGTCCGGCTGAAGGGAACGGTCTTGAAAACCGTCAGGCGGGTAAAACCGTGCAAGGGTTCGAATCCCTTATCCTCCTTTTTTCAAATAATATTATCGCGGGATGGAGCAGTCTGGTAGCTCGTCGGGCTCATAACCCGAAGGTCGTAGGTTCAAATCCTGCTCCCGCAATTAAAAACTAAAAATTACGGTTCCGTGGTGTAGGGGTTAACATGCCTGCCTGTCACGCAGGAGATCGCGGGTTCAAATCCCGTCGGGACCGCCATGCGGGTGTAGTTTAGTGGTAAAACCACAGCCTTCCAAGCTGTTGTCGCGAGTTCGATTCTCGTCACCCGCTTTTAGTTTTTATGGGCCTATAGCTCAGCTGGTTAGAGCGCACGCCTGATAAGCGTGAGGTCGATGGTTCGAGTCCATTTAGGCCCATTCAAAAATTTTTTTGGTTTTTGGGGAAGTACTCAAGTGGCTGAAGAGGCGCCCCTGCTAAGGGTGTAGGTCGGGAAACCGGCGCGAGGGTTCAAATCCCTCCTTCTCCGTTTTTTATATTTATGGCCCGTTGGTCAAGCGGTTAAGACACCGCCCTTTCACGGCGGTAACACGGGTTCGAGTCCCGTACGGGTCATGCTGAGACGTTTTTAACGTCTCTTTTTTTTGCGTTAAAATAGAATTTTCATAAATTTTTAAGATAAATAAGGTATTTATTAGTGACACATGCTTTTTTTCTGTTATAATCAGGTCGTTGCAAGTTCCCGATAGGCTCTGAAAAAGCTCAGAGATTCCTTGTAACCGAATAAAAATTAGGGGGAATATTTATAATGGAAGAACGTCGTTTATTTACATCAGAATCAGTTTCAGAAGGACATCCAGATAAAGTTGCTGACCAAATCAGTGATGCAATCTTAGATGCGATTTTGGAAAAGGATCCGAAAGCCAGAGTTGCATGTGAGACATCTGTGACAACTGGGCTTGTTTTAGTTTTTGGAGAAATTTCTACGAAGGCTTATGTAGATATCCAAAAAGTTGTGCGTGAGACGATCAAACGGATTGGCTACACAGAATCTAAATTTGGTTTTGATGGAGACAATGTTGCTGTTTTAGTCGCGATTGATGAACAATCACCGGATATCGCACAAGGTGTGGATGATGCCTTAGAGACGCGAGGAAAAGAAGAATTATTGGATGATATCGGTGCTGGAGACCAAGGCTTAATGTTTGGGTTTGCAGTGAATGAAACACCGGAATTGATGCCTTTACCTATCTCACTGAGTCATCATTTGGTGAAACGCTTAGCTGATTTGCGTAAGTCCGGAGAAGTAGCCTATTTTGGTCCTGATGCAAAATCTCAGGTTACCGTTGAATATGATGAACAAGGCAAACCTCAACGGGTGGATACCGTTGTCATCAGTACTCAGCATAACGATCAAGTAGATAATGAAACTATTCAAAAAGATGTTATGGAAAAAGTGATCAAACATGAAATTCCAGCAGAATTATTGGATGAAAAAACAAAATATTTTATTAATCCGACAGGCCGCTTTGTGATTGGTGGACCTCAAGGAGATGCCGGCTTAACTGGCCGTAAGATTATCGTTGATACGTATGGTGGTTATTCACGCCATGGTGGTGGTGCTTTCTCTGGAAAGGACGCAACGAAAGTCGACCGTTCGGCTTCTTATGCAGCTCGCTATATTGCTAAAAATATCGTAGCTGCTGAATTGGCAGAAAAAGTTGAAGTACAGCTTGCTTATGCGATTGGGGTTGCTCAGCCAGTTTCTATCTCAGTCAATACTTTTGGAACGGCAAACGTTTCTGAAGCTGATTTGATTGCTGCAATTCGTGAAAACTTTGATCTGCGCCCAGCAGGAATTATTGAAATGCTTGACCTATTGCGTCCAATCTACAGTGATACAGCTGCTTACGGCCATTTTGGTCGAACAGATGTTGATCTGCCTTGGGAGCATACAGATAAAGTGGCTGCGTTAAAAAATAGTTTGAATATCGGATAAATCGTACAGACATAAATTTTTATGGAGTTCACGAGGCGGTTTCTATTGATCATGGATCGGTAGAGCTGCCTCTTTATTTGCTTTAAAATTGGTTTTTTGAAAGAAATAGCAGGAATATGAGATAAATTTGGAGGAAAGAATGAACAGAAAAACAAATGTTAAGGTTGTGACGGTGGGGATTTTTATCGCGACGTTCATGTCGGCGATCGAAGGGACGATCGTTACTACGGCAATGCCGACAATTGTAGGTAGTTTGCATGGAATTGAAATTATGAATTGGGTATTTTCGATTTATTTATTAACGAATGCAATGATTACCCCAATCTATGGCAAGTTGGCTGATAAAATCGGACGTAAACCGATTTTTATTGTAGGTATTTTGTTGTTTGTTTTAGGATCGGCGTTATGTGGTTTGTCGAATGAGATGCTGACATTGATTATTTCCCGCGGAATTCAAGGCGTGGGTGCTGGAGCCATTATGCCGGTGTCATTGACGATTATTGCGGATCTCTATGATATTGAAAAAAGAGCGAAGGTGTTGGGGTTAACCAGTGCAGCCTGGGGGATCGCCAGTGTCTTTGGTCCGCTGGCTGGTGGTTTGATCGTAGATACTGTTGGTTGGCACTGGATTTTTATCATTAATGTACCGATTGGGTTAGGCTTGATTGCTTTACTACAATACTTCTATATTGAAGAGAAAAAGATTCGTCAAGCCAAGAAGATGGATATCTTCGGGAGTTTGTTTTTGATGCTGACTTTAGTCAGTTTGTTGTTAGGCTTTCAGTTGTTGGGTGATGAAGGAATCTCATTAGCAGTGATCGCTTTATTTGCTATCAGTATTGTTTCACTGATTTTGTTTATCCGAACGGAGCGCCGAGCGGAGGACCCAGTAATTAATTTGCAATTATTTAATAATCCGACTTTTGCCAGTGTGAATGTGGTAGCGGCTTTGATCAGCGGGTTCTTAATGGGCTTAGACGTGTATATTCCAATGTGGATGCAAGGTGTATTGGGAAAACCGGCGGGACTGGGTGGTTTGGTGCTGGCACCGATGTCATTAGTCTGGATGTATGGCTCCTTTTTATCAGGCCAATTGCTATCTAAGTATTCGGCGAAGCGGATCATTGTGATCGGGCTGCTGATTATTTTATTAGGCGGAGGGACCTTAGTGGCATTGCCGCAGCAAAGTCCCTTCTGGCTCTTCTTTATTATTACCGGCGTTTTAGGTGTGGGCTTTGGCTTAGCGGTTACGACAACCACGGTGGAGGCCCAAGCCAGTGTTCCAAAGGAAGAAATTGGTGTCGCCACTTCTTTCAATACATTGTCTCGCACGATCGGACAGACGGTTATGGTTTCACTTTTCGGAATTATTCTGAACATAGCCAATGCTCAGCAGCTGACACGTGCCGGAATTCGTGATCAGGATATTATGAATCGGCTGATCAATCCTCAAACGGCGCTGCAGATTGAAGTGGGGCTAAGAACAGAATTACGAAAGGTTCTCTTTGATAGTCTTCATTGGATCTATGTAGCTGGTCTGCTATTGATTATTTTTGCTTTGATTTTTAGTTTTATGGTGGGTAAGCAATCAAAGCGTGTTAAACTAAACGGACAGGAATAGAACAGGAGGATTGTGATGGCTTTTTTACAAGTCAATGTGTATTCAAACGTTTTACAAATGGAAGTGGCGATGAATGTTATCTTGCCACAAACAACCCATAAAAATATCGGAACCGAAACGGTCGGGGTGACAGAGGATGTGCCGGTGATGTATTTGCTTCACGGAATGGGGGGCAATCACAGTGTCTGGGAACGCCGAACATCGATCGAACGTTATGTGGCAGAGTATCAGATGGCGGTGATAATGCCGTCAACTGACTTAGGCTTTTACACGGATACCACCTATGATATGAATTACTGGACTTTTGTTTCAGATGAATTGCCAACAATCGTTCATGAATTATTTCCGCAAATTACGAATAAGCGGGAAAAAACCTTTGCGGCGGGACTGTCGATGGGAGGCTATGGCGCATTGAAACTTGGTTTAGCGAAGCCGGAGCATTTTGCGGCGGTGGCGTCTTTATCCGGCGCAGTTGTTTTAGCTGATGTAAAGAGTTTATTACTCATACGTAATGAAGCGTATTGGCAAGGCGTTTTTGGTCCCTTAGATCAAATCCAAGGCTCAGTTAACGATCCCTTGAGATTGTTGGATGAGCTAGTAGCAAGTGGCCAAGAAGCGCCCCGCTTTTTCTTGGCTTGTGGAACCGAAGATGACTTGTATCCAGCTAGTCAATATATGGCTCATAAACTGGAGCAAAAAAATCTGGTGGTAACGTTTGAAGAAGGTCCAGGAAAACATGATTGGATTTTCTGGGACGCTTGGATTCAACGTGTTTTGGCTTGGTTTAATGAACAATAGTAAAAAGGTCAAAGAAATCTGATAGTCGGATTTCTTTGACCTTTTCATGTTTTATCTAGACTCAATCTTTACGGATTTTTGAGACGTGTTTGCTGCGGCCGCCAATTTTCGCGGCGAATTGATCGGACTCTTGCTTACTTGTGAATACGAGCAGTTTTCCAGGATCTTTTTCACGGGTGCGCTGACCTTCTTTACCAATGTAACCATGTAGGACTTTGACAACATACATAAGATCACCTGCTTTTTTAAGTTAGCTTATAGTATACGGACGGCTGAAGAGAAAGCAATTCTTATGCCTACAGGGGTTGCTAAATAGGAGCTGGGACATTAATTTGTCTCAGCTCCTATTTACGTATAAACGGTGGTGACAGAAGTAGCTTCTTCGGAACTAAGCCGAAATTTCTTGGAGCTGAACACTCTTGTCCTAACCTCGTTTTTTATGAGCCATTTTATGCGCGGGCTTCGACGCATAATAAAATGGGCGGGTTGTTTTTTTGATTGATGAATTGATAATTCAAGACGCTGTATTTTTCTTGCGGCAGGTTTTGGCAATAATTGAGAACTTCGTGTTTTTCGGCTTCACCGCCGGCATGACCATAATAGATCACTACGATCATGCGCCCACCGATAACTAAACGTTTTAAAATGGCATCCATTGCTTGCTTGGTTGTTTCAGGCAAGGTGATGATCTGTTTATTCCCCTTAGGTAAATAGCCGAGATTAAAGATTGCGCCTTTGATCGGTTGCTCTGCTGGAATTTTTTCTTCGATGGTTTCATGTCCAGCGAGATAAAGGGTCGTCCGATCAATGGTGGGACCTAATTTTGCCTGTGTATTCTTTAAGGCTTGTGCCTGAATATCAAAGCCATAGACATGACCGGTTGCTCCGACGAGCTCTGCTAAAAATAGCGTATCGTTGCCATTCCCCATCGTGGCGTCAATGACCTGATCGCCTGCTGTGATAATTTCTTTTAATAATTGATGACTAAAGCGTAAGGCTGTTAGTAGCATGCGTAAATTCACCTCGTAACGCAAATTTTCCTTGATAAGAATCGCGGCGAATCAATTCTTGGTCAATCGCGTTTAAGACTTCCCATTTTTTGAGACTCCACATTGGACCGACTAACGAAACCCACGGGGCATCGCCAGTTAAGCGATGAATAATGATGTCTTGCGGGATCATTTCTAATTGGTCGCAGATCACCGAGACGTAATCGTCTTTACTCATTAGCTGCAGCCGCCCTTCGGCATAATCTCGTAGCATCTTTGTGTTACGCATCAAATGAAGCAAATGTAGCTTGATTCCTTGAACATCGGAATCTAAAATCGTGCGCCGAACATTTTCCCGCATCATTTCTAATGATTCCCCCGGCAAGCCATTGATTAAATGGGTGCAAACATTGATATTGTGTTTTCGCAGACGAGCCACTGCATCTACATAGGTAGGATAGTCATGGGCGCGATTGATCAGGTCGCTAGTTTTTTCATAAGTCGTTTGCAAGCCAAGTTCGACCCATAAGTATAAGCGTTGATTCAATTCGGCCAAATAGTCTATGACTTCCGGCGGTAGACAATCCGGTCGTGTGCCGACAGACAAACCGACGACACCAGGAAGGCTCACGACTTGCTCGAAGCGTTCGCGAATCACCTCGACCGGTGCATGGGTATTGGTAAAGTTTTGAAAATAGACGATGTATTGATCGACGTGAGGCCACTTTTGGTGCATCATGTCGATTTCTTTATGGAATTGCTGCGGCAGCGGATCACTTGGGGCGACGATCATATCGCCGGAACCAGAGACACTGCAAAAGGTGCAGCCGCCGTGTGCGACGGTTCCGTCACGGTTGGGACAGTCAAAACCGCCGTCCACCGGTACTTTAAAAATTTTCCCGCCGAATTCTTGCCGCAGCGCGTAATTCCATGAATGATAGCGCTTGTTGTCATCGTCACTATAAGTAAAGGTCATTTTTTTCTCCTAATCGTTTGCAGATCGTAAACTAATTTTTTTGCTTTGTAATAAGGATAGGTAAATAAGAGCCAGCTGCTGCCAAATAAGAAGCCGGCTAGCACATCGCTGGGATAATGGACACCGAGATAGATCCGGCTGACGATGATGCTGAAGACCAGCAAGCCAAGCACGATCTGGACAAGCAAGCGAGGAACTTTTTCTTTAAAAAATAGTCCTGCCACAAAAATCAAGGTGCCGTACAACAAAGTGCTGGCGGTCGCGTGGCCGCTGGGAAAGCTAAAGCTGTGTTCCGTCACTAAATGAGGCAGGATCGTCGGCCGAGCACGGTGGAAGAACAACTTTAACAAATGGTTGCCGAGCCCGCTGATCAACACCATGCTCAATGCCAACCACAATGCCGTGATTTTTTGCTGATTGAAATAGAACAAAGCGACAAATACGATGGATAAAATCACCACGGTAATCGGATTGGCGAATTTTGTTACCCATAGAAAGTAGCCGTTCATTTGCGGGGACAACCCGTGAACCGCGTGAATGATCCCGCGGTCAAAGCCGTTTAGCGTCTCTGGATAAAAACGGATGATATAGCACAATGCCGCAAAAAACAGCAAGGTGAAACTGCCAGTTAATTGGTAGATGGATTTATTTTTCATAAAGTTATTTGATTCAACCTTTCTTTAGCTGAAGATTTATTTTTGATCCGCAAAACTTGCGAGTCGAACTGGGAACTATTATAACATGATTCCTAGCGGGGACAATTTTTTTGCGGCCTTCTTAAGGCGAATTCAATTGAATAATATTTTGGAATCTGCTAAGATAAAACTACTTTGAATATTATTGCTTGGAAGAGGAGTAGTAGAAGCGAACGCATTTCAGAGAGCGCACGGGGCTGAGAGTGTGCATGCGGACATTCGAACTTACCTTGGAGCATGATCGATTGATCCGGCTAGAGACCGTTAGCTCTTTAGAGGTCTGTCATCGACAGATAAAAATAGGTGGTACCACGTTGATAACGTCCTATGAAAGTTCTTTTTGAGCTTTCGTAGGGCGTCTTATTTTTATTCAATGGTTGGCTGATTCCACCGGATGATTAATGTATACAAATAAGTTCATATATTAGGAGGCGCAACATGAGTTACGAGCACAAAACGATTGAAAAAAAATGGCAAAAATACTGGGCGAAGCACAATGTGTTTAATACCCAAGATGATCCGGAGAAACCAAAATTTTATGCCTTGGATATGTTTCCTTATCCATCTGGTCAAGGCTTACACGTAGGGCATCCGGAAGGGTATACAGCGACAGACGTGATTGCACGCTTAAAACGGGCACAAGGCTATAATGTGTTGCATCCAATGGGTTGGGATGCTTTTGGTTTGCCGGCGGAGCAATATGCGTTAGATACAGGCAATGACCCAGCGGAATTTACAAAGAAAAACATCGAGACTTTCAAGCGTCAAATCAATTCACTTGGGTTTAGCTATGATTGGAATCGTGAGATCAATACAACGGACCCTGAGTATTATAAATGGACCCAATGGATCTTCGAACAAATGTATGAAAAGGGCTTAGCTTATGAAGCAGAAGTTCCGGTTAACTGGGTACCTGAATTAGGCACCGTTATTTCTAATGAAGAAGTGATCGATGGCAAGAGCGAACGGGGCGGCTATGATGTCATTCGCAAACCGATGCGTCAATGGATGTTGAAGATCACAGCTTATGCGGATCGTTTACTAGATGACTTAGACGCGCTAGATTGGCCGGAAAGTATCAAAGATATGCAACGAAATTGGATCGGTCGTTCGATCGGTGCGAATGTGTCTTTCAAGATTGAAGATAGCGAAGAAAGCTTTACCGTCTTTACGACTCGTCCGGATACATTGTTCGGTGCAACTTATGCAGTCTTGGCACCAGAATTAGACTTGGTCCAAAAAATCACAACGCCTGAACAAAAAGCGGCGGTTGATGCTTACATTGATGAAGCATCGAAAAAATCGGAATTGAATCGGACGGATTTAGCCAAAGAAAAAACCGGTGTCTTCACTGGCGCTTATGCCATCAATCCAGTCAACGGCGAAAAAATGCCGATCTGGATCGGAGATTATGTCTTGGCTTCTTATGGAACCGGCGCTATCATGGCGGTTCCCGCTCATGACGAGCGGGACTATGAATTCGCGAAAACATTTGGCCTACCAATCGTGCCTGTTTTAGCAGGCGGCGACGTCGACAAAGAAGCCTTTACTGGCGACGGTACTCATATCAATTCTGAATTCTTAGATGGCTTGAATAAACAAGAGGCTATCGATCAAATGGTCGCTTGGCTAGAAGAACACGAATGTGGCAAAAAAGAAATCAGCTACCGTTTACGTGACTGGTTGTTCTCTCGTCAACGTTATTGGGGCGAACCGATCCCCGTGATCCATTGGGAGGACGGAACGACCGGCTTAGTACCTGATTACGAATTGCCGTTGGAACTGCCAAAAACCACAGACATCAAACCAAGTGGTACAGGAGAATCACCGTTAGCGAATATCGACGAATGGGTCAACGTGGTTGATCCAATCACCGGGAAAAAAGGGCGCCGTGAAACCAATACGATGCCACAATGGGCCGGCAGCTCATGGTATTACTTGCGCTTTATCGATCCTCATAATAAGGAAGCTTTAGCAGATTATGAAAAACTAGAACGCTGGATGCCAGTCGATCTTTATATCGGTGGAGCAGAACACGCGGTGTTGCATTTATTGTATGTTCGCTTCTGGCATAAATTCTTGTATGATATCGGTGTAGTGCCAACAGATGAACCATTCCAAAAATTATACAACCAAGGAATGATCTTAGGACAAAGCTTCCGTGACAGCCGTGGCGCATTAGTCCCAACCAATAAAGTCGAAAAACGCGACGGCAAATGGTTCAGCGTTGAAACGGGAGAAGAACTAGAAGAAGCGCCAGCGAAGATGAGTAAATCATTGAAGAATGTCGTGAACCCTGATGATGTCGTAGAAAAATATGGCGCAGATACCTTGCGGATGTATGAAATGTTCATGGGCCCATTGGACGCTTCGATTCCTTGGAGCGAAAATGGCTTAGAAGGCTCACGTAAATTCTTGGATCGGGTATGGCGTTTGATCGTCGATGAAAATGGCAAAATGCGTGATCATATCACCACCTTAAACGACGGTTCGTTGACGAAAGTCTACAATCAAACGGTTAAAAAAGTTACCGAAGATATGGAACACTTGCATTTGAATACCGCAATCTCTCAGTTGATGGTCTTTGTGAACGATGCCTATAAAGCTGAAGCGTTAACCTATGAATATGTTGAAGGCTTCGTCCAATTACTAGCACCGATCGCTCCCCATATCGCCGAAGAATTGTGGGCGATCCTAGGACACGAAGGCGGGATTTCTCATGTGGCTTGGCCAACCTATGACGAGGAAGCTTTGATTGAAAATGAGATCGAAGTTATTCTGCAAGTCAACGGCAAAGTCCGTTCAAAAGCGATGGTAGCTGTCGATCTAGCTAAAGATGAATTAGAAAAACTAGCAATGGCAGATGAACATATCCAACGCAACCTCGAAGGCAAAACGATTCGTAAAGTGATCGTGGTGCCGAATAAATTAGTCAATATCGTAGCCAATTAAAGAATTAGAGGTTGGGACAGAAGTGTTCGGCTTCAAGAAATTTCGGCTTTTTTCCGAAGAAGCTACTTCTGTGACACCGTTTATACGGGAATAGGAGCTGAGACAATTAATGTCCCAGCTCCTTTTTGACCTTATAAAGCAAGGATAAAATTTTCACCTAAATAAATCGTTTTATAGCAGGTAGATCGATGTCTGGCTTCATGAACTAGCTTTAGCTGAGGGAGGTCGCGAAAGCCTTTCTTAATTTTGAAAAAAATATTTCTTGGCCTGAAATTATGCTAGCATGAAGAAAACGGAAAAGAGGGATTTGATGGCACCATTAACGGAGTTGTTAGGGATTCAATACCCGATCTTGCAAGGGGCGATGGCTCATATTGCCCGTTGTCCATTGGTCGGCGCAGTTTCTGAAGCGGGGGGACTGGGAATTATCGCTGCTGGCGGTTTAAGCGGGACAGAACTACGAGAACAAATTCGTAAGACACAGCAACAGACGAAAAAAACATTTGCGGTGAATTTGATGCTGCAAATGCCAAGCATCGCGGAACAGGTGGAGGTTTTGATCGAAGAAGACGTTAAGATCGTCACCACCGGAGCCGGCACTCCAAAACCTTATATGGAAGCATTGAAGCAGGCGGGGGTCAAAGTTTTTCCGGTCGTACCGTCAGTGAAGCTGGCGCAAAAAATGGAACAGCTGGGAGCAGACGGTGTGATCGCCGAAGGAATGGAAGCCGGCGGACATATTGGTGAAACTACGACAATGACTTTACTGCCGCAAGTAACGCAGACGGTGAAGATTCCGGTGATCGCCGCTGGCGGGATCGGTGATGGTCGCGGTATGGCAGCGGCTTTTGCGTTAGGCGCACAAGGAATTCAAATGGGAACGGTCTTTTTAACCGCTAAGGAATGTCCAATTCACGAAAATTATCGACAAGCGATTATTCAAGCGGATGATACCGCAACTACTGTGATTCGCAACCAAGCAGGTGGAGCGCTGCGAGGCTTGAAAAATGCATTGACGCAAGCCTATCTGGAAGAGCCAACGAAGGATATCTTTTCATTAGCAGCGTTAAAGCGGGCCGCCGATGATGGAGAAATCCAGCAAGGAATGGTAATGGCTGGTCAAGTTGCCGGTCTTTTGGCAGAAGTAAGATCTGCACAAGAAATTATCGAAACGATTTACAAGGAAGCAGTAGCAATCAGTCGAAACAGTGGGATAAAGTAAAAGGAGCTGGGACATTAATTTGTCTCAGCTCCTATTCCCGTATAAACGGTGTGACAGAAGTAGCTTCTTCGGAAATAAGCCGAAATTTTACAAAAATTTGAGGAGCACCAAGTAGGAACACTCAACATCAACGCTAGAAGCGGTGTGTTTCCTAGTCATTTTCGGAAATTCCTTCTTATTTCTTGAAGCTAAACACTTCTGTCCCACCCTCTTTGATAAATGCTTCTGCTAAATGATAGTCGCCTTCATAAGGAAGATTTTCTCCATGGACAGTCATATATTTGTCGGTCCCTTTGCCGGCTAGGATGATCGCGTCATTGGGTCCGGCTTGTTTGATGGCTGCTTCAATCACTGCTTTGCGGTCAGCCTCAAAGCGAACGACCACGTGTGGATTATTAATGGCTTGCTGAATTTCTTCGGCGATCTTTTCAGGCGCTTCGAAATTTGGGTCGTCGCTAGTCAAAAGTGCCACGTCGGCATATTCACCAATAGCTTGGCCTAAACCTGCGCGCCGGGACTCAGCCTTATTGCCAGTCGAACCGGTGATTACGACGATCTTGCCGTCTGGATGCTGTTCTTTGGCGAAGGACAGCAGTGATTTCATACTTAAATAATTATGGGCGTAATCAACATAGATATGAGCGCCGTTAGGTTTTAATAAAAGATTCATGCGACCGGGAACTAAGGCTTTAGCCAAGCCTTGGCGCCCTGCTTGTTGATCAGCACCGACTAAGGCACTGGCGATCAAAGCGGCTGCGGCATTTTCTTTATTGAAATCGCCAGCTAATAAAATTTCATAATCGCCGTCTAATTGCAGCCGATCCGTTTTACTAGTTAAGGCGAAGGCCAAAGGATGTTCCAACGGCTGAACGTGGTAATCGGCTTCCTCGTTGCCGTAAGTAATGACCGGCAGCGACTGTTTTGCAGCCAGTTCTTGTAATAAATCAAAATGATCGATCTCATTTTGCAAAATGACTTGGCGGGAATTAGCGACTAATTGACGTTTACAATAGAAGTAATCTTCAAAGGTCGGATGTTCGATGGGACCAATATGATCCGGTGAGATATTTAAAAAGATTCCGACATCAAAGGTAAGCCCATAGACTCGCGCCACTTTATAGGCTTGGGAAGAGACTTCCATGACTAAGTGAGTCATGCCGTTTTCTACTGCTTCGGCCATCATGCGATACAAGTCTAACGATTCCGGGGTAGTTAATTTTGATTTGAAAAAAGTCACGCCGTCTAAGGTTGTATTCAAAGTAGATAAAAGAGCAGTCTTTTTATTCGTCGCAAGATCTAAGATTTGTTTCGTAAAATAGGCCACCGTTGTTTTACCTTTAGTACCGGTGATACCAATTAGTTGTAATTTTTTTTGCGGATAATCGTAAAAGGCCATACTCAAGACAGCCAAAGCTTTGCGAATGTCCGTTACGATGATCGCTAAGTCTGCCGGTACTTCGTAAGGCTGTTCGGCGATGTAACAAGTCAGCCCCGCGCTGAGTGCTTGTTCGAGATAGCTTTGTTGGAAGTTATTGCCTTTACAAAAAAATAAAGTGTCTTGATCGACTGCTCGTGAGTCGTAGGAAATAGCTTCAAAGTTTTTTTCTAAGGGAGCTGTCAACGTCCACTGTGTCGGCGTGATGAACTCTCGTAATAAATGTTCTTCTTCAAGGATTTGTTGAATTTGGGTAAGTGTCAGCATGTCGAGACCTCCATAATAATAGTCTAGGCTATTATAGCATAGCTGAGAACAGAAAAAGTAAAGAGTGATTGTCATGGGAACGATTTCGTTTTACTATAGAGTAATGAATAGGAGGAGACCATGAAAAAGACACGACCGAGCGATCTAAGCTACCAAGAAAAAATGATCCAAGGCTCTGCTTGGCTTTCGGTAGGAAGTATTTTTTCCCGCTTGATCGGCGCAATTTATATTATTCCGTGGTACGCCTGGATGGGAGAAAAAGCCCGTGCGGCAAATGGATTATTCAATATGGGCTATACCTTTTATGCGTTGTTTATGATGATCTCCACGGCGGGATTGCCTGGAGCGATCGCCAAGCAAGTCGCCCGCTACAATTCCCTAGGAGAATATCGCACGAGCCGCCGTTTATTGATTAAAGCATTGCAGGTTACGGCGATCTTAGGCATCATTTTTGGTGGGCTAATGTTTTTATCCGCCCCATTGTTAGCGCAATTATCTGGCGGCGGCCAAGCCTTGATCCCGGTGATCCAGTCTTTGAGTATCGCGGTGATTGCTTTTCCTTGTATGAGCGTCTTACGAGGCTATTTTCAAGGCCAGCAGGATATGCGGCCGTCAGCGATCTCGCAAGTCGTGGAGCAGGTTATTCGCGTCGTCTATATGCTGTTGAGCGTTTTTATTATTATGAAGGTGCTAGATGGCGATTATTTAAATGCGGTGATTCAATCGACCTTCGCAGCGGCGGTGGGGATGATCGGCGCTTATGGGGTCTTGCTGTTTTATTGGTTCAAGGACCGAGAACGTAGTGATTTGCAGCTGAATTATAGTTTGAATAAGGTGACCATCGACACGAAAAAACTATTGCTGGAAACGGTGCGGCAAGCAATTCCATTTATTTTATTAGGCGGCGGGATCACTTTTTATAAACTAATTGACCAAGTGACCTTTATCCATACGATGGATGCCAATACGAATTACAGTCACAAACAATTAGTTGATCTCTATGCCTTGTTTAGTGCCAATCCAGACAAATTGACAATGGTGGTAGTCGCGTTAGGAACCTCTTTGGCATTGACTAGCTTGCCGATGCTGACCGAATTATTTACCCAGCGGAGACGGCCGGAGCTGGCCAAGCTGGTGAATACCAATATTCAATTATTCGCCTTTATTATGTTGCCGGCTATCACAGGCATGATCCTGCTGGCCTATCCGCTAAATACCGTCTTTTATTCCGCGGATGTTTTAGGAAGTAAAATCTTAGTTGTTGCCTGTATTACTGGATTGATCTCAGCCTTGTTTATGATGTTGTCCACCACGCTACAAGGAATCTCACATAGTCGCATCGCGGTGCGCTATTGGTTGGCTGGTTTATTGCTAAAAGTGGTGATCCAAGTGCCATTGATCCAGCTGTTTGAGGTTTACGGTCCCTTACTGGCGACGGCTATCAGTCTAAGCCTGACCTGCGGCTTGTCGCTTTGGAAGTTGCGCAAAGTCGTGCGGGCAAATTATCATTTAGCCTTTCGTCGTTGTGTTTTGATGCTGATTTTGACAGTGTTGATGCTGATCGTTGCGTTAATCGTGCGACAAGTCAGCTATTTAGTTTTAGACCCAGCATCTCGGGGTCAAGCGTTGATTGCATGTTTATTGACGGCTGGAGTAGGCGGCTGGGTTTATTTCTATTTGACGCTGAAGATTCGGTTAGTCGATAAATTAGTGGGACCACAAGGGAAAAAATGGCGACATCGATTAAGAATAAAATAAGAAATACTTCTGCTTGCTATGGTGAGTGGAGGTATTTTTTTGTTATAAAGTCTTATTGGAATTCAAATATCAAAAAAAATATTTGCAAAATAATTCAAAAAAAACAGTGGCGGCCTCTTAAGTTTCATTACAAAAAGATTTCAATGTTGCTGAAAATAATTTTTGTAACACAAGAAGAAAACAGTTATAAATGCTATAAAACGTTTGGTATCAAGATATTCTTCAGTAGTAAATAAAAATAATATATTTCAAAGTGACACACGAAGAGAAGTTTTGTTACATTGTTTCATATTATTGTAATGAATTGTCACAATAATATTACCCATGAAATACAAAAGGATGATAAAGTAGCTCTCGTAGTCAATAAGACAGAAGAAAAAGACAAGATGAAAATCGGAGGAAGTTATATAATGAAATTAGGGAAAACAGTTCTTTTTAGTACAGTATTAGCAGCAGGCGCAGGGTTAGCGATGGGAGCTACAGATGCACATGCTTCAGAAACTTATACTGTTCAATCAGGCGATACGTTATCAAAAATCTCTCACAAATTTGCTGGGAATGATAGCTTAGTTAATACTATCGCTAAAGCAAACAAAATTTCTAATGTAAATATGATCTTTGCAGGTCAAGAATTGACCATCGATGGTGACGCAAAAGCTGAAGCAGCTCCTGCACAAGAAACAAAGGCAGCAGCACCAGTACAACAAGCGGCTCCTGTGCAACAAACACAAGCAGCGCCAGTACAACAAACAACACCAGTTCAAGAAACACAAGCAGCTCCTGCAGGAAATTCTTCTTCAGCTAAAGAATGGATCGCACAACGCGAATCAGGCGGCTCTTACTCAGCAACAAACGGCCAATACATCGGACGTTACCAATTGTCAGCTTCATACTTAAATGGTGACTACTCTGAAGCAAACCAAGAACGTGTAGCTGATCAATATGTGACTTCTCGCTACGGTTCATGGGAAGGCGCTCAATCTTTCTGGCAAGCAAACGGCTGGTACTAAGATAAAAATAAGTTGAACACTCAAGTCCTTACGACTTGGGTGTTTTTTTAAGTAGAATAGAGAACTTTTTACAAAAAACACTTGACAATCTTTAAATAAAATGTGAATATAATGAGCAAATAATGAAGCATTGAAGAGAAGAGTAATTGATGAGTCAGCGAGTACAGAGACCTCGAAGGGTGAGAACGAGGATTGCGAAAGTCAATGAAGATGAGCTCTGAGCATTTTGTTTCGTTCACGCGGAGCAAACGGGAAGCGACCGATATATCGCCGGGTATCAACAGGTACCGTTGAGGCATTATCCGTGAGGATGATGTAAACAAGGGTGGTATCACGAAAACATTCGTCCCTTTATTTGTTGCAGTAGCAATAGGTAAAGGGATGGGTGTTTTTTTATTGTTCAGAATTTTGTTCTTCGATGCAAAAAAAGAAAAACTGGAGGAATTTTTTATGACTAAACGTACAACATCACCTTTTCGCTTTGACATCGTAGGCAGCTTTTTACGACCGGAGGAATTAAAGTCGGCACGAGCAGACTTTGAAGCGGGAGAACTCACTCAAACCGCTCTGACTAAAATTGAAGATGCTGCAATTATCGATCTCATTCATAAGCAGGAAAAAATTGGGTTAAAGGCTGTTACTGATGGTGAGTTCCGTCGCAGCTGGTGGCATTTAGATTTCTTCTGGGGACTTCAAGGTGTTGAATTTTTTGTTCCTGAGCATGGATACTTTTTTCATGGCGAAGAGACACGTCCGGGAACAGTCATTGTTACCGGAAAGATTTCAGGCGAAAAACATCCCTTCGTCGAGCACTTTAAATTTACCCGGACGCACACGAGTGAGGGGATCGAGGTCAAACAAACGATTCCTGCTCCGGCTCAAATTTTGGTGGAACTATTACGACCGGATGTACTTCCTAAAGTTCGTCAAGTTTATCCCGACAACGAAAGCTTGATCGAAGACATTGTCACAGCCTATCGCCAAGTAATCGCTGATTTATATGCCGCCGGCGCTCGCACGATTCAGTTGGATGATTGTACTTGGGGTGTTCTAGTGGCTCCGTTGCCGGCTGGTTTTATCTCAGAGGATGAGAAGCCGGAAAAAGTTGTCCGTCAAGAATTAGCACAGCTGTATTTGGAAATCAATAATGCGGTTTTAGTGGATCAGCCGGAAGATTTAACATTGAACACCCATGTGTGCCGGGGAAATTATCACTCAACGTGGGCAGCCAGCGGCGGATATGAAGACGTGGCGGAGCCCTTATTCACTGATGAACAGGTCGATGCTTATTACTTAGAATATGATAGCGAACGCTCTGGCGGTTTCGAGCCTTTGGCGAAGGTTACAGGAGCGAAGAAAGTCGTTCTTGGGCTAATTACTTCAAAAGATGGGAACCTCGAAGCGCGGGAACAAGTCATTGCTCGCATTCATGAGGCCGCTCAGTATCTGCCGTTAGATCGTTTGTACTTAAGTCCGCAATGCGGCTTCGCTTCAACGGAAGAAGGAAACATTTTAACAGAAGAGCAGCAATGGAAAAAAATTGCGTTGATTAAAGAAATTGCTGAAGAAGTTTGGAAGGATTAATTAAAAGGCTGAGACAGATTTTGTCTCAGCTTTTTAATTAGAACTACTTTTACCACAGTCCTGGCAACGCTTGAACTGTGATTTTTTGATTGGTAAAGGGGTGGATCAGATGCAGCTCAAAGGCGTGGAGCATCAAACGTCCATGGGGATTTTTACTGTACAGAGGATCACCAACTAAAGGATGTCCGATACTGGCAAGATGGACCCGGATTTGATGGGTTCGGCCAGTTTCTAGCTGGCAATAAACGGCGGTTTGCTTGTTTAATTGGTGAGCGACGGTCACATGAGTCACTGCCGACTTGCCGCCTTTTGGATCGATCCGTCGTTTGCGTCGATCGTGGCGGTCGCGTCCAATTTTTTGATTGATGGTCTGATCGTTTTTGAGAACGCCATGAACGATTGCTTGATAGCGACGATAGATTTTTTTCTGTTCTAACAAACGGCCTAAAATAGGTAATACAAACGGATTTTTAGCAAACAAAATCGCGCCGCTAGTTTCTTTGTCTAAGCGGTGAACGACATGGGGCTGCGTGTTCGGTGCTAAATAAGCGGCTAAATGGTTTAATAAGGTATCTGTTTCCTCCGGCTGATTTGGATGAGTCTTCATACCGGCTGGTTTATTGACGATGATCAAATGCTCATCTTCAAAGAGAACGTGGATTTTTTTCTTATTGCCTAAGCTGATGTGTCGTTCAGGATAATCACTTGCTTCAACAGTGATACCGATGATATCGCCGGGATGAACCGGCATTTGGAAATGACATAGCTCGCCATTGACAGTGATTCCTTTGCGGGTCCGAATAAAATGGCGAACTTTTCTAGGTACCAGCCATTCGTTTTCTAATAAGTCTTTGACGGTCATTTCAGTAAAATCATCAGGCAGAGTCATGGTAAAGTTCATCAGGTTACTCCTTGTAAAAATTTCATTGGACTTATTGTATCACTTTTAACGGATATTTAAGAAAAAAGACAGTAATTCCTTGAGGTGTCATGCTAAAATAGCTCCATGTGTGTATCGGTCTCAAGCCCCACGCGGCGAGAGGAAGATTTATGGTACACTGTGTCTGAATTTTGTAGAGAATGGAGATCGAAAAATGGATTTTCAGGAATTTTGGCGCAAGTTTAAAGATGGCGCAAAAGTTTTTTGGCGACAGTTTCGCAGCGGGACCAAAACCTTTTGGCAATGGATCAAGCCTTACTTGATTCGTTTTCATCACTGGCGCAAACGTATTTGGAAAAAATACCATATTAATAAAATTTTGCTCTTATTAACGTTAGTCGTTGTTTTAGTCATGAGTGTCTATTTATTTATTTTAGCGAAATCAGTGGACGTTGAAACATTACAATCGAGTCTGAAACAATCCACCGTCGTCTATGACGAAAAAAATGAACAGGCCGGTAGTCTTTACGGACAAAAGGGAACTTATGTGGAGAGTGATCAGATTTCCCAAAATTTAAAAGATGCCGTCGTCTCCACTGAGGACCGCAACTTTTATAATCACCATGGGTTTGACATCAAAGGGATCGCACGGGCGGCTTTAGGACTAGTCACCTCTGGGCATATTACCGGTGGCGGAAGTACCATCACCCAGCAGCTGGCGAAAAATGCCTACTTGAGTCTCGATCAAACGTTGGAACGAAAGGCCAAAGAAATTTTTATGGCGATCGAGATTGAAAAGAAATACGATAAAGATCAAATTTTAACGATGTATCTGAACAACGCCTATTTTGGGAATGGTGTCTGGGGCGTGCAAGACGCTGCCCGGAAGTATTTTGGGGTAGATGCCAACCAAGTGACTGTCGGCGAAGCGGCAACAATCGCGGGAATGCTGAAGGGTCCGGGGATTTACAATCCGATCGATCATTTAGATAATGCGATCAACCGACGAAACACGGTACTGTCGGTGATGGTGGAAAATGGCAAATTGACTCAAGAACAGGAAAATCAGGCGAAAGCCACTGATCTTGGCTCGGAGCTGAGTGATACTTATACCTCTGCGGATGCAGGTTATCGTTATCCTTCTTATTTTGACGCGGTGATCGATGAAGCAGTGGAAAGATATGGCATGTCGGAAAAGGATTTACTGAACAAAGGCTATAAAATCTATACCTCATTAGATCAGGATTATCAAAAGCAAATGGAAGCTGTCTATCAAAATAATGCAAACTTCCCAGCCGATGCCGCAGATGGGGCGATGCCGCAATCTGCTTCAGTAGCCTTGGACCCTAAAACCGGCGGCGTCCAAGCATTGGTGGGTCGACGGGGCGAGCATATTTTCCGCAGCTATAATTTTGCGACTCAGATGCAACGTTCACCAGGTTCAACGATGAAACCGTTAAGTGTCTATTCGCCAGCGCTAGAATCTGGCTACAAGCCTGACAGTATCTTAAAAGACGAGCCTCAGTCCTATTACAAAGCGAAAAACTACGATGGCACCTATCAAGGCGAATCACCGATGTATCAAGCAGTAGCGCAGAGCTTAAACTTGCCAGCAGTATGGCTATTGCATGAGATAGGGTTGAACAAAGGCTACAATAAAGCAGAAGAATTTGGCATTCCTTTAAGCAAATCAGATAAATATTATGGTCTAGCGTTAGGTGGTTTGGAAAAAGGTACGTCACCGATGCAAATGGCAGCCGCTTATGGTGCTTTTGCTAATCAAGGCCGAGTGTATCAGCCGCACTTAGTAACGAAAATCATAGATTCTACTGGTGCTGTTTTAGTCGACAATAGCTCACCGAAATATGATCAAGTTATCTCGAAAGAAGTCGCCAATGAAATGACCAGTATGCTGTTAGGCACTTTTTCAAACGGAACAGCTGCACAAGCTGCACCTGCTGGCTTCACTGTTGCCGGCAAGACCGGGACAACCGAAACCAACTTTGATGCGAATAAAGTCAACGACCAATGGATTATTGGTTATACACCAAATGTCGTGATCTCAACTTGGTTAGGTTTCGAAAAAGTTAGCGAGACGCATTATTTAAGCGGTACGAGCGGTTCGGAGGTCGGTCAGGTCTTCAAGGCGGAGGCAGAATCGATCTTGCCATACGCCGGACAATATTCCTTTGATGTAGCGGATGCCTATGCGACCGGTGGAAAAGTTGTGGCTGCCGATCAAGTCAATCAAAATGGTCAAGATGTGGATACGAACAAGTGGCGCGAAGAATTGAAAGATATTGGCGGCAAGGCCAGTGAAGGAGCAGCGAGCTTCTTTGAAAAAGCCAAGGAAGGCGCCAATAAGTTAAAAGAAAAAGGCCAAGAATTGTGGCGTCAGTACCAACCAGGAAATTAGGGTATGAACCCGTTTCCATTCATGTTACAATAAAAAAGTAACTTTTATAGAAAATGAGGGATTAAATAATGGCAAATATTTACGATTCAGCAAACGGATTAGAACGTGAAATCCGTGAACTACCAGAATTCAAATCTTTAGAAGAAGCATTCGCAGAACTTAAGAAAAATGAAGCAGCATACGCAGCCTTCAAGGACTTCCAAGCTTTCCAACAAAGCTTGCAAGAAAAACAAATGCGCGGCGAAGATTTTAGCGATGAAGATGCTGAAAAAGCACAAGCGTTAGCAGAAAAAGTTCAACAAGAAGAATTGATCAACGAATTAATGGTGAAGGAACAAGCCTTCAGCGTGATCGTCAATGACTTGAACCGTATCATTATGACGCCGATCCGTGAATTGTACGAAGGATAATTGAATAGTAGAAAAAGAGTTTGTGACCATTTAGGGTTACAAACTCTTTTTGAATTATTAAGGGACTATAAATTTTTTACCATTGAAAAGACTGAATCACCAGCGCTAGCAGTGGCCTACTTAGCGCACGAGCTTGTTCGCTTATTGCTAAAAAAAGCTGAAGGAGTTCGCGCCGTCGTTCTTACGAACAATATTGTAAGGTGAGGAAAAAGACCAGAAATTTTACTTGGAACTTGCTATACTTCCAACTATAAGGCTATAAGGACGGCGAGTGAAAAATGAAAAAAAGTATTTTGGTGGTGGCAACGGCTGTTATCGTGATAGCAGGCGGCATGATTTGGTACACCCAAGGAACGAGTCACGAAACAGAGAAGGCTGTCTCAGCGGACACAGCAAAAGCTTCGAGCAGCTCAACGATAAAAGAAACCGTAGAATCGATTGAACCGAAAAAAATCCCAAAAGTTACGTTGCCAGTGACGGACAACCAAGAATTAGATGCCTTCTTAAAGGGACAGCGTTTTTCCGGGACAGCTTTGGTAATTCGAAAAGGTCAGGTTATTTTGAATCAATCTTATGGTCTGGCGAATCAGGAAAAACAAATAAAAAATACGACTACCACTCGCTATTATATTGGTTCTACCCAAAAGGCGATCATCGCAACCGCAATTTTACAATTAGAGCAGGCCGGCAAGCTAAGCATCAATGATCCGATAGCCAAATATTTGGCTAATTTTCCGAACGGACAGCAAATCACCTTGCAAAATCTTTTGAACCACACCAGTGGACTGACTGGACGGAAAGAAGGCAGTGAAAAGATTTTACCGCAAAGGATCGTGGAAGAGATCGAAGCAGCCGGCAGTGACTCGGCGATTGGAACTTGGCATTATTCAGACAGTAATTATGCCGTGTTGGCTTATTTGGTGCAACAGCTCAGTCATCAAAGTGTCGCCGAATATGTCCAAGCTAATATTTTTAAGCCTGCGAATATGCAAGATTCCGGCTTTTATCAAAGTACCGATCCAATCGAAAATTTAGCAGAGAGCTATAAAGAAAAAAATGGTCAAGTCGAAAAGGCGGAGCTACCAGATCTTTCTCAATTATTCGGAGCAGGTGATATCTACACGACAGCGACGGATTTTTATTTATTCGATCAAGCTTTGATGCAAGGAAAGTTGATCAATCCAGCGGAGCGAGAAAAAATGCTGACAGCCGGCAGTGACTCGACTTATGGAATGGGTTTTTATGTCAATCCCGGCAGCTATTCTAGTCATGGTGTATTGGGCGGCTTCAATACCATCAATACTTTTACTCATACCGGATTGACGGAGATCATTTTGTTAGCGAACACGAATCAAGTCGACTCCTTAGGTCAAACCGCGGATCATATTTATGAAGTATTGAATCAAATGGAATAAAAAAGTTAGAAACAGTCACTCGTTAGGAGCGGCGTTTCTAACTTTTTTGACTATAAAGAAAGGATAAAATTTTCAAATGAATAAATCGCTTTACGGCAGGCACATTCATGTCCGGCTTCACGAACTAGCTTTATCGGCAATAAGCCAAACGATTGCGAAATTTGAGCAGCACCAAGTAGAAACTGTCAACGTAAAAATTAAAACTTTGTGTTTCTCAGTCATTTATCAAAAGTTTGGTCTGATTGCTCAGCTGACTCCTAATTAGGGAATCATTTTTCTACTCTCAATAAAGCAAGCAGAAAAACTGGCAAAAAGCTGAGGGAGTTCGCGAAAGCCTTTCTTACTTAAAAGAATTTTTTGAATTGATCCATCAACCCGTCAAATTTTCCTGACTTCAATAGTACTTTGGCTTTGTCATAGTAATCGCCTAATTCATCTTTATGGTCCTCGATAAACTCTTTGGTTTTCTCGATATTTCCTTCATTCAATAGTTCTTTGATTTTCTTAACCAGTTCGTCTTTGTTCATCTGTCTCGCTCCTTTTTTATGCTTTTATTTTAGTTGATTATGCTTTTTTTTTCGAGGATTTGCTATTCCAATATCTTCAGTGAAAGACGAACAAACTTTCGTTTTTTTATGGTAAAATAAATAGGATTAAGTTTCAGCTGTTCTCTCGAAATCGGTAAGAGTGAGAAAGTTGTTACTAGCTACTTTGGATTGATAAGGAGGAGAGGCAATGAAATTTTTACACGCAGCGGACCTGCATTTAGATCGCTCCTTTGAAGGATTGACGAAGGTGCCGGAAGGCTTTCAGCAAGAACTGACGGCAGCCAATCAAAAAATGCTGCAAAATATTGTTAATGCGGCGATTGATCAAGCGGTCGATTTCATTTTATTGGCAGGGGATACCTTTCACCAAAATCGCCCCACATTAAAAACACAACGCTATTTCTTTCAGGAGATGGGCCGCTTAACGGAAGCGCAGATCCCGGTCTTTATGAATTTTGGTAATCATGATTTTTATCAAGCAGATCGTTATTGGTTTGCTTTTCCTGAAAATATCCAACTATTTGTGGATGAGCAAGTCGAAACGAAACAACTAGTGACTAAAGCGGGAGAGCAGATTGCGATTACCAGCTTTAGTTATCAGCATCCGACGATTGAAGCTGCAATGATCGAGGACTTTCCTGTTAAAGGCGCGGTCGATTTTCATATTGGAATGTATCATGGCGGACAAATGCCCTACGCCCCGGTTCAATTATCGGAGTTGTTAACAAAAGGCTATGATTATTGGGCACTGGGACATATTCATGTGCCGCAAATTTTAGCGAAAGAGCCTTACGTGATCTATCCTGGAACACCCCAAGGGCATACCCAAAAAGAAGTGAACCTGGCTGGAGTGACACTAGTGGAATCGCAGGGCAAACGTCTAAGCTGTCGGACACTTTCGGTTGAAGCCATTCGTTGGGAAAAACGTAGGATTTCTTTAGCCGGTCTACGGCAGCCGCGAGAAATTTTTTCATTGGTACGAAAATTATCCGCAGAGCTGCCTACCTTGCTACATTTGGAATTTAGTGAGACAGAAGGGATCGGTGATGAGTTAGCTTATCAAATTGCTTCAGGAGAATTATTAGAAGCGCTACAAGAGGAAGTCGATTCAGGGATTTTTCTATGGCAATTGACACTAGCTGATGCTCCGGTGACGCGACCTTATTTGGCGGTGGAAAAAAACTTGATTGATCAGCTAATAGCTACTTATCAGGAGCCGGCTGTATTTAGCGACTTACTAAGTGAATTGGAACAAAACCCGCAGCTACATCGCTTGATGGATCAAGCCTTTAAAGCGACTACGATCGAAGGATTAAAAGAAAAAATGGCGCAAAGCTATCAGTTTAGGAGGGAAGTTGATGTGGATTAAAAAAGCGGAGATCACCAGCTTCGGCAAGTGGCGCCAGCAGACATTTTTATTTGAAGCAAAAAATCAGCTGGTTTACGGCTTGAATGAAGCCGGCAAATCGACGTTGTATCAATTTATCCAAGCGATTTTATTCGGTTTTCCTACCAAGCGTAAAAAGGGTCAAGATTATACACCCAACGATGGCAGCGGCTTTGGCGGCCGTTTGTTGCTGGTCCATCCAGTTTACGGAACGGTGACTGTTGAGCGGTATAAAACGAAAAATAAAGGTAAGGCGAAGATTTGGCTAGCTGATGGTCAACAAGGAGAAGAAGACTTGCTGGAAAAAATTCTCTATCCTTTAAACCTTCAGCTATTCCGCCAAGTTTTTACGTTTCAACAAGAACAACTGCAGCAATTAGAAACACTGAACGAAGAAAATTTGCATGAGGCGTTGATTTCTCTAGGGCTTTCCGGCAGCAATGAATTATTCGAACAACGTTTGCAGCTGAAAAATAATTATGAAAGTCTTTATCGCCCCCGTGGTCGTAAACAACCCTTGAATTTAGCCTTGCAAAATTATCAAAGCTTGCAACAAAAGATCAAAGAAAAGGAAGCGCAAGAAGCGGGCTATCAGCAATTAGTCCGACAAGCCGATGAAGAAAAGTTGCAAGTGTCTCGTCAAGCTGGGAAGAATCGTCAGTTGCAAGAACAGCAACTAGCCTTGGAACAGCAACGGCTGAATTGGTCTGCCTATGCGGAATTCCTAGCGTTGAAAAAAATGAATCTGGATTTGTCAGCGACTGAGACGGAGCAAGCACAACTACAGGAATTTTATCAAGAATACCAGCAATTAATGAAGGAACAGGAAAAATTACACAGCGCCTTGCAGCAGCATAGCGGCAACCAGGAATCAGCCCGTTACTATTTCTATTTAGAAAATGAAACGAAGATTCAGCAATTATTGACTGAACAAGTCGCTATTAACCGAATGCTAGATGAAGAGCAACGGATTGCGGTGAAGCTGGCGCAAGCCAGTGAACTTCCGGCAAAGTGGCAGCAAACACCGCCACGACCATTTTCTGATGAGGCAGCGATTCACCAGCTGTTTGCCCCGTTACGAGAGGTACAAAAAACATTTGGAGAACAACAAATTCGGCAGCACTTAGTCAAGGAGCAGCGTGATCAAGCCGAAGCCAGTCTCAATGACTACGAAAAAAAGCATCCAGAACTTTTTAATCCCCAAAAGAATGTTCCATGGCTGTTGATCGCGGCGGGTGTAGCAATAGCTGCAGCCTTCATACTGCCACCACCCTTTCGCTACCTTTTGATTGTGGTGGCAATCGTTTGCGGAATCGCCGGCGGATTGAAGCGTAAGAAGCCGGCAGACAAAGGAACTTGGCAAGAAAAATTAGGCCAGTTGGATATTTATGAAGGCCAGCTGGCGGAAATCACTGAAAAAAATGCTTTGAGTCAGCAGAAAGAGCAGCAGTTGCTTGCACAAATTCAAAAAGAATTGCAGCAACGAAATTTCACTAGCGGAGTTCAGGAATTTTCGGTCATCCAAGAAAATCAACAAGCTCAAAATTATTTAGCCCAGCTTCAATCTAGTGCGGAACTGGGAGAACGACAATCCGCTTTGCGCCAAAAGTTGATGCAGCAAGAGCAACGCTTTGACTTTTTAGCCGAGTGGTTACCATTGCATGAAAAAAATTTATCAGAGAAGTTTGTAACATTAGCTACCTTTGTGAAGGAAATGGAGCAGATTCGTTTTGCTCAGACCTATCAGGAAAATACAGTCTTGCAACAGCGTATCCATGAAACGCAAAAGCAGCAGCAACAATTATTAGAACAGCAGCAAGGCTTGTTGGAAAAATTTCAATTGGCGTATCCGTCAGAGATCCCAGCCTTTTTACAGCGGGAAACAGAGCTTAGCCGTAAGCAAACTCGTTTGCAAGAATTGACGAAAAGCGTGGTGCCGTTGTTTGCTGAAGAGACTAGCCTGGCAGAAATTGAGCAGTCTTTGGGTAGCTTACAACAGGAGCTTCAAACGGGCGAAGCCAAGCTGTTGAAGCTGCAAGAACAAGAACAGCGTTCCCGTTTGCAGATTCAGCAAATGCAAGCTGATGGCACCTTAGACACGCTTTATCAGCAGGCCAGTCAGCAGCAGGCGCTAGTTGAAAAATTAACGACGGAGTATGCGGTGGCGAAGCTGGAAAACCAATTGCTGCAAGACATCGCGACGGAGCTGTCGGAACAACAACTGCCGGAATTATTAAAGCAAGCGACTAGTTATTTCCAACTGCTGACCAATAATGAACACAGCCGCTTAGATTTTGTTGAAGGACTATTGACGGTGGATCAGTTGAGTCTCTATAATCTTTCCACCGGGACGAAAGATCAGGTGATGATGGCCTTTCGTTTTGCTTATTTAGCTTTGCAACAAAACCATCCCTTGTGTCCAGTGATGATAGACGATGGCTGGCTCCATTACGATCATCAGCGAAAATATCAATTTGCGAAATTATTACAGCAATTCAGCGAAAATTATCAAATCATTTGTTTGTCATCTGACCAAGAAATGGTAAGCTATTACCAAAAGCTTCACCAGCCAGTCTGGGAATTGAAGGGAGTTCAACGATGAAAAAGATCAAAGAATTAACGGTTGACGAGCAATTTGAAATGTATGTACTGATCAAAAATGCCGATGTCCGTTTAGCTAAAAATGGGAAAAAATTTATCGCCTTTACTTTCCAAGATACTTCAGGAACAGTTGACGGTAAATTTTGGGATGCGTCAGAAGAAGAAATCAAACGCTATAAAGCCGGCCAAGTTGTCTTATTAACAGGGAAGCGGGAGATGTATCAAGGCAATCCACAAGTCAAGATCATGCACTTGCGAACGACCAAACCAGAGGAGCCTAATGATCCTGCTTTATATATGGAACGGGCACCGATCAAGCGTGAAGAGATGGAAGAAGAAATTAATCAGACTTTATTTGAAATTACGAACGCTCATTGGAATCGGATCGTTCGCTATCTTCTGAATAAATATCAAAAAGAATTTTTCGAATTTCCGGCAGCCAAACGGAACCATCATGCCTTCGCCGGTGGTTTAGCGTTTCATACATTGACCATGCTGCGCTTAGGTAAAGCGATCGCGAAAGAATATCCGCAGTTGAATGCGTCACTGTTATACGCTGGGATCATCATTCATGATCTAGGAAAAGTCATTGAGTTGACCGGTCCGTCCTCTACTGAATATACGGTTGTGGGCAATCTTGTCGGTCATTTGGTATTAGTGGATGAAGAAATCACCAAAGCCTGTATAGAATTGAAAATCAATGATGCAGATGAAGATGTGGTCATTCTACGTCACATGGTGCTTGCTCATCATGGCTTGTTAGAATATGGTTCACCAGTTCGTCCCCGGATCATGGAGGCCGAGATTTTGCATCAGATCGATAACATTGATGCTTCAATGCAGATGCTTTCCAGTGCTGTCAAAAACGCGGAGCCAGGCACCTATACCGAGCGGATTTTTGGAATGGACAACCGCAGCTTTTATGTTCCAAAAGATATTTAAAGTAGCAGCTGCGCCGATAATGTCGAACGTAGGAGATTGTGATAGAGGTGTTCAGCTTCAAAAAAATTTCGGCTTATTTCCGAAGAAGTTACTTCTGTCGTACCGTTTATTCGTAAAGAGCACCTGTGACAAGCCTTTTGTCACAGGTGCTTTTGTTGTTTGCAGTGAAGACTAGCTATTAGGAGGAAACGTAGATGATTGAGACGAAACGATTATACCTGCGGGAGTTGCAAGAATCGGACCTCCCTGCTCTAAAGAAAATCTTGCAAGATGAGGAAACGATGAGGGCATATGAAGGGGCCTTTGATGATCAAATGGTTCAAAATTGGTTGGATAAGCAATTAATGAATTATCAGCGGGACGGTTTTGGGTTATGGGCGGTGGTTTTAAAAGAGACGGAAGAAATGATCGGACAATGCGGCTTGACGTGGCAGCTCGTTGAAACGGACCAGATTTTAGAGATTGGCTATTTATTTCAGCGCGAATTTTGGCACCAAGGCTATGCTATTGAAGCGGCGCAAGCGTGTAAAAAGTATGCTTTTGAAAAACTACAGGTACAGGAAATTTTTTCGATTATTCGTGACACGAATCGAGCTTCAAAAAAAGTGGCAGAGAGAAATGGGATGAGCCAACGCCAAAAAATAGTCAAACATTACCGTGGAATGGACATGCCTCATGACGTGTATTCGATTCAAAAATAAGGGAAATGGCTCTGTCCCGACTTAAAATGAAAGTCGTGTTAAGATACTGATAGAGAAAAAATTCGCTGTCAATGGCGTTTTGCGACAAATGAGATGAGGTGAAACCGGATGAAGAAAAAAACAGACATTCAAACGGTGGAGGAAAAATTTGACTTTGATACAGTGGTGATTCCCGCTGATTTAGTTGGTTTGACAGAGGCCGAAGTCCAACAAAAAATCCAACAAGGTCAGACCAATCAAGTGGAAGAAAATTTACTGAAGTCAGACAAAGAAATTATTAAAGAAAACACAATCAATATTTTTAATATACTGAACTTCGTTTTAGCATTGTTGGTGTTACTCGTGGGTTCACCAAAAAACACGTTGTTTTTCGGCGTAGTGGTGATTAATACGTTGATTGGGATCATCCAAGAACTGCGAGCGAAGCACACGATCGATAAATTATCCGTCTTGGCCAAAAGCAAAGCTGTCGTGTTAAGAAGCGGTCAGCTCCAGCAGATCGATCAGGAAGCGATCGTCTTAGGCGATGTGCTTTATTTACGCAACGGCGATCAAGTGCCGGTGGATGGTAAATTATTGGCAGGCGAAGGCGTCGAAGTCGATGAATCCTTACTGACCGGCGAAGCGGATCGCGTTCAAAAAAGTCAGCAAGATCAATTATTCAGCGGGAGCTTCGTTACAGCAGGTGAATGTTTTTATCAAGGAACAGCGGTGGGAAAAGAAAACTTCGCGGAGCAATTAACAAGTGAAGCGAAGGCGAAAAAAACGGGCAGCTCTGAGTTGACGAAAGTGTTGAGTCGAATGATCGCCGTCTTGACGATCGTGATTGTTCCAGTAGGACTAGGCTTGTTTTATAGTCAGTACCAAGCCTCAGATTCGATCAAACAAGCGGTATTAGGCACTGTTGCGGCTTTAGTCAGTATGATTCCAGAAGGTCTGATGCTATTGACAAGTGTCGCGTTCGCGGTTGGAGCGGCGAATTTGGCAAGAAAAAAAGTACTAGTTCAGGCGTTGCCGTCGATTGAAACATTGGCACGGGTAGATGTGATTTGTTTAGATAAGACCGGTACAATCACAGATGGTACCTTGAAATTTGAAGAGGCATTATTAGAAGATATTTCAGACAGCCGGCTCAATACCATCATGGGCTCATTATTGAATCAATTAAAGGATCAAAACGCGACGGCTAAAGCGTTACGGGAAGCCTTTCCTACTAGAGACGAGTGGCAGGCGGAAAAGGTCGTGCCTTTCTCTTCCGCTCGTAAATGGAGCGGGGTCACTTTTAAAGAACAAGGTAGCTTTGCTTTTGGCGCACCAGAATTTATTTTCAAAAAGCTGTCAGCAGAAATGCAAAGCAAGCTTCAACCTTATTTAGAAGCGGGTCAGCGGGTCTTGGTACTAGTCGAGTATCCTGGACTGCTAGAAGAAGAAATGATCGAAGAACCGCGTTTGTTGGCGACGCTGATTATTTCAGATAATTTAAGAGAAAACGCGCGGGCAACCTTTGGCTACTTTGTTCAACAAGACGTCCAATTAAAAGTGATTTCTGGGGATCATCCTTTGACCGTTTCAAAAATCGCTCAAAAGGCTGGGATTCAAAATGCAGAAGCCTTTGTGGATATGTCCAGTCTAGACGAACCAATCGATTATCCAACATTGGTTAACCATACGACCGTATTTGGTCGCGTGACGCCGAAACAAAAGCAGTCTTTGATCCACGCCTTGAAAAAAAATCATACCGTCTGTATGACTGGCGATGGGGTAAATGACGTCTTGGCATTGCGGGAAGCGGACATTGGCGTGGCAATGGCCAATGGTAGTAGTGCGGCTCGTGCGGCGGCGGATGTTATTTTGCTAGATTCAGACTTTGCTCGGATGCAAAATGTGTTAAATGAAGGGCGGCGAGTGATCAATAATATTGAACGAGTGGCTTCAATGTATTTAGTTAAAACGATTTATTCATTGATCTTGGCGGTGATCTTTATGATTATGACCAATCCATATCCCTTTGAGCCGGTCCAATTAACTCCAATCAATGCCCTGACAGTTGGGATTCCCTCCTTCTTCTTGGCCTTGAAACCAAGCTATGAACGAATCAAAGGGGATTTCTTGAATAATATTTTCCGTGTTTCATTACCTGGCGCGTTGACTGTAGTGAGCGCGGTAATGATTATTCAATTAGCGGCGCTTTTATTTCATTTAGATTATCAAGCCACTTCGACGATGTCGGTCTTTTTAACCGGCTGTGTTGGTCTTTTAGTCTTATATAAAGTGTCATTCCCACTAGACAAGAAAAAAATTGCATTGATCGCGGTTTTAAGTACGGCCTATCTCAGCTGCTATTTATTCTTTAGAGAATTTTTTGACTTCGACAAGCTTTGGAACCGCAATTTATTTTTTGTGATTCCTTTGACCTTTGGGATTTACTGGTTGTTTAAAGGCTTGACCTTCGTGATGGACAAGTTGGTGGCGTGGCGCATTCGTTGGCAAGAAAAACGCAGAGCGAAAAAAAATCCGACTTCACGTGTGCTGTAAACAAATTAAATACATGAAATGATAAAACTTCCCGGAAAAGGCTTTCTTTTTCGGGTTTTTTGGTATAATGAACTAAAAGGCCAATAGAAAGAAAATTTGATTGAAAGAAGGGACGCAGTAATGGAACTAACGAAATTGCAAAATGGCTCAGATATTCGTGGAATCGCTATCACGACAGAGGATAAAATGAAAAATCTGGGGACGGATCAGGTCCGTTTGATTGCCCAAGGGATTTTGAATTGGTTAATGGATAAAGGGATCGAACATCCATTTAAAATCGGAATCGGTCATGATAGCCGCTTGACGGGACCAGAATTAAAAACGGCGATGATCGACGTTTTTACAGCGGCGGGCTGTGAAGTTTTGGATTTTGGCTTAGCGACGACGCCGGCTTTATTTATGGCGACTCAGTTTGAGGAATTCGCTTGTGATGCGGGCATTATGTTGACGGCTAGCCATTTACCCTTTTATTTCAACGGTATCAAGATCTTCAGTCAAGCTGGCGGCGCGGAAAAAAGTGATATCGCCTTCATTCTAGCTCATACCGAAGCGGCAGAAAAAGCGGCGGGCAACGTCAAGTCCGCGGATTTATTGTCTCGTTATGCTGACGATCTAGTAGAAAAAATTCAGCGAGGTAGCGACAGTGATCGGCCTTTGGAAGGCCTGAAAATTGTGGTCGATGCTGGTAATGGGGCTGGCGGTTATTTTGCCGATAAAGTACTCGCGGTCTTAGGTGCAGATACGACCGGTTCCCAATTTTTAGAACCGGACGGACATTTTCCGAATCACATTCCCAATCCAGATAATAAAGAAGCCATGGCCAGTATCAAGCAGGCCGTGTTAGACAACCAAGCGGATCTCGGTGTAATCTTTGATACCGATGTCGATCGGTCGGCGATCGTTTCGAAAGATGGGCAAATGATTAATCGCAATAATTTGATCGCGGTCTTAGCGGCAATCGTTTTGCAGGAGCATCCCGGCAGCACAATCGTGACGAATTCGCCAACTTCGGATCATTTAAAAGCTTTTATCGAAGAAAAGGGCGGACAGCAATATCGTTATATTTCCGGTTATCGCAACGTGATCAATAAAGCGATTGAGTTGAATGCAGCTGGGACGGATTGCCAGTTAGCGATTGAAACTAGCTCGCACGCTGCTTTTAAAGAAAATTATTTCTTAGATGATGGCGCTTATGTGATTGCAAAAGTGTTGATGCTCTTACCGAAACTGCAAAAAGAACAGCGAGCGTTGACGGATTTAATGGCGGAATTGGAGCAGCCTGTTGAGACCTTAGAAATTCGATATCCAATCAGCGGAGAAGAGTATCAAACAATCGGACAGCAAATGATTCAACGCTTCCGGGAAGAATTACCAAAGCACGCCGGATTCACGGAAAATCAAGAAAATCAAGAAGGGGTTCGTTTCTCGGTCAACGATCCTTATGGCAAGGGCTGGATGCTGTTACGTTTAAGCCTGCATGAGCCACTCTTGGTGATGCAAGTAGAGAATGACCAAGCCGGGCAGATAAAGCGGCAATTGCCTATTTTCCGTGAGCTGTTAGCACAAGAAAGCAATGTCGATATCACAAAGTTGGATCAACAAATAAACAAGTAAAATTGCTTGCAAATATCGCTCCTTCGTCTGATGATAAGCATTAGATGAAGCAGCGATTTTTTATTAAAAAGGAGCGAGAAAGATGAACATTACATTTGATGAAGCAGCAAAAGAAAAAGTCTTGAGCCATTTAGATAAGGATAAATTATTACTATTGACCTTTGAAGATGGTGTGGGAGCATATTCTCAACATGCCATGATCCATATGCAGACACAATTTTCGATTAACATTATCTCACAAGAGATGGAGAAGGCGGATTATGATGAAACGATTCCTTCAAATGTCGGCGATTTTTGGATCAAAGGCTATTCAAAAGAAGATTTGCAGGAAGAGATGACGATCAAGTTCAATCCCCGGCTCAGCACCTTTAGTTTATCTGGAGAAGGCGGCTTGATCGACGACAATCTAGGCTTTATTGATTTTACTAAAAATTAAAAGAAGAAGGATCGTCTTTCATTTTTTTACTTTTCTTTGATATGATAGAACAAAGCTTTTAAGCAGTCATTGATTGAACTTGAAAGCCGATCGATAGAAGGAAGTGGAAGCATGGCAAAGATCATGATCGTAGAAGACGAAGCGGTGATCCGTCAATTAATTGGTGAAGAATTAACGAAATGGAAGTTTGATGTTTTTCAAGTGACGGATTTTAATCAAGTCTTTGAGGAGTTCGAGCAAGCGGCACCGCAGCTGGTTTTATTGGATATTAATTTGCCAGTCTATGATGGTTATTATTGGTGTCAAAAAATTCGTGAAGTTTCGAAAGTTCCGATTATTTTTATTTCTTCCCGAAATACTAACATGGATCAGATCATGGCGATGAATATGGGAGCGGATGATTACATCACCAAACCCTTCCAAGTCGATATTTTAGTGGCGAAGATAAATGCGTTATTACGTCGTTCTTATAATTACGCAGAAAGCGGCGAGGAATTAGAACACAACGGGATCAGCTTGAATATTGATAACAGCAGTATGACGATCAATGGAGAAGTAGTGGATCTAAGTAAAAATGAATACCGCCTGCTGTTTATCTTAATGAAGCAGCACGGAAAGATTTTGAGCCGCGATAAATTGTTACGGGCTTTGTGGGATGATGAGCGTTTCGTCGATGACAATACCTTGACGGTCAACATTAATCGCTTGCGTCGTAAAATCGAACAAGCTGGTATTGACGATTACATCCAAACAAAAGTCGGACAAGGCTATATTGTCCCGTAAAAGGAGCGGCTATGACATTTTTTAAGTATTTAAAGGATCGCCTGCTAGTTTTTGTTGGCTGGGCACTGTTAAGTTTATTGCTAGTCTTTATGATTTGGCTGACGCCTGGGCTGCAGGGCTTTTGGGAAAATCTTAGCTACTTATTGATTTTACAATTATTTTTGCTGTTTCTTTTTTTCACGATCGACTATCAGCGACGAAAAAAATGGTTCAAAGCCTTTGATGAGCAAGAAGAATTCCATTTGCAGCATTTTGTAGCGGCAGCGACCACCAACGAAGAGCAGCTGTTGCAAGAATATGTGAATCGGCAAGTGCGGGAACATCATCTGACGATGGAGCAATTATTGGATAGTCAAAAGGATCAGAAGGATTATATGGATTCTTGGATTCATGAGATCAAGGTACCGCTAGCGGCAGTGGATTTGATTTTAAATTCGATTGAATTTGATATTCCTGATGATAAATTTGTCCTGCTGCAAAATGAGATCCAGCAAATCGATGAATACGTGGAGCAAATTTTGTATTACTCTCGTTCAGATGAATTCGTCAACGATTATTTGATTCAAGAGTATTCCTTGAAAAAAATCATCCAACCCATCATTCGCAGTCAAGCTAACTATTTTATCCAAAAAAATCTACAATTAACCTTATCTGAAGAGGATGCCAAAGTCTTAACCGACGCGAAATGGATCGAGTTCATTTTTCGCCAGCTACTAAGTAACGCCATTAAGTACACCCCGAATCATGGCGAGATCAGTATTACGATTGCAGTCAAAAGAGGCGGCGTCGCCTTGAGTCTGCAAGACAACGGAATCGGTATTCCGTCAGAAGACTTAGGTCGGATTTTTGATAAAGGCTTTACCGGAGAGAATGGTCGTAAGGCCCAGCAACACTCCACTGGACTGGGTTTGTATTTAGCCAAGCGTTTGGCAGAAAAACTAGGTGTAGGATTGACTGCTGAATCGACGATGAATGAAGGGACCACAATGACCCTGTTCTTCCCCCGATTAGATTATTATCATGAAGAACGTTAAATTTTTGGTTTTTGATTGCCAAATTTCCTTTTTTTCGCTAAACTGTTCCAGTTGTGAATTGAAGGGAGTAAGGTTATGAGTATTTTAATTGCCCTAGTGCCAATGGTGGCGTGGGGAAGCATTGCTTTGGTAAGCGGAAAATTAGGCGGTGACGCCAATCAGCAAACCTTAGGAATGACGATGGGCGCTTTTGTCTTTGCATTAGTGACCTTTTTTATTGTTCAGCCAGCAATGAGCGGTTGGATTTTGTTAATCGGTTTTTTGTCGGGACTTTTTTGGTCGGTTGGTCAAAACGGTCAATTTCACGGGATGAAATTTATGGGAGTTTCGGTGGGCTTGCCCATTTCAACCGGGTTTCAATTAATTTTGAATACCGTCGCCGGTGCTGTATTCTTTCATGAGTGGACAAAGACCAAAGATTTTGTCTTAGGATTTATTGCTTTAGCTTTCTTAGTGTTAGGGGCTTATTTAACGGCTCGCAAAGATGACGAAAGCGGTGTAGAGACGGATAATGGCATGTTGAACTTCGGCAAGGGCTTTCGTGCGCTGATTTTCTCAACTTTGGGCTATGGTGTCTATACGATCATCATCACATGGGCAGGGCTTAATCCATTGGCGATCATTCTGCCGCAAAGTGTCGGTATGCTAGTGGGTGCCAGCTTCTTTGCTTTCCGTAAAGCCAAAGTTGATCGCTATGTCTGGCGCAATATGGCTTCTGGATTATTATGGGGCATCGGGAATGTTTGTATGCTGCTAAGTGTTCAAAATATCGGTTTAGCCATCGGGTTCTCATTGTCACAAATGGGGATCATTATCTCAACGTTGGGTGGAATCTTCCTTTTGGGAGAACACAAAACGAAAAAAGAAATGTATTATGTGATTATCGGCTGTCTGCTGATTATTGTCGGCGGCGTCGTGTTAGGATATATGAAAGCGTAGAAAAACGTATTAACTAGAACGTAAAAAAATCAGCCTGCCGAATTTCGGTAGGCTGATTTTTTATCGGATCTTTCTGGATTATTGTCCAGAGTTCAATTCCATTAATTTTTGTTTCAAATCGCTTTCCATATGACCAATTTCGATCTCGGCAGCTTGTCGACGTTCGCGACCTTCTTTTTGGATACGTAAAGTTTCTTCTAACGTTTCCACAAGATCGTTTTGAGTTTGCTGTAAAGTATCCAAATCCACGATTCCGCGTTCGTTTTCTTTGGCGGTCTCGATGGTTGAAATTTTCAGCATCTCTGAATTTTTCTTCAATAGGTCATTAGTTGTTTCCGATACTTGACGCTGCGCTGTGACAGCATCTTTTTGACGGAGCAAGGTCAAAGCAATGGCTACTTGGTTTTTCCATAAAGGAATCGCCGTATTGATGGAAGCTTGGATCTTTTCCGCTAATGCCTGATTCGTGTTTTGGATTAAACGAATTTGGGGCGCTTGTTGAATCGTAATTTGACGGGCCAATTTTAGATCGTAAGTCCGTTTATCTAAGCGATCTAAAAATTGTGAATAGTCGTTTACGATTTGGACATCCATTTGATCACCTGAGGCTTGGGCTTTTTCTGTCGCGGCGGGGATCGTTGTCAGCTTCATTTCTTCAATCTTCAATTCAGCCGCCGCAATATAGATGTTCAAAGCATCAAAATAGTCTTTATTCTTATTGTAAAGTGTTTCTAACATCTGGTTATCTTTTAACAATCCGTCTTTTTCGACGTTTAACTTCATAGCAATTTTATCGATTTGAGCACCGATCTTTTGATACTTAGTAGTAATCTCATAAATAGATTGCTTAACCTTGCCAAACATTTTTTGGAAGATATTGCCTTCGCCCACGCGTAATTCATCAGGGTTGGCTTCGTTTAGGCGGTACATTAATTGGTTCAATGAATCACCGATGGGGCCAATGTCCTGTGATGAAACGGAATTCAGCATCGATTGCGAGAATTCACTTAATTTTGTTTGAGCGGTCGAGCCGTAGCTGATGACTGCTTGCGAATCATTGACGTCGATTTTTTTTGCCAACTCTCGCGCTTGCGCTTGGCGTTCTTCCGGCAATTTGTCCACTAAGCGGTCGGCTTGTTCCTGCGACTGCAAATGTGAAAGTTCCTGCTGCTGAACCGGGGTTAAGGCATCGGTGCCAAAAGGATTGCTTAATAAATCGTCTAACGTACTATCAACTGGTTGCGTCTGTGTTTTATTTTCTGGTTCCACTCTGGTTCCTCCTGTTCGAAAAAAATCTAGCTTAAGCTAGATTTTCTTGTTAATAATTAGAGTATAACTTGTTTACAACGGGAAAGCATATTGAATCAGCTTTACAAACTAGCTTTTTGTTAGCTATTTTTATTTTATTTTGTTGACAAATCAGGATCATGGTCAAGATTTTTTTTCGCGATGGAGATTTCAACATCCATGTCTTCTAAATCTTCGGACACGAATTGGTGGTAATCCTTCACGATTAAATCAGCCATTTGATCAATGATCTGCGCACTTTCTTCTAGTTTACCATAAACTTCTTTTGACTTAACTTCGTGACTGTTGATTTCGACATAATGATCGGTCAAATCAACAATGTTCGGTAAATGGGTATAAAGAAATTGACTAGCCTCTGGTAATCGAGTGGGCTCTTTTACCAATTCTTTGAATAACGCCTTTGCTGCTTTCAACGTATCATGGCGTAAATCAATGGCTTTTAGCTTCGCGCTTTTCTGAATATTCTGTTGTAAACGTAAAACTTGTTGTTTTGAAAGATTCATCGTTTCACGGAACAGTTCGATTTCACTTTCACTCATGCCATTTTTTTTGTAATACGCTTCTTTTTCTTTCGTCAAAAATGGTATTTCTTCTTTTTTACGAGAACCCGTTTTCCTTCCTTTAAAGCCGCTATAAATTAACCATCCACCAACAGCCAGCATTAAAAAGACGATAAAGTCGCCGAAATCCCCTTCAAAAAAGCAGAGAATACCGATTGCTGCGATGATTATCGGGAATAGTTTTCTTCGCATAATAATCCTCCTAATCTGTAAAAACCCTTCACATTTATTTATCCAAAATACTTGATTTCTTTACACGCTCATCATAGCATGAATTTCTATAGAATTAGTATGGGACTAAAGATGGATTTTTCATATTTAGAAAAAACGTAAGAAATTTCTGTGATACAATAAGGCAGAACCGTCGAGAAAAGGTTGCTGACCTGTTCTGATACTTCTTTCAGAAGCGCCATAGAACGGTCTGCGGCTTGACATAGAACTAATTTTTCCACGAAAAATTAATTCCTTAAGATGAAAAAAGAGGGAAGGTTGTTGTTATGTTAGAGTATAAAGATTTCGAAGAAAAAACGATCAATCGTAAAGAATTGTTTAAGGGAAAGATCATCGAAGTATATTTGGATGAGGTAGCGTTACCGATGGGAGGAACAGCCAAGCGTGAGCTGGTTTTTCATCATGGCGGTGTCGGTATCATTCCGATTACGAAAGAAAACAAACTAATCATGGTCAAGCAATTTCGCAAGCCGTTAGAAAAAGTAGTTTTAGAGATTCCGGCTGGAAAAATCGATCCGGGCGAAGGCCAGCACCCTGAAAAAACCGCGCTGCGGGAATTGGAAGAAGAAACGGGCTTTACAACCGAGAAGTTGACCTATGTAAATGAAATGTATTTATCTCCCGGCTTTTCCAATGAGAAATTATATATTTATGCCGCTACAGAATTAGTTAAAGTCGAAAACCCATTGCCGCAAGATGAGGATGAAGTTTTAGAATTATATGAATTGACTTTGGAAGAAGCGAAGCAAGCGATCGTCGATGGGACTATTTGCGACGCGAAGACTATTTTTGCGGTCAATTATTGGGAATTGTTGATCTGTAAAGGTGAAAATTAAAAAAAGAGGATGTTCGTTCCACTTTTACTTGGGAGGAGAGGATGCGCATGAGTAAATCACCTCTGGTGACGCGCAGCGAAATGAGAAAGCGCAAAGAAGCGCAAGAACGCTTGGCCGAGGAGCAACGGCAAGTGGCTGAACGAGTGTATGAAAAAAAGCAAAAAGAAATCAGCAGTGTGTATCGTAAAGAACTAAAAAAGAATAAGCCGGTCACCAAGAGTCGCAGTAGCGAGCGGGCCAAACAAAAAGAACGCGGCAGTTTTTTGAATAAAGCGATCATTTTTGTTTTATTACTATTAATCGTAGTAATGCTGGCGGTATTCTTTATTTAATTAATTGGAGGAAAAGAACGATGAAAATTGGAATTATCGGCGCGATGGAGCCGGAGGTCAAAGCATTAAGAGAAAGCTTGGGTCATCCTGTATCATGGGAGCAATCAGGAGCTTTATTTATTTCAGGGAGTCTAGGAAATCATGAAGTGATCGTGGTACAGTCAGGGATCGGAAAAGTTTTAGCTTCTATTACTACGTCTGTTTTGATCCAACAATACAAAGTCAACATGGTCATCAATACCGGAACAGCAGGTGGGATTGGCACCGGCTTAGCGGTAGGAGATATAGTGATCGCTGATAAAGTAGCGTACTTTGATGTCGATGCGACAACTTTTGGCTATCATATGGGACAAGTTCCCGGCATGCCGCTTTATTTTGAAAGCTCAACCTATTTGAAGAGCGAAATGCTGGAAGCCAGCAAAAAAATGAATCAGCAGGCTCAAGTAGGCTTAGTTGTTTCTGGCGATAGTTTTGTCAGCAGCGCCTCAAAAATCTATGAAATCAAAGCGGCCTTTCCTGATGCCTTGGCAGTGGAGATGGAAGGGGCTGCCATCGGACATACCGCTGCACAATTTGGTATTCCCTTTTTGATTGTACGAGCAATTAGTGATACAGCGGATGGTGAAGCAACGGAGACACATGAAGAGTTTGTTAATCGGACTGGGACGTTATCTGCACAATTAGTCACAGAATTTGTTAACCATTTAGTTTAATTAACAACGACGACAGATTAAATTAGTAAAAATTTGACTAGGGGGAAGAATCCATGCGGGCATTACTTTCAATTGATTATACTAATGACTTTGTAGCGACAGATGGGAAATTAACGACTGGGAAAGCCGGTCAAGCTATTGAAACAGAGTTGGTTGACTTAACCAAAAAATATTTTGAACACGGTGACTTCGTCGTCTTTGCAATTGATGGGCACGACCCTAATGATCAATACCATCCGGAAAATAAATTGTTTCCGTCGCACAATGTGATTGGAACAAGCGGTCGCAAGTTATATGGTTCCTTGGCAGATTTTTATCAAGGGAATCAATCAGCGGAGACGATCTATTGGCTGGACAAGCGGCATTACTCAGCTTTTAGCGGAACAGATTTAGATATTCGTTTGCGGGAGCGGGGGATTACGGAGCTTTGTTTGACGGGTGTCTGTACCGACATTTGTGTTCTTCATACGGCGGTGGATGCTTACAACCTCGGCTATCAATTAATGATCCCGGAACAAGCGGTAGCCAGCTTTGATCCTACTGGACATGCGTGGGCCTTGACGCATTTTAAAAATACGTTAGGCGCAACTATTATTTAAAAGAAAAAAACTGTTCCCCTCCTTGCATAAAGGAAGATGGGGGACAGTTTTTATTTTACATAAGTCGAGATAAAGTTGGTAAAGTCTTCGATCACACCATCTTTTGCTAATCCTTCTGCTTCAAAAATTCCGCGGTTTTTACCAAAAGGATCGATGGCGACGATCGTTCCAATTCGCGCCCGTTGTGCGGCTTGTAATCCAGAGTAAGAGTCTTCAATGACTAAACAATCCGCTGGTGCTAGCTCAATTTTTTTAGCCGCGATCAAAAAGATATCCGGCGCGGGTTTACCGGGAAATGTTCCATTATGATAAACGATTTTTTCAGGATCAAACCATTTGGCCAAAGCAAAAGTTTCCCAATAAAAATCCATATTAACCTTGGGTGAAGCAGAGGCGATCGTCATGGGGATTTGGTTAGCCTTTAGTGTATCCAATGCTGCTTCTAAGCCTTTTGTAAAATGGATTCTCTCAGTATGGGCCAGAACGCGTTCACGATAATAAGCTTCTTTTTCATCGGATAACTGTTCCACCTGCTCATCCGTTAAGTCGGCAGAAATAAAGTGACGTAAAATAATATCGTTGGTTTTTCCATGAATCGAGTGAATAATGTCGGCTTCACTCAATTCTTGTTTTGAATATTTTTTGATCAAATTGATCCAAGCTTCCTCATGAAGATCGGAATCTAAAAACATCGTTCCGTTAAAGTCGAAAATTATCCCTTGCATGTGTTGCCCTCGCTTTTTTATTGATAGTCTTAGTTTAGCACTTTTTGAAAAAAGAAGATGAAAAGATAGCATCATTTGCATCTTTATTTTAATCGTTTTATAGTGTTAAAGAATGAATTGATGGAGATGAATTGAATGCTAGACTATTTAGTCATTGCTCTTTGTGCGTTTATCGGCGGTTCTGCCCGCTACTGGTTAGGTGTTTTTTTACCAGCGGTTGGGGGCTTTCCGATTGGAACGCTTGCAGTAAATTTAATCGGCTGCTTTATTTTTAGCTGGGTTGTTAAACATATTATGAATGATATCGATATTTCGGGACGTTTGGTCTTAGGCGTTGGCGTTGGCTTTTGCGGGGCACTGACGACGTTTTCTTCTTTTGCTTTAGACACGATGAAATTGGTCCAAGCGGATCAAATCGGCTTGGCCTTTCTTTACTTAGTTTTGTCTTTTGTCGGTGGCTTAGCGATGACCTTTTTAGGTGAAGCCATCTATCATAGAAAGGCGGCTTAGCGATGACTGAGACTTTATTAGTTGGCAGCGGTGCGGCAATAGGCGCGATGCTACGTTTCACCTTAAACAATTATTTTGAATCTCAAACGAAGCGTTTGCCAAGATCGACCTTCTTTATTAATTTGACTGGTAGTTTGTTATTAGGGATTTTCTTTGGCCTGCACTTGTCCAATTCCATGTATCTTTTTTTAGGGACAGGAGTGATGGGTGGCTATACGACTTTTTCTACTTTTAATTTTGAGTTATTCGTCCTTTGGAACAATGACCGGTCGATGTTTTATCGCTATTTGATTGGCTCCTATGGCCTAGGCTTGCTGTTGAGTTTTATTGGAATTGTGATTGGGTCGAAAATATAATAAGGAAATGAAAAGGGGGTGAGACGCTTGTCTCACTCCCTTTCATTTCCTTAAATCATTAGGCAGTTTAGCATAGGCTTTTTTAAATTGGGTATAAAAGTGACTGCGGTTTTTGAGGCCAACCATTTCAATAATTGTACTGATTGAAAAAGACGTGTTTTCAATTAGAAACTTTGCTTGTTTCATACGTTGTTTTGTTAATAATTCAGAGAAAGTTTCATTGGTTTTTTTCTTGATGATATTACTCAAATAATTTTTATTATAGCCAAGTTGTTGAGCCGCACTTTCTAAAGAGAGTGTCGAATAATCCTTTTCAATCAGCTTCAAGGTGTCGATAATGACTTGGTGACTTGTCTTGTCCGTTTTGTCCTGATGAAAATCATACCGACAATTGCCAATCAATTCCGTAAATAAAATCGGAATGTATAAAGAAATAATTTCATTAGCGAAGACGGGCTCGGTAAAATATTTATCGATCATCTGCTCTAAGATCATTTGAACATGTTCGTTTTCAGAACAGCGAAAGATCAAATATTCTTTTCGTGAACGGGTAGCCATTGTTTGGGCCAAAAAATTGAAGAGAACACTTTTTTTAACATTCAAACTGGAGAGCCAGTCAATATCGACTTTGTCATTTGGGAAAATAATATTGATTAAAATATCTCCTTCTCCTTGTTCTTCTATTGAATGTGAAGAGCCACGATCCAACAGTAAAAGTTCTCCTTGCTTGATGACTTCACAATTCCCATTAATCGATTGGATGGATTTTCCCGAATAAATATAATTTAATTCTAAAAAATGATGACTATGCTCTGGATAAGGAGCAAAACGAGGATGCTTACTAATATAAATATAATTATTTTTTAAAAAATAATCTTTAAGTAAGACCATATCATCTTCAGCGGTTTGAAAGGATTGTGCGGGAATATCAATCACAAATTTTTTCTGGTTCAACTGTTCTTCTTCGATCTTATTATGATGCTGCAAATATTCTTGAACGACTTTATGCATGTCTACACATCCCTGTAATTTCGTTACAATTATTCTATACCTACGTCATTGAAAACGCAACCAAAAGTCCGATAATAAGCATGTAAATAAAATTAAGGAGCGAGTGAAACATGAGCGGACAAAGCGGTGGAGGAAAAAAGGAAACTATTGCAGTATCGTTGACCAACTATTTGGATTCAGGTTGTATTGTAGCGGGTGCAAGTGGATTGACATTATGGGCGGAACATTTTGGTTTAAGCAGTTTCGCGGTCGGACTATTAGGAGCCATCAGCGCAAATGCTTTTGGGGCAGCAGTTGGAGCATTGGTCGGAGGTCGTTTATCTGATAAGTTTGGACGTAAATTCATCTATACTTATAATTTATTAATCTATATGTTTGGTGCATTATTCATAATTTTTGCAATGAATTTTCCAATGTTACTAGCGGGATTTCTAATTATGGGCTTGTCGGTTGGAGCAGGAGTGCCTGCTTCATGGTCGTATATCGCTGAAATGGCTCATCCGGATTCACGAGCACATAACATCGGAATATCTCAATTAGCTTGGTCGTTAGGACCAGCAATTATTTTTACACTAGGTGTAATTTTGGCACCATTAGGATTGCTTGGTAATCGGTTGTTATTTGTTTCTTTAGTAATCGTGGCAATGATCGCATGGTTATTACAAAGACAACTAGATGAATCTAAGGACTGGGAAGAAGAGAACGCGCGTCAATCAAGTTTGCAATCGCATGAAAAAACACATCCCTATCGTGATCTCTTTTCAAATATCGTTAATCGTAGATCAATCGCCTTTTTAGTTGGTGTGTATTTGTTCTGGAACTTAGTGGCAGGCGCGATGGGATTCTTTATGCCATTTGTTTATGAAACAGCTGGCGGTTTGACGAACTCTCAAGCGAATATGCTACAAGCAGCAATGTGGTTGTTGACATCACTTGGGTCATACTTTGGTTTTGCTAAATTAGGTGATAAGGTCGACCAACGGAAATTTTATTTTATTGGAGCTTTAATGGCAGTGAGTTCTTGGTTAGTCTTGACTTTTGTTGGAATGTCATGGATAGGCTTATGGGTTTTTGTAGCTCTTTGGGGAATTTCAGCCGGTATCGGGGCACAAGCTTTCTATGCATTATGGGCTTCCGAACTATTTCCAACTAAATATCGCGGTGGCGCACAAGGCGTTATGTTTTTCTTAGTTCGTGGTAGTTGCGGTGTTTGGTCGATCATCTTCCCGATTATCTTAGCGAATTTAGGTTTTACCGTGGCTGGAACATTTATGATCGGCTTACTCATCATCTCATTATTTATCGGAACCATTTGGACACCAAAGACACAAGGTAAAACGTTAGAAGAAATTACTATAGAACGTTATGGCAATAATGAAGTAAAAAGTAGTACTGACGAATTTTCAAACGGACAAGAGGTAATAAAATGACAGAAACATATATCGCAGTAGATATCGGTGCATCAAGCGGACGCTTGATGCTCTCGGAAAAAGATCCTTTTGATAAGATTACATTGAAAGAGATACATCGTTTTAAAAATGGTTTTTTTGAGATTGAAGGAACAGACTACTGGGACGCAGATCATTTGATCAAAGAAATTTTGATCGGATTGGAAAAAGTCAAGCAACGTGGGGTGGATAATTGTTATGTTGGGATCGATACGTGGGGCGTTGATTATTGTTTACTAAATAAAGAGGGACAGGCGATCAGTCAACCTGTCAGCTATCGCGATACTCGAACAGAAATGGCGATGGAAGAATTTGATCAACACTTTTCACTACGGACACTTTACGAAAAAACCGGTATTCAACTACAGCCTTTTAACACGGTCTTTCAATTATTGAAAGAAGATCGCGAGAAATTAGCGCAAGCCAACCGTCTATTATTGATGCCGGATTACTTAGGATATGTCCTAACAGGGAATGCAGTATTAGAAAAAACCAATGCCTCAACGATGCAGTTGATGAATTTGAAAACACGAAAGATTGATGAAGACGTGTTGACTGCCATTGAGGTCGACAAGGAATTATTTCCTGATCCAGTCGAACCAGGATCAATTTTAGGGACTATTTTAAAAGATAAATTTCCTGAATATGATTTACCAGATGCCACATTTATCACAATCGCTTCGCATGATACAGCTTCGGCAGTTGTCGGAACACCTGGTAAAGGTGATCATTGGGCGTATATCAGCTCAGGGACATGGTCATTGATGGGAGTCGAAATTGAAGAGGGAATCTCAACGGCAGAAGCTTACGAGGCGAACTTCACCAATGAATGGGGTGTGCAAGGAACGATCCGCTTCTTGAAGAATATCATGGGAATGTGGCTGATCCAAGAGGTCGCACGGCTGCAAGACTATCACTATTCCTATCCAGAGCTAGCAGAATTAGCAAGCCAAGAAGAGGCTTTCGTCAGTTTGATCGACGTCAATGATCAACGCTTTATGAATCCTAAAAATATGATCATTGAAATCCAAAATTATTGTCGTGAAATGAATCAAAAAATACCAGAAACTGCTGGCGAATTAGCCCGTTGTATTTATGACAGCTTGGCTTTATGCTATGCCATTGAGTTGGAAAAGCTGGAACAGATCACGGGCCGTACAATTACACAACTACACATTGTCGGTGGCGGTTCGAACAATGATTTCTTGAATCAATTGACAGCCGATGTTTGTGGGATCGATGTTTTAGCTGGCCCTGGCGAAGCGACCGCGATTGGAAATATAATTGTTCAAATGGTTGCTACCGAAGGCTTTGGAACGTTGGCAGAAGGACGAGAAGGAATTAAGAAATCCTTCCCAATGAAAGAGTTCACACCAACAGCGGACCATCATGAAGCCATTGAAAAATATCATGCATTAACTAAAACATTCATATAAAGGAAAAGAGGAAAAACAATGACAAAATCAGTTAAAGAACGTTATGAAGATGCAAAGGCACGTTATGCAGAAATTGGTGTTGATACCGACGCTGCTTTGAAAAAATTACAGGATGTAAAAATCTCAATGCATTGTTGGCAAGGCGATGATGTCAAAGGATTCTTGAATCCAGACGGCGAATTGACTGGCGGGATTATGGCAACTGGGGATTACCCTGGAGCCGCTCATACGCCTGACCAACTACGACAAGATATTGAAAAAGCATTCTCATTGATTCCTGGTAATCATAAATTAAACTTACACGCAATTTATCTTGATACCGACGAATCTGTTAATTTAAACGAAATCGAACCAAAACATTTCGAAAAATGGGCGAAATGGGCCAATGAACAAAATGTGGGCTTGGATTTTAACCCAACCTTCTTCTCTCATCCGATGATGAAAGACGGCATGACTTTGGCACATCCAGATAAAGAAGTACGTGATTTCTGGATCGAACACGGCAAACGTAGCCGTAAAATTGCGGAATATTTAGGCAAAGAAACTGGACAAACTTGTATCAATAATTTTTGGATGCCAGATGGTATGAAGGATAATCCAATCGACCGTTACAATCCCCGCAAACGTATGATGGAATCTTTAGATGAAATCTTTGCGGAAGATTTGAATGAAGAATATACCCAAGAAGCCGTTGAAAGTAAATTATTCGGACTTGGAGCGGAAGCTTATACTGTTGGCTCTCACGAATTTTATATGGGCTACGGCTTGACACGAGATAAATTGATTTGTTTGGATGCCGGCCACTTCCATCCAACAGAAGTGATCTCTAACAAATTATCTTCATTAGCTTTGTTCTCTAAAGGAATCATGCTTCACGTTTCACGCCCAGTCCGTTGGGATTCTGACCACGTAGTCATTATGGACGATGAATTGCAAGAGATTGGCAAAGAAATCGTTCGGAATGATTTGTTAGACAAGACTAATATTGGTTTAGACTTCTTCGATGCAACCATCAATCGGGTAGCTGCCTGGGTAATTGGTACGCGTAACACGCAAAAAGCGTTATTAAAAGCAATGCTGGAACCAATTGAAGACTTGAAAGAAATGGAGTTGGATCTTGATTACACAAAACGGATGGCATTGACCGAAGAATTGAAAGACTTCCCGTACGCAGATGTTTGGAATTACTTCTGTGAACAAAACAACGCACCGGTTGGCATGAATTGGTACGAAGAAGTGATGAATTACGAAAGAGATATTTTAGCGAACCGAGCAAAAGAACTGGCACACGCGTAATTAATTTTGGAGCTGGGACATTAATATAATCTCAGCTCCGATTTAAGAATAAACGATGGTCCAGAAGTAGCTTCTTCGGAAATAAGCTGAAATTTTACAAAAATTTGTGGCGCACCAAGTAGGAACACGCAACATCAACGCTAGAAACGTTGTGTTTCCTAGTCTCTTTCGGAAAATCCGGTCTTATTGTTGTGAGACTCAGCGATTGCTCCGGTAGAGCTGATGTGGAATAGTACCTAGTTCTCGAAGCGGAACACTTCTGTCCCAACCCCACCCTGTTTAGATAAAATTTTGGAGGAATCAATCATGAAAAATATTTTAGAAGCACCTTTTGTAAAAGAAATGGTGGATGTCACTAGCAATCTTTACCGCTTAGGCTGGGATGAGAGAAATGGTGGGAATGTTTCCTATTTACTAGATGAAGTGCAAGTTAGTGAATATTTAGATACAACCAATGTATTGAGAAATATTCAAATGAATTTTGATGGATCAGCGCTTAAAGGAGCTTATTTTATCGTAACCGGCTCAGGCAAGTATTTTAAAAATGTTGCACAGGATCCAGCGAATAATTTAGGTGTCTTGCGAGTAGCAGAGGATGGAAAAAGTGTGGACCTACTGTGGGGGTATACAGATGGAGGTGTTCCTACGAGTGAACTGCCTGCTCATTTAATGAGTCATATCGCGCGACTAGAAGTTGATCCAGAAAATCGGGTTGTAATGCATTGCCATGCCACACATTTATTAGCAATGACCTTCAGCCATGAATTGACCTCAAAGGCAATCACCCGCACACTTTGGGAGATGTGTACGGAATGTATGGTGGTCTTCCCTGAAGGGGTTCAAGTTTTACCATGGTTGATTCCTGGGTCTAATGAAATTGGCGAAGCGACAGCTGAAAAAATGAAAGCAGCTCGTTTAGTCCTTTGGTCATTCCACGGAATCTATGGTGCGGGTAGAACAATGGATGAAACATTCGGTTTGATTGAAACGGCCGAAAAAGCAGCGCAAGTCTATACGTATGTGCAAGCACAAGGCGGTGTTCGTCAATCTATCAGTGACGAAAATTTCATCGCTTTAGCCAAACAATTTGGGATTACACCAAATCCAGAATTTTTCGAAGCAGCACAGGTGACAAACTCATGATCAAAAAAGCGGTGCGAATGAAACTATACCCAGGACAAAAAAAAGAATATGCGCGACGTCACAATGACTTATGGCCGGGCATGCGGGCAATGTTGAAAGAATATGGCGCACAAAGTTATTCAATTTTCTATGATCCGGAAACAGATTATTTATTTGGGTATTTAGAGATTGAAGATGAAGAAAAATGGGCCAAGACTGCTGATACAGATATCAATCGCAAATGGTGGGATTTTATGGAGGATATGATGGAAACAAATCCTGATAATTCTCCCGTGACGGTTGATTTGGAACAAGTTTTTGAATTATAAAAGAAGCGAAGTACGCTTCTTTTTAAAAAGTTATGTGAAATAAAATACAAATTTTATTTTGAAGAAATCGAATGAATGAAGGAGAATAATTATGGTAGTGAATCGCATGATTTTAAATGAAAGCTCTTATTTTGGTAAAGGGGCGATCCAAGAAGTTGCAAACGAGGTCCACAAACGCGGGTTTAAAAAAGTATTGGTAGTGACCGATAAAGATTTGATCAAATTTGAAGTGGCGACGAAAGTCATGGACGTATTGGAAAAAGCTGAGATCAACTACGAAGTTTATGATGGGATCGTACCAAATCCTTCGATCGAAGATGTGCAGGCGGGAGTAAAGGCTTGTCAAGCAGCGCAAGCAGATTGCCTAGTTGCTATCGGCGGCGGGTCACCAATTGACACCGCCAAAGCCATCGGCATTATTGTTGAGAATCCTGAATTTGCCGACGTGATTAGTTTAGAAGGTGAAGCGGGAACAGGTAAACCAGCGCTACCGATCTTAGCCGTCCCAACTACTTCAGGAACGGCGGCTGAAGTAACGATTAATTACGTGATCACAGATACAAAAAATCATCGTAAATTTGTTTGTGTTGATCCTCATGACATTCCAGTCGTGGCATTTATTGATAGCGATATGATGATGGGCATGCCAAAGGGGCTTTGTGCTTCAACAGGAATGGATGCCTTGACACACGCTATCGAAGGATTTATTACGAAAGGCGCTTGGGAAATGACGGATATGCTCCACATTGAAGCCATCGAAATCATTAGCCATGCGCTACGAGATTCGGTCGCCGGTGATCAAGACGGTCGTGAGAAAATGGCGTTAGGTCAATACATCGCTGGAATGGGCTTCTCAAATGTTGGTTTAGGTTTGGTTCATGGGATGGCACATCCACTATCTGCTTGGTACAATACACCTCATGGAGTAGCTTGTGCCACCTTGCTGCCGTTGATCATGGATTATAACAAAGAATTTACAGGTGAAAAATATCGTGAGATTGCCATTGCGATGGGAGTTGCCGGAGCCGCTGAAATGTCCTTGTCGGAAGTTCGTGACGCAGCTGTCCAAGCAGTGAAGCAATTAGGCATCGACGTTGGAATTCCGCAAAGTTTAGCCGAACTTGGGGTGAAGGAAGAAGACGTGGCGCAAATCGCAGAAGATGCAGCGCGGGATGTCTGTACACCGGGCAATCCTCGAGATGTTTCTGTTGAAGAAATCATTATGTTATACAAATCAATGCTGTAAAAAATAATAGGCATATTTCGCTCAAGACCTTTACTCGTTGGCTGTTTGTTTGAAAAGGAGAGCACGATGAAATATCTTGTTCAAGTTGAAACGTTGTCAGGTGAAAAACAAGAAAAGAAATTTTCCAATTATCGTGAAGCCTTATGTTGTGCCACTAATTACACGCATTTTAAATTCAGCAAAGTGCTTCGCCAAGGGAAAGTGGTTAACGAATTTAAGTTTTAAAAAAATTTATCGACTAAAAAAACGCCAGCCCATTTTGGATTGGCGTTTTTCGATATTCAGATTATTCCTCTTCTTCAGGAATTTTGTTGTCTAAGTCGGTTCTTACGATTAATACATCACAGCCAGCGTTGCGAATGACGTATTCGGAGACTGATCCGATAAATAAACGTTCCACAGCATTCAAACCGGTGGCACCTAGCATGATGAGATCAATTTGATTGTTTTCAGGAATTTGATTGGCGATCATAACCTTCGGAGCACCATATTCAATGACTTTGCTAATGTGTTCCACGCCGTCTTTTTTAGCCTCTGCTTCATAGTCGTCTAATGTTTGTTTAGCCATATCAGTTGCTTGTTCAGCTAAAACATTATCGAAAGAGGAAACGGTTTGAAATGCTCGTGTATCAATCACGTGTGCCAGTAACAATTCTGCTTGATTTCGTTTCGCGACGTTTACCGCTTTTCTAAAAGCTAATTCTGCTTCATTCGAACCATCGACTGCAACCATGATTTTACTATATTGTTGTTCCATCGTTCTCAACTCCTTTTCACATCTTATTTTAAAACAAATACTGAAAAAATGGTACTGTTAGTCTTTTTTTGTTTTTGCGCCCATCAAGAGTGCAAAAACTGCGGCTACAACTAAAAGTAAAATTAAATACATCATGGAATACGTCCGATTGTTCATAATGCCGATAATGATCGCCATCACACCGAGGACCGCATAGATCGACCCGAAGCGACGCAAAAATCCGAGGGATTCTGTTTGTTCCTCTTTACTAAACAAAAGTAGAAAGCCTTGAGGTTTTTTGATTAAGTAATAGCTGCAAAGCAATAAAATAAGTGCAAGTAAAAATAATAATATCCGAATCATTTTCTTCCCCCAATATAACAAAAAGCAATTTGCAGTACGCAAATTGCTTTCATTCCATAAAAAAATGGAAAATTCCGTCGATGCCGTTATTCACCCGATAGTATTGATCCCGCAAGATACAGCAGGTGGGTTCCATGGTCTAAGTATCGAACTACCAAATGAAAAGGCATGTTACCAACTTTGACACAAGACGGATCCCAAGATATCAATAAAAATGTTCGGTCAACACTGAAATAGGCAACGCGCACATCACAGAATTTCCATCTCAATCATAGCATAGTCATAATCGAGACGCAATGAATGGGGCTCTGATATAAAACATTCGTTAGCCCAAAATGTTTACGTCTTCTATACGTATATTGTATAAAAAAGGAGGATAATATGTCAAAAAAAATCGACTATTTTTTAATTGCTATCCTTATTTTCTTATTTTTAGGCCTTCCTACAAAGACCGAAGCCGCTGAACTAGAGCTAACGCCATCAATCGGAGCCAAAAGTAAATTTCCTGCGAGTCCTGCCGGGTTGCAAGAATTGCTTTGGGCAATCTATCAAACAGATCCCAAGCAAAGTTATACCATCCAGTTAGAGGGGGATTTGGATTTAACGGCTACAACTGTCGGTACGCCGGAGGTTCAAGAAAATCCTACATTAGAGACGATTAATTTTACCAGTGTTCCGAATTCATTAACGTTTAAAGGTATAGATCAAGCTGTGATTTTGAGCTTGCCGGAAAGTTGTTTTTTTGGTCAAGCCCTTCAATTGAACCAATTGACGTTACAAGCATCAAAAATTTATGGCAATGGTCATCCATTAGTCTTCGAGTCCATTCAGCATCTTGGAAAGACGGAACTATTCGGTGGCAGTAATCACGACTTAGTTGGCGATCCGAAAATTATTTTTAATCAGGTTACCGGCGGCGACTGGCAAATCTGTGGCGGGAACGAATTGGGAAATCTAACCGGAACGGTTGAGACAAGAATTACGAACCTGACAGGCAATCTCACACAATTATGCGGTGGATCGTTAAGAGGAACGGTCTTCGGAAATGTAACTACTGAAATACATGGTTTAACCGGAGCGTTAGTTGATTATTATGGTGGCGGTATCGGAGCTGATGGTGAACCAATGACAGTTACTGGGACAATCAGCAATCAAATCAACGGCGCTTCAACGAACTTTGTACTAGGGAATTATTATGGCGGAGTCGCTTTTGGCAAGACTGGACCGATTCAGAATCGGCTTAACGGGGTTGGTAATTTTTCGGCAAAAGGTGATTTAATAGGGGGTTCACAAACCGGGGAAATTCTCGGAATCCCGCAAGCAATCACGACACAGATCGACACAAGTCAATTTCTTTCAGGCGAACGGAATTTTGTTGGCGGCAATCAGTTTGGTGGTGTAATCACAGGAGCTATCGATAATCAACTTTTGGCGGGGTCACTTGGCTGCGGATCTTTCATGCGGATCGATGGTGCCGATGGGATGGATATTAAAAAAGCAAGCTTGACCAATGCCGCAAATTTTCCGCCAAGTGTAGAGTTGACCGATCCGTTAAACGTTACCACGGAAGAAGCGGCATATGATCAATTAACCGCGGCTGAGCGTTTTTCAATGGCGAGAGAAAAGACGGCTTTTTATGTGGCGGGGGATGTAACGACGCGATTATTAGGCGGTTGTGTGAGTGATGGGGCTGGCAGAGATAAAAACATTTGCGGAGCGGGCTTTGCCGGCTTGATCAATGGAAAGGTTCGCTTGGTCTTAGGAGAAAGCAGCTTGGTTTACAGCAAACGTTGGGGTCAGCGGGCGCAAGAACTGGGAATCAATCCAAATTTTTTACCTGATAGTCCAAGTACGGGTTCTAATTATGGCTTTAACGTGGCAGCTGGAGGCGGTGATAATAAAAATAATTGGGAAAATACCCTCTATGTTAAAGGCACGACTCAATTAGTTATCAAACAAGCCTTAGTGAATTTTGCCTACGGTGGAAATTTTAGCGGAATCTTAGACGGGACTAGTGAGGCTGAATTAGCCGGCGATCAGGTCAGCCAAATTTGTGGTGCTGGTCAAACAAGTTACCGAATTTATGGGGACAGCTCGTTAAAAATAACCGGTGGTAAGGTAGAAACCTATGCGGTTGCTGGCGGGAGACTAGATCGCCGTTTAATTGGAAACTTGCGAACAGAAATATCTGGTGGCGAGTTTGACGGACAGATTGCTGCTACTTTTGGTGCGAATTCTAATCATTTGATTGATGGAAATGCAACCACGATCATCACTGGCGGTCATATCAAAAAGGGAAAAGCCGATACTCAAATTATCGGCGGGTTGGCTAACGAAGGCATGATTAGCGGGAATGTTTCTTTAGCAATAAAAGACGCGGTTGAGTTGGATACTGGTATCAGTATCAGTGCAGCTCGTCCTAAAAAGGCAACACAAAAAAATAGTATTGGTGGGGTGAACAAGTGGGTATCATTAGAAATCGCCACGACCAAAGCTTTCTCGGAAATTGAATTATTGGGGGATGGGGGAACAGCCGCGAAAGAACTAATCAGTCCACAGCTAGATTTAACAGTGAACGCCCCTAACGGTCATTTTTCTTTGATTCAAGGGATGATCCAAAATAGTTATGCCGGTCGCCTGCTCCACGAAGTTGTACTGGATGTTCAGGCGGCAGGATCAATTGGAAAAATTATCGGCAGCGGCGATCCGACCTTTTCGAATCGCTTGATTGCCAACAGTATGGCTGAAATTTTGCTACAGTTAGGTGCGTCGCAAAAGGAATTAGCAGTTGAAGAAATATATAATTTCACTCAAGCGACTGTTTTAGAAAACAGCCGTGTATCGCTGCAGACAATGAAAAATGCTTATGGGGCTACGAATGAAAATTTTGCGACTCATTACCATCAGTTCGGTGAGCTTACTCTATCTGAAGGCGCTTGTTTAGCGGTAAATGAATTAAAAACCGGCAGTCTAGCGGCAGCCAAAAATGCTGAACTTCATTCTCCTGCTGAGGCTTCAGCGATACATTTACGAAAATTGGACCCCACAACAAAGCTGACTTGGCGTCTTTTAAACGAAAAATCACCGCAAAAAGTCCAAGGAGATTATTTTGACCAGCAAAAAGGGTTTGCCATTATGCAGTTTGCTGGAAACGAAGGTCTGTTAACGCCGACGAACTTTATCGGCTTCGATACTGCCGGACAGGTGTACACGGGCGATACCAATGGAGAAATGGGGCTAGCGGTGGCGGCCACAATCATTGACTATCAAGCAGTCGATCAACAAGGGAAAATTAGTCACGACTTGCCCTTGCAGCCTAATAATCAGCCTCTACCGTTAAAAGTATGGGGAAGTGGCGACGAGTATAGTGGTGAATTGATTATTCCGGGAGAAACAAAACTTCAGCCGACAGTGCATTTTATAGGAAAAGACCATTCTTCCTTCCTAAAGGCAGAAATCCACAGTAGTGACGGGACAGTGAATCAAATTAGCGAGTCTAGTTGGCAACCGACAGAGAGCTATTATTATCAAGTATCGGCTACCTATATGCCGACGCTAGGAACACTAAAACTAGTATCTGTCCCGTCAGAATTAAATTTTGGTCAACAGTCAATCGGTCAAGCGACACGTTTTTATCCAAAAATAAAGGGCGAGTTGATCGTAGAAGATACTCGTCAAAACCAGCAGCCGTGGCAATTAACGCTGCAAGCCGACACTAGTGAAGTGGGCGAATTATTTTTTCAAGAGGCGGAAACAAGTTATCCGTTGAATGAGGAAGTTTTGGTTTTTAACCAAACGGGGTCTTTAAGAACCGCCTTCGACGATTGAAATCAAAGAAAGGGCATTTTTTTAACCGTTCCACAAGGCAGGCAAAAGCTAGGAAAACATGCTCTGACCTTTCACTGGCGCTTAACAACGAAAGTTGAATGAACTTTGTTGAAAAAGAAATAAAATTATCCTAGAATGAGGGTGCACTCACTAGGAGGAAGATTCATGAACAAAAGAGAAGAAGTCCTTGAAGGCTTCAGTGAAGTATTTAACAAACGGGCGTGGCTAGATAAGGTCAAGATGGAAACGGCGTTAGCTGGTTATACAGCGTCCGAGGTTCACTGCATCGAATTTATCGGCAAGCATCAAGATCCGAATGTCACAAAGATGGCGGAGTCGATGTATATGACCCGCGGCGCGATCAGTAAACTGACTAAAAAAATGTTGAAAAAGAAATACATCGAAAGCTATCAAAAGGCAGACAATAAAAAAGAAATCTATTTTAAGCTGACTAAAGAAGGCGAAAAAGTTTTTAACATTCATGAGCAGCTCCACAAAGAATTTGAAGAACGAGATAAAGAGGTTTTCGCACCTGTTACCGAGGAGCAGTACGATGCTTTTTTAACTTTTTTAAAGCGGTACAACCAACATTTAGAAGCGGAAATAAAAAAGCAAGGTCTTACGATCAATTAAGCAGCTGGACAGTCTCAATTTTTTAGAGGCTGTTTATTTTTTAATTTATTTTTGTTGACAAGGAAACAAATAGGTAGTATTGTTTCCAAGGAAATAAAAAAACAGTTTGTTTTCACGCTGCAGCTAGAAAAATTTACTTACGATCAATTACTTATTCTTGAAAGGAATCTTCTATGAATCAATCAAATAAATTACCTAAAGAAGTATTATCGGCAGCCTGGACGATTGCTCTGGGTGCGATTGCTCCTATGCTAGACTCAACGATGGTGAATATCGCCATCGATCAATTAACCAAAAATTTTCATACGACCCTTACCATTATTCAATGGGCAATCACTGGCTACGTTTTGGCTTTAGCCATCGCCGTTCCGATTGCCGGTTGGTTGATGAATCATTTTGACGGTAAGAAAATTTTTATCGCCGCGGTGATTCTTTTCGGCTTCACTTCGATTCTTGCCGGCATCAGCTGGAATGTTACTAGCTTTATTGTTTTTCGTCTGCTGCAAGGCTTTAGTGCAGGAATTATCACACCTTTGATGTCAACGTTGTTGGTCAAAACGGCCGGTCCAGAAAATATTGGACGGGTCATGGCGATCGTCAGTACGCCAATGATTTTTGGTCCAATCCTTGGTCCAGTTCTCGGCGGTTTTATTGTACAGGCGGCTTCATGGCGTTGGATCTTTTTCATTAATGTGTTTATCGTTTTGATCGCGGCACCATTAATGCTGCGGACCTTGCCAAGCTTTGAGCCTTTTAATCGCGAAAGCAAGCTGGATATTTTTGGCATTCTTGATTTGTCGGTTATGAGTGCCGCCTTGATTTATGGCATTACCAAGGCCGCGGATCATGCGACCTTCAATAATAGCGAATCTTTGATTTGGACGGGTGTCGGTCTGTTGTTGCTTGTGACTTATATTTTCTATGATCATCGCAGAAGGCATCAGACAGTGTTGCCGCTGACAATTTTTTCTCATCGAAGCTTTAAGGCATCGAGCATCGGTTTATTCTTTGCCAATATCGCTATTATGGGTCCTATGCTGATCTTACCCTTGTTCTTTCAAAACTTCCGACATTTTTCCGCGATGGAGGCAGCAATCGCATTAATTCCCCAAGGTTTGGGAATGTTAGTGACCCGACCTTTAATCGGTAAACTCATCGATCAGCTTGGCGCTAAATACGTTGTCATCGTTAGTTTAATTATTTCGCTGATTGGTACGATTCCGCTAGTTTTTATCACAAATCAAACCAGTATGGTTTGGATCGCCTTGATCTTGTTTATTCGCGGGACCAGTTTTGGCGGCATCAACTTGCCGTTAACAAGCGATGCCTATACCGGATTGGCGGATGAAGAATTGCCGGACGCCGGTGTAGGGATCAATATCATTGAAAACCTTGGATCAAGCTTCGGTTCCGCAATGATCGCAACCGTCGTGGCTACGGTATTGCAAGGCGCACAGCCAACGATCGCTCACGAATTGTCTGCCTATCATGCGGGCTTTCTGGTGTCAGTCATCGTTCTGGCTTTGATCTTTCTTCCTAGCCTCTTTCTAACAAATAAAACGAATGACCCTCAAAGTTAGATTACTCTAACCTTGAAGGTCATTTTATTTTTTCTTTTTCCATTCTTCGATCCGTTGGTATTGCTGACCAAGCGCCTGTTCGTATTTGCCAGTCGCTTTTGGCTCGTAGTAATGAGCGTCTTTGATTTTGTCAGGTAAATATTGCTGATCGACCCACGCATTTTCAAAGCTATGGGGATATTGATAGCCGATTCCTCGTTGTAAATCCTTTGCGCCTTTATAATGACTGTCTCGTAAATGATCAGGGACTTCGCCGGCATTGCCCAGACGGATGTCAGTGATCGCCGCATCTAAGGCTAGATAAGCCGAGTTTGATTTAGGTGAAAGGCAAAGATCCACCACTGCATCGGCCAGAGGAATTCGTGCCTCGGGAAAGCCTAATTTTTCAGCAGCTTGCACGGCTTGAACTGTGCGAGCAGCGGCGGCTGGATTAGCTAAGCCGATATCTTCATAGCCCATTACCATCAATCGCCGACAAATAATCGGTAGATCGCCGGCTTCGACTAGTCTGCCTAAATAATGCAATGCAGCATTGACATCGCTACCTCGGACCGATTTTTGAAAGGCGGAGATCACATCGTAGTGAGCGTCGCCGTCTTTGTCATGGGTCAACGCTTTTCGTTGCACACATTCTTCGATGATGGAAAGGGTTAAATGAATGTTTCCTTCTGTGTCTTTTGGCGTAGATTTAGTCGCCAGCTCTAAGCCATTTAAAGAGCTGCGTAAATCACCGTTGGTTGCCCGTGCCAAATGTCTCAACGCTTCTGCATCTATTTTAACTGGATAGTCTCCAAGACCACGTTCTTTATCGGCCAAGGCTGACTTGACCGCCTTAATAATATCTGCTTCATCCAAAGGCTTGACTTCAAAAATTTGAGTCCGACTGCGAATGGCGGGATTGATGGTGATATATGGATTTTCGGTAGTAGCGCCGATCATAATGATCCGTCCACTTTCTAAATGAGGCAGTAGAAAATCCTGTTTGGTTTTGTCGAGCCGATGGACTTCATCTAATAATAAGATAACCGTACCGCTCATCTTGGCTTCTTCGGCAACAATCTGTAAATCTTTTTTTGTATCAGTGGCGGCGTTCAACATTCGAAAGGCATAGTTGGTGGAGCCAGCGATAGCGCTAGCGATGCTGGTTTTCCCGGTGCCGGGAGGGCCATATAAAATCATCGATGAAAGCATTCGTGCCTCTACCATTCGGCGAATGATCTTGCCTTCACCGACTAACTGCTGCTGCCCGACAACTTCCTCTAAGTTGCGGGGGCGCATGCGATAAGCTAAAGGTTGTTGCATAAGAAACCTCCTTGAAATTTAATAAAGGGAGTAAAGTGTCCTTCGATAAGGTATGATCGATGACAGGTGAATTCAGCGGTGCGCTGAAGAAAATCAGTTTTTATCAATTTTGATTAGAGATGGTTAGCATTCGGCTAACTGGTTAAAACGGGTAGTCAGTTCGAGTTAAGGAAATTATTTTTCAAAGAACACGAAAAATAATTTAAACTTCGTACGCCTACTATTTTACTAACTTGCTAAAGCAAGAAGTAAAACTAGCAAATGTATGTTCTCATTATAGCATTTTTTGCTTATGTTTGCTGGGTTTTGGGTTGTTGGGCGTAGCGAGTATTTGGATTATTGTGTATCATGGAGAAGGTGAGAAAAATGGAGCAGGTAATTAATTTTTTTAATAGTGAAACGACCGAAAACATCGCGAAATATTTATTGGGGATGTACTTGGAGCATGAGACGCCTGAAGGAAAATTGGGCGGCTACATTGTTGACTGTGAAGCGTATCTGGGACCAGATGATTTGGCTGCGCATAGTTACGGGATGCGCAATACACCACGAGTGCGAGCGATGTACGAAAAGCCCGGCACGATTTATTTATACACGATGCACACGCATTTGATTTTGAATATGATCACACAGCCTGAAGGGATGCCGCAAGGAGTGATGATCCGGGGCATTGAACCGGTGGCCGGCATCGAAGAGATGATCGTCAATCGGCATGGTCGGAGTGGTGCTACGCTTTCGGATGGGCCGGGGAAATTAGTTGAGGCACTAGGTATCAACCGCGAGTTGTATGGTGAGTCGATTTTTTCTAGCTCTTTGCATCTTGTTCCGGAAAAACGGCGAGTACCGAAAACAATCGATGCGCTTCCTCGTATTGGCATTCCGAATAAAGGGATTTGGACCAAGCGGCCGTTACGATTTGTAGTTCATGGTAATCCTTACATAACGAATCAGCGTAAAGGTTTAATAGAAGAAAATAATGGATGGAGGCAATAAGTATGGCGAAAGAGACTATGGTTACTTATTTAGATAATTATTTAAACAAAAAAATTCCTGATTATGAATTGGCGTTGGATTGGGATACCCGCAATCACAGCTTTGAGATCGCGTTTCGGATTTATGGCGAAAATAAAGGGCAGATCGAAATTGATGACGCGGATGGAGTGGCTTCAGAAGAAGAGATCATTGAATTTGAGGATGCGATTTTATTGGTCGATCCTGATAAATCGAAGTATGATGCTGAGGATTATTTGGCGGTGATTCCTTACGAAGGTAAAAAAGGGATGAAGAAAAATGAATTAACGGCGGTTGTGGATTACTTGAAAGATGTGATCGATGATGGGCAAAGTGATTTATTAGATTTTCTTGCAGATGACAGCGACGAAGCCATTTTTGAAATGAATTGGGATGATGCAGTCTTTAAGGCATCCATCAAACCAAGTGACAGTAGCTATCTATCCTATCCAAGTTATTAAAAGGGGCGAAAATTATGAAATGGAATGAAGTCAAAGTAACAACGGAAAGCGAGGCGGTAGAAGCTGTCTCGAATATTTTGATGGAGGCGGGGGCTTCGGGAGTCGCGATTGAAGACGCGCTGGACTTCGAAAATTATCAAGCGGATCAATATGGTGAACTATTAGATAAAGAAACGTTTTCTAGTTTGGCTGAAGGAGCAGTCGTGATGGCTTATTTTCCTGAAACGATTTTTTTACCGGAAATTTTGCCTTTCATCAAAGACAGTATCGCCAAGTTACCAGAATTTGGGCTGAATATCGGAAAAAATCTGGTGGCAGTCAGCGAAGTGGAAGAAAGCGACTGGGCGACTGCCTGGAAAAAATATTATCACCCTGTTCGTGTGACGCGTTATTTGACGATCGTACCAAGCTGGGAGAAATATGAAGCGCAACATGAGGATGAAAAAATAATTACCTTAGACCCTGGCATGGCTTTTGGAACGGGGACGCACCCAACAACCAATCTAACCTTGCAAGCGCTAGAAACTGTTTTGCGTGGCGGGGAAACTGTTTTGGATGTCGGCACGGGTTCAGGTGTTTTGAGTATCGCCAGCTCCCTTTATGGAGCGAAGGAGATTCATGCCTATGATTTAGACGAGGTGGCAGTTCGTTCCGCACAAGAAAATGTCGACTTGAATGCTAATACTGAAAACATTCACGTGTCGGCTAATGATTTGCTGGTTGGCGTAGAGCAAGAAGCAGATGTGATCGTGGCGAATATTTTGGCGGATATCATCGTATTGATGATCGAAGACGCGTGGCGTTTGTTGAAAGCGGATGGGAAATTGATCGTCTCAGGCATCATTGAAGATAAAAAAGACATGGTACTAGAAGCCATGTACGCCCAAGGTTTTGAAGTCGACCGCATCTTCCAACAAAAAGATTGGTTCGCGATTATTTTACAGAAGCCAGAGGAAGACTAAGATGCAGCGCTATTTTATTGATCAAGCCTACCAATCAACGGTAGAACTTAGTGGTGAAGCGCATCATCATATGGCACGAGTAATGCGGATGGCTGTCGATGATGAAGTGTTTCTCGTTTTTACGGATCAAACGGCGATCAAAGCCAAAATCACCGGAATTGACAGTGAGAAAGTCGTGCTAACCGAAGTGGAAAAAGAAAGTTTGCAACGAGAATTGCCGATTGGCATCACCATTGCCAGTGGTTTTCCAAAAGGCGAGAAGCTGGAGTTGATCGTTCAAAAAGGGACAGAATTAGGAGCGCATCAGTTTATTGCTTTTCCTGGCGAAAGTTCAGTTGCAAAGTGGGATGCCAAGAAGCAGCAGAAAAAACAGCAGCGTTTAAATAAGATTGCCCAAGAAGCGGCGGAACAATCCCATCGCCAAGCGTTGCCGATTGTTCAATTTGCTTCGGAAAAAGAATTGATCGCTCGTTTTTCTGACTATGATGCGGTCTTGATCGCCTATGAAGAATCCGCGAAGCAAGGGGAGCAAGCCCAATTGGTTCAAACTTTCCAGCAATTAACAGCCGGTCAAAAATTATTGGTCGTCTTTGGGCCAGAGGGTGGTTTGACCCCGAAAGAGATCGCGCTTTTTCAAGGGGCGGGCGCAAAATTATGCGGCTTAGGGCCACGGATTTTACGGACAGAGACGGCACCGTTTTATCTTTTGAGCGCCGCTAGTTTCTATTATGAGCTGCAGCACTGATTTAATTGAAAAAGCCTACTAGAGTTTGTATAATAAGAGCAATCATTTTCAGCAAGAGCAGCAGTCTGTTGCTTACTAATTTAAAGGGGGAACGTCACATGGCAAAAGAAGTTGAATTGACTGGTCCTGACGTCATTAGGATGGTCAGTACCTACATGGGAAAAGAGCACGTGGCGTTTGTCCAAAAGGCTTACGACTTTGCTTATGAAGCCCATAAACCTCAGATCCGTAAATCGGGCGAGCCTTACATTATTCATCCGATTCAAGTCGCCGGGATCTTGGCAGACTTACATATGGACCCTCACACGGTTGCCACCGGATTCTTGCATGATGTGGTGGAAGACACGCCGGTAACCTTAGAAGATTTAAAAGTTGAATTTGGGGAAGACGTCGCTTCATTAGTTGATGGCGTAACCAAATTAGGGAAGATCAAATATAAATCCCATGAGGAACAATTAGCGGAGAACCATCGAAAAATGTTATTGGCGATGGCGCAAGACCTGCGGGTGATCATGGTTAAGCTAGCTGACCGCTTGCACAATATGCGGACGCTAAAATATTTACGTGATGACAAACAGCGTCGAATCGCGCGGGAAACATTGGAAATCTATGCACCATTGGCTGATCGTTTAGGGATGAGCCGGATCAAGTGGGAATTGGAAGATACTGCCTTACGCTATTTGAATCCGAAACAATATTATCGGATCGTTCATTTGATGCGCAGCAAACGGGATGAGCGGGAAGGTTTCGTTGAAGAAGCGGTTGATGAGATCAAGGAAGCTACGAAAGAGTTAGGGATCGAAGGCGATATTTATGGCCGACCGAAACATATTTATTCGATTTATCGCAAGATGCGAGATCAGAAGAAACAATTCGATGAAATTTATGACCTGTTAGCGATTCGAGTGATCGTGGATTCTATCAAAGACTGTTACGCGGTACTTGGTGCGATCCATACTAAATGGAAACCAATGCCTGGTCGTTTCAAAGATTATATCGCGATGCCGAAAGCCAATATGTATCAGTCGCTCCATACGACGATCATTGGTCCTAGCGGCAATCCGGTCGAGGTCCAAATTCGAACCCACGAAATGCATCAGATCGCTGAGTTCGGGGTTGCGGCTCACTGGGCTTATAAAGAAGGCAAGACCGATAAAACGGAGGAAACGCAAGACAACCGACAGTTGGATTGGTTCCGGGAAATCATTGAGCTGCAAGATGAAAGCTACGATGCTTCCGAATTTATGGAAAGTGTCAAAGGTGATATTTTCAGTGATAAGGTTTACGTCTTCACACCAAAAGGCGATGTGACCGAATTGCCGAAAGGCTCTGGTCCGTTAGACTTTGCTTACAGCATTCATACCGATGTGGGGAATAAGACGACGGGGGCAAAGGTCAACGGCAAGATGGTGCAGCTGGATTACAAATTGAAAAATGGCGACATCATCGAGATCATGACTTCAGCTAATTCCTTTGGTCCCAGTCGAGACTGGTTGAATCTAGTAAAGACTAGCAAAGCCAAAAATAAAATTAAACGCTTCTTTAAAACCCAGGATCGTGATGAAAATGTGACCAAGGGCCACGATGCGGTGGTGAAATGTATCAATGATCTAGGTTTTCTACCGAAAGAAATGCTGACGAAGGACAAATTGTCCGACGTGTTAGACAAATTCAATTTCCATAGTGAAGAAGATTTATACGCGGCAATTGGTTTTGGTGAGATTAGCGCGCTGACTTTTGCCAATCGCTTGACGGAAAAAGAGCGTCGCGAACAAATGAAGCAAAAGCAACGTGACGCCGTAGATGAAATGGTTAATAGTCCGAAAGAACCCGAAAAAATCAAGGTTCGGCATGAAGGCGGCATCGTGATTCAAGGAATCGAAAATCTTTTGATCCGCATCAGCCATTGTTGTAATCCGGTTCCTGGGGATGATATTGTCGGCTATATTACTAAAGGCCGCGGTATTTCAATCCATCGGGCCGATTGTCCAAATATTACGAAGCAAAAGGACATCCAACAACGCTTGATCGAAGTAGAATGGGAAGATACGACGAATTCTGTTCAGGAATACAATGCAGACTTAGAAGTGTATGGGTTCAATCGTGATGGACTGTTGAATGATGTCTTGAACATCGTCAGCGGCATGACTAAAAAATTAGTTAGTGTCGAAGCGAAGCCAACCAAAGATCGGCTGGCAGTCATTAATTTGACCTTTAAAATCCAAAATTTGAATCATTTGTACTCGATCGTCGATAAAATCAAAACCGTTCCCGACGTTTACAGCGTGAAGCGGACCAAAGGTTAAGCATCCTAACTAGAAAAATTTGCAGGAGGTTTTTTATGCGAGCAGTCATTCAACGGGTCAGTCAAGCAAGTGTCACCATTGATGAGCAAGTGATTGGTCAGATCGAGCGGGGCTTTATGATCTTACTGGGGATTCATGAGGAAGACACGCAAGCAGACGCGGATTATTTGATTCGCAAAATTCCGTTATTGCGGGTCTTTGAAGATCCGGAAGGCAAAATGAATCAGTCGCTGCAAGACATCTGCGGCAGCGTCTTGAGTGTGTCGCAGTTTACGTTGTATGCCGATACTAAAAAAGGCAATCGTCCAAGTTTTATTAAAGCAGCTCGACCAGAAACGGCGATTCCTTTGTATGAGTACTTCAATGAAGGCTTGCGCCAAGCGGGACTAACTGTGGAGACTGGGGAATTCGGCGGCGACATGGACGTTGCGCTAGTCAATGACGGTCCTGTGACGATTCTTTTTGACACACGGGATAAATAACGAACGAAGGACAAAAATCTACGGGTTTTTGTCCTTTTTTTCTATCCTTCCAGCAAAAAATAAGGGATAATTGAACCAATGATTGAACATTGAGAGGAGAATATATGGAGACACGAACTGAACGAGATTCAATGGGGCCAATCGAAGTTCCGAAAGCAGCGTGGTGGGGAGCGCAAACTGAACGGAGTCGTCAAAATTTTAAGATTGGTGGGGAGAAAATGCCACCAGAATTGCTACAGGCTTTAGTTTTAGTGAAAAAAATGGCAGCGATTGCGAACCAACGAACTGGCAAACTTGAGGCCGAAAAAGCCTTAGCAATTCAAGAAGCGGTTGACTTATTGTTACAAGGCGAGAACTGGCAAGAGTTTCCCTTAGTTGTCTGGCAAACTGGCAGTGGAACCCAAAGCAATATGAATACCAATGAAGTGCTGGCTTATCTAGCTAGTCAAAAGGATTTGGCGGTTCATCCAAATGACGATGTGAATATGTCACAAAGTTCCAACGATGTGTTTCCAACAGCGATCCATCTAGCGGGAACATTGGAAATCGAAAAAAAATTATTGCCGGCGTTGCATGAGATGATCGGCATTTTAGAAGAGTTAGAAGAAGTTAACCAAGACGTGATCAAGATCGGTCGGACCCATTTGCAGGACGCGACGCCAGTAACTTTTGGGCAAGAGATCAGCGGTTGGCGCGCTGCTTTGGAGCATAACGAAAATATGTTGATCAATAGTTTGGCGGAATTGCGTCAATTGGCGATTGGCGGTACGGCGGTCGGGACCGGCTTGAATGCGTCGAAGGCCTATGAAGAAGCATTTATTGATGCGTTGAAGGAAGAGACGGGGATTCATTTTCTTAGTGAAGCCAATAAATTTCATGCTTTAGCTAATCGTGATGCGGTGGTGTTTGTCAGCGGAGCATTGAAATCATTGGCGGCAAATGCCATGAAGATGGCCAATGATATTCGCTGGTTGGCTAGTGGTCCTCGCAGCGGATTAGGTGAGATCACGATCCCAGCCAATGAACCCGGCAGTTCGATTATGCCTGGAAAAGTCAATCCAACGCAATGCGAAGCTTTAGCAATGGTGGCAGTTCAAGTGATGGGAAATGACACAGCGATCGGAATCGCGGCGTCCCAAGGCAATTTTGAATTAAATGTCTATTTACCTTTGATCGCTTTCGATTTATTACAAAGTATTCGCTTGTTGACGGATGCTTTGCAGTCGTTCAGTGAGAATTGTTTGAAAGGCTTGCGGGTCAATCAAGAACGGATGGCGGAATTAGTGGAGCAATCCTTAATGCTGGTAACGTCATTGAATAGCCACATCGGTTATGACAAAGGTGCTGAGATCGCTAAGAAAGCCTATAACGAAGGGACGACCTTAAAGGCGGCGGCGTTGACGTTAGGCTATGTTACCGAAGAAGAATATGATGCGTGGGTCAGACCAGAAAAAATGATCGGAGAGAGAACAAATGACTATTTATGATGAAGCGTTGACCGCCCATGAAAAATGGCGCGGTAAGATCGAAGTAACCAGTAAAGCCAAAGTCCGCAACAAAGAGGACCTTTCATTGGCTTATACGCCGGGCGTGGCGGAACCTTGTCGCAAGATTGCTGAGAATAAAAACAAAGCTTACGATTATACATGGAAAGGCAATAGTGTCGCGGTGGTGACGGACGGGACGGCGGTGCTGGGTTTAGGTGATATCGGACCTGAAGCAGCTTTACCTGTGATGGAAGGAAAGGCCTTACTGTTTAAAGAGTTTGCCGACATTGATGCGGTGCCGATTTGTTTAGACACGAAGGACCCGCAAGAAATTATCCAGATCGTTAAAGCAATCGCACCGACTTTTGGCGGGATCAATCTCGAAGATATCAGCGCCCCGCGCTGTGTAGAAATCGAACGTGCATTGATCGAAGCATTGGATATCCCGGTCTTTCATGACGATCAGCATGGCACAGCGGTGGTAGTAACCGCCGCGTTGATCAACGCATTGAAATTAGTCAAAAAAGACCCGCAAGAGTTGAAAGTCGTTATTTCCGGAACCGGTGCTGCCGGCAGTGCGATCATCCATATGCTGGTGGATCTGGGGGTCAAAAATATTATCGCCTTCAATAAAGACGGCGCGTTGAATCAAGAAATGGCAAACCCGACTTTTGTAGAAAAAGAAATCTTGGAATTAATCACGCCAAAAGATTTCAGCGGGACGATGGCGGAAGCCTTTGTTGGTGCCGATGTGTTTGTTGGTGTTTCAGCTCCTAATTTAGTGACTAAAGAAATGGTGGCTTCCATGAATGAAGGAAATATCGTTTTTCCCATGGCCAATCCTGAACCAGAGATCAGCTATCATGAAGCATTAGCTGGCGGTGCTGCTGTAGTCGGTACCGGGCGCTCGGATTATCCCAATCAAATCAATAATGTCCTGGCCTTTCCTGGCTTGTTCCGAGGGGCTTTCGCGGCGGAAGCGAAAAAGATTACACCAGGCATGCAGCTAGCTTGTGCCCACGCGATCGCCGATTCGATTCCTTATTCAGAATTAAGTTCAACCTACATTATCCCATCAGCCTTTGATGAAAATGTCGTGGATCTGATTACGATGAAAGTCGCTGCAGCTGCTAGAAAAGATGGCGTGACTCGTTCGTAGAAACTTGATCTAGCAAGGGTGGAAAAGAGTTGCTATCGACATTTTCAAGATGACAGGCTACATTTAGCTGGAAATCAAATTCTGAAAATGATGAAGGTGAAGCGAATGAAGATCAGTAAAAAAATAAAAGAAGAACGCTTAAGTAAACAATGGACACAAGAACAATTAGCCAAAGAAATATTGGTTTCAAAACGAACGATCACGAACTGGGAGACGGGAAAAACAATTCCTGATATTGAAAGCGTGATTCGATTAGCAAAATTATTCCAACTTTCCTTAGATGATCTGATGTTAGAGGATTCGGCTGTTGTAAAAGAAATCCAGCGAAAAGAAAAAATCGTGAAGCTGACTGGAATCTATTATATTGGTCCAGTCTTGACTGGGATTATTTTAGTCGTCATGATGTATCTCCCGAATCCCAATAGTGAATGGATGTTAGGTCTTATTGCAGTAGCCTCTATGAGCAACTTGTTGCCCCTTTACTATTTTAAAGAGAAGTTGGGATTCCTAAAAGGAAAACCGAGTAAGGTTCAACGAGAGTTAAAGCAGATAAAAATCATTAGTGTGTGCATGATTGTACTGCTCAGTTTATTTATAGTCAGTTTGTATGTCATGTAGAAAGGAATCTGTTGAATGAGTAAAATTTTTGGAATGAGCTTTGCCAGTATTTATCCTCTGTATATTAAGAAAGCCGAGCGAAAAGACCGGACAAAAGCCGAGGTTGATGAAATCATTTATTGGCTAACGGGTTATGATGAGACTTCGCTACAAAAAACAAATTCAGCAGGAAGTTGATATGACGACGTTCTTTGCAGAGGCCCCGCAGATGAATGAAAAAGTCACCTTGATTAAAGGAATGATCTGCGGTCATCAAGTAGAGGATATTGAAGATCCCTTGATGCAAAAAATTCGCTATCTTGATAAATTAGTCGATGAGTTGGCTAAAGGAAAAAAGATGGAGAAGATATTACGGAAGTAAATGAGAGCAGCGAGTCGTTTTGGCGCGCTGTTTTTTAATAACCTTTTTTATCTAATGGCAGAGTGTTAAAATGAAAGCGATAAAAATTGGATTGAAGGGACAGGGAAGGCATTTGAATTGGCGAATCATCAAGATTATTGGTAGTTTTTTATTCATTATAGTGGGCTTATTACTGTTTTATTGTGGCTATTCAAATTGGCAGATGGATCAAGAGTTCATTGCCAGTGATAAAGGACGCTCATTAGGAACAGTCCATATTGATCGGAATGGGGTCCAAACGATCAGCTTTCCCGAAAATAGCTATGGTGTTGCGATCGACGGGGATGATCGCAAAGAAGGTGAGCAAGTTTATATTTATTATCAAAAAAATAAACCGTATCGCATTTCCACTTCCCCAAAATATTATCAAACGAAAGAAGACCTTTATAAGCCATTTTTGGGCGGAGTCTTTTTCATCGGATATGTTCTGTTCACTCAGTTCATGTTACCGAAGATTTTGCAAAGGCTGCTAGCGAAAGAAGACTTACTTGCGAGCCACTGATAGATTATAAACGCCGACAAATCATTAATTGGTTATGCTGTAAAAGTAAGCCGCAAGCAAAATGTCTGCATTTCTTCAATTTTAAGTTATGATTTTGCTAGTTTGAATCTATGAAATTTGGAAGGCATTCTCTCCTAAAAGTAATTCCTCAGTTTGCACGTTCCAATTCTTAAAAGCCTATTACTTTTGTGGTATACTACGTAAGAATCTATTTTTAAAGGAGGAGCCTCATGGCAGAGAAAGAAACATTTTATATTACTACGCCAATCTATTATCCAAGTGGCAAACTGCACATTGGGAATTCTTATACAACGATTGCCTGTGACGCGATTGCTCGCTACAAACGCTTGATGGGCTTTGACGTGTTTTATCTAACAGGTGTGGATGAGCATGGACAAAAAATTGAAAAGAAAGCCGATGAACTTGGTGTCGAACCTCAGGAATATGTTGACAAGATGGCAGCGGACATCAAGAAATTATGGAAAACGTTAGACATCAGCTACGACAAATTTATTCGGACAACCGACGACTATCATCAAGCTTCAGTCAAAAAAATCTTTGATCAATTATTGGAACAAGGAGATATTTACTTAGGTGAATATGAAGGCTGGTATTCGGTTTCTGATGAAGAATATTTTACTGAAACGCAATTGGATGAAGTATATCGCGATGAAGAAGGCAATGTGATCGGTGGAAAAGCGCCAAGCGGTCACGAGGTTGAATTGGTTCGTGAAGAATCTTATTTCTTCCGTATGAGTAAATATGCGGATCGTTTGTTGGCTTATTATGATGAGCATCCAGAATTTATTCAGCCAGAATCTCGTAAGAATGAAATGATCAACAACTTTATCAAACCAGGCTTAGAGGACTTAGCGGTTTCACGGACGACCTTCAAATGGGGCATCCCGGTGAATGCTAATCCAGAGCACGTTGTTTATGTTTGGATCGACGCGTTATCCAACTATATTACGGCTTTAGGCTATGGTTCAGATGACGATAGCTTGTTCCAAAAATATTGGCCGGCGAATGTCCAAATGGTTGGGAAAGAGATCGTCCGTTTCCATACAATCTACTGGCCAATCATGTTGATGGCGTTAGAATTGCCATTACCAGAAAAAATTTATGGACATGGCTGGTTGATGATGAAAGACGGCAAGATGTCTAAATCTAAAGGCAATGTGGTTTATCCTGAGATGTTAGTTGAACGCTATGGTCTCGACGCTTTGCGTTATTATTTATTGCGGGCGATCCCATTTGGTTCAGACGGTGTGTTCACACCAGAAGATTTTGTTTCCCGCGTAAATTATGACTTAGCCAATGATTTAGGAAACTTATTGAATCGGACGATTGCGATGATCAATAAATATTGTGACGGCGTCGTACCAGCTTATAAATCACTAGTCACTGATTTTGACAGCGAGCTGTCAACGACGGCAGCCAATGTAGTCAGTCGTTACCGTGAATCAATGGACAAAATGGAGTTCAACAACGCTTTGGCTGAAGTATGGACTTTGGTCTCACGGGCGAATAAATACATCGACGAAACTGAGCCGTGGGTCTTAGCGAAGGACGAAGAACGAAAAGCGGAGCTTAACAGCGTAATGGTCCACTTAGCAGAGAGCTTGCGAATCGTAGCTATTCTTTTACAACCAGTCATGACTCAAACGCCAAAACGAATTTTTGAGCAATTAGGGTTGAATGTCGAAATGATGAACTTAGAAAAAATTCATTTTGGGGAATTCCCAGAAGATACGAAAGTAACACCGAAAGGCAAGCCAATCTTCCCACGTTTAGACATGGAAGAAGAGGTTGCGTATATTCAGGCAAAAATGTCTGAAGGCAGTCAACCAGAGGATGAAAAAATCAAATGGAATCCAGAAGAAACGGAATTGGTTTCGGTAAAGGATAAAGAAATCAAATTTGATGTTTTCGATAAGGTTGAATTGAAAGTTGCGGAAGTCGTGGAGTGCAAAAAAGTTGAAGGCGCCGATAAACTATTGCAATTCCGTTTAGACGCGGGCGACAAACAAGATCGTCAAATCCTTTCCGGGATCGCGGAATTTTATGCTGATCCAGAAAGCTTAGTCGGAAAGAAATTGATTATCGTGGCGAACTTGAAACCGCGGAAAATGCGGGGAGAAGTCAGCCAAGGAATGATTCTTTCAGCGGAAGCTCCGGACGGGACGTTAAAAGTCGTGGAAGCACCTAATGAGATGCCAAACGGCGCGATCGTAGGATAATAATCAAGCTCTCGAAGTTAAAACGCTTCGAGAGCTTTTTGTATACAGATCCGCTATACTTTAGCTTAATAAAAGCTAAGTTTAAACAAGGAGTGATGATGATGCCGCTAATTGCGATTTTAATCGATGTGTTAACATTAGGTGGGTATTTTTTTCAATTAAATAATGGTGGGCCAGGTGTGTATTTACTCGGCCTGATTTTTCAATTAATCATGACCATTGTTTTGTTGGTTATGATGGTTGGTTACCACGGGAAAAAGTATTCTGGCTTTCGACCAGAAGGGTATTCTTATTTGACGATCCGTTATGCGGTTATTGTGCTTTCATTTATTTTTAACGGTATCGCGCTATTTCTATATGGACTGAATTATTTTGGGATCAATGATGTCGTCTTTTCAAATTTTTAAGACTTAACCAAGTCTTTTAGCGTAAAGTTTGAAAATATGTTATAGTGAGAGGACACGGAAGATATTTTTATGCGACACTTTAACTCATTTTGATGAAATTTAATCAAACTGGCGTAACTAAAGGGTTACAAGGATGTATTAGAAGGATTTGGGAATACATCGTTTAAACGAGAAATAGTTAATTTTTAGTAATAGTCAACACCCTCAACTTTAGAATAATAAATATTGATTAGTTAGATAGCCCCCTCTTAATCGAGGGGGCTATCGTTCATTTTAAAAGCTTTTGATTGAGAATGAGGAAAGAATCCGTGGCTTGTTTATTTCAAAATGGAGATGAAAAAGCCAATCAGAACAAAAAGGTCTTCAACGTAGCGATTATTATAGGAAGTATTTTATTGCTTCTGCTAATTGGTAAACTCATCAAAAATAAATTTAAAAAGCGATCGATTCAAAATTAATCGGAGAATAAGTTGGGAACAAAATAAAGACCGATCACATGTGGATCGGTCTTTTCAGAGTTTATTAAGTTGAGTGGGCTAAGCGTGCAACACTTCAACAATTTTTTCATTGAAGGCAGGCAAATCGTCGGGTGTCCGACTAGTGACTAATTTATTATCCACTACAACCGCTTCGTCTTTCACGATTGCGCCAGCGTAACCAACATCTGGTCGCACTGTTGTATAAGCGGTCATTGTCCGGCCTTTCGTTAAACCTGTCTGGATAAACAGTTGTGGGCCGTGGCAAATGGCAAAGAGTGGTTGATCTTTGTCTAAGAAATAACTTACAAATGAAACAAAGCGAGAATCGGCACGTAATTGATCAGGAGAAAAACCACCTGGGATCAGCAAAGCGTCGAAATCCTCTGGCTTTACTTCGTCAATACTTTTGTCACTGGTAAATTTTGTGCCCTTTTTACCGGTAATTTCTTGATTGGCTTCGAAGCTGATCAAGGTCACTTCGTTTCCATCTTTTTCTAAGGCTTCTTTGGGAGAGGACAACTCAACATCCTCAACTAAATCAGTAACAAGTACAGCAATTTTCTTGGTCATTGATATTCCTTCCTTTCGTCTTATCTATTTTTACCCTAAAGGATTATAGTAATTAATTCAATTAATTTGTTTGTGATTTTTAATCAAAATTAAATGAAAGTTCATGATAAAATGAAACGAATGGTTACTTTTTAGTGTATAGCCGTGAATAGCGGTTCTGTACTTTAATATCTATTTAAGTTTTGCTAGTTATAGTGTAGTCACCAACAAATAATCTTTCTTCTTTTCGCTAGTCACTTATTCGTGGCTAGTTTTTTATTTAAAAAAAGCGATTTTAAACGAATTCCTCAGTGATGAATTATATCGTATGTCTAAGCTAGTAAAAGCTATCCGACGAACCAAATCACGATTTACATAAAAAAGTTTTTGGATAAATATTTTTGTAAAATTCATTGACAGCGTTTTCTTAATTTGTTAAGATTATTTTGAATTAAATAGACCAAATGATGGATAGTGATTGTTTTATTACAAGCTAAACCTGATGACGTGTACGATTTATTTGTCGTACCCTCATTGGGTTTTTTTGTTGCCCTAAAACAGGAGGTGACTTTATAAAAAAGAACAAACTTGGGTTTGACAACAGTTACGAACGTATCTATCATTTTAAGTGAACGGAGTCCTTGGAAAAGATTTCAAGTAGCGAATGTCGCAGAACGGAGGAGCGTTGAATGCAAATTCGAAAGATTTTAAACAACAATGTGGTTATCACAACGAATCAAAAAAATAACGAAGTCGTTGTGATGGGGCGTGGTCTAGCCTTTCAGAAAAAAGTCGGGGATGAGATAGCAGAAGATGCGATCGATAAGACCTATCATCTCGCCAATAGCGATCTGTTGCATAAATTTCAAGAGTTGTTAGAAGATATGCCAATTAGCTATGTAGAGATTGCCAACGACATTATTGATGAAGCCAAAGTAGCTCTGAAGAATCCATTAAACGACTCACTCTACATTTCTATTACTGATCACTTATACGCATCGATTCAACGGGTAAAGGAAGGCGTTCGTGTTCGCAATTTATTATTATGGGACATCAAACGATTTTTTCCAGATGAATTTTCCGTTGGTGTAAATGCAGTTGAGAAAATCAAACTTAAATTCGGTATCGATCTTGGTGAAGATGAGGCTGGCAACATTGCGTTGCATCTAGTAAACGCACAAACGGAAAACGATAATGACGATGCTTTTATGATGACAGAGATGATGCAGGAAATCATCCAAATAACCAGCTATTATTTTAAAGTTCAACTTGATGAAGACTCTGTCTATTTCTATCGTTTTACGACGCATCTGCGTTTCTTCGCTTCTCGAATCATGAATCAACGGCAAGTCACCGATGAGACAGATGATGAGTTATTATTGATTATTCAAAAAAAATATCAAAATGCTTATCAATGTGTTGAGCGAATCGCCGAGTTTATCGAGCAAACCTATCATTACACAATGTCAAATGATGAAAAATTATATTTAACGATTCATATTGCACGCTTGGTGCAAAAAGTAAATCAATAGAAGCCAATAACCTCGTGAGAATTGTTTAGCGCTGAACAGTCTCAGCGGTGGTTACTAACGAAAGAATGAATACGCTACCAAAAAATAGGAGGAAGACAAACATGGGAAAGTATCATGAATTAGCAGAAAAGATCGTCGCAAATGTCGGCGGAAAAGAAAATATTAATAGCCTAACACATTGCATTACGCGCTTGCGTTTCAAATTAAAGGACGAAAGTAAAGCCAATGATAACGTGTTGAAAAACATGGACGGTGTCGTGACGGTCATGCATAGTGCGGGACAATATCAAGTTGTTATCGGCAATCACGTAGGACAAGTTTATGACGATGTATTGGATATTGCTGGAATTAGCGGCGAAGGCGGCGCACCGGAGGAAGCTTCAGGTAATATCTTCAACCGCTTCATTGATGTAATCAGTGGAATTTTTCAACCGTTTCTAGGTGCTTTGAGTGCTGGCGGGATGATCAAAGGTCTGAATGCTTTATTAGTGGCGGCGGGTGTATTGACGCCTGAAAGTGGCACTTACGTGGTATTGAATGCTATCGGGGATGCGATCTTTATGTTCTTACCGATTGCTGTAGCGATCACCGCGGCTAAAAAGTTTGGTGTTAACCAGTATGTCGGCTTAGTCATTGGTGGTGCACTGTGTTATCCAGCCATTCAGTTATCGGCACTGACTGCAGTGGAAGGCGTTCAACCACTGTATACCTTGTTTGCTGGCGGAATGTTTGAAAGTCCGGTCTATATGACCTTTATGGGACTTCCTTTTGTAGCTAATAACTACACGAGTAGCGTTATTCCATCAATCTTGATTGTCTGGCTGGCTAGTAAACTACAGAAGCCGTTACGTAAAATCGTCCCAGAAGTGATTCAAAACTTCTTTATTCCATTTTTCTTATTGCTAATTGCTTTACCGATTGGATTCCTAGTGATCGGTCCAGTTATCACGATCTTGACGAATATGTTAGCAACTGGCTTTGACAATCTATTGAATTTTTCTCCAATTTTATTTGGTTTAATTGTTGGTTTGTTCTGGCAAGTATTGGTTATCTTTGGTCTACATTGGAGTATTATCCCGATCGCGATCTTGCAATTAGGTACGATGGGCTATGCAACAGCATTGGTTGGGACATTTGGTGCCAGCTTCGCTCAGACAGCAGCAGTAGCAGCAATGTATTTCCGTTTAAAGAATCCGAAAGAAAAAGCATTAGTGGTACCAGCTGTTATTTCTGGGATTTGCGGAGTAACGGAGCCAGCAATCTACGGTCTGTCTCTTCCTAAGAAAAAACCATTCATTTTCTCAATGGTTGGGGGTGCTGTATCTGGAGCCTTCTTAATTGCCATGAATACTCGTTCATACGTAATGGGCGGCTTAGGAATCTTCGGGATTCCCAACTTCATCAACCAGCAAACTGCGGATACCTCTGGTGCTATCTACTCAATCATTGCTATCGTAATCGCTTCAGTTATTGGCTTTGGCTTAACCTTCTTCTTCTGGAGAGATGATGAAGTTGTGGAAGTTGAAGAAGGACAAAAAGCAATGGAAGTTCGTAAAGAAATCGTTACTGCTCCTGTTCAAGGAACGATGATGCCATTATCAACAGCGAAAGACCAAGCCTTCGCACAAGGTGTTCTAGGTAAAGGTGTTGTTATCCATCCGACTAAAGGTGAAGTAGTAGCGCCATTTGACGGTACAGTTATGACGATGTTCCCAACGAAACATGCAATTGGTTTAGTTTCAGATAATGGGTTAGAAGTATTGATCCACATTGGGTTAGATACCGTCCAGTTAGATGGAAAATATTTTGAATCATTTGTAGAACAAGGCGCTAAGGTTAAACGCGGAGATAAATTAGTTACTTTTGATATCGACGCAATCGAAGCAGCTGGTTACAGTGTAGAAACACCAGTTATCGTAACCAACACTGCTGATTATCTTGATATTATTGAAGCAGATCAAAAAGCAGATGTCTGCAACGATGATGAGTTATTAACGGTACTAGTGTAATATTCTTTTCCTTAAAAAAGTTCGGGACCTAGACAAAGGTCCCGAACTTTAATTTGGTAAAAACGATTCTGTTATTTGAATCAGCGACTCAGGAGATTCGGCCATAATGGCGGAGCTGGTTTTTCGCTTATCGACTAATTCGCTGATCGTGATCAGATGATTCAGGTTTTTTTGATAATCTTCAGCGAAGACACAGCTGTACAGAACGTCTAATAAGTAGCAGATGGACGAGTTGATGGTAAAGTTGGCGATTTTTGTATAAAGTCGTTCGCGAGTGGTCATTCGTAAGACGGCCTGACTAAGTGAGCCTAGTGTATTGTCACCGATGCTAGTTAACGCGATGATTGGAATATTTTGTTTTTGTAAAATCTTCGCGATTTGTAAAATATGACTATTTTCACCCGTATAAGAAATCAAAATGGCACACGTATCTTCTTGACTATTGAAGGCTTCATAAGCATCTTCTCCCATCGTTTGGTTCGTCACGACGTTTTTCTGGATGCGACGCATCTTCAAAGCGAAGTCTTGGGAGATCAATAAATTGGCGTTACCGCCGAATATCTTGATTTGTTTTGCGGTGAGAAGTAGTTGTTTCGCTTTTTGCAGATCGTCATGATTTAGCAAACTCAAAGTATCGTCGATCGTTGTTCGTTCTAAAGAAGCGATTTTATTGGCGATAGTCATTAAGCCATCATTGTTTTGAAAAGGAAAATTAGCATCAACATCTTCAAAATAGGTTTGCAGGTAGGTTTGTTCTGCTAAAAATTCGTTTCGCAATTCTAGCCAGCCATTGTAGCCTAATTTTTTTGCGACTCGAATTAACGTTGAGGGATGCACGTAATTAGCTTCTGCGATTTCTTTGATGGTCATTGATTCGATCGTGGTCCCTTTGTCTAAAATATACCCGACTAGGGCTGTTTCGGCATTAGAGAAATCAGTTTGTTTCATTTTTTCAGTTAAAAGCATATTGTCACCACCAGTTTCAAATTGTTTACATTTATTATAAATGATTTGTAAATAATTTTGTGAATTCTAAGGAAGAAATGCGTAAATATTCCATTGATATTTACAAAATTAAGCGTTTTCTTATCCTTGTTTGTAAATATCAATGGAATAACTTGTGATTGGATTGAAAAAAGTTTTTACGAATTAGATAATTATATTGTAAATAAAAACAGAAGGAGTCGATCGAATGACAGCAGGAGTAAAAATCGCCACAATTGGTGGAGGCAGTAGCTACACCCCCGAATTAATGGAAGGTTTTATTAAACGTTACGATGAATTACCAGTTCGTGAGATCTGGTTAGTCGATATTGAAGCAGGACGTGAAAAAGTAGAAATCGTCGGCGCAATGGCTCAACGGATGTGGGATGCTTCACCTTATGATGTGAAAGTTCATATTACTTTAGACCGTGAAGAAGCGTTGAAAGATGCTGATTTCGTTACAACGCAATTCCGGGTTGGTTTATTAGAAGCTCGGATCAAAGACGAACGTATTCCGGCCTACTATGGCATGTTAGGGCAAGAAACGAATGGTGCCGGTGGCATGTTCAAAGCATTCCGGACTGTTCCAATCATCTTAGACATCGTAGAAGACATGAAACGTTTATGTCCAGACGCTTGGCTGATTAACTTCGCTAATCCAAGTGGTATGGTGACTGAGGCTGTCGTTCGTTACGGAAAATGGGACAAAGTCATCGGTTTGTGCAATGTTCCAGTTATGGCACAAATGATTGAACCTGAATTATTAGGTACACAACCGGATGAGCTGATTTATAAATTTGCCGGCTTGAACCACTTCCATTGGCATAAAGTAACTGACGCTCATGGCAAAAATGTCACACTAGATATTATCAACAAAATGTACGAAGGCGATGAAACTGGAATGCCTAAGAACATTCATGATATCCCGTTCCCAAGAGAAATCTTAGAACAAATGCAAATGATTCCTTGTGGCTACCACCATTATTACTATCAAGAAGAAGAAACACTGAGTCACGCGCTAGAAGAATACAAAACAGTCGGCACCCGTGCACAACAAGTCAAACAAACGGAAACTGAATTGTTTGAATTATACAAAGATCCAAACTTGGATTACAAACCAGAACAATTAGGCAAACGTGGCGGCGCGTATTATTCTGATGCGGCTTGTGAATCAATCGCTTCGATTTATGCCAACAAAAATACACAATTAGTAGTCTCAACGAAAAATGACGGCGCTGTGCCGGATCTTCCAGCAGACTGTGTCGTAGAAGTATCGGCCTATATCGGCGGACAAGGCGCGCGTAATGTGGCCTTTGGCGAATTGCCGGTAGCGGAACGCGGCTGGTTGCAAGTCATGAAAGCAATGGAATTATTGACGATCGAAGCAGCAGTGACGGGTGATTATGATACGGCTTTGCAAGCATTTACCATCAACCCATTGGTTCGTTCAGGTAAAACAGCTCAACGGATCATGGATGAATTATTTATCGCACACAAAGATTTCTTGCCAAACTTCAAAGAAACGATTGAACGCTTAGAAAAAGAAGGTATCGAAGTTCAGGATGAAGTGGCACGTGAATTAGACTTAGCAAAAGTATAGAAAGCAGGGAAAGAATAAATGGGATTTAGAAAAGACTTTTTATGGGGTGGCGCAACGGCTGCCAATCAATGTGAAGGGGGCTATAACGAAGGTGGACGCGGATTAGCTAACGTGGACGTAGTTCCAATCGGCGAAGATCGTTTCCCAGTGATTGCCGGGAAGAAAAAAATGTTTGATTTCGACGATGAGCATTTTTATCCTGCTAAAGAAGCAATCGATATGTACCATCATTGGAAGGAAGATATCAAGTTATTCGCGGAAATGGGCTTTAAAACGTATCGCTTGTCATTAGGCTGGAGCCGGATTTTCCCACAGGGTGACGAAACAGAGCCGAATGAAGAAGGGCTGAAATTCTACGAAGACATCTTCAAAGAATGTAAAAAATATGGCATCGAACCATTAGTGACGATCACTCACTTTGACTGCCCAATGCACTTAGTAGAAAAATATGGCGCATGGCGTAGCCGTGAATTAGTCGGCTTTTACGAAAACTTATGTAACGTGATCTTCAATCGTTATAAAGGGTTGGTCAAATATTGGTTAACCTTCAATGAAATCAATATGATTTTACACGCACCATTCATGGGTGCTGGTTTGTACTTTGAAGAAGGCGACAATGTTGAGCAAGTTAAATATCAAGCAGCCCACCATGAATTAGTTGCTTCTGCAATCGCAACGAAGATCGCTCATGAAGTAGATCCAGAAAATCAAGTTGGCTGTATGCTAGCAGCTGGCTCTTACTATCCATATACGCCAAAACCTGAAGATGTTTGGGCTGGGCGTCAAGATGAACGGGAAAACTATTTCTTCATCGATGTACAATCGCGTGGAGAATATCCAGCATACGCTTTGAAAGAAATGGAGCGTAAAGGGATCGAAGTGAAAATGGAAGAAGGCGACAAAGAGTTATTAAAAGCTCATACGGTTGACTTCATCTCCTTCTCTTACTACTCTTCACGGGTAGCGACGACTGATCCTGAATTGTTGGAACAGACAGCCGGCAATATCTTTGCCTCTGTCAAAAATCCATACTTGGAAGCAAGTGAATGGGGTTGGCAAATCGATCCTCTAGGCTTGCGGATCACGATGAATGATTTGTATGATCGTTATCAAAAACCATTGTTCATTGTGGAAAACGGCTTAGGTGCAGTGGATACACCAGATGAGAATGGCTATGTCGAAGATGATTATCGTATCGACTACTTAGCTAAACATGTGGAAGCGATGAGAGATGCTGTTGATCAAGATGGCGTGGATCTATTAGGCTATACTACTTGGGGTTGTATCGACCTTGTATCTGCCGGAACAGGTGAAATGAAGAAACGCTACGGCTTCATTTATGTGGACCGTGACAATCAAGGCAATGGAACTTTGAAACGCAGCAAGAAAAAATCATTCGATTGGTATAAGAAAGTAATCGCTACGAATGGTGAAGATTTAAGTAATTAATGTAACTGCCGAGACTTGGAGCATTCAAGTCTCGGTTTTTTGATTTTAATTCATTGTAGAAGGGGGTCTATGTTCTCAATGTGTTTAAAAATTATTTCGTATAAAAAAATCAAAGAAAAAGAATACTATTTTGTTTAACAGTCGAAAAGAAATATGAGAACGAATAACGCTTTTGCTTGAGTTTGCCTTTTAATATCAACATTTATTCAAATTTCAATAACTTAGTGCTCTATTTTAACTGAAAATGAATAAAAAATAATATCTGCTATGCTGTCATTATTAATAGATGGTTCAAGAACTTATTCAGATAAAGCAGGTTTTCACATTATTTTTTAGTTTTTCAATCATTTACTACAATACTAAGTCAAATTGAATAGTGAGGAGGCTCATGTAATGCGTAAAACCAGTTTGTTGTTGTTTTTAATATTAGTTCTTTCATTCTTCACAGATTTAGCTCTGCCAACAATGAGTGCTCAAGCGACAACGCTAGAAAAAGAAATTATCAATGAAAAATTTTTAACTCTATCCTATACTTGTGAGTCTAAAAAAGGTTCCAATCGCTGGGAAATAAAAATCGACCGGCAAAGCGAAGAAAAGCTGATGAAGCAACGATTGAAGTTAAAAATAGTAGATGAAAAAAATGAACCGATCGCCTATCCCACAAGTAAAAAAATGATCGAGCAGGATAGTTGGCTAATTGAAAAGGATTATTCTGGCGAGCTGAAAACTCAGCTCTTATTTGAGTTGCCTAAGTCAGTTAAAAAGCTGCAACTATTTCTACAGATCGACCAGAAAAGCTCGTTAGATACTGAAGCGAAGATTCAGGAAAACATTTTAGAAAATGAACAACCCTACCTTCTTAAAGCTAATCTGAAAGACACAACAGAAGCTAATAGAGTCACTTCTGAAGATCTGAAAACTCCGGTTACCGTCGAATCAAAAGAATTTGTCGGTCCTAAGCGGCCACCTCAGCCAGACGAATCTGTCCAACGTGGGAGAATTACACAAGAAAGTTCAATTTATCGTTCTTTGTATGAGAACAAAGAAATACAATATACAATCGATGCGACAGGAACGTATCCGACAGTGGCTTGGCAGCCGGAAGGACAAACAAATGTCATCAATCATCAAGGCGGATATGAAACACAAGCTGGTTGGGACAATCAAACGAGCTGGAACGTAGAACAAGACACCTATCAGAATTCCTATATAAAATATGGGGATGAGTCCGCCAATCCGAATATCCAATTACGAAAATATGCCCAACAAATCTCAAAACCAGATGAATTCAAGATTAAGTTGAACGTACGGGGAAATCGTCGGCAGAAACCGGGAATCGATATCCTTTTGTTATTAGATAATTCAGGATCGATGTCCCATTCAGTCAATAATACTGGAAAAAGTAAAAAGAAAAGTGCCTCTGATGCAATCGGAAGTTTGATTACAGAGCTCAAGAAAAAGCAGTCTGGTAGCAATATTCGGATTGGTGCGCATATTTTCAGTAGTTATGAAAAGAAGAATATCTATGATGGAGGCCAGTGGCCTGAGAATATGACAACCAAACAATTAACTAGTGATACCTCTGTTTGGGATCAAATCACATCAGATTATGACTCACTTCCGCCAGAGGGAGAAACTTTCACGCAGCGAGCTTTGATGGAAGCTGATAAAATATTTGGCTCAGGAGAGAGCGGCGAACGAGAAAAATTTTTATTTATTTTAACCGATGGATCGCCGAATTTAAGCTATTTGCCGGCCAATCCAGCAGAAGCCAAAAAGTCTAGTGATATCTATATTGATAATGTCTATATTAAAAATTGGAACGCTACTGATGTGGATGATAATTTTAAAAGGGGTGATAGCATTCGTGCGAGTGGATCGAAAACCAATTTTATCGGACCTTGGCAAATTCCTGGAACGAGCTATTATTTAAACAGCCACCTAACACCGGCTAATTCGACTGCATATGATTTGAAAAATAAAGGGATCGAGATTCATACGTTGGCTGTGGATATCAAGCCGATGGTATCAGGAAATTATAGCGACCATACTAAAGCTGAGCTGACGAGAGGGTTAGCCAAGATGTCTAGCAAGAAGGTTGATGATTCATCTGATGAAAATAGCAACTACTTTTTCTACCATGCTGATAATGTAGACGAGCTAGCTGCAGAGATGCAATCTTGGTATGAGACGATTACTTTGGCTGTAGAAAAAGGGAAAATAAACGATCCTTTAGGAGAGATGGTTGAATTAGTCAAGGAGTCGCCACCCACGGTTCGAGTGCTTGAAAACGGTGCTCCAGCGATTCCAGAGAAGCAGCGACCAACTATTGCAGTGACAAACAATCATCGTGAAATCGAAGTGACCAATATCAATTTGACGGATAACCAAGAAATCGAAGTAGAATATACGGTCAGGTTAAAAACGACGGATAAATCATTTGTTTCTGGTCAATGGTATCCAGCTAACAACACCACAACCTTGACGCCAACACCTGAACGAACAACGGATCAGCTTGAGTTTGGTGTTCCTTCAGTAAAATGGTCAAAAGCAGATTTTGTCATCCCGGTCAAAAAAATCTGGGAAGATACTTTCAATGGAACAGCAGATTATTGGAAACTAAGACCGAGTGATCTTACTGTTGCCTTGCAAGAGCAGGTAAGCGGCAAATGGCAAACCATTGAAGAAAAAGTACTGAATGAAGCGAATGGTTGGACCGAAAAATTTTCAGCAGTTGCAGGTGGACCGAATAATCATTACCGTGTGATTGAACCAAACCGTACGGCTGGCTACAAAGCGCCTAAAATTAATCAAACGGACTTCACTTCCGAGACAATCGCGAAGGACGGCATCGAAATCACCAATACGCTGCTGCGAGGCAATCACTCCTTCTGGAAATTTAAAGGGGATGGCCAGACTGTATTTGTCGCCGATCTACCGAAATTCCAAGTGAAACGCAAGGATGGCACGATTTTGGCAACGGATCTTACGCCGGATAAATTTGGAAAGGTTGTGATCAATGATTTCGTCATTGGTGATTACGTTGTGGAGGAGACCTATGTCCCTATGGGGTTTCTGCCAATCGCAGATTTTGAGATCAGTGTCAGAGAGAATGATTCTTTAGATGCGCTGGTCTTTAAGGTAAATGATAGCAGCGAGGATTTCCATGCATTGAATACGTTAAAGGATTTTACGCTGAGAGTCGAAAAAGTAGGACCAGACGGTAAGCAGCTTTCGGGGGCGACTTTTCGCTTAATAGGTTCTGAATATGACGTGACTAAAAAGGATGGACCGATATTTGACTTTTCTGCTCTTCGTCCGGGTGCATATACCTTGACTGAGGTAGAGAATCCAGAAGGTTACGAAAGAATCGAAGAGCCTATCCAATTTCGAATCACGGTTAGTGGTCAAGTTGAGATTTCGCCTCACGCTCACGTTGCTGGCTCCGGTAGAATCAGCAAAGCGGGTAACACCATTGAACTGACGGTTACGAATAAGAAGATACAAACAGGAACTCTGCCATATACTGGTGAAGGAGGAGTTCGAAAGTTTTTCTTAACCGCTGGTGTTATGATGCTTCTAGGAATGATTTTGAGTCTTGTTTATCTATACGTAAATAAAAGACAGCCACATAATTAAAAAGAACAAGTCAAAAAATAATATGAGAATTTGAAAAGAGCGAAGAGTGAAAACTTTTGGCTCTTTTTGTTTGTAAAAACCAAATGATTTATTCAGCTTTTCCAAAATGAATATTAATAATGTTTACACGCTATAAAAAAAACGAATTGAATAACCCTATACGAGCTTAAGATGCACTGATATTAATATTTTATGTGAATTTAAATAACCTAAAATAAAAGAATTGTAAAAAAACAAATAAAAATCAGTTTCGATATCATATACATATAGAAGAAAAATAGTAAAAATAAAGGGTTAAAGTTTTTCTAAGCCTATTATTAGATTTCATTTTTATTATATTTTATTCATTGTTTTTCGATCGCCTAATCTTTAATAAAAAACGATAAAAATGAAAACGCGATTTAATGATAAATGATTAAAAACCATTTATATTAATGAAATAAAAAAAATCAGAGAGGTGAAGGACACGACGGGAATAATTAAGCAGCGATGTTTTTCTTTCATTTGAGGATTGTTTTTTGAATCGCCCTTTATAAAGAAATAGACAGCTGGATAGCTGTCACTGTATTAAGTGTTTTTTGAGAGGGAAACGCTTAATGCAGGAGGTTTGTTGGGAGCTTTATCAAGGGAGATTTTGTCTATTGGCATAGAAATTTTTGCGTCGTTTGACAGAAGGAGTCAAAAAAGGGGATGATGAAATGGATTTTAGAGAGGTTTTGGGGACGAGCAGTTTGCGGCGTTTACGTTTTGTTGAACTACTTTATGCTAGTCAAGTTGGACTGCCAAGCGATCAACTATTAGAGGAGCTAGAGTGTTCATTGCCGATCTTATTGAAAGACGTCAAGCTGATCAATGATGAGCAGGATGCTTTCCATATTGAGAAATTTAAAGGGCTTTATCAAATTCAAGTCAAACCGCATGTTAGCATCAATCGTTTATACGCTGAGGTACTTCAGCAATCGCCTGAGTTTCAAATCATTGAAGAACTACTTTATGAAAAATGCTCTAGTATCAGTGATTTGGCAGAAAAACTTTATTTGAGCGCGTCTAATACACAGCGCTATTTAAAGAAAATCGAAAATGCCTTAAAAAAAGTCGGAATCAAATTAGATTACCGTCCGTTGCGGATTGAGGGCAAGGAAAGCGTGGTTCGCCATTTTTACTATCGCTACTTTATTGAAAAGTCTGGCAGCTTAGAGATGCTATTTGACGAGCTGAAGGAATACCAAGTAAGAGCCATCTCCGACTTGGTGGATCAATTCATTCAAGTTAATCATTTGGAAAATCGTCATATTTTTAGGAAGCGGGTGAGTTACAATATTTTTATCAGCCTATGGCGAATTAAAAATGGACGTTTTTATCCGCAAAATGAATTGATTAGTCCGTTAAGTATGCCAGACAAAGAAACATTGGATTCTTTTGAACGGATGGCACTAGAAGTTTTCCGGGTACGTCTAACAAATGAACAAGTTAAGGATTGTTTATGGTTATCTTACGCAGATATGTTGGTCTTTAGTGAGGATCAATGGAAATCAGCGATGAAACAAAGTCGTACTTATCGAGATCTTTATCAGAAGCATTATGAGCTAGTAGAAGAGTTCAATCGATTGATCGGCCGTTCGCTAAATGAAGATGAGAAAAGTGAATTAACGATTGTCTTAGTTAACGATCAGCGGATGTACTCGCCGAAAGGGCGCTTCATCGATATTTTGTATCGTCAACGGAGTATTTTCCTTGAAAAAATGATGGAGACTCACTACCAAGCGGTTAAGAAGGTCTTGCAGATTGCGGAGCGTTTTGTGAAGCGGTACCGTATTTATCAAGAGAATGATTTTGTTTGGAATTACGCCTATCTTTTAATCACAATGGTTCCGCAAAGCTTGAATTTATTGGCTAGCAATGACAAACCGTTGAAGCTTTTACTGCTGTCGGAATTGTCACCGACCGAGGAAGTTTTTTTAGCGGAACAGATTGAAGAACGAATTTACGGAAATTTTGAAGTTAATTTTGTGGAAGAGCGATCACGGGATGCTCATATTGACCAATACAATTTGGAAAAATACGATGCCTTGATTACTTCAAGCAGTGTTGAGGAAGTTCCATACGATTACCCCACCGTGATTATCGACCCCTTCTTAACCAACCAAAATATTGTTCAGCTACAGCAGCTGATTAGTGATCTGGCTGGCTGATGGACTGAAACGAAATATAAATGAATTGCCTCCAGCTTAGCTGAGGGCTTTTTTATTGTTGAGGAAGAATGCTAAAGACCTTTAACGAAAGTAGAAATACCCAAAACGCTTTTTTTAATGCAAGCGAATAATTTTTTATAATTTGAAAATAAAATAAAGTAAATGAGTAAAATAACTTTATATTGGAATATAAGCTCAAAATAATGCTTAAAACAGAAAGTATAATAACGCAAACAAAGGATTTTTCGAAAAAAACATAGAAAAATAATATCAGTTAAGATGATGTTGAAGTTAACTATCATCAATTAAAAATCAAGGGAGTGATTTGCTAGAAAATCGTATTTGTTTAGTAATTCATTTAAGATTTATTTATTTTTGGTTCTGAGTATTTTTGAAGGCTTGGTAAGTCGAATAGACAGGCTGTACTTTTTTCTTTCGCCTTGCTGCAAAACTTTTTTGTGATAGCAGATAGTGTGTTGGTTTTTGTCTATTAAGAATACTTTTGACTAAGAATTAGATGATCTTAGTGTAAGGAGGCCTAAAAAATGAAAAAGCAGCTTTTTTTTATTTTAAGTCTGCTTCTAGTGATTAGTTTTTTCGGAACTAAGGCATCGGCGGCGGAAAAGCAAGTCGAGGTCTGGCTACATACTTGGGAAGAAAATGGAAAAGTCGAGGGAACGGACCAACTGATGTTTGAAGTCTATGATTTGACGGATTGGCGGACGCGACGACCCGAGGATGCGAAAAAGGCGAAGGAATATTTGTTAAATACCTATGCAACAAAGGAAAAAATGGCGGCTTTTGTCAAACACGAACAGCTGACGAAGGTCAATACCGAGGCGCTGATCGTGGATGGCAGTGGGAATCTTTCCTTCGAGCTACCGCGCTATCGTGAAGGCAAAGATGCGGCTTATTTGATTTTAGCTAGTGGAGAGACTGGAGAGCATCATTTGCTGCCGATCATTCTCTATTTGCCGCAAAAACATCCAGAGACGCAAGAAGAGGCGGAGCGCTTATTAATTTATGGAAAATACCAAGTTGATTCGCTCACACCGCCGCAAGACTCTTCTAATAAAGGGGAGAATTCTAACCCACAAAAAAGTTCGGCGGATTCACCGGTTCTTAATGGAGCGGCTTTTCCAGCAACAAATGATCTCATTCGTGATTATACAATCATCGGTCTGCTACTAATGGTGGTTGGCTTAATTGGTTTCAAACTAAATAAAAAAAGGAATTAGGGGGAAGAATTATGAAAAAGAGAGGGAAATTAGTGAAGACATTGACGGCATTCCTTTGTGTATTGCCAATAATGTTTGGAGTGTTCGGAATTTCCGAAGCTGCTTCGGCTGCCGGTGCGACAGTCGATGTCACCTTACACAAAAAGAAAATGGATGAATTTCCAACTAAAGAAATTCAAAATACCGGGGAAGAAATGTCTGAATTTGATCAGTACAAAGGCTTACCAGGGGTAGAATTTACAGCATGGGACATTACAACAGATTTCTATAAAAAATTGGATGTTGAGTTAGCTAAACTACCAGAAAATTATTCAGATGCTGAATACGATGCGGCTGTAAAGAAGGTCAAACAGGAATTCAAATTAGCTGACGCCAACAATGCCATATCAAAAGGCACCAAAACCACAGATAAGGATGGTCTTGCCACATTTGAGGACCTAGAAGAGCGAGATGCTGGCGGGATTTATAAGGTCTATTTATTTGATGAAACGGAAAAAGAGGGTGTGACGGCCGGTACTTACCCGCTAATTTTGATCTTACCTGCATTGAAAGAAGACGGAACTCCGATCAAGGATATTCATCTTTATCCTAAAAATAAAGTGAAGTCTGAGGATATCGATAAAGAGATCGTTGACGAGAATGGTAAACCAATCACAGCCCCAACAGAAGGCAGATACGATTATGAAGTAGGAAAGAAAATCTATTATCGAGCGACTTTCACCATTCCGAGTCAAATCGGAGATGAACTGATCGGAGAAGATGGCAGCAAGCAGACACGTTACAGCAAATTGAATTTCACCGATGTAGTGGATAAAACCGGTGTTAAATTTGAAAGTATCAGTAAAATTACCGCAGATGATCAGGAGATTGATCTGACGGAGTTCCAAAAACATGGAACGATCAGCTTGAAAAATACCGAGTCAAATTACGACAAAGATCAATTCGCAGGGTTTGAGATCGTGATGAATTTGAATAATGCGACGAATAAAAATGATGATCCAAACTACCAAATATCACGAGCGACGGCCGATTACTTGAAAAACTATGCTGGCCAAAAACTAGCTATCTACTATGCGGTCTCTTTGACGGATGACACGCCAGTTGATGAATCGGTAGAAAATAGCTTTACCGTTGATTTGAACCATGACAACAGTCAAGAAGATGAGATCCAAACAGTCGTTGATCCGCCGGTAGTGACTACTGGTGGAAGAAAATTCATCAAGGTAGATTCCAAAGAGCTGGATCAAGGGTTAGCCGGTGCTGAATTTGTTGTTATCAAAACAGAGGGTTCAGAGGAATATTTCTTGAAAATTGAAGCCAATACACGGACTTGGGTGAAAGTGGTGGGTGATAATTACACCGATGCGAAGATCTTTACTTCTAAGGATGATGGAACATTCGAAGTGACGGGGCTAACCTATGGCGATTATTCGCTGCGAGAGATCACTGCTCCTAATGGCTACAGTAAATTGGAAGATGATTTTGATTTTACAATCTCAAAGGATTCTTACACCAATGAAGCAGCTCAATTAAAAATTGCCAACGTTACTAAAGGCGGTTTCTTGCCGTCAACGGGTGGAACAGGGATCATCGCTTTCGTGATTTTAGGTATGGGCTTGATGACGTACGCATATATCCGTTATCGCAAGCTGAATCAGGGCGTCTAAGTTATGTGCTAATTAAGTAAACCGATAGAAAGACAAAGAGTCAAATGGCTCTTTGTCTTTTTTATTTCGCATTTTTTCGCGGCTATTTATAGGAGTGGAAGAAAGAAAAATAGACAATAATAAATTGGTTTCACTACTATCAAGGCGCGGGGTGTCTTATTTATTCACTAATTGTATTGGTAGAATTTCCAAAAAAGAGTATTTTTCAAAGTTTCTTCGCAGATTTGTGACGGAAAATTCAAATGACAAATTTTTTTTGCGACATTCAAACTTTATTATTCTTTATCAAAAATAAAGTATCTGAGTTCAATAACGCTTGTGATGATTTTTTCAGCTAAACAAACGAAAAAGATTATATTTAAATAACGAAAAAACGATTAAAATCACTGTAAGCGTAATAAAATTACATAAGATATCATATTGGTACGTGGAAGGACAGTGGGTGAAAAAAGAGCGAAGGGAGGAATGTATGGAATGAAGAAAAAGCACTTGCTCATGTTAGTTGTTCTGCTTTTTTCTTTTATCGTTGAGTCCGTTCCGTCACTGACAAAAGTGTATGCCGAAACAACCAAAACAGAACTAATCAATGAGAATTATCTGCAATTATCCTATGATGTAAAATCGCAGGATGATGCAATCCACTGGCGTATCTCCTTCAAGAGGCAAAGCGAAGACAGTGATACACAACAACGGCTCAAGCTGAAAGTAACTAACGAGAAAGGGGAAGTGATAAATTATCCGAAATTTGAGCAAATGACGAGTGAAAAAGATTGGTTGGTAGAAAACGCGTATTCGTCATCTATGGAAGGACAACTCGTATTTGAGTTGCCTAAGTCTGTCCAAAAGCTCAATTTGGATGTGCAAATGGATCAACAAACCTCATCGAAGGATGGGAAAAAAGAAACAGAAGAAGATATTTTATCCATCAAAAAGCCTTTTGAATTAAAGGTGAAAGAAACAAAAGAAAAGACAGAAATGTCAAGTAAGACAGAAAAATCTGTGAGTAAAAAAAGTGAGGTAACGGTTGATTCTGAAGAATTTATTGGTCCGAAAGTCGAAGAGGTAGTACCAGTACCAGCGACTGCCGTACCGTATAACGGATTACTCAGAATGGACCCGCCAAAGTATACCAACAAAGCGCCACTCTATACAACATCGCCGAGTGAAGGGGTCTATCCTACCTGTAATTGGACACCGACAGGGCAGTCGAATGTAATCAATCATCAAGGTGGATATGAACGAGAAAATGGTTGGGACGGCGTCACTAGCTGGAATCTGGCACAAGATGATTACACAAAATCCTATATTAAATATGGGGTCGAAAAAACCAAACCGAATATTGCTTTACGGAAACTTGCTAGTGAGACGAGCAAAGAAGACGAGTTTGATGTTCAATTAAACGTTCGCGGAAGTACCATCGCAAAACCTGGGGTGGATGTCTGTTTTGTGTTGGACAATTCTTCTTCGATGGTCATGGCCAACGGCTATATTGGTGGGATGTCTAGAAAATCTCTAGCAGTCAATTCATTGCAAAAGTTAGTTAATAAGTTTAAGGCGGCTGGGCCAGAAACCGATAGCTTACGAATTGGTGGGATTATTTATTCGTCTGCTAGTCAGCCATCAGCAAATAAAACAGTTCCTATTACTAGTAATGAGTCGGGTTGGCAAGGATTGGTGAACACGTATAAAAATACCACTTCGGTTGGAGATACTTATACACAAAAAGCGTTGATGGATGCCCAAAAAATGCTGAATAGTGCGCCAGGAACCAATCGTCGTAAAGTTATCTTTCTTTTGACTGATGGTGCACCGAACTTTAGTGTAAAACCAACCAAAGCGATATCAGATTCCAACATCTATTATGATGGTTTAAGAATTACGGAAAATGATAGTGCTTCAATCAATAGCGGGACTCCGTTGCAAGATCCAATACAAGAACCTGGCACTTTCAACACATACTACACAGCAAAAATTCCATTAGGATTTCCAATGAGGGACGGACATTGTATCTACAGTCATTTGACACTGGTGAATTCTACGGCCGCAGATATTAAAGACCAGGGAATGGATATTAATACCATTGCTATTAATATCAAAAAATCTCTACAAGCGGAACGTCATACGACGGATGAATTACTCAAAGGGCTGTATAAGGTTGCCTCGAAAAAATCTAATGCCACTGGTGATGCAGAAAAAGATTATCAATTCTTCCATGCCAATACGCAAGGAGACTTTGATATTTCCTTCGAAGATTGGTTTACTTCGGTCATTCAGACGGTAGACAAAGGAAAAATTGAAGATCCAATTGGGGATATGTATGAGTTGGTAGGAACGCCGAAAGTCAAAGAATTGAAGAAATCAGGCGTACCAGCAATCGAATCGAATAAATTACCGAATAATCCAGTTGTTGCGAACAACAAGATCACTGTTGACAACATCAATTTATACGGCAATCAAGAGATTCAACTGAATTACACGTTGCGTTTGAAAACAGAACACCCGAATTATGAAGGCGGCAAGTGGTATCAGACGAATGGCAAGACGACGCTGGAGCCAACGCCTGAACGGACGAAGGACAAGCTAGAATTTGGTGTGCCATCTGCACGTGGAAAAGCGGAAAAAATCAAGATTCCGGTTGAGAAAAAATGGTCTGATACACATCTTAATACGGAAAATTATTGGGGATTGCGGGCAAATAGTGTCAAAGTCGTTTTACAAAGAAAAAGTGGAAATTCATGGGTAGATGTTGAAACGAAAACACTAAGCGCAGCAAACAATTGGCAGGATTACTTCACAGCAGAAGGCGGCAATAAGAATACGTACAGGGTAGTTGAACCTGCACGAACGACAGGCTATGCAAAGCCAAGCTCTAATGTGGACGAGTTCACCGCCAAAACGTTACCGAGCAAAGGAGTTCAAATCACGAATAAACTGCTGAAGGGTAAGGCAGTTATTTGTAAGTACAAAGAAGATGGCAAGACGCCATTTACTAAAGATTTACCAAGATTTACGGTAAGGCGCAAGTCGGATGGCAAGTTGTTGGCAGCTGATTTAGAACCAGACGCGAATGGACAAGTCACGATTTCCGACATTCCGTTGGGTGACTTTATTGTGGAAGAGACCTATGTGCCTAATGGTTACGCTAAGATGGAGAACATAGACCTTAAAGCGATGGAGAACGGAGCTGGAACAGATCTGATTATTACGATGAATGGTAAGAGTTCACCGTACAAAGTCACGAATAAATTATCCAAAGACTTAAAGATTCCGGTAGAAAAAATCTGGTCGGATGAGTTCAAGGGAACGGATAATTATTGGGGATTACGTCAGATGTATGTGCGCGTAAATCTGCAAAGAAAAAATGGCAATAGCTGGGAGACCATTGAACAAAAAATCTTGACACCTACAACAAATTGGAAAGATACCTTCGCGGGTGTAGAAGGTGGAAACAATGTTTATCGGGTAGTCGAGGAAACACGTGTGGCTGGTTATGCCAAGCCAACGTACAATTATTCGACTGAATTTACCGCGGCAAATGTACCAACAGGCGGCGTGAAGCTAACGAATAAGCTCTTAAAAGATAAAATCATTTTTTACAAGTATAAGCAAGATGGTAAGACACCATTTGATTCAAATGACTTACCGAAATTTTCAGTGAGACGGAAATCAGATAACAAGCTATTAGCAGAGGATTTGACACCAAATGCCAATGGGGCGGTGACGATTTCGGATATTCCGCTAGGCGAATTTATCTTGGAAGAAACGTATGTGCCAAAGGGCTATCAGAAGATGGCGAATATTGAGATCAGAGCTGTTGAAAATGGCAGCGGGACGGGATTAGTTATCTATTTTGATGGTAAGAACGGTTCTACTAATAAAATCAAGAATGAGTTGGCGGATTTTGCGCTAGTGATCAAAAAAGTTGATCAAGATGGAAATGAACTCAGGGGAGCCAGCTTCCGATTGGTTGGAACAAATTATGATCAGACTCAAACTGGAGGACCGACGTTTGTCTTTGATAGATTACGGCCTGGAGAATATCAATTAACGGAGACAGTCGTTCCTAATGGCTACACTGGTTTGACTAGTTCTGTCAGAATCAGTATTTCACAAGAGGGTGTTGTGACGATTCAAAACAATCCGAATGTCAGCGGGTCTGGCGGTATCGGAAATGACATGAATCAAATTGATCTGACTATCACGAATAAGAAGAAAAGGCCAGGAGCGTTACCAAGCACTGGCGGATCAGGAACAGCGACGATTTTTAAGATTGCAATCGGTGTAATAACGACAGCAGGAGGACTGCTTGGCAGCCTATTCTGGCTTCATACTAAAAGGAGGGGATCGTAATGAAAAAAATGATTCTTCTCTTGGGACTAATTCTGGGAATTTGTAACTGGGGGGTTACTGCTTTTGCAGAGGAAAGTCAGGTGGAAGTTCAGATTGATACACGTCCGAACGGAAAACTTTATGAAGGAACTGAGTCCTTAATACTTGAGGTATACGATTTGACAGAATGGCGGATTACGCGAGCCAGTGATGAAAAGAGTGACAAAGAATACATTTTGAATACTTATCCAACGAAGGAGAAACGCTTAGCTTTTGTTCAGCAAGAGCAATTGCCGAAAGTCACAGAAGCACCGCTTTTGTTGGATGGGGAGGGCAAGGTATCTTTTAGCATTCCACGTTATCAAAACGCACGCGATGCCGCTTACTTGGTGCTTTCAGCGGGTGAAACAGGAAAGTACCAAATGTTGCCAATCGTGATTTATTTGCCGCAAATAGACACAGTGACAAATCAAGAAGGACAAAGTTTACTCATCAACTGTAAGTACGATGAACTTACACCAACAGAACCAACAAAACCAACAACACCGAGCGAGCCCGAACCACCAATCTCGGACAGCTCTGAACCAAAGAAACAGTGGCCTGTAACACCAGGAACTCCAAATGATGGGGGTCCGGATGACTATATTTCAGGAAAAGAGTTTCCTTCAACAAATGAGTTGATTCGTAATTATTGTATTTTAGGGTTGTTGCTTATGTTTGTCGGTTTTATTGGGCTAAACAGAAAACAAGGGGGAAAAAATTATGAAGAACAAGGGTAAAGTGCTTTCGTTATTAATGGCTTTACTATTTATGGCGCCATTAGTAACAGGATTGTTTGGGTTTGGTAGTGACGCACATGCTGTGGATTCAGTGAATGTTACATTGCACAAGAAAAAAATGGATGAATTTCCTAATAGCAGTCTTGAAAATACCGGTAAGGAAATGACTGAGTTTGATCGGTATGAAGGACTACAAGGGATTACCTTCACGGCATGGGATATCACAGAAGATTTCTATGCAGCATTAGATGCGATCTTAACTGGAAATGAAACTGATGCGGAGTACAACACAAAAGCAAAACAAATCATGGATGCCTTTGATTTGAATGCTGCGCCAAATGCTGTTGATGCGGGCGACCAAACAACAGATGCAAATGGCGAAGCAAATTTTGCCAACTTGCCTGCTAAAAATGCGGACGGTTCTTACAAAGTCTACTTCTTTGAAGAGCATGCGACGACCGGCGTTGATATCGGTCAATACAAATTAATCTTAATGTTACCATTGAAAGATGGCGATACAGAGCTTTCTAATATTCATTTATATCCTAAGAATAAAGTTGAAGGCGAAGACCCTGAGAAAGAATTAGTTGATGAAAATGGCGATCCATTGCCGGCACCTAATCCTAGTGGTTATGATTTTGAAGTTGGACAACAAATCCACTACCGCGCAAGCTTTGTGATTCCTAGCCAAATCGGGGAACTTTTACCTAGTGGAGCACCACGTTACGGCAAATTAGAATTCAAGGATGCGGTAAACCAAACGGGCGTGAAATTCGAAGGAATCGATCGGATCGTTGTAAATGGAACGCAAGTGAATTCTGCTGACTTCTTAGCGACTCACGGAACATACACTCCACAAAATGAAACAGCTCCATGGGCAGGCTATGCTGGATTCAATTTAGCGATGAATCTGACAGGTGCCGCTGGCCCTGCGACTGCGAATTACTTGAGTCAATATGCTGGTCAAACAATTGAATTCTTCTATACTGTATCATTCACAGAAGAAACACCAGCTGATAAAGACATCAACAATGAATTCACTGTAACAATGAACCATGATGGTGGACAAGATGAAAGCAAAACGAACCCACCAATTCCACCAATCAAAACCGGTGGTAAGAAATTCTTCAAATACTCTGGAGCAGCTAAAGAAGCTTTGGAAGGCGCTGAGTTTGTTGTAATCAAAAAAGTCAACGGCGTGGATCACTACTTAACAGCAGGTGCTGATACAATGACTTGGACAGCAGTAGGTGCGAACGAAGATTATGCAACTGCATCGAAATACATTTCTGACGCGAATGGTCTATTTGAAGTAACTGGGTTAGAGTATGGCGACTACTACCTACGTGAAACAAAAGCACCGCACGGCTACCAAAAATTACCAAATGACGTACAGTTCACAGTAGCTGATGGAACGTACGAAGGGGCTACTCCTCAAGAAATCGAAAATACGACTAAAGGCGGTACATTACCATCAACAGGTGGTATGGGTATCATCGCTTTCATCGTAATTGGTCTTGGCTTGATGACAGCAGCAATCCTTCGCTACCGCCGCGTACAGTTTGAAGTATAAGAATCGAAGTTAATAAATAAGCCTGAAAGCTTAGCTTTCAGGCTTATTTTACGGTTTAAGACAATTCCTTAGGGAAAGTAATCACTACGAGTAAAGTATTGAAAAAAATTTCTCTTTTTAAAGAACTAATGATTGATAGTAGAATTTTCGGTTACTTAAACTTGATCGTTTTTTTCACTTTCATCAAAATTTCTATAGGAATAAGCTGATTTTTTGAGCTTTAAGTTCCTTCGTGTTACGGTTTTCTTATACCAAGAAATGGAGGAAATTAGACACATGGCAAAAGAACAGTTACCAGAAGTCGAAACACGTCTCTATATCAATGGAAAATGGCTGGATGGCTCGGAAAATCCGATTGCCATCATTAATCCTGCCACTGGCGATACCTTAGCGAAGGTTCAAGCAGGCGGTGCAAAAGAGGTTAAGTCGGCGATCAAAGCGGCAAATGATGCGTTTTCTGAATGGTCAGAAAAATCACCAGCTGAACGGGCAACCTTAATGAATAAGATGGCTGATTTGGTGGAAGAGGACTCAGAACGATTAGCTAAGATTATGACGATGGAACAAGGAAAACCTTTGACTCAAGCGAAGGGCGAGATTCAAACAAATGTTGAAAATCTGCGCTGGAATGCGGCAGAAGGACAGCGCTTGCTAGGGGAGATCGTTCCTTCACCTGCGACGAATCAATGGCAAGTACGCAAGCAAGCAGTTGGAGTAGTAGGCGCGATCACGCCGTGGAATTTCCCATCGAATATGATTATTCGAAAGATTTCACCAGCGATTGCAGCAGGCTGTACCGTGATTTTGAAACCTTCGAAGCAAACACCGTTATCTGCTTTGGCATTGATGGAATTGTTTGATAAAGCAGGTTTTCCAGCAGGTGTAGTGAATATCGTTTTAGGCGATTCATCTACGATCGGAACAATTTTATCTGAATCTGATGATGTGCAAAAAATTACCTTTACAGGCTCCACCGAAGTTGGTCAAACCTTAAATGAACAAGCGGCCCCTACCTTGAAAAATGTTTCGATGGAATTAGGCGGACACGCACCGTACATTATTTTCCCAGATGCGGACATTGAACGGGCAGTGGAAACATTGATCCAAACGAAATTTATCAATAATGGTCAGGTCTGTACGTCACCAAATCGAATCTTCGTTCATAAAGATATTAAGCAAAAGGTAACGGATCGCATTGTAGAAGCAATCAAAGATGTAACCGTCGGCAATGGCTTAGATGATCCGACCACGGGTCCATTAATCAATCAAGACGGCGTCAAAAAGGTGGTTGATCAGCTGAAAGATGCGACGGATAAGGGTGCAAAAATCTTAGCGGGTGGTCACAAACTGACTGACGGCGAATATGCTGACGGCTTTTTCTTTGAACCAACTGTCTTGGATGGCGTGACAAAGGATATGGATATTTTCTATCAAGAAACGTTTGGTCCAGTCATTCCATTAATTACTTTTGAAGATGAGGAAGCGGTCATCAAAGATGCCAATGATACAGAATTCGGTTTGGCTTCCTACTTTTTTGCAACGAACATCCATACGATCGACAATGTCAGCAATAAGCTGCAATATGGGATGGTAGGCGTCAATGATACGGATATCTCTAATTCAGCGACACCATTTGGCGGCGTAAAACATTCAGGTTTTGGTCGTGAAAATGGGACTTATGGAGTGGAAGAATATGTCGAAGTCAAATTCGTCAATATTCGTACCGCCAAATAAAAATCACTATATTTGGTTACTCAAAAAGACCTTTTTCCTTCATGGAGAAAGGCCTTTTTTCTTTGCCGAATATATAGATAGATAAGCAGAAAAAGATTGTAAAAGTTTTTTTAAGGACTAAATATATATTTTTTTGTTTTTATACCTTGACAATTAATAGCTAAAGTTATCGGAAAGATTGATAATTCAAACGGCAAAAAAAAAATTCAACAATTAGTTTCTAAAAAAATTTATTTTTATTTTAAAAAGTGAATTAAATAACGGATTTTCTTTGAACAAGACAATAGTAGCAACGCAATAGTTGCGTTGGATAACGATGGATATTTGAAAAAGGAGCGGAGCGAGGAAGCTGGATTTCAGTTACCATTATTAATAGTTAGACGGTGGATTAAACCAGAATAGAGTGGGGACTTTTTATTCTTGTTTTTTCTTTTGTTATCATAAAAAATTGTTTGGCAGGAAAGGAGGGAATCGGACTTTAAACCAAAAAAGAACTCGAACCATTAAGAACCGGGAAGAAAAGAGCTTTAAACCATACTGAATCAAAAATTAGGGGATTTTTGATCGGTCTTTTTCGTGGTTGGGCTCTCGACGTCAAATGTTGGGTAGAGAGGTTTTACCGGGGTTAGTGAAAAAGGGTGGTTATATGGATTTTAGAAATATTTTAGGGGTAAGTAATTTAAGACATTTGCGATTAGTCGAATTGCTTTATGCTTGTCGTAACGGATTATCTAGTGACCAATTATTAGAGGAATTGGAATGTTCATTATCGGTGCTGTTAAAGGATGTGAAGCTGATCAATAGTCAGCAAGATGCGTTTATGATCGTGAAGTTCAAGGGCTTGTATCAGTTGAACATCAAGTCCCATGTCAGCATCAATCGGTTGTATGCGGATACGATCCAACAATCGCCAGAGTTTCAGATCATCGAAGAACTGCTATATGAAAAGTGCGAAAACATCATCGACTTGTCGAAAAAATTGTTTTTAAGTCCGTCAAAGACACAACGAAACTTAAAAAAAATTGAAAGTATTTTGCTGGAAACGGGGGTCACTTTGCATTATCGTCCGTTGCGGCTAGAAGGCAAGGAAAGTGTGATTCGCCATATGTATTATCGCTATTTCATTGAGAAGTCGGATCGTTTGGAATCCTTGTATCGGGAACTGAAGGAATTTCAGATCAAGGCGATCACGGATCTGGTGAATCAATTCATTCAGGTCAATCAATTGGAAGATAACTACATTTCACGTAAGCGGCTGGGCTACAATATTTATATTAGTTTGTGGCGGATCAAAAATGGACATTATTATCCAAAAGAAGAGTTAGGCAGTCATTTGATGCTGCCGGAGAGGAATATTTTGGATGCCTTCAGACGGATGTCGATGGAGGTCTTTCGTTTGAAATTGTCCTCTGAGGAAATCAAGGATTGCCTCTGGTTGTCTTATTCCGATATCGTGGTGTCCAGCAAGATCCAGCTGCACAGTGCTTTGAAAAGAGAAGGGGAATATGCGGATTATTATTATCGTCATTTAGAATTAGTTGAAGAGTTTGATAGCTTGTTGAATTTCTCGCTTGGTCATGAAAAGAAACAGGAAGTGACGATCAACTTGCTGAATGAACATTTGATTTATTCGCCAAACGGTAAACTGATCGATATTTTATTCCGGCAAAGAAAGATTTTTCTTGAAAAATTGTCGGAAACACATGATCAGGCCGTGAAAAAGGTGGCGAAAATCGTAGAAGGCTTCGTTTCGCGCCATCAAATGTATCAGGATAACGATTTTATCTGGAATTACGTGTATCTGTTAATCACGATGGTTCCCCAAAGTTTGACGCTCTTAGCCAGCTGCGACCGTCCGTTAAAATTGTTATTGTTATCGGAGCTGTCACCAACAGAGGAATTTTTCTTAGGAAATCAGATTGAAAGCCAGATTTACGGGAATTTTGAAGTCCATTATGTGGAGAAAAATTTAAGCAGCGTCAATATCAACCGCTCAGAGCTGGAAAAGTATGATGCGCTGATTACTTCCAGCAGTGTGGAAGAGGTGCCGGATGAATACCCGACGGTGGTGATCGATCCGTTTTTGACTAATCAAGATGTGTTCCAATTGCAGCAGCTAGTGAGTAAGCTAGCTGGTTGAACAGAAATGACTTATCCTAAAAGAGGGAGTGGAGTAGACGGCCACAATCTCCCTAAGCCAAAAGGCAGCTAGAAGATGCATGCATCCTCTAGCTGCCTTATTCGGCTTTATTCAATTAGTCGTTTGTTTTTAGTGTGCACTTTGGTGTGTTGTGTGTTTGTTGCTTTGGACGGAAGCTGATCTAATCGCTGATAAGCTTGGGCGAAGTTTTTGGCTTGGACTTTATCAAAGAACAGTCGGCCTAATTTTTCGAATTCTTTCGCTAATAATTGCTCGTTATCTGGAATCTCATACTTTGAAGTCATTTGAGTCCTTCCTTTCAAAGAAAAGCGAGGGGCTATATATTTTAGCATGTGGAAAGCTTGAGACTAAACCAAAAACCGCGAAGTAATAGGAACTTTCGCGGTTTTTATTTAGTGTTTTATTCTAGTGACTTGCTGGGCCGAGCGGAAAGGTCGTTTCAGACGTTTAGGCAGGATCAAAGAGATCAATTCAAAAGGGGTTGCTAGAACGGTCCAAGCGACTTGCCGCACGCTAGGATGGAAATAGTAGACTTGAATCAAGACAAAGTGCAGCAGTAGCAGACCTGGCAATAATTGCAGTCCGATTTGCCAGAAGGCTTCCCAATGAGTAAAGTAGCGCAATAGGCTCAAGCCTAGCGGATACAAATAAAAAAGCGAGGTTACGAGATTTACGCGCCAGCTCTTGGTTAACAACCGCAGATTGAATAAAAAGAAAATAGCAGAGAGCAAGATACCAATCGGCGGAAACAAGCTGACTAAAAAGGAATACAGTGCACCAAACAGTAAGAGTCCGGGCCCCTTTATTAGAGCTGCTAGAATCATCAAAAGACCGATCGTCAACAGTTGCTGCTTAATCGTTGCGATACATAATAGACTAAAAAGAATCAAGAATCCCCAATGCCAAACACTTTTTAAAGGGTCTCTTTTATCAGGATAGCGCCGCTTTAAATAGCTGGCGAAGTTGGGATAATCTTTTTGGAAATTCGGCATAAAAAAACCTCCTATCAGTTTTCCACCGAGTAGTAGTTAGCTGTCTTGAAAAAATTTGAGTGGATCACTTTCTTCCCTTTTAATTATAGAAGGCATAGACGATGACAGCATCCGACCTGCGACGGATTTTCATAGGGAATGAGAAAATTTAGATTTTGTGCTATGGTAGGCGTACGAAGAAAGTAAATTTAAGTGATACTTCACGCTTAAGCGAAGTATCAACAGGAGGAATATCAATGATTTTTGATTCTCATACCCATTTGAACGCGGAGCAATTTGACGCAGAGATTCCAGAAACGGTGGAACGTGCTCGGGAATTAGGGGTAACAGAGATGGCAGTCGTAGGCTTTGATACACCGACGATCGAAAAAAGTTTGGCTTTGAACAAAGAATATGACGGAATCTATTCGATCATCGGTTGGCACCCAACGGAAGCGGGGAGTTACACTAAGGCGATCGAGGAGGATTTAATCGAAAAAATGACGTTGCCTAAAGTGGTGGCGTTAGGCGAAATCGGCTTGGATTACCATTGGATGGAAGATCCAAAAGAAGTACAAGACAAAGTCTTTCGTCGTCAGATCGCCATTGCTAAAGAAATGAAGCTGCCGATCAGTATCCATACCCGTGAAGCATTAGAGGATACGTATAAAATCTTAAAAGATGAAGACATTCGTGAGATTGGCGGGATCATGCACAGTTTCAGCGGTAGCGGTGAATGGGCAGAACGCTTCTTAGATTTAGGAATGCATGTTTCTTTTTCTGGCGTTGTGACCTTTAAGAAAGCCTTGGATGTGCAAGAAGCAGCGACCATTGTACCGATGGATAAATTACTCGTCGAAACCGATGCGCCTTATTTAGCGCCAATGCCTTACCGCGGCAAGCGTAATGAACCGGGCTATACACGTTATGTGGTGGAAAAAATCGCCGAATTACGGAACTTGCCGATGGAAGAAGTCGCTCGTCAAACGACCGAGAACGCTCATCGCTTGTTTAGGATCAATGCCCATGACTAAAGAAAGAATAGAAGAAATCATTGTTGTGGAAGGTAAAGATGATACAAAACGCCTAAAGGAAGTTTTTGAAGTCGATACGATCGAAACTCGCGGTTCAGCGATCGATGAAACGATTTTAGAACAGATTGAACATGCCCAAGAGACTCGCGGTGTGATCGTTTTTACCGATCCGGATTTTTCCGGTGAGAAGATTCGCAAGACAATCATGGAAGTTATCCCCGATGCCCAACATGCTTTCTTATCTAGAAGAATGGCCACCCCGCAAAAACGAGGGGCCAGTCTGGGTGTCGAGCATGCCAGTGACGAAGCCATCATTGAAGCCTTGCGGAAAGTGGTGACTCCGGCAGCTAGTAATGATGAACCAAAAATTGCTAGACAAATGCTGCTGGATTATGGTTTAATAGCGGGAGCTCAAGCCCGTGAACGCCGCGAGCGTTTAGGTGAGGAACTGAAGATTGGCTATACAAACGCGAAACAACTAGAAAAACGGTTGGCGATGTTTCGGATCACCGAAGCCCAACTCCGTGAGGCCATGAAGAAAGTCGAGGAAACCGCTTGAATAAATACAAAGACATCGCAACGCCTTCTCGAACGCAAGAAATCCTAAAAAAACATGGATTTTCTTTCAAGAAGAGTCTTGGTCAAAATTTTTTGACCGAACCGAATATTTTACAAAAAATCGTCGCTACCGCTGAGATCGATAAAGGTACGAATGTGATCGAAGTTGGTCCCGGAATCGGCGCCTTGACGGAGCATTTGGCTCGGGCTGCCCACCAAGTGTTAGCCTTTGAAATCGATGACCGCTTGATTCCAGTCTTAGCGGATACGTTAAGCCCTTATGACAATGTCAAGGTTGTTCATAATGATATTTTGAAAGTGAATTTACAGCAAGAAACGGCTTATTTTGATCAAGAAGGTCCGATCAAAGTCGTAGCGAACTTGCCTTATTACATTACGACACCTATCATGATGCATATTCTGGCATCTGATTTAGCGATTGCTGAGATGGTCGTAATGATGCAGCGGGAAGTCGCTGATCGCATCTCTGCTAAACCAGGGACGAAAGCTTATGGCTCGCTGTCAATCGCGGTCCAATATTATATGGAAGCCAGCACAGCCTTTATCGTACCGAAGACGGTCTTCATCCCGCAACCGAATGTGGATTCGGCAATTTTACGTTTGGTTCGCCGGGAGACACCAGCAGTAGCTGTAAAAAATGAAAAAGAATTTTTCAAATTAACTAAGTCAGCTTTTGTTTTACGGCGAAAAACCCTTTGGAATAATTTGTTAAACACGTATGGCAAAGAGGAAACGACCCGCGCATGGCTGGAGACTAGTCTACAGCAGGCGGAGATCGATCCAAAACGTCGCGGTGAAACCCTTTCGTTGGAAGAATTTGCCCGCTTATCAAATGCCCTAGAGTCGAATAGAGAAAAATAAAAAGAGCTGCGGCTCTTTTTGTTTTTTCATTAAATCCACACGAAATTTGTCAAACAAAACCCAACTCACCTATAATAGAAGTAATAAATTTGTTTTTTGGAGGATACGATGAAAAAATTCTTAATTGGATTGTTAGTTGTAGTAGTATTAGGCGCCGGTGGCTATTACGCTTACACTACCATGAATAAAAATGAGGAACCAAAGGAAGAAACACGGAAAACCTCAATTAAAGTCAAAGAACCAGAAAAGGCTGGGGAGACGATCCAAGCCAGCGATTACAGCAAGGCCAATAATTGGTTGGCTGAACCGACAGAGATCACTAGTCAAGCCGACGTTTTCATGCTTTATACGACTGCTTACGCGCAAAAAAATAAAAATACTTCGCCAATTGCTAAAATTGATAACGACAGTATGCGGGCCGGGGCACAAGTTTTCTTAGCCAGTCAAGGCTCTGCCTTTGAAACAAGCGGCAATATTTTTGCTCCTTATTACCGCCAATTAGACGCGAATTGGCTGCTTTCAAAATCGAAAGAAGAACAAAACCAATATGTGGACGGTGTGCCAAAAGCCGATGTGATGGCCGCTTTTGATTACTACATCAAACACAAAAACAATAATCGTCCCTTTATTTTAGTCGGTCACTCCCAAGGTGCGCGCCTAATCAAGTCGATCATGTATGACTATTTCAAACAGAATCCTGGCGTCAGCAATCGGATGATCGCAGCCTACGTACTAGGCCAATCCGTGACCCAGCAAGAAATGAACGATAACCCGCAAGTCAAATTCGCGACTGGACCAGACGATACCGGAGTAGTGGTTTCCTACAATACCGTTGCTCCCGATTTCACTGGAGAGTTGCCGACTTGGGATCAAGGGGCATTGGCGATTAATCCAATTAATTGGAGAACCGATGCTACACCGGCAACGGCAGCAGAAAATCTTGGCTCTTATATCCGCAATGATTCAGGCGACTATACCAAGGTCATGAATTTTGCTGATGCGACCGTTGATCCAGCTAGAGGCTTAGTTCTCAGCTCGATCGCTGATAAAGCCAAATACGAGATGCCTGAAAGTACCCGGAAGCTGTATCCAGCAGGCTCGTACTTGAACAATGACATCAGCTTTTATTATTACAACTTGCAACAAAATGCTGAAAATCGTGAAGCCCAGTATTTCGCGACCCATCCACAGCAATCAACCCAAACATCAGATGCAAACCAGCCGGTTCAAGAAGACCAGCAAGCCACTGATCCAAACCAACACCCTGTCCAATAAAACAAGGAACCGCCTATCGAAAGATAGGCGGTTCCTTGTTTTTATTGAACCATCTTCATCTTCCTAAAGGAGGACTTTAATCTAGGCTCTTGTCTAAGATGGAACGCAAAACAGTTTCTCTTAATTCAATGGAATCCACATTGTTTTCTATTTCATAGCTTTGGATCAGTAAATCACATAGATACAATTGAGAGATTTTCCCCGCCAATGAAGCGCCATCTAAAAATTCTTCGATAGCAGTTTGCAAAACAATATCGGCTAATTGTGCAATTGGAGAAAGTTGATAATTGGTAATGGCGATGACTTTTGCCTTATTTTTTTTTGCGATATTCAAGGAATCATAAGTATCTTTAGTCCTTCCTGAAAGTGAAAAACCGATAACTAGGTCTTTTTCAGTTAACAAAGAAGCTACTTGTGCTTGAAAATGAGGGTCGATGATAGCCCGAGACTGAACTCCTACACGCAAAAACATCGCTTCGAGATCATTGCCGCTGTTGCCGCTTGAACCAACTCCAAAGATATAGATTTGGTGTGCGTCAGTAATGAATTGAACTGCTTGTTTGAGTTTCTCACTATCTAAAAGTTGATTTGTCGTTTTTAAGGCATTGTTGATCGTTTTCGTCCGCTTATCAAATAGGTCAGAAGGTTGTGCCTCCTCTTGCTGTTTACTAAAATCCTCTTTAGCAATTGCGATTTTTAAATCAGAAAATCCAGAAAATCCTATTTTTTGGCAAAAACGAATAATCGTGCCATCACCAACATTTGTCGCTTCCCGTATGTCACTCATTGTATTGTAAACAATTTTTTCCCCACTAGAGAGAATGTAGTCCGCGATTTTTTTTTCAGATTTTGTTAAAGTCGAGTATTTTTCTTGGATCGTATAAGTAATGGTCATATTTTCTCCTTTGAGCACTAAGTTATCATAATGAATTATACGTCAAAAAAAATTTTTTTTCATTTTCTATTTACAATTTTGAAAGCGCATGCTATATTTTTTTGGAGTAATAATCCAAAATATATTTATAAACGGAGTGAAGTGGAGCGTGGAAAGAAAAGAATTTTTGAATGCTGTGACAGGTGGATTAATCGTTTCTTGTCAAGCATTACCTGGAGAACCGCTATATACAACTGAGGGAGGAATTATGCCTCTGCTGGCATTAGCGGCTAAAGAAGCAGGAGCAGTAGGGATTCGGGCTAATACGGTGAGAGATATTCTACAGATCAAAGAAAAAGTGACATTACCAATTATTGGAATTATTAAACAGACTTATCCAAATTCTGAGGTATTTATCACTCCAACGATGAAGGAGGTTGATGCATTAGTTGCTGCTGGAGTAGAGGTGATTGCACTTGATTGTACGTTGCGCCAAAGGCCGGATAACCAAACAATCAATCAATTTATTAAACAAGTTAAGAAAAAGTACCCAAAGCAATTATTTATGGCGGACATTGCGACGTATGAGGAAGGAATCAATGCTTGGGAAGCAGGAATAGATTTCATTGGTACAACGCTAGTAGGTTATACGGAGGAATCTACCTTGTCGACCATTGAGCTGGTGAAAGCGTTAGTTGAAGCTGACGTTTCAGTGATTGCAGAAGGACGTATCCATACTCCGGAAGAAGCAAAAAGAATGCAAGAACTAGGAGCTGCGGGGATTGTTGTTGGAGGTGCTATAACACGACCAAAGGAGATCGCGACACGCTTTATCCAAGCATTGACAAAATAAGGAGGAGAAGAATATGTTTAAAAAGTTTTCACAGTTAGGGCGAGCGTTTATGTTGCCGATTGCTATCTTGCCGGCAGCCGGGTTGTTACTGGGGCTTGGGGGGGCGCTGACTAATGAAAGTGCAGTTGCAGCTTATCCATTCTTGAATCAACCGTGGTTGCAAACGATTTTAAGTGTCATGAGTTTTGCAGGTAACGCTGTTTTCGCTAATCTGGCTTTGATTTTTGCTATTGGGATTGCCGTAGGACTAGCTAAAGGCGACAAGGGTACCGCTGGTTTAGCCGGTGGCGTAGCATTTTTAGTTTATACAGCAACCATCAGTGGACTACTGGAATTATTTTCTGCTAAAGGTGCTAGCATTGATACCGGAGTTGTCGGATCAATCGTTGTCGGTGGGACTGTGGCTTTCTTGCATAATCGTTATCGGAAAATTGAGTTGCCTCAATTTCTAGGTTTCTTTGGTGGATCGCGTTTTATCCCAATTGTTTCGTCCTTTAGTGCGATTGCGATTGGTTGCGTGTTCTATCTAATTTGGCCGCCGATCCAAAATGGGTTAGTTGTTGTGGGACATCAAGTGGCACAAATGGGTAGTATCGGGACATTCTTTTATGGATTTTTACTGCGTCTAACGGGTGCGGTTGGGTTGCATCATACGATTTATCCGATGTTTTGGTATACCTCTTTGGGTGGCGTAGAAACTGTTGCAGGAAATTCGATCTCAGGAGCACAAAATATTTTCTTTGCTCAGTTAGCAGATTCTAGTCATACTGGATTATTCACTTATGGCACACGCTTCTTTGCCGGTCGTTTTGCTACGATGATGTTTGGTTTACCAGCTGCTTGTTTTGCGATGTATCGTGCGATTCCAAAAGAAAATCGCAAAAAAAATGGCGGTTTATACTTTAGCGGAGCATTGACTTCTTTCCTAACAGGAATCACAGAACCAATTGAGTATATGTTCTTATTTGTCGCTCCTTGGTTGTATGTAATCCATGCTTTCCTAGATGGTTTGTCTTTCTACTTTGCAGATATCTTAAATATTCGAATCGGAAATTCTTTTTCTGGAGGTTTAATTGATTTTCTATTGTTTGGAGTTTTACAAGGGAATGATAAAACCAATTGGTTAAAGGTCCTTCCTTTTGGGGTTGCTTGGGCAATTATTTATTTCTTCGTCTTCAGTTTCTGTATTAAGAAATTTCGGGTGGCTATTCCAGGAATGGAAAACGATGAGGATATCTCAGTCGAAGCAGATAATTCGGGTTCCAAAACGTTACAAGAAGAAGCGTGGCAAATCATTGAGGCATTGGGCGGTGATCAAAATATTGAGACTGTTACAGCATGTGCAACACGTCTGAGAGTAGCCGTAAAGCAAGGGGATCAAGTTCAAAGAGCTGTGTTTAAACGACTTGGTGCAACTGCTGTTTTTGAAGTTCAAGGTGGCATTCAGGCTGTCTTTGGAGGAAAAGCGGATTTGTTTAGTCAAGAAATTAATCAGTTATTAGGTCGCGATGATTAGTAAAGGGAGGTTTAATAGTGTTTGATTTTCTTAAAAAGAAAAAGGACGGATACGTCTTTGCTCCTGTGGATGGAAACTATATTCCATTAATAGAGGTTAACGATCCTGTATTTTCTCAAAAAATGATGGGGGAAGGTTTTGGAATTCAGCCTACTTCGTCAGAAATATACGCGCCAATCAAAGGAACAATTACTACCATTTTTCAAACGAAACACGCGATTGGATTAACTGGTGCATCAGGAGAAGAAGTCTTACTTCATATAGGCATAGACACAGTTGAATTAGCAGGAGACCCTTTCGAAGTCTTTGTTAAAATAGGACAAACGGTAGACCAAAACACCTTATTAGTTCGGGTAAATCTCAAAAAAATTCGAGAAGCGGGTAAATCAGATATCGTTCTAACCTTATTTACTAACGGTGCTAAAAGTTACGATGCATTAGATAGAAGGCAGGTCAAGCATGGAGAATCATTAAACTAATTATGAAAACGGCAGTTCAATCCAAATTGTTTTGTTATTTGTTGTTGTATACTTAAATCCGCTTTGATTCCAAATAGGAATAGGATAAAAGAATCTTTTCTTAATAATAGTAAATGTAAGATACCCTAAAAAGTGTTTGACAAAAGCATATTCGAAGACTATCCTTAACTTAAATGAATATTAAAACACGATGAGAAAGAAAGTAGAGATAAACCCTTTTCCATCAGAGAGTCTCGGTAGCTGAAAAGAGATGAACAGGATTTGTGTTGAAAATGGCTTTTGAGTGGATCTTCTGACTAATTAAGAAGATACGGGATGTTCCGTTAAACAACAGAAGTCTCCCCTGTTGGGGTACTTGTCGAGGCAGTGGATCGTGAGGTCGCTGCAAAATAAGGTGGTAACGTATAACTATGCCCTTAGATGTCTAGTCGGATGTCTAAGGGCTTTTTTTATTCACGTAGTCATCAATCAGAATTCTTCTGAAAACTATAAATAAAGGAGCGGATTTCATGAGTAAGATTCCATTTCGTTTTGATCACGTAGGTAGTTTGTTAAGGCCTGAGAGGCTAAAAGAAGCACGAACGGCATTTAAACAAGGGAAGATCACCAAAGAGGCTTTGACCAAGATTGAGGATGAAGCAATCATAAAAGTGATCCAAAAGCAAAAAGAAATTGGTCTGGAAGCGGTGACGGATGGCGAATTTCGTCGGCGTTGGTGGCATTTGGATTTTATTGCCGGTTTGAATGGAATTACCGTGTTTGATTTTGAAACGACGGCTTTTGGGATTACTACCGAGGCGCAAGGGACGTTCGTTAGTGGCAAACTATCGTTCAATTCGCAGCATCCCTTTTTAGAGCATTTCAAATTTACCAACGAGCAAGCTGGAAAAACATTAGCCAAGCAGACGATCCCGGGCCCCAACATGATCTATTTAGATTCGTTTATCTTGTCTAAGCAATACCATGAAAAGCCGATTTATCCCAACAAAGAAGCTTTCATCAAAGACTTGATTAGTACCTATCAGGCGGCGATCCAAGCTTTTTATGATGCGGGTTGCCGCTATCTACAACTGGATGACACTAGCTGGGGTGGGTTGTTTGATGAACGTTTCCGTGGACTAATTGTGGAAAAAGGCTATGATCCAGATGCGCTGATCCAGGAATTTGGCGCTATTACCGAGGCCATCTTAGCCAATAAGCCAGCAGATTTAGCGGTGACCTTTCATTTCTGCAAAGGCAATTTCCAATCTCATTGGCTATACAACGGTTCCTACGACAAAATTGCCAAACGCTTACTGGCAATCGAAGGATTCAACGGCTTTTTCTTGGAATTCGATGATGAACGTTCTGGTAGCTTCGAGCCGTTAAAAAATATTCACGATCAACGCGTCGTTTTAGGTCTAGTTACTACAAAAAAACCTGAGCTGGAAGCTAAAGCAGAGTTGAAAGCGCGGATCAAGGAAGCGACGCAATTTGTACCCTTAGATCAGCTTTGTCTAAGTCCTCAGTGCGGCTTTTCTTCCACCCATGAAGGCAATAAAGTCACCGAAGAAGATCAATGGGCAAAATTGAAATTAGTTGTTGAGACGGCTAAGGAAGTTTGGCCAGATTAAAACCTTTCTCCCGCTTAATGATTGGCGGGAGTTTTTTCTTGTAAACAATTCCACAAGCATCTAGCTCGAAAAAACGATTTTCTTCTCCTATAGTAGTAAAGAATGAAAGAAACAGGAGGAACTATCATGGATTACCGTGTTTTGCTTTACTATAACTATACAACGATCGCAGATCCTGAAACATTTGCGAAGGAACATTTGGCCTTTTGCCAGGAACTTGGAATCAAAGGCCGAATCTTAGTCGCGCCAGAAGGTATCAATGGGACTTTATCAGGTACGAAAGCAGCGACCGATCAGTATATGGCTATGATGCTAGCGGATCAACGTTTTAAAGATACTTATTTTAAAATTGACGAGAGTGAAGGACATGCTTTCAAAAAGTTATTCGTTCGTCCTCGTAGCGAACTAGTCGCTTTAAACTTAGATGAAGACGTCGATCCTAGACAACTGACAGGAAACTATTTAGAGCCGCAAGCGTTTAAGCAAGCATTGCTGGATGAGGAGACTGTAGTAATCGATGCTCGTAATGATTATGAATATGATCTGGGCCATTTTCGCGGGGCGATTCGTCCAGAGATTCATAATTTCCGAGAGCTGCCAGCCTGGATTCGTGAAAACAAAGAGCAACTGATGGATAAAAAAATCGTCACTTATTGTACCGGCGGCATTCGCTGTGAGAAATTCTCCGGCTGGTTATTGCGTGAAGGATATGAAGACGTCGCCCAACTTCATGGCGGAATCGCCGCGTATGGGAAAAATGCGGAAACCAAAGGAGAGCTGTGGGACGGCAAAATGTATGTCTTTGATGAGCGAATTAGTGTCGAGATCAATCAAGTAGATAAGACGATCGTCGGCAAGGAATGGTTCGACGGAACGCCGTGCGAGCGCTATATCAATTGCAGCAATCCTGAATGCAATCGTCAAATGTTAGTTTCTGAAGAAAATGAGGTTAAATATTTAGGTGCGTGTTCATTGGCCTGTGCCAAGCACGTAAAAAATCGTTACGTTAAAAAACATTTGCTAACCGAAGAAGAACGTTTGGAACGATTAGCAATAATTGAAAAGCAATAGAAAATTTTCAAAAAAGCCCCGCCTTTGTGTCTTGACACTTTTCGTGATATGCACTAAACTAAAGAACGAATAAAGTGTCTTGACAGTTCAAGGAGGATAAAATGAAAAATAATTCAGTTAGAAATTTAACGATTTCAGCGTTGTTGATTGGTTTAGGAATCTTAATTCCAATGGTTATGCCGAAGATCATGATTCCACCAGCTTCATTTACATTGGCGAGTCATGTCCCGGTTTTTATTGCGATGTTCTTCTCGCCATTAGTTGCAGTTGCGGTCGTATTAGGGACTACCTTAGGATTTTTTATCTCAACGACACCGATTATTGCTTTACGGGCATTTTCTCACATTATTTTCGCAGTGATTGGTGCAAAATATCTACAAGCTCATCCTGAGATCGTATTGAAGGATGGGAAATTCACTTTAGCCAATGGTCGTTTCCAAGTCTTCAACTTAGTGATTGGTATTATTCATGCGGTAGCCGAAATGCTAGTCGTCTCAGCCTTCTATTTTATGGGCAATATGCCGGATACGTTCTATTCACAAGGCTATCTATATACCATTTTCGTATTGATGGGTGTCGGAGGATTGATCCACAGTTTGGTTGATTTTAACATCGCCTACTTTGTGGCAGGTGCATTATACAAACAATTCAACTTACCGATTTTTGAAAAAGCGGTGAAGCAAACAAAAGAATTAAATAAGGTTACAGCTTAAACCGTGATGATAAATCACGGTTTTTCTTTATTCTAAAAATAAAAAAACGAAATAGTTAGGAATGTTCATAATTTTATTTAATATACGTTAAAAAAAGACCTTTTTTTCGCTTAAATTTAAGTTATATTTTATTTATAGGCATTATTTAGTAGAAAATGAGGGCGAATAAATGGTTCGAGTATTAGTTTTGACTAAAAATATATTGGCAGAAGAAGTAATTACTAAAAAATTACAGCATCTAAATTATGAGGTTTTTTGTTCTACTAGTATTCTGGATGAATTGCAGTCAACTGGACATATGTCTGAGTTAGTCAATTATTTTCCAATCATTATTATTGGTGAAACAATCTCCAGCTATGAATTGGAAATAATGTTGCCAAAGCTTAAAAAACAGGGGCAGCGAATTTTACGTGAGATGGATCATCCGCTCAGCGAAGATGAAAAAGGCCAATTACTAAATCACGGACTAAGCGGCTACGTTCAAAGTAATGACTCTATTGAATCATTACGAGAAAACCTAGCAGAGGTCATGGCCAGTTATCAAAATCATGAGCCAGGTGAAGTTGAGGCGTATCTTGAAGAAGAACCGCGAGGCATTTCAGCGATCACCTTGATCAATTTATCTACGTTGGAACTGCAAGTGTTAGAAAAATTACGCAGCAAACCGGGAGAGATTATTTCTCGTGACGAGTTATGCATGACTCTTTGGGGAAATGTTTCTCAATCACGCTTAGCACAGCTTTCATCGTTAGTGAAAAACATCAAATTAAAATTAGAAATGCTTGAAATAGACAAAGAAGTGATCCAGACCATTTGGGGTAAAGGTTACCGAGTGATGCAGGATTCAATTGTGCAAAATAAATAGTGAAGTGTTGAGAAAGAAGCGGCCGCTTCTTTCTCAACACTTTTTGCATTTTTAGGGAATGAAACTATGCTAAAATGAACATTAGATACTTATTTAAGGAGCGGAAATCGTGAAAAAAAGAATTTTTATGAGTGTACTAATGTTGTCTGCTATAGTTACGATGGCTGCTTGCGGCGGTTCAGATACGCAAAATTCCACTGGAAGTGACGCTAAGAAAACAACGGAGACTTCTTCAAAAAAGGAGCAGACGAATAACACTGACAAAAAAAGCTCAGTGGAAACGAAGGTCGATAAATTGATGGAAAAAATGACACTAGAAGAAAAAGTTGGACAATTATTTTTAGCTCGTGTTCCTGAGCAAAATCAAATCGCAGATATTGAGAACTATCATTTAGGCGGTTATTTATTATTCGATCGAGATATGGAAGGTAAGGGTCAGAGTGATTTAAAACAAACGATCGCAAGCTATCAAGCTGCCAGTAAGACCCCGATGTTTATTGCTTCAGATGAAGAGGGCGGGACGGTCAGCCGTTTGAGCCGCAACCAAATCGTGACCCCGGCTTTTGCCAGTCCCCAGGCGATCTATCAGAAGGATGGCTGGGACGGGATCACTAAAGATATTGAGCGCAAAGCTCAAATCTTCAAAGAACTAGGGATTCAATTAGGTATGTTTCCCGATGCAGATGTGTCCACCGATCCTCAATCTTTTATTTATGATCGGACGATCGGAATGGATGCGGAAGGGACTAGCAAATATGTAAGCCTGAGTGTCGAAGAAATGAAGAAACAAAAAGTTGGCTCTACCTTGAAACATTTTCCGGGATACGGCAATAATCGTGATTCTCATGTAGAGATCGTGACGGATGATCGCCCAATCGATGAACTGCGGAAAAATGATTTTGTGCCTTTTGAAGCGGGAATCAAAGCAGGGGCCGATAGTATCATGGTTTCGCATAATATTATCCAGGCTATCGATGGTAATCGTCCAGCCTCTATTTCAAAGCCCGTTCATGACACGATCCGGAACGAACTTGGCTTTAAAGGGGTCATTATGACCGATGACATGGACATGGCTGGTCTGGCGGATTTCATTTCTCAAGATGAAGCAGGCTTGCAGGCATTACAGGCGGGGAATGACTTGGTGTTATCTTCTAGCTACAGTACGCAAATTCCTTATATTTTAGATGCTATTAAAAAAGGGGAATATAGTGAACAGCAGCTGGATCAATCATTAGAACGCTTATTAACGTGGAAAGCTGAACTTGGTGTCATTTAAACATCAAATTCTTTAAAAAAATTTTAGGAGGTTTTTCTATGTGTGCATCCATGCGGTTGAAATCATTCGCGTTAACGAACTAATCAACGTTTTGATGAAGCTGCTTGTTTTGTCAGACGACAAACAAAGGAGAGTTTATGGAAAAGCAACAATGGCGAAAAAAATATTTAACGATCTTATCGGGACAGACAGTCTCTTTAATTGGCAGCTCCGCGGTCCAGTTTTCACTGATTTGGTGGCTGACAAATGAATCAAAATCAGCGATCATGTTGTCTTTGGCAGGATTATTTGCTTTTCTGCCACAAATGTTCTTAGGACCTTTTGTAGGCGTGTGGCTGGATCGTTTGAAACGCAAGTACGTGGTGATTTGCGCTGATCTATTTATGGGCTTGGTAGCCTTAGTATTATCTTTATGGTTCTTAATCGGCAATCCGGGCTTTGTGGTAGTGATCGTCGCGCTGTTCTTGCGCTCATTGGCGAACGTCTTTCATACACCATCGATTCAAGCAATCGTTCCGCTGTTAGTGCCGGAAGAGGAGTTAGTAAAAGCCAATAGTTGGAATCAATTTTTGCAATCTGGCGCCTTTATGCTGGGACCTGTTTTGGGCGCTGCGATGTTTGCGGTACTGCCGCTATGGGTGATTTTATTGACGGATTTGATTGGCGCACTGGCGGCCTCTTTTACATTATGGATCGTCGACGTACCGAATATTCCCCGCAGTGAAGAAAGTATGCAGCATTATTTTCAAGAATTGAAGGACGGCTTTGCAGTCTTTAAAGCCGATCCGCCGCTACTTGTAGTGATGTTCTTTTCATTCTTTATTATGGCTTTTTATTTACCACTAGGAACCTTGTTTCCGTTAATGACCAATGTACATTTTGAATTGTCGGCGTGGTTTGCCAGTGTTGTCGAATTTTCTTATGCGGTGGGCATGATGATTAGCGCCTTTTTGATCGGTATGAAGAAAACTTGGCGGGAGAAACTGTTAGCTGCTCAGCTTTCGGTTGTCGGACTTGGCATTACCTTTATCGGCAGCGGCTTAGCCCCTGCAACAACCACCGGCTATTGGATTTTTGTTTTTTTCTGTATTTTAATGGGCGCCATGGGGAATTTATACAATATTCCCTTTACTGCTTATTTACAAGAAACGATCGCTCCGGAAAAATTAGGTAGAGTCTTTTCGCTGTTTGGTAGTGTGATGTCCGCGGCGATGCCTGTCGGCTTGATTATCGCAGGGCCGATGTCAGAAAAGTTTGGGATCGCGATGTGGTTCTTACTTTCGGGCATCTTCGTGGTGATACTAAGTGGACTGAGTTTGATCTTTTATCAACGAGCAAAAAATAAAAACAGTAGGTTCGTTTAACACGAGCCTACTGTTTTTTTATAAGAAAGGCTGAGGATATCAGTTTTAACTATATTCGTTTTCGAAAGTTCTTAACTTTTGGAAAACTGTGCTTCATATAGTTGCTTGTAAAATCCATCTTTTTGCAATAGTTCTTGATGGCTACCGATCTCAACAATTTGTCCATGATCCAAAACAAGGATCTGGTCGGCATTTTGGATTGTTGATAGGCGATGGGCGATCACGAAACTGGTGTGATCCTTCATCATGGCTAAAAAGGCACTTTGAATTTTTCGTTCTGTCAAAGTATCTACCGAACTAGTCGCCTCATCAAGAATCAACATGGGCGGACGACTAATCATGGTACGAGCGATCGTCAATAGTTGTCGTTGTCCGTCAGAAAGCTTGACACCGGCCTCACCGACGATGGTATCTAATTTGTCGGGTAGTCGCATGACGAATTCATACATGTAAGCATCTTTTAACGCAGCGTAAATTTCTTCATCGGTGGCTGATTTGCGACCGTAACGCAAGTTAGCTCGCAAACTACTATCCATTAACCACGTTTCTTGCAAGACCATCCCGAATTGTTGCCGCAAACTATCGCGGGTCAGGTGGCGGATATCAATGCCGTCAATCGTGATCCGGCCATCATCGACTTCGTAAAAGCGCATCAGTAAATTGACTAAAGTTGATTTGCCGGCGCCGGTCTTGCCGACGATAGCAATCGTTTCGCCTGGTTGAACCAACAAATTAAAGTTTTCAATCAAGGGCTGATCTTTTTGATAGCTAAAAGCCACATGATCAAAAACGACTTTTCCATACGTATCTTTCAAAACGACGGCATCTGAATCGTCCGGTTCTTCCACTGGTTCACGCAATAATTCAAACGAGCGATCCAAGCCAGCGATAGCGGTTTGGAGTTGGATCGTGATGCCGGATAGTTCGATAAACGGTTTGGTAAATTGACTCGAATAAATCGTAAAGCTGGAAATGATTCCAATCGTGACCCCGCTATTGGTTTTCAACGCTAATAGTCCGCCAACTAAGCCCACCATCAGGTAAGCCAAATGGTCAACAAAACGAGAAGAGGGATTCGTTAAAGAAGAAGCGAATTGTGCTTTTTGTCCCCGAACATATAGTTCTTGATTCAATGCTTCAAAGTTTTTTTGGTTTTGCTCTTCACGTTGAAAGGCTTTGACTATTTTTTGATTGCCGACCATTTCTGTGATGAAACCGGAAATTGAACCAACGAGCTTTTGCTGGCTGGTAAAGTATTGTTGTGAAGTCTTGGCTACAATATAAGTCAACAAAAAAATGATCGGTGTTGCGACCAAAACGACTAAGGTCAGTAATGGACTCAGGTAAAGCATAAAGACTAACGCGACTAAGACGACGGTCATGCCGGAGAAGACTTGGTTGAAGACCGCTGAGATCGCAGTCGAAATGTTATCCATATCATTGGTGAACCGACTGACGATATCGCCCTTTGAACTTTGATCGTAATAGCTTAGTGGCAGTTTGTTTAAATGAGTGAACGTTTCATCCCGCAGTTTCGCCACAGAATCAAAAGTGACTTTATTACCGAGGCGCTGAATAAAGTATTGGCTAATTACAGTGACTAAAAAGATCCCGACAAATAATTGGAGAATTTGGAATAGACGGGAAAAATCGACTGCACCTTGATTCACCATTTGATCCACTGCGACCCCGATGTAATAAGTCATCATGACCGAAGTAATCCCGCTAGCGATCCCCAAAATCACAGCCGCGATCAATTGTTTAGGATAAGCGGCTAGATACGGAACAAACAATTTTAATGAATGGAAAAAATTCTTTTGTTTAAGCATGTGCTGCACCCTCCTCTTGCGAAGCTACCAGCTCTTGGTAGAGTTGAGAGTCCTTTAATAAAGATTCGTGGCTACCTTGTGCAGCCAGCCGGCCATTATCCATTAAAAGGATCGTTTCTGCATCTTGGATTGAGCGCAGCCGTTGGGAAATAATAATGATTCCACAGTTCAGCTCGCGTTTCATGGCTTGTCGCAGCTCTAAATCAGTTTGATAATCAAGGGCGGATAAGGAATCGTCTAAGATTAATAATTTGGGTTTGCGAATCAACGCACGGGCGATCGTTAACCGCTGTCGTTGTCCACCTGAAAAGTTTTTACCATTTTCCAAGATGGGCGTGTCCAATCCTTTGGAAAGACTTTGAACGAATTCACTGGCTTGCGCAGTTGCTAAGGCTTGCCAGCATTCGTCGTCGGTGGCATCGGCTTTGCCCCATTGGAGATTTTCGCGAATCGTTCCACTGAATAGGACCGCTGTTTGCGGTACTAAGGCAATCTCAGACCGTAATTGTTCCAACGACCACTCACGTACATCGACACCAAAAAAATCCACCGTGCCTGAGGTAGCATCATAAAAACGTGGGATCAAATTAATCAGCGTCGATTTTCCGCTACCAGTCGCTCCCGTGATCCCTAAGACTTGGTTGTCTGCTAAGCTGAAAGAGATATTTTGTAAAGCTAAACCAGATTTTTCCGTATAACGAAAATCAACCTTTTTAAAATCAACTAGCGGTGCCTGTTGATCAATTTTGACCGATTGCTTTTCAGCGGTCAAGGTTGGTTCTGTGGCAAAAACTTCATTGATCCGATTGGCAGAAGCCGCTGCCCGCGTAAAGAGTACCACGAGATTGGAAACGACGATTAAGGCCAGCAACATTTGGTTCATGTAGTTAATCAACGCCAAGACTTGGCCTTGCTCCAAACCACCGACATTTACTTTAAAGCCGCCGAAATAAAGCAAAGCAACGATCCCGACGTTCATAATCAACGTCGTACTGGGAGACAGCAAGGCGGAAATATTCGCAACCTTTTGATTCAGCTTTGAAAGATCATCCGTTTGTTCTTTAAAGTGAGTCGTTTCAGTTTTAGTTCGAGCAAAGGCGCGAATCACCCGCACCCCACTCAAGTTCTGGGTCACTAACTGGTTCAATTGATCTAGCTGATGTTGAATCGTTTTATACAATGGAACGGAAAAATGAATGATCAAAAAAAGAATGATACAAAACAAAGGCAAGAGGATCAAAAAGATCAAACCCATCTGCCAATCAATATAAAAGGCCATAATCACCGAACCAACACTTAAAAAAGGGGCGCGGACGACTAGACGGATCAACATGGCTAAAGCACCTTGCATCTGATTGATATCATTAGTCATCCGGGTGATCAAGGTATCTGTACCAAACCGGTTCAATTCTTTGTGGGAAAAACTGTTGATTTTTTCCATCAGTCGATTCCGCAAAACCGTTCCAAAGCCTTGCGAGGCAATCGAAGCATAATACTGACAGACCAGCGCGCAGAGCAAACCAACGATGGAAAGTCCCAGCATCGCTAAAGCCATCTCAATGACTTTGCCTTGATCATGCTTGGCGATCCCTTCATCGACTAAACGAGCCATAAACAAAGGTAAAATCAGTTCGAAGACGGCTTCTAAAAATTTAAAAAATGGGCCTAAGATAATCTGCTTACGATAATCTTTGGCATAACGCAATAGTTGAAACATGAAACGTCCTCCAATATATAAAGTAGATAGAATGTAAAAAATAGTATCGGTTATATTGTACCGTATTTGTCAAAAGAGACAGAGTGATTTCCCCTGGGAATTTTGACATAAGGACATTCAGACAGATCAAACTAGCATTTTATGCCTATCCATGGAATAATGAAATCAATACAATGGATAATTAGGGAGGAAAAAATGGAACGTATTTTTACATTAGTTGTGCTCTTATTTTTTTGCTATTCATTTATTGGCTGGCTGTGGGAAACGATTTATTGCTCAATCAAGGCCAAGCATTTTGTGTATCGTGGTTTTTTACTTGGTCCGATCACACCGATTTATGGCTTTGGCGTCGTGGGGGTCTTGTATTTAATCGAGCCTTATCAGCAAAATATCGTCTTGCTCTTTTGTTTGTCGCTAATTTTGGTCACACTGTTGGAGTATCTGACGAGTTTTCTTTTAGAAAAGATTTTTCACTTAACGTTGTGGGATTATAAAGAGGTGCCGCTCAACATCAATGGCCGGGTGGCTGTGCCCGTTTCGATTTTTTGGGGCTTAGCCTGTGTCTTCATCGTGCGGATACTGAACCCCTACTTAATGACGGTGGTGGAAGGCTGGCAGCAGCGTTTCAGCATTTTTTTGCCACTGATTTTATTGATGTTGACCAGTTTCGATCTAGGCTTTACGTTGGCTAACCTGTCTTCGCTACGTCGTGCAATGAAGACGATGAGCGCGACGATCCAAGAGAAAAAGGATCAGTTGCAAACCAATTTGGATGAGTTGAAGACCGCTGCGGAGGAACGTTATCAAAGTCGTAGAAGCTGGCTAGCGGAAATTAAAGAGCAGCCGGAGTGGCGTAAGCAATTACCGAAGTTGAATTTTCAAGAACGTCGTTTCTTAAATAGTTTTCCTAATATGAAATCGCAGGAAATAAAAAGTCCTTTAACGGAGATCCGTCAGTTATCTAAAGAGCTACGGAAAAAATAATATTACAAAAATATGACAAGTTTTAGTCCCTTCGATCCTTGAAGGGGCTATCTTTTTTATGAAAAATGATAAAAATAAAACAAATGTTACTTAAACGCCATTTGTTTTGTAATGAAATGTAATCTCCTTGAAACAAAAAGCCTCCTTTTTTTTCGTATAATAGCGAAGGGTAAAATAGAAAGGTGGACTTTTTAAGTGAAAAAGAAAACGTTTGGGTTTGTTGCCACAGCAATTTTAGGTGTGAACATGCTTTTACCAGTCTTTGCACACGCAGAGTCACTGAATGAGTTAGATAAAAAAGAAACGGCGATTACACGCCAAAGCGATAAAATCAGTGGAGAGCTACAACTTGCGTTGAACGATGTCAACGAAAAATACCAAGAGGTCAATGACATTCGGACAAAGATCAGTCAAAACGAGGCGACCTTGGCTAAGACAAAAACCGAGATCGTTGAGACAGAACAAAAAATTGATGAACGTAAGTCCGCTATCGCTGAACGAATGAAAGAAGTCCAAGTCAGCGGCATGACGGATCGTTCGATCAATGCACTATTAGAATCAAAAGACCTTGGGGAATTTTTGAACCGTGCTTTTGCCATGTCAGTCATTCAAAACGCTGAAAAAACCAAAGTTGCAAGTCTTGGCGAAGCGAAAGACCGCTTAACCGAATTAAAAGCGACACAAGAAAAAACACAAACCCAATTAAAACAAGATAGCCAAAATCTTGAAGCTGAATCAACTAAGCTTGATGCTAAAATGGCGAATTTAAAACAAGAGCTAGCCGAAAATAAGACTAGCTTAGAAAAAATCAGTCAAGCCAAAGAAGTCGAAACGGCTCGTGAGGCCGCCGAAAAAGCGCAGCAGGAACAAGCCGCGAAAGAAGAAAAAGCAGCGAAGGCAGCTCAAGCGGAAGTTGCTAAAAAAGCTGAGGCCGAAGCGGAAGCACAAGCTGAAAAAACGGTTGCTTCGACTAAAGCGCAAAATTCGCAATCTAGTCCGGCATCCTCTGCGGTTCAATCAACACAGCCGGCAGAATCTTCGTCAACGACGAACCAACAATCGACACAACCAGCTGAACAGCTAAAGCCTGAAACACCTAAACCGGCTGAACCAAGTACGCCGACAACATCAGGCAAAACAATGCAAATGCAATCAACTGCCTATTCATGTGCGGAATCAGTCAATACCTTCTTTACGGCGATGGGGATCGACTTACGTCAGAACCCACAAGTCGTTGCTGTTGATCCAAGCGTCATTCCATTAGGATCGATGGTAGAAGTATCTGGTTATGGCATCGCCATTGCCGGCGATACTGGCGGCGCGATCAAAGGCAACATCATTGACTGCCATTTTTCAACCGTAGAGCAATGTATTCAATGGGGCCGTCGTTCAGTAACGGTTACAGTGATTAGCTAAATCAATATAATATATCAATGATGGATCAGAGAGTGCGCTCTCTGATCTTTTTTGTTCACTAAGAGGCTCGTTTAGCTGAATAGCTATTTTTAAGGAATTTTTTTCTGATAATTTTTCTTTAATCCTCTACTAAATAGGGAACGTTGGATTGTTTTTTTGGCTGGGTTGATTATGTTGCCAGTATGTTGCGATTGTTCGAATGATTTTGAAGGTTCCGTAAAACCTTTAAATGGACACAGACAAGCGGCCGTGATTGAGCTAGTTCTTTCTGGAATGGTGGGTATCTCAGGCTTATTTACTTCTAAATCAGACTCTTCACTGTAAGTTTCCGGGCAGCTTGTTTCAGGGAAGACATCCTCTTTAGGATCAAAAAGGGTTGTCTCAATCGTTTCGACATATTTGGCGGTGACCACTTCTTCAAAGGGATTCACACCATCTTGGTTAAAAATGTCTAATAACGTCAATAATTCTAATGTGTCCTTGATTTCTTCGGCGGATTTATCGGTTGTCGGATTTTTGTAGGTAAAGTGAGAGGTTTCCCCTGTACTAGATTTGTAGGTCGCGACTAATTTTCTTGATTGTTTCTTCATGATAAGCTCCTTTCCGTGCGTTCATTGTTTGTCAAGGAATCTCTAATGAGGTTATTTGTTGAGTCGCATTGCGATTTTTAAAGGCTTTGATTAGTCTTTGAGCGTATTGGCGAACAGGAAAGCAACGGATCAATAAGTATTTCCATTCTTTGGAAAGAAAATACTCTTGGAAATAGAAGAAGAATTTCTTTAATGTCTTAGTCACTTTCCGTTCCATAAATAAATGATGGACAAGATCAGATAAAACTAGTTCGAATTCGTCATCGCCCAACTGTTTTCGAATTAGTAACGTCATCAAATATTGGATAGTCGTTTCACTATCGCCGGAAAGGTTGTAGTACGAGAGAATTCGCTTTTCCAATGTGGACTTTTTCAAGCCAAATAACTGTTGGTGAGTAAAAGGCTGTTTCTTCATGAAATTTTCCTCCTTGGTTTAAGTAAGATGGACGGGTGGCAATTAATGGGTAAGGTTTGGCAAACTAGGTCTTTTTTAATATCTGCTGGTATGTCTCTTAGTTAACGGAAATATTTATTGGGAAAAGCTCTAGAAGCTTGAGTTTTTTAGTTATTAATTTTTTAACGTCGGTCTGACAAAAGTTATTCTTGCCGCAAATAAAGAATAACGGAAAGTTATCTTCAAAAACAATAGCTGAATTTTGCAGGAAACCTGCGAATTTCGCCAATTACGATAAATAAGAATGTTAATGTAGCAGCATTCTTATCCATTGAATGATAGGAAAAAGTGCCAAATTGAGGGGGGAAAATTTATTTTGCAGATTGAAAGAAGAAAAATACGATATTTAATTTACATTCTTTTGTCAAAAAGAAGATTGAGCAACGAGTTAACTTAAAAATTATCAATAGTAGAAACAAGAAGATTTACAGTTTGTTAATTAGTCATAAACTTTTAACGCTAATACAAACTTCTGACTTAGTTTGCTTAATGGTAAGTGTCCCTGTTAAGCTTAAAGCATCGGTTAAGTCTTTAAAACAAATAAAATATTTATTATTTAGCTAAAATATAAGCGTATTTTCATCGCAACTCTTAATTCTATGTTTTTATCGTGGATATTGATTATTTTTAAGCCGTATTATTTGTAAAGGTAAATTAATCATAAGATAATAAACTTATAGTTTTTACCAAAAAAGTACGAAATATTTACGCTAAATGAAAGTTGGGATTGTATGAAAAAATGGGTAAATATCGCTATGTTACTGACTCTCGTTGGAAATTTTGCCGCACCGTTAACAGCTACAGCGGTTGACACTACGAGTAACTTTGTGCCAGTCAATGGAAATAGCACAGTTGAAACGGTTGCAAAGGACCCTCAGAGTACGGTGTCGACAGAGTCTGCACCGGTTTCGGAGAAAACCTCGGAATCAGAGAAACCGGTCGAGATTACTAATCAGTTGGAGTTTGATAAGGCTAGTGAACTTAAAAACAAACAAGTAGAAAAGGATTCTGCTGAGTTGACGCTGATGGGAAAAATAACTAGTTCAGCGGAAAATACACAGCCGATCAGCTTTGAAATGACGAAAGCTTTTACGCTCTCAAAGATCAATGATGATAAAAAAATTATTTTGAACGATCAGAAGGAAACAATCGGAAAATATTCTGTTGATGAATCAGGTGATCGCAACAAACTGACCTTGAATTTCAACAAACTGGCAAAGGGAGAAAATCGTTTTCGGATGATTTTATTAGGGACGATCACCCGCGGTCCAGATCAAACAGTAGACTTTTATCAAGAAAAACAAAAAATCTTTCAATTATCGTTGCCTGACCTAGCGGAATCAGCATCTTCCACTACTAGTGAAACAGCAACTACTCAGAAAAGCGAAGAATCAACACAAACAAGCTCGGAAAAGACCTCTTCTTCCAATGAATCAACAGAGAAAACCAGCTCAAGCAGCGAAAAGGAATCAACGGAAACGTCTGTTGAATCTACGGATGACAAAAAAGCTTCAAGTTCGCAAAAAAAAGAAATCACAATTAAGCCGCAAGCCGAAGAAGCAAGACAGCCGAAACCAATCGATGATTTATTTACCCAATTTGCTCCAGGCGATAATTTTGTTAAGAACATCGACCTGAACTTTAATCCCAACCCGCCAACGATCAATTCAGATGTGAATTTTAATTTAGATTTTAATATTCCAGATGCAGTTAGAACTGAAATGGTTCCTGGAGATTATTATGAAATGGATTTTCCTGAGGGCTTGACTATTACGAACCCATCTCCGAAGGGGAATTTAGTTGATGATGATGGAACAATTTATGGGACTTATATTTTTGACGCGGCGACTCAAAAGTTACGGATCACCTTCACGCAGCAAGAGGGTGAAGAATTTTTTCCGCCAGAAAATGGTTCAGTTGATGCGACCGTCAAATTTGATCAACAGAAAATCGGTCAACCGGGAAAAACGACAATCATTTATCCAAGTAAAACGAATATTCCTCCGCTGACGGTTAAGATCAAACCAACTGGTGGAACAGCCATCGACAAATCAGGACATACGGATGTTGCGAATAATCCTAACAAAGTTATTTGGAATGTAGATTTTAATAAAAACTTTGCTGATTTAACCAATCCTTTGATTACTGAGAATTTCCCAAGTCAGGTCACCTTTGATAAGAATGAAACCGGATCTGTCACCGTATATCCATTGAATGTGGACTTTAACGGCAATGTTGTAGGAACGAGCCCAACACCGGTAGATTCCAGTCAGTATAGTGTGGCCGACAACGGTTCGATTCAATTCAATACTCCTTTGGACAGTGCCTATCGAATCGTTTATGTAACCACCATCAAAGATTCAGTTAAACCAAACAATGGTGGCCAGTTGACGGCTACCAACAATGTCAATTTAAAATCTGGAACAATCAACGTGAACGCTTCTGCTTCTGTTACATTGAATTATAAAAAGGCCTTAGAGAAAGCTCAGACTGGCTATGATCGAATCAATCAAATTTATTCATGGGTTATTCGCTACAACTATGGTCAAAAGGAGTTGGCGAACGATACCGTTGTTTCAGATACGTATTCATCAAATATGACTCTCGATCCAAATAGCTTTAAAATTTATACGGTGAATTTCAGCAGCAACGGCACAGCAGTCAATGGTGTACCTTTGAATCCGAGTGATTATACGATCAATACGGCGACCAATCCTTTCACAGTTACTTTTAAAAATAATGTCCAAGTAGGAAAAGCGATCAATATTGAATACAAAACGAAAGTTAATGCAATCGTAAATAACAATAGCGCTGTGACCGTAACCAATCAAGCCCAGACAAATAATTTACCTCCAACACCAATAACCAGTACTAAGCCTACCCAGCAGGTAATTATCAAGAATAAGCCGACGATCGATGTTGGTTCAAAAACAGCCCGTTATTTGATTGACATCAATAAGAATAAATACGAAATGGATAACACGGTATTTACGGATATCATGAAGCATTCGCAAGATGGGTATTTAACGGTTCCTTTCAAAGTGAAAAATCCTACTGACAACGACGGCGGTGTAATCATTCGCGATGTTTCGGCCGGCAATAAAGTGTTAGCGGGGGCCTTCCAAATACTTGCCCCCGATGGAACGCCGATTATTTCTACTGGAGATGTAAATGGAGCCGATTATTTGGTCCAAGTTCATACTGTGGGACAAGGGGTAGGTTACAAAGATTTCACAGTGAAATTCCAAAATAGTTACGCTAAGACGAGTCACCAGTTCCAGATGGAATATTATATTGGCTACAATCAATTCAGTGAAAACAATGTACCCAATCCGAATACAAGCGTCGATTATCAAAATAGCATGTCTGTAGATTTCACGAATAACGACACACCTTATACGTCATCTTACACGGCGGATTTTAAGACCACCACCCAAGAAGCGAATCAAGGGATGAAATCCGGTAGCTACAATCCAGTTACCAAGGAAATTACTTGGACGATCGTAACTAACTACAATAATGCAGGTGTCTCTCTCTTTAACGTGAAGGACCCAATTACAGGAAATCAAGTCTATGAGCCGGATTCACTGACGGTGACACGGGGAACGATTAATAGCAGTGGGAATTTTGTAGCGACAACGGACGCGAATTATAGCGGCAATCAAGTCGGTAAAAACTATTTGACGGTAACTGATCCCGTTCCGACGGGAGAGGACGCGCAAGGTACACTTGAACTGCAAGTAGGTGATGATGGAAATTACATTCCTGGCTGGAATGTAACGGGGGTCCCGTTGGTCTTTCAAATTCAGTTTAAGACTTCTCTGAAAGATAAGATTGTTTATAACCAGTCAGAATACGCCAATACTGCAACGACGGAGATTGCAGGGGTTCAGCAGCAATTGCCTGCCTCTGTCTCAATCGCTTTTGGTGGACAATCAGCGATTAAGGAAGGAAATTATAACACTCAGACCGGTTTGATCGATTGGACATTGAATATCAATCCCAACCAATCGTTATTAGCAAACGTCAAAGTTGAAGATACGCCAAGTTCCAATCAAATATTACAAGAAAGCTTCAAGCTGTATACCGGAAAATATGCTGGCTCCGGCAGTTCAACGACAGTCCAACCAGATCAATTAGTACCAGCTGATCAATACCAGATCAAGGTAACAACCGATCCTGCGACTGGACAACAAAGCTTTTCAGTTGATATGTCAGGGATTCAGGAAAAACCTGATCCAAATAATCCAAGTGGATTTCTAACCGGGGTGATTGAGAAGCCGTATGTTTTAGTTTACTCAACCGAGCCGAGCTTTACTTCAAGAACCGAGACAGTAACCAATGATGCCACGATCTCAAGTGAAGGAAAAGAACTGCCTGGTAAAGACACGCAAAAAAGTATAAACGTAACGATTCAAGACTCTAGCGGTACAGCATACGGGACAAAGGGGAAAATCCTACTGCAAAAAGTCGATAAAAACGACGCAATCGTTCCAGGAGCAGTTCTGCAATTGATTCGGAAAAATATTAAGACGGGCAAAACCGATGTACTTTATCAAACAACTACGGATAGCCAAGGAATGGCAACCTTCGGAAATTTGATCGGCACTAGCTCAGCTTACGAATATACGGTTAAAGAAATCGAGGCGCCTAACGGCTACACGATCTCGCCAGAGTTATTAGCAGGAAAGAAAGTGACGGTCAATACTAGCAGTAATCCACCAACGACACCAATCGAAAATGAACAGATTAAAGTTCAATTTAATAAAACTGATGTCAATGGGAAAACTATTGCTGGTGGACTGTTTAGCCTCTTTCAAAATAGTGGAACGAGTGACGAGCCGAATTACACGTTACTGAGAACACTGACACCAACCAATCAAGGAGTAGACCTTTCAGGATTAGGCGATGGACAATATCGCATCCAAGAAGTAATCGCACCAGACGGGTATCAGATCAATCAAACGTTGATTGATTTTGAAGTCAAACAAAACGACAACAATACCCGTGGCGTCTTCGTAAATGGTCAGCAAGTGACTAGTGGTGTGCTGCAGCTGAAGGATTATCAAGGCTCCGCGTTGTTGAGAAAGACAACTGAAGCTGGAACAAATCTAGCCGGTGCCCAATTTAATGTTCAGCGAGCAGATTCAAATTCAGATAACTATACTGATTTTGGTACTCAAAGTGAGTATGTGACGAATAGTGACGGCCAATTGAAGCTAGATAATTTACCGCCAGGCAAGTATAAGGTCAAAGAGCGTACCGCGCCAACGAACTACTATTTAAATAGTAAGGAATTTGACTTTGTGATTGATCCAATCTCCGCTAGCGATCAAGCACCGGCGACGATCCAATTGAATGACGGCAATGCCCTGGTCGATTATCAAGGAATCGCTCGCTTCAAAAAAATTGATGGAAATGATTATTCAAACAATCAAACTGTGACACCTTTAGCAGGAGCAAAATTCCAGTTATATGACGCAACGGGGCAAACAGCGATTGGGGGAGTCGTTACTTCTGACGCAGATGGGTATTTTGTTTTCGCTGGCTTAGCACCAGGTACGACTTACAGCTTTAAGGAGACACAAGCCCCCACCGGCTACCTGATTAATAGTCAAGTCGTCCGTTTCACGACACCGACGACTGGAACTGATGACGCGGATGCGGTCACGATCGATTCTGCCGATCAGAAATTAGTCGTGGACGAGCAGACCCCCTTCCAAAATTATAAGGAAAGGGCTCGTTTCCAAAAAATCGATGCTGCTGGCGAGGCGTTAGGCGGCGCCAAATACCAATTACAGCAAAATATAAATGACCAATGGCAGCCAGTAACCAATCCAGTCAATGGAGCAGATAGCGACGGCTTATTTACTTCTGATGCTTCCGACGGCTATGTCTGGGCCTACCAACTGCCACCCGGTAGCTACAAATTTGTGGAAAAAACAGCACCGCAAGGCTATTTGCTGAATACCTTAGAAATTCCTTTCGTTGTACAAAATCAAGCGGAAGGTGCGCCTGAAATTTTAGAGATTCCAATCAGTGGCGATGCCAATGTCAATTATCAAGGTAGCGCGCAGCTTTATAAAGAAGCGGAAAACACTGCCGACAATGCCTTTAGTAAATTAGTTGATGCTAATTTTGATGTTTATACCGATACGGCTTCACCGCAAAAAGTTAGCCCAGCCGATGGCATCGACTCTGACTCCGACGGAAATGTAACGATCAAAAACTTGGCGCCAGGGAATTATTATTTTCAAGAGGTATCTAATGGCGGCGACTATTTGATCAATACGCAAAAAATCAAATTTACCATTCCTAATAATGCGGCTGGAAAACCAACTGTCGTTACGACGAATAGCGATACGGTTCCCGGTGAAAAATTAACTTTACGCAACTATCTTGGTTCAGTGGAATTGATGAAAGTTGGTCCAAACGATCAGCCATTAAAAGGTGCGACCTTTACTGTCTATGATAGTAGTGGTACCAAAGCTGGCAGCGGCGATTCCGATCAAGCTGGGAAAGTAACCATCAGTAAATTAGCGCCCGGCCGTTACACCATGAAGGAAACGCAGGCACCGGCGAACTATTTGATCAACGATCGGATCGTTTCATTTACGATCCCGAACTCCGCTGAGGGTCAACCTCAAGTAGTGGAAATCGCGAACACTTTCAAAAATTATCAAGGATCAGTTAGATTGATCAAGACCAACGCGAGCAATCAACGCTTAGCAGGTGCCGAGTTCCAGCTGCTGGATCAAGCTGGCCACCCAGTTGGTGATAATGTCACAAGCAATGCTCAAGGAGAAGTGCAGTTTAATAATTTAGCACCAGGAACCTATACTTTCAAAGAAATCACAGCGCCAAACGGTTATCTATTGAATACCGCGACTGTTGATGTGACAGTACCAAAGGATGCAGAGGATCAGCCGTCAGTCGTGACGGTCAGTGATCACTTTATCAATTATCAAGGTTCTGCTCAGTTGACGAAAACCGACAGCGATGACAATCCGTTAGTCGGTGCGAAATTTAAAGTTGTTGACGCACAAGGCGCAGATGTCCCTGGAAAAACCGCTACTTCCAATAATGATGGAATTGTCAGTGTATCTGGTCTAGCTCCCGGCGATTATCGCTTTGTTGAGACCAAGGCACCCAATAAAGGCACCAGCGGCAACTATATCATGTCAGGCGAAGCGCTAGACTTTACGATTCCAGCTACAAGTGAAAACCAGCCAGCGACTGTCAAACTTTCGGATGATGTGGTGAACTATCGTGGAACGATCCGTCTCCATAAGATCGGAAACGACATTGATGATGAGTCTAAGATGATCGACATCCAAGGCGCTGAATTTACCTTGTATCGGGATCCTGAATTCCAAGATCCGACAACGGTCAAAACCATAACTGGCGCAGACGGGATCGCCGAATTTACCGACTTAGCTCCAGGAACTTATTATGTGAAGGAAACCAAGGCGCCAAGTGGCTACCTATTGAATACCTTCCCATTGACTTTTGTCATTCCAGAACGAGTACCAACAACAATGCCGATGACAGATGAACAGAATCATCTTAATAGGATCGAGGATGGCGCTTATGTTGTCGATGCTGGTGATTTCCATAACTTTACTAAAGAGATTGAATTGAAGAAAACAGATGGTGAAAATCCAAGTAGGCTAGATCTTTCAAAAGTTACCTTCTCATTGTATGTTGATGATGGTACTAGTACCGGGAAGCTAGTTAAGGAGGATATTCATCCTGATGGAAATGGAAGCATTGATTTAAGTACGTTGGCTTTGGAAGACGGTTGTTACAAATTAGTCGAAACAAGTACTTCTCCAGGCTATCTTGTTAGCGGTCAGCCGATTTACTTCGTCGTGACAGGCGATCAGACCAGCGGGATTGATTTCACATTAACCAACTATCAATCCTCTATTGAAGGGAAGAAAGTCAATCGTTCTGACAAAGGTCTCGGCGGTGCGGAATATAAGATTTTCAAAGCCGATGATCCCGACGAAAAGGCAATCAGTACGACTGATAAAGCTGGAAAATCGCAAAGCTTAATTGAAACAGCTAATGATGGTTCGTTTTATGCGAAGGGTCTGAGCGCCGGTGACTATTTCATACAAGAAGTTACGGCACCGACCGGCTACATTCGAGATACGACGAAACATCCATTTACGATTTATCCGCAAAGTGGCGAACCAGCTACTGTAGACCTGGGTGAGTTTGAGAACGATCAAGGATCAGCCAAACTAATTAAAAAAGCTGAATCAGGAAAATTATTGGCCGGCGCAAATTTCGAGGTTCGTGAAAAGGGCGGATCATCAGTTGGGAATAAGTTGACCACCAATGATAAAGGTGAGGTGACTGTCGAAGGTCTCGCCCCTGGTGATTATCAATTTGTTGAAACCCGTGCACCAGACGGCTACTTGATGAATACGACGCCAGTCGATTTTTCGATTGAAGCTTCTAATGAAGGTCAGCCAACTGTCGTGGTCGCCAGTGATAATTTTATCAATTACCAAGGTTCTGCCCGGTTCCGCAAAACGAATGCAAATAAAGAACCATTACAGGGTGCCGAATTCCAAGTAGAAGATAAGAACGGTGATCCGGTCGGCGAGGTTATTGATTCTGATTCTGATGGCTATGTCACAGTTGAAAATCTGGCACCAGGAGACTATAAATTCGTAGAAGTCAAAGCGCCAACTGGCTATCTGTTGAATCAGACAGAGATTGATTTTACAATCCCAGAAAAAGCTGCAGGTAAGCCGGAACAGGTAAAGGCAAATAATGGCGCTGATTTTATCAACTACAAAGGTTCTGCGATCTTAACGAAGACTGATATTTCAAATGAAGAACTGGCCAATGCGGAATTCAAAGTTATTGACGAAGCAGGAAACAAAGTCGGCGATACGATTATCAGTAATCCTGACGGTGAAGTAATCGCCAATGGCTTAGCTCCTGGTAAGTATGCATTTATAGAAGAACAGGCACCCGCGGGCTATCTAATCAATACCGATCCAGTACCATTTGAAATCGCAACTAAAGCCAACGGAGAGCCAGAACAAGTCAAAGCGAATGATGGGGAAAACTTTATCAACTACAAAGGTTCTGTCCAACTGAAAAAAGTCGCCTTTGATCGCAGTGAAGCTGATCAAGGACTGGAAGGCGCGACCTTCATTGTCCAAGATGAAAAAGGCGATCAAGTCGGCAACGCAGTAAGATCAGATAAGGACGGTCTTGTAACCGTAAAAAACTTGGCTCCAGGAAACTACTATTTAATAGAAGAAACAGCACCAGAAGGTTTTGTCATCAATACGCAAAAAATTCCATTTACGATTTCTGATCACGCCGCGGGAGAACCCAAAATTGTTCAAGCGAATAATGGACAGCCGTTTGATAATTATAAAGGAACCGTTCAACTGATCAAACGAGGTGTCGATGGACAACGACTGGCTAAAGCTGAATTTGATCTATTCAAAGCGGGAGAAACAGAAGCCTTCAAACGAGGAACGACCGATGCCAATGGGGTCATGACTTTAGCAGGCTTAGCTCCGGGTAAGTATAAACTAGAAGAAGTATTTGCGCCGGCTGGCTATATCGTCAATAAAACTCCGATTGAATTTACGATCGCAGCTTCGACGGAAGGTCAACCAGCTGTCGTCATAGCGAATGACAACTTTATCAATTATCAAGGCTCCGCCAAGTTGATCAAGCAAAATAAAGCTGGTGATCCTTTGAAGGGGGCGGAATTTGAAGTCCTCGATGAAGATGGAGAACGTGTCGGTGACCCAATCAAATCAAATGATAACGGTGAGGTGCTAGCAGAAAATCTAGCCCCTGGCGAGTATGAATTTAAGGAAATTACTGCACCAGCGGGTTACTTATTAAATACCACGACTGTACCGTTTACGATTGCTACTTCTTCTGAAGATGGCAAACAAGACATTACGATCAACGATTCTTTTGTGAACTACCAAGGCTCAGTCAAATTAACTAAGCAAAATGTCAAAGGGGATAAATTAGCCGGTGCCGAGTTTGAATTATTCAAAGCGGGTTCTACGGAGGCTATCCAAGAAGGAACCACCGACGGAGAGGGTATTTTGAGTTTAACCGGTCTAGCACCAGGAGATTATGAATTGATCGAGAAAACCGCGCCGTCTGGCTATATCGTCAATGAAACACCAGTCACCTTTACAATCAACTCTTCAGCAAAAGACGAGCCAGATGTGGTTGTGGCTGATAGCAATTTCATTAACTATCAAGGCTCCGCAGAGTTGACTAAGGAAAAAGCCAATGGCGATCCTTTAGCAGGAGCGGCGTTTCAAGTGGTGAAAATCCAAAAAGGTGAAGGCGATGAAGCTGATCAAGAGACACCAATTGGCAATCCAATCAGTTCGACTAATGAAGGGAAAGTCAAGATAACCAACTTAGAGCCCGGTGATTACGCCTTTAAAGAAATCACGGCACCAGCTGGTTATGTACTAAACACTACACCGGTACCATTTACGATCGCGGCGTCTTCTAAAGATGGCAAACAAGACATCACGATCAACGATCCGTTCATTAATTACAAAGGCTCTGTTGAATTAACGAAGAAGAATGCTGACGGTACGAGACTGGAAGGTGCGGAGTTTGAATTATTCCAAAAAGACTCGGATCAGGTCATTCAACAAGGAACCACTGATCGACTAGGCGAGCTGACCTTGACCGAACTGGCGCCCGGTGATTATCAATTGATCGAGAAAACCGCGCCGAAAGGCTATATCGTCAATAAAACACCGATCGAATTTACAATTAATGCTTCAGCGGAAGGCCAGCCAGCCGTTGTCACAGCGGACGATAACTTTATCAATTATCAAGGGACGGCTAAGCTGATCAAGCAAGATGCGGATGGTAATCCTCTTGAGGGGGCGGAATTTGAAGTCTTTGATAATGATGGCGAACCGATTGGTCTAATTGAGTCCAATGACAAAGGGGAAGTGGTGGCTGAAAATCTAGCCCCTGGTGAGTATGAATTTAAAGAAAAAACGGCACCAGATGGCTACTTGTTGAATACCACGACCGTACCGTTTACGATTGCTGCTTCTTCTGAAGATGGAAAACAAGACATTACGATCGCTGATACTTTTGTAAACTACCAAGGATCTGTCAAATTGACCAAGCAAAATGTCAAAGGCAACAAATTAGCTGGAGCAGTGTTTGAATTATTCCGAAAAGGCTCGGATGAGGTCATCCAAACAGGAACTACAGGCGAAGACGGCGTGCTGACAATGAAGGGGCTAGCACCAGGGGACTATGAATTGATTGAAAAAACGGCACCAGATGGTTATATCATTAATGAAACACCAATCGAATTTACGATCGATGCTTCAGCGAAAGGAAAACCTGACGTCGTCACAGCAGCTGATGGCTTTATCAACTATCAAGGCTCTGCGACATTGAACAAACAAGATGCGGACGGCAATCCTTTAGAAGGGGCAGAATTTGAAGTTCTTAATAAAGATGGAAACCGTGTTGGCGACCCAATCAAATCAAATGGTGATGGCGAAGTATTTGTAGAAAATCTATCGCCTGGCGATTATGAATTTAAAGAGATTTCAGCACCAGAAGGCTACTTATTGAATACCGCGACCGTACCATTTACGATTGCTCAGTCTTCTGAGGAAGGGAAGCAGGGAATTGACGTTTCTCTAGTTAACTACCAAGGCTCCGTGCGACTGATCAAAAAAGATGTTGATGGCAATAAACTTGAAGGAGCGGCGTTTGAACTATTCAAAAAAGGGTCTGACGAGGTCATCAAAACCGGAACTACTAACGCAACCGGCGTACTGACAATGAAAGATCTAAAACCGGGTGACTATCAATTGATCGAGAAAACCGCGCCAAACGGCTATATCATCAATCAAACGCCAATCAATTTTACAATTAATGCTTCAGCGGAAGGTCAGCCAGTCGTCGTTACGGCAAACGATAATTTTATCAATTATCAAGGTACTGCCAAGCTGATCAAGCAAAATGCCGAGGAAACTCCTTTGGAAGGTGCGGAATTCAAAGTCTTCGATCGTAAAACAAACAAGCAAGTTGGTAAAACAATTCGTTCAGACGATGAAGGAATTGTCACCGCAACGAAGCTCGCCCCTGGGAAATATTATTTCCAAGAGAGCAAAGCGCCAACTAGCTATGTACGAAACACAGCCAAAGTTTATTTTGAAATTCCAGAATCAGCGTTGGGCCAACCAAGTCTTGTGCAATTCGTCGATCCAGTAATCAACTATCGAGGACAAGTCCAATTAACTAAAGTCGATGCGGATGACGCAAGTAAACACTTAGCCAACGCTGATTTCCAGCTCCTTGATGAAAATAAAAAAGTCATCAAGGAAACCTTGAAGACAAACGAAGAAGGAAAAATAGCAGTGGCCGATTTAGCGCCAGGTAAATATTTCTTCAAGGAAACCAAAGCACCAACCGGCTATCAGTTAACTCAAAAACTTGTTAAGTTTACCATTTCCGAATCAGCGAAAGGCAAGCCAGAGCAAGTACAAGTAAAAGCTGAAAACAAAACAATACCAAAAACACCCAATAAACCAAATAAGCCAGCTTCACCCAAGAAACCACATACACCGAAACAAGGGTTCTATCCGAAGACTGGTGTGGAAAGAAATTCTCTGCTCCTTATTATTGGTGGCTTCATAGTTGTTCTGGCAGCAGCTTTCTATCTAATCAAAAGACATAAGAGTAAATAGAGAGTAGAACTGAACTGAAAACCGACACTTTAAGTTAGGTACATACCTAACCTAAAGTGTCGGTTTATTTATTAGTTTAAGAAAAAATGTCTAGAATATTTTTTATTCTTAAAATGAGGGGATTTAATAGACAGTCATTTTATCAATCTTTTTAAGATAAATTGCTCTAATTATTAATAAAAATAATTTACTAGTTAAATAAATTGATTATCGGAAGGATCAAACAATTGTTTTTTTTGTTTTTTGAAGAAATTAATAATAATGTAATGAAAACAATAAAAAATAACGGACTAATAGAGTTTTTGGGAGAAGTGCCAATCGTTTTTTTATATTCCATGAAAAAGACATTGGAATTGTAAAAAGAAGGATAGTTAAAAAAAACATTGATATAACAAGGTGTTTCAACTATAATGGTAACGGTAAAACTATTTTTCTAATTTTTGAAATCATAATAAAACCATAGATAGTGAATAACTAATCAAGGATTGCTTAGTCAAAAGATACAAACGATTTGTAAGAGTATTTTGATTTTAACTATCATTATGACAAAGATTATATCACTAATAATAAAACACATTTTTTTTGGGAATCGTTCTTTTTCTTTACTTAATGCGTCAAAAAAAGAATACATATTTTTTAACACCTTGTTTGAAGATTGTATTTTTTTGATATACTGTTTCTGCTATCGTTAGGGAGTTTGAATCAGATTATTAAAGTAAATTAGGAAGTTGAGGAGTTTATGGAAGAGACAATTAGTATCAAACAATTATTTGAACTACTGAGGAAACGATTAGGATTGATTGTAGTAGGAGGCCTTGTAGGTGTTTTAATTGCGGGGTTGCTTGCTTTTTTCATTTTAACACCAAAATATAGTTCGCAGGCCCAATTGGTCGTAACGTTGCCCCAAACAGAAACAACTAATGCAAATGATGTGAATACGAACTTGCAGATGATCAATACGTATAAAGACATTATTACCGGTGACTTAGTAACAAATGAAGTTGCTGATAAATTAAATGCTGATTATGGGATTAAAATGAGTGCAGGTGGTTTGAAAGAGGCCATCCAAGTCGAACAAAATCAAAATTCACAAATGTTTTCGATTATTGCTACTAGCACAAGTCCAAGAGCGGCTGCGAACATTTCAAATGTTACAGCTGAAATTTTTAAAGAAAACGCTAAAGATGTCTTAAATGTTGATCGTATCTCGATTATTTCTAAAGCTGTAGCAGGTAATCAACCGGTATTTCCAAATAAAAAATTAACATTAGCAGTGGGCTTGCTACTTGGTCTGATGTTGGGCGTACTTTTAGCGATAGTCCTTGAACTACTGGATCGAACAGTTAAAGAGAGCCGTACATTGACGGATGAATTTGGTTTGACCATTCTAGGAAATGTTCCAGCGATGACACAAAAGGAATTAAACGCTAAGCTTCGTCGTGAACCAATCTCAACAATTAATCGAAAAGCATCTAATAGAAAAGCGGCAGAACCGTCAACCAACGTTGAACGTCGCCGCCGTAATCGGGTTTAGGAGGCACTTATGAGTAAGAAAGAAAGAAAGAAACGATCAGACATACCTGAAGCAGTTAGTCTAATTACATTGGTAGATAAATCTTCTCCTGTATCAGAAAGATATCGCACGGTTCGAACGAATATTCAATTTGCTTCCTCTGCTGACCGTCAAATCAAAACGTTAGTAGTTACATCTTCCGGACCGGGCGAAGGCAAATCAACAACATCAGCTAACTTAGCAGTTGTTTTTGCAAATTCAGGTCAGAGCGTCTTATTAGTAGATGCAGATATGCGAAAGTCTACTGTCCATAAGACTTTTCAATTAGCTAATAATGTGGGATTAAGTAATGTCTTAAGTTCAGATATGAGTGTTAAAGAAGCCGTTCAACGAAGTGTGGTACCTAATCTTTATGTAATGACTAGTGGTCCTAAAGCGCCGAACCCGTCTGAATTACTCGGCTCTACTAGAATGGATCAGTTGATCAATGAGTTGCGAGGCACATATGACTTTATTATTTTTGACATGCCACCAATTGTAGCTGTGACGGATGCACAGATTATGGCTTCTAAAGCGGACGGAACGCTGCTGGTTGTACGGGAGAATGTTACACGGAAAGATTCCTTACAAAAGGCACGAGAGTTGCTATCAATGGTGAATGCCAATGTCTTAGGGGCAGTGTTCAATGGTAGCACTGATGAAAATGATCAAGGTTATTATTATTACGGCACCGATAATTAAGAATAAAACTAAGAAGGTGAGCAGATGATTGATTTACATTGTCATATTTTACCCGGAGTGGATGATGGAGCTCGCACTTTAGATGATAGTCTTGCGATGGCTGAAAAAGCAATCAGTCAAGGCATCACGCATCTAATGTGCACCCCCCATCATAACAATGGGAAATACTCAAATCCAGCGAATCAAGTCATTGAACAAGTTGCGCGATTACAACAAGAGTTGGATCAGCGCAACTTGAATCTCACTTTATTAGAAGGTCAAGAAGTTCGGATTACAGGGACACTTTTAGAAGACATTGCCAAAGGTGATATCCTGTTTACCGATCTTGATGACACGTACATATTACTTGAATTTCCAACAGGAGAAGTACCTGCTTATACGGAACAATTATTCTTTCAGTTGCTAAGCCAAGGACATACACCTGTAATCGTTCATCCAGAACGAAACGCTGTTTTTCGTAAAGATCCTAATGAGCTGATCCCATTCTTAGAAATGGGGGTTCTCACGCAGTTGACTGCACCAAGTATCGTGGGGGTATTTGGGAAAGAAATTCAAAAAACAGCGAAGCAAATGTTAAAAAATAATATGTTGTATATGGTAGCCTCGGATGCTCATAATCTTCGACAAAGGGGCTTCTATCTGAAAGAAGCTTGTGAAATAATTCGAAAAGAATATGGGCAATCAAAAGTGGATGAAATGATGCAAATGGCCAAAGATTTGGTCAATGGGGATGCAGTTAAAAAACCACAGTTTACAGAGATTCGAGAGCGAAAGTTCAATTTTTTTAAATAGTAAGAAGGATAAATTTACCTAACAAACTATTGAAGCAAAAAAAGTTATGAGGCTTGACTAACTTTTCCTCGGTATAAAGAAGTTAAGAAAAACGTGTGTTGTTTAGGGGGAGCCGTTTTTGTTTGCATTAACAAGAAAAAGAAAAATTATTATTATCGTTATAGTAGATATAATCTTAATTACACTAGCCTGTCTAAGCGCATATCTTTTTATGCAGCCGTATGTAAAGATTGCGCCCAATTTTGTTCTTACAACAGTTATTTTGTCGATTGGATTTTATTTGCTCTTTGGAATCATTTTTAATGTTTTTACTCGGATCAATCGTTATACAAATTTAAGAGAGATGTCTGCGATATTTTTTGCCGTAACTAGTCAATTCATTGTGAGCTTAATAATCGTTTCTTTTTTTTGGGAAGGTCGTTACAGTCGCCGTTTCGAATTATTAGCGTATGTTTTAAGTTTGTGTCTGATTATTGCTAGTCGGTTGATCTGGCGCTTACTGATTCAACGACGAAATAGCTATCAAAAAGATTGTTCTGGGGTTATTCATCGCACATTAATTATTGGAGCTGGTGAGGGTGGACGGATTCTATTTAATAGTTTAGTTGATTCGCCAACATCTGGGTCAATCGAAGTGGTTGGGTTTGTTGATGATGATCCTAATAAGCAAAAGACATACTTATCAGGTAAAAAGGTCCTGGGTTCTGTTGAAGAATTACCGAAACTTATTGAAGAATATCAGATTGATATGGTAACGATTGCTATACCTTCTTTACCAAGTAATAGACTACAAGCGATTATTGCTCAATTAGCAGATACGAAAGTTAAGGTTAATACAATGCCTTCAATGGAGGAATTAGCTTCTGGGAAGATAAGTATCAATCGTCTAAAAGAAATTGATGTTGTCGACCTTTTAGGTCGAGAAGAAGTTAAGCTAGATATTGAATCAATCAAAGATCAATTGACCGGAAGAGTAATCTTAGTGACTGGGGCGGGAGGTTCGATTGGTTCTGAGATTTGTCGCCAAGTGACCAAATTCAATCCGAAGCAGCTACTATTGTTAGGTCATGGTGAAAATTCAATTTACCAGATTCATCGCGAATTACAGACTACATATGACGGTAAGATTACTAATTTTGTTCCTATCATCGCCGATATTCAAGATCGAGATAAGATTTTTGAGCTAATGAATCAGTATAATCCGGATATTGTCTATCATGCTGCAGCACATAAACACGTACCTTTAATGGAATATAACCCGCGGGAAGCCGTCAAAAATAATGTCTTCGGCACAAAAAATGTAGCCGAAGCAGCTAAAGCTAATAAGGTGAAAAATTTTGTGATGATTTCAACTGACAAAGCCAATAATCCGCCTAATGTAATGGGATCAACAAAACGAATAGCAGAAATGATTGTTACAAGTTTAAATGAACCTGAAAATACCAAATTTTCTGCAGTTCGTTTTGGAAATGTTTTGGGATCTCGTGGAAGTGTGATTCCTGTTTTTCGCGAACAAATTGCCAAAGGCGGCCCGATTACAGTTACTGATTTTCGGATGACTCGCTATTTTATGACGATTCCAGAAGCAAGTCGATTAGTTATCCAATCGGGGGCTTTGGCCAAAGGTGGAGAAATCTTTGTTTTAGATATGAGTGATCCGGTCAAAATTGTCGACTTAGCTAAAAATATGGTCCGACTTAGTGGATATGCAGAAGATGAAATTGATATTGTAGAATCAGGTATTCGTCCTGGGGAAAAATTATATGAAGAATTATTATTAGATAAAGAACGCAATGATGAAGAGGTTTTCGAGAAAATTTTTGTCGGAAACATTCATGGATTTTCTTTTAATGAGGTAATGAATTTTATAGAACATTTACCAAAAAACGATGAAGTATTAGCAAAAGAAGTCGTAAAATTTGCGAATGCTTCAAATAAATAGAGACGGGAAGTTAGCAATGTATAAGCTCTATCTAAAAAGATGTATTGATTTTTTGATATCCTTATTAGGAATTATTATTTTATCACCATTACTATTAGTACTTTGTTTAGCGATTAAGCTAGATACAAAAGGGCCTATTATTTTTTGCCAGAAGCGTGTTGGTAAAAATAAAACTCATTTTGACATCTACAAGTTTCGAACAATGAGAATTGACACACCAAAGGAAATGCCTACGCATTTATTGGAAAATCCTGATTATTTTATTACAAGAGTTGGAAAGTTCTTGCGCAGAACTAGTTTAGATGAGCTCCCACAGTTGTTTAATATTATAAAAGGAGATATGGCAGTTATCGGACCTCGTCCTGCATTATGGAATCAATATGATTTAATTGAGGAGCGGGATAAATATAGAGCAAATGATATTCGTCCTGGATTAACGGGACTTGCTCAAATTAATGGAAGAGATGAGCTAGAAATACCTATAAAAGCAAAACTAGACGGTAGATATTCACAACATATTTCGATTATTATGGATATTAAGTGCTTTTTTGGAACTATTAGAGCTGTATTTAAAAGTGCTGGGGTAGTCGAAGGTGGTCCTAGTGCCGTAAAAAATGAGGGTGAGAAAGAATGAAGCGTATTTTAATTACTGGAGAAAACAGTTATATTGGAACGTCTTTTGAGAAATATATGCAACAATTTGATGATGATTATCAAATTGATACTATAAATATGCGTGGTAATTCTTGGAAAAATGCTGATTTTTCAAAGTACGATTCGATATTTCATGTAGCTGGAATTGCACATGCAGATGTTTCAAAGATTAGTGAAGAACAGAGACAACTTTATTATCAAGTAAATACAGACCTCGCGATTGAAACAGCACAAAAATATAAAAATGATCTATCTGGTAAAATTGGACAATTCATTTACATGAGTTCAATTATTATTTATGGTGAAGAGACTAATATTAATAAAAAACGTATCATTACTTCAGAAACAAAACCTAATCCTTCTAATTTTTATGGCGATAGTAAGTTACAGGCTGAAATTAGATTACATTCTATAGAAGCAGCTAATTTTCATATTGCTATTCTTCGACCTCCAATGATTTATGGTGAGAAGAGTAAGGGAAATTATCAACAATTAGTAAAACTTGCCAATAAACTGCCGGCATTTCCAAACATTAAAAATGAGCGTTCAATGTTATATATTGACAATCTTTGCAAATTTGTAAAGGAACGAATAGATTTTCAGGATAGTGGGATTTTTTTGCCTCAGGATAATGAATATGTCAGGACTAGTCATATGGTCAGAGACATTGCAAGGAAGAGCGGGAAAAATATATATCTATTCTCATGGATGAATTGGTTTATTCGGTTATTGGGATATTTACCAGGAAAAATTGGGAGGCTAACCAATAAGGCATTTGGGAATCTAGTTTACGAAAAAGAAAATTAGGGGAATTAGTGATGAAGAAAGTTGCTTTAATAGCATCAGTCGCTTCAATGATAAAACAGTTCAATATGAATAATATTAATATTTTAATTGATTTGGGTTGTAGTATTACTATAATTTCAAATTTTTCGGAGCCAGGATCAATTTCTATAGCTGAAGCAAAAAAATTTATGTGTGAACTAAATCATCGAGGTATTAAAACATATGATATTGGTTTTAAAAGATCACCATTTTCATTTGGAAATTTGAAATCATATAATCATGTTAAACGTATAAATTCAATAGAAAATTTCGATATAATTCACTGTCAGTCTCCCGTAGGTGGCGTGATTGGCAGATTGGTAAAAAAGAAAAATCAAAAAGTTATATATACTGCACATGGATTCCATTTTTATAAAAAATCTCCTAAGAAAAATTGGATTATTTTTTTTCCGATTGAAAAATTATTATCGTACAAAACCAATGTTTTACTAACTATAAACTCTGAAGATTTTAATTTGTCTGAGAAAAAGCTTAATGCAAAAAAAAATATCCAAATTCCTGGAATTGGAATTGATATAAAGCAATTTTCGAATTTAGAGAAGGCTGAAAAAAAAGATTTTGGATTTTCCAACTCAGATTTTTTACTTGTTTATGGTGCAGAATTAAATAATAATAAAAATCAAATAATTTTGATTAATATGATGGAAAAAATTAGTAAGATTGATAATAAAATTAAACTCCTTCTAGTAGGACAAGGTGAAAATCACGATAAACTTATGGAGATCGTCAAAAATAAAAACCTAGAAGACATAGTTTATTTAATGGGTTACCGAAATGATTTGAATCTAATTATTTCAGTTTGTGATATAGCAGTAGCATCAAGTATAAGAGAAGGATTGGGAATGTTTGTTTTAGAAGCGATGTATTTAGGATTACCTGCAGTGGTTTCTAACAACAGAGGACATAGAACCATTGTCCAACCTCAAATCAATGGTTTTTTATTTGACTTAAATGGTGGGGTAGAACCAATAATAGAAGCCGTTTTTGAGTTAAAAAACGATAAGACATTATATAAAATGTTTAGTGATAATAGTAAGAAAATAAGTGAAAATTTTTCTGATCAATGTACAAACATCATTATGCGGTCCGTTTATTTTGGTTTGTTGAATGAAACTGAATAAAGTTTTTTATGATTAGTAATCAAATTATTATGAAATAATGTCGAAAAAACTTGTTTAGTCATACTAATAGCATAGGTTGTGTTTTAAAAATTATTTAGTTGCTTCTATGTATTTGTATTATTAGCACTACTTGTTTATATAATGAATTAAAAGTCTTAATTTTTGTGGGGGAGATAATGAGCAAAGAATTCAGCGTATTTATATATTTAGGTTCATTTGTTATTTCTAGTTTATTTATTTATTTAGGTATAAATAAAAGGAATGTATTAAAAGGTATTTTTACATTATTAGGATTATCAATTCCGGTGGTCATGGCAACATTTCGCTCTTTAACAGTAGGAATAGATACATATCCCTATTATTATTTGTATCAAACGTATAGTTCGTTTCCTACATTGACAGAAAAATTTAAAATATTGGGGTTTAAAGAATATATAAACACACTTCTCATCCATATATGTTCCAAATTTGGCGGCTTTAATTTATATCTATTTATATTTTCAACACTTACCTTGATAGTTATCGTTATTGCTTTTTATAATATTTTACCTACTAATGATGTTGCAATATGCTTTTTTTTATATCTTTGTTTTTTCTTCCCGCAATTATTAAATATTATGAGACAAAGCTTGGCAATATCTTTGGTCTTTATGAGTTATAAATATATTATTGATAAAAAGCCCTTAAAATTTTTTGTTATTATATTTTTAGCATCTGGAGTTCACATATCTGCTTTAGTAGTGATACCTATGTACTTTTTAATAAATAGAAATGAAGAGATAAATTATTTTGTTTTTTGTATATTCAGTTTGTTATTAGGCCTTTTTGCGATATATCCAGCTATATTTTTTACTTTAGTGGCCAAAATACCAAGCTTTGATAGATATAACTTTTATACAGATTACTCGGGTGATATTAACAATCGTATTTTCTATTTGAATCTTTTCATATTTGTCGTAATTTTCATTTTAAGGAAATATTTATTCAATAAAAATAAATACAATACTTTCTTAATTATAGGTCTTTTTTGGGGACTATTAATAGGAATATCTGGATTTTCATCACCATTCATTAAAAGAATCGGGGGATATTTTGATATAGTTCAAGTCGTTTTGATTACTGAATTATCAAGTGTTTTTTCAAGTGAAATGCAAAATTTAATGGTTAGATATAGTATATGTTTAATGGGGATTTTGTATTTTATAGTGACGAGTTACTCACTTGGTTTGGCTCGAATTTTACCGTACTCATTTCAAATTTATTAATAAAGGAGATCAGATAGTGTATAAAATATTAACAATTACAATTCCAAGTTACAATACTTCACAATATATTGATTCTTGTTTGCCAACATTTCTATCAAATAAAAAAATACTTAAAGATATCGAAATACTTATTATTAATGATGGTTCAAAGGATGATACTTTAGTGAAAGCTAAATATTACGAAAATAAATATCCCGAGACGATTAAAGTTGTTGATAAAGAGAACGGAGGTCACGGGTCTACTATAAATAGTGGAATTAAGCTTGCTAGTGGTAAATATTTTAAAATAGTTGATGGAGACGATTGGGTCGATAACAATAACTTTACTAATTTAGTTCAACAATTAAAAAAAATAGATACTGATATGGTAGTTAATCCATATGTGGAATACAATGAAAGAAAAAAAAGTGAAAATGTAGTAATAGCAGAGAATAAATATAACGGGAATGTGTCATTTGATGATTTAAGTTTAAATGAGGCTATACCTATGCATTCAATAACTTATAGAACCTCTATTCTTAAAGATAATAGGATTCATATTGATGAGAACGCTTTTTATGTTGATGTAGAATATATTCTTTTTCCAATACCTTTCGTAGATAATATTTATTTTTTTGATTTTCCAGTATATGTTTATAGATACGATACGCCTAGTCAAAGTGTTAGTACAAAAAATACACAAAGAAATGTTTTACATCATTTGAAAGTTGTCAGATCAGTTATATCTTTTTATGATACTTTACCTATAAATATTAGTGTAGAAAAAAAATCATATATTTTATCTAGAATGATTAAATTAATTAATACACAGTACAATATCTATTTTTCTTTTCCGCTTTCAAAGTCAATAAAAGAAAAATTAGCCGTTTTTGATAATGAATTAAAAACTAAGCATCCATCAATATATAATAGTCATGGATATAATCCGTTTGTAAAGATATTTAGATGTAAGAACGAATTTTACTATTTTGTTTGGATTTTAAATCAAATAAGACTTAAGCTAAAATAGAAAAAGAGATAGGGGAATGAAATTGAAAAAAGATGTACAAATTTTAGTAGTAGGAGCTGGACTTTTTGGAGCGATCTTTGCACACGAAGCAGCGTTAAAAGGTTATCAGGTTAAAATCATTGAGAAGCGCAATCACATTGCCGGCAATATATATACAAAAGAAGTTGAAGGAATTCAGTTTCATCAATATGGAGCACATATTTTTCATACTTCGGTTAAAGAGATATGGGATTACATTAACCAATTTGCAGATTTTAATCGATATACAAATTCACCAATCGCTAATTATCAAGGAGAAATTTACAACTTACCCTTCAACATGAATACATTCAACAAATTGTGGGGGGTAGTAACGCCAGCTGAAGCTCAGGCGAAGATTAATGAACAGCGAGCCGTTTTATCAGGCAAAGAGCCCGAAAATTTAGAAGAACAAGCTATTTCTTTAGTAGGTATTGATATTTATAAAAAACTAATTAAAGAATATACCGAAAAGCAATGGGGGCGCCGTTGCACAGAGCTACCAGCTTTTATTATTAAAAGGCTTCCTGTTCGCTTTACCTATGATAATAATTATTTTAACGATAAATACCAAGGAATTCCAATTGGAGGATATACTCAAATAGTTGAAAAAATGTTGGATCATCCAAATATTGAAGTACAATTGAACACCGATTTTTTCAATAATCGTGAAGAATTTGAAAATGGAAACGATAAAATTGTTTATACTGGAATGATAGACCAGTATTATGATTATCGATTTGGGCGTTTGGAATATCGATCATTGAAATTTGAAAATGAAATTCTTAATCAAGAAAATTATCAAGGTAATGCAGTAGTAAACTATACAGATGCAGATCATGCTTATACACGGATTATTGAGCATAAACATTTTGAATTTGGTAATCAACCTAAAACAATTATCACTAAAGAATTTCCTGTTGACTGGCAACCGGGTGATGAACCCTATTATCCAGTTAATGATAAAAAGAATAATGGCCTGTATCAACGATATAAAGATTTAGCTGATGAAGAAGAAAAGGTGATTTTTGGCGGACGTTTGGGAATGTATAAATATTTTGATATGCATATGGTTATTGCTGAATCATTGAAGTGTGTTCATAAATATATTGGAGAATAAAAAAATGTATAAAGTAAGTGTTATCATCACTACACATAATAGATTACCGATGTTGAAGAAGGCGATTGAATGTGTAAAAAATCAAACTTATCCAGAAATTGAGTTAAATATTATAAATGATAATTCAAATGATGGTACTAGAGAATACTTGGAAAAAATAAAAGATAGTTCAATTAATATTAAACATTTATATGGAGAAAACTCAAAAGGAGGGAATCATGCACGGAATGTTGGGATAGATATGTCAAGTGGAGATTTTATTGCTTTTCTAGATGATGATGATATTTGGAATAACCAGAAAGTTGAAAAGCAAATAGAAATTTTTGGAAAAGATAGTAGTGTTGGACTTGTGTACTGTGGATATGAGAGACTAACTGATGATCGATTATCTACAAAAGTACTTCCTAATCCATTGTTTAGAGGGAATATTGGATTAAATGTATTTTCAAATATATTTTCAATAACTTCTTGTTTGATGGTTAAAAAGAGTCTGCTAAAAAAAATTGGTGGGTTTGATGAGAATTTAAGCCACTGGCAAGAATATGACTTATTGGTTAGAATATCTCAAATTTCAAAAATAGACTATGTTAATGAATGTCTAGTAAAAATCATCGTAATAAGATCTGATAAGAATAGACTCTCGAATCAAGTTGATAGATGGATAGAATCTGTAGAATATTTTAACAAAAAGCATAAGTCTTTAATTGACCAATTAAATAAAAATGGATTGATAAAAAAGGAAATAATTTTTTATCTTGATGGAGCTAGTAGGTATGCTGCGATAGGCAACAAAAAGATGCATAAAAAATATATGAAATTTGTATGGAAAAAAACTAAAAAAACACATTATTTTGTTAGATATATTTTTAATTTGGATAATTATCAAATTGAAAAAATTAGAAGCTTTCTGCAGAAAAATAATATTGATATTGAAAAAATCAAGAGAATTTAGGTGGAATTATGAAGATTTCAGTTTTCGGTCTAGGTTATGTAGGTCTAGCTAACGCATTGCTATTAAGTCAGAATGAACAGGTTAAAGCGTATGATATTGTTAATAATAAAATTGATATGCTAAAAAAAGGATTGACTCAAATAGAAGATAAAGAAATCCATGAGTTTCTTGAACGTAATACTTTAAATATAGAATTTACTAAAGATTTTGAAGAAGCAGTAAAATTTGGTGAGTATTTAATTATCGCAACACCAACGGATTATGATGAAAAGAAAAATTATTTCAACACAGCAACGGTTGAGGATGTAATTGAAAAGGCTCTGATTATTAAACCCGAAGCTACATTTATCATCAAGTCTACAGTACCAGTGGGTTATACAGAAGAATTACGAAAAAAATATAGGACAGAAAATATCCTCTTCTCACCTGAATTTTTGCGAGAAGGTCGAGCGCTATATGATAACTTGCACCCATCTAGAATTATCGTTGGGGAACGCTCAGAACGAGGTCAAGAAATTGCAAGTATGTTTTTAGAAAATGCTTTGGATAAAGAAGTTCCAGTGTTATTGACACATTCAACTGAGGCAGAAGCAATTAAATTATTCTCTAATACTTATCTAGCTCTGCGTGTTGCTTACTTTAATGAATTAGATACATATGCGGAATCACGAGGCTTGAACAGTAAACAAATTATTGAGGGTGTTGGTTTAGACCCTCGTATCGGTAGTCATTATAATAACCCATCATTTGGTTATGGCGGTTATTGCTTACCAAAAGATACTAAACAACTTCGGGCCAATTATGAAGAAGTTCCAAGTAACATCATTGGAGCCATCGTTGATGCGAACACAACTCGGAAAGATTTTATCGCTGAACAAATTTTGGCAAAAGATCCTAAGGTTGTCGGTATCTATCGCTTAACGATGAAAGCTAATTCCGATAATTTCCGCTATTCTTCGATTCAAGGCATCATGAAACGTTTGAAAGCAAAAGGAATCGAAGTCATTGTATTTGAACCAACCTTAGATGATGAAGAATTCTTCCATTCAAGAGTAGTCAAAGATTTCGAAGAATTTAAATTAGTTTCAGATGTGATCGTCACTAATCGTTTTGAACCAGAACTTCAAGAAGTTGAAGAAAAAGTTTATACACGAGATATTTTTAGAAGAGATTAATTATGAAAAATTTAGCTAAGAACTTCTTCTACCAATCGATTTTTCAATTAACCAAAATATTAATACCGATAATCACTGTTCCTATTGTTTCTAAAGCACTAGGTCCGCAAGGCATTGGAATGTACAATTATTCTTTTTCAATCGCTCAATATTTTGTACTATTAGGTGGCTTAGGAGTGTCTCTTTATGGAAATAGAGAGATTGCTTTAAAATGGCACAAGAGAGAGGATATTTCTAAAACTTTTTGGGAAATTTTTATTTTTAAAACTATAATTACTTTAATTGCGTTACTTCTTTATTTTACACTCATTATTTTTCTAGATAATAAAGAATTTTTTTTAGTTCAATCTATAATTATCTTATCGGTATTGTTCGATATTTCTTGGTTTTTTATGGGAATAGAAGATTTTAAAAAGACTAGTATGATTAATTTAGCGGTACAAATTATCACGTTCATTTGTATTATTTTGTTTGTTAAAACCACTAATGACGCTATTGTGTATACGTTTATCCAAGCAGTAGGTATGCTTTTATCACAAGTTTTTGTTTGGCTTTTCGTGAAAGAATATATCCATTTAGAAAAATTTAGTTTTAAAAAAAGTATGACTCATATCAAAGGGTCTATTGAATATTTTATTCCTCAAGTTGCCATTATGTTCTATACCAATATAAATAAAACTATTTTAGGTATATTTTTAGGAAGTGCAGCGGTAGGTTATTTTAGTAACTCATTACAGTTGAATAATATTTTTATCACAGTAATTACTACAATCGATATTGTTCTGCTTCCTCATATGAGTGGTCTTTTTGCTAAAAATAATATATCAAAAATAGTTGACCTGATGAAAATTACACTCCACTTCCAGCTTTTTTTATCAATCCCAATAATGTTTGGTATTTTAACAGTTTACGATAAATTAATACCATGGTTTTTTGGAGACCAATTTGCATTCATTAATAAAGTAGTTCCTTTATTCTCAATATTAATAGTAGTTATTCCATTGGGAATGTCAATTTCTAGACAATATTTAATGCCAGTAGGGAAAGTAAGGGAGTATAATAAATCAGTTTTAGTAGGTGCGATAATCAATATATTACTAAACTTATTATTGTTACCAACTATTGGTTTTTTTGGTGTTGTAATAGCTAATATAGTTGCTGAAATTTTTGTAACTTTAATTAGGTCAAGGTCATATCTAAAAGATACAAGCTTTAAATTTGATATTAAAAAAATCATAGCTTTTATTTTTTCTGCTATAATCATGTGTATAGTTACCAGATATATTACAAAAAACTTGACGGCTACTGCCACTACTAATCTTATTCAATTAGTGATTGCTGCACCCTTGTATTTTCTATTAACGACAATACTTAAACAAAATCCTATTATTCCTTTAATAAAAAAATTGAAAACTAATTGATATTTTCTTAGGTGCTATTCTCAAATTTGATTTATATATAGTAGAAGGTTTATTAAGCGAAAAAGTTCGTAAATCAATTATTCCTACGGCTGGTTTTGGAGTCGTTTATTGCCAGTAACCAAGGCTTCTGAAATCTAAGAGATCTTGGTAGTGACAAGTAAGGTAAAGGGTCTTATCGAAGATCATTTTGACGCGAATCTTGAATTGGAACAGAGTTTGTCGGCAAAGGAGAAACATGAGTTACTGAAGTTGGTTAAGTAAACGACGGATATACACTTACATTTTTCAACAAAGTCATCCACTGAGTTTGAGGCATGCTGTATTGCAATTCAAAGACTTTGTAGGCAATGAACCGTTTATTGTGGTTTTGGGTGATCTGATGATATCATGTTCTCTAGCAAAACAAGTGATCAATAACTATGATAAGACGAGTTCTTTGACCATTGCAGTAATGCAAGTACCGCATGAGGATACTTAGAAGTAAGGCAGCGTTGCTTCCGACTCACAACTAGTTCAAGGTTTGTAAAATATGCAAAGTTTTGTGAAAAAACTAAAGACAGAAAGGCACTAAGCGAATTGGAAATCATCGTCTGCTATTTATTGCGCTCGGAGCTTTTTACGATTTTAGAAAAATTAAAAATAGAGTACAGGTAATTAAATTCAATTAAGGAGTGTGATCGATACGCTGAACAGGTTACAGCAGAAAGTGTATCATCAAACTACAGGTAAATGTTATGGTTCGATGAACAACTGGGTATGGTATAAGCGAATATTGAATTAGGCTTGAAGAATCCGGAAAACGGTGGCGAGTTGCATAAATATTTTGAAGAGCAAGTAAAATTGTTTATATAGTAAGTGCTGAGAGAACTATATTTATCGGTTGTCCTGATCTATTATCAGTTAAAAAGAAAGAAGGAGTTTTTGTGAAAATTGCATTGGTTGCTCATGATCGGAAGAAAGATTTGATGGTCAAAATGACGCTTGCCTATAAAACTATTTTGGAAAAGCACAAACTTTATGCTACTGGTACGACTGGCAGACGTATTCAAGAGGCAACTGGTCTACCGATTCATCGCTTCAAATCAGGACCTTTAGGTGGAGATCAGCAGATCGGTGCTATGATTTCAGAAGACGATTTAGATATGGTAATATTTTTGCGAGATCCGCTGGCAGCACAACCTCATGAACCGGATGTGACGGCTTTGATCCGTTTGTCAGATGTTTATGAGATTCCTTTAGCTACTAATATTGGTACTGCAGAAATCCTGATCCGTGGTCTAAAAGCTGGGTTCGCCGATTTTCGTGAGATTGTGCACGAGACAGATAATCGGCCGCTTTCTTTGTAGATAGAAATAAGAGCAGATAGGTTTGGACAAGTAATTGGTGGCATTAGTTTTCATCAAGATACAGCTAGATTTGAGAAAGTTTAAAAAATTACTTGAAAGAAGTAGTATCTGCTTTAAAGATCGAGATTAAAGGAGAGCCGTTTCGAATGGATAAGGTACTTAATGAAGCTAATTTTCGTATGGAATTCTTGCTATTATGGTTAGGATAATAATTGAGGAAGAAACGAGTTGAACTGAATGTCCGAAAAAAGAAAACGCAAGCGTCAAGGTGTTAAAAAGACGAGTACTTCGAAAAAGGTCTTATTTACTTTACTAGGAATTCTATTAGCGATTATCCTAGTAATCGTCGGTGTTGGTGCGAAAATGTATCATGATGTAAAGTCTACGGCTAATGAAGCTTATGAATCAGTAGATCGTAAGGATGGATCAACTAAGCGTAGGGTAAATTTATCTGAGCAAGAACCGTTTAGTGTCTTATTGTTGGGTGTTGATACAGGAGCGCTTGGACGGACGGAGCAAGGTCGTTCGGATACGATGATGGTGGCGACGGTCAATCCATCGACGGATGAGTCGTTATTGGTAAGTTTGCCGCGAGATACTTATACGGAGATTGTTGGCCATAATACGCAGGATAAGATGAATCATGCGTATGCGTTTGGTGGTGCGGCGATGTCGATGGATACGGTGGAGAAGCTATTGGACATTCCGATCAATCACTACATCACTATCAATATGCAAGGAATCGAATCTTTAGTAGACGCCGTTGGCGGAGTAGAGGTTAACAATCCGTTTGAGTTTACGTATGAAGGAACGACTTTTCCTAAGGGCAAACAGGAACTGGATGGCGATTTAGCTTTGAAATACTCGCGGATGCGCTATGATGATCCGAACGGGGACTATGGTCGTCAGGATCGGCAGCGTCAAATTATCACAGGAGTTGCGAAGAAAGTCTTGAGTACGCAAGGTCTGACAAATTATCAATCAATCTTAACGACGATGGGTGAGAATGTGAAGACGGATCTTTCCTTTGATGACATGCGGACATTGATGGGGGATTATCGTGGGGCTTTTGGACATATCAAGTCGGATCAGATGAAGGGTGAAGGCTTCATGCAAGATGGTGTCTCCTATCAACGAATTGATCCAACAGAATTAAAACGCGTCCAAGACGAATTAAAAATACAATTGAAGTAAGTCAATGAAGCCAAGGGAAAATGTTCCTTTGGTTTTTTTGTTTAAACTTTTCTTGTGCGGGCTGACATCTGGAAATGTTTGGGGTAGGCTAGTAGAGTGAATCGGAGGGAATCAAATGAAGAAAATCATTGCCGGCATCGGCTCGTTGATCGTGAGCTATGGACTGGTTTATTATTTGGTACTGCCAACGTTGTTCAATTATCCTCGCTTGGAGCGGATGACGCAGCGTTTTGAATATACGGATGAGGCCCTTTGGCTCTTTATTTTCTTGAGTCTGTGGCTTTTCTATTGGCAATGGGAACAGCGAAAATTTTGGAATGGCTATTTTTACCTTTTTTATAGCTGCTATTTTCTTTTATTATTTATCATGCTGTTCACGAAGGCGCGGGCCTATCATTCTTTTAATTTGAATCCTTTTGAGTTGTATTTGAACAATGGTCAGCAGATCAGTGAATTGATTTTGAATGTTGGCTATTTTATTCCGCTGGGCTGTCTTTATGGTTTTCGAGCCAGCAAAGTAGAGGCTGTGGTAATTGCTTTGACGACGATTCTTGGGATCGAAACGATTCAATATGTCTTTTATCTCGGGACCTTTGATATTTGGGATATCATTACTAATTTTATCGGCTGTACGATCGGCTATCAGCTTTGCGGTTTGATCAAACGGCGAGCGATGTTAGATGGATAAAGTATGCGGCGAGGATTCGGCTGCATGCTTTTTTTGTTGTAGTTTAAAGGTCGAAACAAACAGATTAGTTGTTTGTTTCGATGCTTCATGATAACTTACAAATAGTAAGCTAAATGAGGTGGAGGAAATGAAATACATTTATCAAGCAGGCAAACCAGATGGAAAGAAATTCATTTTGCTGCATGGAACAGGCGGCGATGAACATTCTTTGGTGGAGTTAGTCAACCTTTTAGACGAGGAAGCGACGATTCTTTCGTTTCGCGGTGGGATTCAGGAAAATGGGATGAATCGGTTCTTTCACCGACACGGCTTGAATCAATTTGATTTCGCTAGTTTAGAAAAAGAAACCGACACACTGTTAAAAGAAATTCGTGAGATCAGTGCAGAAAAGAGGATTCCATTATCGGATTGGATTCTGGTGGGCTATTCGAATGGGGCGAATATCGCGGCGCATTTGTTGTTAGAGCGTGAAACAGAATTGACTCATGGCATCTTTTTCCATCCGATGTCATTGGAAGTTCATACGCAAAATTTTCCATTAGAAAGTAAGAAAATTTGGGTTTCTTATGGCGGGGAGCAAGATCCGATCGTAAGCACGGCTTCTTTTACTGAACTGATTGAGGCATTTCGCAAACGACAAGGGAAGGTAGACGTGTTTGAGTCAACTTATGGTCATCAGTTAACGATGGAAGAAGTTCAAGCGGCTCGTACGTGGTTAAAGAAGTTATAGACGGATCACATTTACCCCGGCCTACGTTTTACTAAGTAGAGAATTTCATTTAATTGATTCTAATGAAACGAATTCGCGTAGCCTTTCTAAGATATGGTAAACTATTGCTTGAAGGGGTGGCGTGATGACAGGTTCATTTGAATTTAAAGGATTGACTTTGACATTGACTGATTTGGCGTTCAACGATCAAGAATTACAGAAATTATTGACCTTTGAAGGAGCGATTACGCATGAGCGTTTGAAGGGCTTTAATTTCCACTATTTCTTGATGCCGGAGTATGATTTGAATGCATTATTGGCAAAGCTAGGCGATGCTGAACGCAAAGCGAAACGGATTTATCACATCAAAGGGCAGTTGGTCTCCAGTGATTTGAAAAATATTGCGGTGGATGGTTATTATATGCCTACAAACTGGGGCTTCATGCATGTGGAGAGTCATAAATAAGTAAAGAGATTGGGACAGAAGTAGTGGATTTATTTCCGAAGAAGCTACTTCTGTCACATCGTTTACTCGTAAAATGGAGTTTGGATAGAACTTTTGTGATCCAAACTAGGACTTAATAGCGCCGGAAGTTCGCGAACAATTGGAAAATTATGTGAACTGGAGCTCTTTTCAAAAGAAGGGGCTCAATTTTTCGAGCAAGTAACTAGCGCGAAGTGAGTAGAAACCAGCGAAACAGAATTATTTTAGATAAGTGCAAAACCTGACAGTGTGAAAGACGTCAGGTTTTTTACTGATATTTTAGGAGCGAAAGAGGTACATTTGGTGGGTTCTATGATAGAATGCAAACGGATATTATCGTTGAGATCGTTAGGAGCTAGTGGAATGTATACAAAAGAAGTATTTAACAATCAAATGAGCAGTTGGGTCAATATCGATGCGGAAAATACGGAGGAATTAAAGAATCTTTACAGCGATTATGGGATCGATAGTGAATTCGTTGATTATTCTTTGGACCGTAATGAACGGGCACATTTAGATTACGATAAGGCGACTGACGTACTATTGCTGATTTTCAATGCGCCTAATCGTCGCAAGATCGACAATCACTATGAAACGGTGCCTATGACCTTCATCGTCGTGAACCGCACCTTGATCACCGTGACCAATCAGCACAGCAAATACGTCTACTTTGAGATCAAGAATTATTTAGATAAAAATCCGAATAGCAGCCTGTTTGAAGTATTGTTTAACAGTCTCTTTCTTATTTCTGATCAGTATTTTCCCTTTGTTGAGGGGATGGATCGGGACCGTAAACGGATCAGTCAATTATTACGGGAAAAGACCACAAAGCAAAATCTATTATTGCTGTCTGATTTAGAAACGGGAATTGTTTATTTTGTTACGGCTTCTCGTCAAAATGTTTTATTAGTGCAGCAAATCAAAAGTCATGGCATTTATCGTCGTTTAAGTGATTCTGAGAGGGAAAGTTTGGATGATGTCTTGATCGAAGCCAAGCAATTGGTGGAGATGACGCAGCTTTCTTCCCAGATTTTGCAGCAGCTTTCAGGCACCTATAACAATGTCTTGAATAATAATCTGAATGATACGATGCGGATCTTGACAGTGTTGTCGGTACTGTTGACGATTCCTACCATCGTCTCCGGTTTCTTCGGAATGAATATGCCGTTGCCGCTGGAACACGATGCCTTTGGCTGGGTGATCACTATCATTGTCAGTCTGATTTTGTGGTTTGCCTTGTCGGGTATTTTACGTCGCCTGATGAAATAGAAAAACGAGTGAAAAGAAGTCCTTCAACTGAGGTTCTTTTCACTCGTTTTTAGTTTACCTTATAAATAACAATACTTATGATTTTTAGTTCGTGAAAACGTATACTATAATTTAATTATAATCAAAAATAATTTCTAAAAGGAGAAAAAAATGGTTGATTCAATACAAAAAGGAAATATTTTTCTATTTGAAGCACCTCAAGAGTCTTTACTTAGTCGGTGTATAGCCGCACTGACTAATTCCACAGTTTCTCATACAGCAGTTTATTGTGGAGAGAATAAGATCATCGAAATGGGATCCACTGGTATTATGGAAAATAACATCAGTTTGGTTGATGAGGGGCAGAAAACGTATGTCATGCGGTTAAATTCTCATCCAGACGGCAGTCCTGTTGTAACAAATGCTAAGAAGTATCTTAAACAAGAAGTAAAATACGACTATGTTTCCCTTTTTATTTTATGTGGCTTAATTATTTATCGCGAACATCATCCAACGAATAAATGGCAAAAAGTTGCTAATTTTGCTTTACGATTGGGTCTAAAAAAATTGGATGAATTATTGAATCATCAGTTAAATAAGAGCAAAAAGCCGGTAATGATGTGTTCGCAACTAGCTTATCAGTGTTACTTAGACAGTGGGAAAAAATACCGTATCACGTTTAAGCAGTCATTATTAGAAGAGCACGATCAGTTTTCTGTAAATAGCGGAGTAAGGATTGCCGATCAGTTAGTGGATCTTCCAGAATTGGATACTTTCAGCAATGCAGAAGCTCAACCAGTTAAGGATATCTCCAATGATAAATTAGCCCAAAAGATGCTGGAAGCTTTTGAGGAGGAGCAAGAAGTGAATGATCAGCTAGATACGGCTACTACCTGGTCGCCTGAAGTGCTTAAACTAGCAAAACAGTTCTTAGACACAGCCGAAAAATGGTTAGAAAAAATTAACCCAGATATCCCACTAGAGGCGTTATTTGTGACACCGGCGGATCTTTTAGAGCACAGCAGTAATTTAGAGCAAGTTGCAGAAGTAGGAACCAAACGAATCTGGTAATAATAATAGAAAGAAGGAATAGAAAATGACAGAATTAGCAATCAAGAATATCGTAACGGAATATGTAACTTTGGACATTCTTCAAATTGAAAATCGACAAGTAACGTTGAAATACCATACATTAAAAATCAATAATCCTAGTGAAAATGAAAATTTTATTGGTCTTTGGAGAACTTCAGATGGCACTGTCCCAGCTCAAGCAGCGACCTGGAGTGAGAGTGTTAAAAAAAGCGAACCAGAAGCATCAGTTTCTTATAAAATGCCGCTCACAGATGCTGCATATATCATAGGTTTTTGTCCAAATGGCGACCCCAAAACAAAGGAACAAGCTTGGAAAAATGTAGCTGCAACTGTTTTACTTGATCCTAGCAAAGATCAAGCAAATGGTCAGAATGAAACAATTAAATTGGACATTAAAGGAAGTGACACGGATACAATCCGTTTAGAATACCAATTAATCAACGGAATGGTGAATAGTCGTCACTGGATTGGAATTTGGGAAAAAGAAGGAAACACCGTTAATTTTGCTTCTGATCCGGAATATAAGGCGATTGTTTCAGAAGAAGATCCGAGAATCGGTGGACAAATTGATTTATCTGATGCTACTTTTTATCGTGGAACGACTTATGTGCTAGGCTATTTCTTTGATTATGGTTCAAAAGACAAAGAGTATTCAAGAAAGCATCTAGTCGGCACGATTACATTCACTACGTAAGGTGAATTTATGGAAAATGGAAATACATTCAAACGATTATTTGATGATTTAGGAATATACCAGAACGGCAAGTCTTTACTTGTCGTTTTTTCCGCTATTTTTAAGTCGGAAATCAGCATAGAAGATGTTTTTAATGGATTAGATAGTGAATGGGCAATCATCTTTACTGAGGAAAAACCTCAAACTTCAGCAGAAGCTGAAAAATTCATGCATCATTGGCAAGCTTATTTAGCTTCTCAAGCTGATCCTGGGGAAACAAAACGAGTAATTATCTGGGAGTCAGAAATGATTTCTTGCTTAATGCTAGAACAAACCGCTGGACAAATAAGTACGAAGCAGACATTCTCTGCACGGATACTAGGCGATGAGCAAAATAATATTGAGATAAAAATCCTAAAAGGTGCGCGTTTTCGATTGCTTGAGAGCGGACAGTTGTCATTAGAAAAGGTGCAACTGCTCAGATTTAATGAAGTAACTGAATTACCGCCTCCTTCGCAAGTCTTTTTCCATTTACTTGGAGAGCAAGCCGGAACATTAGAGGTTGCGATGACCTTGAAGGATAGGCAAATGAATCAATTGTTTCGTTGCGGGTTGAGTTATGAGTTCAAGGATGGAACGAATGATTATTGGCTGAGCAATTCATTGTATCGAGAACCAAAGTTAGCTATTAGAGGGCGATTTAAATTTGGATTTAACGTTTTTTCTGATAATCGTTACTTTTTTGATGAGCTGGTGGGCGACAAGGGAAATCAATTTTTAAGTAATTTTATTACTTTATATGGAAAAGATGTTTACTTAGAGCCACAGATCAAAGAAAGTGGATTAGTATTGTCATCTAAGATTATTTCAGAAGTCACCACAGTACTTTTTGGAAAATTTAAAGTGTTTGACGAAGATGGAAAACCTGCAAAATTACTATGTGGTTTTTCAGGAACAGAGTATCTAGCAACAGACGGTTTGATTGAATTCGTGCCCAATCAAGCTGCTTTTGCTCCAACTTATCCGGCAACAGAATTTTCGATTGAGCAATTTATCGACCCAGCGAATACAGAGTTGCTTACCAACCAATCCGCGACTGCTTGGATTCGTTTTTCGGGCAGCTATCATGCACAACCCGCTGAGGCGCCGTTTTTCACGAATCAAGAGAAATCGGTTTTAGAAGTAGCTGATTTAGCTAGTAAATTTCCAGTGTCACCGGCTTTTCCACTTTTCCCATTTAAAAATGCTCGCTTGAAAAATAAAAATGGAGTGGTTAACCAAGGTAAACTACTGTCAGATTTTGATCAGCAGGTACTCTCCAATGAGCGGGCAAAAATTCTTTTACACGCACCAGAAAAATACAAAGAGCAGCTTTTTGATCAAGCGAATGCAGCTCAACAAACGATTGCTACTCCAACTGGTTTTGTTGCGAGTCTACAATCAGGCGTTTTTCAAAAAGTAGCAGTAGCCTTTCCTACTAATGGCGAATTAGCATTTGAAAAGCAGTACTTGGGCGACCAAGTTTTCCAGCAGATAGCAGCAGTGTTTCAAAGCCCAACGTTATTTTGTGTGCTTGCTAATACGTTTGCTACAGGGGCTACTACATGGCAGCAGGGCGTATCATTAGACGGCTGGACATTTGATTTAACTCCTGGAAAAGGGAGTCGCTATAATGACTATGGAAATGTTGTACTCATTAAGAATACAACCGGAAAAATCTATGATCCTGATAATAGTGAAATGAGCCTCTGCGCCAATCCGGATCAATGGATTAGTAAGGAGGTTTTGGCCCAGCCAACTAAGGGACTGGGTGAGATTGCCAATCTGGCCCAATGGGTATTGAACTATTGTCAGACTGGGTATGAAAAATACCAGCAAGAAAATGACGAAAAGTACCAGCATTTTGCTCAAATTATTACTGATCCAGATTGGAAAGGGATTCTTGTGTTGAATGCCGCCTTAAATCAAGCTGGAACAGGGAGAATGAGTTTGCCGGACTGTATTCAGCCATTACTAGCGGGGGTGGAAGATTCAGCAGGATTTAAGGCGCACCATCTTGGTGCTGAACTCGTTGCTTTAAAAAACGCTGAAACGGGACCGGTCAATGAAAAAAGTTCAGCCTTCTTCGGTTTGATTGATTATCAAGATCCGGCTTATTTGGGTCAAGTTTTGCCGATTAAAGATTCAAAAGAAAGTTATGAATTTCGTCTGCTGCAGCTGCAAATTCAATTTGAAAACAATCTTACCAAAAGTTTTAGCAGTCTCTCGCAGTTTGTTTTAGGGGCGTTCATGGGCTTAAAGCCAATTGCTGGTGGAAATCTTTATAATGCTTTTCTGATGAATGGCACCTTACAAACTAGCAACGGCTGTTCAAGTCTACGGCTGCAATCAACCGGTGGTGAGTTGAATTTTGCAGGTGTCCTGGCTAAAGCTGAGATTACGGAGATTGCAATGACTACACTTGAATCTGAATCTTATGCATTTGACTTCAACGGAAAGTTAAACTTTTCTAAGCCTGAAGAGAAGCTAATTGATTTGTTTTCTTTTAGTGAATTGCTTTTTGAAAAATATCGCGTTCATTTAAAGAAAAAAGACTATCAAGTTGCTTTAGAATCACTGAATTATGACCTAGAACATTCGAGTGCTCGAACTAATAGCCTCGTTCAAACTTTTAACTTGGTTCCATTGAAAGTGCACATGGGACGGGAAATAGCTAAAGGTTATCATCCGATTGCGGTTGAAAAGATAGATATTAGTGAAAAAGCTAGCCTTTGTGCAGGGATTGAGTGTTCTGTATTATTGGGCGGTTTAGGAGGTTTGGCTTCAGACAGTGTATTGACAGCTAAAATCTTATTAGCATGGAATCCGCAAGGTGTGGGGTACATCGGTATCCATTTACCTGGTCAAACGATGATCCAACGCGTTATTGAGCTGTCGTTGGGGGAGGTTCGTTTAATCAGGCGTGAAGGAAACAAAGCTTTAACACTTTTGATTTCGCAAGTGGCATTACGCTTGTTAGGTGTATTGAAGCTTCCAGCAAACGGATCATTTGGTTTGGCTTTATCAGGCGACCAGAATGGTATTGGTTGGTTCGGCGCCTATCAGGCTAAGGAGAAAGGAGCGGCCAATGTTTTATTACAAACAAGCGAAAACACAGAGTAACTATTTGCAAATCCCTTTGACGCTGGGTGAAGATTATCAGTCGAACAATCAGCGGCTGCAGCTGAATCAAGCACAAGTGGTGCTGACACTGCCATTATTTGGTAAAGATCAAATCGCGACGGTTTCTTATCCTGCCGGTACGCTGGATGGAGAAGAAGTTATGGGCGAAGTGGTATTAAGCTATACCTTGCAAGCCAATCAGCTACAAGTTTGTGATCATGACTTTTCTGCTAAAGGCTATCTTCCGGTGGAGCATTATCATACGAAGCCTTTCTTTCAACTAACTAAAACAACTGAAGCTAACGACCAAGCGTCAGTACCTTTATTAAAGGTTTCAAGTGACCAATCACTAGATACCGTCAAGGCAGAAAATGATGAGCTATTTGATGGTACCGTGATTAATTCCGTACGAGAACAACTGCGAGGCATCTATGATGAATTGGAAAAAGAGTTGAAGGGTATGGATTATGGGTTGTCTGTTTGTTTGGGCGTAATGGAAACTTTTGATGAAGCTGGGAATTTAGATGGTGGAATCTATTATGATCGAAGTCAAATAAAATTAGGTACCTATTTTTATAATATTGACGATACTTCAGGAGATCATCCACCAATTAGATTTGAAAATAATTGGCTGAGGTTTTACGCACACTATGCAGAAGGAAGAACTGACGCAGATATAATTGTTTCATCTGATGAGGGAAAACATCAGTATTGTTCTGCACACGGCTCTAATTTGACGTGTGGAGTAGGTTCATTTGTAGGTGGACATGTTTTTACACAACTAATAATAGTACCAGGACGTACAAAAGAGTCAAATCGTACAAAGGAAATATATTCTGTTACGGGTTTGACAAATGCACAGCACCAACTACCTAAAGATAGTAGTAGTGGTAAATATAAACTGGATAGTGTCTATTCTCTTTTACCAATTTGCTTCCGTCATAATAACTGGCGTAAATATGATGTAGTAATGCGCAATAACGAGAATAGACCGCTTATCCACTTAAAACATTTCAAAAGTACAACATAAATTTCAGAGTTTTTAATGACAATAAAGGAGTAAAAATATGGATCTTAGTCAACTTGCAACAGCTTTGCTGCCTGCTGATCAAGTCAAGATAAGTCAGCAAGATCTAGCAGATGCTTACGCTAGCTTTAAGTGTTTTTTGAATCAACAAAAAACGCTGGGCTTCTATTTTGATCGGAACAATCGAATAAATACCGCAAATACAGCAAGCTTAGTCAAACGGATGATCAATGAATTTAATTTTAGTGGCAAGATCGAGCTGATTTATTACGATGATAACGAGGTAAAGGAGCAACTGGCTAGTTATCTGCCTTATTTTAAAGAAGAATCGGTTTATTCCCACCATGTACTGAAAACACCGACTCAAGTGATTGATTTAAAAGCAGAGTTGCTTTTTAATGGCGGCTCGGAGCAAAGCGATCCTTTTTGGCAGGCTTTGCCTAAAACAGTCAATGGGGTAGTAAGTATTCGACCGTTTTTAGATGGCAATGATTTTAGCTTTATTAAGTTACGCCAAGAAAAGGACCTGATTACCTATTTTACCGATACCTTGGCACTGGATCAGTTGTTCTCGGAACGGCCATTTTATTCCGAGCTTGAGGGAATCACAAAACTTCCTGAAAAAGAACAAGAGTATTGGAAGAAATACTGGAAAAATCAAGCTGGAATAACGCTGGCAGAAGAATTGTTAGAGTTGTCGGATGTTCAGTTGTTTACCATTGACGGTTTAAAAACACAGCATTCAGCCAATGATCGCGGGATTAACGTCATTTTGCAATTAACCCTGGCCTCCCTGAAGCAGTTGAAACAGAGTTCGAAGACACGGATCATGCTATTTACTGATTACGATTCGCAAACAGATCCTCACTTTACTGTTTTGAAAAGTCTTTGTGACAGGAATAAAAGCGCTGATATGTTGTTGAAAGAATGGTGTCAACTATTTCCGCTAGCCAATGAGGCTGATTTACGTGTTGGGTTGTTAAATCCATTGTTGGAGCTACGAGCAGAGTTGAAGGATGACTTGGAAAAAATTGCTTTTTGTTCTAGCAAAGAATTGAAAACGCTTAAAAAAGGATGGTTATATCTTTGCCCAGTAGGGGAACTGCCCTACGATTATTTAGCACAGCTATATAAAAAAAGCGACTATCTATTTTTTGAATCGTGTGATTATACTAATTTAGCGATCAATTTAGGAAAGCCTTACTTACAAAAAGCGATTGATGTTGCTTCAGATAATTATCCAGCCCTAAGTGATCCCATCACTGCGCTGGAAATGAATGAGTTATCTGAACTATTTGCCTATCCGATCACGGTTTATACTGCAGGGGTAAATAAACAGTTAGCACAAGAAATTGCCCAAATTGTGAAATGGTTGCAAAATCCTAACAAAAACTATTTTTTACAGCTGCAAAAAGAAGCGCAACGCTACTTAAAAACAAGCTCTAGCAAGATTCCAGCAGACAAGTTGACAACTGCATTGGCTGTGTTTGAGGCACTGCGGGAAATGTCTCAAGCGGAGGATTCACCGGAGCAAGCAGCCAATTCTTTTGAAGCATTTTTTAAAAATCTGAAGACTGAATGCAACAAGTCTAAGCGATTGGCTGTGGCAACGCTGTTAAAAGAAAGTGGACAGGAAAATTTGGCAGCTTATTTGGCAAGTTTTACTGGAAGGGCAGAGGGCTGGATCGAGCTTCAAGAAGAAAAACAAATTCAATTGGATCGCTTAGAAGGTGCAACTGAAGGAAGCGGTGAAATTTGCGGTGTGAGCATTTTGGCCGGTGCAGCAGCAAACTTCAGTGGAACTGTTGACCTATCGTTTCAGGAGCAGGCCGCGGGAAAAGGTTGGCGGCTGTCTTTAAGCGGCCATTCCCAAAAGAGCGGCCAGCTTAGTGGGATTCCCTGGCTAACACTTACGGAAGCTAGGTTCAGCGTGTTAGTACCAGAGAGTGGCGGGGTGCTAAGTGGCAGTGTTGGTGGGACGTTCGGTAAAACAGCTGATTTTGCGGGAATAGATGTTGTTGTTGAGTTGAATCAACAAACAGGAACTTCCCGTTTGTTGGCCTATGCACGAGAACCAATCACTACTTTAAAACTGTTTGGTGCGATCGCCGGTGGACTGGATTTTGAACAATTGTTGCCGGAAAAAATTCAATCAATCATTCGCTTAGGGTTAGTGAATATGGAGTTTTATTATGACTGGGATAGCCAAAAAATCAGTTCAATGACTTTTACTTTTGCCAATCAAGCTAATGAGCCTTGGATTTTATGGGGAAACAAAGAGGCTCCCAAGTTATCTGCTTATCCCAGTGTAGGTGTAACTGTTTTGAATCCAGCTGACTTAAGTAGGCGTCAAGTCAAGATCGCCATGAGTTCGTTCGTTGACTTAGGATCACCCAATGAATTATTAAATGTGGGTAGGCTTTGGTTGAGTACGATTTTCCCGCCTTTTAAGGGAGAATTGCGTTTAGCTTCAGAGAAAATTGATTTAAAAAAATTTATTCGACTTTTTGATGATGCTGTTCAATTAGATGGTTTCAATGGGAATCCCGCAATCACGGATTTAACGATGTTAGCCGATTTTGATAAAAATAATTATCAATTGACCTCGGCAGTTGATCTTGATTGGGAGCTAACTAAAGACTTCAAAATCCGAGAATTATCTTTCCAACTTACTCGGGCTGGAGATAAAACCGTTCTGGGATTTGCTGGAACAATGGAAATTGTTTCCAATCTAATGGTAGCAGTTGCCATTTACCTGGACAACCAGCATATTAAACTGCGTGCAGAATTAGCAGTGAATCAAGAGCTTTCGATGAAAGAGTTAGTTAAGAGATATGTTCCTGAAAAAGCCTTAAATGAACAAACCTTGAACGAACAGGCAATCGTTGAAAAAAATGATAATATCGGCTACTTGATTTTTGAAATTGATAAAACTACTACCCCGGCAGAAACGGATATTTTAATTGAAGCAGGGGTTTCGGATTGGAAAATCAAGCTTGGCAAATTTGAAGAGACCTTGACCGCTAAAGGGAAAATTACAAGAAATGCAAAAAAGGTAGCCGCTTCACTAAGTGCAGAAATCAAGCTTTTGGGTGCTAAAATGACCCTTGTATTGGATTATGGAGCAGATACTCAGTTCCAATTAAACTGGGGGAATTTTACTGGAAAAATCTCAGGAGAACAGGCAGTAATAAAATTAGAGAATTTCAGTATAGGTGAAATGATCGAAACATTTATCGGCTGGCTGTATTCAGCATCCTTCAAATTAGATGCACCTTGGGATTGTTTGAATAGGCTTAAAACAGATTTAGCCTTGACTTACAACTTCAAGAGTGAAATTTTTGAGGTAACGTTGGGCAAAGAACAGTTAGCGGACAATGCGGTCAATAGTCGTCTGCCGTTTGGCGAGGTGCAAGGAATCAGTCTAACCTATAATCCAAAGGCAGTTGACCAAAAGATTAAGGTAGAGTTGCAAATCAAATTTGATTGGCAGAAAGAAGCTGAAAGCATGGTATGGGATGCAGCCGAACCTGGCAGTGCGCCTTCTCCCGCTGGTTCAGGCAATGATTATTTCAAGTTGGATTATCTAACTTTTGGCCAGAAAATGCAATTTTTTGACAAAACTCAGCCAAATGATGTAGGTGAGGCGCTCAGCCAACTAAAAAACAGCCTGACACCGGAAAAGGTACCCAGCTATGCTGAAAATGTTGGAATGCTGATTGCTAGTGAGTTTAAGTTTCTCAAGGAATCTGGTGATGATTATTTCTTAAGAGCTCAATTTGTTTTTTATGATCCAAGTCTTTACGGGTTGAAAATTCAGTTAGCCGGAAAGACGGCTAAATTCTTTGCAGGTCTCAGCTTTGAAATATTGTATGCAAAACTCTCGGAGACATTAGGCGTTTTTAAAAGCAAACTCGTTCTACCAGAAAAATTCCGAAACTTCGATTTAGGCGCTTTTTCAGTCTCAATGCCGGATTTCTACATTGAAGTTTATACGAATGGTGATTTTTACTTAGATATTGGATTTCCTAAGAATGGTGATTTTTCTCGCTCCTTTACTTTATCAGGGATTGTCCCACCAGGACTCCCGTTAACAGGTTCTGCAGGTATTTATTTCGGCAAGTTATCGGCTGAGTCAGCCAAGCACCGGAATACTCACTTACCGGTAACGGATAAAGGGGTCTTTAATCCGGTTATTACGTTTGGCTTAGGCTTACGGTTTGGCTTAGGGAAATCGATTCATTATGGTCCTTTAAGCGGCGGCTTCGCTTTAGTAGTACAAACTATTTTGGAGGGAGTCATTGCGAAATGGCAACCGTACCAAGCCGATGGGCGGCAAAAAGAGTCTTGGTACTATTATTTGGACGGTACGGCCGGAATTGTAGGTACCATTTTTGGTAAAATCGATTTGTCCATCATCAATATCAGCGTAAATTTAGAACTTAGTTTTTCAGCTAAATTTATCTATGAAATTGGCTGTAAGATTCCGTTAACCATTGAAGCAGCCATTAGTGCGGCAGCGAGTCTCTCAATTAATTTAGGCTTGTTTAAAGTCAAGATTTCTTTTAAATTCAAGGTTAAAGTCAAAGAAAGTTTCACCATCGGTCAGGGAAAAGCGATGCCTTGGCGTGCGAAAGACCAATTGACTGAGACGCTTTATAATTATCCAGCTGCGGATATTCTGCCGGCATTATCCGTCCTTGTAGAAACGAATGCGCCCAAGCAGCCATTAAATATCTGGCTGGGACTTACGCCAACGATTGCGTCGGATGAGTATGAACCGAAAAAAACGGTTGGGATAGCTAATCTAATGATGACAATGGACCAAGCGAGTTTTGTGCGTTTATTGGATAAGCTGATCGAAGTTACTTGTATCGCCGCTGCTCAAGTAAAAAACGTCGAGTTAGCGGAATTAAATTATCAGGAAGTCGATACAATACTGGCAGAGATCGAAACCACGTTGGAAAATTCACCATTTTCATCCGCTGATTTAGAAGAATTCTTGTCAGAAAATTTTGAACTGGTAATTAAAAACGATCAGACAAATCAGAATGAATTAACCGGCGAGCCGCTCGATGTAGTTTATTTTCCCTTACCGCCAAGTACGACACTCGCATTCTCCGATGGAGAGTTGAGTTATCGTATCAGCGAGTATAACAAATTGAGCGAACATGCACTGAATGAATTTAAAGTTCTCTTTGAGAAAACAGCAGTGGTCGTTGCCGAAGAAAAAGAGCAGGACTTTACACAAACGAATACGGAACTTGCAATGGGAGATTTTGTCTTTGCAGATTGGTTTATGCTAGCATTGCGGCAAAGTATGCGTGAAATGCGGCGTCATTTACGTGAACAGTTGGAGCAAAAGACCAAACAGCCGTTTGAGACAGCTAGTATTGCGGAGAATATCGGAGGAATGCTCTCCCGCTTTTCTTTACACGGGATGCGTGTCCCTGCTTCGGAGGGGTTGATCCTCCCTAAAGTTCGTGGACTTTGGGTGAATGAGCGAGCGGGCAATTTCTATTTGCCAAAAGAGGCTGGCATTTTCGCTTTAACTGGTCAAAGTTTCTTATTATCACAGAACAATCCGTGCTCAGTCAGAGTATCATTCGATAAGAAATTGATTTCGGATCAACGGATGTTGGAACTAAGAATCTCTGAAGAGGAACAAGTAAATATCGCTAAGGCAATAAAGCAGTTTGCGGATGATGAAAAACCGACGATCAACGTAAATGTTATGAGTAGCGAGGCCAGCTTTGTTCCAGAAAGAATTACTTTTAAGCAGCCGGTTACGAAAGCACCGTTCTTTATTTACGAGATGCCGCAAAGTCTCTTGGCTTATTATCAACAAAAATCTGCTTACTATCCAGAATTCACTTTCTATTTTGCAGAAGATGTCGATGAAAAAGCACCGCTTGAAAAAATCAGTGGACATACACTGATAGAGTTTTCAGTCACTCCGACTGAGAAAGACGACGTCTACGTGATTGGTCAGGCCTCGAAGCAAGTGACCGAGTTGTTGAGCAGGATTATCCAATCACCAAGTATGATTGCAGGGATACATCAAGTCAAAGAAGGTCGATTGCATGATAATTTCGTAGGAATCGGTCAAATCAATCTATCAACCGAAACACGTCCAGCTAAAGATCAAGTTGCTGATAAAAAAGCAGAATTAAAAAAACAGTTGACGCTGTTGTGGAAGGCGTTTGTAACGAATAATCAAGGTTACGTGTTGACGTTAGCTGAAAAAGATAGTCAGGAAGATGATGAACAGACGCAAGAGGAAGTCAAGCTCACCTTTAGCATCTCCTATACACCAAATGATTTGTCGCAGCAATCACAGTGGACGCTTATCAATGCTGTAGGGTTAGAAGAAGAAGGCGTACTAGTTGCCAAGGGTTGTGAAAGCTTGACGGGTTATGCTTATCAAAACAATCAGACGCTAGAAGATATTTTGCAAATGGTTGTGTATAGTGATTATGGCAGGATTGCACAAAAAAATCTGGAAATTAAAGTGAACCCGGCAGTGAACTGGGTGTATCCTGTTGGTGAAGCAGGGAAAAAGATAACCTTCAAAGAAATTACACCGAATAAGGGAATGAGTTTGCTTGGCTTAGCGGAGCTTCTAGGAATCAGTGCGGCCACTTTACTGTATTACAACCGTGAACAGAAGGGGCTGTTTCTAACGAAGAAACTGCTGCTGCCACTTCAAGCAGGGAGTCGTATTGGCGGTAAAGTAGAAAATACGGATTCATTAATCAACGAACAGTATTTAATTGAACGTGAGCAATTGGATCAAGACTCGGTTGCTAATGATTTCACGCTAGCAACAGTGAAAAATAATTATTCTCTATTGCGATATCGAAAAGGCTCGGAATTGAATTCCTCCGTTCCATATTCAGATAAGGAATCTAAATATGAGTTAATCGTACCCATTGATAAGCTGTATGGTGGTAATTATCAAGTACAGGGACTTGGTATACCGGTAACATTTCAGTGGTTGGATTATTATGGCAACCAGTTGATACCGGAATTTCAAATAACTCGTGCTATCGGCTATCAAGACCCTATCTTAGACATTCTAAAATGGCCGGGAATTAGTCCAACTTGGTGTTTTGGTACGGGGAATAATGAAGTCGTAGTCACTTTTAAATTTGATCCGATCATTTTTGAAGATGACCTTGAGTTAGTGAAGCGATCCGCTGTCAAAAAACAATACTTACAGATTCAAAAGCAATTAGCAGATCCCAATTTCTCAGTTTCACTAGAATGCTCAATGTATAATAAGAGCAGCAAAGATGATCAAATCAAAACGGAGCTGCTGCAGCTAGTCGCTGAGGTGCTTGCTTTTTGTGAAGGTGTTGTCAGTCCTCATGTGATAGAAAGTAAGCATACGTGGCGATTTGCTTCCACTGAACGAAAGAACGAGAAAGTCTTACAATTAGCTAGCGTATTGATCTTTAGTAGAGCAGGATTCGTAGCGCAAGGGTATGAGGATGTTGCAGGGATATTGCAGGCAGAAGTACAGCTAGCGCAAATTACTGATAGTGTAGCATTTGCAGAAGTATTTGAACAAAAATATTCTGAGTATATTGTTCTAAAAGGCGGAAATTCAGAATTTGATCTGATCGCTTTTCGTCAGGCAGAAATGAAGGTAGCCATTCATGAGGAAAAATGCAATATCTATTTGCCGAAACCAGTATCAAATGTTTTATTGGATCGTGACCAAGTACCGATTAAGGTTTATGAACAAGAGGGCTTTAAAAATAGACGAATTAATTTCCGCAGTGTCGATCTGAATCAATGGTTGCGTCAAGCACTGGAATTTTGCGATCAACTGCTAACAGCCAATACTATAAGTGCCGCTCAAAAAAGGAGTTATGATTTACAACCGCTTTTAGATACAAAGGCTGCTATTGCTAAAGCTCTTTCACAATTTCTTGTGCCAGCATTTAACGAGCAGACAGTCAAAGCTTCTGAACAGACAAAAGCACAATTTGAACAACGGCTATTAGGGGCACTGGCTAATTTCTATGACACTAAAGCGGTGATCGCGTTGCCGGCATCAGTAACAGGCTTACCTGATTCGAAAACAGCGCTTTATGGCAATGTCGAGCTGCTGTCAACAGATGAAAATGAGCAAAAGTTAGCATTAAACTTTAATTCGCCTAAATTGATAAATGGTTCAGAGCAAGAATTAATAGTTGTCATCAATGGTTCGGAGTTTGTGACTGATGAACGCGGGGCAGTACTGCCATTTGCTAACTTACGGATGAAATATACAGTGACGCATTTAGAAACTGATCGGACAGAATTGATCGACGGTTTTAAAATCTCAAGTTGGTATGGAAAATTACTTACAACAATCTATGATCGAAATTTCCAAACGCTTGTACCATTTCCTTTGCTGACTTTTCCTGAGCTGCCAAAGTTAGTAAAACAAGAAAGCTTGATCAATGATCAAGCTAAAGGGCACGATTGCAGTTGGAAATATAGCTATACTTATTCGCGAAATCATCATTATCCGCAACAAGTTTCTCATTGTAAAGTTCGCTATAATGTAAAAACTGGTGAACAAAATGATTACAGGGTGGAGGGATTATTTGCGGCGTTAGCCAGTATTATGCAATCAAGAAAGCAACTTTTAATCGATTTAGAACAAGCAGCTGACAGCTCAGATAATGCGACGATCTTTCGGACGTTAAATGCTAGCATTGAATTACTTGGTCAATTAGCGAGCGCGCTAAACGAACACTCAGCAGAATCGGATTTCAAGGAAGGTTTAGTTGATAAAGATTCACTAGATTTTGAAATAGTAGAAGGATTTAACGAAGCTTCAGATCAACGCTTTTGGCTGAAGCTTCAGACTGTAGAGCCAGAACACGCAGAGCTGATAGCGGATATTGAACCGGTAATTGAAGATTACAAGGCTAAAAAAGTCGAGGACCAGTGGTATTTTGAACACCGTAATAGTGGTCATTATCTATCTGGAGCTGAGGGACAAGCCTACCAATTACGTAAAATAATTTTACCGGAAAAAAGCTTATTGAAATATCAATCGGCAAATACTGAAATGTTTGTAGAGCAAAATCAAAAATTAGGAAAAGAAATGAATGAGGATTTTATTTTCACTACAGGCAATACCACCTTTGATTCGCCATACTATGTTTCCCATACGATTGATTCGGAAGATATTGGTGAGCGATACGAGGGACGGACGGATATCACAGTAATTTTGACCAATTATTTCAAGGAACTTTGTCAAAACGAGAAGGTCCAACTTCAGGTGAAAGCTTTATTGAAAAGTGAAGTTTATCCAAATCTTTCGCCAGTCAGCTATCCTATATTTCTACAAACAAAGAAAAAAGTGGAAAATGGAGGTTTCCACGAAATGGTTCTTTCTTGGAAGACTAGTTTGTATGAATGGAGAAAAAATTTCACAGGGAACCATCAATTTAGAGAATTTAGTGAACAGGACTACCTTTCTTTTGAAGTGGTTTTATTTTCCGATATGCACAAAACCCCGTTATTAACGATAAAGGATGCATATATCAAGGGAGATAAAATTAAGTTGTCTTAAATAGCAGTAAGGGTGAAAGGTGAGTAAAATAGCAGTAAATCTATGGAAACACACCATGATTAGGTGTGTTTTTTTCGTAGTTCATCACTTTTTGATAGACCAAGGTGGTGTTCCATCAATTTTTTTATTGAAAAAAATTTTTTAGGGATAAAGAATACAGTTGTCAGATAAGATGCTATTTTAAATGGGTGTTAGTGCAAGAAAAGCGTAGATGAAAGCTGATCGATGCTAAAACTTTTAATGATTTACTGAAAATAACAAAATCTATATTGTTGTTCAACGAATAAGCTATCATATTAAAAATGTAAGGAGCGAGAGGCATGCAGCAAATAACGAAAAGACAGATTCAAGTATTGCTACAGTTACTGGAGGATTCTGAGCTAACCGCAACTAAAGCTTTAGTGGATCAGCAAAATGTAAGTGTACGTACGATTTAGAAACCATTCGTTTATGGCTGCAGGGAGGAAACCAGAATCTGAACAATAAAAGAAGTTAGGGGATTTGACTGATGCTAAGTTGCTCTGAACGAATAAAAATGAAAGGCCTGGCGCATAAAGAAGAATATAAAGCAGTCGCTGAGGCATGCGCCAAATATGATTTTACCTTAGAACCAACTGGAGGTATCGACTTGGATAATTTCAAAGAAATTGTCCAGATCGCCGTTGATGCAGGAGTAAAAAAAAATTCCCATGTCTATAGCTCGATTATTGATCCGAAAACCAATGATACCCGACCTGAAGACGTGAAAGCACTACTTGAAATGATAAAAGAATTACTTTAAAACATAAATCGAAGATAAGAATGCGACCTAAATCAGCCGCATTCTTTTTTTAATGAATGAGAGAGCAGCCTAGCAAAAGTTTGACAGTAGTCAAAAAATGATGTAAGTTAAGAAATAATTAGAAAGATCTATATTTTTTTACGGCTATTTGTGAAATTATTCACTTTAAACTAGATTGAAAGGTATTGGAGGAATTGAAATGGTTGAAACATTTGTATTTTCAAGTGAAAGTGTCTTTCTTAATGAGGAAAGTCAAACAACGGTAGTACAATTTTTAGACTATCTAAAGCGGCGTAAGCAGCGGATCGGTATGGTATTTACTGATCAGCAGTCAATGAATCAAATTTTATTGGCGCATGATTTGGCAGAGTACTTTGATTTTTCGATCAATGGAGAAACCGGCCGACAAGTGGCACAAGGCTTATTAGATTTTTTGAAAGACGAATTGCAGCAAGGCAAGGTCTATTTCATCTCCAATTCATTGCCTCAGTTGCAAGAAGCCGAATCATTAGGTTTTGCGCCAATCTATGTAAATGATGATTGCTACAAAGAGGGCGTTCCGTGTCGTGCTTATGAAGATTATAAACAGTTGCATCTGGCGGTAATCGCCGATCGTTTTGAAGAATTAATTTAAATTTTTACTGAAAAAGGTTGAAGCTTGGGCTGTTTTCTTAATTGAAGGGGAACAGTCTTTTTTTGTTGCACTCAAAGTAAAAATTAAATATGAAAAAAGGAAGGCTAATAATTAAAAGGTGAATACTTATAAAAATAGTTTTTCTTCAGTTAAATTAATAACTCACTGATAGGAATATGATAAACTATTGATGATAGATAATGGATATGTAACGTTTCCTGGATTATTAGATGAAAATCATTAGATAGAAGGTGTTGAATGTGGGAAGACATACCGACCCAAACGAAAAATCAAAAGGCAAATATGTCGCCATTGGGCTATTAGCAGTCGCTTTGTCAGGAGCACTATTTTTTGGCGTGCGAACCGTGCTGAATTATGATAGCGAAAAGCAAGAAGTCGTTCAGCCGGAAAAAAAGGCCAAGGCTAAAACAGCTGCTAGTTCAACCAAACCTTCAGAAAAAACAGTCGCAACGAAAAAAACGAGTGAAGCAAAAGCGACAAAAGAAACAAGCAAGGCTACAAAGAACAGCTCCAAGAAAAGTTCTAAGAAAAAGACGGCGACAACGAAAAGCACAAAAAAGGAAAGTCAGACGAAGGAATCTTCCACTACCAAACAAGCAGCGCTGCCTAAGCTGGATAGCACTAAGTTGACGGCAAGTGCCGGCAAAGTGTATTACGGCGTACATTATTTCAAGAGTGGTCGGGACTATTCTAGTAAAAATTCGGAAGCGACTGTTGCCGCGAATGTGATCAAGGTTTTCATTATGGATTACGCGCTGGCGCAAAAGAATGACGAGCAAATTGACGGTAAGAATTTGAGGGAATGGTTGGAGCCGATGATCCAAAAAAATGACGATGACGCGACGAATGTGTTGATCGATCATTATGGTATCGATCAAATGAATGCGTATTTCAAAGAACAAGGGTATCAAGATACGAAGATCGAACGACGAATGCTGGATATCAATGTAAAAAGTGATAAAGACAATTACACCTCCTTGAATGATTGTCTGAAGCTCTTGGAAAAGCTCTATGATCAAAAAGAGCAAGAGCCGCAAAAAACCATGATCGCTATCATGGAAGGGCAAAAGATTCGGACGAAGATCCCCCATAAATTACCGAAGGATCTCAAAGTAGCCAATATTACCGGTGAACAAGATCAGGTCGAAAATGATATTGGGATCGTTTTTGCTAAGGATGATCCGTATGCGATCGTCGTATTAACGAAAGAAGTGCCGGATATCGTCAAAACTAGAGAAGCAATTGCGGAGTATAGTTTGGCTGCCAGCAAATTAAAATAAAAACGATCTTCACACAAGTTCGACCGTGTGAAGACCGTTTTTTTTCTATACAGGAAGATGCAGGCGTGATACGCTTTTGAGTAGAAAATAACTTTAAGGAAGTGGGAAAATGACAAAGGAAGAATTTTTAGCTAGGATCGCTGGGGGCTTGATCGTATCGTGTCAGGCATTGCCGGGAGAGCCTTTATATACTGAAAGTGGTGGCGTAATGCCGTTATTGGCATTGGCGGCAAAAGAGGGCGGTGCTGTCGGGCTTCGAGCCAATTCAGTGCGAGACATTCAGCAAATCAAAGCGTTGGTCGATCTGCCTGTGATTGGGATCATTAAGAAGCAGTATCCGCCGGAAGAACCATTCATTACTGCCAGTATGCGGGAAATCGATGAATTGGCGGCGATCGGTGTCGAAGTGATCGCTCTTGATTGTACTTTGCGCAAACGCCATGACGGTCTGACGATTCAGCAGTTTGTTAAACAAATCAAAGAAAAATATCCGGATCAATTATTGATGGCGGACATCGCGACTATTGAAGAAGGCTTGAACGCTTTTGAAGCGGGCGTGGATTTTGTCGGAACGACTTTAAGTGGGTATACAGTGGAAAGCGCGGTGCGGGAAGGTGCCGGTCCAGATTATGAATTGATGGAACAGCTGGTGGAAAAAGGTGTGGACGTGATCGCAGAAGGCCAGATTCAGACGCCTGAACAAGCGCAAAAGGTGCAGGCAATCGGGGTAGCAGGCATCGTCGTTGGCGGTGCAATCACGCGACCAAAGGAAATCACGGGTCGGTTTGTAGAAGCGTTGGGGAAAATAGAAAACGACACCTTTGATCAAGGGGAGTCGACTCAGTGACAGCTATTCGCCAAATCAAACAACTTAATAAGAATGAACTAGCTGTGATGCTGAACATTTGGGAGCGTTCAGTAACTGCAACCCATCATTTCTTAGCTAAAAAGGAGATTGAAGCATTAAAGCCAGAAGTTTTAAATGCATTGCAAACGATTGATCAACTGTATGGTTATTATGATGATGACATCCTTGGATTCATGGGTGTCGAAGGTGAAAAAATTGAGCTGCTTTTTGTTGACGCAAAGGTACGAGGACAAGGGATTGGAAAAAAACTTTTGCTGTATGGAATCAAACAATTGAAAATTAAATATGTGGACGTCAATGAGGAAAATCAACAGGGCTTCGGTTTTTATCAACATCTTGGATTTGAAATCATGGGTCGTTCAGAATTTGATGAACAAGGAAAACCATTTCCGATTCTACAGCTAAAAAGGGAGGCCCATGGTGAAAATTAAAGAAATTACGACCAATAAGAAAGCTTATATCGAGCTGCTACTTTTAGCCGATGAACAAGAGGATATGATCGATCGCTATCTTGAGGCGGGCCGCATGTTTGTGTTAGAGGACGATGGGCTTAAAAGTGAAGCGGTGGTGGTAACATTAAATGAACGCGACTGCGAATTGAAAAGTCTCGCCACTTATCCGTCGGCGCAAGGAAAAGGCTACGGAAAAGCGCTGGTCAAGTTTCTCTTGGCGGAATTTTTAGGCGAGTATCAAACGATGTACGTTGGAACAGGGGATGTTCCAAAAACGTTGAATTTTTATAAAAGTTGTGGCTTCCGAGAGTCGCATCGAAAGCAGAATTTTTTTACTGACAATTACGCTGAACCTATTATCGAGGATGGCATTCAGTTGGTAGATATGGTTTATTTACGAAAAGATGCGGAGGACGCTTCAACTGAAGCTTGATCCCAAGTTCTTACAAAAAAGAAAAGTTTCTGATAGGTATCATTCTATTCCCATGCACTTTTTGAAAAAAAGTAGTATCTTAGATAAGTTGAATAGGAGTGTGGAAACAAATGATTGAAATACTATCGAAGATTCTTTCGATTATTGTATTGAATTTGGTGTTAAGTGGCGACAACGCAGTGGTGATCGCATTGGCGACGCGAAAACTACCAAGTGACTCGCAGAAAAAGGCAATCGTGATTGGAACAGGTGGTGCCGTGGTTTTACGAATCATCTTGATGCTGATCGCAGTAGAATTATTGATGGTTCCTTATGTAAAAATTGCTGGCAGTATCCTACTTTTTTATATCGCCTATGACTTGTTAAAATCAAATGGCGAAGAAGCCGACATCAAAAGCGAAACGACTTTTTTTTCGGCAGTGCGGACGATTATTATCGCAGATTTAGTGATGAGTTTAGATAATGTGTTGGCGATCGCTGGAGTAGCCGATGGGCATTTTGTTTTAGCGATTTTAGGTTTAGTGATCAGTATTCCAATCGTTATTTTCGGTAGTCAGATGATTTTGAAATTAATGGATCGCTTCCCGTGGTTGATTTGGATCGGAGCGCTATTGATCGCCTACACCGCTGGAACGATGCTGGTAGAAGATGATTTTATTCACCATTTGTTCCGGGGACTAGCTAGTGGGCATATCGTTTCCTTGGCTGCTTGTCTTTTATTGGCGGGAATTTATTTCTTGTTTAATCGAAAAGAATCATAATTGAAAAGATGCGGACGTGACAGAAGCTACTTTTGGAACGCTGTTTATCCAAGAATAGAACCTGTGACGAGGCTTTTGTCACAGGTTCTATTCTTTTGGTTATGAAAAAGACCAGAGTGAGAACGATTCTCTTTAAGAAGCCTTGTGGAGAAAAATTTGCTTCGTTATACTAGTAATTGTAAACCTTTACACAAACTTTGGCGATGTCAAAAAGACATCATGGTGATACTGGGAAAAGAGATCAGGAGGTGGAAAGTATGTTTGGCCGATGACTATGAGCTGCTCAACACTTAGAGGTTCTAAGGGCGTTAACTAAATCTTTTTCCTCCTGGGGTAAAACCAAATAAATTTATCCGGGAGCAGGCCTTTTTGGTGTGCTTTTTTTGGGAGGAAATCGATACAAAAAAGTGGATTCTCAAAAAGGAAGGAATGGATAATGTGGAATTAAAAACAAGTTTACCGGAGATTTTTGATGATTTTGGTGAAGCCAGAAGACAAGGCTTTTTAACAGTGAAGGAAATCAAGGAGAAGGGCCAGCCGGTAGTGGGGGTCTATTGTACCTTCATGCCGGAAGAATTGGTGTTAGCCAGCGGGGCGATCCAAATCAGTCTGTGTTCCACCTCGGATGAAACGATCCCCGATGCTGAAGAAGATTTGCCGCGAAACCTCTGTCCCTTGATCAAGTCTAGTTACGGTTTCGGTAAAACAGATAAATGTCCGTATTTTTATTTTTCTGATTTGGTAGTCGGTGAGACAACTTGTGACGGCAAAAAGAAAATGTATGAATACATGGAGGAATTCAAAGATACGTATTTGATGCACCTGCCCCATAATCGTGACAGCGAAGCCAGCAAACAGCTTTGGTACAGTGAGATGGTGCGCTTCAAAGAAAAATTAGAAGACTTTTTAGGAGTAGAGATCACCGAAGAAAAAATTCGTGAGGCGATCCTGCTGAAAAATCGCGAGCGGCAAGCTAAACAGAATTTTTACCGATTAGGCCAACTGAATCCGCCGGCGATCAGCGGGCAAGAAATTTTTAAAGTAATGTACGGCTCGCAATATAAATTTGATAAAGAAGAAGTCATCCAAATGCTGGAGGAAACCACTGCGAAGATCAAGGAACATTATGCGGCGGGGCAGTATTTAGACAGAAAGCCGCGAATTTTAGTGACCGGCTCACCAATGGGGGGCGTCACAGAAAAAGTCATTCGAGCGATTGAAGAAAATGGCGGAATCGTCGTGGCTTACGAAAATTGTACCGTCGCTAAAGCGGTGGAACGTTTGGTGGACGAGACGGAAGCGGATGTTTATCAAGCGTTAACAGACAAATACATCAATATCGGCTGTGCTTGCATGTCTAACAATCAGCCCCGGAAAGAATTATTGAGTCAAATGATCGATGACTATCAAGTCGATGGTGTGATCGACATGGTTTTACAAAATTGTATTCCGTTTTCAGTGGAATCCTTAAAAATCAAACGCTTCTTGAAAGAAGAAAAAGACACTCCGTATATGTATTTAGAGACGGACTATTCGACTTCAGATATCGAACAAATCAATACCCGGGTGACTGCATTTATTGAAATGCTTGAGGAAGAGGTTGTATGTATATAATCGGTTTAGATTCAGGTTCAACTACGACGAAAGGTGTGCTTTTTTCGGATGGAGAGCTGATTCGTAAATATTTAATTCCCACTGCTGGAAATCCCAAAGGCGCGATGGAACAAGTCGTTGAACAATTAAGTGCTCCCCAACAGGTGAAGAACCCCAAATTAATCACCACCGGCTATGGTAGAAAATTAGTTCCGGCGGATTTGGCTGTGACAGAAATTACTTGTCATGGAAAAGGCGCGGAATATTTAACCCCTGGAGTGAAACAAGTAATCGATATCGGTGGACAAGATTGTAAGACGATTCAGCTAAACGGTAACGGCAATGTCGTCGAATTCAGCATGAATGATCGCTGTGCCGCAGGAACGGGGCGGTTTGTAGAAGTTATGATGCGCACACTTGGCGAAGATATTTCTGACTTAGATAGCTTTGTGGCAGAAGCTACGCCGGTGACAATCAACAGTATGTGCACGGTCTTCGCAGAATCAGAAGTCATCAGTTTGATTTCAAAAGGAGAGAAACGAGAGGATATTGCGTTAGGCGTGCTACATTCCATCGCAAAACGGATCAGCAGTCAATATTCCAAATTACGACCAAAGCGAGGAGAAGCGGTCTTGTTTACCGGCGGACTTTCAAAGAGCCAAACGTTTTCTGACGTGTTGTCTCAGTATGTGAATGCCCCAGTCCAGACCGATGAGCTATCGCAATATGCCGGTGCGATTGGAGCAGCCCAAATTGGAATGAAAAAATTGAATTAGCCAGTAAAAAGGAGCTAGGACTATAATAATGTCCTAGCTCCTTTAAGTTGTTTCACAGCTACGGTAAAGGCGGGTAAGTATAAAAAGAACAGTGAGACTCGCTGCCATAGTCCCCGCGTTGAGGAAAGCTTGGCACCTACGATGGGTAAATAATAGGCAGCGAATAGCAGCAATGCAATAATCGATAGCATTAAACAGCTGAGATAGAAAATCACCACGAGCTTCTCATTTTTATTTGCTGCTCGATAAGCTAACGAAAGTGGGACAAACATCATGGCGACCATTGCGATCCCGGAAAAAGCCGCGTGTAAAAAATAGGCGGGGCTGAAAAAGCTGGCGGACTTGCTGATATGGACCAGCCCTGTCAGCAAACAATCACCAAAGCCGTATAAAGCGATCGCACCGGCTAAGATTTGCGCCAAACGCTTTGACTCAGATCTGAAAAAAAGATAGACACCGATACTGGATAGCATGAATAAACTGCCGGTCACTATGGAACCACGATTGAAGGCTTGTTGGACTGGACTGCCATCCTCACCTAATTGGCTGATAATCATGGTAGCTTGGTCGAAGCCGGGGTAAAAACGCCCTAGAATATAAGGCAATGAAAAATCGCCTACTACTGCTAGAATCAGCAGACACGGAGAAATTTTTTTGATGAACGTCATAAGAGCTCCTTGTGAAAAGTTTTGTCTCTTTAACTGTACTTTATTTTAAAAAATATTTCGAGGATTAAGCCAATGAAGCGGACTTTTAGGAATATTTTGCGAAAAAACTTGATTGACTGCAAAGTCATTGACTAGAAAGTCAAAAGAGAGTATCCTCAAATTATAAAAAGAAATACGAGCAACGGCTCATCGGTTAAGGGGAAAAATAAGTTTGGGAGTGAGGACGATGGAAAAAGAAATCGTGGTGTTAAATAAGCTGGAAAAAAAGTTTGGTAAGTTTCAAGCGTTAAAGGACGTGACCTTTTCAGTGAATAAAGGGGAAGTTTTAGGCTTTATCGGACCGAATGGCGCCGGCAAGTCAACGACGATCCGAGTCTTGTTAGGTATGCTGAAAAAGTCCGGCGGTGAAGCGACGATTTTTGGCAAAGATGTTTGGAAAGAGGATACGGCGATCCACAAACAAATTGCCTATATTCCCGGTGATGTTTATTTGTGGCCTAATTTGACTGGCGGAGAAATTATTGACTTATTGCTGCGTTTAAACGGGCAAGAGCGGACAACAAAAACCGAAGAGCTGATTCAAAAATTTCAACTAGATCCCAAGAAAAAAGCCCGCACTTATTCAAAAGGCAATCGGCAAAAGATTGCTTTAATCGCTGCCTTATCCCAAGAAGCGGAGTTGTATATTTTTGACGAGCCGACTTCAGGGCTAGATCCTTTGAATGAAAAAACCTTCCAAGAAGAAGTATTGAAATTAAAAGAAGCCGGTAAAAGTATCTTGCTGTCTAGTCATATTTTGTCAGAAGTGGAAAAAATGTGTGATCGGATCGCCATTATTCGTGACGGCGTAATCATCGAGACGGGAGATCTCGCTTCGATGCGCCACTTGACTCGGATGGAAATGACGGTAGAAACTGCCTCATCAATGGTAGGTGTCGAGGAGTTAGCGGGCGTCCACAAGGCCGCGTTTAGGGATGAAGCAAAACGTCAAGCGGCGCTCTCCGTGGACCGGGAACAAATGGAGCAGATCATGCAATTTTTAGCGGACAAGAAAATCGTGAATCTGATCTCGACACCGCCGACTTTAGAAGATTTATTTATGCGCTATTACGAGCAACAAGGAGATGATTCTCATGGGGCATAGTGGGATAAAAACAGGTTATCTGCTACGGACCAATCTGAAGCAAAACCGGCTGAAGCACCTTGTCTGGATCGCGATTTTAGTGGGACTATTTGCTTCGGCGGCAACGAAATTTAATGTCCTTTTCGGTACGCAAACCGACATCAATGCGATCGTTGAAACCTTGAAGACGCCAGCGATGGTCTCACTGTTTGGCGAATTTTCCGCAACGAAACCCTATACGACCGCGAATGTTTTTGCTTCAGAGATGTTGGTTTTTATGGGGATGTTCATGGTCTTTATGAATATTTCACTAGCAATCGGCAATACGCGTGCGCAGGAAGATTCGGGTTTGGTTGAGATGATTCGTTCACGGACGGTTGGCCGGCTGGCCCCAACCTACGCGACTGCGCTGGAAATTTTATTGATCAATGGCTTGATGGGGATTTTATATGTCGTCAGTCTGTTCGTTGCTAATTTGAATGGAGCGACGATGGAAGGCGATCTATTGATGGGAATTAGCATCGCTGCAATCGGGATTATGTTTGGTTTCATTAGCTTATTACTCGCGCAACTAGCGAATAATGCCCGGAGTGCCAATTTTATGAGCTATGGCTTATACGGGATTTTCTATTTGATGCGGATGATGACGGACGTTAGCGCACCAAAGTGGACTTGGCTATCACCGGTTGGCTGGATTCAAAAGACGGCGATTTATACAGACAATCGCTGGTTGCCGATTCTTTTGACCTTAGGGTTAGGCTTGATTTCTTTCGTGGCGGCGATCAAAATCGTTGAGACTCGTGATATTGGCAGTGGTCTGTTGACAGAACGAAGTGGAAAAGCCCAAGCTGGAACATTACTATCTTCGCCCCTTGGTTTGGTATTAACAGTGGAGCGTAACAGTATTATTGGCTGGCTGATTGGCGGTATCGTTTTAGGAGCAGCTTATGGTTCTATTTTTAGTACGATCGGCGATATTATCGGCACCAATCCTACTTATAAAAAAATCTTAGGTGTCACCCAGATCCATGCGGCAAATCGTGAATTGATCTTGAATTTTTTGAATATGCTGGGACTGTTTTTTGTGGCTATTGCGGCGATCAGTGGGATTTTGATTATTTTTCGTTTGAAGTCAGATGATAAAAAAGGCTACTTAGAAATCATCCATTCCAAGAGTATCACGAAGACTCGTTTAGCTTTGAGTTATTTTTCTGTCGGGATCATAACTAGCTGTCTTGTCTTTGTCGCTACGTTAGCGGGAGCCTTCTTTGTTGGAAATGCGTCAATGGAACACCCTTTAGCAATCAAGTATTTTTGGGAAACGCTCGGTGGCTTTTTACCAGCAACGCTGTTTTTTGTCGGAATCGCTAGTTTATTGACTGGTGCCTTGCCTAAATTAACCAATCTTTTATGGGCGTATCTAGCCGGCAGTGTCCTGATCAAAATGTTCGGACCGCTGCTGAATCTATCAGAAGAAACCGCCAATATCTCGCCCCTCGGCTGGGTGGGAAAAGTGCCGACCGAAGCATTGAACCAATCGTTGGCGCTTGGTTTAGTCGCGATCTTTCTTGGTTTGACGATACTGGGGATCATCGGCTACAATAAGCGGGACTTGGAGTGATACGATGAAAGAAGTAGTAAAAGATCCACAAAAAGAAAAAAATATTTTAACCACCAGCGCCCAATTATTTGCTAAAAACGGTTATCGTGAAACGAAGACGGATGAAATCGCGAATCAGGCCGGGGTTTCAAAGGGCTTACTGTTCCATTACTATGGGAATAAAAGTGGTCTCTATGAAGCAACCTATGAATATGCAGCGGATTTTTTCTATCAGCGGATCGATTATTCCGTTTGGACGCAAGCTTCTGATTTACTGGAAATGGTCGTTGAGGCGACAAAGTATAAAATTCAACTACAGTTGACCTATCCAAATGAATTTGATTTCTTAATGAAGGCTTATACGGAGATGCCAATGCTGCCAGAGCCTTTGCGGCAAAGAATGACGGAAAAGCTCAATCAGGATTTTAGTAAAAATATTACGCTGACGGATCAGGTGATCGGCAAATTACCTTTGCGAAAAGAGGTAGAGGAAAAAGAAGTACTGGAGATCATCTATGCTGTTTTAAATAGCGAGACAACGAAAATTCAACAAGAATTAACGCAGCATCCAGAATGGCAGACGATCGAAGATTTAATGCCAGCAATTGAACGCTTGAAACGAAAATTAAAAATTCTTGAATATGGTTTTATTGAAAATGATTAGCAAAAAAAGGCTGCGCCAGTTAACTGGTTCAGCCTTTTTAAATGTGTCGTTAAGCAAAAATCGTCATTAGTAAGAATCCTTCTTCAGCCAGCGCGCCGAAAAATAAAATTAAGCTATCAACAAACAATACACTCATATTTGCGCCGAACATGACTGCCAGTTTCTCCAAATGATCTTTGATTTTTTTTTCTTTGAAATAGACAGAAAAAAGATAGAAATTAACTAAGAAAAACAGAATAGTTGAGAGAATCATTGCCATTTTCATAAGTGTACCCCTTCACTTGAATAAAAGTAATCGTTTTTACACGTTCATTATACTCTTGTTCAGAAAGAAAAAAAGCGTATCTCAGTAAAATATACTTTTTCTCGGCAAAGCTTTTTAAAATAGTCTAAAGGTAAGAGTCAAATGATTCTTTATGAACAAAACAGACTGACATCTATTCTTCGCTCCGTTATACTAAGAACAAATAAATATTCGAAAGGAGGAAAAGAGATGAATGTTGCAGCAGCGGATTTTGACTATTACGAGCGGACGATTCGAATTATGTACCAAAAATATTATCGAAAGCGGCTCACTTTTTGCGGGGTAGCACTAGTTATTATTTTGTCTTACACTGTGATCATTGGCGATACGATTTTGTTAAATAGCCTATTAATGATCCTACTCGCCGCGGCGATGATCTACCTTTATTTGCAACAGCAAAAATTTGTGTCGATCTATCAAGGCTTCCTAGCTGAGAATCAACCGGAATTACGGATTCATCAGATTCAGGAAGAGGAATACAGCTACAATGTGATGGATGACGAACATGTGCGAATCAATAAAAAGAATGTCCGCAATCTGCCGTCTAACAATAAGCAGTACACGCTGATGGTAGGTTTTTCGAAGGCCTTTTTCTCACGGGAGCCTTTGCAGATCGTTTATTACGATATGCTGGACTTGACCTACGAGGAAAAATTCCGATTGAAACGTAATGGATACAGCTCGATGCCGCGCTTTTTACGGCGTTTCACGTTGAGTAACTTGCGAGCCAGTGCCGGCAATGCCGCCAGTTTCATTTTTGGTAATTTGTTTCTCTTGTTTATTTTATATCGCTTGCTTCGCTATTTATGGTCCTTTTTACGAATGTTTTTCTAAACGCTCAAGAAATAATTCTTGGGTGTTTTTTCGTGTTAAACTAAATTGAAAACGGGTTAAAGAAAGGCGGTAGCTTATGATCAAAACGATTGTAGTAGGACCATTGGGGAAAATGGGGCGCTTGATTACTCAAGTCGCGGATGAAAGCGCTGAATTAGAATTAGTAGCGGGGGTAGGCCCGCAAGGACGATCGTACATCGGTGGGGATCTTGGGCAAATGACCTTTGGACGGACATTAGCTGTGCCGATCGTAGATGAGTTGGCTGAAGTAATTGATTCCTGTGACGTGATCATTGATTTTTCAACGAAGGAAATGGGCTTAGACGTCTTACGTTTAGCGCAGGCTCACCATAAAGCGCTGGTTTGCGGAACGACTGGCTTTACACCGGAGGAAAAAGCCTTGTTCAGAGAGGCTAGTGAGAATATCCCTGTTTTATACGCCGCCAACACTTCAAAATTAGTCAATGTCATGAATAAATTATTGCAGCTAACAACGGCGGCAATTGGTGAAGAGACCGATATCGAGATTGTTGAAATGCATGACCGTTGGAAAAAGGATGCACCTAGTGGGACAGCGAAAGAAATGGGTGAAGTGATCGCTCACGAATTAGGTGGTGAGCTAACAGATCTTGCTGTTTACGGACGTGAAGGAGTCGGGGAACGAACGCCGGGTACGATTGGTTACCATTCTTTGCGGATGGGGGATACTCCAAGCAGTCATACTGTTTTCTTTGGCGGCTTTGGAGAACGCTTGGAGATTAGTCATCATTCCACTGACTGGCGGGGCTTTGCCAAAGGTGCCTGTGATTGTGCCATTTTTTTGGCGCAGCAAGAACCGGGATATTATTCGGTAACAGATGTGTTGCAACTTTAAAAAATATTTCGTTATTAAATTTAGGGATATTGTGGGTTAAAAATGTTTTCAACAAAGATTGTGGAAAATTGAGGCGTTTTTGGAAATAGTTATTTTAAAAAATATTTGAGAAGCTAATGATTGACTTCTCATTTTGGAAATGCTAAATTGAGTTCAATCATTTTAAGGAGGTCAGGACACATGACAAACAACATGGCGAAACAAAATCTTCAAACAGTTCAATCAGCTTGTTGTTGTATGGTGCAAAAAAGCAGCATACTGATTTGTCATGTCTATTAACTGTTCTGAACTCGTTTGAAAAAGAAGAAAACTTCTAATTTTGGCGATTCTAAGAGGTGCAGCTTTAATAGCTTGCACCTCTTTTTTGCGATCTTTTTCAGATTTTGCAAGTTTTTCTTTAGGCTTTAGCATAATAAAAAAATCGTATTAAGTACGAAAATAATAGCTTTTTTCAAATTTTGAAAAAGCCTACCCCAGCTGGAGCAAGGTTTGTGTCTCAGCAGAATAAAAAGGATAAACATAAGATTGGAGGAACTACCATGTGTTGTTGCTTAAAAGATAAAGGCTAAAAAAACAAACAATCAGGAGGAAAAAACATGCATTTATCAACCAAGATGATCCACGGAGGAATTAGCGAAGATCCATTGACGGGAGCTGTCAGTGTGCCGATTTATCAAACCTCGACCTATCGGCAAAAAAAATTAGGGCAGCCAGGAGATTTTGAGTATTCTCGTTCAGGTAATCCCACTCGCTTGGCGTTAGAAGAATTGATTGCTGAGCTTGAAGGCGGTGTGGAAGGCTTTGCTTTTGCTTCGGGACTGGCAGCCATTCATGCGACCTTATCCTTATTTCAACCAGGCGATCATTTGATTTTAGGCGACGATGTTTATGGCGGGACTTTCCGTTTACTGGAAAAGGTTTTTGCGCCGTTAGGGTTAAGCTACACAATGGTGGATGCGCAGGATTCAGCACAGCTTGAAGCGGCGTTAACGGAGAATACCAAGGCTCTTTATTTAGAATCACCTAGCAATCCTTTATTAAAAATTATCGATCTAGAAAAAAGTGCTGCTTGGGCCAAAAGCCATGAGCTATTGACGATCGTCGACAATACTTTCGCGACGCCTTATTTACAGCAGCCGTTAGCGCTAGGTGCGGATATCGTTTTGCATAGCGGGACCAAATATTTAGGCGGACACAGTGACTTAGTCGCAGGGCTCGCGACCACGAATGATGAAGCTTTAGCAGAAAAAATTGGGTTTTATCAAAATTCTATCGGTGGTATTTTAGGTCCGCAAGACAGCTGGCTATTGCAGCGAGGAATCAAAACGTTAGCCGTACGAATGGAAGCCCATCAAAAGAATGCGACAGCGGTGGCGGAATTTTTGACCAAGCATCCAGCGGTCGCAACCGTCTATTATCCCGGCTTAGCAGATCATCCAGGGCACGCGATTGCTGCCAAGCAAATGAAGGGCTTCGGGGGAATGGTCGCCTTTGAATTGGTAGATGAAAGTAAAGTAGCGAATTTTGTTGAATCCTTGCAGATCATCACGTTAGCGGAAAGTTTAGGTGGCGTTGAAAGTTTGATTGAAGTACCAGCCGTTATGACTCATGCGTCGATTCCTAAGGAGCAACGAACAGCTGCGGGTATCAAAGACGGCTTGATTCGCTTGTCAGTGGGAATCGAAGAATTAACGGACTTACAAAATGATTTGGACCATGCATTGGAGGAAAAATAAAATGAAAAAATCAATTATTGCCGTTGCTAGCTTGTTAGTCGTGGGCGTCCTATTTCTAGCCGGTTGCCAGTCAAAAGACATCGGAGCCGCCAGCTCAAGCGCTGAAAAGGTCTTACGGGTCGGGACAGAAGGAACCTATTCGCCATTTTCTTTTCGTGATGAGAATGACAAATTAACCGGCTATGATGTTGATGTGGCCAAAGCGGTCGCGAAAAAAATAGATTATAAAGTAAAATTTGTTGAAGCGCCATGGGATTCGATGTTAGCCGCCTTTGACGCGAAGAAGACGGATGTGGTATTTAACCAAGTAGCGATCACCCCTGAACGTAAGGAGAAATATTTGTTCAGTACCCCCTATTCAGTCTCGCATCCTGCGTTGATCGTTAATAAGGACAACGACAGTATCAAGGATTTCTCAGATTTGAAGGGCAAGACTGCGGCACAGTCATTGACTAGTAACTATGCGGAAATGGCGGAAGGCTTAGGAGCGGAGATTTCTAGCGTCGACGGCTTCAGTAAAGCGGTGGAATTAGTCAGCGACAAGCGCGCGGATGCTACCTTGAACGATGACGTGACGTATTACGATTATTTGAATCAAAAGCCTGATGCGTCAATCAAAATCGTTAAGACTTCTAATGAAGCGACCGAAGTTGCAGCAATGTTTCATAAAGGCGATGAAAAATTAGCCGAAAAAGTGGATAAAGCTATCAAAGAATTAGAAGCAGACGGCACCTTGACAAAGCTGTCAGAAAAGTACTTTAAGAAAGATATTTCTAAATAGAGATTGAAGGAGTAATTAATATGGAACGAATGCTAGATATTATTCAAAGCTCAGCGCTACCGTTGTTTTGGGCATTGCTAAAAATGACGATTCCTTTGACCTTGATCTCTTTTGCTTTAGGGATGGTCTTAGCGTTGATCACCGCTTTAGCTCGGATTTCAAAAAATCGTCTACTCAACGGATTTTTCTTTTTATATGTGTGGATCTTTCGCGGAACGCCGTTACTAGTTCAACTGTTTATCGTTTTCTTTGGACTGCCGTCAGTCGGTATCCAAATGGACGCGTGGGCAGCCGCGATTTTGACCTTTTCATTAAATACCGGCGCTTATGCTTCTGAAAATATTCGTTCCGCTTTATTAGCCATCCCTCAAGGGCAATACGAATCGGCGGCGTCATTAGGGATGAGCCGTTGGCAGATTTTGTATCGGATCATCGCACCACAAGCTTTTAAAATCGCCTTGCCACCGTTGTCGAATAACTTTGTTAGTCTCGTTAAGGACACCTCGTTAGCTGCTAGTATAACGATTGTGGAGATTTTCATGACAGCTCAGCGAATCGCCGCACGGACCTACGAGCCATTGCTGCTTTACAGCATGGTGGCAGTCTATTATTTAGCTTTTTGTACCTTCTTGAATTATTTGCAGTCCGTGCTTGAAAAACGGATGGTCTATTAGGAGGAAGTTCAATGTTAACAATTGAAAAATTAAACAAAAGCTTTGATGGCAATCAAGTCTTAAAAGAGATTAATTTGATTTTCCAACCGGGGGAGACAACGGTTATTCTAGGACCATCTGGGTCAGGTAAAAGCACCTTGTTGCGGTCGATCGATTTATTAGAGACACCAGACAGTGGCACGATTGAAATCGATCAGGACAAACTGACCTTTCCGCAGCAAAACCTTGCATTTCGCCAATTAAAGGACTACCGCGGTCATTTTAGTATCGTTTTTCAGGCGTACAACCTTTTTCCCCACTTGACGGTGATTCAAAACGTCATGGAAGGCCCAATACAGGTGAAAAAAATAGCGAAAGCACAAGCGCGGGAGCAAGCAGAGAAGTTGTTGGCTAAGGTTGGATTGTTAGATAAAGCCGCAGAACATCCAAAACAATTATCCGGCGGGCAGATGCAGCGGGTGGCAATCGCAAGAGCATTAGCAATGGAACCGCAGTTCATGTTGTATGATGAGCCAACGAGTGCTTTAGACCCAGAGTTAGCTCAAGAAGTACTGCAGGTGATCAAAGATTTGGCGGAATCCGGTAATGGACAAATCGTAGTGACCCATCACTTAGAGTTTGCTCGTAAAGTCGCGGATCGGATTGTTTTTCTAGAAGATGGACAGGTGACCTTTGATGGCAGCAGCCAGTCTTTCTTCGCCAGTGAGAATCCTCGAATCCAACGCTATTTGCAACAATTCTTATAAAAAAAAAGGCAGCGCCGATTAATCCGGCGCTGCCTTTTAGTATGTTGCTTAGTTTTTATTTAATTCTGCTTTTGTTTTTGGTTCTTGAACTTTAACTAAAATCAATTTAGTAATCTCCATCAATAGAACCGCCGTAGCTGCTAAGGCTAACGCTAAACCAATGTCTTTTAAAGCAAAGGCAGCGGGAATCGCGAAGACTTCACGCAATCCTGGTAACAGTGTCAAGCTGAACAGTCCGCCACAGACCACGATCGCCAATAAGACCATCTTATTGCTAAAGAGCCCTGCTTGGATCGAGGTTTGAGTATTCGAACGAGCCGCAAATGTTTGTAGAGTTCGGCTTAAAATCAAGGTAGTGAAAGCCATCGCGACACCAATTTCAGCAGATTGTTGATTGCCTAGCCATTGAGCGACAATCACGGCTAACGCGATCAAGATCCCCCGGTAGGTCACCGAAATCAACGTTTTACCAGTGAAGATACCACTATCGGGATCACGAGGCTGACGCTGCATGATCGTTGGCTCGGCTTTTTCCATTCCTAATGCGATGGCTGGCAGCGAGTCGTTGACTAAGTTGATAAAGAGTAATTGTAAAGCCGTGAAGGGGTTCGCCCAACCAATCGCTAAGGCGAAGATGATAGCAATGATGGCCCCTAAGTTACCAGCAAACAGATAGGCAACCGCCTTTTTGATATTGTCAAAAACATTTCGTCCGACTTCGACAGCTTTGATGATCGAAGCAAAGTTATCATCGGTTAAAACCATCGCTGCCGCATCTTTGGCAACATCGGTTCCGGTTCCCATCGCAATCCCAATATCCGCCTGTTTCAAAGCTGGCGCATCATTGACACCATCTCCCGTCATGGCAGAAATCTTTCCTTTGTCTTGCCACGCGCGAACGATTCGGATTTTATTCTCTGGCGAAACGCGAGCATAAACCGTAATTTGTTCTAATTGCTCAGTCAGTTCAGTTTCGCTTAATTGATCCAATTCAGCACCTGTCAATGCCATGTCGCCCTTTTCAAAAATACCGATTTCTTGAGCGATCGCCACAGCAGTCGTCTTGTGGTCACCGGTGATCATAACCGTTTGGATACCGGCTGATTTGGCATCAGCAACCGCTTGGAAAACCTCTTCCCGCGGCGGATCGATCATAGCCAATAGGCCGACTAAAACTAGCTCATTTTCATCTTCTAACGTTAACTCATTCGCAGTTACTTCCTTATAAGCAAACGCTAATACTCGCAGTGCTCGTTTAGAAAAATCTTCATTTTGCTTTTGGAAACGAGTCTTCAGTTCTGGAGTGAATTCAACAACCGCACCATCTAATAAAACTTTCGAGCTACGTTCAAAGACGATATCTGGACCGCCTTTAGTAACCATGGTTCGTTTTTGATCAATGGTATGGAGCGTCGACATCAATTTGCGATCAGAATCAAAAGGCAGTTCCGCTTCTCGCGGCGATCTTTTACGCAATTCACGATAAGATTGATTTTGCTTTTCGCTATAGTCGATCAAAGCAATCTCGGTAGGATCGCCTAATTTTGTTCCATCTTCACTGATGGTGGCATCATTAGCCAAAACGCTGATCTCGATCAAACGTTGTTCATCAGCTTCCCAGTTTTTCGGATCTTTTGAAAATTCACCGCTTTGACCATCCGCTAAGAAATGATCGACTACGGTCATTTTATTTTGAGTCAATGTACCGGTCTTGTCGGTACAAATAATACTGGTGGAGCCCAATGTTTCAACGGCTGGCAGTTTACGGATGATCGCGTGTTGCTTTGCCATTTTTTTGGTGCCTAATGAAAGGACGATGGTCACGATTGATTGCAGCGCTTCAGGAATCGCTGCAACTGCCACCGCTACGGCAAACATAAAGGCATTAACGATGTCTTGGGTCATATCCGCCGAACCTTCTAAAAAGACCCGCAGTAGTTGAACGCCTAAAATCACAATCGATAAAATCAAGATCGCGATACTTAATTTCTTACTGAAACGATCCAAGCCGCGTTGCAGTGGTGTTTTTTGTTCAGTGGTTGATTCCAATAAACCGGCGACTTGACCGATCTCAGTCTCAGCCCCAGTCGCAGTCACTAAAAATCTTCCACGACCATATGTGACGATCGTTCCACTGAAAACCATGTTAAGTCGATCACCAACAGGAACGTCAGAAGTCAAGATTGTGATCTCTTTTTCTGCCGGTGTTGATTCACCAGTCAGCATGCCTTCGTCAACTTTCAACGAACCTTCTTCAAGTAAGCGACCGTCCGCCGGGACATAATCGCCAGCCTCTAAAATGACGATGTCACCAGTTACGATTTCTTTAGCTGGGATACTTTGCTCTTGCCCGCCGCGTAAAACACTGGCGTCTGGGGCAGAAAGCTTTTTCAAAGCGTCTAATGAACCCTCCGCTTTTTTTGTTTGAATCACACTAACGACTGAGTTCAGTAACAAGACGGCGAAAATCACGATGGATTCAACGTGAGCCCCCATCACCATTTGGACAACCGCAACGATCAACAGGACGACGACCATTGCGTCTTTGAAGGTTTCCAAAAATAAACTCAGTGTTGTTTTTTTCTTTGCTTCTTTTAATTGATTCGGGCCATTTTCTTGTAGGCGCTGTTGCGCTTCGGTTTGGCTTAAACCTTCTGGTGCAGCCTTGAGGTCCTTCATTAATTCCTCTGTTTCTTGTTGGTAAACTTGTTTTGTCAATTTATATCCTCCAATTTTTTTGATTTAACCTCGTACGCCTACGATTCTACTAATCTTGCTAAAGCAAGAAGTAGGCTCGCAGCTAACTCATGGCTTAGGAACTCATTTTTTCCAATGACGAAAAAATGAGTTTATTTTCGTGCGTCTATCATTCAACTAAACATGACGTTTAATATTCTAGTTTAATAAAGCAAAACTTGTTTCGTAATTTATTAAACTGCGAAAAGGTGAACTGACAGCTAGCTTGTAGTAAGGAAATTATTTTTCAAAGAGCAAAAAATAATATGAATCTCACTACGCTTACGATTCTACTAATCTTGCTAAAGCAAGAAGTAGAACTCGCAAAAAGAGACCTAAGGCAAGTGTTTAAACTTGTCTTAGGTCTCACCATTTCATACGATACCAGAAAACCATTGCTGGTTGACTTACTGTTGATATCACAACAACATTGTTGCCGGTTACTCCCCTAAGGAGTTATTAATATGTTTAAATCCTAACGGAAATAACTTTTGATTGCAAGAAAAATGTTTACTAAAAAGAATATTATTATTAAATGAGTTAGTAAAAGCTTGATAATCATCATTTTAGCAAGTTATTTAATTTTTATTAAGCAATTATTTTCCGGCGATAATTGTTTTGATGGTACTTTCGTCTAACCCTTTCAATACTTGGATCAGCATTTCTCGTGCGGCATCAAAGTCGGCGATGCTGAACATCGTTTGATGGGTATGGATATAACGTCCGCACACACCGATTACCGTACTTGGAACGCCTTCGTTTGCAGTATGAGCGGCGCCAGCGTCTGTGCCGCCTTTTGAAACAAAGTATTGATAAGGGATATTATGGGTTTCCGCCGTGTCTAATAAATATTCCCGCAGCCGTGGTAAAAGAATCATACCGGGATCTTGGATTCGTAAGAGGGTCCCTTCGCCTAAATGTCCAAAGGTGCCATTAGTAGTCACTAGATCATCAGCGGCGGAGCAATCTACTGCAAAGAATAAATCAGGCTGGAATTTTGTTACGGCAGGTTTGGCTCCTCGCAGACCAACTTCTTCTTGCACGTTGGCACCAGCGATCAGCGTATAATCTAATGTTTCTTTTTGCAGGGCTTCTAAGGCTTCCAAGACAACGGTGCAGCCGTAGCGATTGTCCCAGGCTTTACTGATAATATTTTTGCCATTGGCGGTTTTTACAGTCTCTGTTTGTGGAACGATCGTATCGCCTGGTAAAATGCCAAAGGCTAGCGCTTCCTCTTTTGATTCAAAGCCGGCATCGAATAAAATATCTTCCACTTTAACTTGACCTTGTCCACTAGTTCCGCGTAATAGATGAGGCGGTACGGAAGAGGAGATACAAGGATAATTGCCTTTGCCGGTTTTTAAAGTAAAGCGTTGCGCTGAAACAACGTAAGGATTCCAACCACCTAAAGGTACGACTTTGAATAAGCCTCGCGGAGTAATTTCTGTCAGCATAAAGCCAACTTCATCCATATGGGCTGCGACCATCACACGTGGTTTATCCTCCGGTGCATTTTTCAAGCCAAAAATCCCACCAAGCCTGTCTTGTTGGACTTCGTCAACTAATGGAGTCATCGCGCTTCGCAGATAAGTCCGAATATCTTCCTCAAAGCCGCTGGTTCCTTGCAGCTGGGTTAATTCTTTGATTCGTTGAAATGTTTTTTCTTCCATCATTCTTCCCCCTTATTGTTATAAGCCGCTCTCATTATAAGCCTTTGGGACTTGAAAATAAATCAATTCAAAAGTAAGCCGGCTTTCATTATTTTTTTGCGGTGCGTCACCAAAAGTCTTTTCGATCATCATAGCCAGCTCTGCCGCAGGAAAATCATCTTCGAAATAAGCTTGGAAAAATTCACGATTCACGTCTTCGCTTTTTTTGTAGGAAAATTGTTTAATTTTGTAGGGAATCTTTTCAGCCTGCAAAAATGTTTTATACTGCTGATTCAATAACAAATCAGGATTTGCTGCTTCGTAAGGTGAGAAGAGTGTGTCTTCCTCTTGGATCGCACGAAAAAGCAGGCACCAATTCCGACTGATACGCTGCAAAGCAGTCAAGTCACGACTTGTTTTCAAAGCGGGATTCATCGCCGAAAAAACGACGTCAAATCGGGTATTGCTTTGAGTTAAAAAAGCTTCTTGCGACTGTTTGATTAACAAAACATTTTCTGCCGCCTTATTTTTCGCATAGTGCAACATCTGCTCCGAAATATCGACCAGGGTATAATTTTCAACCTGCTGTTGAAAACTAGATAAATAACGGCCAGTACCGCCAGCTAAGTCTAAAAAAGTCTGACAGGGAAAGATTTTTTCGCTGATCAAAAAAGCTGTTAGATCTTCTGCTATGGGAAAACTAGATTCTTGTTGAATTTGTTCATAATCTTCCGCAAAATCATCCCAAAACTCTCTTAACTCATCAAGGTATTCGTTCATCAAAAAAATCCTTTCGTCTAATCCTTTGCTCTTAAGTATACACAAAGAAAAAAGAAATCGTTACTACAACGAAATCGCCAAAAAGATTCAGAAAAATGAATGAAAGTCAAAAAATAAGCTTTACTTAATGGATAACGTGTGTAATAATTCGTAGATAATTGAGAACGGTTATCAATTAGATGGGGAAGAGGAGGAGCTTATGGAAAAGACGAGTGTTAGCTATTTATTTCGTTTGGCGGGAAAATCAAGTTTGTTGTTAGCAGCTTCCGCTTTTTTTAGTATTATTTCCGGCATTATGGATTTTGTTCCTTTGGTGATGCTGTATCGCGTCTTATTATTTTTATTCGGTGAACAGCCTAATATGGATCTGGCGATGCGTTATGCGACCTATGCGGGAATTGCGATCGTTATAAAATTCGTCATGATGTTATTAAGCGGCAGTTTGTCACACATTGGTGCTTTTAATACGTTGTATGAGATTCGCAGTCGTTTAAGTGCTCATATCGCAACGTTGCATTTAGGTTTTTTTACAAAGACAACTTCGGGGAAATTGAAAAAGACGATCATCGAGGACACAGAACGAATTGAAACGATGCTGGCCCACCAAGTACCAGATTTAGCCAAAGCAATTACGGTTCCGTTATTAATGTTTGGTTATCTTTGTACGCTGAGTGTTCCATTGGCCTTGTGTTTATTGCTACCGATTGTGATCGGTGCAGCTATTTTAATGATCGGTATGCGTAGCAGCAGCCAATACATGAGCTGGTATCATAAATTAGTCGGACAACTGAATTCTTCTATCATGCAATTTATCAATGGGATGAATGTCATGAAGTCATTTAATGTTACAGCAAAAGGCTTCAAACAATATTCTTCGACTGTCGAGGAATACCACGAAATGTGGACGGAATGTACCAAGGCACAGGCTTGGCCTTACGGGATGTTTATGATTTTGATCGAGTCGGGCTTGTTATTTAGTTTTCCGGCAGGTGGTTGGTTGTATTTACGAGGTGCAGTGGATTTGCCGACGTTTTTATTTTTCTTAGTAATGAGCATCGTGTTCCTTTCTTCTTTGAAAAGCTTAAGCGGATTTGCGATGGCGATTTCTCAAATTTTAACAGGAACAGAGAAAATCAAAAGTATTATGGATCTGCCGCAGCAAACCTTCGGATCTACGGTGGATAAGCTGGCTGACGTGGCGATTCGTTTTGATCACGTGCATTTTTCTTATGAAGAGGATGAAGTGCTGCATGATGTTTCGCTAGAGGTGCCAGCCAACAGTTTGACTGCCTTTGTCGGAGTCTCTGGCTCAGGAAAATCTACCACAGCTCAGCTAGTGCCACGTTTTTGGGATATTCAACAAGGAAAAATTTTGTTGAATAATCAACCGGTTGAAAATTTTAGCGAAGCTGCTTTGATGCAAGCCATGAGTTTTGTTTTTCAAGATGCCTTTATGCTAAGCGATACGATCCGTATGAATATCGCGGTAGGCAAGGACCAAGCGACAGAAGCCGAAATTCACGCGGCAGCTAAGGCTGCTCAAATTCACGAATTTATCATGAGTCTGCCAGCGGGCTACGACACGGTGATGGGTGAATCCGGTGTCAAAATGTCTGGCGGCGAAAAACAACGAATCTGTATTGCTCGTGCGATCTTGAAAGATGCGCCGGTGGTGATTTTTGATGAGGCGACGAGCTTTACGGATATTGAAAATGAACGCAAGATTCAATTGGCGCTAAATGAATTGCTACAAAATAAAACGACGATCATGATCGCACATCGTTTGAATACGATCAAACATGCGGATCAGATTTGTGTCTTTGATCAAGGGCGAATCGTTGAGCGGGGAACCCATGAGGAGCTGGTGCGGAGAAACGGTACTTACAGCAAATTATGGAAAATCTATGCAGAAGAGTAAGGAACGTTTTTGGGAAATGAAGAAGGAGGAAGCTTATGACGAGTGTGATTCGAAATATCCAAGCAGTGGTGGGGACGAAGATCAAACTGCTTTATTTACCGATTTTACTAGCGATTTTAGATGCGTTTTTAAATATGATTTTTTATTCCGTCATGATTATGAGTATCGTTACCTTGATCCGAAATGAATTTACGGAGCGCTTCTTTTTTATCGGACTGGCAATTTTAGCCGTGGTTTTTGTAATTCGTTCTTTGTTAGCCCGTTACAGTTTCCGTTCGTTGCAGCTGAATGGCTCAGTGATCGCGACGGACCTGCGTCTTCGGTTAGCGGAACATGTTCGCGGACTGAATTCTGGTTACTTTAATCAAAATAGTGTCGGGAAATTAACGAGCTACTTTTCAACGGATATTGCGGATTTTGAACAGGTGCTGACGCATCACTTAACCGATTTCGTTAAGGCCTTGTTTAGTGTTACGGTGTGTATGTTGGCGGCGTTAGTGATTGATTTTCGGTTTGCCGGCGTGATGGTGGTAATGATTTTAGTGGCGTTGCCTTTAATGATTAAAGGCGGCTCTGTTGGCCACAAGATCGCACCAGAGCATCGAGTGAAAATGAACGCAGTCATCTCGCGTGTGGTGGAATACATCAACGGCATCAAAACCTTTCGACTGTATCAATTGACGGGGACAAAATTTGAGCGTTTGGATCGCTCGTTCCATGAATTCAAAAAGTCTTCGATCCGGGTAGAGCTTTCTATGATGCCTTATGTGATGGTCTTTTCAACGATCGTCTCCTTAATGATCCCGGTAGCGTTGATTTGGGGCACGAACCTGCTGATGCAAGGAAATTCTTCACCGGAGCAATATATCGCGGTGTTGATGTTAAGTGTCTCTACGTCGAGCCAGCTGATGACGATTGGGATGCTTTATCCTGAATTGAAATATTTATCCAAATCAGCAGATAACCTGCGCCAAATTTTTGCCACGCAGCCGCTGCCGTACAATCAAGAACGTTTTAACGGCGGAGATCATGAAATTGTTTTTGAAGATGTCTCCTTTAGCTACGAAAACGATGTGCCGGTCTTGAAGAACCTTTCATTTACCGTGGCAGATGGGAAAACAACGGCGTTAGTTGGCCCCTCTGGTTCAGGGAAATCAACAGTAATCAGCTTGATCTCTCGTTTCTGGGATGTGACTCAAGGGCAGATCAAAATGGGTGGTAAAACGATCCGCGAGATTCGTCCAGATGGATTGACGGAAGAGATTACTTGTGTGTTCCAAGATGTGTATTTATTTAACGATACGATCTTAAATAATATTCGTTTAGCCAAGCCTAACGCATCGATGGAAGAAGTCGTCAAGGCTAGTCGCTTAGCCAACTGCCATGAGTTCATTATGCAAATGGAAAATGGCTACGACACCGTAGTGGGAGAAGGGGGCTCAACCCTTTCTGGCGGTGAGAAACAGCGGGTTTCGATTGCTCGCGCTTTATTAAAGGATGCGCCGGTCGTTTTACTGGATGAATCGACTTCAAGCTTAGACGCGGACAATGAAAAAGAAATCAATCAAGCGTTGGATAAGTTGATGGAACATAAAACGGTCGTGGTAATCGCCCATCGTTTGAACACGATTATCAACGCGGATCAAATCATTGTTTTAGCTGATGGCGAGATCCGTGAAAAAGGTACTCATCAAGAATTGTGCCAGCAAAAGGGTTGGTACGCACAAATGATTGAAGAACAGCGTGTAGCGAAAACGTGGGTAATTGGCGATTCACCTATAGCACTTGAAAAAGCAAAATAAAAAGCGCAAACAGGTGCCCTTCACGAGAGGTCTAACGGACTTTCGTGAAGGGTACACTTCGTTTACTCATTTTCAATTTAATTGCTGCTGCTCTTTTTTGGCGATCATCGGTAGAATCGTTCCTAGTAAAATCAAGATGATTGGTGTGGCGATATTCGAGATCAATTGGAAGAGCCATGAACTTGGATCGGCTGCGTAATCGATCTTAGGCAGCATGCCTAAAATACAAGCCAAGATAGTGAAGGCGAAACACCAGAAACCGACAGCAAACCCCAGCTTCGGATTTTTAATAAATTTGTATTCTGAATGAAATTTTTTGATTTGGAGATTCAGCATCATATAAGCAAAGAAGACCCAGATATAACGCATTGGCATGACGATCGAGTTTAGATTGGTCAGCCACTGCACGAGGATACTCATGCTTTTGATGCCGGCGATCGGTAAAATAATAATAATGCTGACTAAAATTCCTGTTAGTAAATAGCCGTTAACTAGTGTTCCTTTTCTGTTTCTTTTTCGCAGCCATTGCGGAACAAATTCTGGATCCGCGTCGGATAACAATATTTTTAACGGTGCATCGATGGAAAAGGCCAGAGCGGAGGATTGCACCGCGGTTTGAGCTAAACCATAAACGATCATTAAGAAATTGCCCACGCCTAGATGATTGCCTAAAATTTGAAAGGCACTATAAGCTCCGTTTGCCATTAGATCCTCGGGAATATGGTTGCTGTTAAAGAGCATTCCCATTGCGACTGAGCCTAGCACGGCGCTGATGCCGATCATTGTAGCCATAAAGATCATGGCTTTAGGAAAATTTTTAGTTGGATGATCGATGGCGTTTACATAAGGTGAGATTTTTTCGGCACCGCCCACTGCGAAGACGAGCATCGAGATGGTAGCGAAATAACCAAGATCAAATTTGGGAATGTAGGTCTTTAGATTTCCCATGTCGGGTGTGGCCATTTTGAATGAAGGGTCCATCGTAGGAACAGCGACGGCTAAAATAATAAATAGGATCGACATGATCAACATACCGGAGCCAGCAACACTTCCAATGACTTTCAGAGTAGTTAACCCTTTGGTAGACAAAAAGAGAAAAAGCAAGAAGATAACTAGTGAGATAAGTGCGACGATTTGAACGCTCATGTTCGTAGCGACATCGCCGTTGCCTCTGAAAACCCAGCCAAGAGCGATCAAAACAGATTGTGGTTTTTGCGCGAGATAGGTAATGTGAACGACCCAATACGTCCAAGCTGCATAATAGGCGACTTTGCGTTTGCCAGTAGTTTCCTTGACCCACGAACTGACTCCGCCAGAGCTGTTTTTAAAAGTAGAACCTAGCTGACCGACGATCAAGGCATAAGGAATAAAATACAACAACATGATCAATATCCAAGAGACCACGACAGAGATTCCTTGCTGGGCGTAGTTGTTAACGACATTCCCAAAACCCCAAACCATACTAAAAGCGATCATTGAAACGGTGAACCAGCGGATCTTTTTGTCGGACATTTGTTACTCCCCCTTTTAAAGTTGAAGACTCTCTTGTGAAAGCGATTACATTTCCTGCTAATAAGTATAAATTAATTTAATAGCAAAAAAGCAACGTGATAGATTTCTCATAAATATTTTCTGACGTTTTCATTTAAATCACTTTTCAATGCAGAATTGTTTTAAAATAGTTATGAGGTGAGAAAAGTGGAAATTAAAAAAAGTGTGAAAGAGGAGTTAGTTCCTTTTCTAGATGACGTTTTTAAGCAGCAGCATGACGCAGAATTTTCTGATGGCTTAGCAGAATCAACAGAGCAGCCATTAGTCTTGACTGCTTGGGTGGAGGATCAATTAGCTGGTGGGATCGTTGGCAGGTATCAATATGACACGCTGTACATTTCTTTATTAGGCGTGGATGCCCGCTTTCAAAAGCTGGGAATTGGATCGGAGCTGATGCGGGCCATCGAAAAGCAAGCAGTCGAAAAAGGATTGAAGACGATTACTTTGACTACCAAGGCGTATCAAGCGTTGGACTTTTATTTGAAGCAGGGCTATGAGGTCTTTGGTAAGATAGCAGATGTGCCTATGGTAGGAACGACAAAGTATTATTTAGCAAAAAGAATCAACTCCCTTGCTGATTAAAAGTAAAAGTATTGGACTACCATGATGATGATTAAGACGAGAATCCCCGGCAAATAATTTGAGACGCGGATTTTCGTCAGCTTCATGACGTTCAATCCGATCGCTAAAATCATTAAACCGCCGATCGCACTGATCTCATTCATCAGGCTGTCTAATAATTCTGGGGGCAAATAACGGACGATGAAACTGGCGAAGATGGTGATCGCGCCTTGATAAATCAAAACTGGAAAAGCTGAAAAAAGTACGCCGATCCCTAATGAAGCTGTCAGCATGATAGACATGAAGCCATCCATCACCGCTTTAGTAAATAAAGTCTGATGATTGCCGCTCACGCCGCTTTCGATCGCCCCAATGATCCCCATCGAACCGATCACATAGATCAACGTCGCGGTTACAAATCCTTCCGCAAAATTACTATTGCCACGGGCAAAGCGATTTTCCAAAAATAATCCTAAGCGTGTCATGGAGTCCTCGATTTTTAAAAACTCGCCAATCATTCCGCCTAAACAAATACTGATGATGATAATAATAAAGGAGCTGGCTTGCAGCGACATTTGAATCGCCAAAGCAATGACTCCCAAAGAAATCCCTTTTGTCACGGTATCTTTTGTTTGCTCCGTGATATTTCGCAAAACAATCCCTGAAAAACTTCCGGCGATGATCGCCAAACAGTTCACCGCTGACCCTAACAGCAACATAAGCTCACCCACTTCTATGAATTTGATTAAAAATAAATGAAATGTTATTTAGAATTCATCTTACCACGAGTTGAATTTTTTTTGAATAGTATTCAAAAAAGACTGTCCCCAACCTTCCTAATAGCGGCAGGTAGACAGTCTAAAAAATTAATTCATTTCTTTTTCACGTTCCCGTTTGGCTAACGTTGGCATCACAAAACCTAAGCCGATCAACACAACGATTCCGACGATGTTAATAATCAATTCATGCCAGAACAAGCTGGAGCCATAAGCGGCGTCTTGTGGTAAAATCCCGAACAAGGTTGCGATAACCGTTACTGCGAGACACCAGCCACCGACAAAGACCGCCATCCGATCATTTTTGATAAAGACATACTCGGATTGAAATTTCCGACTGTCTAAGCGAATCCGAATGAAGGCGTAAAAAATCCAGCAAGTCACACCTGGTGAAATAATGCCGTTAAGATTCAACAACCAGTTAAAGATATCATTCATCTCTGGCAAGAAAACGCCTAATAATAAAATGAAGGCACTTAAAGCGGTAGTTAAAATGTAGCCGTTGATCGGTAAGCCTTCCGCGTTTAGTTTAGTTAATTTCTTCGGCATAAATTGTTTACCGGTATCAGAGATCAGCATCCGGGTCATGGCATCTAATAAGACCGCCAACAGCGCGCACATATAAATGATTTGGGTCACGGCGAAAACATACATCAAACTGTTCCCAAGATGGAAAAATTCACCGAGTCGTTGGAAAGCATAATAGGACCCGTTCATTTTCAAATTATTTGGCAGGTGATGGGCGTTGAAAAAGACGCCTAGTGAGAATGAACCAAAGACCGTCAAGAAGATTGTCATCACGGTCAGCATGATCATTGCTTTAGGAAAATCTTTTTGCGGCTTACGCATCCGAGTGACAAAGGGCGCGACGAGTTCCGCACCATTGATGGCATAGATTAACAGGCCGATCGTGGTTAAATAATGCAGATTGAATTTGGGTACGATGGCACCTAGATTCATTGGCTGTGTTTCGATATGACCGTTTGGCATAAACAAGGAAGCGAAGGTCATAAAGACAAACAGCAAGGCCATGATGAACATCGCGCCGCCGCCTAAAGTACTCAAGACTTCCAATGATTTTTTAAAATGTCGTTGCAAGAAAATAAAGGCTAAGAAAACACAGAAGGTTAATAAGGCAAACATTGAGTTGGACATTTTATCTTCCATTGAATCATTGCCGTTGACTAGCCAGCCGAAACCGACGACAACCGCGTTAGCCGTATCGACGACATAAGGGATCGACGCCGCCCAATAGGTCCAAGCGGTAAAATAACCTAGTCGATCGCCGCTGGTTCCTCGTACCCACGAGGTCAAGCCGCCGCCTTCATGATTGAACACCGAACCTAGTTGACCAACCATCAAAGAATAAGGAATCACATATAATAGCAGTAAAATTATCCAAGAAGTAATAACACCTAAGCCTTGGTTGGCAAAGTTATAAATAATATCATCAAAACCAATGACAGTAACAAACGACATCATGGCTAAGACTGGCCATGAGATAAAACTTTTCTTTTCCTCGATCATGTAAATTGCTCCTTCAGTAAAATAATAGAAATCAGATTAGTTTAACGAGCAGATGACGGAGGCTTGTTTCGATAAGCCACGAAGATCCCCTTCCTTTTTTACAAATACGATCTATCATCCCATAAAAAAATAAATAGTGCCAATAAAAATGAATACTTTGCTAAATTTCAAAAATTTTTGCCAAAGCTCAATAGGAATCAACAGTCTTTTGGTTAGTTTACCACAGCTTTTCTTCACTTTAGCAAGTCAGCTAGTCAGAGGCTCTTTCTGTTCATTCTAATTTTTTTTGGCTATACTAATAGTGAAGTCTTAGAAAACGAGGAGGAATTTTTTATGAATCATCTTTTTGCAGAAGCTGACACACCAAAACCAGAAGAACAAAATCCAATGCTCTTAAAATTATTGAAGCAACGGACAATTTTGATTTATGGCGAAATCACACAAGAGTTAGCCAAAACGGTGACTGAGCAGTTGCTTTATTTATCATCTGCTAGTGAAGAACCAATTACAATGTTTATTAATAGCCAAGGTGGCCATGTGGAGTCCGGCGATACGATCCACGATGTCATTAAATTTATCAAACCAAAAGTAAAAGTGATCGGAACCGGCTGGGTAGCAAGTGCTGGGATCACGATTTATTTGGCGGCGGATAAAAAAGATCGTTACAGCTTGCCGAATACCCGCTACATGATTCATCAACCGGCTGGCGGCGTGCAAGGGCAATCAACCGAAATTCAAATCGAAGCCAAAGAAATTCTACGGATGCGCAAACGGGTGAATAAATTAATCGCCAAAGCAACCGGTCAAACTTTGGAAAAAATTGAAAAAGATACCGACCGCAACTTCTGGCTTTCAGCAGAAGAAGCTAAGGACTACGGCATCGTCAACAAGATCGTAGAATCAGAATCTGCAGTTAAATAAGAACAAACAAGCGGTCGTGACAGAAGTGTTCAGCTTCAAGAAGTAAGCCGAAAAAAATTGAAAATAGTTTCTCATATTTTTGAGATGATCCGGCTTAGTTCCGAAGAAGCTACTACTGGTACGTCGTTTATTGGTAAAAAGAACTTGTGACAAGATTTTTGTCACAAGTTCTTTTTCTTTCCCCTAAAATAATTCGGCTGAAATAAGAAAAATATAATAGACAAGGAAAAGTGAATCTGCTAATGTTAGAGGAAAAATAAAATTTGATGTGAATATTTTAAGGAGGAACGGGATTGGGAGCTAAAATAAAGGAATTGTTAGTGTTGCCTTCTTTGAGAGAAGCCGAGGTGTTGACGGGGCACAACAATTTAAATCAGACGGTAACGTCGCTGTCTTTTTTAGAGATTGCCGATATGGAATACTGTGAAGAACATTTCGAATTGAATGAATACCATACAGGCGAGTTGGCACTGACTTCCTTTTTTAGCATCAGAGAGGACATTGACAAGCAGTGTGCAACGATTTGTCAATTACAGCGAATGGGCGGTATTGGGATCATTTTATATAATGTTGGAACGGTTTTGCCGCGAGTGGCCCCCAAAGTTTTAGAAACGGCTCAAGCGTTGGATTTTATTATTATCCAAATGCCAAAACAGTATCGTTGTATTCGATATAGTGAAGTGATTATTGAGTTGATGGCGGAAATTTTGAAAAAACGACCGGCTGATAATATTGTCAATGAAGTACTCGAGAAAGCTTCTTTACTACCGGAGCACTTACGGACGGTGGATATTACACTGAAGCTACTGTCGGATCTTTTACGAACGAATATTGTTTTGATGAATGCTGACAACGAAGTGACCAATCAAATCAAGTGGCCGAGAAATTCTACGACTGATTTAGAACGTCTATTACGGCGAGTCGCGGTAGAGGACGGCCAACAAGTGCTTAAAAATGATTTCTCTATTTTTTATAAGGAACTTTATCAAAAAGGAAATGGCTCGCTGTCTCTCTATTTACTAAAGGAACATGAATTATTGACAGAAGCTGAATGTGAACAAACGGTGGAACTGCTGCGAGTTGCTTTGAATTTATGGGGCAAGAAGCACGGTGAAGTCAATGAAGCGGCGCTAGTTCACGCGATTTTAAATGATGAAAGCGAAAAGATGTATCGCTTGGCAAATCAATTGAAGATCGATGTAAAGGGGATCGAGTTAATGTGGCTCCTACAATTAAACGATCTTAAAGAAGAAAAGAAATTAAAAGAAGACATTCTCAGCTATGCTTCAAAGTTTTATAAAACCTGTGTCACCCAATTATTGGATGACCAGTTGATCGTGCTTTTAGGAAATTATCGCCACAATGACTCTGAGCTGGTACTGGGAGAAACGTTCATCCAAAACAGTCCCTACAAAGAGAGTATCGATAGTATCGTTTTGTGTCCTCGTTTACGCAATACCACCGATGTGCGAACGACTTATCAATTAGTCAATGAAGTTGCGCTGCAGCTGCCGAAGTTATTTCACGAGAAAAAGAATTTCTCTATTAGTGAGATTCGGCAAGTCGCTTACGCCAATAAATTGATTCAATCTGGTGAAGCGGAAGTCGAAGAGACGCTAGCACTGTTAAGTCCTATTATGGATAGCAAAGAGCAGCTAATGACATTATGCAGCTTTCTATTAGATGCCGGAGCCGATTTTCAAATTTGCAGCGAACAACTGTTTATCCATAAAAATACAGTGAAATATCGGATCAAAAAAATCAGCGAAGCGCTCGGCTACAATGTAATGCGCTTTTCTGAAAGTTACGAATGCTATGTCGCCTGTTTGACCTACCGTTTAATCAGCCTCTAAAACTTCCGAGATCCGGAAGTTTTTTTAGTTTATAAAGAAAGTATAAAATTTTCAAATGAATAAATTGCTTTACAGCAGGTATATCTATCTCCTATTTCGCGAAGTCTCTCTTATTAGCTGTCGGTTTTACAATTAAAAAAGTTAAGCTATCACTAGAGCAGAGACATAAAAAACGGCTTTAACGACAAGCCGTTTACAATAATGCTAATAATTCATCGATCTCCGTTTGTTTCGTTGCCCAACTGGTAGCGAAACGAATCACCGTATGCTGTTCATCGTATTTTTCCCAGAAGCTGAAGGCGACTTGCCGTTTTAGTTCTTCCATTTGTTTGTTTTCCAAAATAACAAATTGCTGATTCGTTGGCGAATCAAGATAAAAACGATAATTTTTTGCTAATAACCCTTGCTTTAAACGCATTGCCATGTCGATAGCGTGCTGACTGATCTGAAAATACAGCTGATTGGTAAACAGCGTATCGAATTGCAATCCTAATAAACGGCCTTTGGCTAACAGTGCGCCTTGTTGTTTCATGTGGGCGATGAAATAGTCGGGAGTATTCTTTTTGGTAAAGACGATTGCTTCTCCTAACAGCGCGCCGACTTTTGTTCCACCGATGTAAAAAACATCACAGTATTCGGCGATCTGTGGAAAGCTTAAATCTGATTCAGGGCTGACTAAGCCGTAGCCTAAGCGAGCGCCGTCTAAAAATAAAGGGATCTTGTATTGCTGACAAACTGCCGAAATCATTTTTAATTCTTCCTGTGAATAGAGCGTGCCGTATTCAGTAGGATGAGAGAGATAGACCATCCCAGGAAAAACCATGAACTCGCGATTGTCATCTGCCCAAAATTGTTCAAGGTACTCGCGGATTTGTTCCGCAGAAATTTTCCCGTTGGTTTGCGGCAAGCTTAAAACTTTATGGCCGGAAAATTCGATGGCGCCGGTCTCGTGGGTGGTGATGTGTCCAGTTTCGGGGGCGATAACGCCTTCGTATTTTTTTAACAGTGAAGCAATCACTAAGGCGTTGGTTAAAGTACCACCGGAAATAAAATAAATTTCAGCTTCAGGGCAAAGCGTCGCTTGCCGAATTTTATCAATCGCGGAGGCAGAATATTTATCCCGCCCATAACCGCTTAATTTTTCTTGATTGGTTTCTACCAAACGGGCCAAAATTTTTTCATGAGCCCCTTCTAAATAATCACTCTCAAAGTTCAACATAGGCAAACTCCTTTTTTATATCAGTATAACGAATTTTTGAAGAAGACACAGTTTTATTTGTATGACTCAGGTCGGTAAAAAAATCAACGAGCAGACAAGCTGCCCGTTGATTTTTATAGTTCTAAAGTTTCTCCAACAGCTAAAACCTTGCCGACATTTTCCGGCAAAAGCTTAACGAAGGCTTCAGGGTCTTGTTTAATGACGGGAAAGGTATTGTAATGGATCGGCACGACTTGTTTGGCTTTCAGTCGTTTTGCGGCGCTAGCAGCCTCATTCGGACCCATCGTAAAATTATCGCCAATCGGCAAGAAAGCCACATCAATATCAAAGGCGTTACCGAAAAGTGCCATGTCACCGAAATTCGAGGTATCACCGGCGTGATAAATTGTTTTTCCTTCAGCTTGGATAATGAAACCTGCGGGCTCGCCCATATAAACCATTTGTCCATCGACTTCATAGCCGGAGCTGTGTTGCGCGTGGACCATTTTTACGCGACCAAAGGGGAAATCATATTTTCCGCCAATGTTCATACCGTGAGTCTTTTCTACACCGTTCTTTTCCGCAAAAGAACAAACTTCGACAATACTGATCACGGTAGCATCATTTCGTTTAGCAATGGGCACCATGTCGCCAATGTGATCACTATGACCATGAGTGACTAAGATCCAATCTGTCGTGACTTCATCTGCTTTCAGGTCGGTTAATGAATTGCCGGTAATAAATGGATCAAATAATAATTTCTGACCATCTTTCCTGACGATCGAAAGAATGGAATGACCATGATACGTGATTTTCATTTGAAATTCCTCCTTGTTCATACGTTTTTTAGAAAGAGGTTGTGACAGATTCGGTCAGCTTTGAAAAATTTCGGTTTATTTCCGAAGAAGCTACTTCTGTCACAACGTTATTTATAAAAGAGAACTTCATTTTTTTGAAGTCCGTCCATCTACTGTTCATTATAACGAAGATTTTTTGTAAGCAGTAACAAGAAGCCTTTTGCTTTTTAGCGAAAACGTTTAAACTAGAAGAAAAGTGTTGGAGGAGAAAAAATGAAGATTACGGTTGATCCGAAGTTGAAGCAATTAGGGATCTCGCTGGCCTGCACAGTGATCGAATTCACGAATCAAGACTATCAAGCTGCTATTTGGCAAGAGCTGTTGAATCCTTTAATAGAAAAAATCGAGGTTGAGGATACGCTTGAAATGATTAAGGATGATCCACGAATCGTCGCGACTAAAAAAGCCTATCGTACATTAGGAAAAGATCCGGCCCGGTTTCGTCCGTCTTCAGATAGTTTGTGGCGGCGGGTCGTTCAACAAAAGGGTCTTTATCAAATTAATGACCTCGTTGACTTGAATAATTATTTTTCATTGAACTGGAAGCTGCCTTTTGGCTCGTATGATTTAAGCAAAGTGGATGAACCGATTCAGTTAACAGTCGGAAAAGCCGGCGAACGTTACAGCGGTATCGGAAATAAATCGGTTAACATTGAGAATCTTTTGGTGTTAGAAGATTCCGCGGGACCATTTGGTAGTCCAACTTCTGATGCCACTCGGGGAATGATTGGTGAGGAGACGACCCGCGCATTGATCGTAGGCTATCAATTTGCAGATGATACGGGAGTGGATCAAGCCACTGTCAAAAAAGTGTTAGAAGCTTATTTGCAGGACTGCCGCGTGGTAGCACAAGCGATCATTTAAAAAAGACGAGTCAGCTGACTCGTCTTTAGACTTTAAATTTAGCAATGCCTATAATTCGTTTGCTGGCCAATTTTTACAGACATCGACCCATTTTTTGTAGCGGGTATACGTTTCTAATTCAGGTATCGTTAGCTCAATCGCACTGTTGGGACTGCCGCAGGCGGGAAAGACTCGTTCAAAACGTTGCAACGATTCGTCAAGGTAAACGTCAACGTCAGCTTTGATCGCAAAAGGACAAACGCCGCCGACAGGATGACCGATCGTCTCTTCGACTTGATCGGCTTTTACCATCGTGGCACGTTCATTAAAAGTCGCCTTGTATTTGCCATTATCAATTTTTGCATCACCGGCAATCACGATTAAAATTGTCTTGTCACTCTTTTTCAGGGTGAAGGACATCGTTTTCGCGATTAATTCCGGCGGACAATCCAAGGCTTTGGCAGCCAGCTCGACGGTTGCACTAGAAACGGGAAATTCGTGGATCCGATCAGTCATTTCATATTGTGAGAAAAAGGCTTTTGTGGCTTCTATAGACATTGAGCTCTCCTCCATTCGTTAATTAGAATGATACACGCTTTTCGGAAACAGGTAAATAAGATTTCACAACAAGGAAGGAAGCAGTATGAAAGAGGATAAGAAAAAATTATTAGCCAAAGTCGCTTATATGTATTACGAACAAGAGCTGACGCAGGCTCAAATTGCTAAAGAATTATCCATCTATCGCACGACAGTCAGCCGGATGATCAGCCAAGCGAAAAAGCAAGGTATCGTTGAGATCAAGATCAATCATTTTGATTCAGCGTTGTTTGAATTGGAAGAACAGTTGAAGCAAACGTTTGAATTAAAAGCCGTGGAGCTAGTTTCTAATGAGCGGGATGCTAGCGAAGAGGATCAAGAGGAACGATTGGCAGAAGCGGCTGGTGCTTGGTTGCGGCGGCAATTGACGGATGAGTTGGTGGTTGGTCTTTCTTGGGGGGCTAGTGTGGGCCACGCGATTAATAAAATTGAACCGAAACAATTAAGCGAAGTCGTGGTTGTACCTGTGGCGGGGGGACCGAGCCATATTAATTCTCGTTATCACGTTAATACCCTCGTCTATGAGTTAGCGCGGAAAGTAAATGGTCAAAGCTTATTTATCAATGCTTCTGTGATCCAAGAAACGAAAGAATTGGCGGAAGGAATCTTTAACTCAAAATATTTCTATGAATTAAAGGATTGCTGGCAGCGACTAGATATGGCGATTGTTGGAATCGGCGGACCATTGAGCTATCAAAAAAGTCAGTGGCGTGATTTATTGACGGCAGCGGATTTTGAAGAGTTGAAATTGCGAGAAGCGATTGGCGACTGCTGTTGTCGGTTTTATGACAGCTATGGCAAGGCGTTGGATGGTTCGTTGAATCAGCGGACGATTGGACTGCAATTAGAAGAACTGGCAAAGGTACCCCAATCAGTCGGAATCGCTCGTGGCCGTTCCAAAGCTCGCTCGATCGTTCCTTTGCTGCAAAAGGGCTATCTCAATACCTTGATCACGGATCAAGAAACAGCCGAAGAAATTTTACGGATTAGTCAGCGAATGTAGTTTTTTTATTTGAAATGCACATCTGTGCGAAAAACTAAAAAGATTCAGAGGTGAAAGGCTTGAATTAACGCTTTTCACTTTTTTTGCTTGGAGGATACAGAAATAATTAGGGCAGGATGCTATGCTTAGCTTATAGAAAATAGTAAAGGGGATTTTTTCAATGGAATTTATGTTAGATACAGCGAACCTCGCTGAAATTAAAAAATTTGCGGATTTTTTACCGATCGCCGGAGTCACTTCAAATCCGTCTATCGTAAAAAAAGAAGGAAAAATTGATTTCTTCCAACACATGAAGGAAATTCGCGGTATTATTGGCGAACACCGCTCGTTGCATGTACAAGTTGTAGCCCAAGATTATGATGGGATCATCAAAGATGCGGAAAAGATTTTAGCTAATATTGATCAAAAAGTCTTTATCAAAATTCCAGTCAACGAACCGGGATTAAAAGCAATCAAAGAATTAAAACGTCGCGGAGTCAATGTGACCGCAACAGCCATCTATACGAAATTCCAAGCCTATCTGGCGATTGCGGCGGGGGCTGATTATATCGCGCCGTATTTCAATCGAATGGAAAATTTGAATATCGATCCGCGAGAAGCGATTTTTGAAATGGCGGAAGAAATCGCCCGGACAAAGAGTGAAACCAAAATTTTGGCAGCCAGCTTTAAAAATGTCGGACAAGTCAACGCGGCTTTAGAAAACGGCAGCCAAGCAGCGACGATGGGGGTTGATATAATTCAACAAGCCCTAGCGATGCCTTCGGTTGCTCAAGCAGTTACCGATTTTACCGCCGATTGGGAAGCAAGCTTCGGCGAAGGAACCACCGTCTCCGATTTATAAAACCTAAAAACAGACAGAGAAATCTGTCTGTTTTTTTGCCAGTCCCACTTTTTGCAGTGTGTTTAATCAATGAGCTATACATTTTTCTTAGTAAATCATTGTTCGAGAAGTTTAGTGGGATGGTATGCGAAGGAAAATAAGATTCATTTTTTTCGGAGAGAAAGATGAGTTTCTTAAATATGAAATAGCTGCCAGTCCTACTTTTTACAGTCAATAGGATTGGCGCATAAAATAAAATATAAAACTAAATCATTGTTCGAAACGTTTAGTGGGAGGGTACGCGTATAAAAAATACATCTACCTACCTGGCTATTTAGAAACTGAGCATTTTTTCCAACATCTCGTCCAACTGATGTTACCCTTAACTTGAGGTGAGTGGATGGAAGAACTGCAAAAGGAATGGGCTCGCTGGAAATATTTTGTGATGGCTCGCTCTCAGGAAGACTATTTGCTGATTCGTCAGCTTTTTTCGGGTAATCGCTGGAGTGAAGAAAAAGCACAGCTTTTTTATCAGCAGATTGAGCATGTCAAAACGCTACCGGTCAACGTTAAAGCGCAAAGAAATGCTTACGAGCATGTCTGGGGGTATTTCAAAAAAATCGCCAGTAAGGAAGAAAGATCAGAGTTTTTTCGTTGCTTGGATACACTGAGTGAGAGTAAAGATTCCGCGCTGCCTTATTTAAAAAAGTTGGCTGAGAAGTATCAGATTGCCTATTTATTGAATTCTCATCTGTTCGACTAAAGCAAATTGTTACCGATTTTTTTGAAGGACTTTTATAATGATCAAACATGGAGGGATGTAAGAATGGAAACACGAGCAATTGTCATTGAAAATTATGGTCATGCGGACCAATTGAAAGCAAGCAAGGTTGAATTACCAGAGCTAGGTGAACATCAAGTTTTAGTAAAAGTACACGCCACATCAGTCAATCCGATTGATTGGAAATTACGGGAAGGCTACTTGGCACAAATGATGCCATGGGAATTTCCAATTACGTTAGGTTGGGATGTCGCCGGTGAAATCGCAGCGATTGGTTCTAAAGTGAAGGATTGGCAAGTGGGGCAAAAAGTTTTCGCGCGCCCTGAGACAACGCGGTTTGGCACATATGCGGATTACACGATCGTGGACGATCATTTATTAGCAAGAAAGCCTGACAATGTTTCTTTTGAGGAAGCGGCGGCAGTTCCCTTAGCTGGCTTAACAGCCTATCAGGCGTTGTTCACTCATGGTCAATTAAAAGCGGGGGAAAAAGTTTTAATCCACGCGGGAGCTGGCGGTGTTGGGATTTATGCGATCCAATTAGCTAAAAATGCAGGTGCGACAGTTATCACAACCGCTAGTGAGAAAAATCATGCCTTATTAAAAGAACTTGGTGCTGATCAAGTGATTGATTATCATACGACCGATTTTTCAGAAGTATTGGAAAACGTTGATTTGGTTTTCGATACGATGGGCGGAGAAGTCCAAGCAAACAGTTTTAAAATTTTAAATGAACAAGGCCGTTTGATTTCAATCGTGGGTCAACCAGATGAAGAGCTGGCTAAAACGGTGGCGGTAGCGGAAAGTATCTGGCTGCAACCTAATGGTGAACAATTGCAAGAAATCGCCGACTTAATGGCGGCTGGCAAAGTGAAAAGTGTGATTGGACACACTTATCCATTAACTGCAGCGGGCGTCAAAGAAGCCCATGAATTAAGTGCTACGCATCATGCTAAAGGTAAAATCGTATTGACAAATGAATAAGCAACCGACTGCATCAAATGTTGATGCAGTCTTTTTTTTTACAGCGAATTCGACTTTACTGACGATTTTTTCGCGGACCAGCGAGTTCGCTTAAGCTTTTTTTCCGAAGGAATACCGTTTAGTGACCCAATACGGAACGCACATTGATGCACCGATCCATTTTGTTGAGGATCGAATATCCGTTGATCAATTAGCAATCAAAGATTTTTTGCTGCCGCTGATTGTGATTCATAAAGAAGCAGCTGTGGCGAAAAATCCAGATTATTCTCTGACGGTAGCGGATCTCGAAAATTTCGAAGCTGAACATGGAAAAATTCCAGCGGAAAGTTTTGTGGCATTTGCTAGTGGTTGGTGGAAACGTTGGGAAGAACCTGAAAAATTTTATAATGTTGATCGTGAAGGGCAGGGCCACACGCCAGGCTGGTCATTAGAAGCGTTGAAATTTTTACATGAAGAACTCCAAGTCACTGCAATCGGTCATGAAACGTTGGATACTGATTCTGCGGTAGATTGCACTAAAAATGGCGGTTTGCTTGGGGAATTATATTGGCTTTCGCAAGATAAATTTCAAGTGGAAGTATTGAGCCGTTTGACCGAACTGCCAGCAGTCGGCGGTGCAATCTCGCTTGGTGTTCCCAAAGTGAAGGATGCGCCGGGCTTTAATGTGCGGGCGCTTGCAATCGTTCCGAATGATTAGTCGATGAAAAAAGCAAGGCTTCGCTTAAAAAACGAAGCCTTGCTTTTTTAGAAAATCGATCGTGTTGCTACGACGCGCTTGGGCAAAATGTTGCCGGACTTTTTCTGACCAGCTAGTTGCCTGCATATTTGTACTGCGCTCTAGGTAATAGGTTGTTGTCACTTCATCGTAGTCAGCAAGCATCGCTGGTGTGAAGGGTTGATAAGTATTTGTATTAAGTATGGCTGTTTTTGGCAGCCGTGGTTTGACTTCGTTCTTTTCGGCAGGATAGCCGACGAAAAGACCAAAAACCGGATAAGTGAATTTTGGCAGATCGAGCAAGTCTTTCATTTTAAATAAATCATTCCGGATGCCGCCAACATAACAAATGCCCAGCTCAACAGACTCAGCATAGACTGCCATCGATTGCGCAGCCAAAGCCGTATCAACAATAGCGACCACCAAGGATTCCATCGTAGACAAATGTTCAGTGGAAAGATTTTGCTGCTGTAACACCTGTGCGTGTTTATTTAAATCCGCAATAAAAATATAAAACTGTCCATTCGTTCCATTGTCAACCGGGAACTTTGCAATTGTTTCGATCGCTTTTCTTTTTGCGTTATCCGTGACCTGAATCAATGAGTAAGCTTGAAGAAAATTCGAGCTGCTGGCACTTTGGGCAGCTAAAACTAATTGCTCCTGCAATTCCGCCGATAGTTTTTGATCGGTAAATGAACGAACAGATGTATGTTGGATCATTGTTTCAAAAAGCTCCATCAAAATTCCTCCTTTTAATGTCAGAATAAAGCTGGTGCGGAAAGAAGTAAAGCAGAAAAGGAGTAGAACTCACAGTTAGCTCGATTTTAAGGAACTCATTTTTTTAAGAGCAAAAAAATGAATGAATCTTCGTCCGCATACGATTCTACTGACCTTGCTAAAGCAAGGAGTAGAACTCGCAAAACACGAACGTTTGATAGAAAAAGTTTGTTTATATTAATAAAATTCTAATTGTTTTGCCATCGCTATGCTATAATTAAAAACAATTATCTGAAAGGGGTCCTGCAAATGCGTGGTGTAGTTACGGTTATTGGAAAAGATAAGGTCGGTATCGTTGCCGGTGTCAGCCAAAAATTAGCAGAACAAAAAATTAATATTCTTGATGTGTCTCAAACGATCATGGGGGATTATTTTACCATGATGATGTTAGTGGATCTAACGAATGCGGAGCAAGATTTTGAAGGAGCGCGTGAGCAGCTTCATGAGTTAGGAAAAAATTTAGGCGTGAAAATCAGTATTCAAAATCAAGAAATTTTTGACACGATGCATAAATTATAAGGAGGGCTCTTTGTGGAAACCAATCAAATACTGGAAACGATTCGAATGATCGAAGAAGAAAATTTAGACATCCGGACGATTACCATGGGGATATCATTATTAGATTGTATTGATAGTGATAGCGATCGCGCCTGTGAAAAAATTTATCAGAAAATCACCACGAAGGCGAAAGACTTAGTCAAAGTTGGTGAGGCGATTGAAGGAGAATACGGGATTCCCATTATTAATAAACGGATTTCGGTGACGCCCATCGCGATTATTGCGGCGGCGACGCCAGACACGGATTATGTAAAATTTGCGAAAACATTGGACAAAGCGGCTAAAGCGGTGGGTGTAAACTTTTTAGGTGGCTTTTCTGCACTGGTTGAAAAAGGTTACCAGCATGGTGATGCGATCTTAATGAATTCCATTCCGCAAGCATTGGCGGAGACTGATTTTGTTTGTGGATCGGTCAACATCGGTTCGACTAAGGCGGGGATCAATATGGATGCCGTCGCTCACATGGGAAAAATTGTAAAAGAAACGGCAGCGGCCTCTGATCTTGGTTGTGCCAAATTAGTCGTGTTTGCTAACGCGGTGGAGGACAATCCCTTCATGGCTGGCGCCTTCCACGGTGTCGGTGAGGCGGACTGCGTGATCAATGTTGGTGTCAGTGGTCCCGGCGTAGTGAAACGGGCATTGGAAAAAGTTAAGGGCGAATCTTTCGATGTTGTGGCTGAAGTCGTGAAACAAACGGCCTTCAAAATTACTCGAATGGGGCAAATGGTTGGACGGATCGCTTCGGAACGTTTAGAAGTTCCATTTGGGATCGTGGATCTTTCGTTGGCGCCAACGCCGGCAGTTGGTGATTCTGTTGCTCATGTCTTAGAAGAAATGGGCTTGGAAAGTGTTGGTACTCACGGAACGACGGCGGCGTTAGCGCTGTTGAACGATGCCGTGAAAAAGGGCGGCGTGATGGCTTGTAATCATGTTGGCGGATTATCCGGTGCTTTTATTCCGGTTTCGGAAGATGCTGGAATGATCGATGCGGTGAACAATGGTTACTTAACGATTGAAAAACTGGAGGCAATGACCGCGATTTGTTCCGTTGGTTTGGATATGATCGCGATTCCGGGGGATACACCGGCCAGCAGTATTGCGGCGATGATCGCGGATGAAGCGGCAATCGGTGTAATCAATCATAAGACCACAGCGGTTCGAATCATCCCAGCAAAAGACAAAAAAATTGGCGAGATGGTCGAATTCGGTGGTCTACTTGGCAGAGCGCCGGTGATGGCGGTCAATGCTGCGGGGTCAAATGATTTTGTTGCTCGTGGTGGACGCATTCCAGCTCCCATCCATTCATTTAAAAATTAATCCTTTAATTATTAGAAAGTCTTCCCACAGGTGAAGGCTTTTTTTTAGATTCTCTAAGCGACGCTTTTAGACTGATTTTAATTAAATAAATCATCCTAGCATAAAATTCTTACTGTATCTTTTGAATTATTAGCCAGTATAGATTAAAATTAAGTGTCAATATAATTAGATTTTTTATTATAATTAATTGGAATAAAAGGAGGCGCTTAGATGAATCGGTGGAAAAGCGGCTATTCTAGATTAGAAAAGAACCAAAAGAAAAAATTATGGGTTTGGTTGTCCGTGATCTTCGTCTTCTTCACCTTATATATTGGTTACACTAGCTGGTATTTATACCGCGATGGCAAGATGGAGGACGTTTATTGGGAGCGCTATTTAAACGAAAATCCGACTTTATCAAAAAGTGAGAACCAGCTTGCGGAAAATGCCATTAGAGTGAAGACGGGTGTCTATATCGAAAATATCAATAAAATAGATATCCGCTCATCTAGCTATACGATTACATTTCAAGTTTGGTTTCGTTGGGATGGCGACCCAAACCTTGATATGCTGAACAATTATGAAATTTATCATGGACTGATAGACTCCCAAGAAACTTTGAAAGATATCAAGGACGGTAACACAAATTATCAGCTGGCACGGGTGACTTCGACGATAGCCAAAACGTTTTGGACGACACGCTTTCCTATGGGGTCGCATCAATTGCGTTTCTATTTGGAACCTAAGGATGATATCAGCAATATTGTTTTTGTAGCTGACAAAGAGAATTCCTCGATCAATGAAAATATCAATATCTCTGGTTTTGAATTAAAACGGTTTGATACGAATATTTTTGTAAAGGAATATGAGAATGACAAATTAAATCCGGAGACAGAAGGCAGAGGCTCCTACTCGGTGACAGAATTTTTGACTGCTATCGAGTTGAATCGGGAGACGATTGGATTGTATATCAAATGTTTTATTGCGCTAGTGGGTACGTTGAGTTGGGTACTGATCGTGCTGTTTATTTGTACGTATCATAATGTTGATCCGTTAAGTATGATCCCTGGGGCGTTATTCGGGACTGTTAGTAATATTATCGTGGGGGCGAATTTGATTCCCGATGCGCTTCATGCAGGGTTATTGGAGTTTGTAAATATTTTTGGGATCTTGATCATTCTGTTTGCCTCTTTCGCGATCATTACTATCAATCGACAGCGATCCTATTATCATGATGATCGCTTTGCTTCCTTCTTAGGAAAACACGTTTTTTGGCTATTGGCCTTCTTTACGGTGTTAGGAAATATCTTACTTCCTCTGTGCGCCTATCGTTTTTAAATATAAACCGCTGCAAAAGCTATTTTGTGGCGGTTTTTTAGTTGCTTCCTCACTAGCCTGAAAACGTTTTGTGTTAGAATAAAAAGGATCAACTGTTAGAAGCAGATACAGGAGTAGATAGATGAAAAATAAAACTTATATGAAGGCTAGCTTACGTGAAATTTTTTATTCGAAGGGTCGTTTTATAGCGATCGTTCTGATTATTTTATTAGGCACATTATTGTACGTTGGGATCAAAGCGACGGGTCCAATCTTGAATCATTCCGCCAGTCGTTACGTAGATCGTCAGGAATTATCCAACTTGCAAATTATTTCTACCGGCGGTTTGATTGACACAGATGAGAAATTAGCTGCGGACATTCCTCATGCTGAAGCAGAGAGCGGCTATCAACTTTTCTATGCCGATAGTGAAAAGAATCAAGTGGTTAAACTGTATTCTTATAATCAAGACGATCAGCAGAATCAATTGATCGTTAAATCCGGTCACTTGCCACGAGCGGAAAATGAAATTGTGTTAGATGAAAAAGCCCAAGCAGAAGGGTATCGTCTGAAGCAAACATATCAAATTGATCAACCGGATCAATTGACGCGTAAAAACTTTAAAATCGTCGGCTTCGTCCAATCGCCAATCTATACGAGTACCGATGAACGCGGCCTTTCAAATGTCGGCAACGGCGGCGTGGATTTTTTTGCTTATTTGCCAGAAAAGAATTTTTCGTCAGAAGTAAAAAGTGTGATTTATCTCCGATTTGATAATGTCAAGGGCTTAGAGACTTTTGGTAAAGACTATGAAGAGAAGATGGATGAAAATATCAATCAGGTCGAAAAGCATTTTGCTGATCGCTCAAATGAGCGAGGGGCAGAGATTCGCGAGTCCGCAGAGAAAGAGCTGCAGCCGAAAAAAAGTGAGATCAATGAGAACTTAGCGAAACTGGAAGCTGGCCAAAAGGAGTTGGATCAAGGAAAGGCGCGACTACAGCAGCAAGCAGCTAGTTTGCCAACCGGTAATCCACAATTAGAAGAGGCCCAACAGAGTCTGGAGACTCAGCAAAAAGAACTGACCGCCAATCGGGAGAAATTAATTTCTGCCCAGCAACAAATCAAGGACAGCGAGGAAACCATCGCAGAGCTGAAGGAGCCCAGCTATACTTACGATCAACGGGCTGAAAATCCCGGCTTTCAGGAGTATGGTGACTTGTCTGAACGAATCGCGGCGATTGCCAATGTCTTTCCCGTGTTTTTCTTTTTCATTGCAGCCTTGATCACGTTTACGACAATGACGCGAATGGTAGAAGAAAATCGGCGAGAGATCGGGACACTCAAAGCTTTAGGGTATTCCCGCTTTGAAATTGCTATCAAATATATTATTTATGCAGTGTCTGCCGCAACATTAGGAATCGTACTTGGTAGTGTGATTGGAATCAATACTCTACCACGGCTGGTTTTTGAACTTTCTAGTGATCGCTATAATTTTCCCGGAGTTGAAGCGTTCTACTTGGCTCGACCGATTATCCAAGCAGCGATCGCCTTTTTATTCGCCAGCCTTGGTGCCGCATTACTAGTATTGCTGCGGGAGCTGCATGAAAAGCCTGCGGAGTTATTACAACCAAAAGCTCCGAAACCCGGCAAACGGATTTTCTTAGAACGGATCACACCGATCTGGTCACGTTTGAGCTTTAATCAAAAGGTCAGCTACCGCAATCTCTTACGATACAAATCACGCATGATTATGGCGGTGATCGGAATTGCTGGCTGTGCGGCGTTAATGGTGGCAGGCGTCGGTCTGAGGGATTCACTCAGCTCAGTCGGCGCGAAGCAATTTGGTCCCATCATTGATTACCAAGGGATTGTGACCTTAGACGATCAGCCAGATACATCAGCGGTGAAAAAAATCTTCGCGGAGACGCCGCAAATCACTGATCAACTTGCCATGTTGAATCAAACGATTGAATTGAAAGAAAAAGGGCAAGCCAATCAAAAATTAACGATGATGGTTCCGTCGGATCGTCAAGCCTTTAAAAAGTATGTGCACCTGAAAGATCAAGGTAAGCAATTCAACTTAACGGATGATGGCGCGGTGATCACCGAAAAAATTGCGGAGATGTTCCAGTTGAAAAGAGGCTCGACGCTGACAGTCTATGATGAAGACCAACGCTCCTTCAAAGTGACCATCAGCCATATCACCGAAAATTATTTAGGAAATTTTTTGTATCTGTCGAAGGACTATTACCAAAAAGCCCGCGGTGAAGATTTTGTCGCCAACAGCTATCTACTGAAAAGCCAAGACATGAGTCAAACTGCTGAAAAAAAATTGGCGCAACAATTACTAAGTTCAGAACAAGTCACCAACACCTCTTTCATGTCAACACAAATCGATGCGCAAGAACATTCGATGGATAATCTTGACGGGATCGTCTGGATCTTTGTCGTCTTGTCTGGTTTGTTAGCTTTTATCGTTTTATACAATCTGACCAACATCAATGTTTCAGAACGTTTACGGGAATTGTCTACGATCAAAGTCTTAGGCTTTTATGACCGGGAAGTAACGTCGTATATTTTTCGCGAGAACGTTGTCTTTACCTTGTTAGGAATTATCTGTGGTTATGGGCTGGGGATCGGCTTGACGAAATTTATTTTGGATCAGGCCTCGATGGAATCGATTATTTTTCCATTGGTGATTCGTCCAGGGGCGTACTTGATTTCCGGCGGGTTAACGATTCTATTTACAGTGATCGTCATGGCGGCGACTCATTTCCGGCTGCGTCATATCAATATGATCGATGCGTTAAAGTCGAATGAATAATCTTCCATGAAAAATCGTTGACAAATTTTTTTATCGGGTCTATTCTAATAATCAATAGTTGAAAGCAACGAGAAGGACATGATTTTATTCCCACTTCACGACAAGAGATAGAGGCCTTGGCTGGAAGCTTCTAGTGAACGAATAAAATTACTCCCTTTAAGTGACCGAAAAAGCCGGTCCGTCCAATGCCCGTTACGCATTATGAGAGCCAAAAGGTGAAAACTTTTTGGGAACTTGGGTGGTAACACGTTTATTCACGTCCCTATTTTTATAGGGGCTTTTTTTTATTGAAAATCCTTTTCAGCATTTGTTAAAATTGAATAGAGTTAAGGGAATCAATGAATAAAAATTTTACTAAAAAATAGATTGGAGTTGAGTTGTATGTCAAAAGAAGTCGAAGTCGTTTTACCTAATGGAAATAAACAAGAGGTGGCTAAAGATACTACCTTGTTTGAGATAAAAGATTCCTCTGCCAAACAAGCGGTCGTTGGCAGTATCGACGGAGAAGTTGTTGACCTATCAACTCCGATCGATCACAATACAGAAATTTTATTTTATGACCGTTCCTCTAAGGAAGGGATGACAGCGATTCGTCACACGGTCAGTTTATTATTAGAAGAAGCCATCAAAGAACTTTTCCCTGAAGCGCTGTTTGCGCATGCGCAAGGCTCGGGCCAAGGAATGTGGGTCGATTTGCGAGTGAACCAGCCTCTAAGTGTTTTAATATTGAAAGATTTGGAACGCCACATGAAAAAGCAAATCAAAAAAGGTGCTCGAATCGAAAGCGCACGTCTAACTGTTTCAGAAGCAAAAGAGGTCTTTAAAGAGAACGAGCTGAAGCTGTTTGCCTTGAATCAGCTTGACAATCAGCTGCCGGTCTTTATCTATACATTAGGCAATGTATCGGAGTTTTTCTTCGAGCCAGCGGCATTAGACTTATCAGCGGCGAAACATTTTACCTTATCGAAAGTTTCCGGAGCCTATTGGCAGGGAGATGCGAAAAATGAAATGTTACAACGAGTAAACTGTGCAGTTTTCTCAGAAGAGAGTCAGCTAGCGGCTCATTTAGAATTTTTGGCGGAGTCTGAAAAACGTAGTCATCAAAAATTAGGGAAAGAATTAGACTTGTTCATGTTTTCCGATGAAGCACCGGGAATGCCTTTTTATTTAGAAAATGGTCTGATCATCCGCAATGAGTTGCAAAAATTTTTACGAGAATTACAGGCTAAATATGAATATAAAGAAGTCCAAACACCCTTGATCATGAATCAACGTTTATGGGAGCAGTCGGGGCACTGGGATCATTATAAGGACAACATGTATTTCACAAAAGTTGGTGACGAGGATTATGCTTTGAAACCGATGAATTGCCCGGGACATTGTCTGATCTTTAAGGATCGCAAGCGTTCATATCGAGATCTGCCGATTCGCATGGCTGAATTCGGCCAAGTCCATCGTCATGAATTCAGCGGCGCTTTGAATGGCTTACTGCGGGTCCGGACTTTTTGTCAAGATGATGCCCATATCTTTGTCCGTCGTGATCAAATCGAGCAAGAAATTGCTTTGGCATTAAAGGTCATTGACGAAGTATACAAAATTTTCGGCTTCGAATACTCGGTGGAATTATCTACTCGCCCCGATGATTTCATGGGGGAAATTGAATTATGGGATGAAGCAGAAGCATCATTAGGAAAAGTTTTGACTGATTTGGGCTATAAATACAATATCAATGAAGGCGATGGTGCGTTCTACGGTCCGAAGATTGATATCCATATCAAAGACGCGTTGAACCGCAGTCATCAATGTGCGACTGTTCAATTAGATTTCCAAATGCCGGGCAAATTTGATCTAAGCTATATCGATGAACAAAATCAATCCGCTCGTCCGGTGATGATTCACCGCGCGGTCTTTGGTTCACTAGATCGTTTCTTAGGGATTTTGATTGAACATTACGCTGGGGCCTTTCCGGTTTGGTTAGCACCGAAACAAGTAGAATTAATCAGTGTCGCGCAGGCTCATGAAGCCGGGGTGGAACAATTATTCCGTGAATTTAATGAAGCCGGGATTCGGGTGGAAAAAGATGTCCGTAATGAAAAATTAGGGAAAAAGATCCGGGAAGCGGAGTTACGAAAAGTTCCTTATATTTTAGTTATTGGAGATAAAGAATTATCGGAAGAAACATTCTCGTTACGCAAACACGGCAGTCAAGAAGTAGTTGAAATGCCTAAAGCTGAGCTGATCCAAATGATTCAGAAACAAGTCCAAACAAAAGTGCATCAATATTAAAGATTAAAGCAAAAAAATAAATCAAAAAGAGGTTGGGACAGAAGTGTTCAGCTTCAAGAAATAAGAAGGAATTTCCGAAAATTGCTCCTCAAATTTTTGTGAAATTTCGGCTTATTTCCGAAGAAGCTGCTTCTGTCACACCGTTTATACGGAAATAGGAGCTGAGATTGTCTCAGCTCTTTTTGATTCCTTTATTCAGCCACTGTGTTTTGAATTGGAAGTCTTGTAATAATTGCTCTTTGTTCCAATGATTGGCCAACATATCGGTTAGCGAATCGATGACCAGCTTCATAGAAAAGTATAAAAAGCTGATTTGTTCCTCAACGGAAGGCATGTCAAAATGATTCTTTTCTAAAAGTTCTTGCCATTCGATGATGCCGTGGTTTGTGGTCGGACGATAAGAGAAAAGGTAGCTGTTTTGCGTCAATAGCACGAGCTGTTGATAGCGGGGACTTTCATGAGAAAGGTCCACATACATTACTAAAAAGTCTTCAATCCCTTTGAAAAAATCAGCTTGTTGGCGCATCATGTAGGCAATGATTTCCCCATGAATCTGTCCGGCATAATAATGGATCAAATAGTCATAGGCATCATTCAAATCTTCAAAGTATTTATAAAAAATGCCTCGCGACATTTGCAACGCGTCGACGATCTCGCTGACCTTGACTTGACTGACCGGTTTTTCATAAAAAATCGTCAACAGCAGATCACGGATTTCTCCTTGTCGTTCCTCCGGTAAATTTAAAAAAGTTTTTTTCGGCATAAAGCCACCTCTACCTCTATTTTTCTTTTCTTTGAGTATAGCATAAAACAAAATCGGTGACACATTGTCACCGATGATGTATGATTGTCCCATTGGAAGGGATGAGAGAGATGTTTTTAGCTTGGAAAGAAATTCGCTATGCGAAATTAAGATACGGATTAGTTGTCGGTATTATGATCTTGGTTGCCTATGTGGTCTTTATGTTATCTGGGTTAGCCAATGGTTTGGCTGATGGCAATCGTAAGGCAGTGGATGATTGGCAAGCCACAAAAATAATTTTGTCGGAGGACAGTAATAAAATTGCCAACGCCTCGCAACTACAAATGCAAGACCTGGATCGAGTGACGGCTAAAGAAAAAGCCGGGATTGGTGTTTACGCCACTGCGGTAGAGAAAAAAGGCGGAACAGAAAAGACGAATGTTTCGATTTTTGGGGCCGCCAAGGATGCATTTGTTGTACCCAAAATCATTAAAGGACGGTTGTATCAAAATGATAAAGAAGCAATCGTTTCGGAAAATCTTTTAGCAGAAGGCTACAAATTAAATCAAGAAATAAAAATCAGTGATCAAACTTTGAAGATCGTCGGCGTGACCAAGGCGACTACTTATACGATCGCTCCGGTGCTGTATTTAACGCCGACAGCATTTAAAACATTGAAATATGGCGCACAGCCAAGCGGTAACCAGCCAATCAATTTGATTGCTACTAAAGGAAAAACGACGATTGACCAAAAGAAGAATCAGACAAAGTTAACGAGTATGACGCCTGAGACGTTTATTGAAAATATTCCAGGCTATTCGCCAGAAAAATTGACCTTGAATACAATGATTTATTTCTTATTTGTCGTCGTGGCTGCGATCATCGGAATCTTTATGTACGTCATCACGCTGCAAAAAACCTCAATCTTTGGTGTGATGAAAGCGCAAGGCGTGGCGACAAGCTATTTAGTTCGTTCGATCTTAGCGCAAGCCTTTCTAGTTGGCATCATTGGAGTAGCCGTAGCGGTCGGACTGAGTGTTTTGACGAGCTCCGTCTTACCAAGTGCAATGCCTTTTGCAGTTCACTGGGAAGAGTGGGCATTGTATAGTGTGATTTTAGTATTCGTTGCCATGATCGGTGGCTTGTTCTCGATCCGAACGGTTACAAAAGTCGATCCGGTCACTGCGATTGGAGGAGAATAAAATGAATAACGTATTAATGATGGAACATGTTGTGAAGAAATTTGGTCAAGGACATACCGAAGTGACGGCTTTAAAAAATGTGGACTTTACGGTTGCAAAAGGCGAGTTTGTCAGCGTGATCGGGCCTTCTGGTTCAGGTAAAAGCACGTTTCTAACAATCGCTGGGGGACTGCAAACACCCACCGAAGGAAAAATTATGATTAACGGTGCAGACTTTGGCCAAATGCAGGAAAAGGAACGCTCAAAGGCGCGCTTTAAAGAAATTGGCTTTATTTTACAAAGTTCTAATTTGATTCCTTTTCTAAAGGTCAAGGAACAATTTCAATTAGTCGAAAAGATCGAAAAAGAAAAAAAGACGGCTCAAGTGGAAGACTTGTTGAAGTCGCTAGATATTTGGGAGCTGCGGGAACAATATCCGAAAGCCTTGTCCGGTGGTGAACGCCAACGGGTCGCCATTGCCCGGTCGTTATTCAATGATCCTAAATTGATTTTGGCGGATGAACCGACAGCCAGCTTAGATTCTGATCATGCCTATGATGTCGTCAAGCTTTTAGCGAAAGAATCCCATGAACGCAACAAAGCAATCGTGATGGTGACTCATGATGAACGAATGACTAAATGGAGCGATAAGGTCTACCAAATGAAAGATGGTCAACTTGTCGCGAAAGATTAGTTGCACAACACCCTGCTTCCTGTGTATAGTAGTAAAGTTGAGATAGAAAGCAGGGAATATATGGATATTTATTTAAAAAAAGCCGCGCTGCATATTGTTGACCGCGAGTCTGGCGACCCAATCTTTAGTCAAAGCGAACTTGATTTGACGAAGGAATATGTGCGAGATTACTTAACCAAAAAAATTCAAAAACTATCTTCCGCGCAAACCAAGACAGGTACGTTGACGGAGGATTCAACCTTTGCCTTATTGAGCCTACAGGCGGAGCATGATTTTTTGTCCGCTAGTGAACGGTTAGTCTCTCGCTGGTATGAAGCTTATAAAGAAAGTGAAGAGGCGCCTAGCGCCGATGCGTTTGTCGCGTTGTATGAAGAAGATACGCAAATGTATTTAGCCTTTCTAAAGGTCAATTATCATGAAGGCTATACTCACATTGTCGATTCAGACGAGAACGGTCTGAAGAATGAATTGATCATTCATCGGGCGCTACTTTCTGGGAAGACCCAAAAGGCCGATGAAGGAATCGTCGTTAATTTAAGTAACTTAAGCTATGAATTGATCGAGAAAAAATATCCTTTTTCAGGGGAGAAGCGGTTGTATTTTTCTACTCAAGTGATTGAGAGCCAACCGGCACCGTCGTTGGAAGAAAATGTTAGGGTGATCAAAAAGGTCGCTGAAAAGATCGGTGCGAAGTTTGAAAACCAAAAGCATGATGTCATCGCCGATGTAAAAGAAGCGGTCTACGACGTCGTGGAAGAAAGCGGACAGATCGACGCCAAGATCGTTGCACAAAAAGTTTTTAAAGACAATGTCTCGGCCCAAATGGCGTTCCAAGAAGAAGTTGTTGAAAAAGGCTACGTCGATCAAGCGCCACTTCTGCGAGAAGTCCGGGAGATCACCGAAAAAAAATACGGCAAGCAAAAATTGAAGTTATCGAACGGCATCGAATTGATCGTTCCTTTAGATGTCTATCGCAATCCTGAATTAATCGAATTCATCAACAATCCTGATGGAACCATCTCAGTCACCATCAAAAATGTCGATGAAGTCATCAACCGCCTGTAATTGGCGGTTTTTGTTTGGTCTTTTTGTCCATGATTGAGGGAGGCGGACAAATCGGCTAAAATAAAGAAAATGACCGGAGGAAACGGAATGGAAGCATATCAAGAATTTTTTCGCATTGGACAATATACTGACGCAGAAGCGATGACGGGCTGCACCGTGATCTTATGCCAGGACGGTGTGACAGGAGGAGTCTCAGTCAGAGGCGGCTCACCAAACACCCGAGATACAGATGCATTAAAGTCGGAAAATAATCGGAAATTTGTGCACGGTGTCACCCTTTCTGGCGGTAGTGCATTTGGTTTGGCGGCGAATGCCGGCGTAGTGGATTTTTTAGAAGAAAATAAAATTGGACGAGACATGGGGATCACTTATGTGCCCAATGTTGTGGGAGCCAGTCTGTTTGATCTGCGAATCGGTCGTTCAGATGTTCGACCAGATTATCAGGCTGGACGGAAAGCTTGTGAAGCAGCATTTGACGGACAACTTTTTCAAGCAGGAAATTATGGTGCTGGAACGGGCTGCAGTGTGGGAACCGTTAACGGACCACAACAAGCAATGAAAGGCGGCATTGGACGGCATACGATACGCCATGGAAATTTATGGGTGACCGCCGTCATCGCCGTTAATGCAGTCGGTGATGTTTTTGAGGAAGAAGCTGGAAAAATTATCGCTGGCGCACGGAAAGCTGGTGAAAGTAAGGTCGGTTTTTCTGAAGAACTCTTCTTGGAGTATTATCAAAACGAATCTGGTCTTTTCGAAGGGAATACTGTGATTGGCTGTGTCATGACCAACGCGACTTTTCCAAAAGCCAAAATGAATAAACTAGCGGATATTAGTCATAATGGCATTGCTCGCGCGATTCGCCCATCTCATACAACTTATGATGGCGATACGCTGTTTGTCTTAGGAGCCAATCAAATTGAAGCTAGCTTTGAAGCTGTTTCGATTTTAACGGTGGAAGCCGTACGTCAAGCAATTATCAAAGGAACAAAAGCAGCCGAGACTTATGGGGATTATTTAGCTTATCAGGATCTATAATGGAATAATGCCAAAAAGCGCCGCAGCCATCATCATTAGGGCTGCGGCGCTTAAAAAAAGACTAGCCAAGTAGCAGCTAGTCAGTGGGGAACGATTATTGAACGCGTGGTTCTGATTCCATGTTGTCGCTGATTTTATCTGTTTGATTGCTGACAGCATTCTTCGCACGGTTGGTTTGTTTTGATGCGAATTTTCCAGTTGTTTGTGCGGCGCTGCTTACTTTGTCCTGAACTGTTTCGCTGTCTTCTTCGTACTCTTCACGAGTTTTGATATCGACTACGTTCACATTGACTTCAATCACATCTAAGTGAGTCATTTTGTCCACTTGTTCAGAGATCAATTTTTTCATTTGTTCGTAAATATCGTCAATATCTTTGCCGTATTCAGCAACGATATCCATGTCGACTGCAACTTGTTTCTTACCAACTTCAGTGCTGATACCAGAAGTTACATCGTCGCTATTCACTAATTTGTCTTTGATGTTTGAGAAGAAGCCGCCATCAACTGTTAATAAGCCATCTACATTCTCTAAAGCGATTCCGATGATTTTTTGGATTACTTTGTCATCGTAAGTTAATTCGCCTCTTACATCTTTTGTTGTATCTGCCCCTGTGTTCATTCCTGTTTTGATTGTTGTGTTTTCCATCATTTATTCCTCCTAAGTATTGTTAATGTACGAACCTTCCAAGATTCAATCAATTTGTTGTTTACTTTTTTAGATAGTCATCTAAAATATGGTTGTTTCGCAAATAAATGCCGATAGCTACACCGATAACTGTGATTAAAATTAATAAAATTGTTTTAAAGAAGCCGACCGTAAAGAATAGTACAGCTAAGATAAAACCTAAGACACCACAGATTAAAGGCAGTTTGTCTCGTGATAAATATTCTTGCATCGCTGCTCCTCCTATTCTACACGCGGCCGATTGACCGTCGTCGCTGGACTTGTTTCAGGCTCAAGCGCCTGGAATTTCACCTTGATATCCACTTTTTCTTCAGGTCCAAGTAGCTGGCGAATATGTGTTTCGACGCCTTGAGCCCAAGAATCCGTTCGACCAATCAATGATGAAGTCTTTTTCAACTGTCCACGCACATTGACTTTGATCTTGTTTTTTGTGGCAGTCACGTTGACCTTAGGCGTGTCCATGAAGTCTTCCCGTTTTAAACTCGTGCGGACGTAACCTTCGATCGCTCGTTTATCCAATAACAATTTTCCTTTTTGCTCATGCAAAATAAATTTGGTGATTCTTTTCGGATAGAAGATAATGATCAGAATGGCAATCAGTGACAAAATTGCTAAAGCAGCTGCTACCCAGAAAAGATAAATCTGTGCATATGTGTTTGATAGCACAAATTCTTGCAGAGCACTCAAATCGAATGGATTTGAGGCGACAAAATAATAAATCGCCATGACTGGTACAAAAATCGAAAGCAAAATCAAAAAGAAAATGATTAGGATGGCTTTCAACCCCTTGTTCATGTCGCACCCCCTTACTTCAAATTTTCTAAATTGTTTACAATAAAATAATAAAATGTTATCCCTTTCCTGTAAAAAAATATGATTCCCGTTTTTACCATAGAGACTCTTTTTACGTTGTTTATAGGAATTAAATAAGGCTGACAAGCGATTTTTTCTATAACGCTTCAATTTTTTTAAGAAGTCGGAAAAAAAAGACAGGTCGGATTTTTTGACAAAAAGAAAGAGGCGTTGTATAGCCTCTTTGAAGGGTGATTTAATTGGGCAGCTAGCGCTCTTTCCATTTGCGATAACGACGATAAAAACTTTCTAAAATCAAGAAGAGAATGGAAAGGGCTGCGATGGCGTAGCCGAAGATTCCTAAGTCTGAAATTAAGGTGTCGCCTTGAGGAGAAGTTTGGACGAGCAGAGAAGAGCCGATCACTAGTGCAGAGAGGATCAAGCCGATTACCAGTCGATTGACCATTGCTTCTGCTCGCTCCAGTAAATTCCGCTGATTTTTTAGTTCAAGATTTAACTTGCCCTTGCCTTTTGCAAAAGTGTCTAAGGCATTTAAGGTATGACTTGGAAGTTTGGGTAAAGCTTTTAAAGTCGTTAAATAATCAAGCCCAGTCTCTTGCAGTTCATTTTTCAAATCAAGCTGCTGAATAAAATACTTCTGGGCAAAAGGTGCAACGACTTCAAATAAAGACAAGTCAGGGTTCAAATCTTCAATCACACCTTCTAATGTTCCGAAGGCTTTGATCAGCATAGTAACAGAGTCGTCAATTTGTAAATTGTTATCATGACAAATCAGAACGACTTGTGAGAAAACTTTTTGCAGATCGATTTCTTTAATAGGTAGCGTCAAATAGCGATTCAAAAAATCATCTAATTCATCGGTGAAGGTTTCTTCATCGAAACTGCCGACTTGTTTACAAATTGCGTGGACTGCATTTGTGATTCGCTGGGTATCTTTACTGTAAATGGCAATAATCGTATTGCTCATCTTTACCTGCATCTCACCGCTAATGGTGCCCATCATTCCAAAGTCGATAAAATTTAAACGAAAAGGTCGCAGCTTATCTTTAGTTGAATGAGTAATTTCATAAGGCAGTTTCCCCAATTTGCCGGCATATTCCTTTGTTTTTAACGGTTGGTCTTGTTGATTTTCGGCAGCGGTCATCAGCTGTAGCAAAAGATTTCCAGGGTGGGGATCGGCATGGAAAAAGCCGTCCTCAAAAACTTCTTTCATAAAATGATCGATCAACAGTTCGCTGACCATTTTTTTCAGCTCTTTATTGGATAAGTCGTTGTGAATTTGCGGCTTATCATCCGCGTTGATTAATTCCTTTAGGTTTGTCCCTGGCATCAGTTCCATCACGATCAATTTTTTGGTGGAGTAGGCAGGTTCCATTTTTGGAACACGGATTTCTTTCCAACCATGATTTAGCTGGTAGAATTTTTCCGCAAAATTCAGCTCTTTTTGAAAATCCAATTCATTTTGCAAAGAGGTGCGGATTTCTTTTAGAATATTTTTTAAATCAATGACGTTGCTTTCAGGCACCCAGCTAGCCAAAGGGATCGCTTTTTCAAATAAGGACAAGTCTACTTCGATCTCAGAAGCAATACCTGGATGCTGGACTTTAGCAACTACCGACTGGCCATTTTTTAACTTCGCATGATGGGCCTGGGCAATTGAAGCGGAAGCAAAGGGGACCTCATCGAAGCTTTCGAAAATTTCCGTTAGAGGTACTTCTAGCTCACTTTCGACTAATTGTTTTACTGAGTCGAAGTCATCCGTCTTTACATCATCTTGGAGCTTGCGCAATTCTTTTGTAAAAGCTAAAGTAAAAATATCTGTTCGCACCGACATCATTTGTCCTACTTTTATAAAGGTCGGGCCTAATTCTTCAAAGGCTTTGCGAACATCGGCTGGATTTTTCTGCTGGGTAATATTTTTTACTAAACTATAGCGATTAACGATCGTCACGATTTGGCGCAAACGAGCCGTCTTGGATTGTTTACTCATAATCGTCACCTCCATCTTACTTCTATCTTACAAGAGAACTTTTCTGGATACAATCAAACCCCACATTCTTTCCGGTTACACAGAAGAAGGTGGGGTTAAGTTAGATTTTTAGCTTTAACGAGTAGTTACAGTCTGAATGACTTGCATGATACAATAAGTGATTCCAGCTGCGATAACAGGACCGGCAGCGACACCCTTTAAGAAGACCACACCCATGATTGTTCCAAAAACAAGAGCAACGGTGACCTCCGGCGATTGATTAATCAGCCCGACCCCTTTGGACGATAAGACGGCAACTAAGACGCCGCAAATCGTGGCTACCCAACCTAAGGGCGATTTTAAGGTATTTAACAGATCCTTCAATACGATATCACCGGTGGCGATGGGAACTAAGATCGTTGCCGAAATCAACGTCACCCCCCAATTGATGCCTTGTTTATTTAAGAGACTCAAGAATTTATCCGAATGGGGGACCAATTTCAACACTAAGACGGCGATCGTAGCAATCAACAAACTTTGATTCTTCGCAACAAAGGCCACCAATAAAATCAGTCCTAAAAAAAGCCAACTCTCCACTTATACCACTCCTTTATAAAAAAGATAAAGATCCTAATGCTGTTTATCTGCTGCTCAACGGTTCCAACTTATTTACTATACAAGAAAAGATCGGAAGTTGCGAATGGTTTTCTGATGTGGATAAAACTTTTTTCCCAAGTGATTTTAGTGTAAGCTTTTTAAGAAGTAAAAAATAATGTAGGCAAACAATGACTTAGCTAAAAGCAGGAGGATATACATGAAGATAGGTTTACGAACAATCAAAACAGCGGTGGCGGCACCGATTGCTTTATTACTAGCGGGAGGACTGCAATTAGATTCAGCCACGTCAGCTGCTATCATCACGATCTTGACTGTCACCAATACTAAGCGTTCAACCGCTAAGACCGCGTTGAATCGTTTGTTTTCTCTGACCTTAGCCACGGTGATCGCTGCCGGCTGTTTTTTACTGCTGGGCTTTCATCCAATCGTCTTTGGCCTGTATTTAATCCTGTTTATTCCATTATCGATTCGTTTTGATCTAGCGGAAGGAATCGCGGTCAGCTCGGTCTTGATTACCCATTATTTAGCGGCTGGGGCCATGCCTCTAACGTTGGTGATTAACGAGTATTTGTTGATGGTGATTGGTGTGGGCTGTGCTTTGGCGGCCAACCTTTATATGCCAAATACCGAAAAGCAATTGCAGGAAGATCAGATAGTCGTTGAAGTGACGATGAAAAAAATGCTGGATCGAATGTCGGCGTTTCTTAATCAACCAGACAAAGAAGAAATCTTGCGGCAGGAATGCTTATCATTGCAAGATTTTGTAAAAAAGGCGCAAACACGAGCATTAGAATATGAAGAAAATCATTTCTTCAACGGCAATAGTTATTATTTTGAATATTTTGCGATGCGGCGCTTGCAACTAAAAATTTTTTCGGACATGCTACAAATTTTGAATCGTCTGTCAGCAGCGCCAGAAGATGTACAGGAATTAAAGGAATTGTTTGAATTCACTGCGGAAACTTTAGCGGAGGAAAATGACGGCTCTGCGATTTTACTTAAGATCGAAGAAGTTGATCAGCGCTACCAGCAAAAATCGTTGCCGGAAAATCGCCAAGCCTTTGAAGAGCGAGCCCAGCTGTTTCAGTTGTTTCAATTATTCCAAGATTTTATTGAAATCAAAGCGGGCTTTTATCGGAATAAATAATGACGAAAGAATCAGCCTTAAGGCCTATGTAAACGGTTAATAGAAGCTTTAAAATAGTAAGTAAGAAGCAAGGGATGAGGGGGATAGCATGAAAAAAATAGTGGTAGGGTTGTTGTTGGTAGGGGCCGCTTTGGTCAGTATGAGTAGTTTGATTTTTCATAATCGTACAAGTAATGAGACTTTTACTAGCCAAAAGACGGTAAAAAAATTAATCATTGAGGATCGCAATATGCCAATTGAGATCGTTGGAGCTTCTGGCAATCAAACAAAGATCAGCTACCAAAAAAGCCGAGACATTAAGTATAAGATCAAGCAAAAAGGGGACACGTTGAATGTTGAACGACAAGGAAAACGTTGGTTCAATTTCAGCATCTTCAATTTTGGTGCCAGTAATGCAAAAGTAACGGTGGAAGTACCGCGGCCCCGACTAAAGGATTTGGATGTGGAAACGTCAAATGGAAAGCTGACAGTCGAGAATCTGATGTTGGATAATTTAGATTTAGAAAGCAGCAACAGTAAAATGCAGCTAATGGGTCTGGACGTGAAAACGATCGACGCGGAAACTAGCAACGGAAACATCCAGCTAGACCGTTTAAGTTTCGATGAGGGTTCTTTTGACACAAGTAACGGCAAGCTTGATTTGAATAACCTTGAGTTTAAAGAAGGTGAATTTGAAACGTCGAACGGAGCGATTCGTTTGAATCATTTGCAAGGAACCAAATCCATTTATTTAAAGACTAGTAATGCAAAGGTCAATGGAACGATCGTTGGAGAGCGAGCGGATTTTGCAACTGTTTCAAAAACCAGCAATGCCTTAAATAATTTAACCAATCAGTCTGACGGTTCGAAGGAATTAGAAGTAAAAACGAGTAACGGCGATATCGCCATTGATTTTATTCGTTAAAGCTTTCAAAAGATAAAAAAAGAGGTTTCTATCTCATTTGAGATAGAAACCTCTTTTTTTATCTGAATAAATGAACTTCTCTTTGGAAACGCCATACGAAAAAAGTTTCTGAAAGGGCTAAGTATAAAAATAAACCTGCTATCAAAAGAACTGTTTTTGCTCCAATCCACCGATAAAAGAAGACGGAGACGATTACTCCTAAAATGAAAGCGACGACGACGAATAAGAAATGGAAGAAGCGGGTTTTAGCGCCAGCATCTTTCGTCGCTAAATAATCGTAAAGATTCGTCGCAACGCCTTTCAAATTACCAGTTGTAAATAAATTCGTGTAGGCTAAGCCGTTGATTTTATCAAACGCCACCCATTGAATTGCGGCAGTGAAGGCGATCATGATTGTAATAATGGCTGGATGCGGCTGTAAAAAGTGCAAGCTGATCAAAAAAAAGACCAGTGCTTCAAAATAAAGCAGGAACAAACGCCAAAAATGAAGCTGTTTTTTCTTGAAATAATCGATCATAAATTTGGCTAAGAGAATCCCGATAAAGAAGAACAATGTAGAAAGAAGTTTTTTTCCTACCATATTCCATTGATGTTCATAGGCTTGAATGATTGCTAAGACGATGTTCCCAGTCTGAGCAGAGGCAAAGGCTTCGTAACGAATATAAGTATAGCTGTCCATCATTCCGCCGATAAAAGTCAAAAGCAATCCCACCGAACGATTCTCGTGAAAACTGTTTTCCATCTGTACTTCAACTCTTTTCGCTAACTATCTTAACATATTTTTTCTGAAAATCATTCTTCAAGTTTCATCTCTTCTTTAATTAGTAAGGTAAATTTGTTAAACAAAGTCATGTCACTCGTAAAAGAAAAGTAAGGCTTATTTCAGCGATTAGAAGAAGTGAAGCTGTAATTGTACATGAAGTTTTCATAAGAAACATTTAAAACTTTCCTCTTTTTATTTAGCGAAAGCAGATATTTATAAAATTTAGAAAAAAATAATTCGGGTTAATCAACCAAATGAATTTTTTTGCAAAATAAATTAACTAAAATACTGCTTTTTACGAATGATCATGATCGTTTCCATAAAACTCGCAAGATGATTACGAGGGACTCCTTTTTTGGTAAGAATGTGTTAGAATGAGAATGCTTTTTATCCTGTGAACGTGAAGGGAATTGAGAAATTACCATGCCTGTAAAAAAAAGGACACCATGGTTAGAGGCGTTTTACGCAGTGATCCCACTTTGTTTAAGCTATATTCCAGTCGGCTTGGCCTGTGGCATGCTGCTGCAAAAAGCGGGGTTCAATATTTTTCTGACTGCCTTACTTTCGATGTTGGTCTTTTCAGGAGGCGCACAATTTTTAGTCGTCTCAATGCTGAGTGTCCATGCATCATTTGTGTCCACCATCCTAATGGTCTTTTTCCTGGAGCTGCGTTACGCCCTGCTCGGCTCCAGCTTGTCGCAATTTTTTAAAAAAGAGAAACGTTCATTCATCGCTTTGTTTTCGCAATCAATGAATGATGAAAATTATGCTGTAAATTATTTGAAGTATTCTACCGACCCTGAATGGAATCGTAAGAAAGCATTGTATGTCAATTGGTTTTCAATGGCTTCTTGGACCGGAAGTACGATTTTAGGTACGATTTTTGGTTCGGTAATCCATGTCGATACTGAACTGGTTCATTTTGCTTTGACGGCGATGTTTATTTTTATGTTCATGATGCAAATGAACAATGGCTTGCTGCTGATCACGGGCTTGTTGTCTGGTGGGCTAGCGATTATTTTTATGCTGATGTTTAAAAATACCTTTGGTTTGATTTTAGCCACATTGTTAGCATCTTTTGTCGGTTATCTGATCGAGCGTTTTCGTAAAACATCCAACACGAAAAATGACGGGCCGAATCATTATGATTTGACCGGCGAGGAGGTTCATCATGAGTGATAGCTCTTTATTGTTGCTGATTTTGTGTCTCTTCTCGGCGTCTTATTTGCCACGATTGTTTCCGATGCTGTATTTTTCGCAACGTCAAGTGCCGCAATGGTTCAGTGATTGGATGAAATATGTGCCAATCTCTTTATTTGCTGCATTAGTATTTAAAGATGTCTTTATTAGCGATAACCAATTTGATTTGATCGGCAATGTTCGAATCATCGCGATGTTTTTAGTGGCCGGTGTCGCCTATAAAACTCGTTCTATGGCAATCTCTGTAATTACGGGATTAGCTGCAGTCTTTTTACTATCGATGATCTAAAAAAGAGGCCGTGACAGAAGTGTTCAGCTTCAAGGAATAAGACGGATAATCCGAAAATAGCTTCTCATATTTTTGAGATTATTCGGCTTATTTCCGAAGAAGCTACGCTTGGAACGCCGTTTATTTGGAAAAAGGAGGTATGACAAGTCTTTTGTCATACCTCCTTTTTTGCGAGCTCCATTCCGTATTTTTAAGGCGATTAGTGGAATCGTATGCGTGCTGAAGATCGATCGTTTTGCTACTTTTTGAAAAATGAGTCCGCCACTTTGAAGTAGCTGTATAGGTTAATTTTGATATTCAGCTAACGGCCGATAGGTTAGTACTTGCATTTTGCGATAAAATTCGGCGGGTAGGTTTTTCCAAGAAGCCAACAGGTTTTTGAAAAAGCCGCCTTCTGCATTGATGATGTATTCATTTAATAAAAGGCCAAATGATTTTTTCGGCTGTTCTTTGACTAGTTCTTCATAAACTTTGGTAGCTTGTGCTTGATCCTCGGCCACGAAAAGTGTATTCACTTCGACATACGCACCTTCAATGTTTTGTGTTTCCTCAACAAAGTAAACAGATTTAGTGACTGTTTGTTCCTCCATTTGAGTCATCCTTTCTTTTAACTACATCTAGCTTACAAAAGAAATATTAACTGTTCGTGAATTTTTACGCCTAATCCTTCAATAAATTATGAATTTTTCAAGTTATTCGGCAAATATATTTTAAATTTGCTGCCTTGATCAGGAGAACTCTTGACTTCGATACGCCCTTGGTGTAGTTCAACAATTTGTTTGGCGAGAGCTAAACCCAGTCCGTTGCCTTTCGTTTTTCGACTTGTGTCGCTTTGATAAAATTTATCGAAGATACGCTCCGTGATCTCTGAGGTCATACCGATTCCTTCATCGCTGAGCGTGATGATCTGTTCACTTTCCGTATTTTGCAGGTGGACATGGATACTACTGTTTTTTTGACTATATTTGATGGCGTTATCCATTAGGTTTAGCCAGACTTGATACAGAAATTCTTCGTTGCCATAAAATTCGGTCCGAGGCAGATCCAAATCTAGGCTTAGATTTAATTGCTCCCATTTGGGTTGTAAAAATAAAATCACCTCACGAATTTGTTCGTCTAAGCGAAAGGCTTGAAAATCTAACCCTAATCCCTGATTTTCCAGTTTGCTGAGCTTTAAAATATTGTCGGTTAAATGGGTCAGCTGCTGGGTGCCTTCAAGCATTCGCTCCAAATACTCTCCTCGTTCAGCAGGAGATAGTGTCTCGTTTTGCAAAAGCTGGACATAGCCTTTAATCGTAGCGATCGGTGTCTTGAATTCATGGGAGACAGTTGAGACGAAATCGTTTCGTAAAGTTTCGATACTGCCTAATTCTTTTACCATTAAATTGAAATCGTGATATAGCTCCTCGACGTCTTCCATTTGCTTTTCTTCACTTAATTGGATCGTGAAATCTCCCTTAGCCACTTGACTCATAGCTTGTCGCAAGTCGCCGATAGGTTGCAGGATTCGTTTGCCGACAAAGATCGAAAGAGCGGCACCGATTACCAAGCTTAAAAAAATAATGAAATAAAGCGGAAAAAGATGTCCATCACGTTCTGGTGTCAGCAGCTGAAAATGATTCACGAGAAAGAGCATCGCGATGAAAAAAGCTAAGACGATCACCATCAGTAAAAAGATGATCGCGACAAAATTCATCCATAGTTGGGGAAAGATTCGTTTTCTCATAGAATGACCGCCTTATAGCCTAATCCGCGAATCGTTTCGATGGTAAAATCGGGATTATTTTCTAAGCGAGTTCGTAGGCGCTTGATATGAACATCGATCGTCCGTTCGTCGGTGTCTGAATCTAAGCCCCAAATCTCATCCATTAATTGCTGACGAGTAAATATTTTATTGGGATAAGCCAGTAATTTATATAAAAGTAAAAATTCCTTTTGCGGTAGCGTCATACGTTGCTTCGGCGTTTCAATTTGGTAAGTTTCTTGACTGAGCTGAGTATCACCCACGATTAATTCCTTCGTGTGGACGATTTGGCTCTCCGCAGTAGCGCATCTACTCGTAAAATCATTTCATTTACATCGATTGGTTTGACCATATAATCATCGATTCCAATGGTAAAGCCGCGTTTTTTATCTTCGAAAGAATCTTTGGCAGTGATAAATAAAATCGGCAGTTCATAGCCCGCTTGCCGTAAACTTTCCGCCAGCTCATAGCCATCCATATCCGGCATCATGATATCACTGATGATCAGATCAATGAATTGCCGATCTAAAAGTTCAAGCGCCTCGACGCCATTACTCGCGCGAAACACTTCGAAACGTTCATTTTTCAAAGCTGATTGATAAAGGATTGATAAATTTTCATCATCTTCTACGATAAGTATTCGATTCATTTGCGTTGCCCTCCTTTTTGCTCAATAATAGTAGCAAATCACTGTGAACCTAGTATGAATTTTTGTTCATTTTGAGTTAATAATGCCATGCTATCTTTACGATGTAAACTAAGAGAAAAGGGTGACACGATGTTAGAATTAAAAGATATAAAAAAATATTATCATGTGGGCGATACCACCACAAAAGCGTTAGATGGTGTGTCGGTTGCATTTCGCCGACAAGAATTCGTCGCGATACTAGGAGCCAGCGGATCAGGGAAGACAACGATGCTGAATGTAATTGGCGGCTTGGATAATTATGATTCCGGCGATATGATCATCGATGGGACATCAACGAAAACCTTTAAAGACGCCGATTGGGATGCCTATCGTAATAATTCCATCGGTTTTGTTTTCCAAAGCTACAACTTGATCAGTCATTTAGGAATTATCGATAATGTAGAGCTTGGGATGACCCTCAGTGGTGTCTCGAAGGAAGAAAAGCAGCAACGGGCTGAGGATGCGTTACGGCGAGTAGGTCTGGCTGATCACATGCATAAGAAACCGAATCAGCTTTCTGGTGGACAAATGCAGCGAGTCGCCATCGCACGAGCATTAGCGAACGATCCAGATATTTTACTTTGTGATGAACCGACTGGTGCTTTGGATACCGAGACTAGTGTTCAAATCATGAACTTGATCCAAGAATTGTCCAAAGAAAAATTGGTTATTATGGTGACGCATAATCCTGAACTGGCAAATAAATATGCTGATCGGACCATTCAATTTTCGGATGGACAGATTTTGAATGATTCACACCCTCATATCGAAGGGAAGAAAGGCGAAGAGTTTCAATTAAAACGGACCAAGATGAAATTCATCACTGCCTTGAAGCTCTCCTTCAATAACTTGCGTACCAAAAAAGGGCGGACCTTTTTGACTGCCTTTGCTTCAAGTATTGGGATCATCAGTATCGGAATTGTGCTTTCACTGTCCAGTGGGTTTCAAAAGCAAATTGATACGACCCAAGCGGAAACGATGGCGAAGTATCCGATCACGATCTCTAAAACCACGACAGATCAGTCAGCAAATCGCAATCAAGCATTAGGCTCAGACAAAGTGAGTGACTCAAATAAAGCTGGTAAAAATGAAATCATCGCGAAGATCAGTGATGAAGACAAAGCTCAACATACGAATAAGATCGATCAAAAATATATCGACTACATTAATAATATCGATCCTAAGTTAAGTAATAATATCGGCTATACACGCGTCGTAGGAATGAATCTTTTACGTGACGTGGATGGTGATGTGAAACCAGTCAAGTTATCGAATGAAGCACCAGACAGCGGTCCTTCCATGATGAGCGCGATGTCTAGCATGACTGGAATGGGCGTTTCGTCTTTCCCTACGCAGCTAGATAAAAGCTCTGGCAACTTTTTAGAGGACAATTATAAATTGTTAGCTGGGGCTTATCCGAAAGCTGATACTGATGTGGTACTAATCGTTGATGCCAACAACAGCACCAATATCAATTCATTAAAAAATCTTGGCTTCGAGCTAAAAGACGGCGAGAAACTGAACTTCGATAAGATCGTCGGCACACAATTTAAATTGATTAACAACAATGAGTACTATCAAAAATTACCGACAGGGAATTTTATTCCTAAAAATGATTACCAAGCGATGTTTGATAATGCCAACAACGACACGTTAAAAATATCAGGAATCTTGCGGGTGAAAAGTTCTTCGACTATGAACTTATTAGCGCCAGGGATCGCTTATAGCAATGAGTTAACGTCTAAAATCGTCAAAGACAATGAAAACTCTGAGATTGTCGCAGCACAAAAAGACGCTGACACGAATGTAATGACCAACGAAAAATTGGACGATGCAACCAAAGAGAGTACCTTGGCCTACTTAGGCGGCGACAGCATCCCAAGCAGCATTATGATCTATCCAAATAATTACAAAGACAAAGAACAAATTTTAAGCTATTTGGATGATTACAACAAAGGTAAATCAAAAGAAGACAAGATCATTTATACTGACTTGGCAGGCACAATGACTGAATTGACTGGCGGCTTAATGGACGCCATTACTTACGTTCTAGTTGCCTTCGCCGGAATCTCATTAGTGACCAGCATGATTATGATTGGGATAATCACTTATACTTCTGTCATTGAACGGACCAAAGAAATTGGTGTCTTGAAAGCGCTGGGAGCACGGAAGAAAGATATTACCCGAGTATTTGACGCGGAAACTTGTATTTTAGGTGTCGCTTCAGGAACTTTAGGTGTCTTGATCGCCTATCTTGCGACTTTCCCAATTAACGCGATTCTTTATAATATGACCGAACTTAAAGACGTGGCACAATTAAATCCAGTCCACGGAGTTATTTTGATCATCGTTTCGACTGTATTGACCATGATCGGCGGACACATTCCAGCCAAAATGGCGGCTAAAAAAGATGCGGCTATCGCCTTGCGAGCAGAATAATTTATCGATCAAATAAAAAATAGGGAGTGCGGCCGCTACAGGTCGCACTCCCTATTTGGTTAGTCTCAGGAAATCAATGTAAAGAAATAAAATTCGCTACGGACAAGAGAACTCCAAGCACGGCGATCACTCCGCAAACAATTAAATGAACCCGTTTGTTCATTAACGCCACTGCGATGAATTCCCGTAAAAACGCATTGGGCCAATAATAGCGGGCAGTTTTTGAACCGATTCCGTCAATTTTTAACCCCGCTTGGGAGGCATACATCCCAGCTCGAAAAATATGATAATTATTTGATGCAAAAATTGCGTGGTAGCCAGAAGGATTTTCCCGGTCCATGATTTCTTTGCTGAATTTCATATTTTCTAAAGTATTTGTAGATTGAGCTTCTAACAAGATATCTTCGGTGGGAATCCCTTGTTCGATAGCGTATTCTTGCATTGCAACGGCTTCGGGAACTTTTTCATCAGGACCTTGTCCACCAGACATCAATAGTTTAGGAGCCGACAAAGTTTCTTCTAGCTGTTGGTGATAAAATTGAATTCCACGATCGATCCGCTGCGCTAAAAGCGGTGTTACTTTGCGGCCATCAATCAAACCGGCACCAAGAATAATAATAAAGTCTTGATCTTCTTTCGGTTGATTAAATTGATAGATCATTGAGATGGATAGAAAATTCCAAAAAATGACGAAAAAATAAAAAGCAATCAAGGTTGGAATAGACAAGAGTGGGACAGTCCACTCAGGCAGTAGTTGAGTGCCATAAGATTGGACAATGATCAACGCGATAATCGCCAAAGCCAAAATCAGCGTTAATAAATTTGGCAGTCGGCGCGATTCATGACGCAAAACGATAAAGCTGTTTCCGATTAAAAAAATGATCGCGGCATAAATACCAAAAAATAAACTGAATAAGAACAACAGTCCTAAAATACCTAAGATCCCCGCCGAGATCAAGGAGCCTGCTGAAAGTGTCACGATAACTAAATAGCTCATAAAGCTAACTATAAAAAGATTGAATAGCCAGCCATTTCTCAAGCGACACTTGTCCTTGAAATAAAAATAATAAAATAAGAAAAAGAAAAATAGCGGAATTAAAATAAAAAACGTTTTCTCGCGTATTTCGATAAAGCAAAAATATAAGATTAGAAAAATGCCCGTCCAAATCAACACACGTCTGAATTTTTTTTGCTTAAATCGAACGAGTAAAAAAATAAATCCAATCAAATAGATTGCCAACGAAAATAAATCTCGTTGTAGTTGCATTTCACCACACCTTTCTAGCATAGTATAGCAAAAAAATAGAACAATGCGCACTCAAGAAGGAATAGTTGGTTTTCTTTCGGAAGATTAGTAAAATGAATAAAAGAATGACATGAAGTAAATAGGAGCAACAGTAGTTTTGGCTGAAAATAAGTTTACATTAGGAGGACAGAAATGGAAATTAAGGGAGTAGACCGAGTTGATTTGCCGCCATTAGTTGTAATTGGTAAAGAAGGCCGCGGCTTAGCTGAAGAAGGGTCATCATGGGTGCCATTATTATGGGATCAAATGAATACTCATTTTGAAGAAATTGTCGGACTTTTAGCTGGACAAGAAATGGAGGACTTACACCTGTGGGGCTTAATGAGTGATGGTGCCCATTGGTTAGAGCCATGGCAGGAGGAAGGCCGTTATCTTGCCGGTGTACAAGTGCCGAAGGATGCGGAAACACCCGCAGGTTGGTCGCGCTGGGAATTGCCGGCGATGAGCTATTTGACCCTCAAGGCTAGTGCTGAAAAAATCGAAGATGCCACGAATTTGATGCTGGGAGAAATATTTCCGTTAGAAAAGCTTGAGCTTGCCGGCGCGATTCAAGAGCATTATTTGCCGCATTTCGCTGAAGGCGAAGTTGAATTATATTTTCCCTTTAAAACGCAATAAAAAACTTTCGACCTATGAATTTGATTAGGTCGAAAGTTTTTTGTTTTAAGCAAATAGATTCGTGATTCTTTTCCAGATAAGTTCAAAGACGTTGGATTTTTCTACCGCTGTTTTTGTTAGCAGATCGGTCGTCGCACCTTCATCTTTTTGCAGATAGCCTAAGTTGTCTTGCGCTAGCTGGACACTGACGGTTCCGATTTTTTCGTTTTTATGAACCGGTGCGATAATGGCGCTATCGTCTAAAAGAGAATGATCTAAGTTCGTTTTGATAGTCAGATTTTTGATATCCATATCGTTACGGACCCATAATTTTACCGGAGCACCTAAGACTAAAGGCACATTCTCTTCTCTGCCATCGGTAACTTTCAATGTTTTTTGTCCGCTAGGTGGTTCTTGACCAGCAGCAGTAACCTCTTGCTGACTCCAATTCGTCAAGCAGTAGTCCATTAATTTGTTGGTCTCAACAAATCTAGCTGAGCTGTTATTTGGTTCATCCAAGGCGTTCAAAATGACTGTAATCACTCGGCGTCCATCTTTTTGAATCGTTCCAACAAAACAAGCACCGGCTAAATCGGTTGTCCCTGTCTTTAATCCGTCTACGCCGTCTTTGTGATCGCTACCGTCAAGCACCATCAAATTCCAGCTTTCCATCTCTTCTGGATGGGTCGTGTTTGGAGCGAAAACTTTTTTCGCGATTTTTGATGTTTCTAAAACCTCGGGAAAATCTTTAATCAGATGCTGAGCGACAATCGCCACATCTCTGGCAGACATTAGGTTCTCATCGTTTTCTTGTGTGTCAGGATAACGATGTGCGCCAAGGTAAACATTGCTTAAACCAGAGGCATTAATGATAGTAGCATCAGTGATGCCCCATTGTTTGACTTGTTCCCGCATTTGATCGACGAAGGTATGTTCATTGCCAGCGACTAATTCAGCTAGAGCAACGGCCGCCGCGTTGGCAGATTGAATGATCATGGCTTCAAAAAGGTCTTTAACTGTATATTTTTGATCCCGAACCAAAGTAACGTTTGATAATTCGGGGGTGGTGCTGAGCTGTTCCGCATATTCGGATATTGGCACTTCTTGATCCCACGAAATTTTTTGCTGTTTGATCGCGTCTAAAACAAGATATGCCGTAATTGTTTTAGTAATTGAAGCGATCCCTTTTGGTGTGTCACCATCTTGATTGAAAAAAACTTTTCCTGAGTCTGCGTCGATTGCAAAACCGGCATTAGCGTTGACGGAAAAATCGTCTGCTGCTCGAGCGGTGATCCCTACAAGCGATTGGCAGAAAAGAATTAAGACAACCAAAATGAGGGGGAATTTTTTCTTTTTATGCATTGATAATCTCCTTTATTTCTCTTAACCCTAAAAGTTTAGCAAAATCATTAGGTGAATACAAGAAAATACGCGAAAACACCGAAGATTCCATTAATATTGGCTGTCCTCGGTGTTCCTTATTAGCATGTATTCTTTTTGTTGGTTAAAAACTTCTTCCTCCGCCGCCGAAAGTTCCACCACCACTGGAGTGAGTTGAGCTTCCGCCGCCTCCGCCACCATTGTTATTGGAGGCTTTTGGAATGCGCCGCGTGGTGACAAACGAATTCACTAATTGATCTTGTCGTTCAGTTAAATCCAATTTCGCATTTTGGCGATAGGGATATTTGTAGGTTCCTATTTTTAATTGATAGCGCAGGCGTACTGAAACAAAAAAGCCAATTGCCGCTATCGCTGCAACGAGTACCCCAATCGCAAGTTCAAGCGGTGTGATGGATTTATAGTAGGTGACTTTGCCGGTGTTTTCATCAATGCGATAAGAACCGCCGGGCACTCCGTTATCGACGAAACTTTTGATATTGGTCAGATAGGCCGTGCTAGCTTGATAATAATCGCTGTTTTTCATGGCCTCCGTGACATCATCCAGTAGCTGATCACGGCGTTTGTCGGTCACAAAATCGATCATATTGCCGGAGGTCGATAAATAAATTTCACGTTGATTCATATCCAACAGTAACAAAGCCCCGTTATGATCGTTGCCAATCCGATCCCTCAGTTGATCGTCGGCAAATTTTCGTGGTTCTTCAGTGTTGCTATTGGTTGTTAGAATGAATACTTCACCTTTGATCTTTTCATTGATCGCGTCAGCGCGCTCAGCTAATTCGGTTCGTTCTTCCGGTGAAAGTAGGTTGGCCTGGTCATCGATAGTATTTGCTGCCGCCAAGACTTTCAAGGGACTAAGCAATACGAAGAAGCCAAGTAAGAACAGTATTTTTTTCATAGAAAATACCCCACAATCATCGCAAGCGCCATAACGGCCGCAAAAATTCCGCCAGAGAAGAGTCCTAAGCGTTTATAACTAATCGGCAACACTCCGCTGACTTTTCCTGATTGGCCGTTCATCGCGTAATAGTATGTTTTGTCCGAATTGTCTTGATAAGTTACCAACCAAACAGGTAAGAGCATATAATGATTGTCCTGTTTTTGCACCTGAGTCGATTGATTGCCCGGTGTGAAGGTCGTGTAACCGGAAATAGTGTCTTGCAATAAGTCTTTCGTGTATTCATCTAATTCGTGGTCGATCTGCTGCGCTAAATCTTTGATTTCGATATCGCGCTTCTCTGCTTGGAAACCAGCTAAATATTCCGTATGAAAATCCACCGCTTGATCAATGGAAAAAGGTTGGACACCTTCCACCATTTTTTGTTGGATATTTTTCGTCAAGGCATTTTTGGTCAAGTGCTTGATAGAAGCTTTTCCTTTACGAAAAATTTGATAGACTTTAGTTTCCGTATATTCCAATTCGCCAACGACCCAGACTCTTAATGCCGTTCCTTTGCCGGCTAAGCTGCCGACTGTTTCAGCGTCCACTACCCAATAAGGAAAATAGACACCAGTCATTTTCTCGATCTGAGCTTCATTGAAAAAATCTTTTGGAACAAAACGTTTTTTACGTGCCCAACTCAAAAAATCAGCCACTGCTTTTTCGCGATCAATGGTAAAAGGCAAGACCTTGTTAGGTAAAAATTCGCCGGTCAACCGTCCAGATAACACGACGGGGTTGTGGCAAAAATAACAATAGGTTGCGGCAGTCGTATGATCCGTGACGATTTGAGCGCCGCAACTGGGGCAGAGAAACAAATCCATCTCGCCGGAAGCCGTGTCTGTTGGGCTCGCAGTAGCCGTCGCATCATCTTTAGTCGCCGCTTGTTCTGTAGCTTCAAATTTTTCGATGTCTTCCACGGTAAAAATACTTAAGCAATAATCGCAGTGGAATTTTTGATCACTTGGATTAAACGTCAAAGGTCCACCACAGTTGGGGCAATGATGAGTTACTACATCTGCCATCGCAGGTCCTCCTAATTCATATTAATGAACTCATCTTTCAAAAAGCGAAAGATGAGTTTGATTCTCAAGCCGTATACCATCCTAATCATTACTCTAGTGGGATTCCTTTAAAAGGTTTGCCGCAGTGAGGACAGAATTTTGGAACGCCATTACTTAAATCGACGACTTCACCACATTCGCTGCATTTCATTTGAATTTTTGCGCCTGTTGCAGGAGCGGGTTTTGGTTCGCCGCAATTACTACAGAATTTACCGGTATTTTCCGTGCCGCATTTTGGGCAAGTCCAATGGTCATCTGCTGATTTTTGCTGCGCTTGTTGATTTTGCTGAATCTGTTGGTTATTACTTTGCGAAGCTTGGTTCAAAAAGTCTCCGCCAGCATTCATGCCCATTCCCATACCGAAGAAACCAGTTGTTGCTCCTGCATCGTTTTTCCCAGCCGCTTCCATGCCGCGAGCGACAGAGCCTTGCACATAGCCTTCTCGAACGCTTGGATCACCTAGCATTGCGCCTTCATTGCGCATATTGATTAACTTGGTTGAGTCGTCCGTGTAAGAGATGCTGGCAACGGCTACTGAAACAATTTCCATCCCACGTAGTTCTCTCCAACTATCATCCAACGCATCCGCCAAGTATTTACTTAGCTCTAAGCTTTTTGATGGTACATAAGAAATCCGTTGACCATCGGCTGACATTTGATTGATAGAAGCTTGTAAGCCAGTCAAAAATTCTTGCAAGTATTGTTCATTGATGTCGTTGATATCTACTTGATCCATATTCCGAGGAATCGCGTTGGCGAAAAATAGAATCGGATCGGTAATTTTAATTGAATACGTTCCATGTGCCCGCAAGAATAACTCTGCGTTATAAAAGTTATCGAAATAATTCAATGGAGTACTGGTGCCAAATTTGATCCCTTTGATCTCTTGTAAATTAATATAGAAGACTTGTTGTTTTTGCGGAGTGACACCGCCAAATTTGAAACGGCTGAAGGTTTCGGCCACGGCATCTTTTAATGAGCCGTTGAACATTGAAGGCGCAGAATTATTTTCTACGGTGTAATAGCCTTCTTCAGCGGTGTAGTCAATAATTTTTCCGCCGTCTACTAGGAGCATCATCATATTTGGATAGACATGGATCACAGAGCCGTCGGTGATGACATCCTGAGTCCCTTTTTTATTGCTGCCACGTTTATCATCTTTACGTACGGCAACACCTTTTGACATGACAGTTGTCTGTCCCATGTCGGCAGGTTCAATGACCTCTAGCCATTGATCTGCCATTCCGCCGCCGATACTGCTAGTTGCTGCTTTAAATAGTCCCATCAAAATCCCTCCATAAAACGTTTTTTCTATTATACCATAGGCTTTTTTTGAAATAGAAAGGAAGTCCTCCGACAAATTAAAAGACCCTAAACAATTGCTGGATAAAATTGGTTTTTATAGTTTTTTTGTCTAAAATCACGTATAATAAAAAGCAGTGATTTTGTAAGAAAAGAGGAAAATTATGGCGTATCAAGCACTTTACCGCGTTTGGCGTTCCCAACGTTTCGATGACTTAGTTGGTCAAGAAGCGATTACTAAAACGTTAAAAAATGCGATCCAACAACAGAAAACTTCTCACGCCTATTTATTTACCGGCCCCCGTGGTACAGGGAAGACGAGTGCGGCGAAAATTTTTGCCAAAGCCATCAATTGTCCTAATAGTGTCGATGGGGAACCTTGCAACGAGTGTGAAATGTGCCGCTCGATTACTGAAGGACGGCAGGAAGACGTAATTGAAATCGATGCCGCCAGCAACAATGGTGTGGAAGAGATTCGTTTTATTCGTGATCGAGCCAACTATGCACCGACAGCGGCAAAATATAAAGTTTATATTATCGATGAAGTGCATATGCTTTCGACAGGTGCTTTCAATGCCTTGCTAAAAACGTTGGAAGAACCTAAGGAACATGTGATTTTCGTCTTAGCAACAACGGAGCCTCATAAAATACCAGCGACAATCATTTCGCGGACTCAACGTTTTGACTTCAAACGAATCGGTGTCTCAGCGATCATTGGTCGGATGGCTTACATTTTAAAAGAAAGCAGTCAGCCTTATGAAGAACAGGCATTGTCGGTCATTGCGCGAGCGGCAGAAGGCGGGATGCGGGATGCGTTGAGTATTTTGGATCAGGCCATTTCCTTTAGTAATGAGACGATTACGTTAGCCGATGCCTTAGCCGTGACTGGCAGCTTAACGACTGAAATGATGGATAGCTTTATCGGTGCTTGCTTACAACAAGATGTCAGCAGTGCGTTAGAGGTTTTGGAAAATATTCTGGCAGAAGGGAAAGAAGCGCGCCGTCTAACAGAAGATTTATTATTGTACTGCCGTGATTTATTGATTTATCAGCAAGCCCCCAAGCTTTTGGAAGGTCGCGCGGCCTATTTGACCGATCCTTTCAAACAATTAGCTGAAACAACGGCTTCGGAGCGTTTGTATTCAATGATCAAGATTTTAAGTGATACACAAAATGAGATTCGCTTTACCAACCATGCGAACGTTTATTTAGAAGTTGCGACAGTAAAATTGGCAACACCGCAAACCGCGGCAGCAAATGGGGCGAATGTTCAAGTAAGTACGGCAACCAATCCAGTGGATCAAGCGGAGCTGACGGCTTTAAAAACGCAACTGCAGCAACTGCAGAAAGAATTGCAGCAATTAAAAACCAACCCAACAGTTGAAAAGGAAGAGCGTAAAGCGGCCGCACCGAAGAAAAGCGCTAATAATTATCGTGTGCCGACTGAACGGGTCTATCAAGTATTGAGTGAAGCGACCAAGGATCATCTACTTGATGTCAAAAGCGTATGGGAAGATTTGTTGATGGCTTTGCCGGTAACTCAGCGAGCGATGCTAAAAGCCAGTGAACCAATGGCGGCCGGACCTGCATTATTGTTGGTCGCGTTTGACTATGAGATTGTTTGTCAGCGAGCAGACAGCAATGAAGAGCTGCGCTTGAATTTGCAAAACAGTTTAAGTATGATGATCAAAAATTATACTCCCGAGTTTGTTTTTATCACGCGGGAAAGCTGGCCTCGTTTACGACAAGCCTTTCTCAGTCAACATCACGACCGTCCAATCGAGATGGAAGCGAGTGATTCAGAGGAAGAAATCAGTTTACTGCCAGAAGAAACCAATGAAGTCGTTGAACAAGCGAAAAGTTTGTTTGGTGATCTTGTTACAATTAAAGAAGATTAAACTAGTAGAAGATAGAATCTTAAAGGAGCGAACAATCGAATGATGCGCGGAATGGGAAATATGCAAGGCATGATGAAACAAATGCAGAAGATGCAAAAAGAAATGGTGAAGGCTCAAGACGAATTAAATGCCAAAGAATTCACTGGTAGCTCGACAAATGATCTAGTTACAGTGACTTTCACTGGGGATAAAACCATGAAAACAATGGCCATCAACCCTGAACTGATTGATCCAGAAGATCCAGAAATGCTACAAGACATGATCGTGTTAGCTGTGAATGATGCGATTAAAAAAATTACTACCGAGACCGATCAAACGATGGGTAAATATACAAAGGGACTTCCTGGAATGTAAGCGACTTTGATCAGAAAGGAAGAACACAATGCAATATCCAGAACCAATTGCGAAACTGATCGAAAGCTATATGAAGCTTCCTGGGATCGGACAAAAAACCGCGACTCGTTTGGCTTTTTTCACAATTGATATGAAGGACGAGTCCGTTAATGAGTTCGCTCGTTCATTGATCAGTGTCAAGCGCGACCTGCGTTTTTGCAGTATCTGTGGTAATATCACGGAAGAAGATCCTTGCGAGATTTGTTCAGATACGACTCGCGATCGTAGTACGATCCTGGTGGTTGAGGAACCCAAAGATGTCATGTCGATGGAAAAGGTTCGTGAATATCATGGACTCTATCACGTTCTCCACGGAGTGTTGTCACCCATGGAAGGAACTGGACCGGAAGATATTAATATTGCACCGTTAATCAAACGGCTGCATGATGATGAGGTTAAAGAAGTTATTATCGCTACCAATGCAACGACTGAGGGAGAAGCTACGGCGATGTATTTGTCGCGCTTGATCAAACCAGCTGGCATTAAAGTGACTCGCTTAGCCCATGGCTTGTCGGTTGGCAGTGATATTGAATATGCTGATGAGATCACTTTGCTGAAAGCAGTAGAAGGACGTCGTGAACTTTAATTTTTTCACGGCGTTTTTTTGAAAATAGAAGATAATTATTTTGGGGGACAAGGAACGTGAAGGGACTATTTATTACGATTGAAGGACCAGACGGAGCTGGCAAAACTAGTGTAATCGAAGAGCTGTATCCGAGATTACAAGCAACAGCGGCAAAACAAATTGTTAAAACAAGAGAGCCAGGCGGTATTCCAATCGCAGAGAAAATTCGCCACGTGATCCTTGATCCAATCAACGACCAGATGGATGATCGGACTGAGGCGTTGCTTTATGCGGCGGCTCGGCGCCAACATTTAGTTGAAAAAATCTGGCCAGCTTTAGACGCTGGAAAAATTGTTTTGTGTGACCGTTTTGTTGACAGCTCTTTAGCTTATCAAGGAGCGGGCAGAGGTATCGGCATGGATGAAGTTTTAAAAATTAATGAGTTTGCTATTGAAGGAACTATTCCAGATATTACTTTGTATTTAGATGTCGATTCAGATACAGGTTTGCAACGAATTATGAAGAACCGAACCAATCAAATTGACCGTTTGGACTCCGAAGGGTTACAATTTCATCAAAGGGTTCGACATGCTTACCTAAAACTTGCGGAAGCAAATGCTGATCGAATCGTAAAAATTGATGCTAGAAAGCGTCTTGATGAAGTTGTAGAAGATTGTTTCTACGAATTGTTGACCTGTTTTCCAGAGTATTTTCAATCACGAGAGGTGTAAAAGAGATGAAACTTATTTTAGCGATTGTCCAAGACAAAGATTCTAACCGTTTAGCCAATGAATTTATTGATGCCAATATTCGAGCAACCAAGCTTTCTTCTACCGGTGGCTTTTTGAAGGCTGGCAACAGCACCTTCATTATTGGGATCGAAGATGAACGGGTAGAAGATACATTAGCGTTGATCAAAGAAACGTGTCAAGCACGGACACAATACGTGACCACGCCTGTGACCCTTGATATTTCTTTAGACGGGCAAGTTCCTTATCCAGTTGAAGTCGAAGTCGGTGGGGCGACAGTCTTTGTCTTACCAGTTGAAGGCTTCCAACAGTATTAATGATGGAAGAAGCGAAAAGACTCGAAACCATTCAACCGATCGTTTTTCGCCAATTACAAAACAGTTTTGAGCATGGGCGTATGGCTCATGCTTATCTTTTTGAAGGCGATCAGGGGACAGGTAAAGCTGAATTGGCACTGTGGTTTGTGAAACATCTTTTTTGTTTGAACCTGCAAGCCGGGATGCCCTGTGAAAAATGCAATAATTGTCTACGAATAAATAGTAAGGATCATCCCGATGTCGTTGAGATCGAACCGGATGGACAGTCAATCAAGGTGGACCAGATTCGCGCGTTGCAAAGCGAATTAGCAAAGAGCGGCTTTGAGTCTGCGAAAAAGGTCGTAATTATCCATCAAGCAGAAAAAATGAATCTTAATTCAGCAAATAGTTTGCTGAAATTTCTTGAAGAACCACCAGCGAATTTTATGATTATTTTAGAAACGCAATCGTTAGGGAAAATATTGCCTACGATTCGCTCCCGGTGTCAGATCATCCATTTTCAAGCATTGTCAAAGGAACGTCTCCAAGCACGCTTGGAAGCCGATCAACTCCCAACCAAAACCGCACAACTATTAGCAAATTTAACAAATAGTTATGGAAAAGCTGTTGAAATCTCAAAAGATGAATGGTTTAATGAAGCTAGAGATAGCGTTATTCAATGGTTTAATTATCTCGAAAAAAATGACCCGCAAGCTTTTATTTATGTGCAGAAGAAGCTCGTGAAGACCTTCAAAGATAAAACGCAGCAGCAATTTTGTTTTGAGTTGCTAGCTTATTTTGTCAAGGAAAAACGTGATCAAGACTTGAAAAACCAGCAACCAAGCTTAGTGAAGGTTAATAACTTGTTAGCGGAAGTTTTAGCTGCCAGTCAAAAATTAGAAGCGAACGTCTCATTTCAAAATATCGCAGAACAAATAACGTTGCATACTGTTTTTGCATAACGTTATTTAACAGAGAGTAGGGAAAACCATGGTTGAAGTTGTGGGTGTTCGGTTTCGTGACGCAGGACATATTTATTATTATGCGCCTGGAAACAAAGAATACTACTATAATGATAAAGTCTTGGTTGAGTCACAACAGGCGCACCAGATTGCGACAGTGGCGATTCCAAAAATCGAGATTGCTAAAAATGATTTATCAGATGATTTAAAAACAATTTTGCATAAAGCCTCTGAAAAAGAATTAAGAAAAGTGGCTCAAAACGAAGCGGATGCAGCCGCAGCCTTTAAAACGGCTAAAGAAAAGATTCGTGAACATGAGCTGGAGATGAAGCTGATTCAAGTTGAATATACGTTTGATCGCAGCAAAATGGTTTTCTATTTTACGGCAGATGGCCGGATTGATTTTCGTGAATTAGTGAAAGATTTAGCCAGTGTTTTTCGGACACGGATCGAATTGCGTCAGATTGGCGTGCGAGACGAAGCGAAAATTCTAGGTGGAATCGGCCCTTGCGGCAGACCACTGTGTTGTTCGACCTTTTTAGGTGATTTTATCCCGGTCTCTATCAAGATGGCAAAAGATCAAGGCCTATCCTTGAACCCAACGAAAATTTCGGGTCTGTGTGGTCGTTTGATGTGCTGCTTGAAATATGAGAATGGCGAGTATGAAGCAGCTAAAAAAGCCATGCCTGATTATGGCAAAGAAATCAATACACCCGAAGGCCGCGGAAAAGTGATCGGTTTGAATTTGTTAAGCAAAGTGGTGAAAGTGCGCCTATTCGGCCGCGATGCCACTGTGGATTTTGATTATCAAGAGTTAGTTGAAGCAGGTGAACAAGCATGATGGATCGACGCTCGTTATATGATGGCTTAAACCAATTAGAACATGAGATGCAAAAAAATCTGACTGATCTTGTTTCAATGAAAGAAACATTGTTAGAACTAGTAGAAAAGAATACGACATTAGAGATGGAAAACGAACGATTGCGGGAACGTATTCGACAAATCGATGAAAAGAAATCCCCTGTCTTTGATGAACGTCAGGAGTTATCTGAATCTCGGTTGAATCTTGAAAAAATATACGAAGACGGTTTTCATGTCTGTAATTTGCTTTATGGATCAAGACGAGAACAAGATGAACCTTGTGCCTTTTGTTTGGATGTTATCTATCGCGAAAGTAAACAAAAATAAGCGAACCGGGACGAGTTGTTCCGGTTTTTTAGACTATAAAGAAAGTATAAAAATTTCGCATGAATAAATTACTTTACAACAGGTATATTCATGTCTGGCTTCACGAACTAGCTTTATCGGTAATAAGCTGAGCGAGTTCGCGAAAGCCTTTCTTATAGTTTAGCGCAGCTTTCAGAAGTTTGCCTCTTGGAGAAGGACTTCAAATCGCTAATTAGAAAGAAGGAAAGTCGTGAAAAGTCAAAAGAGTTTTGCTGAAGCTGTCGGAGCGCTTTATCTAGTACCGACACCAATCGGAAATTTAGAGGATATGACCTTTCGAGCAGTAAAGACACTGCAGGAAGCAGATTTGATCGCCAGTGAAGATACACGAAATACCCAAAAATTATTGAATCACTTTGAGATAAAAGTACCGCAAAAAAGTCTTCACGAACATAATTATAATGAACGTATCCCAGAATTGATTCGCTTTTTAAAAAGTGGTCAAAGTATCGCGCAAGTCAGTGATGCCGGGATGCCCTCAATCAGCGATCCAGGTCATGAACTAGTCGTTGCTTGCATCAATGAGGATATTCCTGTGGTTGCGTTACCTGGAGCGACTGCTGGGATGACCGCTTTGATCGCTTCAGGCTTATTGCCACAGCCTTTTTATTTTTACGGTTTCTTACAACGAAAGAGAAGTGCACAGAAAAAAGAGCTGGAAGAATTAAAGAAACAAACCGCAACTTTGATTTTTTATGAATCACCTCATCGAGTGAAAGAAACCTTGAAAAATATGAATGGTGTTTGGGGAAACCGTAAAGTAGTGATCTGTCGAGAGTTGACGAAGCTCTATGAAGAATATTTGCGAGGCACTACCGAAGAACTATTAACTTATTTAGAAGATCACACCTTAAAGGGTGAATGCTGTCTCTTAGTGGCTGGCGCTGCCAAAGTGGAGGAAGCGGATGAAGTTTTCGAAGGAACGCTGAAGGAACAGGTAGAAGCGTTGATTGTAGCAGGTCAGCCTTCAAAGGAAGCCATTAAAACGGTTGCTAAAAGACACAATTTGAAAAAACAAGAAGTTTACAAAGAATACCACGAAATATAAGAGTAGGAGAATCCTCCTACTCTTTTTATGTTAATATTTCTAACACGAAAAGTAACTAAATTAAAAAAAGATGAAAAAAATGAGTAAAAACACTTTTATTATAATGAAACGATGTTAGAATACTTAACATAAAAAGAATGGAGTGGTTTGATGGCAGCGAATATTGCATTTATTTTGATTTGTTCTGGATTGGTTTTTCTCATGACTCCGGCATTGGCCTTTTTTTATGGCGGACTAGAGCGTAGAAAAAATATTTTGAACACAATGATGATGGTCATCTGTACGATGGGATTGGCCTCGGTTCTGTGGGTGGCGATTGGCTATTCGTTATCCTTTAGCGGTCATGGCGACTTTTTTGGGAATTTTGACAAACTCTTTTTTCACGGTGTTTCTATGACGAAAGGCGATGGCATCCCTGAAGGTCTGTTTGCTTTCTTTCAAATGATGTTTGCTTTGATTACGACCGCAATTTTGACCGGATCAGTTGCTGGCCGGATGCGCTTTTCAGCGATTTTCTTATTCATCGCGATTTGGCTAGTGGTCGTGTATTTCCCAATGGCTCACATGGTTTGGGGTGGCGGCTTCCTTGATAAAATCGGTTCGATTGATTTTGCGGGTGGGAATGTTGTCCATATCAGTTCAGGCATATCTGGCTTGGTTTTAGCAATCGTACTGGGTCGCCGGCGAGAATATCATCTGGGGGATTATCGTCCTCATAACGTTCCATTTGTTGTATTAGGTACCGGCTTATTATGGTTCGGCTGGTTTGGCTTTAATGGTGGTTCTGCGTTAGCAGCAAATGGTTTAGCGATTCACGCGTCAATCACGACGAATACAGCAGCTGCTTGTGCCATGCTTTCATGGATGTTGATTGAAAAATTGTTAAATGGCAAGCCAACAGTAGTTGGAGCGTGTACCGGTGCGGTTGTAGGTCTAGTTGCCATCACTCCTGGTGCCGGTTTTGTTTCGATTGGCGCAAGCTTCTTGATTGGGGCTCTGGTTAGTCCCTTCTGCTATTTGTTTATTGCTGTAATCAAACAAAAACTAGGTTTTGATGATGCATTGGATGCCTTTGGCTGTCACGGTGTTGGTGGGATCTTTGGTGGGATTGCCACTGGGATTTTTGCTGATCCGTCAGTAGGTGGGAAAACAGGACTCATTTACGGACAGACCCATTTATTCATCGCTCAGATTGAGAGTGTTCTATTTACGTTAGTATTCGCTGGAGTGGCCAGCTATTTGATTATTTCTTTGATTAGAGTCTTTATGCCGATTCGAGTGTCGCAACAAGAAGAAGCGATGGGGCTGGATCAAATTGAACATGCTGAGAATGCCTATCCAACATTTATGGGGATGGATTCTTAATTAGAGAAATGAATCGAGAGTCTTTCTAGAAACATCATTTTGAAGGGAGTCTGCAAGGCACAATGAAAAAAGTTGAAGCAATTATCAGACAGGAAAAGTTGGAAATACTCAAGGCAGCGATTGATCATGAGGTGGAAGTAAATGGGATGACTGTTAGCCAAGTCTTAGGCTGCGGATTGCAAAAAGGACAAAAGACTCATGTCCGAGGACAAGAAGTTATTACGACCTTGCTGCCAAAAGTTTCGGTAAGTTTTATTTTAGCGGATGAAGACGTGGAGCGAGTGATTGATTTAATCTTAGATACTTGTCAATCTGAAGAATGTGGAACGGGGAAAATATTTGTTTATCCGATTGAGGAAGTGATTCGCATTCGTACGCGGGAATCTGGAAAAGCTGCACTTCAATAATAATGGAATAAATTTTAAACGAAGGGCCGTACCGATGTATTTTGGTGCGGTTCTTTTTATTAATTCAGAATAAATGAAACATTTTTCGAAGCCCATGAAAAATGTCTTATTTTCGTACACATACGATTTTTCTAACCTGCCAAGGCAGGAAGAAAAACTCGCAGCTAGTTCGTGTTAAGGAACTCATTTTTTGAAAAGCACAAAAAATGAGTTCTATTTTCACTGCGCATACGATTCCACTAATCGCGCTAAAGCGCGAAGTGGAACTCGCAAAAAACCACCATAGCCGTCACTATGGTGGAAATGAAGGTTGTTATTTACTCTTGGTAGGAGTAAGTATGAAAAAACCAATTCGGGATAATTGGTATATCCATATAATAATCGACCGCTACGATGAATTCATGAATAGCCGTTTGTTAATCACTAAGAAATGTATTAGAAAAAACTTATGCAAATTTCTGTGGAATTTTTTGATATTTTTACATAATGTAAGGGTTGCATTTCGTTTTAAGGAAATTGCTGGCTATGGTACACTTGGTTTGGAAGACTTAAATAGGAGGGTACATTTATGGCAAATATCAGTAAAAAGTTACTAGCTGAATTGACTTCAGAAGAAGCAACGGGACCGTTTATCACGTTTATGTTAAATACACATCACGCGCATCAAGATGTGGAAAAAGATCAAATCACGTTTAAGAACTTTGCTAAAGAAGCGAAGAAACGCTTCGAGAAGAAATACACTGATCACAGCTTTGAACCATTCCAAGAAAAGATTGATCAACTCTTAGCGGATGGTGACTTTTGGCGTAGCGGAACAAAAGGGGTTGCGGTCATTTTGACAGCGAGCGAAACCTATATTCACCGGTTGAGTATCGAGGTGGATGATCAATATTATGTCAGTGATCTGCCTTACTTATTGGCGATCATTAAAAATGCCCAGTTCAATTATTCTTACTTTTTAATGGCCTTGAATCGGGATTCGATGAAACTTTATTGTGTTCGCAATAAAGAGGTCAAAGCAGTTGAACTGCCTGATGACGCTCCTAAAGATATCGTAACGGCTTTAGGCGATGAATTGACCGGTGGAAACTTGAATGTGTCTGCTCGCGGCGGTGAAACCGGCAGTTTCCACGGAATTAATACCAAAGACGAAGAAGTTGAGATTGACTGGATCAATTACTACCAAGCAGTGGATAATTATTTGAAAGAGCTGGATAATCCAGAGCAGTTACCAATTTATCTATTTGCTTTACCGGAAAACCAAACACAGTTTAAAAAGGTGGCTAAAAATCCATATTACTCAGATAAAGCAGCTATTACTGGTTCACCGGCTCAATCGAACGTGAACGACGTGAAAAAGGAAAGTCAAAAAATTGCTGATGAGTTAGCCGCGGCGGAAACACAAAGCTATCAAAAATTAACTGATAAGAAATTTAATGATCAATTGGTAGATATTGTGCCAGCAGCAAAAGAAGGGAAAATTTCTCATCTCTTTATCGCTACTTCCAATTTAGTTGACGGCTTTGGCGAGGACCCAGATGTAGAATATGATCGTCGTCAAGTATTGAATGAAATTGCTGATGATGTTATCAAAAATGGTGGACAAGTATTTGTTCTAGACCAAAAAGATGCTCCTGATGAAAAAAGTTTATTGGCGGTTCTACGCTATTAGCGCTTTAATGTTTCAAATATATTAAGAAAAAACTTTTTAAGCGATAATCTAGTGTTATCGCTTTTTCTGTGTTATACTTCTAATTGTAGTTTTTGTACGGTAATATTGGCAAGTTTGTTTCAGACGACATCTTTCCTATTTCACCATTCAAGTAATTACAAAATTAATTTTTATCCTAGGAGGATGTTTAACATGGAACAAGGTACAGTAAAATGGTTTAACTCAGAAAAAGGTTACGGATTTATCACTGCTGAAAACGGAAACGACGTATTCGTACATTTCTCAGCAATCCAAGGCGACGGCTTCAAAACTTTAGAAGAAGGTCAAGCAGTGACTTTCGATGTTGAAGATGGCCAACGTGGACCTCAAGCAACAAACGTAAACAAAGCTTAATTAGTTTTTTCAAACGAGTGCTTCGGTACTCGTTTTTTTTATGCTCTTTTTTAATCGTGAGATCGACTTAGCAGAATTTTTTGCTAGGTCTTTTTTTTATTTTTGAAAAAAATAGTCAGCTTTCAAAAGACTTAAGGGGACGGCTCTGTTAAAAAATGGTAGAATCCGCTATAATTCCATAGGAAGGAGGCTGTCATGAAAAAAATATATGCAGTTGTAGACATTGAAACGACTGGGACAGATCCAAAGTCGGATCGGATTATTCAATTTGGCTGTGCGCTGATTGAAGATAGTGAGATCGTTGCGCATTTTTCAACGGATATCAATCCCGATCAAACGATTCCAAATCAAATTCAAACCCTAACAGGGATCACGAATCAGCGGATTCGGAAAGCCCCTTATTTCGAAGATGTCGCCGAAACAATCAGTAATTTATTAGAGGGAACCGTTTTTGTCGCCCATAATATTTATTTTGATTATCCCTTTTTAAGTAACGAACTGGAACGCTGCGGGATGCCGCCGTTAACGAGTGACGGCATCGATACCGTTGAATTGGCGCAAGTGTTCATGCCAACTTCACCAAGCTTTCGTTTAGGCGATTTGGCAGAGGAATTGCAGCTAGTCCACGAAAATCCTCATCAAGCAGATAGCGACGCCGATGTAACGGCACAGCTACTGCTCTATTTAGAGACTCAAATTAGAAAATTGCCAATCATCACGTTGGAGAAAATTGTAGCGACTGCTGACCAGATGGCCTTTCAGACGAAAGACTATTTAGTTGATTGTTTGACTGAGTTGCAGGAACAACGTGAACCGTTGGCAAAAGAATTGGTAATCGTTCATGGCTTCGCGCTGAAAAAAAAGAGCGTACCGCTTTTTTCTGAGAATTATTTTGGTATCAAGGCTTATCCTCGTTCTCGTAAAGCCAAAGAAAAGGTCTATCAAAGTGAACTGGATTTTCGTAAGGAACAGGCACGCTTGATGAATTTAGTCTATGACTTTTTCAATAAGAAAGAGGATAAAAATATTTTAGTCGAAGCCGCAACCGGCATCGGAAAAACCTTAGGCTATTTATTGCCTATGAGTTATGTAGCAACACCGGAAAAACCGTTAGTGATCAGCACCGTGTCTTTATTGTTGCAGGAACAGATTTTGAATCACGACCTGCCGCTGATCAATCGTTTATTGGATCAGCCTTTGCAGGCGGTGGTGATGAAAAGCAGTCGCCACTATCTCGACCTTGACCGTTTTTATCAAAGCTTTAAAAAAAAATCGCAGCAAAAGCAATATACTTTTTACCAAATGGCCTTGTTAGTCTGGCTGACTCAGACAGAGACGGGGGATTTTGATGAGCTGAATATGACGAGCTTGAAGCATCCTTTTTGGCAAGAGGTGGCTCATCTTGGCCCAACAACGCTGAATCCTAACAGCCCTTTTTATGGGGTTGATTTTATCCATCATCGTCAGAAAAAATTGGCACAAAGCAATGTGATTATTACAAATCATTCCTTCTTAGCTCAAGAAAATCAGCGGAAAATCCCGCAGCTGCCGGCCAGTCCTTATTTGATTATTGACGAGGCCCATCATTTAAATCGAGTTCTAGAAAAGGTCAGCACTCATCAATTAAATATTTTGGCGATCCAAAAGGGTTTTAACCATTTACTTGAAAATAAAGTCTTTCAAACTTGGCAGTCCCTAGTAAAAAAAGATCAGCAGACCCAGCATTCATTAGAAGTTTTTCAAGATGTATTGCAGGAATTAAATGAAGAGCTGACTGATCTTTATCAGCTATTTAAAGAGGAGTTCCCAACCAATGACGAGCGCTTGATTACTAAGGAAATGATTGATCAATTATCTTTAGCGAGTGAACAAGTCTTGCAGCGGGTAAGTTTGCTTTATCAAGACGCCTTAACAATTGGCGAGCAGTTGAAAAGTTATTATCTGCGCTATCAAGAGACCTTTAGTATTTCCGAACAGGCCCAATGGAGCGATCTACAAACATTATTGGATAGCTTAGCCCAACAGCAAGTGGCCTTCGAACTTTTCAGTGAACAGTGGGAGACTCGTTATATTCATTGGTTCAACGTCAAACGTAAGACGCTCCATGTACAAGACTTGGAAGCTTCGCAATTAGATCAAACAAGCTGGTATCATCGCTACAAACAGATTTTGTATCTCGGTGGAACCTTAAAAATTGGTGGTGATCGCCATTATTTTGCGAAGCGTTGGGGGATTCCTGAAGCGGCGTTGAAAATCATCAGCAGTCCCTACGATTATGAACAACAAGCGCGACTTTATTTGCCAACAGAAAATATTAGTATCCAAACGTCTTCACCAGATCAATATGCCCAATATGTTGCCGATGTTGTCCATAAATTGGCGGATCATCAAAAGCGACCGATTCTAGTGTTATTTACTTCTCATGATATTTTGAACCGTGTGCATCAGCGATTGAAAATGCCGTTGTTACATGAAGGCCGAGAAGTCTTGGCGCAAGGAATTGGCGGCAGTCGTGAGAAATTACTGAAACGTTTCTTACTTTCAAAAGATGCCGTGCTGCTAGGTGCGGACAGCTTTTGGGAAGGTATCGATTTATCCGGGGAGATCTTGCAACTCTTAATCGTAACCCGACTGCCCTTTGAAAATCCGCAACGTATCCAAGTTCGCGCTCGGAATAGTTTCTTAGAGGCTGAAGGAATCAATCCCTTTTTCCAAGAAGCGGTTCCTCATGCGGCACTGCGGCTAAGACAGGCTTTAGGTCGCTTGATTCGTTCTGAGACGGATAAGGGTGTAATGCTCTTATTGGATCAACGCTTTATCTCAGCTAGTTATAGCGAACGCTTACGAAAGGCGCTGCCAAAAGAATTAACGATCAAGCAGTTGCCGTTGGAAGAAATTTTGACGGAAACGACCCAATTCTTAATTTCTGAGAAAAATGAAGAGAATTAATGAGGGATAGTTGTTCTTTTGGTATAATGTAGCTTGTCTGAAAGGAGTATGATTTTGGATACGAATAGTGCAAAACAGAAAAAACTTAACCGTTGGCTGTTAGGAATCGTGACCTTTTTGTTGATCATCCTTGTTGCCGGAACTATGATTTTCATTCGTTCGAACCGACCAATGCAACAGGCGAAAAGAGAAGCGGTCCAAATGGCGGAAAAATATGCGGATCTAGAAACGGTTGATCAGTTCTACTGGTTCAATCGCGAGCAGACTTATTTTACGGTAGTAGGAAAAAACAAATCGCAGGAAGAAATCATTGTGATCATTCCGAAATCGGGAGACAAAGTGCGTGTCCTTGCTCAAAAGGATGGGCTGACTGAGGTGCAAGCAGAAGAAACCGTTAAAACGAATTATCCTGATATGACTATTGAAAAAGCAAATCTCGGTATCTATCGCGACCAGACGGCTTGGGAAATCACTGCAAAAGACGATCAAGGCGCGATTTATTATTACTTGCTGAACTTTAATGACGGCAAGATAATTAAAGTCATCAAAAAGATCTAAAAAAATCTTGGTAGGGGAGTTATTGGTTATGAAATTATCACAGCGTGTAACAAACTTAGAACCGTCCGTCACTTTAGCAGCAACGGCAAAAGCCAAAGAATTAAAAGCAAAAGGTTTAGATGTGATTAGTTTGACTGTGGGAGAGCCTGATTTTACTACACCGGAAAATATCGAGCAGGCAGCTATTGATGGAATCAAGAGCGGAAAAGTCAGCTTTTACACTGCTTCCGGTGGGACGCCAGAATTAAAATCAGCGATCGTTGATTTTACGAAAGAAAATTATGATCTGACTGTTGAACCGCAAAATATTATCGTAACTAGCGGGGCAAAATTTGCGTTATACACCTTATTTCAAACAATTCTTGATGCCGGCGATGAAGTCATCATTCCAGTACCTTATTGGGTTAGTTATGGCGAACAAGTCAAATTAGCGCAAGGAAATCCGGTCTTTATTCATGGTGACCAAGCCAATGATTATAAGATCACGGTGGAACACTTGGAAGACGTCCGCACGGAAAAAACCAAAGCGATCATTATCAGCTCACCATCAAATCCGACCGGAATGATTTATTCAGAAGATGAGTTGCGAGCGCTGGGTGAATGGGCTGTTCGTCATGAGCTGTTGATTGTTTCAGATGATATTTATGATCATCTTGTTTATAATGGGAACGAAGCGGCACATCTTGCTTCTTTATCTGACGAGATTTTCCAGCATACAGTGATCATTAACGGCGTGTCAAAAACCTATTCTATGACTGGTTGGCGAATCGGTTATGCGATTGGTAGCGCTGAAATCATTAGTGGTATGACAGCAATCGCTTCACAGTCTACTAGTAATCCAACGGCGGTCAGCCAAATTGCGGCTGTCGAAGCTTTGACAGGTGAGCAAGAGACGGCAGAAAAAATGCGCCAAGCCTTTGAAGAACGACTAAATACGATTTACCCAAAGGTTGCTGATCTGCCAGGCTTTAAGTTAACAAAACCACAGGGCGCCTTCTATCTATTTCCTAATATCAAGGAAGCGATGGAAATGGGGGGCTATGACAACGTCACTACTTGGGTCAACGATCTATTAGAGCAAGAACAAGTAGCGTTGGTGACTGGTGAAGGATTCGGTTCCCCTGACAGTGTGCGTATGAGTTATTCTGCCAGCATGGAAGAGTTAGAGGAAGCCGTTGTACGGATTCGCCGTTTTATCGAAAATAGTAAAAAGTAAAAAAATCATCATTCGGGATAAATAAGTTAGGAGAGACATTTGTGGAACAGATTCAAATCATTGATGCCAAGAACCATGTTGGCGAAACAGTAAAAATTGGTGCTTGGGTAGCGAATAAGCGCTCAAGTGGGAAAATTTCTTTTTTACAATTACGTGACGGTACGGCTTATTTTCAAGCAGTCGTAGTGAAAAGCGAAGTGTCAGAAGAGGTTTTTCATTTAGCAAAAGAATTAACACAAGAAACGTCGATTATCGTTACCGGAGAAATTCGTGAAGACACACGTTCGAAATTTGGTTACGAACTAGGCGTGAAGGAAATCGAAGTTATTGGTGAAAGTCATGATTATCCGATTACACCAAAAGAACACGGCGTTGATTTCTTGATGGATCACCGTCATTTATGGCTGCGTTCATCACAACAACACGCAATTATGTTGATTCGTAACGAGGTGATTCGTGCGACCTACGAATTCTTCAATAATAATGGTTTTGTGAAAGTTGATCCACCGATCTTAACTGGTTCAGCTCCCGAAGGTACAAGTGATTTATTTGAAACAAATTATTTTGATCATAAAGCTTATTTATCACAAAGTGGACAGTTATACATGGAAGCCGCAGCGATGGCTTTAGGTAAAGTCTTCTCCTTTGGTCCAACCTTCCGTGCTGAAAAATCGAAGACGCGTCGTCACTTAATCGAGTTTTGGATGATCGAACCGGAAATGGCCTTCATGCATCAAGAAGACAGTCTAGAAGTGCAAGAACAATATGTTGCGTACTTGGTACAAAGTGTCTTGGATAACTGTGACTATGCGTTAGATACGTTAGGTCGAGACAAAGAAATTTTGAAAAATTATACAAAATTACCGTTTCCACGGATCACGTATGATGATGCGATTGAATTATTGAAGAAAAATGATTTTGATGATATCGAATGGGGCGATGATTTTGGTTCGCCGCATGAAACCTTTATCGCGAACTCCTTTGATCGTCCGGTCTTCATTTTGAATTATCCAAAAGCCATCAAACCATTTTACATGAAACCACATCCAACACGTGAAGACGTGGTGATCTGTGCCGATTTGATCGCGCCTGAAGGCTATGGTGAAATCATCGGTGGTTCAGAACGGGCGACGGATTATGATTATCTGTTAGAACAAATTCGTGAAGCTGGTCTGAACGAAGAAGAATATTCATGGTATTTAGATTTGCGTAAATACGGAACTGTGCCTCATTCAGGTTTTGGTTTAGGCTTGGAACGGACCATTACCTTTATTTCAGGAATTGATCATGTACGGGAAGCAATTCCATTCCCACGCTTGTTAAACCGGATTTATCCATAAGAATGTAACGCCAAAAGCATCGAGGGCTCCTCGGTGCTTTTTTTTTTTGAAAAAGCTTTCTTTTTCTGCTTGACATATGAACGTCCACTCATATATAATAAATATGAAGAAACGTTCATATGTATTTTAGAGAGAAGGGAATCTCATGGAAAAAGTATATCGGTTAGACGGACTGGATTGCGCAAACTGTGCAGCTAAGATCGAACGTTCAGTTCAACAAATCAAAGGTGTGGAAAAAGCGCAAGTTGATTTTATCAGCACCAAACTGACAATCGTGGCGCCTGAAAAGGAAATTGATCGCGTGACGGAAGAAGCAAAGGAAGTAGTTTATAAGCTGGAACCTGATGTAGAGGTCAATAGTGTCCAAACGGAAAAAGTCGAAGAAGACTCTAAAGGAAAAATCATTCAAATTGTGGTCGCTGTCCTGGCATTAGCTTTATTAGCGATCGTTGTACCGGCAATGCCGTGGAAGCTCGTTGCTTACTTAGTTTTGTATTTGTGGATCGGGTATGACGTATTGAAGACCGCTATTACCAATATTTTTCATGGTGAGATCTTTGATGAAAATTTCTTGATGGCTGTAGCAACGATTGGAGCGATCGCGATTGGCGAATACCCAGAAGCGGTGGCAGTCATGCTATTTTATCAAGTCGGTGAATTTTTCCAAGATTATGCGGTGGCAAAATCTAGAAAATCAATTAGTTCGTTATTAGCGATTCGACCTGACTCGGCGAATTTGATCCAAAATGGTGAAGTAAAGAAAGTCGCACCGGAAACGATCCAAGTCGGCGATCAAATTTTAATCAAACCAGGTGAAAAAGTTCCTTTAGACGGAATCGTTAAAGAAGGAAGCTCGATGCTGGATACTTCTGCTTTAACAGGCGAATCCGTCCCCCGCAGCATTCATCCTGATGAACAGATTTTGAGTGGTTTTATTAATCAAAGTGGGCAGCTGACGGTGGAAGTGACGACGACGTTTGGTGAGTCGACGGTTAGCAAAATTTTGGATTTAGTTGAGAATGCCAGCAGTAAAAAAGCACCGGCGGAAAACTTTATTACTAGTTTTGCTCGTTATTACACACCGATCGTTGTCGGTTTAGCAGCGCTGTTGGCAATAGTACCGCCGCTTGTTACCGGTGAGCCCTTTTATGATTGGGTATATCGTGCATTGACCTTCTTAGTGATTTCTTGTCCTTGTGCGTTGGTTATTTCGGTACCGTTGAGCTTCTTTGGGGGAATCGGTGGAGCAAGTAAAGCTGGCGTGTTAATCAAAGGTAGTAACTATATTGAAACGTTAGCGAATGTCGAAACGCTAGTTTTTGATAAAACCGGAACCTTGACCAAAGGCGTTTTCGAAGTGCAAAAGGTTGAGACCACCATCAATCAAGACGATTTCCTACGTTATGTTGCCAGTGCGGAGCAAAGCTCGAGTCATCCGATCGCGCAGTCCATCGTGAACTACGTTGATCAACCGTTGTCGCCAGTTAGTCAGTTAACAGAAATTGCTGGCTATGGTATTTCGGTTATAATTGAAGGGCATCAATTTTTAGTTGGAAACGAAAAATTATTAGCTAAAGAAAATATTTCCTTTCAAGTAGTCGACGAAATCGGTACGATCGTGTATGTGACGATGGATGGAAAATATATTGGACATTTAGTGATTGCAGATGAATTGAAAAATAATGTTGCTGAAGCGTTGAACGAAGTGAAAAAGCTGGGTGTCAAGCGGACCGTTATGCTGACTGGGGATAATCTTGGGATCGCTGACGCAATTGGGAACAAAATCGGAATCGATCAAGTCTACAGTGAATTATTGCCAGAGGATAAAGTGATTCATTTAGAAGATGAATTGAAACGTCAACAAAAAACCGCCTTTGTTGGGGATGGAATGAATGATGCACCGGTTTTAGCACGCGCGGATATCGGGATCGCCATGGGTGGCCTTGGCTCAGATGCTGCCATTGAAGCAGCGGATGTCGTAATCATGGATGACCAACCGGAAAAAATTCCGGTCGCGATTCGGATCGCTCGTAAAACCATGAAAATCGTCAAACAAAATATCGTCTTTGCGATTGGCGTAAAGGTGATCGTCTTGATCTTAGGTGCATTGGGCTTTGCTACAATGTATGCCGCTGTTTTCGCAGATGTCGGTGTGACCGTGATCGCAGTCTTGAATGCGATGCGGTGTTTGCGAGCAAAATAAGTAACGTTAAAGCTTTGGGACTGTTCGTTCCCAAAGCTTTTTTTGCGTTTAAAAAAATAAAAAGAAAAATATTCAACATATTAGTTGACGAATTGAGATTACAATTGTAAACTTAAAAAGTAGATTACATTTGTAAACGGAAGAGGTGAAAATTTATGACTATGACGATTACACCGATTAAAATCAGTGATTCTGAATGGGAAGTCATGCGAGTGATTTGGACGCAAAAAGCAACTACCGCGCAAGAAATTATTGATATTTTAGGGCAGACAATGGACTGGAAACCGGCGACGATCAAAACGCTGTTAGGGCGTTTAGTGAAAAAAGAAGCCGTCCGTACTGAGCAAGCGGGGAAAAAATATATTTATTATCCAGCGATTAGCGAAGGTGAAACAGTTAAGAGCGCGACGGAAAATTTATTTTCTCATATTTGTGCGAAGCGAATTGGGGAAACAATCGCCGAGTTGGTAGCGGAAGCTGAATTGACCGATGCCGATGTTGCATTGATTCAAGAGCAGCTGGTAAACAAGCAAACAGTAGAAAAAATTGAATGTAACTGTATTCCTGGGCAATGCGAATGCAAACATCATCAATAAAAAGATAAAACAGATAAGAATGGAGACGTAAAAAATGAGAAAACAATTTGCAATTAGCGGAATGAGCTGTAATCACTGTGTGGCAAAAGTGGAGCAAGCGATCAATCAATTAGATGGAATCGACAAAGTGAAAATCAATCTTAAGAAAAATAATGGTACGGTGAAATTCGACGAAGCGCAAGTTTCAGCAGACCAAATCGCTGCAGCAGTGACTGAGGCAGGGTATGAAACTGAGGTGATCTAATTGGCAGACGCAACCGTAGAAACATTCGCGATTACTGGTATGACTTGCGCTAATTGTTCGGCCCGAGTGGAAAAAGAATTGAAGACGACCGATGGTGTGCTGGAGGCGAATGTCAATTTAGCGACTGAGAAAGCCACTGTCCAATTTGACGATACCCTTAGTGCAGAGCAAGTGATCCAACGAGTCGAGGCTATCGGGTATGGGGCAATTCTGTTTGACGAGGAACATAAGCAAAAGATTCAGCAAGAAAAAGCCGCTTACTTAAAAAGAATGAAACGTGATTTGATTTTAAGTGCGGTTTTAACGGCCCCTTTAATGATCGCGATGGTCGCGATGCTTTTAGGTAGTCATGCCGGCTGGGTTCATTTTCTACACTTACCACTGGTTCAATTGATCTTAGTGACCCCAGTTCAATTTGGAGTAGGTCAACGATTTTATCGCGGCGCTTATCATGCCTTGAAGACCAAAGCCCCAAACATGGACGTTTTGGTAGCGATGGGTACGTCAGCGGCATTCTTACTTAGTGTCTATAATGGCTTTTTTAATCCCCATAACTCTGATTTGTATTTTGAAAGCAGTGGCATGATCATCACGTTGATCTTGTTGGGAAAATATTTAGAACAAAAAGCTAAAACCAAAACTAGCGACGCCATCAAACAGCTAATGAGTCTGCAAGCCAAAACGGCGACGGTTATCGTTGCCGGTGTAGAGCAGCAAGTTCCAATTGAAAAAGTTCAAACGGGGGATTTACTGCGTGTTCGTCCTGGAGAACAGATTCCGGTGGATGGCAAGATTTTGGCTGGTCAAACGACGATTGATGAAAGTATGTTGACTGGGGAAAGTCTGCCGGTTGATAAACAAGTAGAAGATCAAGTGTTTGGCGGAACGGTCAATACGACTGGTAGTATTCAATTTACCGCCACCCAAGTTGGCAGTATGACGGTACTTTCTCGGATCATTCGGATGGTGGAGGACGCGCAAGGGGAAAAAGCGCCGATCCAGCAAATTGCGGATAAAATCTCGAAAATATTTGTCCCGACTGTTTTAGGCATCGCGTTACTGACCTTGCTGGTCACTGGCTTCTTTACAGGTGATTGGCAGCTGGCGATCGTTCACAGTGTTTCTGTCTTAGTAATCGCCTGTCCTTGTGCCTTGGGTTTAGCGACGCCGACAGCGATTATGGTGGGCACTGGTTTAGGAGCGAAGTCCGGTATTTTGATTAAGGGCGGCGGTGCGTTAGAAAAAATCGCGCATCTGACAACGGTAGTTTTAGACAAGACGGGGACCATCACTGAAGGAAAACCGGTGGTCGCTGATTTTGAAGCTTTTGATCCGCAAGCCTTGGCTTATCTGACGAGTTTGGAACAGCAGTCAGAACACCCACTTGCAAAAGCGATTTATCAATATGGTAAAGACCAGACTAAAATTTTACCGGTTGAACAATTTGAAAGTTTGACTGGACAAGGTGTGACAGGAATCATCAATGGCAAACAATATTTTGTTGGATCAAAACGGGGCTTGAAGGAGCGAAATATTTCATTTGTAGAAGATCGTGTGATAGCGTTAGAAGAGGAAGGTAAGACGGTGATGTTCTTGACCGATCAAGCCAATCTTTTAGCGATGATCTCCGTGACTGATCAAGTTAAAGCCTCTTCTAAATCGGCAATCGAAGCACTTCACACACTAGGCATCAAAGTGAAAATGCTGACAGGAGACAATCCTCAGACCGCTCGTTACATTGGTGAACAGGTCGGTTTGCAGTCTGCGGATATCGTTGCAGAAGTATTACCTGAAGACAAAGCCCAAGTTGTGAAGGAGTTGCAGACAAAGGGAGAATCTGTTGGTATGGTAGGCGATGGAATCAATGACGCGCCAGCCTTGGCCTTAGCAGATATCGGAATTGCAATGGGCAGTGGAACGGACATCGCGATGGAGACAGCAGATATTACCTTGATGAATAGCGATCTTGTATCGGTTGAAAAAAGTATTCGTTTATCTAAGCTGACTTTACGGAAAATCAAGCAAAATCTATTCTGGGCCTTTTGTTATAACGTGATTGGAATTCCTTTTGCGGCCTTCGGCTTTTTGAATCCAATTATTGCCGGCGGTGCGATGGCCTTCAGCTCAGTTAGTGTTTTGTTGAATTCACTGAGCTTGAATCAGAAAAAATTGTAGACTAACGAATATTGAAAAATAAGATTAAAAAGAATTGGGAGTGAGTTGCTATGAAACAGCGAGAACAAATGGATGAATCGATGGAAATGGATCATTCGGCACATGAACATCATGAGATGAGTAATCATCAGCAGATGAATCACGGAATGCACGGTCATGAGGATCACGAAATGGATCATGGTGGCATGGATCATTCGATGCATATGGGCAATTTTAAACAAAAATTTTGGCTCTCGCTGATTTTGGCGATCCCCATCATCGTACTTTCACCGATGATGGGAATGCAGCTACCTTTCCAGTTCACTTTTCCTGGTTCTGAATGGGTCGTCTTAGTTTTAGCGACGATTCTGTTTATTTACGGTGGCCAGCCCTTCTTAAGTGGCGCCAAAATGGAATTACAAATGAAAAGTCCCGCGATGATGACCTTGATCGCGATGGGGATCTCGGTTTCGTATATTTACAGCTTGTATTCTTTTGTAGCGAATAAAATGAACCCTGCGGCCCATGTGATGGATTTTTTCTGGGAGTTAGCAACGCTGATCGTTATTATGCTACTAGGGCACTGGGTAGAAATGAGTGCTGTTTCTAATGCCAGCAATGCATTGAAGAAGTTGGCTGAATTGTTACCAGACGAAGTCAACAAGATCGAAGCAGACGGCTCTACGAAAAAAGTTAAACTGCAAGAAATAAAAAAAGCCGATCGATTGTTAGTACGGGCCGGCGACAAAATGCCTACTGATGGTGAAATTATCGACGGCTCGACGATCGTGGATGAATCGGCAGTAACGGGTGAATCAAAAGGCGTTCAGAAAACGGTTGGCGACTCAGTGATTGGCGGTTCCGTCAACGGTGATGGTACCATCCAATTAAAAGTAACGGGGACCGGTGAAGATGGCTATTTAGCGAAAGTTATGACGATGGTGAAACAAGCCCAGCAAGAAAAATCAAAGCTGGAATCGATCTCTGATAAGGTGGCTAAATGGCTGTTTTATATCGCACTAACCGCTGGGATCTTAACTTTTATCGCTTGGCTGATTGTAGCAGATTTGCCTCAAGCCTTGGACCGCATGGTCACAGTCTTCGTAATCGCCTGTCCCCATGCATTAGGCTTAGCGATTCCTTTAGTAATCGCTCGGTCGACTTCTTTAGCTGCAAAAAATGGGTTGCTATTAAAAAGTCGCCAGGCGTTGGAACAAGGCAATCAGTTAGATTATGTATTTTTAGATAAAACAGGGACGTTGACAGAAGGTCAATTCACAGTGACCGGGGTTGAAAGCCTGACTGAGATGGACAAGACAGAAGTGTTGAAGTATATCGGCGCGTTGGAAGCGCAAACGAATCATCCATTAGCCGTTGGAGTCATGAATTATTTAACCGCTGAACAAATCGAACCTTATCAAGGAAAAGATATTTCAACCTTAAAAGGGATTGGTGTGAAAGGCTCTGTTGAAGGACATCAAGTGATTTTAGCGAATCAAAAAGAAATCGAAAAACGACAGTTGACAATTGATCCAGAGAAATTGAAAGATTATCAGGCCCAAGGCAATACAATTTCTTTCTTGTTGATTGACGATCAGCTAGTTGCTTTCTTCGCTATGGGCGATACCCTAAAATCACAGGCTAAAGAGTTTATCAAGAGCTTGCGAGACAATGGGATTGAACCAGTCATGCTAACAGGTGATAATCAAGAGGCAGCGAAAGCAGTTGCTAATTATTTGGACATTAAAGAGTTTTACAGTGAACTCTTGCCAGATGACAAGGAAAAAATTATTAAGGACTATACAGATAAAGGCAAAAAAGTCATGATGGTCGGTGATGGGATCAATGACGCGCCAGCATTAGCGAGAGCCTCGATTGGGATGGCGATCGGTGCCGGAACAGATATCGCGATTGATTCAGCTGATGTTGTTTTGACTAACAGCAACTTACAGGATATTTTAAAATTCGTTCGCTTGGCTAAGCGAACTCATAGTAAAATGATCCAAAATCTCTGGTGGGGAGCCGGCTACAATATTTTAGCGATTCCTTTGGCCGCCGGTATCTTGGCACCAATTGGGATTTTATTAAGCCCAGCTGTTGGAGCAATCTTAATGTCTTTAAGTACGATCATTGTGGCGATCAATGCCATGACGTTAAACGTCTGAGTTTTCAGGCGTTTTTCTTTTTTTTTGGAAAAAAATTGAGAATTTAAAGCCTTTGAACTTATGCTATGTTGAATAAGAGACCTATCGGCAAGGAGCAGGAAAGAAGGGCGAAGGATGATCTGGCAATTTATGACAGGAAAAAAGGAACAGCGGCAGCTGCAACTAATCGAGTTATTGAAAGAAGAATGTTATACAGTAAAGGAATTAATGGGGCGGCTTGGCGTTAGCAGGAAAACCGTTTTACGGGACTTAAACGGTTTACAAGAAAAGGGTTATGCTAAAAAAATAGCTCAATGGCAGCTTGATTGGTCCAACGTAACGAGTTTTTCTGAGTTGTATCGCAAAATCCTTTTAGAGAATTCCACCTTCAAGCTGTTCCAACAATACTTATGGAGTGATGGACCACAAGAAATTGAGTATAGAAAAATCAAGCAATTAAATAATTATTTACTTATTTGGAATCTTTCAGTTAATCGACGACGAGGGTGTTTAAGCGGGGATACTCGTTTGATCTTCCATCTGCAGTTGAAGTTTTTACGAGATTTTTGCCAGTTAGAGGAGCGAGCGTTGTATCGTCGTCTGGCTCGGCATTATGAAGAGCAGCAGCTTTTTTATCCAAAGCAAGAGTTGATCCCAGACAAAGAAATGCTGTTGACCTTCGCAGCTGATTTTTCTTTGCCAGAAAACATTGCTGAGCTTTGTTTTTTTGATTATCTGCGTCATCATATCCAAGCTTGTCTGACGTTTTACCTTTGCCATGAAAAATATCAAACCCCTTTATACCAAGAAATCATCAGGAGCCTGCAAATCATTGAGATGGAACCTATGTGGGAATTAAATCCTAGTAAACAAGTTTTTATTCTTAAATTATTTGATTTGTTTTTAGGTATCCAGCAAGGCTTGCCTTTAGCGGTTTTCAACCAAAAATGGAAGACAAGAGAAGTACCGGCGATTTTATTTTCCTTTAGCAAGGAATTGAAACGATCGATTTCGCTATTAAGGAACTGTCGAATTGATGAATTGGCGTTGGCGCTGAATCATATCCTTTATTCCAGTTATCAAGTTTCGTTATCCTTAAATCCCAACTTAAAAACTTCGTTGCGAATTCAGGAGGGCTATCAAGCTTTTTTATCTTCAACCGAAAGAATTTAGAGGGATGTTTTTGCTTAATGAAGGGTTATGCTATAATGATGAAGACTACGCGTAGGAGGAGAGCAGATGGGGTTAAAAAAATTAGATGTTCCGACATCTTCGATTACAGAAGTAAAAAAATCACCAATGGATGTTTTTGCTCAAGCTCGCAAAGCCGACACTGGGGTCTATGTCTTCAATCGCGAAAAAATTGCTGGCGTGATGTTGACGAAAGAACAGTACGAAGCTTTAATTGAAGAATTAACAACCTTACGAGATACATTATACCAACCAGTGGAGCGGGAATTACCGGTCCCAGAAGAATTAGAGGAATTAGCAACGGCTTTACGAACCACCTTAGCGAAAGGCTCAGTGATTTCTGCCCGCTACTTAGACGAACGCATGGTAGCGACCGGCTTTATTACGAAGAAGACTGGCTTTGGCGGTGTTACGGAAATGATGAAGGAACTGGAAGACAGCGGTAAAATCGTTTATCAATTGCGTCGCAGGGAGCATAATAAAGTCATCTACGCTGAAATTTTTGGTGAAGCCCAAGAATTCCAGCGAGCAGCGGCGGATAAGCTGATGATTCGTAAAGTCAATCTGATTGAACGTTAAGTCGTTCAAGCGCTGAATCAGAAAAATAAATTTGGGGTCTAAAGCAAAAGCTTAGGCCTTTTTTTTACTATAAAGAAAGTCTAAAATTTTTACATGAATAAATCACTTTACAGCAGGTCTAGCCATGTCTGGCTTCACGAACTAGCTTTATCGGCAATAAGCAAAACGATTTCGAAATCGTTTGGTCTTATTGCTCAAAAGCTGAGCGAGTTCGCGAAAGCCTTTTTTAGTGCGGTAAGGTCGTTAGCTGAGAGACTACGGGATAGTTGTCTGTGAACAAACGTTCGGTTATAATGGAACCAGAATCATTGATAAGGACGCTGAAAGGGGAGGTGAATTCTGTGGCCGATTTAGTTTTTCCATTAAAAAATGATACGACGCGAAAAATTATTCATATTGATATGGATGCTTTTTTTGCGTCGGTTGAGGAGCGGGATGATCCTGAATTAGCGAAGCATCCCTTAGTAATCGCCCGCCATCCTTCTGATACTGGAGGAAAAGGAGTCGTGACGACCGCGAATTACAAGGCTAGAGTTTATGGGATTCATTCAGCAATGAGCGCTCAAAAAGCCTTTGAGCTTTGTCCCCAAGCAATTTTTAAACCCGGCGATCACGAAAAATACCGAGCGGTCTCGCAACAAGTTCGAGCCATTTTTCATCGCTATACAGATATCATCGAACCCGTCTCAATTGATGAAGCCTACTTAGATGTGACAGAAAATAAAATCAATGCCCGTTCAGCCATCAAAATTGCTCGCTTGATTCAGCAAGATATTTGGCAGGAGCTGCAACTGACTTGTTCGGCCGGAGTTAGTTATAATAAATTTTTGGCTAAATTGGCCTCTGACTATCAAAAACCGCGAAGCATGACAGTGATCTCACCAGAAGAAGCTGTCATCTTTTTAAAGCAGCTACCAATTGAAAAATTTCACGGTGTTGGGAAAAAGACCGTACCGAAAATGAATGAATTGGGAATTTTTACTGGCGAGGATTTATACGAAAAAAGTGAAATGTTTTTGATCCAGGAATTTGGTAAGATGGGCTATTCTTTGTATCGAAAAGTTCGCGGAATTCACGACTCGCCCGTCAGTGTTACTCGTGAACGCAAGTCGGTGGGGAAAGAACATACTTACGGCCGTCCATTGGCCACAGAGGACGAGGTTTTAAGTCAGTTAAGGCAATTAGCGGAAAAGGTCGAAGGCTCCTTAAAACGCGTGCAGCGGCATGGCAAAACGGTAGTCGTCAAGATTCGATATACAGATTATACGACTGTGACGCGGCGAGTGACGCTGCCTTATTACATAGAAAAAAAAGAAGAACTATTTTCCCAAGCTAGTTTGATTTGGGAGGAAATTGGCGGCATCGAAAAAGGGATCCGCTTAGTCGGTATCACCTTGACTAATCTAGATCCCGTTGCCTATGAAAATATTGTCTTGCCTTTGTGGGAGTGAAAAAGCTAGTTCGTAGAGCCAGACATCAAACAAGAAGAGCGACTAAATTAGTTCGCTCTTTTTAATTTGTTCAAAAGCTTTTTCGGAGTCATGGAGCTTTTCCCAAATAACGACTTCACCTTGTGCTAAAGATTTTTTGACATCAATGATCCGTTGATTGGCACTGCCACGAAATTGCAGCATCAAGTTTTTTTGCGCCAGTTCAAAACGTCCGTCAACGAGAATATCAATCTTGCTGAGCATTTCTAATTTGTCTTCACTGTCTTGCAACAGCTCCTCAAACGTGTAGCCGCTCCAAGACCAGATATCTTTCGTGTCGCCAAATTCTTCCCGCAAACGGTCAATCACTCTTAAGCAGACTTGAGTATTCAAAAAAGGCTCGCCGCCTAAGAAGGTGACACCTTGAACATAATCGTGGGCTGTATCCGCGATTAATTGATCTTCAATTTCTTGGGTGAAGGGCTTGCCGTAATGAAAATTTTGTGCAGCAGCATTGAAGCAGCCTTCGCAGGCAAACGGACAGCCACTGACGTAGAGACTATTCCGGACGCCTTCTCCATCAACAAAGTTGAAGGCCTTATAATCGGCGATGTATTGCTGACTTAACTCACTGGCCAGCCATTCTTTTGGTTTAGGATTACGCATGTTTTTTCACCTTTCAAGTAAAACAGGGAGCGGCAAAGAGCGCCGTCCCTGTCAATCGTATTTCCAGTTTCTATTTCATATGTTTGACGCGTGAGGCGATTTCTTCATGACGGCCGTGAACCATCGGACGTGCTTGCGGATTGCCTAGGTAGCCGCAAGTCCGTTTGACAACATCACAGGTTTTTGGATCATGGTTGCCGCACTCTGGACATTCAAAGCCGCGTTTGGTTGGTTTGAAGTCGCCTTCGAAACCACATTCGTAGCAATGATCGATCGGTGTGTTGGTTCCTAGATAAGCGATGCGATCGTAGCCATAGTCCCAAACAGCTTCCAAAGATTTTGGATTTTGCTGCAATACTGGGTATTCACAATAGTGGATGAAGCCGCCAGAACAATATTTAGGATAGTCTTTTTCGAAATCCAATTTTTCAAATGGCGTTGGGTTTTTCCGCACATCATAATGGAAGCTATTCGTGTAATAGTCCTTATCCGTGATGTTTTCAACGACACCAAAGCGCTCTGTATCTAAACGACAGAAACGATCCGTCAAACTTTCACTTGGTGTTGAATAAACACTGAAGTGATAGCCGTATTCATTGCCCCAGGCATCTGCATGTTCTTTTAGATCCTTCATAATATCCAAGGTGAAAGCTTTCGCTTCTGGATTGCCTTCCCATTCACCGCCGTAAAAAACGCTGGCAACTTCGTAAAGACCAATGTAGCCTAAAGAAATCGTAGCTCGTTTATTTTTGAATAATTCATTGACAGCATCTGTTCGTTTCAAACGTTTGCCGAATGCGCCGTATTGATACAAGATCGGTGCGTTCGCCGGTGTGGCTTCTTTACAACGATCAATCCGGAAAACAAGCGCGTCTTTAGCGATTTGCAGACGTTCCTCTAATAATGTCCAGAATTTTTCTTTGTTGCCGGCTGATTCTAAGGCGATCCGTGGTAAATTCAATGTAACGACCCCAAGATTCATGCGGCCTGCATTGATTTCTTCGCCTTGTTCATTTTTCCAGCCTTGCAAGAATGAACGACAGCCCATTGGCACTTTGAAGCTGCCAGTCAGCTCAATTAATTTATCGTAATTCAGGATATCTGGATACATTCGCTTGGTTGCACATTCTAATGCTAATTCTTTAATATCATAGTTTGGATCAGTTGGTTCCAAGTTGGTTCCACGACGCAGGGTGAAAATCAATTTAGGGAAAATCGCCGTGCGTTTTTCGCTACCTAAACCTTCGATCCGGATTTGTAGGATCGCTTTTTGAATCTCGCGTTCAAACCAATCTGTTCCAAGACCAAAGCCTAATGACGTAAAGGGTGTTTGTCCGTTTGAAGTAAACAACGTATTGATCTCGTATTCTAAGCTTTGCATCGCGTCATAAATATCTTTACGTGTTTTTTGTTTCGCAAAAGCTTTTTGCTTTTCTGGACTATCGATCCATTCTTCGGCGTCTTTTAAATGTTTTTCATAATTTAAGCGCGCAAAAGGAGCTAACAATTCATCTGTCCGATCGGCTGAACAGCCGCCGTATTGGCTTGAAGCAACGTTGGCAATGATTTGTGAAATCTGTGCTGTCGCCGTTTGAATTGATTTAGGACTTTCTACTTCGGCATTACCGATTTTAAATCCGTCGTTTAACATGCCTTTAAAGTCGATCAAACAGCAGTTTGTCATTGGTGTATAGGGATGATAATCCAAATCATGGTAATGGATGTCGCCCTTTTGGTGAGCATTCGCTACATGGGCTGGCAGCATTTTTAAACCAATGGATTTACCCACGATCCCAGCCGTCAAATCCCGTTGAGTATTGAAGACATCGCTGTCTTTATTGGCATTTTCATTCACGACCGTTTGGTCCTTGTTGATTAGTTTGCCGATTGTAAAGTTAATGTCAGTGGCTTTGCTACGCTGGAAATCACGATGGGTCCGATAATTGATATATTCCTCGGCTAACCCGTACTCGTTATGCTCTAATAGAATATGTTCCACGATGTTTTGGATTTCATAAATTTTAATGTCACTGTTGAAACGCTCAGAAATTTCAGCATCTACGCGTTCGACGATTGATTGGATGCGCCCGTGAGCTAAAGGATCAATCGAACCTTTTATTTTTGTTTCAGCTTTAATCAATGCATCATAAATTTTTTGGTCATCAAAGGAGACGTGACGTCCATCGCGTTTTACGACTTTGATATTTTTTAATGACGATTGAAACTCGTTGAGCAACGAGTCTTTTGTATGGATTTCCATCATAACAAACACTCCATTTCTTCTAAATCTCACTATTAATAATATAGCATTTTGATTTAGCATGCAACGATATATTGGGGCTTTTTTTAGGAATGAAAGAAGAACACACTATATATAGTGTGTTCCTTTATGTAAAAGTGTATGAAAGCTGATGAGGCCGTGCTTTACAGCTATGTTAAAATAACTTAAAAATATTTGTTTTGAATGTGAAAAAAATGTAAGCTGTCAGACAGTCGTTTCACGTAAAAAACCAACCCAAATATGATACCATAAAGGAAAAAATTTGGATATTAAAAATAGGTGTCTAATTTTGAGAAGGAAATCGTTTTGACAGGAGGATCAAGCAATGAAGAAAATAATTGATGTGCAGCATTTAAGTAAAAGCTATGGCACACGCAATAATAAAGTGACGGTCTTGAATGATTTGAATTTTTCCGTGGAGAAGGGAGAATTCGTTGGGATCATGGGTCCTAGTGGTGCCGGTAAGACGACGTTAATGAATATCCTGTCAACGATTTTGCTGCCTACGATGGGCAGCGTGAAGATCGACGGCGCTGACATCACACAGATGCGGGAGAACCGACTGACAGATTTTCGTCGGAAAAATCTAGGTTTCATTTTTCAAGAGTTTAATTTGATTGATAGTTTGTCGGTGCGGGACAATATTATTTTGCCTTTAGCAGTCAGCAAGCTTTCCTATGAAGAAATTACGAAACGGGTCGATCATCTAGCGCAAATTTTAAAAATTGAAGGTATCTTAGACCGATTTCCAGAAGAACTGTCTACCGGTCAACAGCAACGGACTGCAGCAGCGCGGGCTTTGATCACCAGTCCGATGATTTTATTTGCTGATGAGCCCACGGGCTCTTTGGATTCTAAAGCAGCGACTGAGTTTTTGAATTACTTAGACGAGGTGAATCTTCATGAGGAGACGACGATCTTGATGGTTACTCATGATCCTTACACGGCTAGCTATTGCAATCGCGTGCTGTTTATTAAGGATGGGCGTTTTTTCTCCGAGATCGTTCGACGTTCAACCCGCAAGGATTTTTTTGAGAAAGTGATTGATATGCAGGCGACGATCGGCGGGGGAGGCAAAGCCAATGCTGATTAAATTAGTTTGGCGCGGTTTTAAAAAACAATTATCCAATTATTTATTGCTGTTCTTTAGCTTGATTTTTTCGGTGATGGTTTATTATTCCTTTACGGCGATGACCTATGAGCAGCCCTTGATTCGCGGTGCCGGAAAAAATACCCAATTGGTTGGTGTTTTAGGGTTCGGCAGTTTTGCGGTGGTACTGATTCTTTTATTTTTTATGGCGAATACCAATCGTTTTTTTATTGAAAATCGCCGCAAGGATATCAGTATCTTCCATTTATATGGACTGAATTATTATCAAATTTGTTTGTGGTTTATTTTAGAGCTTTTATTTATTGGGGTGTTTTCCTTCGTGATTGGGATCGGCTTGGGTATTTTATTTTCAAAACTCTTTAGCATGATCTTGGTCAAAGCGATGGATCTGCCACTACAAGTCCATTTCTTTTTCTCTAGTGACGCGATTCTTGCGACTGGGCTCGTGGTATTGTTTATTTTGGCAGTTGTTTGTTTGCAGATTTTGTGGTTAGTGTCTGGCTATAAGTTCAGTCACGTCAAAAAGGCCCGTCTGCGAAACATCCAAGCAATGAAGCTTTCCTCGTGGCAAAAGGTCATGGCAATAATTGGCGGTATGTTCTTACTAACCGGCTGGGGTCTAGCGTTGACTTATATTTCGATTGCTCGCAAGGTGAGTGATCAGCTCGGTTTGATCCAAGGTAATTTTCTATTAATGAGTATTATTTTTCTGTTGTGTGTGATTGGTAGTTATCTTTTTTTCGCTTTTACTTTACGTTGGTATAATTCCTTTCACCCGAAGCGGCTTGATAAAAATTTAGGTATGTTGTCACGCAGTGAGTGGCAGCTGCGGTTATTCAGCGAATGGCGTTTTTTAGGTTCAATCACCGTTTCCTTAGGTTTAGCTCTAGCGATACTTGGCGGCATGGCAGCTTTGGCTTCGATAGAAATGCGTTCTGTAGATGAAATCGCTCCGGCTTCTTTATTGATTACACGAGAAAGTTATCAGAAGCTGGTACCTAAGTTGGAAAGTGTCGAACCTTACCAACGACAATCCATTCATTTTAAAGCGGTGCCGGCGAAACAAAATGTAGAAATTTCAGGAGAAGGGATGAATACCCAGCCGGAAGTCATGGACATGGTTTCCCTCTCAGATTATCGTGCCTTTCAAAAAACGAATCCAACATTGCGGGACATTCAATTGAAATCTGCCAATGCTACCGTCGTATTAAGTTCTTATCAGCGCTATTTGAACGACTATACGCGCTATAGCAATCGGATTTATTTGAAGGATAAGAAGTTAAGCGTCCAGGCTAGTCACCCCAATTTTTTTGGGGATACGAATCTACGCTATGGTACGGGGATGATCGTTGTTTCGGATCAATTATTCAATGAAACGGAAGGCATTTCGTATACGATCGAGGCGATTGATGTCCTTCCCCAAAATGAAAACAAACTGAACCAGTTGGTCCAAAAAAATGTCAAAGGAGATTGGGATTTTCCGATTCATTATGATCTTAGCTGGAAAAATCATCAGCTAATGGGAGACATTACCCAAGGAGCCGGCACCAAAAAATCCGATTCAACCATCTATCGTTCAGAGTACACCTCTTATCAAGATACTTATCGCAGGACCCGCAGCAGTCTTGGCTTGGTCTTGTTCGTTGTAACTTTTGTAACGACGACGTTTATTATTACGACAGCCAGCACGGTAACTTTGCGACGCTTGTCAGAGTTTAATCAAAAACGTAAGCAGTATCGCTTGCTACAACAAATGGGGATTCCTAATCAGACGATTTACCAAGAAATCAATCGAGAAAATCGGGTGGCGTTCTTTATCCCCGCTTTATTAGCATTGATTCACAGTGTTTTGGCTATTTCGGTTATTTCTCATATCGCTCAGAACGCAGATTATGGCTTTGTTTACTTATTTTGCGGGTTGATGCTAGTAGTCTATGGAGTTTTCTATTTATTCTCCAGTGCCTATCAAAAAAGATTGCTCTAAATTTGTTAGGTCGTTTTTTTAACGTATTGTCAGCTCGACCAATTATCAAATCATTGATTTTAAATTGGTAATAGTAAGATCAGCAAACGGAAGATTTAACTTTTCTTTATAACTTTTTTTGCCGCGGCACGGTGGGTGTCGCGGTTTTTATATTTAAATAACTGATGTGACAAAACTGTTCGTTTGAAACTAGATAATGTAAGTTGAATGCGTGGAAGATTATTTTGATCGTCCTATAATAAGCTACGAAAGAAAAAAAGAGAGGGCGATTTGATGAAGGCATTTTTGAGCCGTCCGACAACTCGTTATTGGTTGAGTTTTATCGGCAAGACGATTTTCTATTTTGCAGTCGTGCTGATCTTAATCTATTTATACCATTACAAGAGTATCCAAGGCGGTAACTTTATCTACAATGAATTTTAGTTTCAACAGCACAATTTCGTCTGAACCCGAACGGAGGGATAGTTATGAAAAATATCATTACGACGATTGATCAATGGGCGATCGATCAACCAGAGGCGTTAGCCTACCAATCTGAAACAGCCAGCTATTCTTATCAATTATTGCAGCAGTGGTCTGATAACTTAGCGCAGTATTTAGCAAAACAAACCGCTGCCAAAACACCAATCGTTGTTTTTGGTGAGCTGGAGTTTGAAATGATCACTAGCTTCATAGGGGCAGCCAAAAGTGGTCATGCCTATATCCCAATCGAATCGAACACACCCTTAGATCGCATTCAATTGATCTTAGACGTCGCGCAGCCTGCTTTAGTTTTAAGTGTGTTGCCATGGCCTGAGGAACTGGCGACGGAGATTCCCGTTGTTACACCAACTGAGTTGGCTCAAATTTTTAAAACCGAACAAGCACAAATCGAATTGCAGCCAGTGAAGGATGATGAGACGTTTTACATTATCTTCACTTCTGGTACGACAGGTGTACCAAAAGGGGTGCAGATCAGTCATGATAATTTATTGAGCTTTACGAATTGGGATCTGCAAGATTTCGGTATCCAGCCAGGAATGCGTTTCTTATCCCAAGCGCCGTATTCCTTTGATCTATCCGTGATGAGCGTTTATCCTGCTCTTTGCAGTGGTGGTATCTTGATCCCGATGGAAAAAGCCGTCATCAATGATTTCAAAAAGCTCTTCAGCTTTTTACCAAGCTTAGACTTGGAAATTTGGGTCTCGACGCCTTCTTTCATGGATATTTGTTTGATGGAGAAAACCTTCGATGGTGGACACGTTCCTTCATTAAAGATTTTCCAATTTTGCGGCGAAGAACTGACACGTAAAACAGCGGAAGAATTAATTCGGCGCTTCCCCAATGCCAAAATTTTTAATACGTATGGACCAACTGAAGCAACGGTGGCGATGACCTTGATCGAAGTCACCGCGGAAGTATTGGATCAATATGATCGTGTTCCGATTGGCTATGTCAAAGAAGACACCGAGGTTTTAATTTACGATGAAGATCAGCTTGCAGCACCAGGTGAAGCCGGCGAGATCGTTATCAAAGGCCCTAGTGTTTCAAAAGGCTATTTGCATAATCCAGAAAAAACCGCGGCGGCCTTTTTCGAGATCGATGGCGTGCCAGCATATCGTACTGGTGATGCGGGTCGGTTGCAGACAGATGGGTTATTGCTTTATGAAGGACGGATCGATTTTCAAGTCAAATTGCATGGCTTTCGCATCGAACTAGAAGATATCGATCATCATTTGGAACACGTTTCTTATGTGAAGCAAGCAACGGTAGTGCCAAAATATCAAGACCACAAAGTCCAACAGCTAGTGGCCTATGTCGTTGCAAATGACAATGACTTTGAAAAAGCCTATCAATTGACGAAGGCAATTAAAGAAGAGTTGGCTGAAGGCGTGATGGATTATATGATCCCGCAAAAATTTGTTTATGTGAATCAATTGCCACGGACAGCGAATGGCAAGATTGATCGTAAGTGGCTGATTAATGAGGTGAATAGTTAATGTATATCCCTCACATGGTGCCTTATGCGTCACCGATTTATTTCATTATTTTAATGGTTGCGTTGTTGCCGCTGATCTTAAGTTTATTGCTTCGTGGTAAACGAATCAGTTGGTACCAATCTTTGATCACCATATTCTTTTTGTATATTTCCTTTGGCGGAAAAGATTACCGTCAAGGAATCGCTTTGATTGGTTATGTAATCTTCCAAAGTATCTTGGTTTGGGGATATCACCAATACCGCAAAAATAAAAATCAAGCGAATATCTTTTATCTAGCGGTCTTTTTAAGTATTGTCCCATTGATTTTTGTTAAAGTAACACCTTTTATGGATGGACAAAATTCTATCTTCGGTTTTCTAGGCATCTCGTATCTGACGTTTAAATCGGTTCAGATTATTATGGAGATGCGAGACGGCATGATCAAAGAATACAGTCCTTTGAATTACATCAAGTTTCTGTTGTTCTTCCCAACGATCTCATCGGGGCCGATCGATCGCTATCGTCGTTTTGAAAAGGACTTGAACGAGCCGCCTGCACCGGAAAAATATATCGATTTGTTAGGCTCAGGGATTCATAATATTTTTGTTGGATTTTTATATAAATTCATCATTGGCTACTATTTTGGTCAGGTTCTATTGCCGATCGCTGATCGGATGGCGATGCAGCACGGTGGAATTTCTTGGGGCTTAGTTGCTTATATGTACGTGTACAGCATGTATTTGTTCTTCGATTTTGCCGGTTATAGTTTGTTTGCGGTAGGGACAAGCAAGCTGATGGGCTACGAAACGCCGCCGAACTTTAACAAACCTTTCTTATCGTGGAATATCAAAGAATTCTGGAATCGTTGGCACATGACGCTTTCCTTCTGGTTCCGTGATTATATTTACATGCGCTTGATGTTTACCTTGATCAAAAAGAAAACCTTCAAAAGCCGGATCGTGGCTTCCAATGTCGGTTATTTCGCGTTGTTCTTGATCATGGGTGTCTGGCACGGTTTGACATGGTATTACATCGTCTATGGGATTTATCATGCGACCTTGATTTGTTTGACGGATGCTTGGCTGCGTTTCAAAAAGAAACACAAGAAACAGCTGCCGTCGAATAAATTTACCCACGCATTGGCGGTCTTCTTGACCTTCAATGCCGTCTGCTTGAGCTTTTTAATCTTCTCAGGCTTTTTAGACAAGTTATTCTTTCATAACTTTTTGATGCGTTAAAAGAGTTTTACTTATAAAAAATGAAATGGAGCGAGGAACATGGAAGACACATTATTCAGCATTTTAGAAGATATTACAGGAACAGATGAAGTAAGAGACAATCCAGATGTCGACTTATTTGAAGAAGGTTTGATGGATTCATTGGCAACAGTCCAATTATTAGTGGAGATCGAAGGGCAATTAGGCGTTCAAGTTCCTGTATCTGAGTTCGACCGCGCTCAATGGAATACACCAAACAAAATCATCCAACAAATGAAGGCTTTAGAAGCTTAATGAAAAAGAAACTCTTCGGTATCTTTGGCCCGATCCTTTTGGCGGCGGTCCTATTGGTTCTTCTGTTTTTTTCACCATTTAAGATCGACAGCAATGATCCGAAATTGATCAAGGCTGCCTCAAGTTCGATGGCGGGAAATGTCTTACGAGGAAACAGTATTACAAAGGAAGCTTTAAGTACCGATAAGTATGTACCGTTTTTTGGTTCTTCTGAGTTGAGTCGAATCAGCCCTTTCCATCCATCGGTCCTGGCTGAAAAATATGACCGTGGCTATACGCCCTTTTTGATGGGGGCACCGGGTACACAGTCTTTGACCCAATTCATGATGATGCAGTCATTAGGCAGTGAATTGAAAGATCGTAAGGCGGTCTTTATCATTTCTCCGCAATGGTTTGTTAAAGATGGGATTAAGCGTGATTATTTTGATGCCTACTACTCCCCAGAGCAAACCTTGAGCTGGTTGCTGCGCTTAAAGAAGGTCCAAACCAGTGATCGCTATTTGGCTCAACGTTTGACTGACTATGGTGTAGTAAGAAAAGACGAACGCTTGGATCGAATGCTGGCTGCCGTGAAGGCTGGCAAATTACCGGACAAGACAGATGTGATGTTCAGCCGCTTGAAATTGAATATGCTGGAACGCGAGGATGAATTATTCAGTACCATCGGCATGGTAAGTAAGCAAGAGGCAATCGATAAAAATGTCAAAGCCTTGCCAACTGAATACAAACATAATGAGTTAAGCAGCTTGGCTGATCGATTAGGAGAGCGAGCAACTCAAGGAAATGAATTCGGCATCCAAAAGCACTTTTATCAACAACGGATCAAACCACATATGAATCTTTTTGCCGATTCGCAAAAAAATTGGGACTATCGTTATTCGCCTGAATTCTCTGATTTTCAATTGGCTTTAGATCAATTATCTAAAGAACATGCGGACTGTCTCTTTATTATTCCGCCAGTAAATGGCCGCTGGGCTAAATACACAGGACTTTCTCAAGAGATGCTGCAGCAGTTTTCTGACAAGATTAAATACCAATTGACTTCTCAAGGCTTTAACAACATTGCTGACTACACTGATCAAGGAAACACGCCTTACTTTATGCAAGACACGATTCACCTAGGTTGGAACGGGTGGTTAGCGGCAGATAAAAAAATCGCACCATTCTTAAAAAATCGCCAACCGATCAAAGAGAATTACGCTATTAACAATACGTATTTCCTAAGTCATGAGTGGCAACAGACCAACCCGCTAGATATTAAATAAAAATAGACGTCAATCTCTTGAGATTGACGTCTATTTTATTGATATTTTTGGTAGTAGAAGATCGCTAGTTGGGTACGATCGCGAACCTCTAATTTTTCCAGCAGCTGACTGATATTGTTTCTGACGGTTCCCTCACTTAGAAATAATTCATGAGCGATCTCTTTATTATTTTTTCCGTTGGCAACAGCGAGCAAGATACTTTCTTCCCGCTCCGATAAATGGATCTTAGACTGTTTTCGCGGCGTTTGATCGGTTAAGATAGAGGCCAATTTTCCCACGATCTCCGTGCCAAAAACCGACTGTCCATTGTAGACAGCTTTAATCGACGGCACGATACTGGCTAAATCTTGCTTGATGAGATAGCCTTTTACGCCGATCTGTAAGGCTTCTCGGATGTATTCGTCATCTGAAAAAGTGGTCAAAAGCAAGATGACTGCTTTGGGGACCTGTCTAAAAATTTCCTTGGCAGCTTCAATGCCAGTATTTTTTCTCATTCGAATATCGGTTAATAAAACATCCGGCCGTTCTTGTAAATATAAGGTAACGGCCTCTGAAGCTGAATTACCTGTTCCTACCACCTGAATTTCCGCGGATACTTCTAAAATAGTTTTTAACGATTCCGTCACAAGCGGATCATCGTCAACAACGACAACGCGAATCATATTCTTCCTCCTAACTTAAAAATAAAAAACGGGACCTTCACTTAACGATTGCTGCGCAGAGAAGTGTGCGTATTTTTCGGTAAGATGACATGGATCATAAAATTATTCGGCGTTTGTGCGACGTGTAATTGTCCGCCGATTTTGGTGACTCTTTGCCGCATACTCTTCAGCCCGATCCCATCGCTATTTTTTTTGGTCAGCGTCCCATTATCTAGAATCTGTAAACGATAAAAGGCCGGCATTTCATTGAATGAAAGTGTCACTTTGGTGGCGTTGCTGTGTTTCATCACATTAGCCAAGGCTTCTTTTAAGATCATCAGTAAGGTTCGTTCTTGTTCCTGATTCAAATGATTCGGCACCTTGCCATGGAGCTCTACTGCACAAAATTGAAAATCAGCAAGTAATAAATCTAATCCTTTTTCAAAAGACAACGATGTTTCATGCAAGTCATGGACGCTCTCACGAATATTATCCATACCTGTATGAATCGTTGAACGTAGCTGATTTAGTGGCTTTTTCAACGGTTCGTTTTGGTTGATTGCTTCGATCGCCCCCAACTGGATGATCGCGCTAGATAATAAATGCCCGACATTATCGTGGATATCTCGAGCGATGCGATTACGTTCTTCAGAGATTTCGAGATCGATGAAGGTTTCTTGTGATTGGATTAATTCTTGATTCTTTTGTTTTAACAACTCTTGCTTTTCCCAACTATCATCTTTTAGTTGCAACAAGGCTTCGCTAACTTCTTCTTGTTTTTTACCCCGCCAGGCCAGAAGGGCCGCAAAACAATTTAAACAAAAAAGCAACAGATTTTCAGACACAGAGTAGGTGCCTTGAAAGAACGTAACGAGTAAGACGATTAGTACCCAGCTCCAAACAATCTCATCCCGCCAAGCAATCCGCAGATTTGCCGGCAGAAAAACAAGCAAGGTTGGCCAGAAAAAGCTCAAGATCAAGAGTGGGAACACGCCGACTGTCTGTCCTAACATTTTTGGCAGCAACAAAGCTGGGCCAGCCAACAGAATACTGATCAACAAATAAATGATCATTTGCGGCTGAAAGCCCTGCTGAAAAATCAGCAGTATCCCAATCACTTCCAAAAAGAAAAAATCTACCCAATAATTATTTAAAGACTGCATTTTTTGTACCCGCTTCGTAATAAAGTATTTGTTTTCGAAAGAAAAAAATAATTTCAAACATCATTATGACTGATAACCAATGAATATATCGAATAATGACATTTGTCATTTTATCATTGGCGTAAATTCACTGTAAGTTTGCTCCTAATTTTATTATAGTAAATGTATGAAGAAAAGGAAAAGGGGTTTTTCAAATGTTGATTGAAATCGAAAACTTAGTGAAGCGTTATGAGGATTTTACAGCGCTGAATCATTTGAATTTAGCGGTTAAAAAGGGGGATATTTTAGGTTTGTTGGGGCCGAATGGGAGCGGAAAATCGACTACGATCAACTGCATGCTGTCATTGTTGACCTATGATCGAGGCTCAATCAAAATATTTGGCGAGGAAATGGGACCGGAAAAATACGGAATCAAGCAAAAAATTGGTGTGGTACCGCAAGAAATCGCGGTTTTTGAAGAGCTGAATGTCACTGACAATGTTAATTATTTTTGTGGCTTATATGTGCAAGAGAAAAAGCAGCGAGAGCTGTATGTGGAAGAAGTTATCCAGTTAGTCGGCTTGGAAGAATTTCGCAAGTTTTATCCCAAGCAGTTAAGCGGCGGGCTAAAACGACGTCTGAATATTGCTTGTGGCATCGTGCATAAACCGGAATTGATTTTCTTGGACGAACCGACTGTCGCAGTTGATACTCAAAGCCGCAATAAAATTTTAGACAGTATCAAGGAGCTGAATCGTCAAGGGGCCACGATCGTTTATACGACTCATTACATGGAAGAGGTTGAAATTTTGTGTAACCACATCGTAATTATCGATCAAGGGCAAGTAATTGCTGAAGGCAGTAAGGAACAACTGAAAAATATGGTCCGAGAAAACGAAAAATTGATTATTGAAGTTCCCGGTTTAACTAAGGCACAGGTTGAAGCGGTGGAAGCTGTGCCTTCGATTTTAGAAGTCTCCTATGATGACAGCTATTTGCAAGTTACCACGAAAGACTTGAAGCAGGCGCTGTTACCGATCTTGAATTATTTTGAAGCGGAGAAGATCATGTACGCTAATATCCACACGCAAGAAGCAACCTTGAATGACGTTTTCTTAGAAATTACAGGCAAAGAATTAAGAGATTAGGGGGTGAGAAGATGTTTGTTCGGCTATTTATTTATCGTTTAAAGGTGCTGCTAAGAAATCGCAGTTTGCTCTTTTGGACTTTCGCTTTTCCTATCGTCTTAGGCCTGTTATTCAATTTAGCTTTTGGCAACTTGGATGATATATTGGCGCTGGAAACCTCAACGGTTGGGATCGTTGCCACTGATCAGTCAAAAGCGGATCAGTTTGAAGCAGTGTTGAAGCAAGTCAAAAATGAGGATGAAGTCGTTTTTAAAGGAAAAGAATTATCAAAAAAAGAAGCAAAAGCACAATTGTCTGATGATAAAATTTCAGGTTACTTTGAAATTGATGCTCAAAAAATCGAATTGTTCGTCAGCAAAAGCGGCACGCAGCAAACGGTCTTAAAGGAATTATTGAATCAATACTTACAAAATACGGATAAAGTCGAGAACTTAATGGCCTCAGGCGCGGTCCAGCCGCAAGCTATTGAACAAGCATTAGAACAAAAAAACTTTGTTCAAGATGGAAATGGAACAGGAAATTTTAACTTAAAATCCTTTTATTTCTTTACTTTAGTGGGGATGACAGTGATGTATGGCTTTATGTGGGGATTACGGAACGCGAATGATCAGCAAGCCAATCAATCGCCAGAAGGCATGCGGCTATGCTTGATCCCTCGAAATAAATTGCTGGTTTCCTTTACTAATATGCTAGCTAGCTTTTTCCTCTTTGTTGCTCAAGTAATCTTGATCCTAATGTTTTATCGGTTTGTCTATCAAGTTGAATTCGGAGACCATTGGAATTATATTTTACTGGTTTGTGGGCTAGGAGCTTTTACGGCAATTTCCTTTGGTACCTTGATCGGCAATGCCTTTTCGAAATTAGATTTCCAGCAAAAAATTTCCATCGGTATCTCGATTTCCATGATTATGAGTTTCTTAGCTGGGATGATGGGTTCGCAATCGATCAAATATTGGATTGATGTTCATGTCCCTCTGTTGGGACGAATCAATATCGTCAATCTGATTAGTGAAAGTTTGTATCAATTATTCTATTATCAATCCTTAAATTCCTTTTACACCAATCTGATTTGGCTAGCGAGCTTTGGTCTTTTGTTTGTGATTGTGAATTATTCTTTCGAGAGGAAGGTGCAATATGACCACTTATAAAGCGATTCTGCAAATTTTAAAGAAAAATAAGGGCAGTCTGCTGCTAGGTGTGATTATCATGGCGATCATTACTTTATTTTACGCGGGACAATTAACGAGGGACGCGGAAGAATTGACGGGGGCGAAGATTGCTATTCTGTCGAAAGATGATTCTAGCTTGGAAAAAGATTTTGTTGCTTACTTAGCGAAACAGCATACGATTGTAAACTTGCAAGATACCTCACAGAAGAGTTTGGATGATGCTTTGTATTTTGATGAAGTGCAATACATTTTAGAGATTCCAAAAGATTTTTCTGCTAAATTATCCAAAGGAGAAACGGTTACATTAGCCAGCAAGACTCGACCGGCGACCTTTTCTCAATCGTTAGTCGATACAACCGTCAATAATTATCTGAACACCTATTTAACTTATCAAAAGCAACTGCCTTTGCTTAGTCAAAAAGAACTATTGGAAAAGACTAAGACCACTTTAAGCAAGGATGGTGAGGTCCATTTTGATTCCACCTATCATAAAAAGAAAAAACAAAATGTAACGGGTCAAATTTATAGTTTATTGGCTTATGGGATGTTCATGTCCGTTTTTAGCGGCTATGCGGCAGTCAATTTAGCCTTCAATCGTAAGGAGATCCGTGAGCGTAACAGCTGTTCGCCGATTTCTCGCCGGAAATTGGCCCGGAAGATTTCGCTTGGTAATTTGTCTTACGCGATCCTTTGCTGGCTGATCTTTCTTGCCTTTGTTCAGTTCGTTACCCGCGGCAGTTTTGATCAAGTGCACGGCTACTTTATTTTGAATACTGTTGCCTTCTTCATTGCCATCATCAGTTTTTCTATTATGATCACCAGTGTCCTGCAAAATGAAGATGCAATCACTGGCATCAATAATATTTTTATTATGGGAAGCTGTTTTATTGGCGGGGTCTTTGTTCCTAGCCAATTTTTACCGGATGTGGTGAATAAGATTGCGGCCTTTACGCCGACGTATTGGTTTGCTCAAAACAATGATCTGATCGGGAAGACCGTCGATTTCAATCAAAAGTTTTTAGATAAATTTTTATTCCAATCGGGGATATTGTTAGCCTTTGCCGCCGCCTTCTGGGTGATCCACTTGATCACGATGCGAGAAAAAGGCACATGGTCGTTAAAGAAAATTCAAGCATAAATTAGAAGAGTTTGGGACAAACATGGTCAGCTTCAAGAAGTTGCGGCTTATTTCTGAAGAAGCTTCTGTCACACCCTTATACGTAAAAAATCATTTTAGCGAAAACACCGCTAAAATGATTTTTTTATACTTCACGATAATACTGTTGCTCTTCACCAAAAAAGATTGGCAATAAATCATGTAAAGTCCCAGCCAGAGCTGCAGACTGTAAGTCTTCTTTAGCTACCCAAAAAAGATTTTCTGAGACTGCTTGTTTAGTAACGCTTGCGTGATAAAGAAAGGCCAGTTCACGCGTTCCGGCTGCTAAATTATTCCATTCAGCGGTACCTTGCAGTCTAGGCTGGATCGCTAATCCAGTTTCTTCTTGGATCTCTCGGACAGCCGCAAGGTAGCTGCCTTCATTTTTTTCAACATGACCGCCGGGAAAAGTCCAGCCGGGCCAATCTTTCTTTTTCCGATCTTGGACTAGAATTTCCCCTTCTTCATTTTCAATCATTACCATCATGGTGAATTCTATCGCTAGTAAACGTTTCATTTTCTCACCTCCTTGTGATTATACAACATACTACGCAGATTTTTTTGACAATGGTATACTATTTCTAAGGAAAAGTGAGTATCCAACTGAGTCGGGAAGGCAAACGAGCACTCCTGTTTAATTAGGATATTCTTGAATCAGAATAATTATTTTTTATAAAGTAGGAGGAATAGATTTGGAGAAAAAAGAAGAAGAACTACTGATTGATTTAACTTCTGCTCGCGGCATCGCGGGAAATGAAGAAGAAGTCAGAGAGGTTTTTAAGGCATATGCTAAAAACTTCGCAGACGATATTTTTTTTGACGGCTTGGGCAGTGTGATTGCAAAACATGGCGCGGGTGGCGGACCGAAGGTTTTCATTTCGGGACACTTAGATGAGGTCGGCTTTATGGTAACGAAGATCACGGAAAAGGGCTTCTTAGAGTTTCAAACGATCGGTGGCTGGTGGAACCAAGTCATGTTGGCGCAGCAAGTCGAGATCAAGACTCGTAAAGGGAAAATCATCCATGGGGTAATTGGTTCAAAACCACCCCATGTATTGACACCGGAAGCTCGTAAAAAACCGTTCGAGATCAAAGATATGTTTATCGATATCGGCGCTACAAGTCAAGAAGAAGCCAAAGAGTGGGGGATTCGTCCTGGCGATATGGTGACACCGTATATCCAATACCAACGCATGAACGAATCTAAATTTTTATTAGCAAAGGCTTGGGACAATCGGATTGGTACAGCAGTCGCGTTGCGGGTATTGGAAAACTTATCTCAGCGGGAACATCATAATGTTCTTTTTGCTGGCAGCGATGTGCAAGAGGAAGTCGGTTTACGAGGCGCTCGCACGAGTTCACATATCGTTAATCCAGATATCGCCTTTGCCTTAGACACCGGAACAGCTGGTGATACTCCAGGAATGACACCGAAAGAAGCAGATTCGGTCTTAGGAAACGGTCCGCAAATCTTGATCTATGATGCTTCGATGGTTCCTCACAAAAAATTATTGGATTTTGTAATTGATGTGGCGGAAGAATTAGCGATTCCTTTCCAATATACGGTGATTGCCGGCGGCGGCACCGATGCGGGACAGATGCACTTAACTAGAGACGGGGTACCTTCCTTAGCGATTACTGTGCCAGTTCGTTACCTACATTCTCATACGTCAGTGATTCACGAAGAAGATTATTTGAATACCGTCAAATTAGTGACGGAGGTCGTGGCGCGTTTAGACAGCGAAACCGTCGGCGAAATCAAAAATTATTAAGACTACGGATTTTTCCGCGAAGAAGGAAGATTATTAATATCAAGATGAGGAGTGAGTCAATGAAACTTAGTGAATATCGTCAAACTGCCAAGGATCGTTTAGGTGGTCAATGGGGGATCAATGTTGGATTAGTGGTGATTGTGGGATTGTTAACGGGAGCGATCAGTAGTGTCTCTACGATGCCCAATGATACGAATCTGCAATTAGGTTTTTCTTTCCTATTAAGTATTCTCGTAATCTTTGCCTTTAGTTATGCGCTTTATTATGTCAGCTTGTATGTGGTGCGCGGTGGACGAGCTGAGCTGGGTCAGATATTTGTTGTTTTTCAAAAAGGTTACTATGTGCCACTACTATTAATCAATATCATCGCGCAAGTCGTTCAATATGCCTTAGCGGCGATCTTCTTCATTCCCATGCTACTGCAAGCCGGCAGTGGCGTCTACTTCTCCTTGATTTCATCAGGAGGAGTGACCAGTACAGATAATGTCAGTACCTTATTGAGTGTTGGATTGTTTGGTTTGTATTTCATTTTACTATTGGTCTTTTTATTAGTCACCACGATCATTAGTATTATTTTTAGATTCGCTGTTTGGGTCAAATTTGATTATCCTGATTTAAGTGTTAGTGAATCCATCAAGCGGGCGTGGCTATTATTGAAAGACCGCTGGGGCAAATATATCTTACTGCAGTTATCTTTCATTGGCTGGTATATTTTGGGCATAGTAGCTTTATTCGTTGGACTATTATTTGTGGTTGTTTATGTGAATACAGCGAGTGCGGCATTTTATGATCAAGCAGTCAAAGAAAAAATCGAGCAGGGGGAATTTGCATGAAATTAACCGTTTTAGGTTGCTTAGGTGCTTATCCTTATGAAGGCCACGGAACGACCAGTTATTTACTGCAGTCGGAAGGCTTCAATTTATTATTAGATGCTGGTAGTTCGACGTTAGTTGAGTTGGAAAAGGAATTAGATCCGTTAGATTTAGACGCGGTGATCCTGACCCATTATCACCATGATCACATCGCCGATTTAGGCGTGCTGCAATATTATTGGCAACTTTATCCAACCCAAACACCTAAACCGATTTTACCGATTTATGGACATACCGAAGATGAGTTTCATTTCAATGATTTGACGATGGAAGGGGTGTCTGAAGGGCATTCCTATTTCGAGGCAGAAGAATTGAAACTTGGTCCGTTTCTTGTTACGTTTATGAAGACGATCCACCCGGTGCCTTGCTATGCGATGCGCTTCGTGGAAGAAAAAACCGGAAAAGTGTTTGTTTTTACCGGCGATTCGGGCTATCTAGAATCCTTTAACGAATTCGCGAAGGATGCGGATTTGTTCTTAGCGGATACTTATTTATTTGACGGAAACGAACGTCATAAAGCGCATTTTACTGCTGGTGAAGCGGGAACATTCGCAAAAAACGCTGCTGTCAAAAAATTAGTGTTGACCCATCTGCCTCAACAAGGGGATTTAGAAAAACTGCGTCAACAAGCAGCGGCTGTAAGCAACGGGATTCCTGTTGAATTAGCAGCGCCGCACAAAATTTTTGAGATATAGAAATGGAGTTGGGAAAATGCTCTACGTACCAAATGATAATGAACGTGATCCACGAATAAATCTAGCGATTGAAACGTATTTATTACAAAATATGCCTTTGGACGAACCGATTTTACTTTTTTATATCAATGAGCCTTCGATCATTATTGGCCGCAACCAAAACACGATCGAAGAAATCAATAAGGAATATGTCGATGAAAAAGGGATCCATGTTGTCCGCCGGTTAAGCGGTGGTGGGGCTGTCTATCACGACCAAGGGAATTTGAACTTTAGTTTCATCATGCCTGATGATGGCAATTCCTTCCGGGACTTCAAGAAATTGACAGAACCAATCGTGGAAGCCTTGCATAAACTAGGCATTGAAGGTGCCCAATTGAAAGGTCGCAACGACCTAGTAATCGATGACAAAAAATTCTCCGGCAATGCGATGTATTCGACGAATGGTCGCATGTTTGCTCATGGGACGTTGATGTTTGACAGTGATATTGATGAAGTCGTGAATGCGCTGAAAGTCAAAAAAGACAAGATTGAATCAAAAGGCATCAAGTCGATTCGCTCTCGTGTAACGAACATCAAAGATTATTTGCCACAAGACAAACAAGCCATGACTACCGAAGAATTCCGGCAAGCAATCTTGTTGCAAATTTTTGGCGTAGACGATGTCGATCAAGTCAAGACTCACGAATTGACAGATGAGGATTGGCAAGCAATTAACAAAATCTCTGATGAATATTATAAAAACTGGGATTGGAATTATGGCCGTTCTCCAGAGTTTAACTTGGAACGACAAAAACGGTTCCCAATCGGTTCGATCGAAGTGCGCTTAGATGTCGCTAACGGCTTGATTGAAAAAGCCAAGATTTTTGGTGATTTCTTCGGGTTAGGCGAGATCAAAGATGTGGAAGAACAGCTGGTTGGTACCCGTTATGAGAAGCAAGCGTTGACTGAAGTGATCGATCAGCTTGATCTGACTCATTACTTTGGCAATATTACCAAAGAAGACTTTTTAACGTTGATTTATTAATTTAAAGAAAAAGCGGTTGTCCATCTTTATTGGACAACCGCTTTTTAGATTGAAAGAGTGATCTTAAAATATTGTTCTTTGTCTTTATTTTCCCAATGCCACTGGCCGTCAGCACTTTTTACGAAATGCTCCAAGGATTGATGCTCAATAGCTGTTTCTACTTGGATACTTTCAGCGAAGGAATGACGAGTAAAAACGTTCGTGCTGCTTTCAATCACTAGTTTTCCTGCTTGCTCTTGAATGATGATATCGACTGCACCATATTCATCGCCAAACAAAAAGTTTTCAAGCAACTGGATAATGATCAAAAGACTGTTTTCTCGCAATAATTCATGTTCTTTAGGAACCTTAATTTGATAAGTAAAAAACTTCGAACGCTTTGAAAATTCTTTCTGATAATAACTCGTTGCATGCTGTAGCACATGCTCCAATGATTGCAACTGGTCGTATTTACCGCTTTCCTGTTGTGCTAAAAGCTTAAAGGTTTGTAGCAAGTTCTGTTGCCGCTCGCCGCGAATGACCGCTTTTCGCTTTTTTTCTTGCTGTCGTTTGGCTTGCTCGCGTAAAAAGGCAAGATCTTCGCTAAAGTGATAGGAACAAATGATAAACATCAAGAAACTGAAGAGAATCAGCGGCCAGTCAATTGTTAAATTAGCTGCGCCAGCAAACAACTGAATATAGAAAAAGCAGTGAATAAAGGCAGCGATTACAATTGCTGGGGAACAAACTACATAAAAATGATTTTGATTCGCTGACTCGGCTAAAGCAATCGTTGCGGTATAAAGGGTCAAGAAAACATGAAAGCCATTAAAGACCTGCATCGTAACCGGCAGTGAGATTTGATTGATAAAAGTAAAAATCAATCCCGCGAACAAAATGAAGAATTGTAGGACAATCGCCGCTAAGTAAAATCGGTGATACATTTTAGTTCGTAATAAGTAATAGTTAGTCAAACAAACTGGAATCAAAATACCGGTAAGATTATAAATCAACGACAGACTAGTAGGACTAAATAAGGTACTGGCTGGAATATTAAAAACGATTGATTGAAACCCAATTAAAAAGATAAAGCTCACTAAGAGCAGTGTCCCAATAACTCGTTGACGAGCAGGCTTTTTCCGTAAAAAAAGTAAAACCAGCGCCGCGATTATCGAGCCGAGACAGACAATCAATAAAATTAATTGTGGGATAGACTGAAGCACAAAGTAACGGCTGATCTCTGATTTCTCTCCAATAAATACTTGAGCGGGGATTCCTGCGTAATATTCGTAAGGCGTATTAGTGATAATTCTTAATTTTTTTTGCTGATAGCCTTCAGGCAAGTGCAGCGTAGTCTGTAAAAGACCAGGCGTTGGGCTACGTTCGCTAGCAGCATATTGATATAGAAGCTGATCTTCCAAATAGACCGATACCCATTGATGATTTGCTCGAATCGCCAATTCAGGATTTTTCAATGGTGAATCTAAAATCTGTTGCATAATCAATGAATGATTAGGCCCGACATCTTTGATTCGCTGATCCGATTCACCGAAGACGAGATGGTCCGAACGATCCTTGACAAAAAAAGACCAATGCTCCGTTATTTGACGGACATTTGTTGTTTTTAAGTCAGAAAAAAACTTTGAAGAGCCTAATATAAGTGATAATAAAATAACCACAGATATGATAAGTTGTTTTCGCGTTAGAAGTTTTTTAAAAACAACTTTAAAATTTCTAAGAAACGGAATAAGATAACACCCCTTTTTTTATAAAAACACTTAACTGCAATACTTGTATGCTCATTAATTTTAACATAAAGTATAAATCTTTCAAAATTTATCCCCCTTTTTTATTCATTACATAATGAAAAAATGGATTTTTTTGCTGAATATGCTATTATAATAATAAGAGGAAAATCTTTGTTCGGAGGAAAACCACGCGTGCGTAAACATAAAAAAATAACCATAGTATATATTTTTATGATCTTCTTTCTGTTTGCCTTAGCACTAGTAACGATTGTTATTCCAAAAATACTCAATGTTACTCCTTATGTCGTAGAAGATAATAAAATGGCGCCGCAATATCGTAAAGGCGGATTGGTTTTTGTCAAAAATAAGGAGCGAGATATTCATGTGGGCGATCCAATCACCTATTATGAGAATCAAGGAAATGCAATCAAAACGCGCCGTGTCTTGGCGGTAGATGATCGCTTGGAAGGATATTTTGTCAAAGGGGATAATACGGATAAAGTGGAGATGGGCATTGTCCATAAACGCAACCTGATTGGAAGACCGTATTTCTATCTACCTTATATTGGCATCTTAGTGAATGCGCAGATCATGGGTGTTTTAAAAGTAAGTCTATTCTTGCTAGCGGTCCTGATGACTTTTTACGCGCTATTGGTTCCAGCAAGCATCCATCAATTTCGGCAACAAACAAAATAAGAAATCATTCCTCTGATTAGAAGAATGATTTCTTTTTTTATACGACCATATACCCGTTTGCAGTGAGGATGGAGCTGGCAGCCGCCTGTTTTTCTGTTTTGACTAAAATATAGTCGGTATTGTAAGTAGAGACGGCAAAAATACTAATGTCGGCATCTGCTAACAGCTGGGCGATCTTTGCTAGAATTCCAACTAAACTAAAATCTAGAACACTTTCGATTTTAAAGGCTTTCCAATCGTCTTCCCGCTCAATAGTGTCAGCGGGAACTTTATCTGTAGCCGAAACAACAGAGATTTCTTCGTCAGTCACACCAATAAACAACGGCTGCTGAGACAAGTCCAGCTCAGTTAACGCCGCGACTTGGTAAACGGACAATGCTTGCGGTAAGACAATTAGTTTCATAGGTCTTCTCCTTATATGATAATTTCGAATCACGAGTCTTCTCTTATCAATTTACCAAAGTTTCAGACTAGGAGCAATTCAATTACAACTAAAGACATATCTGATTCAGCATGAACTGCGCAGCTAGAATATCCTTGCTATAATAGAAAAAAAGTGAAGGTGAGGTACATCCATGAAATACGATTGGAAAAAAGAGGAGAAGTTTTTATACGGTGTAAAAAAAATACCGCAAGTAGTCACAGTCCCGCCGCAAAAATTTATTACGATCAAAGGAGTAGGCGACCCCAATAAGCAAGCTTTTTCAGAGCGGGTTGGAGTGTTATATCCAACTGCTTGGAAAATCAAGATGAGCTTCAAAAAATTTTATCAGCTCCATCCAGAGCAACAAAAGGATTTTGAATACGCTGAGTTTGCGATCTTTCCTTTAGAGGGAATCTGGTCCACCAAAAATGTGGAAGATATTACTGATAAGGATAGTTTTGAATATCGGATCATGTTACGGCAGCCAAACTGGATCACCCAAGAATGTTTGAGGTCGCAGTCGCTGCAGTGGCAAAGAAAGAACCCAATGACTTATTAAATGAACTTTCTTTTGAGACGATCGAAGATGGCAAATGCCTGCAAGTATTGCATCGTGGTTCCTTCGATGATGAACCGGCAACGTTTCAAAAGTTGGATCAATTCGCTGAAGCCAATGGATTAAAGCGAAAAAGTTACTCTCATCGAGAAATTTATCTCAATGATGCTCGCAAAACAGCACCTGAAAAACGTCAGACGATTTTACGCTATCAAATTGAATAAGAAAAGTGGTCCTATCGAAATTATTCATGAAGTGTTTCGCTTTTTTCTCACAAGCACAATTTTCGTCTTCTTTCCACCTTTCTAGTATAGTGGCTCTGAGGGAGGTGGAGACATGGAAAATCTTATTTTGCTGGGACATATTCTTTTTGGGATTGCTTCTTTTGTTGGCGCTTTATTATTGACGATCGGTTTTAGAAATACTTTTGCCAATCTGACAACGATCCAAAAATCCGGTATTGTTTTAACTGTGGCAAGTCTTTTTGGAACAATCGCTTTTGCGATGTTGACGAAGGGAAATATCGTAGGCGCAGGACTATTTATTGTTTTAGGATTAGCGATGTGTTGGTTGCTAGTAGCACCAAAAGCCGTGAAAGAATAAAAACGCAGGTGTTCAGAAGGGACCATCTGGACACTTTTTTTCTATCTAAGAGGGGAGACGTTTTACACAGTTACCTTTTAGCTGGCTGCATAAACTAAATTATTCAACAAAAAAACCGTTAGGAAAATAAATTCCTAACGGTTTAAAAATATCACAGGAGGGATTCGAACCCCCGACCGTCCGCTTAGAAGGCGGATGCTCTATCCGGCTGAGCTACTGTGACAGTAGTTTTGCAACAATTGCTATTATAGAAAAACTACACACGCTTGTCAATCCTAATCAGTTATTTTACTGATTCAAATAGATATTCTTTGATCAGCTTCAACGTTTTCGGATTTTCGATTAGTGAACCGTGATCGGCTTGCTCGTTGACGATGATTTCTTTATATTTTTCACTATCGCCATAAATCAGGCGGCCAGCTAAGACGCTAGTCAAAGGAACGGTAGTGTCCGTGTTTTGGTTATCTACGTTACCGGCAATATTATAGACCGTTATGTTTTTAGGGATATTCTGCTTATTTTTCAAGTAATACTTCAACAAGTCGCTCTCAGCCTTTGGTTTGGTAAAGGTCGAGCTGTTTTCGTTGTAGTCCCATGAGGTATCGTTGTACGGAGTCCCTAATGTAATCAAATGATAAAGTGCAGGATCATTACTCTTTTGCTCATTTTCCAAGTAGCCGGTAATAATCAATCCGCCGTTAGAATAACCTAAGTAGTCATAGGTATTGAAAGTATAATGTTTCTCAGCATACTCCAAGGCCTTTTGGAACCACCGTGCTTGTTTAGGCAAAGAAGGGTCAGAGCCGTCTTCGAAAGCAATCGCGATGATTGGCCGTTTCGTCTCTTTCGTAAATTGTCCAGATGAAGTAATGGAATCATCTTTGTTAACCGTGATTTTTATTTCATCAACATTTTTTTCTGTTTCTTTTAGAGAATTCACAAGACTATCAAAGCGATCGACATCGCCATTTGTCCCAGGTACCATGATGACTGGTGCAGGGATAGCCAAGGGTGTTTCAATTTTTTTCGAGGCATGAGCGGAATCTTTCGTTTTAAATAGAACAATTCCGACAAAACACACTATGATGATTGATATGATGATTCCTATTTTCTTTTTCATAGGAAATTCCTCCATTTCAGTCCTTAGTGTACGCCGAATTTTTTCAGGTACAAGTAAAAAGACGGAAATTCAAAAAAGTTTCAAATTTCCGCCGTATCTATTAGTTGTTTTTCGAAATTAAGGCAACACCGTCACCCAATGGCAATAAGGTGGAGGTTAGCTCGGGAGATTTTGTAACTTTTTCTAAGAATTCATTCAAATGACGATGAATCGCCCGATTTTTTCGTGGGATTTCTTCGATGTCTTTCAACACGGTACCGGCTTGGAAAATATCATCTACCATCAGCACACCGTTATCGGCTAGCAAGCGTAAGCATTCTGGTAAGAAGGCGATGTATTTAGATTTGGCACTGTCCATAAAAATAAAATCATAAGGACCTTCCAGTGTGCTCAGTAAATCAGCAGCGTCTCCCTCAAGTAAAGTGACTTGCTCAGTCAAGCCTAGTTTTTCAAAGTTCGCTTTGGCTTTTTCGATCATCACTGGGAACCGATCAATCGTCGTGATTTTAGCTTCTTTACCGATGGATTCAGCCATTAAACTAGCTGAAAAGCCGATGGCAGTCCCGATTTCCAAGACATTTTTCGGTTGTTTTTGTTTCAATAGGAATTGTAGGAAGACGACGGTTTCGTGGGGAATCACCGGCACGCCATTTTCATGAGCCAATTCTTCCAACGCTCCTAATTTTCCAGTCAGTTGCTTTTGCTCCGTTCGCAAGTAATGCAAAATATCTTCATTAATAATCGGGCGGTACATCATTTCATTGCGCATTTATTCGACCTCTTTCTTTAATAAGTTTCCTAGGGTGAGCCAGTCTTCCGCGATCTTTTCACTTAACGAACGATTATAAAAAATCGCTGCTGGATGAAACAGGGGAACGACGGTGTATTCTTTTTCGGATAATTGATAACGATCTTGTGCTTTGGTTAGCTCTAACACTGGTCCGTGATAAACGGTCCCATGACTTTCGCTGATCTGCCATTTTGGTCCTAGCAGCCGTTGTAAACCGATGTTGCCTAGCGTGGCAACAATCGTCGGTTGGACCTGTGACAATTCGTAATCTAAAAGCGGTGCATGAGCTAAAATTTCTTTTTTGTTTGGCGTTCGATTCGGATAAACACGTTCATTTTTCTGCGTTCGTTTATTCAAACGCTCCAACACTTTATAGGGACGACTTCTGACGGCACTCGTAATATAAGTATTTTCTCGGGTGAGGCCAATCGATTCCATCGCTTGAATCAGTTCTTTGCCGGCGGCACCAGAAAAGGGGATGTGGTTCTCGACTTCTTTTCGACCAGGTGCTTCCCCCACTAACATCAGTTTCGGATGAATAGGTCCTTGCCCTGCAATAAAACCTTCTAGTTGAAAGCCCTTTGAACGTTCTGCTACTAGGTCAACTAAACCTGTTGGATAGTCCATCATTATCACCTCGCCTTATTATAGTAGAAAAAAGCTGGCGCCACGTCAATAATTAATCATTGACTTGACCTATCTTTTTTAGTAGAATATGAATGTTGTAATTGTGGAACCCACAGCTACAACCGCACAGAACAAGTAGTAAGTACTTCGGTCACTTGGGATGGCGAGTCTAAGTATAAATAATAAGGAGGTGCCACAAGCATGTACGCAATCATCAAAACTGGCGGTAAACAAATCAAAGTTGAAGAAGGTCAAGCAGTCTACATTGAAAAATTAGACGTTGAAGCTGGCGAAAAAGTTGTCTTCGACCAAGTCGTTTTAGTAGGCGGCGAATCTACGAAAGTAGGAGCTCCTATCGTTGAAGGTGCAACTGTTGAAGGAACTGTAGAAAAACACGGCAAACAAAAGAAAGTCGTAACTTTCAAATACAAACCTAAAAAACATTCACACCGTAAACAAGGTCATCGTCAACCTTACACTAAAGTTGTCATTGACTCAATCAAAGCATAAAAAAGAAGGTGCCTAAGTTGATCAAAGGTACATTCACTCGAAACCAAGCGGGTCTAATCAGTGAATTTACGCTGACCGGTCATGCTGAAGCAGGTCCTTACGGTAGCGATATCGTTTGTGCCGCCGTTTCCGCGTTAGCCATCAGTACTGTAAATAGCTTGGATGCACTAGCGGGTGTCATTCCGAACATCGAAACCAATGATGATGAAGGTGGTTACCTTCATGTTTCAATGGAAATAAATGATTCTTTGACCCAAGAGCAGATGAATATCTCGCAAATTTTGCTAGAGCATTTATTGTTAGGCTTGCAATCAATCGAAAAAGACTATTTGGATTTCATCGAAGTCCAAACAGAATCTAAATCATAGGAGGTGCAGCTCATGTTAATGAATATGAACTTACAATTATTCGCCCACAAAAAAGGTGGCGGTTCAACATCTAACGGACGTGATTCAGAATCAAAACGTTTAGGCGCTAAACGTGCTGACGGTCAAACTGTTACTGGTGGATCAATTCTTTACCGTCAACGTGGTACTAAAATTTTCCCTGGTGTTAATGTTGGTATCGGTGGCGATGACACATTGTTTGCTAAAGTTGACGGCGTAGTACGTTTCGAACGTAAAGGCCGCGACAAAAAACAAGTGTCTGTTTACCCAGTAGCTCAAGAAGCTTAATAACTTAAAAGTCTTAATCCTGTTTTCAGGGTTGGGACTTTTTTTGTTTATTCGTAGCAATTATTCGCTTCTTTTCACTTGTTCATTTAATATTAACTATGGAATAAATGAGAGGTGTTTTTATGGACAAGAAAGAACATACGATTTTAGTATTTGGGCGAATCGCATCAACGCTCTCTGTATTGATGTATGTTTCCTACATCCCGCAGATTATGAATAATTTGGCGGGAAATAAGGGAAATCCGATTCAGCCAATGGTAGCAATGATTAACTGTATCTTTTGGGTGATCTATGCTTCCATGCAAAAGAAAAAAGATGTACCCATTATTATCGCGAATGTGCCAGGTGTCATTTTAGGTGCGATCACGTTTGTTACCGCAATTATTTAACATAAAACCAGTCAGAGCAGACCCGAAGCTTTGACTGGTTTTTAGTTTGTCTAAAAGCAAATACTTGGTAATTTTTTTATTTGATTTTTTATAAAGTTTAATTGAAGAAAATGGGATAAGACTTTGTGAAAGGATGTTGTTTTCCCTTGTATAAAAAGCTAGAATGAGGGATAAGAATGTCTTAAGAAAGGTAATTCAGTTTTGCGATTTATTTAACAAAATTAGTTGAATGATATACGGCATTCGAATGAAACTTATTTTTCGTGAGAAAAATGAATCCATTGAAACGAATAAGGATGTCAGTTCAACTTTAGCAGTTTACTAATAAGACGAATCGTCTGCAAATTACTGTTTTAAAAAAAGCGAATGGTTTAGTTGAATGATATACGGCATTCGAATGAAACTCATTTTTTGTGAGGAAAATGAATCCATTTGAAACGAATAAGGATGTCAGTTCAACTTTAGCAGTTTACTAATAAGACGAATCGTCTGCAAATTACTGTTTAAAAAAAGCGAACGGTTTAGTTGAATGATATACGGCATTCGAATGAAACTCATTTTTTCGTGAGGAAAATGAATCCATTGAAACGAATAAGGACGTCAGTTCAACTTTAGCAGTTTACTAATAAGACGAACCGTCTGCAAAATTGCTGTTTAAAAAAAGCGAACGGTTTAGTTGAATGATATACGGCATTCGAATGAAACTTATTTTTCGTGAGAAAAATGAATCCATTGAAACGAATAAGGAGAAAAAATGAAAATTATCGTTTTAGGTGCTGGCAAGGTCGGGAAATCTCTGACGCAGCATTTATCTAATGAAGATTATAATTATGATGTGGTCATCATTGATTTACATGCTGAAAAGGTCGAAGCAATCGTGAATCAGTACGATGTGTTGGGGATCGTCGGCAATGGTGCCACCTACGACATCTTGATGGAAGCAGGAGTCAGTGATGCGGATATTATCATCGCTGTGACTGAAACGGATGAGCTAAATATTTTAGCTTGTTTGATGGCGAAAAAAATGGGTGCTCAAAATTCCATCGCTCGCGTCCGGAATCCTGACTATTTGAAGCAGCGTTCCTTTATGCGGGATCAATTAGGAATTTCTATGATCATCAATCCCGAATTAGAAGCAGCGAATGAAATTCGGCGGATCTTGCTTTTTCCTTCAGCCTTTAAAGTTGATACTTTTGTCAGCGGTAAGATCGAGCTGGCGGAATTTCGGCTAAAAGAAAATACACGTCTAAACGGCGTGCCATTGAATCGTTTAGTGAAGGTTTCTAAATCGAATGTGTTGATTTGTGCGGTTCGCCGCAAGGAAGAACTGATTATTCCGGATGGAAATTTCGTACTTGAACAGAACGACAGAATTCACGTGATGGGTCAGCATCGAGACTTGGTGCGTTTTTGTCATGACATCAATTTATTTAAACAAAAGACTAAGCGGATCATTATTGTCGGCGGCGGCCGGATCGCATTCTATTTGGCGCGCCAATTGGTTGAGCATGGGATTCAAGTAAAAATTATCGAGAACAATCCGAAGCGTTGCTTAGAGCTTTCAAGAAAGCTGCCTGAGGCGACGATCATTGAATCGGATGGCAGTGATGAAGAGGTATTGATTGAAGAGGGGATCGAATCGATCGATGCCTTAGTCGCCTTAACTGGATTGGATGAAGAAAATATCGTGATCTCGCTTTACGGCAAGCAAATGAATGCGAAAAAAACTGTGGCGAAGGTGACGCGAATGAATTTCGTCCATGTCTTGGACCAATTGGATATCGACAGTGTTATCTCCCCCAAAAATATTATCGCTGGCCATATCTTACGCTTCATTCGAGCAAAAAATAATAAGGATGATGACAGCAGCGTGAAGACCTTGCATCGATTGGTGAATGATGATGTTGAAGCGATGGAGTTTGTGGTCACGTCTCAGTCAAAATTCCTAGACAAAAAGGTTTCTGAGGTTCACTTGAAGGACAACGTATTGATTGCGGCGATCTCAAGAGAACGTGGTTTTGTTATTCCAAAAGGCGATACCGAAATTCGGTTGAAGGATCATATCGTGATTATTACAACAGATCGAAATATTTGCTGCTTAAATGATCTGGTAAGGAGATAACGATCGATTACTATGAATAAAAAAATGGTTCTATTTACATTAGGCAAATTATTGAAGGTGGAGGCAGGGCTACTATTATTGCCACTATTGGTCTCGTTGATTTATCAAGAAAAGGTAACCACTTCCTATGCCTTCGTATCAATATTCGTTTTTTTAGTAGGATTCTTATTGTGTCGAAAGACGCCTAAAAATCGAAACATTTATGCGAAAGAGGGCTTCTTCATCGTTGGGGTCAGCTGGTGTTTACTGTCGCTTTTTGGGGCATTGCCTTTCGTTTTGACAGGTGAGATTCCTTCCTTTACCAATGCTTTCTTTGAAACGGTCTCTGGTTTTACGACGACTGGTTCATCGATATTATCGACGCTTGAGGGTATGAGTCACGCGAGTTTATTTTGGCGCAGCTTTACCCATTGGGTCGGTGGGATGGGGATCTTGGTCTTTACCGTCGCCTTTATTCCATTGGCTTCTGGTCGGACGATGCATATTTTGAAAGCCGAGATGCCAGGACCAGTGATTGGTAAATTGGTGTCTAAGGTACGGGTCACCGCCCGCATACTCTATGTCATTTATGGCGCTTTGACGGTACTCCAGATTGTTTTATTAATCATCGGAGGAATGCCGGTTTTCGATAGCATGCTGAATTCTTTTGCGACTGCTGGAACGGGTGGCTTTTCCGTTACTGATGCAGGGATCGCTGGATATAATAGTGCCTATATTGATGGTGTGATCACGGTCTTCATGATTCTCTTTGGAATTAATTTTAACCTGATTTATTTCTTTATTATTGGAAAAATCATTCCGGTATTGAAAAGTGAAGAATTACGAGGCTATTTGACAATTATCGCGGTAGCAACAATTCTAATTACCGTGAATATCGCTTCACAGTATCCTTCATACTTGAAAGCTTTTCGTTATGCCGTTTTTCAAGTGGCATCGATCATTACGACGACAGGCTTTGCTACGGCAGATTATGATTTGTGGCCGATGTTTTCTCAAGTGATCTTGCTATCTTTAATGTTTATTGGCGCTTGTGCTGGTTCCACAGGCGGAGGGATCAAAGTTTCGCGGATCATGATGCTCTCGAAGCATGCTCTGCAAGAGTTAAAACGGATTTTACATTCTCGGACAGTCACTACCTTGAATTTTGAAGGAGAGGCGATTGCGCCTAAGACGATCAGCAACATCCATTCGTATTTAGTTCTGTATTTGTTAGTGTTTGCTAGCTCATTACTGATTATTTCTTTGGAGAATGTTGATTTCCATACGACTTTTTCAGCAGTGGCGACCTGTATCAATAATGTTGGACCGGGCTTCAACGGTGTCGGTCCCACCCATAACTTTGGCTTTTTATCCAATCTTTCTAAATGGACATTATCCTTTGCCATGCTAGCTGGACGGTTGGAAATCTTTCCGATATTGATTCTCTTTTCAAAATCCTTCTGGCGAAGTTAACGCAATAGAAGCAGCCGACTTCTTTTGACCAATTCTTTGCTGTAAACGATTCTCAGACTGATTGTTTGGTTTTTGCTTGTTCTGGCTTTCTATCAAAGCGTATAATTAAGATAGAAAAGCAAAAGGAGTGTTGACGATGGCGGAAACAAAACACAACATTGCTGAGCGAACTTGTGCCAACTGTGCGTATTGGGAAGGACAACGATTGACTGACGAAGCTTTAGGTATTTCTTTCATCAATCCAAATGAAGTTGCGAAGTGTACAAATGAACAAAGTCCAGATCGTTATCAAGAAGTGACGCCGTCTCACTCATGTGATTTTTGGAAAGATGCTGTTTAAATTTGATTTTTTTCCTGTCTTCCTGGAAGATGGGAATTTTTTTGTTTTTCCGCTTGTTTCGAGCAAAAGGATGGGGAAGTCCAACTTTTTACTATTTATATAGAAGAAACAAGGTATCTTTTTAGGAAATTAGGAAAGGATAAAAGAAATTGTCGGGATTTATTAAGGAAGTTTATATAATTCTTGTGAAAAATCAAGAAAATTTCCATTTGTAAAAAATATAGTGTATTATTCTATAACAAATTATTTGACATTTTAACAAAAACTATAGATGATTGATAATAGGAATACACTAATAAAGTAGGTGACTGAATGGAACGACGGATTGACCGCATTTATCGCTTTGTATCAGAGAACGCGAATGTAACAACAAAAGATGTTGCGGATTCTTTAGATATTCAGCGAACAAATGCCAGTAAAGATTTAAATTTACTTGTTAAAGAGGGCCAATTGAATAAAAGTGAAGGAAGACCTGTTCGCTATTTTATTTCGACCCAATCAGTAGAAGTGTCGTTTGATCCAGAACCTGTTCATGATAAAGCCACCAAAATTGAACCGCCAGAGAAAAAAATTCTGAATCAGAATACTGGAAATGTTTTTACTCAAATCATTGGCTCGACCGGCAGTATGCGTAACGCTGTGGAGCAGGCGAAGGCGGCCATTTTATACCCGCCACGTGGCTTGAATTGTTTGATCACCGGACCTACTGGCTCGGGGAAAACCTTTTTTGCTCACGCGATGTTTCAATTCGCTCAAACTGAAGGTACCATTAAAAGTGATTGTGAGCTAGTTGTGTTTAACTGTGCCGATTACGCTAACAATCCAGAACTATTAATGAGTCATTTATTTGGATACGAAAAGGGAGCCTTTACGGGAGCAGATACCGACAAAGATGGACTGATCCAGCAAGCGGACGGTGGAATGCTGTTCTTAGATGAAATCCATCGCTTGCCCCCCGAAGGCCAGGAAATGATCTTTTATTTTATGGATCATGGTACGTATAGTCGCTTAGGAGAAACGGGGAAAAATCGTTTCGCAAATGTTCGGATCGTTGGCGCGACTACAGAAGATCCTCATTCCTCTTTATTGGATACCTTTGTTCGAAGAATTCCGATCAATATCCAGATGCCAGCCTTCAGTAGTCGTCCAGCCGCAGAGCAATTGGATTTGGTTCGGGTGATGGTAGCGATGGAAGCCAATCGAATTCAGCGCAAGATCACTTTGACTGAAGATGTGGTAAAGGCACTTCTTGGCAGCGTCTCTTATGGAAATGTCGGCCAATTAAAATCAAATGTTCAATTGATTTGCGCCCGTGGTTTTATGAACCACATGATGCAAGAGGAAATCCCTATCACATTGAATGATTTGACGGAAGGAATCAAAGCCGGCTTAGTCCAGCTTTCTGCCGATCGAATCAAAACGACGGATATCTCACCATATCTTGAACCAGAGATGGTAGTCACTCCGAATGAAATCGATGAATTGATTAAGACGGATACTTATGAGTTGCCTTATAATTTGTACGATATCATTGGTGACAAGGCCGCGTTATTGAAAACGGAAGGTCTGGATCAAGAAACGATCAATCATTTTATCTCAACGGATATCAATGTTCATTTGAAATCATTTTATAAAGATCACGGCTTTACCTTTGACACGGAAACACGCTTAACGGAATTTGTCGATAAGCATGTGATTGATACGAGCAATAAAATCGCTGCTCTTGTAAGTGAAAGGTTAGAGACTCATTTTCAACAGAACTTTATTTATGCGATGAGCCTGCATATTTCTTCGTTCTTGAAAAAAATCCATGTTGGTGAGACTCGTGAGACGAATGATAATATTCGTGAGATGGCCAAAGACTATCCGACAGAATTTGCGGTAGCTCGTGAGATTCGGCGTTTAGTTGAACAGGAATTCCAAGTGATTATTCCAGAGAGCGAAGATTATTATTTAACGGTCTTACTGGTTTCATTGCGCGAGGATCAATCTTCAGGCAAGATTGGTGTGGTTGTGGCGGCACATGGAAATAGCACGGCGTCATCGATGGCGCAAGTCGTTCGCGAGTTGCTAGATGTCACGAATATCAACGCAGTGGATATGCCGCTAGATATGCATCCACGGGTGGCCTATGAAAAAATGCGAGAAGCAGTCACGCAAATTGATGACGGCAGCGGCGTTTTGATTATGGTAGATATGGGATCACTTGCTACTTTTAATGAAGAGATTCGAAAGGACACAGGGGTAGAGGTTCGAACCTTAGACATGGTGACGACGCCCTTATTGATTGAAGCCGCACGCAAATCCAGTGTACTCGGTTCTGGTGTGGATGAGTTGTATGAATCCTTGCAAGGCTTTCGCGGCTATGGCCACGTAAGTCAAGAAAATGAGGAAGTCAGTGAGAAACAGGCGATTTTGGCCGTCTGTGCTTCCGGTGAAGGAACAGCGCAACGTTTGAAGGAAATTATTGAACGCCCATTGAAGCAGCGCAATTTGAAACATATCGAAGTGCTGACTTTGGCGGTAGGAGATATAAAAACCAAAGTTCCTGCCTTTAAAGAAGAATACAAAATTATCGCAACGACAGGGATTGTTGATCCTAAGGTCGGTGCTCCTTATATCCCAATGGAAAAATTTATTAACCAAAAAGCGGAGCAAGTCATTGACGAATTGTTATTAGAAAATGATTTAGCAGATCAAGGTGAAGTCGTCTTAGATGCTAAGCAGGCGCGAGAATTGTGTATCAAATTTATGGAAGAGAGCTTTACGTTTGTCAATCCTAGCAAGATCATTGAGCCTTTATGGCATTTAGCTACGACGGTTATCGAGAATAATGGGAATTCCTCGGACTATGCTTTGATGGTGAACTTCGTCATGCATATGGCTGGAACGATTGAGCGTGGAATTTTACAGCAGCCGTTGAAAGTCGATGAAGAGTCTAAAAAAATCTATCAGAAAGTAATGGATAATAAAGTAATGAATCGAGGGTTGAACGAATTAGAGAGTCAGCTTCGGATTTCGATTCCCACCTCAGAGCGTTACTATATTTATCAATTACTCAAAAATCATGAAGAAGTAATCACATAATAAATACACAAAAAGGATACAGTATACTGTATCCTTTTTGTGTGTATCGTTTAAAAGCTGATAACTAAAGAATTTCTTGCTAGTGTATTTTGGCACGGCAATTGCTTTGTATTAAGTGAGTAGCTGTGTGTCAGTGTACTCTTAATTTGTAGCACAAGTCTTTTAGCATCGGAGCCTTGTATTAGTTGTAGGAGGTGGTGGGATGGTAATGGATATACGCCTCACTCGGATCGATGATCGTTTGATCCATGGTCAAGTAGCTACCGCATGGTCAAAGGCAACTGGAATTGAACGGATTTTAGTAGTCAGTGACGAAGTGGCTAATGATGAGTTGCGAAAATTCCTATTAAAACAAGCCGCTCCACCAGGTATCAAGTCTAATGTCGTCACAAAAAGAAAATTGGTAGAGGTTTATCAAGATCATTTGTTTGATGGAATGAAGATCATGCTACTATTTGCTTCTCCGCAGGATGTGTTAGAAGTGGTCCAAGCGGGCGTTGATTTGAAGGCCGTCAATATCGGTGGTATGCGTTTTTGCGAAGGGAAAAAGATGATCACAAACTTTATTTCCATGAATGAGGACGATATTGCTTGTTTCAGCACTTTAGCTGAACTAGGAGTCGAGTTGGAAGTACGACAAGTACCTACAGACCGCAAAACAGATCTAATGCAATTGATCAAAAAAAGAAAAGATGCTGCAACAACTTAATTTTGGTTACAGGTTTTTAGAACTTATTTATATTTTTGAGCTGTAACAATATATAGTAGGAGGTATAGAGATGGTAGGAATTATCATTGCCAGTCATGGTGAATTCGCTAATGGTATCTTGCAATCCGGAGCGATGATCTTTGGAGAACAAGAAAATGTCAAAGCTGTAACTTTGATGCCCAGCGAAGGACCTGATGACGTTAAGGCAAAAATGAAAGACGCAATTGCTTCTTTCGAAAACCAAGACGAAGTATTGTTCTTAGTCGATCTTTGGGGTGGAACTCCTTTCAACCAAGCCAACAGCTTGTTTGAAGAACACAAAGACAAGTGGGCAATCGTTGCTGGTATGAACTTACCAATGTTGATTGAAGCGTATGCTTCACGTTTTTCAATGGAAACTGCGCATGAAATCGCTGCTCACATTTCAGGAACGGCAAAAGAAGGCGTAAGAATTCGTCCAGAAGAATTGGAACCAGCTGAAGCAGCTCCAGTAGCAGCAGCAGATAACGACCAACCTAAAGGAGCTATTCCAGAAGGAACAGTTCTTGGTGATGGACACATCAAATTTGTGTTGACACGTGTGGATTCTCGTTTACTTCATGGACAAGTAGCAACTGCTTGGACTAAAACAACTGGACCGAGCCGTATCATCGTTGTTTCAGATGCAGTAGCAAAAGATGATCTTCGTAAGAGATTAATCGAACAAGCTGCTCCTCCAGGTGTTAAAGCAAATGTTATTCCAATCGACAAAATGATCGAAATTTCAAAAGATCCTCGTTTCGGGAATACAAAAGCATTATTGCTATTTGAAAATCCTGAAGACGTGCTTAGAGCAGTTGAAGGCGGCGTAGACATTAAAGAGGTCAACGTTGGTTCAATGGCGCACTCAGTCGGTAAAGTCGTAGTAAGTAAAGTATTGTCAATGGGTCAAGAAGATGTTGATACTTTTGAGAAATTAAAAGCAAAAGGAATCAAATTTGATGTACGTAAAGTACCAAATGATTCTAAAGACAACATGGACGAAATCCTTAACAAAGCTAAAAACGAATTAAAAAATGCATAAGTAATAAAATTAATTAATAGGAGGGCTTATAATGTCTGGTATTTCAATGGTATTAGTAATAATCGTTGCCTTTCTAGCTGGTATGGAAGGGATCTTGGATGAATTCCAATTCCACCAACCACTAGTAGCATGTACATTAATCGGTCTAGTAACTGGTAATTTAGAAGCTGGGATCGTTCTTGGCGGATCGCTTCAAATGATCGCCTTAGGTTGGGCAAACATCGGGGCCGCTGTAGCACCAGATGCTGCGTTAGCATCTGTTGCATCTGCAATTATTTTAGTTTTAGGTGGTCAAGGAGTTAAAGGTGTTTCTTCTGCCATCGCAATCGCAGTTCCTTTGGCTGTTGCTGGATTGTTCTTAACAATGATCGTTCGTACATTAGCTGTACCAATCGTTCACTTTATGGATGCTGCGGCTGAAAAAGGTGAAATGCGCACAGTTGAAATGTGGCACATCATTGCAGTATGTATGCAAGGTATTCGTATCGCGATCCCTTCAGCTGCATTATTAGTTATCCCTGCTGACACAGTGCGCGGATTCTTAGAATCAATGCCTGCTTGGTTAACAGATGGTATGGCTATCGGTGGTGGTATGGTTGTGGCCGTTGGTTATGCAATGGTCATCAACATGATGGCTACACGTGAAGTATGGCCATTCTTCGCAATTGGTTTTGCAATTGCAGCACTTTCTGAATTAACATTAATCGCACTTGGTGTTATCGCGGTTGCATTCGCTTTGATTTACTTGAACCTACAAGAAAGTTCTGGTGGTGGTTCATCTAATGGTGGCGGAGGCAATACTGGTGATCCGCTTGGCGACATTTTGAATGATTATTAATCTTGAAGGAGGAGAAATAAAATGGCAGAAAAAATCGAATTAAGTAAAAAAGATCGTTTAGCCGTTGCATGGCGTTCTACCTTCATTCAAGGATCTTGGAACTACGAACGTATGCAAAATGGTGGTTGGTGTTTCGCAATGATGCCAGCGATCAAAAAATTATACAAAACTAAAGAAGACCGTATCGCTGCAATGCAACGTCACTTGGAATTCTTTAATACTCACCCATATATCGCTTCACCAATCATCGGAGTTACACTAGCACTTGAAGAAGAACGTGCTAATGGTGCACCTGTTGATGACGTAGCAATTCAAGGGGTTAAGGTTGGTATGATGGGACCTTTAGCCGGTGTTGGTGACCCAGTCTTCTGGTTTACTGTACGTCCGATGTTAGGTGCCTTAGGAGCTTCTCTAGCATTAGCTGGAAATATCTTAGGACCAATCATCTTCTTCCTTGCTTGGAATATTATTCGTTGGGCATTCATGTGGTATACACAAGAATTCGGCTACCGTGCTGGTTCTAAAATCACTGATGACCTTTCAGGCGGTTTGTTGCAAAAAGTTACTAAAGGTGCATCTATTCTAGGGATGTTCGTACTTGGAGCCTTAGTACAACGTTGGGTAAACGTGAAATTCACGCCAGTCGTTTCTACTGTTAAATTAGACAAAGGTGCTTATATCGAATGGGACAAATTACCTTCTGGAGCACAAGGAATCAAAGAAGCGTTGACTCAACAATCTTCTGGCCTTGCTCTTGATAGTAATAAAGTAACGACTTTACAAGACAACTTGAACCAATTGATTCCAGGCCTTGCTGCCTTACTATTGACACTACTTTGCATGTGGTTATTGAAGAAAAAAGTTTCTCCAATCATCATCATTCTTGGTTTGTTCGTAGTTGGTGTTGGCTTACACGTACTAGGTGTTATGTAAGAACACGACTTAAGCAAAATGCTCGGGCTTATCCCGGGCATTTTTTTGCTTAATAAATAAAAAATAAGTATAATATGAAACAGATACATATATGGAAATGGAGTAGATCAAATGGTTCAGTCAATCAATACAAAGGTCGATTTGACGATCGATGCTACCTCGTACTTAGGCGTCGCTGATTATGGGAAAATTATGATCGGTGATAAAGGTTTCGAATTCTTTAATAACCGTGACGCTCGAAAATTTGTACAGATTCCGTGGGAAGAAGTGGACTATGTCGTGGCTTCGGTTGTTTTCAAAGGGAAGTGGATTCCCCGATATGCGATTCAAACGAAGAAAAACGGGACCTATTCATTTGCTTCAAAAGAACCTAAAAAGGTTTTACGAGCAATTCGTGAGTATGTCGATCCCGACCATATGGTAAGATCGCTGGGCTTTTTCGATGTAGTGAAACGTGGCGTACAAAATAAATTCAAGAAGTAAATCGAGAGTCTTTCAGGTTTGTGCTGAAAGGCTTTTTAATTTTGGCACAAACTTCTGTGCCAAAGCTCTATCTTCTATTCCTTGAAAGCGCATCAATCTGGCGCTATGATAAAAATGTAAACGAAATCATTTTATCATTTAAGGAGGAACTAAAATGGAAGCTACTAGACAAAAGAGTGGACTTAAAGCAAAAGTCCAGCGTCTCGGAAGCCACTTGTCAGGGATGGTAATGCCCAATATTGGGGGATTCATCGCTTGGGGGGTTATTACGGCACTATTTATTCCAGATGGCTATTTTCCAAATGAAAACCTTGCCACATTAGTCGGACCAATGCTTTCTTACTTATTGCCATTATTAATCGCTTATACAGGTGGTAGCATGGTGCATGGCCAACGTGGAGCTGTCGTTGGGGCAATTGCAGCGATGGGTGTTATTGTAGGATCAGACGTCCCAATGTTTATCGGAGCTATGATGATGGGACCTTTAGGTGGTTGGTGTATCAAGAAATTTGATGACGCTTTCCAAGAAAAGATCAAAGCTGGATTTGAAATGTTAGTCAATAACTTTTCTTCTGGATTGATCGGTTTTGCTTTAGCAATCATCGGTTATTATGCTATCGGTCCAGTCGTTGAAGGTGCAACTCATTTGATGGCTGCCGGTGTTGAATCAATCATTAACATGCATTTATTGCCATTAGCCAATATCTTTATCGAACCTGCGAAAATTTTATTCTTGAATAACGCGATCAATCACGGCATTTTGACGCCACTAGGAATCGAACAAGCCGCAGAAGCTGGAAAATCAATTCTATTCTTATTAGAAGCAAATCCTGGACCAGGTCTAGGAATTTTATTAGCCTTCACCTTGTTTGGTAAAGGTGCAGCAAAATCTTCAGCACCAGGTGCAATCATCATCCAATTCTTAGGTGGGATTCATGAAATCTACTTCCCATATGTCATGATGAAACCGCTATTGTTCTTAGCAGTCATGGCCGGTGGGGTTGCCGGAACATTTACTTTCCAATTGTTAGGTGCAGGTTTACGAGCAGCTGCTTCTCCAGGATCAATCATCGCGATCATGGCTATGACACCACCGGATACTATTGTCGCCAACTTAGCTGGGATTATTGTCGGATGTATTGTTTCATTCTTAGTCGCAATGATTATTATCAAATCTGACAACAGCGAAGAAGACGACTTAGCCGCTAATCAAGCTGCTATGGCAGATGCAAAAGCACAAAGCAAAGGCCAAAACGCTGTTAAATCAGAAAATCAAGAAATGTTTGGTAACATCAACAAAATCATCTTTGCCTGTGACGCTGGGATGGGTTCAAGTGCGATGGGAGCTTCGGTATTACGAGACAAAGTGAAAAAAGCCGGGTTAGCTTTACCTGTTTCTAACTCAGCGATTAACAATCTAAGTGATGATCCGAATGCCTTGATTGTGACACAAGAAGAACTCCATGATCGTGCAAGTCAAAAAGCACCAAGTGCAACCTTTGTCCAAGTAGAAAACTTTATGAACTCCCCTCGTTACGATGAGATCGTCAACCGCCTATCGGAAGAACCAGCTGCTGCTGATACTGAAGAAAAACCATTGACTGATGATGTCATTCAAGGCGTTGCGGATTATTCGAAAGTAGATCATGTCGTTTTTGCCTATGATCAAGTCAAAGGCTCTGCTAACATGGGTGCAACGATCTTGAAGAAATTACTGAAGGACAAAGGGATGAATTATCCAGTCACAGTTGTAGCAATTAAGGATTTAGCAGATGAAACAAATGCTTTAGTCATTACCAACAATGACGAAACTATAAAAGCGGAACAACAAGCACCAAGTGCGACTCATGTACCATTGAGTGATTTAGTTGCTTCAGAAAAATATGACCGCGTGATCCAAAATCTAAGAAAATAAAGTAGTCTTTTTTGAAGAATCGTATTACTCTTAAAGCAGTGAGGATTCTCACTGCTTTTAGCCTTTGAAATTATTGGAGGAGATATTGTGTATTTTTCGATTCGCGAAAAAAAGATACTTTCCCTTTTGTTAGAATATCCAAACGGCATTACGTCGGAGGAGTTACAAGATATATTACAAGTCAGCAAGCGAACGGTCTATCGTGAGATATCCAGTATCGAAAAGACGATCAAATCGGTGGATGTCCAAATCATCAAACCTCGTGGCGAGGGATACCGGATAGTTGGAGAGACTCAAAGTTTGGAGCAACTGCAACAACAATTAGGCGCGAAACAAACGGAGCTATTTACCGATAACGTTCAACGGCAAAGTGCGATCGTCTGCTCGTTGCTACTGATGGATGAAGAAGAAACCATCGAAGGACTGGCGATTGATTTTAAAGTTAGCCCCGCGACGATCACTTCCGATTTAGCGGCGATCGAAAAGAGTTTGATTGATTATCGTTTAGAACTAAAACGTCTAAAAGGACGAGGGATTCGGATCGACGGTCGTGAAAAACAGCGTCGGCAGTTATTAAGTAATTTGATTTATAACGGTGTGAGCGAATTCGATTTTTTTCAGTTTCTTGATTTGTTGGAAGAAGGTGAGGCGGTCACTGATAATTTCTTTTTGAAATTATTGAGCCAAGAGAATTTATTACTAGCCGGTCAGATTTTTACTCAAGTTTCCCAGCAGTCTTTTCAGAAGGTCACAGACAATCAATTACAGCGAGTCTTGATCTTATTAGCGTTGTCGATTGATCGGATGGCACAAGATCGTTTTGTCGAGGCAGAACAAGAAAATAAAGCCAAGCCTGAAAGTATGCAGATTGCAAGTCAAATCATGATCAAGGTGGCGACAACCTTAAAGAAATCAATTCCGCCACAAGAGGTCCGTTTCTTCGCCTTTCAATTGGAAGGAGTCAATTATAAGCAACCGCAAAATATTTTCATTGATAGTTTTGATGTGGAACTTTCTTATCAGATCAAGGAATTGATTCGTTTAGTCTCTGAGGCGACAGCGATCGATTTTCGCAAAGATGAGCAGCTTTTCAATGACTTATCGGCCCATATGTCGGCGGCCTTGAAACGAAATTTGACGGTCATTCAAGGCGCAAACAATCCATTGCTGCAAAAAATTCGTGAGAAATACCAGAAGCTGACGACGGCGATTATTAAAGAGTTGGCCGTAGTTTTTCCAGATCATGAATTTACTGCGGATGAATTAGGCTATGTCGTGATCCATTTTGCGACATCTTTGGAACGCCACCCAAGTGGTCGTGCTCTTTCCGCTTTAGTCTTGTGCTCTAGTGGAATCGGAACGGCTCGCATCTTGGAAAGTCGAATTCATAAATATTTGAATGAGATTGAGCAGGTACAAGTCGCAAAAATTTCAGAAATGAATCATTTAGATTATAAAAGCTATGATCTGATTTTAGCGACGGTCTTCTTGCCGGGGTTCCATTTACCCTATAAAGTCATTTCACCCTTGCTATTAGATGATGAGATCAAGGAAATCAAAGAATATATTCAGACGCTGCATCCTGATAAAACGGTTGAGATGATGAATCAACCCGAACAAGAGCCGAGTGATGCCTTTGATGAGATTTATGAAACGATGCGGATTGCCAATCAACTATTGCAAAGTTTTGATGTGAAGCCGATTACGTCTGAAGAAACGATTGAACAGACCTTAGCGAAAATCATTGATCCCTTGCAAGGAACGATTGTGACCGACGCGGCGACTGTCACAGACAAAGTGATCAAGCGCTATTTAGTAGCACCAATTGGGGTACCGAAGACCAATTTCGCGTTGTTCCATACTGCAGATTCTCATGTCAAAGAGCCTTTATTCACTATCTATGATTTGGACCAGAAATTTTTGATCCAAGGGATGGATAAAAAAAGTATTGAATTAACGCGAGTATTATTATTACTTGCCCCTGATCCAATGCCGGAAAATCAACAAAATCTGTTAGGAAAAATCAGCAGCTCCGTGATTGAGAGTGATTTGAACACGGAAATCTACAAGTTCGGCAACAAAGAAATCATTTATCAACTATTGAGTTCTTTGTTCGTAAAAGAAATACGGGAAAATTAATCTGTGATAGGAGTGAATCAAAAATGGAATTAATGCCAGAAATGATTTTATTGGATCAAGAATATGCCAACAAGGAAGACGCAATCCGGGCCTGTGGTCAGTTGTTAGTTGATGCAGGTTGTGTGGAACCAGGCTATGTAGACGCCATGATTGAAAGAAATAAATTAGTTTCTGTTTATATGGGAAACTTTATCGCGATTCCTCATGGGACCGACGAAGCCAAACACTACGTGAAAAAAAGTGGAATTTCAGTGATCCAAGTTCCAACTGGCGTTCACTTTGGTAAAGATGATACAGAAGACGTGGCAATGGTATTATTCGGTATCGCTGGAATCGGGAATGAACATTTAGATATCCTACAAAAAATCGCCATCTTTTGTTCGGATGTTGAAAATGTCGTAAAATTAGCAGATGCAAAAACAAAAGAAGAAGTCATGGGCTATCTTCAGGAGGTAGAATAGGATGCAAGCAACACATTTTGGCGCAGGAAATATTGGACGAGGATTTATCGGAGAGATTTTAGCAAAGAATGGTTTTTCAATCGATTTTGTCGATATCAATGAAACAATCATCAATGCGTTGAATGAACGAAATGAATATACGATTCAATTAGCAGACGAAAGTCAAAAAGAGATCCATGTCTCAAACGTGGATGGTCTAAACAATCAAACGAATCCGGAAGCGGTGATTGCTTCTGTCAGCAAAGCGGATATTGTAACAACAGCAATCGGTCCGAATATCTTGCCGTTTATCGCAGAATTAATCGCAAAAGGAATTCAAAAACGTCGCAGTGAAGGAAATACAGCGCCTTTAGACGTGATTGCCTGTGAAAATATGATTGGCGGCAGCCAGTTCTTATTTGAAAAGGTCCAAGCATTTTTATCAGCTGAGGATATGACCTATGTTGAACAATACATTGGATTCCCCAATGCAGCAGTTGATCGTATCGTTCCGATTCAGCATCATGAAGACCCACTATTTGTTTCTGTAGAACCTTTTAGTGAATGGGTGATTGACGAAACGCAAAGTAAAAACAAAGACTTGCGCCTTGATGACGTGGAATACGTAGAATATTTAGAACCTTATATTGAACGAAAGCTGTTTTCAGTCAATACCGGACATGCGACGGTTGCTTATACCGGCGCTTATGATGGCTATAAAACGATTGATGAAGCTATCTCAGATGAACGAGTCTTAGAAAAATTACGAGCAGTCTTAGAAGAAACTGGCAGTTTATTAATTAATAAATGGGGCTTTGACAAAGAAAAACACTTTGCTTACATTGATAAGATTGTTAGTCGTTTTGAAAATAAATACATTTCTGACAGTATTAGCCGTGTCGCACGGACTCCAATTCGTAAACTAGGCTTTGATGAACGCTTCATTCGTCCGATCCGCGAATTGAAGGAAAGAGAATTAGGCTATGACAACTTAGTCGATGTAGTAGCGATGGTGTTGAAATACAATGATCCTAACGATGAACAAAGTGTTGAACTGCAAGGTTTGCTAAAAGAAAAATCAGTGGCTGAAGTCATACAACAAGTAACTGATTTAAAAGACGATGAATTAATTACGGAAATCTCTGCACGATATCATCAATAATAATATCTTACAGCGTAGAAGAACTTCTACGCTGTTTTTTAAGCAAAAGTTTTCCCCATATAGAAGAAAAATCACGAGGGTGAAGAAAAAAAGTTTTGGTCTAGACTTAATTGTTGCAAATTAGAGATCATGGTGTTAGAATTGGTGTATACCAAAACAACAAAGGAGCGTTTACCCATGAAAGTAATTCGCGTAAAAGATGCCGCTGAAGGCGGAAAAAAAGCATTTGAAATTATCAAAGATGGAATGGAAAACGGCGTAAAAGTATTAGGTCTAGCAACTGGTAGTACTCCTGAAACGTTATATCAAGAAATGACTTCTAGTGATTTAGATTTTTCAGAAATGACTTCTGTAAACTTAGATGAATATGTTGGTTTAGCAGGCGACGATGTACAAAGCTATCGTTACTTCATGAATGATCAATTATTCAACAAAAAACCATTTAAAGAAACGTTCGTACCAAACGGCAAAGCGGAAGATTTAGAAGCTGAATGCAAACGTTACGACGGTGTGATTGCGGATCATCCACTTGACTTGCAAGTATTAGGAATCGGCCGCAACGCGCATATCGGATTCAATGAACCTGGCACACCATTTGATGTGACAACGCATGTCGTTGAATTGACTGAATCAACCATTGAAGCCAACAAACGTAACTTTGATAAAGTAGAAGATGTTCCTACTCATGCTTTATCAATGGGGATTGGTTCAATTATGCAAAGCAAAAAAATCTTGTTAATGGCATTCGGTACTGATAAAGCTGACGCAATCAAAGGGATGGTCGACGGCCCTGTAACTACTGATGTTCCTGCCAGCGTATTACAAAACCACCCTGACGTAACCGTGATCATCGACGAAGATGCAGCTAGCAAACTATAAGAATTAGATTGAATAGAGACGTCAAGGAAATGTTCCTTGGCGTTTTTTTTACATGAATAAATCGCTTTATAGCAGGTGTATCCATGTCCGGCTTCACGAACTAGCTCTATCAGCAATAAGCCAAACGATCTCGACATTTGAGCAGCATTTTAGAAATCGTTTGGTCTGATTGCTCAGCGGACTCCTAATTAGGGAATCATTTTCCAAAAACACAAAAAATAGTTCTGATTGTCGTTACGCATACCATTTTTCCGATCTCAATAAAGCGAGCAGAAAAACTGGCAAAAAGCTGAGGGAGTTCGCGAAAGCCTTTCTGACTTATGATCTACTTGCTTCTTTTCTTGCCATTGGCTATAGTAAATTATCAGAGTAAAAAGGATGAGAAGAATGCGTTTAGATAAATTTCTAGCGGAGGTCGGCCTAGGCAGTCGCAAGGAAGTCAAGCAGCTGATCAAAAAGGGTCAGATCAGCGTCAACCAACAAATTGAAAAATCGGACAAGAAGCAAGTGGAACCGGAAAAGGATCAGATCGCCTTTCAAGGTGAGCCGCTGCATTATCAGGAGTTTTATTATTATCTGCTACATAAGCCTTCAGGTGTGGTGAGTGCAACAGAAGATTCACGGGATCGAACGGTTATGGATTTATTAGCGCCAGTAGATTACCGCAGTGATTTATTTCCGGTAGGGCGTTTAGACAAAGATACGGAAGGTTTATTATTGATTACCAATGATGGCCAGCTGGCCCACGAATTATTATCTCCCAAAAAGCATGTAGAGAAGGAATATTTTGCGAAGGTTGCTGGTGTGATGACAGTAGAAGACCAACAGCGCTTTGTTGAAGGGATTTTGTTAGATGGGGAAAAGACTTTGCCAGCGGAATTGTTGATTGATGAGACGACCGCAGACTCGTCAAAAGTTAGAATTATTTTACACGAAGGCAAATTTCATCAAGTGAAGCGGATGGTCAAGGCCTGCGGTAAAGAAGTGACCTACTTAAAACGAATTCGTATGGGAGATTTGGAATTGCCGTCAGGGTTAGTTAAAGGAAATTACCGATTATTGACAGCAGAAGAAATAGCTTCGCTAAAAGGTTAGGAAGTTCGCTTTTTTCTCTAGCGTGCTATACTGAATAGAGAGGTGATGGACCAGTGGATTTGAAATTATCAGTTTATGAAATCATGCTGCGCTTATTTTTAGCCATGGTCATGGGTGGCGCCATTGGGATAGAGCGTGAATATAAGAATCGCCCGGCTGGCATTCGGACCCATATTTTGGTGTGTATGGGTGCGACTATTATTGCATTGATCCAAGTTGAGATCGCCGATCAGGCGTTGCGCTATGCGGCGGCTAAACCTGAGTTTGTTGGAGTGGTTCGAGCAGATGAGGCCCGTTTGATCGCTCAAGTGGTCAGCGGAATCGGTTTTCTAGGTGCGGGTACGATCATGGTCAGCAATCGTTCGGTCAAGGGATTGACGACGGCTGCTTCGATCTGGGCTGGTGCTGGCTTAGGGATCGCTATCGGCATGGGTTACTATACGATCGCCATTTGTAGTTTTGTCGGCATAATGCTGGCGTTGACTGTGGTGAAGCGTGTGATTAAGATCAACGCGATTAAAAAAATCGAGATTCGTTACATTCATCGTGAAGCCACCAAAGAATTTATTATGAATTATTTCGAAAGTAAAAATATTGAAGTCGAGGATGTCGATTTCGACGTGGATTTCATGGATGATTATCGAATATACACCAATGTCTACACGATTGATTTGCCGCGGGGGATGAATTATACTGATGTGATTGAAGATCTATCGATGTATAAAAATATTACTAAGCTCCGGATGATTAATATCTAAAAAAAAAGAGAAACTCCTTGCGATAAGGAATTTCTCTTTTTTGTTTACTCTAATCCAATTAAATAATCATCGTCATTCATCGCTTCGACTTGGCCAAGTAGGTAGCCGTTGCCGACTTGTGAAAAGAAATCATGGTTGCTGGTTCCGGTCGAAATCCCGTTCATTACGATTGGATTGACATCATCGGCGGTGTCAGGGAATAGTGGGTCCATTCCGAGGTTCATCAAGGCTTTATTGGCGTTGTAGCGCAAGAAAGTTTTGACTTCTTCCGTCCAGCCGATTTCGTCATATAATTCTTCAGTATAATGCTCTTCATTTTCGTACAATTCATACAATAAATCGTACATCCATTCTTTCAGACGTTCTTGCTCAGCTTCTGGTTGTTCATTGAAGCCACGTTGGAATTTGTAACCGATATAAGTTCCATGAACCGATTCGTCACGAATGATTAATTTAATGATTTCCGCCACATTAGCTAATTTGTTATTACCTAAATAATACAGCGGCGTATAAAAACCAGAGTAGAATAGGAACGTCTCAAGAAACACACTAGCGATTTTCTTTTCTAAAGGTGTGCCATTTTTATAAATCTCATTGATTCGTTCCGCCTTTTTTTGTAAATACGGATTCGTATTTGTCCATTCAAAAATTTCATCAATTTCGGACTTTGTATTCAAGGTACTGAAGATCGATGAATAACTTTTGGCGTGGACTGATTCCATAAATTGGATATTGTTCAAGACGGCTTCTTCATGAGGCGTCCGAACGTCTTCTCGCAACTGATCCATACCGCTTTCTGATTGAACAGTATCTAGTAGTGTCAATCCGCCGAAAACATGCCCAACCACGGTGTGTTCCAGTGGTGATAATTTACGCCAGTCATCTAAATCGTTTGACAACGGAATACGTGTATCCAACCAAAATTGCTCCGTTAATTTTTCCCACGTCGATTTATCGATGACGTCTTCGATTTCATTCCAGTTAATGGCTTCATAATACGTTTCTGCCATGAAGATTCCTCCTAAGATAAGTATATAATCACGCATAGCATTCCCTCTCAAGCAGAAGCTCAAGAGGGAATAGAAATTTAGATGTCCAGCTGCACGGACTAGTTTCCTCAGCAATAAGCGAAAATTTTAGTCCTATTGTTCGGAACCTGGACGAGTACGTTCCGCTTTTCCTAGATCACACAGCTTTCACATTGGTTCGAACCGATTTCTTCTGCATCATCCGTAAAGGTCCGGACATAGTAGATCGATTTGCAGCCTTTGTAAAAGGCGTAGTTACGTAAGATGTTCAGGTCACGTGTCGTTTGTTTTGTTTCGGTTTTCCATTCGTACAAGCCCTCAGGAATCTCTGAACGCATAAATAGAGTTAAGCTCATACCTTGGTCAATGTGTTGTTGGGCCGTCGCATAGACATCGATTACTTTACGCATATCCATATCATAAGCAGACGTATAGTAAGGCAAAGTTTCATTGTTCAAGTAAGGTGCTGGATAATAAATTTTCCCGATTTTCTTTTCTTGCCGTTCTTCAATCAAGCGAGTGATTGGATGCAAGCTAGCACTCGTATCGTTAATATAAGAGATCGATCCATTTGGCGCAACAGCTAAACGGTTTTGGTGATACAAGCCGTCTTTTTGAACAGCTGCTTTCAAATTTGCCCAATCTTCAGCAGAAGGGACGAAGATTTCTTTAAAGATTTCTTTGACCTTGTCAGTTTTTGGTGCAAATTCGCCGGTCATGTATTTATCAAAATAAGAACCGTTGGCGTAATCAGATTTTTCAAAGTTATGGAAGACGGTCTTGCGTTCTTTCGCCATCGCGTTACTTTCCATTAAAGTCCAGTAGTTTAACAACGTGAAATAAACATTGGTGAAGTCGATTGATTCTTCAGAACCATATTCCATCAAATGTTTGGCGAAGAAGCTGTGTAAGCCCATTGCACCAAGGCCGATGGTATGATTCAAGTGATTGCCGTTTTGGATCGAAGGTACTACTTCAATATCGGATTCATCAGTAACAAAAGTTAACGCCCGAGTCATCGTCCGAACTGATTGTCCAAAGTCAGGACTCTCCATTAAGTTAACGATATTGGTAGAGCCTAGATTACAAGAAATGTCCGTTCCTAATACATCGTACTCTTGACGGCCATTAATGGTAGAAGGCGTTTGTACTTGTAGAATTTCAGAACAAAGGTTACTCATCACGATCTTTCCATCGATTGGGTTGGCACGATTGGCGGTATCGATGTTGATGATATATGGATAACCAGATTCTTGCTGCAATTTAGACAGTTCATTTTCTAAATCACGTGCACGAATTTTTTTCTTGCGAATATTAGGGTTCGCTACTAAATTATCATACTCTTTAGTGATGTCTACGTAAGAAAAGGGCACGCCGTATTCACGCTCAACTCCATAAGGGCTGAACAAATACATGTCTTCATTGTTACGGGCCAATTCATAAAATTTATCCGGTACAGTTACACCAAGTGAAAGAGTCTTCACGCGAATTTTTTCATCGGCGTTTTCTTTTTTTGCTGATAAAAACATTTCAATATCAGGATGGAAGACATCTAAATAGACGACACCAGCACCTTGACGTTGACCAAGTTGGTTAGAATAAGAGAAACTGTCTTCGAATAATTTCATGACCGGTACAACCCCACTGGCTGCACCATCATAACCTTTAATGGGGGCGCCAGCTTCACGTAGATTAGAAAGATTGATTCCAACTCCACCGCCAATCCGAGACAGTTGAAGGGCTGAGTTAATCGAACGGCCGATGCTGTTCATATCATCGGTAACTTGGATCAAGAAACAAGAGACTAATTCACCACGGCGTTTGCGTCCGGCATTTAAAAATGAAGGGGTTGCTGGTTGGTAACGTTGGTGGATCATTTCATCGGCTAAGGATAAGGCTAATTTTTCATCGCCATTCGCAAAATATAGCGCATTGAAGGCCACGCGATCTTCATAACTTTCTAAATACTCAGTGCCGTCATTACTTTTCAGAGCATACTGAGAATAAAACTTATAAGCCGCCATAAAAGATTTGAAGGTAAAATTCTGCTCCGCTAAATAAGCGTACAACTTCTCGATAAAAGCAGAGGTGTATTTTGCGATAAAGGCTTCTTCTAAAAAATCTTCTTCTATTAAATAGTCGATTTTTTCTTGCACGGAAGCAAATTTATGTGTATTTGGTTCAACATTTTCTTTAAAAAAGGCTGCTAACGCGTCTTTGTCTTTATTTAGTGGAATCTGTCCATTGACTGGACGATTGATTTCATTGTTTAGCTTGAAGTAAGATACTTCACCGAGGTCTTTTAAACTCATTTCGTCACATCTTTCTATTTTATCTTTTGCTATTCATGTTTGGCTTCACGAACGAGCTTTTTCAGTCTTGGTCTTCGGCTAATCCCAATTTAGGAAACTCGTTTTTCAAAAAACGTGAAAAATGAGTTTGATTGTCATAGCGCCAACCAGTCTATTAATCACGCTAAAGCGCGGAATGGAGCTGGTAAAAAGCTGAAGGCGTTCGCTTCCGCCTCTTTTCTATCTATAAAAGAAGAAAACTTTGCAATCGTGGGACCGCAAAGTTTCGAGTTAGGCTAATGCTTTCAATTGATCTGGACGGAAACCGATGATGGCTTGCTGTCCGCCGAAAATAACTGGGACACTTTGGAAACCTTGATCTTTTAAAAAACCTAGTGCTTCGGGTTCATTGTCGATATTGACTTCTTCAAATGAAATTTGGTTCTCAGTTAAATAACGTTTTGTCATCTTGCACTGCATGCAATTATTTTTAGAATAGACTTTTACCATAAGACTACCTCCCTTGATTTCTACAATTACTAGTATAAAAGATGTGGGCTAAAAGTCAACGGTTAAACACCATATATTGTGTTGGTCAAATATTGGTATACTACGTTTTGTGTTTTTTGCAAAAACCTTGAAAGCAGACTGTTTCAAAGTAAAATACCGTTGTGGAATTGAAAAAAGCAATCAACGATGTTTTTTTTCGAGGAAAAAGTTTTTTTAATAACTAATAAATATCTTTAAAATCAAATAAATCAGTGATTGTCAAACAAACTGCTCGCCAAACTAGAAAATCTTCGACCAATTATTGACTTTGTTGCCAAATGAAGCTATTCTTAGTGAGAAAGATTCTCATTATTGATTAGAGTTAGGTGGAGGGTATATGACGACTTTAGCAGATGTTTCGTTGAACCAAGTAGTTCAAATTGATGAAATGGCACTAGATAATGATCTAAAGCACCGCATGCAAGATCTAGGTATGATTGTGGGTTCGAAGGTTGCGGTTGTAAATCATTCTGGCGATAACGGGATTATTCTGCTACACAATACCCGCTTAGCCTTATCTCAATCTTTATTAAAGAAAATACTTGTGAAAGACCTAACGGAAGCTCAGCAATCGTGGATTTCACTTGACCAATTGAAGGTTGGGGAACAAGGAACTGTTGTGAATGTTCATGGTAGCGGCGCAATTAAACGGCGGTTAATGGATATGGGCTTGACGAAAGGAACGGAGATCAAGGTTGTAAAATTAGCACCTTTAGGCGATCCGATGGAATTACGGATCCGAGGATATGAATTAAGTTTACGGAAAAATGAATCTGAGATGATTGTTGTCGCGAAGGAGGCGGAATAGATGGCAAAAGTCCATATTGCATTAGCGGGGAATCCTAACAGCGGGAAGACCAGCACCTTTAACGTCTTAACTGGAACGAATCAATTTGTCGGCAATTGGCCAGGAGTAACAGTAGAACGCAAAGAAGGTATCTACAAAAAGAATTCTGATGTTACTATCGATGATCTACCAGGTATTTATTCATTGTCACCTTATTCGCCAGAAGAAGTAGTGGCTCGGGATTATTTACTATCCGGGACGCCTAATGCCATCATTAATATTATTGACGGGACCAATCTTGAACGCAATCTTTATTTAACGACGCAATTGATCGAGACCGGTATTCCAGTCGTTGTAGCAGTCAACATGATGGATATCATCAAAAAAAGTGGCAAGCAAATCAATTTGGAAAAACTTTCTTATGCCTTAGGGGTCCCCGTAGTAGGAATCAGCGCATTAAAAAATTGGGGCATCGATAAAGCTGTTAATGAGGCGTTGCATTTAATCAAAAAAGGTGTCGAAGAAGTTAATTTCCCGCACTATGATAAGAAGCTGGAAGCAGCACTTAGCGAGATTCAAGAAGTTTTAGGCAGTACCGTGTTGGAAAAATACAGCCGCTGGTATAGCCTAAAATTATTTGAGCGAGACGAACGAGCACAAAAAGAATTAGATTTAAGTTCAATCCAGCAGAAGGACTTAGCGGAGATTACTAAGATCACGGAAAAGGTCTTCGGTGAGGATGCTGAAAGCCTAGTCATCAACGAACGTTATAATTTTATTACTGATTTAAAAACATTATGCGTAGTGGACGAGGATCAATTTAAATTATCTCTTTCAGATAAAATCGACCGAGTCGTAACGAATCGTTTCCTAGCGTTGCCAATTTTTGTGTTGGTGATGTGGTTGATTTATTATATTGCGATTCAGACGGTGGGCGCGATGGGAACGGATTGGGTGAATGACAATCTCTTCGGCGATATCGTACCTAATTTTGTCGGCTCTACCTTACAGTCATGGCATGTGGCTGGTTGGATGCAAAGCTTGATTTTAGATGGAATCATTGCCGGTGTCGGAGCCGTATTAGGCTTCTTGCCGCAATTGATGGTGTTGTTCCTTTGTTTGGCATTATTGGAAGACTGCGGCTATATGGCGCGGATCGCTTTTGTAATGGACCGGATCTTTCGCAAGTTCGGCTTGTCAGGTAAATCTTTTATCCCGATGCTGATTGCCACTGGTTGTGGTGTACCGGGTGTGATGGCAAGTCGCACGATCGAGAATGAAAAGGATCGGCGAATGACGGCGATGCTGACGACCTTTATGCCGTGTTCGGCAAAGTTGCCAATCATTGCGCTAGTGGCTGGAGCCTTTTTCCCAAATAGTAGTTGGGTAGCTCCATCGGCTTACTTTATTGGTATGGGAGCGATTGTTTTATCAGGGATCGCTTTGAAGAAAACCAAACTTTTTGCTGGCGACCCATCGCCCTTTATTATGGAATTGCCGCTGTATCATATGCCTAGAATCGGTAATACGATCCGTTATACGTATGATCACAGTAAAGCCTTTGTTAAACGGGCGGGGACGATCATCTTTGTTTCTAGTATCGTGATCTGGTTTATTTCTAGCTATAATTTCTCCTTGCAATCAGTCAATGAAAATGACAGTATTTTAGCGGCTTTAGGTGGGTTGATCGCACCGATTTTTGCACCATTAGGTTGGGGTGATTGGCGGGGAGCAGTTGCTGCGATCACTGGTTTAGTAGCAAAGGAAAATGTTATCGGAACTTTTGGAATTTTATATCGGCATGCCGAAGTAGCGGAAGACGGAGTCGAAATTTGGAAGTCCTTGCAAGCGGCCTATACACCTGTTGCTGGCTATTCTTTCTTAGTCTTTAATTTATTGTGCGCACCATGTTTTGCCGCGATGGGTGCGATCCATCGTGAAATGGGCGATATCAAATGGACTTGGCGGGCGATTGGCTACCAATGTGGCTTGGCCTACGTGGTTAGCTTTATTATTTACCAAATCGGTCATGTAGCCTTTGAAGGCGGAGCACTTGGCGTTGGCTTTATCCTTGCAATCGGTTTGATTGTCGCAATGCTGTACTTCATCTTGAGAAAACCAGTGAAACAATCACCGACGATTACGATTGAAGAAATCAAAGAGGTGAAAGAATGGCAACTATAATTTTAAGTGTCTTAATCTTTGGCGGGGCCGGAGTGGTTATTTATCGCAGGATTAAAAATGGTAGCTCCTGTGAAGATTGCGAATGCGGCTGTCCAGTCAAAGAAGAGCAGAATAAAGAATAAAATCAAACACCGACTTTTAAAGCAGATTGCTTTAAAGTCGGTGTTTTTGCGTCTTCAAAAAAGTTCAACATAATTGTTGACAATAGTTCGGCACCGAACTATAATAGCAAACGAAATGAAGTTAGGTACCGAACTTTAAATGGAAATAGGTGAAGGAGCGTTTGATGATGAGTGATTTTACGAAAGATTTGATGCGACAATTACGTTTTATTAGTTCAGCTAGTAATGCGTTCATGAGTAAACGACAAAAATTAAATGGGCAGCAACGTGTCTTAGCCGTTTTGGCAAAAGAAGACGGATTAATTCAAAGCCAATTAGCTGAGATTTTAGATATTCGTCCTAGTTCACTGGCGGAATTGATGAAAAAAATGGAAAAAAGTGGGGATGTTCTGCGGAAAGAAGAAGAGCAGGACAAACGCATCAAACGTGTTTTCTTAACACAACAGGGCCAACAAAAAGCTCAGAAATTTAGTCATGTTAGTGAAGACATGAGTGAAGCTTTTTTTGCCGGTTTAACAGAAGAAGAGCAGGAAAATTTCAGTGCCTACATGCAAAAGATTTCAGCTGGCTGGCAAGAAGAATTTCAAAAGCAAGCGGGGCGCTTCGTTGATCCAATGGATCGTTTACGGCAGATGCAGGCAATGCGTGAACAATTTGCGGAAAATTGGCAGGAAGACTGGCGAAATCTTTCGCGGGAAGAGCAGCACCGAATGCGTAATCAAATGAAGCGAGAAATGCGCAAGGCTTCTCGTGATTTTTCAAGAGACTTCAAACATGATTTTCGTCAGGATTTTTGGGGGAGCCGTGATTTTCCCGAAGCACCAGATGAAAAGCAAACAACTAAAGAGACAGAATGGGAAGATTTTTAGCAAAAAATTTTGCTAAAAGAGGAGGAATCGCACATGGATCGCGGAATGGACATGGCAGAGGAAAGACCTGCCGCTAAAAGTAACTATAAATTAAAGGATTTTATTCGATTGATCACGAGTGTTAACCCAAAGAAAGCGTTGTTTATGATCGGCTTATTTTTGAGCTTATTGACTAGCGGTGCCAGTTTGATCGTACCGCAATTAACCAAAGGCTTGATCGATACGAGTAAATTGGCCCAGATCGATAAGAAGATGTTGATTGTGTTAGTTTTGGCTTTCGTGGCGCAATTAGCTTTTGGTGCAATCGGCAGCTTCTTATTGCGTTTTGTAGGAGAAAGCGCGGTTAAAACACTGCGGGAAAAATTATGGGGTCATTTACTGCAAATGCCAGTTGGTTATTTTGATGACCATAAATCAGGGGAAAGCAGCTCACGGTTAGTCAATGATACGACGGTCATCAAAGATTTGGTGGCAACTCAATTTCCTAACTTTATAACTGGTGCAATCCAGCTAGTTGGCTCCATGGTGATTTTATTCGTAATGGACTGGAAGATGGCGTCACTGATGTTTTTGGCGGTGCCTGTGATGGCTTTGATCATGATGCCGATCGGTCGGGTGATGTCTCGGTTAGGTCGTCAATTACAAGCGGCGACTGCAGACTTCAATGCGGAAGCTAGTGAAAAATTATCGGAGATTCGTTTGATTAAAGCTAGCAACGGTGAAACCTTTGAAAAAGAAAGCGGCGGGTCTTTCATTAACAAAATTTTCAGCTTAGGAATCAAGGATGCCAAAGTCGAGGCTCTGCTGCAACCGATTATTACGACGGTTATGTTAGGTTTATTCGTAGGGATTTTAGGGTATGGTGCAGTTCGCGTTCAAGCTGGCACCTTAACGAGTGGAGAGTTAGTCGCTTTCCTATTATATCTATTTAACATCATGATGCCGGCAGCTAGTTTTGCCATGTTCTTCTCTCAAGTTCAAAAGGCGATGGGCGCAACCGAACGGATCGAACAAATTCTCAAGACGGATTTAGAACCAATTGAAATGGGCAAACGGATCGATGTCACTGGACAAACGATCAAGGCAGAAAATTTATCCTTCCAATATACCGAAGATCATCCGATTTTGAAAAATGTTTCTTTTGAAGCGAAACCTAATACAGTGATCGCTTTTGCTGGACCAAGCGGCGGCGGGAAATCGACTATTTTCGCCTTGCTAGAACGTTTCTACAATCCGGTCAATGGCACGATCAAGATCGGTGCTGAAACCATCGAAGACATCAGTCTAACGAATTGGCGCTCCCAGATCGGTTATGTTTCTCAAGATAGTGCAGTCTTTGCCGGAAGCATTCGCGAAAACTTGCAGTATGGATTAGAACGTACCTTAACAGAAGCCGAATTGTGGCATGGGTTGGAATTAGCCTACGCCGATCAATTTGTTCGGGATTTTCCAGAGCAATTGGAAACAGAGTTAGGCGAACGAGGCGTGAAACTTTCGGGTGGACAAAAACAACGGATCGCCATCGCTCGTGCCTTCTTGCGAGATCCTAAGATTTTAATGCTAGATGAAGCGACAGCCAGCTTGGATTCTCAATCTGAAGAAAAGGTCCAACGGGCATTGGATCAATTGATGGAAGGGCGGACGACGTTGGTGATCGCTCACCGATTGTCTACCATCGTGGATGCCGATCATATTTATTTCATTGAAAAAGGGGAAGTGACCGGACACGGCTCTCATAGTGAATTGATTGCCGCGCATCCGCTTTATGCTCAATATGTACAAGAACAAGTGTTAAATTAAAAAAAACTCTTCGAAATTTTTTTCGAAGAGTTTTTTGCTGCTTTAGGAAAGATTCAATGAGCTAGTGTTGGCTTTAATAAGTTGGCATCTTCTTTTCGTAGGCCGTGATCTTGTCTTCATAGCCTAAAGTGATACTGATATCATCCAAACCTTCCACCAGTTTTTCTTTCCAAGTCGGGTCGATTGAAAAACCATAGCAGGCGTCTGGGGTGCGGACTTCTTGTTTTGGTAGATCAATCGTGATGCTTTGATCAGCTGGTAAGTGACTTAGCGCGTCTCGCACAGATTGGGACAATTGAATTGGCAGCAGGCCATTTTTTAAAGCGTTCATGTAAAAAATATCGCTGTAGCTGCCGGCGATCACTGCTTTGAAGCCGTAGTCTTGGATCGCCCAAGCTGCATGTTCCCGGGAAGAACCGGAACCAAAGTTTTCGCCAGAGATCAAAATCGTCGCTTCCTTGCGCTCTGGTGCATTTAGAATAAACGCGGGATTCTCTGAACGATCCTCTAAGTAACGCCACTCATCAAAAAGATGTTTGCCAAAGCCGGCTTTATCGACTTGCTTCAGGAAACCTTTAGGAATGATTTGATCGGTATCAATATTGTCGTTCATCAACGGGACGGTCTTTCCAGTATAGACGGTAAATTTTTCCATTAGATAACCTCCTTACGACTATCGACAAAGTTTCCGTTAATGGCGGCGAGGGCGGCCATCGCGGGGCTGCACAGATGTGTACGGGCATCTTTTCCTTGGCGTCCTTGGAAGTTTCGATTAGAAGTAGAGGCACAATGAACGCCTGCTGGGACGCGGTCCGGATTCATTCCGAGACACATCGAGCAACCCGGCTCACGCCATTCAAAGCCCGCCGCTTTAAAGATTTTATCCAAGCCGATTTCTTCTGCCGCTTTACGAACAGGTCGGGAACCGGGAACCACGATCGCGGTAACTTGGTCATTGACTTTTTTTCCGGCAACGATTTTGGCCGCTTCTTGCAAATCTGAAAGCCGACCGTTGGTACAAGAACCAATAAAGACATAGCCAATCGGAATATCCGCCGGGGTTTGTCCGGGCTTCAAATCCATATAATCGTAGGCTTGTTGAATATCCGGCGAGGTGATCGCAGGAAATGTTCCGTCAAAAGGCACACCCATTTCGGGATTAGTGCCCCAAGTAACGAAAGGAACCAGCTCACCGACTTCTAGCGTCAAGACTTTATCGTATTGTGCGTCTTCGTCTGTGTATAATTGTTTCCAATCTTCAATTGCAGCAGTCATGTTTTTAGGCGCGTATTGGCGATCCGCGACGTATTCAAAGGTTTTTTCGTCAGGAGCGATCAAGCCAATCTTGGCGCCTCCTTCAATCGCCATATTGCAAATCGTCATGCGTTCTTCCATCGAGAGACTTTCAATGGTCTCTCCACAAAATTCAGCAGCATAACCAACCCCAAAATTAGTTCCGTATTTAGCAATCAAGGCTAAAATAATATCTTTGGCATAGACACCTTTTGGCAATTTGCCAGTAATTTTGATGCCCATATTTTTTGGTTTATTTTGCCAAAGGGTTTGAGTCGCAAAAACGTGTTCCACTTCACTAGTTCCAATTCCAAAGGCTAAGGCACCGAACGCACCGTGAGTAGCTGTATGAGAATCGCCACAAACGATCGTTTTTCCTGGTTGGGTCAAGCCGGTTTCCGGTCCCACCATGTGGACGATCCCTTGTCGTTGACTACCATTATCACAAAGTTGAACGCCGAATTCGTCACAATTAGCTCGCAACGTATCGATCTGTTTTTTCGCGACGAGGTCCGTGAAATTGAAAATATCGACTGTCGGAGTGTTGTGATCCATTGTCGCGAAGGTTCTTTCGGGATGACGCAAGGTTCGTCCCGCTTCACGAATACCAGCAAAGGCTTGCGGTGACGTAACTTCGTGAATCAAATGTAAGTCAATATAAAGCAGTTGCGGTGCACCTGCTTCGCCATAAACAACGTGTCGCTGCCAAAGTTTATCAAATAATGTCTGTCTCATTGTTTGTACTCCTTATCGGCTATTTTTTGCTATCTGATTAGCCAGTTTTATTTTTTCGTTAGTTCTTTAACCACAGCGTCGGTAAATTCTATTGTGGAGGCTTCTCCCCCAAGATCACTAGTAAATACCCCTTGTTTTAAGACGATATCGCAAGCAGCTTCGATCGCGGCTGCCGCAGCTTCTTCTTGAAAGGACTGTCGCAGCATCATGGCTACCGATAAAATCATTGAGATCGGATTGGCAATTCCTTTGCCGGCGATATCAGGGGCAGAGCCATGGATTGGCTCGTAAAGGGAAGGGCCATCAGAGCTATGACTCGCACTTGGTAAGACGCCAAGCGAGCCAGGTAAGACCGAGGCTTCATCACTTAAAATATCCCCAAAAAGATTTTCCGTAACGATCACATCGAAGGCTTTGGGATTTTGAATCAACTTCATCGCTGCGGAGTCTACATATTGATGCTCTAATTGGCAATCAGGATAGTCTTTTGCGACCTCCTCGGCGGTTGCCCGCCACAGTTTACTGGAGGCCAAAACGTTGGCCTTATCAACCGAGGTGACCCTTTTACTGCGGCCCTGAGCGATCGTAAAAGCCGCATGTAAGATCCGCTTAATTTCTGATTTTTGGTACCGAGCAGTATCGAAGGCCATCGTTTCACCTAATTCACGTGGTTCGCCAAAATAAATGCCACTGCTTAATTCCCGAACGATAATCAAATCCGTGCCTTCAATAATTTCTGGATTCAAAGGTGAGAGGTGCAGCAAAGCAGAAGAAACGGAGACCGGCCGAATATTAGCGAATAAGTTCAGGGCTTTACGTAAACCCAATAGACCTTTTTCTGGTGTATCGGTCATTTTTTCCCACTTCGGTCCACCGATGGCACCAAGAAGGATCGCATCGGCTGTTTGACAAGCGGCAAGCGTTGCTTCAGGCAAGGAGGCACCCGCTTCATCGATTCCGGCACCGCCAAAAGGCTGTTTTTCGATGGTAAATTCGTGAGAACACTGTGCCTTGATCGCGGCTAAGACCGTCAACCCGCTGTCCATGATTTCTGGCCCGATCCCATCACCGGCTAAAATAACAATTTTACTATTCATAAATGCATCTCCTTATTCGATTATCGTTTGAATTAAATGATTACTGGCTTGTACATAAGCTTTAGCTGAGGCATGAAGCACATCGAAATCGACCCCAATCCCGCGGACCTCACGATTGGTTTTTTCATCAAACAGTGTGACTCGAACTTCAGCTTGCGCATCTTCACCACCAGTTAATGCTTGGATTTCATATTCCGTCAGCTGAGGTTCTTGCTGGAACAGCTCATCAATGGCGTTGTAGATCGCTTGAATACTTCCTGATCCGATCCGTGAAGCTACTTTGATATCGCTCTCCTCACTTGAGATAGAAACGATAGCTCCTTGATAACCATTAGAGCTGTATTGGACTTGGACGTCGACTAGTTTCCATTTTTCAATTTCTTCTCGATATTGGTCGGCTAATAGTGCAACTAAATCTTTATCCGTGATTTGTTTCTTCTTATCCGCTAAATTTTTAAATCGTTTAAAGGCTTCTTTGCTATCTGTCTCGTTCATTTGATAGCCAAGCTCTTCAAGTTTTGTATTAAAAGCATGACGGCCGGACAATTTTCCAAGGGGCAGGGAATTTTGGCTGACACCAACCAAAGTCGGGGTGATGATCTCATACGTCTCGGGATTTTTTAGCACACCGTCTTGATGAATACCTGATTCGTGAGCATAGGCATTTTCGCCAATGATTGCCTTATTTTTTGGAACTGGAATGCCTGAAAGGCGGGAAACTAATTCACTGGTCCGTTTGGTTTCATTTAAAATGATCCCTGTTTCACATTGATAAAAATCTTTGCGAATGAATAATGCTAAAGCGACTTCTTCCAAAGCCGTATTGCCGGCCCGTTCACCAATCCCATTAATTGCACCTTCGACTCGATTGGCACCGTTCTCGATCGCTGCCAGGGCATTGGCGGTAGCCATGCCTAGATCGTCATGACAATGGGAAGAAAAGCTGATCTCTGCCTCGCTTTGAATATTTTCGATTAGATAGCGGAAGATCCTGCCATATTCTGTGGGATTCGAATAACCCACCGTATCCGGTACATTAATAATCGTCGCGCCGGCATCAATCGCCGTTTGGACTGCCTCTAATAGGAAGTCTTTTTCCGTTCGCGAAGCATCTTCTGGTGAAAACTGAACTTTTTTAAATAAGCTGCGGGCATAGCTGACATGCTCTTTAATCGAGGCGAGAACTTCTGCTTTAGTCATTTTCAATTTGTATTGCATATGGACCTCACTTGTAGCTAGGAAGACATGGATTTGCGGATCGACTGCTTCTTTTAGGGCTTCATAGGCGCGGTCAATGTCTTTTTTCTGGCAACGTGCCAAACCGGTGACAGTCATTTTTTTTATTTGACACGCGATACTTTGAACCGCTTCAAAGTCTCCCGGAGAGGCGATCGGAAAGCCAGCTTCGATGACATCAACGCCCCATTTTTCTAATTGCAGGGCAATTTGAATTTTTTCTTTGACATTAAAATTGACTCCTGGTGTTTGTTCGCCATCCCTCAATGTGGTGTCGAAAAATTGGATCTTTCTCATCTTTTTTCCTCCTTAGTCAAAAGCGGGTATAAAAAAAGCACTCCATCGGAGAAGAACCTCTTTCTTCTCCGATGCAATGCTAATAGGGACTCTTTGAAAAAATTTCAAGAAAGAGTCCCTGCTATAATAATAAAGTTGAGTTGAAAGCTGTTTTTGTATTCGTCATTGCAACCACCCGTTTATTGTCAGAATTTTTATAAAATTTGTTGTTAACATCGTATAAGAAAACAAAAAGAATGTCAATGGTATTTATGAAAAAAAGGTGAGAAAATATTTTAATTTTGAAAGTCTATGATTGCGTTTTAAAAATGAAAAAATGAAAGTTTGCGCTAAAATAGTGGGTATTATTTTTATCTTTAAAAAAGAAGTTAGTTTACATCTTGATGGAAATTAACTAGGAAATAAGTGACATTTAATTGGTTAAGTTAGCTAAGAAAAAATTTTTTCTTAATTAATTTTTGATTTAACAAGATTTATTTGGATTTTTTGCTGAAATTAAAAAAAGTTTAAGCAAATGTATTGATTTATTAAAAAGAAATGATTAAACTACTGCTTAACTCAGAAAAACATAATTATTCTGAAAATTGAAACAAAGGGGAAAAAGATATGAGGAATAAATTTGCTTATGGGATTATCGCAATATGTGGTCTAGTTTTAGCGGGTTGTTATGGCGGAGGGTCGTCATCGGACAGCGAGAGTAGTTCTAGCAGCGGTTCGAAAGACAACAACGGCACCTTCAATTTAGTTGTTCAACAAGAAATGCCTACCGCTGACTTATCAGTTGCAACAGATACAATCAGCTTCACTGCACTAAATAATGTTTATGAAGGAATTTATCGTTTAGACAAAGACAATAAGCCTCAGCCTGCTGGTGCTAGCGAAAAAGTCAAAGTCAGTGATGATGGTAAAACCTATACTGTTAAATTAAGAGAAGATGCAAAATGGTCGAATGGCGATCCTGTAACAGCAAAAGATTATGTCTTTGGCTGGCAACGGACAGTGAAACCAGAAACAGCTTCAGAATATGCCTATCTCTTTGAACCAGTGGAAAACGCGGCGGATATCACTGCTGGGAAAAAATCACCTGATGAATTAGGGATCAAAGCAGTGAATGATCATGAATTGGAAATCAAATTAGCAAAGGCAACACCTTATTTTGATTATCTATTAGCTTTCCCTTCATTCTTCCCACAAAACCAAAAAGTGGTTGATGAAAATGGAAAAGACTATGCGACTAAGAGTGACAAATCCGTTTATAACGGACCATTTACCTTAGAAGGCTTCGATGGACCGGGGACGGACACGGAGTGGGAATATAAGAAAAATGATACGTATTGGGATAAAGACGAAGTCAAATTATCGAATATCAAAGTTAATGTCGTGAAAGAATCTTCTACCTCTTTGAACTTATTTAAAGACGGTGAAGCCGATGATATTATCCTTTCAGGTGAATTAGCACAACAAAATGCCAATGATCCAGCCTACAAATCATTTAAAGAAGCCCGTACTAGCTACCTTGAATTCAATCAACGTAAAGCGGACTCACCATTTAAAAATGAAAACTTGCGTAAAGCAATTTCTTATGCAGTTAATCGTAAATCTTTAGTCAACCAAGTATTAGGTGATGGCTCAGTTGTTTCGACTGGTCTAGTACCATCAGGAATGTCAAAAGATCCTAAGACAGACGAAGATTTCGCGAAAGAAGCGGGTAATTTAGCTCCTTATGATAAAGAAAAAGCCAAAGAATATTGGGATAAAGCCAAGAAGGAATTGAATATCGATTCACTTTCATTCGAATTAATGGCATCAGATACCGATTCATCGAAAAAGGTGATCGAATATATGCAAAGTGCTTTAGAAGAAACCTTGCCAGGTATCACAGTTAAACCGACACCAGTACCATTCTCTGTTCGTTTAGATCGTTCGAATAACGGCGACTTCGATGTTCTTTTAGGCGGTTGGGGAGCTGACTATGCAGACCCATCTAGCTTCACTGATTTATTCGTTACAGGGAATTCATACAACCGTGGACGTTGGAGCAATGAAGAGTATGATAAAGCAGTCGATGATTCTGGCAACAAAGACGCTAGTGATGAAGAAGCCCGTTGGGATGATCTGCAAAAGGCTAACGAAATCATCTCTAAAGAATCAGGGATTGCGCCGCTTTACCAATTATCAGAAGCTCATTTAGTAAACGAGAAAGTCAAAGGCATCGTACATCACCCAGCTGGCGCTTCTTGGGATTACAAATGGACTTACGTAGAAAAATAGTAGAGAAGTAAAAGAACCTGTGGAAAATCAATCGGGAAAAACTGTTTGATGAGCAAACGGGGGATGATGACTAAAAAAGAAGTTGGAACGTTCCTTGTTCCAACTTCCTTTTAGATCATTGCTAGAATGACGCAAACGATTGATGCGACGATTAAGATCGCTGCAATGGTCAACCAAAAGAAATAGCGTCCTTGTCCCACTTCGGAGAGGGTCAAGCCTTCTGATTTTTTCTTTTGTTTTCTATTAACGGCTTGTTTCATAGAATGCTGAAAATAGTCAAAGAAGCCTGAAGAAAAAATCCATAACAAAATGCCGATAATCAAAAAGGGCAGACTAACTAAAAAGAATCGGTTGGATAAGGCTACGGCCGTCAAATCATTTTGAAAAGCAGAATAGACGACAGTCAAGATTAACAGCCCACTACCGATACTGATGGGAAATAATTTATTTTTCATACATACAACTCCAATTTTTAAGTTAAGGACAGCTATTGATACTGTAAAACAAAATGATCTTTAAAGTCAAAGAACAGGCTGTTAAATTCAGTGGGGCTTTTGCTCTATTCATAAAAGTTAGTAAAACAATTCAATGATATTCGATGTATTTAAAATACATATCACGATAGAAATTAGGAGGCACCAGATGAGCGGCTATGTTAAGTATTTATTAAAGCGTGTCTTTTTTATGTTGATTACATTATGGCTGATTGCGACCATCACTTTCTTCTTGATGCAATTATTACCAGGGACACCATATACCAATCAGGAACGTCTAAGTCCAGAAACGATTGCGATGTTAAACAAGCAGGTGGGATTAGACAAACCGGTGATCGTTCAATACGGTATTTATTTATCCAATCTAGTCCAAGGAGACTTTGGGATTTCCTTCCAGTTTAAAAACCAAGCGGTAGCGACTTTATTAGCTGGACGAATCGGACCTTCCTTACAACTTGGGGTACAAGCAATTATCTTTGGTACCCTTGTGGGGATCATTTTAGGAACGGTAGCGGCTATGCGCCAAAACTCTTGGGTGGATACATCCTCAACGCTAGTAGCAATTTTGGGACGTTCAATCCCGAACTTTGTCTTTGCTGTTTTACTACAGTATATCTTTGCCATGAAGCTGCAAGTTCTACCGATCGCCAAATGGGAAGGCTTCGCCTATACCATCTTGCCGACGATCGCCTTGGCGATGTCACCATTAGCCGATTCGGCCCGATTTATTCGAACCGAGATGGTGGAAGTCCTTCATAGTGATTATGTGGAGTTGGCACGGGCCAAAGGATTAAGTCGTTGGGAAATCGCCTTTAAGCATGGTTTACGAAATAGTTTGATTCCTCTAATGACCTTATTAGGACCTCTAGCAGTGGCCTTGATGACCGGTTCGTTGGTAGTTGAAAATATTTTCGCAATTCCTGGGATCGGCGAACAATTCGTTAAGTCCATTACCACCAATGACTATCCAACAATCATGGCGGTGACGATCCTTTATTCCTTTATGCTAGTCTTCGTTATTTTAGTTGTAGACTTGTTATATGGGCTTGTTGATCCGCGGATTCGTTTATCAGAAGGGAGTAAGAGCTGATGGAAACAATCAAATATTCTTCGATCGTTGATATTCCTGCTGATGAATTTCAACCGTTACAAAAAAATACCGAGAAGGAACGGGAAGAAATTGCTGCGCCTTCCTTGAATTTCTTACAAGATTCTTGGCGCCGTTTGAAAAAGAATAAAGCAGCCGTGATTTCTATGAGCTTACTTGTCGTGATCATCGCGGTTTCAATTTTAACGATTTTTATTTCACCCCAAGATCCTACGAAGCAAAATGTGGATTACAGCAATCTGCCACCACGAATTCCCGGTCTGAACATTAACGGTTTGAACGGAAAAACAATGGTGGCCGGTGAATTGGTCAATAAATACGCCCAAGCGGATGTCCCCAGCAACGTGAATTATTTATTAGGAACAGATAGCTTAGGTCGAGACGTATTGAGCCGACTATTCATGGGAACACGGATCTCACTATTGATCGCCTTTATCGCCGCTCTCTTTGATATTACGATCGGTGTGGCTTATGGCTTGATCTCAGGTCTTTTAGGCGGAAAAGTCGATAATGCGATGCAGCGTTTCTTGGAAATTCTTTCAGGGATTCCCAACTTAGTGGTAATGATTTTGATGCTGGTAGTTTTTGAACCAGGGATCTTCTCAATCGTAGCTGCGATGGCGATTACCAACTGGATACCGATGGCGCGGATTGTTCGAGCCCAGACGTTGAAATTGAAAGATCAAGAATATGTTTTAGCTGGGATGACCTTAGGAGAATCTAAATGGAAGATTGCCTTCAAGCATATCGTCCCGAATATCTCCAGTGTCATTATTATTCAAATGATGTTCAGTATTCCAACGGCGATCTTCTTTGAAGCTTTCTTGAGTTTCATCGGTCTAGGCTTGATGCCACCGAATGCTTCTTTAGGTACATTGTTGAACGACGGGTACAAAACCTTCTTATACTTGCCATACTTATTATGGATTCCAGCGGTGACGATTTCCGTCATTATGATCTGTTTTAATCTATTGGCAGACGGTTTACGAGATGCCTTCGATCCGAAAATGAAAGAGTGACGAGCGTATGACAAAAATTCTGGAAGTAAACAACTTACAAATATCTTTTGATACCTATGCGGGGAAAGTTCGCGCGATTCGCGGTGTCGATTTTGAATTAAATAAAGGCGAGACCTTAGCCATTGTGGGAGAATCTGGTAGCGGGAAATCCGTAACCACCCGGACAATCATGCGGCTACTCTCTAGTAATGCGAATATCGATCAGGGAGAAATAGTATTCAAAGGTGATAATCTAGTCAACAAAACAGAAAAAGAAATGCAAAAAATTCGTGGACGAGAAATCGCTATGATTTTCCAAGATCCTATGACTTCTTTAGATCCGACGATGCCGATCGGCAAACAAGTGGCTGAGTCTTTAAGAAAGCACAAAAAAGTTTCGAAAAAAGAAGGCTTAAAAGCGGCCTTGGATTTGTTGAACTTAGTTGGCATTCCCGATGCCGAGAAACGTTTAAAAAGTTATCCCCATCAATTTTCCGGCGGGCAGCGTCAACGGATCGTGATTGCGATTGCGCTGATTTGTAATCCAGAAATCCTGATTGCCGATGAACCGACGACAGCGTTAGACGTGACGATCCAAGCCCAAATTTTAGAATTACTAAAAGAAATCCAAACAAAGATCGAAACATCGATTATTTTCATTACCCATGATTTAGGGGTGGTAGCCAATGTGGCTGATCGAGTAGCGGTGATGTATGCAGGCAAAATTATTGAAGTTGGGACAGCGGAAGAGATTTTCTACAATCCGCAGCATCCTTATACATGGGGCTTACTAGGCTCAATGCCGACATTAGAAAGTGAAAATGATCGCTTGTATGCGATCCCTGGTTCGCCGCCCGATTTACTAGACCCGCCAAAAGGCGATGCCTTTTATCCTCGAAATGAATTTGCATTAAAAATCGACGCTGAGCAAGAGCCGCCGTTTTTCGAACTCTCAGCAACGCATAAAGCCGCGACTTGGTTATTGGCGCCGCAAGCACCTGCAGTTACTCCTCCTGCCGAGATTCAACGGCGCTGGGATATCTTTGCAAAAAAACAAAAACAACATTCTGCGTAACACGAGGAGGATCACTATGACAAAACGGCTGTTAGAAGTCAATAATCTAAAACAATATTTCAATGCCGGCCGAAAAGATGAAGTTCGTGCCGTGAATGATGTCAGTTTTTATATCGAAGAGGGTGAGACCTTTGGATTAGTTGGTGAGTCCGGCAGTGGAAAATCTACGACAGGACGAACGATTATTCGTTTGAACCAGCAGACGGCGGGTGAAGTCTTATTTGATGGACAAGACGTTACTAAAATCCACGGCAAAGAAGCCTCAAAACAATTTCGACGGGATGTTCAAATGATCTTCCAAGATCCGTATGCTTCCTTGAATCCTCGCATGAAGGTCAAAGATATCATTGCAGAAGGAATCGATGTCAACGGCTTGGCCAGCACTAGCAAAGAGCGGGATAAAATTGTGAATGATCTGTTGGAGACAGTTGGACTGAATCCAAGTCATGGAACACGTTATCCTCATGAATTTTCTGGTGGGCAGCGTCAGCGGATCGGAATTGCCCGAGCCTTGGCAGTGCGTCCTCGCTTTATTATTTGTGATGAACCGATCTCGGCTTTAGACGTATCGATTCAAGCTCAAGTAGTCAATCTATTGCAAGACTTGCAAAAGGAACACAATTTGACTTATTTGTTTATTGCTCATGATCTTTCGATGGTAAAACACATCAGCGATCGGATCGGCGTAATGAATAATGGTCATTTACTAGAGGTAGGTAGTAGTGATGAAATTTATCACTTCGGCGTGCATCCTTATACAGAAAGTCTCTTATCGGCAATTCCGATGCCAGACCCTGATCATGAGCGTCAACGTCGCCGGATAAAATATCAAACCGAGCCACACGATGGCAAAGAACGTTCGTTGCGAGAGATCGGACCGGGACATTTTATTTATGCAGCGGAAGACGAAGTAGCCTACTATAAGAAAAAATTGCAGCATTTAAAAAGTGAAAAAGCTGTAGCAGTTTAATTAAAAAAAACAGCCCAAACAATCGTTGTTTGGGCTGTTTTTGTATGAAGTTAAGAGCTGTTTATAAAAAAGCATCAGCTTATTTTTTAAGGAATAATCAATGTTCTTTTTATATTTAAATTATTTTTAATAAAAATAAAAAATGCCACATCAAGCGTCTTTTTCTAAACTACCGAAGTAGCCAAAGACACTTATGTGGCGTGGGTTTGGCACCCAATGGGCCGTGAGGGGCTCGAACCCGCGACCCGCTGATTAAGAGTCAGCTGCTCTACCAACTGAGCTAACGGCCCAAACAAAGTACTTTCATATGTTAGCACTGAGAAAATAAAAATGCAAGAAGAAAAACTAAAATTTTTTTATGAAAGCAATTCAATTATCTGGTCTTAGAAACCACGTTGTATAATTATGATGATTTTGTTAAAATAAGAATGAAAGGAGTTGGACGTTCATGGAAGAAACCAAACTCAAAGCTTGGGCGGAGGAGTTAAAAACAATTCAACTACCTCGCTGGGATGAGTTGCCAGAATTAGAATTGTATATGGATCAAATAATCACACTTGTTGATCGTTATTTGTCGCCACTGATTGAAGACGAGAAGCATCCGTTGTTATCAAGTGCGATGGTCAACAACTATGTTAAACATAAATTAGTCCCAGCACCTGTTAAAAAGCGTTATAATCGCAACCACTTAGCCTATTTGATAGCGATTACTTTGTTGAAGCAGGTGTTCTCTATTCCTGATATCAACGAGCTGATTCGGATGCAGTTGGCTCTATATGAACCACAAGAGGCCTACAATAATTTTTGCATCGTTCAGGAAGAAAAGCTGTTACAAATCGCCAAAATCGTTTTAGGCGAAGAAGTTAGCTTAACGAGAAATAGCAATGATTTTTATTATTTGGCGATGGAAGGCGCTGTCGCTTCCTTCACCCAAAAAATGTTAACCGAAAAAATTATCCAATTAGATAAAGAACAGGAGGGCGAAAAGAATGAGTGAGAAAATTGCGATTTTAGTTGATTCGGGAACAGATGTACCGAAGGAAGTCGTGGATAGTGGTCCATTCTTTATGGTGCCGTTACGAATTATTTTTAGTAATCGAGAATATAAGGATGGGGTGGATATCAGCTCCGATACGATCTTTCCCTTGATTAAAAAGGAATTGCCAACAACTTCTTTACCAGACGGCGAATTGATCCATGAAGTTTTTGACCAAATCAAGGCAGAAGGCTATACTCACGTAATCATTGTGACGATCTCCAGTGGATTAAGCGGCACGTATAACGCGTTACGTGTTTTAGGAGAGCACTATGAAGGATTGACCTTCCAATCAATCGATACAAAAAATGTCGGGATTGGCGCGGGAATCTTGGCGATTTACGCCGGGGATCTAGTGAAGCAAGGAAAATCATTTACCGAGGTTATCCAAGAAGTGGAAAGCAAGATTCCTACCACTAAGATCTATTTCAATGTGGATACCTTAGAATACCTGAAAAAGGGCGGAAGAATTGGGCTAGTTGCTTCATTATTAGGGAGCGCCTTGAAATTAAAACCGATTATTTCCTGCAATCCAGAAGGCATTTATTATACGGTTGCCAAAGTACGGGGATTAAATAAAAGTATTGATAAGACGATCCAATTAGTCAAAGAGCAAATCGGCACTCACAAACGTTTCAATTTAGCCATTACCCAAGCAGATGCGATGGAAACAGCCGAAAAAATGCGTCAGCGGCTGCAGGAATTATTTCCGACTGCCGAAAATATTTACTTTGGAAAAGTTTCACCTGCGTTGTCAGTTCATACTGGTCCAGGTTCGTTAGGTGTCGTGTGCCAAGTCTTAGATTAAATATTAAGGAGCGCAGCATTGTTCTGGATTCTTTGTGAATTTTTAATATGAAATACAATAAGTCTATTCTGATTATGATGCAAATTCAATCAGAATAGACTTATTTTTGTGTGCTCAAACTTACACGGTTCAACATCATTAAAGGTAAATAAAAGCTTCTGTGCTGAAATTATTCTTGGCGTCTTCTTCAATACTGACATGTGTTTATTAAACTTTTCTTTTTTTCTTGCTTAAAAGCCTGTAAATAAATAGTCATCTAATTGAAAAGATGAAACGCTATTGAAATTATTGTATAATAGTAAAGCGTACATACAATCCTATGAAGGTATGAGGTGACTCTTAGTGAAAAAGATTCTAGTTGTAGATGATGAAAAACCGATCTCGGAGATCGTAAAATTTAATTTAACCAAAGAGGGCTATGAAGTCTTCACTGCATTTGATGGTGAAGAAGCTTTGGAAAAAGTCGAAGAAGTCAATCCAGATTTAATTTTATTGGATCTAATGCTGCCTAAAAAAGACGGTTTGGAAGTGGCTCGTGAAGTACGCAAGACCCATGAGATGCCGATCATTATGGTGACAGCTAAAGATTCTGAAATCGATAAGGTTTTAGGCTTGGAGCTAGGCGCCGATGATTATGTAACGAAACCTTTTTCTAATCGTGAATTAGTTGCACGGGTGAAAGCCAACCTAAGACGTGGCGGTCAAGCGCCGAAGGAAGAAGAATCAACGACTCAAAGCGATTTGACGATCGGTGATTTGACGATTCATCCAGACGCTTACATGGTAACAAAACATGGTCAGACCATCGAGTTGACTCATCGTGAGTTTGAATTATTGCATTATTTAGCGAAGCACATCGGGCAAGTAATGACCCGCGAACATTTATTGCAAACGGTTTGGGGCTACGATTATTTTGGCGATGTCCGTACCGTGGACGTGACGGTTCGTCGTCTCCGTGAAAAAATCGAAGACAACCCGAGTCATCCGACTTATTTAGTAACACGACGTGGCGTAGGCTATTATCTGCGCAACCCTGAACAGGAGTAATTATGGAAAAAAAAGTCCGTTTTTATCGTTCAGTCAATTTCAAGATTGCTTTTTCTTTTATCTTGATTTTGTTGATTTCGATTGAAATCATCGGCGCGTATTTTATTCGTGGACTTGAAAAATCAACGATCGATACCTTTACCAAAGATATGAATCAACGAGTGGCTAATTTGAGTACGACATTAGGTGCCACTATGACAGAAGATAGTGACAATGAATCAGATCAGATTCAGCGCATTCTTGAGAACAACAACGCTTCCGATATTACCGATATGTGGGTTGTTGATGACAAGGGAATCGTTCTAGCCACCAATGATGTGGGGCAAAAGGATTCGATTGTCGGTAAAAAGAATGAGTACAGTGATATCGATGATTTTTCAATGAAGCAATATGTAACGCTTGATGACAATAATAAACGGGTATATATCAATGTCCAACCTATTCAGTCCCCGACCGGCGATTCGGCTGTGATCGGGGCTCTTTATGTTAAGAGTGACATTGAACAAAAATATACCGAGATCAGCAACACTGCGTTGATCTTCTTTACCGCCTCGATGATCGCCGGCTTGATTTCCATCGTAGTGGCTTTATTAGTAGCCCGATCGATTACCAAACCAATCAAAGAGATGCAGAAGCAAGCCGTGCGAATCGCCCAAGGGGACTATTCCGAAAAGGTTGAGGTCCACGGGCATGATGAATTGAGTCAATTGGCAGAAACCTTTAACAAGTTATCCGATCGAATCGAAGACGCTCAAGATACTATGGAAGCCGAGCGGAATCGTTTGGACAGCGTTTTGACCCATATGACTGACGGTGTTATTGCTACGGATCGTCGCGGCAAGGTCATTACGATCAACGAGATGGCGTTGTCTTTATTAGATGTCACGAGTGAATCAGCGATCGGTCAATCGATTTTGACTTTGTTGGAGCTAGATGAAGAATATACTTTGCGGAAATTACTAGAGACACCGGAAGAGATTTTGATCAACCGTTCTAAATCTGAGGCTGATGAAGACCGCATGACCTTGCGTTCTGATTTCGCGATGATTCGTCGTGAATCAGGGTTTATTAGTGGATTAGTTGTCGTTTTACACGATGTTACTGAACAGGAGAAAACGGCAGAGGAACGGCGTCATTTCGTGTCGAATGTCTCTCATGAATTACGGACCCCATTAACGAGTGTGCGGAGCTATTTGGAAGCCTTAGAGGAAGGCGCTTGGCAAGACGAAAAGATCGCACCTGATTTTATTCGTGTGACCTTAGGCGAGACTGATCGGATGATCCGGATGATTAACGATCTATTGAATCTTTCTCGGATGGATTCCGGTGCACAGCAAATGGATTTGGAATTAGTCAATTTCAATGAGCTAGTCGATTATATTTTGGATCGCTTTGACATGATGGTGACGAGTCAAGAGAAAAAATATCGAATTATTCGCGAGTTTACGGAACGTGATTTATGGGTAGAAATCGATACCGACAAGATTATGCAAGTCATCGATAATATCATGAACAACGCGATTAAGTATTCACCAGATGGTGGGAAGATTGAAGTTCATTTGATGGAAACCCATAACAACGTCGTTTTGGGGATTTCAGATGAAGGACTAGGGATTCCTAAAAAAGATTTGGAAAAAGTCTTCGAACGTTTCTATCGAGTCGACAAGGCAAGAGCTCGGAAACAAGGCGGGACCGGCCTAGGGTTAGCAATCTCAAAAGAAGTGATGAAAGCTCACCAAGGGCAGATTTGGGTTGAAAGTGTTGAAGGAAAAGGCTCGACCTTCTACATTTCTTTACCATATGAACCTTATGAGGAGGATATTTGGGAATGAAACTATCAGAAAAAATCATTCGCGTAGCCCTTCTCCTATTGATCTTAATTAGCTTGGCTTTGACTTATGCTATCTGGCTCAGCCCCACCGCCAAAATTGCCGAGGTAAATACTAGTAAGCAAGCTGTGAAAAATGATCAAAACTACGCGAAAGCGACGGATGCTTTTTTACCGATTCGTGGGATTTGGGATTTAGCAGACGGAAAATATCAGACGAGCAGTGAGAATCTATTAGCGACGACACAAGCTCGTTTGACTGAAAGTACCTTTGGCCAACTGCAGCAAGTAGCAGAAGGCGAAGAAGAAATCCAAAGCTATTATAGTTTGGATCACGGCATCGAATTGAATTATGAAGGCGGGTTTTCACTGACTGAGTACGTTAAAGTTTTCGATATGCCTATCAGTTTAAAAGCCTTGAAGGATGCGGATAGTATCTCTTTTTCGAAAATTCAAATCGATTTTTCAAAGAAAAAGATTCGCTTTTTGAATTATCATAAAAATATCGTTTACGAAGCCTCAATCTCAGCTGATTTTTCCAGCTTGGAAACAATTTATCAAAAAAATCAAAACCGTTACTTGGCGATGACAGAAGAGAATTCATTGATTCCTCGTTTATTGCGGACGAAAGAACAGGTTCGGTTGAAAAAATACAGCTATATTTTAACGACACAATCGTACTCTCTTTTCCGTAATGCCTTTTTCCAAAATCCAGATCAGGCGAAAGGTGAGGAAGAAGAAAGCGGGGCCCGTTCATTTGTCAGTGGTCACGAAGAGATCATGATGGACGAGCAAAAACGACTGGTCACTTTTACCGGCGAGTTGCCAGAGGATTTGGAAGATGAAAGCGTCTATAGCCAGACCTTTAATTATGTCAGCCGTCTAGGTACAGCAGTGGGTAATTTGCGCTATTTCGACCATCAAGATGGGAAAATAAATTATCGAATCTTCGTCGAAGGCTATCCGATCTTCAGTCAGTCTTCTAAAGGGAAAATGAGTGTAACGATCGACCCATCAAATACGGCAACGGTTCCGCAAGTCAAAATCGAAACTAGTATGGATACGGTCCAAGTCCCGATCCCTTCAGATGAAGAGGTTGAATTGCCAAGTACCTTGGAAATCGAAACGAATTTAGCGGCGGCCGGGATCGATTTAAGTAAAATAAAAAGTTTTATAATCGGCTATACGTGGCAAGATATCGACGGGGTAAATAAGCTGGTTGCTTTGACTCCAGAGTGGTTCGTCAAATATGAAGATACTTGGTATTCAGCAAATCAAATGATGCTAGGTAATTTTGAAACGGAGGCGAGCTAGATGGATTTTAGAAAAATTGAATGGATCTTCTTTTTCGTTTTCATCGGATTGAATATTTTTCTTTTCAGTATTTTCTGGAGTAATCAACATGAGCAAAGCTTAGTCACCAATTCAAACCAGCGGGAAGATATCATTCATCGATTAAAAAATGACGATATCGAGTTAAATGAGAAAATCTCTGATGAACATCGCGAAGGGTATTACTTAAGCGCCGAACAAGATGATTTTCAAGCGTTATTATCAGAGCCTTCCAATCAGACAATTGCGCAAACAGCCAGTGTTTCTGACAAAATTTTAACGGATTATCCCAGTCAAAATCGGGAGTTCGATTTAAAGGCAACGCAGAAAAGTTTTAATCAACTGATGCAGGAAAACACTTTTATTATGGACGGCCAACAGTATTCTTATTTACCGGATATTTCAAAAAAGGAAAATGAGCTCGCTAAAATTGTCGGTGCTCAGTCTTATGAAGGAATTCCCTTTATGGATGAGACTTCACGGGTGACTTTAGACGTCGAGAAATCTGATGGCGAAGTACAAGTCTTGAAATATACGCAAACTCGGTTGAAAGAGATCGAGCCATTACGGGAAAAGATGTCGCTTTATTCAGAAAAAGAAATCTTGAACACTTTGTATATCAATAATAATATCCCGGCAAAATCCACGATCACGAATGTTTATCTAGGCTATTTTAGAACCTTGGAAGTACGAGAGAAAAATGTTTATGTGCCTGTCTGGTTTGTTAAAATTAGAACCGCGGACAAGACGACACAGATTGAAAAGGTCAACGCTTTGAACAATCAAGTGATCACGAATAATTTAGTTCCAAAGGTGGAAAATCCATAAAAAGGGTTGTATACTGAGGACAGTTTTAAAAGAGAGGACCAATTGCTCATGTTAGAAATGAATCAGGCCTTCAATGTCAGTGTCTTGGCAAGCGGCAGTACCGGCAATTCTTTATACCTTGAGAGTCCGAAAAAACGAATCTTGGTAGATGCTGGTTTAAGCGGGAAGAAAATCACTTCGTTATTAGCAGAGGTCGATCGAAAACCGGAAGATCTGGATGCAATCTTAGTTACCCACGAACACCGCGACCATATTCATGGCGTTGGGGTCTTAGCAAGAAAATATAAATTACCTGTTTATGCGAATGAAAAAACCTGGGAAGCGATGGCTCCTTTAATCGGGAAAGTTGATGTTGAACAGAAGCAGATCTTTGAAATGGGAAAAGTTTTGACTTTCGGAGATTTAGATATCGAAAGTTTTGGTGTGTCTCACGATGCGGCAGCGCCACAATTTTATCGCTTTTACAAAGATGGTCATTCGTTTGTGATGTTGACGGATACGGGCTATGCCAGTGAACATTTGCGTGGAACGATTCGTGATGCAGATGCTTACTTAGTCGAAAGCAATCACGATTTAGAAATGCTACGGATGGGGGCGTATCCTTGGAGCCTGAAGCAGCGTATCTTAGGCGATCGCGGGCATTTATCCAACGATGATGGAGCATTAGTCATGACAGACATTCTCGGTGATCGAACCAAACGAATCTACTTAGGGCATTTAAGTAGAGAGAACAATATGAAGGAATTGGCTCATATGACGATGGAGGAGACTTTGACTCGTTACGATCTGGGTGTCAATCATCAATTCCAAATCTTTGATACAGATCCAGATAGTGCCACAGAATTATTTGCTATTTAAAATAGTTACTAAAGTGTTTAGAAGACGGCAGGCCGATCTCCTAAACACTTTTTTGTTTGCTCTTTTCATCTTTTAACAACCAAGCATTTTTAAATAATAAGGTCGGAAAAAAATGAGAATCATACAAATTATTTTTATTTCATGATGATTTTGGTACGAGTAAGAACGATTCTCACTAGAATCGATTGTGAAAGCGCTTTATATAAGGGTATAATAATAACAAATAATAGAGAGGGGAAAATCATTTCTCAAAGGTTAATAGAAATGATTTTCACAAGTAATAATATTGATATTAAGAGATAAAATAAAGTTTAATTCACTAATAAAATAAAGATTGTTCGTTTCTTCACATTACAAAGGAGGATAGTCTATGGATACATTGGTCAAAGCGATTGCAAAATTTAAGGGAGGCGTCAAAGTTCCTCATAATAAAAATACCGCGGAATACGAGAGCGTTTTTATGGAACCTCCTGAAATTGTGACGATCCCTATGCAGCAACATATTGGTGGTCCTTGTAAACCGATAGTAAAGAAAGGGGATATTGTCACTGTTGGTCAGGTGATTGGTGATTCAGAGGCGTTTGTCTCCGCTCCGATCCATGCTTCGGTATCCGGCAAAGTGAAAGGAATCAAGCCTGTGTTGATGGCAAATGGACAAACCTGTGAAGCAATCCATCTAAAAAGTGACGGCTTACCGGTTGAATTTCCTGAACCACGTCCGATTGAGATTCATTCAAAAGCAGATTTGCTAAAAGCCGCTCGCGACAGCGGTCTCGTTGGAATCGGGGGCGCAGGTTTTCCGATGCATGTAAAGCTTGCCGTCAAAGAGGACACGCCAATTGATACGCTGGTTATTAATGGCGCTGAATGCGAGCCCTTTATTACGTCGGATTATCGTGAAAGCCTAGAATATCCAGATCGAATCATTGCTGGAATGCAGCTAGTGATGAAGTATTTGAATATCCGACATGGTGTCATTGGGATCGAAAGCAACAAGCCAAAAGGACTGAAAAGGCTGCGGGATCATTTGAATGAGCTGGCGGAGCTTGATCCGACAATCGATGTAATGGAGATTCCTTCATTATATCCGCAAGGGGCAGAAAAAATGCTGGTATATGCCACAACTGGTCGAAAAATCCCACCAGGAAAGCTTCCTTCTGAAGTAGGCTGCTTGATTATGAATATCTCAACGATTTCACTTTTGCAGCGGTATATCGAGATTGGCATGCCCTTGACCCATAAAAGAATCACCATAGATGGAAATGTTGCCCAACCGAAAAATGTTGTTGTACCGATTGGAACGCCAATTGGCGAAGTCATTGACTATTGCGGCGGCTTGGTCGATGAGCCTAGCAAAATAATTCTAGGAGGCCCGATGATGGGGATCGCCCAATTTTCAATGGACTTACCGATCACGAAGCAAACGAATGCTATTACGATTCTATCAGCGGCGCAAAGTTTGCCGGAGGAGTCTCCTTGCATCCGCTGCGGAAGCTGTGTCACTGCTTGTCCAATGTCGCTTCTGCCGGTGCAGATTGAACGTTGCACCAATAATAAGGATGTAGAGGGGCTGAGAAAGCTGAATGTTTCAGCCTGTATGGAGTGCGGCTGCTGTGCATTTGTCTGTCCGGCAGGCCGTAGACTTGTCCAAACAATGAAGCAAGCCAAACGAATGGAAAGGGAGGCTGTTCAATGAACAAATTACCTGTTTCCATCTCGCCTCACCTACACTGCGGGCGCAGTACCCACAATATCATGCTGGATGTGATTATCGCGTTGATTCCAGCAATGATCGCTGCTACCATTATTTTTGGATTTCGCGCACTTATGTTGATTATCGTCACCGTGGGGGCTTGTGTTTTAAGTGAATATTTAACGAGGAAAATCTTGAAGCGGTCTGACACGATCCACAATTTAACCGCGGTCGTTACCGGGATTTTACTGGCATTAAACTTGCCGGTAACACTGCCCTTTTGGATGGCTGCTTTAGGTGGAGTGATCGCCATTGTAATTGTGAAGGAATTTTTTGGCGGAGTTGGGCAAAATTTTGTCAATCCCGCGATTACCGCCCGGATCATTTTAATGATGTCCTTTGCGTCACAAATGAGTACGTGGCAGCCGCCGTTAAATTATTATATGTTTCGCCCGGATGTGATTTCATCGGCGTCATATTTTTCAGCTTCGCAAACCGGACAAAAAATTCCTTCGCTGCTGGATATGTTTTTAGGGATTCGTGCAGGGAGTTTAGGTGAGACTTGTGCCTTGGCATTGCTGATCGGAGGAGTCTATTTGGTCGCTCGTAAGGTGATATCACCTGTGATTCCACTTTGTTTTATCGGGACCGTGGTTATCTTAGCTACTTTACTAGGAGGAAATCCGTTGTATCAACTAATGTCCGGCGGGTTATTGCTAGGTGCTATTTTTATGGCAACGGACTATACGACTTCTCCAGTCACCAAAAATGGAAAGATCATCTTCGGTGTCGGCTGTGGCATCATAACTGTCTTGATTCGTTTCTTTGCGGCGTTGCCTGAAGGAGTATCTTACGCGATTTTATTAATGAACATCCTCGTTCCTCATATCGAGCATTTAACGATTCCAAAAGTTTTTGGTGAGGAGGCGAAGATAAAATGAAGCATTCAAAGGTGATCTTACTAGATACACTGTGTCTCTTTGTGATTTGCCTCGTGGTGACCTTTGCCGTTGCCGGGACTCGCTCGGCTTTCAAGGAGCGAATCGCTAAGCAAGAATGGGCACAAACCCAAACGGTCATGAAAAAATTGATCAAAGCGCAGGACTTTCAGGAAGAAAAATTAGCTGGGGGACAACAGGCGTATAAAGCACTTGATCCAAATGGTAAGATTCTAGGTTACCTTTTTATTACCGAAGCCTATGGTTATGGCAGTGAGGTCAGTGTTATGAGTGCCATAACCGATGGAAAAGTTGTCGGTGTGGATATTTTGGATGCGTCAAATGAAACACCTGGATTGGGGCAAAACGTCACAAAAAAAGAGTTTGTTGATCAATTTTCCAATCTCCAAGGTTCACCAGAAATTGTCAAAAGTGCCCCTACTAGTGAAAATCAAGTAGAAGCGGTCACCGGTGCAACCAAATCGTCAACAGCCGTTGTGAAATCAGTCGAGAAAGCACTTGCTCTTTTTGATCAAGTCGCTGACTCAGAGAAATAAGGGGGAGAAGGAATGGAAAACGAAAAGAAATTCGCCATTTTTACTAAAGGATTAATTAAAGAAAATCCGGTTCTTCGCCTAATGTTAGGCACTTGTCCCACCTTGGCTGTGACGACATCGGCAATGAATGGCTTGGGGATGGGGATCGCCGCTACGATTGTCTTGTTAGGTTCCAACATCGTTATTTCGCTTTTACGAAAAGTGATTCCCGATCGGGTAAGAATCCCCGCCTTTATTACGATCATCGCAGGTTTTGTAACAGTGGTTCAATTGCTGGTAAAAGCTTTGGCACCAGCGCTAGATGCGACCTTGGGGATTTATTTGCCGCTGATCGTAGTAAACTGCATCATTCTTGGTCGGGCAGAAGCTTATGCGAAGAATCATCCAGTCATCCAATCTGCTTTAGACGGTTTGGGGATGGGGGTGGGCTTCACCATGGCGCTTTTTTGTATGGGAGGCATCCGGGAATTATTAGGTAGCGGGACCTTATTAGGTTTTTCCATCACTGCCGGGGTTGTTCCGCCAATGACGATTATGCTGCTGCCGCCAGGAGGATTCTTTGTATTTGGCATGCTTGTCATGGTAGCGAATAAACTTAGCGACCGCGAGAGCAAGGAAATAGATTGCTCCGCCTGTCCAATTGCCGAAGCTTGTACCACGATTTGTGAAGAAAAGGCGGGTGAGGACTAATGCAGGCCTTTGTTACTATTTTAGTTGCTGGGATTCTAACGGATAATTTTGTTTTGTCGCAATTTTTAGGGATCTGTCCTTTTCTAGGTGTATCAAAAAAATTGGATACTGCTGTAGGAATGTCTTTAGCGGTTACTTTTGTTATGGTTTTAGCGACCTTAGTGACGTATCCGATCTACAGTGCTTTGCTGATTCCAATGGGGTTGGACTATTTACAAACGATTGTGTTCATCCTGACGATTGCCGCACTTGTTCAGTTGGTGGAAGTCGTGATGAAACGCTATATGACACCTTTGTACAATGCTTTGGGTATCTATCTGCCTTTAATTACAACCAACTGCGCAGTACTAGGCGTAACGATTTTGAACTTTTCGAAAAATTATAGCTTTATTCAATCGATAGTTAACGCTTTTGCTGCTGGCATCGGATTTTTAGTCGCAATGGTGATTTTTGCAGGCGTTCGCGGTCGATTAGAGGGCAACGACATTCCTAAATCATTACAAGGATTGCCGATCACTTTGATTGCGGCAGCAATCGTCGCATTATCATTTTTAGGTTTTGCGGGATTAGCAGAAGGATTGTTCCGCTAAATCTGTTGATTGAAGGAAATTGCAGGAATCATTCAGACAAAATAGGGGGGACGTAAATGACGGAGATCATGTTACCCATTGGTATCGTCAGTGGAATGGGATTGATCGCAGGAGTGATCCTTTCACTAGCCACGATCATTTTTCATAAGCCAGTCGATGAGAAAGAAGAAGCACTAAGAGAAGCGTTGCCCGGGATTAACTGCGGGGCCTGCGGCTTTTCCGGTTGTGATGGGTATGCAAAAGCCATGGCGCAAGGCCAGGCCGGCGCAACCAACTGTACACCTGGCGGAGCCTCCACACGGACAGCTTTGTCCGCGATTTTAGGTGTAGAAGTTGGAGAGGTAGATAGAGTCGCCGCCTTTGTTCGTTGCAATGGAACGTGCGAATTTACGAATAAGAAAATGGATTATGCAGGAACGAGTACTTGTTATGGTGCCAATCAAATCTTTGGTGGTCCGCAAGCCTGTCAATTTGGCTGTATGGGCTTTGGTGATTGCCAGACTGTCTGTGATTATGATGCGATCGAAGTAGTGGATGGGATCGCGAAGATTGATTCAGAAAAATGTGTCGGTTGTCTAAAGTGTATCGCGGTATGTCCGAAAAACTTAATCAAGATGCTGCCCGCCGAAAATACTTCGATCGTGGCTTGCTCTAATCAGGAAAAAGGCGGAGGAGTACGTAAAATCTGTGATGTCGGCTGTATTACTTGTAATCGTTGTGTGAAGACCTGTTCGCAAAAAGCCATCAAAATGGTCAACAATGTAGCGGTGATTGATCCGGAGCTCTGTATTAATTGTGGCGAGTGCGTAGAAATTTGTCCGCAAAATTGTATTGTAGAGATGACTAAAAAGAAAGTTGTTCACAGTTAATCGCAAAAATGGAAGGAGCATCCTCGATTGGTTGAAGATGCTCCTTCCATTTTTAGGGATATTAATGATAAACGCTGAAGTGCTCTTTCTCGTGTTTTGGCGTGATCACTTCATCGATCATTGCGACCGCGTAATCGGCCATGCTGATTTCGCTTTTTCCAGCAGCATTTTTTCGTAAATATTCATCACTAACTTGATATTGACCGGTTCGTTCACCGTCAGGAATAAAATTTGCGGCAGGGCTTAAATAAGTCCAGTCTAAATCTTGCTGCTCTTTTAGCTCAAGAAATGCTTGGTACATATTGTAGGCTGTTGGATAGTAAACTGCGTTAGGATCAGAAAGATCAATCATGCGATGCTCCTCATCAACGAACAAAGAGGATGTTCCACCAACGACTAGTAGACGCGTTTGACTGCCCTTTAACAAGTCGGTTAGATGGCGTAATGAAGTTTGATGCAGAAATTCTTTGCCCACCGGTGGGCGAAAGGCATCAATGACAACATCAAAATAAGTTAGGTCCTGTGTTGTTAATTCAAATAAATCTTTGACTAAAATAGGAACCTTTACTTCTAACTTTTCTGGATGGCGCACGATCGCAGTTACCGCTAAATCACGATTCAGCGCTTCTTTTAATAGGTGTGAGCCGGCATTGCCGGTAGCACCAATAATTGCTACTTTCATCAAAAAACCTCCTTAAACTGATTGCTTAATATCAGTTTAAGGAGGTTTTTCTAAAAAGGCAAAAGATTAGTGCTGAATCAACTTATCTGAATGAACAGCGAGCTGGGTCAGAATCACTAATAAGTTCATACCGACATGGGTGATCATGGAGGTCCAAATTCGTCCGCTATAACGATACATGCCGCAGAATAAGAAGCCCAGCCCCGCATACAAAAGATAGTGGCCATCGTTATGGGCGAAGGCAAACAACAGCGAACTGAGTAGTGCTGGAATGAGAAAGCCGAATCTTTTTTCTAGTGATCCGAAAATTGCACGCCGGAAAACGAATTCTTCCATAATTGGACCAGCGATAGTAGTAGCGAAAATGAAGACCATATTGTTCATGATCAAATCCACAATATTTTGCGTATTTTGAGAAGTAGCGGATTGACCTAGGAAGCGCTGCTCAATTTGCAAAATAAGCATTTGCAAGAGTAGCGAAGCCGGTATACCAATGATGCCAATCAAAATGGCGATCAGGACTTTTTTTTGTTGAGACTCGATGCCGAAGAGCTGAGACTTGTAACGATAAAAGATCATCAACGCCGCCCCTAAGAAATAAGTCAACGTTGTCAGCTGAATAATTTGCGAGGGATTTGCGCGAAAGACTTGCAAAAAGATCACGGGCGAGAACAAAACTAAGCCATAAGTAAAGATCGTAATAAAGCTATATTTTTTTGCGTTCATTATTTTTCCTTTCTAAACTCTTATTGTTCCCAAGTATACCATAATTCCTATAAAAACTTAGCGGGAGAAAAATCGAAAAAGACAAACGAAGGACTTGCAAAAAGAATCGAAAATGAGTATGATAATAACTGTGAGTTAGCACTCTAAGTTATCGAGTGCTAACAACTTGAATATCATTACTAGTTGGAGGGATTTATCGTGTTAAAACCATTAGGTGATCGTGTCATTCTTGAAGTAACTCAAGAAGAAGAAAAAACAGTTGGAGGTTTAGTCTTAGCTTCTGCAGCCAAAGAAAAACCACAAACAGCAAAAGTTGTCGCTGTCGGTGAAGGCAATGTACTAGAAAACGGTCAAAAAAGTCCAATGCCAGTAGCTGTTGGTGATATGGTAATGTTTGAAAAATATTCTGGGACAGAAGTAAAATATGACGGCAGTGAATACTTGATTATCGCTGCAAAAGATATTATGGCAATCGTCGAATAAAAATAATGAGGTGAAGAAATTATGACAAAAGAAATCAAATTTTCTGAAGACGCACGCGCAGCAATGCTTCGTGGGGTAGACAAATTAGCAGATACAGTGAAAGTAACATTAGGGCCAAAAGGACGTAATGTTGTTTTAGAAAAATCATATGGTTCTCCATTGATCACAAATGATGGGGTCACTATCGCAAAAGATATCGAATTAGAAGACCACTTTGAAAACATGGGCGCTAAGCTTGTTTCTGAAGTTGCTTCAAAAACCAACGATATCGCTGGTGACGGAACAACTACAGCCACCGTTTTGACTCAAGCAATCGTTCGTGAAGGCTTGAAAAACGTGACTGCCGGCGCAAACCCAATGGGAATTCGTCGCGGGATCGAAATGGCAACCAAAGCAGCTGTTGAAGAATTACACAGCATTTCTAAAGTCGTTGACTCAAAAGATGCTATTGCACAAGTTGCGGCCGTTTCATCTGGCAGTGAAGAAGTCGGTAAATTGATCGCTGAAGCAATGGAAAAAGTTGGTAACGATGGCGTTATTACCATTGAAGAATCTAAAGGGATCGATACAGAATTAGATGTTGTTGAAGGGATGCAATTCGATCGAGGTTACTTATCTCAATATATGGTAACTGACAACGATAAAATGGAAGCTGCTTTAGAAAATCCATACATCTTGATCACCGACAAGAAAATCTCGAACATCCAAGATATCTTGCCATTGTTAGAACAAGTGTTGCAACAATCCCGTTCATTATTGATCATCGCTGACGATGTTGATGGTGAAGCATTACCAACCTTAGTCTTGAACAAGATCCGTGGAACATTTAACGTTGTGGCAGTGAAAGCTCCTGGTTTTGGCGATCGTCGCAAAGCAATGCTTGAAGACATCGCGATCTTGACTGGTGCGACGGTCATTACTGAAGACTTAGGTTTAGATCTTAAAGAAGCTACAATCGAAAACTTGGGGACAGCTGGTAAAGTCGTTGTTGATAAAGACAATACTACGATCGTTGAAGGATCAGGTGACAAAGAACGCTTGACTGAACGCGTAGAATTAATTAAACGTCAAATCAGTGAAACAACTTCTGATTTTGACCGTGAAAAATTACAAGAACGTCTAGCAAAACTTGCTGGCGGAGTTGCCGTCGTTAAAGTTGGTGCGGCGACTGAAACAGAATTAAAAGAATTAAAATTACGAATCGAAGACGCTTTGAATTCAACTCGTGCGGCTGTTGAAGAAGGAATCGTTGCCGGCGGTGGTACTGCCTTAGTCAACGTGATTAAGAAGGTCGCAGATTTAGATGCTGAAGGCGATGCCGCTACTGGTATCAAGATCGTGGTTCGAGCATTAGAAGAACCCGTTCGTCAAATCGCTGAAAATGCTGGCTTTGAAGGCTCAGTCGTTATCGACAAATTGAAAAATGCTGATCGTGGCACTGGTTTCAATGCAGCCTCTGGTGAATATGTTGATATGATCGATGCCGGAATCGTTGACCCAACGAAAGTAACTCGTTCAGCATTGCAAAATGCAGCCTCTGTTTCAGCACTATTATTAACAACTGAAGCAGTTGTTGCTGACAAACCGGTTGAAGGTGGCGCGGCAGCCCCTGCAATGGACCCATCAATGATGGGTGGCATGATGTAGCATAGCCGAATAATTTAGCGTCATCGGAAAATTCCGGTGATGCTTTTTTGCTCTTTGATTGGTCGTTAGTGCTTTTTTTGAAAGTGAACGATTATGTTCGAGCGTTTAAAAAATAATCATGGTTTTTTACTTATTTTTTAGGAAAAAAATCTTTTTGTTTATCAAAAATGCTTCCATTCCTATGTTAAAATTAGACTGTTGACGATGAATAAAATATCAAAGGAGCTAATTGTATGAAATTAATTGAGACACCTTTAAATAGCAATGTAAATTTAGAAACACTGTATCCAAATCTTATGCAGCATATGTTTAATAATCGTAAGGCAATCAAATTATTGAAATTGTATGCCTATGACCGGACAAAAATCATTTACGCAGATCGCTTTGACACGATCACGTTGTTACTTTTGAATCGCCAGCGGAAGATCAGTCATCAAGAGGTAGATACGATTATTCATCGCTTATTGAAAGTTGATCGTCAAGCGGTAACTGTTGATGTCGGCTATAAAAAACAAATCTTAGAAGCTGGCATGCGGCCGAAGGAAAGCTACAAAGACATTATCGCAATAGAATACCAAGTTCCACAACAATAGTTTCGAAAAGAAAGACTGGCGGTCTTTCTTTTTTTTTATGAATGCAAGCTTTGGTCAGGAAAGCTTGTAATCCCGAGTTAGCTCCTCTTGTGATATAATATTTAAAATAGTTTAGATTACTAAAACAAATAAGGAGCATGATTATGAAAAAGTTGTACGAAGATGACAGTTTGACCCTCCATACGGACCTTTATCAAATCAATATGATGAAAACCTATTGGGAGACTGGACGTGCCGATCTTCATGCGGTATTCGAATGTTATTTCCGTAATATGCCATTCGATAACGGTTATGTCATCTTTGCGGGATTGGAACGATTGGTTAATTATTTGGAAGAATTAAGCTTTAGTGAAAGTGATTTAGCGTATTTAAAAGAGGTCGAAGGCTATCCAGATGCTTTTATTGATTACCTGCGAGAGTTTAAATTCACTTGTACCGTACGTTCAGCGATCGAAGGCGAGTTGGTTTTTAGTAATGAGCCGATCATTCAAGTGGAAGGTTCATTATTACAATGCCAACTAGTTGAGACAGCGTTGTTAAATATTGTTAATTTCCAAACGTTGATCGCTACGAAATCAGCCCGAATTAAATCTGTGATTGGCGATGATCCCTTATTAGAATTTGGAACACGGCGGGCGCAAGAATTAGATGCGGCGCTTTGGGGGACACGAGCAGCTTACATTGGTGGAGCAGATGCTACTAGTAACGTGCGAGCAGGCAAGATTTTTGGTATTCCTGACAGTGGGACCCACGCCCATTCTTTAGTCCAATCTTACGGCAATGACTATGATGCCTTTAAAGCCTATGCACAAACGCATCGTGATTGTGTCTTTTTAGTGGATACTTATGATACGTTAAATTCAGGTGTTCCAAACGCCATCAAAGTGGCGAAAGAAATGGGGGACCAGATTAATTTCTTAGGTGTTCGTATCGACAGCGGCGATATGGCGTACATTTCTAAACGCGTCCGCCAACAATTAGACGAAGCTGGTTTTCCTGATGCGAAAGTCTATGCTTCAAATGATTTAGATGAAAGTACGATTCTGAATTTGAAAATGCAGCATGCGAAGATTGATGTTTGGGGTGTAGGAACTAAACTGATCACCGCTTACGACCAACCGGCATTAGGCGCAGTCTTTAAACTTGTCTCGATCGAAAACGAGAAGGGTGAAATGATGGATACCATCAAGCTTTCCAGCAACGCTGAAAAAGTCACGACACCAGGTAAAAAACAAGTTTGGCGGATCACCCGTAATTCTGACGGCAAATCAGAAGGAGATTATGTGACTTTGTGGGATGAAGACCCACGAGATGAAAGTGAAATCTTCATGTTCCATCCGGTCTACACCTACATCAATAAGACGGTGCGTAATTTCGAAGCACGGCCAATTTTACAAGATATTTTTGTCGATGGGAAATTGGTGTATGAATTGCCAGATTTGGAAGTGGTGAAACAAACTGCCAAAGATAGCTTGGATTCATTGTGGGAAGAATATAAACGTGATTTGAATCCGCAAAAATATCCAGTGGACCTTTCGACAGATTGCTGGAACCATAAAAATAAAATCATGGATCAAGTTCGCAATTCTGTGAAGAAAATGCAGCAAGACGATTAGGAGTTGATAGTTTATGACAGTACAAACAACGATTATTAAAGAACTAGGTGTAAAACCGACGATCGATCCTAAAGCTGAGATTCGGACGAGCATTGAATTTTTGAAGGCTTACTTAACTAAAAATCCTTTTTTAAAAACACTTGTGTTAGGAATCAGTGGCGGACAAGATTCTTCATTAGCAGGTCGTCTAGCGCAATTAGCGATTGAAGAACTACGAGCTGAGACTGATGACGATAGCTATAAATTTATTGCTGTTCGTTTGCCTTATGGCGAGCAAGCTGATGAGGCGGACGCGAAACGAGCCTTGGACTTTATCCAACCCGATGTCAGCTTACGGGTAAATATCAAAGGAGCGGTCGATGCGCAAGTCGCTGCACTTGAAGAAGCGGGTATCACAATCAGCGACTTCAATAAAGGCAATATCAAAGCACGGCAACGGATGATCACTCAATACGGTATCGCTGGTGACAATCAAGGAGCCGTAGTGGGTACGGACCATGCCGCAGAAAATGTGACTGGCTTCTTTACTAAATTTGGCGACGGCGGAGCGGATATCTTACCGTTGTTCCGCTTGAACAAACGGCAAGGGAAAATGCTGCTGAAAGAGCTAGGCGCCGATGAAGCGTTGTATTTGAAGGTTCCAACCGCCGACTTAGAAGATGGCAAGCCATTAGTTGCCGATGAAGTCGCCTTAGGTGTCACGTATGACAATATTGATGACTACCTTGAAGGAAAAAATATTGATCCAAAAGCCCAAACAACGATTGAAAATTGGTGGAATAAAACCCAACACAAACGCCATTTACCAATTTCCGTCTTTGATGATTTTTGGAAATAATCAATAAGCTTAGTAGGGATGATTCCCCGCTAAGCTTATTTTTGTCAGTCCAACTTTTTGCAAGATATTGAGTTCAGGTGTACGATCATTGCTTATTTGAATTATGAAGTGAGTAGTTTAGTTGGATGATATGCGCAGCGAGAATAGAAATTATTTTTCGGTTTTTGAAAAATAAACACTTAAAAACGAACTAGCTGTCAGTCCAACTTTTCGCAAGATATTGAGTTCAGGCGCACGATCATTGCTTATTTGAATTATGAAGTGAGTAGTTTAGTTGGATGATATGCGTACGAAGATAAAAAAATTTTTCGTGGTTTCCGAAAAAAGAATTCTATTGTCTGAGTTAGCTGTCAGTCCAACTTTTTGCTCTGTGCGGGAAATACTTTTTTTAAATTGCGAAGTCGGCTTTTTATTTAGCGGCTAGAAATGTACACGAAGATAATTTTTCCCGTCCACCAATCGCAAACTATTTATTCATTTAAAATAAAAGTAGATTCCTTTCAGCTCCTTTACTTTCTATTGAATTCTCGTTAAAATACCTAGTGATTCATGGATGGGAGCGACTTATGGAAAAAATACGAAAGATTCCTTGGGGGCTAGTGGGAAAAGTTTTAGGTGTAGTCCTGTTTATTATTTGTTCAAATTTATTTTTACAATTAACACAAAATGATTTTTCCTTTGACTTAGCTTTTAAATTCGCGTTTTCTTGGCATACGGAAAAATTTTTCTTGGGATGTTTGGTATTATTGATCTTCTTTGGCTGGATCAGTAGCTTCTTGGGGTCTTTACGGATTGGCGGGCTTTTTTATTCGCTACTGCTGATTGGGATCGGGATCGCTAATTATTTAAAAATGACCTATCGAATGGAGCCAATTTATCCCAATGATTTGAAAATGGTGATCGAATTTGGCATGATCCGGGATATGATCAGCACGCCTTTATTTCTTTTGTTCTTGCTACTGTTAGCCGCTGGCGTGGTTTTGATTTTAGTGAGTTTGAAAAAAAGTATTCGCTTAAAAAAACAGCGACAATGGGTGCGAGTCGGTATCTTTCTATTAACGAGCGGCTTGCTTTTTTATATTGGTGGTTTCAATAATCAAAACAATCTTTTACGTAAAGCTTACAATCAAACCGCGTTGTGGATTCCTTATAGTCAAAAAATGAATTACTACAATACCGGCTTTATGGGTGGCTTTTTGTATAACTTACCGGTGGAAGCGATGAATCAGCCACAAGGCTATTCAGCGAGTGCGATCAAAAAAATTACTAAAAGCTATCAACCGGCTGAATCAGAGACAACGACCGACAAGCCGAATATTGTGTATGTCATGAGTGAAAGCTTTTCTGATCCTAGTCGTTTGAAGGGGTTGGAAATCTTAGGTGGCGATCCTTTACAGGCATATCGTGGAGTCGCGGATCAAACTTATAGCGGCCAAATGTTGTCGCAAAATTATGGCGGTGGGACGGCTAATATTGAATTCGAAGCATTGACTGGTTTTTCAATGGAATTGTTCAATGCACAAATGTCTACCCCGTATACGATGCTAGTACCGAAGTTCGAGCGTTTTCCTTCATTGGTCAGCACGTTGGAAAAAAGAGGCTACCAAACGACTGCGATTCATCCTTACAATACATCGATGTATAAACGTAAAGATGTGTATCAAACTTTTGGCTTCGATCAATTTTTAGATGAAGAAACGATGAAGCATCAAGCTAAGATCGAAGACAATCCGTATATTTCAGATGAGGCGGCCTATAATGAAGTTTACGATCATTTGACGAATCAGGAAAAACCGCAGTTTCTTCATTTGGTCACGATGCAGACCCATATGCCTTATGAAAATAAATACAGCGAACTGCCTTATCTGGCTCGTGGAGAGAATACCACCGCTTTGCGTAGTTATATGCAGGACATTGCATACAGCAGTCAAGCGCTGCAAGCCTTTCTAAAAAAATTAGATGATCTGCCAGAGCGGACGCTAGTAGTTTTTTGGGGAGATCATTTGCCGGGGATCTACTCAGACGAGATTCAGGCGAAAAATCAAGGACCACGCTTACATGAGACCGAATTTTTAATGTATGACAATCGTCATCAATTGAATAATCAACGAACGGTCACGAGTCCTTTTTATTTTGGCGCAGATCTGTTCCAGCAAGGACGCCTGCAAATGACTGGCTTCCAAGAACTATTGGTTCATTTACAAAAAGAGCTTCCAGCTTTTGAAAAAGGTATGTATTACCAAGCGGGGAATTGGAATAAAGAAGTCAAATTGAATCAAAAGCAGGAGAAAATTTACCAAGACTATCAAATGATTCAGTATGATATCACGACGGGAAAACAGTATAGTTTGAAGGAGAATTTCTTTGACTAGAATGAAGGAGCAGCTATGTCATTTAAAAAGAAAGACAATCAGAGTTATTACAATCCAATGCGGCGCGCAATTTTAAATCATCAGATGATCGAGCCTGGCGACAAAGTGGCGATCGGTATGAGCGGCGGCAAAGACAGCACGACCTTACTGGTATTGCTAGATCGCATCCGCCGTCAACGTCGCTTAGGTTTTGATTTTGAGATTGTGCCGATCACACTTGATATGGGCTTTGAGGATTGCGATATTACGCCGATGCAGGAATTTGTGGAAAGCATGGGTTATGAACTTGAAATTGTTCCGACGAATATCGCTAAGGTGGTCTTTGAGATTCGTGAAGAAAAATCGCCTTGTTCTCTTTGCGCCAAGCTGCGGCGCGGGATTTTATATAATCGCGCCAGCGAATTGGGTTGTCAAAAAGTGGCGTTAGGTCATCACGTGGATGATGCCCTTGAAACCTATTTTATGAACTTTTTGTTTCACGGACGACTGAACAGCTTTGAACCGAAAAGCTATTTAACGAAGACAAAAGTAACACTGATCCGGCCAATGATCTATTTGGAAGAAAAACAAATTATCCGTTTTGTGAAACGCGAGGAGCTGCCGGTGATTTTTAATCCGTGTCCTGTGGATAAAAAAACTAAGCGAGAAGAGATCAAAAAACTCGTGACCAATTTGGCTCAAGAGTACCCAGCGATTCGGGAAAAATTCATAATGGGCATGGAGCAAGGATCTGCTGAAGATTTCTGGGTAAAAACCTGTCATGAAAGCCTTTTAAATTGATGGGTTCCAGAATAAAAGACTGTATTTCTCTCTTTCCTCATGATATAATTTCTCTTGTATTCATGAGGGAGTAACTAGCAGCGATCGCTGTGGCAACGCCACCAACAAGAAAGAATATTTCTGGTGTTGTCTTAAATAGTGAGACTTATGTATGTGTTTTTCGCATACACAAGTCCTTTTTTTTTACTTCCAACAGAAACACGAATAAAAAGAATGTCCATTGAACTTAGATTCTGGTGTCATTCGGATTGAATAAGGAGGAAAAAGATGTCAGAGGAAAAAAAGCAACAACTAATAAAACCTTTCTACACAGAAGAAACAGACCAGGTTTTAGCAGAAGTTCAAACGACTGAAGAAGGATTGACTTCAGCGGAAGCGCAAAAGCGTTTAACTGAATTTGGTTTGAACGAGTTAGAAGAAGGCGAAAAGAAAAGTATGCTTGTGCGGTTCTTTGAACAGTTCAAGGATTTAATGATTATCGTCTTGTTATTTGCAGCGGTGATTTCCGCGGTCGTTTCCCACGAAGTCGTCGATTCATTCATTATCTTAGCGGTAGTGATTATTAACGCGGTGATGGGTGTCGTGCAGGAGTCAAAAGCGGAGCAAGCGATCGAAGCGTTACGAGAAATGTCAACGCCGAATGCCAATGTGCTTCGAGATGGACATGTCAGCTCAATCAAATCGACTGAGCTTGTACCGGGAGATATCGTGATGCTAGAAGCCGGTGATGTGGTACCTGCTGATTTACGATTGATCGAAGTGGCTTCATTAAAGATCGAAGAAGCGGCTTTGACTGGTGAATCTGTTCCCGTTGAAAAAGAGCTAATCGTCATTAACGAAGGCGAGGTTGGTATCGGGGATCGTGTCAATATGGCTTACTCAAATAGTAATGTCACTTACGGTCGCGGAAAAGGTGTGGTAGTCAATACCGGAATGACGACTGAAGTCGGAAAAATCGCCGGGATGTTGGCTCAAGCTGATGAAACAGAGACACCGCTAAAAAACAATTTGAACCAATTAGGTAAATTTTTAACCCTAGCAATTATTATTATCGCTGTGGTGATGTTTTTCGTTGGAACGGTCTTTAATGACACCTCTTGGGTCGATATGTTATTGACTTCAATCTCATTAGCCGTTGCCGCTATTCCAGAAGGCCTGCCAGCGATTGTAACGATTATTCTGGCTTTAGGAACACAAGTCATGGCCAAACGAAACTCGGTGATTCGTAAATTACCAGCCGTTGAAACCTTGGGCTCAACCGACATTATCGCCTCAGATAAGACCGGTACGTTGACTTTGAACCAAATGACGGTGGAAAAATTATACGTCGACAATCATCAATATGACGCAAATGGTGAAGTGCCTGTAGATAGCATGGCGATGAAAGTCATGAACTATGCCAATGATACAAAAATTGCCCAAGACGGTAGCTTGATTGGAGATCCAACGGAAACGGCACTGGTTCAATTTGGGTTGAACAACGGCTTTGATGTCCGTGAAAAAGTAGCCGAACAACCCCGCGTGGCAGAGCTGCCATTTGATTCCGATCGTAAATTAATGAGTACGCTCCATGAAGAAGCAGCAGGTAAAATTTTGGTTGCTGTCAAAGGAGCGCCTGATGTTTTATTGGATCGAGCGTCACAAATCTTGTTAAACGGTCAAGTCGTACCAATGACTGAAAAAGAAAAACAAGATATTCTAGCGAATAATAAAGACATGGCTCAACAAGCGTTGCGTGTCTTGGGAATGGCTTATAAGTATGTTGATCAAGTTCCAGCTGAATTGGAAGCGGAAGTCATTGAAAATGATTTGATTTTCGCAGGACTTGTCGGCATGATCGATCCAGAGCGTGCTGAAGCAGCTGAAGCGGTACGAGTAGCAAAAGATGCTGGTGTTCGTCCAATCATGATCACTGGAGACCACAAAGATACGGCAGAAGCCATCGCTGCTCGTTTAGGCATCATTGAAAAAGGGGACGATGCGTCCGTTTTAACGGGTGCCCAATTAAACGAAATGTCCGATGAAGAGTTCGCGCAAAAAGTGGAACATTATTCTGTTTATGCTCGTGTGTCGCCGGAACATAAAGTTCGGATCGTTAAAGCTTGGCAAAAAGAAGGCAAGGTCGTTGCCATGACCGGTGACGGTGTCAATGATGCGCCTGCTTTGAAACAAGCGGATATCGGCATCGGCATGGGGATCACTGGAACAGAAGTTTCCAAAGGTGCCTCTGATATGGTTCTTGCCGATGACAACTTTGCGACGATTGTCGTGGCCGTTGAAGAAGGACGGAAAGTCTTCTCGAACATCCAAAAAGCGGTTCAATATTTACTAGCTGCTAACCTTGGGGAAGTCTTAACCCTATTTATTGCGACTTTACTTGGTTGGGACACCTTGTTGCCGATTCATTTATTATGGATTAACCTAGTGACCGATACCTTCCCAGCGATTGCACTTGGGATGGAGCCGGCCGAAAAAGATTTGATGCAGCATAAGCCTCGCGGTCGCAGCTCAAACTTATTCTCTGGCGGTGTTTTCTCAAGTATTATTTATCAAGGGATTTTAGAAGCTGCTACTGTATTATTCGTCTATTGGTCAGCGATTCAGTGGCCGGTTCATACTGCCTACGCTGAAGTTCATTCAGATGCGTTGACGATGGCTTTTGCAACTTTAGGCTTGATGCAATTGTTCCATGCCTTTAACGTGAAGTCTGTTCATCAATCATTATTCAAAGTCGGAGCATTCCGCAATAAGAGCTTTAACTGGGCGATCTTATTATCCTTCGCTTTGATGATGGTGATCATTGTCGTGCCAGGACTGAATGACGTTTTCCGGGTGGCTCATCTAGATTTATATCAATGGGGAATCGTGATCGGTGCTTCCTTTGCGATTATTCCAATCGTTGAGATCGTAAAAGCCTTCCAACGTGGAGCAATGAAAAATAAAGATTAGTTAATGTAGCGGGTAATGCTTGACGGATTGTCAGCTTTGCCCGCTTTTTTTAATGGATTTTTTCAAAACGGGTATGATGGGTGATTCTAAATATTTTCATAACCGCTTTGCATAATGTAAGAAAATCAGTAAAATGGAAGTATCATACCAAAGAAAGTAGGAATATAAGAATGCGACCAAATACAGGCTTTTACGCTGGAGAAATTAACGAAATCGTTCAAAATACAGAAAAAATGGGTGAACGTTTACACCCAAGCTATGAAGAAATTCGAAAAGCGTTAGACGAAAAGAAAATCAACGAATTTGATGAGGAACGTTTGTCAGAGATTCATGACCTATTCGAGGAAGGCACTCATTTTTACCAATTGAATTTAGAAAAAATCGGTATGATGAAACCACCGGCTAAAGTAATGGGAAATCATAAGAGCTTCCAGAAGGCGTATGTTCAATATGTTGCCGGTTGCCAAGAAATGACCGATAGCTTGTTGCCAGAAGTCAACGAAGAGGCATTCAACGCAGCTGAAAAAAAACAAGATGAAGCAACCGATATAATCTATAAAACGATTCAAAAAATTACAAATCTGTTATTGAAATAGTAAACAATATAAATTTTAAACACAACAAAGGTTTTTTAATTTTATTATAACGTTATTTTAAATACAGCAGAGAAAGAATCAGGTATGATTACTTCATAACCAATAACAACCTTTTCTTTTTCATTGCATTTAGGTAATACTCCTTTAGCACCGATTTGCCGATCGGTGCTTTTTTTGCGAGTTCCACTTCACGCTTCAGCGGGATTAGTGGAATCGTATGCGCGGTGAGAATCAAACACTTTTTTGCGGGTTTCGCAAAATGCATTCCAAAATTTGAACTAGCTGTCAGTTTTTCTTCCTGCTTCAGCAGGTTAGAAAAATGATATGTCGACGAGAATGAGCGTAAATTTTGAAAAAATTTACTTTCTTTTTTATTGAGTCGCCTGTGAGTTTCAGCGTGATTAGTGGAATCGTATGTGTGATGAGAGTTAAACGCATTTTTCGTGGGTTTCGCAAAATGCATTCCAAAATTTGAACTAGCTGTCAGTTTTTCTTCCTGCTTCAGCAGGTTAGAAAAATGATATGTCGACGAGAATGAGCGTAAATTTTGAAAAAATTTACTTTCTTTTTTATTGAGTCGCCTGCGAGTTTTAGCGGGACTAGTGGAATCGTATGCGTGATGAGAGTTAAACGCATTTTTCGTGGGTTTCGCAAAATGAATTCCATAAATCAATCTAGCCAATGGTAGTTAAATCAATTTTTTTAACATACTCAATAGAATCATACACATAAAATAAAAAAGCTGAGGTCCGCGCGAAGTATTCACGTGGGCCTCAGACTTTTAGATCTCGATATTTCTTACGTAATCTTCGAAATAGTCATTCAGATCTTTTTTGATTTTTTGATATTCTTCTTCGGTGTACTCTTTTTCCTCAAGCCGGCCTTTAAAATTCGGCAAGTCCAAGTCTTTTTTTAGCCGCTCGATGACTTCTTCTTTATTCATTTCAGAATCCTCTCAAATTGACTTAATCAAAATATACGCAAACGGCTTCTGGCGCGTAGACATCTTTTTGGATCATGGCTAAAAGGCCAGTTTCAGCATCGCGACGGTATAAAGTTAGGTTGTCGCTATTTTGATTGGCAGCTACTACATAGGCATCGTCGGAACTTAAAGCGAAATCTCTAGGGAAATCGCCTTCTGTTGAGATGGATTGGATCATTTCGATCGTCGTTCCGGCTTCATCAATGGCAAAGACTGCGATGGAGTTATGGCCACGATTTGATGCATACAAGTGGCGTCCGTCGGTTGAGATTCGAATGGCTGCACCGCCGTTTTCGCCGTCAAAATCTGCTGGTAAGGTTGAAACTTTTTGTTTTTGAGTGAAGCTGCCATCAGTCTTGTCGTATTCTAAGACACTTACGCTGCTGTCTAATTCACCAAACAGATAGGCCAATGCTTTATTCGGATGGAAAACAAGATGACGTGGCCCCGTACCAGGTTCAGCCACATAAACTGCGACCTCTTCAATTTCGCCTGTCTTAGCGACATCGTAGGTATAAATGCGATCTGTTCCAAGGTCACAAACAACTAGCCGCTGATCAGGAGTCAAATCGCTGTAATGGGCATGGGCATGATCTTGGTTTTTATGGGGACCAGTTGGCTCTGTATGGATAATAGAAGCAACTGCTTTTAGTGAGCCATCGTTTTGGATGGCGTAAGTATTTACTTCACCTTTATGGTAGTTGGCACCATAGACTAATTGTCGGTTATCGTCTACGGCAACGTAACAAGGAGGCGCACCTTCTTCTGTTACGATGTTTAATAATTTGCTTTGCGGATCATAACTAGAGACGCCGCCTTCGCCTTCATGACTTGTTACAGAGTACAGATAGTTTTCTTTGCTTTTGGCAAGGTAGGTAGGACTCGTTTCCTTAGTAACCAATTGCAAATTGTTCAGCGTTTCAGTGGTAGTATCTAATTCGATTTGATAGATGCCCTCACTTACACGGCGTGTATATGTTCCTAAGATTATCTTTTGAATCATTTGAAAACCTCCTTCAATGTACCTCCTATTTTAGCAAGTTTATTCCTTCTTGGATAGCGCTAACTTTGTGATATAATTGGAAAATAAACTAAGAAAGAGCGTGAATTATGACAGTAACGGAAATAACTCAAATTGGCAAAGAAGCAGTTAATGACGAAAATATTATCGTACTTTTTGGTGAAACCATCACACCAGATTTGTTGGATGTCTCTGTCGTTCAAAAAAAAATCAGCGATGAGACGATTGCATTAAAAGCAGGCAGTCGCATCATTTTTGGCGACCAAAGCTATCAAGTGCAGGGCGTGGGCCCGGTGGCGAATCAAAATTTAAATGAGATCGGTCACGCGACGATTTTCTTTCAAGCAGAAGTTGGAACAATTGCGAATGCGGTCTATGTGAGTCCAGAAAAACTTCCAGAATTAGAAGTCGGAATGAAGATTACGTTTCAGTAGGGATGTGAGAGTATGGATAAAAAGAAATTAGGTGAACGCACCTCGTGGTTTTGGAAATGGTTTTTAAATAGCCAAGTGGTGGTGGCCCTGATCATCGTTTTATTGCTCCTATTGATTACGTTAGTATTTACAAAGGTTTCCTATCTCTTTGAACCAATAGGGCAATTTTTCGCGATCGTCGGGTTACCAGTAGTGATCGCCGGAATTTTGTATTACTTAATGAATCCGGTCGTAAACTTTTTGGAAAGTAAGGGAATCAAGCGATCAATCGGAATTATTTTACTATTCATTGTCGTTGTCGCATTGATTGCTTGGGGCATCGTTGTGATCGTGCCGATGATCCGGGAGCAAGTCGGATCGTTGATTAAAAGTATGCCTGGCTACTTCGATACGATTACAGACAAAGCAAATGAAATCTTTAAAGATCGATCATTTCAACCCTTCCAAGAACATATTGAAAGCAGTTTGCAAAAATTATTAGAATCTTTGACGGAGATTACGCAAAATGTTTCTCGCGTAACGTTGCAAGGATTAGGCAGTGTTGTTTCTACATTGGCGACCGTCGTGATTGCTTTAGTTACAGCACCGATCATTCTCTTTTTCTTATTGAAGGATGGCGACAAACTGGCCCCGTATTTGCTCAAATTTTTACCAGATAAGACGAGAGAGCCGACGTTACGGGTATTGACGGAAATGAACTCGCAGCTGGCTTCTTATATTCGAGGGCAATTGACTGTGGCCTTTACCGTGGCAGTGATGTTCATCATTGGTTTTTCCATTGCGGGATTGAATTACGCGATCACATTAGGGATCTTAGCTGGCTTTTTAAATTTGGTTCCTTATCTAGGTTCCTTTTTAGCGATGATTCCAGTCATTTTTATTGCGATTGTCACGAGTCCTTTCATGCTTGTGAAGGTGATCATTGTTTTTGCGATTGAGCAAACAATCGAAGGACGAATTGTTTCACCATTAGTTTTAGGCAATCAATTAGAAATACATCCAGTAACGATCATGTTTGTCTTATTGACGGCGGGGAAAATTTTTGGAATTTCTGGTGTAATTTTGGGGATCCCATTTTATGCGGTTGCAAAAGTGGTCGTGATCCACGTATTTGAATGGTATAAGCGTGTATCTCCCTTATATGAAAACGAAGAAAAAGGACCTGTCGATCAATGATCGAGGGTCCTTTTTACAATGTGGATAGATTAAAATTGTGCGGCTAAAACTTTTGCTTTTTCCTTCGCTGCGGCCATAATTTCAGGGGCCTTTTCAGGAGCATAATCGGCACCTTCGATATAAATAGAATCAAAATCAGTGATTCCGATAAAATTCAAGATTCCTTTGACATATTGTGCTGAAAAATCTTGCCCATTATATGTACCACCACTTGATTGGATATGGATTGCCTTTTTATCAGTAATTAAACCAACAGGTCCTTCGGCAGTATATCTAAACGTTTTACCTGCAACGTTGATTGTATCGAACCAAGATTTTAATTTTGAAGGAATATTCAAATTCCATAAAGCATTTGCAATAACAATTTTTTCACTTGCTAAAAATTGATCAGTGAATTCATTAAAAATTCGAACCTTTTCTTGTTGGGCGTCACTTAAATCAGTGAATTCAGCACCTTTTTGCAAGGTTTTCCAAGCTAATAAGAGATCACCATCAATTTCAGGTAGATCAGTATAATACAAATCCAGCATAGTGATAACATCTTCCGGATGACGTAATTGATGTTCCTCAATAAATGTATCTAAAATGGTAACAGTTTGTGAATCTTCTGCTGATAACGGGTGGGCATTTACGACTAAAACATTTGCCACGACGAACACTCCTTATAATATTTACTTTTTACTATTGGCAATCCTACACAAAAAAGTTATAATGCGCAATTTATCTGCTCGAAATAATCGAAACGCTCACTTTTTGATTAGCTTGCCATATATTTTTGATAAGCTGAGGCTCCACCAATGACATTAATGACTTGGTAGCCCTGATCTCTTAAAAATTGCGCCATTGTTTTTGAACGACCGCCAAATTGAGTGAAAAGGTAATACGTTTTACCTTTGTTTAATTGGCCTAATTGATTCGGTAATTGAGTCAAAGGAATTTGCAGGACACTGGAGCCCTTCAATAAATCAAAGCTATCATAAAATTCAGGGTCTCTTAAGTCTAAAACATCCACGGATTCTTTTGCGGCAAGCGACATAAATTCTTTTGTAGTTACTGAGTTATTCATTTTTTCAAAACCTTTTCTTTCTTAATATAGATTTCAATTTAATCTATTTGTACTGCGATTACAAGTGTTATCCAGTATTTTTTTATTCAATTTGACGAATATAAAAGAAAATACTCGAAAAATTTTCAAAAATGACCTAGTTGTTTCAAAAGATCAAATTTTTCTGTAGATTGAAGAGTTTATTAAAGTTTAGCCTGCTGAAAAAGGAAGGTCTCTAAACGTTCGACAGCAATAGGTTTCACTTGCGTGATTCAGATTCCCTCGTTAAAATAGAAGTGACGGAGGGAAGACGACCATGGATAATTTTCATTTAGGGAAACTTAATTTAAAAACAATCGCCATTCGTGTGAAAGATCGGGACGGCATGATTCATTTTTATCGTGATATCATTGGTTTACATTTGTTGCGGGAAGAAAACGAATTAGCGATTTTAGGATACAAAGATCCAGCTAGCGAATTGCTTTGGTTGGAAGAAAGCCCACGAGCAAGTGAACATCGTGGAGAAATCAAAAAAATGCAGCGTGTCTCATTGGTTGTACCGAATATTGAAGAATTAGCGAACGTTTACTATCGTGCGGAAAAAGAAAAATATCCCGTGAAGTCTGCTTTACAGGCAGATGCTGAAAAGGGCTTGCTGTTTGAAGATCCTGAGGGAAATGAAATTGAAATCTTTTACGCTCCTAGTAATGAACGTTCAACGGCGGAACCGATCAGTCTTGATTTTAAGGAATTAGAAAAAAAGGCGACAAAACGCGAGAAAATCCACGACGCTTATTTTGACAAGATCCATTTGAATATTAGTGATCTAGCTCGTCAGCAGGAATTTTTGGCGGATATTTTAGGTTTAGAGGTTCATGATGAGACTGAAGAAGAGCTGCTTTTAAACCGCGGCGAATTTAATGTTGGTTTAACTGTTGCTACGGGTGGAACGATTGATGAACCAACGGACAAAGTTTTAGGATTAGACTTTTTACAATTTCTTGTTTCAAAAGAAATGCTGACGGAATTAAGCAGCCACTTGGACGAGAAAGAGCGGGAATATTTCCGTGATAAGAAGCAATCATTGATTACGATTTACGATCCAGCTGGACTTGAATGGTGGTTTGTATTGAAATAGTAAAAAGCCGCGAGCAATCGCGGCTTTTTTTTGATTTATAAAGAAGGTATAAAGTTTTCATATGAATAAATCGCTTTACAGCAGGTCTAGCCATGTTCGGATTCACGAACTAGCTTTATCGGCAATAAGCAAAACGATTTCGAAATTTGAGAAACAATTTAGAAATCGTTTGTTCTTATTGCTTAGCTGACTCCTAATTAGGGAATCATTTTTCCAAAAACGCGAAAAATGATTCTAATTGTCGTTATGCATACCATTTTTCTAATCTCAATAAAGGAGAAGAAAAACTGGCAAAAAGCTGAGCGAGTTCGCGAAAGCCTTTCTCAAAGACTATAATAGAAAAAGCACTAAGAGTTGAAAATAAACAATAGGAAAGTCAAGCAATTGAAGCTTTTCACCGTCATTAGTGACATAGAGGATCAAACAGAGGAAGGCCTGACAAATCAAAAAGCTAACCAGATTATACAGCGGCTTGGAAAATATCCCTTTTTCGGGAAAATCGTCGGTATAGTGATAGATGAAAAGGCTGCAGGCGGCAAAAATAACAAACAGACCGACGACTTGAATCCGCAAATCTGAAATGAATGTCTGCAATCCCCAGAGTAAACAAAACGAACCGAGAAATATGAGCCATCTTTGCGGCTGGCAAAAACGGGCAAGCAACTGCTTCATTCTTTGCTTCATTTTTTTGCTCCTTTTTAAAATAGGATTTCTTTCTGCTTATTTTACAGGAAAATTCTGGTTTGGGAGATTCATATTTTTTAAAGGTTCAAAAGTTTTCGTTTTCTGATTGTGCTATACTTTTTGGGGAACTATTTTTGAAAGAGGGGCTGAGATGTATCCAGAGACACGTCACTTAATTGAAGCAAAGATGAGGCAGAAGATTTTTCCCGGTGCGGTTTTTCAATTCATCGAAGATCAGCAAGAAGAAGTACAGGTACTAGGCAACGCGCAAATTGAACCGACCGTCATCCCAATGGCAGAAGATTTTCTTTTCGATGTGGCATCGCTAACCAAAGTTGTCTGTACTACGACTGTCATGCTGAGACTTTTTGAAGCAGGCAAGCTCACTTGGGATCAACCGCTGCATGACTTATTGCCGAATTTTCAAAATCGCCGAATTACGTTGCGTCACTTATTGACTCATACATCAGATATCCAGACTTATATCCCCAATCGTAATCAACTGAATGCGGCAGAATTACGAGAGGCTTATCTGAAATTAGAACCGGGTGAGCGGCTTGGAGAAGTTGTCCAATATACGGACGCGGGAACGATTTTGCTTGGTTTTCTGATTGAAGAGCTCTATCAAAAAGACGTGATCGAGGTTTTCAAGCAAGAAGTGCTACAGCCGTTACAGATGTCAGCGAGTCTTTTTTTACCAGAACCATCTTATGATCGAATCGTTCCGACGCAAAAGCAAAGTGATGGAAGGATTCTAAAGGGGATTACTCATGATCCGAAGGCGCGCATTTTAGCGGAACATGCTGGCAACGCAGGACTGTTTACGAATCTGAAAGATTTAAGTAAATTTGCAAAAATGTATTTGAATCTTGGTCGAGTTCAGGATAAAATTTATTTACATGACAAGACAATTCGTGAATTGCTAAAGGATCAGACACCAACGAAAGCTGGCGAGCGTTCGCTAGGTTGGGATTTGAAATTCAGTCCGAAAGATCAAGCACCGTTGCTTTTTCACACTGGCTACACAGGGACATTTCTGATGTTGGATATAATAAAGCAATCGGCCTTTATTTTTTTGTCAAATCGTGTTCATCTAGAAGATCATCGAGCTCGTTATGTAGCGGAGCGTGATGAAATTTTAGCCTGCTATTTAAAGGAACGAAGCAACATTTATCAAAAATAACGATAGTTAGAAGGAGTAATAACTCATGGAACCATTATTTTTAAAACCCGTATTTCAAGAAAAAATTTGGGGTGGGGATCAACTCCACACCGTTTTCGGTTTTGATATCCCAAACGACAAGATCGGTGAAGATTGGGCCATCAGCGGACATCCTCATGGGGTAAGTATCGTAGAGAACGGACCACACAAAGGCAAAACCGTCAGTGAGCTTTGGCAAAATCATCGGGAACTGTTCGGTAACGCTGAAGGCGATGTTTTCCCATTATTAACAAAAATTTTAGATGCGGAAGATGATCTATCTGTCCAAGTTCATCCAGATGACAGCTACGGCTTAAAACACGAAGGCGAATTAGGTAAGACCGAATGTTGGTATATTATTAATGCGAAGCCCGGCTCAGAAATTGTTTATGGTCACAATGCCAAGACTCGTGAAGAGTTAGCAGAAATGATCGAAGCAGGTCGGTGGGATGATTTATTACGCCGTGTGCCGGTTAAGGCGGGAGACTTTTTCTATGTACCAAGTGGAACCATCCACGCGATCGGAAAAGGCATCATGATTTTGGAGACCCAACAAAGCTCTGATACGACTTATCGGGTATACGACTACGATCGCAAAGACGATCAAGGAAATACGCGTGAATTGCACATTCAGCAATCGATCGATGTAACGACCGTCCCAGCAATCAGCCCTGAGTTAGAAGTGACGGAAAGCAAAAAAGGCACATCTTCTGTAATCACTTACCTAAAGACCGAATTCTTTAATGTTTATGAATGGGATGTTGTCGGTGAACTTTCGTTGAAAAAATCCGGTGACTATACGTTAGTGACTGTGATCGAAGGCTATGGCAATTTGATCGTTGACGGCCAGAGCTATGAAATGAAGCCTGGCACAAGCTGCATCTTACCAGCGGAAATTACGGAATGGAAAGTCGAAGGCGAAATGAAGATCATAGCTTCAACGCCGGGAACAAAATAAGAATAAAAAAAGAATCATTCGCAAAATTGCGGATGATTCTTTTTTTTTAAGCGATTTCCGGTAGTTCAACTTCTTCGCCGTATTTATTTTTTAAGGCAGTGTGAAGCAAGCGAATGGCTAAAGATTTATTCCGAGCTAAGATCGGTCCGTGGAAATAAGAACCATAGACGTTTTTATAAATGACGCCTTCGCCTTGATCTTCGCCATTATTGCCATTGCCTTTGACGATCGTACCAAGCGGACGCTCACCTTCACCTAAGAAGGTGCGGCCGTTATGGTTTTCAAAGCCGTAATAAGTCTCGCCAAATTCTTGGTTATGGATCTCGATGTCACCGATAAAGCGGTGATTGTCTTGGCTTAATGTGTAATGATCCAACGCGCCGATGCCTTCAATTTTTTGACCGTCGGCACCCACATAGTAATGGCCTAATAATTGATAGCCGCCGCAGATTGCTAGCATGACGCCATCATTTTCGATGTATTCTTTCAGTGCAGCTTTTTTTTCTTGGATATCCTTTGAGACGATCATTTGCTCGTAATCTTGACCGCCGCCGAAAAAGATCATGTCATATTTATCAGGATCAAAGTCTTGATAAATGCTGACGATTTCCGAGTTTAGCTCGATACCCATTTGTTTTGCATAATAGTTCAGGGTCAATAAATTTCCGTTATCCCCGTAAGTGTTGAGTAAATTGCCGTATAAATGTGCTAAGTTCAATTCGTAATTAGCCACGATCCATACCTCCATCAATGTAGCCTTTTTGGGCTAGTTCTTTCCGTAGTTGTAAGACAGCGGTGTACGTCGCTAAGATATACACGTGTTCCGTCGGCAATAGTTTGATCTTTTCAATGGTTTCCGTCAAGCTTTCTGTCTCGGTCAGCTTGTCGTCAGGAATACCTGCAACCCGGAAACGTAAAGCCATATCGGTGTGGCGGTCGCCACCTGCAATCACCGCCGGTACATTCATTTCAGCGAAGGCTTCATGATTGCCGTCCCAGATCCAACTGATGTCGATTCCATCGGCGTAATTCGCATTCAATAATGAAACTAATGAAAAAGGATAGGGTGCTAAACCAATCATATCGATCACTTGGTTCAAACCAACAGGATTTTTGACTAAGACTAACGTACATTTTTTACCGTCAATTACAAACTCTTCTTGCCGCCCAAAAACTTTTTCATCGTAGCCTAAGCCGCGTTTGATTTTTTCTTGCGGGACACCATAATATTCCGCTACCGCCGTTGCTGCCAATGCGTTGTAAACATTATACATGCCACCAACTTCGATCTTATACTCTTGTCCGTCAATCACAAACTCAGAGGATTGATTGTCCATGGCCTTCATTTCAGTTAATTTGTAATCCAATTCAGGACGGTGGAAGCCGCAGTTAGGGCAATAATATTTTCCAAGGTTAGCATAAGTGATCATTTTATATTTCAAGATATGTTGGCATTTTGGACAAAGTAAACCGTCCGTATTATAGTGAGCGTCTTGCTCTTTATCTGGCAAATGATCGAAGCCGTAATATTTTTTAGGGTTGATGGTTTCCAATGAATTAAAGATTGGCGAATCACCGTTACACAAGATGGGGGCCTGTGGTGATTTTGCCGCTCCATCAACGATTAATTTATAAGTAGTGTAGATTTCACCGTAGCGATCCATTTGGTCGCGGAAAATATTGGTGAATAAGAACAGCTCAGGTTTGATATATTCCGTAACCTTGCTTAGGCTTGCCTCATCGATTTCAAGAACGGCAATTTTTTTATCGTCTTTCTTGCCTTTGGCATTTAAGAAAGTCGAGACGATTCCTTGGGCCATGTTGGCACCGGTGGGATTTGTCAAAACATAATCAAATTCCTGTTTTAAAATATTAACAGTCAAGGCCGTGGTCAATGTCTTCCCGTTTGTTCCAGTGACGACGACGACTTTGTAATCCTTCACTAATGTATCTAAAATATTGGGATCTAACTTTAAAGCTAATTGCCCGGGATAGCTTGATCCACCTTTAAAGAAAGTTTTTAATCCCCATTGCGCGGTCTTTCCGGCGGCAATCGCCAGATGACTTCGTAAACCCATCGCACATCCTCCATGTCTCTAACAAATTTAATTCATCTTATCATATTTGAAAAAAAATTTTAAACAGCTTTTCCTTTTCTTAATCTTTCCGTCTATAAATCCAGTAGAAAATCGAGTTTCTAACCAATAATAATCTTTTCTTCAGGAAATTCATAACCTAAGTCCCGGGTTTCTTTTGGTACGAAAAGCATCAACGTATAAAGCATACCGACGCGTCCAATAAACATTAAGATGGCAATCATAATTTTTCCTGTATTAGACAAGTCGTGAGTGATGCCTAATGAAAGCCCGGTTGTTCCGAAAGCGGAAGTCACTTCGACAATGATCGAGATCAAGGAATGATCTTCAGTGGCGGTCAGAAAGAGAATGCTAAAGAGACACATGCCGGCGGAGAGCATAAAGACGACCACCGATTTTCGCACATCCTCTTGGGCGATCTTGCGTCCAAAAATATTGATGTCATTTTCATTTTTTAAGAAGGAATACAGGTATAAGCCGATAATAGCGATAGTCGTCGTACGAATCCCACCACCGACCGAACTTGGTGAACAGCCAATGAACATCAATAAAGAAAAAATAATCAAGGTAGTATTCTGGAAAATATTCAGATCATGGATCTGCAAGCCGGCGTTTCTCGTCGTCATGGAATAAAAGGAAGAGTTCAGCCATTGATCAAACAGATTCATCTGAGCGAAGCTATGGTCTTTTTCTAAAAGCCAAATCGCTAACGTTCCGCCAATAAATAGTACAAAGAAAGCGAGTAGGGCGATCTTCGAGAATAAGCTAAACCGAAAAGGAATTTTTGATTTTGACCGTTTGTGGTAAAGCCAACCATGAAAATCCATTAAGACCGGAAAACCGATCCCACCGATGAAAATCAACAGCATGATCGTAAGAATGAAAAAGGCATCGTGAGAAAATGGAATGATCGAGTCCCCAGTCACGTCAAAGCCTGAGTTGGTCACCGCTGAAATCGCTTGGTAGAAACCATAAAAGATTGCTTCACCAATGCGATGGTAATAGCCCTTTAAATAGAAATAAATGGAAAAGAGCGTGCCGAAGATGACTTCGATCATTAGCAGCATAGAAAAGGTGATTCGAATCAGATTGACGATTCCGCTCAGACGGGGTTGATTCATATCGGTCATGATTAGCTGCCGCTGTTTAAGGGTAATTCGCCGCTTAGAAACGATAAAGAAGAAAGTGGTAATCATCATGATCCCTAAGCCACCAATATGAAAAAGCACCTCCAGCATGACCACGCCAGCGTTGTTAAAGGTGGAATTTATATCAATCGTGGTCAATCCCGTCACGGAAATCGTTGAGATTGCCATAAAAATTAGATCCAATAAAGAAACGTGGGACCCTGGTTCGCGAAAAATTGGCAAGCTAAATAAAAATAAGGCCAAGATCGTCATCGCTAAATAGTAAAAAACGATAATTTGAATTGAAGAAAACCGATTGTTTAGTTTACGCCAGTTCTTTTTAAAAAAACTGATCCGTCGTTCAAAATTCATGGAGAACTCCTTAACAAGTAATTTGTAGAAAGAAATAAAATTTTAACAATAAAAATAGTATAGCATGCTTCGCTGAGAAAGGCTGTGGGAACTCGTCTAACAGCTTACCGAAAAAATGATTTGCAAGGTTGGCTGTTGTCAGAAATAAAAAAACTCCCGTCACTTGGACAGGAGTAGAAAAATTTATGCGTCTTGTGCTGTTGCGGCAATGTCGATTTCGCGAATGTTCACAGCTTGTGGCATATCGTAGATAAATTTGACCGTTTCTGCGACATGGACTGGATCTAAAGTGATTCCCCCCATGCTGTCTTTCCAAGCACCGTAATCAGTTAAAGATTTTTGATCCGTGACGTGAGTCAATAGTTCTGTTTCGGCCGCACCAGGAGCGACTAACGATACGCGGACATTTGAGCCGGAAACCTCTTCGCGGATCGTTTCACTCAGTCCGTGGACACCGAATTTTGAAGCAACATAAGCGGCATGATTCGTAAAGGTTTTTTTGCCTGCAAGGGAAGACATGTTAATGATCGTCCCATGTTTTCGCTCGGTCATATTTGGAAGTACAATCTGCATGCCGTTTAAAACACCCATCACGTTGGTATTCAGCATAGTTTGCCATTCGGTTGGCGATTGTGTCAGGACATTGCCTAATAACATGACCCCGGCGTTGTTGACCAACAAATCAGTTGGACCATAAACCGCTTCGGCCTGCTTGATATTCGCTTCAAACGCCGAGTAATCCGTCACGTCAACCGCTTCGATCATGACTTTGTCAAAATTCAGCGGCAAGGCTTTGATTTTTTCAACTCGGCGCCCCAACAGTAACAAAGGGAAGCCCGCTTGATTAAATATTTTGGCGATCTCCGCTCCAAATCCTGAGCTGGCACCGGTAATAACGACTAATGATTTTTCCATATAAATTGCCTTCTTTCAAAATTATGATAGACTTACTGTACTACTTGGAGTTAACTCCAGGTCAAGAAGGAAGTTGAAAAAAATGAAAAAATTTTTGATCGGAGAAATTTCAGAACGCTATGGTATCTCTCAAGATACCTTGAGATACTATGACAAAGCCGGGTTGTTGCCCTTCGTTAAAAAAAATTCGGCGGGACGCAGGGAATTTACCGAAGATGATCTTGGCTATATCGAAGTAATCGATTGCTTGAAACGTTCAGGCATCGCGGTGAAAGAGATCGCGAAATTTATGGATTGGTGCGTTGCCGGAGATTCGACTTTGCCTCAGCGCTATGCCTTTATGACAGAGCAAGAAGCAGCATTGGAGCAAAAAATTCATGAACTGCAAGCGCAACTTGATTTTTTGCGTTGGAAAAAATGGTATTATCAAACAGCGAATGAAGCGGGGACTGAAACGATTTTCTTTAAGGCCGGGACCCGACAAGTAGATGCGAAGTGGCATCAAAAATATTTGGCTGCGACTAGAGAATAAAAAACGACCGGAATCCTTCAAAGATTCCGGTCGTTTGCGATTATGAAAGCAGCACGCCGGCTGCTAGTAGGACGAGAATTAATACAATAATCGTAATCAAAAGTTTGGTAACAAACTTGATCCATTTATCAAAACCAATGTTCACTACTGATAAGGAAACAAGAATCAATCCCGTTGGTGCAATCAAACCAATCAGGCCTTGCCCCCAGTTGTAAGCATCAACAATCATTGCACGATCAATTCCAACCACATCGGCCAATGGGGCCATGATTGGCATCGATAGCACGGCTAAGCCGGAAGAAGATTGAATGAAGAAACCTAAAATAACATATACTAAGAACATAAACCAAATGAAGACAACATTGTTCATCCCGCTGATCGCACCGCTAAAGAAATTCATAATGGTATCGCTGATGAAGCTGTTTTCCATTACGATTCCTACTGAACGAGCCAAGCCTACAATCAAGGCAACACCTAAAAGATCAGCCGCCCCAGTCACGAAGCTATCAATAAATTTCTTTTCACCTAGTCCGGAAACGAAGGCCAAGATGTACGTCACTGCTAAGAAAACAACCGCAATCTCGGTGAAGTACCAGCCTAATTGTTGAACACCGTAAATCATGACAACAAAGCCCAACGCAAAGACGATTAGTGAAAATTTTTGACGCTTTGTAAAATCGGTACTGGTTTTACGTTCCTCGCTACCTAAAAAGCGTTCACGGTCGCTCGCCGCTTGATCGGCGACTAATGAAGCAGCGGGATTCAAACGAACTTTTTCTGCATAACGAATCGTGTAGAGAATCGAGATACCAATGGCTGCGACCCACATGATGATCCGCAGCGGCATCCCATCAGTGAAGTTGATTCCCGCAGCATTTGACGCGATGACCGTTGAAAAAGGGTTGATCGTCGAACTCATCGTGCCAATGGCTGTTCCTAAATAAATCGAGGCGACAGCCGTCAAGGTATCGTAACCCGCCAATAAAAAGATTGGGATCAAGATTGGGTAAAAGGCAATGGTTTCTTCGGCTAGACCGAAAGTCGTTCCACCAATTGCGATCAACGTGGTGACAATCACGATCAACCACTTTTGTTTGCCTTTCAGTTTTTCCGAAAGCCGCATCATGCCAGCATCCATTGCGCCGGTAGCATTGACGATTCCGATCACACCGCCTAGGATCAAGATGAAGATCATGATATCAACACTCTCAGTAATCCCTTGGACTTGGGATTTTAAAAATTGAGTGATCGTTCCAGTTACCCCACGAGCTGGTTTTTCGATTTGTTCATAAGAATTCGGAATAGCCGCAGGGCGGTAGATCGTCCCATCACGAAACTTGCCGACTTTGATATGGATGTCATATTTATCCAAAGTTGCTTGCGTCGCCGGTTCCATTTTGGTTTTGTCATGAGCATCCGTAATCATAAATTGATCTTTTCCGCCGTCGTACGTCAAGGTACTATACTTACCGGAAGGAATAAAAAAGGTTAGTGCTTGCACCAGAATCAAAACGATGATGATGACGGTGTAAGCGGATGGAAAACTGCGCCGTTTCTTAGGTTGTTCCATTGAAAAAGCCTCCTAATAATAAATGATAGAAAAATAAAGTTCCATTGAAATTATATCATTGGTAAGAAAGATCACTAAAAGATAACCTATTTCAGATTAGAAAATCCTTTGTTTTGCCAAAGTAAGAGCCAGTTGTTTTTTTATGAATATGGAAACAATGAAAATTATGACTGTAAAAAAATCTGCTTTTCCGCTATAATACGATAGGAACAAAAGGGAAAGGTGACAAGAAATGGCCCAGCTTTTTTTTAAATACGGCGCAATGAACAGTGGGAAGACCATCGAAATCTTGAAGGTTGCTCATAATTATGAAGAACAAAACAAACCCGTTGTGCTAATGACTAGCGGTTTAGATACCCGGGACGGCGTAGGCAAAATCTCCAGCCGCATCGGTTTAAGCAGCCCAGCTGTACCGATTTTTGCAGATACAAAAATTTTTGATTTTATTCAAGGGCTTGATTTTAAACCTTATTGCATTTTGATTGATGAATCGCAATTTTTATTGAAGGAACATGTCTTAGAATTGGCTCGTGTGGTAGATGAATTGGATATCCCCGTGATGGCTTTTGGCTTAAAAAATGATTTCCGCAATGAAATGTTTGAAGGCTCGAAGTATTTATTGTTATACGCGGACAAGTTGGAGGAATTAAAAACGATTTGTTGGTTCTGCCACAAAAAGGCAACGATGAACCTGCATTATATCAACGGACGTCCGGTTTACGAGGGCGATCAAGTCCAAATCGGCGGTAATGAAGCCTACTATCCAGTTTGTCGCAAACATTATTTGCATCCGCAGATTCCCCACAACGAAGAATAACTGATTAATCAAAGAATATGCGTAATGAAAAATGCGTTTATTTTTCACTGTATGAAAAATAAATACTTTAATACGAATTAGGAGGAATTTTATCCATGTACGATCAACTGCAAGCCATCGAAGATCGTTATGAAGAGCTTGGCGAATTATTGAGTGACCCGGAAGTCATCACTGATACCCAGCGCTTTATGCAGCTGTCTAAAGAAGAGGCGAATACTCGAGATACTGTTGCGACATACCGCCGCTACAAAAAAGTAGTAGAGGGTATCAGCGATGCCGAAGAACTATTAGGTGAGAACTTAGATGCTGAAATGGCGGAGATGGCTAAAGAAGAGCTGTCTGATTTGAAAAAAGAAAAAGAAGTCTTAGAAGACGAAATCAAAATTCTGCTATTACCAAAAGACCCGAATGATGATAAAAATATCATTATGGAAATTCGTGGAGCAGCGGGTGGAGATGAAGCGGCATTATTCGCCGGCGATCTTTTCAATATGTATCAAAAATATGCGGAAGCGCAAGGCTGGAAGACGGAAGTTATGGAAGCCAATGTAACTGGAATCGGCGGCTATAAAGAAGTCATCATGATGATCACCGGTGATAACGTGTATTCGAAATTGAAATACGAAAGTGGCGCCCATCGCGTCCAACGGGTCCCTTCAACAGAATCGCAAGGGCGAATCCACACTTCAACTGCGACAGTGGTCGTAATGCCAGAAGCTGAAGAAGTCGAGATCGATATTGCCGACAATGATATTCGGACAGATATTTATCATGCGTCAGGTGCTGGTGGTCAGCACGTCAACAAGACGGCATCAGCTGTTCGTTTGACTCATATTCCAACAGGGATCGTAGTAGCGATGCAGGACGAACGTTCGCAAATCAAAAACCGTGAAAAGGCGATGAAAATTTTACGGGCCCGCGTGTTTGATAAAATTCAACAAGAAGCTCAAAGTGAATATGACGCAAGTCGTAAGTCAGCGGTTGGTACTGGGGATCGTTCAGAACGTATCCGGACCTACAACTTTCCGCAAAATCGGGTGACAGATCACCGCATTGGCTTGACGATCCAAAAACTGGATCAAATCCTAGCTGGTAAACTTGATGAAATTATTGACGCTTTAATTATGTATGACCAAACCCAAAAACTGGAAGAGTTGCAAAATGGGTAAAACGTATGTGGAAGTCCTGTCTGGGGCTTCCTCTTTTTTAGAGGCAGCCGGAAAAGAAGGCTATGCTATTGAATACCTTTTCCTCGCTCGCAAACAATGGAGTAAAACCGACTGGCTGCTGCATATGCGGGAAGAAATCTCAACAGCAGAGGAACAGCTGATTGAAGAAGATCTGGCGAGTCTAATGAAAAATATTCCGCCTCAGTATTTGCTAGGCTACGAATATTTTTTTGAGCATCGCTTCAAAGTAACGCAAGATACTTTGATCCCCCGACCTGAGACTGAAGAACTAGTCGCCCTTTGTTTGTCCGATAATGATACATCCGCCAAAAAGGTCGTGGACATTGGTACCGGCACTGGTGCGATTGCGATTAGTTTGAAGCTGGCACGCCCTGCATGGACTGTCACGGCGGTAGATATTTCTGAAGCGTCGTTAAAGGTCGCCACAGAAAATGCAGAGACCTTGCAGGCGCCGGTCACTTTTTTGCAAAGTGATGTGCTAAGCGCTATTACAGAAAAGCAGGACATCATCATTAGCAATCCTCCTTATATCAGTAGGGCGGAATGGGATTTGATGGATGAGAGCGTGCGAACTTATGAGCCAAAGCAGGCGCTTTTTGCGGAAAATGATGGGCTGGCGATCTATCAAAAGATCGCTGCGGAGAGTCAAGGGTTATTGCAGCCAGATGGGATGATTTTTTTGGAGATCGGCTTTCAACAGGGTCTCGTTGTCCAAGAAATATTCCAACGAACCTACCCTGATAAAACGGTAACAATTCATCAAGATCTGTCAGGAAATGACCGCATGATCATGGTGCGTTGAGATTTGCCAAAAAATTATTTTTACGAGCAATTGTAATAAAAAAACATTGGGATGACGGTGTTAAAAGGCTGAAAAAGTTATTCACATGGTTATACACACTTGACAAACAAGTTATCAACAACACGGGGGTAACTCGCAAGCAAAAGTTTTAAAATAAGGAAAGTTAAAAAAAGGGAGCTGTGGAGAAGCTGTGGAAACAAAAATATTTCAAGTAGAGGAACTAAAAGAAGCGGCGGGATTATTACGTCAGGGAGAATTGATCGCCTTTCCTACGGAGACAGTCTATGGATTGGGAGCTGACGCGCTTTTACCGGAAGCGGTTGAAAAAGTATTTGCCGTTAAGGGGCGTCCAAGTGATAATCCGTTGATCGTCCATATCGCGGATTTTTCCATGACCGAAAAATTTGTGGAAAATTACCATCCGTTGACTGAAAAAATTGTTGAAGCTTTCTGGCCGGGACCACTGACCTTGATTTTCTCTATTAAAAAAGGCAGTCTGAGTCCAGTGGTGACCGGCGGGTTATCCACAGCGGCCTTTCGGATGCCAGATAATAAAAAAACATTAACTTTAATTGAAGAAACGGGCGATCCTCTCGTTGGACCAAGCGCGAACACGTCAGGGAAACCAAGTCCAACTACTGCTTCTCATGTTTATCATGATTTAAAGGGGAAAATCGCTGGCATCCTTGATGATGGAGCGACCCAGATCGGAGTGGAATCAACGGTGCTTGATCTTAGTGGCGAGGTACCGACGATTTTGCGTCCAGGGGCGGTAACAAAGGAACTACTGGAAGACATTCTAGGGATTGAAGTACCATTAGATAAACATTTAGTCAAAGAGAGTGAGACACCTAAAGCTCCTGGTATGAAATATAAACACTATTCACCAGATACGCCGGTCTTAATGGTTAAGCCTAATGATTGGGCAAAAGCATTAGCGTGGGCCGTTGCGGAAAATAAAAGCTATGGACTATTGGCGACACCAAAAATTGCTGAACAATATGCGTCAACGACACGTTTTGTTTTTGCTGATGATTCGATCGAAGCGGCGACGCGAGGATTATTCAGTGGCTTACGGGCATTGGATGAAGGAGAATCCGTTGATTTGATTTTTGCAGAAGTCTTTCCGGAAGATCATTTAGGCTTAGCTTATATGAATCGTCTGAAAAAGGCTGCCGCACAGAAATATTTCGAAGTATAAAGAGTTTTAGATTGAATCTTGAATTTTTCACTTCATTCATGGAAAAAAATTTGTGGGTAAAAAAGTAAACAAAAGATTCGATTATCTCTAGAAACTTTCGTATACTTAAATCATAAAAAATGAAAGGTGGCGTTGGGATGGATTACAAAGCACTAGATCCCGAACTATGGGAAGCAATTAAGGATGAGGGGCAGCGGCAAGAGCAAAATATTGAGTTGATCGCCTCAGAGAATATCGTCTCAGAAGCCGTTCGAATGGCGCAAGGCAGTGTGTTGACCAATAAATATGCGGAAGGCTACCCTGGTCGTCGTTATTATGGCGGTTGTGAATTTATCGATGTCGTAGAAAATTTAGCGATTGATCGCGCAAAAGAATTATTTGACGCAAAATTTGCGAATGTTCAAGCACATTCTGGCTCGCAAGCCAATCAAGCAGCTTATTTTTCATTGATTGAACCCGGAGATACAGTTTTAGGAATGGACTTATCGGCAGGAGGACATCTAACTCATGGTTCACCAGTAAATGTCAGCGGTAAGTTGTATCATTTTGTTAGCTACGGCGTTGATCCTCATACAGAAACGATCGACTATGAAGTCGTTCGTATTTTAGCGCGGAAACATCAACCAAAATTAATCGTAGCAGGAGCGAGTGCGTATAGTCGGATCATTGATTTTGCCCGTTTCCGTGAGATCGCCGATGAAGTAGGTGCGAAGTTAATGGTAGACATGGCACATATCGCTGGTTTGGTGGCAACTGGGTTGCATCCTAACCCAGTTCCTTATGCGGATGTTGTTACTTCCACCACCCATAAGACTTTACGTGGGCCCCGTGGCGGCTTGATTTTAACCAATGATCCGGACATGGCCAAAAAAATCAACAGCGCGGTTTTTCCTGGGTTACAAGGCGGACCATTGGAACATGTCATCGCAGCCAAAGCTGTGGCTTTTAAAGAAGCGTTAGCGCCTAATTTCAAAACTTACAGCGAACAAGTCTTGAAAAATATTCAAGCGATGGTGAAAGTCTTCAATCAAACACCGGAAACCCGGGTAATATCTGGGGGCAGTGACAATCATCTGATTTTATTGGAAGTCACCGGCTTTGATATCACCGGTCGGGAAGCAGAAGAATTATTGGATCAGGTTCACATCACAGTCAATAAAAATTCTATTCCTTTTGAATCAAAAAGTTTCCGTGAAACGAGTGGGGTTCGGATTGGGACCGCCGCTATTACCAGCCGCGGCTTTAAAGAAGAAGATGCCAAACGTGTAGCTGAATTGATTGTTGAAGCATTACGCTCAAAGGGTGACGAAGCGAAGCTGGATGAAGTACGCAAGGCGGTCTTAGAATTAACCGATGCTCATCCGATTCAAGCCAGCTTAGACTAGTTTTCTCAAAGCAGTTGTCATATAATAAATGAAATGCATACTAAGAATATCCGCTCAACATGCAGTAGTTTTTAGAGTTCAAGAAAAACTGGTTGGTGGATAGACAACATGAAAATAATTATATTAAAATGAGTAAGGGGCAAATTAATATGGGCAAGTTTCAAGTAATTGATCATCCATTGATCCAACACAAATTAACGATTATTCGCGATAAGAATTGTGGAACCAAGGTTTTCCGCGAAGTGGTAAATGAAATCGCGATGTTGATGGCGTACGAAGTATCTCGTGATATGCCATTGGAAGACGTTGAAATCGAGACACCAATCACTGTTTCAACACAAAAAACATTATCTGGTAAAAAAGTTGCGATTGTTCCGATTTTACGTGCTGGTATCGGTATGGTAGACGGCATCTTAGAATTGATCCCCGCTGCCAAAGTTGGTCACATCGGGATGTTCCGTGATGAAGAAACGTTGGAACCAAATGAATATTTCTTCAAAATGCCAGAAGACATCGACAGCCGTCAATTATTTATTGTTGATCCAATGTTAGCGACTGGTGGTTCAGCGATCATGGCAATCGATTCATTGAAAAAACGTGGCGCTTCAAATATGAAATTCGTTTGTTTAGTTGCTGCTCCAGAAGGGGTCAAAGCCTTACAAGACGCGCATCCAGATGTAGATATCTATACAGCTGCATTAGATGATCATTTAAATGAACAAGGCTATATCGTTCCTGGATTAGGCGACGCAGGCGACCGCCTATTCGGAACTAAATAAATTAAAATAGGTTGGGCAGAAGTGGTTAGCTACTTTTGTCCCGACGGTTGCAACAAAAGAAGGAGTTTGGGCGATGATCGCCCAAACTCCTTCTTTGTTTAAAAACTAAATTTTTTCCATTTGTTTATAATTGATTACAACAACACCGTTGGAATGATTAATCAACTCTCCGTTGTCTTGCTTTTCATCAATTTCAACCACTGCTGCATTTTTCAATTGTTTCGTGACAATTCCAGTCTGAGATTGTCCGCGAATCGTAAACATCACATGTGTCTGAACTGGAAAATCTTTTCCAGCTTCGGAAGGATCAATTTGCGTCTCTATTTTACCAAATGTAGCCATCTGTTCTAAACGCCTCCTTTTTCATACTAACGAAAATCTCAACTTTAAACTGCGTCGGATTTGTTAATATCTTGGATTTTGACTCGACTTAATCACAGGATTTTGCTAAACTATGAAAAGTGGAGCGGTCATCCATTGGTATCACATGCTCTATTTTAGCATATTTTCAACTTTTTTTCATGTAATCGCTTTTTGAGAGGAATCTTACTTTACTTTTTGCTAGAAGTTTTTTATAATTCCTTTTGTACGAAACGCCAGCTTAGCTCAGTTGGTAGAGCAACGCACTCGTAACGCGTAGGTCGTAGGTTCGAATCCTATAGCTGGCATAAATTATAAAAGCCGTCATATCAAAGGGAAACCGAGATAGCGACGGCTTTTTATTATTTATAAAGTAGGTATAAATTTTTCACAGGAATACGCTTTACAGCAGACTTAGCCATATCTGGCTTCACGAACTAGCTCTATCGGCAATCAGCAAAACGATTTCTCAGTCATTTATCAAAAGTTTGGACTTATTACTCAGCTGACTCCTAATTAGGGAATCATTTTTCCAAAAACACGAAAAATGACTCTGATTGTCGTTACGCCTACCATTTTTCTACTCTCAATAAAGCAAGCAGAAAAACTGGTAAAAAGCTGAGGTAGTTCGCGAAAGCCTTTCTCATATTATTTTGATTGTATGGAAGAAAAGTTGCTTTCTATTGAGGGAGAAGGATGAAGAAAAATTATTTGTTCCACTTTGGTGTGATTCTTTATATTTTATTTATGAGTCTATTTCGCGAGACGTTTTCGTTTATGGGCTTGAATGTTTTTCTAGCTTGGCTGCCGCTAGTCTTTGGTAGTTTGTTTATGAAACTTATTTCGCCGGTTCGCTGGCTATTTGCAGCGCTGTGGTTATTGTTTTTCCCGAATGTTCCCTATTTATTGACAGATCTGTTTCATTTAGAGAGTTTGAAGATTTATCACGCCCATGGTCTTTTTGCACCAGTTGCGAGTGATTGGTGGTCCTATTTTTTCTTAGTGCTGCCGATTTTAGTTATGGTTTTTGTTGGGATGGCGCAAGTCTTCCGCTTGTTTGCGACAGTCAAATTGCAAAAGTCACAACGCTTCATCAGTCTGCTAAGCTTAGCTGTTCTTTCAGGAATTGCCGTTTACAGTGGCCGCTTCGATCGGATTCACTCGGTCGAATTGATTCTTAAACCGCTTCACGCGTTACAGCTCTTATTAGGAAACTGGCACGTTGAGAAAATTCAATTCGTAGTGATGTTTAGTCTGTTACAATTAGGAGTGTGGGCGTTGATTTTCGGATTGCAACATGATCAATCGCTCTAAGACTAAAGATTTTGCAAAGGAAATGAAGCGGACTTTTCTTTAGCGAGAGAAGCGTCTATAATAAGGCGAGTAAATTGGTGGAAAAGAGATGAAAAATGAATACGTTAAGAAAAAACAATGATAGCCGAATTGATTACGGCGTTATTTTACCTGTGTTTCTATTATGTTTGATTGGATTATTGTCCCTTTACGTGGCATTATCTCACGATCCGAGAGATCCAAATATTTTTCGCAATATCGTCATGCAAGGCGTGTGGTACGCAGTGGGAGCATTGGCAATTGTTATTATCATTCATTTTGATGCGAAAATGCTTTGGCGTTTGACCCCATTTTTGTATGTCATTGGATTGGCCGTCATGCTGGTTTTGTTAAAATATTACGATCCGGTTCTGGCAGCTTCCACCGGTTCAAAAAACTGGTTCAAATTCGGGACCCTGACCTTCCAGCCATCTGAGCTGATGAAGATTGCGTATATTTTAATGATGGCGCTGATTATTACGAAGCATAACGTAGCCAACAAGCTTCACACAATTAAGACAGACGCGTTATTAATTGGCAAAATGTTGTTAGTCACACTGCCAGTAATCGGCTTGGTCTTGGCACAGAAGGACTTTGGGACAATGCTAGTTTTCTTGGCTATTTTTGCCGGGATGTTTTTGATGTCGGGAATTTCTTGGCTGATCGTTTTACCAGCGATTGCTTTGGCGGTGGTATTAGGTGTCTCACTGATCTTTTTAGTTTCGACAGATACCGGAAGAGCGTTATTAACAAATCTGGGTTTTAAGAGCTATCAATTCGCTCGGATTGATTCTTGGTTAGAGCCTTTCCATGATCCTCAAGGAGTTAGTTTCCAATTGGCTCATGCGTTGATGGCGATTGGGTCTGGCGGTATTTTTGGGACAGGCTATAATGTGAGTCATGTTTACGTGCCGGTGCGCGAATCGGATATGATTTTCACCGTTATTGGTGAGAATTTTGGTTTTGTCGGCGGTGCTTTTGTGATCTTAGTTTATTTTGTTTTGATTTACCGGATGATCCGTTTATGTTTTGATATGAACAATGAGTTTTATGCTTATATTGCTTCAGGGATCGTTATGATGATGCTCTTTCATGTCTTTGAAAATATCGGAGCGAATATTGGTCTGCTACCATTAACAGGGATCCCATTGCCTTTTATCAGTCAAGGTGGTTCTTCTATTCTCGGTAACATGATCGGAATTGGCTTGATTTTATCAATGCGTTATCAAAGTGCCGGTAAACAGGTAATGAAACCAACAAGGAGCTCACAACATGCTTAAATTTTATTGGTATCCAAAATGTTCGACTTGTCGTAAAGCCAAAGCCTGGTTGGACCAGGAAAATATTTCCTATGAAGCGATTGATTTGATTCAAGCTACGCCGCAAGTGGCTGAGTTTGAAAAGTGGCTGTCAACTAGCCAGCTCCCTGTTCGCCGCTTCTTCAATACTAGCGGAATGAAGTATCGTGAGCTGGGATTGAAGGATAAAATGACAGAGCTGTCGATTCAAGCTGCGAGTGAGCTATTAGCTAGTGATGGGATGCTGGTGAAGCGTCCAATGCTGATCAACAACGATCAATTTGTTGTGAATGGCTTTAAAGAATCAACTTATGAAGAAAGCCGAGCCAGCTTCTCATAGCAGAAGCTGGATGTTCACCGGCTATATTAAAAATTTTTATACTAGCAAAAGGGGCGTTTAAAGAAATGAATTACTTGAAAAAAAATGATGGTCTGTGGATTTTACATAATGATAAAGATTTTTGTATGGGTTTAACCGAAGAAATGGCTGAAACACTTGGCGAGGTAACCTTCATTTCGTTACCGAAGATCGGCCAAAAAGTAACAGCAGGCGAACCGTTATTGGAAATCGAAGCTGAAAAAGCGGTCCAAGAATTTAAAAGTCCATTAACCGGAGTCGTTTCATCCATTAGCGAAAAAGTAGCTGCTGATCCGAAAGCATTAAACACTGAGGATGAAATGGATGCCTGGATTCTTTCACTGCGAGAAGTTGACGCAGCTGATTTTGAAAAACTATAAAGAAAATTTTCATTTGATGTTTGACAGGATAAAAATCCCCTGATATAATCCTTTCATACACATGAGAAAGCGATGAAAAGAAAAGTACATCTGATGAACGTACAAAGAGAGCTCCGGTATGCTGAAAAGGAGTGACGCGAGTGAGATGGAAAATGGTCTTTGAGCAGGATCGACGAGGCGAGTGCCAAGTCCTTCACGGGAGTGCCCGTTATAGCACCTCAGTATGCGCCATAGGCAAGTACTGGTAGAGGTTATGATTGTGAAATCATAATAAATTTTAGGTGGTAACACGGAAGTCAAAGCTTTCGTCCTAAATGTACAAACGTACATTTACTAGGACGGAAGCTTTTTTTGTCAGTTTTTCTTCCTGCTTTAGCAGGTTAGAAAAATGATATGTCGACGAAGATAAAAATTTACAGTCATCATTTTTTGAGTCGACTGCGAGTCCCAATTCGCGCTTTAGCGCGATTAGTTGAATCGTATGTGTGCGAAGATCGAATATTTTTTTAAAAAATGAATTCTTTCGTCTGAGCTAGTTGCTTCAGGATTTATCACATTCTAGTCGCAAAAAAAATAATCCGTAAGTTACCGTTCCACAGAAAGGGAGTAAGAAAGATGGCATTGATTGAATTGAAGCAAGTGGAGAAGAGTTTCGCCGGCAAAAAGGGAACAATCCACGCAGTCAATGGAGTAAATTTAGCAATTGAAGCAAAAGATGTATATGGCATCGTCGGTTATTCTGGTGCAGGCAAAAGTACCTTAGTTCGTTTATTGAATGGGTTGGAAGCATCGACTGGCGGTCAAGTCTTAGTCAATAATGAGGACGTCGCCAAGTTACAAGGCCCCGCATTAAGAACGTTTCGAAAAAAAGTTGGGATGATCTTTCAGCATTTCAATTTATTATGGTCACGGACGGTCAGTGAAAATATTCAATTACCGTTGGAACTGGCTGGCGTAGCCAAAGACAAGCGTCAACAAAAAGCGCAAGAATTATTAAGTTTGGTCGGCTTAGATGGTCGGGGGGATGCGTATCCTTCACAACTCTCCGGTGGCCAAAAACAACGGGTCGGCATTGCTCGCGCCTTAGCCAATGATCCTGATATTCTGCTTTGTGATGAAGCCACTAGTGCTTTAGATCCCCAGACAACCGAAGAGGTTTTGGAGTTGTTGGCGAATATCAATCAGAAATTAGGACTGACGATCGTGCTGATCACCCATGAAATGAATGTGATCCGGAAAATTTGTAACAAGGTCGCTGTGATGGAATTAGGGAAAATCGTCGAAGAAGGTTCCGTTCGCGAAGTCTTCCGCCATCCACAACAGGAAGTGACTAAGATTTTCGTTCAACAAGATTTAGAACCGAAAGCTGATCCATCAGCTTTGTTAGCAGAGTTTATCAAAGAGAATCCAACCGGGACGTTAGCGACGCTCCACTTCTTAGAAAACAATGCTGGTGAGCCAGTGGTTTCACAGGCGATTCGTAAATTTCCAATTGACATCAGCATCGTTTATGGCAATATCGAGCGCTCTACGGGAAGTTCTTTTGGAACACTGACCGTCCAATTCACTGGTGATTCAGCAGAGGTAGACCAAGCGATCGCTTTTATTGAAGCTCAACAAGTTGGCGTGGAGGTGTTGCACCGTGGATAAAAGTTTTACAGAGACGTATTTAAATTTTCAACAAGTATCATGGGACACCTTGAAGGAAGCAATCAACGATACATTGTTCATGACGATCATTTCGATGGTGATAGTATTTGTTTTAGGTTTATTACTAGGCTTACTGCTTTATTCCCTTGGACGAAAGCATTCAGGTGTCCATAGTATTTTATACGGCTTAGTCTCCATTATCAGTAATATTTTTCGTTCCACCCCTTTTATGATCTTAATGGTCTTGATCATTCCTTTCACGAAAGTGTTAGTAGGAACGATGCTGGGAGCGAAAGCAGCGATTCCGGCGCTAGTCTTATCGGCGGCCCCATTTTATGCCCGACTCGTAGAAATTGCGTTTCGAGAAGTTGATTCTGGAGTCTTGGAAGCGGCAGATTCGATGGGGGCCAGCTATTTCCAAACAATCTACAAAGTCTTGATTCCAGAAAGTCTACCAGCGTTGATCTCTGGGTTGACGGTTACCTCGGTTTCGATGATCGGCTTCACCGCAATGGCTGGTGCGATCGGTGCAGGTGGGCTTGGAGCGTTGGCTTGGCAAGAAGGCTATCAACGTGGAAATTATACAGTTACATTAGTAGCAACAGTCATCATTTTAATTATTGTGTTTATCGTTCAAGGAGTCGGCGATTTCTTGACGAAGAGAACAGATAAACGTTAAAAACTAGGAGGAAATTATAATGAAAAAGAAAATTTTAGGTTTTGCAGCAGTAGCATTATTAACAGTCGGATTAGCGGCTTGCGGAAATAGCAGCAGCGGTTCATCAGACAGTAGCAGTAAAGAAAAAAGTGAAACGCTAGTTGTGGGAGCATCGCCAACACCCCATGCGGAAATTTTAGAGCACGTGAAGCCATTACTTGAAAAAGAAGGCGTGAATCTGGAAATCAAAAAATTTGATGACTATGTCTTGCCTAACAAAGCACTAGCAGATAAAGATATCGATGCCAATTACTTCCAACACAAACCATTCTTTAACAAAGCCGTGAAGGAAAATGATTACAAGTTTACCGATGTCGGTGCGGTTCACATTGAACCAATGGGCTTATACTCTAAGAAGATCAAAGACATCAAAGATTTAAAAGATGGGGCAACCATCATTACTTCAAATTCCGAATCTGACTGGGGTCGGATCATTACGATTTTACAAGATGCAGGTTTAGTAAAAATCAAAGACGGTGTTGATTTAGAAACGGCAACCTTTGACGATATCGCTGAAAATCCTAAGCATTTGAAATTCGAACACTCAATCGATCCAGCGTTACTTGCAACGACTTACAACAACGACGAAGGCGATTTAGTTGCGATTAACGCAAACTTTGCTTACGGTGCTGGATTAAATCCAGTGAAGGACGCGCTATTACTTGAAAAAGACAATTCTCCATATGCAAACATCATTGCTGTTCGAACAGAAGATAAAGATGATCCTCGCATCGAAAAATTAGTGAAAGTGTTACATGAAAAAGATGTTCAAGATTGGATCTTGAAGAAATGGGACGGCTCAGTGAAGCCAGTCGATAAATAGAACGTTTATCCTTAATACATCTGTATTAAGGATTTTTTTATTATTCTAAAGCTCATATATAATGATCATTTTGGATCAATATATATGAGCTTTTTTAGCTACAAAAGACTTTTTAACCGAAAATCGTTCAAAACATTGAACGATATAGGTAGCGATGATATAGTATCCTCATAAACAAGGTAAGCGCTAACCTAGTTACGAAAGTAGGTTTTATAATGAATTTGATTGATTTGATGATGAGCGATTTGATTATTTTTGATGAATCGATAAGCTCAAAAGATGAGCTTTTTGAAGAAATAGGTCGGATACTCGAAGAAAATCAGCGTGTTACGAAAGCAAGAAAAGTAATTAAGGATTTATACAAAAGAGAGTTAGAGACTTCTACTGGTATTGAAGATGGATTTGGAATTCCGCATACAAAAAGTAAAGCTGTCTTAAAGCCTACAGTTTGCTTTGCGCATACAGGAAAAATGGATAATTACGTTGGATTAGATGAGAAACCCATTGAATGCATTTTTGCTATTATAGTACCTAAAAAAGCTTCTGAAATTCATTTAGAAATTTTGAGTAGATTGTCACGAAAATTAATGGACCTAGAATTTAGGAAACAGTTGAAATCAGCTACTAACGCAGCCGAGATACTTGAGATTATAAACAAGGAGGAATCATCATGAAAATAATTGGAATTACAGCTTGCCCAACGGGAATTGCACATACGTATATGTCTGCTGAAAAGCTGGAAGTTACTGCAAAAAAATTAGGATATGAAGCAAAATTTGAAACTCAAGGTGCAAAAACAGAAAATGTACTTACAGCAAAAGAAATCAATTCCGCGGATGCAATTATTTTAGCTGTTGATAAAGATATTGATACAAGTCGATTTGCAGGAAAAAAAGTTAAGAGAGTTTCGACAAGTAGGGCAATCAAGGAGCCCGAAGAAGTAATTGAAGAAGCACTTAATAATGTTGGAACGATAGAAGTCTCAGCAGATAAAGGAAATGATTCAAAAGAACGACAAGGAGGAATCTATAACCATTTCATGAATGGAGTAAATTATATGCTGCCTTTTGTAATTGCAGGTGGAATAATTATTGCTCTAAGTTTCGCATTTGGGATAACCGCTTCTGACCCTGAGTCTGCTGATTATAACATTCTTGCAGGAGCACTATCAACTATTGGAGGTGGGACAGCTTTTGCAATGATGGTTCCTGCACTGGGTGCGGGTATTGCCAGCTCAATTGCTGGTAAAGCCGGATTTGCTCCAGGGATTGTTGCTGGTTTACTTGCGGCTAATGGAGGTTCTGGATTTTTGGGTGGTATGATTGGGGGGTTGCTAGCTGGTTATGCTACTGACTTGTTGGCCAATAAAATTAATGTTAAAAAACAACTTGCTGCAATCTATCAGTTAATTGTTGTTCCTTTGGTTTCAATCTTAGTAATTGGGCTTGCTATGGTATTTCTAATTGATAAACCGATTGCTTGGGTGTTGGAAACGTTAACGAGTTGGTTAAATGGATTAGGAAATACTTCTGGACTTATGTTTGGTTTGTTAATTGGTATTATGATGGCTGCAGATATGGGTGGTCCAATCAATAAATCAATTTCTACCTTTTCAATAGGGTTAATGTCCGCAGGGGTTAATGCACCAATTGCTGCATGTATGGCAGCTGGCATGACTCCTCCGTTGGGATTAGCATTAGCGACCATTTTATTTAAAAATAAATTTACTAAGGAAGAACGAACTTCCGGACAATCATGCTGGATACTAGGTGCTTCTTATATTACTGAAGGCGCTATACCATTCGCAGTTTCAGATCCGATTCGAGTAATTCCTAGCTTAATGCTTGGATCTGCTACTGCGGCAGGAATTTCTATGGCAGCAGGAGTAACCTCAATGGCTCCTCATGGTGGGATTTGGGTTATGCTGATTCCTAACGTCATGAATAATTTGCCAATGTACGTATTAGCTATTGTTGCTGGAACTATAGTAACGGCGTTAGCTGTTGGTGTTTTGAAAAAACCAGTAACAGTTGAAATAAAAAAAGAATCATCTGAAAAAATAATTAATGAGGTGGAAGTTTAATGTTGTATACAATGAAAGATTTATTGAAAATTGCGAAGGAAAATAAATTTGCAGTACCTGCTTTTAACATTTGTAGCTATGATATGATGAAAGCTATTATGGAGGAAGTAGAATCACAAAATGCTCCGGTTATTCTGGAGATACATCCAGATGAAATTGCTTATCTAAATGATGAATTTGTAGCGGCAGCGAAAGAATACGCACACAATAGTAAAGTCCCGGTGGTAATTCACATGGATCATGGGGGATCAGTTAAAGATGTGATGCGAGCTATTCGTAATGGATATACTTCTGTAATGATTGATGCATCTACTAAACCTTATGAGGAAAATATGAGCCTTACTAAACAAGTTGTTGAACTGGCACACAATATAAATGTTTCAGTTGAAGCAGAATTAGGTACAATCGGAAATAATGGATCAGCAGAAGGTGGATCGGCAAATATTATTTATACTGACCCTGATCAAGCAGAGGAATTTGTTAAGGAAACTGGAATTGATACTCTTGCCGTAGCAATTGGAACTGCTCACGGACTTTATCCTAAAGATATGACGCCAAAATTAAATATTGATTTGCTAAAAGAATTGAATGAACGGATTGATATTCCTTTTGTATTACATGGTGGGTCAGGGAATCCTGATTCTGAGGTTAGTGAGGCTGTTAAGTATGGCGTAGCAAAAGTTAATTTAAGTTCTGATCTAAAGAGCGTTTTCTTTGATGCTCTACGTGATGTATTGAGTCAAAATCCAGAAATGTATGAGCCAGGAGATGTTTTTCCAGAAGCCAATGACAAAGTGAGAGAAGTTGTAAAACACAAATTAGGCGTACTAAACACAATCGGAAAAGCTGAATTATATTAATAAAAAAGACAGGGCTTTCAATTTTTTGAAAGAGCTGTCTTCTTTTCCATTAATAATGTTAATGTATAAGTGAGAATATTTTATAGGAATGGAGCTAAATAAAAATGCTAACTACAGTTGAAGATCGGCAACAGCAGATTGTTAATTACTTGAAAATTAACCAATTTGCAACAGTTACAGACTTAATTGAATTAGTTAACTATAGTGAAGCTACAATAAAAAGAGATTTGGTTTTACTTGAAGGTAGTGGATTGATTAGGCGAACCCGTGGTGGGGCCATGATTGTAGATAATAAAAAAATTGATGTGCCTTATCTAATGAAAGTTACACATTTAAATGAAGAAGATAATAAACAATATATCGCAGATGTGGCGTGTACTCTAATCAAAGATGATATGGTTATTTTTTTGGACTCAAGTACCACAAGCTTACATTTAATAAAAAATCTAAGTAAGTTTGATGGACTTCAAATAATTACGAATGGTGTGTTGACTGCAGCTATGCTAAGCGAATTTACTAGTGCTCATGTATCTATATTAGGTGGATCTATTGTACCCAAACGAGCGACAATTAATGGCTCGAAAGCCTACAATGATATACTCACTTATAATGCTGACATAGCTTTTATAGGTTGTCGGGGATTGGATTTTGATCATGGAATCACAGAAACTCACGAAGGAGAAGCGTTAATTAAGAAAGCTTTTCGAAGACAGGCAAATCATGTAGCGGTACTGGCTACAATAGATAAATTAGATCATAAGTATATGTATCAATCACTTGCCTGTCATGAAATTGATTATTTAATTACGGAAATACCACTTTCTATTGAGAAAATAGATAAATTAAAACAACATCATATTACTTGTTTATACTAATACGATTAAGAGCTTTGAAAGGAAAATCTTTTCAGGTTCTTTTTTATATATAAATAAAACTTAAATTGTCGTATCTAAAAACGAAATTATAATAATTCTAAATAAACCTCAGTTTTCCGTAAGAAAATCGGTGAATCAATTTGTATTCCATTCTCATTTAGATTAAAATGTGTGAGAACGAGAAAAAATATTTGGAGGTACTTTCATGTCAGTTTTAGAAATCAAAGACTTACACGTAGCCATTGAAGATAAAGAAATTTTAAAAGGCGTTAACCTGGAAATGAAGACTGGGGAAATCCACGCTATTATGGGACCAAATGGGACAGGTAAATCAACGTTATCTGCCGCAATCATGGGAAATCCAAACTATAAAGTGACTAAAGGCGAAATCCTTTTTGATGGCAAAAATATTTTAGACTTAGAAGTTGACGAACGCGCGCGCTTAGGCTTGTTTTTAGCAATGCAATATCCAAGCGAAATTCCTGGGATCAGTAATGCCGAATTCATGCGGGCAGCAATTAATGCCCGTCGTGAAGAAGACGAAAAAATCTCTGTGATGCAATTCTTGAAAAAGCTAGATAAAAAAATGGAATTATTGAATATGCCAGAAGAAATGGCTGAACGCTATTTAAATGAAGGCTTCTCAGGTGGAGAAAAGAAACGCAATGAAATTTTACAATTATTAATGATCGAACCGACCTTTGCGATTCTAGATGAAATCGATTCAGGTTTAGATATTGATGCCTTGAAAGTCGTTGCAAAAGGAATCAATGAAATGCGGGGCGATGATTTTGGTGCCTTAATCATTACTCACTACCAGCGTCTATTGAATTATATCGTACCTGATGTTGTGCACATTATGATGGATGGACGAGTAGTCTTGACTGGTGATGCAGATCTTGCGAAACGTTTAGAAGCTGAAGGCTACGCAGGGATTTCTGCTGAATTAGGTATCGATTACAAAGAAGAAGTTTAGGAGGGCAAGATAGATGAAAAAATGGACAGAATATCTTGAGGCCGTCAAAGCTTTCTCAGCCGAATGGGCCGAACCTCAATGGATGACTGATTTACGCATCAACGCATTAAATAAAATCGACGAGCTGCCTTTACCCGTCATTGAAAAGGTGAAATTCGCTCGTTGGAATCTTTACAACGTCAAGCCAGAACATCAAGCAGCGGCTGGAACGATTCCTGGCTTCGACCAAATGAAAGACAATCCAATGATCATCCAAACGGGTGAAACAACCGTTTTCGAACAAATCTCACCAAAATTGGCAGATCAAGGCGTGATTTTTACGGATCTTGTAACAGCGATCCAAGAACACCCTGAGTTAGTCAAAGAATATTACATGACGAAAGCTGTGCCAGTGGAAGAAAATAGTTTGACTGCTTTACATGCCGCGTTTATGAACAATGGCGTCTTCTTATATGTACCAAAAAATGTCGTAATCGAAGAACCACTTGAAAGCTTATTCATCCATAATGGTGATGAAGAATCACATTTCTTCAAACACGTATTGATCGTGGCAGAAGACAACAGTGAATTTTCTTATTTGGAGCGCTTTGAATCACAAGGCGCTGCCGCCAAGAAACTTTCAGGAAACGTTGTCGTTGAAGTCATTACGAAGCCAGGTGCGCGGGTGAAATTTGCGGCAGTAGATTCTTTAGGTGAAAACATTACGACTTACATGAACCGTCGGGGATATTTGATGCGGGATTCCATGATTGATTGGGCTTTGGGGATCATGAATGATGGCAATGTAGTTGCTGACTTTGATTCTGATTTAGTCGGCGAAGGTGCTCATTCAGAAGTCAAGATCGTCGCGATTAGTGACGGTAAACAAATCCAAGGGATCGATACAAGAGTTACCAATAAAGCCCCTCATACGATCGGACATATTTTGCAACACGGTGTCATCCTTGAAAAATCGACCTTGACCTTCAACGGGATCGGGCATATTTTAAAAGGTGCCAAGGGAGCTGATGCGCAACAAGAAAGTCGTGTCTTGATGCTATCTGAAAAATCTCGTGGCGATGCCAATCCGATCCTTTTGATTGATGAAAATGAAGTGACCGCCGGACACGCAGCCAGTGTTGGTCGCGTTGACCCAGACGAATTATTCTATTTAATGAGTCGCGGGTTAGAAAAAGCAGCGGCTGAACGATTAGTGATCCGTGGATTCTTAGGACCTGTGATCACCGCAATTCCAATCAAAGCCACTCAAGAGCAACTGATCGCAACGATCGAAGGGAAGTTGAGTAAATAATGAGGGATTTTGCTACGATTAGAAAAGATTTTCCGATTCTTTTCCAAGAAGTAAATGATGAACCACTTGTTTATTTAGACAATGCAGCAACAACGCAAAAACCGACGCAAGTCTTGGATGCGCTGCGTCATTACTATGAAAACGACAATGCCAACGTCCATCGCGGCGTCCATACTTTAGCTGAGCGGGCAACCGCAGATTATGAAAATAGTCGCGAAAAAGTTCGTGCATTTATCAATGCTAAGGAAACCGCTGAAGTATTGTTTACCCGTGGAACAACGACTGGTCTGAATTGGCTGGCTCGCAGCTACGGCGATGCCTTTGTTGAAGCAGGCGATGAGATCGTCATTTCCTACATGGAACACCATTCAAATATTATTCCGTGGCAGCAATTAGCCCAACGCAAGGGTGCGACATTACGTTATGTCCCATTAACGGATGACGGTTTCCTTGATATGACTGCTGCAAAAGAAATCATCAATGAAAAAACAGCGATTGTGTCACTCGCCTACGTCTCCAATGTTCTTGGTGTGATCAATCCAATCAAAGAATTAGCAGCGCTGGCTCATGCCAATAACGCGGTGATGATTGTAGATGGCGCTCAAGCAACTCCCCATATGAAAGTAGATGTCCAAGCGTTGGACGCAGATTTCTTTGCCTTTAGTGGACATAAAATGTGTGGACCAACCGGAATCGGTGTATTATATGGCAAGCGTCAATGGCTGGAACAAATGGAACCTGTCGAGTTTGGCGGCGAAATGATCGACTTCGTGAATCTTTATGATAGTACATGGAAAGAATTACCTTGGAAATTCGAAGCCGGCACACCCAATATCGCTGGAGCGATCGCATTAGGTGCGGCGATTGATTATTTAAACGAGATCGGGATGGAGCAGATCCATCAATACGAACAAGAATTAGTGGACTATGTGTTACCAAAATTACACGAAATAGATGGAATCACCACCTACGGACCGCAAGATCCTGAACATCATACGGGTGTGATCGCCTTTAATTTAGACGGTATCCATCCTCATGATGTAGCGACGGCTTTAGATATGGAAGGTGTCGCAGTTCGGGCGGGCCACCATTGTGCACAACCATTAATGAATTATTTGAATCTGCCAGCGACGGCGCGGGCCAGCTTCTATTTCTACAATACGAAAGAAGATGCAGACCGTTTGATCGAAGCAATTCAGGCAACGAAGGAGTTTTTCAAGCATGGCGCTCTCTAAATTAGACAATTTGTATCGGCAAGTGATCTTGGATCATTCCTCTCATCCGCATCATCGTGGAAAATTGAGTGACTCCACGCAAACAATCGAGATGAATAATCCAACTTGTGGTGATGTGATCGAGCTTGAATTGATCGTGAAGGATAATATTATTACTGATATCGCGTTTTCCGGCAGTGGCTGTTCAATCTCAACCGCTAGCGCGTCAATGATGACTGACGCAGTGGTGGGCAAGCCTGTCTCGGAAGCGGAACATTTAGCCGTGATCTTTGCCCAAATGGTTCAAGGCAATGAGATCCCAGAAAAAGATGAAGAGGCTTTGGGCGATGCGGCGATGCTTAGCGGTGTCGCAAAATTCCCAGCTCGTATCAAGTGTTCCACCTTAGCTTGGAAAGCACTAGGCAAAGCCTTGACCAATGAACAAGGTAAAGCTAGAGAAGGACAATTTCATAAGGATTAAAAGAATACCCGACTTATCTTTCTGAAAAGAAAGTAAGTACATATAAAGTAAGAAGTTAGGAGCGGGATTACATGAGTGTACCTGAAATGCAAGAGGAATATCAATTTGGCTTTCACGATGATATCGAACCGGTCTTTACCACCGGCGAAGGTCTATCTGAAGAAGTTATTCGCGAAATCTCCCGCGCAAAAGGAGAACCAGAATGGATGTTGGATTTTCGTTTGAAGTCCTTAGAAACATTCAGAAAATTAGAAATGCCCGGTTACGGACCTGATTTGTCCGAACTGGATTACGATAAAATCAATTATTTCATTCGTTCCAGCGACAAACCGGCCCGCGATTGGGACGATGTACCAGAAGAAATCAAAACAACTTTTGAACGTTTAGGAATACCAGAAGCAGAGCGTGCTTACTTAGCTGGTGCTTCGGCTCAATACGAATCCGAAGTGGTTTATCACAACATGAAAGACGAGTTCAAAAAATTAGGCATCGTCTTTACTGATACCGATTCAGCTTTGAAAGAATATCCTGAGTTGTTCAAAGAATATTTCGGAACATTGGTGCCACCCTCAGATAACAAATTGGCTGCCTTAAACTCGGCAGCTTGGTCTGGCGGAACCTTTATCTACGTACCAAAAGGTGTGAAAACCGATATTCCGATCCAGTCGTACTTCCGAATCAATTCAGCCAACACCGGACAATTTGAACGCACACTGATCATCGTCGACGAAGGCGCCAGCATCAATTATGTTGAGGGCTGTACCGCACCAACCTATTCTTCAGATAGTTTGCATGCCGCAGTCGTAGAAGTTTTCGTTAAAAAAGATGGCTATTGCCGTTATACGACGATCCAAAACTGGTCGAACAACGTATACAGTTTGGAAACTAAACGTGGGCAAGCTCAAGAAAACGCGACAATGGAGTGGGTCGATGGTAACTTAGGCTCAAAAGTAACCATGAAATATCCAAGTGTCTACATGGAAGGCAAAGGCGCCCGTGGTACGATGCTATCAATCGCCGTAGCCGGCAAAAACATTGTCTTAGATAACGGTGCGCGGATGATCCATAATGCACCAAATACTTCCAGCTCAATCGTTTCAAAATCCATTGCCAAAGACGGCGGCGCGGTAGACTATCGCGGAACCGTGCGCTTTGGTCGTAATAGCGCAGGCTCATTTAGTCACATCGAGTGCGACACGATCATCATGGACGATCAATCAAGTTCTGATACGATCCCGTATAACGAAATCTTGAATGGAAATGTCTCTTTAGAGCATGAAGCGAAAGTTTCAAAAATCTCGGAAGAACAATTATACTACCTAATGAGTCGCGGCATCTCTGAACAAGAAGCAACAGAGATGATCGTGATGGGATTCGTTGAACCATTTACAAAAGAATTACCAATGGAATATGCTGTGGAATTAAACCGTCTGATTCAGTATGAGATGGAAGGGTCTGTTGGGTAGCAATTAATCTAAAACTCGAAACGTTGAGAATTCAGCGTTTCGAGTTTTTTTATTTGAAATGTTTATGTGCTCTTTATAATGCAATGGAAGAATGATATAATAAAAAACGTTATTAGAACGCGCGTAATTATCTTTAGTTATAATTTAAAAGCGATTATAACGTTGAGTGTATAAAAATAATCAATATTTTTTACATTTTTAAGTGAGGTGATAAATAGCTGTTAGTTTTAAAAAAATAAAAATAAATATAAGGAGAAGCATTCAAAATGGATGCGTGGGTGAACAATGAATTTTGAAAAGCAAAAATTAACGATTGTTACTCTGGCTGTTATTCTAATTGATGAGGTATTGGCTATTACTGGCATCGCGCTAGTTTATTTCAATCAGCAGTTTTTTAATGAACGAATCAACATTATCGAAACATATATTGGCGCGTCAACGGCTTTTTTTGGTAGTTTCTTTTCAATTTTAGCAGTTTTGCTGCTGTTCCAATTCGTTAAGTATCGTGAGAAACAAAAAGAAGTGCAACAAACGCGGCAGATTTATCAGAAGCTGAAAAAGGAATATGAACATAATTTTTCAGTACTGACTGAGCTTGGATTGGAAATTGCTAATGGTTCTAGTGAGCTAGCTAAATTGTTAAAAGAGAACCAAAAAATCAGAGAATTATTCCTTTTATCTATTTTTAAATTGGATTTTACAATTTTTGATGCGTACTTTGATCAGCTTGATTGGCAGCAATTAGGTGAGGAACTTGAAGATGGCGAGGAATACTTGGAATCAATAGAAAAGACCAATCAACTAAGAGGTCTTTGCCAAGCGATTGCTACAAAAGCGATTGATACTGAAGAAAATTTGAAGCCGTTGTTACAGTTAATCACGCAAAAGATTTCGCTATTGAAAGGAAATCAGACGGAGACTGAAAGTAGCGCAGTTTTTATTGAGACTGTGGGAGAATATGCTTATCTTACCGAAACACCAAGCGGTGAAATGATTCAAGAGTAAAAAATAGAACCAGTCGACTTATCAAAAGAGTCGCTGGTTTTTTCGAATTCATTAGTAAAAGTTTGATTGGAAGTTTGGCTGTTTTTTTTAAGTGAAACCAGTAATTTGATAAATCTATTAAGGAAATGGGCAGAGGCGGGATTGGCTTTGGCTTTATAATGGAGAGAGAAGATTTTTTGCAGAGTATTTATTGGACGTCGAGTCTTAAATAATTAGTACAAAGATCCGTGGTTGGTATCAGGGGAAGAATGTTTTTACAAATCACCTATGTGGGGACATGGGTTTGGGGGGATAAGTATGGAGTTGAAAAGGAAGGGTAAAGGGAAAAAGCAGAAAGAATATGAAGCGTTTGAGTCGCTGTGTCAACGTTTAGAGAAGAAGAATTATTTGAAAGAGGATCGGACCTTCTCACTGAAGGATACGAATTCCCTTGATATGCTGCTGTCGTTGCCATTGATTGTATTGGTGGTGATCGGCTATTTTTGGCGTTGGGGCAAAGAGGCAATTCCGCTGTGGGAAAGTGATTTTAAGCTGGTCATTTTTTTGTTGGTTGTTTCCATTCCAGTTCATGAGCTGCTGCATGGACTGGCTTGGGCGAATTACGCTAAAAAGAAAATGAAAAGTATCAGCTTTGGTTTTAATCTGATTGAGCTGATGCCGTATTGTCATTGCTGTGAAGCTTTGGAGGTAAAAGCTTATAAGCTCGGAGTATTAGCGCCAGCTGTGGTACTGGGAGGCGGCTATTTTCTTCTTGCGCTGTTAGTGCCTAATACGGAGTTTCTTCTGCTTTCGGCGTTTAATATTTTTATGGCTACCGCTGATTTATTGATTTTTTGGAAAGCGCATGGGATTCATAAGGGTTCATTGAGATCGATCATCCTGAGCAGCCAGGCTTTGTTGTATTTACCAAAAAATGAATACGCTATTGACGGAAGTAAAATAGCGTAAAAGGTTGTGTGTAAAGTGGCAAAATTTGAAGCACTTATTCAATTCTTTTTTCATCCAATTGTTCTACTGCTAGATGTCCTATCGATTTTTATTATTGTGATTGGTGCTTTTCTTTCCTTGATCAAATTGCTCCAGCAAGGAAGAAATCAGGCCTGTTCCTCGACCTTGGAGAAAAATAAATATATCAAGGCTTATTTAGGCAGTTATATTTTATTAAGCTTGGAATTTCTGATCGTAGCGGACATCATTGAATCAATCATTCATCCGACTTTCCAAGACATCATCAAGTTGGCGATGATCGTCCTCATTCGAACCTTGATTTCTTATTTCTTAAATAAGGAAATCAATGAGTTTTCAGAAGTCTAATGAAGGTATAACAATCACTTTGACTGGAATTAAAAGGTTTGCTTTACTTCCGTGAGCCATCGCTCAATCGTTTCGATTAATAAATATTGCTGATGCATGACCGCTTTTTCAGTTGTGGAAAGTGTTGGAAGTTCTTGCTGTGTTTCGTTGATCTTCGTTAGATTTGTCTTGGTACTTTTAATATTTGCTTCAAGAATGCTTAAACAAGTTTTTTGATCTGCGGGAGAAAGATTGTCTAAGTTTAGAATAACGGCGTTGAGATCTAAGTGAAGATTAATCGGACGGGTAGCGATGCCCAGCATTAATTTCTCAAACTCCCGGCGGCCTTTTTTGGTTAAGGAGTAAATCACTTTTTCTGGCATCTTGCTTGTCTTTGCTACTGTACCTTTTAGATAGCCTTGTTTTTCTAGCTGGATGACTTTCTTATAGATTGATGGAATACTAATTTTGACCCATTGAGAAATATTCCGTGAGGTGACCTGTTTTTGAATATCATACGCACTAAGAGCTTCTCTTTTTAAAATACCTAAGACAATCAAATCAATTGTTCGCACAAGAAGATCTCCTTCCTATCAGTTTAAAATAGTATAAAATATAGCAATATTAACTATTTTACTATAGTTTATACTATTTATATTTTGCATCAAAGTCAAGTTTGAAGAGGTTTTACGGATTTGGAATCCGTTTACATTTCTTTTTTTGCTATGTTATTATTAAATAAAAAAGGTAGGTGGTAAGATGAAATTATTAGTAACAGAAGATTATGAAACATTGAGTCAGGTAACGGCTGATTTGATTTTGCTGAAGTGGTCGGAAAATCATCGGGTGAACTTGGCCTTGACGGCAGGTTCTTCGCCGAAACGAACGTATGAGATTTTGGATGAGCGTTTGCGAGCAGTACAGTTTGATCAAAGCTTGGCGCATTTTTATAACTTTGATGAAATCAGCTTGAAGGATCAAGCAGACGGGTTGACGATGCAGGCACTGATGCAAGAATTATTTCAACCGCTAGGAATTGAGGCCGAAAATATTGAAGTCTTGGATGCCGAAAATTACCAAGATTATGACTATCAGATTGCTGAAGCCGGTGGGTTGGATCTTGTCTTGATGGGGATCGGCGAGGACGGTCATTTTTGTGGTAATCTGCCGGGATTTACTTCATTTGATTATGGGGTGTATCGTGTGCCGATTGCTCCAGATGATGATTTGTATCAACTGCTGGATCAAGCGACGCCTCATACACCCGGAACGGAAATGGTCACCTTTGGACCACAAACGGTTTTGGCTGCTAAGGAACTGGTATTGATCGCTAATGGGAAAAAGAAAGCGGCAATCATCAAACAAGCATTGGAAGGCCCAATCACAGAAGACGTGCCGGCTTCAGTTTTACGTTTGCATCCTAATTTAACAGTGATCTTAGACCAAGAAGCCGCAAGTGAATTAACTGAATAAATAATTTCTAAGAGTGCATTCATTTGTACTCTTTTTTGATTAAGAGCAAAAAATAGGCTGCGTTCTCATTGAGAACGCAGCCTATTTTAAATTAATTTTTTAGTTCTTCCTCTTCAACCGTTTCAAAATACTGTGAATGAATAACAATCAATAAAATCCCGATGAAGACCATTGCGCTGGCAAAGTAGAAAGTATAATTCCCGCCAAATTTTGCCCCAATCAGGCCTGCGACAAAGGGTGCCAGTGAGCCGCCAAAGAAGCGGACAAAGCTGTAAGTAGAAGAAGCAATGTTACGCTTGATTCCAGGAATCTCCATCGCAATCGTAGTCATCAAAGTATTGATGACTCCTTGGAAGAAGCCGGCTACGATCAACGCAGTCGCGACCAGGTTAGGCTGATCAGCATTGATCCCCATTAAGAGTAAACAAATGACAAAACCAATGAAGCCGATCATTAAGGTATAAAAAGTTCCAATCATTCTTTCAATCCGAGTAGCTAAAAAGATGGACGAGATTGCTAGTAAAATCCCCCACCCGAAGAAGGTCATACCAATCTGCATTTCAGAAAAATTTGGTAGTAAGAAGGGAGCGTAGGCTAATAAGGTAAAGAAGCCAAAATTGTAAAGTAAAGCGATCAAGCCGACCGAACGTAATTTATGATTTTTCAAGGCCTTCACACCGGCTAATAGCGCAACTTTTTCTTGATCGCCCTTGGGTTCTTTGAACATGATAACGATCGACAAGAAAGAAATCAGCATTAGCACAGAAACACCAGCAAAGGGCAAACGCCATGAAATTGACCCTAGTGAACCGCCGACTAACGGTCCAATCGACATTCCCAAGCCCATCGCTGCTTCATAAAGCATGATGGATTTTTCTGTTTGTCCAATCAATACGCTGACGATCGCGGACAACGCCGTTGAGATAAATAAGGCATTTCCTAAGCCCCAGCCTGCCCGAAAATAAATCAAGGCATCAATCGAATGAGATAAGCCAGCAAAAAGCGCAAATAAAATAATAATAAAAAGTCCTAACATCAAGGTCTTTTTTGTGCCGATCCGACTAGAGACAAAACCGGTGAAGAGCATCACGACTCCTGTCACCATCATGTAGCTGGTAAACAGTAAGGTTGTTTGCGCCGGTGTTGCTTGTAAAGATTTTGCGATGGAGTTCAAGATTGGATCAACCAAGCCAATCCCCATGAAAGCAATCATACAAGCAAACGCGACAACGTAAGCAGCCTTTCCATTTTGTTTTTCCTTAACCAATTCGTTTTCGTTTAAATTTTCCATTAAGTCACCACTTTCCATTCACTAGTTTAATCATGAATTTTATTTATGTCAATATTTACATAAATAAATTTACATATATTTTTTGTAAAAAAAGAAACAGATCTTAAATGATCTGCTCCAATGATTAGTTGCTATTTTTCTGAAAAGTATGCTTCAATTTTTTCTCCAGCCCACTCACACCAAGCCAGCTCTTCTTTACACAAACGAATTTTTCGTTCAATAATCAGTTCCCGTCCAAAATTTTTATGGCGTTCTGCTTGGTTCAAGTCGCTTAAGCTGTCTAAGACTTTGGAATACTCGCTTAGCTGCTCTTGAAAATACTGTTGACGTTCCATAATCAAAAATTTTGAAGTGTCTCGATCCAAGGCAGAGATCGTAAAGACCTTCGCCAAAAATTCATCCTTTTGAGAGGGAGCATGGCTTTTACTGAAGACCCATTCCTTTACTAACTCTTTGCCTGCGGGAGTAATATCATAGATTTTACGTTTACCGTCGGGAATATCGACGATCTCAATTAATTCCTGTTTTCGCAGCTCTTTTAAAGTAGGATAGATTTGACTATGATGGGCCTCCCAAAAAAGATTCAAGAAACGTTTTAATTCGTAACCGGTCAAGGGTGAGCGAATCAGCATCGCTAAAATTACATAACTAATGGTATTCATGATCGATCCTTTCTGCTAAGGATATTTTGCATTTTTTTATTTGTAGGAATTTCTCCGTATCCATTGTATCATTGTTTATTATTTTTGCTAATGCAACTAATCAAAAAGCGGTTTTTTCAGACTTTTGACGGATGTTTTTGTCGTTGGTTTTCGCTAAACTTATTTCTAGAGAGGAAGATCGTTATGAAAGTTTTGTTTGTATTTGATGACCGTCAGTATTCGAGCTTCTTTGTGTATGATTTGACCGGCGGTGTAAATAGTTTACTGCGGGTCTCACCAGAGATAAAAATTCAAAAGCTGACTTTAGGCGAATTATATACTCAAGTACCGATCGAAAAATTTTTAACTTATTTTTCGCTGGCTTTTTCAATAGAAGTAAAAAAATATTTGATTCTGAAAAAGTCGGATAGTCTTTTAGGAGTGGAAGAGGCTGGTTTGGAGGCAGATGGCAAAATGCCAGTGACCGTCTACAAAGAGTTCACTGCTTTGAAAAGCGGCCAAACGTTTCAAAAAGGCGAACAACGTCTGACTTTGGCAGAAATTGATGCGTATATCAGCTATCAAATTGATCAGGACGGTCGAATCGACGTTTTCGAGCGGCAGGAGGATATTATTCGCTTAATGAAACGTAAAACAGTGCGTCCGCGTTTGTCAGCGATCACGAATAATTATGGGATTGTTAAAGAATATTCCGGCAGTAATCTTAATTTAAAAGATATGCTGAAAATGGGAACGGGGTATTTAGCGAAGGGTAGTGCCCGTATGAATAAAATCAATGTGCCTGAAGTGGGCAGCTTTTCAATAGAAGGAAACTTTCCTTATCGCTTAGGTACGATCGATTGGGCAAAAAATGCGGTAAGGCTGCGGAAAGATCTTATTTGATAAGAGTTATTCACAGGTACAGCCAAATTGGTGTTTTTTTACAGTAGATTAGCCGCTTACAAAAAGGGAAAAGTGATTATGGCGGGCTTATTTAAGGTTTCACATTTGCGAAACTTTTTGCAAAAGGGCTCAAAAAGCGCTTGACAGAGGCATAAATTATTTGGCTCAAAAGATGTATTCGGGATGAATTTAAAAAATGGAAGGATTATTATGTTATGGACATTGATTATTGGCGCGTTGATTGGAGCCATCGGTGGTGGTATTTCCGGTCGAGGAAAACAAATGGGCTGCGTATTAAATATTATCGCTGGGTTAGCCGGTTCGTATATTGGACAAGCGATATTTGGTCACTGGGGGCCACATCTTGCAGGTATGGCGTTAGTCCCCTCTATTTTAGGCGCGGTCATTGTTGTAGCCGTAGCTTCCTTTTTTACCGGCAGACGGTAAAAAAATTTTTGTAGCATAGACTCTTTTCTTATTTACAAATAAATCATATTTCTTTATCCAAAAGATTGAAGCTTTAAGCTTCAATCTTTTTTTCTAATCGTGTTCGTTCAGCTTTTTGGAACTCTTTGCTATAATGGATAATGGGTGATAAGAATGATAAAACGAATTGAAAAATTGCGTGTATTGATGGAAAAAGCAATCATCGATGCTTACTTAGTTACCAGTCCAGCAAATCTTCGTTATTTGACGAATTTTACTGGCACGGCGGGCATGGCTTTGATTACATTAGAGCAAGCCTTCTTTATTACAGATTTTCGCTACATTGAACAAGCTAGCGAACAAATTCAAGGAATGACGATTATTCAGCATCAAGGGGATATCGTTAGTGAGTTGCTTAAGCTGATGGAAAGTGAATCAGTTAACGTGCTCGGCTTTGAAGATGCTGTAATGACTTATGCCGATTATTCGATCTTTGAAGAGGTGATCGATGCCGAGTTGGCACCTGCCAGCGGCCTGATTGAAAAACTGCGAGAGCAAAAAGATGATGGCGAGATCGCAATTATTGAGAAAGCTTGTGCGATTGCTGACGAAGGTTTCGATCATGTACTAAAAATGATTCGGCCGGGCATGACTGAGATTGAAGTAGCCAACCAACTTGATTTTTATATGCGGTCATTAGGTGCCAGTGGAACCTCTTTTGAGACGATCGTTGCTAGTGGTGCACGTTCAGCATTGCCTCATGGTGTGGCCAGTGAAAAGATGATTGAACAAGGAGATCTGATTACGCTTGATTTCGGTTGTGTTTATCAAGGGTATGTTTCTGATATCACACGGACCTTTGCAATCGGAGATCCAGGACAGCAGTTGAAGGATATCTACCAAATCGTTTTAGAAGCACAGAAAAAAGTTCTTGAAGTTGCACAAGCAGGTGTGACGGGTTCGCAGCTAGACGCGGTTGCTCGCGATTTCATTAGCGAAGCTGGATACGGGGAAGCCTTTGGCCATTCCACCGGTCACGGGATCGGAATGGAGATCCATGAAGGACCGAATATCAGCCGTTCCAATGATGAACCATTAATGGAAGGCAATGTTATTACCGATGAACCGGGCATTTATTTAGCTGGCTTAGGTGGGGTACGGATCGAGGATGATCTAGTGATTTTAGCAGAAGGTAATCGAATTTTAACGCAATCGCCAAAGGAGCTCATCATTTTGTAGGAGTCCTTGAGTAGTGGTAGCGTTAGTAAACAAGAAATGATAAACTAGAACCAAATCTGAAAAGATGGGGTATCAATCAATGTGTCTGTTTTCTTTGCCTTGCAAGAAAACGAACAGATGTAACAAGGCTTGGAATTATTTTGTAACACTTTACCAAAGTAATTACCTTGCAATGAATTAGGGGGAAGTATCATGATTTCAGTAAACGATTTTAAAACTGGCTTGACGATCGAGGTGGACGGCGGCATTTGGCGCGTAGTCGATTTTCAACATGTGAAGCCGGGGAAAGGTGCAGCCTTCGTTCGTTCAAAATTAAAAAATCTACGTACGGGTGCGGTTCAAGAAAAAACCTTCCGTGCCGGTGAAAAAGTTGCAAAAGCACAGATTGATAATAATAAAATGCAATATCTCTATGATGACGGCGACAACTATGTTTTCATGGATATGCAAAGCTATGAACAAATCGAAATGCCAAAACAACAAATTGCGGATGAAATGCGCTATGTTTTAGAAAATACTGAGTTGACCGTCATCATGTATGGCAACGAAGTTTTAGGGGTTGAACTACCAAATACAGTAGTGCTAGAAGTCGCTGAAACAGAACCAAATATTAAAGGCGATACATCATCAGGCGGATCAAAACCTGCTGTAATGGAAACTGGCTTAACTGTCAACGTGCCATTTTTCGTCAATCAAGGTGATAAATTAATCGTGAATACACAAGACGGCAGCTACGTTTCACGAGCCTAAACTAAGATACGACAGGAACATCAGAATTATTTTTCCTGAAAGAAAAAATAAGTACATTTGACCGAATAAGGATGTCAGTCCAACCTTTTACAGTATCTAAAAGCAAACGAGAAATCGAAAAATCATCAACGAGATAAGAATAATGAAGTTTAGTTGGATAATATACGGCATGAGAATCAGACTTATTTTTTCTGAAAGAAAAAATAAATACAATTGACCGAATAAGGATGTCAGTCCAACTTTTTGCAGTATCTAAAGCAATGAGGAATCGAAAAATCATCAGCGAGACAAGACTACTGAAGTTTAGTTGGATGATATACGGCATGAGAATCAGACTTATTTTTTCTGAAAGAAAAAATAAATACATTTGACCGAATAAGGAGAGAGTACAATGACAGATGAAAAAAATTTAGTTTTAGGCGAAAGTCCTGAGCTTGGAGAAATTATCATTGCACCTGAAGTGATCGAAGTCATCATCGGGATCGCTGCTTCTAAAGTTGACGGCGTCTATGGGATGCGCGGCTCTTTAGCTAGTAACGTGACTGAACTACTTGGAAAATCCGCTCACGGCAAAGGCGTCTATCTTAAAAATGATGAAGATGGCTTGAAGGTCGATATCTATTCTTATTTTGACTATGGCACTTCCGTACCAAAAGTGGCAATGGCAATGCAAGAACGGGTAAAACAACAAGTCTTGTTTATGACGGACATTGCATTAACTGAAGTAAATATCCATGTAGTCGGTGTCGTAGCAGAGAAGATGGAACAACCGACACTAGAAGAACTATTTAATGATGAAGAGGAAAATAATGAATAAAGAATTATCACGTCATGAAATTCGGGAAAAGGCGCTGCAAGCTTTGTTTCCGTTGGATTTTAATCAGGATTTAACTAAAAAGGACGCCATCAATCATGCCTTGAGCATTGATCAACAAGAATTTGTCAGTGAGGATGAAGAGGAATTCGTGCCTGTTTATCTGGATGATTTAGTTGGCGGAGTCGTGGAACACCAAGCAGAGCTAGATGGAATTATCCAAAAACATTTACGTTCGAACTGGTCGATTCAACGAATTGCAAAAATGGATTTGATTATCTTACGACTAGGGATCTATGAGATGCTATACAATACTCAAGTACCCAATCGAGTTGTTTTAAACGAAGCAATCGAATTAGCCAAAACTTTCAGTGATGACCAATCAAGAAAGTTCGTCAATGGAATCTTATCTAATGTAATGAAAGAGATCGATGAAGCTGGGGCAAATAGCTAATAAAGCTATTTTTCCCAGCTTCATTTAAACTATCCGAAAAAGCGAGGGAATAGAGTGGCACAACTTATCAATGGAAAAGAATTAGCGGAGAAGCTGCAGCAAAATACGGCAAAAGAAGTCGAAGCTTTGAATGCGCAAGGAATTCAGCCTGGCTTGGTTGTTTTGCTGGTCGGTGAAAACGCCGCTAGTCAAATCTATGTTAGAAACAAAGAACGAGCAGCGAAGAAAACTGGCATTCATTCTGCGGTGATGCGTTATCCAGAAACGATTACGGAAGAAGCGTTGATTAAAGAAATCGAACATTTCAATCGCTCAGAGGAGTTTCATGGTATTTTGGTGCAATTGCCTTTACCGGATCATATCAATGAAGAAAAGGTTCTATTAGCCATCGATCCACTGAAGGACGTTGACGGTTTCCATCCGATGAATATGGGACGACTTTTTGCGGGCATGCCTCACACGATTCCTTGTACCCCCTATGGCATCATGAAAATGTTTGAAGAATATGATATTCCTTTAGCTGGCAAGCAAGCCGTCGTAATCGGTCGCAGCAATATCGTTGGTAAACCGATGGCGATCTTACTTTTAGGCGCGGATGCAACGGTTACGTTAACTCATTCTAAAACGGAAGATTTGGCGAAAGTTGCAAGTAAAGCTGATATTCTAGTTGTAGCGATCGGCAGAGGACATTTTGTAACGAAAGAATTTATTAAGCCTGGTGCTGTCGTGATCGATGTTGGAATGAATCGCAATGAAGACGGAAAATTGATTGGTGACGTAAAATTTGATGAAGTAGAGCCAATCGCAGGTTACATCACGCCAGTTCCTGGTGGTGTCGGTCCAATGACGATCACGATGTTGCTGCAGCAAACTGTTGAATGCTGTAGACGTCAAGTAGTGGATCACGAATAGCAAAGAGGTGTTTACATGACGCAAGAGTATTTGACCGTCAGTGCTTTAAATAAATATATTAAACGAAAATTCGACGTCGACCCTTATTTAGAGCGGGTCTATTTGACTGGAGAAATTTCCAATTTCCGCATGCGGCCCAATAATCACCAATACTTCAGCCTAAAAGATGAGCGTTCCAAAATCAACGCCATCATGTTTAAAGGGGCGTTTCAAAAATTAAAATTCACGCCTAAAGAAGGCATGAAAGTATTAGTGGTTGGTCGGGTAGCGTTATACGAAGCCAGCGGAATGTATCAAATCTATATCGATCATATGGAACCTGATGGCGTCGGCGCCCTATATCAAGCTTTAGCCGAATTGCGAGAAAAACTAGATAAAGAGGGGCTTTTCTCACTGCCTAAAAAGCCACTCCCACGTTACCCAAAACGCATCGCGGTGATCACCAGTCCCAGCGGCGCGGTAATTCGCGATATTATTACCACCGTCAAGCGGCGTTATCCAATTGCTCAGCTCGTTTTATTTCCAACGTTAGTACAAGGAGATAAAGCAGCGGCGGATATTGTAAAAAACATCAAACAAGCCGAGACGCTGGATTTTGATACGATGATTATTGGTCGTGGTGGCGGCTCAATCGAGGATTTATGGCCCTTTAATGAAGAGGTGGTCGCTCGGGCGATCGCGGATTCACCAATTCCGATAATTTCATCGGTGGGACACGAGACCGATACGACGATCGCTGATTTAGTCGCGGATGTTCGGGCGGCCACTCCTACGGCGGCGGCAGAATTAGCGGTCCCTGTCTTGTCGGAAGAAATCTTACGAATTAAAGAAAAACAAGCCCGCTTAGAGCAAGCCTTCTTGCACCAGCTGCAACGGAAAAAGGAACGTTTCGAACGACTGCAGCAGTCGTATATTTTTAGGCAGCCCAATCGTTTGTATGAAGCGCAAAGTGTTCAACTCGATCGCTTGACCCAGCAGCTGCAGCAAAATATGACTGTTTTAGTCAATCAGCGTGAGCGTGAATTGATGCAATACAGCAATCGTTTGGCGCAAGCAAACCCTATTAATCGGGTCAAACAAGCCCAGCAGCAAATGACATATTTACAAGAGCGGTTGCAACAACAGATGCAGAGCTATTTAGACAATCAACAGCGTCGATTGCAGCAAGCAATCACGTCATTGGACTTATTAAGCCCTTTGAAAACGATGGGCCGGGGTTTTACTTATACGACACAAGAGGATCAGGTGATTCGTTCGGTGAAGGACTTGCAAGAAAAAGAAATGACGGTTCATTTTGTTGATGGGACGGTTAAAGCCGCTGTCTTAGAAATCAATGCGGTGAATGAAGGAGAAGAATGATGGAAAATACGACTTTTGAAGAATCAATCGCGCAATTAGAAACAATCGTGACCCAACTTGAACGGGGCGATGTTCCCTTAGAAGAAGCTTTAGAAGCTTTTCAAAAAGGAATGGTCTTAAGCAAACAGTGCCAAGATACTTTAACAAAAGCGGAAAAAACCTTAACGAAAATGATGAGTGAAGAGGAAGAAGTACCTTTTAGCGGTGAGGAGGAAGCCTAATGTTGCAAGAGCTTTCTGCTAAAGAACTGCCGAAAGTCGAAAAAGAGATCACTGACTTCCTCAATACCAGTTCCGCTAATGATGAATTGAAAAAGAGTATGCTGTATTCTGTCGAAGCCGGCGGTAAACGGATTCGGCCTTTGATTGTCTTGGCAACGATGCGTGCTTTTAAGAAAGAACTGTCTGCACCGGTTTATCAAACGGCGGGAGCACTTGAAATGATTCATACATATTCGTTGATCCATGACGATTTGCCGGCGATGGATGATGATGATTTGCGACGAGGGAAGCCTACCAATCATAAAATCTATGGTGAAGCGTTGGCGATTTTAGCCGGTGATGGACTATTGACCGGCGCGTTTCAGTTAATCAGTGAAACGACCTTAGCGCCGGCTGAAAATGTACTGCTGATCCAGCTGTTAGCTAAAGCCGCGGGAATCGGTGGTATGGTTGCTGGACAGGCTGGGGATATGGCAGCTGAGAAACAGCAGGTATCTTTGGAGCAATTAAAAACAATTCATCGCGGCAAGACGGGGGCGCTGTTAACCTATGCCTTTGTGGCTGGCGGGATTTTGGCACAGCAAACAGAATATGTGATTGAGCTATTGGAAAAGCTTGGTGATCACATTGGCTTGGCCTTCCAAATCCGTGATGATTTGTTAGATGTTGTAGGGACAACAGAAGAGTTAGGCAAACAAGTCGGACAGGATCAAAAATCAGAGAAGAGTACCTATCCAGGATTACTTGGTCTTGAGGGAGCAAAGCAAGCTTTAGCCACTGAATTGGCGCAATCAGAAAAAACGGTTCAACAGCTTGCCGAAGCGACTGAATTCCAACCTGAAGTATTTGAAGAATTACTTACGCTTTTTAAGTTATAAGCTTTCAATAAATGAAACGGACTTAAAGCGATTCCCTTAGGATGAATAAGGAGCAATAACATGAAAAAAGAACGTGTCGATGTTTTAGCTTTCAATCAAGGTCTTTTTGAAACTAGAGAAAAGGCTAAACGTGGTGTAATGGCTGGTTTAGTCTATGACCAAAAAAATGAACGGCTAGACAAACCGGGAGAAAAAATCGCGATTGAAACCGTACTGCAGCTCAAAGGGCAACGCTTGGCGTATGTTTCTCGTGGCGGGTTGAAATTAGAAAAGGCGTTAAAAGAATTCGATGTAGCCATCAAGAACAAAATTTTATTGGATATTGGCTCATCAACCGGCGGCTTTACTGACGTCGCACTACAAAATGGCGCGACCATGAGTTACGCTCTCGACGTTGGCTACAATCAGTTGGCTTGGAAACTTCGTCAAGATGAACGGGTCGTTGTGATGGAACGGACCAATTTTCGCTATTCTAAGCTAGAAGATTTCCAGCAAGGACAACCGGACTTTGCAACGATTGATGTTTCCTTTATTTCTTTGAAGCTGATTTTACCGCCGCTTCATGAAATCTTAACCAATAATGGTGATGTGGTGGCATTGATCAAACCGCAATTTGAAGCGGGAAAAGAATATGTCGGCAAAAAAGGGATTATTAAAGATCCCAAGACCCATTTGATGGTTTTAGAAGAAATTACCAGCTTTGCAACTGCTCATGGATTTGATGTTGCGGAATTGACTTTTTCACCGATTACCGGCGGCGAGGGAAATATTGAGTTTTTGGCTCATTTAAAAAAAGTTCCAGCGACTGGTCAATTAAATCAATCCATCGATCTAGCAACAGTAGTAGCAGAAGCCCATCAACAGCTGGATAAATAATTATTTTCGGAGGGAAACGGATGCGAAAGCAAGAGCGGCATCGAATCATTACGCAATTGTTAAATGAATACGATGTAAAAAAACAAGAAGACTTCGTGATGATTCTTGCGCAACAGGGAGTTACCGTGACGCAAGCGACGATCTCGCGGGATATTAAAGAAATGAAGTTGATCAAAGTTCCGGCGCAAAATGGCGGCTATCGCTATAGCCTGCCGAAACAAGAGCAAGAGGACGTCAATGAAAAATTAACGGACTTATTAAAAGAAGCTGTCCTTTCTGTTGATCAAATGGAAAAATTTATTAATGTGAAAACTTTACCGGGAAATGCCTCAGCTTCTGCAAATTTGCTAGAAAAGCAATTCTCAAAGGTGCTGTTTACTACATTGAATGATGATGACAGCATTCTAATGATCGCTCGGACAGAAGAAGACGCAAAAAGGATCCAGCAAGAAATTGCTGAAAAAAGCCAGAGTGGCAATTAGATAAAAGGTCTTAATGGGAATAGGAGTGTAAAAATGTTACAGGAATTGACAATCAAAAATTTTGCGATTATTTCTTCGTTGCATTTAGGTTTTACCGATGGAATGACCGCGTTAACTGGTGAAACCGGCGCAGGAAAATCGATTATTATTGATGCCGTTAGTTTGCTGGCTGGCGCCCGTTCGTCCATTGAATACATTCGACAAGGCAGTGAAAAATGTTTGGTAGAGGGGTTGTTTGATCTCCCTAGGCAGCGAGAGTTCCAAGTGTTAATGGAGGAATTAGGAATTGAAGTGGACGAAGCCGGCTTGATCGTTCAACGGGATTTGAATGTCTCTGGTAAGAGTATTTCCCGGGTAAATGGTCGAATTGTTACATTAGCCAATTTACGGCGCATCGGACAATTTCTAGTGGATATCCAAGGTCAGAATGATCATCAAGAACTGATGCATCCAGAATCACATTTGCGTTTGCTGGACAGCTTTGGAGATGCGCCTTTCCAAGCAATCAAACGAGATTATCAAGCGGCCTATCAAAGCTATCAGACCTTAGCCAATCAAGTCAAAAAATTCAAACAAAATGAGCAATCCTTTGTCCAACGGATCGATATGCTGACCTTTCAGCAAGAAGAGATCGGGAATGCCGAACTAACACTTGGCGAGGAAGAAAAGTTGATGGAGGAACGAGAAAAGCTGACGAATTATCAAAAAATCGTGGACAGCCTTTCTTACAGTTATCAGGCCATGACGAATGAAGAAACTAGTCCCCTCGATGCGATTGGTTCCGCCAGTCAAGAGCTGCAAACGATCGCTTCCTTAGACAAAGACTATGAAACGATATCTGACAATGTTCATAGCGCCTACTATTTATTGCAAGACGCAGTTAGTGAGATTGGTAGGCAGTTGGACCTCTTGGAATTAGATGAAGAACGGTTGGATTTAGTCAACGAGCGGCTGGAGTTGATCCATCAATTGAAACGAAAGTATGGAGAGTCGATTGCAACGATTCTTAGCTACTACGATCAGATCAGTCAAGAATTATTAGACTCTGATTTTTCAGGTGATAAGCTAGAAAAGTTAGAAAATGAGTTGCGTGCAAAAGAAGAGAAGTTGCAGAGCTTAGCGAAACAATTACGACGAGCGCGTAAAGAAATGTCCAAAAAATTGGAAAACGCGATTCAGCATGAGCTGAAAGATTTGTACATGGAAAATGCTCGCTTTGAGGTGGCTTTTAAGGAAAGTAATTATACCTACGATGGCTTTGATGAAGTCGAATTTTATATTACAACGAATCCTGGGGAACCATTGAAACCATTAGTCAAAGTCGCTTCTGGCGGAGAAATTTCACGAGTGATGTTAGCTCTTAAAACGATTTTTTCAAAAACGCAAGGATTGACCAGTATCGTTTTTGATGAAGTAGACACTGGTGTGAGTGGACGCGTCGCTCAGGCGATCGCCGATAAAATTTATCAGATCGGAAAAAATTCACAGGCATTATGTATTACACATTTGCCGCAAGTCGCTGCCAAAGCAGACCATCAATTATTTATCCGTAAAGAAATCGTCAAAGGTCGGACACTGACAAAAGTGGAAGAGCTGACCGAAAACGAGCGAACAGAAGAAATTGCTCGAATGTTAGCAGGAACCGAAATTACAGACTTAACGGTAGAACACGCAAAAGAATTATTACAATTGGCAAAAAAATAGCCGGAGCAGCTGCTCCGGCTATTTTTGTATTCCAACTGAAACGAAGGTCGTTTGTCAATTTTTTACATGATACTAATCAAGCTACTTAAAATTAATGAGCCAATTGTTAATATTAACATAGTCCAAATAACGACTTTAGTTACTTTAGAAAATGTGCTAGTGGATTTCTTGTTATTCATGCTGTCACCATCCTCATAAAAATCTCAAATTCATCATACTCTTTTTTTTAAAACTCCGCAATTATTCGGAAAAAACTTTTAAAAAATACTAAAAAATCTTTTCGCGACTATATCACGAATTCAATTGTTAAAACTTGCTAAATCCTTTATATTTTAAATGAAATGAAACACGAATGTAACGATAATGCAGTATAGTTAGGGTAATAGTTTTTGATAGGAAGGACTGTAGTTGTTGGCAGCATTTTCACCAGTTATTTTGTTATGGTACATTTTTCCGTTAATAGTTTTTTTAGCGTCGGATTATATTGTAACAACTTTTAAACTAAAACAGCGATTCAATTTGAGGACACCGGATATTACCGTACCATTTTTAATCGTCGGAATGCACGAAATATCTAAAAGTATTAGCACGTTCTCTATTTTACCATATTTTTTATTAACCATATTGTTATTGGGAATAAGCGTAGTGGTTTTTCAAGCCTATCGCTATCGCGAAATAATGTATGGACGTTTCTTTAAAATGTTTTGGCGTCTAACGTTTTTGCTCTCGGTTTTGATGTATTTGATTTTAATCCTGGTCAGTATTATTTATGCGTTATAAAATAAAAAAACTATAAAAAAACTCCTGATTAGTCCCTTGGACCTTGATTAGATAATATGGTTAAAAAAGGTCAATAAAGTGTTATTTTTGTTTTTTACAAAATGTGGTAGATTGTGGGGGATTGTGGTAGACTAAACTCATGCGGTGGGAAAAAGGGGGAAGTCTACATGTTCATGGGTGAATTTCAGCATAATATTGATGCAAAAGGACGTTTGATCGTTCCTTCGAAATTACGTGAACAGCTAGGCGAGAAATTCGTCGTTACCCGCGGCATGGATGGCTGTCTGTTTGGTTATCCCTTAGCCGAGTGGAACCAGTTAGAAACAAAATTGAACGAAATGCCTCTTTCAAAAAAAGATGCGCGTACCTTCGTTCGCTTTTTCTACTCCGCAGCTACCGAATGCGAGATTGATAAACAGGGACGTATTAATATTCCCGTTTCTTTACGCAGTCATGCTTCGCTTGAAAAAGAATGTGTGATTATCGGTGTAGCAAATCGAATTGAAATTTGGGATCAGACTCGCTGGAATGACTTTACTAAAGAAACAGAAGCGAGTTTTGATGATATAGCAGAAACAATGGTAGATTTTGGATTTTAGAGAAGAGGATTAGTAATGACAGACTTTCAACATACGACCGTTTTGCTTCATGAGACTGTCGATGGTTTAGCAATCAAACCAAACGGTGTTTATGTTGATTGTACATTAGGCGGTGCTGGACACAGCGAGTATCTATTGAGCCAATTAGGTAAAGCAGGACACCTTTATGCGTTTGATCAAGATCAAAAAGCAATCGACAATGCTAAAATCCGCTTAGCAAAATATGTGGAACAAAACCAAGTGACTTTCGTCAAAGCGAATTTCAGAGAGCTTACTACTGAAATGAACCGTTTGGGCGTAACAGAAGTCGATGGTATTTTATATGACCTTGGTGTGTCTTCTCCTCAATTGGATGAAGCAGAGCGCGGCTTTAGTTACCACCAAGACGCTCCGCTGGATATGCGAATGGATCAAACAGCGCCACTGAGTGCGTATCAAGTAGTCAATGACTATTCTTACCACGAATTAGTAAAGATATTTTTCCGTTATGGTGAGGAAAAATTTTCGAAACAAATCGCGCGCTTGATTGAACGCAAGCGGGCCGATGAACCGATCAAAACGACTGGTGAATTGGTAGATTTGATCAAAGAAGCGATCCCCGCTCCTGCCAGACGAAAAGGCGGTCACCCAGCTAAACGGGTATTCCAAGCCATTCGAATTGCGGTCAACGATGAGCTAGGCGCCATTGAAAGCTCGTTGGAACAAGCAATCGAGTTATTGGCGCTTAATGGTAGAGTCAGTGTTATTACCTTCCACTCTTTAGAGGATCGAATTGTAAAAACGATGTATAAAGAATTCAGCACACCAAAGGATATGCCTCCGGGATTGCCAGTTGTGCCGGAAGAATTCCAACCAGTATTGAAATTAGTCAATCGAAAACCAATTATTCCTTCAGATGAGGAATTACAAGATAATAATCGTGCGAGAAGCGCTAAATTACGGATCGCGGAGAAAGTGAAGAAAGGATGGGGAGTATGGCAGAATTAAAAAAGCAACAATATGATCAATTTGATTACCCTCAAGAAGAGATTCATCAAACGCCAGACTCTTTCCAAGTCTTTGTTTCACCCGGAGATCGTCTAAAGAAAATCACCCGGATTGAGAAGGTCGCTGTTTTAGCTTTCTTAGTTATGTTGATTGGCTTATCAATCGTAATGGTGAATTATCGCAATGAAATCAGCAAGACACAAAATGACATTACTAGTATTCAAACAGATATAGATGGAAAAGAAAAGACAGCGACTCAATTGCAACAAGAAAAGAGCGAATTATCACGTTCTGATCGTTTGAAAGAAGTTGCTGAGAAAGCTGGACTTTCAATCAATGATGCAAATTTAAGGAAAGTGAAGTAAATGCGTTTTAAAAGGCTAAAAAGAAAAATCCGAAAAAAGAATTTGACTCCGATGAACAATCGCAAAAAAGTAGGTGTTGTTTTGTTTGCTACGAGTATTGGATTGTTCTTTTTGTTTGCCGTTCGCATGATCTATGTGGTGGCAGGCGGTCATGTAGCAGGCACCTCATTAAAAGTAAAGACCGAAGAACTCTATCGAGGAGAAGATGTTGTCAAAGCGAAACGGGGAACAATCTATGACCGTAATGGCGAAGTAATCGCCGAGGACGCCACTTCCTATTCTGTTTATGCGATTCTGTCAGAAAGTTATGTTTCTGGGAAAGAAAAGCTTTACGCGCAAGAAAAGGATTTTGATGAGTTGGCTTCGATCTTACATAACAATTTGGATATTAAAGAAAAGACTGCTTTGAAAACATTAAAAAGCGGCGTAAACAGTGACGGAACAAGTAAATACTATCAAGTCGAATTTGGAAATAAAGGAAAGAACATCTCTGAAGAAACGAAACAAAATATGGAAGATGCCATGAAAAAGGCTAAAGTGAAGGGACTGTACTTTACTGAACATACGGATCGGATGTATCCGAATGGTAATTTTGCTTCTCATTTCATTGGATATGCTCAACCTGATAAAAAGGAAGAACTTGTTGGGATGATGGGCGTTGAAGCTGCTTATGATGATGTGCTGAAAGGCAAAAATGGAAAAATTGTATATCAAAAGGATGAAAACCAACGACCAATCCCTGGCAGTGTAGCCGAGGAGAAAAAGGCAGTCGATGGGGAAGATATTTATACAACCCTCGACGGCGGACTACAAAGCTATTTGGAAACATTAATGGATAAAGTCAATGCTGAGGCCAAGCCGAAAGAACTGACCGCGACTTTGATGCAAGCGAAGACTGGAGATATCTTGGCGATGTCTCAACGGCCAACGTTCAATCCTGAAACTAAAGAAGGATTAGGCGAAGAGGACGCCTGGCAGAATTTCTTAGTCGAGACCAATTATGAACCAGGTTCGACGATGAAGGTCTTTACGACTTCAGCTGCTGTGAATGAAGGTGTTTTTGATGAAAATGAAAGCTACTTATCTGGGAAAATCCAAGTAGCGGATGCCACCATTAATGACTGGGATTTAGGAAAAAAAGGCGTTTTAACGATGCGTCAAGCTCTTTCTTGGTCAAGTAATGTCGGAATGGTCAAGCTTGAAGAAAAATTAGGCGACAAATGGCCTGAGTATGTGAAACGGTTTGGCTTTGGACAAAGTACTTACTCTGGTTTGCCTGGCGAATCTAAAGGCACATTGCCAACATCAAATATCGTCGACCAGGCGATGAGTTCTTATGGTCAGGCTATTGGGGTGACAAATTTCCAAATGATGCGGGGCTTTACTGCCGTTGCAAACGATGGAAAAATGCTGCAACCTCATTATATTGAAAAAGTTTCTAATCCAAATACGAATAAAGAAATCATCACGAAACCGGAAATAGTAGGTGAGCCTATCACAGCGGAGACTGCGCAAAAGGTTCGTGAATACATGCGAGATACGATCGAAAGTGAGAACTATGGATCAGCCTATGATCAATACAAAGTTCCAGGCTATCATATTTCGGCTAAAACAGGTACGGCTCAGATTGCAGAAAATGGTCGCTACTTAACGGGAGATACAAACTATATCTACTCGATTGCGCTGATGCTGCCATCAGAAGATCCTGAATACATTTTGTATCTGACAATGAAGCAACCACAACATTATTCAGCCGGCGTGCTGGGAGAAATTGCAAACCCATTGTTAAGTCGTGCAATGGAATTTCAAAATAATGAATCGGATTCCGCGGATGAAGAAAATGATACAGAAGTAACGGTTGAGGATTACCGTAATCTAGCTACTTCAAAAGCTGCTGCTGATGCGAATAAGCGTGGGTTGACAGCGGTGGTTGTAGGTGATGGTGATGAAGTAACAAAACAATCGGCCAAGCCTGGCGAAAAAGTCATGGCAAATGAGCATTTGATCCTATTAACAGATGGTAAGAAAGAGATGCCGGATGTTCGTGGATGGTCAAAGGCAGATATATTAAAATTAACAAACCTACTAGATATCGATGTCAGCTTCAAAGGTGAGGGCTATTGTACAAAACAAAGCATTGCCCCCTTTGCAGATATATCGAAAAAGAAATTGAAAATTACCTTAGGTTAGGACTGGAGAGAAAAAAATGGAACCGGCACAATATTTTATTGCTTTTGCCAGTAGTTTTGCTATTACTGTTGCAGGCATGCCATTCATTATTGGTTATTTTAGAATGAGAAAGCAAGGACAAGAGATTCGCGATGAAGGGCCTAAATGGCACAATTCAAAAGCGGGAACACCAACGATGGGCGGTTTAGGATTTTTGGCCGCTGCCGTGATTACTTCTATCTGGTTCAGCCTTTGGCAACAACAAATGACAACGTCGTTATTGATACTAGTTTTCGTCTTGTTGCTGTATGGAATCATCGGCTTTTTAGATGATTACATTAAATTAGCAAAAAAACAAAATGAAGGTTTAACTTCAAAGCAAAAATTTATCGCCCAAGTCGTTGTGGCCATTATTTTTTACGTGGTCTATCGCATGGAGGGTTATCCGAATACGCTGAATTTCTTTGGCATTGAATTGCCACTGAGTATTTTTTATGGAGTATTCATCATTTTCTGGTTGGTTGGTTTTTCAAATGCCGTGAATCTAACGGACGGAATTGATGGCTTAGTTTCAGGACTAGGAACAATTTCTTTTGCGACCTATGGATTGATTGCTTGGAAGCAGCAACAGTACGAGGTTTTAATTGTTTGCTTAGCTGTTATGGGTGGATTAGTCGGTTTCTTCCCATATAATAAAAAGCCGGCCAAAATTTTTATGGGTGATGTTGGTTCGTTAGCTCTAGGGGGCTTACTCGCGGCTATCTCGGTCGTCTTGCATCAAGAGTGGACCTTACTATTGGTTGGTTTAGTTTATATATTCGAAACAGCAAGCGTGATTATTCAAGTCACTTCCTTTAAAATGACTGGTAAGCGGGTATTTAAAATGTCTCCGCTACATCATCATTTTGAGATGTCTGGCTGGTCGGAATGGAAAGTAGACACGGTCTTTTGGTCAATCGGACTAGTCGCGTCCATCATTGTGTTATTGATAGTACTGTAGGAGATGACTAAGAAATGAAGCAAATTAAACAATATGAAAACGAAAAAGTTTTAGTTTTAGGATTAGCCAAGAGTGGATTTAGTGCGGCCAAGTTATTGAATGACTTGGGCGCACTTGTTACCGTCAACGACGGAAAACCTTTTGAAGAAAATCCTGAAGCCCAAGGTTTATTGGAACAAGGTGTACGAGTTATTACTGGGCATCATCCGATTGAATTATTAGATGAGGATTTTTCACTGATGGTAAAAAACCCCGGTATCCCGTATGACAATCCTCTAGTTGCCAAAGCGGAAGAATTACAGATCCCAATTTTGACTGAAGTAGAGTTAGCGTATCAAATTGCCGAATGTCCGATTATTGGGATCACTGGAACAAACGGCAAGACAACTACGACCACTATGATTGGACTTTTATTAAATCAGGAACGTTCGGCTGGAAAGGCATTACTTGCTGGGAACATTGGTTTTCCCGCTAGTGAAGTAGCGATGCAGGCAAGTGCTGAGGATGATATCGTGATGGAATTGTCAAGCTTCCAGTTGATGGGTGTCGAAGAGTTCAAGCCGCAAATCGCGGTGATCACAAATATTTATGAAGCACATTTGGATTACCATAAGACCCGTGAGAATTACGTCGCAGCGAAGTGGGCGATCCAAGCGAATATGACCGCCGAAGATTTTCTCGTCTTAAACTGGAACTCTGAGGAATTGCAAACAATGAGCAAACAAACCAAGGCCCAAGTAGTTCCTTTTTCTACCAAAGAAAAATTGTTGAATGGCGCGTATTTATTTGATGGCGATTTATACTATCAAGCAGAAAATATTATGCCTGCCGCTGAATTAGGCGTACCAGGCGCTCATAATGTTGAAAATGCTTTAGCAGCGATTGTCGTTGCTAAATTAAAGGGTGTCTCAAATGAAAGCATCCGTTCCGCATTAAGCAATTTCCACGGTGTTCCTCATCGGACGCAATATGTGGACACGATTAATGGCCGGAAATTCTACAACGATTCAAAAGCAACAAATGCCTTAGCAACAGAAATGGCGTTAAGCGGTTTTGATAATGAAAACCTGATTCTCTTGGCTGGTGGATTAGATCGTGGGAATGATTTTGATGAATTGATTCCAGCTTTTGAAGGAATCAAGGCCATTTTGTTATTTGGTGAAACCAAGGAAAAATTAGCTGATACAGCAAAACGTGCGGGGATCCAAACAATTATTAAGACAGCTAACGTTGAAACGGCCGTACCTCTAGCTTATGAGCAAAGCGAAGCAGGGGATAGCATCTTACTTTCTCCAGCAAATGCTAGCTGGGATCAATATCCTAGTTTTGAGATTCGTGGAGACAAGTTTATGCACGCGGTGAAACAATTAGAAAAGTAGGGAAGTAGTAATGAGAATACTTGTGACAGGCGGCGGAACCGGCGGACATATTTATCCGGCTTTAGCGTTTATCCGCTACGTACAAAAAATCCAACCTGATTCAGAATTTTTATATGTCGGAACACATCGTGGATTGGAGAATAAAATTGTGCCTGAAACAGGCATCTCTTTTAAAACTATTAAAATTCAAGGCTTTAAACGGAAGCTTTCCATGGAGAACGTGAAAACTGTTCAATTATTCCTTGAAAGTATCAAGCGTTCAAAAGAAATCTTGCGCGACTTCAAACCAGACGTGGTGATCGGAACGGGAGGCTATGTTTCGGGATCAGTGGTTTATGCCGCTGCTCGTATGAAGATTCCTACGATCGTTCATGAACAAAACAGTGTACCAGGAATCACAAATAAATTCTTGAGTCGTTTTGCGGATCGAGTAGGTATTTGTTTTCCTGATGCAGCACAGTATTTTCCCGAAAAGAAAACGGTCTTAGTGGGGAATCCACGAGCACAAGAAGTGATGACTAGCGGTAAGTCGGATGTGTTAGAACAATATGGCTTATTAACCGATATTCCGACGGTATTAATTTTTGGCGGTAGCCAAGGTGCTTTGAAAATCAATCAAGCGGTCATTCAAGCCTTGCCGCAATTCGCCCAAAAAGAATATCAAGTATTGTATGCCTCCGGAGAACGTTATTATAACGAACTATCCGGGAAAGTTGATGTGAAAAAAATCAATTGTAATTTGTCACTACAGCCGTATATTAAAAATATGACAGACGTTATGGCGAATGTTGATTTATTGATCGGTCGGGCAGGTGCCACATCAATTGCTGAATTTACTGCCTTAGGTCTGCCGGCAATTTTGATTCCTAGTCCTTATGTGACCAATGATCATCAAACGAAAAATGCGCAAAGCTTAGTGAAAGCCGGAGCAGTCAAAATGATCTCCGATGCTGAGTTAACGGGTGATAATTTGGTTGAATCCGTGGATCAGATCATGGGGGACCCTGAGCTGAAAGAACGCATGGCCAGAGCTTCAAGGCAAGAAGGAATTCCCGATGCAGCAGAACGTCTCTGGTCATTGGTAAATGAAATTGTAAAATAACTTTTGGAGGTGAGAACCATTAGTCGTGAAGAGTTTCCAGAGGAAGAAAAAGAAGAGCGGCCCAAGCAAGAAAATTTAACACCCTGGCAGCTGGCCAATATCGAATACTTAAAACAAAAAGCGCTTGAAAAGGGTGAACCTGAGTCAGAGCCTGTTGAAGAATCGGAATCGGTACTTGACGACGATGGTGAGCCAGCGGAAGAAACTATCCAGACAGAGCCAGATTCTGAAAAGTCAGAGAAAGAGTTGCTAGTAGAGGAAGAAGCAGTGAAAGAGGTTCCCATTGGTCCTAAAAATGGCTCCTTTTTGGATCGCTTGCCTAATATTAAGCATGAACGAAATCAACGACTACTGCGGCGCTCCACGATCTTAATTGGCTTATTTTCTATTCCAGCACTGTTATTATTGTATTACATTTCTCCATTGGGAAAACTTGGCGGAGTTAGTGTTGAAGGCAACCAAAGAATTTCAGCGGAAGCCATAGAAAAAGAACTGAATTTTTCGGTAGGAGACAATCTTTGGTCACAATATTTTGATCGCCAAGATAATATAAAAAATTTAAAAAAACAAGAGTTACAGATTGAAGACGCCAGTGTCCAGTTTAAAGGATTCAATCATTTTGAAGTGAAGGTGAAGGAATACCCAGAAGTTGCTTACATAGATAATGATGGCAAATATTCTCCCGTTATTTCAAATGGCAAGATTATTCCCATTGAAGTGGCTAAAGGGAATGGTGATTTGCCAATTTTAGAGAGCTTCACCAGTTCAAAAAGAATCTTAAGTGTCTTGGAGCAATATAAGAAATTATCCGGTGAAGTGAAGCAAGGCATATCGCAAATAAAATACGCTCCAACGGATGAAAACAAAGAGCTGTTGGAAATTTTCATGAATGATGGCAATAAAGTATTAGTCAGCATTCACGATATGGGGACTAAAATGCAGTATTATCCACAAATTGCGAAAGAAATGAGCGCCAAAGAAATGAAAGGCGTAGTGGATATGGAAGCTGGAATTTATAGTTATCCTTACGCGGAAAATTCTACTAGCGAAGAAGCGATCCAAAACTCCACAGATCAATCTGAAACACCTGCTGGAAATGATTAAATTTATTACAAGAAAATGTTGAATCTTCTTTTTCATTCCAGGTAAAATGTGGTAAAATTGAAGGCAGTGAATTACTTGCAAAAAATTATATTTCATGCTTAACAGTAAGTTAAATTTTTAAATCTGAATAAAGCATTTATTTGAAAATAGGAGGGAATCCCATTCATGGCAAAAGCAGGAATGTATGTAGGCCTTGATATCGGGACAACATCGATAAAAGTTGTTGTCGCCGAATACATCGATAGCCAAATGAATATTATTGGTGTTGGAAACGCAAAATCAGAAGGAATCAATCGTGGGATTATCGTAGACATCGATAAAACAGTACAGGCGATTCAACGAGCAGTGAAACAGGCCGAGGAAAAAGCTGGGATTCAGATCAAAAGCGTCAGCGTGGGATTACCTGCCAATTTATTAGAAGTTGAGCCTTGTCAGGGCATGATCGCTGTAAACAATGAGTCAAAAGAAATTATGGATGATGATGTTCGGAATGTTGCTTCAGCAGCAATGGTTCGCTCCGTTCCTCCTGAAAGACAGATCGTTGCTTTACTTCCTCAAGAGTTTACTGTTGATGGTTTTGAAGGCATCAAAGATCCACGAGGCATGATCGGTGTTCGTCTTGAAATGTTTGGCCTAGTCTTTACTGGACCTAAGACAATCATTCACAACATCACGAAATGTGTTGAAAAAGCAGGACTGACTGTTGCTGAAACAGTGATTACTTCTTTAGCACTAACAGAATCTACGTTATCGGATGGAGAAAAAGACTTTGGTACAATTGTCATTGACATGGGCGGCGGTCAAACAACGACGGCGGTTATGCATGACAAGCAATTGAAATTTACCCATGTTGATCAAGAAGGTGGAGAATTTGTTACTAAAGATATTTCCATCGTCTTAAATACATCATTCAATAATGCAGAAGCGTTAAAAATTAATTATGGGGATGCTTATCCAAGTCGTACCTCAGCTGATGAAGAGTTCCCAGTAGATGTGATTGGAAAAACTGATCCGATTAAAGTTGATGAACGCTACTTAGCTGAAATCATTGAAGCTCGACTGGAGCAAATCTTCCGTAAAGCGAAAGAATCACTTGATGAGATCGAAGCACTTGATTTACCAGGTGGAATCGTTTTAACTGGTGGAGCAGCTAGCTTACCAGGTGTTGTTGACTTAGCAGAAGATATTTTTGGAACCACAGTTAAGCTGCATGTACCAAATCAAATGGGATTGAGAAATCCAGTATTTACTAACGTAATCAGCATCGTGAACTATTCAGCTGAATTGAGTGATGTCTATCATTTAGCAAAATCAGCTGTAACTGGTGAAAAGGTTTCGTTATCGGCTGCGCCGCAAACGAATGCTGTTTCAACAACACCTGTTTATGATGACTACGACGCTTCTAATGATTACGAAGAAGAAACAAAACCTAAGAATGATGAAAAAGTAACTGGGAAGATTAAAGACTTCTTCTCAAATATTTTTGATTAATTTGCAGAGTATTATTTGTACTGAAAATCAAGCGGATATTTCTGATGGAAAATAAATCCATTAATTACGAAGTAGGAGGAAATAGAAAACATGGAATTCTCAATAGATAACAATATTAACGAAGGTGCAGTTATTAAAGTTATCGGTGTTGGCGGCGGCGGTGGCAATGCTATCAACCGAATGATCGAAGAAAACGTCAAAGGCGTTGAATTCATCGCTTCAAACACTGATGTTCAAGCTCTTAAAAATTCTAAAGCTGAAACAGTTATTCAATTAGGCCCTAAATACACTCGTGGCTTAGGTGCCGGTTCACAACCAGAAGTTGGTCAAAAATCAGCTGAGGAAAGTGAACAAGCGATTCGCGATGCTTTAGAAGGTGCAGATATGGTCTTCATTACAGCCGGTATGGGCGGCGGAACGGGTACTGGAGCTGCTCCAATCGTAGCGAAAATCGCAAAAGACCTTGGTGCTTTAACAGTCGGCGTTGTTACACGACCATTCAGCTTTGAAGGACCAAAACGTGGACGTTTCGCAGCTGAAGGTATTTCAGCTTTGAAAGAAAATGTTGATACATTGTTGATCATCTCAAACAACCGTCTATTAGAAGTTGTTGACAAGAAGACGCCAATGCTTGAAGCATTCCGTGAAGCAGATAATGTTTTACGTCAAGGGGTTCAAGGTATTTCAGACTTGATTACTGCTCCTGGTTACGTAAACTTGGACTTTGCTGATGTGAAGACTGTCATGGCTAATCAAGGAACAGCCTTGATGGGTATCGGTGTTGCTAGCGGCGAAGATCGTGTCGTTGAAGCAACTAAGAAAGCAATCTCTTCTCCATTACTTGAAACATCTATTGATGGGGCTGAACAAGTATTGTTGAATATTACTGGCGGATTGGACATGACCTTATTCGAAGCTCAAGATGCTTCTGATATTGTTGCGAATGCAGCAACTGGTGATGTAAATATTATCTTAGGTACATCGATCAGCGAAGAACTAGGCGATGAAATTCGCGTGACAGTAATTGCGACAGGAATTGATCCAACAAAAAAGGAGCGTAAGGCTACGCGCAATTCACAACGTGAACGCGCTAGTCAAATCCAGTCAGTTCCACAAAAACAAAATTTAGATATTGAACCTGCAAGAAACAACGAAGGTCAATCTGCCTTTGGCGAATGGGATATTCGTAAAGAAGAAAACATCCGTCCTAAAGTTGAAGAAACACAATTTGATAATATCGAAAAGAAAGAATTTGAAACGTTTAATCGTGAAGAAGTAAAACCTGAAAAAGACGAAGAACTAGACACACCACCATTCTTTCGCCGTAGAAAATAAAAGGGGGAGAGCACATGATCGCTGAAAACTTGCATAGAATCCAGCAAGAGATTCAGGAGTCGTGTGCTCTTGTTTCACGTAACCCACAGGATATTACTATGGTTGCAGTGACCAAGAGTGTCGACTCTACCGAAGCAAATGAACTTGTTGAACTAGGTGTCAGAAATTTAGCCGAGAATCGAGTAGACAAATTACTTGAGAAAAAGCAAAGTCTTTCACAAAAGCAGCACATCAAATGGCATCTTATTGGCAATTTACAGCGCCGCAAGGTAAAATTAATTATCAATGAAATTGATTGCTTTCATGCATTAGACAGTTTACGTTTGGCACAAGAAATTCAAAAGCGCGCCGAACATCAAATAGATTGTTTTATTGAAGTAAATGTTTCCGGGGAAGAATCAAAGCACGGCATTTCGCCAAAAGAGCTTTTTTCTTTCATTAAAGAACTAGAGGGATTGGATAAGGTTCATGTGATCGGATTGATGACAATGGCACCTTATGTCGCGAATGAATCAGAGGTTCGTGCAGTCTTTTCTGAATTGAGACAGCTCCAAGAAAGCGTGAGAGATTTAAACTTGCAGTATGCGCCTTGTACAGAATTAAGTATGGGAATGAGCCAAGACTTCAAAACGGCAATTGAAGAAGGTGCTACGTTTGTACGGATCGGAACGGCACTATTTAAGAAAGGTTAGGTAAAGTTAATGGGAATTAGTCTAGCAAGAATCACTGATTTTTTTGGTTTAGCAGATGATGATATGTACGAAGAGGCAGCTCCTGCACCAAAGAAGCAGGTTAGTCGCCCACAGCAACAAACACCAAGAAGTACACCAATGAAAAAGGAACGTGTAAAACCACGTCCTACCTATCAGCAAAAAGAAGAGCGCCCCAGAGAGAGAGTTCAGCCGACTGCACCAGCTACCAATCGGAGAGCTGAAACGGTTGCCAAAATGGCTGAAAGCACACCAAAGAAAAATGATAACGTTGTTTCTATGCCAAGTAATAATAGAACTCAGCGTTTTGCACCAAAGGTTGAAGAAAAAAGCAAAAGCCGAATCTCAGTGGTAGAACCTAGAGCTTATTCTGAAGCAATGACGATCGCAAGACGTGTTGGTCAAGGGGAAGTTGTCTTAATTAATTTCCAATCCCTTGATGAAATGAAAGCTCGTCGGGTGGTTGACTTTTTGACAGGTGCGGTGTTTATGATCGACGGTGACATCAAACGTGTTGGAAATGAAATGTTCTTGTGTACACCGACGAATATAGAGATTGATAATTCTACATTAAGTTCGATTGTTGATGAAGATATTTTTGGATTAGAAATGTAAAGGAGCCGCTTAGTTGGAATTACTTATTACACTTTTTAGTATTTTGAATCGCTTGGTTTATTTTTATTCGATTCTCTTAGTGGTTTATGCGTTAATGTCTTGGTTTCCAGGGGCGTATCAGTCCAAACTGGGCCAATTATTAGGAAGAATCTGTGAGCCTTTTCTTAATTTGTTTCGGCGTTTGCCGCTGCAATTTGGCGGAATCGATTTTTCAATCATGGCAGCAATTCTCGCATTAAATTTTTTTATGGAGGTTTTAAGAAAAATTCTGATCAATATTATTTATTAAGGAGGTGGCAAAATGAATGCGAATGTCTATCAGCATTTTAGACAAGAGGAACATGCATTTATTGACAGTGTTGGCGATTGGTTAGAACAAGTTGAAAGCCAGTACGCTCCTTATTTGACGAATTTTTTAGACCCTCGGCAAGCGTATATTTTGGAAACCTTAGTTCGTGAAACAAGTGAGCTGAAGTTTTCGTTTTATGGCGGATATGAACGTGCGGAGCGTTGTCGGTGTTTGATTTATCCGGATTACTTTGAACCGCAAACCGATGATTTTGAACTGGTTATGATTGAGATCAAATATCCGCAAAAATTTACGGATCTTTCTCATGGAAAGATTCTAGGAACTTTAATGAGTGCTGGAATCAAACGAGATTATTTTGGCGATATTATTTCAAACGGAGAGCGATGGCAAATTTTTTTGGCGAAGGATTCGGCCAGCTATATCGTAAATCAAGTGACAAAGATCGGTCGCGTAACCGTTCATTTAGAAGAACGCCCTTATACGGATATTATTATTCCAAAAGATAGTTGGCTGGAAGAAGTTACTACAGCTAGTTCTTTAAGGCTAGACGTTATTATCTCAACAGTCTATAACATTTCCCGTCAACGCTCGAAGCAACTGGTGGAAGCGGGGAAAGTCAAGGTCAATTGGTCTGTAAATGAACGACCAGATTATTTGTTAGATTTATTGGACGTTGTTTCTGTTCGTGGATTTGGACGAATTCAGATACAAGGAATCGAAGGAAAAACAAAGAAAGAAAAAATCCGTTTGCGTTTAGGCGTATTACGAAAATAATTATTATGAGGTGAACAGAAAAATGGCACTAACTCCATTAGACATTCAAAACAAAAGTTTCTCCACTAAAATGCGTGGCTATAATCAAGATGAAGTTGATGACTTTTTAGATATGATCGTTCGTGATTATGAAGAAAGTATCGCGAAAAATCGTGAATTAGAAAAATCATTGAAGCATGCTGAAGAAAAATTAGAATACTTCAACGAATTGAAGGAAGCCTTGAATCAATCAATCGTTGTAGCACAAGATACTGCTGATAAAGTAAAATCTTCTGCAAGCAAGGAATCTGAAGTGATTGTTACTTCAGCTCAAAACCGTGCGGATGAAATGATTTCTAATGCGATGCAAAAAGCAAATCTATTAACCACCACAGCAGAAGACAAAGCGAAAGAAATCTTAACCGATGCAACTTCAAACGCTCGTCAATTGGCTGCTGAAACCAACGATTTGAAGAAAAAAACACGGGTCTTCCACCAACAATTATTGTTGTTGTTAGAGACACAAATCGATCAAGCTCGCAGCGGCGATTGGGAAGAAATATTGAAACCAATGTCTGCATACGTTGGCGATGGACATGAAGTTTTGAAAGAAGTCCTATCGAATGAACTTGACAATGATACAGTGAATGCAGTAGACTCAGATGAACCAATCGTGCTTGATGAGCCGAAAGATGAGGACATGGGCCTAACGATTGATATACCTGAATTAATTAAATCAGACGAAGAATAATTCTAGAACAGAAAAGCTGATTAGATTTCTTTTTAGCGAGCCGATGATAGTGAAAGTTCGGTAGACCCTCTAATTAGAAAGATCCTCTAGGACATTCAGCTGTGAAAAGAAGTAGCAGTTGACGACTCATCTCGTTACCGATGACAAGAGGAAACATTAGTTTCAAATTTTGGGTGGTACCACGACAAGCTCGTCCCTATGCGGATGAGCTTGTTTTTTTGCGAGTTCCACTTTGCGCAACGCGCAATTAGTGGAATCGTATGTGTGGTGACGATAAGAGCATTTTTCGTTTTTAGAAAAATATCACCTTTATTGAGAGCTAACAGTCAGTTTTTCAATCGTATCACCAAGTAATACTTAGTTTTATAAACATGCTTTTCTTAATTGAATGGCTTAGATTATTAAAAGGAGACGATCAATAGTGAAAACAAAAGAAACCCTTCAGCTAGGGAAAACAGGTTTTCCAATGCGGGGCAATTTACCAAACCGCGAAGGACAATGGGAAAAAGAGTGGGAAGAAAATAAAATTTATGAGAAGCGTCAAGCATTAAATGAAGGCAAACCATCTTTCGTTTTACATGATGGCCCTCCATATGCCAACGGGAATATCCACATTGGTCATGCCTTAAATAAAATTAGTAAAGACATCATTGTTCGTTCAAAATCTATGTCTGGTTTTCGGGCACCCTATGTTCCAGGTTGGGACACTCACGGACTGCCAATTGAACAAGTTTTAGCCAATAAAGGCATCAAACGTAAAGAAATGACGATGGCGGAGTACCGCAAAAAATGTGAAGAATATGCCTTGTCACAAGTGGATAAACAACGCGAAGATTTTAAACGTTTAGGAATCGCCGGCGAATGGGATCATCCATATATCACATTGACACCGGATTATGAAGCTGCGGAAATTCGTGTCTTTGGTAAAATGGCGGAAAAAGGCTATATTTATAAAGGCTTGAAACCTATTTATTGGTCACCATCAAGTGAATCTTCTTTAGCTGAAGCGGAAGTTGAATATAAGGATGTAAAATCGGCTTCGATTTATGTGGCTTTCAAAGTTAAAGACGGCAAAGGAATCTTAGATAATGATACGTCATTTATTATCTGGACCACCACACCATGGACCTTGCCAGCTAACCAAGGAATCTCTGTGAATCCAGCCTATACTTACGTAGTTGTGGAAGCAGCCGGAGCAAAATATGTGATCGCGAAGGATCTATTAGAGACAGTAGCGAAAGAATTGGAATGGACAGACCCGAAAGTCCTGAAGGAAGTTGCTGGTAAAGAACTTGAATACATGACTGCCCAACATCCATTTTATGATCGCGAATCATTAGTCATCTTAGGCGACCATGTCACGTTAGATGCTGGTACTGGTTTGGTTCATACGGCGCCTGGTCATGGTGAGGACGATTACTTTGCCTGGAAAAAATACCGCAATGACATCATTTCACCAGTGGATAATCGCGGAGTCATGACGGCAGACGCTCCTGGTTTTGAAGGAGTATTCTACGAGAAGGTCAATCCAATGGTGACTGAGCTGTTAGAAAAAAATGGCGCGTTGTTGAAATTGGAATTCTTTACTCACAGCTATCCACATGACTGGCGGACGAAGAAACCAATCATTTATCGGGCAACTCCACAATGGTTTGCATCGATTGATAAATTCCGTCAAGATATTTTAGATGAAATTGAAAAAGTTGATTGGATCATTCCTTGGGGCAAAACACGTTTGTATAATATGATCCGTGATCGCGGTGATTGGGTTATTTCTCGTCAACGTGCTTGGGGTGTACCATTGCCAATTTTTTATGGTGAGGACGGCGAAGCAATCATCACACCAGAAACAACGGAACACGTCGCGCAATTATTTGCGGAACATGGTTCGAATATTTGGTTTGAGCGTGAGGCAAAGGAATTGTTACCTGAAGGGTTCACGCACCCAAGTTCGCCAAATGGTGAGTTTACCAAAGAAAAAGACATCATGGATGTTTGGTTTGATTCTGGTTCTTCTCATGAAGCTGTTTTACGTCAACGGGAAAACTTAACCTTCCCAGCGGATATGTATTTAGAAGGATCGGACCAATACCGTGGCTGGTTCAACTCAAGTATTACAACGAGTGTAGCGATCAACGGTGTAGCACCATATAAATCAGTTCTTTCTCAAGGTTTTACTTTAGATGGTGAAGGCCGTAAAATGAGTAAATCGTTAGGCAATACGATCGTTCCAGGGAAAGTCATCAATCAAATGGGTGCCGATATCTTGCGTCTATGGGTCAGCAGTGTGGATTACGAAGCAGATGTGCGAGTTTCAATGGATATCTTGAACCAAGTATCTGAAGTCTATCGCAAAATCCGTAACACGATGCGTTTCTTATTGGCAAATACGACGGACTTTGAACCGACTCAACACACCGTTGCTTACGACGAGTTGCGCTCGGTGGATAAATACATGTTGGTTCGTTTAAATGAAGTGATCAAAACGATTCGTGAAGACGGCTATGAGAAATATGACTTTACACAAATTTATAAAACAGTTGTTAACTTCTTAACGGTTGATTTGTCTTCCTTCTATTTAGATTTTGCGAAGGATGTCGTTTACATCCAAGCAGAAGACAGCTATGAACGCCGTTGTATGCAAACCGTATTCTATCAAGCGGCTGTTGCCTTGACGAAGCTTTTGACACCAATTATTCCTCATACGACCGAAGAAATCTGGTCATACTTAAAAGAGGACGAAGAGTATGTTCAATTAGCGGAATTACCAAGCTATGAAGCATTCGCGAATCAAGCGGAATTGTTGGATACTTGGAAGGCCTTCATGGATTTCCGTGACAATGTTCTGAAAGCTTTGGAAGAAGCGCGGAATGAAAAAGTTATCGGAAAATCATTGGAAGCAAAAGTAACAATCTATCCAAATGAACAAGTCGCAACGATGTTGACCGCACTTGATGCCGATCTAGCGCAGTTATTGATCGTTTCACCTGATTCGTTCAGCATTTCAAAAGAAGCTGCACCAGAGAATGCGAAGGCATTCGATGATGTTGCGATCCTAGTAGAAAAAGCTGAAGGTGAAGTTTGTGACCGCTGTCGTCAAGTTCGTACGACAGTCGGTGAAGACGAAAAATTACCAACCTTATGTGCTTCATGTGCTCATATCGTGGAAGAACATTATCCAGAAGCTGTCGCAGAAGGATTAGAATAAGCCTATATAATAGAAGAAACCCGGGTCGAATTGCTGACCCGGGTTTCTTTGTGCATAAAAAAGAAGCTGAGAAAAATCGCTCAGCTTCAATCAGGCTAGTTTAGTTTACCACGTTCACGATACCATTGATCTGGCTGCCATGCCCATTCGTGCCCATTTTTCGCTAACAGATCAAAGGCAGATTGGGGGCCCATGGTTCCAGCAGCGTAGTTTGGAAAGCCTGGTGTTGTTTTGTCCCAAGTGTGACGGATGCGGTCAACGATTTCCCATGAGTTTGCAACTTCGTCCCAATGAGAAAAGTTGGTAGCATCACCATTTAGAGCATCTAGTAATAATTTTTCGTAAGCCTCAGGACTATTTTCTGTCACTTCAGCGCTTTGACGGAAGTCTAATTTGACCGGTTCCGTATTAAAGCCTTGGCCAATTTTTTTGCCATTTAAGGTCAAGGAGAACCCTTCTGTTGGTTGAATATAAATCGTCAAAATATTTTGCGGCAAGTCAGCGCCTTTGGCTTCTTCTTGTTCAAAATTAAAGACATTGACTGGTAATTGTTTGAACACGATATTGATTCGGGTACCTTTTTCGGTCATCCGTTTACCGGTGCGAATATAGAAAGGAACACCTGACCAGCGGAAGTTATCGATTAAGAATTTACCAGCTACGAAAGTTTCCATCAGGGAATCTTCAGCGACTTTAGGCTCGTCGTGATACGCGACAAAATCTTTACCATCTAACGTTCCGGCGTCATATTGTCCACGGACGAAATTTTGTAAAACTTCTTCTGACGAATAGCGGCGAATCGCTTCTAAAGCTTTGACTTTTTCTTGGCGAATCGAGGAATTTGAAAAAGAAGTCGGAACTTCCATCGCTAATAAGGCAACAACTTGCAGGATGTGATTTTGAACCATATCTTTCAAGGCACCACTTTGTTCATAATAGCCGCCTCGATCCTCTACGCCTAACGCTTCGGAAAAAGTGATTTGGATATTTTCAATATAGCGGTTGTTCCAAAGGGATTCGAAGATATTATTACCAAAACGAATCACGGAAATATTTTGAATCATTTCTTTGCCTAAGTAATGATCAATCCGGAAAATGTCTTCTTCTGGAAAGACATTGCGGATTTGTTGATTCAATTCAGCCGCGGAATCGTAGTCAAAGCCAAAAGGTTTTTCGATCACTAAACGATTATAGCCAGTTGTTGTCAAAATCTCTTGAGACTTCAAATGATTAACGATCGTACCGAAAAATTGAGGTGCCATCGCCAAGTAATATATCCGATTGCCTTGCAAACCATATTGTTCGTCTAATTTGTCAGATAAGTCCTTTAGTTGATCGTAATGCTTGGTATCATTCACGTCATGGGATAAATAATAAAAGTGGCTGGCAAAATCTTTCTTTTCTTCATCGGTAGGATTCAAATCTTTGATTTTATCACAAACGATCTCGCGGTAGTGATCGTCGCTCCAAGGTCTTCTAGCCGTGCCAATCACAGCAAAGTGTTCAGCGAGATTGCCTTTTTTATACAAGCGAAACAACGAAGGATACAATTTCCGTTGTGCTAGATCGCCGGTTCCGCCAAATATCGTAAATAATGCAGCTTGTTCCATAAAGTTACGCTCCTCGTAGTTAGTAGTGATTACATAAGTGCTAATTCTGCCCTGGAGGTCACCGCTTCCAAGGACAGACAAACTCAAATCTTATAGGGCATCAACGAAGATCGTTGATGCGGCTTTATAACTGATTGATACCTCTTTTTGTTGGTTTTGTAAAGTAATTGGCCCTTCATAAGCAGCGACATTCGTGATGGTAAATTCTTCGTGGATTTTTACGCCTAAGTCCATCAAATAATCCAGCAGCTCCTTCTCGTCTAAGACACGGGCGATGCGGATCTGAGTTCCTTCAGAATAGTTCGCTAAAGTCATTCGTTCCTTTTCATGGACTGTTTGATCCTGCTGAGGGATCATGCCTCCATGAGGACAGAAGGTGGGGTGGCTTAAATAATTGTCCAATCTCTCTTCCAATTGAGGAGACGTCACATGCTCTAAGACTTCTGCTTCTTCATGGACTTCATTCCAGGAATAGCCGAGATGATCGACTAAGAACACTTCCCATAAACGATGTTTGCGGACTAAGGCACTGGCCTTTTTCAAACCAGCTGGCGTTAACTGTACTCCTTGATAAGGGGAGTGTTCCACCAAGCCTTCTTTGACTAATTTATTGATCATTTCGCTGACCGAAGCTCCAGAAATGGATAAACCGGCAACGATTTTTTTATTGCTGACCTTTTTTTCGTCGCCACCTAATTCTAATATTAATTTTAAATAATCTTCGCGGTTCGGTGTCATTGATGTTCATCCTTTCATAACGAAGCATATCAGATTTAGTTTATCAAAAAAATCTTTTTATTTCCATTTGATTGGATTTTTATTTTAAAGACACAGAGATGTTATAACGGCGGTAATTAAAAAAAAGTTCTTAGAAAACTTGCACAATCGTTATAAAAAGGGTAGGATATTAAAAATAAATGAGAATTGTCAAACTATTTAAAGGATTGATGTGAATGTTAAAGGAACAGTATACCAAAGCCCCGACCTTGTATGATCCTGCTTTTGAAAAGGATGCATGTGGTATGGGCTTTATTGCTCAAATGCAGGGCAAAAAGTCCCGTCAATTGGTGGAGTATGCATTAACGATGTTAGAACGAATGAACCATCGAGGTGGTACCGGCGCAGAACCTGAGACAGGGGACGGAGCGGGTATCTTAGCGACAATTCCCGACAAGTTTTTTCAAAGAGAAGCACAAAAGTTTGGGGCTCAGCTACCAGAGAAGTCGCAATATGCGGTAGGAATGTTTTTCCTGCCAACGGAAGAGAAGCAGAAGCTAGGCTTGTTGAAAGCTTTAGTCACTGAAATTGAAGCGGCGGGTTATCCCGTTATTTGGCAACGCGATGTTCCTTTTCAATACGAAAACTGTGGGCCAGGTGCGCAAAAAGTCATGCCTAGCTTTGTGCAGTTATTCATTAAGCGACGAGTAGATGTAGCAACGGATCGTGAGTTTGAAGATCGTTTGTTCCGTCTGCGCCGAAAACTAGAAAAAATTTATCATGCTGGCGAGTTTTCGATCTGTAGTTTATCCGCTAAAACGATCGTCTATAAAGGCATGCTCCATGCTTATCAAGTGGGAATCTTTTATGATGATTTAAAGGACCAAGATTTTGAAGCGAGTATCGCAGTTGTTCATTCACGCTTTTCTACCAATACTTTTCCTAGCTGGGATCGAGCACAGCCGTTTCGTTTCTTGGCTCATAATGGAGAGATTAATACCTTACGAGGTTCAGAAAATTGGATGAAGAGTCATGATATTGAAGTTTATAATGAAGAAGATTCAGATTCTGCCAAACTGGAAAACTGTATGGAATATCTTTACCGCAACGGTCGTGATATTCCTCACGCACTGATGATGATGGTACCAGAAGCTTGGTCGGAAGAAGCCAACTTAGGCGAAGAAATGACCGCTTTTCAAGAATACAATGCCAGCTTCATGGCTCCTTGGGACGGTCCGGCAGCTTTGTGTTTCACCGATGGTGAGATGGTGGGAGCGACCTTGGACCGGAATGGCTTACGACCTTCTCGTTATTCGATTACGAAGGATGGGTTTGTACAGGTGGCTTCTGAATCCGGCGTCGTCGACTTCGCGCCTTCCAATGTAATTGAAAAAGGGGTTTTAGGACCCGCTAACATGATCTTAGTTGATACGACGAAGGGCAAGTTTTATCGTAATCAAGAAATCAAAGAAAAATATGCGAAGGCTCATCATTATCGTGAATGGTTGACGGAGCACAGAATTGCCTTAACAGAGTTGCCTGAGGTGGAAGCCGCACCGCTGGAATTATCGGAAAAAGAATTGCAGACGATGTGGAAGCTGAATGGTTACACGGATGAGATTATTCGTGGGGCTTTATTACCAATGGCGGAAAAAGGGGAAGAACCGGTTCTTTCAATGGGCTTTGATTCTCCGTTAGCCGTGTTAAGTGACAAGCCGCAATCTTTGTTTACTTATTTCAAACAACAATTCGCCCAAGTTACCAACCCGCCAATCGACGCGATTCGCGAACAGCTTGTGATCGGGGCGGAAATGTTTTTAGGCCGTGATGGCGATGTGCGAGTGGATCAGGCTGAAAATTGTCAAAAATTAAAAATCAACAGTCCGGTATTAAGCACTAGTGACTTCCAAAAGATTCAACAACTAGCTACCAAGCAGCAAAAAGTCGTGACTGTTTCGACCTTGTATCGTGTTGGCGCGCGAAATGCTTTAGAAGACAGCTTGGAGCAGATGTTTAAAGAAGCGGAAGGAGCCGTTGATGCAGGAGCGACGATCTTAATCTTAAGTGACCGCGGGTTTGCTTCAGACAAAATGGCGCTGCCAATCTTGTTGGCTGTTTCTGGGCTGCACAATCATTTAGTTCGCAAAGGAAAAGCTTCTCACGTGAGTCTAGTGGTAGACTCTGGGGAAGTTTGCGAAGTCCATCATTTCGCGACCTTGATCGGTTACGGAGCCAGTGGTATTCATCCTTATGGTGCTTACGCGACCTTGGAAACCTTTGAGATTGAAAATGGCTTGGAAAATTATCGTAAAGCAGCGGAAAAAGGCATCGTCAAAGTCATGTCCCGCATGGGGATCTCGACGATCGCCGGTTACCATGGGGCTCAGCTTTTTGAAGTAGTGGGTATTAGTCAACAGGTGACGGATAAATACTTTACTGGAACAGCCAGCCGAATTGGTGGACTGTCCTTGATCCAGATTGAAGAAGAATATTTGACCCGGCACGAAGCTGCTTATGGCTCGCGTCAAAATGATCTACTGGCTTCTGGCGGCAGTTTCCAATATAAGGCAGACGGAGAGCATCATTTATTCAATCCTAAAACGATCTATAATTTCCAGCAAGCAGTTCGTGCAGGTGATTATCAGTTGTTCAAGCATTATGTCGATCAAATGAATCAAGAAGCGCTGGATGAACCAACGTCCTTGCGTTCGCTTTGGGAATTTAAAAACGAGCGACCAGCGGTAAAATTATCTGAGGTGGAACCGGCGAGTAAAATCGTGAAACGTTTCAAAGTCGGCGCGATGTCTTATGGTTCTTTAAGTGAAGAAGCTCATCAATGTATCGCTGAGGCGATGAATGCGATTGGGGCAAAATCCAATAGTGGTGAAGGCGGCGAACATCGCAAACGGTTCAAAGCGCAAGCGGATGGTAAGAATTTTAATAGTAAGATCAAACAAGTGGCTTCTGGTCGTTTCGGGGTCAATGCTGAGTATTTAATGAGCGCAGAAGAATTACAAATCAAAATGGCGCAAGGAGCGAAACCGGGAGAAGGCGGACAGTTGCCGGGGAATAAGGTCTTTCCATGGGTAGCAGAGATTCGCGGCTCGACACCAGGTGTCCGACTGATCTCGCCACCACCTCATCACGATATTTATTCGATTGAGGATCTGGCGCAGCTGATCTATGACCTAAAGGCAATCAATCCGTATGCCAAGATCAATGTTAAATTGGTTTCAAGCACCGGAGTCGGTACGATCGCTACCGGAGTGGTGAAAGCAGGCGCCGATGTCGTTGTGATCTCTGGTTACGACGGCGGAACCGGGGCTTCGCCGCGAAATTCGATTCGGGATGCCGGGTTACCGTGGGAAATGGGTGTCGCTGAAGCCCATCAAACCTTGGCAATGAACAATCTACGTCAACGAATGACGTTAGAAACAGATGGTAAGCTGATGACTGGTCGGGATGTCGCGATGGCGATCTTATTAGGGGCTGAGGAATATAGTTTTGCTTCATTGGCGCTAGTTGCAATCGGCTGCGTCATGATGCGGGTCTGCAGCTTGAATACGTGTCCGGTCGGGGTAGCAACCCAAAATCCAGCCTTACGGAAATTCTTTGTTGGTAAACCTGAACACTTAATTAATATGATGCATTTTATCGCGGAGGATTTACGGGAGATCATGGCGGAACTCGGTTTTAGAAGTATTGACGAAATGATCGGTCACACCGAAGTCTTACAGCCTCGTTTTATTGCAAAGGGCAAAGCCAAATCATTAGATTTTTCCCGCATCTTTTCAACTAGCGTGGGGATTCAACGAAAGACGGAAGATCCCTTCAAAGAAAAACGGGAATGGCCTGAATTGGATCATTTCGCAGAAGGTGCCATCATAAATGGTGAATTAGTGGAGATGACTTATCCAATCAACAACGTCAATCGCACAGTCGGCGCACGAATGGGCGGTTGGATCGCGGAACGTTTCGGCAATTATGCGTTAACGCCGGGTCAAATCAAATATACGTATACAGGAATTGCGGGTCAAAGCTTTGGTTCATTCATTACGCAAGGAATGGAATTGAAATTGATTGGCGAAGGCAATGACTATGTAGGCAAAGGGTTGAGTGGTGGACGCTTGATTATCGTTCCACCGGAGGATGCGGCATATGATGTTGAAAATTCTCCAATCGTAGGAAATGTCGTTTGCTTTGGTGCCAATCGCGGTGAAGGTTATTTCCGCGGCAAAGCGGGAGAACGTTTCTGTGTCCGCAATAGTGGAGCCAATGTTGTGGTAGAAGGCGTCGGCGATCATGGCTGTGAATACATGACCGGTGGTGTTGCGGTAATCTTAGGACCAACCGGCCGAAACTTTGCGGCGGGGATGTCCGGGGGTGTCGCTTATGTCTATGATCCGACTGGGACCTTTGCTGAAAAATGCAATCTGGAAATGGTGGAGCTCTTTACATTCGGCGAGTCAGGTGATGACGGCGTTCTGAAAGAAATGATCAAAAAACATTTTGCTTATACCGATTCCTTGAAGGCGGCACAATTATTGAATGATTGGGAGACAGCGCAAAAGCACTTTGTCAAAGTCTATCCAAGAGAATACCATGAAATGATTCGGGTCACTGAAGAGCTGGCGAAAACTGGCTTAACAGGTGAGGAATTGATTGAAAAAGCCTTTGTTGAGGTGATCGGTGAACAAACCGCACCGGCTGGAAAGGAGCGTGGCTAAGATGGCGGATCCATTTGGATTTTTAAAATATGCCCGGAAGGATAATCCCTATCGTCCGGTAGAAGAACGGGTCAAGGATTGGCAAGAGCTGCAAACTCCTTTAAGTGTGGAAGAGCGGCAAGAGCAAGCAGCTCGTTGTATGAACTGTGGCATTCCCTTTTGCCATACCGGGATCTTTTACGGGGGCAAACGCGCGGTCTCAGGTTGTCCCAACGATAATTTGATTCCTGAATGGAACGACTTCGTTTATCGCGGGGATTTTAAAAATGCTTTTGAGCGGTTAGCTAAGACCAATCCGTTGCCTGAAATGACGGGACGGGTTTGCCCAGCACCTTGTGAGAAATCCTGTACCGAGGGCTTGAACGGAGCTGGAGTTGCGATTCATGACAATGAGCGCTTTATTATTGATAATGCCTTTGAGCAGGATTGGGTCAAAGCAGACGGCATGCCGGTGGAACGAACCAATTTTACCGTTGCGGTGATTGGTTCCGGGCCTGCGGGGCTTTCAGCCGCATGGCGTTTAAATCAGCTAGGTCATCAAGTAACCGTGTATGAACGTAGCGATCGTGCCGGAGGATTACTGATGTATGGTATTCCAAACATGAAGCTTGATAAAGACATCGTACAACGTCGAATCGATGTGATGGAAGCGGTAGGAATCACCTTTGTGCTGAATACCGAAGTCGGTGTCGACGTTACGGCAGAAGAACTACAGGGAAAATACGATCGCGTGATTGTTGCTAGTGGTGCTAGTGTGCCACGAGATTTGAAAATCAAAGGCCGCGAGTTACATGGTATTCAGTTTGCGGTGGATTATTTGACGGATTGTACGAAAGATGTGCTGAAGCATGGCAAAGAGGCCACCAGTAAAAAACTGGCAGGTAAGCACGTTGTAGTCATTGGCGGCGGCGATACCGGGAATGACTGTATTGGTTCCGCGATTCGTCAAGGTGCGGCTTCTGTTAAGCAGTTGGAGATCACGCCACAATTACCGCCTGAACGGACAGCAAATAATCCTTGGCCGGAATACTCGATGGTGGATCGCACAGGCTATGGTCAGGAAGAAGGCCTGCTGGGAAATAAGGAATTGACTTATTACAACACCTCAACGACTGCCTTTGTCGGAGCCGAACGGGGACAAGTAATTGCCATCGAAACGACAAAAGTCAACAATCGTTTCCAACCAGTAGCTGGAACGGAGCAAGTTTTAAAGGCTGATTTAGTTTTATTGGCGATGGGCTTTACCGGCGCAGAGAAAAGCTTGTTAGATGCTTTTGATGTGCAAGAAATCTACGAAGATTACACGACTAACAATGAAAAAGTCTATGTAGCTGGTGATGCTAGAAGAGGACCAAGCTTGGTAATTTGGGGTATTCGTGAAGGCCGTAAAGCTGCAGAAAACGTCGATCAAATGCTACGGACGTTGATCTATCAGTAAACAAAAAAGGTGTGCCGATTATTGCATCGGTACACCTTTTTTTGGCAGATTGAGCGTTGTTGGTACAAGTGTCAGAGAAATATCATCTAGTTCATCGTACAAAGTATCTGGGGTTCCATTTTTAGTCTTGATGATTAAATGGTAACCAAATTGATCTTGGATCGCTAGTTTTTGTTCACTTAACTCAATCAGTTGGTAAATGATGGCACTGCCATCTAAAATAATCGATAGATCAGGATAAATCGTGATTGTGTGGAGTCTTTTCTCGTGGGGATGAGAAAATTCCCAAGAACCGACGTACAAGCTATTCAGCTCCTGCGTTTCATGCCTGCGCGCTAGCTTCGCTCCTGCCGCCGCAATCCCAAGAGAGGTTAGAAAAAAAGGCCACTTTAATCTCATCAAAAAAACTCCTTTCTCAATCTTAATGTACAAATTTTAAAAAAATTTGCTCTATTTTCGAGCCGTATACCATTCTGCTAATCTGCTAAAGCAGAAAGAAGAACTGGCATCCTTTCTCAATCTTAGTACACAAATTTAAAAATGGCTCACTTTAAGTCTGATGCCATTCGGCTAAACATCCACAAATAAATAATTTTTTTAATTAAATAGCGTATAATTACCTGATGTAAAGCGAAACAAGCGTCGTTCACATCTTGTTTGTTATACTATATAATAAAGTCCGTGATCTTTCCATCAGGCTTAAGGACTATTTAACTTTTTTTAGAAGGATTTAGATAAAATGAATTACTCAGAGATCCATTTAGCAAGCTTTATTGAAAGAAGCAATCGATTTATTGCCCGTTGTCGCTTGATTGAGACGGGAGAAGAAATTATCACTCACGTCAAAAACACGGGCCGGAACAAGGAATTATTTTTAACGGATGCGTTGGTCGCGGTCAATCATCAGCCCTCGGTCAAGCGTAAGACCGCCTATGATTTAGTCGCGGTACGAAAAGGCGAGATGTGGATCAACATTGATTCTCAGATTCCCAACGTCTTAGCAGCTGAAGGAATTTTAGCTGGAAAAATTGTGCTGCCAGGCTTGCGCGGCGCCATCACCTTTCTGAAACGTGAATATACGTTTGAGCACTCAAAATTTGATATTTATTTTGAGACCGATCAACAAGAAAAAGGCTTTGTGGAAGTCAAAGGGATGACGCTGGAAAATCAGGGCATCGGCGCATTTCCGGATGCACCGACTTTGCGAGGCTTAAAGCATGTGGAAGAACTGCGGGTCGCACAGGCGATGGGCTATCATAGTTATGTTTTATTTGTCGTACAGTTCCCAACGGTTTCACGAGCGACGATTCATCGTCATATGCAGCCGGCACTGTATTTTGCGGTGGAGGGGGCATTGGCAGACGGCGTCACGGTTTTAGCGTATAATTGTGACGTAGATCAACAAAGTATTTCAATCAAACAGGCAGTTCCTTTTGATTTAACACAAAAATTTATTGACCCTAATCAATGAAAGGTGGAACAAGTATGATCAATTTAGGAATTATCGGTACCAACTGGATTACGGACCAATTTGTCCAAGCTGCTCACCAAACTGGCAGCTACCAGCTTGCGGCGGTTTACTCACGACGTTTAGAGACCGCTCAAAAATTTGGCGAAAACTATGGAGATGTGGAATATGCGACGGATTTGGTTACTTTTTTTGCGATCCAGCATGTTGATACGGTGTATATCGCATCGCCAAATAGTCTGCACTTTGAACAAGCGAAGCAGGCTATTTTAGCGGGAAAAAATATCATCGTTGAAAAACCCGCCTTTTCCACGCCGCAAGAAATGGACGAAATCATCGAACTGGCGAATCAGCAACGTGTTTTCTTTTTTGAGGCAGCCCGTAATATTCATGAGCAGGCCTTTAAAACCATCGCTGATTTTCTGCCGTTAAAGGATCGAACGATCGGTGCGGATTTTAGTTTCATGAAGTATTCTTCACGGTATGATCAAGTCTTAGACGGCGAAGAACCAAATATCTTTTCCCCTCATTTTTCTGGCGGAGCCTTAGTCGATTTAGGCGTATACCCGATTTATGCGGCACTAGCTTGGTTTGGGATGCCTAATGAGAGCTTGTATTTTGCAAAAAAAATTCAAACGGATGTTGATGGAATCGGCACGGGAATTTTGCGTTACGAAGAATTTGATGTGACCATTCGTACGGGGAAAATTAGTGACAGCTATCAACCAGCAGAGATCTATTTAAGTAATGGGACGTTAGTACTGGACGCGATTCACTCTATCGATGAAGCCGTCTTCCATGACCGTGATCATCAGCGAAAAATAAAATTAAGTGTGCAGCGGGTAGAAAATCCAATGGTTGAAGAAGCGGCGGCGTTTGCTGAAGTAATTTTGAACCCAACGGATCGAACATTAGGAACGAATTATGAAGAGTGGGTGGAATTGGCCCGCAATGTCAACCAAGTGTTGTATGATATGAGAAAAAGTGTAGGCATCGTTTTTGATGCCGACGAGAAATAGAGGAAATTATGGATAGTCAAACATTTGTGCCATTTTTACAAAAGAATTGGACAGAAGCTGGATTTCAACAGCCAGCATTGATCCAAAATAAAGTCTTTTCACCCATCACCGAAGGAAAAAATTTAGTCGGGATCGCCCCCACCGGAAGCGGCAAGACCCTAGCTTACTTATTGCCCTTACTTAACCAATTAGAAGTCGGTGTAGCTAGTCAAATCCTAGTCTTGACGTCATCACAGGAACTGGCGATGCAAGTCGTGGAAGTCGCCCGTAAATGGTTAGCGGGATCAGGCATGAAGGCGCAGCCTTTGATCGGCGGAGCCAATGTCAAACGCCAGCAAGAAGCCCTAAAGAAGAAACCGGAAGTGCTGATTGGTACGCCAGGACGAGTATTAGAATTAATCACCGCCAAAAAAATCAAGGCGGCCAATATCAAAACGCTGGTCTTTGATGAAGTGGATCAATTAATTCAAGGACAAAGCCTGCAACTGATCCAAAAGATCATGAAAGCCGCCGATAATCAGGCGCAACGCTTATATTTTTCTGCTACGGCGGATGTCGTGCTGGATGAATTGAAAAAACTTGAAACGGATTTAGAAGTGGTAGACGTTTCTAAAGAAGACAAGAGTCAAGGCGAAGTTCAACATTTCTATTTAGAAACGACGGATCGTAAGAAGGTGGATCAATTGCGTCGTTTATTGAATTTGCCGGAATTTTGGGGCATGATCTTTTTCAATCAGCTAAGCGATATGGGCAGTGGTGAAGAAAAATTAGCCTTTCATCAATTGCCAGTTGTTAGTCTAGCTTCAGATCAGTCAAAAATCGCTCGTAAAAACGCGATTGAACAATTTAAAAAACAGCAGGCACAAGGCTTATTGACCACCGATTTGGCAAGCCGCGGCTTAGACATCGAGTCACTGCCGTTTGTCATCAATGTAGACGTGCCATTAAGTGAAGAAAGCTATCTGCATCGAGCAGGGCGTGTGGGCCGAATGGGGCAATCCGGGGTCGTAATCACATTAGTTAGCCCGCAGGAGAAGGCGGACTTAACGAAGATCGCTAAAAAATTAGCGCTTCAGTTGGCACCGATTTATTTATTTGGCGGCGAGTTATTGACGGAAGAGCCAGTAAGACAAGCTGATCCAAAAAAGAAGAAACCAAAGAAAAGCAAAGGGAAAAGACGAAAATAAGTCTTTTCCTTTTTTTGATTTGATCAGCAATGAAAAATCTTAATTATAAAATAGACTTATTAAATCTTCGACGGCGCTTGCGAAAATAAGTTAAAATCGCTACAATAATAGAGATTCATATCAAGCCTGTTCTCGTAGCTCAGTAGGATAGAGCGATCGCCTCCTAAGCGATAGGTCGCTGGTTCGATTCCAGTCGGGAACATTATTAAATCTGCCAAAAACCACTGTTCATTAGGTTTTTGGTTTTTTTTTGGTCAACTTTAAAAAATGGTTTAGCAAAAGTTTACTTGTGGACAAGTGCTTGATCTAAATTTGACAACTGTATTCTTCGATTTAGCACATTATTACAAAAATAACATTAAAAAATGTTGAAAAAAACGAAATTGAGATTATAATTCGATTAATAATAAAAAAGATGTTGAAGAGAAGAGTAGCTTTTAAAGCTGTTACAGAGACCTCGGTTGGTGAAAAAGAGGGCAGTCAGAAAAAAGTGAAGATGAGCTCTGAGTTTTCTAAACGGTTTACGCTGTTTAGACGGAAGTACCCGTTAGCGTACCGAGTTTCAATTGGAACTGTCGAGGTGTTGCTCTGTAAAGACAACATAAATAAGGGTGGTAACGCGTATTCGTCGTCCCTTTGTCAATTTATTGGCAAAGGGCGGCTTTTTTTTGTTTCAAGAAAGAAGGAAGAGCATGGAAATCGATCAATTTATTAATGATTACGCAATAGAGCGCAAACAAACAAATTCACTGAAATGGGATGCTTTAGACGAGCGATATGGGGATTCAGAACTCTTGCCGTTGTGGGTAGCAGATACAGAATTTAAAACGCCTAAACCTGTGATAGCAGCTTTAGAAACGCGAATTCGTCACGGCATTTTTGGCTATTCGATTGTGCCAGATGATTACTTTGAAGCGTACGAAGGGTGGCAAAAACGTCATGAAAAAACACCATTTCAAGCAAATTGGTTGTCTTTTTCCACAGGTGTCGTGCAATCATTGTATGATTTGGTTGCTTGTTTTACGGAAGTTGGGGAGAGTATATTGATTCAGCCCCCGGTATATTATCCCTTCTTTAATGCCATTAAAGATCAGAAACGTAAGCTGGTGACTTCAGAGCTGATTCAAAAAGATAGTCATTATCAAATGGATCTAGTTGATTTTGAAAACAAACTACTAACAGAACAAGTAAAAGTATTTATTCTCTGCTCACCTCATAATCCAGTCGGGCGTGTGTGGAGTGAAGAAGAGCTTAGAAGGGTCTTAACGCTTTGTAATCAATATGGTGTTCTAGTCATTGCCGATGAAATTCATTCTGACTTGGTTTTTAAGCCCTTTACTTCGACAATCACGGTAGCCGAAGCAGCATCTTTAGAAAATTTGATTGTTTGTAATGCACCATCAAAAACGTTTAACCTAGCTTCTTTACTAACTTCTCACGTTTGGATTCCAAGTGTCGAGAAGCGAAAACAATATAGTGCTTGGTCACAAGCCCATCGGCAAACAGAAAATAGCTCATTAGGACAACTAGCAGCTAAAGCTGCTTATGAAACCGGGGATGATTGGCTTCAAGGGTTATTATCGGTAGTAGAATACAATTACACACTGGCTAAAAAAAAATTAACTAAAAATTTGCCACAAATTAGAATCAGTGAACTAGAAGGAACTTACTTGCTGTGGCTAGACTTGACAGCTCTGATTCCAGCAAGTGAGGTAAAAGAGTTCGTTCAAGACCAAGCTAGGCTGGCTGTCGATTATGGTGAATGGTTCTCGGCTACTGCGAAATCTTTCATACGATTAAATCTAGCCACCTCTCCTCTAAATATTCAAATTGCTTGTGATCGTCTGATTGCTGCCATGAAAGGAAGATAGATATGTGTAAATTAAAAATTTCAACTGATTTAGCTCAATTAGGAAACAAAGCCGACCAAACGACAGGGGCAATTAGTTCCCCGATTTATTTATCAACAACGTACTCTCATCCAAAACTGGGTCAAAGCACGGGATATGATTACACTCGGACGAAAAATCCGACTCGTGATATTTTAGAAACTGGGTTAGCCAGACTGGAAAATGGAGCTCGGGCAGTGGTTACTAGTTCTGGAATGAGCGCGATTCAGTTAGTTTTTCAATTATTTGAAAGTGGTAGTAAATTTTTGGTTTCCCGGGATCTTTATGGTGGAACATTTCGTTTTTTCAACGACCTAGAGGAAAAGGGGATTGCCAAATTTCGCTACTTTGATGATTTTGTTAGTTTAAAAACTCAGTACGATAGTGCAATTACGGCTGTTTTTTTAGAAACACCAACGAATCCATTGATGAATGAGATCGATATTAAGAAAGTGAGCCAACTCCTTAAAGATACGAAGACTCAATTAATTGTAGACAATACCTTTTTGACACCTTTAAGACAAAAGCCGTTGGATCTAGGTGCTGATGTAGTCATTCATTCGGGCACGAAATATTTAACTGGGCATAATGATGTACTGGCCGGTGTTGTAGTAGCAAAGGAACCGGATTTAGGCGAAAGGATTGCTTGGATAGCGAATACGACAGGTCCCACACTATCTAGCTTTGATTGTTGGCTATTTATTCGCAGTCTAAAAACATTTCCGTTGCGATTTAATCGCCAAGAAGAAAATGCTCAAAAGATTGTTAAAAGATTAGAACAACATCCTAGTCTTAAAAGGATTGCTTATCCAGGAAAGGGCGGTATGATCAGTTTTTACGTGAAAGACGAACAAAGAATAGCACCATTTTTAGCAAAATTAAAGGTGATTACGTTTGCTGAAAGTTTAGGAGGTGTTGAAAGTTTAATTACCTATCCAACTACTCAAACGCATGCTGATATCCCGCAAGTACTACGTGAGTCTTACGGATTGACATCAGATTTACTTCGGCTGTCTGTTGGAATTGAAGATAGTGATGATTTAATTACGGATTTAGAACAAGCGTTAACCGTGTTCGATTAGGAGGAGCTTGATGGACGTAGGAGCAATCAACGAAAGTATTCCATTATACCTAAAGGGTTTGAAAGTTACCTTGGTCCTAGGATTAGCCGGGATTATTTCAGCCTTACTGATAGGATTTCTAATTGCACTGATCCGCTATTTTGAGATTCCTTATTTGAACCCAGTAACAAAGGCTTATATTGAACTTTCGCGAAATACACCATTGTTGATCCAATTATTCTTTCTATATTATGGATTACCTAAAGTTGGTATACCAATAGGAAAATATACTGCCGCAATTATCGGATTATCATTTTTGGGAGGAGCGTATATGGAGGAAGCCTTACGTGCAAGTTTTGAGTATGTGCCAACGGTCCAAATTGAATCGGGGAAATCGTTAGGCTTTGATGCTTTTCAGTTAACAACGCTCGTGATTTTACCACAAGGATTACCTCTTTCTATTCCAAGTGTTGGTGCTAATTGTATCTTTTTATTAAAGGAGACCTCAGTTTTTAGTGCGATTTCAATAATGGATTTAACCAATGTAACCAAGGACTTAATTGGAATGTATTATCTGACCAAGGAATTTCTATTAATGTTAGTCATCAGTTATATGATTTTGATTTTACCATTGGTCGTTATCGTCTATTGGCTGGAAAGGAGAGCGAGGGTTGCTAATGCAGGGCTTTAATATTTTGTTTGATGGAAATAATTTTAATCGTCTAATGGGAGGTATGTTAGAGGTCATTAAGCTTTCAGCGATTTCTCTCATGATTGGTTTAATGCTGGGCATTTTATTTGGGTTAATTCGCACGAGTAAAAATCCGCTGATCCGTATGTTTTTTCGACTTTATCTAGAGCTTTTTCGCATTGTGCCATTGCTAGCTCTATTATTCGTCTTCTACTATTTATTACCTGAAGCATTGAATAAAGATATTTCTAATCAAGCGGTTTCGATTTTGGTCTTTGTGTTATGGATCTCAGCTGAGATGAGCGATCTGGTTCGTAGCGGCCTACAAAGCGTGCCAAAGAGTCAAGTTGAGATTGGAAAAGCATTAGGTTTTACTGGTTGGCAACAATTTTATTACATTTTGGCTCCTCAAAGTGTCCAATCAGTTTTGCCCGCAACGATTAATTTAGTTACTCGCGTGATAAAAACAACGAGTTTGCTAATGATGATCGGGGTAACAGAAATGATTCGTGTAGGAACTCAAATTATTGAGCATTACACAGTAAAAGTTCCAAGTATAAGTCTTTGGGTATATGGATTTATTTTCGGCTTATATTTTATTATATGTTATCCCTTAAGTCGATGGGCGCAGAAATTAGAAAAAAGGGCGGTGTAAAGATGACGACAATTATTGAGACGAAGGATTTAGTAAAAAATTATGGGACGAAATCAGTTTTACAATCTATTAATCTGAGTGTTCAAGCTGGAGAAGTTGTAGCACTTTTAGGACCGTCTGGTAGTGGCAAAAGCACTTTGCTGCGTTGTTTGAATGGCCTGGAATCAACTACTTCTGGCACAATCTTATTTAATGGGCAATTGGTTAAACAGACTGAAAAAAGCTGGCAACAACTACGACCAAAAATTGGGATGGTTTTTCAAAGTTACGACCTTTTTCCTAATCAAACTGTTCTAGAAAATGTGACAATCGGTCCTGTAAAAGTTCAAAAACGGGCTAAGAAGGAAGTTCAACTACAAGCGATAGAATGGTTGACGCGCGTCGGCCTAAAAGAACAGATTGATAGTTATCCCCGTGAATTATCAGGTGGACAAAAACAGCGGGTCGCGATTGTGCGCAGTTTGTGTATGAATCCTGAATTGATGCTTTTTGATGAAGTAACAGCCTCCTTAGATCCAGAAAATGTTCGTGAAGTTTTGGAAGTCATTTTAGAATTGGCGAAGACAGATAAAACACTATTGATTGTTACTCATGAAATGGAGTTTGCACGGCTAGTTAGTGATCGCATCATTTTTATGGCGGAGGGTCAAATTGTAGAAGAAGGAGCTACAAAACAATTTTTTGAAGCACCAGAAACAGAACGAGCGTATCAATTTTTGCGAAGTTTAGACTTCGCAAATCTATAATAAAAAAAGAGAGTGGGAAATAAAATGAAAAAAATATGGGTAGGCATTTTAGCAATCTTAGCAATTGGTTTAGCAGCAAGTTTTACACCGAAGACAGTCCATGCTGAGAGTAATCCATCGTCGGTCAGTGCCATCAAAAAACGTGGGACTTTGAAAGTAGCCGTCTTTGGCGATTTATCGCCATACGGATACTTGGATTCCAAGGGCAACAATCAAGGATATGATATTTATTTAGCTAAACGATTAGCCAAAGACCTATTAGGTGATGAAACTAAAATTCAATTTACCGTCGTCAACGCCGAAGAACGAGTAGACGCGCTAAAATCTAATAAAGTGGATTTAGTTTTAGCAAACTTTACCAAAACACCTGAGCGTAAACGAATCGTTGACTTCGCTTCACCTTATATGAAAGTTGGTATTGGCGTTGTATCACCAAAAAATGCAGAGATAACTAAAGCGAAACAATTGAATGATAAGAAATTGATTGTAACTAAAGGAACAACTGCTGAAACATATTTTACGAAGAAATATCCAGATGTTAATTTAGAAAAATATGAATCTAAAAGTCAACAATTTCAAGCGTTAACCGATGGACGTGCACAAGCTTTAGCTGATGACAATACCTATCTCTATGCTTGGACTAAGGAGAATCCAGATTATACAGTGGGAATCAAAGAAGTCGGGGAAGTGTCAACCATCAACCCAGGTATTAAAAAAGGGAATAAGTCACTTTTAAAATGGGTGAATAAAGATATCAAAAAATTGAACAAGGAAGGTTTCTTTGAAAAAGCTTATAATGAAACCTTGAAACCATTCTTTGGCGAGGATATTAAACCAAGTGATGTAATAATTACTAAAATCAACTAAAAGGAACTCGAGCACGTGGCTGCAATGCCCCAAAAAGTTAGACAAAAAATCTAACTTCCGGGGTCACTACAGATTAGAAAAACTATTGCTCAAGTTCTTTTTAGTTTCAAATCAAGCCTTTAGGAGAACCACAATGACCATTTGTTGGACATGTGTAGCTTGTAAAAAAGATGAATAAATACCAAAATACTAGTATGTACTCTAGGAAAGAATGTCGCCAAAAAACTGGTAGAAAAGATGATTTCTACCAGTAAAAGTTTATGATGCTATTAATATAGAACAATTTGCTACTCTACTGGACAAAGAAATAAATTGTTATTAAAAAATAATGTTGGTAGTTTTTTTAAGCCCAATCACCATTTCTAAAAATGGGTACTTTAGAGCCATCTTTACGAATCCCGTCAATATCCATTTGATTAGAACCGACCATGAAGTCGACATGGGTCTGGCTGCTGTTTAAGCCGGCAGCGGCTAACTCGGTTTTCGTCATTTCCGTCCCGCCTTCGACGCTGAAGGGATAGGCTGCACCAAGCGCCAAATGATTTGAAGCATTTTCATCAAACAAGGTATTGAAGAAAGTGATCCCTGATTGTGAAATCGGTGAAGGATCTGGTACAAGAGCGACTTCGCCTAGATGTTTGGCCCCTTCGTCAATGTCTAATAAAGAAGCTAAGACATCCGCGCCGTCCTTAGCAGAAAATTCCACGACTTCGCCGTCTTTGAAGGTGAATTTCATTTCGTTAAGCGTTGTTCCCGCATAACTTAGTGGTTTGGTGCTAGTGATATAGCCGTCCACTCGATTGCGATCCGGAGCGGTGAAGACTTCTTCAGTTGGCATATTGGCCATAAATTCGTTACCATCTGCCGCAAAACTGCCAGCACCTTCCCAGACATGATTTTCTGGTAAGCCGATCGTGAGATCTGTTCCTGGCGCTGTGTAATGCAACACCGAAAATTGTTCCTTATTCAAGCGCTCGGCTTGCTTGCGCATCGCTGCGTCGTGTTCTTCCCAAGCTGCAACGGGATCCTCGGCGTAGATTCGTGTGGTTTTAAAAATCTCATCCCAAAGTGTATCTACTTGTTCTTCACTTGAAGAAAGATCGGGAAAAACTTTGCTGGCCCAAGCTGGACTAGCTGCCGCAACCACGGTCCAACGCAATTTATTGGATTGTGTCGCTTCCATGACGGCTTGTAGGGCTTTTCCTCGTGCGGCTTGAAAGGCTGCGACACGATTTGTGTCCACACCTAATAATGCATCGGGATTTTGTGAAACGATACTGATCCGGGTCACGCGTTTTTCCGCAAACACGTTGGCTTCATCGACTTTATAAGCCGGCACTTCCATAATCCGATCTTCTGCCGCATGACTTAAAAATGCTCGTTGAACGGTGTCATCGTTCCATTGTAGGATCACTTCTGCAGCACCAAGTTGATAGGCTTCTTTTGTTACTAGTCGGGCAAGCTCAGCTTGTTCCACACTGGCATAAACAACAACCGTATCATCTTTTTGAATATTCACGCCAATCTTTGTAATTAAATGGGCGTATTTTTTTAACAATGTTTCAAAATTAGGTAACGTCATTTCAACCCCTCCATTTCGTTAGAACTATCATAGCATTTCTTACGTTTTCTCAAAAGAAAGAGTCTCCAAGGAATAAAATGTTTCCTTCTTTGACAACGAAGGTTAGTTAATAAAAAAGGATGAGCAACAACGAGCTCATCCCCAAATAGTATTTTACGAAGCTGCATCGGCGATTTTTTTCGCGAAGGCTTCTAAGTTTTCAATGTCTTCTTCTTCAGCTGCCATCTCGACTTTTACACTATCCGCTCCGCGAGTCGCGCCGATTTTTTCGAAGACGGCGTCAAAGTCATCGACGGATTTGCAGTATTGATCGTAGAAGGTATCGCCAGAACCGCAGACCCCAAAGATTTTTCCAGTAAGGTCCAGTTCTTTTAGGTCCTCATAAAAGTCTTCGATCTCGTCTGGCAAATCGCCTTCACCATAAGTATAGGTTGCAACGACACAAATATCAGCGTCTTCAAAATCCTCCGCTTCGACTTGTGTGCATTCGTCGATTTCTACATCAATATTTAAATTTTCAAAAGCTTCGGCCACGATGTCGGCGATCTCTTCGGTATTTCCCGTCATGCTGGCATAAACGATTTTTGCTACTGTCAAAAAAATTCCTCCTTGCTTTATGTCCATGTATTATTTTTTCTGATAGAAAAAATAGTTTGGTCTTTGTCCCGTGTCTCATCCAATGAAACCCACTTTTTTCTCCATTCCAGGAAGAATCAAATTGCTTTCGGAATTTGATTGGGGAGAAGATGAGATGAAATCCGTAACTTTAAGCCAAATTTATGGTCATTATATCAAAATAGAAATCAAAAGGAAATGACTGCTCTCTAACCATTTGTTCGCTTTATAGGGTTATGTTAAAATAAACAAGATGAAAAAAGGATGTTGGTCTAGTTTTTACCCTGTTCCTAACAGGAAGGAAAGTAAAAATTAACCTGAATGGACAATCGGTGAATGACATAAATCATTCCGAAAAGAAACATCCACCTCATTTTTTCACCAGAAAAAATGACTACATTTAAGGAGACGAGAACATGATTACATTAAAATCACCCCGTGAAATCGAAATGATGGACGAGTCTGGCGAATTATTAGCAGACGTACATCGCCATTTACGTGATTTTATTAAACCTGGTGTGACCAGTATGGAGATTGAAAAATTTGTCAAAGACTTTATTGAAAGTCACGGTGGAATTGCCGCACAAATCGGTTTTGAAGGCTACGAATACGCGACTTGCTGCAGCATCAACGACGAAATTTGTCACGGGTTTCCCCGCAAGAAACCATTGAAAAAGGGCGATTTGATTAAGGTCGATATGTGTGTGGAATATAAAGGTGCGATGTCTGATTCTTGCTGGTCTTATGCGGTGGGAGAGGTTTCACCTGAAATTGAACGTTTAATGGAAGTTACCAAAAAATCGTTGTATCTAGGGATTGAACAAGCACAAGTAGGAAACCGAATCGGAGATATCGGTCATGCGATCCAAACCTATGCTGAAGGCGAAGGCTTTTCAGTTGTTCGTGATTTTGTCGGACATGGCATTGGACCAACGATTCATGAAGAGCCAGCAATTCCTCATTACGGAGTAGCAGGTAAAGGGTTACGTTTAAGAGAAGGCATGGTTATCACCATCGAACCGATGATTAATACCGGCGTTTGGCAAATGAAGATGGACCCTAATGGCTGGACAGCTTACACCAAAGATGGTGGTTGGAGTGCACAATACGAACACACTTTAGCAATTACTAAAGAAGGTCCGAAAATTTTGACTTCACAAGGTGAAGAAGGAACTTATTAGGACGACGAGGATGTTATGGGACCAATAGATAAGATTAAAGAAAATAAGAAACTAATGGATTTTATCCAATCGATCCAAAAACATTTGGCAGAAACAGAAATAGGCGACCGCTCCGTGGTAGTTGCCTATTATTTGTTGCTGTCCTTTTTCCCGATACTAATTATTGTTGGAAATTTACTGCCGTATTTTAATGTTACCCCAGAGACGGTCTTGCCATATTTAAGTGAAGCAATCCCACCGAATGTTTTTAGTTTTCTAAAGCCGGCGATTACAGGGCTGCTGGAAAATACTTCGGGAGGAATGCTATCAATCTCGGTCTTGGCCGCATTATGGTCATCGAGTCGCGGCATCAATGCCCTCCAAACGGCGTTAAATAGAGCGTATGGTGTGGAGGACCGCGGGAATTTTGTGATTAGCCGGATCGTTTCGGTGGGGATCGTCGGTGTGTTGATGATGGCGATTATTGCTGTCGCTTTATTTTTCAGTGCGGGACAAGTGATCTTAGACGCTTTGCAGCAATTACTGAATTTTTCACCGGGTATTATCGATACCTTTTTGACATTGCGTTGGCCAGTTACTTTAATTGGATTATTGGTTATTTTAGGCGGTTTGTATGTCGTAATTCCAAATGCACATGTCCGGATCAAATATGCACTTCCAGGGACGATTTTTGCCACAGTTGGCTGGATTGTTCTGGCTCAAGGTTTTAGCTTATACGCGCAAACGTTTGCTCAACGAGTTTCTGGTTATCAAATCATCGGAAGTTTTATCGTCTTGATGTTCTGGCTGAATTTTGCTGCGACGATTATTATTTTAGGTGGCGTATTGAATGTGACCTTAGAAGAATATCGAACAGGTGAAGAAGTGGTGGAAGGTTCTAACCGAGTCAATAAATGGTTTAATAAACTGAAAACACGCGTTATCAAAAAAAGAAAGAAAAAATAAGTTCAAGCTTTTTTGTAAGTTTCAGATAGAACCTTGTATTGAAGCTGCAATCCGTTATAATAATTTTTAGAAAAAAGGCAGGTGGCAGTATGTTAGTATCCTTCGGGCTGATTATTAAGTACGTTTTAACGTTTTTGATCGCGTTGATCTTAACCCCGATTTTTAAAATTATTTCAGTCCAGACTGGACTAGTGGATAATCCCAATGCCCGCCGAATGAATCAAGTGCCAATGCCTAGTGCTGGCGGCTTGCCTATTTTTATCACCTTCGCGATTTCTTCCCTTGTTTTATTTCGCGGTGTGATTCCTTTTGGCTACATCAGCAAAATTTTACTCGGTGGACTGGTCATCGTGATCACAGGATTATTGGATGACAAATTTGAGCTAACGCCACGACAAAAAAGTTTGGGGATTTTAATTGCTGCACTTATTATTTATTATTTTGCTGGAATCCGCTTTGACTTTTTTACGGCGCCTCTACTTGGCCGAATCAATCTTGAATGGTTGAGTTTGCCTGTGACAGTGTTTTGGATTTTCGGGATTACGAATGCGGTGAATTTAATCGATGGTCTCGATGGGCTGGCCTCTGGTGTTTCGATCATCGGGCTGACGACGATCGGAGTGATCGGTTATTTCTTCTTGCATTCTTCGCAAGTCTTTATTTCGTTAGCAATTTTTTGTTTAGTTGCAAGTATTTTAGGGTTCTTTCCATATAATTTCCATCCTGCCAAGATTTATCTGGGGGATACAGGGGCTTTGTTTTTAGGCTTTATGATTGCAGTCTTAACGCTGCAAGGGTTGAAAAATGTTACTTTTATCTCATTGATCACACCTTTGATCATTCTAGGAGTGCCGGTAACGGATACCTTTTTTGCAATGGTCAGAAGAAAAGCCAAGAATATGCCAATCTCTGTTGCGGATAAACAGCACTTGCATCATCGTCTGTTAAACTTAGGTTTTACCCATCGTGGTGCAGTTTTGACCATTTATGGAATTGCGATCTTATTCTCCTTTGTAGCACTGCTATTGAACTATACTAGTCGGTTTGGAACGATCGTGTTGATTGTTGCAATGGTCTTCGCCTTTGCCTTTTTGCTAGAGCTGATCGGTTTAATTAGTGAAAAATATAGTTTTATTACTAAGAGCTTCCGCTTTTTCGGAAACAAAGAATACCGTAACCAAGTACTACACAAATATTTTAAGAAATGAGTGTTGACGTCCTTTATGAGTAATGAAAAGAATGATGTGACTGTCAGCATCGTGACCCATAATAGTGATAAGATTTTTATGAGCTTGGATGCCCTGATAAAGACAATTGATGATGCTTCAGCAATCCAAATTAAAATTTTTGATAATGCTTCTGAAGCAGATTATCGAGAACGCTTAGAAAAATATCTAGCCTATTCTTTTGTGACAATCACCTTTTATCCAGAAAATAAAGGCTTTGGCTTTGGCCACAATGCCAATCTGTTAGCTGCTGAAGGTTATGGAATTGTTTTTAACCCGGATATTATTTTGTCTGAGAATCATTTAAACAAAATGGTTGATCATCTAGCCCAGCATACAGACTGCGGATTATTGGCACCGAAAATCTTAAACGAAGATGGGACGACCCAATATTTGATTCGTAACCATTTAGATGTCTTTGATTATATGTTGCGGTTTATTCCCTTTAAGTTTGTCAAAAAGAGCTTTCAAAAGCGATTAGCGACCTTTGAATGCCGTGATTTGCCAGATAATCAGGATAGCTATGTGCGGATGATCTCCGGCAGCTTCATGGTGGTTGATCTAGCGAAGTTCAATCAGATCAAAGGCTTTGATGAGCGCTATTTTATGTATTTTGAGGACAATGATCTATGCCGTAAAATGGAAGCGGCAGGCTATAAGGCTCTGTACAGCCCGCAATTTTCCGTCGTTCATTTGTACGAACGAGGAGCGGTTAAGAGTCGCAAATTATTTTTTATTTTTTTACAGTCCATGGGAAAATATTTTCAAAAATGGGGCTGGGAATTTTTCTAAATCGGGAGGTAGGGTATGCACAAGCAGTCCGCAATGCGGGTTTCCGTTTGTATGGCGACATACAATGGACGCCACTTTATTGAAGAACAACTGAACAGCATATTCCGACAGCTTTCTACTAATGATGAGTTGATTATTTCCGACGACCATTCAACTGATGGGACGTGGGAATTTTTATTAGACTTGCAAAAAACTGATACTAGAATCAAGCTTTTTCAAAACCAAGGACAGGGCTTGATCGGTAATTTTGCCAACGCTATTCAGCAAAGTAGCAACCCGATTATTTTTTTAAGTGATCAAGATGATGTTTGGCAGCTGGATAAAGTTGAAAAGACCTTGCCGCTTTTTGAAAATCCAACAACCCAAGTGGTCGTTTCCGACTTGATCATTGTAGACAACGATTTTGAAGTGCTGGTGCCGTCTTATCAAGCGATGCGTAAAACGCACGCCGGCTTTTGGCATAATCTTTTAAAGAGCAGCTACATTGGAGCGGGGATGGCCTTTCGTTCAGACTTAAAAACGACGATTTTACCGATTCCACCGGATGTGCCGATGCATGATATGTGGATCGGCTTGTTGGCGGATTATCATCAAGGCGTGGTCTTTATTCCTGATCAATTAGTTTATTATCGCCGTCACGGCCTGAATGCTTCAGAGATTAAAACGACCGCCTCACGAATCCAACAATTTAAATGGCGCTGGAATGCAGTACGGTTGGTGAGAAAAAGAATAAAAGAAATCAAAAAAAAGTAGCAAAAGGATTCTTCTGTTACTGAACATCAGGTATAATGTGTTCGTGTGCATCTGAAAAGATGCTTTTGTATAAAGCAAGCTATTACATTTTTAACAAGGAGCGTAACCATGAAAGGAATTATTTTAGCTGGGGGCAGCGGCACTCGTTTGTACCCATTAACCAAAGCAACGTCGAAACAATTAATGCCAGTTTATGACAAACCGATGATCTATTACCCAATGTCAACCTTAATGTTAGCCGGAATCAATGAAATCTTGATCATCTCAACACCACAAGACACACCGAGATTTGAAAATCTATTTGGTGATGGTCATGAATTAGGTATCCACATAGAATACGCGGTTCAAGCAAGCCCCGATGGATTGGCGCAAGCCTTTATCATTGGTGAAGAATTTATCGGCGACGATAGCGTTTGCTTAGTTTTAGGCGATAATATTTATTATGGCGACGGCTTATCGCGGATGCTGCAACGGGCGGCTAAGAAAACCGAAGGCGCGACTGTCTTTGGCTATCACGTCAACGACCCAGAACGTTTCGGCGTTGTAGAATTTGACGAAGAGATGCGGGCTGTTTCTATTGAAGAAAAACCCGAACAACCAAAATCACATTACGCTGTAACAGGTTTGTATTTCTATGACAATGAAGTTGTAGAGATCGCGAAAAATATTCAACCTTCTGAACGTGGGGAATTAGAGATCACCGACGTAAACAAAGAATATTTGAAACGCAATAAATTATCTGTTGAAGTCATGAGTCGTGGCTTTGCTTGGTTAGATACAGGCACCCATGAATCATTATTAGAAGCATCGACCTTTATCTCGACAATCGAAAAACGTCAAAACTTGAAAGTCGCTTGTTTAGAAGAAATTTCTTATCGGATGGGCTATATTACTAAAGAACAATTAGTTGAATTGGCACAACCGTTGAAGAAAAATCAATACGGACAATACTTATTACGTTTAGCAGAAGAGGATTAGAATGGGAAAAATTAAAGTAACAGAAACCAAGCTTAAAGATGTAAAAATTATCGAACCCGCTGTATTTGGTGATCATCGCGGCTTTTTTACGGAAAGCTTTTCAGTAGAAGACTTTAAAGCAGCTGGCATTGATTTTGATTTTATTCAAGACAATCATTCACTTTCGACGCAACCAGGTGTACTTCGGGGCTTACATTTTCAAAAAGGAAAATCAGCCCAAACAAAATTAATTCGAGTAGTCACAGGCGCCGTACTTGATGTGATCGTGGATATTCGAAAAGGTAGCCCAACTTATGGTGAGTGGGAAGGCTACATCTTGTCAGAACACAATCATCGTCAATTACTTGTTCCTCGTGGTTATGCTCATGGTTTTGTGACCTTGACACCGGATGTGAACTTCATGTATAAATGCGACAATTATTATGACGCTGAAGCTGATGGAGGCATCTCATTTGCCGATCCAGATTTAGCGATTGATTGGCCGATTGACATTGAAAAAGCCATTACTTCAGAAAAAGACGCGAAACAACCAACCTTGAAAGAATTTGAAGCTGAAAATCCTTTCGTATATGGTGAGATTTAAGGAGAGAATTAGATGAAAAATATTATCGTAACTGGCGGAGCAGGCTTTATCGGGTCAAACTTCGTTCATTATGTTGTCAATAATCATCCAGAGATCCACGTGACAGTCTTAGACAAATTAACTTACGCTGGTAACAAAGAAAATCTTGCTGGATTACCTGAAGATCGAGTGGAATTAGTCGTCGGAGATATCGCTGATGCAGAGTTAGTCGAGCGTTTAGTCCAAAAGACGGATGCAGTTGTACATTACGCAGCAGAATCTCATAATGATAATTCATTGAAAGATCCATTCCCATTTGTGCAAACCAATATTATTGGAACCTATACATTGATTGAAGCGTGCCGTAAAAACAACGTCCGCTACCACCATGTATCGACCGATGAAGTTTATGGTGATCTTCCGCTACGAGAAGATTTGCCTGGACATGGCGAAGGTGAAGGCGAAAAATTCACAGCCGAAACGCCTTACAACCCTTCAAGCCCTTATTCATCAACAAAGGCTGGTTCAGATTTGTTAGTCAAAGCGTGGGTCCGTTCATTCGGCTTACAAGCAACGATCTCAAACTGCTCCAACAATTACGGACCATATCAACATATCGAAAAATTTATTCCTCGCCAAATCACGAATATTCTAAGTGGTATTCGACCAAAACTTTATGGCGATGGCAAAAATGTGCGTGACTGGATCCATACGAATGATCATTCTTCTGCTGTTTGGGCAATTTTGACTAAAGGTAGAATCGGCGAAACCTATTTAATCGGAGCCGATGGCGAAGAAGACAATAAGACCGTAATGGAGATTATCTTAGAAGAGATGGGCCAACCAAAAGACGCATACGATCACGTGAAGGATCGTGCCGGACACGACCTGCGTTATGCTATCGATTCAACCAAGCTTCGTGAAGAACTAGGCTGGACTCCGGAGTTCACCAACTTCCGCGCAGGCATGAAAGATACGATCAAATGGTATAGCGAACACAAAGATTGGTGGCGTGCAGAAAAAGAAGCAGTTGAAACCAATTACGCCAAAAACGGCCAATAATCCAAACTAAATCAGGCAGGTCTAACCTGCCTTTTTTGCCAGTTTTGCTTCATGCCTAGCGTCACTAGAAAAATAATACGCGAACTGAAGCTAAAAATAGGTTCAGTTATTAGCGCAAGGATACAAACTTTATATAGAAGTAAGGAGTAGATTTAGATGATCTTAATTACAGGTGGTCACGGACAATTAGGTACAGAGCTGCGTCATTTGCTGGATGAAAAGAAAATCGAGTATGTTTCAACCGATGCGGATGAATTAGATATTACCGACAAAGAAGGCACATATAAATTCATCACCGATATGAAGCCGGATATCATTTATCATTGTGCAGCCTACACCGCCGTTGATAAAGCGGAGGATGAAGGCAAAGCGTTAGATGAAAAAATTAATGTCGATGGCACACGAAATGTGGCTGAAGCAGCCAAAGCAGCAGGCTCAACATTGATTTATATCAGTACGGACTATGTCTTTGATGGTACTAAAAAAGAAGGGATGTATCGGGTCGATGACGCTACCAACCCGTTAAGTGAGTATGGCCGGACCAAGCTTTTAGGCGAAAAAGCCGTACAAGAAATTATGGAGGATTATTATATCATCCGTACTTCCTGGGTCTTTGGTATTTATGGGCATAACTTCATTTATACCATGCAAAATTTGGCGAAGACGCACGATCGTCTAACCGTTGTGAACGATCAATTTGGTCGTCCAACTTGGACACGGACATTGGCAGAATTCATGACGTATGTGATCGAAGAAAAAGCACCATTCGGCGTTTATCATTTGTCCAATGAAAATAGCTGCTCATGGTATGAGTTTGCCAAAGAAATTTTGAAAGATACAGATGTAGAGGTAGCACCGGTGACATCGGCAGAATATCCGCAAAAAGCCACCCGTCCTCAATATTCAATCATGGACTTAGAAAAAGCCAAAGCGCTAGGCTTTGAGATACCAACCTGGCAAGAAGCTTTAGCAAGCTTTCTTGAACTAGAAGCGAAACAATAAGAAAGCTCGAGGTGAGAGGTATGTTTAAAATGGTCGTAGTACTTTACAATATGACATTCTCTGAATCGTCAACGATTATAAGCTTGAATAAACTTCTTGCCTCAGCAGCTTTTCCTGAGATACGAGAAGTTTTAATTTTTGACAATAGTCAAAAAGCAAGTGAGCCAAAAGGTTTAGACCAACGTTTCACGTATTATCACAGCAAAGAAAATGTTGGCTTGGCCAGAGCATATAATCGAGCGCTGGAAGAAAATAGGGAAGAGATAGCTTGGCTGGTTACCTTAGACCAAGATACCACGCTGACTGGTGATTATTTAAACGAACTAATTTCTTATTCCACCAAAGTTTCCGACTCGACCGTAGCGATTGCACCGATCATAAAAGATCATGACCAGCAGATTTCACCGGTTCGCAGTGATACTCTGCGGCCGTTACATAGTGCATTACCTCAAGGCAACCAAACATATTCCAGTGATATCATGGTGATTAATTCAGCAACTGCTGTGCGTACAGACTTCTTAAAAAAAATCGGCGGCTACAATTTAGCGTTTCCACTGGACTATTTGGATCATTGGCTAAGCTGGCGGATTTTTGCAGAAGGAAAAGAGATAAGGATTTTAAAAGTAGAACTTCAGCATGAGCTATCGGTGCTTAATTATGCAGAACACATGAATTTTTTTCGCTATCAGACAATCTTGCAAGCAGAAAAATATTATTATTCTTTATATGCAACAAATTTATTTTTCAAATATCGTCAGCAATTATTCCTTCGCGGGGCGAAACAATTAGTGACTGGAAAATTTAGATATGGAATTTTAACTTTCAAATTTTTGTTTTAAGTTATGAAAGAAGTGGGACGCTGATAAATATTTAAAGATATCTGTAAGAAGCAAGAGACGCCCGTTAAGATTTTCGGAGGCTCCTTGCTTTTCTTTTTTAATTTATGTAAAATTGGAATGTTGATTTACGGGAAACTAAATAGTGAATGATAGAAGGTTTTTGGCTCATATGAAATCTAATTATTATCTAAAGCGAATCAATATCAATGACTTTAAGATGAATGCTTTTCGTTTTTTTGAGAAAAGAAAGCAAAATAAATTGTATACTAAATGGAAAATGGAAATTGATAATGAGGTATCCTCTAAAAAAGTATATACATACAATCCATTAGTATCTATTATTGTTCCAGTCTTTAACGTTGAAAGTAAACTATTAATTGAATGCATCGAATCAGTAATTAACCAGAACTATTCTAATTGGGAATTGTGTATCGCAGACGATGCTTCGACGTTAAAGAGTGTTAAAGAGATACTAAGTTTTTATCAAAAAAAAGATTCAAGAATTAATGTTGTTTACAGAAAAAAAAACGGGCATATCTGTCAAGCAACAAACTCAGCTTTGGAAGTTGCCAAAGGTGAATTTATCGCTTTTTTGGATAATGATGATTTTTTAGCAACTAATGCCTTATCATCAATAGTAGAAGCCTTAAATATTAAAAAAACATATGACTTTCTTTATACTGATGAGGATAAATTTTGCAAAAATAAATTCTTTGAACCAGCTTTTAAACCAGATTGGTCACCACAACTATTTTTATCGACTAATTATACTTCACATTTTAGTGTATTTAGAAAGAAAATTGTTGATCAAATTGGTGGATTAAAGGATGATTACATTGGAGCTCAAGATTATGACTTCGTTTTAAGATTCACCGAAAAAATTAGTTCAGCGGATATTTGTCATATTCCCAAAGTATTATACCATTGGAGAGTTACACCGCATTCTACGGCAAGTACACCTAATGCTAAAGGTTATGCCAATGAGGCAGGCAAAAGAGCTTTGCAGTCCGCTTTAAATAGAAGAGGTATAAAGGGAAATGTTAAACAGGGTTTCGCACCTGGTTTTTATGAAATCGATTATTTAAAGGTCAAAGAAACTAGCGTGACTGTAATCTATGTAATAAAGAGTAGTGATATGGAATTAAACGATATTTTAAAAAAAGTAGAGTCGCTTTGTGATGAAAATGTTGTTGAAATTTTTCTGGTTTTTTCACAAAAAAGTAATGGACAGTTTAAAAATATAGAAAAGCTATCAACTAAAAATAGCTCGATTAAGATAAATATACTTCATTTTGAAAGTGAGAACTTGCTAAGTCTTTACAATAGAGCTGCTAAGGAAGCTATCGGGGATATACTTCTTTTCTCTAATAACTTTATTGAGTTTCCTAAAAAAAAATGGATAGACGTTGGAACTAGGATGCTTTATTTAGATAGTGTGGGTAGCGCCAGTGGAACCATCATTGATGGAAAAAATAATGTATTAGCTTCTGGTTGGCACATAAATGCCCATAATAAACTAGTTCCATTTTACAAAAAAAGCAAAAGCTATTCGAAAGGCTATTTTGGACGATTAAAGATTCCTACAAATGTTTCAGTTGGAGAGAAAAATATTTTTATTATGAAGAAAAATGTGTACGACTCTATTGGGGGATTTGATGAAAAAATGTCCGAAACAGATAGTGTAGTTAAATTTTTTCTAGATATTATAAATCTAGGATATGAGAATATTAGGGTTCCAAGTTGTCATTTTGTTTCAAATAAAAAAAGTGATTATACTGAAAAAGGAATTGAAGATATTACTTCAGTTTTAAATAATGAAAACCAATATTTTGAAGATCCGTTCATAAATAATGAATTTACTTTAAAAATTTAAATGATCAAATTTGAAATATCTGATAAAAATAAGTTGAATAAGCTTATATAAAGAATGGTGAAACAAGGAGAATAGTATGATTTCAAAAATTAAATTAGTGGTGAAAGAATTTTTTACAATGTTTAGTGATATAGTCAAAAACAGAGGGCTTTTAAGACAGTTTGCAAGGAATGATTTTCAAGCAAGGTATGCCGGTAACTTTTTAGGCATTGTCTGGGGATTTCTTAACCCAATCGTGACAGTATTTACTTATTGGTTCATTTTTGCTGTAGGATTTAAAGCAGCAATGACAGATGGTAAATATCCTTTTGTTGCTTTCTTGATCACTGGCTTGGTTCCATGGCTATATTTTCAAGATGTCTTGATGGGTGCGACAAACGTTTTTAGAGAATATAGTTACCTAGTGAAAAAAGTTGTTTTTAATATTAAAATTTTGCCCACAGTCAAGTTATTTTCAAATTTATTTCTTCATTTCTTCTTCTGTGCTGTTGCGGTAATTCTTTGTGCCCTGTATGGTTTTTATCCAACAATTTATTTAGTACAAATAATTTACTACATGTTTTGTCTAATGGTTTTTTTAACTGCTTTAACTTGGATAACTGCAAGTATCCAACCATTTGTTCCAGATATTTCACAGTTTATCGCAGTAATTATGCAGGCATTGATGTGGGCAACCCCAGTTCTATATAGTATCAATCAATTTTCGGGTTATCCTAAAATAGTCTTCATATTGAAATTGAATCCTCTCTACTACGTTGTAACTGGTTATCGTGATTCGATTTTTGGTACAGCTTGGTTCTGGGAACATCCATCAGGGACAATTTATTTTTGGGCTGTTACATTAATTCTATCTTTCATTGGAATAATTATCTTTAGAAAATTACGTCCTCACTTCTCTGATGTTTTGTAAAGTTCAATAGAGATTTAAATGAGTAAAGACTTTAAGGAGAGAAAAATGTTAAATAAAGATCATCAAGTCATGAAATTAGAACATATAACTAAAACATACCAGATGTATAAAAAATCGAGCGATCGATTGAGAGAAGCGTTAAACCCGCTTAAGCGTCAATACCATGATACCTTTTATGCTTTAGATGATGTGAATATTGAAGTAAATGAGGGAGAGATGGTAGGATTTATTGGTGAAAATGGGTCTGGTAAATCTACGCTATTAAAAATAATCACAGGTGTGCTTACTCCGAGTGTTGGAACTGTAAAGATCGATGGAAAAATATCAGCAATTTTGGAGTTGGGTAGTGGTTTCAACGTTGAATATACTGGCTATGAAAATATATTTTTGAATGGTATGGTATTAGGCTTTTCGAAAGAAATTATGGAAGAAAAACTTGATGATATAATCAAGTTTGCAGATATTGGTGAGCATTTATATCAACCAGTAAAAACCTATTCTAGCGGCATGCTGGTACGTTTAGGATTTGCAATTGCTGTAACTGTTGATCCAGATATATTAATTGTTGATGAGGCCTTAGCAGTTGGAGATACGGAATTTCAATTGAAGTGTATGGAAAAATTCACTGAATTCCGTCAAAAGGGAAAAACAATTCTATTTGTTTCACATGATATTCACGCAGTTCGCAGATTCTGTGATCGTGTTTATTGGCTCCAAAAAGGCAAAGTGGTTGAACAGGGAGATACTTTACCAGTTACAGAAAAGTATGATAATTATTTGAAACGTAAAGCGGCCATTTCACTGGGGCATAGTATTGATGAAGAAGTTTCTACATCTGTAGATTACGTATCGAAAATTGTAACATTGGATCAAGCTAGACTATATAATTCCAAGCATGAAAACACAGACGAGATACAAAGAGACGAATTTTGCTATGTACGAGTTGATTATACAGTAGTGGATGATAGCATTAAGGATCCTGTTTTAGGAGTTGCGATTCGAACAGTAAATAACGATTATATTATGGGACCAAATACTCGATATGAAGGAGTTTCAATTCCTTGGAAAAAAGGGAAAAATACCTTCTATATACAGTATGACAAGATGTTTTTAGGAAACGGTGAATATTATTTTGATGTTGCACTGTTTGAACAAAATGCACAGGTTCCTTTCATATATAAATCTAAAGCAATTAAAATGTTTGTTGTCGGAAAATATGATGTTGAAGGACTTGTTGGATTACCACATCGATGGACGGATCATATCGACCAATAAAATATCCAATAAAATTAGGAGATTATTATAATATGCAAAGCAAATTCAGTGATATTAGAAGAAAATCTAAAAGAGTAATTGATGAGCAAGGGTTTAGCCGGTTTGTTAAAATTTCTGCTAGACATGTTTATCGGAAAGCTTTTCCAATCCCAATTCAAGAGAAAAATTTAGCATTGGATATTTTGTTTATTAATGGTACAACTTTGCCTCACCCTGAACGGTATCGTGTTGATCATCAAATTGAACAGCTTTCCTCTAATGGGATGACAGCAGATAAAGTTTACTATGAAAATTTGACTTTAGACATGTTAAAATATTATCGAGGTTTTGTTTTTTTCAGATGCCCAGTTACGGATACAGTTAAAGAGTTCATTAGTAAAGCGAAAAAGATGAATAAGACTTGTTTTTTCGATATTGATGACCTAGTTATAGATAAAAAATATACGGATACAATAAAGTTTGTTGCAGAGATGGACGAACAAGATAAAGCTCACTATGATGATGGTGTATCGAGGATGAATGAAACTTTATCATTGAGTGATTATGGTATTGTAACAACTGAACGATTAAAGTCTGAGTTATCAAATTATGGACTTAAAGAAGTTTATATTAATAGAAATACTGCTAGTGATGAAATGATAAGGGCATCTTTAGATGCTCTAAACAAAGTTGAAAAAGATCCAGAAAAATTTGTAATTGGCTATTTCAGTGGTAGCATCACTCACAATGAAGATTTCGAATCAATACAACAATCAATTATAGATTTAATGAGTGCATATCCACAAGTTTATTTAAAAGTAGTAGGACTATTGAGTATTCCGGATGAATTGAAACAATACAAGGATAGAATTATTACTGTTCCATTTATGGATTGGCGTAAAATGCCTTTAGAATTATCTTCTTGTGATGTTAACATAGCACCACTAGTAGATAGTATTTTTAATGAAGCAAAATCTGAGAATAAATGGATTGAAGCTTCATTAGTAAAGGTTGTTACTGTAGCAAGTAATATAGGTGCTTTTAAGAAAATTATAGAAAATCAAAGAACGGGGTTGCTAGTTAATAATTCTGATGATTGGTTTTTAACAATTAAATCACTAATTGAAGATCAAGATCTAAAACATAGCATTGCCGAAGCGGCATTTAACGAAGTAATCGATAAACATACTACAATTTCAAGTGGATATGGATTATCTAATTTTATTGAGGAACGTTTAGCTCCTAGTATAGCCTTTGTTTTACCAACCTCTGATATAAGTGGCGGTGTCAATGTAGTTTTGAAGCATGCGGATATATTACTAAAAAATGGTTATGACGTGACTATAATAGATTTAGTAAATGCAGAAAATGCAACTACTAGTCGAGATATTAGTGATAGGTATAATGTTTTAGCACCTTATAAAGATAATGTATTAATGTTTTTTGATAATATGGTTGCCACCTTGTGGTCTACGTTACCCTCTTATATTAATAGCTATCCCAATAAAAAACGTGTAAGCTACTTTGTTCAAAATTTTGAAACAGGGTTCATGGAATATGGCGATGCAGGAAGAAAAATGGCAAATTCAACTTATGCGGCGTATCAGGATGTTAACTATATGACTATGTCTCTTTGGTGTCAAAAATGGTTAAAGGAAAAGTTTGGAAAAAATTCTCAATACGCTTCTAACGGAATTGATATTCAGAACTTTAATTACACTGAGAGAAATTTATCGGGAAGAAAAATTAAAATTTTAATTGAAGGAGATAGTAAGGACCATTATAAAAAAGTCGATGAGTCTTTTAAAGTTGTAGAACAACTTGATTTTGATAAATATGAGATTTCTTATTTATCTTATCGCAGTAAACCAAAAGATTGGTATCATGTAGATTATTTCTATAACAAAATTTCCCCTGAAAAAGTCGGAGAAATATATGCGAATCATGACATTTTAATCAAATCAAGTTTACTTGAAAGTTTTTCTTACCCCCCATTAGAAATGATGGCAACTGGAGGTGTTCCTGTAGTTGTTCCGAATGATGGGAACGCAGAATATATAGTTGATAAAGAGAATTGTCTAACATACCCTTCTGGGAATATTAGCAAAGCTGTTGAATTAATAGAAGAATTAACTGAGAATGATACTTTATTTAAAAAAATATCAATAGGTGGAAGAAAAACTGCCGAAAGTTATACTTGGGATAAAAAAGAAGAAGCCATTTTAGCGCTATATCCTATAGAAAAAAAAAAAAAGATAGATTAGGAATAGCTGTAAATTGCGACAATGCTTTTTCTGAGAAAGGAATCAATTCCTCTTTGAATCAACATGATGTTTATAAAAAATGGGTTTTAAAACATTATCCAGATTCTATTGAAAGGTTAGAACAACAACATCAATCAGAAATTATAGATAATCCACATCTTATTTCTGTGGTTATTCCGATTCATAATCCTAATCCTAAGAATCTTATCGAGGCTGTTGAATCAATTTTAGGACAGACATATCCGTACTTTGAGCTTATTTTAGTAAATGATTCATCCACTAGTGAAGTGTCAAACCTCTTAAACAAGCTTAGTATTTTATCTAATAAGATAAAAGTAATTAATTTTTCTCAAAGACTTGGTTTTAGCTCGGCAATAAAAAGTGGAATTGAAATGTCTGAAGGAGAGTTCTTAACTGTTCTAGAACAAGATGATTTATTTTGGCCAAATGCATTTTATGAATTCGTACAAGTACTTCATAAAAAACCGGATATAAAATTTATTTATTGTGATGAAGATAAAGTTTTAAATGAAGAAAGATTCAATCATTTTGATCCATTTTTTAAACCAGATTGGAATCCGGATTTCTTATTATCAACAAATTATATTGAACATGGATTTTTATGTAAGAAGGATTTATTGAAGAATTATGAAATACACAAAAATTATGAATATGAAGCTGAAAAGTGGGCATTTAACTTATGGATTAGTAGACATTTTGATAGAGAATCAATCTATCATATTGAGAAAGTCTTGTATAGTTGGAGAGTTGCCAATAGTGGGATTGACAGAACTCTTTTCAATACCGAAAGTCTACTAATTCAGCAGAAAGAATTATTAATTGAGCATATGGAGATGTTAGGAAATCACAAAGACGATATCTTAGTTACTCCTAAAATTTATGCACCTAGTGTGTATGATGTGCATTTGGTCGTAAAAGATAAGCCTTTAGTATCTATTGTAATCCCAAATAAAAATCAGTATGAGATACTGAAGCGTTGTGTAGATTCTTTATATTCTAGGACAAAATATAAGAATTTTGAAGTAATAATTGTCGATACTGGAAGTAGAGATTCAAAAATACTTTCTTGGTATAATATTGCAAAAGAGAGATATACTAATTTTCAAGTTTATAAATATGAGGAAAGTATATTTAATTATTCTAATTCATGTAATTTTGGTGCTGCTAAGGCAAAGGGTAGTTTTTTAGTCATGTTAAATAATGATACCGAAATAATACAAGATAACTGGCTAGAAATAATGCTAGGAGCGGCCCAGCAGAAACAAGTGGGCTGTGTCGGAGTTCAATTATGGTACCCAGGGCATAGGGCTTTGCAACATACAGGGATTGCTACAGGAGTTAATGGTGTAGCAACTAATCTTATGAATGGAATGCTAGGTGTAGATATTACAACTAATGTTCAAAAATACTACACTAATTTTTCGCATACTATTACGGCTGTTACAGCTGCGTGCATGATGATTAAAACAAGTATTTTTAATGAAGTTTCTGGGTTTGATTCAAACTTTAGAGTGACTTTCAATGATGTTGATTTATGTCTTAAAGTAATAGAAAAAGGTTATAGAAATATTTATTTGTCTGATGTTGAATTAATACATCATGAATCCATATCAGTTGGACATGTTAATGAAGAACATAGAGAGAAAAATGAGTTTAAAGAATCAGAAAAACTATTTAATTGTCGTTGGGCATCCTATATTGAAAAGGATCCTAATTTTAATGAGAATTTTTCAAAAGTTACTTCAAAATTTGAGATACCTAATGATTACTAAGTGGATATGGTCAGATAAATATGTTTCATCTATATTCTTTTTAATTATTACAAGAGACATATTATAGGGGTGAGGTTTGATTGGAGAACATTATAAATTCAAGAGGAACAAGGTATCAATGGTACTGGAAAAGTGAAAATATTTTTTTAATTTTAGCTACTATTTTTATTGGCGTAATGATAATTATTATGCCGCTAAATCGTGTGCCTGATGAAAGTACACATGCGGTTAATGCATGGAGAACAGTTTATTCTGATCAAAAAAACTCTTTTGACTGGGGAACGGCAGTTAAACAAGACAAAAAAGTTGATGAAGGTGAATACAAAAAAATATTTCACAGCAAGGTAGATTTGAGTAAAGAAAAATTTGATTTAGCGATTAGTAAAGGTAAAATACAATATACTCCTCAAATTTTAGGAATGCTATTAGGAAAATTTATTTACCCTTCTGTTGGCGTAATTATGACCTTTGGAAGATTACTGAACTCCCTCTTCTATATATTATCAATCTATTTCATTGTTAAGTATATGAAATATGGGAAACGAGTTTTGGTCTTTACTTCTCTTTTGCCTATTTCGATTCAGCAAGCGGCATCTTTGTCTTATGATGTGTTCAATTTCGTTGCTGTTGCTTTTTTCTTTGCAGTACTGAGTAATTTGACTATAAATAAAAGGTTAAATTTGAAAAATACTCTTACTCTACTATTTTCAATTATTGGTTTATATCTAACGAAATTAAACAATCTTTCTATGTTAATTCTTTTGCCTTTTATAGGTTTGAAACTTTCAAACAACTTCCCCAAAATAAACGAAAAAATTACGTTATTCTATGAATATTGTAGAAAAAGGAAATATAGAGTTCTTTTGCCTATTGTGCTAGTAATTTTTTTTGCAGCTACTATTTTTTTTAGAAGTAAAGGTGGAATTACACATTTTGTTCAAATAATTTTGAATAGCCTTTTCAATAATTCTGTTAATCAGGCGTTAAATCCATTAGTAAGTGCCGGAATATTTGGCTTTATTGGAAACTTCCACATGCAGTTTCCCTTGTGGCTATTTTTTATAGATATTTCCGTTCTAACTGTTTTAATGATTGGAGCATATGATGAGGAGGAATTTGGATGGCAATTTGAAAAAGGTTATGTTCTAACATCATCCATGATGTTTCCTCTTCAAATGCTGTTAGTAATTGGAGGAATGTATTTTTCTTGGACAAAAACAATTTTAGGAGAAAATGCTCAATATTCAACAGGAACACAGGGCCGATATTTTACGCCTTTTTTAATCTATTTTACGCCTCTATTTGTCTCATTTAATCATGCTATTCAAGGAAAAATAAACAATAAACTTATGAATAAGGTTCTGTGTGGTACGCTGATTGCAAATTTCATAATTACTGTATATCTCATATTAATCGTGTATTGGTATCCTGATTATCAAACTAATTGGCTTATTGAATTTATGAAATCCTTTAATTAATATTGATTGTTTAAAATAGTTATTCTAAAAATTACTTATTACATTTGTTTTCAATTGATTATATGAGCGCGTTGATAATTTGGAATTCTTTAAGTATTTCAATAATTTTTTTTACATGCTAGAATGTATATTATTAGTATTATTGGATGTATTAGTTTTTATGGTAAATATATCAAAAAAGTAAGGAGGATTTGTTAAGATGAAGAGAGTTATAACATATGGGACTTTTGACTTATTGCATTATGGACATATAAATTTATTACGGCGTGCAAAAGAGTATGGGGATTACTTGATAGTAGCCTTATCTACTGATGAATTTAATTGGAATGAAAAACAAAAAAAGTGCTATTTCTCTTACGAAAAAAGAAAGCATCTATTGGAAGCAATTAGGTACGTTGACTTAGTAATTCCTGAAAATGGATGGGAGCAAAAAGTTTCAGATATTAAGGATTACCATGTTGACACCTTTGTTATGGGTGACGATTGGCTGGGAAAATTTGATTTTGTAGCAGAAGAAACTGATGCGGAAGTTGTCTATTTGGCTCGAACCCCTGAAGTTTCATCGTCTCAAATTAAAGAGGATTTGAGAATGAAAAAGGAAAAAGATTAGTTTTTAGGTTATTAATGCATTTATAAGATTTAGAAGGTTATTTTCCATACGATTAACTGCTTTCTTAACAGAATAGCGAATCTTTGACAATTTATATGGCTAAAAATTAGTTTTTTTTTTAGAGACAGAGTTACTGAATGGTGTTGGATAAAATTCCATGTAGGATAACGCCTATACTTAGCAGAATGAAAATAAAAAAGATCAATTACAATAGATTTTCTGTAATACTGAAAAAAGTATCATTGAAAAAGTTAAACAATTTAACACATCTAGGTGTGACCAAGAGAGTGTTTTTTTGATATTCGCTAAATCGTATCGGCGGAGATATTTCTGAATAAAATTATAAAAAGTCTGCTGTGTATACCTAACACAGCAGACTTTTTATAGCGTCCTGGAAAGCGTTTTTTTATGGAAGGTTAAGCTATATTTAGTGGGTAACTTCTGCTAAAATAAATTATTCGATGTTTTAAGTTAGAGGAGGGTATTAATGAAATTTAGAAAAACATTATTTTTGTCATTGTTAATTGGGGGAATGACCATTTTTTCGGCAGGTGTAAAAGCTGTAGAAAATGTGAGTGATTCATCGGTGAATTTGAAAGATTCAGCAACACAACAATTAGAAACAACTACCGGCTCAATATTTGGATCAGCAACGATTTCATCTGTCACTGCGGAATCTGAACCAGTGAATAATCCCGCAAGTACTAAAAATAATGAAGCAAGCACTGAAAGCTCAGATTCGTCTGATCAACCAATCGAATTGCCGCAATTTGGAGAATCTGATTATGGTACGTACACTGTACCTCAGAATCGTTCCGATTTAGGGGGGGTTCAACATAGACAAGCAAGGACTGCATCCTCTATTCCATCTGTTGTTGCAACGAATAATAATACGCCCAGTAAAAGTTTTGTGGACATCTCTTCACACAACGGCACTCTTTCTGTCAATGATTTTCTCAACATGAAAAAATATGGCGTTACTGGTGTTGTCGTGAAGCTTACAGAATATACTACTTATATCAATAAGGAAGCTGCTTTACAAATAAAGAATGCCAAAGCTGCTGGATTAAAAGTCTCGGCCTACCATTATAGTTGGTTTAAAACGGATGATCAGGCACGAACCGAGGCTGACTATTTTGCCAACGCTGCTCGTTCATTTGGCTTAGATAATTCGACTATCATGGTGAATGACATTGAAGAACCAACCATTCATGGTAAAGGAAATCATACTGCAAATTCTATCGCTTTTGAAAATAGATTAAAGCAGCTTGGCTTTCAAAACGTTCGTCACTATTCTTCATACAGTTGGTTTAGTTCAGGCTCTTTGAATCAACAAGCACTCGATCAAAAGAAAATTTGGGTTGCAGCCTATCCTTTGACGATACCCAATAAAAATTTATACACTCAATATGGCTCTTGGCAGTGGAACTCTCGCTTAAGATTCCCAGAAATAGCCAATAAAGAATTTGATATTTCCGCTGATTATACTGGTTCCTTTACTCAGCCTAATAGTAATAATGCATTATTATCTTATTCAAGTCATGTTGAAAATATCGGTTGGATGAATTCTGTTTCAGATAATTCGATCTCTGGTACAGTCGGTGAGGCGAAAAGGGTAGAAGCGTTAACATTATCACTTACGAATAAAGTGTCAGGGAATATCGAATATCGATCACATCTTGCTGGAGTTGGTTGGGAAACGAGTTGGAAAAAGAATGGTGAAATATCCGGAACTACTGGGCAAAAGAGACGAGTCGAAGCCCTACAAGTCAAACTTTCCGGAGAAGCTGCAAATAAATATGATGTTTATTATCGTGCACATTCAGAAAATTTTGGCTGGTTGAATTGGGCTAGAAATGGTGAATCTGCTGGATCAGAAGGTTTCGGCTATCGTTTAGAAGCTATTCAGATTCAATTAGTACCTAAAGGACAAGCGGCTCCAACAGGACAAGGAAAAAAATTTATTAAATATCAAAACGCGAATATTCAATATCAAACCGATGTTCAAGGTGAGGGATGGACAACAGTAGTAGGCGACAATCAAGTCTCTGGAACTGTAGGCAGGAAGCTCAGAATTGAAGCTGTGAAAATTAAGCTTACAAATAATCCTCTTGCTTTTTCAGGAAATATCGAGTATCAAACACACATTCAAGGAATTGGTTGGCAAAACTGGAAAAGTAATTATGGATTATCCGGAACAGAAGGTAGAGGTTTAAGAACCGAAGCGATTAGGATTCGATTAACTGGTGAATTAGCTATGCATTATTATGTTTATTATCGAGTTCATTCAGAATCTTACGGTTGGCTCGGATGGACAAAAAATGGTGCAATAGCTGGAACAACTGGAAAAAGCAAACGAATGGAAGCAATACAAGTGCTTCTGGTTCGAAAAAATGGAGTTGGCCCAGTTACAATCTCGAGAGCATCAATTAATTAAGTTACGAAGGTTATAGGGATAGAAACTGAATTAAATAAGGATTGCAGAGTTTAAGGATTGGGGCTTTGCATTTTTTTTGCGTAACTATAAAAAATATTATTAGGTGAATTAATCATTAAGATTGTAATGGTCGATTAATTTAAATGTAAATAATCAATAGTCCAGTATCTATATTCCACCTTAGCTTATACTCGATTTATCAAGTGAAACGGAGGTGTTTTTGAAGTCCATAGATAAGATCATTTCTATTCAGATACACAATCAATCAAAAGCGGACCGTAATTAGATAAAAAACAGCACCACAAAATATCCTTACAAATTAATAAGAAAAATGGTCCGAAATCCTGATCTATAATTGTGTGAATAGCTATATTTTCTCATTATTCTTAAGAAGTTATTTCCTGATTTCACAATAATGAAGTATATAGTTATTTTGTCAGTAAAACCGATCTTTATTAAAGAATCGATGGATTGGCGATAATTATTCGGCAAGAATATCGATAAGGACAAGAAGGATACGCAGTATGGGTAATTTAACACTGAAAAGCTTAGCATGCATACAATTGGGTGTTATCTTCATTTAGAAAAGAGAGACTGTGCTATATCAAAATAATCTTTATCTGATTTAAAAGGATATCTGCATTGTGAATGATAGAGCTATAATACAGTTCAAGGAGCCACACTCGTCTATTATCTTGCTCGTATTTGACGGAAGTTTTTTGAAGTCATTACAAAGGATAGTCAGTGCGACTCGATTCTCTCGTTGGTAGCAGTAAAAATAATGTATATTTGGTTTCGGCTAGAGCGAGAATATTCTTCACTATCTGATGAAGATCGGTTGGAAAAAAAAGAGAGCATATTTGGAATACCTGTTAATTAACTTTTATGACTGGCTAGAAACATTTACTGCTGTGTCGTGCCAAAATCAAAATTAGATATAGCCATCAATTATGTATTCAAATTATGATCAGGATTTGAGGTGGTCTTTGAAGATGGTTGGAGTTAAGTAATAATTACCAAAATACTACATAGAGGGGCTCGTAATCAGTCAAAATAATTTTATCTGGGTGTAATTTAGAATATGCTCGGACTTTGGGTAGTATTCTGAGTATGCACAGAAAGGCTGTGATGAACAGATTTAACTTGGTGAAATGGCTGAAATTTCTCCTTGACCAAGGTCTTAATCGAGACAGTGACCCGGAAGAATCCGTAAATGTACTCTAATACGCTAATCTTGGAAATATCTTGTTCGTGAACTAGTATAAGGATAAAAACTAATTATAATAGAAATTACTTGGCTAGTTCCTCTAATCAATGATATATTTTCTCATGTTGAAAAAAGTAGAAATTAAAGTTAGAATGGGCTTTAGTGTAAAAGAAGAACATTACTTAGAATATTCGCAAGGAGAACTATCCATGGAGAAACATACTTTTGTTATTTGTGCCTTTAAACAATCACCTTATTTGGAAGAATGTATTAAATCATGCATAAATCAAAATTCAGTTATTACAGGAGCATCAAAAGTTATTCTTTATACAAGCACACCTGATGATTATATTATTGATCTGTGCAGAAAATATAATATTCAACTTTTTAAAAAATCAGGTGGAGGGATTGGAAGAGACTGGAATAATGCACTTTCTTTTGTTCAAACGAAATACGCTACCATTGCCCATCAAGACGATATTTATCTACCTGAGTATGGTGAAAAAATTATTAATGAATTCGAGAGAACAGCGGAATGCAATATTGTTTTTTCAGATTATGAAGAAAATGATTTCAGGGGAGAAATTCGAAAGCGCGGAATAAATTTGAGAATCAAAACAGCTGCATTAACATTAATGTTTCTCTTTAGAAATAAGAAATACCAAAGAAGAATTTATTCTTTTGGTAATTTTATTTGTTGTCCAGCTGTCTCATATAATCTTGAGCGCCTAAAAGATTTTCGCTTTGACGAACAATTGAAAATGACCTTGGATTGGGATGCTTGGGAACGAATCATGAAGCTACCAGGGAAGATTGGCTTTGTTAAAGAGAAGTTAATGTATCATAGAATCCATGAAGAATCTGAAACAACGAATAATACCAAGGATCAGACACGAGTATTAGAAGAGTTTGAGATGTATCAGCGGTACTGGGGGAAGACAGTAGCAAAATTTTTGATGAGTTTTTATGTACTAAACCAAAAAAGCAACCAGTAATAAAAATATATTGATAAGGACGATAAAATGGATCCGATTAAAATATTATTAATCATACCAGCGTATAATGAATCTGAGGGCATTCTAAACGTAATCCGAAAAGTAGATTCTTATAGAAAAATATGTGATTATCATTTAGATTATATAGTGATCAACGACGGTTCTACAGACAATGAAGAAGAGATCTTAAGAAAGAACGATATCAATCATATAGAATTAGTTCAAAATTTGGGGATAGGTGGAGCAGTTCAAACCGGCTATTTGTATGCATTTGAAAATGACTATGATATTGCTATCCAATATGATGGTGATGGGCAGCATGACATTAAATCTCTACCTAATCTGATTGGCCCCATCATTAGAGATGAAGCAGATTTCACTGTGGGATCACGTTTCGTCAGAAATAGTACGTCTAAGTTTAAATCATCAAGTGCTAGACAATTGGGAATAAAATTTTTATCATCTTTAATAAAATTTTTATCTGGAGTAGAAATTAAAGATGTAACAAGTGGTTATCGAGCAGGAAATAGAAAAGTAATCAAACAGTTTGTAGATCGTTATCCAAGCAAATATCCTGAGCCCGAAAGTTATATGCATTTATTCGCACATAGAGTTAGAATTAGAGAAGTTGGCGTAAATATGTTTGAACGTGAAACTGGAGAATCGAGTATTAAGTTAATAAGTGCAATTAATTATATGGTTACTGTTTCTTTATCTATATTATTTGCTACATTAATAGGAAAGAGGGAGAAGTAATATGCCACTTAGACTTCAAATTATTGCTATTGTCCTTGCCATAGGTTTTTTTATTTTCACTGTGAGACTAATTAGAAAAGGAAATGCTGAAATTCGACAAATGGGTAAGTGGCTTGTAGTATCAATTCTTTTGGTTGTGGGTGCCTTATTCCCGGGTTTAGGAAATGAAATAGCTCATTTTTTTGAAATTACAACGTTAACGTCATTAGCCTTGTTTATTACAACTGCAATTTTGATAGTTTTCTCCTTGACTATGCATATTTCCTTGATTAATACTGAACGATACAATAAAAAATTGATTCAAGAAGTATCGTTAATGAAAAAAGAAATTCATGATTTACAAAAACAAGTTAACAAAGAAAAAGATTCAGAATGAAATTACAAAGTTATTATCTAAAATAGAGACATTTTTTTTAAGTACGTTTTATCATAAGAAGGAAAGTGCTATTTTATATCTGATTACGTATTTGTAGTGTTTGCATGTATTGATAATCTACATAATTTCTTTTAAATTAAATGGCAAAATGAGGGAACTCAATAATGAAAAAAGCAGCTATACTTATGTTTACCTACATAAGAATCAAAATTTGCAATATAAGTGACTCCTGAGATATCTAGTATCGTATGTTCATTTAAATTAAAACCTCTGAACTCAAAAAAATATACGACAATATCTACCCGATGATTAAAGTAAATGAATATAATTTCTGAGGATATGTATAAACTTAAATAGTCAAATAATACAGAATATCGGAAGAGAGATTTACTCCACCTGTATATTTTGATGATGTAATAAAAGTTAACGAGTTTGGAAATGACCGTTTAAATATTTGGTTTTAAACTTATCAGAGAATAAAAATAGACAAGGATGATTGATTTAATGCTATATGAAACATATGACGAAGAAACTTTAAAACAATTGCAACAAATTGAACTAGACATACTGAGGGAGTTTGATAAATTATGTAATGATCATGATTTGGACTATTTTTTAATCGGGGGGTCAGCGATAGGTGCGATTAGACATCAGGGTATTATTCCGTGGGATGATGATATTGATGTAGGAATGAATAGAAAAGACTATGACAAATTCCTTGAAATAGCTAAACAAGATTTTTCAGATAATTATACGGTAGTTAATAATGAAACGAATCCTAATTTCCCACTAATGAATACTCGTTGGGGATTGAATGGGACAAAGTTTAAAACTAAGGATTTAAAGAATGTACCAGGAAATTTCGGAATCTTTTTAGATATTTTTTGTTTCGATAACGTTTCTGATGATGAAAGAAAGATGAAAATACAAATAACTTTAGCCTGGCTTTATGGTAAATTATCAGTATTAAGCGTAGTTGACCAGCCTGTTTTATATATCGATGGATGGAAAAAACAAATTATCTTACTGATGAGTAAGAGTGTACATGTTATATTTAATTTACTAAGTTTGAAACCAACTTTTTTTTATAAAAAAGCTAAGAAATATATGCTTAAATATCAGAACGAAGAAACAGAAAAAATGGCGTATATGTTCGAACCTCAGAGGTATATAAGTGTTGCTCGTAAAAAAGATGTCTACCCAACAAAGAGAATTAAGTTTGAATCTTTTGATGCAAAAGTTCCCAATAATATAGAAAAATTTTTGAAAAAAAGATATGGGGATTATATGACATTGCCACCAGAGGAGAAAAGGCATAACCATCCACCTTATGAATTAAAACTGAAATAATTGATTTTTTATAAAGTAAATTTTTCCTTGAGGAGATAAGATGAAAAAGGTTATCATATTAATATCAACGTATAACGGAGAAAAGTATATAAAAGAGCAAATAGAAAGTATACTCTTGCAATCCTATCAGGAGATAGAAATACATATTAGAGATGACGGATCGTCGGATAAAACTGTGGATATATTGAAAGAGTATTCCCAAAAGTATTCTGCTATCCATGTTGATTTTGGAAAAAATGTTGGGTACCCGGAATGTTTTTATAAATTAACTGATAAAAAAATTGACGCAGATTACTTTATGTTTTCTGATCAGGATGATTACTGGTTAGAAAATAAGGTTGAACGAGCAGTTGATTTTTTGAATTCGGAGCCTTTCGACCAGCCAGTATGCTACTATTCTTCTTATAATATTTGTGATCAAGACTTAAATTTTATTAAAAAGTCCCCAGATAAACATTCCCAATTTAGTCTAAGAGAAACTCTCTATGAAGTATGCGGTTTAGAGTTTACAATGGCAATAAACAAAGAAGCATTAAATTTATTAAAAAAATACAAACCTAAAACTTCAAAAGCCAGAGGAACATGGATGTCAATGTTGTTTTCAAGTAAAGGGAAAATACTATATGACAATGTAGCTACTGCTAATTATCGTAGACACGAAAGCGCAGTGACAAGTTCTAACATGAGTAGCTTAGGATTGTTTTTATGGAGAATAAAAAAATTTTTAACAAATAATAATTCAAAAAATTATCAAAATATGTTAGAAGAATTTAGAGAAATTGTGGGAAATGATTTGAGTGTTCAAGAAAAAAAATTATTGTCAGTGTTCTGTGATGAGCATTATTTTTTCGGAGCGTTTAAAAAAATTTTCTATCCAGGCAGATTAAGAAGTTCTACACTTGATGATACTCAATTACGAATTTTATTTCTTTTAAAAATTTTATAATTCGAATAATTTTAAGAAGTTATTCAATACTGTTGATATTAATAGCTTAAAAATTATACAATGTACTTCAAAAGAATTTAAGGCTTCTAACTAAAAAACTAGAAAAGGTTTTCAAAATAGGAGTGTTAATATATTAGAAACTTTATTAAAAGTATATGTGATTTTTTTGTTTTCTAGAATAGGTTATATTTTTATTGTAATAAATATTTATAAAGATTAATAAATAAAAGAAAAAATAATATTGAAGGGTACAATATTATTATTCTTTTTATGAGGTGTTTTATTGAAAAATAGAAGTATAATGTGGAATTTTTTTTATCAGGCAAGTTATCAGCTTTTAGTTGTAATGCTGCCGGTAATAACAGTACCCATAGTTTCTAGAGCATTGCAGCCAGAAGGCATTGGAACTTGGAATTATGTCAATTCTATAGTAAGTTATTTTATTCTAGTCGCAGGATTGGGATTAGCTAGTTATGGCGTACGAGAGATTGCGTTTGTACATGAAGATAAAAAGAAACTATCAAAAAAGTTTTGGGAAATTCAAGGCTTTAATGCATTATTTTCAAGTTTAGTCTTCATCATATATCTAATATATGCTTTTCTTTCTCCTTATAGGACACTATTTTTATTACAAGCAATAACTGTTTTTGCAACGCTACTGGATATCTCTTGGTTTTTTCAAGGAATTGAGGATTTTAAAAAAATTTCGCTAATCAACACTATAGTTAAAATTATGACTTTAATTTTGACTATTCTACTAGTTAGAGATAAGAATGATTTAAATGCGTATGTTGGAATTTTAAGCGTCAGCTCCTTAGCTTCAGGTGTGGCATTTTGGTTTTTTATTAAGGAAAAAATTATATGGGTTAAAGTATCGATTAAGGATATGGGATCCCATTTTAGACCAGCCTTAAGTTTCTTTATAGTTAAGGCGGCTTCAACTTTATTTAATAATTTAAATAAAACAATTTTGGGATTTATGACTACTATGAGTATAGTTGGGATATTTTCAAATGCCCTCGTAATGATAATGCTGATTACAGCCATTGTAAATTCACTTAATACTGTACTATTACCAAGAATGTCCTCCCTTCAAAAAGAAAATCAAGAGGATCAGATGATTGACTTGCTTGGAAAAGCGATCGATATACAAGTGTTTATGGCATCTGGATGCATGTTCATCACCCTAGGAATCATTTCCGGAGTTGTGGAGCTCTTTTTAGGAAAAAGTTTCATAGATGTAATTTATATTGTTCCCATTCTGTTACCAGTTATGTTGTTGTCAACTATTCAACAAGCAATTGCTAATATGTATCTTGTTCCAAAAAATAAAATGAAGTCTTATACTAATACGATCTTAATAGCCACATTAATCAATATTATCCTTTGTTTTATCTTGATTCCTAAAATGGGAGCCCATGGAGCGGCTATTAGTTATACAGTGGGTCAACTTTATTTAGCATTATCAAGGGTAATTGTTTTGGTAAAAGATACTACATATAAATTTAATTTTAAGAATTTATTTTTATGTTTACTTTCTGGTGTGATAGCTTATCTTTCAATTGAAATGGTTTCTAATTTCAACCTTGGTGTATTTATGTTAACTTTCCTTCAGGGAGTAGTTGGATTATGTGTGTATATTATAGTTACATTTTTGGTCCGTACAAATCCTATAGTTAGTATTTTAAGAAGTAAATAACTTTATAAGTATAGATAAACTGGAAGTTAAAATTAGATTTGTCCAGATCGATAGTTTTGGTCAAAAATAAATGGTATTTTTAAAATAACCTAAAGGGATGATTTAAAAGTTTCCCTAAAAAAGAAGGTCGAAGAAATCAAATTTCTTCGACCTTCTTTTTATAGGAAAATGGATATGCGAGTTTATGGATTCAAAAAGCCACTATTTTAAAATATTCGTACTACTTTGCTTGCGTTAAACTTTGGGGAAAGGCACTGTATATGCCTAATACCTGATTTATTTACTTGCGAAATCATCACGGATTATGGAAATAAGTTGTATCAAAACTGTTGTGTTAGGGAAAAAAGAATCTTTAGATAAATTTGAAAGGTACCACCATACGAGAATGGAATGATGTTAAGTATAATTGCTTATAATTTGGGTACAATGATGAAATATTTGTCTACCTTGAAAAAGAATAAATTGAGGTAATCCATAATATTTGTTTTAAACAATCCATATAAGTATAAAGGCAATAAAAAGAGTGGCCCGGGAAACATTAAATAAAAATGACAAATTCATATTTTTAAAATGAAATTGCTTGTATGATATAATAAGAATACAATAAAAAAACATTTTTTTATTAATTAAATTATAAAATACTTTCAAGGCGTATAATGAAAGGCTAATAAATCTTGCAGTGCTAGGTAAATAATGGAGGAATTGCTAGAAAAGAGATTTGACTAAAGCAACAATTAAAATTAGAGAAAAAGTCTAATTGCTTTAAATAATATGATAATAAAGCAACTCAAATTTATGTAGGTAGACATTTTTATTAGTTGTTGAGCAAAAATTCTGGATCAAGAGTTTAGAGATAGTTCTATTGCGGGTTAAGGGAAAAGGCGAAAAAATAGTAGGATTTTTATCTATAACTTTACGTTTAATAGTCTTGGATCATTATTCAGAAGTAATAGTCAGTATAACGGTTGAATAAAATATAGTACAAATAGGAAAAAAGAGGTGGATTATGAAAAGTGTACGGTTGTTAATTATTTTATTGGTTGTTACATTGATTTATCCTAGTTCATTTGGTACAAATGCAAAAGCTGTAACAGAAGATAAACCTCAGGCGATAGCGGAGAGCAGCTCAATGTTGGGAACGACTGATTTACCTGTTCTTTCAGAGCCTTCTGATACAGCAAAGCAATTAGAAGGGAATTTAGCGGAGGGAGAATTTGGTAATAGTTCGTGGCATATATCGAATGATTTTACTTTAATTGTTGAAGCAGGTGAGTTTGCTGATACTAATGGAATATCGCCTTGGATAAATTATCAAGATAAAATTCATAAAATTCGTATTGATAGTGACGTAGTTTTAGGGAGAGAATCAAGTAACTTATTTCAAGGTTTGTCTAAACTTGTTGAAATTAATGGATTAGAAAATCTAAAAATATTAAATTCTACAAAGATCGATAATTTTTTCAAAGGTTGTACAGAATTAAAAGCTCTAGATTTTTCAAATTGGAACACAAAAAATATTATTCGAAATGACTCATTTTTAAGTGATTGCATTGCTCTTGAAACAATTGAGTTGGGTCCGTATTCAATTTTTCAAGAATATGAGGATGAGGACAACTTAGAGCAGTCAGTTTATATTTGGAAAGGTCAAAAAACATCAAAAGAGTTTAACAGCCTTTCTAATTTATTAAGTAATAATGATAGGGTATCTGATGTCTTTTTTAAGATTTCTGATTCAAAGATTTCCGAAATATCTATAAAATATTTAAATGAGGAAGAAAAAGAAATCCATGAGAGCAAGAAACTCTCTGGGGAAGCCGGTACAAATTATGATATCGGTAGTCAAGAATATCAATTAAAAATAAGTGGGTACTTAATTGATGAGACTCAATTGCCTGAGGCAAAGGGGATTTTTCTAGAAACAGATCAGACTATTATTTTTCATTACAAAAAGATAGCTACACAATCAAAACAATCTGATCAAATACCTAGCGTCTTTTATAGAACACACGTAAACTCTTTGGGATGGCAAAATTTTGTTCAGGACGGCATGTCTTCAGGAACAGTTGGGCAGGGGAAAAGCGTAGAAGCAATCGAGATTAAATTGGACGGTGTTGATACGAAAAGTGAAATTGAGTATCGAACACATATCCAAGACATTGGTTGGGAGAAACAGTTTGCTGCGAATGGTGATCCATCAGGAGCTGCAGGAAAAACAAAGCAGCTTGAAGCAATTCAAATAAGACTTAAAGGGGATATTGCTGGTACTCATGATGTTTTTTATCGAGTTTACTCGCAAACGTTCGGATGGCTTGATTGGGCAAAAAACGGAGAGAGCGCTGGAACAGAAGGCTGTGCCTACCGTATGGAATCAATTGAAGTTAAACTAATCGAAAAGGGTAGTAATCAACTTGTAAGTGGGCCAAATGCTTTTATTGAGTTACCATTAGTTTCCTATCGTACACACGTTCAGTTAATAGGTTGGCAAAATTATGTGAAAAATGGTCAAACCGCAGGTACTAGCGGGCAAAACAGAAGTCTAGAAGCTATTCAAATCCAACTTAAAAAAGGAAACATTACTGGTGATATTCAATATCGGACACATGTTCAATATAAAGGATGGGAATCAACCTTTAAATCTGACAATGTTGTCTCTGGAACAACCGGACAAGCAAAAAATTTAGAAGCAATTCAAATCAAACTTTCTGGTGAGATAGCCCAAAAGTTTGATGTTTATTATCGGGTCTATTCGCAAACTTTTGGCTGGCTAGGCTGGGCAAAAAATGGTGATAGTGCAGGAACGGAAGGTCTGAATTTTCGAATGGAGTCATTACAAATTAAGATACTTCCCAAAGAGTCTACCGCAATTGACAGCAACTCGAAAGCTTTTATTAAATCATCAACAGTTTCTTATCGAGCACACACTCAAGAGATTGGCTGGCAAAATCCTGTTAAAGATGGCCAAACTGCGGGAACTATCGGCCAAAGTAAAAGATTGGAAGCTATCCAAGTTCAAGTCGGAGGAGGCAACTTGAGTGGTGGTATCCAATATAAGACACATATCCAATATATAGGCTGGGAACCTATATATAAATTCAACAATACTATATCAGGAACGACAGGTCAGGGAAAGAGATTAGAAGCAATTCAAATTCAGCTTACTGGTGAAATCGCTGAATTTTTCGATGTTTATTATAGGGCGCATTCGCAAACTTTTGGTTGGCTTAGCTGGGCAAAAAATGGAGAAAGTGCAGGAACAGAAGGTATAAGTTGCCGACTAGAATCTATACAAATCAGAATAATTCCCAAAGGATCTAACGAACTTAAGACTAACCCTAAGGCTTTTATTCGTGCTTCTACTGTATCATATCGTACAAATGTTCAATCAATAGGCTGGCAAAATTATGTAAAAAATGGTCAAATATCAGGTACTAGTGGTCAAAAGAAAAGGCTCGAAGCGATCCAATTACAACTGGAAAAAAGCAGTTTGACGGGTGGTATTCAATATCGTACACATATTCAAAATAATGGTTGGGAATCTTCATTCAGATATGACAATAGTATATCAGGAACTACAGGACAAGCAAAAAGATTAGAGGCCATTCAAATCCAGCTTTTTGGAGAAGTAGCCAAATATTATGATGTTTATTATCGAGTTCATTCGCAAAACTTTGGGTGGCTTGGTTGGGCTAAGAATGGAATAAGTGCAGGAACGGAATCTTATAGCTATCGTATGGAGGCGATCCAGATTAAACTGATTTTTAAAGGTAATCCTCCACCTACACCATCGTCAAACCCCTATATGAAGAAACTCTTAAAGCCGACTGTTTCAACTTTTCTTGGAACAACTAGAAATAGAATTGTTAATGATTTACAAAGTCACCAAAATGATTGGCATTATCAAACTACGCCATTTAAAGGAAATCTGATTAATAATGCTGAAGTCATGAGTCCTCGTGGAAATCCGACTATTTATGGACCAGGAATGAATTGCACAGGATTTGTAGCTTATGTTCTTAGAAAAGGAGGTGGACAACTCTCTGCAATTACTAGAATTTCTAATCAGTATGGGGGTGCTGCCAATGGATATAACTGGCGCAATGCATTGGTACCAAATGTTCAATATCATAGTTTCAGAACGGTTAGTGAGCTAGTAAAGAGTGGTAAAGCCTCAAAAGGTGATGTCATTTATTTTGAGCCTAATTTTTCATTACCTAATCCTGATTGTCATCTGGGTTTTTTCTGGGGAGATAATCCTTATCAAGATCGAATTTGGCATTCAACTTTTCCAGCTAATAAAATATCAAATATTTATTCAGCAACACCTTACTCTAAAGTTTTACTTTTCAAATTATAAACTTCTTAAACTATAATTGTTGAAGATTATAGTACTACTTTTAAAACATAAGTAGTAGCTAGACTGAGGAAACCAGCCAGATAAAGATTGATAAAAAATGGATGATAGTTTTAATCGTATTATTTATCGTCAGACGGGTAGAAATACACCTTTACTAGATGACTATAATATAAAAGTTTGTTTGGTTTAGAAAAACTATAATTTCCTTAACTAAATAAATTTTACATTTCCCTCCTCTTTACTTTCATGTATAATGGTTAAAGTTATGACATGAAGTAAGGAGGAGTTGTTTTTGTCTGAGGATCAAAACCAACACTCAGAAGAGGAATCTTTTAAAGAACAGATTATGCGAGCTTTAGAAGAGAGTCGCAACAATCGTGATGTTGATGCAACAAGAAAAACACGAACTACGAATAGAATGTCTAAAAAAGAAGCGAAGAATAGTGACGAAAATGATCTAGCATCGTCCTATGAGCGCTTATTTGGTAATAAGAAAAAGATGGATGAGAAAGCGGCAGCTAAGCAGTCTGAAATCACTGCTAAAGATACTCCTACAAAAGAGAGTGTTCCTTTAGCGGATAAACTCGCCCCTTCAGCAACCGAATCTATTCCTAAACCTAGTGGACATTCTAAACGTAAGCTAAAGCAAGAAGAAAAAATAAAACAAGATACGACTGCTGCGAAAGAACAGCAGCGTGAGCCTTCCATAGAAGCAAGCAGGAAAGCTGGAGCAGTTTCTGCGGATTCAAAAAAGATGATGAACAGTAATCTATCAGCAGAAAACAAAGAAGACAAAGCTAAAGAAACCTCAAAAACGAGTCGAATGAATGAAGAAGAACCATCGATCTTCCATCGAATTAGCGAAAAATTTGAGGAATTGCATCATATGGAAGATGACTATGAAGGTGATTTAAGTGAGGAGAGCAACTTGAAACGAGCAGAACGTCGCAAAGAAGATCGAGTCGTGCGAAAGATCGTTTATATTTTAACGATTGGGATTTTAATTGTTGCCGGAGTTTTAGCAATTTCTGGTTATAATTATGTGAGTGCCGGATTGAAGCCGCTTGATAGAAATGATAAAAAATTGGTACAAGTAGAGGTTCCTAGTGGGTCATCAAATCGTCAAATTGGTGATATCTTAGAAGATGGCGATGTCATTCGTGACGGCATGGTTTTCAACTTCTATACGAAATTTAAAAACCTAACGAATTTTCAGGCGGGCTATTATCAATTTTCGCCTAATATGACGTTGGATCAAATTAGTAAAGAATTGCAGCAAGGCGGCAGCGCCGAACCATTGGATGACGCATCTAAGTTAACCATTCCGGAAGGCTATGATGTCGATCAAATTGCGAGTCTTGTAGCGAAGAAAACGGACTTTAAGAAGGAAGATTTCATCAAGGTTATCAAAGATGATAAATTCTTTGATCAATTAAAAGCTCAGTATCCTGATTTATTAACCGATGCTGGCAATGCTAAAGATGTTCGTTATCGTTTAGAGGGTTATCTATTCCCAGCGACATATAATGTTCATAAGAGTAAGAGTCTTGAAGATCTAGTGACTCAGATGGTTGATACAACCAATCAAGTATTGACTCCTTATTATAGTCAAATCAAGGAAAAAGGCATGACAGTTCAAGAGGTTATGACCTTAGCATCGCTTGTGGAAAAAGAAGGGGTCACTCAATCAGACCGTAAGAATATCGCGCAAGTCTTCTTTAATCGGATCGCGACAGGGATGCCGTTGCAATCAGATATTTCGATTCTTTATGCGTTAGGTGAACACAAGGAGTTTGTTTACAACAAAGATTTGGAAGTTGATTCTCCATACAACTTATATAAGAATACCGGTTATGGACCTGGTCCATTCGATAATCCAAGTCAGGAAGCTATTTTAGCGGTTCTTGATCCAACTGATAATGATTATGTTTACTTTGTTGCAGATATTTCGACTGGAAAAGTTTATTATGCGAAGACGTATGAAGAACATATGGAATTAGTTGAAAAATATGTCAATAAAGATAAATAAACAATTTACAATACAGTAATTACGTGGTAATCTTTTGTGGATTAAATCTATAAAGGATTACCTTTCGTAATTTTGTTGATTGAAGGAGAAGAAAAATGGTAGAAAAAGCATATCCAATGACTCTAGAAGGGAAAGAAAAGCTAGAGCAGGAATTAGAAGAATTGAAAACAGTAAAACGTGGTGAGATCATCGAGAGAATTAAAATTGCTCGCAGTTTCGGCGATTTATCAGAGAACTCTGAATATGAATCGGCTAAAGATGAACAAGCCTTTGTTGAAGGACGTATTGTAACTTTAGAAAATATGATCCGTTTTGCAGAGATCATTGATAACGAAAACGTCGATTCAGATGAAATCTCGATCGGTAAAACAGTTACGTTTGTTGAGTTACCGGATGACGAAGAAGAAGAATATACAATCGTCGGTAAAGCGGAAGCAGATCCGTTGACTGGTAAAATCTCAAATGATTCACCAATCGCGCAAGCATTGATTGGCAAGAGTGTTGGCGACGTCGTAACAATCGCAACACCCGGTGGAAACATGGATGTCAAGATCGTCAAGGTCGAACAAAACTAAGACTATTAGAGAGACGCTAGCCGTCTCTTTTATTTTGCGAGTTTTTCTTGTTACTTTAACAAGTTAGAAAAATCGTATGCGTACGAAAACAAACAGTTTTCCATTCTTTGAAAAGGTGCCCATCAAAAATGAGCTAGCGGTCTGGGCTTTTTTCAATTATAAAATGCAAACGATTTATTTGGCTCTACTGAAAGATAGAGCTTCAAGCGTTTAGTCGGAATCGCTTAGGTTGCGACTTAAGACCGATAGTATTCTTCGAAGAAAGAAAGTAGAATAAATGTAAATAAAAAGGTTGGGAGGGGATAATAGAATGAAAAATCCATGGCGCTTTTTCATTGTGATTGAAGCCCTGCTTGCAATTTTCTTACTATGGCAGTTATCTGCAAACCCAGCGATGCTGATTATGCTGATTTTTGGTGCATTGAACATTTATTGGGCATTAAGAAAAGATCGACGTAAAAAATTTCAATTAATTTTAGGTTCGGTTATTTTGATCATCTGCTTAGTCAATAGTCCGGCGACTTGGCTAATGTTGATTTTTGCGGTTCTCTTTTTGGGACTGAAAGGTTTTGAAGTTGCAGGAATTTCCATGCCGAATCACTCTTTCAAAAATAAAAAAAGTATTGTAATGGTAGAAACGACAGAACCTGTCGGTCATAACGGTGAGCGAAAAAAACAAAGCTGGATCGGCAATGATCGTATTGGCACGCAAGTTTTTGAGTGGGACGATATCAATGTCGCGATTTTAGCCGGTGATACGATCGTTGATCTTGGAAATACTTTATTACCAAAGGAAGATAGTATTGTGATCGTTCGTAAGGGCTTTGGCCGGACACGGATTTTGGTTCCATATGGTGTCGGGGTTCTTTTTGAACATGCCACATTGTATGGTAAGGTGGATTTTGAAGATGACCAACAGGTTCTACGCAATGAAACATTGAAAATGTATAGCGAGGATTATGATGAAAGTGCGCGGCGTTTGAAGATCGTCACGAATACACTCGTTGGAGATGTCGAGGTGATTCGTGTATGATGGGGAAGTATTCCCGTTTACAAATCTCGCTCTATTCTGGATTGATTTCTTTCTTACTGATCTTGACGACGCTATTCTTGTACATGTATGCCATCGGTAAGAAGCAGATGATAGCGCAGCTTTTTGCGGCGCGAGTGTTCTATATTCCGTTATTCATTCATATTATCGTGATTGCTTTGACGGTTAGTGGCGTAGTTTATTTTTTAGTGACTTTTTTAGAAAAAAGACAGCTAGGAAAAATCGAAGAGAAGCTTCAAAGTTTAGCTTCTGGAAACTATGAGCAGCCCTTCTTAGATGTAAAAATTTCGCAAAATCAAGAAATGCTTTTAGTCGATCACGATATCAAACGAATCAAAGAAAAATTGGTTAGTATGTCGCGGGAGTTGCAGCAATTAAGCAGCTTGCCTCAAATGGTGGACGGGACGACGCGCGAAAAGATTCTTGAAGAAGAACGGCATCGCTTGGCGCGGGAGCTCCACGACTCAGTTTCTCAGCAGCTGTTTGCGGCCATGATGATGATGTCTGCGTTAAATGAGCAATCTCAGCAATCCGAAGAGTTGGAGCCCTACAAAAAGCAGTTGGCAATGGTAGCGGATATTATCAATGCGGCCCAGTCTGAAATGCGCGCACTCTTACTACATTTGCGGCCAATCAGTTTAGAAGGTAAGAGTCTAAGACAAGGGATCGAGCAATTATTAAAGGAATTACAAACGAAGATTCAAATCCAATTGAAATGGGATGTACAGGATATTCAGGTTTCTGCTAGCATTGAGGATCAGTTATTCCGTGTTGTCCAGGAATTATTATCCAACACCTTGCGCCATGCTAAGGCGAATGAATTGGAAGTCTATTTGAAGATCGTTGGTCAAAATATTTTATTGCGAGTCATTGATGACGGGGTCGGCTTTGAAGAAAAAGATGAACATGCGGGTAGCTATGGTTTACGAAATATTCGTGAACGAATCGCCGGTGTAGGTGGTTCAACGAAGATAATCAGCTTTAAAGGTCAAGGAACTAGCATCGAGATCAAAGTTCCGGTAGTGAAGGATGCTGCTGTTTCTTTAGAAAATGATGTCCCTGTAGGATCGCCTGAGTAGTTGGCTTAGTTAGGTGTCCGAGATCAGCAAATGATGTGTTAAAAGAATACGAACAAGGAGGCAGAGGATGATACGAGTGTTACTAGTGGATGATCACGAGATGGTTCGTTTAGGCGTTTCTTCTTATTTATCCATCCAGAATGATATAGAAGTTGTTGGGGAAGCGGAGAATGGTGAAGAAGGCTATGAGAAAGCGCTGGATCTTCGACCGGATGTGATCCTGATGGATTTAGTAATGGAAGTCATGGACGGCATCGAGTCTACCAAAAAAATCTTAAAGGATTGGTCAGACGCCAAAATTCTGATCGTAACTAGCTTCATTGATGATGAAAAGGTCTATCCAGCAATTGAGGCGGGGGCCTCAGGCTATCTATTGAAAACCTCAACGGCTCATGAGATCGCGAATGCGATTCGAGCGACCTTCAAAGGGGAGCGGGTTTTAGAACCAGAAGTGACGACGAAGATGATGGAACAGCTTTCCAATCGTAATCGCCATGTCCTTCATGAAGAACTAACTAATCGGGAGCAAGAAATTTTACTCTTGATTGCACAAGGAATGAGTAATCAAGAAATTGCTGATGAATTGTTTATTACTTTGAAAACAGTAAAAACACATGTTTCTAATATTTTGGCTAAGCTAGAAGTTGAGGATCGCACACAAGCCGCAATCTATGCCTTTAAACACGGGTTGATAAAATAGAGGGTTCATCTCTGTTTTATTAACCCGCTCTTTGTTATACTTAAAAAGACATCGTGAACAGAGAGTGCTGACTTCACGAAAAAGAATAATAGGAGAGAGTGCATGAAACAAAGTTTTGCAATTATTGGATTGGGAAGATTTGGTGGTAGTATTTGTCGAACTCTGATCGAATCAGGGCAAGAAGTGTTGGCCATTGATAGTAGTGAGGATCGAGTAAACGAATATATGAATATCGCGACCCATACGGTTGTGGCGAACGCACAAGACGAAATGACATTGCGTTCTTTAGGAATTCGAAATTTTGATCATGTTATCGTAGCGATCGGTGAAGACATTCAAGCCAGTATCTTGGTCACGTTAATGGTCAAAGAGATGGGGGTTCCCAATATTTTGGCAAAGGCCCAAAACGAGTACCATGCGCGTGTACTGGAAAAGATTGGCGCGGATCGCGTCGTTCATCCGGAGCGAGATATGGGGCAGCGGATTGCTCATAATTTGGTTTCCAAAAATATTTTAGACTATTTAGAGTTGTCCGACGAATTTTCTTTGGCAGAAATTAATGTAACCAATCGAAAATTTTATGGCAAAACGTTAGACGAGCTAGATTTTCGTCAGCGTTTTGGCTTAAATATTGTCGCCATTCGTCGGGACAAACAAGATCCGATTGTCGCACCTGCGGCGGACGAAGTCGTTCAAAAGGACGATCATTTGGTGGTAATCGGCCGCGATGAAGATGTCGATTATTTAGACGAGAAAATGAATGGATAGGTGAGTAGTGATGAAATTAACGATAACTTCAAAGGCGCAAGCCTGGTTTAAACAAGAGCTTGAACTAGCTGAAGGTCAAGGTATTAAATTTTATGGAAAAGTTTATGGCAAGACACAGGTTCACGACGGCTTTTCTGTTGGTATGGCAGTGGACACACCTGAAAGCCCATTAATTGAAGAAAATGTTAATGGTATGCTGTTTTTTGTCGAAGAAGCAGATGAGTGGTTCTTTAAAGGCTATGATTTAGTGGTTGATTATGATGAAGAACTAGATGAGCCAAAGTATGAGTTTAACCAACCTTAGGAGTGACCTGAATGCTATCAATAATAGTCCCTTGCTTCAATGAAGAGGAAGCCATTCCGCTTTTTTTCGTCGAGATGGAACGAGTAAATGAATCTGTAATTCATGACTTTGAGTATATTTTTATTAATGATGGCTCTAGCGATCGAACGTTAGAAAAGTTACGCGAGTTAGCACGAATGCATCCCAATGTCCGATACATTTCTTTTTCTAGAAATTTTGGCAAAGAAGCTGCTCTATATGCTGGATTGCAAGCATCAAAAGGCGAACTAGTTACTGTGATGGATGTTGACTTGCAGGATCCTCCTGAACTTCTGCCGCGTATGATCGAAATGATCGAGACCTCTGATATCGACTGTGTAGGAACACGTCGAGCCAATCGAATAGGTGAACCGTCGATAAGGAGTTTCTTTGCCAAAAAATTCTATCAGTTAATTAATCGGATCAGCGATACGGAAATGGTGGATGGTGCGCGGGATTATCGGTTGATGACCCGTCAAATGGTGGATGCGGTGTTGGAGTTGACGGAACACAATCGTTTTTCGAAAGGCTTATTTAGTTGGGTTGGTTTTAAGACAGAATACATCTCTTTCGAAAATCGTGAACGAACGGTTGGCGAAACGTCATGGTCTTTTTGGAAATTATTCAACTATTCGATTGACGGAATCGTTAATTTTTCAGATGCGCCGTTAAATATCGCTTCCTTTGTGGGTGCCTTTTCTTGTGTTGCCTCAGGCATTGCGATGCTGTTTATTATCATTCGCGCATTGGTTTTTGGAGACCCGACCGCAGGTTGGCCCTCGCTAATGACAATCATTCTTTTTATTGGTGGGGTACAGCTCTTGTGTATTGGCATCATCGGAAAATATATTGGGAAGATTTTTATGGAGACTAAAAAGCGTCCTGTCTATATTGTGAAGGAAACCGAAAAAAAGTTGGACAACTAGTCCAACTTTTTTTAATATCCACGTTTTAGCTCTACTTGGTTTTCAGCCAGAGAACCATCGGATATATAGCTTTTCAGATTAGCTAAAAAGATTTTCATAAATTTATTTTGAAAATCAACGGTTAATCCGGAAATATGAGGTGTAACTAGCACATTCTCTAATTGCCATAAGGGACTTTCTTTAGGTAGTGGCTCTTCTTCAAAGACATCTAATGCGGCAAAAGCAAATTGCTTTGTTTCAAGTGCGGTGATCAATTCTTTTGTATGGAGAGTATCGCCCCGACCAACGTTGACAAAGATGGCGGACTCTTTCATATTTTCGAAAATGTGGCTGTTGAAAATGTGATAGGTTTCCTGGGTTCCCGGCAGGATTCCTACGACGATATCCATTTCAGGGACAATTTTAGCCATATTTTTAATTGAGTAGGTTTCTACGAATCCGTCGGCTGGATGGCCTGTGGTATTAATTCCATAAACGTGAACACCTAAGCTGCGAATGGATTTGGAGAGCTGTTGTCCAATATGACCAGTTCCAACGACTAGTAAATTTTTGCCGGCCAGTTGATCATAATGAATATTTTCCGGCTGCCAGCTATTTACAGCTTGATTTTTAACAGCTTGATTTAATCCGCGATAATAACCCAACAATGTTCCAATGATATGCTCGCTGATCGAAAGGGCATGGATCCCGCTACTATTAGATAATAAAATAGCTTGCTGAGCAAAGGTGTCTAGAGGTAAATAATCTACCCCTGCTGAGATGGATTGGACCCATTTTAAGTTTTTACTGTCTAAGAGTTGTTGGCTGAATTGTTCTTGCCAACCAACGGCGATTTTAACTTTAGCGAACTCGCTATCATTTAACTCTGTTTTGATTTGATAATCGGGAGCAATGTCTCGGATCTGTTGAATAAATTCTGTTCGAAAGTTTTTTTGTAAAAAAATAATTGGTTTTTCCATAGTCCGCTCCTCATTTCTTTTTTTGCTGCAAATCTTTGATTCATTCTAACAAAAAATACGAAAAAAAACTGCTTACGGAATCGTAAGCAGTTATTTGTTCGGTAATTGAATTTGCGGGAAATATTTAATGATTCGCAAAAAGATGAATAGGCTAATGAAAGTAACTAGGATACTTGAGTCAAAATTCGGCTGAAACAGTAAAATAATAGTTGCTAAAATCGTTGGGATAGTAGCACAGAAAATAATTGTTTTGAAGCATTCGAAAAAGGTGATTCGTCTTAAGCGTAGCTTAGCGACGATCATGCCGGCAATGCCAGCAAAAACTAATGTGACAAACAGGTTAATGAAGGAAGGATAAAGTCCTGCTAGCAACATAACAATTGGTGTCCATACCGGTATTTTTAAATCTTTAAGTCCAGCTTTTAATTTTTCACCGGTCATATTTTTCAAAGGCTCTTGCTTGTATGAAAATTTCAATACATTATCACCAAACAAAGCGGAGCTAACACCGCCGTAATCAGGTAAAACTAACAAGGCTTCGCTTTTTAAGAGACCGACACTGAAATAATTTCCGACTAAATCTTTTTCGACATCCTGTTGACTGCGTTTGCCAGCGGGATCAAAGGTAAGAATGACCGAATTGGTCTGATAAATAAAGCCTTCTTCAGGTTTTGCAGTTTTGATTTCACCATTTTCGATTTCAAAATCGGGAATTTTTTGTACGATCTTTAGGCTGTCTGATTTGATTTGATCCATTACTTGCAGTGCTTGATAGACGGTAGGAATCGCCAGCAGCAGACTCAAGCCTAAGAGATAGATAATAGATTTCCAAAAAGGGGTATTTTTCGCATTTTTTAGTTCTTCGAAACGAAAAAGGGATCCCTTGATTAATTGACGAAAAGTCATGTGATCGCTCCAATCTGTATACAAAAGCCATTGTATCGAAGTAAGCTTGAAATAACAAGCTGATCTGTAAAAATGTAAAAAGAATCCACGAAAGAATTGACTATTTTTTCTAGCTCCGCTATCTTACTTTAAGAAGAGACGAATAGGAAAGTGAGTAATTATGAAAAGCTATCATCAATTTAAAAATTATCTCGAAGCAAAAAGATTATGGGAAGTCTTTGTCTATTTGTTTTTTGGCGGGTTAGCAACGGTCGTAAACATCGTTACTTTTGCATTAGCGTATCAAATTTTTCATTTTAGTTGGCCAATCTCTAATGCTGTTTCCTGGATTTGCTCAGTTCTATTTGCTTTTGTAACAAATAAGCTGTGGGTCTTTCAATCAAAGACAGCGGGCTTTAAAGCGTTAACTTGGGAATTTAGCAAATTTTTATTTGCTCGGATTCTTTCTTTTGGCATGGATATGGCCTGTATGTATTTATTCATCGATATGCTCCACACAGGGAATCTAGTCGCTAAGCTTATCACCCAAGTAGTAGTCGTAGTAGCCAATTATATTTTCAGTAAGGTCTTTATTTTCAAGAAGGTAGAGGTTATCGAGGAGGAGAAAACGAATTCTTCATCACGCTAAGCATATGTTTTGAAGATAGTTGCGTTGTTTGATACAGTTAAAATGTAAGATATTTTAAGGAGGAATTGAACAATGGCTTATACTTTACCAGATTTACCTTATGGATACGACGCTTTAGAGCCTTATATCGATGTTGAAACGATGCACTTGCATCATGATAAACACCACAACACGTATGTAACTAACTTAAACGCTGCGATTGAAAAATATCCAGAATTGGCAGAACAAACAGTAGAAGAACTAGTAACGAACTTAAGTGAAGTTCCTGAAGATATTCGGACAGCTGTCCGTAATAACGGGGGCGGTCACGCAAACCACAGCTTCTTCTGGAAAATTATGGCGCCAAACGCTGGCGGTGAACCAACAGGTGAGATCAAAGCAGCCATTGATGAAGCGTTCGGCGGTTTTGAAAAAATGAAAGAAGAATTCAAAACAGCTGCAACCGGTCGTTTTGGTTCTGGCTGGGCTTGGCTAGTAATCAATAATGGCAAATTAGAAATCACTTCGACTGCCAACCAAGATAGTCCATTAACAGATGGCAAAACACCGATTATTGGTTTGGATGTTTGGGAACACGCGTATTACTTGAAGTATAAAAATGTTCGTCCAGATTACATCGCTGCTTTTTGGGATGTTGTTAACTGGGATCAAGCGAATAAAAATTTGGCAGCAGCTAAATAATTGATTATAAAGATGCTTTCGAGCATCTTTTTTTGTTTTGCTCAGTGTATTCATAAGGATGTTAATCAAGCTATTCATTTTTAATAAAACTTTAAATTCTATATTGAAAAAATACTTTCGACGATAATTAAGAAAGGATAGCTTGTAAATTCTAGGAATCTTCATAATTTTATAGTATAAATCGATTTCATAGAGTAGATTTTTAGTTATTACTTTTTTAAATTTCTGTTATTTAAAATTAATTTTTTGGGTGTTGGTTGAACCAAGAGTCGTTCTATGAGAAAATAAACCGTAAAAAATGTTGATTGAGGTGCGCGATGAGTCGTTGGAAAAAAGTGATTGTTGGATTATTAGTCCTCCTAAATTTATTTGTCGGGGGCATTACTTATTATGCTGTCCAAGTAACAAATGATGCGAGTAAAATGGTTGATAGCATTCGTCAAACTGTTAAACGAACTAGTTTGAAGCGTGAGAGCGGAGAAAAACCGAATATCAATAATGCGGAACCATTTTCCATCTTACTTGCGGGGATTGACACGGGCGACCTAGGTCGTTCAGATCAGGGCCGTTCCGATAGTATGATGGTCGTGACGATCAATCCTAAACAGAAAAAATCCACAATCGTCAGTCTTGACCGTGACATTTTAACGAAGATTGTCGGTTATGGTACCAATGACAAGTTGAATCACGCCTATGCCTTTGGCGGTGTCAAAATGTCGATGGACACGATTGAAACGCTATTAGATATTCCGTTAGACCATTATGTCTCAATTAATATGCGAGGTTTGAAGGATTTGATCGATGCCGTTGGTGGGATCGAAGTAAATAATAAGATTGATTTCACTTTAGATGGTATTCATGTGGCAAAAGGAAAGCAGAAGCTTGATGGGGAAAAAGGCTTGGCCTACGCCCGGATGCGTTACGAAGATCCTGAAGGAGACGTTGGGCGTCAACGTCGCCAACGTGAGGTTGTAACCAAAATTTTACGTAAGGCTATGTCAATCAACGGCGTAGGGAATTACAAGAAGATCTTAAAAGCCGTCGAAAAAAATATGCGAACGGATTTATCATGGGATGATATGATGGATATCGGTACAAATTATCTACCAGCCTTTGATACGATCAAACAGAAACAATTGGTTGGTAAGAGTCAAATGATCGATGAAATCTATTATCAAATTTTAGGTACGAATGAATTGTTAGATATTCAAAATACCTTGAAAAAACAATTGGACAAACCAACAGCCAGCACGTTGCCAAATCTAAACCAGGAAGATGCCAACAGCTTGTTTTACGACGATTCAGATGGCAAAGCCAGCGAAGATACGAGCCAATTTGCTCCTGGCTATGACAATCCGAACAATTATGATACAAGTGGTAATGGCTACCAACAAGGTAGTGATACTACTCAAAACGGCGATCAAACGCAGTACGATCAAGGTTATACTGATCCAAATCAAGGTTATGGTGGTGCTACCGATCCAAACGCAGGTCAACAAAGTGATCCTTATGGTCAACCAGCTGTAAATTATTAAAATAAGCAAAAGGAGCTAAGATAATTTAATCTCAGCTCCTTTTGCTTATTTTCTAGTTAACTTCACGACGACTTCGCAACGGGCGGTTTGTGGGAACATATCAACCGATTGTAAATAGTCTACCTGATAAATATTTGCGAGACTGACGAGGTCACGTGCCAGAGTAGAAACATTACAGGAAATGTAGACCATCTGGGGACTCGGCGATTCTTGGATCGCTTTTAACAACTGATTGTCTAAACCGGTCCGAGGCGGATCTACGACGATGGCATCTGGCGCAAATCCTTCCTTTAACCATTTTGGTAACAAACTTTCAGCGGTTCCAACTTCATAATGAGTGTTTGTCAGGTTCATTGCTTCCGCATTCTTCTTAGCATCATCGATCGCTTGGGGAATGATATCCATGCCACGAACTTCTTTCGCTTGTTTGGCTAATGAAAGGCCAATCGTTCCAACACCGCAATAAGCATCGACAATTGTTTTAGGCGTCGCCAAATCTAAAGCATCGATCGCTTCTTGATAAAGCACCTTTGTCTGTTGCGGGTTCAATTGGAAGAAGGCACGAGGCGAAAGTTCGAAACTAACTTCGTTGATTTTTTCATTAATGACTTCTTTGCCCCAAAGATGGAGCGTCTCATCTCCCATGATGACAGACGTTTTTTTGTCTTGCACATTTTGCATGATCGAAACGATCTCTGGCAAGCGATTGGTGATCTCGCGGATCAAGGCGTTTGCTTGCGGCAATTTTTTGGTTTTGGTAATCAGGACTAGCTGGACTTCGCCAGTCTCAATACCGATCCGCACCATCAATGTCCGGAGAATTCCTGAGTTCGTGCGTTCGTCGTAAATTGGCAAATCATATTTTGTCAAAAGCTTTACGACGATATTGATCACTTTTTGAGTCGTCGGTTCTTGCACGAGACAATCTTTAATTGGAACTAGCTGATGGGATTCCGCTTGATAAAGACCAGCCTCAACTTGCTTAGTCTTCTTATTTTGGCGTAATTGAAACTGAGCCTTGTTCCGATAGTGCCACGGATCGTCCATTCCTAAAGTGTCACGTAATTGGAAAGCTTGATAACCGGCTGGCTTGAATTTTTCCAGTGCCTGACGCAATAAGTCTTTTTTAAAGTCTAACTGCTTGGAGTAAGCTAAATGTTGCAATTGGCAGCCACCGCATTCTTCGTAAACTGGACACGGAGGTGTGACACGATCAGGACTTTTTTTGGTGATCTTTACTAAGGAGGCTTCCGCAAATCTTGGGGTCGCTTTAGTGATCCGGGCGACCACCGTTTCGTTTGGTAAGGCGCCGGTTACAAAAATAATCAGCCGTTTGTAATAAGCGATGCCTTCACCGTTAATGCCAAGGCGTTTGATTTTTAAGGTCAATGTTTGGTTCGGTTTTAATTGAACAGCCATGAGGCAACTCCTTTCTATTTATACAAGTTGCTAGTGATAATTGGACAAGCTGATGAATCGCTTTTATCAAGCGCAATTTTTTTATGTTTTCAAATGGATTCAATCCATTGGACTGGCATTATTTTAGCATATTTTTAGTGATTGGTTGGGTTTCTATGATAGAATTAATTTTTGCGAGGGGGAGTCAGCATGTTGACGGTAGTAAAAATCAGCCAAGGGCGTGGCCCTTTTTATAAAGTAGAATTTTCTAACGGCGAAACGCTGCGTTTGTCGGAAGATACTGTGGTTCGCCATCGATTACTGAAAGGTCAAGAATTAGATGAGAAACTTCTGGCTGAGATTAAGCGAGAAGGTAAAGAAGATATGGGCTATCAAATGGCACTAAACTATTTGAGCTATCAACTACGAACGGAAAAAGAAATCCGAACGTATTTAAAGGATAATGAAATTGAAAGTGATGACCGCAATAAAATCGTCATTCGCTTGAAGGAAGTCAAGCTAGTCGATGATCTGGTCTACGGGGAGAGTTATATTCGTACCCAAATGCGGCTTGGCGATAAAGGGCCACGAGTCTTACAACAAAAATTAAAGCAAAAGGGCCTGAAGGAAAATGATATTCAGCAAGCTTTGTATTTGTATGAAACTGATGAACAATTTCAGGTGGCGTTTCATACGGCCCAAAAGTCCTTGAAAAAATTTCATCACCATAGTCAACGAGAAGTTCGCCAAAAAATCCAACAGCTGTTAATGACCAAAGGCTTCAACAGTGATACGAGTAAAAATGTTTTGGCCGAACTGGATTTTTCCGAAGTGGAAGAACAGGAAAATGACGCTCTTGAAGTGCAAGGGGAGAAATTATGGCGCAAGAATCAACGCTTTGAACCCGCCAAGAGACGCCAAAAGGTCAAACAAAGCTTATATCAAAAAGGTTTCCAACTAGATCAAATTGACGCGTTTATTCGTGGAAAAGAGGAAGCTGATGAGTAAGGGCTGGGAAAATTGGACAACGGAAGAGATTGCTGAATTTCAAGCTGACTTCTTGGCGTGGTATCAACAGGAAAAACGGAATCTGCCATGGCGCTATAATCATGATCCTTACCGGATTTGGATTTCTGAGATTATGTTGCAACAGACTAGAGTCGATACCGTGATTGATTATTTTTATCGCTTTATGGAAGAATTTCCGACAATCGAAGCATTGGCAGTAGCACCAGAGGATAAATTGCTGAAAGTTTGGGAAGGTCTAGGCTACTATTCTAGGGCGCGTAATTTACAGGCAGCGGCGAAGCAAATCATGGAAGAGTTTGACGGTGATTTTCCAACCACAGTCGAAGCAATTCGTTCGTTAAAAGGGATCGGCCCCTATACGGCAGGGGCAATCAGCAGTATTGCTTTTGAGATTCCTGAGCCGGCAATTGATGGTAATGTCATGCGAGTGGTCAGCCGCTTATTTTGTACTGAAGAAGATATTGCCAAAGCCAGCAGCCGTGGTGTTTTCGATGAGGCGATGCGGACAATCATCAGCCCGACTGAACCGGGCGATTTCAATCAAGCCATGATGGATCTAGGGTCAAGTATTTGTACTCCTAAGAGCCCCCAATGTGAAAGCTGTCCAATCCAAAACTATTGTCAAGCCTACAAGGAAAATTGCCAAACCGATTTTCCCATCAAATCGAAAAAACAAAAGCCTAAAGATGTGTATTACGTCGCTGGTATTATTGAAAATAACCAGCAGGAATTTCTTTTACAACAGCGACCAGCATCAGGCTTGTTAGCCAATCTGTGGCTCTTTCCATTAGAAGAACTATCGGAAACTCGCTTTAAAGAATTGCAAAGTCAATATGCTCCCGAAGCTTGGGATTTATTTTCTAGCTCGCAAGTGGCTGAAGACAGTCCGGAATTTTTCTCAGGGCAAGCAGTTATTTGGCAGAAAAAAATCATTGGTGAAGTCAAACATGTCTTTAGTCATCTGCGCTGGCATATCCTCGTTTTTTATGGACGCAGCAGCACACCATTGACTTTACAAGGCACTTGGGTAAAGCCAAATGATTTTCCTAAGTATGTTTTTCCAAAGCCCCAACAAAAAATGTTGGAAGTTTTTGAAAATAATCGCACCGACGACAAAGATTAGTAGGCAATCTTAGATTTTATTGCTATAATAATTCTGATGTCGGTGTGATAACACCCAAACAAATGCGGAGTTTTCCGCTGAGGGAAGGGTAGCTATGGGAGTTCCAAAAGAAGGAGAGTTTGTGACCATCAAAAGTTACAAACACGACGGCAGTTTGCATCGAACGTGGCGGGATACCATGGTATTAAAAACAAGTGAGTGTTCACTGATCGGCCTGAATGACCACACTTTGGTCACAGAATCAGACGGCAGAAGATGGGTCACTCGCGAACCAGCGATTGTTTATTTTCATCAAAAATACTGGTTCAATATAATAGCGATGATACGAGAGAAGGGAGTTTCTTATTATTGTAATCTGGCTTCACCCTATGTATTAGATGACGAAGCGTTAAAGTACATTGACTACGATTTAGATGTCAAGGTTTTTCCTGATGGGGAAAAACGATTGCTCGACGTTGATGAATATGAAGCGCATAGCCAACAGATGCATTATTCTAAAGAAATTGATTATGTTCTAAAAGAAAACGTCAAGATCTTAGTGGACTGGATCAACAATGAAAAGGGGCCTTTTTCCCAAGGCTATATTGATATTTGGTATGATCGCTACAAGCAATTGTCGCGGAAGTAGAAAGAAACTGCTGATGAGAGTCAGCAGTTTTTTATAGTTCCTATTTATACTTCCTTTTTCATATGCACATGATCAATCCCAGCATCTTGAAAGACTTCACCATAAGGAACATAGCCCAATTTTTGATAAAAGTCTTGAGCGGTCAATTGTGCGCCAAGCTCAATGGTTTTAAAATGTTGTTGCTGCGCAAAGGCTTCGGCTTCGGCGATGATTTCTCGGCCATAATTTTTCCCACGAAAGTCTTTTAGCACAGCCATCCGTTGTAACTTGAATGTTTGCTCGTCAAGCGGCAACAAACGAACGGTAGCTGCTGGTTTTTCTTCATTCGTATAAAGGACAAAATGGACCGAATAGGCTTCGTTGCCATCAATTTCTAAATTGGCCGGTACGCCTTGTTCCTGGACGAAGACTTTTTGGCGAATCCGAACAGCATCTAAATAAATCTCGCTCATCGTATCCTTAGTAATTAAAATTTTCATAATGACACCTTCCTCAAGGGGATTTTTCTCCACATGATGTATACTATAAACCAAATCTAAAAAAAGGAGTAGATGGATGTTTGAGAAAATTAGAAATTCAAAATTAATGTTTTGGTCTGTGGAGATTTTGATTATCGCCACCTTTATTTTAGTCTCATCAAAAATCGATTTTATTTTTCAACCGATCGGGACATTTTTCACGACGCTATTTGCGCCGATCTTGATTGCCGGCTTTTTGTATTACTTATTGAATCCGCTGGTTAATTTATTAATGAAATTAGGTGTGAAGCGGCTGCCGGCGATCGCGCTGATCTTCATTTTATTGATTGCTATCATTGTATTAGTTTTTATGAGTGTTATTCCAAATTTAGTTGATCAGTTGGTTTCTTTGGCGAAGAATATCCCCGGTTTTGTCAACAATATGCAAACGTGGCTGCAGGAAGCGGCAAATAACGCCACTCGGTTTCCACTTTTTAAAGAATTGGATGTCGATAAGTATATTAGTAATTTTGATGTATCAGCGGGAAATCTGCTGCAACAATTTCTAGGCGGGCTAACCAATAGTTTAGGTTCTTTAATTGGGAAAATTACGACAGTCGTTTTATTATTGATCACGGTTCCGTTTATTCTTTTTTACATGCTGAAAGACGGTGAGAAACTAGTACCGAATGTCGAGAAAGTGTTCCCTGAAAAACAGCGGGAAAACATCAATGGCTTATTGAAGCAGTTGAATAAGACCTTGTCCGATTACATTAGCGGCCAAGCAATTGAGTGCTTATTCGTTGGAACCTTTACTTTTTTAGGATACTTATTAATTGGTGTTGATTATGCCTTTTTATTCGGTGTGATTGCCGGTTTAACGAACTTGATTCCTTATTTAGGTCCTTATCTTGGATTAGCGCCAGCTTTGATCTATACCTTCTTTGATTCACCTTATAAAGCATTATTATGTGTGATAGTGGTTATCATTGTTCAACAGATCGACGGCAACGTGATTTATCCTAATGTCATTGGCAAGTCTTTAAATATTCATCCTTTGACGATTATTTTGATCTTGTTAGTTGCTGGAAATTTGGCGGGCATTCTAGGTGTCTTTCTAGGCGTGCCGGTATATGCGATTTTACGGACGATCATCGTCTTTATCGCAAAAATCTTTAGACAAACGAAACAAGAAGAGCGGGAACAGGAATTTCTAAGTTAAGGGTCGGTCATGCTTGATAAAGATTGCATAAAAACAATCGATGTGATACGATTTTATCGTGGCCTTTGTGCCACTTTTTTTACACTTTAAATTAAGGAGCGAATGCAATTATGAATGCTGACCCCGATAGTCAGTCGTTAATTTTACAACTAAGTTTATTAGTCGTATTAACGTTAATCAACGGATTTCTAGCTGCGGCTGAAATCGCGGTGGTGTCGGTCAATAAAAACCGGGTAGAACAAAAAGCGGATGAGGGAAATCCCAAGTCGAAGAAATTATTGCAGATTATCCATGATCCAAATAATTTTTTATCAACGATCCAAGTTGGGATTACTTTAGTAAATATCTTGTCAGGGGCATCTTTGGCAGATGGATTGTCTGCTCGTTTGGCACCAGTTTTAGGCGGTAGTGCGGTAGCCAAGACTCTAGCTACTGTAATCGTCATGATATTATTGACCTATGTTTCGATTGTATTTGGAGAATTGTACCCCAAGCGGATTGCCATGACTAAAACAGAAGAAGTTGCTCAGTTTACTTCCGGCGTTGTGCGCATGCTAGGAATAATTACAAAACCATTTGTTTGGTTATTGACGGCTTCAACCAATCTTTTGGCGAAAATCACGCCGATGACTTTTGATGATGAAGACACGAAAATGACTCGTGATGAAATGCGATATATGTTAGAGACAGAAGGCGTATTGGATAATGACGAAATCGAAATGCTTCAAGGTGTTTTCTCGCTAGACACCAAAGTTGCTCGCGAAGTTATGGTTCCACGGACGGATTCGTTTATGATCGATATCAATGATCCTGTATTGGAAAACATCGATGAGATCTTGAATGAAAGTTATTCAAGAATTCCCGTTTACGATGAGGATAAAGATAAGGTAGTCGGAATTTTACATACGAAGACCTTGTTAAAATCAGCGCGTCAATTCGGCTTTGAAAACGTACAATTGCAAAAAATCTTGCAAGAACCGTTATTTGTGCCAGAAACGATCTTCATTGACGACCTGCTTTATGAATTAAAGAAAACTCAAAACCAAATGTCGATTCTCTTAGACGAGTATGGTGGTATGGTAGGGTTAGTAACCCTTGAAGATTTATTGGAAGAAATCGTTGGCGAAATCGACGACGAATCTGATGAAGTCGAAAAACTTTATGAAAAAGTTGGCGACAACGAATACTTGATTAACGGCAAAATGCTGATCGACGAGTTTAACGAAGAATTTGGGTTAAACTTGCATATGAGTGATGTCGACACGATGGCGGGCTACTTGATCACCGCCTTGGGAACGATTCCTGACGAAGGTGAGAAGTTGTCCTTTGATGTGGATGATTTAACTTTGATCTCAGAAGAAATGGAAGGCTCTCGCGTCTTGACCTTGCGAGCGATTTTCCATCCTGAAGAGCATGAAAATGCCGAGCCTGAAGAGGAACGTCGTTTATTTACGAAAGACTTCGATGACGACGAACCAAGACGCTAACAAGGACGAAGAAAACATTCTGCATAGCAGAGTGTTTTCTTTTTGTAATAGATCACAACAAAAAACGATTCAACTTTTCAAGCAAGTAAAATCCATGCTATACTGATTGGGTTGAAATTTTAAAGAGACTAGCTAGATGAATGGAGCAATAATATGAACAATCCTAATTTAAAACAACAAGTGGACAGTCGTCGCACGTTTGCCATTATTTCCCACCCGGATGCTGGTAAAACGACGATTACTGAACAATTATTATTATTCGGCGGCGCGATCCGTCAAGCCGGAACTGTTAAAGGTAAAAAAACGGGAAACTTTGCGAAATCCGACTGGATGGACATCGAAAAACAACGTGGGATCTCAGTGACCAGTTCGGTGATGCAGTTTGATTTTGACGGCAAACGAGTCAATATTTTGGATACCCCGGGACACGAAGATTTTTCAGAAGATACCTATCGTACTTTAATGGCGGTCGATAGTGCCGTCATGGTAATTGATAGCGCCAAAGGGATTGAGGCCCAAACGAAAAAACTTTTCCAAGTCGTTAAACGTCGTGGCATTCCGATTTTTACCTTCATTAATAAATTAGACCGTGACGGTCGTGAACCTTTGGAATTATTGGAAGAGCTAGAAGAATTATTAGACATCGAATCCTATCCAATGAATTGGCCGATCGGCATGGGGAAAGGGTTGGAGGGTTTATATGATATCTACAATGAACGGATCGAATTTTATCGCCCAGAACAATACGAAGGCGAACGCTTTGTTAAGCTGACTGATGGCGAAATCGCAGGAGCCCATCCGTTAAAAGAAAAGTCGATTTATGAAGATGTTTTAGGGGAAGTTGAGCTCGTTCGAGAAGCAGGCGATCAATTTGATCTTGAAAAAATTGGTCGTGGCGATCAAACCCCTGTCTTCTTCGGCTCAGCTTTAACGAATTTTGGGGTTGAAACCTTTTTAGAATCTTTTGTAGACTTAGCCCCAAAACCACATGCCCATAAAACTGAAGAGGGTGAAGCTGTTTCACCTTATGAAGAAGAATTTTCCGGCTTTGTCTTTAAGATCCAAGCTAATATGAATCCAAATCATCGTGATCGAATCGCTTTCGTTCGTGTTTGCTCAGGAACTTTTGAGCGGGGGATGGATGTCTTTTTAGGCCGGACAGCGAAGAAAATGAAATTGAGTAATGTCACGCAATTTATGGCTGATGCCAGAGAAAATGTAGAAGAAGCCGTGGCAGGAGATATTATCGGGGTCTATGATACCGGGAACTATCAGATTGGTGATACGATATATGAAGGAAAATTAAAGGTCGCTTATGAAGAATTGCCTTCATTTACACCGGAGCTATTCATGAAAGTCACTGCTAAAAATGTGATGAAGCAAAAATCCTTCCATAAAGGAATTTATCAACTCGTTCAAGAAGGCGCGATCCAATTATACAAGACCTATTTGACGGATGAATATATTATCGGTGCAGTGGGTCAATTGCAGTTTGAAGTCTTTCAATATCGGATGCTGAACGAATACAACGCCGAAGTTGTCATGACGCCAATGGGAAATAAAATCGCTCGCTGGATTGATCCAGAACAATTAGATGAACGCATGAGTTCTAGTCGGAATATTTTAGCGAAGGACCGCTTCGATCAACCACTATTCTTATTCGAAAATCAATTTGCGATGCGTTGGTTTGCGGATAAGTACCCAGATGTAGAATTGAAGAGCTTGATGTAGAAAAAGTCTATTGCACCAATAATGGCGTATAAACAAAAAGAGTTGAAGCTAATTTTAGCTTCAACTCTTTTTTATCGACATCTCAATTAATCCTGGTGATTCTAAGTACGAAATGTTTTCAAAATCATAGGTACCGTCGTTTAATTTACGCTTAAAGTATTTATGTACAAATTCAACTTCGGTGGGTAATATGTTTCGATTCTTATTTTTGAGAACTATCTCAGCATGTTTATAGGCATCTGTATAGATCACGGTTGTGTTACCAATCGTGTAGACTTTAATCATATTTGCATCGGTATTCTCCAATTGATTATAGACCATTCGAGAATGACTATTTGTAACATTGATAAGTTTCATCGCGAAACACCTTCTTCCAACAGAATACGTTATAAGATAATTATATAAAAATTATTAAAAAAAAAGAAGGAAATTGCTCGAAATAGATGAATAAATTAAAAAAATTTACAGAGAGAAAAGGGATTCCCGCGTTTTGCGGGAATCCTTTTTTCACAGTTACTTATCTTCTTTAGCCAATCGTTCAGGCTTTGATGTAATGACGATATGATCTTCTTTATCCAGTTTCGCTTTTAATTCAGTAATGGTTGGATGATCAAGATAGAATTCGGCAACGCCGTCCTCAATTGTTTCTTGGATCGTCCGACGAAGTGGGCGAGCTCCCATTGCTGGATCGTAGCCTAAGTCAACCAATTTTGCTTTGACATTGTCTGGTACATCGATGGTAATTTTTTGTGAAGCTAACATTTCATTCACATCGTCTAACATCAATGATACGATCTTCATCAAGTTTTCTTTCGACAATGAACTGAACTCGACAATTGCATCGAAACGGTTCAAGAATTCTGGTGCAAAGAAATCTTTTAGTTGACCTAAGACCGAACGGGTTATGCCGTCACGAGCAGCACCAAAACCAACATTGGCTTCGATTTTACCAGTTCCAGCATTACTTGTCATAATAATGATTGTGTCCTTAAAGCTGACTGTCCGACCTTGAGAATCGGTCAAGCGGCCATCGTCAAGGATTTGCAAGAACATATGCAGCACATCCGGATGGGCTTTTTCGATTTCGTCTAACAAAATCAAGCTGTATGGATGACGACGGACTTGCTCAGTTAATTGACCGGCTTCTTCATAGCCAACATAGCCCGGAGGTGAACCAATCAATTTAGAGACGCTGTGTTTTTCCATGTATTCACTCATGTCAAAACGAATCATTGAATCACTTGAGCCAAATAATTCTTCAGCTAACTGACGGGCTAATTCTGTTTTACCAACACCCGTAGGTCCCACGAATAGGAACGAACCGATTGGACGGTTTTTCTTATTTAAACCAACCCGATTACGGCGAATGGCTTTCGCGACCTTTTCAACTGCTTCATCTTGTCCGATGACGTGATGCTTCAAATCTTCAGATAGATTCTTCAATTGTGTTTGTTCTTTTTCTTTTAATTCGCCAACTGGAATACCAGTTCGTTTTTCAACGATTTGTTCCATATCTTTTTCAGTGATGACCGGTGTTTCTTCATCGGTTAATTGGCGATCTTTCATTGTTTGCAATTTATTAATTTGATCACGGTAGTAAGCAGCTTTTTCAAAATCTTCTTCTTTAGAAGCTTGAGACTTTTGTTGTTCTGCTTCAGCTAATTTCTTTTCGATCGTTTTTGGATCGACGATTTGGATCGTTAAATTCTTCTTCGAACCTGTTTCATCTAATAAGTCGATGGCTTTGTCGGGTAAGAAGCGATCTTGGATGTAACGATTTGAAAGTTCAGCCGCTGCTTTGATGGCATCCTCAGTATATTTTACATGATGATAATCTTCATAGCGAGGTTGCAAGCCTTTCAAAATCTCGATTGTTTCTTGAACAGAAGGTTCTTCGACGCGAACAGGTTGCATCCGACGTTCTAAAGCGGCGTCTTTTTCAATGATCCGGTACTCATTTAAAGTCGTAGCGCCAACCATTTGTAATTCGCCTCGAGCTAACGCTGGCTTTAGAATATTTCCAGCATCCATGTTGCCATCACCGGCAGCACCAGCGCCGACAATTTCATGCACTTCGTCAATGAAAAGAATAATGTTTTCAGCTTGGCGAATTTCGTCGATTAGTTTTTTCATCCGTTCTTCAAATTGTCCGCGGATTCCGGTCCCTTGAACGAGCGAAGCGACGTCTAAACGAATGACTTCTTTGTCCATTAATTTCTGTGGTACATCGCCGTTGACGATTTTTTGAGCTAAACCTTCAACTACAGCTGTTTTACCAACACCAGGTTCACCGATTAAAACGGGATTGTTTTTTGTCCGGCGATTTAAAATTTCAATCACTCGCTGAATCTCATCATCTCGTCCAACTACGGGATCAATATTACCTTCACGTGCTTGACCGGTGATATTAATGCCGTACTCATCAAGTAAACCACCGCCGCCATTTCCGCGAGGGGGTTGATTGTTCATTCCATTTCCACCACCAAATTGAGTCGGTGGTGTTTGATCTGCAGCGCCTTGTCGTTGTTGCATTTGTTGCGACATTGAGCGGAACAAATCGTCTAAACTTCCAAAACCAAAAGGATCATTTCCTGCCATTTGTGGCGCACCTCCAGCTTGATTCTTCAATTTTTGATAGCAACTTTGGCAATAATCTAATTGCTTTCGCTGTCCATTAACATTTGCATATAAATGAATCGTTGCTTCATTTTCGTGACAATTTTGGCAAAGCATCTTTTTCACCCTTTCTATACTTGTTGTTTCTATTGTACATCGAGTAAGCGAATCTCGTAAAAAGATACGCTGGTCAATAGTTTGACTATCACTGACCATGAATTTATTATAGCGTGATTTAAAATAAAAGCAAACAGTTTGTCTCAAAAATTAGCAATCAAGCAGAGAGAGTGCTAAAACGTTGCCTGGAAGGTTTTTGTGACACCTCCGTGTTATGTAATAAAAATGAAAACAAAGAAAATCAATAGGTAGAAGAACTAGCTAAGATATTTTAAGAAAGGGCATACATTCAGCTTGAATAAATCGATTAAAATTGTTGTATCAAGTGCAAAAAAATGGTAATCTAAGGAAATGAAGGGCCCAAAATTGTCTTTGTTATCATTAAAGCCCTAACATAAAAAAACATTTTTTTTATAAAGGAGAACGGTCAATATGGAAAAAAAAGATTTTCACGTAGTAGCAGAAACAGGGATTCATGCACGTCCTGCAACTTTATTAGTGCAAGCTGCAAGCAAATTTAACTCTGATATCAATTTAGAGTATAAAGGGAAATCAGTTAACCTTAAATCAATTATGGGCGTAATGTCTCTAGGTGTTGGCCAAGGTTCTGACGTTGTTATCTCTGCTGAAGGTGCTGACGAAAAAGAAGCAATGGAAGCTATTGAAGAAACAATGAAAAAGGAAGGATTATCTGAATAATGGTTGAATTACTAAAAGGTATTGCCGCAAGTGATGGCGTAGCCGTTGCAAAAGCTTATCTGCTAGTACAACCGGATTTATCTTTCAAACAAAATACTGTAGAAGACACTGCTGCCGAAGAAAAGCGTTTAGACGACGCTTTGGCGGCTTCTTCTGCTGAATTAGAAAAAATTCGGGATAAAGCAGCGAAAAGCTTAGGTGAAGAAGAAGCACAAGTTTTTGATGCTCATTTAATGGTTCTTTCAGATCCAGAAATGATTGGTCAAATTAAACAACATATCCAAGACAACAAAGTGAACGCTGAAAGCTCACTTAAAGAAGTTACTGATATGTATATCGGCATGTTCGAGGCGATGGATGACAACGCTTATATGCAAGAACGTGCAGCGGATATCCGCGACGTTACAAAACGTGTATTGGCACACCTTTTGGGTGTTACTTTACCTGATCCATCAATGATTGACGAAGAAGTTATCGTTGTCGCGCATGACCTTACTCCAAGTGATACCGCGCAATTAGATAAAAACTTTGTAAAAGCCTTCGTTACTGATATTGGCGGACGTACATCGCATTCAGCGATCATGGCTCGTTCATTAGAAATTCCTGCAATCGTAGGAACCAAAGAAATCACTTCTAAAGTTAAAGAAGGCGATGTTCTAGCGGTAAACGGAATCATTGGGGAAACAATTGTGAACCCAACGGATGATCAAGCAGCTGAATACAAAAAAGCCGGTGAAGCTTACGCTGCTCAAAAAGCAGAGTGGGAAAAACTTAAAAATGCTGAAACAGTGACTGCTGACGGTAAACACTTTGAATTAGCAGCAAATATCGGTACACCAAAAGATCTTGAAGGCGTTCATAACAATGGCGCTGAAGCGATCGGCTTGTATCGTACCGAGTTCCTATACATGGACTCTTCAGATTTCCCAACCGAGGACGATCAATTTGAAGCTTACAAAGCCGTTTTAGAAGGCATGGGTGACAAACCAGTCGTTGTTCGGACAATGGATATCGGTGGAGATAAAGAATTACCTTACTTGACTTTACCTCACGAAATGAATCCATTCTTGGGTTACCGTGCATTACGTATCAGCTTATCTGAATTGGGCGATGACATGTTCCGTACGCAATTACGCGCATTGTTACGTGCCTCTGTTCATGGTAACTTGCGTATCATGTTCCCAATGGTCGCTACATTGAAGGAATTCCGTGCGGCGAAGAAATTGTACGAAGAAGAAAAAGAAAAATTGGTCAAAGAAGGCCTGAAGGTTTCTGACACAATCCAAGTCGGAATCATGATCGAAATTCCTGCTGCAGCTGTTTTAGCTGATAAGTTCGCGAAAGAAGTAGACTTCTTCAGCGTTGGAACCAATGATTTGATCCAATATACAATGGCAGCTGACCGTATGAACGAACGCGTTTCATATCTTTACCAACCATACAACCCATCAATCTTACGTTTGATCAAGAACGTCATTGATGCAGCGCACGCTGAAGGTAAATGGGCTGGTATGTGTGGCGAAATGGCTGGCGATCAAACTGCTGTTCCATTATTAATGGGTATGGGCTTAGATGAATTCTCAATGAGTGCGACTTCTATTCTTAGAACTCGTAGCTTGATGAAACGTCTAACTACAACTAAGATGGCTGAATTAGCTGACAAAGCATTGAAAGAATGCGATACAATGGAAGAAGTTCAAGCTTTAGTTGAAGAATACGTAAAATAAATTTTGTATAAAGAAGCCGTAAAAAGATTTGTTCCTTTTACGGCTTCTTTTTTTGTATTCAGTAATTATTTGTTTCTTTGAATTCCTTAAAATCAGACCATAGGTTGAGATAAAGCGGGAAGCCTTATGATATAATTGATTTGTTTTTGAGGGGGCAGTTTATGAAAATTTTACTTTATTTTGAAGGTCAGAATGTTATCGGAAGATCTGGGATTGGTCGAGCGCTCAGTCATCAAAAAAGAGCGTTGGCATCTGCTGGGATCGAATATACCCTAGATCCTAATGCGACTGATTATGATATCTTACATATTAATACGTATGGTTTGAAAAGCTATCACTTAGCGCGAAAAGCCAAAAAAATGGGTAAAAAGGTGATTTACCATGCGCATTCGACTGAAGAGGATTTTCGGAATTCATTTGTCGGTTCTAACCAACTCGCTCCGCTAGTAAAAAAATGGCTCGTGGGCTTGTATGGAATGGCAGATCACCTGATCACTCCTACACCGTATTCAAAAAAATTATTACGTAATTATGGCTTGAGGCAGCCTATCGCAGCCATTTCAAATGGGATTGATTTAAAAAGATATTACCCTGATGAATATAAAGAAGCCGCCTTTCGCAAACATTTTCATTTAAGCGAAACGCAAAAGGTCGTTATCTGTGTCGGTCTATTTTTCGAACGTAAAGGAATCAAAGACTTCGTTGAGATCGCCCAAAAAATGCCTGAATATACGTTTATCTGGTTTGGTGCTGTTCCCATGCTTTCGATTCCGGCGAATATCCGCCGCATCGTTAAAAAAGATCATCCAGCCAATGTGTTGTTCCCTGGCTATATCAATGGCGATTTGATTGAAGGAGCCTATTCTGGTGCAGATCTCTTTTTCTTTCCTTCTTACGAAGAAACGGAAGGAATCGTGGTTCTCGAAGCGTTGGCCAGTCAGCAGCAAGTCCTATTGAGGAATATTCCAGTCTATCAAGGATGGATGCAGGATCAGCAGAATTGTTATATGGGTAATAACAATCAGGAATTCGAAGAGTTGATTCGTCAGTTAGTCAATCATCGGCTGCCTAATTTAACTTTAGCTGGTTTTAAAACCGCGCAAGCTAAAAGTATTACGGAAATTGGGCAAGAATTGAAGACGGTTTATCAGGCAGTCTTGCAATTACCTTACGATCATCAAATATATTCAAAGGTCACAAAATAGTTTGGAGGTTTTGACGTGCGGATCGGTTTTTTTACAGACACTTATTTTCCCCAAGTCAGCGGGGTAGCTACTTCAATTAAAACGTTAAAAGAACAGTTAGAAAGCCAAGGACATGAAGTTTATATTTTTACTACGACTGATCCTGAAGCAGAGGATTTTGAAAAAGATATCGTACGGATGCCGAGTGTTCCCTTCGTCTCTTTTACGGATCGTAGGATCGTGGTAAGAGGGATTTGGTTCGCTTACCAAATCGCGAAAGAATTAGATTTAGAAATTATTCATACCCATACCGAATTTGGTGCTGGATTTTTAGGGAAAATGGTCGCCAATCGTTTACGTATTCCGGTCGTTCATACGTACCACACTATGTATGAGGATTATTTGCATTATATCGCTAACGGGAAAGTCGTTCGGCCTACCCATGTAAAACACTTTATTAAAATGTTCGTCAATCACTCTACAGGGGTTGTCTGTCCTAGCCAACGAGTGGTGGATACGTTAAAACGCTATGAAGTGGATGTCCCTATGAAGATTATTCCGACAGGCATCGAAGTTGGGCGCTTTATCCGGCCAGATATTACTTCTGTCGAAACCGAAGCCTTACGTGAAAAATTAGGCATTAAAAATGGAGAATTGATGATTTTATCGCTGAGTCGAATCTCTTATGAAAAAAACATTCACGTTATCGTTGAGCAATTCCCGGAAGTTCTGATGAGCTTTCCTAACGCGCGGCTAGTGATCGTCGGTAAAGGACCTTATCGTGATGAGTTAGAAGAATTAGTGGAGCAATTAGGGGTTCAAAAGTATGTTCAATTTACTGGTGAAGTACCCCATGAGGATGTTGCTTGTTATTACCATGCGGCAGATTATTTTGTTAGCGCCTCGACTTCTGAGACACAAGGGTTAACCTACGCTGAAGCGATTGCTTCTGGCACCCAATGTGTGGTAGAAGGAAATGACTACTTGAACCAATTAATCGATCATGAAACATTAGGTGCTACTTTTGAGCAGGATGAAGATTTTAGTGATACATTGATTCATTATATTCAACAGCAGATTAAGATGGACCCGGCGATTCAGGCTAAAAAACTGATCGAGATCTCCGCCGAACGTTTTGGCTCTGAAATTTTTACCTTCTATCAAGAATTGATCCATTACTATGGAGAAAATCATGATGAAGAACGATTGCCGAAGCGAACGGTTCGGAAAATGCGGGTTCGGATTGCTTCATTAAAAAATAGCGAGGATAAGTAAAGGCGAAATCCATCTCTTGATGTATACTGGAGATGGATTTATTCTTTTATGTGGAGGTTAGTGGAATGAAAATCGGATTTATCGGAACAGGCGTGATGGGAAAATCCATCGTTAAACATTTTTTAGCAGCAGGACATGAAGTGGCCGTTTATAATCGGACGAAAAGCAAAACGGATGAATTAGTTAAACAAGGCGCAGTTTGGCAGGACACTCCTGGAGAAGTTACTGCAGTCAGTGAGATTATTTTTTCAATGGTGGGCTACCCTAGCGATGTAGAAGAAATTTATTATGGTGCAAAGGGAATTTTTTCAGTTGAAAGTAATAATAAAATTTTTGTTGATTTAACGACATCTACACCGACTTTAGCGGGAAAAATTTATCAGACAGCCCAAGAACGGGGAGCGGCAGCATTAGATGCACCGGTATCAGGTGGCGATCTTGGTGCGCAAAATGCGACTTTAACAATTATGGTCGGTGGTGATCAAGCGACCTATGATCAGGTTGTACCACTATTTGAGATCATGGGTAAAAGTTATTCGTTGCAAGGTACAGCTGGAGCAGGGCAACATACAAAGATGGCCAATCAAATTATGATCGCGGGAACTATGACTGGAATGACCGAAATGTTGGTCTACGCGAAAGCGGCGAATTTAGAGATGGAGAAAGTTCTAGCGACATTAGGCGGTGGAGCAGCCCAAAACTGGTCGATGGCGAACTATGCGCCACGGATCCTAAAAGAAGATTACAGCGCTGGTTTCTTCGTTAAGCATTTTATTAAAGACTTAAAAATCGCTTTAGATGAAGCAGAAAAAATGCAGTTAGATTTGCCTGCAACAAAATTAGCGACGGAGCTTTATGAGCGTTTAGCCGATAAAGGATTTGAAAATGACGGGACTCAAGCTTTGATCAAACTATGGTGGTCGTAATCTTAAGTTAGATTTAGCGAAAAATTCATAAATTAATTGATGAAAATCAATGCAAGATACGATTGGATTTGATACAATAAGACAGAATTGAGAAGAAGGGGGGCATCTAGATGAAACATTCACAATTAGTTGCCATTATTAAACGCTTAGAAGCTATGACTGAATCAACTGATAATGAAGTACAATTACGTCGTTTTGAAAAAGAAGGCGTAGAGAAATGTACTGTAACTTATGATAATACGACAGAAACATTCGAATTAACCGAAAGCGACAGTAAACAATCTTATCAATTTGATAACATTGATATCGTTGCTATGGAAATTTATGACTTGATTCAATAAAACGGGGAAACCCGTTTTTTTTGTTGTTTGATTTTTTCGTAAAGGCTTTCAGCTTATTTTTAATTATAAATTCATGAGGAATTCCTTTTTTTTGCCAAAACCAAGGCCATATCTTTTGAAATTATCTTCCTTTAGTCAGAAGATATCATATGGGAGGCAATGTTATGTTAGATAAAGAAGTTTATAATCAATTATTTAAACCGTCTTTTTCTCAGAAAACAGAAGTTACTTTTTGGGATGGTTCGGTAAAAGAATACGGGAGTTCTGAAGGAGAAACGGTCTTTAAAATTATTTTCAATGAGAAGATTCCGGTAAAGGAATTAATCAATAATGCTTCCTTAGCATTAGGTGAAGCATACATGGAAAAGAAGATCGAAATCGAAGGTAATCTGCAAGCGTTGATTTACGACGTTTACAATCAGGCAAATGGTTTTTTCCATAATACGAATTTTAAAAAATGGCTGCCAAAAGAAAAGCATACAAAAAAACAGTCCGCTCACGATATTCATAGCCACTATGATTTAGGCAATGATTTTTATGAGCTGTGGTTGGATCGGACACTAACTTATTCTTGCGCTTATTTTGAAACACCAGAGGATAGCTTAGAGCAAGCGCAAATCAATAAAGTGCATCACATTTTGGATAAATTATTTATCCAGCCTGGAGAAACATTATTAGATATTGGTTGTGGTTGGGGAACGCTGATTTTTACTGCTGCGAAGGAATACAAAGTAAAAGCTAAAGGGATTACTTTGAGCGAAGAGCAGTACCAGCATATCCAAGCAATTATCAAAGAAGAGCAGCTAGAAGATAGCGTCTCAGTTGAATTGCTGGATTATCGTGATTTGAATGGAAGCTTTGACCATATCACTAGTGTTGGGATGTTCGAGCATGTTGGCGGAGAGAATCTGCAAGAATATTTCAAAGTAGTGGAAAATCATTTAGCACCGAATGGGACCGCGCTGATTCATGGAATCAGTCGCCAACAAGGTGGGGCAACGAATGCCTGGATCAACCAATACATTTTCCCAGGGGGCTATATTCCCGGTGTGACAGAACTCGTTGGGCATATCACTGAAAATAATCTGCAATTGATCGATCTAGAAAGTTTGCGCCGTGATTATCAATTGACTTTGGAACATTGGACACAAAATTTCCATCAAGTCGCTGAACAAGTGATGGAACAAAAGGATGAAGCCTTTTACCGAATGTGGGATTTGTACTTACAAGCCTGTGCCGCTTCATTCCAAGCTAGTAATATTGATGTCATTCAGTATTTACTGGTTCATCCAAATAATAATAACGTTCCAATGCATCGGAATGTTTAAATTAAAAAAGAAGAGTTAGCTGTATTCCAACAGCTAACTCTTCTTTTTTTGAGAAAGCTGGGATATCGCTCAATAAAGCTAAAAATTTCTATCAATATACTTTGATTACCAAAGTATTATAATAAATGACAATTGATTGATCTTTTGCGTCAATCATTAATTTTTAATTAATTGAAAAAATCTTGTTGCATTCAGAAAAAAAATAAGATATAGTTTGAACATCAAATGATTTGATAATCAAACTAATTAGGTGATGACATGGAAAGAAACTGGGAAGAACTGAATACCTATTTAGTTTCAATTTTCAACGACGTCTTGTCGATTGAAGAAAACGAACTAAAGAAATCGCAATTTAGTGATTTGACGATTACTGAGATGCACACCATCGACGCGATCGGGATGTATAAGAAGAAAACCACCACTGAAGTCGCTAGAGAATTATTGGTGACAGTCGGTACACTTACAACCTCGATCAATCGTTTAGTGAAAAAAGGCTACGTTGAACGAATCCGTAGTGAAGATGATCGCCGGGTAGTGAAGTTGGGCTTGACTAAAAAGGGCAGACTCGTATTTCGGATTCATCAGCATTTTCATCATGAGATGGTAAAACGTGCCATTAAGGATTTGGATACGGATGAGCAGGAAGTATTCCTAAAAGCGTTAGTCAATCTATTTAGTTATTTAGAGGAGATAAAATGATGAGCTTCGGAAAAATTCGTGCGACAGCCCGTTATCTACCTGAAAAAATTGTCACTAATGACGACTTAGCTGAATGGATGGACACCTCAGATGAATGGATTCAATCACGTACAGGAATCAGACAACGCCATATAGCAGAGGCTGAAAATACTTCTGATTTGTGTTACAAAGTGGCGGAAAAGTTGATTGCCAAAACCGAAATTGATCCGTTGAGTTTAGACTTTATTATTGTGGCTACGATGTCACCGGATTACACCTCGCCTTCAGTTGCTTGTCAGGTGCAAGGTCAGCTGGGCGCGAACAACGCGATGGCTTTTGATGTAGCAGCGGCTTGTGCAGGATTTGTCTATGCGTTAGCGACTGCGGAGAATTTTATGCGTGGCGGGATGCAGCGAGGAATCGTCATCGGCGGCGAGAAAACATCGAAGCTTTTAGACTGGCAGGATCGGTCTTCAGCCGTTCTTTTCGGCGACGGAGCCGCAGGTGTTTTATTGGAAGCTAGTGAAGAAGCTTCTATTATAAAGCAAATGCTGCGAGCAGACGGGGAACGAGCAAATGCGTTGACTGCTGGTTTTCGGCTGAACAGTAATGTTTTCCATGATGGTCCTGAAATTAGTACAGCTTTAGCCATGGATGGCCGTGGAATTTGGAATTTCGCTTTAAATGACGTGACTAAAAGTTTGAAAGAATTTATCGGTGAAGAATCTGCAGATTATTATTTACTGCATCAAGCCAATAAACGAATCATTGAGAAAATCGCTCGCAAAATGAAAGAACCGATTGAAAAATTTCCGATGAATTTAATGAACTACGGGAATACTTCAGCGGCGAGTATTCCGATTTTATTGGATGAGCTCGTTGAAGCAGGGGTTCTAAGCTTAAACAGCAATCAAAAAGTGGTATTGACAGGCTACGGCGGCGGATTGGCATGGGGCAACCTATTGATCCAGCTGTAAGTTTGTTAAAAATATAAAACTAAAACTTAAAATTATCGGAGGAAACAACTTATGACATTCGAAAAAATTCAAGACATCATCGTGGAAGAACTAGGAGTAGAGAAAGACGAAGTGAAATTGGAAACGAACATCCAAGAAGACTTAGAAGCAGATAGCTTAGATTTATTCCAAATCATCAACGAAATCGAAGACGAATTTGACGTGAAGATCGAAACAGAAGACGGCATCAAAACAGTAAAAGATTTAGTTGAATACGTTGAAAAACAACAAAACGCTTAATTAATAAAATTTCGGGAAAAGGCTAGGCGTAAGGCCTGGCCTTTCCTGCTATTAGGAGACGATCATGAAAACAGCATTCTTGTTCAGCGGGCAAGGCGCGCAATATGTCGGAATGGGTAAAGAGTTATATCAACAAGAAAAAAGCGTAAAGGAAACTTTCGAAGAGGCTAGTGATCTTTTAGGCTTCTCGATGGAGGAATTGTGCTTTGAAGAGAACGATCAGCTAAATGAAACTAAGTATACACAGCCAGCGATCTTGACAGTCAGCACCGCCTTTTTACGCGTATTGAAGGAAAAAGGTTTTCAAGCAGATGCTGTTGCAGGCTTAAGCTTAGGGGAGTATACGGCCTTAGTTGCCTCAGGCGCATTAACTTTTAGCGACGCTGTTCAGTTAGTTCATCAACGGGGACAATTTATGAGTGAGGCAGCCCCGACTGGTAGCGGGAAAATGGTAGCGGTCATGAATACAGACGCTGAAGTGATTGAAGCGTGTTGCCGTGAAGCCTCGGCTTTAGGAATTGTTTCGCCAGCAAACTATAATACTCCGCAACAGATCGTGATTGGCGGCGAAGTCGCCGCAGTCGAAAAGGCGGAAGAATTATTGCAAGCGGCGGGAACAAAACGGATGATCCCGCTAAATGTCAGCGGTCCATTCCACACGGCATTGTTGGAACCAGCCAGCAAGCGATTAAACGAAGTCTTGCAGACAATTTCTTTTAAAGAAATGGAGCTTCCAGTCATTTCAAACACTACCGCAAAAATGATGCCGCAAGCAGAAATCGTTTCGTTGCTGACGAAGCAAGTGATGTCGCCAGTGCGCTTTAGTGATAGTGTCATGACCTTGAAAGAGCTTGGTGTGACGCAATTGGTTGAGATTGGTCCAGGGAAAACATTAACGGGCTTTATCAAAAAAATTGACCGTAGCTTAGCTACTAGTCGAGTGGAAGACGCCAAAACCTTGGCTGAGACGATTGACTTTTTAACTGAATGATTGATCCGAATGATGAGATGAACAACCGAATGAATTAGGAGGTCCGAATGGAACTAACAAATAAAACTGTCTTTATTACCGGCAGCAGTCGCGGAATCGGCTGGGGCATCGCGAAAGCTTTCGCCAAAGCCGGCGCAAATATCGTTTTGAATGGTCGGAAAGAGATTCCAGCAGAAAAAATTGCTGAGATCGAAGCCTTTGGGGTAAAATGTACGACTATTTGCGGCGACATCAGTTCTTTTGAAGACGCAGGGAAAATGATCAAAGACTGTGAAACCAATTTAGGGACGATCGATGTCTTGATCAACAATGCGGGGATCACAAAAGACCAGCTACTTTTACGAATGAAGCCGGAAGATTTTGACGCGGTATTAGACATCAACTTGAAGGGGACATTTAACATGACCCAACAAGTCTTGAAACAAATGATGAAAAAACGTGCGGGCGTCATTATCAATCTTTCCAGCGTTGTCGGCTTGATCGGCAATGTTGGTCAAAGCAACTATGCCGCCAGTAAGGCCGGTGTGATTGGTTTTACTAAAGCGGTCGCTAGAGAAGTCGCGCCCCGTGGGATCACGTGCAACGCGATCGCTCCAGGATTTATCAAAACAGATATGACAGATGAATTAAATGATAAAGTCAAAGAACAAATGGAAGGTCAAATTCCGCTGAAGTGCTTCGGCAGTGTGGAAGACGTGGCAAATGCCGCGTTGTTCTTAGCGCAAAACAGCTACATCACCGGTCAAGTCTTGAACGTTGATGGCGGAATGGTCATGTAAAGAAAGGACGGAAGAAAATGAATCGTGTCGTAATTACAGGCTTTGGTGTTGCCTCACCAATTGGTAATGATGAAGAAACATTTTTAAAGAATTTAAAAGCAGGAAATCATGGTTTTGGACCAATCACACGCTTTGATGCTAGTGAAACTGGCATTACTTTAGCTGGTGAAGTCAAAGAATTTCCTTTAGAAAAATATTTTGTTAAAAAAGATACGAAACGGATGGAAACATACTCACTGTATGCAATCTATTCAGCGCTTGAAGCGTTAGAAATGAGCGGGATTAACACGGAAGAAGAAGATATGGAACGTTTCGGCGTGATGATCGGTTCTGGTGTTGGAGGCTTAGGAACGATTCAAGACCAAGTCATCAAAATGGATGCTAAAGGACCGGGTCGTGTTTCACCAATGTTCGTCCCACTTGCTATCGTGAATATGGCGGCTGGAAATGTCGCGCTACGAATTGGAGCAAAGGGAATTTGTACGAGTACCGTAACGGCTTGTGCCAGTGGAACGCATTCTATCGGTGAAGCCTTCCGTAATATTAAACACGGTTATTCCGATGTGATTATTGCCGGCGGGGCAGAGTCTTGTATCAATAAAATTGGGATTTCTGGCTTTGCGGCTTTAACGGCTTTAAGCACTTCAGAAGATCCGACACGCGCGTCAATTCCTTTTGATAAAGAGCGTGATGGCTTTGTAATGGGTGAAGGCGCTGGTGTTTTAGTGCTTGAATCGTTAGAACATGCCCAAAAACGCGGCGCGACTATTTTAGGCGAGATCGTTGGTTATGGCGCAACTTGTGATGCTTACCATATGACGGCACCGTCACCAGACGGCGAAGGCGCGGCTCGGGCAATCACAGAAGCAGTCAAAGAAGCGGGCATTGAACCAGCAGAAGTCAATTACGTGAACGCTCATGGTACGAGTACCCAAGCTAATGACAAAGCAGAAAGTAAAGCAATTGAAGCGGCTTTGACAGAAAATGCTTATGTCAGCAGTACAAAATCATTGACCGGACATTTATTAGGCGGAGCCGGCGGTGTGGAAGCCGTAGCATCACTGATGGCCTTGCAACATCAATTTATTCCACCAACTGCAAATATCCAAGAAGTCGATCCAGAAGTCAAAGCCAATGTTGTGATCAATGAAGCTAAAGAAACAGCTGTCAATTACGCAGTAAGCAATTCTCTAGGCTTTGGCGGACACAACGCTGTGATCTGCTTGAAACGCTGGGAGGCATAAGCATGGAAATCAATGAAGTCAAAGAACTGCTGAATCAGTTTAACGATTCAAACTTAACCGAGTTTGATTTGCGAGAAGGCAGCTTTGAATTGTATATGAATAAAAATCAAACGAGTCGTCAAACAGTGGCACCTGCACAACCGGAGCCGGTCGCTGAGACAGCGGCACCAGTTCCAGCGACTAACACAGAGGAAGAAAGTGCGCCAACTGTTAAAAACACTGGCGAAGGTCAAGTGATTACATCACCGATCGTTGGAATCGTCTATTTACAGCCCTCACCAGAGCAACCAGCCTTTAAATCGGTGGGTGAGACGGTAAAACAAGGTGAGACGGTTTGTATCATTGAAGCAATGAAATTATTGAATGAGATCACCAGTGAATTCGATGGAACGATCACTGAAATCTTGGTTGAAAACGAAGATGTAGTTGAATACGGACAGCCTTTGTTCCGTATTAATTAATTCAGATTGGAGCAAATAAGATATGTTAACGATTGAAGAAATTAAAGAAATCATCCCACATCGCTATCCGATGTTATTGATTGATCGTGTAGAAGAATTAGAAGCAGGAAAAAGCATCAAAGCGAAGAAAAATGTTTCCGTCAATGAACCCTTTTTCCAAGGACATTTTCCTCATGAACCAGTAATGCCGGGTGTATTAATTGTTGAAGCGATGGCCCAAGCCGGTGCGGTCGCATTATTATCAATGGAAGATTTTAAAGGGAAAACAGCTTACTTTGGCGGGATCGATAAAGCGAAGTTCCGTAAGAAAGTAGTGCCTGGCGACACTTTAATCTTAGAAGTTGAATTAACAAAAGTCCGTTCTTCAGCTGGCTGCGGCAAAGGCATCGCCTATGTCGATGGTAAAAAAGTAGCCGAAGCAGAACTGACTTTCATGATTGGATAGATGCCGATGTTTTCAAAAATTTTGATCGCCAACCGTGGCGAGATCGCTGTCCGAATTATCCGTGCCTGTCGTGAATTAGGAATTCAGACAGTAGCGGTTTATTCTGAAGCGGATAAAGAAGCGTTACATACGGAAATGGCTGATGAAGCAATTTGTATCGGCCCTGCCCGTTCCAGTGAATCTTATTTGAATATGCAAGAGATTTTAAGTGCTGCGATCGTGACCAATGCCGAAGCGATCCATCCAGGCTTTGGGTTCTTGTCCGAAAATAGTTTATTTGCGACGATGTGCGCCGAGTGCAATATTAAATTTATCGGGCCTAGTGAAAAAACCATCGACGCGATGGGAAATAAAATCCACGCTCGTCAATTAATGCAAAAAGCCGGCGTCCCAGTGATTCCCGGCAGCGACGGCGCGATCGCCACATTGGCAGAAGCCGAAGCGTTAGCTGAAAAAATCGGTTATCCGGTGATGCTGAAAGCGGCAGCAGGCGGTGGCGGAAAAGGGATTCGAAAAGTTCCGACTAAAAGCGAACTGGAAAAGAATTTCTTGTCTGCAAAATCCGAAGCCAAAGCGGCCTTTGGTGACGACGCGATGTATATGGAAAAAATTATTTATCCAGCACGTCATATCGAGGTCCAAATTTTAGGTGATCAACAAGGCGACGTGATCCATTTAGGAGAACGGGATTGTTCATTGCAACGGAACAATCAAAAAGTCTTGGAAGAAGCACCCTCGGTAGTCATTGGCGAAGAAACTCGTAAAATGCTAGGAGATATCGCCGTCAAAGCGGGAAAAGCCGTCAATTATGAAAGCGCCGGAACGATTGAATTTCTAAGAGACGAAGACGGAAGTTTTTATTTTATGGAAATGAATACGCGGATTCAAGTCGAACATCCGATTACGGAAATGGTAACTGGAATCGATATTGTCAAAAAACAAATCAAGATCGCGGCTGGTGAACCATTGGGCTTGAAGCAGTCCGATGTGAAATTCCAGGGCCATTCTATTGAGTGCCGCATCAACGCGGAGAATCCGGCCTTCAATTTTGCGCCGTCTCCCGGCAAGATCAAAACTTTATTGTTGCCAAGCGGCGGGTTAGGTCTGCGAGTAGATAGCGCGATGTACAGTGGGGTGACAATCCCGCCGTATTATGATTCAATGATTGCAAAGATCATCGTTCATGGTGAAGACCGTTTTGATGCGTTGATGAAGATGCAGCGGGCATTAGGGGAATTCGTTTCAGACGGAGTGATCACCAACGTTGAGTTTCAAATGGATTTAATCAGTCATCCAAGTGTCTTGTTTGGTGATTATGATACCAGCTTTTTACAAAAAACATTTTTACCTGAGTGGCAACAAAGCGAGTAGGAGGAATTTAGGTGGGACTTTTTAATAAGAAAAAAAACTACATTCGGATCAATCCTAACCGCGACAGTGCGCCGACAACGAAGCCAACTGTACCAGACGATATGTGGGCGAAGTGCCCGAATTGTAAACGAACATTGTACAAAAAAGAAATGGGCGCTGAAAAAGTTTGCCCGCATTGCGGCTACAGCTTTCGGATCAGTGCTTGGGAACGATTGGCGCTAACGATTGATGAAAAAAGCTTGATTGATTGGAACAACGATTTACCTCAGAAAAATCCCATTGATTTTCCGGATTATTTAACGAAGATCGAAAAGACTCGTGAGACAACCGGTTTGGATGAGGCGGTTCTGACAGGAAAAGCCACGATCAATGGTGAAACTGTTGCCATCGGTGTGATGGATGCCAACTTTATTATGGGAAGTATGGGAACCGTCGTAGGGGAGAAAATTACTCGTCTATTTGAACAAGCTGTCAGCGAAAAATTACCAGTTGTACTGTTTACTGCTTCTGGTGGTGCTCGGATGCAAGAAGGGATCTTTTCTTTGATGCAGATGGCAAAAATCTCTGCGGCTGTGAAACGGCACAGCAATGCTGGGCTTTTATACATCACGGTCCTAACTGACCCAACGACTGGTGGGGTAACAGCCAGCTTCGCGATGGAAGGGGATATTATTCTAGCTGAACCGCAAACCTTAGTCGGTTTTGCTGGACGTCGGGTTATTGAACAGACGATTCGTCAACAATTACCAGATGATTTCCAAAAAGCGGAATTTTTATTGCAGCACGGATTTATTGATCAAATCGTTCCTCGTTTAGAACTGCGGGAACGTTTAACGCAATTATTAGCACTTCATCAACAGAAAGGCTGGGGTGAGAAATGAGTCTGACTGCTGGAGAAATTGTAAAATTAGCTCGACACCAAGAGCGCTTAACCAGCCTTGATTATTTCGAAAAAATCTTTACTGATTTTCAGGAATTTCACGGGGATCGTTCGTTTGGCGATGATCCTGCAATCGTTGGCGGGATCGCCAAGCTGGCGGGAAACCCAGTTACGGTCGTCGGCATCCAAAAAGGCGCAAACCTGAAAGAAAATATGGATCGCAATTTTGGTCAACCGAATCCCGAAGGCTATCGCAAGGCATTACGCTTAATGAAGCAGGCGGAGAAATTCAATCGTCCGGTGATTTGTTTTGTGAACACGCCCGGTGCTTTTTGTGGGGTTGAAGCCGAAGAACGGGGAGAAGGCGAAGCGATTGCACGTAATTTGATGGAAATGTCGGATTTAAGCGTACCAATCATTTCGATTGTGACTGGTGAAGGTGGCAGTGGTGGAGCATTAGCTTTAGCTGTTGCTGACGAAGTTTGGATGATGGAATACAGTATTTATGCGATTTTATCGCCAGAAGGCTTTGCCTCGATCCTTTGGAAGGATGGAAAGCGAGCTGATGAAGCAGCCGAGCTGATGAAAATCACCGCTGCTGAATTATTGGAGCTTGATGTGATCGATCGAGTGATTCCCGAAACGCTAAAAGGAAAAAAACTTAGCGAAGACAAAATCATTCGCATGATGCAAAAGGCTTTAATTGAAAAGCTGACCGAGTTAGCTAGCTATTCAAAAGAAGAATTAATCGAGAAACGTTACCAACGTTTCCGTAAATTTTAAGCGACGGCAGAAGCCGCCGCTTTTTTTATGCGTCAAAATGAATATAAATCTAACAGAGGCCATTTTTTTGCGATAATTTAAATAAATATTCATTTATATCTAGAAATTATGAAATAATATGCTATACTATTTTCAATATAGTAAACGGAGGTATGTAAATGAAAAAGATGATGAAGGTTGTTTTAGCGGGAGTAATTTTATTGTCATTAGCGGCATGCGGCAGCAAAGAAAAAGCGGATAAATTGGATACGATTAAAGAAAAAGGTGTCATTAAGGTCGCCACGTCCCCGGATTATGCGCCTTTTGGTTTTCATACGACGATTGACGGGAAAGACAAGATTGTCGGGGCAGATATAGAAATGGTTGAAGTAATCGCCAAAAAAATGGATGTCAAAGTGGATTGGGTCGATATGAGTTTTAATGCAGTTTTGGCGGCGGCCAAAGAAGGTAAAGCTGATATTGCCGTCTCAGCGATATCGGTAACTAGTGAGCGGGAAAAGAGCTTTGATTTCACGACAGATTATTATACCTCTCCACAAGTAATCGTGATTAATAAACAAAATGCTGACAAACTAAACTCAATCGAAAGTTTTGCGGGGAAACAAGTTGGGGCGCAAAAAGGAACAATTCAAGAAAATATCGTAAAACAGCAAATGAAAGATGCAAAATTAGTCTCAATCGAAAAGCTGCCAAATATTTTTCTTGAAGTTAAAAATGGTTCGCTAGATGGACTAGTTGTAGAAAAAACCGTAGCTGATGCGTATGTGAATCAAAATCCAGAGCTGATGATTGCTGAAATCCCATTAAAAAGTATGAAGGAAGACTCTTTGTGCATTGCAGTGCCAAAAGGAAACGAGAAATTGGTGAAGGAGCTAGATAAACATATCAAAGAAATGAAGGCGGATGGAACGATCGACAAAATGGTAGAAGAAAACAATCAGTTAGCGCAAAAAGGCGGAGAATAAAAATATTTATTCATTCAATCGTTGCATATATACACTAAAAATCAATTAATTTCACTATGTATCGATATTTATACACTTTTTACTTGTTTTATGAAAATTTCATGCTATAATAAATTCATTGAAATAAGCTTTCAAAAATAGTGACCTACATTAGGAGGAACCAGGATGAAAAAGATTACCGGCATAGTTATGACATTATTAGCATTATTTACTTTAGCAGCATGTGGTGGAGGCAGCGATAAGACTGCGGATTCCTCATCAAATGCAAAATCAGAAGACCAATTAGCAGCAATCAAAAAAGCGGGCGTCTTAAAAGTCGCTACTTCAGCTGACTACGCACCATTTGAATTCCATACAATGGTAGATGGCAAAGATAAAATTGTTGGGGCAGATATTGACTTAGTCAATGCGATCGCCAAAGAACTAGGCGTGAAAGCGGAAGTTTCTGATATGAGTTTTAATACGGTCTTGGCTTCATTAAAAGAAGGTAAATCAGATATCGCGATTTCAGCCATCTCAGCAACGAAGGAACGGAAAGAACAATTTAACTTCACAGATAACTACTATAACCCACCACAAGTTTTGATCATCAACAAAAAAAATCAAGACAAGTTTACGAGTGTTGATGCATTGAAAGATAAAAATGTCGGCGCCCAAAAAGGCTCGATTCAAGAAGACATCGTCAAGACACAGCTTAAAGATTCAAAACTTGTTTCAATCGAAAAAGTACCGAACATGGTGATTGAAGTAAACAGCGGATCATTAGACGCAATGGTTGTTGAAAAAACAATCGCTGAGTCTTACGTAGAACAAAATCCAGATTTGATGATCGCTAACATTGATTTAAAAGCCTCTGATGATGAAGCTTTTGCAATTGCATTACCAAAAAGTAGCGATCAATTCCAAACTGAATTAAATAAAATTATCAAAAAATTAAGTGACGAAGGCAAGATTGATGAATTTGTAAAACAAAACCATGAACTAGCCGAAAAATCAGCGAAAGAATAGAGGGTATCTGTTTTGGATTTTTCATTTTTAAATAAATACTTATCTTATTTCATTTCCGGCGCGGGAATTACTGTGGGTATCTCGCTAGTAACAGTCTGTTTAGGGACACTGATCGGCTTAGCGATGGCTTTGTTAAAATTATCAAAACATAAACCTTTAAATTGGTTAGCAAATATTTACATCGAAGTGCTACGTGGCACTCCGATGTTATTACAAATTACAATCGGTTTTTTGATCTTACAAGGTTTCTTTCCTTCGAAGGATTTAGACGTCGGTGTTCTATCAGTTGGTGTCAATCGGTTGTTTCCTGGGATGATTATTTTATCATTAAACTCAGGAGCCTACGTGGCGGAGATCATTCGTGGCGGGATTACCGCCGTCAATTTTGGTCAAACGGAAGCGGCCCATTCTTTAGGGCTACGTCCAGCTCAAACAATGCGGTATGTGATTTTACCACAAGCGCTGAGAAATATTTTACCACCTTTAGGCAATGAATTTGTTACTTTGATCAAGGATTCTTCTTTACTAGCAACGATCGGAATCAATGAATTGATGGGTTCAGCTCAAATTGTTGTATCGAACTCTTATATTCCATTAGAACCTTTGATTGTGGCGGCGGGACTTTATTTTGTGATGACCTTCATCACCTCGCGTCTGCTGAACCTATGGGAGAAAAAACTTGGCAAAGGCTATCAACGATAAGCGTAGAGGTGAAAAATAATGACAGAAGCATTGATTCAAATTGAACATTTAAATAAAAAATTTGGTGACAACGAAGTATTGAAAGATATTTCAGCAGAAATTACACCAGGTGAAGTGGTCGTAATCATTGGCCCATCCGGTTCGGGTAAAAGTACCTTTTTACGTTGTGTCAATTTATTAGAGGTTCCAACCTCTGGGACGATTAAATTTGAAGGTACTGATATTACAGATAAGAAAAATGATATTTTTAAGACACGGGAAAAAATGGGAATGGTTTTCCAACAGTTCAATCTATTCCCTAATATGACAGTGTTAGACAATATTATGTTGTCACCAATAAAGGTTAAAGGCTTGGCGAAAGCAGAAGCAGAAATCATTGCCAAAGAACTATTGGAAAAAGTCGACTTATCAGAAAAAGCGGATGCTTATCCGCAATCGTTATCCGGCGGCCAGCAACAACGGATCGCAATCGCACGAGCATTAGCAATGCAGCCAGACGTAATGCTCTTTGATGAACCTACATCAGCACTCGATCCTGAAATGGTTGGGGACGTTCTAGAAGTTATGCAGCAGTTGGCCAAAGAAGGCATGACCATGATGATCGTGACTCATGAAATGGGTTTTGCCAAAGAAGTCGGCGACCGTGTGATCTTTATGGACGGTGGCGTGATCGTTGAAGAAGGTACTCCAGAAGAAGTCTTCGACCATACAAAAAATTCACGAACCATCGACTTTTTATCCAAAGTATTATAAAACCCTCAAGACTAGGCAAACAAAGCCTAGTCTTTTTTTGTCAGTTCTGCTTTTCGCAGTTTATTTTGAGTAAAAAGAACTAAACGAATACGAACTATATGTAGAGTTAACTGTTTAGCAGAATGATAGAGCGACAAAAATAAACATAAATTTCTTGAAAAAATTTATTTCCGTTTTGAGTCGTCTGCGAGTTCCACTTCGCGCTTTAGTGGGACTAGTGGAATCGTATGTCTACGAAGATGGAGAATTTTTTGTATATAAAAAATTCAACTTTATTTATGAGCTAGCTGTCAGTTCTGCTTTTCGAGTTTATTTTTAGTTAAAAGTATTAACGAGTAAAAAAACTATAGCTAGAATTAATTGTTTAGCAGAATGATAGAGCGACAAAAATAAGTGGGAATTGTTGCGAATCTAAAAAATCTGTTCTTCAAGGTAATTTTTCTTTGATAATAAGCTCAAATTTCTGTTTAATACTTAAAAAGTTCGAAGGTTCATAAAGTCTTTCTAAAACCTTTATAGTCAAATGTAGAGTTTTCTGAAAAATTGCGTTATAATCAGGTTTTGTAGATGTATAAAAAAAGTGATAGGAGTTGCCATGTTAGATAAATTCAAACCAACGTGGATGGTCGAAGCCATTTATCAAATTACCCCAGAACAATTGAAGGCTCATGGCTTTAAAGCTGTGTTGACAGATTTGGATAATACTTTGATTGCTTGGAACAATCCTAACGGGACCAAAGAGCTGATTGATTGGCTGAAAATGATGGATGACGCGGGAATTCCAGTTGTCGTTGTCTCAAATAATAAGGCGAGTCGAGTGGCCAAAGCGCTGGAAAGTTTTCAGTTGGACTTTGTTTCACGGGCGATGAAACCTTTTTCTGTAGGAATAAAAAATGCGCAACAGCAACTAGGTGTTTCAAAGGATGAGATCGTTATGATCGGTGACCAAGTCATGACGGATATCCGTGGTGCCAGTGCCGCTGGCATTCGCAGCATTCTGGTTCGTCCAATTCTTGACACGGATGGTTGGAATACGCGAATCAATCGTTTTTTTGAACGTCGTGTGATGCATATTTTATTACGCAATGACCCTGAGATGAAATGGAAGAGTGAATTATAAATGGAAGAAGAATTATATTGTATCGGCTGCGGTGCGAAGATTCAAACGGATCATCCCAATGAATTAGGCTATACTCCGCAATCCGCTTTAGAAAAAGGCTTGGAAAACGGCGAAGTGTATTGTCAACGTTGTTTCCGCCTGCGTCATTACAATGAGATTCAAGATGTCTCATTGACGGATGACGATTTTTTACGCTTGTTAAATGAATTAGGAAAAGCAGATGCGTTAATCGTAAATGTCGTGGATATTTTTGACTTTAACGGTTCGTTGATTCCCGGCTTGCATCGTTTTGTTGGTGACAATCCGGTCTTATTAGTCGGTAATAAAGTAGATCTATTGCCAAAATCGTTGAAACGCGGTCGCTTGACTCAATGGATGCGTGAACGTGCTCATGAGGAAGGCTTGCGGCCAGTGGATATTTTATTGACTAGCGCTCGCAAACCCCATGAAATGGAAGAGCTATTAGCGAAAATAGAGGAATATCGCGAAGGTCGCGATGTGTATGTAGTTGGGGTAACCAACGTTGGGAAATCCACGTTAATCAACCAAATCATTAAGCAAACGGCTGGCGTTCAAGATTTGATTACGACGTCGCAGTTTCCTGGAACAACTTTAGATAAGATCGAGATTCCATTAGATGATGGCCATTATCTATTTGATACACCAGGGATTATTCATCGCCATCAGATGGCGCATTATCTTGGTAAAAAAGATTTGAAGATCATCGCACCTCATAAAGAAATCAAGCCGAAAGTCTATCAGCTGAATGAAGGACAAACCTTGTTTTTAGGTGGCTTGGCTCGTTTTGATTTTATTCAAGGGGAACGGGCATCTTTTGTCGCTTATGTCTCCAATGATATCGAGCCACATCGGACGAAACTTGAAAAGGCTGATGCATTTTATGAGAAGCATGTGGGAGGCTTATTGCATCCGCCACGGCCTGATGAAGTCCCAGATTTTCCTGAATTGGTGCGTTTTGAATTTTCAATTAAAGAAAAAACTGATATCGTATTCGCCGGATTAGGCTGGGTGACGGTATCAAAACCGGCTGTTGTGGCTGGTTGGGCACCAAAGGGAGTCGATGTTTTGACTCGTAAGGCACTAGTTTAAGACATAAAAATACTAAGATCCAAATAAGGGGAATATAATGGAATTAAGAGGAAAACAAAAACGTTTCTTACGCAGTCAGGCACATCATTTACAACCGATTTTTCAAATCGGCAAGAATGGTCTGAATGAAGCGGTGATTGTTCAAATCAATGAAGCGTTAGAAAAAAGAGAATTAATCAAAGTCAATTTGCTGCAAAATACCGATGAAGTGGCTGATGAAGTGGCCCATGTTTTAGAAGCAAAAATCAATTGCGAAATTGTTCAGATCATTGGACGTGTATTGGTATTATACAAAGCATCAAGCAAAGAAAAGTATCAAAAAATCTCAAAAGAAGTTCAAGCAATTTAATGTTAAATACGTTCAAATACTAAGGAGGAATGACGGTTGTATTCAGATGTCTTAACGATTCCAAAGGTTGAACCGCTAACGGTTTCCACGATGGCAAAAAAACAAGTGGGCCTATTAGGCGGGAATTTTAATCCGATCCATCATGCGCATTTAATGATTGCGGAACAGGTGGGCCAAAAAATGGGATTTGATGAAGTACATTTGTTGCCGAGTTATTTACCGCCTCATGTGGATGAAAAGAAAACGATCGATAGTAAGCATCGATTAGCGATGGTGAAGCTGGCAGTTGAAGATAATTCTTTTTTATCGGTGGATACGAGAGAATTGGCACGTAAGGGAAAGAGTTACACCATCGATACGATGTTGGAAATGACCGCTGAAAATCCAGATACAGAATATTATTTCATTATCGGCGGCGATGAAGTGGCTTATTTACCGAAATGGCATCGCATCGATGAATTAATTCAGCTGGTGAATTTTGTCGGCGTGAAGCGGGCGGGGTTTACACCAGAAAGTCCTTATCCGATTATTTGGGTAGATGTTCCTGAGATTCAGCTTTCCTCGTCTTACATTCGTAAACAAGTAAAGCAAGGGTGTTCAATTCGTTATTTAGTCCCTGATCGGGTACGAGAATATATCGCGGAAGAAGGTTTATATCTTGATGAAGTATAGTGATGAGTATACGGCGATGGATCGTGAAGCTTTGATGCAGGCTGTTCAAATGCGAATGAGCGAACGACGCTTCAAGCATGTACTTGGAGTAGAAGAAACCGCGGTCGCTTTAGCTGAACGTTTCGGCGAGTCACCGGAAAAAGCTAGTGTCGCAGCTTTAACTCATGATTATGCCAAAGAACGTTCAGATGAAGAGTTTCAATTAGCCATCGATCAAGGAAATTTTGAAAATAAAACGGAATTATTAAAATATGGCAACGCCATTTGGCACGGACTTGTAGGTGCAGATTTCGTAGCGCGGGAGTTAAGTATTACTGATGAGGAAATCTTAAATGCAATTCGCCTGCATACGACTGGAGCGGCGGAGATGACGCTTTTAGATAAAATTATTTATGTGGCAGACTATATCGAGCCAGGTCGGAATTTTCCTAGTGTAGAAGATGCTCGTGTGATCGCTTTTAGTGATTTAGATCAAGCGGTGGCTTTTGAAACAAAACATACGCTAGCACATTTAGTTGAAGGTGAAAGTCCAATTTATCCTAAAACGATTGAAACCTATAATCGTTGGGTTGCAGGAATAAAGTAAAAAGTAAGTTGTACAATTATAAGGAGGAGAATTATCATAGATAGTAAAAAAATGTTAGAAATTGCAGTAAAAGCAGCTGATTCAAAACGGGCGGTGGATATTGTTGCCTTGGATGTTACACAAGTCTCTCTATTAGCCGATTATTTTATGATTTGTTCCGCTAATTCAGATCGTCAAATCAACGCAATCGTTGATGAGATCCTTGACAAGGAAGAAGAAGCGCAAGTAGAAGTAAAACGAGTAGAGGGAAAAGATGGCGGGAAATGGGTCTTGATCGACTTAGGCGATTTGATCGTTCACGTGTTCAGTCCTTCAGAACGAGAATTTTATAACTTAGAAAAACTATGGTCCGATGCACCACTAGAGAACATTGAGGCTTGGATCGACTAATGGCGTACGAAACATTTGCTTTTGTTTATGATGAAGTGATGGATGATTCGCTGTATCAGCAATGGTTAGACTTCTCACTGAAACATTTACCTCAAGGGACCAAGCAGATTTTAGAGTTGGCTTGTGGAACGGGTGCGTTAGCTGTTGAGTTTGCTAAGGCGGATTTTGAGGTAACGGGTCTAGATCTATCGGAGGAAATGCTGATGCTGGCTAGCGATCGGGCAATTCAAGAAGAGGTCTCGATCAACTGGATTGCCGGAGATATGCTGGATTTGACCGATATCGGTAACTATCAAGCTGTGACATGTTTCTCTGATTCTCTTTGCTATATGCAAGACGCAACGCAAGTTCAACAAGTTTTTAGCGGCGTATACCAGTTGTTGAAAGAAAAGGGCAGTTTTATTTTCGATGTCCATTCAACGTACCAAGTGGATGAAGTGTTTCCTAATTATAGCTTTCATGATCAGACAGAAGATTTTGCGTTTTTATGGGATAGTTATCCTGGTGAGGTTCCTCATAGCATTGAACATTTTTTAACCTTTTTCGTCAAAGAAACAGGAGAAAAATTTGAACGCTTCGATGAACTCCATCAAGAGCGGACCTATCCGCTGGAAATGTATCAAAACATGCTGACAGCAGTGGGCTTTAAAAAAGTTGAAGTCTTTGCGGACTTTACGGATGAACAACCAAACAAGACAAGCAAACGCTGGTTTTTTGTTTGTCAAAAATAGCCGAGAGCAATCTCGGCTTTTTTGCCCTTATAAATAAAGTATCAATTTTTTATATGGATAAATCGCTTTACAGCAGGTATATCCATGTCCGGCTTCACGAACCAGTTTTATCGGCAATGAGCTAGGTGAGTTCGCTAAAGCCTTTCTTATTGAAGACGGACTTTTTTGATTAAAGGAGGAATGGCTTTGCGAAGCTGCGGGATAGTCGTTGAATATAATCCGTTTCACAATGGGCATAAATATCACGCTCAAAAAGCGCGGGAACTAAGTGGTGCAGATGTAGTTGTAGCGGTGATGAGCGGGAATTTTTTACAGCGTGGAGAGCCGGCGATTACGGATAAATGGTCGCGGGCCGAAGCGGCATTGAAAAATGGTGTCGATCTTGTTGTGGAATTGCCTTTTGCTTGGGCCGTTCAATCAGCGGATTATTTCGCGAAGGGCAGCATCAAGCTGCTACAAGCGTTGAATTGCGACGCTCTATGTTTCGGGACGGACAATCAGGCGACGTTTGATTACACAGATTATGGCCGCTTTTTTATGGAAGAGCAAGCAGCGATCGATCAGTTATTTCATGAGTTGCCGGTTGGCTGGAGTTACCCGGAAAAAATGGCGGAGGCCGTGTCTCGGCTTTATCCTAAGGCGAAAGCTTTCCCACCAAATCATATTTTAGGGTTAAGTTATGCTAAGGAAAATGCCTTTTATGATCATCCGATGGAAATCTTCCCGTTGCCTCGCAAAGATCAAGGCTATCACGATGAGTCGTTGGTGGATAATCAGTTTGCTAGTGCTACCGGTATTCGGCAAGCGGTCTTAGCAGGCGATGAGGTGTCAGACTTTGTCCCTGTTGAAACACTACACGCATTGCAAAAAACACACATTGCTTGGTCCGATTTTTGGCCCTTTCTGCAGTATCAGCTGCGAGCTACTTCGTTGGAAGGGATGCAAGAGCTGTATCAAATGAATGAAGGCTTGGAGCATCGCTTGACCAGTCAAAAGGCGGCTAATTTTTCCGATTATTTGCAAGCAATCAGTACCAAACGTTATACGCAACCGCGGCTGCAACGCCTGCTTACCTATGTCTTGCTACAAGTTCGCGAAGCCGAAATAAAAGCCGAACAAGCAGATTCACTGCTGCACATTTTAGGTTTCACACAAAAAGGTCAAGCCTATCTAAACCAAAAGAAAAAGCAGTTTACACTGCCAGTTGCCGCGAAAATTGGTCAAAAGGAACGAGAACAACATTTCTTGACCTATCGTGCCGATCAAATTTATCAATTGATTTGTCCAGCTGAACAGACCAGCGGGCGATTTCCGATTCAAGTTTAAAAAAGACTTTCCAAAGCACAGGTGAGTCGTTATAATGAGAAAGTAAAAAATTAACGGAAGTGAAGTGAAAACATGGGACGTAAGTGGGCGAACATCGTAGCGAAGAAGACTGCGAAGGATGCAAACAATAGTAAAATTTACGCAAAATTTGGGATCGAAATTTATGCAGCAGCAAAATCAGGAGACCCTGATCCGCATGCCAACCAAAAATTGCGTTTCGTTATTGAACGGGCGAAAACCTATAATGTACCAAAACATATCATTGATCGTGCGATCGAAAAAGCGAAAGGCTCTGGCGACGAAACCTTCCAAGAGCTACGCTATGAAGGCTTCGGACCGAATGGTTCAATGGTCATCGTTGACGCCTTGACGAATAATGTCAATCGGACTGCATCTGATGTTCGTGCCGCCTTTGGTAAAAACGGCGGAAACATGGGCGTCTCTGGCGCGGTTGCGTATATGTTCGACAATACCGCTTTATTCGGCTTTACTGGTGCTGATGCGGATGAGGTCTTGGAATATCTGATGGAAAAAGAAATTGATGTTCGCGATGTTGTTGACGAAGATGGACAAATCATCGTCTATGGTGAACCAGAAGATTTCAATGAGATCCAAGCAGCTTTGAAGGAAAAGGGCATTACAGAATTTTCGATGGCTGAAATGCAAATGATTCCGCAAAACGAAGTAACGCTGACCGGTGATGACTTAGAAAAATTTGAAAAAATGATCGACGTGTTAGATGAATTAGAAGATGTTCAACAAATCTATCATAACGTTGAGTTAGACGATTAAAAAAATAAAGGAGACGAGGAAATTATTTTTCCCCGCCTCCTTCTTTTTTTACTTAAATCGCTTTTTCTTGATAAAGTGTTTCTGGTATTTGTTCTAGTAACGGACTCTTCTGATCAACCACCAGCAGATTCAATTCATGCATCGCACGGGTGCAGACGGTGTATAAAATCAGCTTGTCTTGTTCCGTGTGATAATTTTCCGGTGAGACGTTCCAAGCAAAGACGCGATCAAATTCTAACCCCTTGGCTAAGTAAGTAGGAATAATAATCAGACTCTTCTTCATGAAGTCTTCGCCATCTGTCAGCAGCTGGACTTGGTCTTTTTGTTCTGGCGTCAATTGGTTATAAAGGTCTTGGCATTCTTCCACGGTCTTTGCAATGATCGCGGTGCGCCAATATTTTGCCAGTTCTTTTGTTTCCTCGATTTGCTGAACCAACCCGTCGATCATTTGACGTTTTTCATTGGCATAATAAATATTCGGCAAATCGCCTACGCGAGCAGTAAGCTCTACCCGATTTTCCTGGGTCAAAAACTGATTGGCAAAATTAGTGATCTCTTCAGTGGAACGATAACTTGTGGTCAGCTCAAAATGCGTCAATTCTTGCTCAGGAAAAATCTCCGCCAATGAATGAACCATACTTTCATTGCCAAAAACTTTTTGATTCAAGTCACCGCATAATGTGTAGGTTGCTTTGGGATACAAATGTTTCAACAAAGCGACTTGTGCCGGTGAAAAGTCCTGCATCTCATCAATGAAGATAAAACGCGCCTTTTGTCTAACATCCAGTGGATGGATCGCCTTCATTAATAGAAACAATAAGGTGCCATCTTCCAAGCTGATGTCTTTGCGTTTGAAATCTTGCAGTAATTCCGTTTGCATCGTTTTCCAATTTTCTTCCGTCAATTGATAGTGTTCCAATAAACTACTTGGGACCTGTTGCAGAAAATGCAGATATTGTTTCGCATAATTGATAAAACCGAAACGATTGATTTGGCGGCGTAAAGGACGGAATTTCTTTCGGACAATTTTTTGTGTCATTTGGCGACGCAATCGACGCTCCGCCTTTTCAGAATCTTCCATATCGGGATTATTGACAAAGACCGCATCGACTAATTCGTCGGCCGCTTTCTTTGCCCAATCCTTTTTCATCTCATCCTTTTCCAAGCCACCCAATTTCTTCAAAAGCTTCGTTTGTAGCAGTTGCATTCGTTGATACATCGGCAAACTAGGGTTGGCTTCTTGATACCAGTTGCGGATTTGCTGCTTAGAAATCAGTACATCTTGCTTTAGCTTCAAATCACGGAACAAAGGACCAAAATCAGAAATTTGCTCCACGTAACGATACAGCGATTGAACGATGGCAAAACTACTTTTCGCTCTTAAGACGCGATCATCTTGACCAGAAAGGAAGACTTCTTCATGACTTTCCTCCGTATGGATCTGATAGGTCGGCAATAACGCGGCTAAGAAGGTTTTGAAAGTTTTCGTCGGTATCCCGCTTTCGCCAAGAGAAGGCAGGACAGTCGAAATGTAATCTGAAAAAATATGGTTTGGCGAGAACAGCAATACTTGTTCGTTATCTAACCATTTGCGATTATGATAAAGAAGGTAGGCAACTCGCTGCAGCAAAGCAGAAGTTTTCCCGCTGCCGGCAATTCCTTCTACAACTAAGACTTTGCTTCTAGTGTCGCGGATGATCTCATTTTGCGAACGTTGGATCGTTGCCACGATATTTTTCATATGGTTCGAAGAGGCTTCGTCTAAAATTTCTAATAAGAAATCATCATTGATTGCTTCGGAAGTATCCACCATTGATAAAATCTGACCTTCACGAATCTTGAATTGTCGCTTTAATAATAATTCAATGGGAATGATCGCATCATGAGCTTCATAATGGGTTTGACCTAGTGTGCCTTCATAATAAAGATTGGCGATGGGGGCCCGCCAGTCAATGACGATCGTTTCTTCTTTTGTATCTCTTAAAGAAGCGATTCCTAAATAAAGTGTCTCCGCTTCTTGGTCTTCTTTAAAATCAATCCGAGCAAAGTAAGGATTTTGCCCCATTAGCTTAAGCACTTTTTGACGTTTTTCTTGTGAAGCGAAGGTTTGATAGCGTACTAACAACTCCTGCTCATGCTGGCGCGTCTCTGCCATCGTATCAGCTAGTGCTTCAAAGGAACCGGCTTGGATTTTTTGACCGGCATTTTCCAACATGTCGGTATCAAATTTTGATTTTGTTTCCTTTTTTTGATTGTCCAAAAAAGCAATTTCTTGTTGGATTAAGGTGCTTGTCTGTTGGACGTGCTCTTGTTCGTACTCTCTAGCGTTCATTGAGCATCCTCCTTTGTTTTTTCCATCAAACTGTTTTTAACAGCATAACAGTATAGCATAGAAGGGCGGAGAGAAGCAAAAGGCTGAATTTGACAAAAATCAGCAAAAAGGAGCTAGGACATTAATATAATCCTAGCCCCTATTCATGTGTAAACGGTGGTCCAGAAGTGGCTTCTTCGGAAATAAGCCGAAATTTTACAAAAATTTGCGGAGCACCAAGTAGGAACACTCAACATCAACGCTAGAAGTGTTGTGTTTCCTAGCTATTTTCGAAAATCCCGTCTTATTGTTGTGAAACAGTCCCTCCTTGATGCTCGAAACTGAAGACTTCTGTCCTAACCTTGATTCATTGCTCCTATTCAACGCGATTCAATGCTCTTCAATACTCTTCAATGCCATCATGGGCTCGCTGCATCTTAGCGAGATCAATTTTTTTCATTTCATACATTGCTAATGTCGCACGCTTGGCTTTTTCCTGATCAGGATCACGAAGCATGTCGTCTAGCTGGCTACTGGCTGTTTGCCAATAAACGCCGTATTTATCTTCCATCCAGCCACAGGGCCATTCTTTGCCTTCTTTCGTAATCGCCTCCCAAGCTTCATCAATATCTGCTTGGTCTTTGTAATACAAATAGAATGAATTCGCCATTGAGAAATCAAAAGGCTGTTTCTCCGGTCTATCCATAATAATCAAATCTTGCCCTCGAAGCTGAAAGCCAGCTGCTCGTAAACGTTCTTCCTTTCCTTTGATCATAAAGTTTAGTTTGCCGCCAAAAATTTCGATCCATTCATCAATTGCGGCCTGCGCTAGGCCATAGTTTTGATTGGCGAACATGATACAAGGGAGGATCGTTTGCAAATTATCCCACAGCCGAACTTGCCAAGAAAAACCGAAGCGGTCAGTTGTCCAGCCGAATTTTCCAAGTTCAGGATAATCGGTTAAGGGCATCAACGTTTCGCCTTGACTATTCAACTGATCCCAGACAAATTGTAATTGTTGCTCATTCTCACAATTGACAACATAGGAAATCGCTGGTGTTGGTTTGAACGTATCGTCACCGTTCAATAGCATGATCTCACAGCCAGCTAACTCCAAAGTAATAGTCAACGTATCCCCAATTTTCCCATGATCATCGGTTACATAATAAAAGGTTTCTTTTCTGTGACTATCTTCAAAGGTTTCTAAGTAAAATTTTGCAGCTGCTTCAGCATTGTGATCAAACCAAAGACAGCAGCCAAATTGATGCTCCATGATCGTTCATCCTTTCTCTAATAGAGATTGATATGCCACATGACGCCATATTGATCCTTGACCATTCCATATAATTTTGCCCAAAAAGTTTTCTCTAACGGCAACAAAATTGTTCCTCTTTCAGTGAGGCGACGGAAGATTTTCGTTGCTTCTTCAGTAGTGTGGGCGTTAAAAACTAAAGCGACATTATTTCCAACGACGATTGGTGGAGCCAGACCCTCTGGACTATCTGAAATCATGACATTTGTATCATTCAATTTAAGGCTAGCGTTCAGAACTAAATCTTTGAACTTGTCATTCAGCGGCTGCTGTTCGTCTTGAGGCATTTGACCGAAAGTCATCACCTGCGCTGGCTCGGTTTCGAAAACTTCTTCATAAAATGCGATGACTTCTCTGGCTTGGTCAGCAAAATGTAAATAGATATCCATGTGAACTCCTCCGTTCTTATTGCTTCACTTTACCACGAAGAAAGGGCTATCAATAACATTATGCTCTGTCAGAATTTTTATTTTGACGAATAGAAATGAAATCAGTATGCTGAAGGTAATAAGAGAGGAGCGCAAAGTATTGGATGCATTCAAACTTGGTGAAGGAGTCACGGTGACGACTGGACCCTTACAGGGAATCTATGGCGTAATTGTTTTTTATGATCAGCAGCAAAAACGCTACTTGGTTCGGTTTACAGGACAGCAGCAGTTATATTTTAGTCCCGAGGAGATTATTTTATGGTCTAAAAAATAGGGGATACGATTGATCCCTTATTTTTTATTTAATTGTGTTAAAATTAGGCGAAGTAATAAAAATAAGAGGAGTGATTCATCATGCCATTTGTACACATCGAATTAGTAGAAGGCAGAACACAAGAACAGTTAACTAAAATGGTGGAAGAAGTAACAGAGGCGGTATCAAGAACAGCTGGTGCACCAAAGGAAAACATCCACGTCATTATTAATGAAATGCAAAAAGATCGCTATGCGCAAGGCGGCAAGTGGAAATAATAAATGTTGTACTTGCTTTTTAAATCAATAAGTGTTTATAATGTGTTTGTAATTGATTGATGAAGAAAGACACCTGAACTTGAAAGCTGTTTAGCAGAGAGGAAGAGCACGGCTGAAACTTTTCCAGACAAGCGCGAGGGATGACCACTTTCAAAGACTCCTGTTAAATGCAGGGGCGGACAGCGCCGTTATCGCTTGTGAGGGACAGAAATTCTGTCCAAAGATTAGGTGGAACCACGTTTATTCGTCCTAGTACCGTTACGGTACTAGGACTTTTTTTGTTAGTTCTACTTTCAGCTTTAGTTGAATTAGTAGAATGATAGGCGTACGAGAATCTGTTGAATGGTATCTAAACTTCACTTGCCTAACAAGAAAACAAATGTGTTTAAGCTTCTTTTTTCTATCAATCAAAACTAATAAGGGGGAACTACAGGATGGTAAAAATTTCATTTCCAGATGGATCAGCAAAAGAATTTGACAACGGTGTAACTGGTTTAGAAATCGCAAAAAGTATTTCTAGCTCATTAGCCAAAAAAGCCTTAGCCGTTGTAGTGAACGGTCAATTAGAAGATTTGAATCGTGCAATTGAAGAAGACGCGGAATTAAAAATCGTGACTGAAAGTGATGAAGAAGCCTTACCATTAATGCGTCATTCAAGCGCTCATTTAATGGCACAAGCAATCCGTCGTTTATTTCCTAACATGCACTTTGGCGTAGGACCAGCCATCGATTCTGGTTTCTACTATGATACAGATAATGGAGAAGGCGACCAAATCAGCGAAGAAGACTTCCCGGCAATCGAAAAAGAAATGAAGAAGATCGTCAAAGAAAACTTACCGATCGAACGTAAAGTCATGAGCCGTCAAGAAGCGCTAGATTTCTTCAGCTATGATCCTTACAAAGTAGAATTGATTACTGATCTACCAGAAGATGAAGTGATTACAGCCTATACACAAGGTGAATTCACTGACTTATGTCGTGGACCACACGTTCCTTCAACTGGAAAAATCAAAGTCTTCAAATTATTATCAGTAGCGGGCGCTTACTGGCGTGGAAATTCTGATAACCAAATGATGCAACGAATCTATGGAACAGCGTTCTTCAATCAAGCGGATCTAGATCATTTCTTGAAAATGCGTGAAGAAGCCAAAGAACGTGACCACCGTAAATTAGGGAAAGAATTAGACCTATTTATGATCTCACAAGAAGTGGGTTCAGGCTTGCCATTCTGGTTACCAAAAGGCGCAACAATCCGCCGCGTGATCGAACGTTATATCGTTGATAAAGAAATTTCTATGGGCTATGAACACGTTTATACGCCAGTTCTTGCGGACACTGGCTTGTACAAAACTTCTGGTCACTGGGATCACTATAAAGACGATATGTTCCCAATCATGGATATGGGAGACGGTGAGGAATCATTAGTCTTACGTCCAATGAACTGTCCACATCACATGATGATTTATAAAAATCACATTCACTCATACCGTGAGTTGCCAATTCGTTTAGCTGAACTTGGGATGGATCACCGTTATGAAAAATCTGGTGCTTTGTCTGGGTTGCAACGTGTTCGTGAAATGACGATGAACGATGCCCACATCTTTGTTCGTCCCGATCAAATTAAAGAGGAATTCCGCCGTACATTAGACTTGATCTTGGAAGTGTATAAAGACTTTGGCTTTGAAGATTATCGTTTCCGTTTAAGCTACCGTGATCCTGAAAATACGGAAAAATACTTCGACGATGATGCGATGTGGGAAAATTCACAACGGTTATTGAAAGAAGTTATGGATGAATCAGGCTTTGATTACTTTGAAGCTGATGGTGAAGCAGCCTTTTACGGTCCTAAATTGGATGTCCAAGTCCAAACTGCTTTAGGAACAGAAGAAACGTTATCTACGATCCAATTTGACTTCCTATTACCAGAACGTTTTGAATTGTCTTACATTGGTGAAGATGGTAAAGAACATCGCCCAGTTGTCGTTCACCGCAGCGTCGTTTCAACAATGGAACGCTTCACTGCTTACTTGATCGAACAATACAAAGGTGCGTTCCCAACGTGGTTGGCTCCAGAACAAGTGGCGATCTTACCGGTATCTCCAGAACACCATGGTGATTATGCCTATGAAGTGAAGGACCGTTTGATGCGCGAAGGCGTTCGAGTGGAAGTGGATGACCGTAATGAAAAACTTGGTTACAAGATTCGTCAAGCACAGACACAAAAAATTCCTTATCTATTAGTCATTGGTGATAAAGAAGTGGAAAGTGCGACAGTCAACGTCCGTCGCTATGGTAGCGAAGACCAAGAAGTTCAAGAATTAAATCTATTCGTTGATGCAATCAAAGACGATATCGACAATATGAGTCGTAACCAAGATTAATCGCATATACGATACATTTGATCCGGTGAGGAAACTCATCGGATTTTTTATTTAGTAATCAAAGGATCATAAAGATTGTTTTTAATAGAAGAAAAAAGCAGAAGTTCATGGCGATAATTCATTTGTGGAAAACTTTTTAAAGAAAATGCGTCAAATCCGCTTTTTGAAATTTTGAGTTTTCCACAGAAAGAGCAAGTTGAGAATGTTTCACGGAAAATGAATTTTTTGTTAAGTGGAAATGATGGATTTTCGCGGATTAATTTGTCAAATAAAAAAATTATCATATCAGTGTGAAACACTCTTTGCTTTTCTATTATAAAAAAGTGACTGAAGTTTTTAAACTATGGTAAAGGTCATACGATTAATCCTTTTTAAAAAACATATTTTCGGCTACAATAAGACAAGTAACTGTCGAAATGGAAGGAACGTATGAATGAAACCAACGAATCCATTAAAGAAATTTTTTGAGAAACTAAAACTTGGAGACGAAAAAGGCCGTAATCAAAATAGAAGTCACATTCCTTTTAGATTGAATTTTTTATTTTTTGTCATCTTTGGCCTTTTTGTAATTCTAGTCACCCGACTAGGATATCTACAAATCGTCAATGGCGATAAAATGAAGGCAGAGATAAAGTCTTCTACAACTATTACCGTCAAAGAAAATGCACCTCGTGGAGTAATCTATGATGCAAAAGGAGTTGCTTTGGTCAATAATCAGGCAAATCCAGCGATTACATTTACCCGAGGAAACATGATGGAAGGCAAGGATATTCGTGACTTGGCGGATAAGCTAAACACATTGATCAATGTCCCCGCAGATGAAGGGTTGACGACCCGAGATAAAAAAGATTATTGGTTAGCAAATCAGAAAAACTTGGAGGCCGCCGAGGAGCGTCTTTCATTTAAAGAGAAAAATCTAGATACGTCAAATGAATATTCAAAGCTGGTTGATAAAGTAAAAGATAGTGAGATTCAGTTTGACGAGAATCAATTAAAGGCAGCAACGATCTTTAAACGAATGAATGCAGCATCGGCTCTTAGCACAGTTTTTGTGAAGAACGAAGGTGTTACTGATGAAGAATTAGCAGTTGTTGCCGAACATGCTGCTGATTTGCCAGGCGTTTCCACTGGTACCGACTGGGATCGGTCCTATAATGATGACTTAGATGGCTCGTTACGAAGCATTCTAGGGGACATTACGACTGAAAAACAAGGCTTACCAGCCGAAGAAGCAGAGGCTTTGTTGAAAAAAGGTTACGCTCGTAATGACCGAGTAGGTAATAGCTATTTAGAGAAACAATACGAAGAACAGCTGCAAGGGAAAAAAGGCGAATACAAGGTAACCTTGAATCAACAAGGAAACATCGAGAAGCAGCAAGAGGTAAAAAAAGGCGAGAAGGGTTCAAACCTTGTCTTGACTATTAATACGGAGTTCCAGAAAAAAGTTGAAGATATTTTACGGAAACATTTTCAAAGTTTAGTCGATAGCGGTGTCGCTAAGTATTCACCAGGTGCGTATGCGGTGGCGATGAATCCGAATACTGGTGAAGTTTATGCCATGACCGGTTTTAAACATGACGTAAATAGCAAGACATTGACGGAAAATACGTTAGGGACCATTACGAATGCTTTTGTACCAGGTTCTGTGGTTAAAGGCGGAACCATTACAGCTGGTTATGAATCAGGAGCAATCAGCGGCAATGATACGTTGATCGATCAACCAATCAAGTTGGGTGGAACAGCTCAAAAAAGTTCTATATATAATAAAGTGTTGGGAAATCAAATTCCCTTGAACACTGTCCAAGCTTTGGAAATTTCTTCTAATGCTTACATGATGCAGATTGTCTTGCGGATGTTAGGTGTACAATATCAATACGATATGACGTTGCCGGAAATTGCCTCATCTAAAGAAATGTATGAAAAATTACGAAAAGGGCTTGCGGAATATGGCATGGGCGTGAAGACTCAGATTGACTTGCCGAATGAATCACCTGGTCTAGTGAATGATCAATTTGGTACGGATCAAGCTCCTGGTGCTGGTAATCTGTTAGATTTATCATTTGGTCAGTATGATACTTATACACCAATGCAATTAGCCCAATATGCGGCGACAGTCGCTAATGGTGGGACGAGAATCTCACCTCACGTAGTCAAAGGAATTTATGGAAACAATGACAGTGGTGGCTTAGGTTCACTACAACAAGAGATTACAGGTAAGAAATTGAATCAAGTAAATATCACGCCTGAGCAAATGAGTATTATTCGAGAAGGCTTTTATCAAGCGGTCCATGGCACAAATCCTTATACCACTGCCAGAGATCTTGCTTCAGCTAAGTTAGATCCCGCAGCAAAGACAGGGACAGCTGAGACAGTTCCAGATGGACATCCAGATGTGAATACGATCAACAGTAATCTTGTCGCTTACGCACCTTATGATAAACCGCAGATCGCGATTAGTGTGATGCTGCCTAACTTAGACGAAGACCACGATGATACCAATAAAGCAATTGCGAAAGACATAATAGATGCGTTTGCTGATACTTATGGCGTACAATAAACTAAGAAGCTTAGCTTCTTAGTTTTTTTTTTGACGAATGAACCAATCTTATAAACATAATAGTTAGGAGTGGAAATAATGTCAGTATATGACTTTGAGGTAAAACAAACAGATGGAACAGAAAAAGAACTTTCAGATTATCAAGGAGATGTCTTGTTGATCGTTAATACAGCGACAGGCTGCGGCTTTACACCGCAATATGAAGGATTACAAAATTTATACGACGATTATAAAGAACGCGGCTTTGAAATTTTAGACTTTCCTTGCAATCAATTCGGCAATCAAGCTCCCGGCAGCAATGTGGAAGTTGCAGAATTTTGTCAATTAAAATACCATACGACTTTTCAAACTTTTGGTAAGATCGATGTCAATGGTGAAAACGAAGCCCCATTATACGCCTATTTAAAGAGCGCGCAAGGTGGTTTACTTAACAAAGCAATCAAATGGAATTTCACCAAATTTTTAGTAGATCGTCAAGGAAACGTGGTAAAACGCTACGGATCGCAAACAAAGCCAGAAAGCATCGCGGCTGATATTGAGGCGCTGTTGTAAAAACGTCAAGTAGAACTACTTAACAAAATTGGCAAAAAGACTAGTCAAAGAATTCAAAACATGATATGATATCAAAGTCTGAGAAATATCTTGGAAAACTGGTTATATTAGGGAGGGAAAATCATGCGCGTAAACATCACTTTAGAATGTACTTCTTGTAAAGAACGTAACTACCTAACAAACAAAAACAAACGTAACAACCCTGATCGTTTGGAAAAAATGAAATATTGCCCACGCGAACGTAAAGTTACTTTGCATAAAGAAGTAAAATAATCGCCTTATAAAGTCAGTGATCATACAACGATCACTGACTTTTTTTGTCAGTTATGTTTTCTGCGGTGTTTGTAGTTTAAAAACTAAAATTTGCTAATTTTACTATTAGGAATAGGGCTGTTTAGCATAATGATATGCCGAGGAGAATAAGAATAAATTTTGTCAAAAATTTATAGTTCCTTTTAATTGGAGTCTGCGATCAGTTTTTCTTCCTACTCAGCAGTTTAGAAAAATCGTATACGAAATGAGGATGACATCAATTTTTTGGGGTAAAAAATGATTCCTTTTAATCGCATCAACCCTGATTTTTTCTACTTTATTGATCAGCTTGAAAATCTACATAAAAACTTCATAGAATCCTAAATAAAAGCTAACTTTCTAGTGGTAAAACTAGTTATTAAATAGAATTAGAATAGAAAGGAAGGTTCAGATGCGTAAAGTTCCACCGATTTTAAAACCAATTGCTTTGCTGACATTATCCATTTTGATTGCGACAACGACAGGGATTTTAAATAATTCCAGTTACCGTCAGACGAAAGCAACGCCAACCACTGAATCGACCACACAAGAACCAACTGCCAGTTCTTCGGAGAATCAGACAACGACGACTCCTGAAACAAGTTCTACTATCCAACAGGCACCTAATACGATAGAAGAACATTCAGCAGAAACTAGTCAAGGCGAAAACAGTCCGGCCACTAGCGAGATTTCTTCATCAATGGCTTCATCATCGACAGAAGCTTCGCAAACCGAACCAACGCAACAGCAACCAGCAGAGGCACCAGCTGCTGTGCCAGAAACGAGTGATGATTAATGACCTTACTTTTAGATATTATTAATGGATTGAATAAATTTTTAGGCTTTTTAGATATTAGTCCCAAATATTCAAATCGTGCTTATACGCTTTTGAGTATTCTTCCGACGGTGTATATTTTGCGAATTGTTTATGGGCTGTGGCTAAACCATAATTATTTGCAACTAGCCATTTACAGTTTGGTTTTTCTGATATTGGTCTATTTCTTTGTTTTGAATTTCTTTTATTATTTTTTGGACAAAAATTTAAAGGCGGATGTCACCCAATTATTTGTCAAATACTTGCCAGATGATGCTTTTAATATTCAAAATGAACAGCCTAAAAAGGCAAAAAAAGTCTTTGAGCAAGCCGAGGAAGTTACTGTGGATTTCATAGAAGATTATCAGTTAAAGTTGGCGGAAGACATTCAAGAATTGATTACTGGAGGAGAACTAACGACACGAGATTTGACTCAAGAGGAAGGTTTTTTGATTGAGGAAAATACATTGTACCCTTATTACTATGTGAAGCAAATCGCTCCTCAGCACTATCAGTTGCAAATTGGAAAAAATTATCGCGAGTTAGAAACCATTGGAACAATTCAGTCAAAAGAAGCATTGAAGCCAATTGGATTGTTTATTGTTGGCGGTGATTTTGTTAAAGAGGGGGTTCGTTATCACGAGCCTTATCGATTAAAATTTTTGGTCAAAACAGAAGAGGTGACCACCCGAAGTCGCCGCAGTAAAAAATAAATGCCGACTGATTGGGGATTTCGCCAAACAAGCGAAGTCTCCAATCAGATCGGCATTTTTATTATTTTAAGACGTCACGGATATTTTCGACCATTTTGGTATAGGCGATTGGTCCGTTGTATAGCCAGCTTGATTGATTATCAAATTCAAATAGATGATTGTTTTTCACAGCTGGAATATTGCTCCATAGTGGATCTTTAAACATAGCAGCACCAGTGTCGCTATTAACTAAGAAAATGTAATCCGCATCAAGCTGTGACAGACTTTCTAATGAGACTTGTGAGAAGTCAGCGGTTGCTTTTTTGCTGATGTCTTTAGTTAACTGCGGTACTTCGAAACCTAGTTCGTGGTAAAGCAACTGGCCGCTAGAACGATTGTCCGCTACCATAAAGGCTGAGTTATTAGTTACCCATAAAACAACGGCAGATTTGCCATCTATCTTGTCTTTATATTCTTTTTTAGTTTGATCGACTAATTGGTCGTAATCTTTTTCAACTTTTTTTGCTTGATCTTCTTTGCCAAAAACCTTACCAATGTCTTCTAGTTGGTCACGCCAAGTCACGTTTTCACCGTTTTTAACAACATAAGTCGGAGCAATTTTTTCGTATTCTTTATACTTTCCGCCTTCAAGTGTGCCGTTCGAACCAATTAGTAATAGATCCGGTTCAAATTTTAACATGTCTTCGTAAGGTAGGTCATAATTGATTGTTGGAACGCCTTTTAATTCAGCTTGCAAATAGTGTTGAATTTTGCCTTCGCCGACAGTCCATTGAGCCACGGGCTTTTCATCTAGGGCAACTAAATAATCCTCTAAATAGGAAGCGATGATCCGTTTTGGCTTTTGGGGGATCTCGACTTTGTGATCTTGCGCGTCGGTCAAGGTCCGCACATCTTTATTTGTATCGTTACTTGCACTGCTTTGCCCACAAGCAGCCAAGCTGAATAATGCCAACATTGAAGCGGTGCCTAAAATAATTTTTTTGAACATAAAAAAACTCCTTCAAGTTTAATTGAGAAATATTCTCAATTGCTATTATTACCGAAAGATGTGAAGGTGTCAACAATGATTTTTCTCTCATAGACAGTTGACGTTGATGAAAAAGAGCGTCATAATTGAGAACGATTATCAAAGAAATGAGGAAGGTCAATGACCAAATTAAATACGACTGATCTTTCAATCGGCTACGAAAAAAAAATAGTTGTGAATGATATAACGGTGGAGATCCCTGCTGGAAAAATTACTAGCTTGATTGGACCAAATGGCAGCGGTAAGTCTACTTTTCTAAAGGCCTTGGCGCGTATCCTTGAACCCGCAAAAGGTGAAGTGTTAATTGATGGCGAAAATGTACAGCGCTTAGATACAAAAGCTGTTGCACAAAAAATTGCTTCTTTGTCGCAGGGCAGTTCACCAGTCAATGGATTGACTGTGGCGGAAATTGTCGCTTATGGTCGTTATCCGTATCAAAAAGGTTTTTCTGGCTTGAAAGAGCCGGACCATCAGCTGATTCGCTGGGCGTTGGAGGCGACAAACTTAACGAAGCTGCAAGATCGGACGTTGGCTACCTTGTCAGGCGGGCAGCAACAACGGGTTTGGATCGCGATGGCTTTGGCGCAAGACACGGATATTTTGATTTTGGATGAGCCAATCACTTTTTTAGATCCGGCCCATCAATTAGAAATTTTGGAATTATTACAAGCAATCAATCGACAAGGCAAGACGATCTTGATGACGATCCATGATTTGAATCACGCTTCACGCTTTTCTGATTATTTATTAGGAATGAAGCAAGGTGAGCTAATTTTCCAAGGCCCGCCAAAAGAAATTTTTACCGCGGAGAAACTATTGAATCTTTTTGATATCCAAGCGACTTTTGCGACGCTGCCGAATAGTGATAAGCCAATTGTCATGGCTTATGATTTAGTGAAGGAGCATTAAGAGATGAGAAAACGGAGAATTTTTTTCGTGTTTGTGATTGTTTTGCTTTTCATTGCGATGCTCTTTTCTTTACGCTATGGTGCGGTGACCAGTAAATGGTCAGATGTTACGCAGGCGTTGTTGCAGTTTGATCCTAGTAACCAAGGAGAGCAGTTAGTTCGCTACTTGCGGGTTCCGCGAATGTTTAGTGCAGTGCTTGTCGGTGCTGGCTTTGCGATTTCTGGAGCATTGATGCAAGGAATCACGTCGAATCCAATCGCGGATTCCGGACTATTAGGGATCAATTCGGGTGCTGGTTTAGGATTGGCCTTAGTTTTTGCGCTGAATGGCAATCCTTCACCAACGGCTGGGATAATTGGTTCTTTATTAGGTGCGCTAGTTGCAATCCTTTTGATCTATCTCGTTTCGACTAGAGTTTCATTTGGGCTCTCACCCGTTCGAATTGTTTTGCTGGGGGCGGCGTTAAGCGCCTTCTTTGCATCTATTAGTCAAAGTATCAGCTTGATCTTCAATTTGAATCAAAATATCACTTTTTGGTTTATCGGGGGCACCGGGAATGTTTCAATGGAACAGTTACAAACCGTTTTTCCATTGATTTTAGTTGGTATTTTAGGAGCTTGTTTAATTAGTCCTCAGGTGACGTTGTTGAGCTTGGGAGATGAAACGGCGATTGCATTAGGGAAAAAACCAAACCGGATTCGTCAATGGAGCATGCTGTTTGTCTTGCTTTTGGCGGGCACCTCGGTAGCCTTAGTTGGGACGATTGGTTTTGTCGGATTGATTGTTCCTCATGTGGTTCGTTTTTTTGTTGGGCATGATTATCGTTATGTGATTCCGGCTTCGGGTCTTTTTGGCGCCTTGTTCTTTTCGGTGGCTGATATTGCATCTCGCTTGATAGCGCCACCTTTGGAAACACCAGCTGGAGTTATTATTACCATTATTGGTGTACCATTTTTACTTTTACAAATTAGGAAGGGAAGCTTATGAGAAAAAAAATCGGCTGGTTCAGCTTGCTTTTCTTACTTATAATTGGGATTACGTTGAGCTTGACGGTAGGAACGATTCCACTTTCGCTCAGAGATCTAATGGATGTTTTCCAACAAAATGCTAGTGCCAGTAAAGAATTGATTGTCTTTAATTTTCGCTTTCCCCGACTACTCGTCTCATTGTTGGCAGGAGCAGGATTAGCTGTGTCAGGTTATTTGTTCCAAACCGTTACTCACAATGATTTGGCTGATCCAGGAATTCTCGGCATCAACGCCGGCGCCGGACTAACAGTATTGATCTATTTAGGTTTCTTCGCTCGCGGAGAAAACAGTTGGTACTTACCATTGATCGCGTGTGTCGGTAGTTGTGGGGCGACTTGTTTAGTTTATTATTTTGGCCGTCAAGCAGAGCGGATCACGCCGAATCGTTTATTACTAGCCGGCGTGGCAGTCAATGCAGGTATCTCGGCCTTGACATTGATCGCGACGATTCGTGTGTCAAAGGATAATTACCAATTTGTGACGGCTTGGCTTGCCGGGACGATTTGGGGAACAACGTGGCAACATGTCTTTCTATTATTGCCTTGGCTCATCTGTTTGATTCCGGCCGTCTTATTGCGCGGTCGTGCGTTAGAAGTGTTGGAGCTGGGGGATGAGATAGCTGTTGGTTTAGGAGTGAGGTTGAAACGCACGCAATTATTTATATTGATTTGTGCGGTTTGTTTAGCGGCAGCTAGCGTTTCAATCGCCGGCAGTATCAGTTTTGTCGGATTGATTGCACCGCACATCGCACGCCAGTTCACAGGGAAAAAGAACAATCAGACGTTGGTGATGACGGCTCTAATCGGCGGTATTTTATTGTTATTCAGTGATATTTTGGCTCGAGTAATTTTACCTAGCGGCGAAATGGCGGCAGGGATCATCGTCTCATTGATCGGTGCGCCGTATTTTATCTTACAGTTATTGAAAAAGAGTTAGGAGATTATTCTAATTTTTTAGCGGTACCATAGGTTCATTAGGATGAATAGGGGGAAAGCCAATGGTTTGGACAACGATTTGGAGTCATGGGCAGCGGGGGATTGCGCGCTATGCTTCTTCAACAAGCGGAACAATCCAATTAACGATGCGGAAAATTGTGCCAGTAAGAAAAATTCGTTTCGTTTTTGCGAATGAGTATGGTGAAAAAATTCAACACATCCAAAATTTTTCCTTTAACACAAAGGATCAGACACACCGTTTTTCCGATTTTTCTATCCAGCCAGCGGAAGTTTTTAAAACGGCGGCAATTGCGATTGATCCATCGGCCAAAAAATGGCAACTTTCCTTTCAAGCAGATCCATGTGAAAGTGGCTTTGCCTTTAATGATGCGGATTTTTTTCCGAATACTCAAGCTGGCGATTTTTGCTCTGGCTTAGCGGCGATCGAAGCTGAAATTGATGGAAAGTGTATGATCGCTTTAGGCGATTCGTTGACCGAAGGGGCTACTTGGACTACGCCAATGCAACGTCAGCTGCGAAAACAATCGCTTTTTTTAGTCAATCAAGGGATCAATGGCAGCTGTTTGCTTCATGCCAGTAGTGACCAGCCAGCCTCTAAGTCAGCTGACTATTTCTACGGCTTTGACGGCTTGACACGCTTAAGACATTGTCTGAAAAGTCATAGTAACGTTAGTAAGGTGATTTTATTTTTTGGCGCCAACGATTTGGTCGAAGGTCAGCTGACGTTAGAACATTTTCAAGTGAAGATTAAGGAATTGATCACTGTTTGTCAGGATCAAAACATCGGCTATCAATTGTGTACTCTAACACCTTGTTTAGGGTATCCGGGAATGGATGAAGAAAAAGAATGCTTGCGACAAAAAATTAATCATTGGCTGCGAAATGAATATACGGAGCTGTGGGATTTTGCCGCCATGGTGGAGGATCAAGGACGATTAAAGCCGGTCTTCGATAGTGGCGATCATTTACATTTTAATGCCGCGGCTGGTTTGACGATTGCACGTCAAATTTCTAGTGATTTTGTTAAAGGGGAGTAATCCTCTTTTTATTTTGGGTGGATTTTGTTAGTATTTCTGATAAGAAGGTGAAGGAATGGAGAAAAAGAAATTACGTCAGCTTGCAATTAAGCGTCTAACAGCGTTAGTCAATAGTGACGAGCGACAAACGCAGGTGAATAGTATTTTGAATGAATTTTATCAAAGCTCTTTTTGGAAGGAAGCAAAGAGCATCGGAGTAACTATGGCAACCGATTTTGAATTTCCAACATCTGAATTGATTCAAGCGGCATTAACAGCTGGAAAAAAAGTCGCGGTGCCTAAATCGTTACCAAAAGGTGAAATGGTTTTTCATTGGATCGACCCGGAGACCCCTTTTTACACGACGAAGTTTGGCGTGGAAGAACCAGCTATTGAAAATATTGCTGTCTCGAAGGAACTTGATCTTTTGATCGTTCCCGGGTTAATCTATAATCACGCAGGCTATCGTATCGGTTTTGGTGGTGGCTATTATGATCGCTATTTGGCGAGTTATCAAGGGAAAACAGCTAGTTTAGTTTTCAAGGAACAATTGGTAGAAGAGTGGGCGATTGAACCCTTTGATCAACCGATTCAGCAATTATTTCTTGCTTAGAAAAGAATCTATTAAAGATGAGAGAGGTATCAAATGAGAAAAGACAAGCCTTATGTGACCTATGCTTTTTTTGCCATCAATACGGTGGTTTTCGTGCTGCAATATGTATTGCCTAGTTTAGGAATTGAAAATCAATTAGGGATGTTCTCGCCAGCTGTGATTTTACAGCATCAATATTGGCGTTTTATTACACCGATGTTCATTCATTTCGGGTTGATGCACTTTGCCTTGAACAGTGTCGTGCTTTACTACATGGGTCAGCAATGTGAAGCAATCTTTGGTCATTGGCGTTTTGGTGTAATTTATTTACTTGGCGGTATCATGGGGAATTTCGCCAGTTTTGCTTTTAATCAGCCGACGACTTTATCAGGAGGAGCCAGCACGGCAATCTTTGGTTTATTCGGAGCCTTTCTAGTGGTCGGGCTCCATTATCGGGATAACGGTGCGATCCAAGCATTGACACGGCAATTTGCTTTGTTCATCTTAATGAATTTAGTTTTTGGTGTGTTTGATTCTACCATTGATATTTGGGGGCATTTAGGCGGTCTGATCGGTGGTGCTTTAGCAGGTTGGACGTTAGCAGTTCCATTTGGTCAAGAACGATTTACAGTGCGGGCGCGAGTCACTGCAGGGCTGGTTTTCATTTTTGCCCTCGTACTGATGGTTTTCTTCGGCTTAAGAAAATTTGGCTTGTACCTTTAATTTATACTAGGAGCTGTGACGAAAAGATTGTCACAGCTCCTTCGTCTGAAGAAAGGATGTCGCAGTAGCCGCTTTTATCACGGACTCCTTTGATAATCAGCAAAATAATGTTTCATGCAATCTGATTTTGTTATAAGATAAGGAATGTTCAGTACCTGACGGATAATGAAATAAAAGTTTTAAAAGGAAATCGCGATTGGGCTATAAAAAAATCAATTTTTTCTGTATAATACTGAGGATGTGGTTTAATGGAAAGTTTGTATGATGTACAGCAGCTGCTGAAGCAATTTGGCATTTATGTCTATGTGGGAAAGCGTATTTATGACATCGAATTGATGCAAATTGAGTTGAAGAATTTGTACGAGGGACGTGTGATCGATCGCGATACCTATCTGCAGGGCTGGCATATTTTAAGACGAGAGCATCACATTGAAGAAAGTCGAGAAGGTGACTAGGATGGATAAAAAATTATTAGGAATTGACCTAGGCGGTACAACAGTAAAATTTGCAATTTTAACTGAGTCTGGTGAGATCCAACAAAAATGGAGCATTGAAACAAATATTTTGGATGATGGGTCCCACATCGTACCGGATATTATTGATTCGATCAATCATCATTTATCTTTGTATAATATGACACCGGAACAATTTATCGGTATTGGAATGGGTACGCCTGGGAGTGTCGATATTGAAGCTGGGACTGTGATCGGTGCGTACAATTTAAATTGGACGACCTTGCAGCAGGTTAAAAAGGAAATCGAAGCAGGAACGAAGATTAAATTTACGATCGACAATGACGCGAATGTGGCGGCTTTAGGTGAACGCTGGATGGGCGCTGGTGAGAATGAACCGGACGTCGTCTTCATGACCTTAGGAACTGGTGTTGGCGGCGGGATTGTCATGAATGGCGAATTACTTCATGGTGTTGCTGGCTGTGCGGGTGAAATTGGTCATGTGACGGTGGACCCTAACGGCTTTGAGTGTACTTGTGGGAAACGCGGCTGTCTTGAGACTGTTGCCAGCGCGACGGGTGTTGTACGGGTGGCACGTCAGCTAGCGGAAGAATACGCAGGCGGCTCAATTTTGAAGGCACGCTTAGATAATGGCGAAGATATCACTAGTAAAGATGTGTTTGAACTAGCTGAAAAAGAAAATGACGATTTGGCCTTGATGGTCGTGGACAAAGTGACTTTCTATTTAGGTCTGGCTTGCGGGAATCTTGGAAACACACTGAACCCTTCAACAATCGTAATCGGTGGCGGAGTGTCAGCGGCGGGTGAATTTTTACGTAGTCGGATCGAAACGTATTTCAAAGAATTTACGTTCCCACAAGTTCGTGAAAGTACAAAAATCAAACTTGCAGAATTAGGCAATGAAGCTGGCGTCATTGGCGCTGCTTCACTAGCAAAATAGAAAAGGTAAGAGAGGAATCTAACAGATGTCAATTTGGTGGAAAATAAATATTGTTCTGATTTCATTAATCGCTTTGTATGCTCTATATGAGTTGTATGTGCGGATCATGATGAAACGTTCAGCAAAAGTTATCTCACAGGAAGAATTTCAAGCAGGAATGCGTAAAGCACAAATTATCGATGTTCGTGAACGAGATGAATTCAACGCAAAACACATTTTAGGTGCTCGCAGCTTCCCTTACAGCATGTTAAAAGAATCAATGGGGTCTTTACGTAAAGATCAACCAATCTATATCTATGATCAAAACAAAACGATCAGTGCCCGTGCCGCTAATTTATTGCGGAAAAACGGCTACCAAAACTTGTTCATTCTTAAAGGCGGCATGCAAGACTGGACAGGTAAAATCAAACAGAAAAAAGTCGATTAAATCGAAGCTGTGACAGAAGCTACTTCTGGAACGACGTTTATTCACAAACAGAAACTGTGACAAGAGACTTTTGTCATAGTTTCTGTTTTTTTTTAGCAGACAGACAGCGATGTTCGATTGACGGGACACTAGATTCCCTTTATGATGGACGTTGAGAACTTTTTTTGGAGGTAAGTATGAGTATAAAACTAGTCGCCATCGATTTAGATGGAACATTGTTAAATGATCATCATGAAATCAATCAACCGGTCGTTGATTGTATCAAAGAAGCGCGTAAGCAGGGCGTCTATGTGGTTCTTTCTACCGGACGGCCCTTATCTGGAACAAAGGCACAACTAGAGACACTAGGGTTGAATCAGCTGGACGATTATATCATTACCTATAATGGCGCTCTTGTACTAAACACAAATACGTGGGAAATCATTGCTGAACATGGCTTAACCCGGGAAAATTATTTGGAGATCGATCATTTGGCACGTTTGCTGGACGTTCATTTACACGTTGCGGACAAAGAGGCGATGTATACAGCCAATCGTGATATTAGTCCTTATACTATTTTGGAATCTTATTTGGTGAATTTGCCGCTGCATTATCGGACACCAGAAGAAATCGCGAAAGAAGTGTTACCGACTAAGATGATGATGATCGATGATCCGGAGCTTTTAAGTGAAGCTTTCAAAAAAATTCCAGCTGAGTTTTTTGAGAAATATACCATCGTCCGCAGTACACCGTTTTTCATTGAAGTATTGAATCCAAATACTAGTAAAGGTTTGGCATTGAAGGAATTAAGCGAGCATTTAGGCATCCAGCAGAGTGAAGTTATGGCGATTGGCGATGCTGAAAATGATCTTTCGATGATCGAATTTGCCGGTACAGGTGTAGCAATGGGAAATGCGAGTGAAACAATCAAAGCTGCCGCTGATTATACAGTGGCTACGAATTTAGAAGATGGTGTTAAAGAAGCGTTTGAAAACTGGGTACTTTAAAAATTTGAACTTCCGTTAGCTTTTTTGCTGCGGAAGTTTTTTTATAATTGCATATTCCACGATTTTTCTCTACTCTTAAATATAAAGATAAGAAGTTATCAGAATCTTAGAATAATGGAGAATATATATGAAAAAAATTGCGATTATTGGCGCCGGTCCCTATGGCTTGATCGCTTTGGAGCGGCTGATCAAGCAAGCTCCGGCAGATGAAGAAACAAATATCCTGCTTTTCGATCCCTTAGGTCCTGGCGGTGAAGTCTGGCGTAGCGAACAAAGCAGTCAAGTGATCATGAACACGGTCATGCAGCACGTGACGGTGTTTGCAGAGGACCAAGGACCTAATCTAGCTGAGTGGAGTCGAAACTATGCTAAAGATTATTTAACCACAATAGGGGTTCCAGCCTCTTCGGACCTCTTTGCCGAAACGAACTTAGGAAAAAATGAGTATTGTCAACGGCGATATTATGGGGTTTATCAGCAATGGTTTTATCATGAACTGGTCAAAAATTTACCTACCTACATAACGGTTTCTTTGATTAAGGAATATGTCGATGATTTGACGTTAGAGACTAATCAAATCATTCTTTCTGCTGGTAAACCATATGTCGTGACGGATCTGATCTTAGCCACTGGTCATGGTGGCAATTTTCTCAGTAGCACAGAAGAAGAAAATCAACAATTCGCTAACGCTCATAAGCTCTTCTATCAAGGCCCGATTAATCCAGCAGATACGCCACTAGAAGTTACAAAAAATAATGAGACAGTCATCTTGCGAGGGTTAGGTTTGAGTTTTTATGATTATATTGGGTTGTTCGTCGATAAGTGGGGCGGGGCATTTAGTGAAGTAGACGGTCACTTGACTTATCAAAAAACGGGCAAAGAAAATACCTTAGTCGTCGGTTCTGGCCGAGGTTTGCCTTATCACACTAGACCTAAAAATCAAAAAAATGCTGGAGAAGACGCTGAACCGAAAATTCTGACAAAAAAATTTATGGAAGCTTTTGGTGGGAGTGCGGAAGAACTAATTGACTTATTAAAAAAGGAAGCGGAATTGGTTTATTACCAGCATCAATTAGTAAATAGCCCAATTCGGGAGGCTTTTTTACGAGACTATCAGTTGGAGGATCGGGAAAAAGTGTTAACGAAGTATCAAATTCCAGTTGCGGACCAATTCGATTGGAAAAAATTATTCGATCCCGCGAAGGATATAACGCCACAGGATTTTCCCAGCTTTATCAAAACCTATCTTGTCAATGATATTGCGGAAGCGGAGCAAGGCAATCGCAACGGAGCAATCGCGGCTGCTTTGGATACGTATAAGGAACTACAAGAACCTTTTAATTATATGCTGGACCATGAAAAGTTTAAGCCAAAAGAATATTTCGAAGATTTTTTCGGCAACTTCAATCGCAATTATAGCTTTCTAACGATTGGTGCACCGGTGATCCGTCAAAAGCAATTATTAGCGTTAGCAGAAGCGGGAATCATTGAATTTTTAGCCCCTAATATGAAAGTCGAGAAAGAGAAAGGGCAGTTTCATGCTTATAGTAAGCAGCTGCCGGAGCGGCAATTTTCAGCGAATTGTTTGATTGAAGCCCGCTTGCCAGCAACGAGTCTTAAGCGAACAAAAAATAAATTATTGATCCAAATGCGTAAGAAGGGGTATTTGAAAGCTCACGGTGTTTTTTATGACGGAGAGTTCCACGAGACCGGAGCGCTGCAGGTAAAACGCGAGACGCATCAAGTAATCGATAAAAATGGACAAGTTTTGCCACATGTTTTTTGCTATGGCATTCCTCTTGAAGGATTAGACTGGCTGAATGCAGCTTCACCACGGCCAAAAAGTCACGACCGAGTCTTTCAATTGGCAGAACAGATTGCAAGTAATTTATTTATATAAGCTAATAGGCAAGCTACCTCCTATCAGGAAATTTATTTTTCGAACCCCACGAAAAATAAATTTGATCCTCATCACGCATATCATTATGCTAAACTGTTCCAACATTATTAAAGCAGAAAAATTTTTTCACTCTCCAACTATACAAATTGCGAAAGCATAAGTGACAAAAAAAAAGAAAGCCTTGGCTTTCTTTTTTTATCGAGCGATTCTTTTCCGACGAGCTTTTTTACGATTTTCGTCGATCTTTGATTCTTTTTCTTCGATGGGATCAATAACTTTCTTTTTAACGCCCATCACCACACCAGCAACGACGGCAGCTGCCGTTAATGTACCGGTAAAAAATCCTGAAGCAAATTTACGCATAATCCTCACTCCTTTACCTGATACCTTCATTATGAAGCAAAAGTAAAAAAATAGAAAGTTTTACGAACGGAAAAGCCCTTGCAATTATTTAGTAAACAAACTATAATTTGTTTACTAAATAAAATTAAAATGATTGGAGTCGATCAAATGGCAATTTTAGTTCTTGGAGGAGCCGGCTATGTTGGTTCTCATACTGTCGATAAGCTCGTATCGCAAAATTATGATGTAGTAGTGGTAGATAATTTATTAACGGGACACCGTGGCGCGATTCATCCGAAGGCGCGGTTTTATGAAGGCGATTGTCGCGACAAAGAATTTTTAGCGGGCGTGTTCAAAAAAGAAACCATCGAAGGTGTTGTTCATTTTGCGGCCAGCTCATTAGTCGGCGAGTCGGTAGAAAAGCCCTTAAAATATTTCAACAACAATGTGATCGGCATGGAAGTTTTACTGGAAGTAATGGAAGAATTCGGCGTGAAAAATATCGTCTTTTCATCCACCGCAGCGACCTACGGTGAGCCTGGGGTTTCTCCAATCAGTGAAGAGGTTCCAACCAATCCGAAAAATCCTTATGGCGAAAGCAAGTTAATGATGGAAAAAATGATGAAGTGGTGTGACAACGCCTACGGAATGCGCTATGTTGCGTTACGTTACTTCAATGTAGCAGGAGCCAAGTCTGATGCTAGTATTGGGGAAGATCATGATCCAGAGACTCATTTAGTCCCGATTATCTTACAAGTCGCCTTAGGTCAAAGAGATCATTTGACGATTTTTGGTGAAGATTATGACACACCAGACGGCACATGTATCCGTGACTACGTTCAAGTTGGAGACTTAGCGGTGGCCCATATCTTGGCCTTAGAATATTTGAAGGCCGGCAATCCAAGTAATTTCTTTAATCTTGGATCAAACAACGGTTATTCTGTAAAAGAAATGTTAGATGCGGCAAGAGAAGTGACTGGAAAAGATATTCCAGCGGAGATCGGCCCCCGTCGTGCCGGCGATCCTAGCCGTTTAGTGGCGTCTAGTGACAAGGTCAAAGAGACATTAGGCTGGAAGCCGGAATACACTGATGTAAAAGCGATTATTGAAACCGCGTGGAATTGGCACGTTAGTCATCCCCACGGCTATGAGGACTAGGAGGAAGTATGAATGTCAATCAGTCAAACGATCAGAGACTTTATTACTTTGGCTATTCAATCCGGCGGTTGGATGGAAATGGATCGGATTTATTTAGAAAATCGGGTAATCGCCTTAATCGGTGAAGATTCCCTTGAAAAGTCAGAACTTCGCCCAGTCACAGCTAGTTCAGTGGAATTGGCGGATCAATTATTAGATCAAGCCCAAAAGAATGGCCTGATTACGGAAATGCAAGCAGAGCGAGATATTTTAGAAGGCCAACTAATGGACTTAATGACGCCGCCGCCCTCTGTGGTGAATGCGTATTTTGCCCAATACTATTCGAAGGACCCTGTCCAAGCGACAGATTATTTCTTCAAATTAAGTAAAGACAATGATTATATCAAAACCAGAGACATCGCTCGTAATATTATTTTCCCAGCTGAGACAGCTTATGGAACATTAGAGATTACGATCAATTTGTCAAAACCAGAAAAAGATCCGAAACAAATCGCGGCTGAACGGACTGCGGTAAAAGTCGATTATCCTAAATGCATGCTATGCATGGAAAATGAAGGCTACAAAGGCCGGATGAATTATCCTGCCCGCACCAATCATCGAATCATTCGCATGAATTTAGATGGTGAAAGCTGGGGCATGCAATACTCGCCTTATGCTTATTACAATGAGCACTGCATCATTTTAGCGGAAGAACATCGCCCAATGAAAATTACGCGTGACTCTTTCCAACGTTTGCTGAAGATCACTGAAGTATTGCCCCATTATTTTGTTGGCTCGAATGCGGATTTGCCGATCGTGGGGGGCTCGATTCTCTCTCATGACCACTATCAAGGTGGGCGTCATACCTTCCCAATGGCGGTGGCTGAGATGGAACGTACCTTTGAATTGCAAGATTTTCCAATGATCAAAGCAGGTATCGTGAAGTGGCCGTTATCGGTGATTCGACTGCAAAGTAAGAATGCAAACGAATTGGTAGATGCGGCAACAATGATTTTAGAAAAATGGAAAAACTATTCTGATGAAGCCGTACAAGTGGTGGCCGTGACCGAGGAGGATACGCTACATCATACGATTACACCAATCGCCCGCCGAAATGGTGAGCTGTTTGAACTGGATCTAGTCTTGCGGGATAACAATGTTTCTGAAGAATTTCCTGATGGGATTTTCCATCCGCACCCAGATGTTCAACACATTAAAAAGGAAAATATTGGTTTGATCGAAGTGATGGGCTTGGCGGTGTTGCCGCCACGCTTAGCGACTGAATTAAAAGAAGTCGAAAACTATTTATTAGACGAAAAAAATGAGATTGCAGATTACCATGTTGAATGGGCTGATCAGCTTAAAACAACGGAAACGATCACGGCAGAAAATGTGACCGAAGTCGTCCAAAAAGCCGTCGGTGCCGTCTTTGCTCGTGTGCTAGAAGACGCAGGCGTCTTTAAGCGGGACGTGGAAGGTCAAGAAGCCTTCACTCGTTTTATTACGACGTTGTAGAAAGGAATTGCCATGGCGACGATACGAGATATTGCAAAACAAGCAGGCGTTTCACCGGCGACCGTTTCTCGCGTCTTGAATTACGATCAAGAGTTATCCGTGGCGCAAGAAACGCGACAACGCATCTTTGAAGTGGCGGAAAAATTAAATTATACGAAGCACAAACGCTCACCTAAAATGGGGAAAGCGTTGATTCGCTTAGTCCAGTGGTATGACGAGGCCGAAGAATTAGCAGATTTGTATTATTTATCGATTCGCTTAGGGATTGAGAAAAAGGCCGAAGAATTAAATCTTCAAGTCCGCCGTGAAACCTTAAATGAACTGTCTGAATCGCAAGTGACGGGAACGATTGCATTAGGCAAGTTCGATGCAGAGCAGATTCGACAATTGAAACAATTAGATGATAATTTATTATTTGTTGATTTTGATGCCATGCAGTTGGGCTTAAATTCACTAGTCGTCGATTTTGATCAAAGCATGGATTTGGTGATCGATCATTTTATCCAACAAGGGCATCAGAAAATCGGGATTCTCTCTGGAGAAGAAGTGACAAAACATAATTTGCAGCCAATTGAAGACCCCCGTATGTTGTCTTTCAAAAAAAAGCTAGAGCAGCTAAACCTTTTTCGTCCAGATTTGGTGGTAACTGCACCTTTTTCAATGGAAGCCGGAAAAGCTGCTGTGAGTGAATTTATTGCTGAGAGCAATGATCTTCCGACAGCCTTATTCGCTTCTAGTGATGCTCTAGCGATTGGTGGCATGCAGGCAATTCAAGCTGCTGGACTGCGGATTCCAGAAGATATCTCCGTAATTGGTTTCAATGATGTCAGTGTCGCTAAATATGTTTCGCCCGCCTTGTCTACAGTAAAAGTCGAGACCGAATGGATGGGTGAATTAGCTGTCACCACGCTTTTAGAATTAGCGAAAGAATATTCCCCGGTTCCTCGAAAAATCATGCTAGGTACGGAACTGATCCAACGAGCGTCAACCAATTAATTTCAAGTAATAGACAAAACAGGTTTTCTTCTCAAAAGAGCGGAAGGCCTTTTTGTAATCGGAGTTTTAAACCAAAAATAATGGAGCGAGCCAGTCAGAACAAGAAAAAGATAATTATCTAGCCAGCTAGTAGGAAAGCATTTGTGGTTTATGTTAAAATATGGCTATCTTAAATGCGAGGAAATGACTTTTATGAAATTATTAGCGATGGATACATCCAATCAAACATTAGCCGTAGCGGTTTTAGAGGATACCAAACTGTTGGCGCAGTTTCAATTGAATCGGAAAATGAATCATAGCTTGACTTTGATGCCGGCGATTGAATCGGTGATGCAGGCAAGTGGCCTAACACCTAACGAGTTGGATCGCATCGTAGTAGCCCAAGGTCCTGGCTCGTATACAGGTATTCGGATTGCGGTCACGACTGCGAAAACATTAGCCGAAACTTTGCAGCTTGAGCTAACCACTGTTTCAAGTTTGGCAGTGCTGGCAGCCAATAGTCAAACGGATAAATTAATCGTTCCACTAATGGACGCTCGTAGAAACAATGTTTATGGGGCTGCTTATCGTTGGGAAGAACAACGATTAGTTAATGTGATCGCGGACCAGCACATTCCTTTAGCAGATTTGCTCAAAAAAATTAACGAACCGGCAATTTTTGTGGGTGAGACTGAAAAATTCCGGGCAGAGATCGCTGAAACATTAGCGACTGCGGAAATTAGCACGTCGGACCGTTTAAACTTACCTAATGGACTTGTTTTAGGCCAGCTTGGTCTTTTAGCTGATCCGATTGAAAATATTCATGGACTTGTGCCAGAATATTTGAAACGGGTGGAGGCAGAAGAGAAGTGGCTAGAGACGCATCAACCAGGGGACGAGAACTATGTTGAAAAGATTTAGCGGCCTAGTCAAAACAATCTTGTATGGAAAGCAATATCCTTTCAATACCAAAACGGTGACGCTGGGGGACCAACAGTTTTTACTGCGAAAAATCGTCGATCAGGATATTAAAGAACTGATTGCATTGGAGCGGGATGTCTATTTTGGAGAGGCGCCTTGGACCAAGAGCGCTTTTTTATCAGAGATTCATTCGCCGATTCCTCATCTGTATTTGTGTATCGTCACGCTGGAGAACGAGATCGCGGGTTTTATCGGCAGTCGATTGATTGGAGACGATACGCATATTACGAATATTGCTGTCGCTACTTTTTTTCAAGGTCAAGGGATTGGTAGCCTATTGATTGACGAAGTTGAAAAATTCGCTATAATGAACGATTGTGAAACCCTCTCGCTAGAAGTCCGGTTAAGTAATACCGATGCGCAAAGGCTTTATCGCCGTTTAGGGTTTTCTTCACGGAATATTCGGAAAAATTATTATACCGAAAATAGCGAGGACGCATTAGACATGATTAAACATTTGGATGTGGAACTAGGTGGACAATAGTTGGATAAACCAGTGGATAAAGAGTTAGCACAAAAGTTTTGGGAGATTAGTCAAGAGGCATACGTCTATGATTCCCCTTGGACAGCGGAACAATTTGCCAGTGATTTGGCCCAATCCCACAGCCATTATTTTATGGAGTCAGAAGAAATCGCCGCCTTTCTTGGTTTCCATCAAGTCTGTGATGAAATTGAGATCACCAATATCGCCACGGCAGTCAAAGGACAAGGCACCGGCGGTAAATTAATGAGACGATTGATTCAGTACGCAAAGTCGCAAAAAATCGCGAGTATTTTTTTGGAAGTACGTGCTTCGAACCATGAGGCGCGGCTTTTTTACGGAAAATTTGGCTTCCAAGTGATTGGAACAAGGAAAAAATATTATCAGCATCCGACAGAAGATGCGGTGCTGATGAGTTTGAAAGTAGGAAATAAAGATGAGTGAGACCGAACTGATTTTGGCAATTGAAAGTAGCTGTGATGAGACCAGTGTCGCTGTAATCGAAAATGGAGAAAAAATTCTTTCAAATATCGTAGCTTCCCAGATTAATAGTCACAAACGCTTCGGCGGTGTCGTACCAGAAGTGGCGAGTCGTCACCATGTCGAACAAATTACAATTTGTATCGAAGAAGCATTGAGCGAAGCACAGGTAACAGCCAATGATTTACGTGCTGTCGCCGTTACATATGGACCTGGACTTGTGGGGGCGTTGTTAATTGGCTTGAGTGCCGCGAAAGCTTTTGCTTGGGCGAATGGGTTGCCGTTGATTCCAGTGAATCATATGGCTGGCCATATTTATGCGGCTCGTTTAATGGAGCCGTTAGAGTTTCCGTTGATGGCTTTATTAGTCAGCGGGGGACATACGGAGCTTGTTTATATGGCAGAAGATGGTTCTTTTGAAATTATTGGTGAGACACGAGACGATGCGGCTGGTGAGGCCTATGATAAGGTTGGACGAGTGTTAGGTCTGAGTTATCCAAGCGGAAAAGAAATTGATCATTTGGCTCATCAAGGCGAGGATACGTACAATTTCCCGCGGGCGATGATCAAAGAAGACAATTTTGATTTTAGCTTCAGCGGCTTGAAGAGTGCGTTTATAAATTTGACGCACAACGCAGAACAGCGAGGGGAAGCGCTGGATCATAATAATTTAGCAGCCAGCTTCCAAGCTAGCGTCGTGGAAGTCTTAGTCACCAAAACCATCAAAGCTTGCAAAGCCTATCCGGTAAAACAGTTAATCGTAGCTGGTGGAGTGGCCGCTAATCAAGGACTGCGGGAAAAGATGTCAGCGACGATCCAAACAGAATTGCCGGATTTAAAATTGATCGTACCGCCATTACGTTTGTGTGGAGACAATGCGGCAATGATCGGAGCGGCAGCTCATGTAGGATTGCAAAAACACCATTTAGCTGGAATGAGCTTGAATGCTAATCCCAGTTTGGCTTTTCAACATATCTAAAAAGTCATACTAAAGCAAAAAAATAGGGCAGTCTGTCCTATCAAGACCTATGGATTAAAATCCATAGGTTTTTTTTTTCACAAACCTCGATTGTCTATTTCATTAAAAAGAATTTGCTGTTTAAGGTATGTTTCTATCAAACTTGACTAAACTTTAAATAATTTATTTTTTCAGCTAAGCTGTTTTTTAATTTTGCGACTGGGAAAAGAATTTGTTGCTTTTCATAATAAATCTTTAATCTTGATTGTGAAACACACGTTATATTTTTATACTATTTGTGCAGGTGATGAAATAGGGGTGAAAAAAATGACGTTTAAGTACTGAGTGTGATTGAAAAAAATACTTAGAGTTTCTAAGCAAGCAAAGCGTATATTTTTTTCAGCATCAATGTGAAATAAATCACTTGCATAAAATGAAAGCGTTAACTGCGGATTTGCTAAATTTTGAAACTCAAATTGAGAGATCGGTGATCTTTTTTAAACAATTTGAATGGAGTGATTAGGTGTTATTAGCAGTTTCTTTTCTTATCGTAGTAGCTTCACTAGCTGGACTGATTTATTTAAAAAGAAAGAAATGGTCCTTTTCGAAACGAGTTGTTCTTGCCATGGCTGTGGGAATTATTTTAGGGTTGATCTTTAACCAAATGTTATCAAATGACCAAGGCGCTGTCTTATCGGATTGGATCGGCATCATCGGTAGCGTTTATGTAAAATTACTGCAGATGATTGCGATTCCATTAATTTTTGTCTGTGTCTTATTAGCTTTTACCAAAATTGAAATAAAAACGAATGTCTTGAAAGTCGGGATGACGATCATCGGTACATTAATCGTCACTGCCGGGATTGCCGGAATGGTCGGAATTATAACCGGATATTTTTCGAATATCGATGGAAATTCATTTAATATTTCTCAAACTGCTTTGCATTCTGCCAATGAGATTCAGAAAAGTTATGTTTCTGGTGGTGAGCAAACATTGACAATGCCGCAAAAGATCATTGCGATCTTCCCATCAAATCCCTTTTTTGATTTAACGGGACAGCGGCCGAGCGCTACGTTAGGGGTAGTCATTTTTGCTTTCTTTTTAGGGGTTGCCTATCTGAAGATTAAAGATAAAAAAGTGAAAGAAGCCAAGCTCTTTAAAGACATCCTAGATAGTGCGTATGAGATCATTATGTCAGTTGTGCGGCTCTTTATTTCTTATGCTCCTTATGCAGTATTGACGATTATGATCGCAACGATCGTCAATAATGATGTTTCTGCGGTTGTGAAGCTGGCGAAATTCTTTATTGTAGCGTACATCGGATTGTTTGTATTCTTCTTGATTCAATTATTAATTTTAGCAATTTGTGGGTTGCCGCCCGTTAGGTATTTGCAAAAAGCTTTTCCCGTTTTATCATTTGCTTTTATTACAGCTTCTAGCGCTGGATCGATGCCAATGAATATTGAGATGCAGGATGACTTACAGATTCCTCGCAGCGTTTCTAGTTTAGCCGCGTCTTTTGCAACTTCAATGGGAATGAATGGCTGTGCCGGTGTTTATCCAGGGATTATCATTGCGATTGTTGCGATGACGCAGAATATTAATCCACTGACACCGCAGTTTTTACTGTATGCTGGTTTTATCATTGCTATGACTTCGTTTGGAATTGCTGGAACAGGTGGTGGTGGAACAGTGGCGACGATTATTTCTTTATCAGCATTAGGATTGCCTGTCGGACTAGTGGGTGTATTTATTGCAGTTGAGCCGTTGATTGATATGGGTCGGACAGCGATTAACTTAAATGGTGGCGTCGTAGCCAGTGCTGTGACTTGTAAAATTAATCGGATTCGACTGTCGCAAGTAAAATAGAAATTCTCGCTTCCTCATTTTCATGGGGAAGTTTTTTTTATACAACATGTTTGAGATAAAAGCTTGCTAGTTTGTAAATATTCAGTTATCATGAATAAAAATAAACGATTAACGGATTCGTACGGATGATTATTCAAAAACTGGAGGAGTTTAGATGGAAAATATTTTTCATGGGAAAAGTTTTTTAAAGGAAATTGATTTTACGAAAGAAGAGCTGCTGTATTTAATTGATTTTGCGGCGCATTTAAAAGAATTAAAGCAAAAAAATATTTCTCATCGCTATTTAGCAGGCAAGAACATCGCCTTGCTATTTGAAAAAACATCGACCCGAACACGAGCGGCGTTTACAACTGCGGCGATCGACCTAGGGGCTCATCCAGAATATTTAGGAAAGAATGATATTCAGCTAGGTAAAAAAGAATCCGTAGAAGACACGGCGAAAGTTTTAGGTAGTATGTTTGATGGGATCGAGTATCGTGGCTTCTCGCAAAAAGCCGTCGAAGCATTAGCCGAATTTTCTGGTGTGCCGGTCTGGAATGGATTAACGGATGAATGGCATCCTACTCAAATGTTGGCGGATTTCTTAACCATCAAAGAACATTTTGGCAAACTCGAAGGATTAACGTTAGCGTATGTCGGCGATGGCCGCAACAATGTAGCCAATTCTTTACTGATTACAAGCGCGATTCTAGGCGTCAATATTTCGATTGTCACGCCAGAAAAACTTTTTCCAGAGGAATCGTTGATTGACTTAGCAAATAAATACGCAAAGCAGTCACAAGCTAAAATTTTAGTGACAGCGGATATTGACCAAGGTGTCGCCGGAGCGGATATTATTTATACGGACGTATGGGTGTCAATGGGAGAAGAAGCCGCCTTTAAGGAAAGAATTGATTTGTTGCTTCCTTATCAAGTCAACCAAGCGCTGATGGCAAAAACAAAAAATGCGGACACGATCTTTTTACATTGCTTGCCAGCCTTTCACGACTTAGCAACCGAGGTAGGCGAGGAAATCAAAGAAAAATATGGCTTAGCTGAAATGGAAGTAACCGATGAAGTCTTTCGCGGAAAACAAGCATTGCAATTCCAGCAGGCGGAGAACCGGATGCATACGATTAAAGCCATGATGGCCGCAACGCTAGGTGATCTCTTTATTCCAAAAGTATAAAAATTGCTGCTTGGACTAGTCAGATGAAGAATTTTCTGGTAGTATGGTGCCAGAATATTTATTTCATCAATGATAAAGAGAAATCTATGGTCTGTTTTTTAGCGAGTTCGGGCAGGTGGGAGCCGAATAAACAAAAGTAGATGGCGCACTTTTGAGGTGAAACGGCAGCTACCGTTATAGCCTGAGTGGGTCGTTTTTTACGACAAAAAGAGTGGTACCGCGGGAAATCTCGTCTCTGATGTTTTTAAACATCAGAGACTTTTTTTGCGAGTTTTTCTTCCCGCTTTAGCGGGTTAGAAAAAGCGTATGCGTAGGAGGATGGAATCATTTTTCTGCATTTTAGAAAAATGGTACCATGGAGACGAGTTAGCGGTCAGTTCTGCTTTTTCTTGCAGTGGGAGATAATCGAAATGAAATAGGAGGAATTTGGATGAATAATCAAGAAATCGTGGCACAAGCAGTTTTTGAAGTGGTCAAAGAAAATTTAACGTTGCCGGAAGTGGAGCGTTTACTAGAAAAACCGAAATCTGTGGATCATGGTGACGTGGCTTTTCCTACCTTCGCGTTGGCGAAAGTTTTTCGCAAAGCACCGCAACAAATCGCGGCGGAGTTAGCAGAAAAAATCAATCCTGATGCTTTTGAAAAAATCGAGGTTGTAGGTCCGTATTTGAATTTCTTTATGAAAAAAGAAGTTATTTCTAGTATGGTCTTGAAGCAAATAGCGAAAGAAGCGAGTCAGTTTGGTAATAGCAATATTGGTAATGAAGGTAACGTAACGATTGATATGTCTTCACCAAACATCGCGAAGCCGATCTCAATGGGACATTTGCGTTCAACAGTCATCGGTAATTCCATCAGCCTGATTTTAAGTAAGATCGGCTATCAGCCAATCAAGATCAATCACTTAGGCGATTGGGGCACTCAATTCGGGAAATTGATCGTGGCGTACAAAAAATGGGGTTCAGAAGAAAAAGTCAAAGCGGAGCCAATCAATGAATTGTTACGTCTTTACGTGGAATTCCATGAAAAAGCCGAAGAAGAGCCTGAATTAAATGACGAAGCGCGGGCTTGGTTCAAGAAGCTAGAAGAAGATGACGAGGAAGCACTAGAATTATGGAAATGGTTCCGCAGCGAATCATTAAAAGAATTCAACAAAATTTACAGTATGCTAGAAGTTGAATTTGATTCTTATAACGGCGAAGCCTTTTACAACGACAAGATGGATGAAGTGGTAACAATGTTGGAAGAAAAACATTTGTTGCAAACCAGTGAGGGTGCGGAGATCGTTAACCTTGATAAATACGACTTGAATCCAGCCTTGATTAAAAAATCGGATGGCGCTACTTTATATATTACCCGAGACTTATCCGCAGCACTTTTCCGGAAACGTGAGTACAACTTTGTTAAGTCACTTTACGTTGTTGGGAATGAACAAAGTGGACACTTTAAACAATTAAAGGCTGTCTTGAAGGAAATGGACTTTGATTGGTCAGATGAAATGGTGCATGTTCCTTTTGGTTTGATCACGAAGGATGGAAAAAAATTATCGACGCGTAAAGGGAAGATCGTTTTATTAGAAGAAGTATTAAATGAAGCGAAAGACTTAGCTTTCAAACAAATCGAAGAAAAAAATCCTGATTTACCGAATAAAGAAGAAGTGGCGCATCAAGTCGGTGTTGGCGCGGTAATCTTCCATGACCTGAAGAATGATCGCCTGAATAATTTTGACTTTAATTTAGAAGAAGTCGTACGTTTTGAAGGGGAAACGGGGCCGTATGTTCAATATACTCACGCTCGGGCGATGTCAATTTTGGAGAAAGCTGCCTTCACCGTTGATCCAGAAGCAGTCTATGCCTTAAACGATGCCGATAGCTGGGAAATCATCAAGCTGTTACAAAGCTATCCAGAAATTGTGATGCAGGCGGCAGATCAATATGAACCATCTGTAATCGCAAAGCATTCGATCAGAGTAGCCCAAGCCTTCAACAAATACTACGCTCATACAAAAGTGTTGGTTGACGATGAAGAAAAGGACGCGCGTCTAGCTTTAGTCCATGCGGTCACTGTCATTTTGAAAGAAGATTTACGTCTACTAGGCGTTCACGCACCAAATAAAATGTAAAAAATGAGACTCAGATAAGGTTAAAACTTGTCTGAGTCTTTTTTTAATAAATCCGCACTCTCAAAACCAGTATGGTATACTTTCTACGGCACGATGTGTCAAGACACATACGAAGGAGCGATATCATGAAAAAAATATTTTTAGGATTGGGTTGTTTAGGTTTAATCGGATTATTAGCAGGTTGTGGGCAAAGTCAGGCGGAGAAAAAGGCTGCAGAAAATCCGCACAAGTTGGCGTTGATTTTAGGCTTCGGCGGTGTCGATGATCGTTCGTTCAATCAAGCGGGCTGGGAAGGTCTTGAAAAGTGGGGGAAAGACAAAGGGTTAACAGCAAAGAAGGATTTCACCTACTTAGAGACAAATGATCCTCAAGAAAATAGTACAAACATCAGTCAAGCTGTTGAAAATGGATTTACGACGGTTATTAGTTTAAGTTATCTACAAGCAGATGCAATCAAAGAAGCGGCGGAACAGCATCCAAAATTAAATTTTGCTTTAATCGATGGTGATCTTACCGGGATAGAAAATGTCGTTTCAGCGACATTCAAAGATCAAGAAAGCGCCTATCTTGCTGGAATAGCTGCTGCTTACAGCACGAAACAAAATCACGTCGGTTTTATTGGGGGAATGGAAGGCCCTGTGATCCAACGTTTTCAAAGTGGTTTCGAAGCTGGGGTAAAAGCTGCTGGAAAACAGTTAGGAAAAGAAATCAAAATCGAAGTGCAATATGCAGCCTCTTATGATGCACCAGACAAAGGGAAGGCGATTGCTGCATCGATGTATAAAGAGGGAGCAGACATTCTTTACCAAGCAGCTGGAAGTACCGGTGCCGGGGTCTTCCAAGAAGCGAAAGCACAAAATGAGAATAATCCTAGTCGAAAAGTTTGGGTGATTGGTGTAGATAGAGATCAAACCGACGAAGGTGATTATCAAATGGCTGATGGAAAAACAGGAAACTTCACATTGACCTCCACTAAGAAAAATGTTGGTGCGGCCGTAACCGAAATTGCAGATGCGGCTTATAAAAACAAATTTCCTGGTGGGAAGCATTTAGAATTTGGCTTAAAAGAAGGCGGGGTTGATTTAACCAAAGGTCAACTATCGAAAGCGGCTGAAAAAGCAATCGCAACTGCGAAAGAACAAATCAATGCGGGAAAGCTGACTGTTCCGGAAGAATAAAAAAAGCAGCAGAGGCTCGTTAAGCGTTCTGCTGCTTTTTTTGATAGTTGGCGATCCTAAGAAGAGGGCTATTTTAGAAAATAGAAGAGCTGGTTGGGTCTGCTAAAAAAGCCGCGACTTTTTGCGCGTCTTCTGGTGCTCTTGAAATGATAATGATTGTATCAAAGCTCGCCATTGTAGCCACAATCAAATGACTGGAAAGATCATCTAACACAGAGGCTAATAAATGCGCGTTATCAGGTAGTGTGTTGACGATTGTCATAAACTGGATTGGTTCGATTTTAACGATGACTTCCCCGGTCATGCGAATCAAGCGTTTGATATCGTCATCTTCAGTCGGTGCTGTATGCTCTTGAAATAATTCAAAGCGGGGTTTGCCGGTGTCATCAATCGTTTTAACGATCTTTAAGTCGCGAATGTCTCGTGAGATTGTCGCTTGTGTCGCTGAAACCTCATGACTTTTTAAATGGTCCATCAATTCGTTTTGATTGCGAATCGGATTTTCAGAAATGATTTGTTTGATTAATTCGTGGCGGTCTTTTTTTCGCATAAGAAAACTCCTTAATTGTCGTAGTAAATGGTAAATCCCTCTGCTAGTCAAATAAGCAAGGGCAAGAGAATAATAATTATGCACTCAGTATAGCAGAAAAAGTTTTTTTAAACAGTATCCCTTAATAATTATTAATCCACCAAAAGTGAAATAAAAAAGATTGATTTATCAAAAGGCTTCTTGTATAATTACTAATTGTGTGTAGGAGACTGCTCACAAAAAAATCCACATTCTGACTTGATTCGTAAGGCGGTGCTGCTTGTCAGTTCCTTATGAAGAAGAGAGCAGAAGAGGAAAACAAAAAACCAATTGGAGGAAACACAAATGTCAGTATTGTCTATGAAACAATTACTAGAAGCCGGCGTACACTTTGGTCACCAAACTCGTCGCTGGAACCCAAAAATGAAGAAATATATCTTCACAGAAAGAAACGGCATCTACATCATTGACTTGCAAAAAACAGTCAAATTAGTAGACGCAGCTTACGATTACATGAAAAATGTTGCTGAAGACGGCGGCGTTGCTTTATTCGTAGGTACTAAAAAACAAGCACAAGATGCTATCAAAGAAGAAGCGATCCGCGCTGGTCAATACTATGTAAACCACCGTTGGTTAGGCGGAACTTTGACTAACTGGGATACAATCCAAAAACGTATCGCTCGTTTGAAATCAATCAACGCTATGGAAGCAGACGGTACTTTCGAAGTATTGCCTAAAAAAGAAGTTGTTGGTTTGAACAAAGAACGCGAACGTCTTGAAAAATTCTTAGGCGGTATTGCTGATATGCCTCGCATCCCTGATGTTATGTATATCGTTGACCCTCGTAAAGAACGTATTGCTGTTCAAGAAGCACAAAAATTGAACATTCCAATCGTTGCTATGGTTGATACAAACTGCGATCCAGATGAAATCGACGTAGTTATCCCTTCAAATGATGACGCTATTCGCGCCGTGAAATTGATCACTGCTAAAATGGCTGACGCATTCATCGAAGGAAACCAAGGTGAAGATCAAGTAGCAGAAGCAGACTTCGCAACTGAAGAAGGCGGACAAGCAACTTCAATCGAAGAAATCGTTGATGTAGTAGAAGGCGACAACGCTTCTACAGAATCAGCTGAATAATTTCGTAGCATATGCTGCTTCAAAGTAAATAACTACCTTTGAAGCAGCTTTTTTAGAAAAATTAAGGAGGCCGTTAAAATGGCAGATGTAACAGCTAAATTAGTAAAAGAATTACGCGACATGACTGGCGTAGGAATGATGGATGCAAAACGTGCGTTAGTAGAAGTAGAAGGCGACATTGAAAAAGCTGTCGATCTTTTACGTGAAAAAGGGATGGCTAAAGCAGCTAAGAAAAATGACCGGATCGCTGCTGAAGGTTTAGCTTCAGTTGCAGTTAAAGGAAACACTGCTGCAATCGTTGAAGTAAACTCAGAAACAGACTTCGTTTCTAAAAACGAAATGTTCCAAGACCTAGTTAAAGAAATCGCAGAATTAGTTGCTGAACACAAACCAGCTGACATGGATGCTGCAATGAAATTAACAAACGCTAAAGGTGAAACGTTAGAAGCTGCTTTAATCGAAGCAACCCAAGTAATTGGTGAACGTATCAACTTCCGTCGTTTTGAAGTTGTTGAAAAAGACGACAACGCTGCTTTTGGCGGCTACTTACACATGGGCGGACGTATCGCTGTTTTAGCTTTATTAAACGGCACAACTGACGAATCAGTTGCCAAAGATGTTGCAATGCATGTTGCGGCAATCAACCCTCGTTATGTGAACGAAAGCCAAATCCCTGAATCAGAATTAGAACATGAAAAAAATGTTTTAACTGAACAAGCGTTAAATGAAGGCAAACCAGCGAATATCGTTGAAAAAATGGTTATCGGCCGTTTGAACAAATTCAAAGCCGAAATCGCTTTGGTTGACCAACCATTCGTTAAAGATCCTGATATGACTGTTGAAAAATATGTATCTTCTAAAGGTGCGACAGTTGTCAGCTTCGTTCGTTTCGAAGTCGGCGAAGGTATCGAAAAACGCGAAGATAACTTTGTTGAAGAAGTCATGAGCCAAATCAAAAAATAATTCTGTTTAATAGACAGTTGGGAACGCACGAAAAATGTGCGCTCCCTTTTTTTAAGCAAATTCAAATTTGAGTGGCGTCAGAAGCAGAGTATGCTAAAATATCAATAGAGTGACAGTGGAGGTATTGAAATGGATGAACCAAAATATAAACGCGTAGTATTGAAACTTAGTGGAGAAGCCTTAGCAGGTGATGAAAAGTTCGGTATTAATCCACCAGTAATCAAAGATATTGTAGAAGAAATCAAAGAAGTTCATGATTTAGGAATTGAAATGGCAATCATTGTCGGTGGCGGAAATATCTGGCGTGGACAAATTGGTGCTCAAATGGGCATGGAACGTGCGCAAGCCGATTATATGGGCATGCTGGCAACTGTGATGAATGCTTTAGCTTTGCAAGATGCGTTAGAAAATATTGATGTACCAACTCGTGTTCAAACATCAATTGAAATGCGTCAAATTGCTGAGCCTTATATTCGTCGGAAAGCAGAACGTCACCTTGAAAAAGGTCGGATCGTGATTTTTGCTGGGGGAACAGGAAATCCTTATTTCTCAACTGACACAACGGCGGCATTAAGAGCGGCAGAAGTCAATGCGGACGTGATCTTAATGGCGAAAAATAATGTCGATGGGGTTTATTCAGCGGATCCTAAACTTGATGAAAATGCCGTGAAGTATGAAGAGTTGACCCACTTGGATGTCATTGCTAAAGGTCTTCAAGTGATGGATTCAACCGCAAGCTCATTAAGTATGGATAATGATATTCCACTTGTTGTCTTTAATTTAAATGAACCAGGAAATATTAAACGCGTTGTACTCGGTGAAAACATCGGGACGACTGTAAGGGGGAAATAATATGGCAGATGCAGTAATGAATGAAGCAAGAGATAAAATGAAGAAGGCGCAAGAAGCCTTGCAACGTCAATTAGGCCAAATTCGCGCAGGTCGTGCGAACGCAAGTCTATTAGACCGCATCACTGTGGACTACTATGGCGTCCCAACACCAGTGAATCAAATGGCGTCAATCACGATTCCAGAAGCACGTGTATTGATGGTAACGCCTTTTGATAAAAATATGATCGGTGATGTTGAAAAAGCGATTCAAGCAAGTGACATCGGTTTAAATCCAGCAAACGACGGTAATGTGATTCGTCTAGTGATTCCACAATTGACGGAAGAACGCCGGAAAGAATTAGCTAAAGAAGTAAAGAAAGAAGCAGAAGGCGCGAAAATTGCTGTTCGTAATATTCGCCGTGATGCGATGGACGACTACAAAAAACAACAAAAAAATGGCGATTTGACCGAAGATGATTTACGTGATGTAGAAAAAGATATTCAAACCTTAACAGATGAGAATATCAAAGCCATTGACGAAATCATTAGCGAAAAAGAAAAAGAATTATTAGAAGTATAATTCAATGACTGGTGTACGAGTCTCGTACGCCAGTTTTTTTGTCGTATTCTAATTTTTTTAATTAAATTGGAGCAGCTTTCGAAAAACCGAAATTCTTAAAAGTAGTTTCGCCAATGTTTGAAATTATTTAAATACTATGAATATTCGTAGGCAAGCATTTAGATTATTGCTATAATGGCTGTTGAATCTAATTGCTTGTTTACTTTCTGAAAAAAATAATAAATCGCTTGCGAAATAATCCAGAGTCTAAAAAATATTTTTTCAGCTATGAAAAATGAATCCCTAAATACGAACTAGGATGTCAGTTCCGCTATTCCCAGTTTTATTGGACAGCTGGACAAATGAATTGTTGATCTTAAAAAGCACAAACAGTTTAGCAGAATGATATACGTGGTGAGAATCAAACTCATTTTTCGCACGATGAAGAATGAATCCATAAATACGAGCTAGGATGTCAGTTCCGCTGTTCCCAGTTTTATTGGACAGATCGCAAATGAATTGTTGATCTTAAAAAGTACGAACAGTTTAGCAGAATGATATACGTGGTGAGAATCAAACTCATTTTTCGCATTATGAAAAATGAATCCATAAATACGAGCTAGGAGTGAAAACATGGTCTTACGTTTTTTTCCACAAAAAGAAAAATATACACCTGAAGAATCAGACTTTGTATTTGATCCAGAGGGTGCTATTCCAAAACACATTGCGATCATTATGGACGGTAACGGGCGCTGGGCACAAAATCGTCGTCTACCGCGCATTGCCGGTCATAAAGAGGGTATGGAAACGGTCAAAAAAATTACGAAGGAAGCCAATCGCCTCGGGGTAAAAGTTCTGACTCTCTATGCTTTTTCAACAGAGAATTGGAAGCGGCCCGACGATGAAGTCAAATTTCTGATGCAGCTACCGGTTGATTTTTTTGATACTTTCGTCCCTGAATTGATTGAAGAAAATGTTCAAGTCCACGTGATGGGCTACGAAGAGTATTTGCCGTCCCATACACAGGATGCGGTAAAGCGAGCAATTGAACAGACTGCTGACAATGATGGCTTAATTTTAAATTTCGCCCTCAACTATGGCAGTCGAGCAGAGATCATCTCAGCTATGAAACAGATGGCGCAAGAAGTGAAGGATGACCAATTAGCCATCGATGCAATCGACGATACCGTCATGGGAGATCATTTAATGACGGGCTTTTTGCCCTACGACCTACGGGATCCAGAGTTAGTAGTGCGTACTAGTGGGGAAGAACGGATCAGCAATTTTTTACTATGGCAATTAGCTTATAGTGAACTATATTTTACCAAAGCGTTATGGCCTGATTTTGATGGAGACCATTTGAAAACAGCGATTGCTTCTTTCCAAAATCGTAACCGTCGTTTTGGCGGCTTGAATAAAGATACCAGCGCTACTTAAAGATTTATTTACGGTAGTGGCATGAAAAATCAGCAACTGAATTAGGAGGAAAAAAAGTGAGACAGCGAGTAATTACTGCTGTCGTTGCCTTAGTGATTTTTATCCCTATTTTGTACGTTGGGGGAATCGCGGTAGAAATAGCAGCGGCAGTATTAGCAGGAATTGGTGTGTACGAATTATTTCGTATGAAGGGCTTGGCGATTTTAAGTTTTGAAGGGGTGCTTTCGATATTGGGCGCCGTTTTTCTTGTTTTGCCAGCGGAACGTTGGATGCCTTTTTTAAGTGGCAACAATAATAATTTCCTATTATTTTATTTGACAGTAATGATCATTTTAGGTTTTTCAGTCGTTTCAAAAAATACCTATACGATTGATGAAGCAGGGTTTCCTGTCATATCTAGCTTGTATGTTGGCGTCGGCTTTCAAAATTTAGTGACGGCTCGTGATAGCGGCTTAGCTATTTTGCTATTTGCCTTTTTTGTTGTTTGGGCGACTGATATTGGCGCGTATATGGTTGGACGGCAAATCGGTAAGCGGAAGCTTTGGCCTGAGATTTCACCAAATAAAACGATCGAGGGTGCGCTTGGAGGAATCGCTAGTGCGGTTGTTGTAGCGGTCATTTTCTTTTTAGTCCAACCGCAAGTATTCCAACATAATTTAGTGACGATGATCATTTTTACGATTGTATTTTCAATCGTTGGTCAATTTGGCGATTTAGTGGAATCAGCAATCAAACGTCACTATGATGTGAAAGATTCAGGAAATATTTTACCAGGGCATGGCGGCATCCTAGATCGTTTCGACAGTATGCTGTTTGTCTTTCCAATGATGCATTTATTGGGTGTCTTCTAAACAATGAATCAACTGTTTTTAACCAAATTTCATTCTAACTAAAGGGGTGCGCTTCGGCGTTGCCCTTTTTTTGTCATCTTTTTTTTAAAATAAAGGATAGATTAGTGTGTTAGTAGTCGCCTGTTCGTTTTCCAGAAAGATAACTCCTTTTAAATTCTCAACTTCACGAATGAACTTTAGCTAAAACATGCTAAGTGAAATTCGTGAAGTTTTTTATGTTACTAGATGTTTTATTTTCTAATCGAATAAAAACATAAAAATTTGTATACTTTCTAAAAAAAATCCTATTTTTTTTCCAAAGATCAATCGCTATACTGATGATAAATAAAGCGTTTACAAAAACGCTGGAAGGAAGGATTAATACATGAAGAAATGGCAAGGATTTTTAACAGTAACAATGGCACTTGGGTTAACAGTTTCGTTGGCAGCGTGTGGTGGAGGGGATGGCGACAAAGCGACTGATGCTTCAAAAGGCAGCAGTGGTGATACTACGAATGTTGTAAATAAGGACAAACCACTTGTATGGTTCAATCGCCAACCATCCAACTCGTCAACTGGAGAACTAGATAAAGCAGCGTTGAGTTTTAATGATAATACTTATTACGTAGGCTTTGATGCAAAACAAGGTGGCGAAGTTCAAGGTACGATGATCAAAGATTATATTGAAAAAAATATCGATACGATCGATCGCAATGGAGATGGCACTATCGGGTATGTGCTGGCTATTGGTGATGTAGGTCATAATGATTCAATCGCTCGGACACGTGGAGTACGTGAAGCGTTAGGCACAGGTGTTAAGGAAGATGGCGGAATCGACAGTAAGCCAGTTGGAACCAATACTGAAGGGAAATCTAAAGCAGTCAAAGATGGCGAAATTGAAGTAAAAGGAAAGAAATATAAGATTCGGGAATTGGCTTCTCAAGAGATGAAAAATAATTCCGGAGCCACATGGGATGCAGCGACTGCAGGAAATGCAATCGGTACTTGGTCATCTTCTTTTGACAAACAAATCGATGTAATTGCTTCAAACAATGATGGAATGGGCATGTCTATTTTCAATGCATGGTCTCAAGAAAACAAAGTTCCAACATTCGGCTATGACGCGAACAGCGATGCAGTTTCAGCAATTAAAGAAGGCTATGGTGGTACTGTCAGCCAGCGTGCGGATGTTCAAGCATACTTGACCTTACGAGTATTACGGAACTCGCTAGACGGCGTTGATATAGATACTGGTATTGGTAAAGCGGATGATGCTGGAAACAAATTAGGTTCTGACGTTTACAAGTATGATAAAGACGAACGCTCTTATTATGCGATGAATGTAGCTGTAACAGGAGATAATTATAATGATTTCACTGATTCTACAAAGATTGACAAAGCAGTCTCTAACCAATTAGGCAAAGAAAATTCTCCAGAAAAGAAAGTTTGGTTGGACATCTACAACTCTGCCGATAACTTCTTAGGTTCTACCTACAAACCATTATTAGAAAAATACGATAAGCTATTGAATTTGAATGTGGAATATATCGCGGGTGATGGACAAACGGAATCTAATATTACTAACCGCTTGGGGAACCCTAACGAATACGATGCTTTTGCCATTAACATGGTTAAAACAGATAATGGCGCTTCTTACACTTCTATTCTAAATCAATAAACGTAAGGTTCTTGACTGAGACTGCAATAGTTTTGCAGTCTCAGGTTTGAAAATCTGAGCAATGAAGGAAGCCTTTCGAGGAAATAAGCGCAATATTGGCCTGCTTCGATACATATTTCTAATATTCCGCTTGTTTGCCTCGTTTGTTTATATGCAGATAAAACTTGTTTTTTCAAGAAATGTTTAACTATTTGAAAATGCAAACGCTTTGAACTCGAGGCTAACCCTAACGGCATTGTTGAACTAGTTTTTAGAAATTATTAGTATGTGAATCCCCAAAGAGGACCAATAAATTTTCGCTGTCTACGATTATTGAACAAGCAGTTAATTTTTTGATGTTTATTTATAAAGATAGATACAGGAGTATAAATTATGACAGAAAAAAAAGAGGATACTATTTTATCCATACGAGGTATGAGTAAGTCTTTCGGTCGTAACCGTGTACTGGATCGCATCAATTTGGATGTTGGACGAGGAACAGTTATGGGGCTGATGGGTGAAAATGGCGCTGGAAAATCCACGATGATGAAATGCCTTTTCGGAGCCTATCAAAAAGATGAAGGAACCGTGTATTTGGATGGTAAAGAGGTTAGCTTTAGCGGACCTAAAGACGCTTTAGAAAATGGAATTGCGATGGTCCATCAGGAATTGAACCAAGCATTAGAAAGAAACGTTGTTGATAACCTCTTTTTAGGCCGTTATCCGACGAATTCCTTAGGATTAATCGACGAAAAACGGATGCGAAAAGAAGCATCTGAGCTTTTTAGAAAATTAGGTATCACAGTAAATCTAACACAGCCAATGCGAATGATGTCCGTTTCTCAAAGACAGATGTGTGAGATCGCAAAAGCCATTTCTTACAATGCTAAGGTAATTGTTTTGGATGAACCGACGTCTTCCTTAATGTCACAAGAGGTTGACAAGCTATTTGAAATGATGCGCCGATTAAGAGACGATGGAATTTCTTTGATCTATATTTCTCACAAGATGGATGAGATTTTTGAAATATGTGATGAAGTATCCGTTTTGCGTGATGGAAAGTTAGTCACCACAAAAGCAACAAATGAAACTAACATGAATGAATTGATCACAGCGATGGTGGGACGTTCATTGGATAATCGTTTCCCGCCAGTTGATAACGCACCAGGTGAAACGATTTTATCGATTCAACATCTATCTACTAGATTTACACCCCAGCTACAGGATGTCACTTTTGACGTTGGCCGTGGTGAGATTTTCGGACTATATGGTCTAGTAGGAGCGGGTCGTACAGAATTATTGGAAACGATCTTTGGAATTCGCACGAGGGCTGCTGGTCGAGTGTACTTTAATAAAAAATTGATGAATTTCGGTAGTTCTAAACAAGCGATGGATCAGGGTTTTGCTTTGATCACTGAAGAACGCAAAGCCAGCGGTATTTTTGATAAAGGAAATCTTATCTTCAATACTACTATTGCGAATTTACCAGAATATAAATCAAGAGTGGCGCTTTCCGAGTCCAAGATGGAGAAAGCAACAGTGAAAGAAATCAAATTAATGCGTACCAAAGCAATGAGCCCGAATGATTCGATCGCCAGCTTATCAGGTGGAAACCAGCAAAAAGTTGTTTTTGGTAAATGGTTAGAACGTAATCCACATGTCTTTTTGATGGATGAACCGACGCGAGGCATCGATGTAGGTGCTAAATACGAAATTTATGAGTTGATCATCAAAATGGCAAAAGAAGGAAAGACCATTATCGTTGTTTCCTCGGAAATGCCTGAAATATTAGGAATTACTAACCGGATCGGAGTCATGTCAAACGGTCGTCTTTCCGGGATTGTCAATACTGCTGAAACGAACCAAGAAGAATTGATGCGACTCAGCTCAAAATATCTATAGTAAAGGGGTTTAAAGGAAACATGGCAACTACAAAAAATCTATTATCTGCCGAAGAAGAATTAAAATTGCGGCAGCCGATCGATGAATATGTCGGCAGTATCCAAAAACAAGTTGATTCCCTAAGAGAAGAAGGAACAGATCAAGTCCTTTCGCTACTTAGTTTGATTGAAAGCACAAAACGTGACCGCAGTCTTTCAAAGGATGAAAAAGAAGAAAAAATCACTGCTTTGAATAAAGACCTTGAAGTAGCAAAGAAGATTGAAGAACAGAATAAGGATCAAGTTGCGGCGCTGGTCAATAAGGCTGAGGCATACATCAAAGAGCATTTTGATAAAGACTATTTTCAATATGTGAAGAAAAGTGCTGAAGAAGAGAAGATACTCGCAAAAGAAAATTATCAAATCAGACTACATGAAATGTCAAAAGAACGTCAACAGGCATTGGCTAAATTATCTGATAGTCAGGAAATCAAAGAAGAAAAATATGTATATAAGAATAAGCTATTCGATGTCAAAATGGACTATTTAGCTGAGAAACAGCGGATCAAAGATCGTATGCACGAAGCCTTCAATCATAAATTTCATTTGTTAGATATGCTTCGAATGTCCAAATTCAAATTGGCGGAAACAATTGAGCAGCATTGGGAAAATTACAAATATACGTTCAATCGTCGAGACTTTTTATTAAAAAATGGTTTGTACATTGCAATCATTATTGTCTTTCTTATTTTAGCTATCATTACTCCGGCTGTAAAAGGAGCTCCGTTATTGACCTACAATAATGTGTTGAATATTTTACAACAAGCTTCTCCACAGATGTTTCTTGCTTTAGGAGTTGCTGGCTTGATCCTTTTGACAGGTACTGACCTTTCGATCGGACGGATGATGGGGATGGGGATGACAGCTTCCACCATCATCATGCACCAAGGAGTCAATACTGGGGGGGTCTTTGGTCATATCTTTGATTTCACCAAAATGTCTTTAGGCGCACGATTAGCTTTAGCATTAGTCGCTTGTATTGTTTTATGTACATTTTTCACAACTATCGCCGGCTTCTTTACAGCGAAGTTTCTAATGCATCCATTCATTTCTACGATGGCCAATACACTGATTATTTTCGGGTTGGTTACTTACGCAACAAAGGGTGTTTCCTTTGGTGCTATTGAACCGGCTATTCCCAATATGATTATTCCGAAAGTGAATGGATTTCCAACGATCATTCTTTGGGCTTTAGCAGCGATTGTGATTGTATGGTTTATCTGGAATAAAACTACCTTTGGTAAAAATCTCTATGCAGTTGGTGGAAATCCTGAAGCAGCAGCAGTATCAGGTATTTCCGTTTTCACTGTAACCATTTGCGCCTTCATTTTGGCAGGGGTCTTGTATGGTTTTGGTTCTTGGTTAGAATGTGCACGGATGGTCGGTTCGGGCTCAGCAGCATATGGTCAGGGTTGGGAAATGAATGCAATTGCGGCCTGTGTTGTGGGGGGCGTTTCCTTCACTGGTGGGATCGGTAAGATTTCTGGTGTAGTTGTCGGGGTTGTAATCTTTACTGCTTTGACATACGCATTGACAATTTTGGGTATCGATACTAACTTACAGTTCGTCTTCTCAGGAATCATCATTTTAGTTGCGGTGACGCTTGACTGTTTGAAATATGTACAGAAAAAATAAGACTCTCTAAGTTAATACTGAAGAGGATTGCATTCAAATGTCAAAGTTTATTTTGACTTACGGATGCAGTCTTTTTTAGGTATAATGACTCTTGGGAAAGCGGAAACAAAATATTTTTGAACGTGCGAATAATAACTTCATATGAAATGACAATAATGGCGAAAAGCTGAAGAAATTCGTTTCGTTTTGCTTAATGATTTATGCAAAGGAATTTCTGGGAGGAATAAAAATGTTAAATGTATTACTAGTGGATGATGAGGAAGAAATAAGAGAAGGAATGGCTCGAAGAATTCCTTGGCAGCAACTAGGCTTTTTTAAGCCAATCACTGCAGAAAATGGAATTGAGGCTCTAGAATTAGCCGAAAAACTAAGGCCGGATATTATCATTACAGATATCCAGATGCCTTTCATGGACGGTTTGGAATTTATCGAGCAAGCGACTAAATTGCTTCCGGCTTCGAAATTTTTAGTTTTTTCAGGCTACGATCATTTTGAGTACGCCCAAAAGGCAGTATCTCTTAAAGTCGATAAATATCTTCTTAAACCTTTTTCCGCAGATGATTTAGCAAAAGTTTTGTGTGAAATTAAGGAAAAAATGCAAGAAGAAAAAGCGGAACGATTGAATACTCAACGACTGCAAAAGCGCTTTGAAGAAAATATTTCCATTTTTCGTGATAATTTTTTTATCAGCTGTCTGAACGGATTGAATGAAACAGAACGAGTACTTCAGCAGCAAAGAGATTTTAATCTTCCTGAAAAGATTTCTTGCCGATTAGTTCTGTTTGAATTTCGTGGCAATTATGAATTGACAGAAGCAAGCGACCGTCCGTTTTTGTCTTTAGCAGTTAAAGATATCGCAATTGAACAAATTCGTGTTTTTGAAGAACCGCTCGTATTTTCTTATGGAGAGAATCTAGTGTGGTTGCCGATTTCTGTGACTGATGAACAAATCACTCAAATTACAAATGAGATATGCGCGACGATAACTAGCTTAGGTTCTCTGATTCTAGCGGGGATTAGTAAACGTCATTTAGCATTGATTGAATTAAAAAATGCCTACATAGAAGCACAATCAGCCCTGGATTTTAGCAGTCATCTTGACCAGCGAACGACCTTTGCAATGATTGCGGACGACATTCCTCATCACGGCAGTTCGATTTCACTGAATGCTAGTGATGTTGAGGTTAGACGATTGGTAAATGTCTTAAAGTATGGAGACGTTGAAAAAATTAGTATGTGTGCCAAAGAATTGTTTCAGCAGGCACAAAAACAAAATTTAAATCGTTTTGAGTACACGGCTTTTTTATCAGAATGGGTCGGAGTGTTAAGTAGAAATTGTTTATTGAATGAAACAAGTGAAGGAGAGACGATGATTTTTCGTTTGTCGCGGGAAATGGAATCAAAAGTTGGTCTGCCTTTTGAGGAAGGGTGTCGTTGGTTTATTGATTGTTGTTGCCAAGTTAGTAAGATCTTACAAAAGGATATCCACCAGTCCTCAAAAGGTCAAATCATGCAGGGGTTACATTATATCGCCGAAAATTTCAATGATCCTGATTTGACAGCGGATTCACTTAGTCATTATTTGCACTTAAATCCAGCATATTTCTCAGTCTTATTCAAAAAGCACACTGGGAAAACCTTTGTTAGCTATTTGACCGAGAAGCGCGTTAAAGAAGCGAAAGAGCTATTAGAAAATAGCGACGACAAAACGTATATCATAGCAGAAAAAGTAGGTTATACGGAGTCTAATTATTTTAGCTATGTTTTTAAAAAAGCGACTGGGCACTCGCCGACACGTTATCGGAAACTCTATACTAGTGAGGAGTCACTATGATGGAAAAACTGCAACAGATGATAAAAAAATTTAGTGATGCTATTTATAGAAAGGGCTTACAATTTACGTTGCTAATCTCATTTTCACTTGTTGCGGTCGTAATGATTTTGATTGTGACTTTTGTCTATTCAAAAAGACTTTCTGTTGCGCATGAAGAAATGCTGGAAGCTAATAATTCTTCAGTGATTGAGCAGGTCGCATTTGGTTTTGACCAATCGATTCAGAATATGATGCAGGCTACGAATGTCAGCTATTATGATATTTTAAAGGATGCTGATCTGGATGTTGACAAGGATCGAGTGTCAGAAGAGCTTAGTTTTCTTTTGCGCTCCCATGATCCGCAAATCAGCAGTATTGCAGTTTTTGATAGTCATGGGGAACCACTAGTTGTGGTTCCTGCAGATCGTCCTTTTCGAAAAGGCATTTCTGTAAAAAAAGAGAAGTGGTATTTAAGCGCGATGGCGCAAATAGAAAATATTCATATCTCGGCGCCATATGTCGATAATCTGTTTAAATCAAACGGTTATGATTATCCCAGAGTCATTACCTTTAGCCGAAACGTCGAAATTAACCGTGGCGGGTTGATCTATCAAGGTGTGTTAATGATTAATATGAATTTTGATGCTGCGGAAAGAATTTTGACCCAATCCGATAATAGTATGGGCAGTTTCTTTCTGACCCAGTCTTCAGGTAATGTGATCTATCATCCACAGCAGATTTTGTTGGATCAAAAATTATTAGTATTACCCAACCAGATTAAAAACAAGAGTCAAGATGGTGTTTATCGAGATGATAGTCAAAAAGATTCTCAAATTGTGACAATCAAGACGATGGGATATACGGGTTGGAAGCTCGTTCGCGTAGAACCAATCAGCGAAACAATCCCCAAACTCACAGATAATCGTGTCGTCATTTGGGGGCTGGCGTTAATCGCTTGTTTATCTTTGCTGATTATCAATCTAGTCATATCATCTAGAATCACCACTCCTTTGAAAAATCTAGAAAAAGCGGTGACCCAGATCGAAGAAAATCTGGATGACCTAACAATTCCGGAAGAAGGAACCTTCGAAATTCAACATTTGTCCCATGCATTAATGACGATGACGGATACCATGAAGCGTTTAATGAAAGATATTGTAGTTCAGCAGGAGAAGATTCGAGAAAATGAATTGTCTGTTCTGCAAGCTCAGATTAATCCGCACTTTTTATACAACACCTTGGATTCTACTGTTTGGATGATTGAAAGTGGACGTTATGATGGGGCAATTCAGATGATTACAGCTCTGGCGAAACTGTTTCGTCTTAGTCTTAGTAAAGGGAAAAAGATAATTACAATCGGTGAAGAACTTGAACATGTTCGAAATTATCTAATGATTCAAGAAAATCGTTATAAAAATAAATTTGTTTGGACAATTCTTGTTGAAGAAGAATTGAAAGACCACCCTTGTTTAAAATTGATTGTTCAACCAATTGTAGAAAATGCGATTTATCATGGGATGGATTATATCTATGAGGATGGAGAAATCAATATTCGGGCTTACCGAATTCCAGAGGGGATCAACATTGATGTTGAAGATAATGGACCAGGTATGACGGAAGAACAAGTGAAAGCGATTATAAAAGGTGAAGTCAAATTTAAAAAAGGATCTGGTGTTGGTTTCCGTAACGTAGCTGAACGAATCAAACTTCATTATGGCCCTAAATTTGGTCTCACTGTGATTAGTGAACCAGATGAGGGGACTATCGTTAGGATCTTGATTCCTTTTGAGGAGGCGGAGGCACAAAATGGTAAATAAAAGAGGGCGTGTGTTTTTGATTATCAGCTCCATCTTTTTGGTTTTATCGGGTTGGTTTTATTTTGGTAGTCCCACTAATGACAAAAATCCGCAAATTGAAGTATTGATTGCTGCCGAAGAGAACAAGTGGCAGCTAGATAGACTGAAGGCTGGGCTGGAACAAGCGGCTAAAGAGCTTGATAGTGAGGTTATTTATACAGAAGTATCTAGAAGTGAGTATCGCCGTCAACAAGAAGAAGTCTCGGCAAGAACAGACGATATGTATAAAGGCATTCTATATGGAGGCCCCGTTGATCGTAAATTAGTCGAAAAAAACCAAGAAATAGTTAATTTAGAAGCGGCGGATTTTCAGTACAAAATGAATGAAAAAGAAAAGATCGTTAGTGCAGATTATCAAAGAGGAGCCACACTTGGAAAATATTTAAGTAGACAGCTTTCCACCACTAGTCAGGTTGTCTATTGGCAAGACAAGAGTTGCGCCGATCCTGAAGGAAGAATCGCTGGTTTAGAACGACACTTGAAAAGCAAGCAGCAAGTCGATTGTGTTTCTGGAAAAGTTGAAACTCTAATTCAACGTTTAAACAGTTACTCAAATGGAAAGAATGTCAGCCTGGTAATGGATACTCCTCAGCAGTTGACGGATTATTTAGGGTCCTCTAAACATGATGAGAGTAAGAATTATTTGCGGGGGTATCTACTAGAATTTTCTGACAAGATATTGGCCGCTATCGATGACGGAGATATTTTGGCTGCCGTTTTTCAAGATGATTATTCCCGTGGATATCAAAGTATTTACCAACTGATTGATTCAGATCAAAAGAAGAAGCAAAAAAATTTGGGAGATCGAGTCATCGATAAACAAAATTTATTTTCTCAAGATTTGGAGCCGTTACTGTTTCCTTACAATGAATGAAAAAGGTGAGTTGAATGAAAAAGTTGAGTTTCAGAATAGCATTGCTTTTCTTTGCTCTGTCTTTTCTCTTTTTAGGACTGGGTTTGAAAAATTATTATCAAAAGCAGCAAAAGGAACAGGTTTTTAAGATTGGAGTCCTCCTGTATCGTGGAGATGATGAATTTATATCTACAGTTGCAGATTCTTTGGAAAAAAAGAAAGCAGAATTTAAAGAAAAATATGGTCAAGAAATGGTTATTACTTTCAGGGATGCAAAGCAAAACCAATCTGTACAAAACCAGCAGGTAGATTATATCTTACAAAATGACTATGACGCATTGGTTGTAAATACAGTTGATCGTACTGTAGCTTCAGGAATCATTGAAAAAGCTAAACAAGCGTCCGTACCAGTCATTTTCTTTAACAGAGAGCCAGTGGAAAAAGACCTTGAACGTTGGGACAAAGCTTTCTATGTTGGAAGCAGTGCACGCGAATCTGGTGAACTGGAAGCTCAGATCGTTGTAGACCATTGGAAAAAGAATCCACAAAAGTTAGATCTCAATGGCGATGGGTTCTTACAGTATGTTCTGTTAGAAGGTGAAGAAACGCATCAAGATTCTCTTATCAGGACCGAGTCATCGATTCAATACTTGACGGATGCGGGCATCAAATTGCAACGTTTACATCGCGGAACGGCTGATTGGATGAGACGACCAGCCTATGATCTGATGAAAAATTGGCTGAATGAAGGTGATGACAAAATCGAATTGGTCATCAGTAATAATGATGATATGGCATTAGGCGCGCTAGATGCAGTCAATGATTCAAAAATTAACTATTTGCCGACGATTGTTGGTATTGATGGAACTAAGGCGGCAATTGATGCGGTCAATGCTAAAAAGATGTTGGGAACAGTGATTAACTCGAATGAAGAACAAGCAGAGATGATTATTGATCTAGCCGCAGCCTGTGGAATGAAGCAAAATGTTCGGTCAGCGGTTCCAACAATTAAAGGACAGTACGTTTGGGTACCGTATAAAATTTTTACAAAGTAGTACAGAATGATAAGGATTGTAAACAAGGCGTATTAAGATAAAAAAGGACAGATTAAAATTTTTGGTGACTCCCTTTTCTTACGGGAATAATTTTTAAAGAAGTTTGAAGAGTCTCGGAGCTTTTTTTTTAATTTTCTATGAAAAGAACGAGAAAGAGCTCTATTTCTACAAGACTGTGATAAACTATCCCTAAGAAAATAGTGAAGGTAGGGAAATTATGCGCACTGTTATTACGTTTTTAATCGTTTTTGGCGTTTTAGTAATTGTCCATGAATTCGGACATTTTTTCTTTGCAAAACGTTCAGGAATTTTAGTTAGAGAATTTTCGATCGGCATGGGTCCCAAGCTGATTGCTCATATGGGAAAAGATGGCACCACCTATACATTACGATTATTACCAATTGGCGGTTATGTCCGAATGGCTGGGCTAGAAGATGAAGAGACCGAGCTGAGTCCGGGCACTCCGCTTTCAGTTGAATTGACGTCTAAAAATATGGTTCGCCGCATCAATGTCAGCAAAAAAGTCCAGCTACCTAATAGTATTCCGCTGGAGCTGATCGCGGCGGATTTGGTGGATGACTTAACTATCAAAGGATATGTGAATGGAGATGAGAGTCAAGAGACGACCTACAAGGTTCTGCACGATGCCACGGTTATCGAAGAAAGCGGGACGGAAGTCCGGATCGCTCCACGAGATGTTCAGTTTCAATCGGCTAAATTAGGTTCACGAATCTTAACGAATTTTGCCGGACCAATGAATAATTTTATTTTAACGATAATTTTATTCATCGCATTGGCCTTTATTCAAGGCGGGGTAGCGGATTACAATACAAATCAAATTGGTTCGGTTGAAGCTGGCAGTCCAGCGGCACAGGCGGGTATGAAAGATCACGACGCGATCGTTTCTATCGAAGGAAAGAAGGTTCAATCGTGGGAAGACTTAACCAAACCAGTTACTAGCAGTCCTGGAAAAGAATTATCGGTTGTGATCGAACAAGGAGGCAACCAAAAGACGATCGAGATGACTCCAAGAAGTGTTGAAAGTAACGGCCAAAAGGTTGGTCAGATCGGTGTGACACCATATCTTCGGACGGGTTTTTTTGATAAGATCATGGGTGGTTTGACTCAATCGTGGGATATGACGAAAAATATTTTCAGTGCATTAGGTTCTCTGTTCACTGGTTTCAGTTTGAACAAGCTAGGTGGTCCGGTGATGATGTTCAAGATGTCTGAGGAGGCCTCTCAGCAAGGCGTGAAAACTGTCATTTATTTAATGGCATTACTTTCTGTCAATTTAGGAATCGTAAACCTTTTGCCGATTCCGGCATTTGATGGAGGAAAAATTTTGTTGAACGTGATTGAAGGAATTCGCGGCAAACCCCTTGACCCCGAAAAAGAGGGCTTGATCACGATGATCGGTTTTGGCTTTATCATGTTGTTAATGATCATGGTGACCTGGAATGACATTCAACGCTTCTTCTTTTAAAATGAAAGGATCGAAATTTTTTCGGTCCTTTTTCTAATGCAAACATAAAGGAAAACAGTTATACTGAAACATACTTGAAAAAGTGAAGGAGATGTCCATTTGTCTAAAAATCGTGAGTTATTCGAAAATTTATTACGACAAATTGAATTGGCAGATGAAGAACAGCAACATCCTATGATCCAAGCATCAGAGATCAAGGAAGTTGTTGTTCATGAAAAATCACGGGTCTGGGAATTTTTTATCCAAACACCGGAAATTCTTCCTGCAAAATTATTTTATGCGTTCCACCAAAAGTTATTGCTTGCTTTCCAATCCATTGCGCAAGTGAAATTACATATTATTCCAGAAGACAATCAGTTTGCGGAAGAAACTTTGCAGAATTATTGGCAGCTCGCTTTAAGCGAACAGGATTGTGATACGCCGTTAGTTAAGCAAGTGTTAAGCAAACCTTTGCCAGTGATCCAAGGAAATCGAATCGTTTTATTAATCGACAATGATTCGGTGATTCCGGTCTTGAAACAGCAGTATCTACCTTTAATCGAAGAAAATCTTGTTTCCTTCGGTTTTCCTCATTTACGTATTGATCCTGAAGTGGACAAGGAACAAGCAGATAAAAAACTGCAAGAGTTTGAAGTTCGCAAACAAGAACAGGCACAGGCAATGCAAGAACAAGCGGCTGCCAGCATCGCTCAGTACGAATCGAAGAAAAAAGAGAAGAAGGAAAGCGCCGCTCATTTTGATGGTCCAATCCAGATGGGACGAAACATTCCCGCTGATGAAGCGATCACACCGATGGGGAACATTATTGAAGAGGAACGACGCATCACGATTGAAGGCTTTATTTTTGATAAGGAAGTCCGAGAGCTACGTTCTAAACGGAAAATCTTAATTATCAAAATGACCGACTACACGTCTTCTTTTGTCGTGAAAAAGTTTTCTAATGGCGAAAAGGACGAGGCTATTTTTGATGCGATCGAAAATAAAAGCTGGATCCGTGTGCGGGGAAGTGTACAAGAAGATACCTTTATGCGCGACTTGGTCATGAATGCACAAGATATCCAAGAGGTAAGACATCCCGAACGGAAAGATACAGCTAAAGAAAAACGTTCTGAATTGCATTTGCATACTAACATGAGTACGATGGATGCTATCAACAACGCCAGTGACTTAGTTGCACAAGCTGGAAAATGGGGCCATAAAGCAATTGCGATCACCGATCATGGCGGTGCCCAATCATTTCCTGAAGCTCACGCGGCTGGGAAAAAAGCCGGCGTGAAAATTTTATATGGCGTGGAAGCCAATGTGGTGTCAGACGGTGTGCCAATTGCCTATAATGATGCCCATGTGGCCCTGACGGACGCGACTTATGTTGTATTTGACGTGGAAACCACCGGCTTGTCGGCGGTTTATGATACGATCATCGAATTAGCGGCAGTGAAGATGCATAAAGGAAATGTCATCGAGACTTTCGAAGAATTTATTGATCCCGGACATCCTTTGTCAGAAACGACGATTAATTTAACGGGGATTACAGATGAAATGGTTCGTGGTTCAAAACCAGAAAAAGAAGTCATGGAATTGTTTGAAAAATTCTGTGAAGATTCGATCCTTGTCGCTCATAATGCGACCTTCGATATTGGCTTTATCAATACGACTTATGTTCGTCACAATATGCCGGAAACACCCAATCCAGTGATTGATACATTGGAATTAGCTCGTTTTTTATATCCTGAATTTAAACGTTTTGGGTTAGGTGTGTTGACGAAAAAATTTGGGATTAACTTGGAGCAGCATCACCGGGCGGTTTACGATGCGGAAGCAACGGGGCATTTAGGTTGGCTGTTTGTCAAAGAAGCCATTGAAAAACATGAGATGAATTATCATGATCAATTGAACGATCATGTTGGCGAAGGCGATTCTTATAAACGAGCACGACCTTTCCATGCAACAATCTTGGCAAAAAATCAAGCGGGCTTGAAGGATTTATTTAAATTGATCTCTATGTCAAATATCAATTACTTTGAACGGGTACCGCGGATTCCTCGCTCGCAATTAAATAAACTGCGAGAAAATTTATTAGTCGGCTCCGCTTGTTCACAAGGTGAAATCTTTGAAGCGATGATGCAAAAAGGGGTGGAAGAAGCCAAGAATCGGGCAGCCTTTTATGACTATATCGAAGTCATGCCTAAAGCGGTCTATGCGCCACTAATCGAACAAGAGCTAGTGAAAAACGAAGCAGACTTGGAAGACATCTTACGGAATCTGATCCAAATTGGAAAAGAGTTGAACAAAACAGTCGTCGCAACTGGCGATGTTCACTATTTGAATAAAGAAGACGCAATTTATCGCAAGATTTTGATCAGCTCGATGGGTGGGGCGAATCCATTGAACCGTCACAGCTTACCGGATGTTCATTTCCGGACGACCGATGAAATGTTACAGGCCTTTAGTTTCTTAGGTCCTGAATTGGCCAAAGAAGTTGTTGTTGACGGACCAAATACGATTGTGGACACTTGCGAAGAAATTATTCCGGTCAAAGATGATTTGTATACGCCAAAGATCCCTGGTTCTGAGGAAGAAATCAAAGATTTAAGTTATAATCGCGCGCGGGAATTGTATGGTGATCCACTGCCTGATATTATCGAGAAGCGGTTGGAGAAGGAATTGACTTCGATCATCGGAAATGGGTTCTCTGTGATTTATTTGATTGCACAAAAACTGGTGCATAAGAGTAACGCCGATGGTTATTTAGTTGGTTCACGGGGGTCAGTGGGGTCCAGTTTCGTTGCGACGATGACGGGGATCACTGAGGTTAATCCATTGCCGCCTCATTATTATTGTCCAGAGTGTCAATACTCAGAATTTTTCGAGGACGGTTCCTATGGGTCAGGTTTTGATATGCCAGAAAAAGCTTGTCCCAAATGTGGCGCTCGACTAAATAAAGACGGTCACGATATTCCGTTTGAAACCTTCTTAGGCTTCCATGGAGATAAGGTTCCCGATATCGATCTGAACTTCTCGGGCGATTATCAAGCAGAAGCGCATAACTATACCAAGGTCTTATTTGGGGAAGAATATGTCTATCGCGCCGGTACGATCGGTACGGTCGCGGATAAGACAGCCTATGGTTTCGTTAAGGGTTATGAACGTGATCATAATTTGCATTTTCGAAATGCCGAAGTCGATCGTCTAGCAAAAGGTGCAACTGGGGTTAAACGAACGACCGGACAGCATCCAGGCGGGATCATCGTTATTCCCGATTATATGGATGTTTATGATTTCACACCGATCCAATTTCCAGCCGATGATCAAAATGCTGAGTGGAAAACGACTCACTTTGATTTCCACTCGATCCATGACAATGTGTTAAAGCTAGATATTCTGGGACACGATGATCCAACTGTGATTCGAATGTTGCAAGAATTATCAGGGGTCGATCCTAAAACGATCCCTACCGATGATCCGGAAGTGATGAAAATTTTTGCTGGTCCGCAAGTGCTAGGAGTTGAGTCGGATCAAATTTATTCGAAGACTGGAACCTTAGGGATTCCTGAATTTGGAACGCGCTTTGTGCGGGGGATGCTAGAAGAAACCGGTCCAACGACCTTTGCGGAATTGCTGCAAATCTCTGGTCTGTCTCACGGAACCGATGTTTGGCTAGGCAACGCGGAAGAATTAATTAGTCGTGGTGAAGCCAACTTAGCAGAAGTAATTGGTTGTCGGGATGACATCATGGTTTATTTGATCCATGCGGGACTTGATAGTGGAATGGCCTTCAAAATCATGGAGACCGTACGTAAAGGTCAATGGAATAAAATTGATGACGAATTACGCGAGACCTATCTGACGGCTATGAAAGAAAATAATGTGCCAGATTGGTACATTGATTCTTGTTCTAAGATCAAATATATGTTCCCGAAAGCCCATGCGGCAGCGTATGTGTTGATGGCTTTGCGGGTGGCGTATTTTAAAGTGTATTTCCCAATTCTTTATTACTGTGCGTATTTTTCTGTACGGGCGGATGACTTTGATTTAGTCGCAATGGCGAAAGGCAAAGACGCAGTCAAAGCAGCGATGAAAGCTATCACTGATAAAGGAATGGATGCTTCTACCAAAGAAAAAAATCAATTGACGGTGTTGGAATTATGCAATGAGATGCTGGAACGTGACTTTCACTTTGGCATGATCGATTTGTATAAGTCTGACGCGCAAGATTTTGTGATTGATGGGGATACCTTGATTGCACCTTTCCGAGCTGTACCTGGACTTGGTTTGAACGTGGCGAAACAAATCGTTGAAGCACGAAAAGACGGAATCTTTTTATCAAAAGAAGATTTGGCTTCGCGGGGGAAAGTTTCCAAGACGCTGATTGAATATATGGATACTCATGGCGTTTTGAAAGATTTACCTGATGAAAACCAACTTTCATTGTTTGATATGTAAAGAAAAAGATAAATTCAAGCTTTAAATGAAAGAAAATTCCGCTGTGAAAATGACACGGTTGAATTTTCAATAAAATTATGCTACTATAACAATGTAATCAAAGACTGATGGTGAGTGAGCGGATTTTTCGCTCACTCTTTTTAATGGATAAAAGGAGGCTGACAGTTTGAGCAGTGTAGTCGAAACAGTGACTGATCTAGTAATGCCAATCTTAGATGAACAAAACTTTGAATTAGTTGAAGTGGAATTCGTCAAAGAAGGAAAAAGTTGGTTTTTAAGAGTGTATATCGATAAAGAAGGCGGCATTGATATTGAAGAGTGTGCCTTTGTGAGTGAAAAACTTAGCGATAAGTTGGATGCGATCGACCCTGATCCAATTCCCCAAGCTTATTTCTTAGAGGTTTCTTCTCCTGGAGCGGAACGTCCATTGAAAAAAGAAGAGGACTATCAAAAAGCAATTGGTCAATACATCAATATCTCGCTTTATCAAAATATTGATGGCGAAAAGCAATACCAAGGCTTTTTAAAAGAACTGACTGACGATGAATTAACATTGACAGTGAAAATCAAAACACGGACTAAAGAGATGGTTTTCGAGCGTAAAAATATCGCCAAAGCCCGTTTTGCGATTGAGTTTTAAAAATCAAACCTATTTTCTTTAGAAAATAGACTCGTTAATATGAACTAGGATGTCAGTCCAACTTTTCGCAGTTTTGTCTAGTAAGAAATGGATTAAGTTTAATCCCCAAAAATTATACGAGTTGTGTAGTTGGATGATATACGTGGTGAAAATCAAACCTATTTTCTTTAGAAAATAGATTCGTTAATATGAACTAGGAGGAAAGAAAAAATGAGTAAAGAAATGCTGAATGCGTTGGATACTCTCGAAGCAGAAAAAGGTATTTCAAAAGAAATCGTCATCGACGCGTTAGAGGCGGCGCTAGTTTCTGCCTATAAACGTCATTATGGACAATCACAAAATGTTGAAGTTGAATTCAACGAAAAGAAAGGTGATATCCATGTCTACGCTGTGAAAGAAGTAACCGAAGAAGTTATGGATTCACAACTAGAAGTGTCACTGAAAGAAGCGATGGAAATCAATCCAGCTTATGAAATCGGTGATACGATTCGTTTTGAAGTGACACCAAAAGATTTCGGTCGGATCGCAGCACAAACAGCGAAACAAGTAATCTTGCAACGTGTCCGTGAAGCCGAACGTAGCATTATCTATAACGAATACAGTGCTTATGAAAAAGATATCATGCAAGGTGTTGTTGAACGTCAAGATAATCGCTATATTTATGTGAACTTAGGTAAGATCGAAGCGGTTCTTTCGAAGCAAGATCAAATGCCTAATGAACATTATCAACCTCACGATCGAATCAAGGTTTACGTCTCTCGCGTTGAAAACACTTCAAAAGGCCCACAAGTTTTTGTAAGCCGCAGTCATCCAGATTTATTGCGTCGTTTATTCGAACAAGAAATTCCTGAAGTCTATGATGGCATTGTGGAAATTGTCAGCATCGCTAGAGAAGCTGGGGATCGAGCAAAAGTTGCGGTACGTTCAACGGACCCTAACATTGATCCAGTCGGCACTTGTGTCGGACCAAAAGGCCAACGGGTCCAAGCCATCGTCAATGAATTAAAAGGCGAAAACATGGACATCGTTGAGTGGAATGAAGACCCAGCAGTCTTTATCGCAAACTCTTTGAACCCTGCTCAAGTTGAAGATGTCATCTTTGACATTGACAATCCAAAAGTTTGTACGGTAGTCGTACCTGATTATCAATTGTCATTAGCGATTGGTAAACGTGGTCAAAATGCTCGTTTAGCAGCCAAATTAACGGCTCACAAAATCGACATCAAATCTGAATCAGACATGGAAGAATTTTACGCCAATTATGATGAAGCAGAAGTCGAAGAGGTAGAAAGCGAAGAAACAACAGTTGAAGCAACAGAAGAAAATTTAGATGAAATTACTCCTGATATGACAGCAGACGACATCGAAAACGTTGCTTTCGATCAAGAGGAAGAGTAATTTATGGGAGGACAGCAAATGAAAAAAAGAAAAATTCCTTTGCGCAAATCGGTCGTTTCCGGTGAAATGTTCCCTAAAAAAGAATTAATTCGGATCGCTAAGTCAAAAGAAGGCGAAGTTTCCATTGATCCTTCAGGTAAGAAGCCTGGGCGAGGTGCTTATATCGCGTTAGAGCCGGCGGAAGTTGAAGAAGCTTGGAAAAAGAAAATCTTAGATCGCAATCTTGGAACGGACTTAAGTGATGAATTTTATCAAGAACTACTCGATTATGTGAAGCACCAAAAAGCCAGAAAAGAGCTCTTTGGCGATGAATAGAGAAAAGGCCTTGAACATGTTAGGCCTTGCAATGCGTGCAGGCAAACTGATTACAGGAGAAGACCTGACAATCAACGAGATTCGCAGAAATAAAGTGAAGCTCGTGATCGTCACAACGGATGCGAGTGAGAACACTCAGAAAAAAGTATCCGATAAAAGCAAGTATTATCAAACGACATGTTTTGTCGAATTTACTCAAGGAGAAATTTTAGGCGCGATTGGCAAACCTCGAAAAGTGATCGGGATTTTAGACCAAGGCTTCGCTAACAAAATCATGGCGTTAATAAAAGGTTAGGAAGGTGATTGCATGGGAAAAAAAAGAGTATACGAATTTGCCAAAGAAGTGAATCAATCAAGTAAGGATGTTGTAGAGAAAGCAAATGCTTTAGGAATTGATGTAAAAAATCATATGGGTTCATTGTCCGGAGACGATGAAACAAAATTAAAGCAGGCTTTTACTAACAAATCGCAAGCAAATACTCAAGCAAAACCATCAGCTAACCAGCACGAAAAACCAAAATTCCATGGAAAGAGCTCTAAGAACAACCCAAATTTCCAGAATAGAAAAGGAAATAAAGACTTGACACAAACTAATAAGCAGAACAACTCAGCGAACGCAAACCGTTCGAACCAAGGACAACAACGTCCACAAAGTAACACAAACAATGCACAACGTACCAACCAAGGACAACAACGCCCACAAAGTAACACAAACAATGCACAACGTACCAACCAAGGACAACAACGTCCACAAGGTAACACAAACAATGCGCAACGTACTAACCAAGGACAACAACGTCCACAAGGTAACACAAACAATGCGCAACGTACTAACCAAGGACAACAACGTCCGCAAGGTAACACAAACAATGCGCAACGTACTAACCAAGGACAACAACGTCCGCAAGGCAACACAAACAATGCGCAACGTACTAATCAAGGACAACAACGTCCACAAGGTAATACAAATAATTCACAACGTCCAAATCAAAACCAAGGTCAACGTCCAGCGCAAAATGCTTCAAATACACAACGTTCGAACAGCAACACGCAAGGTCAACGTTCAAACCAAAGCGGCGGCGGACAAGGACAAGGCGGCAATCAAAACCGCAACAAAAATAATAATTACGGTAACCAAAACCGCGGCAATAGCTTCGGCGGTAACCAAAACCGTAATAAGAACCGTTTCAATAAAAAAGGCAAAAAAGGTAAACAGCAACAAAGCAACAAGCCTGCTGTACCACCACGTAAATTCCGTGAGTTGCCTGAAGTATTGGAATACACGGTTGGCATGAATGTGGCGGATATTGCTAAAAAGATCCACCGCGAACCAGCTGAAATCATCAAAAAATTATTTATGATGGGCGTTATGGTCAACCAAAACCAACCATTAGATCAAGATACGATTGAATTGTTAGCAACGGATTATGGCATGGAAGCAGAAGAAAAAGTTCAAATCGATATTGCTGATATCGACCGTTTCTTCGATACCGAAGAAGTGAACGAAGACAATTTAGTTTCCCGTCCACCAGTTGTTACTATCATGGGACACGTCGATCATGGGAAAACGACGTTGCTTGATACTTTACGTCATTCGCGTGTAACAAGTGGAGAAGCCGGTGGGATTACGCAGCATATCGGTGCTTACCAAATCGATATCAACGGCAAACCAATTACGTTCCTAGATACTCCAGGACATGCGGCCTTCACAAGTATGCGGGCCCGTGGTGCAAGTATCACCGATATCACGATCTTAGTTGTCGCAGCCGATGACGGTGTAATGCCGCAAACAATCGAAGCAATCAATCATGCGAAAGCGGCGAAAGTGCCGATCATCGTAGCGGTGAATAAAATCGATAAGCCAGGCGCAAACCCACAACACGTGATGCAAGAATTAAGTGAATACGAATTAATCCCTGAATCATGGGGCGGCGATACGATCTTTGTTGAAATTTCAGCGAAATTCAACCAAAACATTGAGGAACTATTAGAAATGATTCTTTTAGTCGCTGAAGTGGAAGACTTGAAGGCTGATCCAACACAACATGGGATTGGTACAGTCATCGAAGCACGTCTTGATAAAGGCAAAGGACCAGTTGCAACGTTGTTAGTTCAACAAGGAACGATGAAAGTCGGCGATCCAATCGTTGTCGGAAATACTTATGGTCGTGTTCGTGTCATGACGAATGATATTGGTCGTCGTGAAAAAACGGCTGGCCCAGCAACTCCAGTTGAAATTACTGGTTTGAATGATGTACCGCAAGCGGGGGATCGCTTCGCAACCTTCGATGATGAAAAAACAGCCCGGGCTGCTGGTGAAGAACGTGCGAAACGTGCGTTGTTGGAACACCGCAACTCAAATGCACGGGTCACTTTAGACAACTTGTTTGAATCGCTTAAAGAAGGCGAATTGAAAGAAGTCAATGTTATTATTAAGGCAGACGTTCAAGGTTCGGCAGAAGCATTAGCTGCATCATTGCAAAAAATCGATGTGGAAGGCGTTCGTGTGAAGATCGTCCATTCAGCTGTTGGTGCAATCAACGAGAGTGATGTCACCTTAGCCGCTGCAAGTAACGCGATTATTATCGGGTTCAATGTTCGTCCTACACCGCAAGCCAAACAACAAGCTTCTGCTGAAGAAGTGGACATTCGCTTGCACCGGATCATTTACAAAGCCATCGAAGAAATTGAAACAGCGATGAAGGGTATGCTTGATCCTGAATACGAAGAAATCATTACCGGTCAAATGACTGTTCGTGAAACATATAAAGTTTCTAAAGTTGGAACAATCGCTGGTTGTTACGTTAACGAAGGCGTTATCCAACGAGATAGCGGCGTACGGATTATCCGTGACGGTATCGTTATCTACGAAGGCAAACTTGCCAGCTTGAAACGTTTCAAAGATGATGTGAAAGAAGTTAAAATGGGCTTTGAATGTGGAGCTATGATTGAAAACTTCAACGACATGAAGGTTGACGATGTGATTGAAGCCTTCGTTATGCAAGAAATTAAACAAAAATAATCGGTTCAGCGAGGTAGCTTAGGGCATGTTTTACCACATGCCCTAAGCTATGGTGATACCGAATTTATAAGTAAAGACAGGAGGCCATCGTTATGCCAAATTATCGCGATCGTCGTCTAGCACAAGAAATCTTAAAAGAAGTCAATGACATCTTACGTAAGAAAGTTCGCGACCCACGAGTCCAAGATGTGAATATTACTGATGTTCACGTGACTGGTGACTTGCAGCAAGCGACGATTTATTACAGCCTATTATCTGATAAAGCTTCTGATAAACAAAAAGCGCAAGAGGGCTTGAACAAAGCAACTGGTTTAGTTCGTCGTGAACTAGGACAAGCGTTGTCGATTTACAAGACGCCCGAATTGTTTTTTGAATTAGACGAATCAGTCGAATACGGTTCTAAGATTGATCAAATGATCCGTGATTTAAATAAAGAATAACTCCCTTAGAACCTGAAGCAGACAGCCTCAGGTTCTTTTTGCGAGTCGGACTTTTCCCAGTTTGATATTGCGTAGAAATCAGGTAATCGGCTATAACTATTAATAATCAAATCGGATAGTCCGATCGTACGCGTGGCGGAGATAAAATGAATTTTTCGTGGATTTCAAAAAATAAATACGTTGAAAAGAAGTAGCTGCGAGTTCTGCTTTTTTCAGTATAATCTGGTCGAGTATAGATTGTTGAATCGTTCAACAAAAATAGGTTTATAAAGACAAATATAAAGTTTGGCCTATATATTTTCCTATTGCTTTGAGTCAATTGCATTATTTGCTAAATCCTGTTAGAGTATTGATGTTTGTAAGTAATCCTTTTGCTGGATATTTTTCAAGGAGGCAAGGTCGAAATGACGACTGAATTTGAAGAACGGATGAAGGCTCTCCATAAAGAATTTGAAAACTTGAGCCCGGAAGAAAGAAAAGCCGTTAAACAAAAAATTAAACGAGTAAATGTTTTAACCGCGCGTAAATTGGAACGCATGAAGCATGAATTATTGCGGATGGAGACCAAAAGAGCGCAGCTTTCTTTAGATGATGATCCAGAAGAGCTTTCTGAATTAGAAGATCGAATTATTGTGAAGAAACGCGAATTTTTAAAATTATTTTGTAAAGCGAAAGATACTTGTTCTAAGAGGTGATTGAATGGGCTTAATTGAGATTATTATCATTTTAGCCATTGCCATTACCTTATCCAATGTTTTAGCAAAAGTTTTTCCATCGTTTCCGATTTTTATGATTCAAATTATTACCGGAATTATTCTCGGGTTGACTGAGGTCGGCAGCTCAATTAATTTTGAACCAGAAGTTTTTCTGGTGATGATTATCGCACCGCTATTGTTTCGTGAGGGTGAGACTGCCGATATTCCGTCTATATTGAAACACTTTGGTTTGATCTTGCTCTTAGCATTTGGCGGGGTTTTGTTCACGATTTTTGGATTGGGCTATGTGTTGCACAGTATCTTGCCGGCGATTCCAATCGCGGCTTGTTTAGCTTTTGGGGCCTCTCTTGGACCAACCGATGCGGTAGCAGTTAGTTCGTTGGCCAAGCGCTTAAATATCCCGGAATCAGTGATGCACGTATTGGAAGGCGAAGGGTTGATTAATGACGCGACGGGCGTTACCGCGTTCCAATTTGCAGTAGCAGCTTTATTAACAGGTCAGTTTTCTGCGGCAGATGCCTCGATCTCGTTACTTACGTCAAGTATTATTGGCGCAGTGGTGGGGTTTGTAGTTGTCTGGATCAAGAATGAAGCAATCAAGATCATTGAACGAATCTCGGCACAAGATGTTTCCGCGTATTTATTGATTGAATTGATTCTCCCCTTTGCCGCTTATTTCATCGCCGAAGTCTTCCATGCTTCTGGGATCATCGCCGCTGTTGTTACCGGTGTCCTGCAAGCCACCGGCTTTCGCCGTGTAACCCTATTTGACGCTCAGCTATCAAATGTGACAGAAAGCTCTTGGAGTACGATTAGTTTCACGTTGAATGGATTAGTCTTTATTTTCCTAGGAATCGAATTGACACAAGTCTTTTCGCCAATTTGGAATAGTCGCAATTATTCGAACATGCACCTTTTCTCAATCGTGTTGCTTTTGACATTGTTGCTGTTTGTTCTACGTTTTCTCTTCGTGAGTGCTTTTTATTTACTGACACAAGGTTGGAAAAAAAGCCATGCGCAATTAAGAGATCGTTTATTATTAACGTTTGGTGGGGTCAAAGGGACAGTCAGTATCGCGACGATTTTCATTTTGCCAACGACGATCAATGGCATGGATTTTCCTGAGCGGTCCTTACTATTATTTATTACCGCCTGTGTCACTTTTTTAACCCTCGTAGTAGGAATGATCGTGCTGCCGCTGCTGTCAGACGGCGAAGTTGTTCCGCCCACTGATCCTAAGTCCATGTTGATTTTCCGTGAAGTTATTAGTGAATTGTATGATGATATTGAAAATCAGGACCTCAGCGAAAAAGAACGGTTTGCCTTGCAAGCGGTGATCGCAAATTATCAGAATCGAATTCAGTTAGTCTTTAATAACTCCATGCCGGAAAGTGCTCAGCAGGAATTCCAAGAAATTCAAGCGTTGATTATTTCAGTAGAACGAGACGGTTTAGATGAAAGTTTCCGCCGCCATCAAATCGATTCTGGCGCCTATCGGTTATACTCCCGGTTCATCTCAAATGTCTCTGAATCAGTTACTAAACAGATGCTTTCTTTATTGAGCTTCTGGTTGATCTTTGTTCGTCGGATCATTCGTGTGATTATGCATCCTAAAATGTTCTGGCAGCGTCGCGAAAAACGCCGTGAAACGGTGGACAATGAAGATATCACTTCTCTTAGAAAAATCTTCATGCGTAACAGTGAAGCAATCTTAGATAGTTTAGAAAACTTGCGAGACGTTTACGATGAAGAATTGATTGATTTCTTTGTCGATGAACGGAAAAATTTAATGCGCCAAGTGAGTGGTCATGGGTTGTTTGGAACGTATCTAATTCAGCAAGATCCCTTGTACACTAAAGAATTGGTGCGTGGCTATTATTTAGAACGGAAAAAGATTGATGAGTTCGAAGTGAACGGCGATATTTCAAATTACGCGGCTAATAATTATCGTCATCAAGTGAATCAATTAGAATCTTATGCGATGCAACAGCCTGCTGATCCGAGCATTCGCTTTGTGATCAACCGTCAACGCAAGAAGAAAAAGAAATTAAAAGATTGATCCAGACCATCGTCAGATTTGACGGTGGTTTTTTTATCGACTAAATTTTTGGAGAAATAGATCAAACGGTTTCCGTTTTTATCAGGTGAGCCAACGTACCAATTCTTTTAGTAGCTGTGATATAATGGCAACGTTGAGTAAAAATTGAAATGAGGGACAAGCAATGGACGGTATTTTACCGTTATGGAAAGAGCGAGGCATGACCAGTCATGACTGCGTCTTTAAATTAAGAAAAATTCTGCAGACTAAAAAAGTCGGGCACGGCGGCACTTTAGATCCAGATGTGGATGGTGTCTTACCAATCTGCATCGGTAAAGGTACGAAGGTAATCGAATATCTGCAAGATAACGGAAAAATCTATGAAGGCGAGATCACCCTTGGTTTTTCGACAACTACAGAAGATGCAAGTGGTGAGGTAGTAGATCAGAAACCCGTAGCAATACCTTTGACAGAAGCTGAAATCGATCAAATGATGGCAACTTTTATCGGAACGATCGTTCAAGTACCACCGATGTATTCTGCTGTTAAAGTAAACGGCAAGCGCTTATATGAATATGCTCGCGCGGGCGAGTCGGTGGAGCGGCCAAAACGGCAAGCGGAGATTGAGAGCTTTGAGCGTATTACAGCGCCAGTTTTTCACGAAGCGACACAGACTCAAAGCTGGCGTTTCCGCGTAGCTTGCGGCAAAGGAACCTACGTCCGCACGTTAGCGGTAGATCTTGGTGCAAAGCTAGGTTATCCGGCTCATATGTCTGATTTGACCCGACTGGCAAGTGGTGGTTTTACAGTCGGTCAAGCGGTGACACTGGCACAAGTTAGTGAGCTAATGGAAAAAGGTCAAATCGAACAGGCGTTGCGTCCCATTGAAGAAGCAATGAGTGCATTTCCCCGGATCGATTTGAGTAATGCCGATTGGCAAAAAGTAAAAAACGGGCAGTTGATGCCGCTGAAAAATTTTGGTTTGAAAGAAAATGTACCTGGTTTGTTAGCTTTTTTCTATCAAGATCAATTAGTCAGTCTGTATGCACAGCATCCCGAAAAAAAAGGGCTTTTGAAGCCTAGTAAAGTGATTCGAAACGAGGTATAACAGATGGAAATTGTAAAATTACGTCATCCTTATCAACCAGCAGAAATTCCAGCAGGAGACTGCGTATTAGTTTTAGGTTTTTTTGATGGTGTTCACCGCGGGCATCAGGAAGTCATCAATACTGGCAAAAAAATTGCGCAGGAAAAAAATTTGAAATTAGCAGTGATGACCTTCAATCAGCATCCAGCGGTAGTCTTTCAAAAGGTTCAAAGCACACCAATCAAATATTTATCGACGCTAAAACAAAAAGAAGAACGGATGGCAAAACTGGGCGTTGATCTTTTGTATGAGGTGGCTTTTACTTCAGCCTTTGCGGCCTTGGACCCACAAACGTTTGTCGATCAATATATCGTTGGACTGCATGGGAAAGTTGCGGTGTCTGGTTTTGATTATAATTTTGGCAAGGATCAATCAGCGGATGCCAAGTATTTGCCCAAATATGCGAAAGACCGTTTTGAAGTCGTTACAGTGGCGAAAAAAACCGAAAAAAATGAAGAAGAAAAAATCAGCTCTTCCCGGATTCGTCGGCTCTTATCTGAAGGGCGCTTAGAAGAAGCAAACCATTTATTAGGCTACATCTATGAAGTCAGCGGCACAGTGATTCATGGGGAAGCGCGCGGCAGAACATTGGGCTATCCCACCGCCAATATCCAAGTACCGGAGGATATGAATTTGCCAAAAGAAGGCGTCTACGTCAATCAAATTAAAGTAGGCGACCAGTGGTATCCAGCAATGGGCTCGATTGGCCATAACGATACTTTTGGCCCGAATCGCATGCTGACGGTTGAGATCAATATTTTAGATTTCGATCAAGAAATTTATGGTGAAAAGGTCAAAGTGTGTTGGTATCATATGCTGCGGGGACAAGTTGCCTTTGAATCAGTTGACGGCTTAGTGAAGCAGTTAGAAATTGACGAACAAGCAACGAGAGATTATTTTAAATAGTATTTCAGTAAACCAGTGGAAGATCATTCTTTCACTGGTTTTTTTGACGGTGAAAGTATAAATTTTTTACATGAACAAATCACTTTACTGCGGGTATATTCATGTCCGGCTTCACGAACTAGTTTTATCGGCAATAAACAAAAGCTGAGGGAGTTCGTGAAAGCCTTTCTTAGCGAAATTTCCGATAATGGTAAATGATTGTCAGAGGAAAAGCGGTGTCTTGGATGCTACTTGTTTGCTATCATTAAAGAAAAGGGAGTGACAAATATGGAGCAGTTATGGAATATTCGACGCTATCAAGTTGAAGATGCCAAAGAGTTATTTATGATGATGGAAAAGGAAGCTGACTGGGGCGGCTACACTAGTGGCACTGGGAAAAGAAATTATTTACAAGCACTACAAACATCGCTGACTTATTTGCTTTTTGAAAATGAAAAAATTTGTGGCTATGCCCGTTGCCGAGAGGATGATGGCTTTGGTGTGTATATCTATGACTTGTTAGTCGATGCAACTTATCGCGGAAAGAGTTATGGGCGGTATTTGATGGAACAGGTCTGCCATGATTTCCCTGAACAGACGGTTTATGTTATGAGCGATGTTGATCCTTATTATGAAAAACAAGGCTATCAAAAAGAAGGAACAATCTTTATCGTGCAGCCCAATAAAAAATAATTTTAGGTGCTTGATTGACTCTCCCTTAACAGGAGACACTATTCTGTTAATAAGAGAAGGGAGAGATGATTATGAATCCAGCCATCAAAACTGATCGGCTAACAAAAGAAATTGGTGGTCGAAAAATTGTCAACCAAGTTTCTTTTGCGATCAATCAAGGCGAAGTTTTTGGTTTGTTGGGACCCAATGGCGCCGGTAAAACAACCACGATCGAAACACTTTTAGGCATCAAGCGCCCAGATCAAGGAGCGGCAACCATCTTTGGCTTAGATCCGCGAAAGCATCGGCGAGAAATTTTTGAAAAAGTAGGTGTTCAACTGCAATCCTCGAGTTATCAAAATAATATTCGAGTCGAAGAACTGTGTCGAGAAATTACCTGTCTATACAAAGACCCAAGAGATTATCATGAATTACTAAAAATGTTCAAGCTAGATAAGTTTCAAACACAATTCGTTGAGAAGCTTTCTGGTGGCGAGAAGCAAAAATTATAGATTGTTCTGGCCCTGATCCCTAATCCTAAAATTATCTTTTTGGATGAATTAACGACTGGCTTAGATACCGAAGCGCGACGAATCGTTTGGCAAACGTTGTTGAAACTAAAAAAAACGAATCTGACGATATTCTTAACGACTCATTATATGGAAGAAGCGGAGATCCTTTGTGACAGAATTTGTTTCCTGAAGCAAGGCAGTATCGTTGCGACAGGGACGATTCCAGAACTTCTAGCAAGGAGTGCTCAGAATAAGTTGGAAGACGCGTATCTTTGGTTTGTAGGGGAGGAAGACGATGAGTAAAGTGATTCAATTGACTAAAGTTGAAGGAAAGTTAGCACTGCGTTCGATTGATGGTGTACTTTTTGGGATTGGAATGCCGCTGGGGGTCCTGCTTTTGACCACCATGATTGCTGGAAGCAAACAGGCTGGAGCGGCTGATTATACTTTTTTAGATAGTAGCTTCAGTTCTCTTTTAGTTGTGGGTATTTGTGCGACGGCTTTTATGGGAATCCCACTGACGATCTGCGATTACCGTGATAAGAAGATTTTGAAACACTTTTTTGTGACTCCGGCATCGCCAGGGCATTTGATTGCGACTCAAGTCGTGGTAGCGATGATTACTGCAATCATTTCAGCGGTTCTAGTAGCTCTGGTTTCTGTAGTTTTTCTTGATTATCGGATGCAAGGTAGTTGGGGACTTTTGATTGCTAGTTATTTTTTAGTGATGATCGCAATGTATAGTTTAGGGTTATTGATTGCCAGCCTATGTAAAAATATCAAGATCGCGAATTTAGTTTGTAGTTTGGTTTATTTTCCAATGCTTTTTTTATCAGGTGCAGTGATTCCTTTCGAGTTGTTTCCAACAGGAATGCAAAAAATCGCGCATGTTTTGCCTTTGACACAAGGTGTCCAGCTGTTAAAAAGCGTTAGTTTGAACCAACCGATCGGGAATCCACGATTTATTATAATTCTCTTGATCGTCATTACCATTGTTGGGTTTGGTTTAGCAGCAAAATTATTTCGCTGGGAATAAAAGGAAAAAAGAAAAAGAGGTGAGCTTATGGAATGTCAACAAATCGAAGAACGGCTTTATCGAATTGGCATGTTCTCTAAAATGAATCAGGTCACGATTAAAGCGTTACGTTATTATGATGAAGTGGGGTTGTTGCATCCCCGCTTCATTGATCCAGATAATGGCTATCGATATTACAGCTCGAGCCTACTGGAACCGTTACATCGGTTACTAGCGCTGCGGCGAATCGGCTACAGTATCGAAGAGATCAAACGTGTGCAGGAAGGTGAAAGTGAACAGCGGATTTTGCAAAAAAAGAAACAGCAACTACTAAGAGAAATCGCTGAACGGACCACGATGCTCGCGCAAATTGAAGGGTATTTACAACAAGAAGCTGAAAGCTATCATATGGTCATCAAGCAATTACCAAAAGTAATTGTGGCATCAATTCGGCGTGTGATTCCCAGTTATGACACATTGTTTTCAATGATGCCGGAAATGGGCGCGTTGATGGAAAAAGCCGATTGTGTCTGCTCATTGCCGGAGTATTGTTTCAGCATTTACCACGATAATGAATACAAAGAAACAAATATTGACATTGAAGCCTGTGAAGCAGTAACGGAGTTGAAACCAGACTTGGGTGAATTGAAATTTAAAGAAATCCCCGAAGTATCCACCGCTATTTGTACCATGCATAAAGGTCCATATTCAAGTCTGCCAAAAGCATATGGTGCGGCAATCAAATTTGCAGAAGATAACGGCTATGAACTGATTGATTCCGCCCGTGAAAATTATATTGATGGCATTTGGAACAAAGACAGTGAAGCAGAATGGCTAACAGAAATTCAAATTCCAGTGAAAAAAAGCGAATGAACTTAGAAAGCCGCAAGAGAAGGATCTATTCTCTTACGGTTTTCTTATTCTCAATATAAAAAATAATTTTATCAACCAATTCATGGTCGAAGTTCAAAGTGGTTGGCTGACCATAAAGCAACTTTTCATAGTCCTCTGTTAATTTTAAAAATGCGCCTTCAAGTCCGGGCTCCTTTTTCTCTGCTCGTTTTGCATAGTCGGACAATGTTTCAGAAGAATTCCGTGCCAAATTTCTTTCCATTTTTTTCAATAAGAGTGGATAAATCTTTCTAAGAGGTTGTCGAGTGATTTTCTTTAAAATACGCACACGAATTCTCAAAAGATATTTTTGGAAGAACCAAATGGCTACCGCAGCTGATCCAATAAGAATAATCGGTATTAGAAAGCGGGGCAGACCTTCTTGATCAGTTGTTTCATTATCTCCAGAGCCGTCAGCTAGCGTGCTGGAAGTGGCTTGATTTTGGCTGCTTGAGTCAGATGCGTCTACCGAGGACTCGGACAATGCTGAATTGGGTGTAGTACTTTCTTCAGCGGCCTCAGGTTGACTAGGATTGGTAAAACTAGGCGTTGGTTCAAAAGGCAGCCAACCAAATCCTGCAAAATAGACCTCTACCCATGAATGAGCATGTAGATTTCTAATCGTAAAGGTCGTTTCTCCATTAGTGTTCAAGGTTTGATCCCCCGGTGCAAAACCTTTGGTCCAACGTGCAGGGATACCAAGTGTTCGCAATAAAATGACCATTGAACTAGAGAAATTATCACAATACCCCACTTTTGTTTCAAATAGAAATTGATCAATGTAGTCTTGATCGTCTGCCGGAGAGGCAGCATCGATTTTAGAATAGCGGAAATCGTCATTATTTTTCAAATAGTTTTCTACCGCACTGACTTGATTGAGTAAAGAAGTTTCTGAATCAATGATTTCACTAGCGAGCTCGCCGATTCTTGCGGGGAGACTATTTGGCAGCTGTAAATAGTCAACCGTCGTATCATTTGGAAGAGTGAGAGAGATATTTTCCAACGCCGCTAATTGATAATCCGGCGGGGACCATTGGTTGTGAATCCCTCGTTCAGTTTGATTGGACCCACCAAAGTCGACTCGTCCTGTTTCCTCAGCGCGAATAAAATTAGTAGATCCTTCTGTAACGGTGATGGAGCTATTCCCATAAGGTAAGGGCAAGTAGGTTCCGTGATTAAAGTAACGGCTGGAGCTGGCTTCAGGCGCTTTGTAGTACTGGTCAGATTGTTGAGTTTCAACAACGAGAGGCGCTTGTCTGTTCCGAGACCAGGTTTGTACTTGATTCGTATTTTCCCAGCCTTTTCCGGTGTAAAAGTCTTTACTTTCGACGCGCCAATAGCTTGTGTCTTTTTGCGTTACTTCGAAAAGGATCGTGGAGTCATCCAGCAATGCTCCGCCTAATTGCTGATCATTTTCGCTAAAGCCGGTTCGAGCGGTAGAAGAATAGGAAGCGCGCTGGATCCAGTTATAAAGCCCTTGTTGGTTTGCGAAGTTGCGGATTGGCGATGTCCAGTTAGTCAACACGGTTCGTATTTCTGAATTCGTTAATTGAATAGCGGAAAATCCCACCACTAAGAAAACAAGTATTACACCAATAAAAAGTTTTGGCGGTAAGCTTTTTTGTCTAAAAGTCCGGGACAGTATCCCACAAATCAAAAGCAATGCCAAATGACTGCTGAGATTATCAGTATGAAAAACACTCAAGATCAACAAGTAGCTGACCATCAAAAAATAGCTAAAAAGAAATCGCTCAAATTGAATCATTAAAACGGCCAGTAATAGCAAGACTAGAAGCAAGAGGGGAATGGCTGAATCCTGTGAGATAAAGGTTGACGCACCAGTAAAAAATGCATGGAAGTTCTCAATCATTTTGTCAAATAAAGCGGTCATCCATTGCAAAGACAAGGATTCATCCAAGGGAAGCAAAGTATATAAACTAAAAATAAAGCTAACAATTCCCAGCAAACATTTCAGGCTGTAGTAGGGAACAAAACCGATGATCAAACAGAAGCCCGCTATCAGTCCAATCAAAAGTGGGGGGATTGCCAACTCATAGATACGTAAAACTTGAGAAAATACCGTAATCAAACTTAGAAACGTCAGAAATACGATAGGTCCTTTCCTTTTTAGTTGCGCCATAGGCTTCACCTGCTTTCGTCGGTTTTAAAAAGATGCTGCAAGAAGGGCAGATCATATACTTGGACAGAATTCTCTTTTTTTAAGTATTCAATCAGTTCGAGCGTTGGCGAATTAAGTTCTGGAGTAAAGAAGAACAGCTCTTTCCCTTTAAACCGCTTCACGAAAGGCCGTTCTTCAAAAGGCTGAATATTAGCAAATACCTGACTATCGATTTGTGAAGACGCCACTACAATATTACCAAAGAGATATTGTTGGATTTGTTCTGTCTGTTTTACTCGGTCTTGTAACGAATAATAATAGCTGAGGGCCTCTTCGAATTGTGGAGAAGGATTGCCCCAAAATAGCCAAATTGGTTCTGCTAGCTGAGCGTGTTCCTGTTCCCGATAAATCAACGTTGTTTGCTTACTAGAGAGCTTCCAGTCGATATTTTTCAAGGCATCGCCGCTGCGATAATGTCGATAGTTTTTAATAGTAAACGTTGGTTCGCCAAACGGTTGATTATGCATGGCTTGTTGGAAATGAAAGTGATTGGATAGTCTGTGGTATTGAGGCAAAACCAGAATTTTCTTTTTTAAGGTTGTCCAATAGGTTTTACTGAATAATGGATTACTGCTCTGATAACGAATACTTAATTCTTCGTATAGCCCTCGCTGTGTCGGTGTCCACTGAAAATTTATTTGCTTTTGGCGCATGAAAAACAGTTCAGTTGCTTGTCGAGCAATCCAGCCATCAGCCAGTGTGATATTTAGTTGTATAATGGGAAATATTTGGCGCAGATAAGAAAAAAGAATTGGAAGTTTTGTTACTTGCTTCACGTGCGTCGTCAGTGAATCTGGTGATTCGGCGACTATTCTACTTAATGGGATCAGCAGATGTATTAGACAAAGGAGGAGAAAGAGTGTTAAAAAGAGAAAAAGGGTCCAACCGATGTCATTGTTAAAAATCCCCGCATAGGCAAAAGACAAAAGATATAGAAAAAGAAACAGGAAGATTTTGATAGCGTCTTTCATTCGTCTCATAGACTAACTCCTAACTGGGATAGGGACGTGATCAATGATTTGGTGAATGACTTCCTCAACGGACAGCCCTTCACGTAAAATCAAGCGGTGAGCAAAAACGGCAGGTAAAATCTTTTGTAGATCGCCAGGCGTCACGAAGGATCTTTTTTCTGTTAAAGCGTAGGCCTTCGCTCCTTGGATAAAAGCAATTGATCCACGAGGACTGATACCTAAGTCAATCGCGGGATGATTGCGAGAAGCCTCGACTAGTTGCAGGGCATAGCGCGCAACGGCATCATCCACGTAAACCTCCGTTACTTTCTGCTTTAGCTCCGTCAACTCTGCTAGCGTCAAAACCGGTTGAATCAAGGCTAATGATTGCTGACGTTTTCCAGTTATTAGTTCTAGCTCATCGGAAAAAGCGGGATAGCCGATATGCAAACGAAACAAAAAGCGATCCAATTGTGCTTCGGGAAGCGGATAAGTTCCTGAGTAACTGACTGGATTTTGTGTGGCTAGCACGAAGAAATGGGGATTTAAAGCATAGGTTTGATTATCAATCGTTACATGTCCTTCAGACATTGCTTCTAATAAGGCAGCTTGTGTCCGGGGAGTCGTTCGATTGATCTCATCAGCCAATAAAATTGTTGTAAAGATCGGTCCAGCTCGAAAGTCAAATTGATTGGTCTGAGCATCAAAGATAGAGATACCTAAAATATCACTAGGCAGTAAATCGGGGGTAAATTGAATTCGAGAAAAATCGCTGTGGATGGCTTTAGCCAAAGATTTGACTAAGATCGTTTTTCCGACACCAGGAATATCTTCAAATAAAACATGTCCACCAGCTAGCAAGGCAGCAACTGTTAATTGGATCACATCACGTTTTCCGAGGATCACTTTTTCAATCTCACTGATCAAGTCTGTAATTTTGTCCAATTCGTGTTCAGCCATCAGTGGCACCTCCTTTGTGATTATTTTACTATTGTAAAGGAAAAAACAGCGTGATTGCAATTAATCGCTATTTAATTTCATTGAAGGAAGTACAATTAACTCTTTATTTGGAGCCAATGATAGCCACAGCAATGGGAAAACTGAAGAATGGGTTAGTAGAAAAGAGGGATCGTAATATAAATAAGTAACTTGTGGAAATTTTTCTGTGAGTTGCTTTTCTAAATTATTCAAAAATAGGTGGAAAGTAAGACAGCACTACAGAACAAGCCTCAGTTAAAAAGCTATGCTAAGATTATCCTATGAAGAAGAGGAGGGAAGATGATGCATGCATGGGAAGCGATTCAACATTCGGTTGACTATATCGAAGAAAATATCCAAACAGAAATGACAATCGACGAATTGGCAAAGGTGTCATATCTATCCGTTTTCTATTTTCAAAAATTGTTTAGTCGGCTGGTTGGTAAAACCGTAAAAGAATATATAAAAGCCCGCAGAGTTGCCAACGCCAAGTCAGAGTTAAAAACTAGCAACAAAAGAATTGCTGACATCGCCATGGATTTTGGATTTAATAGTCATGAAGTCTTTACGAAAAATTTCAAAGAAATCTACGGTATAACTCCTGAGACTTATCGCAAGAACGAGGTGGTCTTAACTGATTTTTTGAAACCAGAGTTATCAATCGATTACACATTAGTGGATGAGGGCGTCCCATTGTTAGTCAATGATTTGGTACTAGAAATTTATCAACAAAAAATTGAGGTATCAGAATATTATACAGGCGTCTCTAAACAGATTGATGCTTCCGAAATGAACAAAGTTGGCGTTAACACGTTAGTTGAACTATGGGATCAGTTTCAACAGGAACGAGCGACCATCGAAAATTTATTGCCAGAGGGTTTAGTACTTGATTATTTTACAATGGATGTATTGCCAGGCAAGGTCCAATATTTTGTCGGCGGGCAATCAACGAAGGAAGGTTTTAAGCATTTTACACAATGTATTATAGAACCGGGAAACTATTATGTTTGTTCTTATGAAGCTGAGGATTTTGATTATTTAGTCAGCGACGGGCTCTACAAAGCGAATACTTATTTTTTTGAGACGTGGCTACCTAAACATGGCATTGGCATGGAAGATATGGCACCTTTTCTAATTCAGAAATATCTCAATGTAACGGATGACCCTAAAATCGAAATTTGGATTCGACCAGTGAATCAGCTCGTCACAACTCATGAATAAATAAAAAACTTCGGATCGTCTAGCGGTCCGAAGTTTTTTTGTTAAGTGTTAAGCTTGATTCCTTTATAAAAAAACTACCCCAAAAAATTCCGGTAATTTGTGAGATCAAAAAAAGGACGCACAAGGGAGCGATCGCCGTGAATGGTGAGGAGGAGTGATAAAGATTCACTAACGGGCTTTTTTGCAAAATCAATAGACCACTCAATAAAATATTGATGATATTCCCAATCACCAATAAAGGCAGCTGCTGCGTTCGCTTCGCAAAAAAACCGATAATAGCGGTCACTAATACAAAGAGAAAAATACCAATAATGGAATCAAACAAATAGTCCATCGCCAATGAAATGTGAATATATGGAATTAAAAAGAAAACAAAAGGAAATTGTTTGATTCGTTCTTTGTTCATAGTCAGTCAGCTCCTTCTTAAAAAACTTTTGTATAAGGTTATTTTATGATCGATAAATAGTCAATACAACAGCGGCTAATCAATTTCGTTTAATAATGAAGATTATTTTATGCTGCTATCAACAAATCATAAGAGGATTGCCGATAAATTATTTTATTTTCGCAATAAGGAAGGTGATTTCTGAGAAAAAAATTCTGACTTGATTGTCTATTTTTAAATGGGACACGAAATTTCACTACTATAATTTTCACTTTCCCATTCTAGCAAGTAAAATAACCGAAATATTTTCTCTTTACTATCTGGAAGATTGTGATAATATGATTAGAAATGGAGGGGTTATATGAACAAACTACAAGATCGATTTAACAAAAATGTTTATCAAATCGCCGTCTCATTGATTCGTCAATTTGATGAGAAGGTTTCTGGGATTCCTAATATGTTGAAGCTGACATTAGGTGAACCGGATTTTAATACCCCCGAGCATATAAAAGAAGCGGGTCAGCAGGCAATCAAAGATAATTTTAGCCATTATACTGGGATGTCCGGTTTGATTGATGTTCGTGAGGCCGCCAGCCGTTTTTTATCTGAAAAATATGCGGTTAATTATGAAGCGACGACCGAAGTTTTAGTGACGGTTGGAGCGACCGAGGCGCTGTCTGCCAGCCTTTTAGCGATCCTTGAACCTGGCGATAAAGTATTATTACCCGCACCGACCTATCCTGGTTATGAACCGCTAATTTTATTAGCTGGAGCTGAGCCGGTTTACATCGATACCCGAGCAACTGGTTTTGTTTTAACACCGGAACAAATTGATCAAGCGATGACGGAGCACGGGGATAAAGTGAAGGCAATTATTATTACCTCGCCATCCAATCCAACTGGGGTTGCTTATAATGAAGCAGAAGTTGCCGCATTAAGTGAAACCTTGAAGAAGTATTCGATCTTCGTGATCAGCGATGAAATATATAGTGAGTTGAATTATGAATCTAAACATGTGTCTTTTGGAAAATATTTGAGAGAACAGACGATCGTAATCAATGGCTTGTCAAAATCTCACGCCATGACCGGTTGGCGGATCGGCTTTATTTTTGCTCCGGCAGAGTTAGTCGCAGAAATCATCAAAGTTCATCAATATTTAGTGACAGCAGCCTCAACGATTTCACAAAAAGCCGCCGTACGAGCCTTGGTCCAAGGAATCTCAGATGCGGAGATTATGCGAGAAGAATACCGTGCGCGAAGAGATTTCGTGTATCAGTCGATGACCGACTTAGGTTTTGATGTTGCACGACCGTCAGGAGCCTTTTATATTTTCGCCAAGATACCAGCTGGTTACATTCAAGATTCAATGGCCTTTTGTATTGATCTGGCAGAGAAAAATCAATTAGCCTTGATCCCGGGAATTGCTTTTGGACCTGAAGGGGAAGGCTACGTCCGTATCAGTTACGCCGCTTCGCTAGAGAATTTGGAAGAAGCGATGAAGCGTCTAACGAACTATCTAAACAAATAAAAAGAAATCAGGTTCGCCACTCGATAGAAAGTGGCGAACCTGATTTATCTTTAGTCTGGAAAGGATCACATGTGGGTCCTTTTTTATTTGTTTAAGTAGTTGAATAAACCGCTGATTGTTTTGTCATCTAAGTTGATTTCTTCACCGTCAACGGTTGCTTTGACTACGTGATAATAATCAGGTAGATCAGGTACTTCCTTCAATTGTGCACCGACAAAATCACTGGCAGCATTATAAGTTTTTTCTTTTTCTGAGCCGTTCAATTCATAAGTAATAACTAGCATCTTAATCGCTTCTCTCGTTTAATTTTTGACTTCATTCGTATTGTACCGCAAAACTAATAAAAAGTAAGCCATTTGACCTTTACCAAAGCTTTACAGTTCTTAACCAATCATTTACATCTGCTCAACAGCATATTTACGTTGAATTGCTAAAGTAAGCATGTACTAAAAATAACGAAATCGAAACCTGAATTCATTTGATACGACAGGATAAAAATGAATTTAGGAATCAAAAATGGGATAAGTTTGCTTATGGGAATTTATTCTTTAATTGGAGAAGGAGAGTATGACATGAAGAAAATTATTTTTGCTTTAGCTTTATCAGGAGTTTTATTGGCCGGCTGCGGTAGCGGCAGTGGGGCTAGTAAAGATTCTTCAGGAGCAGGAAAAAGCGATACAGCCAAAATCACTGCGGTAGGTTCAACGGCGTTACAGCCATTAGTTGACGCAGCGCAAGAAAGTTATACACAGGAACATCCCGAAGTGCAAATTTCCGTTCAAGGAGGCGGCAGCGGGACCGGTTTGAGTCAAGTAGAGAATGGTTCCGTCCAAATTGGAAACTCCGATGTCTTTGCAGAAGAAAAGGACGGCGTAGATGCCTCAAAATTAGTTGATCATAAGGTAGCGGTAGTTGGTTTCGTTCCAGTAGTAAATAAAGATGTGGGGGTCAAAGATATCACGAAACAGCAATTAATCGATATCTTTACCGGCAAACTTAAAAATTGGAAAGAACTTGGCGGGAAAGACGAAGCGATCCAAGTTGTCAATCGAGCTTCCGGCAGCGGAACTCGCGCAACTTTTGAAAAGTGGGGCTTGGATGGGAAAGAACCGATTCAGTCACAAGAACAGGATTCATCAGGAACGGTGAAAAAAATCGTGGCGCAAACACCAGGTGCCATCAGCTACTTAGCACTTTCATATGTGGATGACAGCTTACAAGCGTTGGATCTAGATGGCGTCAAAGCGACTGATAAAAATATTACAACAAACAAATGGCCAATCTGGTCATATGAACACATGTATACAAAGGGTAAACCAGATAAAGCATTGGCCGACTTCTTAAAATACATGACAACTGATGAGATTCAAAACGGACCAGTCAAAGAATTAGGTTACTTACCAATCACCTCAATGGAGATTGAACGTTCAGCGGACGGTACCGTTAAATAAAGCAAAAAAAGGATCGCGGAGAATTTTTCCGTGATCCTTTTTTAGTTTTTAAATTAGTTTAATGGTAAACGCACCGTAAAGGTTGAACCCAGTTGCGGATGACTATCAACTGTCACCGAACCACCAAGAATCTCACTATATTCTTTCACAATCGCAAGCCCTAATCCGGTACCGCCTGAATGCCGGCTGCGAGCCTTGTCGACACGATAAAAGCGCTCAAAAATACGCTTCTGGTCAGCTTCATTCATGCCGATACCATGATCACTGACAGAGATCATCAAATCCTCGGCCGATTGATAAGAAAGCTCGATTTGACTGCCTTCAGGAGAATACTGAATCGCGTTTTCCAAAAGATTTTTAATGATCGGTTGGAAAAAAGGCAGCCGAGTCTGGTAAAAATAATCGCTTTGTCCGTCGATCACCACGGTAATCATTTTTTTCTTCAACAAATGTTGGAAGAGATCTACTTGCTGTTGGATAAAAGACGTCAATTCAATAGTCTGATGATCTTCGGCTAAATCATTTTTGTCTTTTGATAATTCAATAATGTCTTGGATCAAATGTTGCAGACGTTTAGCATCATTTTGCATGATCGTCAAAAATTCGGTAGTTAATTCAGGGTCTTCTTTTGCACCGTCAAGCAGTGTCTCAGAAAAGCCTAGTAAAGAAGTGACCGGAGTTTTTAATTCATGAGAGACATTACCCACAAAGTCACGTTGAATTTTTTCTAATTCCCGGACATGGGTCAGGTCATAAACCGTGCCCATGATTTGATCACCTTTTACTTCATTTTCTAAGTAACGCAGACGAATATCTAAATTCATCGCCGCTGGCAATTTGGTGGAGATCTCTTGGTGGACTTGATTTTTTTCAACTAAAACTTGTTGAATCAATTGAATGAAATGATTGTCCTGAATGACTTGCCAATAATGATGCCGACTGGCACCGCCAAATTGTAAAAGTTCCTCCATCGCCGGATTGATCATAACAAAGCGCCCATCCATATCAATAATAAAAACGCCGATAGTCAACTCGTGAAACAGGGTAGAAAATTGTTCCTCGGTGGAAGTATAAGCGGCATAGGTCTCATTTAACTGTTCGCTGATTTGATTGACCGTGACATAAAGCTCCTGCCATTGAGGAGCATTCTGCATGACATAATTACTTTTTTCTGGCTCCTTCAACATTCGTTGCAAAACTGGGAGAACCGTTTCGATCGGACGATTTCGTTGATAGATCAAATAGCAGATAATCAAATAAATCAGGGTATAAAAAATCAAAAGAATGATGGCGATTGATTGCTGGAAGTTTCGCGTTTTCGGTTGAAAGGCGGAAGTTCTTTTGGCCACTCGTAAGATGCCGATGGTCTCATCGGCGCCCCGAATCGGTTGAGCGGTGTATAGCAGCTCGGTCTTTAGCGTCGAGCTATAGCGGACTGAAGAACCTACGTCGTTATTTTTCAAGACCATTTTGACCTCGGGCCGATTTTCGCGGCTGCCGGAAAGATTAGGCTCGGAGCTGTCAAATAAAATCGTGCCATTTTTGTCTAGTAAGGTAATCCGATCATGTGCCTCTTGGGAAAATGTTTCGATGGCTTGTTTATTGGCGGCCGAATTAAGCTCTATGAGATCCAGATGATGGAGCAGCAGCTCGCCATTACTGGTCAAAAATTCTTCTTGCTGCTCTAACAGTTCCTTATTATAAAAATGATTTGCTAATTTCCAGCTACCAAAAAAAAGCAGACAAACGAACACTAGCGGGATGATATAGTCTAGCTGTTTTCGTTTCATTGAGCTGGCACCTGAAATTTATAGCCAAAGCCGCGAACGGTTTGTAAATATTGCGGATGCTTCGGATCAACTTCGATTTTTTCCCGCAAATGGGAGACGTGAACATCCACGATTCGACTTTGACCGGAAAAATCATACTGCCAGATACGATCCAATAACGTATCGCGGTCAATCACTCGTTCCTTGCGCTTCATAAAGTAGACTAACAACTCGAATTCTTTCGGCGTCAATTCGATTTTTTTGTCGCGAACGGTAACTTGATAGTTGGTTAAATCGGCTTTGATTTCGCCGGCTGATAAGAATTCATGCTCCACTTGTTCCTGCCTAGGCTCGATACGCCGAAAAATAGCTTTCATTCGTGCCAGCACTTCTCTTGGTGAAAAAGGCTTCGTTAAATAATCATCGGCACCGATCTCTAACCCTAGAATGCGATCGATGGCATCATCTTTTGCCGTTAGCATCAAAATCGGCGTCTCAACTTTTTCCTGCCGCAGTTTTTTTGCGATCTCCAAGCCGTCCATCGAGGGCAGCATCACATCTAGAATAATAAAATCAAACTTTTCGTTTAAGGCTAACTCAAAGCCTTCTTGTCCATCCTCTGCGGTGGTAACTAAATAGCCTTCTTTTTCCAAATTGAAGCTTAATAATTTTACGATCGAGGGCTCGTCGTCTACTACTAATACACGTTTCATAAATATCTCCCTTCCTATTAAAAACCTTCATACTTTGATTAATCCTGTTGAATCTGCATACTTACTAAAAAGGAGACCATATTTTTCTTGATTTGCTGCTTTACAAAACAAGGTTTTTACATAAATAAAACTGAAATTTGCTCCGTTTCACAAATTGTCTAGAACCTGCAAGAATTCGCGCAGCTTTTCTTAATAAGAACATTTGCGAAGGACTATTTCAATACCTGAATAAATGGTATAATGTGAAAGCAGTTTTGTCACCTATTTTCTTTTTAAAATGATGGGAGAAGAATAGATGTTAGGAATTAGTGCCTGTTTAGGCGGCATCGCTTGCCGCTATGACGGTCAGTCGAATACAATCCCGGAGTTGCGTCAGTTAGTCGATGTTGGACAGGCGATCATGATATGTCCAGAAGTTTTAGGTGGCTTGCCGATCCCACGAAGACCAGCGGAGATTCAACAGGGCGATGGTTTTGATGTATGGAGAAATCAAGCGCGGGTCGTGGATACTGATGGTGAAGATGTCACCGAACTGTTTAAACAAGGGGCAGTTAAAGCTTATAATGAAATAGAAAAATTGCAGATCAGCGGAATGATTTTAAAAGAAAGAAGTCCTTCCTGCGGCAGCGGTTTGATTTACGACGGCAGCTTCTCTGGGAACCGGATCGCAGGCGTTGGCGTGGCGACCGCTTATTTTATCCAACAAGGCTTAAAGGTGTACTCAGAAGAAAATTGGCGAGAAATGAGGATAACGTAATGGAGATCGAAAAAACCAATCGAATGAATGCGTTGTTTGAATTTTATGCGACGCTATTGACTGAAAAACAAATGAATTATATGGAACTGTATTACGCGGATGATTTTTCTTTAGGAGAAATTGCGGAAGAATATCAGGTGAGTCGTCAGGCAGTTTATGATAATATCAAAAGGACAGAAAAAATTATTGAGGAATACGAACGCAAGCTGCATTTGTTTTCGGACTATATCGTACGAGAAGAACAGCTAGATAAGCTGGCGCAGTATGTAACCGAACACTATCCCAAAGATGAAGTGTTAGCCGAGGCAATCACCGGTTTGCAAGATTTGGATGAATAGTATGAAAAAATTTTAGGCAAGTGTTGTATCTGATCAGGAGAAAGGAAAGTAAGTAATGGCATTTGAAAATTTAACGCAGCGTCTACAAGCTGCGATGGGAAAATTACGTAAAAAAGGAAAAGTTACAGAGGCTGATATCACAGAAATGATGCGTGAGATTCGTTTGGCTTTATTAGAAGCCGACGTTAACTTGCAAGTCGTGAAGCAGTTTACCAAAGAAGTTCGGACGCGAGCATTAGGAGCAGAAGTATTAGACAGCTTATCGCCGGCTCAACAAATCGTAAAGATCGTTGATGAAGAACTAACGAAAACGCTAGGTTCAGAAGCTGTTGGAATCGAAAAATCACCGAAGATCCCAACGGTCATTATGATGGCTGGTTTGCAAGGGGCTGGTAAAACGACCTTTGCCGGAAAATTAGCGAATCAATTAATCAAAAACGAAAAGGCCCGGCCACTAATGATCGCCGGCGATATTTATCGTCCAGCGGCGATCGACCAATTAAAAGTATTGGGTCAACAGTTAAACGTTCCTGTTTTTGATCTAGGGACGGAAGTCAGCCCGGTTGAGATCGTGCGTCAAGGGATGGAACAAGCCCGTCAAAATAAAAATGATTATGTCTTAATCGATACGGCAGGTCGTCTGCACATCGATGAAGCATTGATGGATGAATTAAAACAAATCAAAGAAATCGCTCAACCGAATGAAATTCTGTTAGTTGTCGATGCCATGACCGGTCAAGATGCGGTGAACGTGGCGCAAAGTTTTAATGAACAGCTGGGAATTACCGGGGTCGTCATTACTAAATTAGATGGGGATACTCGTGGCGGTGCGGCGCTTTCAATTCGCGCCGTGACCGGAGCGCCAATCAAATTTATCGGATCAGGCGAAAAATTAACGGATCTTGAAATTTTCCACCCAGATCGGATGTCGAGCCGGATCTTAGGGATGGGCGATATGCTGACCTTGATCGAAAAAGCCCAACAAGATTATGATGAGAAAAAAGCCGAAGAGCTTGCCCGTAAAATGAAGGAAAATAGTTTCGACTTCAATGACTTCATCGAACAATTAGATCAAGTTATGGGTATGGGACCAATCGAAGATTTATTAAAAATGATTCCGGGAATGAATCAAATGCCAGGAATTGAAAATGTCAAAGTCGATCCAAAAGATGTGGAACGGAAAAAAGCGATGGTCTACTCAATGACTCCAGCGGAGCGGGAAGATCCTGATTTATTAAATCCAAGCCGTCGCCGCCGAATTGCGGCAGGTTCTGGGAATTCAGTCGTCGAAGTCAATCGTATGATCAAACAATTCAAAGAATCTCGCAAAATGATGCAGCAAATGAGCAAAGGCAGCATGCCGGCAGGAATGGATCAAATGTTTGGTTCAGGTATCAAAGGCAAGATGGGTAAAATGGCTATGAACCGAATGGTCAAGAAAACCAAGAAGAAGAAAAAGAAACGGAAATAAAAAGAAAGTGTCTATCTCAATAGAGATGGACACTTTTTTCTGCTATACTAAAGGGGAGCGTATGTTCGTTTTTTGTAAATGAAAATTGAGGAGTGATGAAATGGAAAGATGTGAATGGGCAGGTAGTAATGAGAACATGCAAGAGTATCACGATACCGTTTGGGGTGTGCCGGAATACGATGATCAACGCCTTTTTCGTAAATTAGTGTTAGATATGAATCAAGCTGGATTAAGCTGGCAAACGATTCTAAATAAGATGGAGAACTTTGATCAAGCCTATGAACAATTTGTGCTTGAAAAAGTTGCGGCGTTTGATGAAGCTAAGGTCGAGTCATTAATGCAAGATGCCGGCATTATTCGTAATCGCCGAAAAATCGAAGCGGCGATCAACAATGCCCAAAAAGTTTTAGAAATGCAAGCGAGTGGGTTGAGTTTCTCAGATTATTTATGGGGCTTCGTAGATCATCAAGTGATCGACGGAAAAAGAATTTCAATGGTGGATGTCCCGGCAAAAACAGAATTATCTGACGTGATCGCTAAGGATTTAAAAAAGCGTGGGTTTAAATTTGTCGGTAGTACGACGATCTATGCTTTTTTACAGGCTGTTGGAATCGTTAACGATCATAAAATCGATTGTTTCCGTTATGAAGAATTGAGCAAAAAGTAACCGTTTTAGGTTTTCTTTGGTCTTTTTTTTCGATCAGCGTTATAGTTGATTTGTAAGAAAAAAGGAGGCCTTTATAATGGCTTGTACAACGATCTTAGTAGGAAAAAAAGCTTCAACAGATGGTTCAACAATGATGGCGCGGAACAACGATATGTTTGTGGCGGATACGCCGCAAAAAATTCAAGTGATTCCAAGCAAGGACGATCAAACAGGGAAATACGTATCGAATAAAAATGGTTTTACCTTTGATTACCCGAAAAAAGCTTATCGTTATCAAATGGTGCCGAACGTTAATGTTGAAAGGGAAGGGATTTTTGGCGGCAGCGGTTTTAATGAAAAAAATGTTGGCATCAGCGCGACGGAAAGTGTCTACGCCAATGAACATGTTTTGGCTTTCGATCCGTTAGTAAAAAATGGGATCGCAGAGGATTCAATGGTCGTCGCAGTTTTACCGTACATTGATTCTGCTAAACATGGGGTGGAATATCTAGGGGAGATCATCAAAACATCCGGCTCACCGGAAGGAAATGGTGTGGTCTTTAGCGACAAAGATGAGGTTTGGTACATGGAAATCGTTACCGGTCATCATTGGGTAGCGCAACGTATCCCAGAAGACCATTATGCTGTGATTGCTAATCAAGTTGCTCAAGAAGAAATCGACTTCGATGATCCAGAAAACTTCATGTGGTCTGAGGGCATCCAAGAATTTGTTGAAAAAAATCATTTGAATCCTGATCACGAAGGCTTTAATTTCCGTCATATTTTTGGTACAGATACGGAAAAAGATCGTTATTACAACACGCCGCGGGTGTGGTTTGGCCAACGTTATTTCAATCCTGAGATCGATCAAAGTCCCGTGTCCTCTAAGCTGCCGTTTTTACAAAAAGCTAATCGTAAAATCAGTTTGGAAGATATCGCTTATATTTTAGGTTCGCATTACAATGAGACCGTTTATGATCCTTACGGCAGGGGATCTGAACGTGAAAAACATTTGTATCGCCCAATCGCTTTGAATCGGACACAAGATTCACATATTATGCAAGTTCGTAATCACGTACCAGAAGAGCTTTCAACCATTATGTGGGTCTGCTTAGGAGTCCCGGCCTTTAACCCACATCTACCATTTTATGGCAATGCGACAGACTCAGACCCAAGCTTCAACGATACGAAACTGGATTGGAATTTAGCAGACGGCTATTGGATGTATCGGACGATCACTGCTTTAGTGGAAGGCCACTATAGTGAACTGATTGAATCTGATAGTGATTTTGTCAAAGATTGTCGTGAGAACTTGATTCGTTTAGTGGCAGAGACTGATGAACAGGCCCAAAGTATGCAGGGAGCTGAACTCACCGATTATTTGACAAAACGTAATCATGAAATCGTCGATGCTATAAAAGAAAAAGCGATGAAGTATATTGGCGAATTAGTAAAAAGTAGTATTGATTTGTCTAAGTTAACGTACAAAATGGATATCAATTTATAAAGATCGAGGCTTCCTATTTTTTGAGGAAGCCTTTCTTTGATATCATGATAAAAATAGAGCGAGGAGGGATTTGATGGCGCGAGCAGTGTTTTATGGAGCGATCAGTTTGGATGGCTACTTAGCTGATAAGCAGGATCGATTGGATTGGTTGTATAATCAACCAGGCGGAGAATTGGTCCCTTATGATCAATTTTATCAAGGAATTGACTATACGATGATGGGACGACGAACGTATGATGTGGTGAAACGAGACGCACCAGAGGAAGTTCTTTATCCCGAAAAAGAGAATTTTGTTTTTAGTCGTTCAAATTTAAATTTGGAAGATAATATCCAATTAGTAGATCAAGACCCGGTAGCCTTTATTCAACATTTGCCTGAAGATAAAACAATTTGGGTCGTAGGTGGTGGAGCACTTCTGCGACCGGTGATCGAAGCTGGCCTGATCGAAGAATGGTGGATTCAAGTTGTACCGATTTTGTTAGGTGAAGGTGTACCGCTATTCTTACCGCAAAGGAATCAGCAGAAATTTCAGTTGGTCGAAACAGAACAATTCGGGCAATTCGCCCAATTGCATTTAAAAAAATAAAAAGTTTTGAGCTACGGCTCAAAACTTTTTTAATACTCAGTTTCATCAATTTCATTGACGGCAGCTTCAAATTTTGCTTGGCAAGGCAAAACTTTCTTTTCTTTAGGCGGGAAGGTTTCATCAAAACCTGCCAAGTGAGTTTGGTCAGGATACATGCCCTCGGAAAAAACAATTTTGCCGATCACTTGATCCAATGCGCCTTTTTTTAACGGCAACGCCATGATCCCAGTGTAGTATTTGCCATCAGGCATCGAGATACCGTATTTTTTTGTCCCGAGAAAGCCATAAGGATGGTAATGATAAGGAAAGCCGCCGATTACGATAGCTGGATAGCCTAATCGTTTTGCTTCGGCGATGGCGTATTCAATTAGCATCCGACCGTAGCCTTGGCGGTGATACTTAGGCGAAATACTGACAGGTCCAAAAGAAATCACCGGATATTCTTTACCTACTTCATCTTCGATTTTAGCATGGCTGAAAAAGATACTGCCAATAAGTTCTCCGTCTTTTTCAATCACAAAGGTCAATTCTGGGATAAAATCAGGATGTTTCCGTAAAGTGTGGGCGATATAGTGTTCTTCCGCTCCAGGGACATACAAATTCCAAAAGGCCTCCCGCGTAATTTCCTCTACTTGTCGATAATCCTTTTCTTCTTCCAATCGAATCGTAATGGTCAAATAATCCCTCCTAAAAAAGCTGGTTGTTTAGTAATAAGTATAGCATATTAAAAAAAGAAAATGACTTGCGAAAATCGCAAGTCATTTAGAAAAGGCAAATTATTTTGTTAATTTATTGAAGAACTCAATATACTGATCAGTGATCGTCTTGAAGAATTTCACTGTACCGTCAGCTAGGTGACCATCATTATCAACTAAGTTCATGATGCCACCGATATATGCTTCTGGTTGTTGCAAGGTTGGGACATCTAAAAAGACTAGTGATTGACGTAAGATATGGTTAGCACCGAATCCACCAGGGCCACCAGGTGATACAGTCACGACTAGGCCGGGTTTGCCGCCCCAAACACTGCTACCCATTGGACGTGAACCAACGTCTAATGCATTTTTTAAAGCTGCTGGAATGGAACGATTGTATTCTGGAGTGACGAAGTATAGTCCATCCACGCCTTTAATATCTTCACGTAAACGAGTCCAAGCTTCAGGATTTTGACCTTCAACCTCTAAATCCTCATTATAGAATGGAAGATCATCAATTTTAATAAATTTTGCTTCAAAGCCTTCTGGTAATAATTCCGCAAATTGTTTTGCGACGATTTTGTTGTAAGAATCTTTACGTAAACTTCCTACCAAAATACCGATAGTTTTTGTCATAACTATTCCTCCTAAGTAAATTACATTCGTTATCTACTTTTTAATCTTACAAAAAATAAGTAATTGATGCAAAAGATACGACTTATGATTTTTATTTCAACTGTTTTTAAGGATAAGACCGCTGATTAGAAAGAAAAAGAAGCTGTAAAGAAAAAACTCTTTACAGCTAAACAAAAGCGTGTTAGACTACATCTTGTGATTAATTATATGGAGGTGTAGTTATACAATGGCAGTTAAAATCCGCTTGAAACGTATGGGTTCTAAAAAGAAACCTTTCTACCGTATCGTTGTTGCTGATTCTCGTTCTCCTCGTGATGGACGTTTTATCGAAACTGTGGGTACTTACAATCCTTTGAAAGACCCTGCAGAAGTAGTCTTAAAAGAAGAAAATGTTTTAAACTGGTTACAAAAAGGTGCGCAACCTTCTGATACAGTTCGTAACATTCTTTCTAAAGAAGGCATCATGCAAAAACACCACGACGCTAAATTCGCTAAGAAGTAAGGTGATCAATTATGCAAGATTTAACTAACCTTGTGTTGACCATTGTTCGTCCGTTGGTGACAAAACCAGATGAAGTGAAATTAGAGATCGAAGAGTCTAAAGATTTCTTAGAGTACAACTTAGCGGTTGCACCTGAGGATATCGGTAGAATCATCGGAAAACAAGGCCGTGTCGCAAAAGCGATCCGTACGATCGTATACAGCGTCCGGACGAATGGACCGAAAAAAGTTCGTCTAAATATCGTGGATGGTAAATAAAATCGGAACACTCGAGTCAGTTTGATTCGAGTGTTTTTTACGTAGATGTGGAGTAGAATGGAGTTGGAGGTGTTTCATCATGAAAAAATTTTTAGTATTGTTTAGCGCGTTGTTCGCACTCGCCGCCTGTAACTCTGGAACTAATGATTCAAAAGATAGCACCACAAAATCGACGGCGACAGCCACGACGAAGACCAGCTCAACTACCAACACGTCAAGTTCGCAAAGCAGTAAACCAAGTAGCGCAAAACCATCGTCAACTGTCGCTTCAAGCACAAAGACTGCTACAAGTGCAACTGGAACCGATTCGACACATGCCAATCATGCCATGACCGCATTAGAAGAACTCAAAGCCAATTACCCAAATGAAAAATTTCCTGATCCAGCCACAATTAGTGGCGGTAAAACAATTGGAATTACTGCTTCTGAAGCACAAGGAACATTGAAAGTGAATTATTACGTTGTCAATGAAGAGACGCCTTTTAATGATTCAAGTTTAAATAGTCAAACACCAGTGGCACAATTTCAACGTCATACCTTTGATTCAAAAGAGACGGCTCAAAATGAAGTTGGACAAACTTATGATCCAAATGGCCAACAGGTTGATCTAGGCCACAATATTACCGGCTATCAAACGGCTGGTGCTGGCTCAAGCTTTTTAGGCTGGAAAGAAGGTAATTGGAGTCTTTCGGTTCGCGCCAATAATTTGGAACAAGAAGATCCGAAACCGTTGGCTAAACAGACGGTTGAATATTTGGAAGGGGCCTTTTTACCAGTACCACAAACGGTCGGCCAAATTTCCTTACGAGTTACACCAAGTGATTTTCAATCCAATACAGTGGTTTGGCAAAACAATCAAACGGTTTATACAATAATGAACGCAGATGCCATGAGCAGCTTAAAAATGGCTGTCTCGATGGCACAATAGAGAAAGCAGAAAGAGGGAAGTACGTGACTAATTATTATAAAGTCGGGAAAATCGTCAATACCCACGGAATCCGTGGCGAAGTTCGCGTGATCTCAACCACGGATTTTACGGAGGAACGCTATCAAGTTGGAGAAAAACTTTTCTTATTTAGAGAAGACCAAGAGGTTTTACCTTTAAAGATCGCCAGTTATCGTCGCCATAAAAATTTTGACTTGTTAAGTTTTGAAGGTTATCCCAACATCAATCAAGTCGAAGCCTTTCGTGATGGCATTTTAAAAATATCTGAAAAGCAATTGACTGAGCTGAATGAACATGAATACTATTATCATGAAATCATTGGTCTGACAGTCATTGATGAAGAAGATCGTGAAATCGGAAAGATCACTGAAATTTTATCACCAGGCGCGAATGATGTGTGGGTAGTAAAACGTAAGGGTCAGAAAGACGCGCTGATTCCTTATATCGAATCAGTTGTAACAGATATCGACCTGACTGAGGGAACCGTTCATGTGGAACTTCCGGAAGGATTGTTAGACGATGCGGATTGATGTACTGACCCTCTTTCCTAGAATGATCGAAGAACCTTTAGGTGAATCGATTATCGGCAAAGCAGTAGAAAAAGAATTATTGGAGATCAAGGTACATGATTTCCGTCAGTATTCAGATAATAAACATAAGCAGGTGGACGATTATCCTTATGGTGGTGGCGCTGGAATGTTATTAAAGGTCCAGCCAATCTATGATAATTTGAAAGCCATCGAAGCTGAAACGAGTAATCAACAAAAACGGGTGATCTTGCTTGATCCAGCCGGAAAACCTTTCAACCAAAAAATGGCGGAGGAATTTTCCCAAGAAGAGCAGCTGGTCTTTATTTGCGGACATTATGAAGGCTATGATGAACGGATTCGTTCTTTAGTGACCGATGAAGTTTCTTTAGGCGATTATGTCTTGACTGGTGGCGAGCTTGGAGCAATGGTAATGATTGATGCCACTGTTCGTTTATTACCAGACGTGCTGGGCAACCAGACTTCGGCGAAAACGGATTCCCACTCGACAGGTTTGCTGGAACATCCTCAATATACCCGACCCGCTGAATTTGAAGGGATGGGTGTGCCGGAAGTTTTGATGAATGGCAACCATCGTCTGATTGAAGAATGGCAATTAAAAGAATCCTTGCGGCGAACCTATTTGCGCCGACCGGACATGCTGGAGAAATTAGAGCTGACTCCCGAAATGCAAAAATTATTAATTGAAATAAAGAACGAAGAATAAACGAGCTTGAGTGACTGCATAATTTTTCAGTCATTCAAGCTTTTTTGCTACAATTAAAAGAAAACGAGGAAGTGATGAGCATGGACGATCCATCAGTATTAACGAATCAGGAGCTTTACGATAAAATATATGACGGAATCACACCAAAGAAGGAGAATGTCCTGATTCTAGTGTGCGCAATCGTGATTGCTTCTATCGGCTTAAACATGAATTCACAGCCAGTGGTGATCGGTGCCATGCTGATCTCACCGATCATGGCGCCAGTCCAAGGTCTAGGGATGGGGCTTGCGACTTTTGATTCCCGGCTGACGATCAAAGCGTTGAAATTATTACTATTGGAAGCCGGCTTCGCCATTATTGCGGCGGCCCTTTATTTTTTCCTTTCACCGATCACTTATGCCAGTTCAGAAATTTTAGCCCGTACGCAGCCGACGATTTGGGATGCAATCATTGCTATTTTTGGTGGGATCGCCGGTATGATCGGTGCCAGAAAAAAAGAAATGAATAATATCGTTCCAGGAGTAGCCATTGCAACGACGTTGATGCCGCCGTTGTGTGTGGTAGGTTATGGGATCTACGAAAGAAATCTAGATTTCTTTTTAGGCGCCAGTTATTTGTTTCTCGTCAATGTTTCTTGTATTATTTTGACCTCCTTCATCGTACTGCAGGTTTTTCAGATTTCTACTCGTAAAGTGGTGAAAAAAGGCGAGGCAAAAAAGAGAAATTATGTCATGATCTTCTTTGCTGTTTTAGTCCTACTGCCGAGTATTTTCTCAGCTGGTTCCTTAGTAAAAAAACAAGTGGATGAACAACAAGTTAAAAAATACCTAGCCAACGAATTCTCTGATTATTACGTTTTAAATCAAGCCCTAGACACAGAGAACCATCAGTTATCCATCGATACCATCGGCTCGGAACTGACGAAATCACAGCTCACACAGTTGCAAGAAAAGTTAGCCGACTATCGGCTGAAGGATTATCAACTAAGCGTCCGTCAAGTCGCAGATAGCGAAGCGCTGAGTCTAAAGGATTTAGATCGTTACTTAGAAAATCAACAACAAGAAAATACCCCGCAAGCGGAAACACAGCGCTTAACGAACGCTGCCAATGATCATTCGTTGTATCAGGAAATGGAACAAATCAAAGAAAAGCTGTTCACTAAGTTTCCTAACCGAATCACCAGTATCTCCCTAAAGGAACAAGAAACCAAGACCGGTGAACAAACGGGTGTGATCGAAATCATGACTCATAAAAATCTTTCAGAGACGGAACAAAATAAAATCAAACAGCAGGCCGAGAGTTATATCAAGCAGCAAGATAAAGAAATTTCTATTAAGCTGGAGAATTAATCCGGCGTGACAAGAAATTTATCTTTACAGATGCTTTTTATCTGTGTTAGAATGTTTTGGTGAGTGCAAAGCTCATCAATTATACGATATTCCGCTGGGGCACCTGTCCTAAGAATGTTTGGAATAAGGAGAATGATAAATATGAATCCATTGATTCAAGAACTAACTCAAGAACAATTACGTACTGACATCCCAGCATTCCGTCCTGGGGACACTGTTCGTGTACACGCGAAAGTTGTCGAAGGAACTCGCGAACGTATTCAGTTATTCGAAGGCGTAGTAATCAAACGTCGCGGAGCTGGCATCAGCGAAACTTATACTGTACGTAAAATCTCTAACGGTGTTGGTGTGGAACGTACTTACCCACTACACACTCCACGTGTTGCGAAAATCGAAGTTGTTCGTTACGGTAAAGTGCGTCGTGCAAAACTTTACTACCTACGTGCATTACACGGAAAAGCAGCTCGTATCAAAGAAATTCGTCGTTAATCCATTATTATCTGATGAATATAAAACCCTTGATAATTCAGGGGTTTTTTCTTTTGTTTTAGTTATGTTATTAGCCGTTTTCCAAGGAAGCTAATCGCTAATAATCGGTAAAAGGGGCAGAAAAGGGGCAAGCTATTATAAATGCTCTAGGTCGCTCTGCAGTTTTTCTCTCATTCCTTGTGTTACATGAAGGTATATTTGTTGAGTAATTTTGCTATCTTCATGTCCAACGCGATCTTGAATAACGTATATAGGCGTTCCAATTTCAGCCAGTTTTGAAATATGGGTATGGCGAAAAATATGCGAACTAAGTGGTTTGTCTTGCGACAATCCCATTTCAATTTTATGGTCGCGTAAATAAGTGTTAATAGCATTCAAAAAAAATGGCGTGCCGTTTGATGACTGGAACAAGAATTTACCATTCGGAGTTAATTCGAGCAGTTCATTAACAATTTCCATAGCTTTGGATGGCAAGTCAATCTCCCGCATGCCTGCAGCCGTTTTAGTTCGTTTTGATTTTATCATTTCATTGGCTTTACGCTCACGATATAGCAATGTTCCATTGATTGTTACTCTGTCACCATGAATATCATTTTTTTGCAAAGCCAATGCCTCACCGGGCCTCATTCCCGTTAAGTAAAGCCATTGAAACAACAACGAGTAGCGTTTGTTATGTGCATCCGTGTACTCTATTATCTTCTTATATTCCTCGTCTTCTAAAAATTTATCTTTAATCTTCTCTGTTTTAAACTCAGGTTTATAATCAACCGTAACTTTATCAATTGGATTTTCTCGAATGTAACCTCTTTTGAGAGCATATTTAAAAATCAAATTGATTTTAGATTTAATGACACTAACGTATTTATTCGATAGTCTTTTTTCATAAAGATATTTTTCGAGAATATCATTTATTAGATTGCTATCAATTCTAGAAACGAGCGTTTCTTTACCAATATCATTTTTGACAGCAGTCATTAAGTTATTAGTGGTAAGATATGTACTTTCTGCAACAGACTTCTTATATATTTCAAACCATTTATCATACAAATCTACAAAAGTGATTTCTTCCCGCTTAGATTTAGAGTTTTTCATTTTTGCTGCTATTTTATTATTAAGAATATAAGTAGCTTCCTTTTGAGTTTGCCTTGTTTTATTAGTTTTTACAACTGATACCCGTTTGGTTCTGCCAGACAGTGGGTCCTCGTATCGCTCGACATACTTAAACTTTCCGTTTGCCAATGGTTCAATCCACATATGCAGTGCCTCCTTAATCGAATGTACGTTCTTTTTTTAGCATCAGTAAATAGCCCCAGATTGGGGCGGGGCTATATCGACTGTTGAATTAATATTTTCTTTTATTGGGATTGGCAAAATCCCAAACTATTTTTCCTTCAATACATACTTCACTTAATACAAGTGGATCATCAATCATCCACGGCTTATAACGTTCATCATAAGAATCCGGCTGAAGCACTAATAAGTTTTTTCCCACAATCACTCTTTTTACTGTTGTTTCATCACCATTTATCCGAACAGCGTATACTAATCCTGACTCTACTTCTGAATCTGGATCAACAACTAACAATTGCCCATCTGGGAAAAGACGATTCATTGAATCCCCCGAAGCTTCTAACAAATACCCATTAGGATAGGCTTCTTTTATTTCTGCTGGAACTTGTATGTCTTCTGGATCTGAATAGGTTACTAGGGGTTTTCCAGCTACTATAGTTCCAATTAGTTGCATGGTTTCTCTGGAGCCCACTAGCCTAGGTTTTACGACTCCGGGAAGCGAATAGTAATCAATATCATACATATTAGAGAGCTTTATTAGTATTGAATCAGGGAAAGGTAATTTACCATTTTCATATTTAGATAAAGTAGCATTGTTTAAACCTAATTTAGGGGCTACTTCTAACTGGCTTAATTTTTTTCCTTTTCTTGCTTGTTTCATGATAGCAGCTACTTTAAGCTGATCCTCGCTTAACTGTTCACCAGTCAATATTCTCACCGCTTTTCTAATTTATCTAAAAATACTATAACATCTTTGCCTACAAGGCAAAAGAATTATTTTATATCAAAAAAAGTTTGCCTTAGGGCAAAATGCGTGTTATAGTCATTTTGTCATAACGAAAGGAGGTAACAGGAAAGTGTTATTAAACTTAAAAAAAGTAGAAAAGGCGCGGAAAGATGCAAAAAAAAGTGTTACTGAAATGGGCGTTCTAATGGGAATGAATGGAGCATCATACTGGAAAAAAGAAAACGGAATACACTCGTTCAATGCTAATGAATTGCCAGTTTTAATGAAGTCCTTAGGAAAAGATATCAATGATTTGCCTGAATTTTTTTTGTATGAAGATTTGCCTAAAAGCAAATAGAAAGTTATTTATTTTGCCTATTAGGCAAAAACGCGAATGTTCGTTTGGCTGTGAAACATTACGAAATAATCATGTTATCAGATTGTTATTGAAATAAGAAAAAATTGTGAAACAAATTTTGATTAGTGAATAAATAACTGAAAGGGGTGATTAACATGGAAGGCTGTTTGACTAAAAAGGAATTTAAAAAAGAAAAGGGCTATTCAGAATCGACTTACCATAGACGAATGAATTTATTTAGAAAATCAGAATATAGAGAAGGTTATGTAGCTCCAACCTCGAATGAGGTTTATATCAATCTTGAGTTATATGACCGATTTTTGAAAGAGCAGTCAGACAGACGTTTTGAATATCAGGAAATTAAGAAAGGAGACTGACATGCAAATTAGAGTCAAATTGAAAAACGGATTAATCACTCACGAATTTACTTGCAAAAAAGAGTTCGGGGCAACTATACGACGCTACCTACTAGATCGGGCAGCGCTCATGACGGTGAAGCTATGAATATCACATATCTAGTCATCGTGTGGTTAGTATGCTTGGGCTACATTGGATTTAACTTGTATCACAAAGATTTTATTGGACGAGTATTATCAACATGTATTTTCCTGCTCGCTGTTCTTTATACACTAATAGTATTAAGTATTTGAAAGGAGGATGAAAGATGCGATCTGATTTTGATTACGTTCACATATTGCCTGTTTCCGTTGTGAACAGGAAAGCGCGTCGACGGTCCCAAAAGACATTGTTAACTGGCGCAATGACAGCAAGTTTAGTAGCCGGGCTTTGGCAAGCGGCTGTAGTGTTATTTGGATTGCTTACGGTCGTTAACCTATTTCAAAAAAAATTATCAAATAGAAAGGTACAACTATATGGAAAAACTAGAAAAAACGATCCCCAGTTTAGAAGTAGCGGAAATGGTAGGGAAGGATCACAACAATGTGATGAAGGATATCCGGCGAATTATTGACCATTTAGGTGAGGTAAAAAGTTACCAGTCCTACTTTGTCGAATCAACATATCTAAATTCTCAAAATAAAGCATTGCCATGTTACTTGCTGTCAAAAAAAGGCTGTGAATTATTTTCAACTCGAATGACTGGAGCGAAGGGGACTCAATTCGCAGTAGCTTATATTGAACGATTTAATGAGATGGAAAATCACATTAAAGAAAAGCAGTTTGTGATACCAGATTCACCTAGAGCAGCATTGAAGCTAATGTTTGAGTACCAGGAAGATACCACAGAACGAGTTGATGCAATAGAGAGTGATATAGATGAAATGAAAAACAACCAATTGCTTACTGAGCCAGATTATCGAACGATTTCGTCCATGGTCCGAAATAAGATCAGAATCATTTGCTCGCAGCAGCATCTCAACAATAAAGCGAAAACAGAACTGTTTAAGGATTTAAATGGTGGTATCAAAAGAATCACGGGAGCAGTAGCAAGAAACCGGATTAAATCAAAACAATTCGATGAAGTAATCGAATTTATCAATAATTGGATGCCTTCAACGGCGACAATGACGATTATTAAGCAAATGGAGCTGTTGGAAGATGAATAGAACAGAAGGGTTAAAAATCGGAAAGAATATTGCTGATCGTTGGTATCAAAGAAACGAATCCACGATTCTAGCAAAGCAAAATATCGAACGCAGAAAAGCGTGGGAACAAAAAAACTCACTACCGCCGGCAAGCAAATAGTGAGCTGATGTACTAAAACTTTATTCGAGGTGATTATAACATGCTATCAGGAAAAGAGAAAGTGGCACTTGATGAATACATCACTGCCATTCCAGAGGAACTCGAGAATGAAGCTCCAAATCGAAAAAATGAATTAGGTCAAGAACTTGAGTATTTTCAAGATGACAACGGAGCCACAGTCGCATATAACGATACCGTTTATAGGCTATCTATCAAGACGGAACTAGGACGTATGCATTTTCTAGTCCTGTTTGAGAGCGCTCAAGAGCTGTTAGACGAGTTTGAGCAGGAACTAGTGATTGCGTCGCTATCAAAATATAGTGACGGCAAATCTTTTATTAATGAAATGGGGGAGTTGTTCGGTGAGTGAAAAAAAGACATTTGAAGAAATCTCTCAAATGGATTTTGAGAGCGACATAAAAACTAAAGAGGGCGGAACTGATAAAAAAACAGGGGAAAAAATTTATTTGAAGTATTTAAGTTGGGCAGCCGCTCACAAAGTTATGAAGATCATTGATTCTGATGCAGAAATCATCGAACACGAATTTGAGCACTATAGTGTTTTAAGTGGTCAACAACAAGACTTTTTAATCACTGAACTAAAGCCATACCGCCAAACTGGTGACGGATACATGGTGAAAGTATCAGTAGTTCTTTTCGGCAAAACAGAGACTGAAAACTACGCAATCATAAACTTTCGTGGTCAACCAGTCTTGAAACCAACTTCAACAGATATCAATAAAGCGTTGAAAAGGGCTTTCGTTAAGGCTTTAGCTAAACACGGCGTGGCTATCTATCTATATGAGGGCGAGGATATCCCGGATCAACCAAAAATCGATGTAAAAGAGATTGAACGGCTTGAAAAATTATTGGATCAATTAGACGAGACGACTGGAAAAGAAAACAAGCGAACTTTACTAAACACAGTCAATAAATATACGAAACAAGATAATCGATTAGGGAAACCGGTTAAAGAAATCAGCGATATGACATATGACCAAAGCGGACTTTTCAAGATTGCCGCGAACAAAATTCAACAAGAATTCGAAAAACAATCCAATAACAAGAAGTGAAGTAGATGAACAATCTATCTTATCTTACAAAAATAACAAAAATATCTGGAAATAAGATCGTTTTAGAACTCAAAGAAGAACTAAACATCGAACGTTTGAAGACGATTTTTAACGGTTTCGATGGTGAGCGACAAGCTGAAATATTTATCAAAGACCCACGTGGCTTCACAGTGCAACAGAGACGCTTCATATTCGCTTTATTGCAAGACATATATATATATACTGGAGAACCGTTAGAAAGCCTTAAAGACGTGTTCTATTGGCAATTTCGATACTTCACGGGGGAAGATATTAGTTTGTCGAACGAATCCGCGAATTCAGTGGACGAAGTAGCAACTCTTGCTGAACTGATTTTGGATTTTATTTTCGAGAATGACATTCCGTTTCGCGAAGGGTATGAGATTGCGCCTCAAAATCTAGCCTATTACTTCTACAAATGCCTTATGGCTAGAAAGTGCTGTATCTGTGGCAAGCATGCGGACATCTGTCACATCGACACTGTAGGTATGGGCCGCAATCGGCGCAAGGTAGACCACACGCAACATACTTTTTACGCTGGATGTCGCAAGCATCACAATGAAGAGCATCAAATCGGAACGCAAAACTTTTTAAACAAGTATCAGATTATACCGACAAAACTGAAAGAAGAATCTATAAAAAAATTAGGTGTGTGATTTTGGGAAGAAGGACCAGGAATAAACGTAATAAAAGACTTAGCGCAAAGAAGATCAATCAATTATTAAAAGGAGGCAAAAAGATGGAAATGACAGCGGATCAAAGAAGCTTCGTTAATCAAATAAATGAGGTGATTAGCGAGATTCAAAACAAAGACGATAGATACAGCGTAGTTAAAATAGAGCAAAAATGTTTCGAGAAAAAAGGAATTATCTCTAATGCGATAAATGACAAACTTCAAACGAGTATTCAACGGTACAGACTCGTATTAGAAAGGCTTGAGAGTCTAAAAGAATCTATGAAAGATTATTCTACAATTCCAACAAAGGATTTAAAGCGACAGGTTAAAAACCTCATCAAGAACAAAGGATACACACAAGGTGAAGTTTCTGAAATGATGGGACGATCTAGTGGGTTTGTATCATCGACACTCTCTCAAGGCATCCGAACAGCAATGTTAGATATTTATGATTTCGCCAATTTATTACGTGAGAAAAGGGCTTTAGATAATAACGTCGTCCGTGAAGAGAAGACTCGCTTAATTAAAGAAAAAAATCCAAATGAATTTGAGTCCATATTCGTTACAAAACTAATAGTGAATGGCAAAGAATACTATTTGAAAACTATGGGTAGTGACCGAATTGAGTTTTCTGACTCAACTGATCATGCTGAATGGTTTGATCAAAAACCACAAATCGACGTTGATGTTCTATCTGGTAAGAAAAAAGTGGTAATTGAATTTGACTGAGCAATAGGTAATGGGGAGGAGACACAGTGGCAGAAATAAGTTGGATCAAACTTAAAACGACTATGTTTGATGATGAAAAAATCCGATTAATTCAAGCGGTACCTGAGTCGGATGCGATTTTAGTTATCTGGATTCGATTACTTGTTTTGGCTGGTAAGACGAATGACGAAGGCTTGATATATATACAGCGTAACATGCCGTACAGCGAGGAAATGTTATCTACGCTCTTTGGAAAACCGGTGAACGTAGTTAGGCTAGCGCTAACTACTTTGGAAAAGTTCAACATGATTGATTTAAATACCGATGGGAGCATAGCGATAACAAACTGGGAAAAGCACCAGAATATCGAAGGCATGGAAAAGGTTAGAGAGCAGAATCGTTTGAGAAAACAGCGACAACGCGGGAAACAAAAGCTACTAAGTGACCATGCGGGACAGTCACGTGACAGTCACGCAACAGATATAGATATAGAACTAGATACAGAAACAGATAAAGAAATAAAGAATATATATATATATCGTTTTGAGTGTTTTTGGAAACAATATCCGAAAAAGACGCAAAAGAAAAAAGCTGTTGAACAGTTCAAAAAGAAAGTGAAGAACGATTCAGACCTTGCAGTGTTCGAAAAAGGTTACTCAGACTATCTAAAATATATCGAGATAACTGACTGGTACCATCCACAAGAATTGTTTAGATGGATTCGGGATGAGCGCTACAAAGATGAGTATGACCTCACTGCGAAACGCGAAACTAGAGGGAAAATTGCTAAAAATCGTGTTGAAGAGTTACCAAAGCATATCTCTTCACCAAAAAAGAAGACAGATGAAATAGACATGATCGCAGAAGCTGACAGGATTATGGAGGAGCGACGAAAGAATGAAGGACTATGATTTACTCAAAAAGGCTCATAATTCTTTGCCAGCAAGCTATCTAGAGATCATGGTGCCATATCTTAAAAGGTACGCGACCTATTTAGTAAACGGAGGCAATGAACAGGACGAGCGAGCCAGAAAGTTCTTTGAACAATACTGGGTCGGATATAAAATCTATCACTTTCAGCAAAGAAACAAAGATTTTGAGTTCTGGGATTTGATGGAACAAGGATATGAGATTCAGCGAGAACTAGCAGTGAAAATATGCGAACAAAAAGGAGCAGTTGCAAATGAAATTACCTAGAAACGAACAAGAGACTATTTTTACCTATTCAATCAATGAAAACTGGCATATATACACAGACGTGCCTAAACATATCAGAAAGTATTTGCCGCTCGTAAAATCCCCTAAATTAACAGAAGAAAACGGGGAAATAATCACTTTAGAGGGGTTCGTTGACGGAAATGTTTCAGCAAGAGCTAAACGAGTGATGTCTGATGAACAAAGACAAGCTGCGTCAGATAGGTTAAAAGCGGCTAAAAACATGTCAGGGGAGGAAACAAAATGATCAACAATGTTGTTTTAGTCGGACGTTTAACGAAAGATCCGGATTTAAAATATACCGCGAGCGGAACTGGAGTAGCAACGTTTACTCTAGCAGTGAATCGTAACTTCACGAATCAAGATGGAAATCGAGAAGCGGACTTTATCAATTGCGTGATTTGGCGGAAATCGGCTGAAACTTTAGCTAATTATGCGCACAAGGGAACTCTCTTAGGAGTGACTGGCCGTATTCAAACCAGAAACTATGAAAATCAGCAAGGACAACGTGTTTATGTGACAGAAGTAGTCGCTGAGAATTTCCAGTTGTTAGAGTCTCGTGCTAAGAATGAGCAACAGGAAAATAACAATGGTAACAACTTTACTAGAAATTATGAACAGAATAAAAATAACAATGAGTCTGATCCGTTCAAGGGATCGTCAATCGATATTGGTGATGACGATCTTCCATTTTGATTGAAAGGTGACTAGAAGATGCAGAAAACTAAACGTGATCGAACGGGCGAAAAATACGGAGAGTATACAATCGTCAGTCCGACTGTAAAAGATAAAGTGTGGCTAGCTCGTTGTTCGTGCGGCCGTGAAATTACTGTTGAAAATGGAAGAATGTGGAAGTTGACTCGATGCAAGAGTTGCGCTGCGAAATTGAGAGCAGACGATCGACGGCCTAAAAAAGACAAGTACACAGAAATGAAAAACTGGATGAAGCCGAAGCGGCCCAAATACAATCATGAGACGTTTTACAAGATTGAGGATAGAGATAGATTCTATCAGCCAGTTGTTGGAAAACTGATTGAAGAATACAGAAAGTCGGCTTCGTTTGAAATTACTGACTGGCATGAAGTGGATGAGAAAGAACTTAGAAGGTTTAATCACCGAATCAGCGTTAGTAAAAAGAAAGTAATGAAAATTGAATAGCTGATCTTAAATCAGAACATTAAAAATGTGTCGCGTAATTGGAAAAACGGAAAAAACAATAAGAGGAGACTTAATATTATGAAACAAAGTACAGGAATTAAAGCAGCGGTAGCTGTAGTAGCGATTTTAGTAATCGGGGTAGTCGGAGCATTTAAGTTTTTAGAGAAAATCGATAATGGTTACGTCGGTGTTCGTTATTCAATGAACGGCGGTATCAAAGACGAAGCGTTAACCCAAGGAGTGAAGTTTGTCGGAATTGATAAGGTCATTCAATATCCGATTCGATTGCAGACGATTCAAGCGAAAAACGTCTCAGTTTCTACGAGTGACGGTAAGAAGACGACGATCAACATTAAATATGACTACAAAGTAGATCCAACTAAGGCGGCAAAAATGTACAAAGAGTTTGGAAATATTACTAGTGAAGACATTGAATCTGGCTGGTTAAAATCCAAGCTTCAAAAAGTAGCTCGTGAGGTTTACGCAAAATATAGTCTGCTTGATGTTTTGTCCGGGGATTCCTCAAAAGTTGAAGCAGCTGTATTGGAAAGCTTCGCAAAGTCTGTTGAACCAAAAGGCTTTTTGGTTGAGGATGTCACTCTCGGCGTTCCAGATGTCGATGCTGAAACACAAAAATCCATCGATGCTATCATCCGCGCCGGTCAGGAAAACGAAAAAGCTAAATTAGATGCTGAAACAGCTAAAACACAAGCTGATAGCGAAGCTTACAAGAAAACGAAAGCGGCAGAAGCCGAAGCGGAATCAAATAAAAAAGTTGCTGACTCTGTAACCGATGAATTGATTCGTTATACAGAAGCTCAGGCTCGTGAGAAACATGGTTGGGTAACTGTGAATGGCGCGAATACTGTTGTAACAGAACAAGGAAAATAGAATGGCTTTCTTTGTAACGAAGATTCTAATTGCTCTTGGATTGATTTGTTTGGCGGGATTAGTTCTCGCCATACTTAAATCCAAAAAAGAGGAAAAGAAAGAATCAAAGGAAGAAACCGAAGAGGATTGGGATGAATTTTAATAGTTCCGCAAACTGGAGCTATCACTGACTATTTTTCAGCATACAAAAAAACAGCCATATCAGCTGTCAATGAGAAATGAAACCTTCTATTGTTCCTAATATCATGGGGGCTAGTCCTGATATGGAAACAAGGATAAGGGAGATTTTTTGGAGAGTAGTTAGCTTATTAAAATCCCGATAAAAAGCGTAGATCATCAAAATAACTCCAAAAGTAGTTAAGAAACTGAATAAAATGTATAGACTTTGCATAAAACATGCCTCCTTTTATCACATTTTATCAAATTTCTATTTGCTAAAGGGGATATTTTGCAATTAAATTCCGCAATCGGATGAAACAATGGAGGTATGAAATTGCCTAAACTTTTAACCTTTATACCCAAAACAAAAAAAGCAATTAACAAAGAAATTGAGCTTTTTACAAATATTAAGCAAGTTCAAATGCTGCATTGCAACACGATTCGACCGACTGACGTCGATTACACCTTAGAAAAATTAATAGAGAAAAAAGGAGAATTATAATGGATAATCAAAAATTTATTGAAAAATGTAAGGAACTAGTTGCGGACTACACCAACAATCATATGGACAAATCAGACAAAAAGGAAATTACTACGGATGATGTTTTCGTTGTTTGGAGCTGCAAGACACTTCAAAACAGTAAGGCTCTTTTAAGCACCACGGTTTCTGATGGAATGTATTACGAATGCACTTTGAATGGCGATAAAAAAGAAATTTACTTCGACGCTTATAAGAAATGGGAAAACAAAGCGATTAGCGCTGCTGAATAGTTCCGCTAGTGAAGGGTATCAAGGAGAAAAATATGATTAATAAGAGAATTAAAATAGAAATAATCAAAGATGTGTATTGGGAAGACTGGGGCGCAATGCGAAAAGCCTTTCGAAAAGGTTGGATCGGTTGGGTAGATGCTTACTATGAAGATGGAAAATTACAATCGGTAAGCGGTGAAAGTCCAATTTACGAAGGTGTCTCAGATGTAATTTGGGATGACTGTTACAAAGTAATCGAGGAGGACGGCGAATGAAGGCGAAATTTAGAAGCTGGGTTGAAAATGTTAGGCATCCAGAATTTAGTTTTATGCAATATGAACCTGAATTTAACGGAGAGATTAATAAGATATTCGAAAAAAATGGAGAAATTCAACACGGTGTGAAAGTGAATTACATGCAATCAACAGGCTTAAAAGATAAGAACGGCGTTGAGATTTTCGAGGGAGACGTACTCCTATATACCTCTAAATCTATTAATTACGGAGATACCTTCTGGCATAGCTATGTTCAAGTCTATCGCATGAAAAGCGGTGCTTACAGAATCAAAGGTGAGCATATTTATGATACTGAATTAATGGGTGTTAGGAAGAACTTAGAAGTTGTTGGCAATATCTATCAGTCAGAAGAGCTGCTAAGTGTGGATCGTTTTATGACAACTGATGGAATAGTGGAGGACGGCGAATGAAGAATATGCCAGTAGTAATTGCAAGGTATTTCATGCAATTTGAGAAGAAAGATATACCAGAAGCCTTAGCTGTTTTGATAAAGAGTCGAGATGGTGACGACTATTACTTAACGGATGTATTAGTTGAGGACAAAGTAATAACTGCTGAACTTGGCGAAGCGGTTATGGAAGCCACCAAACATTTGAGCTATGACGAAAAAGTGACTAAAATGTATAAGATTTTGCTTGGAACAGAATTTAATAATGGTGCTGACGTAGCTTGGGGATTTCTATTCTGGTCACCGGTATATAGAGACGTAGATTACTTAGTTACGGCTCTTGGATCAGATATTCTTGAAAAAGGTGAGGATCAATTGAACAGTAGATTTACTCTGTCTGAAGCTAAGGATCACATCAAGCGGTTAAAACTCAAATCTAAATACAATCCTGTGCTAATTGTAGAAGCGGCTCCGGAAACGCCGATGCATAATCAAAAGCACCGTTTTGATGAAGGGATTATTTGGGATGACTGAACTGCCAATTAAGGAGGATTGAAATGAAACAAGAAGACATTAAGTTCCTAAAGGATTTACAAATGGAATTGAATACGCAGGACAAACTTTGCCAAGCTGATCCACGTTTCTGGGTTATTAGAGATTATAAAATCGTTGAAGCACCAGATGATTATGCTGAAGAATATCGCGTTTATGATTTGGATTGGAATGAATACACTATCAAAGAGTTTTTGAAATATCTTAAAGATAATATCGGTGATTATGAGTACTTAGAAGAGGACTATGACCTTGACTATGATGATTATTGGCATGTTAAGGATATCGTTGATGCAATAGCTGATGAGGAAAAGGTAAATGATTGGACTGTGCTTGGTGTTAGAGAAGAAGCTTTCAACGTTCAAAATACAATGTTTCTCACCAATCGTGAAGCCAAGGAGCACTTGAAGTCTAATTCACATCACTATACAAAGGACGCTCATACTTACGCTATGACAGCGTGGAGATCGCCACAAGTCGAACGATTGATTAATATTTTACAAACTGCGGATTTCAGCTAACTCAGCCTATCAAAGAGAAAAGAGGTATGAAATGGATAAAGAAGAATTATTAAAGACTTTAGAAGGGTGGAAGGAATTTAGAAAAAGCAAAAATCATGAATTGCAATATTATCAATTAGCTGAAGTGATTCAGCTTGTTGAGCAGCTTGACGAACCGCAGAAAGTCAAAGTGCCAGCTTTTGTGGCGGAGTGGATTGAAATATGTATAGAAAAAGCCGATTTGTCAAGTTGCTTGAATGGATACTATGAAATAAACGATGGAACTATAGTGAGGCCAAGAGGATTTTCAGAAGAATTTTACGATTGGTTATCTGACTATGATCATATGCATGATTTGGCACGAGCTTATTTAGACGGCTACGAGGTCGAGGAAGAGCCGAAGTATTATGTTAAATTCCCTAAGATCGGAAACGATGGAGGGTTTTATTTAAGAAAAGAAGGCGGTAAATTTTATTCATCTTCTGAATTTTTAGCATTAAACGATGAAAATTGTATGTTAACTGAAAAAGAAATCAAAGCCATCGACGAGCGCTACTGGTCGTTTGCGGTGCCTGTCGAGAAAGTGTAGGTGTGAGGATGGAATTACTCAAATATTTAGACGCCGAGGCGGATAAACTGCATGAAGAGAATTTTTCCAGTAGTGATGAATTTAGAACGGTGAACCACAGTTTTGTTGAGGGTTTTAATTATGCGCTGGCGATTGTTCAAGGCTTTGAGGTGAAACTCAACCCGAACCAGCAGATCGTGTTGGAATATCTGAAAGATGCATTTGTGAAATCGGACAATGCACCAATTGTTAATTTTTCAGCATTTGGATGGAAACATTTTGGTGCTGAATTACCATCTGATGTTGAAGAGGCTTACAAACAGATGAATGGTCCACAAGACTTGCATGTACTAGCAGCCTTCGCGGAATGGGGAAAGAAAGAGGTGGCGGAATGAAAGTTTACATTGTCTGGAAAGTATCTATCTCAGGATGGGACAAAAGAGTTGAAGGTATCTTTACTACAAAAGAAAAAGCCGCCGCAGCATTTAAAAATTCTTGGTTCAAAACTGGATCACAATTCACTTACACGATTGAAGAAATAGAATTACAGTAACCGACGCTATCAAGGACAAAATTATATATATATCGACAAGGGGGACAAGTCATTTGAAAAAAGGAACGTTTAGAATGTTGGAAGATTTAATAGAGGAATATCCAACGATGGATCGCTATATTAAACGTGTCGAACTTGAAATCGAATTTCCGTGGCAAGAAACCGATGAAAATATTGGCGGATCACGCTCCGCTAATTCTACTTCCGTGACAGAAAGAACGGGTTTGAAATTAGCGACGGATAAACATTTGAGACTTTTGAGAGAAAGAAAAGCCGCATTAGATAAAGTGGTCCAATCTTCTAAGCCTGAAACAATTAAAATAATTCGAACGTGGTATTGGATTAAACCTAGAACCAAAACATGGGACGGAGTTGCGGAAGAGGTCGGATACTCTAAACGGATGTGCCAGTTATTGAGGAATGAATTTGTAGATGCATTAGCAAAAGAGTTAGGTGAAACAAATTAATCATTGCACTATCATTGCACTTTCGAGGTCTGTCAAGATGCTAAACTGATAGAGTAGATAATTCATCAAGCAGACGAATCACTCAAACTGTCATTGAAAGTTTCTCCTTTCTAAAAATTTAAACTTAAAAACGTCTGGCTTGATGGAATTCATTGACGGCACAACCAAAAAATAAAAAGCGAATGGAGTTGAAAAGCTTCATTTCTTCTAAATCTCAATGTGCCGTCTTTTATTATGTCACTGTGGCGGAAAGGGTAGACGCATATAACTTATAAGTCTAACTACTCCATTGCCCTAAAAAGTATCTTGTTTACGAGAGGCGAGTTAATTTCGAAAATGTTAGACATGCAATGTTCGATTCATTGCCAGTGACTTAGAGATTGAGCAATAAGCACGAGGCAATCAGACCACTGAATTATCCCAGGGCTTTTGCTTGGATAAACAATCTCAAACAGCGCTAGAGGTAGCTCCTCTGGTTGACGTGTAGTTTAGTAGGGACAGAACAGCTCTTAAGAGCAGGGGCAGGATCGAGACCTGTCACGTCAATAAAATAAAGGGACCAAGCTTCAAACAGTATTAGACTGGTTTGTAGTCGTTTCAGGATGATTACGCAAGATGTTAAGCGAGAGACCTGATTCGCAAAAGGAAAACGCCTGACGAGGCAAAGGGACGTTTACTGGTTTCGTGTCCCACAATAGCAACTGAGCATTCCTATCTGCCGGATACGGGTAAACAGTGGGTCCCAGAATGGGGTAGGTTGTTAATACATAACCAAGATCACTCAGAGCGAGTGGTCTTTTTATTTTGGAAAGAAGGTGATAGACATGGCAATGACCGAAAAGCAAAAGAGGTTCTGTGAGTATTATATTGCTTCTGGAAATGCGACAGAGGCAGCTGTTAAGGCGGGTTACAGCAAGAAAACAGCTAAGGAAACTGGGCATGAAAACCTAACAAAACCTCACCTGAAAGAATATATCGATGAAAAACTAGATGAAATGGCAAACGATCGAATTGCAGATGCAACAGAAGTGTTAGAACGATTGACTCAAATCGCAAGGCGAGAAGTGAAAGAAAATCAAGTAGTTACATTGCGATCCAAGCAGGAAAAATGGATTCCTGATGACAAAGGAACGGCGCGTAAACAAACGATTGAAACGGAGGAAGCTAAAGTTGTTGAAATGCCAGCGAAGCTTTCAGACGTAAACGGAGCACTTCGAATGCTCGGCCAGCGTTATGCACTGTTCACCGATAAAGTAGACCTGCAACAAGGCGATATCGTGATAAAAGTTGGTGAGTGGGATGGCGACGACGAAGCCGAAGATTAATATTATCCTTGAATTTCCGCAGCCATCCAAAGTGTTTAACAAACATATGTATGACATTCGAGACGACTATACGAAGTTTACCGAAATACATTATGGCGGTGCCAGTAGCGGGAAATCCCATGGCGTTGTACAGAAAGTCGTGCTGAAGGCTTGTAAGAAATGGCGAAAGCCACGTAAAGTTCTCTTTACTCGTAAGGTTGGCCGCTCCATTAAAGATTCGATATTTGCTGATGTTTTAGCCTGCTTGTCAGATTTCGGGATTCTGGATCGTTGCAAAGTCAATAACACCGATTTTCGAATCACGTTGCCTAATGGTGCAGAGTTCCTTTTTAAAGGAATGGACGATCCGGAAAAGATTAAATCCATCAAAGGTCTGTCCGACGTAGTTATGGAGGAAGCGACAGAGTTTACTCTGGATGACTACACGCAGCTTACGTTACGCTTGCGGGATCGGAAACATAAGGTTCGTCAAATCCTTTTGATGTTCAATCCGGTATCGAAAACAAATTGGGTTTATAAAAACTGGTTTGATAAAGGCATTTCGTTCGATTCAAAGCGGACGATTATTTATCAAACCAGTTATCAGAATAATAAATTTCTCGATGAAGAAACTAGAATTACCATCGAAGAACTGAAAGAGCGGAATCCGGCATATTATCGTATTTATGCACTAGGTGAGTTTGCAACACTTGATAAGCTCGTATTTCCGTCCTACGAATCCAGAGTATTAGATAAGGCCGCGCTAAAGTCGTTGCCTTCTTTTTTTGGTCTCGATTTTGGATATGTGAATGATCCGTCAGCATTTATGCATGTGAAGATCGACGAGAAGAACAAGACCTTGTACATCGTTGAAGAGTTCGTCAAAAAGCATATGCTCAATGATGAAATAGCAGAGACAGTTAAGAATCTTGGCTATGGGAAAGAGGATATCGAAGCTGACAGCGCAGAAGAGAAATCCATCGCTGAGATTCGTTTGAAAGGCGTACCAAAAATCCATGCCGTCAAAAAAGGCAAAGGTTCGATACTTCAAGGCATTCAGTTTATTCAGCAATACAAAATCGTCATTGACTATAGGTGTTTCAAGACGCTTGAAGAGTTCGGAAATTACACCTGGAAGAAAGATAAAAAGACCGGCGAGTACATCAACGAGCCTGTCGATGGCTACAACCACACAATTGATGCCATTCGATATGCACTGAATCGAGCAATCTTTAAATTGAAGAGCAACAACTTAAATGACCGAATGAATTCAGTGAAAGCATTTGGATTCTAGAAAGGAAGGTGCTAAATGGCAAATGAAATAAAGTTTTTAGCTGGACAACGATTCAACTTGAAAGCAAATGAAGTTTTTCGGATGGCCCAAGAAGACTTTGACGCTATCGACTTCGAAAGCAAAAGCTGGATTGAACAGCTTGAGCGATTTATTAGTCGCCATAAAAATGAACAAGTAGAGCGACTTCAAGAGTTAAAACGGTATTCATTATCAGACAATAATATTAAATACCGATCTGCTAAAACAGATGATTACGCAGCTGACAATCGAATAGCGAGCGATTTTGCTAGATACATCACCATTTTTGAGCAGGGCTACATGCTAGGAAAACCAGTTCAGTACAAAAATGAAGACACCGCGATTCAAAACGAGATTGAAGAATTTTCGATTGAGAACAACGAAGCGTATCACAATATTTTGATTAAGACGGACTTATCTATTTATGGACGGGCGTATGAGATGCTGACGGTGGACATGATCAATGAGTCTGCGACAGTCAAACTTGTACGATTGAATCCAGAGCAAACGTTTGTGGTCTATGACGATACGTACAATAATAATTCGCTTTTCGGAGTCCGCTATTATCGTGTTGATTATGGAGATGGCAAGTGGAAAGATTTTGTCATTGTTTATTGTGCCGACTATATTTATTACTATGTCAATGACAATCAAAAAACAGATACGGGCTTAGTTTTTGATGACTTCGATGATCATAATTTGAATGGAGTGCCAATCAATGAGTACGCCAACAACGAAGATCGCACAGGAGCTTATGAGCCTGTGCTCGATACGATCGATGCATATGATTTATCGCAATCAGAGTTGGCCAACTTTCAGCAAGACATGATGGACGCTATGTTGGTGATCACTGGAAATCCTTATACTGGAACAGACGATAATGATTTTGATGAAAACGGGAATATCAATCAAAACTCGAAACTTGGTGTGACAATGGCATTTAAAAGAGCCAGAGTCATGATTCTAGATGACAACCCGAATCCAGAAGGAGCTAACCCGAATGCCTTCTATTTGGTAAAACAATATGACGCTGACGGCGCGGAGGTGTACAAGAAACGACTGGTTTCTGACATCCTGCGTTTTACTTTTACGCCGGATATGACCGATGAACATTTCTCAGGAAATCAATCTGGGGAAGCACTGAAGTACAAATTAATGGCCGCAGATAATCGACGTGCCATGCAAGAGCGGCAGTTTGAAAAAGGATTGATGCGACGTCTTCGTTTAGCTGTCAACATTTGGCGAATCAAAGGGAATGAGACGACAGCCTACGACTCAATCAACAAAACAAATGTCGTATTTACTCCAAACGTACCAAAATCTGATGCTGACATTGTTAATCTTGCCAGCAGCTTACTTGGTCAAGTTAGTGATCAAACAATTGTCGAGATTCTATCAACAGTGACGGGTATCGACCCTGATGAGGAATTGGCACGGATGAAGGAAGAGCAAGACAGAATGCCAGATCCTCGTATCGCTAAAGGAGAAGAGGATAGTGAAAATGAGTAAAGAATTTGTTTCTTTTTACATCAATGATTGGTTGTTACCTTATGAAATATCGTCTAAGTTTTATCGTGGAGCTAGTGATCATTGCGTAATTGAAATGGAAGCTGCTATTCCTCGGAACTTGGAAGAAGTTCTTAAGCGGCTTTTAAACAAGAATGCAACTGTTTCTATTAAAACGATCAATGGTATAGAAGTTGTTAGATTTAAAGTAATGCTAATCAGAGTGCTCGATTTCAATTCTACTGCGGATGAAATATTTACAATCAAACTTAGATATGAGGAGTGATTGAATGGCTTCATCTGCTGAATACTGGAAAAAAAGGATGGACGAGGTTCTCGCCTATGTGGATCGCACGGATATTGATTTCTTTGGCGAACTTCAATCCATTTATCAAGAGTATTATCAAAAAACAACCAAGGAACTTTTCTCCTTTTACCAGCGTTATGCGAAGGACAACAAGATTTCACTCAAAGAAGCAAAGCAGCGCTTGATGAGAGAAGACATGTCAGACTATCGCATAAATGCAGAGAAGTACTTTAAGCAAGCAAAGGATGCAAAAGATGGCGAACTTCTAAAACGCCTTAACGAGCAATATAGCGCTGCTAAAGTGACACGCCTTGAAGCGGTCAATCTTGAAATCGAATGGTTGATGGGTCGAATGAATCAAGAGTTAAACCAATCGTTTTACAGCTACTTGAAAGATACGGCAAAGCACGTCTTCAGAAAAGTCAGATTTGGCAACTCTACTTCCACGGTCAGTGATCATATTCTTGATCAGATCGTTCACATGCCGTGGAATGGAAGGAATTATTCAGAACAGATTTGGGGTAATACGGATAATCTTGGGAAAGATATCCGAGACGTATTTACAAAAGGATTTATTAAAGGGTCAGGCCCCGCTGAAATCGCTCGCGAACTACGGAAGAAGTATAACGTAACGCGAGCGCAGTCAGAAACATTGATTCAGACAGACGGCACAAACGTGATTAATAACGCCACGGTTCAACGCTTTCGTGATGCTGGATTAGAAAAGTATCAGTTTTGGGCACATATCGATGATGACACAACTGAAACCTGTCGAAACCATCACAAAAAAGTGTATCTGATCAAAGATTATCAGCCAGGACTAAATGCGCCACCGCTTCACTACCGATGTCGATCAACCGTTTTACCCGACGATGAAGAGCTTGGGATGGAAGATAGCTGGCAAGACGAGGTGGCAAAAAGAAATAAAGAATACGCTGACAAGAAAGGCAAGAAGAAACAAACAGATAAAGACGAAAAATTCTATCAAAAATTCAAAAATGTTCTTAAGGATTCCGCGCCTTCATTCGATGATTTCGTGAAAATGAAGTATAATGAAGATAGAGTAAGAGCGCTGAAACGACAGTATAATGATGCTAAACTGCAGCAAAGAATCAAAGACGGAAAATACAATGTAACTGTCCACGAAGGCAAGCAAGGGAAACATATAATAGGACATAATAATTATAAATCTGGCAAAAGTTACTTACTTGAAAATGTAGATCCTCAGCAGCTTGTTAACGAATTTGCTGGAACAGGAGAAATATTGAGGCGCAGGAATGGCGACTGGGCAAATAAAGAACTTATTTTTCAAGATGAGTTTATTGGAGTAAATATTGAAAAAGATACACCAAGTCAAATTGAATTTACTAAGGGTTTTACAATTCATTATTCGAAAAAGGGCGTTCATATTGTGCCTACAGTAAGAAAGGGTGAAAAGCAGTGAATTTAAGAAAGTATGTTGAACAAAGAGTAAAAATAAAATTCACTGATGGAGTTGAAACCGTGGCTGATGTCATCGCCTATACACCTGCTATAGATACGGATACAGAAGAATTTGATGAGATAGTAATCAAAGGGAGTCCAGAGTATCCGGGAGCAACGCTCATTAGTTCAGAAGAGATAGGAAACATAGAGATTATTAGTTAAGCATCTGATCAAGTGAAAATGATCAGGTGCTATTTTTGTACCCACTTTTAAGGAGTGAATTTTTATGGTTAGGCTGATTTAAGGAGTAATATGAGCGATCAAAAGTTTGAAGTGACGGCTAAAAGGCGTGTGTATTTTTGGTACAGATTGATCCAATTAAAATTGTGGGATGTATTCAGACCTTACGACGCCTACGATTTGATGGAGTTCGTACTTGAAGAAATGGAAAGTGACACTAACAAATATTTCAAAATAGTTTGCAAAGAAGTCTAACAACCACTTAGGCTTTTTTATTTTGTCCAAGCATTGATTGACGTTAAAAGCAATGGAAACGAGCAAGCATTGATTCTCGCTAAAAGCAATGGAAGGAGTCAAAACGATGATAAACAAACAAGTAATGCCAATGCATTTACAATTTTTTGCTGAACCAGGCGGAGATGATACACCACCGGCCGGAGACCAAACGCCTGAATTCGATGCAGGAAATTTAACAGATGAACAATTGGCAGCTATTAAAGATCAATTCGGTTTTAAAGATGACAATGATGTTAACTTAATCGTTAAATCCAAGCATTCAAAATGGCAAAAAGAATTAGAGCAAGAAAAAAATAAGGCTGCTGAACTAGCCAAACTTTCCGAAAAAGAACGCCAGCAAGCTCTTTTGGATTTAGAAAAAGAAAAGTTCGAAAAGGAAAAAGCCAAATTCCGAGAAGAACAGCTTTTCGTTGAAAAGGGGAAGCAACTTACCGCAGAAGGAATGCCGGCAGAGTTTGCCAATCGTGTGAATGGCGATACGGCAGAGGACATTCTCGCTGATGTAAAAGCATTACGTGAAGAATGGGATGCTGCGATTGAGGCAGAGGTGAACAAACGCCTAGTTCAAAAACAACCGCGCGTCGGAACTAACGGTGGCGGAACAGTTACGAAAAAATCGATTATGGCGGTTAAGGATGACGACGAGCGGACTCGTCTTATCTCAGAAAACAGAAATTTATTTTAGGAGGAATTACTGAATGAAAAATATGTCAAAAACAAACAAAGATAAGTTGATGAAAATGGATTTGCAAATGTTTGCTTCAGAAACTGATTTAACAGTAATGGATGATTTAGGAGAAATTAAATCCATCGATTTCGTCAACCGTTTTGAAACAGGTATTAAGGAATTACTAGAGTTGATTGGCGTCACTCGAAAGCAAGAACTGACTCAAGACTTACTAATTCAAATGTATGAATGGGAAACATCTTTAAAACCTGGGGTTGTTGGCGAAGGAGAGGATATTCCGTTATCAAAAGCGACGCGAAAGAAAGGGAAATCTCATCAGGTTACATTCAATAAATGGCGTCGTGCTGTGTCTGCTGAATCTATTGCTCGTCATGGTGCGCCTCGTGCCATTACGGAAGCCGATAACAAATTACTGCGTAAAATCCAAGGTGGAATCAAAACTGATTTTGTGACTTTTTTAGGTACCGCACCAACTAAAAACAACGGCGAAGGTATCCAAAAAGCATTAGCAAACGCTTGGGGTAAATTGAATACTTTCGAAGAATTTGACGGAGCTCAATTTGTATCTTTTGTTAATCCAATGGACGTAGCAACCTATTTAGGTGACACTAAAGTTTTAGCGGATGCATCGAATGTATTTGGTATGACGTTGTTGAAAAACTTTTTGGGAGCGACTAACGTAATCGTGTTGAACGCTGTTCCAGAAGGAAAGATTTATTCTACGGCTGTAGAGAATATCGTGTTGGCATACTTGAATATGAAGGCATCAGATTTAGGTGGTATCTTTGCAGATTTCACTGATGAGACTGGATTTATTTCAGCTACTCGTGGTCGCGTGCTGCGAAACGCTACGTACGAGTCTCTATTCATGGACGCGTTAGTATTATTCCCTGAAATTCCAACAGGTGTAGTTGAAACGACGATCAAAGCCCCTGTAGCTGGCGGAGGAGAATAGCAAGGAGGGGTTACTTCATGCTAGAAAAAATTAAATTGCTGCTCGGAATTTCCGATGAACTTCAAAATGAACTATTAGAACTGTTGATTGAGGATAGTAAAGATCGACTACTTGCTACACTTAATCAATTCGCTTCTAAAAATCAGACAGAAGAAATCAAAGAAATTCCACTAAAATTTGAGTATATTCAACGGGATGTTACCATCAAGCGTTTTAATAAGATTAATAGTGAGGGCGCTTCTGCGGATAGCGAAGAGGGGCGCACTTACACTTGGGAAAAATCATATCTCGATGAATATTTCACACTCTTTGACGAGTATACAAAGCCGAAAAAACGGTCTGGCAGAGGAATAGCGAGGTGGATATAGTGAACTATAATCATCGTTGTAAAATCACCACTAAAGTTACACAACTCGGTTATCTAGGCGAAGATGAGGTCATTTCAAAAACAGTGATTGTACCATGTTCAAAATCTGATTTATCAGCAAGTGAGCAAGTCAATGTGTTTGGCAAATACACTAAATCAGCATTTAAGCTGCATATGCAAGGCATATACAGTAAGATTGATTCGATCGAGTATGAAGGCGTTCGTAGAAACTTATTTGACCTGAAGCAACATCGCAATTCTACAGTGGTGGTTATCTCATGAGTAAAGCTTGTCGCATTATTGGAAAGAATGCTTTTATCAAAGCATTGAATAACCAAACAAAGCAAGTCGATAGAGCTGTCAGCCAAGAAATTAATCGTTCTGCTCTGCGAACTGAAAAAAGAGCGAAACAATTAGCGCCTTGGGATACCGGATGGATGAGTAACACTGTTTACTCATGGATGACTCAAATTCTACGTGCTGAGATTATCTCCCCAGCAGTCTATTCAATCTATGTGGAAGACGGCACTCGAAATATGGCAGCTCAACCGTTTATGGGTCCTGCCCTTAAAGCGGAGTATCCATTGCTAATGAAAAATTTGAACAAATTAATTAGGGGGTAATATATGTACTCTCCACAAACTGAATATTTAAAAAGGATATCGGATGGTTTAGCTAATACGGATATCCCGATTTATTTCAAGCTCCCGGATTCAAGTGTCCAGGAGCCTTTTTACGTAGTAGCAAATCATGACGATGATGATTCGAGAAGTGCAAAGTTTGGACCTGCGATTGTGGATTCGGATTTAACGATTCACTTGTTTTATTCGACCAATAGTCGGACTCAACTTGAAGAAGCAATATTCAAAACGAAGGTCGCTTTGGGAGCTCGCAGACAAATTAGCAGCCGTTTTTCAATTGATGATTCTATCGGACGCGAATGCTACCACGTAGTATTTTCAATTTCAGATTTTATAATATAGGAGGAAAAATTAATGGTATATAACGGAATCAAAAAAGCCACAGGTAAAGCTTTGTCCGGCAAAAAAGTATGGTATTTCTTACAATCAGTAGACGCGCCGATTGGTTCGCCTGCATTGCTACCTGCTTTCCAAACCGAGGGCGGAGTTACTTATGGCGGTGAAAATGTTGACGAGCAAACTAAAATGGGACGTATCATTATTAAATCGACAGATGAGCAAGCGATTGATTTAACACAATATTTTGCTCCAGGCGATGAGTCAATTCAAGTTGTAAAAGACGCTAAAAAGACTGGTAAATCAGTCAAAGTGTGGCGAGTGATCGTTGATGAATCAGTTGCGAAAGAAGTAACTGGAGAAGATTACAAATTATATCCGGCTGAATTTGGATATGGAATGCCGGACGAACCTGAAATTACAGATGGTGATGAGTTAGTTGAAGCGTCATACGTTCTGAACATTATCGGCTCGTTGCAAGACGGTGAGTTTCCACTTACAGATGAAGACATTGCAGCGATCGAAGCATTGTATGCTTACCAAAATCCTGGAGAGACTACAGGCGATTACAGCGACATTAAAACAGAAACGACACCTTAATTTACGAGACTAGCTTTTAGTTAGTCTCTTTTTTTTATTTTATTTTAGGAGGAAATTCAATGTCATTCACAGTAAAAGTTAAAGGACAAGACTTACCTATCAAATTTAACTACCGTATGGTTTTTAAGGCCAACAAAAAATTGGGGTCCATCAATTCAGAAACAAAAGAGCGAAATGCTGACGGTGCTGGCGTGCTTTTTGCAAAGGTACTTGAACAAGATGATGAGGCACTATTTGAAATCATCAATTTGGCAGCAACTAAAGATTTAACTGAAAATGAAATCTTTGAAGCAATTGAAGACTTCTTTTCTAGCTTTGACGATGAAGAAAAGGCTTATGATGCAATATTTGACCAAGTGAAAGACGAGATGTTGGAATCCGGTTTTTTCAAGAAAAAGATCAAGAAGTACGTGGAGAATCTGGAAAAAGCGATTCAAGTACTTCAAAAGAAAAACACCGACGAGAGCAAAAATCAAGTCGAAGCGATTCAAGAGTTAGCAGAGAAAATGAAGAAAGAGATCTCATAGTCAACTGCGCACGACAAGGATTGACAGACATTGATTTAATCATGAACTGCTACCTTTGGGAGCTGGAAGCAATACTTGAGGGATTAGCTTTGAAGCGGTTAGACGAACAGGAACAGCAAGCCGTTTTTGGGTTTAATCTACGCTATATTCTCAATGCGAAAAAGCCGAATCTGAAAAAGGTTTTTAACAAAGATAAGCAAGAACAGAAAATTAGAAATGCTTTTAAGAGAACGAAAAAGACAGCAAACGCTTCGACATCTAAAGTAGTCGAAGCGCTGAATCATTTCAAAAATCGTAAGTAGCGAGGAGGGAAAGTATGTCTAATTTTGTTGGATCAATTACAGCAGTCATCGGCGCGAATACTGGTGATTACAAGAAGGCAATGAGTGATGTTGCGAGTATTACAGCAAAAACAATGTCTCAAGTAGAAAACAACTTGAGCGGCAGCACTAACTCAATCATCTCAAAAGTAGGCTCAATCATCGGCAAACTCACACCATTATCAACTAAAGCACTCAGTGGATTAGCTGCTACAATCGCAGATCCATTCAACTCAGCATCTGCTTTAGTCCAGCAAGCTATGGCAAAGATTGCTGAGAAAATTCCCCAGCCAATTAAAAATGCACTGAATACAGTTGCTCAGGCAGTTACTAGTGCCGCAAATACAATCACTACGCCTTTTTCCATTGCATTTAACGGGATATCAAAATTATCGAGTCAACTAGGTTCAAACGTAAAAGGTGGCTTTCAGTCAATTGCTGATACGTCAAACTTTATCGCTGGAAAGGTTCCTGCACCTTTTTCGAACGCTTTCCGACTGATTGGATCAAGTGCATTATCTTTAGGAGATTCGGTCAATAATGGCTTTCTGAAAATCGCTAGTGGCTCTCAGACGATTGCTAATAATGTACCGCGTGCATTCGTTAATGCATTTAAAACGATTACTAAGACAGCAGCTGATGCAACAGGTTTAGTGATAAAAAGTTTTAACGGCATTGTTTCCAAGACGGCTGACATCGGAACAAAAATCGGATCGACTTTAACTAAAGGCTTTAATGATCTTGGGTCCAAAGCGACGAATGCATTAAACAACATAGGGTCAGGCACACAAAAGGCAACCTCTCTAACTGAGGGATTAGTAAAAAAAGTCTTAGGACTTGCAACGGCTTATGTTGGCATCTCGGCATTTAAAGACCTAGCTCAAAAAGCTATTGGTCGTGTCGATACGATCGATACAGCAACGAAATCCCTAACGGTATTAACCGGATCGGGGGAAATGGCCACGAAGGTCATGGATGGATTGGCAAAGGGAATTGAAGGAACGCCGATTGCTTTGAACGAAGTAGCTTTAGGTGCAAAGAAAATGGTCGCTGCCGGTATGGAAGGCGAAAAGGTCGAAACGGTCTTTCAAGCGATTGCTGATGCTGCTTACGGTGTTGGTGATGGAACAGCTTCAATTGATCAAATGACTTCTGCTATTGCGAGTCTACAATCTTCTGGTGTTGCCTATTCTGATGATATTAATCGGTTAGTTGATGCCGGTGTCCCAGCATGGCAGATCTTAGCAAACTCAATGGGGAAGTCTGTTGGGGAAATGAAAGATCACGTTTCTGATGGCTCTCTAGAGTCTAAAGATGCCATTGACATGTTGGTGAAAGGGATTGAAGAAGGCACAGAAGGTGCAGCCGGTAACACGGCAAAAATGGCTGGGTTAGCAAAAACTGCCGGTGACACGATTTCTGGTTCGTTTGCAAACATGAAAACGGCGATCACATCAACTGCGGCTAAGGCGTTAACACCTTTCAAAGATACGTTTATTACTGTTGTACAAGCAGTAACAGATAAAATCAAAACATTTCGTGATGCAGTTATTGGCACTGCTGAAACACAACAGAAATTGGCAGATGCTGCTAATTTTGTAAAAAGTGCTTTGGATTCCCTAATCAAAGGTACTGAGATGTCATCAGAGACAATGAACACGTTGAAGGGAATTATGCAAGCTATTTTGCCGGTCGCGGCAGTATTAGGCGCCGGTTTGACTATGCAAGCAGTTTTCCCAGCTTTGCAAACACTCTCTAAAGGATTTACATCTTTTGCCGGCGTACTATCAGGGCCAATGTCCGCAGGTTTTTCTGCTGTTACATCTGGTATTGGTGGTCTTGTTGGGAGAATCCCATTAGTAGGATCAAGTCTGCAAAGTGCGAGCTCAGTTGGTATGGGTGCTCTTGGCGGTATGACTTCTGCAATGGGAACAATCATGCAATTGGCTTTAGCCTCAGTTGGTCCAGCCGCAATTTTGGGGTTAGTAGTAGCAGGGCTAGGTTTAGTTAATAATGCTTTCGGCGATCAGATCACTAAAATGTTAGATTTGGTGACGGAAAAGGCTCCAGGGATCATTCAGAATTTAGTTAAAGGAATTACTACAAAACTGCCAGACTTGATTGCAAGCGGCACAGAGCTTGTAGCTAAATTCGCAGCAACTATCGCTACACTCTTACCTGTATTGGTTCAAGCAGGTGTAGATATTATTGGTTCTTTAGTTGGTGGCATTGGGCAAAATTTACCATCACTTATTAGCTCAGCGCTGCAGGTCGTGACATCCGTAATAACATCAATTGCTACTGCGCTACCGCAATTAGTGTTAATGGGAATGCAGCTACTTTTAAGCTTGGTAAATGGGATTGTTCAAAACATTCCGCAAATCGTCAGCTCTGTACAGCAAATTTTGATGACATTCGTTAACTCGATTACTCAAAACCTGCCGCAAATCATCCAGACAGGTATAGAGATTCTACTAAATTTAATTAATGGAATCACTCAATTATTGCCTAAGCTATTACCAGTAGCGCTAGAAGCGATCATGACTTTGGTGACTGGACTGTTGAACAATATTCCAATGCTTTTAAATGGAGCAATCCAAATCGTTCAGAGTCTATGTCAATTTTTAGTTGAGAATCTACCGATGATACTGCAAGCAGCATTGCAAATTATTCAGGCTTTAGTGCAAGGAATCGTCGATAATTTACCTCAAATTGTAACAGCTGGAATCGAAATCATTGCAATGATCGTCACGACGATTATTCAAATGTTGCCGGAAATTCTTAGTATGGGTGTTGAAATTTTAACTACACTAGCAAACGGAATCCTCCAAGCAATACCGAATGTTTTGACAGCTGCACTTGAGGGCGTCAAAAACGCCTTTACTAATTTGTGGGAAACCTTAAAAGGGAAATCAGGGGAGACTAGCACAAAGGTTACTAATGATTCAAATGTTACCGCCGCCAATATGGGATCGGCGTATAGCCAAGCTAACACGAACGTTACTGGTTCTATGGCGCAGATGTCTAACAATGTTGGAAATCTCAGCACAATGAGCTCAAATAAAGCTATCGATGCAGCTGCTAATGCGGATAAAAAAGCAAGTTCGAATTACAGTAGCATGCAAGCAAATGTGACAAAGTCGACGACGACTATGGCAAGCAATGTTGGAACAAACACAAATAAAGCGACAGCAGAAGCGAATACAAATGCTGTTAATGCAAATACAAATGTGTCCAAAAACTTCCAATCTATGTATGGAAATATTAACCAAACGACAGCGAACGCATCCGCGGCAGTATCTCAAAATATGAATCAGGCAACAACTTCTGCTACTAACGCATCAAACGCAATGAGCAAAAATGTAACTTCAAACGCGCAAAAAACGAATACTGGATCAAGCAAAGAAGTATCAACAATGGCTCGTAATGTTGGAATGTCGATGAATCAAATGCAGCAAACTGCATCGAGTGCCATGTCTAAAACAGTTGACATAATCAATAAGGGATTTAGCTCAGTTTCATCAGCTACTTCTAAATCGATGAATAATGCGACGCAAACATTGAGAAGTGCTTTAAATCAAATGAACAGTGCTTTTTCTAGCGGTATGAGAGATATGGTAAGAACTGCATCAAACGTGTCTGGCTCCATTTCTGATCAGTTTAGGTATCTAGAAGATAACCTATACTATGTTGGATATAATGCAGGCATTGGTTTGAATAACGGGTTGGTTAACTCGGCAGGTTATATCTACAACACTGCGAATAGTATCGCGAATAATGTAGCTCGTACCATTCAACGTGCTTTAGATGTCCATTCACCTTCTCGTTTAACTATGTGGATGGGTGAAATGGTCGGTAAAGGATTAGGCTTAGGTATGGCTGATATGTTCGGGTTTATCGAGAAACAAGCCTCTGAATTTGGCTCTATCATCGAGGATCAGCGCTACCAAGCGCAAGCGGTTATGGTCGGAGACGCGACCTTCAATTCCCATGCTTCTAGCACTGTTTCACACGAAATGGACGAGGATGTCAAGGATTCCAAATTGAAAGAAGAACAAATCGTGATCCACAATGAGATTGTTGGGGATAAGATCTACACGACTGTAAAGCGTATTGAAGCACGTGAAAAAAGTAAAAGTGAATACTTTGAATAGGAGGAAAGGGAATGGATTGCTTAGTTGAAAAAAATGGAGTGAAAACAGAACTTTCCTCCATTGATGTTTTAGTCACAGATTTCAAAGACAGTTCACCGGTTTTGAATGTCACGCAAAGAGAAGTTCGAAATCGAAGTGGGTTTATCTTTTCTGGCGCGGTTCACAAAGAAAAATCAATTGTGGTCAGCGGAAAGTTTCAAACAGATACAGTATACGAGTCAGAAGAGAAAAAGGATGAACTGAATAGTCTGTTTAGTAGTGATGAGCCCTTTTACATCACGAAGATGCTGCCAACATCGGATCTATATGAATTTGAGCTGCCTGGTCAAACAGAAGGTTTTGAACTATTAGGGATTCCATGTGAAACATATAAATACCGTTACAAAGTCATTCCATCATCAGAAATTGATTATAATTTTTTAGGTAAGTCTTCAGCAGGCCTGTTAACAGAATTTTCTATCACTCTTAAAACGGCTGAATTACCTTTTGGCGAAACTCTGCCAACAAACGAGACTATCACATCTGGCTTTATTGAATATCGCGGAACTGCGAGATGCAGCCAATTGGAATGGCCTTGGACTGTGAAATTAGTCTCTAAAAAATCACAGATAGGTAGATTCTCAGTGACTATTGGTGATAGGACGTTTGAAAGTTACTCATTGACGCCCATAAGAGTTGGAGACATTTTTCTTTTAAAAGGTGTCGAGGCTTTGAAAAACTATTCGAATTTCAACGAATCAACTAATTATGAGCATTTTGAATTAAAACCGTATCCAAAAAATCAAATACCCATTTCCACCGATTTTGCTGGAACAATAGAATTGCTAAACAAAACAGAATTATATATTTAGGGTGGTGAAACAATGCTAATTTTTGTTGATGAAAAAGGAAACCACCATTCAGCGCTAGCTGAAGTCAAAGAAACCAAAGGCGTTAACGGTGAGAAATCACTGTCAGGAACCATTTACACGAATGATGAAATTTTGGAAGGCATTGGTCGAGGCTGGAAAGTTCGTTTTAATAGTGAAAACTATTATTTAACATATGCATTGCCAGTAGATGAAGGTGATCGAATTGAAGTTGAATTCGATGCTGTTCACGAGTTTTTCTTCGATATGAAAAAATCAATCGTGCACGCTCAGCTGGACGGATCGAATACCATGAAAGCCTATCTAGATTTTATCTTTAATGGTTCTGGTTACTCGTATAGTTTAGAAGTAGATGTCAATGCATTTGAAAAACAATCTTTTGGGTTTAAAAACAGATTAACTCTTTTCAATGACATCATTTCTAGCACCGGTCTAGAATTTAGTGTAAACGGCACGATTGTTCGTCTGATCAAAGAAGTCGGAACTGATCTTTCTACAATTGTAAAAAAAGGCTTTAACATGAATGAGTTGAAACTCGAGAAAGATGTCGGCTCATTCATCACAGTTAAAAAAGGCTATGGGGCTTATTTCGATGAAGAAGATCAAACAAAAGGTCGACTGATCGTAGAATACGTGAGCCCTTTAGCTGAAATATATGGCTATTTAGAAGGCGATCCAGTAATTGATGAACGTTATTCAGTTGAAGAAAACCTTTTTGAGCGATTAAAGCAAGAAGTTGAATCGTCGTATGGTATTTCAGCTACTCTAGATATGGTTGATTTAAGACAAGCAGGTTACGAATATGACCAGCCTCACGAAGGTGACTATATCATGGCCATCAACACAGATTTAAAGTTCGCGCAAAAAATTCGAATCATGTCTTACACGACTGAATATGATACGAGTGGAACTGTTTTGAATCACACTGTTTCTTGTGGCTCTGATGGATTAGTCACTAAATTGTCTAACTCGGAATCGAATTACAAAAAACAAACCCAAGCAGGGTTAGAAAATGCCTTAAATGCAGCTGAAAAGGCGTGGCTAAGTGCCGATAGTAAAAATAGAATTTATTGGGGCACTGATACACCAAAAGGAAGATTCAATGTCGGTGATACTTGGTATCATATAATTGGTGAAAAGACTGTAATGAAATATTGGAATGGGTATGAATGGTTGTTGTTTTTTGACCCAGATGCAAATCAAAAAGAAATTGAGGATGCTTTCACAGAAGCTGCCGAAGCTAAAGATGCAGCCGAGACTGCATATACTGGAGCTGTAAAGGAAGCAGAATCGATGGTCAGTGAGGCTGGGTCAACTTGGAAAGTAAATTTAAATAGTGTAAAAGAAAATCTTGAAGGTCAATTAGTTAAGTTACCAGATTCTTTGTTTAATCGAGCGTGGATTGATAAATTGTTCGCGGATTCAATTTTCACTACAAATTTTCAAGCACAATCAGTAACAGCCGTTTCAGCGAAGATTAGCTCTATCATTACTAAATCGCTTAGAGCTGATGTCATTACGTCGGTGCACTTAAAAGTAGATGAAGGATTATTTGATAAGATATTTGCTGAAAATGCATTTTTCACTAAATTGATAGCAAAAGATATTTTCACTAATAATCTAGCTGCAAAAGAAGGGTTTGTTAACAAGCTAACAGCTAATGCAGCCTTTATTAACAGTATCAAGGCGCTTGATATTGATGCAGGAAGAATTACCACGGGGACACTCACTGCTGTAAAAATAAGCGGGAAAAACCTATCAATCGACCTTGCGACCGGAGAAGTTTTATTCTCAAAAGGTAAAATTGTAGGAAATGAGATTTCAATCGATCTCGACACCGGGAATATTGATATTACAAAAGGAATGATCCGTGGTGGCTACGACCCCAGAGCAGAAGTCAAACAGACCCTCTTGCTGGATTTAAATAGTAGCTATATCAAGGTCGGCCCCCGACTTGGAGATGCAGGAGGCGGATATATTGAGCTAGATGCTGTTAATGGAATAACGGTGGGATATAAGACGCTTCACACGGATATGTCAACACGCATACATTCCAATCAAGGCCCTTTCTTTATTGCGTCAGAGGACTCCCCGTTATATTTCTATAGTGGTAGTCGCGACAACAGATCACAGTTATGTTTGGATGGCTACCATGGAGAGAGTACATTGATTGGAAATGAGATTCGTTTTGGTGCGAATAGTACCAGTGTTCCAGAGTATTGCGAATCCATTAAAACGTTTACTAAAGAACTACGTGTTAATGATATTAATCCTAATGGTGTAAATCAAGAAAACAACGGATATGTAATAATAAAGCCTGTCTATACTCGAACAACCTCAAATGCAGCAAACATAAATGTATCTTTTTCCGGGGATATCCGAAGAGTAACTTCGGCGAAAAAATATAAAGCAAACATTAGTGATGCTGATAGCGTCATAGCCAATGCGGAGAATATTCTTAACCTAGTTCCGAAAAAGTGGAATGACAAATCGGAACTTGATCAAAACGAGAACGATGAATGGTTCTTTGGCTTCATCGCTGATGAGTTTGATGAACAGGGATTAACTGAAGTAGTTGGATACGAAAATGGCGAAGTTGAGTCTTTAAATTATGATCGAATCAGTATGTACCACAACGTATTGATAAAAAAAATGTGGGATCGAATAGAGAAATTAGAACGACTATTAGGAGGAAAAATGAATGAATGTTGATGCAGAAAAAGTAATCCAAAATTTAGTTGCAAGAATCGCAACTCTTGAACTAGACAATGCTACGCTAAAAGCAGCAATTGAAAATACTCAGAATGAAAATAACGAAGAAGAGAATGTCGAATAATGACATTCTCTTTTTTTGGAGGTGTCTAAGTGGTTTACTACAAGCAAATTGATAAAATAATCAAAATATCTGGAAAAGAGAGACGTAATCAAAAACTAGGTACGGAGATATTTTCCTATGATAAGCAAGTATCTAAGTTCGTATTTCAATTGCAGAATGAGGCAGAAATCAATTTAACTGGCGCAAAGGTTCGTGCTGTTCTGAATTATATCGATTCAAATGGCCAGCAAGGGATGATTGAAGATGACGGCGGTGTAGAATCTGTAGCAGAAAACGAGATTTACTACATCGTCTCGCCAAAACTGAAAGGGTATGTCGGCACTGTTTCGATGGGAGTATATGTTCAGTTGGCTTCTGGCGAGTCTTTAGATATTCAAAATTTGACTTTTAAAATGTCCAAATCTTTAATTGACAGTTCCGGCGAAGTAGCTGCTGAAATATACTTCAAAGATTTTGAGGAAATGAAGGCAGAAGTGCAAGCAAAAGCAGACAAAGAAAAAGCAGCGATAGATGCCGAGTCTGATCGTATTAGTAATTATGCTGATCAAATAATTAGAGAGTATGACGGAAAGTTCACTCAGTCCAATCAAAAAATGAGTGAGCTGGAACAAAAACAAACAACTCTTTCTAGTCAGTTAGATGAGACTAATAAAAAAATTGACGAAGCAGATGTCTATCGGAAAAGCGAGACCTTTAACCAGCAAGAAAGTTCCGCAAATGTGATCGATCAAATCGGGGGCGCTGAGAGTGCGATCTTGAAAAAAGAAATGCTGGTCGATGGGACTGAGGGGACGGCGAGTCGGTATGTGAAGGACTTGCCGTATAAAGAAAATTTGTTGACTGGAACCAGTGACGAGTGGAAGGAATACACTTTCGGTGGTTGGAATATGGTGACGGATTCTAAAACGATCCATATTGCTAACACCTCACTTTCTGTAGGGGACACCATTACTATGACCAGCGATATTGACGCTTCTAAATCAACAAGTAACGCAAACTTTAGAGTTTACTTTCACGACTCAGCGAATAATACGATTACTTATAATTCTAGTTCAGTTATTTTAAAAGGAACAAAAGGAACTTCTACATTAACTGTTAAAATTCCTGAAAAGACAGCGTATTTAATCGTATATAAACTGGCTAATTCAGAATCAAATGCTGGACTTACCGCGTCTATTAAGTGTCAAAAACTAATCAAAGGAACTTTATCTCAAATGGACGCTTGGTGTCCGGCCCCTGAAGATGTTGGTGTAGTTCATGGTCAGCCGAATTTGGCATCAGATTCTAATACATTCACAGGCAATCAATGGATAGCACATTTTGGTTCTACAGTAAACGTGACGACAAGTCAACAAATCTCTGAGTTTGGTATAACTGACGCATCTCGAATAACATCTGTTGGCGGGACAGATATTCTTAAATACTATAGAAATTTGTTGCCACAAGGAGCGTATCAAGGGAAGAACTTGTCACTTTCCATATATATAAAAAACAATGGGACTTCTGATATAACGATTAGTGGGAATGGTTTCTCTGGGTCAGCTAAGATATTTTCTGGTGAGACTAAACGGTTAATTTTTGGTGGAACAGGTAATGCAGGTTTCCCACAAATTCAATTCAGAACAGCGAATGCGCCCGACAATATGGATGTGACTGTGGCGCGTTACAAATTGATTGAGGGATTGCCAACAGTAATGGACGACTGGACCCCTTCTCAAGCCGACAGTGGACTAACCATTAAAAACGGTGGCATGGTTCCATTCACCGCTGACGAATACGCTACGCTGTTATCTGCTGATGGAATCGTTCGATCTGAGACAACGATTGTTGGACGCGGGGCGGAAATTCAGTTCGATTTTGATGTGATTGGGACACTAGAGAAAAAATATCCTTATTTATTTGATGGATTAAGCAGCATGAATGAGAAAGTAAACAAGCTTAGATCGGTAGTAAAGAGCAGTAACCTTTCTGGTACATTTCGCGGAGGCGGCTTGCTATCAACGACGCTGGCACCGGTCAATTACAGTCGAATGTGCTATCGAAAAACTAGCAATGACGCGATCGGTACTTATAATTTTACGAATGCTTTTCAAAACAGAACTGTATCAGTAAATTTAGGGCGAATTGATTCGACAGGACATATGTTTTTTGGGATAGCAGCAAAAAACAATTTGAATAGCGACGTCGGGTCAGTATCTGACGGTGTAACGCCGGCGTGGATCGAAGTTAAAGACATTCGCTTGATTTTTGAACTCGAAGTCAATGGACGGACGATTATCGAGTCTTTTATCGCGAACTATCACAAACGTTTTGAAGAACAGTTAAATGATTTAGCGGGACGAATCACCGCACTAGAAAGTAAGTAGGAGGAACGGAAAATGGAAGGATTAAAAAAAGTTTTTGATACACGTTACTTGAAAGATTTGGAACCGATGTTTTGGCCAGATGAAAAAAAAGTTTTCCATCCTTATACAGAAATAGAGCCTCCATCTGAAGAAGGCATCCAAATCACTGGATTCGACTTCAACACAAATGAATGGCAGTTCATCAAAGCGGCAACACCAGAGGATCTAGAAAATCAAGACAGCCAATTGACCGATGCACTGATGGCGATTGCAGAACTTTACGAGTTGGGTCTCGACTATGAGATGAGAATTGGCGAACTCGAAGCAAAGTTAGCTGAAAAGGAGTCTGAATAATGGTTAAGGTTTATTTGAATTTAATCGAAAAAGGGGTAAAAACAATTGACGATGTACCCGAAAAAATCAAAGAAGAAGTACAAGCAATCTTATCTGCAAACTCTGCGGATTAGGATTGCTTTTTATTTACTTAAAAAGGAGGTGAATATGATGGCAGTAGTATATGCGACGTTAATTATTAAAGGTAAAAAAACGGTAAATCAAGTTCCGACACTGATCCGTGACCAAGTAAAAGATATTTTAGTAGACATGGATTTACCAGAATTAGCTGAATAGTTTTTGAGGGGAAGATGGGAGAGTATGGACAATTTCATATCAACTTTTCTCAACAATCCAGAAAGCATCGGGTTTCCGGTGCTTTTCGTTTTTCTACTTGTGTGGGTGATGAAACAAAATAATGCACGTGAAGAGCGGTATTTGAAGACGATTGACGATCTAACTCAATCTTTAAAACAAGTGGAGAACATTGAGAAAACAGTCAACAGGATACATGAAAGGATTGAGAAATAATGGATGAAATATTAACACACATTTTAGCAACAGGAATTAGTTTCGCGCCTATCATGATGATTATCACGGAGGGTGTGAAGCAGACAAAGCTTTTAGATAGTAGATTTCTACCAATCGTTTCAATCATTTTAGGGACCGTTTTAGGGATAGCCATGGGCTATCTTTTTAACCAGTCAATGGGAGAGATGGCTATTGGCGGGTTGGTAGCTGGCGGTATGGCTTGCGGGCTTTATGATGCAACAAATAAATATTATGATAGAAGCAATCAGCAAAAAGTTGATTCAGACGATCAAGAAAACAATGTGAGGTGATTTAAATGGTTGGTATCGAAGCAATGATCAAGTGGATGAATGATAAGCTTGGCAAAGTAACGTATTCAATGACTTATCGAACTGGTCCAAAAAGTTATGATTGTAGTTCTGCTGTATCATATGCAATGCAAGCTGGTGGCTTCTATAATTTTACCTACCCTGGGAACACAGAAACACTCTTTGCGTTGAATGGATCAATCCTAAAAAAAATCAGCCGTGCTGAATGCCGCCGAGGTGATATTTTTGTAGCTGGCACGCCAGGATATTCTTTGGGAAGTGGCGGACACACGGGTATCTTTTTAGACAACAAGCGGTTTATCCATTGCAACTATTCAAGAAATGGAATTAGCATTGATTCAAATGATGCATACATGGGAACGAGATTGCAACATCATTTCTACCGCATTGTTGCAACTGGTAGCGAACCCAACGGCGGAGCAAATCAGCCGCAACAAAATATGTTAGCTATTGATGGTTCTTGGGGGCCCGCTACTTCAAGACGGCTTCAAGAAGTATTTGACACAGCAGGTAAAGATGGAATCATTAGCGGTCAAATTAAAAATCGAGCTAATAGGAATATTCCTAGCGCTCAATTTGGTAGTGGTGGTTCTAATGTGATCAGAGCTTTACAAAAAAAGCTTAGTGTTGAGTCTGATGGAAATTTTGGACCGGCAACTTGTAGAGCATTGCAACGACGAATGGGAACGGTACAAGACGGCGAAATTAGTCCAGTTAGTGATTGTGTCAAAGCAATGCAAAATCGACTAAATGAGAATAAGATTTAACCTAAATAAGCCCTCTACAAAAATGTGGAGGGCCTATTTTTTTTACTCTTTAAAAATATTTTCTGATAATTTATCTCTTCAGCAAGCATTAGATGTGAAACAAATTCATTGAATGTATAGGTTAAATCAAGGAAATTTGCAGATTTGTATGATTGGAAATCATCTCCCCTTTTCATAAATACGATGAAATCTCTGATGTATACTTCGCCAATTGAGTTTCTAAAATACATAAAAATACCTCCTCTTTAGAGAAGGTACGCGAGTCAAATATTATTTAATTATAAATCCATTATTTTCTCCAGAAATTTGAGAAGGTCTATGAACGATGGTTACAGGTCTATCTTTTTGTGTTAATGTATATCCAATTATAGCTTTTACAGTTTTACCACTGTTCACATTAACGTCCCCCATTTTAACAGCCTCTTGATCACTCAGGTTATCGAACTGACCATTAGCACCGTTTAAGGAATCGGTAGTTGTTCCATCTGTTTGCTGTGCGTCAAAATCAGTGATGAAACTCATGTAAGGAGATTGTGGATTACTTCCTTTATTAGTGTATTCCATTTCAATTACTAAAATAGGATCACTGGTCATTGACCCATCAACTCGTTGTGTGCTCAAAATATTGTATGTCGCATTGTCTAAATCTAATTTGTAGGGATAGTTCTCTAAAACACCTTCTGAATTGAGGTTTGCATTACCTACGACTTCGCTGTCTGTAGAACTAACCTGTTCAGTAGATGATGATTTTTCAACAGAACTGGAAGAACTCGCTTCTTCATTGCTGCTGTTGCCACAGGCACTCAGTAATAAAAAACATGATATAACAGATACTGATAATAAAAACTTTTTCATATTAACCCTTCTTTCATTAAAAATAATTTATTAATTACATTTTAACATTAGATTAAATAAATTAAACTGATAACTGATCAAACTCGATCATTATTTTTGTCATTCCAATCACACCATACTTTCGAACCACAAACTGTTTCCTACTATTGTATTCTCCGGCTATGACTATTTTCATGCCGTCTTCTACATCAGCTAAAAAATTAAGCGAGTGTGCAGCGATCAAACACGATTGATAGTCTAGCTTAAAGTATACAAGAGGACGCTCAGAATACTTGATTATCTTGATACTACTCACAATACCACTCAGACTTATCATAATTAATTCCGCCTTTCAATTCTCTGAAACTTGTATTTGTACAATCTTGGTTTCGGATAATCCTTATTCTCAAATATTTCAAAGTAGAAGACATGATCCATGCCATCCCTTGTTTTTTTCGCCGGTATCCTAAAGCTCGATATGCCTCGTTCATTCATCAAAAATAGCAATTCGTCTTTGACTGCGAAAAACGGAACATCAGTATCGACGACCTTCATAAAATCTGCTACTAAACGTTCAGTCATTTGTGGATCATAATAGAATTCTAATTCGTTAGAATCGACTAGCATGGCGATCACCTCACAAATATTATACGAACGTTTGTTCTTGTTTGTAAAGGGAACAAAAGATTAAAAATTAAACTAAGGGGGCAAAAAAGGGGCAAAAATTGACTAATACTTGAAAATTATTGACATGAAATGAATAAGCAAAGGTCGAATATCCCTTTATTTGACAACCTTTAGATAACTTATGACAAAGGATGAATAACCTAAAGCTACCTACGTGCATTACACGGAAAAGCAGCTCGTATCAAAGAAATTCGTCGTTAATCCATTATTATCTGATGAAGCAAGGTCCTCGTGGAAACGAGGGCTTTTTCTTTTACAAAAAAGTATTGGTACAACGTTCAATTCATGATTGAAAATGTTTTATTATTCGCTACACTTAAATAAAACGGATAGAAAAGGAGCTATGATGAGTGCGATAGTGATAATTGTTAGTGGAATCGTTGCGATGTTTGTTGCCTTGATTGGGCTGGAAATTTACTCGCGCTATAAATTGAAACGCAAGGTGATTGATAATTGGGGGAAGCAACCATACCAGTCACATCTGGATAAAGAGGACAGCTTGAACCAAGCTTGGCAGATTGAAAAGGGGTTTCGTCATTGGGATAGTGAAGTAGATGAGCTTACTTGGCATGATTTGGATATGTTTGAAATTTTCAAACTGATTAATGGCACGTATTCTAGTGTCGGCTCCGAAGCGCTTTATCAACAACTACGCAATTTCAATTTTGCGAAAGATCAAGAATTGGAAGACTTGATAGACTTTTTTGAAGAAAATCCGAAGATGCGGCAGGAGATCCAATATAACTATGCCCTCCTGGGAAAGCAAGATAATAATTTTACGAAACAATACTTAGCCAGCGGCCAGCGAGAGCAATTAGGAACGTTTTGGTTGTATGTGGCACTAGGAGTCTTACCGATAATTAGTTTGCTACTGCTTTTAATAATTGGTCCGGTGGCCTTACTGCTTTTTATTGGGGCGATGGTTTTTAATATTATTTTTTATATGTATAAAAAAGTTCGCTTGGAAATCGAGTTGAACAGTATGCGTTACCTAGTCCAGACGATCGTTTTGACGAAAAAACTTTGTAAGCTAAAAACACCGCTGCAAGCGGAGTTGAAGCAAAACTTTCAGCCGTTAAAGGGAATTGCAATGTGGGGCTTTTCTTTTCGCATTAAAGGGAATACTGAGGCGGATGTGCTATTTGATTACTTGAATATGATGTTCATGATTCCGTTTATTGCTTATAATTTTGTTTTGACGCGGCTGAGCAAATACAATCAGCAAGCGATAAACTTGTGGGAAGCTTTAGGAAAGATGGAAGTGGCGATCGCTGTTCTAAATTTTCGGACTTATATACCCTTGAGTTGTCAACCGCAGCTTAAAACCGGTGGCGTTGTGGCAGAGAATATTTATCATCCCTTAGTTAATGGGCCAGTAGCAAATCCCGTTGAATGGCAAAAAAATATCTTAGTGACAGGCTCGAATGCTTCCGGCAAATCGACCTATGTCCGCAGTATCGCCATCAGTACAATCTTGGCGCAAACGATCAATACCGCGCTGGCGGAATCTTTTACAATTCAAGCAGGCCATGTGATAACTTCGATGGCAGTGGAAGATAACGTGATTGAAGGAGACAGTTATTTTGTGGCGGAAATCAAGTCGATTAAACGGTTACTGGATCAAGTTGCCACCAGTCAACGTTGCTATTGTTTTGTGGATGAGATATTAAAAGGAACGAATACGATTGAACGAATTGCCGCTTCTTCTAGCGTTGTGAATTGGATCAGCGCTTATCCTAGCCTAGCCTTCGTTGCCACACACGAGACATCGAGCTGACGGAAATATTGAAGACCAAATGTGACAATCTGCATTTTGAAGAACAAGTGACAGAAGAACAAGGGGTCAATTTTGATTACCAAGTTCGACAGGGGCCAGCAACGACCCGTAATGCAATTGCGCTTTTAAAAGTGTTAGGCTATCCCGAAACACTTGTGAAGCATGTGCAAAGTGAAGCAGAATATTTCGATAAGCATCGTACGTGGACAGTGTTTGAGTAAAATGGTTAAAGACTCATTAGTTGTTCTTTAAAATTAAATAATTGACTAAATTGTCTATAATATATTCAATTATATTGGATATATTATAGACAATTCTTTTATATTAGGTATCTTTGAAGGATGATTAAATCTTAAATCTACAATTTTTTTCCTTATTGATACGGAAATTTCTACGTTGATAGGGAAACGCTTACATATTATTCTTGATTTGTACTAAAGGTTTCCTTAATTGATTTAAACAGGTAAATGCAATGAACAGTGAAAAATAAAAAATTTAGGAGTGTGTGAACGATGAAAAAAGCATTGATTATTTGTGCAGCAGGAATGTCTTCTTCTATGATGGCTTCAAAAACAACAGATCATTTTAAACAGGCTGGAAAAGAGATTATGGTAGATGCCGTCTCAGCGACTGAAGGAGACAATATGATTAAGAATAGCGACTTTGATCTTTTCTTAATTAGTCCACAAACAACTATGTTTCTGGATAAGTTTAAAAAATTAGGTGAAACGGTTGATAAACCTGTCGTCAGCATACCGTTTCAGGCATATGTTCCAATTCCGACGGGGATAGAAAAATTAGCCGAGGTAATTGAAGAAAATATTTAATTTAGGAGTGATTAAGGATGAGGCAGAAGGAAAAGGCTTTGTTGAGTTTTTTAATAAAACATAATGGTGAGTATGTGACAAGCGGAGACCTAGCTTCTAAATTATCCCTATCAGATCGAACAGTTCGAAATTATCTACAGGATTTAAAACCGTTAGTTGAAGATAATGGGGGGAAAATTATTGCTAAGCAGGGGCGAGGATATCAACTAACGATCATTCATAAAATGGCTTTTGATCTTTTTTTGAACCAAGAAAATATGGTAAGTAATTTACACAAAAAGACCGTGGGATTTTCTGAAGTAGAAGAACGGCAAAAATATATTTTGAATAGACTATTACTGGAAGAACGTGTGATTTTTATTGATGATTTAGCTGAGGAATTATTCATTAGTCGCTCTAGCCTAACAAAAGATATTCAAGACATAAAAGATAAACTAAAACTTTATTCATTAAAAATCGTATCGAAACACGGAAAAGGCTTTTGGGTTGAAGGAGAAGAGCGAAACAAACGTCATTTTATTATGGATACGCTTTTTGGCAAGACCTACGCTAACTCTATGAAAGATTATTTAGGAAACAGTCAGTTCTTTAAAGAAATTAGTCTGGAAGAACTGACGATTATTATCTTGGATGAGACGCGAGAGGCCCATCTAAAAGTTTCTGATTTCATTATTCAAAATCTAGTTTTGCATCTTTCGTTAGGAATTAAGCGAATGAAAGAAGGATTTGAGATTAAGGATTTAGGTATCCAACAAGATCTCTTTGAGAGTCTTGAATATCAAGTAGCTAAAAAAATTGTTAAACGAATTGAGATGATGGCTAATGTCATTTTTCCAGTTGAGGAGATTTCCTATTTAACTGTTCATTTGATGGCAAAATCGAATCACGAGGCGAACGAAAGTAATCAGGAGCTGCTTAAAGAATTAGATACAGCAATTGAAAAGATATCTCAAGCACTTGGCTATTCGTTAGCGGATGATCTTCAGTTGAAAAATGGATTATTAGATCATTTAGGTCCATTGTTGGTTAGATCTAACAGAGGAATATCGTTAGAAAATCCTTTAACTGAAGAAATAAAGGCGGAGAATCCACGTATTTTCCAGTTAACTAAAAAACATTTTTCAGAGATGCCGAAGCTTCGCCAATTTAATATCAGTGATGATGAGTGGGCATATCTGGCATTGCATTTGCTGGCTGCATTGGAGAAATTAAAGGATAGCTACAAAATACGGGCGCTAATTATTTGCGCGACAGGTTTTGGAAGTGCGCAACTGTTAAAAAATCGGGTTGTAAATGAGTTTGGAAAACATATTACGATCGCAAACGTCAAGGGATACTATGAAATTAATGATTCTTTATTAAAAGGTGTGGATCTGATTATATCTTCCGTGGATCTTTCAACAATGATTTTTAAGATTCCAGTATTGCATGTTAGTGTTTTTTTGAATGATACAGATGTCCATAGAATCCGGAAAACGCTCGATCAATTGAGTTCGAATGAGTCACCAATAGAAGCAACGCAATTCTTGAATTTCCATAAAAAGCAAAAATACTATGCTAATTACCTTGCGCGTAATTTTTTTAAAACGTATACTGTAATGCCAACCAAGGATTCAGTGATCGATGACTTATTAGCGTTATTGAGTGTTAATGAGGAAGAGGATTATTCAAAAAAGATGAAACAACAGATTTTGCAAAGAGAAACGATGGGACAGATTATTTTTAGTGAAACTGTTGCAGTCCCTCACCCAGCCCTTCCAATTGGCGTCTCTACAAAGATCGCAGTGGCTTTAATTCCAGATGGTATGGAGTGGGAGGACAATAAAAATATCAAATTTGTTTTCTTAATCTCTCCCTCTTATATCGAAAATGAAGGAATCACGGTGGTCACTAAGGCGATTGTGCAATTAGTGGATCAATTAACGGTTCAAGATCAAATTCTATCTGATCCAACATTTGAAAATTTTAACGAACAATTTATTCAAATTATTTAGTAAAGGGGGGATCTTTGTGACTGAACAAATGAGTAGTGAAGAGTTACAGGTAGCGGCTTTTGAAATCATTCTTCATAGCGGAAATGCTCGAACAATCATTCATGAGGCATTTGCTTCAATGCGCAATGGCGCGTTTGAGGAATCAGAAAATCTGTTAGAACAGGCTAATGAAAAGATTTTAGAAGCCCATAAATCTCAGACACAATTATTAAAAGACTACGCTAGCGGAAAAAAAATCGAAATGGAAATTATTATGGTTCATGCACAGGATCATCTTATGACTACCATGACTTTGTTGGAGGTAGCTAAAGAGATGAGCTATTTGTACCAACAAAGGACTAATCAATAGGAGGGATGAAAATGGGCGATGCCAAAAAATTGAAAGTGGAGCAAGACAGAAAACAATTTAGTTTACAAAATATGTATTTTAATCGTTATTTGATTATTCGCTATCTCACAGCCTTATTTTTTTTCATAAATCTTTACTGGTTGATATGTCTTTTATTGGTAAATAGTTTTGGAGCATTGATCCCAATGATTTTACTAGTTGGATTTGTTCCGGTAGTAGCAGAGCAGTATCATCTTTATCGGAAGCATCAGAATGTGGCTCTATTTACTAAAAAATATTTTCTTATTCAAGGAATGACTAACCTATGTTTAGCTATCGTAATTTTTACACCTTTTTTTTCGAACGTATTTCCATTTTTGAAAGATAATCAATCGGGAAGAGGGATCATTTTACTATTTATTGTAAGCGGTATCCTTTTATGTGTATTTGTCCAATGGCGCTTAAAGCAGATTAGTAATAATCAAGATAAACATTTCTATAGAATTCAAAAATATGAAAAAGCACTGCACTAAGGAGAGGGGAACAACTAATGTTTAATTTTTTACAGAAATATTTAATGGGTCCAATGGGTAAAATTGCCCAGCTTAAAATTGTTAGAGCAGTTATGGCGGCCGGAATGGCATCGATTCCTTTCACTATTGTCGGCTCAATGTTCTTAGTTTTAAATATACTTCCAGTATCGTTTCCAGCTTTAGAAGGATTTTTCAATGCGACTTTTTTCAAAATTAGCGATTTGTATATGATCGCCAATACAATGACAATGGGGATTTTGTCTATCTATTTTGCTTTCGTTTTCGCTTATGAATTAACCTCGATCGAACGAGACGAACAAAATTTGAATGTTAACCCGTTGATGGGCGCGTTATTATCCATCTTCGCTTTCTTTATGTGTATCCCAGAATTAGTGTTGAAAGGCGGTAAAATCGCCCTAGTATCTTCAGTGACTGATACTGAACATGTCGTGAACGGAATTAGAATGGGTGCCTTTGTCGATCGTTTAGGAACTTCTGGCATATTCACAGGAATCATCATGTCAATTATCGCTGTTGAATTATATTGTATGTGTGTAAAAAGAAATCTGGTCATTAAAATGCCTGATGTAGTGCCTGCTGGTGTTTCCCGCTCGTTTACTGCTTTAATTCCAACTTTTGTGATTTCATTTGCCGTAATGGTAATTAATGGTGTTTTAGTAGCTCTAGGTACGGATATTTTTAAAATGATTGCTATTCCCTTTAGTTTCGTTACACATTTAACGAATACATGGTTAGGAATCATGGTCATTTATTTCTTGATTCATGCGTTGTGGATCGTCGGTATTCACGGAGCGAATATCATTACTTCTTTCTTGACACCCATTGTGTTGGCGAATATGGCTGCCAATGCACAAGGAGCAAATTTCCCGTTAGCGGGTGAGTTCAATAATTCTTATGTCACGGTTGGTGGTTCGGGTGCGACTTTAGGTTTGATCATTTTTATTGCCTTTTTAGCGAAATCGGATCAATTAAAGGTATTAGGGAAGGCATCACTTGTTCCAGGTATTTTCAATATCAATGAGCCGATTATCTTTGGTATGCCAATTGTTTATAATCCATATTTGGCGATTCCCTTCTTTTTAGCACCAATGGCGTCCGCGTCAATTGCTTATTTTGCTATCAAGTTAGAAATTGTCAAACCCATGTTAGCGCAAATGCCGTGGCCTTCTCCAGTTGGGATCGGAGCGTTTGTTGGTAGTGGTGGTGACTGGAAAGCAGCTGTGTTAGCAGTTATTTGTGCAATCATTGCATTTATTATCTGGTTCCCATTCATTAAGTTTTATGATAATAAATTGCTTAGTGAAGAAATGGCTAAAGCAGCGGAACTTGCGGCTGAAAAGGCATAGTACAACCACTAAAAAACTATCTGATTAGGATCTAAATAAAAAGCTGTATGAACGATCTTTCGTTCATACAGCTTTTTACTATTCTTAATTCAAGTAAGACAGCTGCCCAATCAATGTATTCATTCGATGCTCCTCGATTCTTTTAGCTAACGCGCTTAAACTTTTGGCTGAAGGAACGTCTTCGATCACAAATAATTTTTCTTCTGGAATGATTGGGGTGGAAAAATTGGTGATATATAAATCTGAGGTCAAAGACTCCTGCGGCACTTTGGCATAGATTTTTTCCGCTTGGACATCTAAAGAAATTTTTCCCGGATAATTGTTTTTAAGATAGTGAGCTAAAAGTTGCGCATGTTTAATGCCTAAATCACTGCAAACCTCGACTTTAACTGGTTGGCGCAAGGCTGCTAATTTTTCAGGAAGATCGTTCCAATAGATGAATAGCTCAAATAAAATAGAATGAAAATATAGCGAGTACCAAGGGAAATGAACTTTGGCCTCTAAATTTTTGAGTGTTTTCATCAAGACTCTGCTGAAAACCATAAAGTCTCTTTGAATCGTTAAACTGTTGTAGAGTTCGCGATTATACGCCACGTGTTTCTCATAAGGGTAGACCTTGTATGAAGTATAAATCATCTTTAAAAGATCGACACACTCTACCCGGCTTTGATTGGAAATAGTGATGCCTAAGGCTTCGATGATTGTAGCGATTGTGGCATCACAAAGCCGAGTGATACGATCTTCTTCTTCTTGATTGTCCCAAGCGAAATTAGGCCAAAAAATGGTTTGGATCAAGTCACATTGGTGATGTTCACTTTGCGGTAAATCCAAGTTAGCTAGCCCACGCGTGACTGAAGGTTGATAAAATTTCAGATGATTTTTAGTATACATATTGCGTTTTTGATGATTGAAAAAGCCTTGCTCTTGACGGATCAAGCTAACAGCAATCAAAAAGGAAAATTCGGTTTTTTGAATGAAGGTTAAATTTAAGTTGAAGGTTTCGTTTAAGTAATTTGCAGCTTTCAATATCGCTGCTTGATTTAGTGGAAAAGGCCAATCATAGACATCATAGACTTCAGTAAAGTAGCTCGCCATGAAAATTCGCAGTTGCCGTTCATCGTTACCAATCAGACACAGATGATTTCTATCGATTTGCAGCCCGCGTTCGCCCAAGCCTTCATTTAGCTTAACGATGCGACGATAAAGGCTTGATGAGCTGAGGAAAAGTTCTTTCTCTAGATCGGTCCGTAACTTTCCCGGCTGAAAAAAGAGTAGCTCCAATAATTGGAAGGTTGGCGACTCTTTAAGAATCGCTGAAAATATTTCGTGTACCGAATGGTTATCTTTCTCAGACAAGCGAAACTCACCGGAGGCACTTTTTTCGATTTGAACGATATCGCCCCATTGATCTTCAATTTCTAGACAGTCACTTACTACCGTTTTTGGTACGGCATTCACACTTTCGGCTAGTTGTTTGATGGAGACATAATTATTCGCTGTTCGTAGAATCTGGATGATATTGATCTGACGATTTTTAGTTGAGGATAACGCATGTCTCATGATAAGCCTTCTTTCAATGGATTGATATTATTATTATAAAGGAAAAGATGTAAGTTGAAAATAATTATGGTAGTGATTAAGATTTTATTTTTTGCGAGAGTATAAACCTAAAGATGTTTTTTTATTAACTAGTTTAATAATATTTGTAATGCTTATTTTGGAAATCCCAACGTGAAAAATATTCAAAATGAGAATTTTTTTACAATCTAGTTATAATCAATCATTTTCCATTTCTTATTGGAAGTAAGATGATAGAATAAATAAAAGGCTCAATTTCATTCTATTTTTTTAAGAAATTAGCTAAATAAAATGTAAGGAGCGATTAATCGTGAAAAAAATAATTATTTTTGGTCTGTCTCTTGGGTTGATTGGTGGATTAGCTGGTTGTGGTTCGGATTCAACGGATTCCGCTAATTCTAGTACCTCTCAAACAACGAGTCAAAGTAGTCAAAGCCAAGCAAGCAGTGAGCGCAGCAATCAGTCGTTCAAAGTGAGTGCCGATGAAGCCATCAAGGCTTATCAAGAGGCTTATCCTGACAGCGATATTACGTCACTAGAGCTAGAAAGCTCTTTAGGAAAATATGTCTATAAAATTGAAGGTGTTGATGATGAGAAGGAATATGAAATGACTGTCAACGCAGATACGAAGGACGTGTCGAAAGAGCGGGAGGAAACGTTAGACGCCGACGATAAAGGCGGCGCCAAAAGAAAAGAAGACAAACTAGAGTTAGATAAACTTTTAAGTGTTGAGAAGGTCTCTGATCTGGCGGTGGAACAGGTTGGTAAGGGCGAAGCGACTGAATGGAGTTTGGACAAAGAGCTAGGTACAACTTATTGGGAAGTCAAAGTAAAAGATGGTCAAAAAGAGACGGACGTCAAAGTTGATGCGCAATCTGGAAAAATTCTTGAGTCAGAGACGGACGACTAATGGTTTAAAGAGGCGATGATCCTGTGATCATTGTCTTTTTTATTAAAAAAGGAGCTAGGGCATTGATATAATCCCAGCTCCTATTCATGTATAAACGGTGAAACAGAAGTAGCTTCTTCGAAAATAAGCCGAAAGTTCTCGAAGCTGAATATTTCTGTCTCAACCTCTTTCCTAGAATTCAGACTTTGCGGTATCTTCTAAGTCCGATAATGTTTAATGCAGTAAAGACAGCGATGAACAAAACTAAAATCATTAGATCAGGTCCGATTGTTTCTGTGCCTTGACCTTTGATCATAATTGCACTCAAAGCGTTGCCGGCGTAACTGAGGGGAAAGATATAAGCAAGTCCTCGGACCCAATTCGCCATTGTATCTAATGGAACCAGACCTGAGAAGAAGACCTGTGGAATAACGATCAACGGAATAAATTGAACCATTTGAAATTCCGAGCTGGCAAAGGTCGAAACAAAGATTCCCATGGAAAGTGCTGTCAAGGCAATCAGAATATTCGTGACAATCACCCACAGCAAGCTGCCAACAATTTGCAACTTAAGAAGATAGATTGAGAAGAAAATAATCACAAATGTTTGCAAAATGGCAAATAGACCGTAGCCAACAAGATAGCCAAAGACGATTTCGCTACGTTTGACTGGTGTTGCTAATAACCTTTCCAAGGTACCGCTGGTTCGTTCACGTAAAAGGGCGATGCCTGAGATCAAAAAGACAAAGAAAAAGACGAAAAAGCCAATCAAGATCGGAAAGATTTTATCAAAGAAAGTACTGTCAGCATGGCCGTAAACGTAAGAACTTTTAACCGTGAGTTTTTGCAGCTTCAAAGGGGTCTGCTTTTTTTCAGCTAAGACTTGCAGCTCCTGATTCATTTCTTTCATTTTGCTGGTGGTTAAGATCGATTGGATCATGCCTTTAATTTGAGCAGTACTGCTAGGGTCTTCATTTTCATAAGTGACTTTAACGGTCGAATCATCCAAGGAAATGAAGGCATCTAGATTGTTGTCCTTCATAGTGTCATGGATATTGATCCCCGTCTGATATTTTTTCGTCTTGACTTCATCTGAGGGAAAACTTTTTACTAATGAGGCTGGAACGGTCGAGTCCACGCCGATTTTTACATGGGTCTCTGAGTTGGAATCAAAAACAACATTCATCAAAGACAAAACAATCACTGGCGCAATCAGCATTAAGGCTAAGGTTCGTTTATCACGAATCAATTCTTTTATGACTCTAGTGAGGATGGCATTAAAACGCATCATTGCTATCGACCTCCGCTTTCAAGAAGACTTCTTCAATCGAAGCTGCTTGGAATTTTTGTTTTAATTCAGCCGGCGTACCGAAGGCAAAAAGTTTTCCCTCGATGATTAAGCCAACAGAGTCACATTTTTCTGCCTCGTCCATTACATGGGTTGTGACGACGATCGCTTTATTTTCTGCTGCCAAATGCTGCAGTTGCTTCCAAACAGCGACACGCAAGGTGGGATCAATCCCAACCGTTGGTTCATCCAATACGAGCAGATCGGGATTCGACAATAAGGTCATAGCTAATGATAAGCGCCGTTTCATTCCACCAGAATAGGTCGAGACGATTTGATCGAGAGCACCAGTTAAATTGACCAGCGCCATATTTTCTTGGATTGCTTGTTCTAATGTATCACCGGTTAGTCCCATTAATTTGCCAAAGAAAATCAAGTTTTCCTTAGCAGTCAAATCCGAATATAGGGCGTCACTTTGTCCCATATAGCCGACGCGGGCTAAGACTTTACGATTAGGCATCTTGGTTTGAAAAACGGTGGTTTGGCCTTTATCCAATTTTTCCATTCCCAGTAAACATTTTATCGTGGTCGATTTACCGGCACCGCTTGGTCCAATCAAGCCTAAGATTTTTCCAGCTTCAATTTGTAGATTGACATCTTTCAAAACTTCCCGTTTATCAAATGATTTATACGCCTGAGATATTTGCGCGACTATATTGTTAGCATCCATCATGGGTCCCCCTAATTAGTTAAAAAAATTTTTTGCGACGCTGGTTATTTCTAGCTTTTCATTAAGTCAAAGCAGTAACGTTTATAAAATGGACACGGTGTCTATTATTTTGTACTATATGAATTATATAGTGACTCGTTAAGGATGCAAGGAAAGACTGCTGGTAATGTACAGGTTGAGAAAAAGTGTTTATTAATTGTCGGAGGGCTAGAAAATGAAAGAAACGGATCTGCGTTATGAACGCACGAGAAAAAATATTTTGGCGGCCATGACGCGACTGCTTCAAACGAAAAGCTTTGAGCAGATCACTGTGACAAATATTTGCCAAGAGGCGGAGATCAGCCGCAGCGGATTTTATCTTCACTATGTGGATAAATATGATTTGGTTGAAGTGAATTTACAAAAATTTCGTGATCAAGCCAATCAATTTTTAGCAGAAACTAGTGACAGAGACAAAACCAAACTATTTTCAAATATGTTGAATTATCTTCAAGGAGAGGGGAAGTTGATTGCTGCTTTACTATCGGAAAATGGTTCGGTGGAAGTCCAAAATTATATAAAAAGAGTCATGCAGGAGAATGCGCGGGTAAATATTTTCCCACAGTTGAACTTGAAGATCGAAAGTGAAACGGAACAGCATTTTGCGATCATTTTTTTAAGCAATGCACTGTTGGGCGTGTTGCAAGATTGGATCAATCGTGGACAGAAGGAATCGCCAGCCGAACTAGTAAAAATCATGACGCACTTGATCACCTTTGATTTCAAAAAATAAGTCAAGCCTTGAAGTGTCGCTAAAACTCTTTAAGGCTTGTCGCATTGCTCAATAAAAATTTTTTTCAAAAAGAATAAGCATTCCTACAAAATCTTTCGTTAATAATAGTGTAGAGCAAAAATTTATTTTCGGAAGAAGGCGAGCGTATGGAGCGTCATCATTTTACGGTCTATCAACTATTTCGGACCAAATAAGAAAATATCGAGCCTCAGATTACCGCCTATTATCGTGAAAGTCACGACGGTGAAACAGTCATTAAATTGGTGTGTCTTTTACAGATTCGTGATGTTTTAGGGACAGAAAACCTCGATCGCCCATGTCTTTCGTTGGTTCGCTCACTCTACATCTATCCAGTAAGTGAGTCCATGAAGCGTTACTTCTTTTATTTCCATGCCTACTTTTCAGAGCAAGAGAGGGCGTGTTTATTGCCGCTGCTATTTCAAGCAATACCACAGTTTCAGACGATCCACGTCATTCAAGACCTGTCTATCTTATTAGTGAGGGTGATTTATCAGATTGCCGTTCCGTAGTTTCATTGTTGACAGTCAGAAGTTTACTGTTTTATACTGGAAATCTTTCCCTAAAAAGCCGAAACAGCCGATTGAAATTTTCAATCGGCTGTTTCGATGTTACCGTTCAATAAAATCATGAGGAACACAAATCTTTTCTTGTTTGTTATGGAAAAAAGCTTCAAAGGCTAACTTCCCAACCTTAGTTAAATGATGGTCGATACTAGGAAAGCCGGCTAATTTACTGATCAACAAATTTTCCCGACCAATCACTAAGGGAGCATTCCGTTCATACTCAGTCAAAATGACGGCGGCTACCTCATCGCCGTTGGTTAAAATGCCATCAACGGAACGCTGTTTAAAAAATGCGGCGGCTTTTTCACCATCTTGGGTATGGACACAGCAGTCCCAAAAAATATTCGATTCATCGAAGTTTGGGAAGACTTCCTTGGCGATCCGCAACGTTACTTGCGAGTTATGACTAATATTTTTACTGCGTCCTAAGGTGATCCCTAAATGTTTCACGCCCTTCGTTTTTAAATAATGAAAGGCTTCCCGTAAAGAGTTTTCTAAATTGTAATAGACACAACTCACAGGTGCCTCTGGAATGTTTTCACAAAAAACGATCGGACCGTACTGTTGGTATTCTTGAAAAACATCGATGGGATTAGCTTTTGTAGTTACAATCAGTCCGTCATAAGTCTTGGTAGCAAACTCGTCTAAGTAGTTTTTTTCCAGCGCTTGATCATAATTCGTCGGCAATAAGCTCACTCGATAACGGTGGTCAAAAGCCGCCTGCATGATCCCGCTGAGCATTTGATCGTAATAAGCGTGGTTAATAAAAGGCAAGACAACCCCGACATTCTTAGTCTTTCCATAGCTCAAATTTTGCGCGGAGCGATTCGGAACGTAATTCAGCTCAGTCATGACGGCCAGTACCTTTTCACGTTTTTCTTCGGTTACATATGGATGGTTATTAATGACGCGGGAGATTGTCGATACCGAGTAGCCGGTAATTCTTGCGATATCACGGATGTTTGCCATGGGACACCTCTTTAATCAAGGATTTATTCTATGTTTAAGCCGCTAAGTTCTCTTTAAGGTATTCGGTCACGGCAGGGCCAGATTCGTAAAAGGTGTAGCGACGATTTTTATAGAAGAAACTAATAATCGGGCTACCTAAAAATTCATCAAAGACTAAGCTGCTGATGTCGGCCAACTGCAATATTTCAGTGAGGGGACGTTTCAGACCTTGGCTTCGAACGAGGGTCAACTGGTGGTCAGAAAAATTTAGAGAAACATGAAAATATTCTTGTGTTTCGGTATTTTGAATCTTCATATAGGTATTCATAAAGCTTCCTCCTTTTTCTTTACAAAAGCAGTATAGTTTATGAAACGAGTTTCAGAGCAAGCCTTTTGTTTACTTAAAATAAAGAAAGTTGCTCCCGCTTGTCTTCAAAGGTATGAAGATAGCGAAAAATGTCTTCTGTTTGGTAAAGGATACCATGTTTTTGACAGGTGTTCTTAAAAATAGCCATTAATTCATCGTTGTTAGGGCTGGTGCAAACATAGTTTTCACCAAAAGCAAGGCGATATTTTTGCTTCATACCAGGAAAGTGTTTGTCTAGCTGTTGATAAAAAAAGTCGCGATTGCCGGCTCGCAAGGTCACACCAAAGCCAAAGCATAGGATTCCTTTGACCCCCGCTTGGATACAGTATTCGAGAATCCCTTCCAAGTTTTCCTTGCTGTCATTAATAAAAGGCAAGATAGGAGAGAGCCAGACAACAGATGGAATCTCGACCGTTTTAAAATGCATCAATGTTTCAAAGCGTTCTTTTGTAGTAGAAACATAAGGCTCCAAAATTTTACATAAGTCTTCATCGTAAGTGGTCAAAGTCATTTGCACCACCGCTTTAGTTTTTTTGTTAATCGCCGTCAGTAAATCCAGATCTCGCAAAATACGGGCGGATTTGGTTTGAATCGCTACCCCAAATTCATATTTTTCAATTAATTCAAGAGCGCCACGAGTGATTTGCAGACGAGGTTCTAATTGAATATAAGGATCGGTCATAGCGCCGGTGCCAATCATGCAAGGTTTCCGCCGCCGTTGCAATTCCTGTTCAAAAATTTCTAGGGCATTGGCCTTGATCTCAATATCTTCAAAAGGGTGATCCATTTGATAGCAATCACTACGACTGTCACAATAAATACAGCCGTGAGTACAGCCACGAAAAAGATTCAACCCATTCTTAGGGGATAAGATAGTTTTATATGCTTTATAATGCATTCGACACCTCCTGAACGTGCGTTCGTATTTATTATCCCATAAATTCAAGGTGATAACAATCGAAAGTCTCGGTATAATGAATAGCGGAGGTGGGTTTATGTTGAAAATCGGCGAGTTTTCGCGACTCGGTCAAGTATCCATTCGAACCTTGCATCATTACGACGAGATTGGTTTGCTCCATCCAAAACAAATCGATCACGAATCTGGCTATCGCTATTATTCCGTTAAACAGTTAGAAGTATTGGCCCAAATCGTATTATTGCGGGAGCTGAAGTTTTCTTTAAAGGAAATCAAAATTTTGATCCAGCAAGATGCTGAGATCATGACAGCCGCACTACTAGAAAAAGAACGAGTGATCGAGCAAGAAATTCAACAAGATCGTTTTCGACAGCAGCAGATTCAGCGAATGCTCAAACGGATGCAGCAACAAAAAAACTATCAAATATCAATTAAATCAATTTCGGCTTTTCAAGTCATCAGCTATCGCAAAAAATTAAAAACTTTTTATCATGAAGGGCTTTTTTGGGAAGAATTCATTGAGCAATTGAAGGATCAAAAAATTGCTTATCCTAGTGATCCAAAAAAAGTCTAACTATTTTTCATGATCAGGAATATCTTGAAGAGGGCGTCGATGTCGAATTAGCTATTTTGCTGGGGCGTAAGACTGAGGTGCAGCCGCCTTTAAAGTGCCGTCAACTGACGGCGATCAAGTTTGCCGCAAAGTTACGAAAGTTCCGGTGATTTCGACTGGGCAGCTGAGTTTAATTTTACAGAATAGAAGATCGGTAGACGTTTTCGGAGTGGAGCAATCCATTCCTTTTTTATTTTGTCAAAAATCAATCTATTTTCTGTACGAATATGAATAGTTTCCGAAAAACAATATTACAAAGTGTTTCATTCTTGATATATAAAAGAATAGATGCTATATTATCAATTGTAAATGATACAGATTTTTAGGAGATGTAATACAGTGGATAAAAAAGGTGCAGAAATCATTGTTAGAAGTTTAGAAAATCATAATGTTCCATTTATTTTTGGAATTCCCGGCGCCAAGATCGACGGCGTTTTCGATACATTAGAAGATCATGGCCCGCAATTAATTTTAGCTCGTCACGAACAAAATGCGGCTTTTATGGCACAAGCAATCGGCCGTTTGACTGGCGAACCCGGCGTGGTTATCGCAACTAGTGGACCGGGTGCAAGTAATTTAGCAACCGGGTTAGTGACTGCTACAGCGGAAGGCGATCCTGTTTTGGCTTTGGCTGGACAAGTAAAACGGTCCGATTTATCAAAACTGACACATCAAAGCATGGACAATGCAGCTCTATTTGCTCCAATTACAAAATATAGTTCTGAGATTCAAGATCCTGAAACATTATCAGAAAGTATTGCGAATGCCTATCGCATCGCGAAGACTGCTAAAAAGGGTGCAAGCTTCCTTTCAATCCCGCAAGATGTGACCGATGGCGAGGTGAAGGGAGCAGCGATTAATCCTTTATCTGCTCCAATTTTAGGGGCTGCTTCAACAGAAGACATTCAGGATTTGATTCAACGGATCAAAGAAGCAAAATTGCCCGTCCTACTGGTTGGAATGCGCGCTTCAGGTGAAAATGAAACCCGAGCCATTCGCAAATTAGTAGAAAAAACCGGTTTGCCAGTTGTTGAAACTTTTCAAGGAGCGGGAATTATCTCACGTGAATTAGAAAATCATTTCTTTGGTCGTGTTGGTTTGTTCCGTAACCAACCAGGAGATATGCTATTAAAACGCAGTGATCTCGTGCTTGCAGTGGGTTATGATCCAATCGAATACGAAGCACGAAATTGGAATGCGGAGAAGGATGCGCGTATTGTAGTAATAGATGAGGTACCGATGGAAATCGATCAATACATGCAACCAGAGGTAGAATTGATCGGTAGTATCGCTAAAACGATGGAAAACTTAAGTGAAGCGATCGATCATTATGAATTGTCTGAAGATGCAGTCCATTATTTGACTACGCTGCAAGACAAATTAGAAAATGGCAATAAGCACTTTGCTTCTGTTGAGGGTCGAGTGCATCCGTTAGCGGTCATCGATACTTTGCAAAAAAATGTCAGTGATGAGATGACCGTAACAGTCGATGTCGGTAGCCATTATATTTGGATGGCACGCCATTTCCGCAGTTACGAACCACGTCATCTATTGTTCAGTAATGGGATGCAAACCCTTGGTGTCGCATTACCATGGGCCATCTCCGCAGCTTTAGTTCGACCAAATACCCAGATCTTCTCGATCTCCGGAGACGGCGGTTTCTTATTCTCCGCTCAAGAGCTGGAAACAGCCGTTCGATTGAAGCAAAAAATTATTCATTTGATTTGGAACGATGGCAGTTACAATATGGTGGAATTCCAAGAAGAAATGAAATACGATCGGTCTTCTGGTGTGCATTTTGGTCCAGTTGATTTTGTAAAATATGCGGAAGCATTCGGGGCCAAGGGTCTCCGTGCAACGTCTCAGGCAGAATTGGAAGCTGCAATTCAAGAAGGCTTGCAAACCGATGGTCCAGTGATTATTGATATTCCAATCGATTACAGCGACAACAAAGAATTAGGAAAAACGATCTTGCCCGATCAATTTTATTAAACAGCCGATTGACTTGATAGGTGAGTAGACTGACGGCAAGTAGGAGGGACTAATTATGACAGTGAAAACAAAAAGTTATATTTACCAACATGGAACACTTGGTGGATTGATGCAAGATTTAATGGATGGTACGGAAAAAATCGGTGAATTGCTGCATTACGGTGATTTTGGTTTAGGCACATTGGAAGGATCAAATGGTGAAGTAATCATCCTTGATGGTGTCGTGTATCATGCAGATGAAACAGGTGTGATCAATCAACTAGCAGGCGATGAGCTTACTCCTTATGCCGCGGTAACAACTTTTCAAACAGATGAGGATTTTTCATTAGCTGAGCTTTCAGATAAGGCAGTGAAGGACCATATCTTAGAAAAAATCAGCCACAATTTGTTTTCAGCGGTGAAAATCAGCGGTACTTTCAAACATATGCATGTGCGGGTCGCGCCTAAACAAGAGAAGCCTTATCCGCGCTTCGTGGAGATTGCAAGACATCAGCCAGAATTTTCTGCAGATGAAATTTCTGGGACAATTGTCGGCTTCTTCACACCAAATTTATTCCAAGGAGCTGCAGCAGCGGGCTTCCATCTACACTTTATTAGCGATGATCGTCAATTTGGCGGTCACGTCCTTGATTTTGAGTTAACAGAGGGGAAAGTTGAGTTGATGGAATTAGCTGAGTTCCGCCAACATTTCCCAACAGAAAATACCGATTATTTAGAAAATGAAATCAAGCTTGACGATATTTCAAAAGATATTGAAGAAGCAGAATAAGAAAAGAGCCGTTCACATTTCGTGAACGGCTCTTTGTTTGTACAGATATCAATTTTACGATTAGACGCCTAGTAACGGGCCTGGATTTACAAAGCCAGACCATAATGCCGTAGAGACGCCAAAGTGTAGATGGACGCCAGTTGAGTTACCAGTGGTACCCATACCGCCAAGAACTTGGCCAGCAGTGACGGATTGACCGACGCTGACATTAGCGGCAGATACTAAATGCATATAATAAGAGTAATAACCATCTGGATGCTTGATAATTACATGATTTCCAGCGGACCAGTGGAAGCTGGCTTTTACGACTGTTCCGGCTTTTGAAGCAAGGATCGGCGTTCCTGCAGAGCCGGCAAAATCGATGCCGTCATGCTGGGTACCAGAAGCACCAGTTGGGTCTACCCGGGGACCAAAAGGGCTGGTAACAATTAAACCGATTGATAACGGTGATGCCCAGCCGCTACTATTAGAGACTGGTTTTGATTCTGATTCTTTAGGTGTGGTGACACTTGGTGTAACAGGAGTATCAGTTGTTGCTGGGTTTGTCGTTACTTGCACAGCAGAGGGATTAGTTACTGTCTCCGTTTGCTGCTGTTGCTGTTTGGCTTCTGCTGCTTGACGCTGTGCTTCTAATTGCGCGATTTCAGCGGTTTGTTTTTGTTTTGCACTCTCAGCTTCAGCGGCTTGTCTTTCGGCCTCTTCAGCCGCTTTTTGAGCTTCTTCAGCTGCTTGCTTCGCTTGTTTTTCAGCTTCTGCTTGGGCTTTTTCACGGGCTTCAGCTTCTTTTTTACGTTGTTCTTCTAAAGCTTTCAAAGCGGCTTGACGTTTTTTCTCAGCCTCTTCTTTTTGTTTTTCATATTTATCTTTTTGCCCTTTTTCAGTGGCGATGCTGACTTGAAGCGCATTTATTTTAACTTGTTGATCCAATTTTGTTTGGACGAGTTTTTCTTGCTTGGCTTTTAGTTCTTCAGTCTTTTGATTAATCACGACTAGGCGCTGTTCGGCTTCTTTTTCAAGCGTTTCTAATTCTGCCTTGTCTTTGGTTTGCTGTTCCATGATATTTTTACTAGCTGTTAACATCGTTGAAACAGCCATTGTTTTCTTAACCGCTTCACCGATCGAATCTGATTCGATGACGGCGTGGACAACGGAAGTCGCTTGGTTTTTAGTTTGCACGTCACGTGCCTGACTTCTCAACTGCTTTTCACGTTTTTGAATCTTTTCCTGTAAAATCCCAATCTTTTTAGTTAAGTCGCTTAATTTTTTTTCTTCATTTGTCTTTTCTTTCAAGACATCGGTGACTTCTTTTTCAACAGCGGCAACTTGCTGTTCTAAGGCAGCCTTTTGTTCTTCCGCGGATTGTTCTGTTTGTTGCAATTCTGAGATTTTTTTATCTTGATCAGCAATTTTTTGATCATATTCATCTGCTAACGCGCTAATAGGAGTAGCAGTTAAGGTCAAAGCGCATAACGTCAACGCTGTGTACTTTTTCAACTTAATCATGGATTCCCTCACTTTTTTCATCTTTCGGATTCAATTATATAAGAAGTTATGAATAAAAAGTTTAAAGTAGCCGAATTTTCATCTAACCGTATAGTTTGTAATGGGAATGAAATATTCAAATGGGGGAGATAGTCAGAATATTACTTGACCTGTACGATTTATTGATTGTGGCCTATTTCCATTGGTTCCAAGCTAAATAAAAACCGCTGGATTAATGGAGTTCTGCGATTAATTACGGTAAAATAATGCCAGAAAGAAGTATTTGTTTAAATTTTTTTTGAAAGCAGGAGGACTATCAAATGAGTTGGAAAAATCAAGAGGGAAAAGAAGCGGCATATCAATTACTGCTGTTGCAACAAAAAGCATTGCTTGGAGGAGAAAGTGATTTGATCGCGAATTTAGCGAACTCTTCCGCTTTGTTAAATCAAACTTTACAAGAGACCGTTTTTGCTGGGTATTATTTGTTTAAAGAAGATGAGTTGATCTTAGGGCCGTTTCAAGGAAATGTTTCTTGCGTGCATATCGCAATGGGCAAAGGCGTTTGTGGCGAAGCTGCTGAGAAGAATCAAACATTAATCGTTGAAAATGTTTTGGAACATAAAAATTATATTGCCTGCGACTCAGCGGCTCGTTCGGAAATTGTCGTTCCTATGAAGAAAGGTGACCAACTAATTGGTGTACTAGATCTTGATAGTTCAGAAGTCGGTATGTACGATCAGATTGATCAATTTTATTTAGAGCAATATGTAGCATTATTAATGGAAAGTATCAGCTTAAATTAAGAATAATGCGTATAATGCTATTTATTTGAAGAAATAACACGCTTAATGTGGCTTTTTAACCCACTTAATGCTACGATATAAGTGTAGTAAAACTTTTAAGGGGGATTTCGATGAATAAAGAAGCAGTTATTATCGGAGAGAGCTATGAGTGTCGTAAAACGGACTTTGCTCGACCAATTATTGGAGAGGTTCTACGGAAAGAAGACGGCGGCTGTGTTGTTAATGTCGAGCGTTTCTATGGATTAGATGTAGATAAAATTGATCAAGTCGAAGGCCAAGTATTAATTAAATACAGTGAAGTAACAGGCATCGTTACAAACAATCGATTTTTTAGCTAAAAAAGTAAGTAAAGTGGGTGTCGGAAATTCCTTTTGACACGCACTCTATTCATGAAAAAGAGGTATGACTGAAGACAGTCATACCTCTTTTTTTGCCTATTTTGTAACAAAGCGTACTAATTGTTCAGCAAACGCGTCGGTTGATAACGCGTCGATTTTTAGCATTTGAGCAAAGTCGTGGGTCATTAAATGTGTTTCTAACGCTTGTTCGATCGCTTGAGTAATCAACTGACTAGCTTCGAACCAGCCGAGATGATCCAACAGCATCGTCGCCGACAGTAGTAACGAGCAAGGATTCGCCCAGCCGTTACCGGCAATATCCGGTGCAGTTCCGTGGGTGGCCTCAAAAATCGCATGACCGGTTTTATAATTAATATTCGCCCCAGGAGCGATCCCAATCCCACCAACTTGGGCGGCTAAAGCATCGGAAATATAGTCCCCATTTAAATTCGTCGTCGCTACAACTTGATATTTTTCTGGATACAAAAGAATTTGTTGCAAGAAATTATCTGCGATCACATCGTCAACAATGATTTTCCCCGCGGCTTGCGCCTCCGCCAAAGCCGCTTCCGCTTTTTCCTTGCCGGCTTTGGCTGAAAGCTGTTTAAACTGATTCATCGTGAAGGCTTGGGAATAATTTTTTTCAATGTAATCATAGCCCCAATTTTTAAAGCCGCCTTCAGTAAATTTCATGATATTGCCTTTATGGACCAGCGTCACCCGGGTCTTGCCTTGTTCAAGGGCATAATCTAACGCCGCGGCGATCAGCCGTTGACTGCCTGCTTGAGAGATGGGCTTGATCCCTAAGGCAGTTGTTTCGGGAAAACGAACTTTTGTAACAGATAATTTATCAGTTAAGAAAGCTAACAGCGCTTGGACTTCGGAAGAATCTTTTGCAAACTCGATACCAGCATAAACGTCTTCGGTATTTTCTCGAAAAATCGTCATATCGGTTTTTTCCGGTTCCTTTAATGGAGAAGGAACCCCCTTGAAATAGCGGACCGGTCGAACACAGGCATAGAGATCTAGTTCTTGGCGTAAAGTCACGTTAAGAGAACGGAAACCTTCACCGATCGGCGTGGTCAACGGTCCTTTGATGGCAATCTTATGTTCTCTGATCGCTTCTAAAGTAGGGTCAGGAAGCCATGTACCCGTTTGATTATAAGCTTTTTCACCAGCTAAAATTTCTAGCCAATCGATTTTTCGTGTTCCTTGATAGACAGAATTGACGGCTGCATCGACCACTTTTTTGGTTGCCTGCCAAATTTCAGGACCAATACCATCGCCTTCGATATAAGGGATGACAGGATTGATTGTGTTTGTCATTAAACTTGCTCCTTCTGCATTTTTTTATGGATGACTAAAGGTAGGATACCTTGATTTTTCCAATAGCTGATGTCCGCAGCAGAATCGAATCGTAATTTCACTTGGAAATGAATTTCTGTATCACCAACAGCAATTACGTCAATCAATTGATTGATAGCTGGTTCCTTTGGAAAGACAAAGCTGTACCGTTCTTGTCCAGTTAAGCCTAGAGAATCCGCCGTTTGTCCTAGTAGATACTCAAAGGGAATCACTCCCATCATCACGAGATTACTGCGATGAATGCGTTCGTAGCTTTCCGCTAAGACTGCTTTGACACCTAAAAGGTTGGTTCCTTTAGCAGCCCAATCACGAGAAGACCCCATGCCGTAATCTTTTCCCGCTAAAATGATCGTACCGATTTTTTCTTGCTGATAACGCATCGCTGCATCATAGATCGACAGCTCTTCACCCGTGGTAGCAAGTTTTGTATAGCCGCCAGTTGTTTCGGGAGTTAATTGATTTTGAATGCGGATATTGCCAAAGGTTCCCCGCATCATTACTTCATGATTGCCCCGTCTTGAACCGAAGGAATTAAAATCCATATAAGCCAAGCCATGCTCCTTCAAATAGTTGCCAGCCGGTGATTGCAGACTGATATTTCCAGCCGGCGAGATATGATCGGTAGTAACCGTGTCACCAAATTTCGCCAAGACTTGCAGATTTTTCAAGCTTTCCGTATCATCTATTGCCGCACCTAAGTTTTCAAAGAAAGGCGGGTTAGCGATGTAGGTAGATGCGTCATCCCAATCGTAGCAATCGCCTTCAGAGGTCTCAATCTGATTCCAACGCTCATTCGATTGATAAACATTTTCGTAAGCCTTTTGAAAATCAGCCGGCTCTAAGAACTCATTGATATAAGCCGCCACTTCTTCTTGCGTTGGCCACAAGTCCTTCAAGTAAATCTCTTTTCCATTGACGACAGCGATTGCTTCTTTCGTCAAATCTTTTTTGATTGAGCCTGCTAATGCATAGGCGATCACTAACGGCGGCGAAGCTAAATAGTTCGCCTTAATCAACGGGTGAATCCGTCCTTCAAAATTCCGGTTGCCTGATAGGACGGCGGAAACGACTAAATCACTTTCTTTTAAGGTCGTTTCAATCTCTTCGGCCAAAGGTCCAGAATTTCCGATACAAGTAGTACATCCGTAGCCGACGATATCAAAGCCTAGTTCAGCCAAAGGTTCTAGTAAATGTCCCTTTTCTAAGTATTGGGTCACGATCTTTGAACCGGGAGCCAGAGAGGTTTTAATGGTCGCCGGGACTTGCATGCCTAGATCGACAGCTTTTTTAGCTAATAAGCCGGCAGCCACCATGACGGATGGATTGCTAGTATTCGTACAGCTGGTGATAGCGGCTAAAGCCAAATCACCTGTTTCAAGGGCTGTGTCGGTTCCAGCGATCTTTTCTTGGCGAGTAAGTTCCTTCTCGTTTAAGCCAAAGCCTTTCGGTCCGTTGACATTGGTTAAGGAAGTGGCAAAATTATCCGCCACTTCGGCCAATAGAATCCGATCCTGTGGCCGTTTTGGGCCAGCGATGGAGGATTGAACCGTCGATAAGTCTAAATGAATCACGCGAGTATACTCAGGTGTTTCTGTTCCATCATAGAACAAGCGGTTTTGTTTCACATAGGCGGCAACTAATTGTACTTGTTCCTCTGTTCGACCTGTCAAGCGTAAATAAGCTAGCGTCTCTTCATCAATTGGACAAAAGCCGCAAGTTGCACCGTATTCAGGCGCCATATTGGCGATCGTTGCACGGTCAGAGAGACTTAATGTTTTATAGCCACTACCAAAGTATTCGACGAATTTGCCGACAACTTTTTCATTGCGTAATAGTTCGGTTAAATAAAGGGCTAAATCGGTAGCAGTCGCACCGGGGCTTAAAGAACCGGTCAATTCTACACCGATGACCTCCGGAGTTGGGAAATAGGAAGCTTCGCCTAAGATCGCCGCTTCCGCTTCGATCCCGCCAACGCCCCAGCCAAGTACGCCCAGGCCGTTAATCATGGTGGTATGAGAATCAGTTCCTTCTAATGAATCCGGGAATAAAATATTTTTTTCATTTTTTAAGATCACATCGGATAAATATTCCAGATTGACTTGATGGATGATGCCGGTTTCTGGTGGTACAACTTCAAAATTATCAAAAGCCTGCTGGGCCCATTTTAAAAATTGATAGCGCTCGTGATTCCGTTCGAATTCTTTTTCGGTGTTGTAAGATAGACTTTCTTTAGTTCCCGCACAATCAACTTGGACCGAGTGGTCTACAACTAAAGTCACGGGAATCTCGGGATTGATAATCCGCGGATCGCCATCAAGTTTGACCACCGCATCCCGCATTGCTGCCAAATCAACTACCGCAGGAACACCGGTGAAGTCTTGCAGGACCACCCGTGACGGGCGAAAGGGAACGACTCCAGTGGGCTTTTTCGCGTTAAAATTGACCAAGTTTTCTAAATCAGCAATTTCTTCATGGCGTGCTAAGCTTTCTATTAAAACCCGAATGCTGTAGGGATACGCCGTAATGTCTTTTTGGTAGGCTGCTGTAATTGAAGGAAGATCAAAATAGGTATAATGTTCGTCATTGACGACTAACTCTTTTTTCCAATCCAAGATGGAATCCCTCCTAAGTGTGTTATCGTTTGAAGATAGTTAGCAATATTATACGAATAAAAAAAAAGAATGTAAATGAAATTATTAAAACTATTTCATTTTATAATAATGGTGTTATAATGTTTCTTAAACCGAACACAAAGCTGGATAGAGTTAGGAGGACATAGAAATGTTAGATTTGAAACAAATGGCTGAGGTCTGCCGCCGTGAAGATTACTTAGACGCTTCCTTATATAAAAAGCATAATGTTAAAAAAGGCTTACGAGATCTTGATGGGAAGGGTGTTTTGGCTGGACTGACCAACATTTCCACGATTCATCCGCAAATCATGGATGGAGACAAGGTAGTCTCAAAGTTTGGAGAATTACGTTACCGCGGGATCGATATTAACGAGTTAGTGAACGGATTTGTTTCAGAAAAGCGTTTAGGCTTTGAAGAAGTCAGTTACTTGTTATTATTTGACACTTTACCAACCCAAGCTGAACTGACAGAATTCAAGGATTTAATCGGTAAAAGACGAACACTTCCAACCAATTTCACACGTGATGTTATCATGAAGGCGCCCTCACATAATATAATGAACATGATGTCCCGTAGTGTCCTGACATTGGGATGTTATGATGATAAGACGGATGATATCAGCATTGAGAATGTTTTGGATCAGAGTTTATCATTGATTGCTATATTTCCGATGATCGCCGTTTATTCTTACCATGCCTATAATCATGGAAAAGGCGACAGCATGTATATTCATCGTCCAGCGGAAAACCTAAGCACCGCTGAGGCAATTTTAACCATGTTGCGGCCAGACAAGCAGTATACTTTCCAAGAAGCACAGACTTTGGATATGGCATTAGTTTTACATATGGAACATGGTGGGGGGAATAATTCTACCTTTACCACGCGCGTAGTGACCTCTAGCGGGACTGATACGTATTCAACGATTGCTGCCGCATTGGGGTCATTAAAAGGGCCAAAACATGGGGGAGCGAATATCAAAGTCACCCGCATGATGGAAGATTTGAAGGCCAACGTCAATGATTGTGAAGATGAGAACGATATTCGGGCCTATTTAGAAAAAATCCTGAATAAAGAAGCCTTCGATAAGCAAGGATTGATTTACGGCATGGGTCATGCGGTCTATGCAGAATCAGATCCGCGAGCGGAAATTTTTAAACGCTATGTTGAGAAGTTGGCCGAAGAGAAAGGCTCCGCGGCTTCTGCTGAATTTGATCTCTATCGCAAAGTCGAACGCTTAGCACCAGAAATCATTTCTGAAAAGCGTAAGGTCTATAAAGGCGTCAGCGCCAATATCGATTTCTTTAGCGGGTTTGTTTATCATATGCTGGATTTGCCGCAAGAATTGTACACACCGATGTTTGCGATCGCTCGAATCGTCGGCTGGTCGGCCCACCGAATCGAAGAACTGATCAATGTTCAAAAAATCATTCGACCGGCTTATATGGAAGTTTCTGAGGATCAGAATTATCAAGAGCTTGGCAAACGAAAGTAAGTAAAAAGGAGGTCTGACAGAACTTGTCACACCTCCTTTTTGTTTATTCCGCAATCAATCCTAACTCCACACAGGCTTTCCAAATTCCATCATCTGAGACAGGAGCCGTCACGTGGGCGGCTTTTTCTTTCAGTGCCGGGGCCGCATTTCCCATGGCGACAGGAAAGCCGACGGCATCAAACATGGTAAAGTCATTCTCTTCATCGCCGAAAGCTAAAGCTTGGTCGGCGGTGATTGCCATTTCTGCGCAAATTTTATGGATTCCTTCCGCCTTAGTTCCTGTTTTCAAATGGATATTTGCCGCGACCGGAGCGACTTTTTCAGCGATCAATGGTGAATCAATCCCTAATTTAAAGTCTGTTCGTTCATTCCAACCAACGATTAGCTGTAGAACGTTTTCTGGTAAGGGATCACTTTGCTGTAATAAAGCTTTTTTTGAAGGATGCTTCTCATTTTGCTGCTCGTCTTCATAGCTGTAGATGAGATCAGCCGTTTCGATCAAATACGCAATTTCTTCTTGTTCTAGATGCGCTATCAGCTTTTTAAGTAAGTCATTTGGGATACTGTTTTGATGAATTATTTTTCCTTGATAATGAACACAGTTGCCATTGGAAGAAATAATACTGTCCACGCCAAGTTCTTCTGCCAAAGCTGCCAGCGTCTGATGATTGCGTCCTGAAGCGATCACGGGTTCGATCTGATTCTCCTTTAGCTTCCGCAACGCCAACTTAGCCGAGGCAGGGATGCGTTCTCCAAAAGGCAATGTATGAGGCAACTGATTGTCCACCAACGTCCCGTCAATATCAAAAAAAGCAACACGGAAATTTTTCATACCAACACTCCTAACCTTTGAATTCGGTTCCATTGCTGTTAATCCAAGTATAAAAGAAAATTCAATCAGGCGCATCTCTTTTTGAGTTGAAAGTGTCAAATGTAGCGATAGGGAATTCCTTCATTTCGTTAAGAGAAGAAACTTTTTTTGGGAAAAGAAGCGTTTCCATCGTTTCGCGAGTATAATAGAGGTGAAGAACTGACTATTGAAAGGGAGGGAGAGGTATGTTAAATCCATTCATTAATGCAGGTTTAGAGATTATTTTAAAAGAACTTTATCGCGATAATGTCACCACTGAACAAGTTTATCAAACCACCGACATCCGCAAAGAACGCCTAATTGTTTATGTGTATCCCGATCAATTGAAGTTTGTATTTGTTGACCAAGAAGCTGAAACGCCAGAACTATAAAACGTTTTGCCCGATGATTCAGTTTGCGATGCTGAATCATTTTTTGTTGGACTAGTGACTCAGAAACCGGCTAGAGTCGTTAACTTGAATTTATTCTTGAATGTTTGTAGACTTTAATTATCAAAAGAGTGGAAGAAGGTAGAATCTCATGAAGACAGTCAAGTTGGCAAAGCAATCGGTTTTTCCAATCGGTTTAGGAACGTGGAAAATGGGAGAAGAACGAGCTCCAAGAAAGCAAGAAATCGCGGCGTTACGTGCCGGAATCGAAGCCGGTGCAGAAGTGATCGATACGGCTGAGATGTATGGCAACGGCTTATCAGAAGAACTAGTTGGTGAGGCGATCACATTTTATGACCGAGAAAAATTATTTTTGATTTCGAAGGTCTTGCCATCAAATGCCTCAAAGAAGCAATTAACAAAAAGTTTAGACGCCAGTTTAAAACGCTTGAAGACTGATTATTTAGATCAGTATTTGCTCCATTGGCCAGGTCAAATCCCTTTTCAAGAAACGATCGAAGCTCTAGAAGAACAGCGGCAAAAAGGCAAGATCAAGTCATGGGGTGTTTCGAATTTGGACACTGACGAATTGAAGGAAATCCTACGTTTAGAAAATGGCGACCATTGTGCCACGAACCAAGTCTGTTATAACTTAGGAGATCGTGGAATCGAGTTTGATTTGATTCCACTGATGCGGCAACAGCAAATGCCATTGATTGCCTACTGTCCCTTAGCGATGGGAGATAGTCAAGGCTTTCATTTTACCAAAGAGAAAACCCTAGTAGAACTAGCCGAGAAACATGATTGCGATATTTTCCAGCTTTTATTAGCTTGGTGCATTAGAGACGGTCAGACGATCGCAATTCCAAAGGCGGGAAAAACCGAACATGTTTTAAGCAATTTGAAAGCCACTGAGATTCAGTTAAGTGAGGAGGATTTAATTCAGTTGAATCAAGTCTATCCCGAACCTACAAGAAAAATGCCGTTGACTATTTGGTGATTAGTAAGCCGACTAAAATCAGTCGGTTTTTTTAACTGCAAAAAATTGTGGTATGATGGCTGGAGAAAATTGAGTTAGAGGCGGTGGAGAGGAATGGCAATCAAAGAAAAAGTACTACACATGATGGGGACGGTCATTCATTTGTGGCTCCAGCACGAGAAGCCGGAACCACTACTAGCTAAAGCGGAAGAAATGTTGATCGATTATGAAGGGCACTTTAGCGCAAATGATAATCGATCAGCGTTGATGCAGCTTAATCAACAGGCGGCTAGTCATTTCGTGAAGGTGGATAAGGAATTATTTGAATTGATCTCGATCGGAAAAGAACAAAGTCTCATGACTGATAGTTTTTTGAACATCGCGCTTGGTCCGTTAGTGAAGGAATGGCGGATTGGTTTCAAGGATGCCCATTATCCAGAGGCTCATCAGATTAAGGGATTATTGCAGCTTACAAATCCTGCAGATATTTTATTGAATGAAGCAGAAAGAACGGTGGCTTTCCGTCAGCAGGGCATGGAGATTGATCTAGGCGCGCTGGCTAAAGGCTATTTCGCAGATAAAATCATTGCTTTTTTCCGACGCGAGGGAGCACAGGCGGCCTATATCGACTTAGGAGGTAATGTACTGACCTTCGGGGAAGCACCGTTTCATGAAGACGGCTATTGGCGAGTGGGGGTTCAGAATCCCTTTTTACCCAGAAACCAATATGCGGCGGTGGTTAAAATCAAGAATCAATCGGTTGTCACTTCGGGAATTTATGAGCGAAAATTTGAATGGCAAGGAAAAACCTACCATCATATTTTTGACCCTCACACGGGTTTTCCGATCCAATCCTCTTTGGCCAGCTTGACTATTGTTTCTAAGCAATCACTGGATGGCGAAATATGGACAACCCGCTTATACGGGAAAACTCCGTCAACTATTATCACAGACTTGAATTCAATTCCGACGATCGAAGGCTTAGTAATCACAAATCAAGGTGAATTGGCCTTTAGCCAAGGATTAAAAAAGAATATCGAATTGTCATAAAAAAACGAAGCCCCGGCTTCGTTTTTTTATGTCTTTAAATTAAGAAAAGTCATGCTTTAGTTGTGAAAGAAAACAATCGATCAAGGCTTTCTCAGGTTCGTCTAAAGTTTTGTTGGCAGAGTGAGCGATAAAATAATCCAATGACAATAACTCTTTTGAGAGGGGGAGAATATTAAAATGTTGCTGCTCGTCTTGTACCGCTATCTGGATGCTTTCTGGGAGAAAGGCGATCCCCAGATTTTGCTTAGCTAGTTCTCGAACCGTAAAGACATTATTGCTCTCTAAGACGATTCGAGGCTGAACCTTATACTTTTGCAGCAAGTGATCAATTTGGCGTCGGATTGGAGAACCTCGCGAAGTTAGTACTAGTTCTTCTTGCAACAATTCCTTTATTGTCATGGTCTGCTCCGTTAATTGCTGCGTCTTTTTTTGATAAAAACGTGATTTTTCAGGAATCACTGCATAATAGCCATGTTTTCCATGCTGATGGACAATCAAGTTAGGCGAAAGCATCTCAGGGTTTTGACCAATCAAAAAATCTAATTCACCAGCTAACAAACGTTTTTCATTCGCTTCTGGAATATCTTCATACAGTTCAACGTTGACCGCCGGATACTTTCTCATAAAATCTGGTACGAACAAGGGCAATAAGTACGTTCCTAGGCTAGACAAAACACCGATACGGATCAAAGGGCCTTCTGCTGAAGAATAGTGACTGATTTTTTTTAGAAATTGTTCTTGCTGAGTTTCTAAAGAGTTGAGGTATTGATAATAGATTCGCCCAGCTTCTGTCAGTTGAAGCGGGTTCGTCTTTCGATTGATAATATCGATCCCTAGTTCCTTTTCAACTTTTTTGATGGTCTGAGTTAAATAAGGTTGCGAAACATAAAGGTCTTTCGCTGCTTTAGTATAGTTTCCATGTTTAAGAAGTATATCCAGATACTGCAAGAGCACCGGAGAGTCCATCTGTACCATTTGCTGTCCCTCCATAACTGTTTGGTTATAGCTTGATAATTAAATAAATATTTCACAAGGCTTGTTCTCTGATCTAGACTATAGCCAAGAAAGCTCTTTGTCAAATGAAATTAGTTTCAATAGGCAAAGAATATTATTTTAGATTTATTTGTGCGCAACTACACAAACGAAAGGATGAATGAAATGAAACTTATCGGTATCGTTGGGACGAACTCAAGCCGTTCCACTAATCGTCAATTATTACACTATATCCAAAAGCACTTTTCGGAACAAGCGGAGATTGAGATTTGCGAAATCAAGGATCTACCTGCATTTAATGAACCGGAGGAAGCGGTGGCTCCTGCTGCGGTGAAGGAATTATCAGACAAGCTAGATGAGGCAGACGGAGTAATCATTAGTACCCCTGAGTACGACCACGCGATTCCCGCTGTGTTGAAAAGCGCCTTGGAATGGTTGTCATATACGACACGGCCACTGATTGATAAGTCTGTTATGATCGTTGGCGCCTCTCATGGTTCTCTTGGCTCCTCCCGAGCGCAAGCACATTTACGTCAAATTTTGGATGCACCTGAATTAAAAGCTCGGATCATGCCAGGCATGGAATTTCTATTAGGTCGTTCTTTGGAAGCTTTTGATGAGTCTGGAGAATTAGTTTACGGAGATAAGGTGACAGAGTTGGAGGAATGTTTTGAAGAATTTCAACTTTTTGTTACTCTCACGAACCAACTAACAAAAGACCAACGTTTTAAAACAGAACAAAAGCGTAATTTTACCTGGGAACAGGCGGCAAATGGAGGAATCGAAAAATGAAATTTATTGGACTTGTAGGAACGAATGCAAAAAAATCATACAATCGAGAATTATTACAGTTCATGCAAAAACATTTTGAAGCAAAAGCGGAAATTGAAATTTTAGAATTAACGGATGTGCCGATGTTCAATGAAACCGATGATCAATCCAATAGCCCGGTGATTCAAGCGTTCAATAATAAAATCATGGAAGCTGACGGAGTAATCATTGCCACACCTGAACACAATCATTCGGTTCCATCAGCGTTGAAAAGCATTATCGAATGGTTGTCTTTTAACCTCCATCCTTTTGACGGGAAACCGGTCATGATCGTAGGGGCTTCTTACGATGTTCAAGGTTCTTCCAGAGCGCAACTACATTTGCGCCAGATCTTAGATGCTCCTGGCGTAAATGCGACTGTGATGCCCGGCTATGAATTCTTACTAGGCCGTGCTCATCAAGCCTTTAATGATGCAGGGGATCTAAAAGATGAACGGACGATCGATTTTCTAGAAAGCTGTTTTTGGCACTTTTTACGCTTCACTGAAGTGGCGAATTTATTGAATGTTCCTGAAGATGTGACCTTTGAACCAGGTTCGTTTACAGTCACAGCGCCTGGACACAATGGTGATCTACCAATGACAGTCACTTTATCACAGGAGCGAATCGAAAGCATTGATATCGATACTTCTGGCGAATCAGAAGGAATCGCGGATGTGGTCTTCACCCGGATTCCACAACAAATCGTTGAAGGTCAAACTTTGAATGTGGATGTATTGTCAGGGGCTTCTGTCACAAGTAATGGCGTAATTGACGGCGTAGCGAAGGCGATAAAAATGGCCGGAGCAAATCCCGACACGCTGAAAAAACGTCCGAAAGCACCTAGCGCGTTAGTTACCCATGATGCGGCATACACGACGGATGTCGTTGTAGTCGGCGCAGGAGGTGCAGGATTGACTGCCGCCTCAAAAGTTTTACAAGAAGGTAAAAAAGTCATCGTCGTTGAAAAATTCCCAGCTATCGGCGGAAATACCGTTCGTACTGGTGGTCCGATGAATGCGGCAGACCCAGCATGGCAAAATGGCTTTGCGGCTAAGCCAGGAGAAAGTCATACCCTGAAGGAAATGGCTGAACTGGATGAAAATCAAATTGATCCAGAATACCGCGAAGATTTTCGAACATTGCAAAAAGAAATCGCCGCTTACCTAGCAGAAAATGACGATCCAAACGGCTATCTCTTTGACTCAGAATTATTTTATCGTATGCAAACCTATTTAGGAGGCAAGCGGACCGATCAACAAGGAACAGTTATTTACGGACAATACGATTTAGTGAAGACCTTGACGGATCGAGCGATGGAATCAGTCGAATGGTTAGAGGCAATTGGAGTCGAATTTGATAAGACAGACGTAACCATGCCAGTAGGTGCTTTGTGGCGTAGAGGACATAAGCCATTAAAAAATGAAGGTTACGCTTATGTATCTGCTTTGAAAGCCTTCGTCGAAAAAAATGGCGGTCAGATCATTACCGATACGGCAGTGAAAAACTTGATTATTGAAGACGGAAAGGTCACAGGTGTCGTTGGGGAAGGGATGAATGGTCAGCAAGTGACTGTCCATGCAGACGCAGTAATCTTAGCTTCCGGTGGTTTTGGCGCAAATACAAAAATGTTGAAGGAATACAATACCTATTGGACAGAAATTGATGATGACATCAAAACTTCTAATTCACCAGCGATTACAGGTGATGGAATTCTACTTGGTCAACAAGCAGGCGCAGATTTAGTCGGAATGGGCTTCTCACAAATGATGCCAGTCTCCGATCCAGAGACAGGCGCGTTATTTAGTGGTTTGCAAGTTCCGCCACAAAACTTTGTAATGGTAAACCAGAAAGGCGAACGTTTTGTCAATGAGTATGGTAGTCGGGATCTCTTGACCCAAGCAGCGATTGATAATGGCGGATTGTTCTACTTGATCGCTGATGAGCTGATTAAAAATACTGCTTACAATACTTCGCAAGAAAAAATCGACAAGCAAGTAGCGGCGGGAACTTTGTACCGAGCAGACACATTAGCAGAATTAGCTGAACAAATTCAAGTTGATCCGCAAGTTTTAACAGCAACGATTGAAAAATACAACGCAGCAGTTGATGCCGGCGTAGACGAAGAATTTGGCAAAGACGTCTTTGATCTGAAGGTTGAAGTAGCACCATTTTATGCGACGCCTCGGAAACCAGCTGTCCACCATACAATGGGTGGGTTGAAAATTGATGTAAATACTCATGTGTTAGATAAAGAGGGCGCGGTTATTCCAGGCTTATACGCTGCGGGAGAAGTAGCAGGCGGAATCCATGCTGGAAATCGACTTGGCGGAAACTCATTGACAGATATTTTTACCTTTGGACGTATCGCCGGTAAAACAGCAATCAATGAACTAAAAGCCCACACAGTAAAAGTGTAATGGAGGAAATTATGATAACTAAAGTTAATCGATGGCAGATTCTTATCGCCTCAACCGCTGTATTGTTATGTACAGGTGCAATCTATGCCTTCAGTGTTTTTGCGGGACCTTTGAGTGCCGCGAAAAACTGGAGCATGGGAGAAGTGATGACGGCTTTTGCAATCAACTCAGCGATTGGGCCGATCCCAATGATCCTTGGCGGCTTTTTGACAGATCGCGGATTAGCGAAGTGGACGATCACGATTGGTGGTTTGATGTTTGGTTTAGGTTTCTTTTTATCAGGAATGGCGAACACGACGACGATGCTATATCTGACTTATGGTGTACTAGGCGGCTTAGGTCAAGGTTTGGCCTATTCAGGCTGCTTAAGCAATACAATTAAATTGTTCCCAGATAAAAAGGGTTTTGCTTCAGGAATCATCACAGCTGGGATGGGTGGTGCGGCGATCATCGCAGCACCAATTGGAAACTATTTGATTCAAACACATGATGTGTCTTACGCTTTTCGTGTTCTAGGTATTTTCTATATGGCGGTAGTGGCTATGGCCAGCCTGTTTATCAAGAAGGCGCCGGTAGGTTTTCAGCCGGCAGGTTGGACGCCACCGACTGTTAAAGGCAATCCTAAAGGGAATAATAAGAACTGGCGAGACATGCTGAAGACACCTAATTTCTATTTGATTTTTCTAATGATGTTTACCGGGGCTTTTTCAGGCTTGATGATCGCGTCCAACGCATCAGCGATCGGACAACAAATGTTCCACTTGTCAGCTAGTACAGCGGCCTTTTATGTGAGTCTGTATTCGTTGAGTAATTGTTGTGGCCGTGTCTTCTGGGGAATTATTTCTGATAGACTTGGGAGAAATCAAGCATTGAATATGATCTTTGGTGCAGTTATTGTCGCTTTTATTATGCTAGTGGCCTTTTCATCTTCACTAGGCTTCGCTGCGGGAATCATTGTACTAGGTTTGTGTTTTGGCGGCGTGATGGGCGTTTTCCCTCCATTAGTAATGGAAAATTATGGTCCGGTCAATCAAGGGGTCAATTACGGTATAATTTTCTGTGGCTACTCCGCGGCAGCATTCTTTGCACCTAAAGTCGCAATCAGTCTAGCTACGAGTCATCAAGGGAATTTTACCCAAGCTTTTTATGTGGCGATTTGTGTTGCCGGAATTGGGATCTTATTGAACATCGTTTATCTTCAATTGAAGAATAAAGTGATGAAAGCTTCAATCAATTAAAATAGTGTTGTCTGCTTATCAAAGCAATGTGAGAAGGTTTGCCTCTTACACTGCTTCGATAAGTTTTTTTTGTGGGTAGCTGTTTAAAGCAAGGGTTGGAGTCGAGAAAGAAGTTACAGATAAAGCTACTATTATTTTTTTGCAAATAAAAAGGAACGATCTCTCAAGATCGTTCCTTTTTATAATGGAGCTGAGGGGAATCGAACCCCTGTCCAAACATCTCTTAACCTAAATCTCTACGCTCATAGTCAACTCATTTAAGGTTTCGCTCGATAGCATGCCGAGTGACAAGCAGTCTATTTCGCTAGTCTGGTGATCTCTTTTTTAACTTACAGACGGAAAGTTAAAACGTATCCCACTTAATTTGAGACCCTGATCCGAGCACATGGGCGATGCCGGGAGGATCTACGCTAACTGTTTTTAGGCAGCTAAAGCGTAAGAGTTGTTATTGTTTTTAGCAGTTATATTTAACTGTAACGTTTTTACGTAGACGTAACCTACGAAGCGCAACTCAGGCCCGAACAATGCCTGTCGAATCCAGAAACAGCCCCTTAATAAAATTTTACTGCAAGTGAAATTATAACATTCCATCATCGAAAAAGCAAAGAACTAAGCAAAGCTTTCAAGCTTTAGCGAAAGTCATGAATTGTCAGAGGAAAGCGCTAAAAAGATTGAAGAAAAAGCAAATTGTTAATGAAGATATAGGTAAGGTAATGGTTGAAAAAATTGAAATAGAGTATACTAAGTATGAGAATCAGATGATACTAGGGGGATATTGTATGAATATTTTAATGATTGAAGATAATGAATCCGTCTCTGAAATGATGCAGATGTTCTTTTTAAATGAAGGCTGGGAAGCTGAATTTAAATACGATGGCAAAGAAGGTTTGGAGGCGTTTAAAGCAGATTCGCAAAAATGGGACATGATCACGCTTGATTTGAATCTACCTAGCATGGATGGAATGGAAGTAGGTCGTGAGATTCGCAAAATTTCAAGCACGGTACCGATTATTATGCTGACGGCCAGAGATTCCGAAAGCGATCAAGTGATTGGTTTGGAGATGGGAGCTGATGACTACGTCACAAAACCCTTCTCGCCGCTGACTTTAATTGCACGGATCAAAGCATTGCATCGTCGTAGCGAACTAGCGACTGAACCGAATAAGGAAGTTGCAGCGAACAATGAGAACTTTGATATCCAAACCGATCATTTCAAAATGAACTTGAAGACGCGAGAGGCTTATTTGGATGATAAGGCGATTGAGGGACTGACGCCGAAGGAATTTGATTTGCTTTATACAATGGCGAAGAAGCCACGACAAGTCTTTACTCGTGAACAGTTGTTGGAATTGGTTTGGGATTATCAGTATTTTGGCGATGAGCGGACAGTCGATGCTCATATCAAAAAGCTGCGTCAAAAGATTGAAAAAGTCGGATCGCAGGTCATTCAAACGGTTTGGGGCGTCGGTTACAAATTTGATGATACCGAGGTTGCTCGATGAAGTATCTTTATCAGCAATTGTTGGCTTTCGGCGGATTGATATTGTTGATCCTGTTGACGTTGGGACTTTCTTTTACCCAATTCACGCGAAAAACACTTGAGGATAATAACTATAAAGAATTGTTCGGCTATGCCCGCTCGGTTGAAAAAACCAATCTTTCTTTCAGCAGTCAATATGATTGGATGACAGAAGACGCGGCCTTTCAAAATGCCATTAGTGTCACCGAAGTTAGTTTGAATCAACAAGGGGTGACCTTTGTTTTCATCGACAAGGATCAAAATGTCCAATACCCGCAAAAAGCCGGTAAGGTCAATAAGCACTTAGTTAGCGACGCGCAGTGGAAGGCGTTGAAGGCTGGTCAGCAGCAAAAGGAAACCAGCACGAAGAATGTGATGGGGCAAAATCAAACGACTTCCTATGCGATGGTGCCGTTTTTCAGCAATGATTCTTTTTATGGAGTACTTTTGGTCAGTCAGCCGGCGATGAACGTGGAAAATAGCGTCAATTCTATCGTGACGGACCTATTTAAAGCCTTCATTATTGCCTCGATTATCGCGATCATCGTCAGCTATTTATTTGCTACCAGACAGGTAAAGCGGATCAATCGAATGCGTTCGGCCACTAAAGAGGTGGCCACAGGAAACTTTGATGTAGTAGTACCGAATCGCAATCGGGATGAATTTGATGATTTAGCCAATGATTTTAATCAAATGACCATCTCTTTGAAAGAGTCGCAAGATGAGATCGAGCGGCAAGAAGAACGTCGGAAACAATTTATGGCAGATGCTTCTCACGAGATGCGGACACCGCTGACGACCATTAATGGTCTTTTGGAAGGGCTGCAATACAACGCGATCCCGGAAAATCAAAAGGCCAAAGCAATCACTTTGATGCAAAATGAAACATCCCGATTGATTCGTTTGGTCAATGAAAATCTCGATTATGAAAAGATCAGGACCAATCAAATCAGTATTATTTTGCAGAAGTTCAATGCCACTGAAGCAGTTTCTACTCTGTTGACGCAACTAAAAGCCAAAGCCGAGGCTTCTGGCGACCAGCTAGTCTTGAACACGGATGAAGCGATTGACGTCTATGCGGATTACGATCGGTTCGTTCAAGTGCTGGTGAACTTGATTCAAAACGCGATCCAGTTTACACAAAATGGGACCATTAAAGTCTCAATCCAAAAAGAAGCCGCTGCGACAGCGATCAAGATCAGCGATAATGGGATCGGTATGTCGGAGGAACAAGTAAAAAATATTTGGGATCGCTATTACAAAGCCGATCCATCACGGAAAAATACGAAATACGGCGAGTCCGGACTGGGATTGTCCATCGTTCAAGAATTAGTTCGCCTGCATCATGGAACGATTGAGGTTGCCAGCGAACTTGAAAAGGGAACGACCTTCAAGGTGACATTTCCCGATGAAGTAAAAGAAGACATAAAAGAAGAAGCGTAAAACCAAATCGGTTTTACGCTTCTTTTTTAAACTATGAAGAAAGTATAAAAATTTCACATGAATAAATCGCTTTACAGCAGGCATATTCATGTCCGGCTTCACGAACTAGCTTTATCGGCAATAAGCAAAACGATTTCGAAATTTGAGAAGCAATTTAGAAATCGTTTGGTCTTATTGCTCAAAAGCTGAGCGAGTTCGCGAAAGCCTTTCTTATGCTGAATTTATAAAATTGCCAAGATGATAAAGTTCAAAATGAATAGTAGATCAACGATCCAAAGAATCGGTGAGATTTCCTTGGTTTTTCCTTTAATGACTTTAACGATCGTGTAGAAAATAAAACCAGCAGCGATCCCATAAGAAATGCTGTAGCATAGACCCATAAAGACACTCGCGAAGAAAGCGGGAACGGCTTCTTCCAAGTCCAACCAATTAATATCCGCGAAGGATGCCAACATCATGACTCCGACTAAGATCAAGGCAGGTGCGGTTGCTTGTGCTGGTACGATCGCAATCAGTGGAGAAAACAGACTGCTTAGAGCAAATAGAACAGCAACGACGACGGAAGTCAAACCTGTGCGTCCACCAGCACCGATACCAGCAGCTGATTCAACGTAAGTTGTAGTATTCGATGTACCGAAGATCGCTCCAATTGATGTAGCAATCGCATCTGCGAACAAGGCTTTGTCCATCTTTGTTTTAAAGCCGCGGCCGTCATTGTCTAACGCCATTTCATCTTCTTTAGAGAAAATGCCGGTTCTCCGGCCAGTTCCAATAAAGGTTCCAATCGTATCAAAGGTATCAGATAAGCTAAAGGCTAAAATTGTCATTAATACTTGCGGCAATTTTGATGAATCAGAAAAGAGCGAGCCCATACCAGCTGAACCAAAGGCAGCGCCAAAGGTTGTACCAAGCTCTTGGATCGAATTGCCTAATGAATTTGCGTGCCAATCAATCGCGCCTAATTGAACGACGCCCATTGGAATACCTAATAAAGTCGTGACTAAGATACCAATCAAGATTGCGCCGCGGACATTTTTAACGACTAAGATCGTTGTTAAAACCAAACCAATGACAGCCAAAAGAATCGGCGCATTATTAAAGTTCGCCAAAGCAGGAACAATTCCGCTGTTGATCGAAACATTAGTGGCTTTGCCGCCTTCTACTACACTGCTAGTGATGGCTGAAGAGTCAGCAGTAAAGGAAAGGAGACCAGCATTTTTGATTCCCACATAAGCAACGAAAATCCCGATCCCACCACCAATCGCATGCTGCATGCTTTCAGGAATTGCACGAATGATCAATTTACGAATTTTGGTAACCGTGATCAGAATATTAATGATTCCGCAAATGAAAACCATCGCTAGTGCTTGTTGCCAAGAATAACCTAATCCAAAAACGACTGTGTAAGTGAAGAACGCATTCAGCCCCATACCTGGCGCTTGCGCATAAGGCACGTTGGCGAACAAGCCCATGACTAAGGTTCCAATAACAGAAGCGATAATCGTTGCTAAAAATACCGCCTGAAATGGCATTCCTGAAGCTGATAAAATACTTGGATTAACGAATAAAATATAACTCATCGCGAAGAAAGTCGTGATCCCCGCCATCATTTCCGTTGAAAAATTGGTCCCGTGTTCTTTTAACTTGAAGAATTTTTCCATTTTAAATAAACGCTCCTTAAAATAAGTTCATGATATCGATAAAACCCGAATACTTTTTAAGTATAATTAAGGAATAATCGACTTTCAAGTTTTATTTCAAGAAAAGAATAATTAAAAGGAAGAATGTTCGTGTTTTAACGGACATTCTTCCTTTTGCTGATTCGATTGATTGTTTGGAATAGGAGAATCATTACGCCTAAGCTTGCGACGAGAAAAGCACAGGACTTCAGTAAAGCGTTAAAAAAAAGATCCAGTAAAGTCATAGAGGATAACTCAAAGGATAGGGAAGAACGAATCGAATAGGCAATTCCGCTAGTACCGTTACTTAAAACAAAATTCGGCAAGTTCTTGAATTGGTTTAAGCCTTGATGATACAAATTTTGTAAGACACTTTCGTAGACCGGTTCAAAGATCGCGAAAAGAAGAATTAAACTAATTGTAGCAACCATCAGGCCGATAAAAAATTCTAATCCTGTGGTGTAAATTAATTGCTTTAATGAAGTAGTATATTTTTTTTGGATGTATAAACGTAGAGCAAAGCCGATCAACAGTAAACAAAAGAAGCCGATACAACAAAAAAGCAGACGATCAGCAAAATATTCCTGTAGCTGTTTGATTTCAGGCTTCGTAAATAATTTGATTTGGTCGAGTGAATCTAATTGAATCAAGATCGACCGCAGCACACCAAAGCTGGTTAAACTAAAAAGGGCGAATAAACAAATCACCCATGAAATCGAAAATTGAAAGCGATGCCGCTTGATCGTTGTAAGTGTTGTTGAGAAAAGATTCATATACTCACCTCTTAATAAGTAGTATAAATTCTTAATTTGAAAGAAGTATGAATTCTATCAGAAGAAATAAGTGCAAAAAAATCACCCATTTCGTATGTTTGCGAAATGGGTGATTGAGAATTATTGTTGATTTTGTTCTTGATATTGTTTATACGTTTCAGTCTTATACAAGTCTTGAGTGGATTTTTTTCCATGTTGATCAAAGATGCTAGTGGATTTATCACCGAGTTTATTTTCGATTTTTTCCATCTGTTTCAAGCCATCTTTATAGTTATAATCGGATGCATCAATTGGCTTCAATCCGCTAGCTGAATAGAATCTCAAGAGATCCCCGTTATTGATGTGATCCGAGGTATCTAACTGTTTCGCAACAGCGTCCTTGTTCGCTTCAGTTTCGGCCTTAACCGTTTCATCCGGTTCAGTGATTGGAAGACCAGTCTTGTTGTCGTACAAGTTCCCACTGTAGTTTGTATATTTTGGTGTCACATAGTCGCCATCACGGAAAGCTACGACTTGGTCATGATCTTTTGATAATAAATCTTGACCTAGTTGTAAGTATTTGCTCGTATCTGTTCCTAATAGATGAAGCAGAGTAGGTAACGCATCAACTTCACCGCCGTAAGTATGGTTGATGCCGCCTTTTTCTTGTCCAGGCACATGAACCATGTAAGGAACCCGCTGCATTTGCGCATTGTCATAGTTTGACCAAGTTTCTTTCGACTTACCAAGTAATGGTGCTAAATCAGGATTTCTTGAATTAGAAATTCCATAATGATCGCCATACATGACGATGATGGAATTGTCATACAAGCCAGAAGCTTTTAGATAGTTAAAGAATTCTTCAACGGCTTTATCCAAATAGTTGGCTGTAGCAAAGTAACCATTAATGGTTTCATCACCAGTGTCAGCCATTGGGAAGCCGGCTTCATCATTTTTAAATTCACTGTATGGATAGTGATTGGATACAGCAATAAATTTTGAATAGAAAGGCTGTTGCAGACGTTCCAGATATTTCACTGATTGTTGGAAGAACGGTTTGTCATGCAAGCCGTATTGGAATGAGTTTTCATCGTTCACATCATAATAAGAAGAATCGAAGAAATAATCATAGCCAAGATTTTTGTAGGTTTCCGTCCGGTTCCAGAAGTTTCCTGAATTTCCGTGGAAAGCCGCACTTGTGTAGCCTTCTGTTTGTTTCAAAATATCCGGTGCTGCTTGGAAGGTGTTCTTTCCGCCTAGTTGCGAGAAGAGTGAACCTTGATTCAACCCGAATAACGAGTTTTCCATCAATGTTTCCGCGTCGGAAGTTTTTCCGGCTTTGACTTGGTGGAAGAAATTATCAAAAGCAAAGGTGCTGTTGTTATGGAAAATACTATTTAAGAACGGCGTTACTTCATGTTCTTGTCCATTTGCATCCTTCAATTTGTAGTCGATCACAAACTGTTGCAGACTTTCTAAATGGATCGTAATGACGTTCCGTCCTTTGGCAATACCGTAATAGTCACTGTTTGGAGCGGCGTAGTGTTCTTTGACATACGCTTCAACATCCTTTAGATCATTTGGACTCGCTTCTGCTCGTACTTGGTTGGTATTATAGGTTTGGATGCCATCGTAAACGGTAAAGGCATTAACCCCAAGATATTTAATCAAATAGTCACGAGAAAAAGTCCGGGTCAATAATTCTGGACGGTCTGCTTCTGCCAAGAAAAGATTTCCTGAAAAGATCATGATCGATAGAGCGGTCATCGCAAAAGCCATCCGAGCACGTACGGGACGTTCTTCTTCTTTGATTCGTTTGCGCCATAAAAGCAGCGGCAAGATAATGATATCAATCAAGAATAAGAGGTCATATGGACGGAACAAACGAATGGCACTCTCACCTAAACCACTAGCGACTTTGCCGGCACCTAAGAAAGTGTTGACGGTAATGAAGTCAGTAAATTCGCGGTAGTAGACGACGTTGGCAAACAGTAAAAAACTGGCCAGCGCGTAAATCACCATCATTGTTCGATAAGATGCTTTTGGTCTGCGCACATACAAGGCGATCGATAACAAGAACATCGTTGAGGCGATTGGGTTGATGAAGAGAATAAAGTATTGGGTCAGACTCTCGATCCCGAGATTAAATTCAAATAAATAGGCAAAGATACTTTTAGCCCATAATAAGAAGGTTAATAAGGCGTAAAAGCCTAAACGTTTATTTAAAAATTTTGGTGTTTTGAGTTTATTCAATAGTAACTTCCTTTCTAATGCAGAAGAAATGCAAATTGTTCACTTGGTAACATTTTACTAGCTTACATGGTCCCCGTCAATTCTTATCAAATTAGGAGCAATCAGCTTTAATAAAAACTTTATAAGCGAAAACTAGCTGTTTTTTTTGATATACTAGTGGAGAAAGCAGGGATGAATGTGAAGATAGAATTAACAAATAATGGAATTAAACGAATTCGTCAAGGAAATCCATTAATTCAAATAGAAGATTTGAAACAAAATATAAAAAAAATCCCCCTTGAATGGGTGACTTTTGTTGATGGTAATGATAAATATGTTGCCTCTGGCTATTTAGGCAAACAAAATAAAGGCATGGGCTGGGTGTTAGATCAAACGCAGCGTCCCATTGACCGTGCTTTTTTTATAGAAGCTTTTAAACAGGCGATCCAGCGGCGTCAAGCTTTTTTTGCGGATGGAACAACGACCGCTTTTCGCTTATTTAATGGTGAAGGAGACGGCATCGGCGGATTGACGATTGATTATTATCACGATTATTTAGTGTTGTCTTGGTACAATCAGACGATCTATCATTTTCAACAAGAAATCTTAGACAGTTTGTTGGCGGCCTTTCCAACGGCGAAAGGTGTGGTGGAAAAGATTCGCTTTACTAGCGACTTAAGAGAAAGCCAATGGTTGATGGGAGAGAAGCCACAGGAGCCATTGCTTGTCTTGGAAAACGGTGTTTCATATGCGGTCTATTTAGATGAAGGCTATATGACGGGGATCTTTTTGGATCAAAAAGAAGTTCGGGGGCGGTTGACTGAAGGATTGGCCGCTGGCAAGAAAGTGTTGAATATGTTTAGCTATACCGGTGCTTTTTCAGTAGCGGCTGCTTACGGCGGCGCGGTGGAAACGACTAGCGTGGATCTAGCGCAACGCAGTTTACCAAAGACGCAGGAGCAATTTGCCATCAATGGCTTACCCTTAGAGCAGCAAAAAATCATTGTCATGGATACTTTTGATTATTTCCGCTATGCAATGCGAAAGAACTTACGTTATGATGTAATTATCTTAGATCCGCCAAGTTTTGCCCGCAATAAGAAGAAAACATTTTCCGTGGCAAAAGACTACGGGCGGTTGATTGAAGACAGTGTTGAGATCTTGTCTGATGAAGGAATGATTATTGCTTCCACCAACGCGGCGAATCTCTCTATCAAGAAGTTCAAACAGGCAATCGAACAAGCCTTAAACAACAAGCAAGCGATCTATCGCTTAGTAGAAAGCTATCGATTGCCTGCCGATTTTCCAGCCAGTCATTTTGAAGAAAGCAATTACTTGAAGGTATTGTTTTATGAGATAAAAAAATAGAAAAATAGGATGGGATATGTATGATGGATGTGCAAGTAAGAGAGGTGCGATTTGATGCAGGAAAACCTAAAATCTGCGTACCGATTCTTGGGAAAACCTTCGATGAGATCATCGAACAGGCGAATGAAGCGAAAAATGTCGCAGAAGTAATCGAATGGCGCGCGGATTATTATGAGGACCTTTTAGATGAAGAAAAATTAAATCAGACTTTACTGGCCTTGCGAGATGAAATCCGTAATATTCCTTTGATTTTCAATCTACGCACCGAACGGGCGGGAGGAACATTAGATTTACCTCTCAATCAGTATCGGCAGATCAATGAGTTTGCGGTTTCTTCGCGAGCGATTGATTTGGCGGATATTGAGGTTTCGATCGTTGATACACTTTCAACGACCTTTATAAAGTGGATGCAGGCCCTAGATGTGCGGGTCATCATGAGCTATTATGATTTCGAACAGACACCAGAAGACGCAGTACTGTTATTTCGTTTAAATCTAATCGAACATTGGGGAGCGGATCTGGCAAAAATTGTTGTCACTCCTAAAAGTGAAGCTGATGTTTTGCGACAAATGAAAATCATTATGAAGGCCCAGACCTTTGTGACACTGCCGATTATTTCGGTTTCACTAGGTAGACTGGGTAAATTCTCACAAGTCGGCGGTTCACTGGATGGCTCTTGTATGACATATGGGTCTTTAGCAGGAAAAATGCAACCTGACGCGATGATCGAGGCTGAAAAATTAGCGATGATCGTAAACGAGTTAAGATAAGAGCTGCTGAGGTGAAACGAATCAGTTCAAACAAATAAGAGAGTGAAACATTTTTTAATGTTTCACTCTCTTATTTTTATTCCATCACATCAATATCAAAGACTTCGATCTGGTCTAACCCGCCATAGATTTCATACCAAGGTTTCGCATACTGATCGAGAATTTCATTTAATTCTTCAATATTTTCGCGTCCTTGTGTGTCCAGCCATTTGATCAAGCCTTCCTTACCGTTATCGGCATAGACTTGCACTCCATCACGCCAAGTAGCTCGACCGCCTAAGATACCGCAATAATTGGCACCATGTTGTCCGGCGAATTTCAGTTCATCGCGGAAAATATCCGCAGGCACACCAGCACTTAAATAAATGAAGGGCCGGGTTGCTGCTTCGCCAGCTTCTTTGAAGTAAGCTGCCGCTTCTTCTTGCGTGTAAACAACTAGATCATTGTCTTTTGTATAGCCTTCAACGTATTTAAACAAAACAGGAACTTCGACTTTCAAAACATCGATATGGTATTTGTCTTGGGTAAATTCCTTGATTGTATCGATCACTTTTTTCGGTTTGATTTTCGCAAATTCCGGTGAATGATCATCGGTAATTTTACTATCGTAAACGATTGGTTCCACAAATACCGGAATATCCGCCGCTAAAGCTTCTGTCCCTAAGCGTTCCAAAAAGGCATGCTTCACGTCTAAAATTTCTTGCGCTTCATCAGGATCATAATAGACCAAGACTTTCGCAGCGTCGGCGCCTTTTGCTAACAAGCGATCTAATGATTCGTCTGGTAATAATTCTGGTAAACGACCGGGTGTATTCGCATCGTAGCCGGTTTTTTCATAAGACATGATCAAACCACAATTGGGATCTTTGGCTTTGATCCCTTTGAAGCCGTACTGTTCATCTAAAAGAATGGCACTGACGTGTTTGGTTAATTCTTGGGAAACCAATTCTTTAAACTCATAAACTTGGTCCATTGAGAATTTTCCCTCACCCACAGCGGTTTGCATCATTTTTTTCATAGAGCCTCGTTGATCGATAGCTAAGGCCGCAATGACGCCGTGATCATTTGACAATTGTTGCATCTTTTCAAACTTTCCTCTTGAAATTCTTTTCATGATGAAATCCTTCCCTTCTTATCTTGCTACAATTTCAGTGTAGGACTTTTGCGGAAAAAGACCAAATAAAACGATCATTTGTTTGATTGACGCTTTTTTGCTAGACTTTAGGAAATAAGTAAAGGTGAGGGATTGACGTGGCGAAGAAAAAAATTCAAAAAACCAATGCAATTCGCTTGGTAGAACAAAAGAAGATCGACTATATCGAGCATGAGTATGCTTGGAGTGAAGAGGATCTAGGGGCGGGCCATGTATCTGAGCAAGTCAAAATCGAACCAGCGCGCATTTTCAAGACTTTAGTTGCAGTAGGAAATAAAACTGGTCCAGTAGTAGCGGTGGTTCCAAGCAATCACGAGCTTGAACTAAAAAAAATCGCGAAGGCTAGCGGCAATAAAAAAGTTGAAATGCTCCATCTAAGAGATTTGGAAGCAACCACTGGGTATATTCGCGGCGGCTGTTCACCCATCGGAATGAAAAAACTATTTCCAACCTTTGTAGACGCGTCAGCAAAAAGCTTCGAAAAAATCGCTATTTCCGCAGGCAGAAGAGGGCTGCAAATGGAAATTGCCCCCGACGCCATTGTTGAACTGACGCGAGGGCAATTTGTTGAGTTGACGCTTTAATCAAAAGCGTGATAAGCGGCGTTGGTTCCGGCGACATAGCCGGTACAAAAGGCGGTGGTGATATTGTAACCGCCGGTATAGCCATTCACATCAAGCACCTCCCCGGCAAAATATAGGCCGGGGATTTTTTTGCTGGCTAAATCTTTAGGATTGACTTCTTTAAGTTCCACGCCGCCACCGGTGACGAAGGATTTTTCTAAGCCAAAGGTTTTATTGGCGGTCAATGACCAGTTTTTACAATAGTCGATCAACTGTGACCATTGTTCGTTAGTGGTTTGCGGATAAGTCTGCTCGCTGATCCCAACTTTTCCTAAAAAGAATAGCAGTAATCGTTCAGGCAAAAGGCCGCTTAAAGCATTTTTTAATTGTTTCGTAGAGGCACCGCCCCGTTTTTTGATTTCAGCTAAAAGTTCGTCTTTCGTAAGCTGCGGGAAACAATCAAGCGTTAGTGTGACCGTATCTTGATTTCGCAATAGCTGATTGACAAAGCTGGAACAACGCAACGCCGCAGGGCCAGAGACCCCAAAGTGAGTAAACAGCAGATCCATTTCATGGCTGGCAACCGTCTTATTTTTTTGGTCTACCACACTCAAGGTCACATCTTGCAGGGATAGGCCTTGTAAGGTTTTAGCGGCAACAAAATCGTCGGTCAAAAAAATCGGTGACTCGGTCGGATATAACGGCGTCACATGATGACCGACGCTTTTGGCGAAGCGATAGCCGTCTCCTTGAGCACCGGTTGAAGGATAGGTAATGCCACCGGTAGTAATAACCACACTTTTAGCGGAATAATCGCCTTCAGCGGTACGCACCCCTTGGATCATCGCGCCATCAGAAATGATTTTTTCAACAGGCTCCTTAAAATGCAGCTCCACGTTTAGACTTTCCAATTCCTTCTTTAAAGTGTCGACAATCGTCGCTGATTTATTTGAAACTGGGAAGATCCGACCATGGTCCTCTTCCTTTAAAGCAACTCCACGCTCACTGAAAAAGCTCATAATATCCTGGTTATCAAATTGTGCAAAGGTACTGTATAAGAACCGCCCATTTCCAGGTATATGGGTAATCAGATCATCCACCGGTCGATTATTCGTCACATTACAGCGACCGCCGCCAGTCATCAATAGCTTTTTACCTAAGCGTTTATTCTTTTCAAAAAGTGCGACCTTTGATCCGTTCATCGCAGCAGTAATACTCGCCATCATACCGGCGGGACCGCCGCCGATCACAATCACATCAAATTTATTTTTCATCTAGTCAACCAACCTTTATTATATTTTATCTACGATTTTATTTGAAAGTTATTGTTTCATTTACGAACATTCCATTTATAAATTGCAGTGTAGCATGAATTAATTCCCACTTCTATTAAAAAATGATGTAAACTATGAGTATTAAATGTGAGGAGGAATTTGATGGAAGTAAGAGAATATGTGGAACAGGTTCAAAAAAACTTAGCAGCAAAAGATCCAAACCAAGAAGAATTTTTACAAGCGGTGGAAGAATTTTTACCGGCAGTCATTCCTTTCTTAGAAGAGCATCCAGAATACGTAGAGAAGAATATTTTAGAAATCATTCTTGAACCCGAAAGAATGATCCAATTTCGGGTACCTTGGCAAGACGATGCGGGAAACTGGCAGGTCAATCGCGGCTATCGCGTTCAATTTAATTCAGCGCTTGGTCCATATAAGGGCGGATTACGTTTCCACCCAAGTGTTAATTTGAGTATTTTGAAATTTTTAGGTTTTGAGCAAATCTTTAAAAATAGTTTGACGGATCTACCAATTGGTGGCGGCAAAGGCGGCTCAGATTTTGATCCGAAAAAGAAATCCGACTCAGAGATCATGCGATTTTGTCAAAGTTTCATGACTGAGCTAGCAAAACATATCGGACCAAACCTAGATGTACCAGCTGGAGATATTGGTGTTGGCGGTCGTGAGATCGGCTATCTATTTGGTCAGTACAAACGTCTGCGTGAATACGACATGGGCGTCTTAACGGGCAAACCACTAGGATTCAATGGCAGTCTTGGACGAACAGAAGCAACTGGCTACGGTGCCGTTTATTTTGTCAAACACTTGTTGGAGGACCGTGAGGATTCTTTTGAAGGCAAAAAAGTATTGGTTTCCGGCAGTGGAAATGTAGCAATCTATGCGATTGAAAAAGCTCATGAATTAGGCGCGAGAGTCATTACTTGCTCTGATTCAAACGGCTATATTTATGACGAAGAGGGCATTGATCTAGACTTGTTGAAAGACATCAAAGAAGTCCGTCGGGAACGTCTGACGGAATACGCCAAAGAACGGTCATCGGCTGAATATTATGAAGGTTCTGTTTGGGAGTTTGAAATAGACGCGGATATTGCTTTACCTTGCGCGACACAAAATGAGATCGATGGCAAAAAAGCGGAGATCTTAGTGAAAAACGGAGTCAAAGTCGTGGCTGAAGGCGCCAATATGCCAAGCACGATGGACGCTGTCAAATTATATCTTGAAAAAGGGATTCTCTACGGCTCAGGCAAGGCAGCAAACGCTGGAGGAGTCGCGGTCTCAGCGTTAGAAATGAGCCAAAACTCACAACGGTTAGCTTGGACGAAAGAAGAAGTGGACAGCAAGTTAGATGATATTATGAAAAATATTTATGAAACATGCCGTGATACCGCTGAAAAATATGCTGAAAAAGATAATTTCGCCGCTGGCGCCAACATTGCCGGCTTTGAAAAAGTCGCCGCGGCAATGTTAGCTCAAGGATTAGTTTAATTTTTGAGAGGTTCGAACTTGAAAAAAAAGGAAAAGAAACGTAAAGTATAGGTTGTACTGAAGTGATTTTCAAGGAGGAAAAACAATGGCACACATTCAATTCGATTACTCGAAAGTAGCACCATTTGTGAGCGAACATGAAATGGACTACATCAAAACTGAAGTAGCTCGAGCTCATAAAGAATTACATGAAGGAACTGGCGCAGGAAATGATTTTCTTGGCTGGATCGATCTTCCTGTAAACTATGACAAAGATGAATTTGCTCGGATCAAAAAAGCAGCTGAAAAAATCCAATCTGATTCAGAAGTTTTAGTTGTTATCGGGATTGGCGGTTCATACTTAGGCGCTCGTGCAGCGATCGAATTCTTACATCAAACATTCTTCAATGTATTGGACAAAGAAGATCGTAAAGCACCGCAAGTATTCTTTGCCGGAAACTCAATCAGCTCAACGTACATTGCTGACTTAATCGAAGTGATCGGAGATCGTGATTTCTCAGTCAACGTCATTTCTAAATCAGGAACGACTACTGAGCCAGCAATCGCTTTCCGTGTCTTCAAAGAATTATTGATCAAAAAATATGGTGAAGAAGAAGCCAACAAACGTATCTACGCAACAACTGATAAAGCTCGTGGAGCTGTTAAAGTTGAAGCAGACGCAGCAGGCTGGGAAACATTCGTTATTCCGGATGATGTCGGTGGACGTTTCTCTGTTCTTACAGCCGTTGGTTTATTGCCGATCGCAGCAAGCGGTGCTGACATCGATGCATTGATGAAAGGTGCAGCTGATGCTCGTGAAGCTTACTCAAGCGATAACTTAGATGAAAATGAAGCCTATCAATATGCAGCACTTCGTAATATCTTATACCGCAAAGGTAAAGTGACTGAAATCTTAGTCAACTACGAACCAGGCATGCAATATTTCAACGAATGGTGGAAACAATTATACGGCGAATCAGAAGGAAAAGACTTGAAAGGTATCTACCCATCAAGTGCCAACTTCTCGACTGACTTGCATTCATTTGGACAATACATCCAAGAAGGCCGTCGTAACATTTTTGAAACTATCGTAAAAGTTGAAAAGCCACGTAAATCTGTGGCAATTCCTGCTCAAGAATCTGACTTAGACGGTTTAGGTTACTTGGAAGGCAAAGACGTTGACTTTGTTAACTCGAAAGCTTATCAAGGAACATTATTAGCTCATACTGACGGCGGCGTGCCAAACCTAGTGTTAAACATTCCAACAATGGATGCTTACACTTTAGGTTATGCAATGTACTTCTTTGAAATCGCAGTTGGAATCTCTGGTTACTTATTAGGGGTCAACCCATTCAACCAACCAGGTGTGGAAGCTTACAAAAAAAATATGTTTGCCTTACTTGGAAAACCAGGATTTGAAGATTTAGCAAAAGAATTGAATAATCGCCTATAAAAAACGAAAACGGCTTTCGCGATGCGAAGGCCGTTTTTTTAATTGGTATAGTGAAAATAGCCTTTTGCTAATCAAAATTAACCACAAAAAGTATTTTTTACGAAGAATTAAATCGCTTTTAAATAAATAAAGATAAGTAAAAAATGAACGTAAGATTAAAAATAACTATAGTTGTTTCTGTTTGTGTTTTGCGAATTTTCTAAAAATTGTAATTATTCCCTTGATATAAAAGCAAAAAAAGTAATAAAAAACGTTTTCAATTTTTCGTCATTGTGTTATTATAAAAACGTAGAAATAAAGGGGGAGTTATTATGAATAATATTGAAATTGGTCTTTCGTATGAATGCCGAGCGATCGGAATAGAAAAAGAAGTTGTAGGAGTGGTGGAACAACTTTACAACAATACTGTTTTAATCAACGTTGTAAGCTGTGATCCAACAGACCGTGCATCAGTGATTGAGCTACAAAATCGTCTGCTGGTGAAGTACGAAGATGTGCTTGCGTGTCTTGAAACAGAATGTACCGCTTAAAGCTATAAAAATACATGTGAAATATTGCGCTTGTTATAAAATCGGTTTTCTCCTTTATTTCAAAGAGAAGACCGGTTTTTTCTTTGAAAAAAATGTGATTGCGGATTAAATATAGGTTGTTTTCAAATAATCATTTCAAATTGATAATGACCGCTTTTAAATCGAAAAAAGCAACCGACAATGAAAATCGGTTGCTAATTTTTTAGTTTATCCAAAGAGCAGCGACTACTTTGGCTTTGATGCTGTTGCTCTGAGGGCTTAAGATTGTTAATTTGTCGCTTAATAATCCATCGACCGCTTGCAATTGAAAGGCTTGGTTTTGTAATGAAGTGTTGATCGACCAGACGTAAACGCCTTGTTTTCGTTGCTGTATTGCTTGGATCAGTTGACGATTGGCAGTTCGGGCTTCGATGTTGATAAAATCCAACTGTGTCTTAGGGCTTCCTAATAGGTCAAAAGGTAAGATGTAGCCGATCTTGTGTTTGGGGAAGTTCTTTTTTAAGTTCCGAGCCGTATCTAAATCCATGCTTTGCAATTGATGTCCAACCAGTTGATCCTTTAAAGGAAGCAGTTGTTGGATCATCGTTTTCTTTGTTTTAGCGCTGACCTTCAATTCGATCAGCAATTTTTGCTGGAGTTTGTTTGCTTCGTCTAGATAATCCACAAATAAAGGGATCTTTTCCTGATAACCGTTTTCTTTTAATGTCAATTTTTTTAATTGGGACCAGTTCGTTTCATCAACTCGTAAATTTTTTCCGGCAAGTTCCTTCAAGTTTTCGTCGTGCATCACGACTAATTGGTGATCGGCAGTTTCTTGAATGTCCATTTCCACTAAATCGGGATGATACGTTTGACTAGTTCGTTTAAGCGCCGTGATTGAATTCTGCAACGCGTTATCATCGGAAACACCTCGATGCGAAATCGTTTGTGGAATAGGGGCTGGTTTAACTGTCAATCGTTGCGTATAAGTCAGCCCATAAAGAGCAAGACTAGCAATAATCGGAAGAATCAGCCAATAATTTTTGCCCGAGTTGTGCTGTGCTTCTGCCTGGTTATTGAAGGCTAGATATAAAAAGAAGAGAGCGAACAAACTGCTTTTACAGGCTTGATAGAGCAGCAATAGACTCAGACCAGCAGTCCTAGTTGTGACCAGCTGTGCCATTAGGGTGAACAGGACTTTCGATAGCAGGCTACTTAATAAAAAGAGTAAAGGAATCACTAAAAAAGAAATAAGCTGAAGCCCGATTGCCAGCTTCCTTTGCTGCCAACTTTTTTGCAGACTTACTTTTAAAGAAAGTCCATCGTTTAAATAGCTGGGAACCAGTAGAAACCGCCAGACAAAATAAAGCAGCAGCAAATAGAGCACTGCAATGATCGGCAAAATTTTCCAGCGATACAGAAAGATAAAAGATAAGAACGTCGCTGGTAGTGGCCGGTATGCTAAGAAAAGCTGATAGAATTTGAAAAAAACGATGGGAGAAAGGATCAGCCAATGGAGACTGCTAAAAAGTATCCCGCTTAGAGAAAAATCTTGAAAAAAAGGTTTGCGAGTTTGGATTTGACTAAAGAAGAATCCATACAAACCAAATAACGCGAAAAAAAGCAGGTAGAAAAATTTTGGAAAGTTTCCGTGTCGGAATAGTTCTTGGAAAAATAAAAAGAGCCCTTCGGTTAAAAAAGATAAACCAAAGGTAACGATTAAAAAATCCTGTAAACGAATAGAATGAAAAAAAGACTTTGCAGTACGACTGATGAACTTCATGGCTCCTCCTAGGCAAAAGAAAAGTCCACTAAGATTAGTGGACGAGTAAGTGTGATAATAAGCTGCCACCTTGCAATAAAGCTAAACTATATAAGAAGATCGAAGCAGGTTTAGCTAAAAAGATGATCGCGCTATATTTTTTAAATGAGATGTTTGTCAGACTAGCCATTAGACAAAGGGCGTCATCTGGAGCGACAGGGAAGAAAATCGCTAAGGTAAACATTTTTTCGAAACGAGATTGATCATCTAACCAGTGATTATACTTCTGATATACCTTATCACTAACCAGATGCTGAATCAAGGGTTTGCCATAGTGACGGCCTAGTAGGAACAAGATCAACGAACCGATACAAATCCCGATATAGTTATAAAGAAATCCCCAATAAGGGCCGAAGATTAGAACACCGGCAGCGAGGCTGATGCCTCCAGGGATAATTGGGATGACTACTTGAATGATCTGAATCAGAATAAAGATAAGCGGTCCGGCGAGGGGAGAGTTTCCCACAAGTTGTTGCAACGAATTCATATCATTGAATACACCTAAATGATAAAAGTAAATAGTTAAACTGATTGAACAGGCAATTCCGATTAAGGAAATAATATTTAGCAATCGTCGTGATTGAACAACGCTCATTTGATTCAGCTCCTTTGCACTTCATGATTGAAGTATAAGGGATAAATCAAAAAAAAGCATAGGTCTAAGGTTGTAATTTAGCATTTTAGGATTAAACTTAAAATTTTTTTAGATATTTAATGATTTCGTTTTCATCACTACTCTGCCAGTAAATGGCAGCAATTTGAGTTTTTTTACTTATTTTGGCTGGAAGTTTGAACGTGTTCGCTTTAAGGCCCGCTCGATTAAATTCGTAAACATGAATCCTAAGGCGATCGCTCCGGCGGTAACGAGTACCGTCACGACTTTTTCCATTGACTCCGTAAACTTTTGATCCATCATGTAGCGTACCGCCATAAAAGCGGGACCGCCAGGAACTAGTGGTACTAAGCTAGGAACATTAAAAACGATCACAGGCATATGCATTTTACGAGAAAAGAGAATGCTCATGAGTCCGATCATTAAAGCACCTAAAAAGTTAGAGATTCCAATTTTTTGATGGCAGTAAGTTTGCAAGATCCAAAAAGTCATCCAACCTGTCGCGCCAGTCAGCCCGCAAGTAAAAAATGCGCGGCGAGGAATATTCGTAATAATGCCAAAGGTGATGGTACTAAACATACTAAAAAGAAAATTAATAATAAAGGTCATGGCTGGGCTCCTTATTTTCGGTTGATTGTTTTGGTTACTGGGCGACTAAAAAAAGTTAAAGGCGACGATAATGCCACCGCCGATGGCTCCTGCAATAAATAAAGCCTCCGTACCACGAGCCACGCCGCTGATCAAATGTCCTTCCATAATATCGCGAAAGGCGTTCGTAATGGCTAGTCCCGGTACCAACGGCATGATGGAGCCGATAATCAAGCTGTTAACATCACGCGCGAAAGCCGTTTTAACCGCGAGTAATGATAAGACGCCGATGACAAAAGCGGCGAGAAAATCATTTAGAAAACTCATTTGGAGCTTCTTACCAACAAAGGTGTGAACCGCAAAGCCGGTAATCCCGATAAAGAATGTTGGGATAAAATCGTACCAAGTCCCATTTAAAATGATCATTAAAGTGCTGCTGACGACACCGGCAGCAATAATTTTCCATAAGTAAGGAAAGTCCGGAGTCTGGTTATCTACTTCGTTTAAATAAAGGTAAAAATCCGGCAGTGAGAGTTCGCCTTCCGCAAATTGGCGGGAACCTTGATTGACGGCGGTCACTTTTTCCAAATTGATCGATTGACGAGTGATTTGAATCACCTGGCTATTTTGTTCAGAAGGGAAGCCGACGACTAAGCCGGTGGCGGTGACATAGGTTTGGATATCATCTAGTCCCGCGTTGATAGCGATTCGTTTCATAGTGTCTTCCACCCGATAGACCTCGGAGCCTGACTCCATCATGATTTTTCCGGCTTTTAAGCAGGTGTTTAAGACTAATTGTGAATAATTTTGTTGCTCCATAAAGATTCCCCCTCTGCGTTCCTATACTATAGTAGTGAAAATAAAGAAAATAGACAAGAAAAAGAATAAGGATTGTCACTGACTACGAGAAAAAGTATAATAAAGTAACAAGATATTTTTTTATCCAGCGAGTCTTATTATTTTTAAAGAAACAAAAATGAATCAAAAGCATAACGACACTTTTATTTTTTAATTATAGAAACAGAAAATTATCAAATTAATAAAAACGGTTCCACCCCTTATGTAAGAAAAAACTTCATTCTAAGACGTTCTATTTTAAAAAAATATCACTAAATTTAGATAACATGTTACATAAGGGTTGCAAAACTAATCAATTTTTGATTAAAATAAAATGACAACAAAAATAATAACATTCTGGGAGGAATAGAAATGAGAAGAAAAGTTTATACCAAAGACCAGATTTTAAAGGCTGCCTATGAAGTTGTTGAAAATGAAGGGTTCTCTGGATTTACAGCACGGAACATCGCCAAAAAAATGGGGATCAGCACGCAACCGATCTATTTAGAATTTAAAAATATGAGTGACCTTAAAAATACTTTGTTAGATGAAATCTGTAATCACCTGTATTACGATATTTTCCCAGAAGTTCGGACTGGCGATTCAATCATCGATCTAGGCTTAAGCTATGTTTATTTTGCCAAGGAACAAAGCAATCTCTACAATGCCTTGTATGTACAAGAATACGGTGGCGGGAAAAAAATGCACGACTTTTCATACAATTACTTCCACCAATTGATTATGGAACATCCGAAATACAGCAAGCTATCTGAAAAGAAAATCAATGCACTGCATGTTGGGACATGGATCGCCGTGACCGGAATCGCAACGTTGATGTCTTCTGGTATCATTTCACCAAGTCAAGATGAAATTGTTCATCTGATTAACCGGACAATCAATAATATCTTGCAAGAAGAAGATACTTCTGTCTTAGACGCATTATAAATCTTGACAAATTGAAGCAAAGAGGTAAGATGGATGATGCGGAAGGTTGGCAGAGTGGTAATGCACCGGACTCGAAATCCGGCGAGCCGCAGTAATGTGGTGCACGGGTTCAAATCCCGTACCTTCCTTTTATCTTATCGTTATTGGGCTGGAACACGGAGGCAGTTGCTTTTCCGTATCCCAGCTCTTTTTCTGATATAATGAAGAGAATGAATGATTCATTATGCCGCAATGAAATTAAGGAGTGAAGATAAATGGAAGAAACAGTTTTCTTTAATTTAGGCAATGCTCTGGCCTCGAAACGTGATCCTAAAGAGTTGATTAAAGAGGCCCAAATCGTGAAAGACAACCGCGATCCATTGGGAAAGCTCGTGATCGTTGAAGATGAAAAAAATGAAACGCATATTTTATTTGAGCTAGATGACCAACTGTCAGCGTCAGATCAGGGAGAAGCGTTTAAAGTAAAGCAGATCATCGAGTAAATGGACTAAGAAAAGCGTTGCTTCGAAAGAAATGTCTCAAGCATTCCTTTCGAAGCGACGCTTTTTATAATTGGAAAAGACGTATGATTCGACTGTTAGACGCTTTTTTTATAAGCTGAAAGAAAAAAGATTCGAGGCTGATCGTATGATTAAATTAACCGTTGAGATTACAAAGACGAGTACCAAAATAAAAACTGAAGCAGGGGCAGCGTTGATTTTTTATCAAGAGTTGAAGAAATTACCAGCAATGACTTCTGATCAGTTATTGATTTATGTTACAGGTCGAGAACCTAAAGCAATCGATTATAATCACGAGTGGGATAAGTCGGCTATTCAGGAGGCAGATCAAGTGATTGCCATCACGATTCCGTGGGATATTGAAGGAATCGAGCTGGCCCAAGTGATGCTGCAAGCTTGGCAGGACAATCAATTAACGGTGAAAAGTCTAGTTGACACAGCTAAAATCGCCACCAATCATTTTCCGACGTTAACCAATACTCAAACGGAATTGTTTGCGATTTTTGCGACCTTTGGCATCGTCAACGAAAAACAAAAGAAGAAACCAATGAAAGCCCAACATCGCTGGAATAAAAAGGTCAGTGAGATTCCTTTTTATATTGATTACAGTGATTCAAAAGGAGAGGTAATTTGGCAAAAACGCAATGAGATGTTGCTGAAGGCAGGAGCCAAGTTAAAAATGGAGATGCCTTTGAATAAAGATGGTTCGATCGGCTTTAGTGCTCGACTGACTGAAAAGCTAAGAGCAGATCACAGTGACAAAATAGCCAATGGTGTGACGACTGAGGATATTATTTTAAAAAGTGTCAATGAAGTTGGAATCTTTCTTTATTTTGCCGGTACAAATGGCTGGTTAATCTTAAAGGATCAGAATGGCAAAACGATTGATGAGTATACCGTAGTTAAATAAATCGGAGATAAATAAAAACGCAGTGCTTCTACAAAAAGCACTGCGTTTTTTGCGATTATAAATCAAGATATTTTGTTAAATAATCAGCCATGCCGTCCTCGCTGTTAGGCAGTTCAGTAATATCATTAGCAACGGACTTCAGTTGATCAGTCCCGTTTGCCATAGCGACGCCCCAACCAGCAAATTTCAACATTTCCACATCGTTGTGTTCATCACCAAAGGCGATAATGTCTTCTTGCTTGTGATGGACGCTTTCTAAGACTCGTTTCAAACCGTGGGCTTTTTGGATGCCTTTAGCTACAACTTCTAAAATAGGCTTAGGTCCGCCCCAAGTATTGACTTCAACCTCGTGACCGAATTGCTGCTTCAATTCTTCAGAAACACTACCGACATTTTCCGGTTGGCTCCTTAGTAGAACAGAAGTTGGATTGGTTTGAAGTGTGTTCACCGTTAATAAATTGTCATTCGTAGCGAAATCACTAGCAAAAAAGTGCTGATCGAAAAAGTTTAGGTCATCAATAAAGAAAGTTTCGCGATTTTCCGCTGCGATGAAATCCAGCTTTAAATTTTTCTTTTCCGCTAATAAATCAAACACAATACTGCGATTAAAGGAAATTTCTTGTTCTCCTGCCCATTTTTGTTCTGGAAGATGAACCAAAGCGCCGTTGAAATTGATCATCGGTGTGGTTAGCTGTAGTTCTTGATAAAAGTTCTTGCTCATACGGTAGGGTCTGCCGGTGGCGATCACCACAGAGTGTCCATCTTCAATCGCACGATGCAATGTTTTAGCGGTTTTTTCAGTTATTACAGAATCTTGATTTAGCGTCGTCCCGTCCAAATCAATAGCGATCAATTTTTTCATGAAATCTCCTACCTCATTAAAATATTTATATGCAACGCCTACTTCATCAGGAGTTGACCCCAAATTAGGTTTCCAACTACTATTAAATTAGACGAAGATTCTTAGGTTCAACTTGTTTTAGTCTAGCATATCCATTAAAAAACGCAACAACAGCGCTTAAAAATAATGAAATTATTAAATATATTTCTGATTGGTTAAGCCAACGAAAACGTTTTTATTAAATTCTCTGGTATAGTAGAGATAGGTAAATGGAAGAAAGTGGGTTTTGAAGCAATGAAAATCAATTGGCGTAGAAACTTATTTGTTTCGTGGATTGGTTGTTTTTTTACTGGCGCAAGCTTTAGTTTAGTTATGCCGTTCTTGCCTGTTTACATTGAACAGTTGGGGACGCCAGAATCACAAGTTGAATTATTTTCCGGCTTGGCGATTTCGGTGACTGCTTTTGCCGCGGCGATCGTTTCACCTTTATGGGGAAGCTTGGCTGATCGAAAAGGTAGAAGATTGATGATGATTCGAGCTGCAGCTGGAATGACCGTGACAATGGGATCGCTGGCTTTCGTCCCAAATGTTTATTGGCTGTTAATTATGCGGTTTATGACCGGTGTCCTATCAGGCTATATTCCTAATGCAACGGCGATGATCGCTTCGCAAGCACCAAAACAAAAAAGCGGCTGGGCTTTAGGGACACTCTCAACGGGTGCGGTAGCAGGGAGTTTGATCGGTCCGTCAATCGGTGGACTGCTGGCTCAATGGTTTGGGTTAGAAAATGTATTTATTATTACTGGAATTATTTTGTTGATCTGTACTGTGTTGACTATTTTTATGGTCAAAGAAGATTTTACACCTATCGAAAAGCAAGATGTTGTTAGTATGGGGGAACTGCGCAAACGAATCGATCACATGCCAATCTTGATTGGTTTGTTTATTAGTACCTTGATTTTACAGTTAGGCGCGACTAGTATCAGTCCAATCTTGACATTGTATGTGCGACAGCTAAGCGGCCCTAGTAGTAATACCTTGTTAGTCAGCGGATTCATCGTTTCAGCGGCTGGGGTGTCGGCGATCTTGTCTTCGCCAACGTTGGGGAAAGTCGGCGATCGAATCGGTAATCATAAAGTTTTATTGGCGGGACTAGTCTTATCTCTTTTATGTTTTATTCCGATGGCTTTTGTCAAAACACCGTTTCAATTAGGTGTGCTGCGCTTTTTCCTAGGTTTTTCAACGGGGGCTTTGATGCCGTCGATCAATACATTGATTGGTAAAATCAGTCCTCCAGAAGGCGTTAGTAGAATCTACAGCTACAATCAAATGTTTAACAACTTTGGTCAGGTGATTGGTCCAATGCTAGGATCGACGGTGGCACACACGATGGGCTATCCCTCTGTTTTTATCGTGACCAGTGTCTGCGTTTTCGGAAATATCATTTTGAGTACCTTTAATTTCCGTAAGTTATTAGTGACGAAAACAAAAATATAATTCAAAGAGAACTTGGTTAAAACTTTTGGCAAATTATAGTTTGCAATCTGAAAAGGAAGGAGAAGGGAAATGAAACGATTGGTGATTTTTGATTTGATCATGGCAATACTTGGAGCCGTCGGCGCTGGAGCAGCGTTGATTCCTGGTGGAGCTGCCAGTATGGGAGTGAGCACCGATATGTTGGTTCATGCTCCCTTTAAGACCTTTTTAGTTCCCGGGATTTTTTTACTGGCCGTGATTTTTGGTGGAAATCTAATTAGTGGAATTTTACTTGGGAAAGGGCTTGGAATAGGCGCCTACTCGTCTGCTTTCATGGGTTTTATTACCGGAGTATGGATTATCATCCAGTGGCTATTGATGGCGGCTATTTTTCCAATTCAGATAATTTTTATGATTATTAGTCTTATTCAATTAACATTAGCGCTCTGGTTGATTCGTAAATATAAACTACCCGTACCTTTTTCTGCTTATCAGCATTAAGCTATAAGCATTGAAATTGTGTTAGCTGAAATCTTTATGATACTAGCAGTTTGAAATAAACAAAAAACCAGTTACAATAAAGTAACTGGTTTTGTTTATGCTTCAGTTTTTTTGGGTGAAACAAAACGTGCGGTAATAATCGCGATAACACCAACAACTAACGAAATAATCGTAGATAGTTCGAAGTTATAAGTCCCGCTTTGCAAGGCACCACCTAAATAACAAACGGCTTGTCCAATTGCGAAAGCCCAAAATAATGTAACTAGATATTTCATCAAGAGCACCTCTTTTCGCAGTAATATCTAGGTTCAGTTTAGCATTTTTTTTGAAAATGTAAAGAAAAGTCCTGCAACAAAAATGAATTTTCATTTGTAGGAACAGCGACACTTTTTGGCGTGAAATTTACTATTAACGATTTTTGAAATTCGTGTTACATAGATATGCAGTCAGATTTATTTAAAAATATCACTACGAACTAGGAGGATCTCATGGGAATCCCACAACTATATACAAAAACTTCCTATTCATTATTAAACAGTACGCTGACAATCAAGGAATACGTCGAGGCCGCCAAAAAACGTGGCTACTCGGCGATCGCTATTACCGATGAGAATGTCTTGTACGGCGCGGTAGAATTTTTCCAAGCCTGTAAAGCGCAAGAAATACTTGGAATCATTGGCTTAGAATTGGATTTTGCTTTGGCTGAAGAAACAGCGAAGTTACTGTTTTATGCAAAGGATGTCGCAGGTTATCAGGAGCTGATGCGCTTGTCTAGTGAACGCATGATGGCGGAAAAACCATTGCTGCTCTCAGACTATCAGCTTCAGACAGAAAATTTAGTCGTCGTTTTGCCGGTAGATGGCTTAGAAGATCACCGAGATGCTGCCATCGCGGAAGTGTTAAAGGAAACGCCGAAAGAATTTTATTTAGGAATTTCGCCAAACAGTGATACGTCTGATTTGACGACGCAATTACCGAGAATCGCGATCCAACAAGTGGCTTACTTGGAAGCAGATCAGGCTTTTTCCATTAAGGTGATGCAGCATATCCAAAATGGCACGCAGCTGCCAAAAGATGAATTAAGTAATCTGCTGGGAGAAAACTACCTATTAGATAGTCAAGTGTTGGCAGCAAGTTTCCAAAATGAAACGGAGGCTGTCAAGAATGCCGAAGCAATAATTGAGAAGTGTCAGTTTGAACTGCCGCTACATCAAAAACTATTGCCTCATTATCCCGTACCAACCAAGCAAACGGCCAACGAGTATTTACAGGAGCTATGCTGGGAAAAATTACCGCAGCGGATCGAATCAGTTACAGAAATTTATCGTCAACGCCTGACACGAGAGTTAGCGATTATTCATAGCATGGGCTTTGATGACTATTTCTTAATTGTTTGGGATGTCATGGATTATGTTCATCGCAGCAAAATTGCTTCTGGGGCAGGTCGTGGGTCGGCTGCCGGTTCGCTGGTAGCCTATGTTCTGAGTATCACCGACGTTGATCCAATCAAATACGATCTTTTATTTGAACGTTTCTTGAATCCAGAACGCAATAGCATGCCCGATATCGATCTGGATATTCCTGATAATCGCCGTAATCAAGTATTGCATTATGTCCATGAAAAATACGGTCATTTCCATGTGTCGCAAATTGCGACTTTTGGAACAATGGCGGCCAAAATGGTCTTGCGAGATGTCGGCCGAGTGTTTGGCCTTTCTCAAAGTGAAGCCAATCAATGGTCAAAGGCCATACCTAGTCAATTGAAAATTACGTTGAAGGAAGCCTATGAAAAGTCGGAGCCCTTGAAACGCCTAGTGGCTCATGATAAGCGAAGCAATTTATTGTTTCAAACCGCTTTGACGCTGGAAGGGTTGCCCCGACACGTTTCCACCCATGCTGGCGGTGTGGTGATCAGCGATGTGAATTTAATGCAAGTTGTGCCATTACAAAATGGTTCGGAGGACATTTTACTGACTCAGTTCACCATGACGGATGTAGAAGCGATCGGCTTATTGAAAATGGACTTTCTTGGTTTGCGGAATCTTTCCATCATTGATACAGCCTTACAGAATGTTCGCCGCATTTATCATGAGGAACTGGATCTTAAAAAAATTCCTTTAGATGATGCAGAGACTTTGGCGTTATTTCAGCGGGGTGAGACAAGCGGCGTGTTCCAATTCGAATCTGCAGGTATCCGAAATGTGTTGCGCAAATTACATCCTACCGACTTTGAAGACATCGTAGCGGTTAATGCGCTGTATCGACCTGGTCCAATGCAGATCATTGACCAATTTATTGCTCGTAAAAATGGAAAGGAGCCCGTTGCTTTTCCGGACTCGTCAGTGAAGCCAATCTTAGCACCAACCTATGGCTTTATCGTCTATCAAGAACAAATCATGCAAGTTGCTGCTCAGATGGCCGGCTTTAGTTTAGGACAAGCCGATATTTTGCGCCGGGCGGTGAGCAAAAAGAAAAAAGATTTATTAGACGAAGAGCGTCGACATTTTGTTGATGGGGCTGTTCAACGAGGGCATAGTCAGAAAAGCGCCGAAGAAGTCTATGACTATATTGAACGTTTCGCGAATTACGGCTTCAACCGTTCTCATTCGGTGGCCTATAGTTTTGTCGGCTATCAAATGGCCTACTTGAAAGTTCATTATCCTGGGGCCTTTTATACAGCATTGATGCAATCGGTGCGGAATGATCCGAAAAAATTGCGGGAATATATCGCGGAAGCCAATCGAGCCGGGGTAAAATTATTAGCGCCGGATGTTAACCGCAGTCAGTACAGCTTTACCTTAGTCGAAAAAGAGTTGATTCGCTTTGGTTTAGATGCCATTAAAGGAATTCGGCGGGACTTTGTCAGCAACATTCTGACGGCTCGCAAAGAAAATGGTCCCTTTAAGTCCTTAGATCAGTTTTTGTTAAACGTTGAAAAACGTTGGTTGAAAAATGAGTACATTGCACCATTGATTTTGATTGGTGCTTTTGATGAACTGCATCCCAATCGCCGACAGCTAATCGAAGAATTAGAAGGGAAGATCCAGAACGTGCAATATAGCGGTGGCAGCATGTCTCTGTTAGACGTGATGAGCTTAAAGGAACGGCCGTTAGCGGATTATTCTTTAGCTGAGCGTTTGAACTATGAGGAACAATATCTAGGGCTGTATGTCTCAGGCCATCCTACGGAGAATTTCCCTAAGTTGCTTAAACAAAAGGACTTGCGTGCTATCACGGAGTTATCTGTCGGTAGCCGTAGCAAGATTCTTTTCTATTTAAAGGATATACGCGAGATTCGCACCAAAAAGGGTGAGCAGATGGCCTTCTTGACTGGAAATGATCAAAGTGGCGAGATTTCTTTGACAATCTTCCCACAGACCTATCGTCGAATCCGCAATGCGCTGGAGTTAGAAAAGGTTTATTTAGTCGCTGGAAAGGTCGAACGTAGTCGTTATGATCAAGCTCTTCAGTTGTTAGTGGAAGAATTGGAATTAGCAGAGACTGCTGAAGAAAATATCAGTGACCAAACATTGTTTTTGCGTGTGCCAGCAGAGAAAGATGACCAAGCAATTCAACAAGCGATTGCCGATAAACTCCAAACTTCTCCAGGAAAAGTACCGGTGATTATCTATTATGAAAAAAATCGCAAAAAGATTGTGTTGGATAAAAAGTTCTGGGTGGGGATTAATGACACCCTGTTAAATGCTTTACGTGACATATTAGGGGAACAAAACATCGTAATAAGATGATTTCTTGTAACTTTCAAAAACTTTTTGCAAAAACTCGGCTTTTCACGTGGACATCCCAAGACTTTTGGGATGTTTTTTGGTAGAATGTACCATGAATTAAACGATGTACGTTTTTCGAGAAATATTTATGAGGTGAGAAAATGAAACGCATTGGAATTTTAACAAGTGGAGGAGACGCTCCAGGAATGAACGCTGCTGTTCGTGCCGTTGTGCGTAAAGCAATTTTCGAAGGCATGGAAGTTTACGGAATCAATTACGGTTTTGCTGGATTGGTTGCTGGAGACATCCGTCGTCTAGACGTTGCTGATGTTGGAGATAAGATCCAACGCGGCGGGACTTTCTTATATTCTGCTCGTTATCCTGAATTTGCTACTGAAGAAGGGCAATTAAAAGGGATCGAACAATTGAAAAAATTCGGTATTGAAGGCTTAGTGGTTATCGGTGGCGATGGTTCTTACCATGGTGCGATGGCTTTAACAAAACACGGTTATCCAGCTGTTGGTATCCCAGGAACGATCGATAATGATATTCCCGGAACTGATTTCACGGTTGGTTTTGATACAGCAATCAACACCGTATTAGAATCAGTTGACCGTATCCGTGATACTGCAACTTCACACGTTCGTACATTCGTCATCGAAGTAATGGGACGTAACGCAGGCGATATTGCTTTGTGGTCAGGTGTTGCTGGCGGAGCAGACGAAATCGTGATCCCTGAACATGATTTCGATATGGAAAAAATCGCGAAGAAAATTCAAGCAGGCCGTGATCGCGGGAAGAAACATTGCTTGATTATCTTGGCTGAAGGCGTTATGGGCGGAAATGAATTCGCTGATAAACTAGCAGAATACGGCGACTTCCATACACGTGTCAGTGTGTTAGGTCACGTTGTTCGTGGTGGTTCTCCAAGCGCTCGCGACCGTGTATTAGCAAGTAAATTTGGTTCATACGCTGTTGATTTATTATTAGAAGGTAAAGGCGGATTGTGTATCGGAATCGAAAACAATGACGTCGTTGCTGCTGACATCATCGACACATTAGAAAACAATAAACACAAGCCTGATTTATCGTTGTATGAATTAAACAACCAAATCTCATTTTAATCTCGTTAATAATAGTGCAGACTATATATTATAAACAATCAAGAATGGAGCGTATTACGTAATGAAAAAAACGAAGATCGTTAGTACATTAGGACCAGCAAGTAACACAGTTGAAACAATTTCTCAATTAATCGAAGCTGGTGCCAACGTGTTCCGTTTCAACTTTTCACACGGAGATCACGAAGAACAATTGTCACGTATGCAAATGGTTCGTGATGCAGTCGAAAAAACAGGTAAAGATGTTGGTATCTTATTAGATACTAAAGGTGCTGAAATCCGTACAACTGTTCAAGACACAACAGAAGCAGACTACGGTCGTGCTGGTTATATCGAATTTAACGTTGGCGACGAAACACGCATCTCAATGGACTCTGAATTAAAAGGAACGAAAGAAAAAATTGCTGTGACTTACCCAGGTTTATTCGACGATGCACATATCGGCGGACACATTTTATTCGATGATGGTCTGATCGACATGGAAATCGTAGACAAAGACGAAGCTAACCGCGAATTAATTATGCTAGTTAAAAATGCTGGTATGCTAGGTTCTCGTAAAGGTGTGAACGCTCCTGGAATCTCAATCAACTTGCCAGGGATCACTGAAAAAGATGCAGATGATATCCGTTTTGGTTTAGACAATGACATCAACTTTATCGCTGCAAGTTTTGTTCGTAAAGCACAAGACGTTCTTGATATTCGTGAAATCCTTGAAGAAAAAAATATGACACACGTTCATATCTTCCCTAAAATCGAATCACAAGAAGGAATCGATAATATCGACGAAATCATCAAAGTTTCTGACGGTATCATGATTGCTCGTGGAGATATGGGTGTTGAAATCGCACCTGAATTAGTACCAATGGTTCAAAAACGTATCATTAAAAAATGTAACTACGCTGGTAAACCAGTAATCACTGCAACTCAAATGTTAGAATCAATGCAAGAAAACCCACGTCCAACACGTGCGGAAGCTTCTGACGTTGCCAATGCTGTATTTGACGGAACAGATGCAACGATGCTTTCTGGTGAATCTGCAAACGGTAAATACCCAGTTGAAGCTGTTGGTACAATGGCTCGCATCGATATGGAAGCTGAATCTGCTTTATCAGAATTAGGTTCATTCCAAATCAACGAATTCGACAAATCAAACGTAACTGAAACAATTGGTTTATCTGTTGCTCGTGCTGCGAAAAACTTAGGTATTAAAACAATCGTTGCTGCGACTGAATCAGGTCACACAGCTCGTATGATCTCTAAATACCGTCCAGATGCTGATATCTTGGCTGTTACTTTTGACGAACGTACAAAACGTAGCTTGATGGTTAACTGGGGTGTTTATCCAACAGTTGCTGAAAAACCAACAACAACTGATGAAATGTTCGACTTAGCTGCTCAACAAGCTGTAGATTTAGGTTTCGCTTCAGAAGGCGATTTAATCTTAATCACTGCTGGTGTACCAGTTGGCGAACGTGGAACAACTAACGTAATGAAAGTTCAAATGATCGGTTCTAAATTATTAGAAGCGCAAGGCGTTGGTGAATCAACAGTCGTTGCTCATGCAGTCGTTGCTAAATCTGCTGAAGAAGCAATTAAAAAAGCAAAAGATGGTATGGTTTTAGTTGTTCCTACAACTGATAAAGAATATATGCCAGCAATCGAAAAAGCAGCAGCTTTGATCGTTGAAGATGGCGGCTTAACTTCACACGCTGCAGTCGTTGGTATTGCTCAAGATATCCCTGTAGTCGTAGGTGCTAAAGAAGCAACTTCAACTGTTGTTGACGGTGAATTAGTCACTGTTGACCCTCGTCGTGGTATTGTATACCGTGGACAAACAACAGCGATCTAATAACCTTTAGATCAGCGTTTTAAAAAAGAAATGCGGGGGACTGCGACAATTTGTCACAGTCTCCTTTTGCGAGTTTTTCTAATCACGCTTTAGCGTGATTAGGAAAATCGGATGCGAAACGTTTATTTGGATAGTCTGTCGCTGACGATACGCATAAATTTTGATAAAATTTATATCTCCTAATTATTTGAGTTGGCTAAGATTATGGGTAAATCAAATTTGTCTGAAATGAGTATTTTCGAAAAAGGACAACTGGTTTTGTTCGGACATCTAGCGTTCTAAGCTAAATTTTTCAACAATTAGCAAAAATGTATATAAATCTGATGAACGATTTCTATCTATTTTCGTCTTATTGCTTAAAATCTAGGTGAGTTGGAAAACCTTTAAGGGTGTCAAGAAAATTTCATTGACAAAGATTTTTTACACCTGTATAATAGCGATTGTTGCTTAGAGGTGATGAATAATGAAATGGTCGATTGGCGAATTACGCCGCTACAAAGAAGAAGCACTAAATTTTTCAGAAACGATCGATGTAAGTGAAACATTAACAGCGCGAGATAACGAAATCTTGGCGGTAGCTCCGGTTACTGTGGAGGGTCTCTTGTCTGTTGGAAAAAATGAATACATTTTACATTATCAATTGAAAACAATTGTAACTGTTCCTTCAGCACGTTCCTTGGAACCAGTTGACTTACCGCTTGATTTATCGGTGGATGAGGTATTCATGACACGGGAGCAATGGTCTTCATTGGAAGATGAGCGAGACGAAGAGATCCTTGTCATAGACAATGATACGATCGACTTGACGGACTCCATCGAAGACAACATTTTACTGGCGATTCCGCTACAAGTTTTTTCTGAGGAAGAAAAGCAAGCGACCGACCTTCCAAAAGGTAACGATTGGGAAGTTGTTAGCGAAGAAGAGTATTTCCAGAAAAAGGAATCTGCTGAAACAATTGATCCTCGTCTTGCGAAGTTATCGGAATTATTCAATGAGGAAGATGATCAGTAAGATTGGAATAAATGTATCATTAATGATACTTCATTTTATAAGGAGGTGTAACACCCAATGGCAGTACCAGCTAGAAAAACATCAAAAGCTAAAAAGAACAAACGTCGTACTCACTACAAATTAACCATCAAAGGTTTGAACGAATGTCCAAACTGTGGCGAAATGAAGAAGAGCCATCACGTATGTGCCAACTGTGGCTACTATGATGGAAAAGATGTTATGTCTAAAGAAGCATAAGCACTTTTTAATAGAGAAGCCAAAACCTCAAGACTAACCATGGAGTCTTGGGGTTTTTTTCTTAGAGTTAACACAATTCATTTTCCATTCTTACTTTGTTAGGATATAATGAGAAACGTATTGAATGCTAACAAAACGATTTTACTGCGTGTTCAACGGATGGTAGAAACGTTAAACATGGAAAGAATCTATCTTATTTTTCTAAAGAAAAATAAGTGTTTAACACGAATTAGGAGGATAATTATGTCAAAACAACAATTTGGTGTCGTAGGTATGGCAGTAATGGGCAAGAATCTAGCCTTGAATATTGAAAGCCGCGGGTATTCTGTTGCCTTGTACAATCGGACAGGCTCAAAAACGGAGGAGGTTGTTGCAGAACATCCTGATCGCAAGTTGAAAGCTACTTTTTCGATTGAAGAATTTGTTGATTCGATTGAGAAACCTCGTCGAATTTTATTGATGGTCAAAGCGGGGCCTGCTACGGATGCAACAATCCAATCATTATTACCTCATTTAGATAAAGGCGATATCTTGATTGACGGAGGAAATACGTTCTTTAAAGATACGATTCGCCGCAATGAAGAATTAGCCAACTCAGGAATCAACTTCATCGGTACTGGTGTTTCCGGTGGTGAAAAAGGTGCGTTAGAAGGTCCTTCAATGATGCCTGGTGGTCAAAAAGAAGCGTATGATTTAGTTGCGCCGATCTTTGAGCAAATCGCTGCCAAAGCTGAAGATGGTGAACCATGCGTTACTTATATCGGTGCCAATGGTGCGGGCCATTATGTAAAAATGGTTCATAATGGTATTGAGTATGGCGACATGCAATTGATCGCCGAATCGTATGATTTGATGCAGCAATTATTAGGACTATCAGTTGATGAAATGGCGGATGTCTTTTCCGAATGGAACAAAGGCGAATTAGACAGCTATTTGATCGAGATCACAGCGGATATTTTGACACGTAAAGATGATGAAGGAACGGATCAACCAATCGTTGACGTGATTAAGGATGCAGCTGGTAATAAAGGTACTGGTAAATGGACTTCACAAAGTGCCTTAGACCTTGGTGTGCCACTACCGTTGATTACTGAATCAGTTTTTGCTCGTTTTATTTCTGCATATAAAGATGAACGGGTTGCCGCTAGCAAAGTCTTGCCAAAACCAGCTCCTTATAAATACGAAGGCGACAAACAAGAATTGATCGAAAAAATCCGTGAAGCATTATACTTCAGCAAAATCATGAGCTATGCGCAAGGATTTGCGCAATTACGCAGTGCTTCAAAAGAATACGGATGGGACCTGCCATTTGGCGATATCGCGAAAATCTGGCGTGCCGGTTGCATTATTCGTGCTCGCTTTTTACAAAAAATTACCGATGCTTACGAAAAGGATGCAGACTTGGCGAACTTGATGCTAGATGAATATTTCCAAGAAATTACCGCGAAGTATCAACAAGCTGTCCGTGATGTTGTAGCGATTGCTGTTCAAGCAGGTGTTCCAGTTCCAACCTTCTCATCAGCGATTACTTATTATGATTCTTATCGAGCTGAACGTTTACCAGCAAACCTAATCCAAGCGCAACGTGATTACTTTGGTGCTCATACTTATGAACGGACCGATAAAGAGGGGATTTATCATTACAGCTGGTATCACGAAGAATAAAAAAACAGCTGATTTAAAATCCCATGTTAAACTGGCTATAGCTTTTTAGTATGAATACCACTATAATGGTAAAGGTTTAATGAAACTTAACTTGGAAAGGAACTAAAAAAATGAGTAATATTCTGATCATTGAAGACGAAAAAAATCTAGCTCGTTTTGTCGAGCTGGAATTAAAGCACGAAGGTTACGAAACAGAAGTGCATTATAATGGCAGAACTGGCCTTGAAGCTGCATTGGAAAGTGACTGGGATGCAATTTTACTTGATCTAATGTTGCCTGAATTAAATGGTCTTGAAGTTTGCCGTCGCGTCCGTCAGGTGAAAAATACGCCAATTATTATGATGACAGCTCGTGATTCAGTTATTGACCGCGTTTCAGGTTTGGATCATGGGGCAGACGACTATATCGTCAAACCTTTCGCAATCGAAGAATTATTAGCACGCTTACGCGCATTACTTCGCCGTATCGATATCGAAGGCGATAAAAATGTTGCTAAACAAACCACGATTACGTACCGCGATTTAACGATCGAGAAAGAAAATCGAGTGGTTCGCCGTGGCAATGAAATTATCGAATTAACGAAACGTGAATACGAGTTGCTGTTAACACTAATGGAAAACGTCAATGTGGTTCTTGCCCGTGATGTTTTATTAAATAAGGTTTGGGGCTATGAAACAGAAGTCGAAACCAATGTGGTAGACGTATATATTCGTTACTTGCGTAATAAAATTGATGTACCCGGTGAAGATAGCTATATCCAAACAGTGCGTGGTACTGGTTACGTTATGCGCTCATGAGAAAATTTATCAAGAATCAAAGAGAACTGAAAGGGCCCTCACTTACCATCAAGTGGGCCTTTACAAGTTCTTTCTTTATATTTGTGGTGTTTACTATTTTCGCGGTGATTACTTACAAGTCCTCCGTGAATCTGATTGTAACGAAGGAACGAAACAACGTCGAACGGACCATTACAGCGGTGACCTCACGGCTAGCCGATGCGGATGAAGAGCTGACGCTCGTAAGTACGTATCGAACATTGACGGAATCTACTGCGCAAGACAACTCTTTATATGATCAAAACATGACCTTAGAAGGCAATATGATGCGCATCGACGATTTCATCTCAGAGCTAGGTCAACGACAACTATCGCTAGACATCTATAATCTAGACAAAAAATTGATTTTCAAAACACAGGAAGAGTATCAACCATTAGTTCAGACAAAGCATAAAAGTCCTACTATTGTGACAGTGGATGAAAAAAATGGTTTCCTGTCAGTTGAACCAATCTATTCTAAAAAAACCGGTGAGAAAATCGGCTATGCCCAGATTTTTTATGAGCTTTCAGATTTTTATGAGATGCGGAGCAAATTACTATTAACGTTGATCATTTTGGAAATCTTCTCGTTGTTGTTAAGTAGTTTCTTTGGTTTCTTATTGTCTTCCTATTTCTTGAAGCCGGTAAAAATTCTCCGCGATACCATGGAAATTATCCGTCAAGATCCGCAAGCAGAAGTCCATGTTCCAGACATTACCACTAATGACGAGTTGGCGGACTTAGCGGTGATTTTTAATGATGTGATTGATCGGATACGAATGTATATTGAGCAACAAGAACAGTTTGTAGAGGATGTATCTCACGAACTAAGAACCCCAGTTGCTGTAATCGAAGGACATCTGAATATGCTGAACCGTTGGGGAAAAGATGATCCTGAGATCCTTGATGAGTCGATTCAAGCCAGTTTACAAGAGCTGGTTCGGATGAAGAGTCTCGTTCAAGAGATGCTAGATTTATCTAGAGCTGAGCAAGTAGATGTTTATTATGGCAATGAAACCTCAAAAGCCAAAGAAGTTACGTACCAAGTGTTTAATAATTTCAAACTACTTTATCCAGAATTTACCTTTACCTTAGATGATGATTTGGATAAAGAAAAGATTTTAAAAATTTATCGCAATCACTTAGAGCAAATTTTGATTATTATTTTAGATAATGCAGTGAAATATTCGACTGATCGTAAGGAAGTCCATATTTCTGTTTCTTCAACCTTCAATCGTTTTGAAATCGCGATTCAAGATTTTGGTGAAGGGATTCCCGATGAAGATATTGGTAAAGTGTTCAATCGTTTTTATCGAGTAGATAAGGCCCGTGCTAGAACAAAAGGCGGAAATGGCTTAGGATTGTCTATCGCTCATAAACTTTTAGAGAGCTATAAAGGAAATATTAGTGTCGAAAGCTCTGTTGGAAAGGGTACGATTTTTAGAATTTTTATTCCAATGCTAGAAGAAGAGACAACCGAGTAAAATTCGGTTGTTTTTTTATGCGAAAGTTCAAAGATGAAATTATTCTAGATAGCGTTATTTTTGTTTTAAAATCGAACGTTATTTTGGAGTTTTGCAAGAACGTTCGAAAAAGCAAAAAAGATTGAAAAAAGTTCAAAAAATAGTTGCAATGTAACTTGAAGATTGCTATATTATTATCTGTTCCCAAGAGAATAAAGCATCTTGAAAAAAGATTCAAAATAATAGTTGACGGATGTTTTTACTTGTGGTATTTTTATAAAGTCGCTGATGCGAGAAGTCATCCGAAAATGTTTTTTTATAAAAAGTTTTTGAGAGAAAGTTCTTGACATCGAGACAGTAACCTGTTAAGATATAAAAGTTGCTGAAACAAAGCGACAAACAACGTAGACCTTTGAAAACTGAACGAATAAAACAAACCAAATGTGTAGGGCGCTTCTTTTATAGAAGCAAACAACATAGCAAGCAATATGCTAGCAAGTCAATTATTACAATTGAGCTTAACAATCGCAAGATTGTTTCAAACACTTTTTATGAGAGTTTGATCCTGGCTCAGGACGAACGCTGGCGGCGTGCCTAATACATGCAAGTCGAACGCTTTTTCTTTCACCGGAGCTTGCTCCACCGAAAGAAAAAGAGTGGCGAACGGGTGAGTAACACGTGGGTAACCTGCCCATCAGAAGGGGATAACACTTGGAAACAGGTGCTAATACCGTATAACAAGTAAAACCGCATGGTTTTACTTTGAAAGGCGCTTTTGCGTCACTGATGGATGGACCCGCGGTGCATTAGCTAGTTGGTGAGGTAACGGCTCACCAAGGCAACGATGCATAGCCGACCTGAGAGGGTGATCGGCCACATTGGGACTGAGACACGGCCCAAACTCCTACGGGAGGCAGCAGTAGGGAATCTTCGGCAATGGACGAAAGTCTGACCGAGCAACGCCGCGTGAGTGAAGAAGGTTTTCGGATCGTAAAACTCTGTTGTTAGAGAAGAACAAGGATGAGAGTAAAAAGTTCATCCCTTGACGGTATCTAACCAGAAAGCCACGGCTAACTACGTGCCAGCAGCCGCGGTAATACGTAGGTGGCAAGCGTTGTCCGGATTTATTGGGCGTAAAGCGAGCGCAGGCGGTTTCTTAAGTCTGATGTGAAAGCCCCCGGCTCAACCGGGGAGGGTCATTGGAAACTGGGAAACTTGAGTGCAGAAGAGGAGAGTGGAATTCCATGTGTAGCGGTGAAATGCGTAGATATATGGAGGAACACCAGTGGCGAAGGCGGCTCTCTGGTCTGTAACTGACGCTGAGGCTCGAAAGCGTGGGGAGCAAACAGGATTAGATACCCTGGTAGTCCACGCCGTAAACGATGAGTGCTAAGTGTTGGAGGGTTTCCGCCCTTCAGTGCTGCAGCTAACGCATTAAGCACTCCGCCTGGGGAGTACGACCGCAAGGTTGAAACTCAAAGGAATTGACGGGGGCCCGCACAAGCGGTGGAGCATGTGGTTTAATTCGAAGCAACGCGAAGAACCTTACCAGGTCTTGACATCCTTTGACCACTCTAGAGATAGAGCTTCCCCTTCGGGGGCAAAGTGACAGGTGGTGCATGGTTGTCGTCAGCTCGTGTCGTGAGATGTTGGGTTAAGTCCCGCAACGAGCGCAACCCTTATTGTTAGTTGCCATCATTTAGTTGGGCACTCTAGCGAGACTGCCGGTGACAAACCGGAGGAAGGTGGGGATGACGTCAAATCATCATGCCCCTTATGACCTGGGCTACACACGTGCTACAATGGGAAGTACAACGAGTCGCGAAGTCGCGAGGCTAAGCTAATCTCTTAAAGCTTCTCTCAGTTCGGATTGTAGGCTGCAACTCGCCTACATGAAGCCGGAATCGCTAGTAATCGCGGATCAGCACGCCGCGGTGAATACGTTCCCGGGCCTTGTACACACCGCCCGTCACACCACGAGAGTTTGTAACACCCGAAGTCGGTGAGGTAACCTTTTGGAGCCAGCCGCCTAAGGTGGGATAGATGATTGGGGTGAAGTCGTAACAAGGTAGCCGTATCGGAAGGTGCGGCTGGATCACCTCCTTTCTAAGGAAATAGTTCATCTAAGATGAACGTTACGGAAACTACACAGGATTGCTTTTATTCGTTCAGTTTTGAGAGGTTTACTCTCAATTTAATACCCGGGGCCTTAGCTCAGCTGGGAGAGCGCCTGCTTTGCACGCAGGAGGTCAGCGGTTCGATCCCGCTAGGCTCCATTGATGACGTTGGTCATCATTCGTTCATTGAAAACTGGATACAGAAACACATTTTTTTAAACAAACCGAGAACACCGCGTTGAATGAGTTTTTTAATAAGTTCAATTGCTTATTTATTACTAAGGAACATGATCGCTCATGGGAATTAGTAAGACCCTTGACGAAAGTCAAGATAAGGTTAAGTGAATAAGGGCGCACGGTGGATGCCTTGGCACTAGGAGCCGATGAAGGACGGGACTAACACCGATATGCTTCGGGGAGCTGTAAGTAAGCTTTGATCCGGAGATTTCCGAATGGGGGAACCCAGCATCTTTTATAGGATGTTACTTTTCAGTGAATACATAGCTGATTAGAGGTAGACGCAGAGAACTGAAACATCTAAGTACCTGCAGGAAGAGAAAGAAAATTCGATTCCCTGAGTAGCGGCGAGCGAAACGGGAAAAGCCCAAACCAAGAGGCTTGCCTCTTGGGGTTGTAGGACTCCGATATGGTAGTCCAGTGAAATAGTCGAAGGACCTGGAAAGGTCTGCTAGAAAGGGTAAAAGCCCCGTAGACAAAATTTGACTGGCACCTAGGAGGATCCTGAGTACGGCGGAACACGAGGAATTCCGTCGGAATCCGGGAGGACCATCTCCCAAGGCTAAATACTCCCTAGTGACCGATAGTGAACCAGTACCGTGAGGGAAAGGTGAAAAGCACCCCGGAAGGGGAGTGAAATAGATCCTGAAACCGTGTGCCTACAACAAGTTAGAGCCCGTTAATGGGTGATAGCGTGCCTTTTGTAGAATGAACCGGCGAGTTACGATTACTTGCGAGGTTAAGTTGAAAAGACGGAGCCGTAGCGAAAGCGAGTCTGAATAGGGCGAATGAGTAAGTGGTCGTAGACCCGAAACCATGTGATCTACCCATGTCCAGGTTGAAGGTGCGGTAAAACGCACTGGAGGACCGAACCCACGTACGTTGAAAAGTGCGGGGATGAGGTGTGGGTAGCGGAGAAATTCCAAACGAACTTGGAGATAGCTGGTTCTCTCCGAAATAGCTTTAGGGCTAGCCTCAGAGTAAGAATGATGGAGGTAGAGCACTGTTTGGACTAGGGGCCCATCTCGGGTTACCGAATTCAGATAAACTCCGAATGCCATCCATTCATCTCTGGGAGTCAGACTGTGAGTGATAAGATCCATAGTCGAAAGGGAAACAGCCCAGACCACCAGCTAAGGTCCCAAAATAACTATTAAGTGGAAAAGGATGTGGGGTTGCACAGACAACTAGGATGTTGGCTCAGAAGCAGCCACCATTTAAAGAGTGCGTAATAGCTCACTAGTCGAGTGACCCTGCGCCGAAAATGTACCGGGGCTAAATAGTTTACCGAAGCTGTGGAACATACCAATAGGTATGTTGGTAGGAGAGCGTTCTAAGGGCGTTGAAGGTAGATCGTGAGGACTGCTGGAGCGCTTAGAAGTGAGAATGCCGGTATGAGTAGCGAAAGACAGGTGAGAATCCTGTCCACCGAATGACTAAGGTTTCCTGGGGAAGGCTCGTCCGCCCAGGGTTAGTCGGGACCTAAGCCGAGGCCGAAAGGCGTAGGCGATGGATAACAGGTTGATATTCCTGTACCCGTTGTTTTTGTTTGAGCAATGGAGGGACGCAGGAGGCTAAGGAATCAGACGATTGGAAATGTCTGTCCAAGCAATGAGTCTTGAGGCGAGTCAAATGCTTGCTTCTCTAAGGACAAGTTGTGATGGGGAGGGAAATAATAGTACCGAAGTTCCTGATGTCACACTGCCGAGAAAAGCTTCTAGTGAGAAAACAATGGCCCGTACCGCAAACCGACACAGGTAGTCGAGGAGAGAATCCTAAGGTGAGCGAGAGAACTCTCGTTAAGGAACTCGGCAAAATGACCCCGTAACTTCGGGAGAAGGGGTGCTGATCTAACGATCAGCCGCAGTGAATAGGCCCAAGCGACTGTTTATCAAAAACACAGGTCTCTGCAAAATCGAAAGATGACGTATAGGGGCTGACGCCTGCCCGGTGCTGGAAGGTTAAGAGGAGTGCTTAGCGTAAGCGAAGGTACGAATTGAAGCCCCAGTAAACGGCGGCCGTAACTATAACGGTCCTAAGGTAGCGAAATTCCTTGTCGGGTAAGTTCCGACCCGCACGAAAGGCGTAACGATTTGGGCACTGTCTCAACGAGAGACTCGGTGAAATTTTAGTACCTGTGAAGATGCAGGTTACCCGCGACAGGACGGAAAGACCCCATGGAGCTTTACTGCAGTTTGATATTGAGTGTTTGTACCACATGTACAGGATAGGTAGGAGCCGTAGAAGTCGGGACGCTAGTTTCGACAGAGGCGCTGGTGGGATACTACCCCTGTGTTATGACCACTCTAACCCGCACCACTAATCGTGGTGGGAGACAGTGTCAGATGGGCAGTTTGACTGGGGCGGTCGCCTCCTAAAGAGTAACGGAGGCGCCCAAAGGTTCCCTCAGAATGGTTGGAAATCATTCGCAGAGTGTAAAGGCACAAGGGAGCTTGACTGCGAGACCTACAAGTCGAGCAGGGACGAAAGTCGGGCTTAGTGATCCGGTGGTTCCGCATGGAAGGGCCATCGCTCAACGGATAAAAGCTACCCTGGGGATAACAGGCTTATCTCCCCCAAGAGTCCACATCGACGGGGAGGTTTGGCACCTCGATGTCGGCTCGTCGCATCCTGGGGCTGTAGTCGGTCCCAAGGGTTGGGCTGTTCGCCCATTAAAGCGGCACGCGAGCTGGGTTCAGAACGTCGTGAGACAGTTCGGTCCCTATCCGTCGCGGGCGTTGGAAATTTGAGAGGATCTGTCCTTAGTACGAGAGGACCGGGATGGACTTACCGCTGGTGTACCAGTTGTCTCGCCAGAGGCATCGCTGGGTAGCTATGTAGGGAAGGGATAAACGCTGAAAGCATCTAAGTGTGAAGCCCACCTCAAGATGAGATTTCCCATTTCTTTAAGAAAGTAAGATCCCTGAGAGATGATCAGGTAGATAGGTCAGGAGTGGAAGTGCAGTGATGTACGGAGCGGACTGATACTAATCGATCGAGGACTTAACCAAAAATTGATTCAAGGTTGTTTAAAAACGTTTCTGATCCAGTTTTGAGTGAACGAAGTTTACTCAAACAAATAGTGTGGTGGCGATAGCGGGAAGGATACACCTGTTCCCATGTCGAACACAGAAGTTAAGCTTCTTAGCGCCGATTGTAGTGAGGGGTTGCCCCTTGTGAGATTAGGACGTCGCCACGCGGTATTATTCCGGCATAGCTCAGTTGGTAGTAGCGCATGACTGTTAATCATGATGTCGTAGGTTCGAGTCCTACTGCCGGAGTTTCTCGAAAGAGAAAAAAGAGTATTGGGCCTTTGTGCTCCTATCTTGGAGAGTTGTCCGAGTGGCCGAAGGAGCATGATTGGAAATCATGTAGGCGGGTATTCCTGTCTCAAGGGTTCGAATCCCTTACTCTCCGTAACAATATTTTTTACTGGCCCGTTGGTCAAGCGGTTAAGACACCGCCCTTTCACGGCGGTAACACGGGTTCGAGTCCCGTACGGGTCATTTAATTAAATATATGGGGGTTTAGCTCAGCTGGGAGAGCATCTGCCTTACAAGCAGAGGGTCAGCGGTTCGAACCCGTTAACCCCCATTCGGTTCCGTGGTGTAGGGGTTAACATGCCTGCCTGTCACGCAGGAGATCGCGGGTTCAAATCCCGTCGGGACCGCCATTTGATTAAAAACTTTAAACTATTATATATGGCGCGGTAGCTCAGTTGGTAGAGCAACGGATTGAAGCTCCGTGTGTCGGCAGTTCGATTCTGTCCCGCGCCACCATGGAGGAGTAGCGAAGTGGCTAAACGCGACGGACTGTAAATCCGTTCCTTAGGGTTCAGTGGTTCGAATCCACTCTCCTCCATTTGTTTCAGGGGCATAGTTTAAAGGTAGAACAGCGGTCTCCAAAACCGTTAGTGTGGGTTCAATTCCTGCTGCCCCTGTTTTTTATTGATATGGCGATCGTGGCGAAGTGGTTAACGCACCGGATTGTGGCTCCGGCACTCGTGGGTTCGATTCCCATCGTTCGCCCTTTTTATTATTGGGGTATAGCCAAGCGGTAAGGCAAGGGACTTTGACTCCCTCATGCGTTGGTTCGAATCCAGCTACCCCAGTTTCTCAGAAAGTATCAAGAAAATTTCTTGAAAAACTTGTTCTGAGATTAAAACAATAGTATAATGGCGGTATAGCCAAGTGGTAAGGCAGAGGTCTGCAAAACCTTCATCACCGGTTCAAATCCGGTTACCGCCTTAGTACTAAAATTAATATTATTGATATGCCGGCGTGGCGGAATTGGCAGACGCGCTGGACTCAAAATCCAGTGCCCTCACGGGCGTGCCGGTTCGACCCCGGCCGCCGGTATTAAAGAGCTAAGATGGTATTTCATCTTAGTTTTTTATTTGAAATTGAATAGCAACATGGCGAGTGTGGCGAAGTGGTTAACGCATCGGATTGTGGTTCCGACACGCGTGGGTTCGATTCCCATCTCTCGCCCTAACGAAGAGACTAGACAGTTGTTTAGTCTCTTTATTTGTGTTTCACCGGAATCAATACCTCAAACACTTGATCTTCGGGATGCTCAGAGGTAGTTTCATCTTGCCACAGTAATTCCCAAATATCACCATTTAACTCTAAGCCATTTTCCTTTAAATAATTTCTAAAACGGTTATTGAACGTATTAATGTGATGAATCTCGTCTTTCATAAAGCCAGAAACGTAATAACCAGCCGGCCGCTGGACGACTTGTTGTTGATTGTAGATCTGCAATCTGTCCTCCGGAATCTTAACCAAGGCTCGATAGGGTGCGGCATGGAAATTTGCTTCATAGAACGCGGAACCGTCAACTAAGAAACCAATTGGATAACCACTGAATAAATCGCTGCTTTCGACAGATGAGTAAAAGCGTCCGTAAATTTGTACGGAGTCGATATCATCAAAGTGTTCGATCGTTTCTGAGATGACGAAAGATTCTGCTTCGCGATAAGAATAGGTAATCGATTCTAAATCAAAGTCCTTTAAGGTCGAGTACCGTTCAATGTAGCTGTCTAATGAATTACGAATGGTCTTCAACTTAGTAATCTGCTCATCTACTATCTGCTTTTGTCGTATAAAGCCAGCTAGCACATAATCCACGTTTCGATTCTTCAAAAATACATGAATATCTTCCAGGGCGACATCGAGATTTTTCAATAAAAGAATGACATCTAACTCGAAATATTGATCGATTCCATAATAGCGATAACCATTATCACCAATTTTTGCGGGTTTGAATAAGTCTATTTGATCGTAATAAATCAGGGTTCGGCGACTGATTCCAGCGTACTTTGCCATCTCGCTAATGGTCAAATATTTTTTCATAAAAAGTTCTCTCTTTCTGCTTGACTGTGACGTTACGTTACAGTTTATCCTATCATAAGAGAAGGAGGGAAAAAAGATGAAATTATTCAAAATCTTTTTCAAAGAATATCAGAGGATGTTCTTCATCACCTTCATCTTAATGATTGTGCAGGCTGTTGGGACGTTGATGATTCCTTACTATGTAGCTGAAATTATTGATGAAGGTATTTTAACGCAGGACCAAGGAGCGATTTGGCGCAACGGCGCATTCATGCTTGGGATTGCTATTTTAACGGGGATCGTTTCAATTATCGCTAGCTATTTTTCTGCCATTCTAGCCGGGCGTTTCGGCTATTTTTTGCGGAAACGGTTAGTGGACAAGACCCAACAACTATCGATCGCCGATATGGATGAGTTTGGAACGCCGACTTTGCTAGCTCGGACAACTAGTGATATTACGAATATTCAGCAAATTATGATGATGGTCTTTCAAATGATTATTCCCGCACCGTTGATTTGTCTTGCTTCAATTATTTTGACAGGAGTCATATCGTGGCGCTTTATTTGGATTCCGATCGCATCGATCGTTTTATTTTCAGTGGTCTCGTTATTAGTAATTAAAAAAGCGATTCCTTTAGCTGACGTGATGCAACAACGGATGGATAAAATGATGCAGATCTTGAGAGAATTTTACACTGGCGTACGAGTGATCCGCGCTTTTAATAAAACGAACTTTGAAAAAGAGCGGACGGATAAAACATTTTCTAACTATGCGGATGTCATGATCCGGGTAAATAAATTATTTGCTGTCTTAAACCCGACTGTCAATTTAGTAATGGGAATTGGAATGACCGCTGTTTTAGCTTTTGGTGGCGTATTAGTGCTTCAAGGAAACGTACCGATTGGGAGTTTAACAGCTATTAGCGAGTATACTATTCTAAGTTTATGGTTTTTGACGATGGCTGCAATGGTGATCGTAATGATCCCCAAAGCGTTGGCTTCATTGGAACGGGTTGGTGAAGTGTTAGCAAAAGAAGAAGAAATTGTTGATGGCCAGAAGGTTTCTTTTGAACCAAGAGCAGATTCACCAATCGCGGTCTTTGATCATGTTGATTTTGCCTATAGCGGTGCTGAAGAGGCCGTATTATCAGATATTACTTTTGAAATTCCGAAAGGTGTGACGGCGATCGTCGGTGGAACAGGCTCGGGTAAAAGTACAATTGCCAAAGCGCTGTTGCGTTTGAAGGATACCACAAAAGGTGAGATTCGCTTCTTAGGTGACTCAATTCAAGATGTTACTCAAGAGGCGCTGAGAGCAAGGATCAGCTATGTTCCACAAAAAGCCTTTCTATTTAGTGGAACGGTCAAAGATAATTTCCTTTTTGGCAATCCGCAAGCGACAATAGAAGAAATGAAACAAGCTGCCAGAATCGCTCAAGCCGAAGACTTTATTAATCATTTAGATGGACAATATGACGCTTTTGTGGCACAAAAAGGAAATAATTTTTCGGGCGGGCAGAAACAGCGGTTAAGTATTGCTCGCGCATTAATCAAACCAGCTGATCTGTACTTCTTTGATGATAGTTTTTCGGCTTTAGATTATCAAACAGATGCAAAACTGCGGAAAGCCTTAAAACAAGAATTAACGGAGGCCGCAATCGTGATCGTTGCTCAACGGCTCTCGACCATTAAGGATGTGGATCAGATTATTGTTCTAGAAAAGGGTAGGATCGCAGGTAAGGGAACGCATGAGGAGTTGCTGAAGACTTGTCAAGTGTATCAGGAGTTTGCGAAGTCTCAAGGAATGGAGGGGAACAAGCATGAGCATCAAGCAAGTTGAGGGAAAACAACAAGCAACAGAAACACCAAAAGAATTCAAAAAAACGGGCGTTCGTTTGTTGAAATTATTATTTGAACAAAAAGGTCGTTTTTTGATTATTATCACATCGGCTGTCTGTTTTGCGACTTTGATGGCAATCACGCCGTTAATTTTAGGTTGGGGTCTAGATGCGATCATTGCACTAGTTCGTGACAAGCAAGTGAGTTTAGAAAATTTGTTTGCTGCACTGCTTCGCCCTGTTCTATTTTTATTTCTGACTTGGGGTGGGGTTGCGTTATTCTCACTTTTGCAAGAATACACCATGGCTAGTGTTGCCGAAACGTTGACTTTGCGCTTGAGAAAATTATTGACGGATAAATTGAATCGTTTACCAATGAAATTTTTTGATCAATACAAGACCGGGGACGTTTTAACACGAGCAACACTGGATTTAGATAAAGTATCGGAAGTATTACAAGTAGGTTTGATGCAACTGATCTCGGCCGTTTTATCAATTGTGATTGGGCTAGGCTTGATGTTCTATCTGAGTCCCTTATTAACACTTTCAATCATCGTTATTTTGATCATTAGCCTTACGTTGACGAATTATCTTGCTCACAAAAATCAAGATTATTTTTCTCAGAATCAAGAGGCTCTAGGGGCCGTTGGAACAAAAGCCGAGGAAAATTATTCTGGAAATCTTTTGATCAAAGCATATAATCGCCAACAGGAAACAGCTGCAGAATTGGACGAATTAAATGAAGCCCAGTTTCAGGCTTTCAAAAAAGCGCAGTTTGTCAGTTTCGCCATCAATCCTTTGATTCGTTTAATCAACCAATTAGGTTTTGTGACTAGCGCAGTTGTGGGAGGAATCATGGTGATTAATGGTCAATTATCGATTGGTCTAGTGCAAGCCTATCTCCAATACGTGAATCAAGTCTCTGAACCGATTACACAGGTTTCTTACGTGATCAATAGTCTGCAAAGTGCTTTTGCGGCTTTAGAACGCATCTTTGAAATATTAGATCAAGAAGAAGAAGTAGCAGACGGTTTGAATCTTTCGGTTCCGGAAAAATTACGTGGCGAAGTTCGTTTTAAACGGGTTGCCTTTGGGTATACGCCTGAGCGATTATTGATGGAAGATGTCAATTTCAAAGTGAAGCCTAAACAAATGGTAGCGATCGTCGGTCCCACCGGTGCTGGGAAAACGACCATGATCAATTTACTGATGCGTTTTTATGAATTAACTAATGGTCAAATTGAAGTGGATGGCAAGAATATTACGCATTTCTCACGAGCGGCGATTCGTCAGAAATTTGGGATGGTTTTACAAGATACTTGGTTGTTTGAAGGAACGGTGGCAGAAAATATTGCTTATAGCCGACCCGATGTAACACGACAAGAAATCATCCAAGCAGCCAAAGATGCTCAGTGTCATCATTTCATTCGAACTTTGCCAAATGGGTATGACACAGTCATTTCGTCAGATGGCACTCAGATCTCGCAAGGCCAGCAGCAGCTATTAACAATTGCACGGGCGATTTTAGCTGATCCGCAATTGTTGATCTTAGATGAAGCGACGTCAAGTGTTGATACCCGGACGGAGGGAATGATCCAACAAGCAATGGATCAATTAACTTCGGAACGGACAAGTTTTGTAATCGCCCACCGACTGTCTACTATTAAGAATGCAGATTTGATTCTGGTAATGAAGGATGGAACGATCATTGAACAGGGGAGTCATCGTAGCTTAATGAAGAAAGGCGACTTTTACGCGAATCTTTATAATAGCCAATTTGCTAGTTAAGAGGTTATGACAGAAGTGTTCGATTTATTACCGAAGCGGCTACTATTGGAACACCATTTATTCGTAAAAAGGACCTATGACAAGAATTTTGTTACAGGTCCTTTTTTTGCTGTGAAAAACCAAAAAATAGCTTAGTGAGAAAACATTCTGAAAATTCATTGACTTTTAATCTTATCAACTGTATAGTATAAAAAAATGATTAAGGTATTATTAGAAAATTAAGGAGTCGATTTTCATGCGCAAGAGTAAATACAATAATTTTGATGGCATCGTCTTATTAATTATTGAGTTCAGGACTTAGAACGCGGAAACGTACAATCCGTTAGTTTGAGTCCTGTTTGCGTTAGAAATGGGATTCTTGCAAGAGCATCCCATTTATTGATGGGATGCTCTTTTTTATGAAATACCAAAAAATCTGATGATACTATTTGGGCTTTTTGATAATCAATGAAAGCCTCTATTACAAGCAGGGAGATGTGACTATGAGAAGTGATCAAATTAAAAAAGGGATTGAGGCGGCACCCGCCAGAAGCCTATTGTATGCGACCGGTCAAGTTAAAAATATCCACGATATGGATAAGCCCTTTATTGCAGTCTGTAATTCTTACATTGATATTGTACCGGGACATGTTCATTTGCGGGAGTTGGCAGATGTAGCGAAGGAAGCGATTCGCGAAGCTGGTGGGATTCCCTTTGAATTCAATACAATCGGCGTAGATGACGGGATCGCGATGGGTCATATAGGCATGCGTTATTCTCTTCCAAGCCGTGAACTAATTGCAGATGCAGCAGAGACAGTTATTAATGCTCATTGGTTTGACGGCGTTTTTTACATTCCTAATTGTGACAAAATCACACCGGGAATGATCATGGCAGCTGTTCGAACGAATGTTCCTTCAATTTTTTGTTCAGGCGGACCGATGAAGGCGGGGATTGATCCTCGTGGCCATCAAACTACACTTTCCTCGATGTTTGAAGCAGTGGGGGCTTTTAAGGAGGGGCAAATGTCGAAAGAAGATTTTCTCTTTATGGAACAAAATGCTTGTCCAACCTGTGGGTCTTGTGCCGGGATGTTTACCGCTAATTCAATGAACTGCTTGCTCGAAATTTTAGGGCTGGCTTTACCTGGTAACGGCACCGTCTTAGCGGTCTCTGATGAACGGCGGGAGCTGGTCCGTGAATCTGCGAAGCATTTAATGAATCTTGTGAAAAAGCAAATTAAACCGCGAGACATTGTGACTAAAGAAGCGATTGACGATGCTTTTGCTTTAGACATGGCGATGGGGGGCTCAACCAACACAGTGCTTCATACGTTAGCCATCGCTAATGAGGCGGAAATCGATTACGATCAAGCAGACATCAATCAGATCGCCAAACGAGTTCCCTATCTTTCTAAAATCGCTCCTTCTTCTAGTTATTCGATGCACGATGTACATGAAGCAGGTGGTGTACCGGCGATTATTAATGAATTAGTCTCAATCGACGGTGCGATTCATTCTGATCGAATCACCGTCACTGGTAAAACGTTACGTGAGAATGTGGCCTCGGCTAAAATCATGAACGAGGAAGTGATTCATCCGAAAAGCGCGCCATATAGTCCGGTCGGCGGTCTTTCGATTCTTTATGGCAATATCGCACCAGAAGGCAGTGTTATCAAAGTCGGCGGAGTTGATCCAAGTATCAAAGTTTTTAAGGGCAAAGCCATCTGTTTTGCTTCTCATGATGAGGCAGTCGAAGCCATTGATAATCATGCCGTCACGAAAGGGCATGTCGTGGTGATTCGTTATGAAGGACCAAAGGGCGGACCGGGAATGCCGGAGATGCTGGCACCGACCTCTAGTATCGTTGGGCGAGGCTTAGGAAAAGATGTGGCGTTGATTACCGATGGCCGTTTTTCTGGGGCAACTCGCGGTATCGCTGTGGGTCACGTTTCTCCAGAAGCCGCTGCAGGCGGACCGATTGCTTTGGTTCAAGACGACGATGAAATAACGATCGATTTGACCAATCGGACGTTAAATGTGGCTGTAACTCCAGAAGAATTGGCAAAGCGACAAGAAACACTGACAAAATTTCAGCCAAAAGTCAAAAAAGGCTGGTTGGCGCGTTACTCAGCCTTAGTAACGTCAGCACATACGGGCGGGGTCATGAAATTACCGGAAGAATAAGCGGTATAGTCAAGTCGCTACCACAGGAACAACAAGCATCTTTTTTAAAGAAAATACATCACATAAGGAGTTAGGGGGAATAGGGGTGAAAGAAATGAAGCAAGAAATCGCAGCTGAAGAGCTGCAATCTGGAGCCGATCTATTGATCAAATGTTTAGAAAATCAAGGAGTCGAATTAATTTTCGGCTATCCCGGTGGGTCTGTCCTACCGCTGTATGACGCACTTTATGATGAAACGATTCCTAACATTTTGACACGCCACGAGCAGGGGGCCGTACATGCGGCTGAAGGCTATGCGAAAGCGACTGGCAATCCCGGCGTCGTAATCGTAACAAGCGGACCTGGAGCCACTAATGTTGTGACGGGAATCGCTGATGCGATGATCGATTCTGTACCATTGGTAGTTATTACAGGTCAAGTAACCACGCCGGGAATTGGCAAGGATGCTTTTCAAGAAGCAGATATGTTAGGAATCACTGTACCAATCACAAAAAACAATTATCAAGTTCGGGATATTGAGGAATTGCCAAGGATCATCAATGAAGCCTTCCATATTGCAACGACTGGCAGAAAAGGTCCGGTGTTGATTGATTTGCCAAAGGATATCACAGTATTAAGGGCCAACCCTAAGATGGATCAAATGGTTCATTTAGAAAGCTACCAGCCGACCAAAAATCCTTCTGTCTTACAAATCGAACGGTTAATGAACTTATTGAAAAAGGCGAAGAAACCACTTGTTTTAGCAGGTGGCGGAGTCGTGGCCGCAAATGGCGGAAAAGAACTACGGCAATTTGTTGAAAAGTATCAATTGCCGACGGTGACAACTTTGCTAGGTTTAGGTTTACTTCCTCATGAACATCCGAGTTTTCTTGGCATGGGGGGAATGCACGGAACCTATGCCGCCAATATTGCCATGATGGAAACCGATCTATTGATCAATATTGGTAGTCGTTTCGATGATCGCTTAGCTTGTTCACCGGAAGCCTTCGCACCCCATGCCAAGGTCGCGCATATCGATGTCGATCCGGTGGAAATCGGTAAGATCATCAAGACGGATATTCCAATCGTAGGCGATGCGAAAATCGCTTTGCAGCAAATGCTTGAAATCGAGCTGGATTCACCTGATTACGCAGAATGGCGAATCGAGTGTCAAGCCCGCAAAGAGAAATATCCGTTGAAATACAAACGGGATGAACAAAAAATCAAACCACAAGAAGTGGTAGAAATCGTTGGTCGGATTACTGAAGGAAAGGCTTATGTCGTAACTGATGTTGGGCAGCATCAAATGTGGGCGGCGCAATTTTATCCTTTCCAATTTCCTAGACAGCTGATTACCAGCGGCGGCCTAGGAACGATGGGCTATGGAATACCCGCGGGCATCGGCGTGAAGTTTGCCAAGAAAAAGGAAACGGTAGTGGTCTTTGTTGGCGATGGCGGCTTCCAAATGACCAATCAGGAATTGGCGATTCTAAACCAAAACGATTTAGACATCAAATTTATTCTATTGAATAATCGTTCCCTGGGGATGGTTCGCCAATGGCAAGAAACCTTCTTTAATGAACGACGCTCTCAATCGGTTTTCAATGAGCAGCCAGACTTTATGAAAATGGCAGAAGCTTATGGCATTGCCGGTAGAAAAATCTCGAACCCGGCCACTTTGGAAGTAGAGCTGACAGAAGCCTTTGCAACAGCTGGGCCGATGCTGATAGAAGTGATGATCTGTAACCGAGAACACGTGCTACCAATGATTCCTGCTGGGATGCCAAATGATCAGATGTTGGGGGTTGATTAAATGAGACGGATGATTACAGCGATGGTTCACAACCAAGTAGGGGTGCTTAGTCGGATCACCAGTGTATTAAATCGGCGGCAGGTAAATATGGATAGTGTTTCCGTTGGACGGACAGAGAAAGACGGAGAATCTCGGATGACAATCATTATCCAAGCTGAGACCTTAGCCGATGTCGAGCAAGTAACCAAACAATTGAACAAGCAGATCGATGTAGTGAAGGTATCGGATGTGACAGATGAACCGCATTTGGAAAGGGAATTGGCTTTGATTAAAGTCAATGCGCCAGCCGTGGCTCGTTCAGAGATTCAAGCGATGATTGAACCTTTTCGAGCGGATGTAGTGGATGTCGGTTTGAAAACAATCGTTGTTCAAGTTGCTGGTTCAAGTGAAAAAGTTAACGCCTGCATCGATGTTTTGAGACCTTACGGCATTAAACAGTTAGCACGAACCGGTGTGACCGGATTTAGCAGAGGTTAAACGCAAATTCATTTTTTGATTTTGCTATTAATATAGTTTAAAAAATTGGAGGAAAAATTATGGTTAAAGTTTATTATGATGATGCAGTAGCGAAGGATGCTTTAGAGGGAAAAACAATTGCAGTCGTGGGTTACGGTTCACAAGGCCACGCTCACGCTCAAAACCTTAGAGACACAGGCCACCAAGTCGTGATCGGGATTCGCGAAGGAAAATCTGCTGAAGCGGCGCGAGAAGACGGGTTTGACGTGTTGCCAGTTGCCGAAGCAGCCAAGAAAGCCGAAGTAGTCATGATTTTAGCTCCAGATGAAATCCAAGGAACATTATACGAAAACGAAATCGCACCGAATTTAGATGAAGGCGACGCGTTGGTCTTTGCCCACGGCTTTAATATTCATTTTGATGTTATCAATCCACCTAAAAATGTGGATGTTTTCTTAGTAGCACCAAAAGGTCCCGGACACTTGGTTCGTCGTACCTTTACAGAAGGCTTTGCGGTACCAGCCTTATTCGCTGTTTATCAAGATGCAACAGGAACTGCTCAAGAGTTGGCGTTGTCTTACGCTAAAGGCATTGGCGCGACACGAGTAGGCGTTTTGGAAACAACCTTTAAGGAAGAAACGGAAACCGATCTATTTGGTGAACAAGCAGTGCTTTGTGGTGGTTTAACAAGTATGATCGAGGCCGGTTTTGAAACCCTAGTCGAAGCAGGCTACCAACCAGAGTTGGCTTATTTCGAAGTATGTCATGAAATGAAGTTAATCGTTGATTTGATCTATGAGGGTGGTTTCGCGAAAATGCGTAACTCTATCTCAAATACCGCTGAATATGGTGACTATGTTTCTGGTCCACGAGTAATTACAGAGACAGCCAAAGCGGGGATGAAGGATGTTTTAACGGATATTCAAAATGGTAAATTTGCCAAAGGCTTTATCGACGACAATAAAGCTGGTTTCCCTGAATTCAATCAGATGCGTAAGGAAAGTGCCGGTCATCAAATTGAAGAAGTCGGTAGTGAATTAAGAAAAATGATGCCATTTGTGAGTCGCAAAGATTAATAGGGGGTGCAGCGATGGAATTGATCAATGATACAGAGGTTCGCAGTGCCTATCAATTATTGAAGAACGCTGTGAATCATACGCCGTTGCAATATGATCGCTATTTATCTGAAAAGTATCAGGCAACTGTTCTGCTGAAACGAGAGGATCTACAAAAGGTTCGTTCATTTAAATTACGGGGCGCCTATTATGCGATTAAGAAGCTTCCTGAGTCAGAATTAAAAAAAGGGGTAGTATGTGCCAGTGCGGGCAATCACGCACAAGGCGTCGCCTATACTTGCCATGAATTAAAAACAAAAGCCGCTATTTTTATGCCCACCACCACGCCGCATCAAAAGGTTTCGCAAGTAAAATTTTTTGGCGGCGAGTTCGCAGACATTCATTTGGTTGGTGATACCTTTGACGCTTCCGCTACGGCCGCAAGAGCATTTTGTAAAGAAAACGATATGACTTTTATCGATCCCTTTAATGATAGAAATATCATTGCAGGACAAGGAACGTTAGCATTAGAAATGATGGCAGATGCTGAAAGTGAAGGTTACAAACCCGATTATGTGATCACAGCGATCGGTGGTGGTGGATTGATCAGCGGTGTTTCCGCTTATGTGAAAAGCACCTCGCCCTCCACAAAGGTGATCGGGGTGGAACCAAAAGGCGCGTCTTCCATGCAAGCGGCGTTTGAAGAAGACCAACCTGTTAAGTTAGCTGAAATCGATAAATTCGTTGATGGGGCAGCGGTTCAGCAAGTCGGTGATATTACCTATTCACACAGTAAAAAGTATGTGGATGACTTAAGGTCAGTAGATGAAGGACTGATCTGTTCAACGATTTTAGATTTATATGGTAAACAAGCGATCGTGGTTGAACCGGCTGGGGCGCTGAGTGTGGCAGCTTTAGAATTAATGAAGGATCAGCTTAAAGGAAAAACGGTGATTTGTGTCATTAGCGGCGGCAACAACGATATCAATCGCATGGCGGAGATCGAAGAACGGTCCTTGATCTATGAAGGTCTGAAGCATTACTTTGTAGTGAATTTTCCACAACGTCCCGGAGCGCTGAAAGAATTCGTCTCGGATATTCTAGGGAAGGGCGATGACATTACTCGTTTTGAGTACACGAAAAAAGGCAATCGGGGAACTGGACCGGTGGTTATCGGAGTATTGTTGGAAAAACCAGAAACGTTACCGGAGTTACTGAATCGATTGAAAGAATTTGACTCAACGTATATTGAATTAAGCCAGAACAAAACATTATACAATTTGCTAGTATAAAAGAATCCGCCCAGAATCAGAACGTTCTCTGATTTCGGGCGGATTTTCTATGGGAAAAATTCTATTCAGGGCTATAAGGGATGATAATCAGGAGCTCCGGCCGATTTTTAATGACTAGTTGTTTTAATCCTAATTCAGGATAAGAAACAAACGAGCTCGATTGATTAAAACGTTCAAAAAAATAGTTTTGAATTTGCTTGTCCTCCCACTGCCTAGCGGGAAAATGCCAATAATGGTCAGCTTCCTTGACGAACACGAAGCCAACGCTCCATGCTTTTCTCAGCTCAATAGGAAATTGAGCTAATTGTTGCTGAAAGTCTTCCATAAACATCCTCCATCCTATAAAAACAATCTATACTATTATTAAACCAAGAATCATATTCTCTGTATACTATCATCCTTTATAAAACGGCATTTCTTACAATTTTGTAAAGCTTTCAGAAAATGTAATGTACTCTCATACAAGTGAAACATATTATTTGGAGTTTGACCAATTCTGATGTATTATACTGTCAGACGGTTACTTACAAAAAGTAAAAGTGTAAATCTTTTTCATTTTGTTAAAAATGTTTTACACTATATCCGTAAGAATTTTTACACTTTCTAGGAGGTTTGTTTATTATGGCAAAAGAACATTATGATAGAAGTAAACCACACGTTAATATTGGTACCATCGGTCACGTCGATCATGGTAAAACAACATTGACGGCAGCAATCACTACGGTATTAGGTAAAAAAGGTCTAGCAAACCCTCAAGACTACGCTAGTATCGATGCTGCACCAGAAGAACGTGAACGTGGTATCACTATCAATACCGCACACGTAGAATACGAAACAGAAAAACGTCACTATGCTCACATCGACGCTCCAGGACACGCGGACTATGTTAAAAACATGATCACCGGTGCTGCTCAAATGGATGGCGCAATCTTAGTTGTATCAGCTACTGATGGCCCAATGCCACAAACACGTGAACATATTTTGTTATCACGTCAAGTAGGTGTTAAATACTTGATCGTCTTCTTGAACAAAGTTGACTTAGTAGATGACGAAGAATTGATCGATTTAGTTGAAATGGAAGTTCGTGAATTACTTTCTGAATATGGTTTCCCAGGCGATGATATTCCTGTTCTTAAAGGCTCTGCTTTGAAAGCTTTAGAAGGCGATCCAGAACAAGAACAAGTTATCCTTGACTTAATGGATACTGTTGATGAATACATTCCAACTCCAGAACGTGACAACGACAAACCATTCTTGTTACCAGTGGAAGATGTCTTTTCAATCACAGGTCGCGGTACCGTCGCATCTGGTCGTATCGATCGTGGTGAAGTCAAAGTCGGCGACGAAATTGAAATCATCGGGATCAAACCTGAAGTTCAAAAAGCGGTCGTTACCGGACTTGAAATGTTCCGTAAAACATTGGATTATGGTGAAGCCGGCGATAACGTTGGGGTTCTATTACGTGGTATCACTCGTGATGAAATCGAACGTGGCCAAGTTCTTGCTAAACCAGGTTCAATCACACCACATACAAAATTCAAAGCTGAAGTTTACGTATTGACCAAAGAAGAAGGCGGACGTCATACACCATTCTTTAACAACTATCGTCCTCAATTCTACTTCCGTACAACCGACGTTACCGGTAACATTATATTACCAGAAGGTACTGAAATGGTAATGCCAGGCGATAACGTAACCATCGACGTTGATTTGATCCATCCAATCGCGGTAGAACAAGGTACAACCTTCTCTATTCGTGAAGGTGGACGGACCGTTGGTTCAGGTATCGTAACTGAAATCGAAAAATAATAGGATTTACTAAGCACGTGGCCTTTTGGTCGCGTGCTTTTTTGACTATAAGGAAAGTATAAAATTTCCGCATGAATAAATCGCTTTACAGCAGGTACATCAATGTCCGGCTTCACGAACTAATTTTATCGGCAATAAGTAAAACGATTTCGAAATTTGAGAAGCACCAAGTAGGAACTGTTCAACATCAAAGTTAAAACTTTGTGTTTCTCAGTCATTTATCAATAGTTTGGTCTTATTGCTCAAAAGCTGAGCGAGTTCGCGAAAGCCTTTCTTACGGTGGCTCTTTCTGTAAAGTAAAATCAACGTTGGCTTGTCAGCGGCTGTTTGTCTTGCTATGATTGTTTCAATAAATGATTGAAGGAAAGGAAGCCACGCATGGAGAAAGTTTTCGCAAGTCCTATGACCTATCGTCAAGGAAAAAATGTTGTATGGAATCATTTGGAGGATATTTTAGCCTTTGGAGCAAAAGGATTATTGGTAACGGACCGTTTTGTCTATCAAATGATCGGTGAAAAATTATTAAAAGAATTGACAGATCGCGGTGGAGATCTTGCGTTTTGGCTAGTAGAGGAGCCATACATTGAGCAAGATTTTGATTATGTCGTTGCTTTAGGTGGTGGTCGAGCGATTGATTTAGGAAAGGCGTTGGCTTTTGAGAATAATTTGCGCTGCGTCGTGATTCCCACCGCTGCCTCAACTGATGCGCCGACTTCGCGGATCTCGGTTAGCTATGTTGAGGGACATTTTGAAAAATATAATTATTATCGTCAAAGCCCTGATTTAGTTTTAGTGGATACGGCCATCCTAATCAATAGTCCGGTTCAATTTTTAAAGGCAGGGATTGCTGACGGGCTTTCAACCTTTGTTGAAGCACGGACGGTTCGTGAAAATGCTGGAGTGAATACTTTAGGAACCGTACCGACCTTGGCGGCAGAGGCTATCGCTGAAAAATGTCAGCAAGTATTGTTGGCGTTTGCCGAAGCGGCAGTCGAAGCCAATGAAAAGGGAACCGTTACGCCAGCTTTTGAAGCGGTGGTCGAGGCGAATACTTTATTAAGCGGGATTGGTTTTGAATCAGGCGGCTTGAGTATTGCTCACGCGTTACATAATGGCATGGTCAGTCTTTGGGGGAGTGAGATCAAAGGTAGCCATGGGCAAATTATTGCTTTAACAACTTTGCAGCATCTACAAAGTGAAGGGCGAGACGCTGAATTAAAAAAATACCGGAAATTATTTGAAAGCTTGGGCTTACCAACGAGCTATGAAGATTTGTCACTTTTTCCATCGGCTGAGGAGTTAAAAAGAGTGACTGAATTGGCTTTTTCATTTGAGGATGGAATCATTCGCAGTCAAGCACCAGTGACGAGAGAAAGGATTTATCGAAGCTTATTAGATTATAGAAAAACCCGAGAAATCTAAAGTTGATTTCTCGGGTTTCATTTTATACATTTAAGACTTTATTTAAGAAGTCTTGAGTTCTTGGATTGTGAGGATTGTTAAAGACTTGTTCTGGAGTGCCGTCTTCTAAAATCTTGCCGCCGTCAGTAAAGATTACACGGTCGGCTACTTCTTTGGCGAAGCCCATTTCATGGGTCACAATTACCATCGTCATTCCTTGTAACGCTAAATCCTTCATAACCCGAAGTACATCGCCCACCATCTCAGGATCGAGGGCGGAAGTCGGTTCGTCAAACAGCATCACGTCAGGATTCATCGCTAACGCGCGAGCAATAGCTACCCGCTGTTTCTGTCCGCCGGAAAGACTATGAGGGTAATCATCCTTTTTCTCGGCTAGACCAACTTGGGTCAATAATTCAACCGCTCGTTTATTTGCAGCCTCTTTTGCTTCACCTTTTAAATCTAGTGGCGCTAAGGTGATATTTTGCAGCACAGTCAAGTGAGGGAACAGGTTAAAATGCTGGAACACCATGCCGATATGCTGACGGACTAGATTGATATCAGTATGAGGGTCCGTCAAGTCTTGTCCGTCAATAATAATTTCACCAGAAGTTGGTTCTTCCAGACGATTCATACAACGCAGGAAGGTACTTTTTCCTGAACCAGATGGGCCGATAATACAAACAACTTCACCTTCGCTAATACTGATATTCAAGTCGTTCAACACCGTGTTGTCGCCGAATTTTTTAACTAAATGATTGACTACTATTTTTTTATCCATCTTATTTCACCTTCTTATCTAAACGGTTCGCTAACTTAGTTAAGATCGTAATTAAAATCAAGTACATGATCGCGATGATCAAATACACGTAAGAACTTTGTGTGGTCCGTGCCACGATGATTTTTCCGGTTTGCAATAGTTCTACCACACCGATAGCAGAAATAATCGTGGTATCCTTCAAACTAATAACAAATTGATTGATGAAAGAAGGGATCATGATCTTCACGGCTTGCGGTAAAATAATTTTTTGCATGGTTCGGTTGTAAGAAAGCCCTAAGCTTCGTGAGGCTTCCATTTGGCCAACTGGTACAGCGTTGATCCCGCCTCGGACGATCTCAGCGATATAGGCACTGGCATTCAAGGTTAAGGTAATAATCCCAGCGGCAAAGTCAGGAATTTTTATCCCCGTGATTCCCGGTAGACCGAAGAAAATGAAGAAGGCCAATACCATCATTGGAATTCCGCGGATGATATCAATGTAAATCCCGGCAATGGTCCGCAATGCTCTTGAAGGAGAGACCCGGAACAATCCGAAAATGACACCTAAGATCAAGGCTAAAGCAAAGGAAACTAACGCTAAGACGATGGTTTTCCATAAACCTTCTAATAGGGATTTGTAGTTATTTTTGATCAAACCGGTAATGGTTGATTCATCGACAGTTTCTTTCTTTTCTTCGCTGCCTGAACCGATATACTGATTCACGATCTTGTCATATTCACCAGTTCGTTTTAATTCTTTCAAGCCTTCAGTGAACATTTCTCTTAGCTCAGGATTTTGCCCTTTATTCACCGCAAAGCCATATTCGCCGCCGACTTCGCGCTTGATTGGTGTTTTTAAGTCTTGCCCTTGTTTAACCGCATAACCGATAACTGGGTAGTCATCCATCATGGCGTCGATCGAGCCGATTTTCAATGCGTCATATAATTGATCAGCTGCATCAAAACTTTTAATCGTATAACCATATTCGTCTTTGTGAGCTTCCAAGAAGTCCGCGCTTTCTGTTCCAACTTTCGCGCCAACTGTTTTGCCTTTTAAATCTTTGTAGGCTTTGATATCCTTGTTGTCTTTTGCGACCGCTAATTGAATCCCGCTTTGGAAGTATGGGTCAGAAAAGTCGTAGTTGGCTTTTCGTTCATCGGTGATCGTCATGCCGGCGATCATGCCGTCCGCTTGACCGGATTCTAACGCTTGCATCGCAGAAGAGAAGCCGATGAATTTGAAATCGATCTTGAAGCCTTGCAGCTCAGCGATCCGTTTCATTAAATCAACGTCGATCCCTTTGTATTTGCCGTCACTGTCTTGATATTCAAACGGTGCGAAGGCTGAGTCGCTAGCAATCGTGTACACGTCTTTCTTCGGTTCGATTTTTTTCATTTCCGAAGAGGCTGCTTGATTCTCAGAACCGCTAGAAATATATTCACTGACGATCTTGTCATAGCTGCCGTTTTTCTTTAAATCTTTTAATCCTTTGTTGAATTTTTCGAGCAACTCTTTATTTTCACCTTTTTTTACCGCAAAACCATAAGAGCTGCCTTCTTCAGGATCACCGACCAATTTAAAAGGCTGACCATTGGTTACCGCATAACCAAGAACGGGATAATCATCAAAGATCGCTTCGACGTTTCCGTTGTTCAACGCGTTATACATCGCGTCGGCGGCTTCGTATTGTTTTACTTCGTAGCCATATTTGTCTTTATTGTCATTCAAGAAAGTCGCGCTCTCTGTTCCGATTTTAGCAGAGACCGTTTTGCCTTTTAGATCATTGTAATCTTTGATATCCGTATTATCATTTTTGACTGCCATTTGAATCCCGCTATCAAAGTAAGGATCAGAAAAGTCAAAAGTTTTTTTCCGCTCATCCGTAATACTCATGCCGGCGATCATGCCATCGAGCTGATCCGATTGGACGCCTTGGATCGAACTGTCAAAGCCTAATGGACGCAGATCAACTTTGAAGTTTTGATCTTTGGCGATTTGGTTCAGTAAGTCCACATCGATTCCAACATATTCACCGTCAGAGTTTTGAAATTCAAAAGGGGCGAAGGTTAAGTCGGTCCCAATTTTATGTGTTTTTTCCGCGGCGTGTGTTTTGCTAGCAAAGCCAATTGTAAAAAGACTTGCCATTAAGCAAACAACGAAAGGAATTAATTTGTTTTTTCTCATAATAATCCTCCTAATTACTTATCATCCATTTATTATATGTTAGTTTAATGCCAAAATACAAGTGGGTTCCTTGTTGGAATGAAAAAAAGCTAAATATTCTTCACACGACATGTAATGAAATGTGACATGTGCTTTTTTAAGATTCGTTTTAGTAAGAACAAAAAATGGCGAAAATATGTTCGGTATGCTATAATTTTAAAATGAGAAATCATAGATTATTAATTGAAAAAGGGGGATTTTTGTATGATTGAAAGAGTCACAGACAATACGTTTGACCTTCATTCAAAATATCAGCCTGCTGGCGATCAGCCTGAAGCAATTGCGCAATTATCAGAAGGCATCGTCAATGGAAAGAAAGCACAAATACTTTTAGGTGCAACCGGTACTGGTAAGACCTATACCATTTCAAATGTCATCAAGGAAGTCAACAAGCCTACCTTGATTATCGCTCACAATAAAACATTAGCAGGTCAGTTATATGGAGAATTCAAAGAGTTTTTTCCTAACAACGCGGTGGAATACTTTGTCAGCTATTATGACTACTACCAGCCTGAGGCATATGTACCTTCCAGTGATACATATATTGAAAAAGATTCTAGTATTAATGATGAAATCGATAAACTACGTCATTCCGCCACTAGCTCATTACTGGAAAGAAATGATGTAATCGTTGTTGCTTCTGTTTCTTGTATTTTTGGTTTGGGTTCACCCAAGGAATACATGGAACAGGTGGTTTCTTTGCGTGTCGGGATGGAAATGGATCGCAATCAATTATTGCGCAATTTAATCGATATTCAATTTGAACGGAACGACATTGATTTTCAACGGGGCCGTTTTCGTGTTCGCGGAGATGTTGTCGAAATTTTCCCCGCTTCTCGCGACGAACGTGCGCTGAGAGTTGAGTTTTTCGGTGATGAAATCGAACGGATTCGCGAAGTTGACGCATTGACGGGGGAAATAACCGGCGAAACCGAACACGTAGCGATTTTCCCAGCTACCCACTTTTTGACAAATGAAGACCACATGGAAGTTGCCATCAGCAATATTCAAGCTGAGTTGGCAGATCGTTTAGAGGTTTTACGCAGTGAGAATAAGCTGTTAGAAGCCCAGCGCTTAGAACAGCGAACAAACTATGATATTGAAATGCTGCGAGAAATGGGTTATACCTCAGGAATCGAAAATTATTCCCGTCATATGGATGGCCGTAAAGAAGGCGAACCACCTTACACGTTGATCGACTTTTTCCCAGACGATTTCCTAATGGTGATCGACGAATCTCACGTGACGATGCCGCAAGTTCGCGGCATGTATAACGGTGACCGCGCTCGTAAACAAATGTTAGTTGATTATGGCTTCCGTTTGCCGTCTGCTCTAGACAACCGGCCGTTACGGTTAGAAGAGTTTGAAGAACGGGTCAATCAGATTACTTACGTGTCTGCCACGCCGGGACCTTATGAGCATGAACAGACTGATACAGTAGTAGAACAGATCATTCGGCCAACGGGCTTGTTAGATCCCGTGATTGATGTCCGACCGATTATGGGTCAAATTGATGATCTGGTTGGAGAGATTAATGAACGAGCGGAAAGAAACGAACGGGTCTTCGTGACGACCTTGACGAAAAAGATGTCAGAAGACTTGACCGATTACTTCAAAGAACTAGGAATCAAAGTCAAATATCTCCATAGTGACATCAAAACATTGGAACGAACAGAAATTATTCGTGACTTACGTTTAGGAAAATTTGATGTCTTGATCGGGATTAATTTGCTTCGTGAAGGAATCGACGTACCAGAAGTGTCACTAGTAGCAATCTTAGATGCTGATAAAGAAGGCTTCTTGCGGAGCGAACGTTCCCTTGTCCAAACCATTGGACGCGCTGCCCGCAACTCTTCCGGGAAAGTCATCATGTACGCAGATAAGGTGACTGATTCGATGCAACGGGCGATCGATGAAACCGCTCGGAGACGTGGAATCCAAAATCAATACAATGAAGAGCACGGCATCGTGCCAACAACGATCATTAAGGAAATTCGGGATCTGATTTCTATCAGCAAAGTGGCTGAAGATAAGGGAACGTATGAAACGACTTCATATGAAGACCTATCGAAAGCAGAACGAAAAGAATTAATCGCTAAAATGGAAGATGAGATGCGTGAAGCCGCGAAGACGCTGGACTTCGAAACAGCCGCAACTTTGCGTGATACGATATTAGAATTAAAAGCAGCAGAGTAAGATGGATGAATGTCCGTGATAAAAACGAATACAATGAAATTGAGGTTATTAAATGGCAAATGATAAGATTGTAATTCATGGAGCGCGTGCTCATAATTTAAAAAATGTTGACGTTACGATTCCTCGTGACAAGATGGTAGTTGTTACTGGTTTGTCTGGGTCTGGGAAAAGCTCATTGGCTTTTGATACCTTATACGCTGAAGGACAACGGCGTTATGTTGAAAGTTTGTCTGCTTACGCTCGCCAATTTTTAGGTCAAATGGATAAGCCAGATGTAGATAGTATTGATGGACTGAGTCCGGCGATTTCAATTGACCAAAAGACGACTAGCAAAAATCCACGTTCAACGGTGGGAACGGTCACCGAGATTAATGATTATTTACGGTTATTATATGCGCGTGTTGGGCATCCCATTTGTCCCAACGACCATATCGAGATCACCTCTCAATCGGTTGAACAAATGGTAGATAAGGTATTGGAATTACCAGAACGAACTAAAATTCAAATTCTTGCGCCAGTTGTGGCTAAGAAAAAGGGACAACACAAAAAGGTTTTTGAAATGATCCAACGAGAAGGCTACGTTCGCATGCGTGTGGATGGAGAAATGTATGATGTGACCGAAGCGCCGGAGTTAACGAAAAACAAAAAACATGATATTGAAATCATCGTAGACCGTATCGTGGTTAAAGAAGGCATTCGTTCCCGGTTGTTTGATTCCTTTGAAGCCGCTTTGCGATTGGCTGACGGTTATGCGTTAGTTGACGTAATTGGGGAAAAGGAAATGCTCTTTAGTGAACATTATGCCTGTCCTTATTGTGGCTTCACTGTCGGTGAACTTGAACCGCGACTTTTTTCATTCAATGCTCCATTTGGCGCCTGTCCAGATTGTGACGGCTTGGGAGTCAAGTTGGAAGTCGATATGGATTTAGTGATTCCTGATCAAAGCAAAACACTGCGCGAAGGTGCGTTGATTCCTTGGAATCCCATCAGCTCGCAATATTATCCGCAAATGCTGGAGCAAGCTTCGCTAAGTTTCGGGATTGATATGGACACACCCTTTGAAGACTTGCCGAAAGAACATCAAGAGATTATCTTGAATGGCTCGAATGGTGAAAACTTTCATTTCCATTATGAAAATGATTTTGGCGGCGTACGAGATGTTGAGGTTCCCTTTGAAGGGATCATTAACAACATCAATCGGCGCTATGCGGAAACCAATAGTGATTTTACACGGGATCAAATGCGTCTATATATGACGGAATTAACTTGTCAAACGTGTCACGGATATCGTTTGAATCCACAAGCGTTATCGGTTCAGATCAATGGACAAAACATTGGAAATGTCAGTGAAGATTCCATCAATGGCACGTTAGATTTCTTCGATACAGTTGTTTTAAGCGAACAAGAAAAAGTGATCGCTAAACCAATTTTAAAAGAAATCAAGGATCGTTTGAGCTTTTTACGAAATGTCGGATTGGACTATTTAACATTGAGTCGGGCATCAGGCACCTTATCTGGTGGTGAAGCACAACGAATCCGTTTAGCGACTCAAATTGGTTCTAATTTGTCGGGGGTTCTTTATATCTTAGATGAACCGTCGATTGGGTTGCATCAGCGAGATAATGATCGCTTGATTGAATCCTTAAAGAAAATGCGTGATCTAGGAAATACCTTGATTGTCGTGGAACATGATGAAGATACGATGCGAGCAGCTGATTACTTAATCGATGTCGGCCCTGGTGCTGGCGATCAAGGGGGAGAAATCGTTGCGGCTGGGACGCCGCAAGAAGTAGAAAACAATCCCGCTTCTTTAACCGGTCAATATTTATCAGGAAAACGCGAAATAGCCGTACCAACTGAACGCCGCAAAGGGAATGGCAAAAAGGTCAAAGTAACTGGTGCTGCAGAAAACAACTTGAAGAATATCGACGTTGAGTTTCCTTTAGGAAAGTTTGTGGCAGTAACGGGTGTTTCCGGCTCAGGAAAATCTACCTTAGTGAACCAAATTTTGAAAAAAGCTTTGGCTCAAAAATTGAATCGTAATTCAAACAAGCCCGGGAAATTCAAAAAAATTACTGGCTACAACAATATTGAAAAACTAGTCGATATTGATCAAAGCCCGATTGGTCGGACACCACGAAGCAATCCAGCCACTTATACGAGCGTGTTTGATAATATTCGTGATTTGTTTGCGCAAACCAATGAAGCGAAAATTCGCGGCTACAAGAAGGGCCGTTTCAGCTTTAATGTGAAGGGTGGACGTTGTGAAGCTTGTCGCGGAGACGGGATTATTAAGATTGAGATGCACTTCTTACCTGATGTTTATGTGCCTTGCGAAGTTTGTCATGGCAAACGTTATAATTCTGAAACGTTGGAGGTTCATTACAAAGGAAAGAACATCGCGGATATTTTAGAAATGACTGTGGAAGATGCGGTCGAATTCTTCAAACATATTCCTAAGATTCATCGCAAGCTGCAAACAATCGTTGATGTTGGTCTCGGCTATGTTACGATGGGCCAACCGGCGACAACGTTATCCGGTGGAGAAGCTCAGCGGATGAAGCTAGCCAGCGAGTTGCATAAGAGTTCTAACGGTAAAAATTTCTATATTTTAGATGAACCAACGACGGGACTCCATACAGATGATATCGCTCGTCTGCTAAAAGTTCTTGAACGATTCGTTGATGCCGGGAACACGGTACTAGTGATTGAACACAATTTAGATGTGATTAAATCGGCTGATTATGTAATTGATCTTGGACCAGAAGGCGGCGATGGCGGTGGTACGATTTTAGCGACTGGAACGCCGGAAGAAATCGCTGAAGTACCAGAAAGTTACACCGGTCATTATTTGAAACGAGTTCTCAAAAAATAAATTACTACTAAGGCTTGATGCAAGTGAAGGATTCTCCTTTGCTTGCATTTTTCTTTATGGTATGATTATCAAGGATTTAGAATGAGAAGGTGTAAGAAAATATGAATGAAAATCAAAAATTTGTACCGATTCTACTAGGAAGCGATATCAATGTTTACGGCATGGCTCGTTCGTTTCACGAAGCCTACGGAATCGTTTCTGAAGCTTATGCTGGCTTACAGCTGGCGCCAACAAAATATAGCAAAATCGTGAATGTTCACGTAGTTCCGGGATTCGATAAAGACCCAGCATTTATGGAGCAAATGCGTGAACTTGGTAAGAATACTTATAACGATCCTGCGACGAAGTATTTATTGATCGCTTGTGGCGATGGGTACGCAGAATTGGTTTCGCAACACAAAGAAGAACTTTCTGAATGGTTTATTTGCCCTTATATTGAGTTTGATTTATTGCAACGTTTAATCAGTAAAGTCAGCTTCTATGAAATTTGTGAAAAATATGAACTGCCTTATCCAAATACCTTCATTATTCGTGAAGAAATGCTGGAAGCCGGTAAATTGAAACAGAGTTTGCCATTTGATTTTCCAGTAGCCTTGAAACCAGCCAACAGTGTAGAATGGCTATCCGTTGATTTTGAAGGACGGAAGAAAGCCTTTATCTTGGATACACGAGATGAGTTTGATGTGATTATCGAACGGATTTATCAAGCGGGTTACACCAGCGAAATGATCGCCCAAGATTTTATTCCCGGCGACGACAGCAATATGCGCGTACTAAATGCATATGTTGATCAAAATCATCAAGTTCGTATGATGTGTCTGGGTCATCCGTTGTTAGAAGATCCTTCTCCAGAAGCGATCGGTAACTACGTGGCGATCATGCCTGAATACAATGAAAAAATCTATCAAACGATCAAAGGCTTTTTAGAAAGAATCAATTACACCGGCTTCGCTAACTTTGATATGAAATATGATCCGCGAGACGGAGAATATAAATTATTTGAGATCAACTTGCGTCAAGGCCGCAGCAGTTTCTTTGTGACGTTAAATGGCTTCAATTTAGCCCAATACGTAACGGAAGATCGTGTCTTTGAAAAACCATTTGAGACAACGATCTACGGGAAAGCTGAATCAGCAACCTCAATGTTGTGGATGGGTGTACCTAAAGGCGTTTTCGAGAAATTTGCGCGAAATAACGATGATAAAGAAAAAGCCTTAGCCTTAATCAAAAATAAACAATGGGGTACAACGGTCTTTTATAAAAAAGATATGTCCTTCATGCGTTGGGTCTTGATGAAATACATGTTTAGTAAATATAAAGGACGTTTTGACCTATTCTTTAAAGAGAAAGAAGGGTAATTATGGAAAATTTCTTTAGTATCTTGGGGGGAATGGGAACCATGGCTACGGAAAGTTTCGTCAGAATCCTAAATCAGCGGACTCATGCCCATAACGACCAAGAATATTTAAATTACGTCATGTTCAATCATGCGACTGTCCCAGATCGGACAGCTTATATCTTAGATCATCACGCGGATAGTCCGTTGCCGTTTTTATTAGATGATATCGAAAAGCAAAATTTATTGCAGCCAGATTTTATTGTCTTGACTTGTAATACCGCCCATTATTTTTTTGAGGAATTACAAGCGGCAACGAAGATTCCAATCCTACACATGCCTCGGGAAGCCGTCAGGGAAGTGGTGAAACATCATCAACCAGGAGAAAAGATTGCCGTACTGGCGACCGCTGGAACGATGAGTGCTAAAGTTTATCAAAATGAGTTGGAAGCAAAAGGCTTTGAAGTTTTGGCTCCTGACCAAGAATTACAAGCGAAAGTAAATCATTTGATTTATCACGATGTGAAAGAAAATGACTTCATCAATAGCGAGCTGTATTTAGAAATCCTTTCCGATGTTTTTGAAAAATATGGCTGTCAAAATGCAATTTTAGGCTGTACTGAGTTATCTTTAGTGCACGAGTTGACTAAAAACGACCCGTACCCGGTAATCGATGCGCAATCTATTTTGGCGGATCGCACGATTGAAATAGCTTTAGCTAACAGATCTTCTAAATAGAAGGTCTGTTTTTTTGATTTATAAAGAAAGAATAAATTTTCAACATGAATAAATCGCTTTACAGCAGGTTTATCCATGTCCGGCTTCATGAACTAGCATTATTGGTAATAAGCAAAACGATTTCGAAATTTGAGAAGCACCAAGTAGGAACTGTTCAACATCAAAGTTAAAACTTTGTGTTTCTCAGTCATTTATTAAAAGTTTTGTTTGATTGCTTAGCGGACTCCTAATTAGGGAATCATTTTTTCAAAAACACGAAAAATGATTTTGATTGTCGTTACGCATACTATTTTTCTAATCTTAATAAAGCGAGCAGAAAAACTGGTAAAAAGCTGAGCGAGTTCGCAAAAGCCTTTCTCATAAAAAATGATTTCAGCTTATAGCGATTGCTTCGTTGATTATGATTCTATAAAGAATGACAAAAAAGTAGCAAAGACACGCCAGGAATGTTATAATTTATTAGATAGCGAAAGAAGCTACGGTTAGTTTCTTTGGCGTCTTTTTATTTGAAAAAATTTTGATTTTCAATGCAATCATATAGTGAAGATCAATATACGTAACGAAAACAAAAATAAATAACCTTAAAATTGAGAGAGGAGTGACACGAATGACTGAGAGTTTGCATTTAGTTGTCATTACTGGGATGAGTGGCGCAGGGAAAACTGTGGCGATTCAAAGTTTTGAAGATATGGGCTATTTTTGTGTGGATAATATGCCGCCGGGATTGATTCCGAAATTCTGGGAGTTGATTCGTGAGTCTGGTAAAGTAACAAAAATTGCATTAGTAGTTGATTTACGTTCACGTTCATTTTTTGAAGACATTCAGAATATGTTGGTAGAAATAGAGAATACCGGATTTATCGATACAAGCATTTTATTTTTAGATTGTTCTGATGAGGAACTGGTTTCTCGCTATAAAGAAACACGCAGGGCCCATCCATTGGCAATGGACGGGATGATTACTGAGGGGATTCGCAAAGAGCGGGCGATCTTGGAGGATTTAAAGGCTCGTGCAACTTTGATGATCGATACGACGGATTTGACACCGCGTCAACTACGGGAAAAAATCAATCAATCTTACAAAGGAAATGATGATGCTGGTTTTCATATTGAGGTAGTTTCTTTTGGCTTCAAGTACGGCTTGCCAATCGATGCAGATATCGTCATGGATGTTCGTTTCTTACCAAACCCCCATTATATTCCTGAATTAAGACCACAGACAGGGTTAGATAAGCCGGTCTATGATTACGTGATGTCTTTTCCTGAAACGGAGAGCTTTTATACAACCTTCGTAAAATTATTGATGGATATTATGCCTGGCTACGTTAAAGAAGGAAAGAGCTCTTTGACGGTGGCGATTGGATGTACCGGTGGACAACACCGTTCGGTCGCGTTGTCTGAACGAGTTGGCAAAGCCTTGAAGGATGCAGATTACAAAGTCAATATTACTCATCGTGACAAGGACAAGCGGAAAGAGACGGTGAATCGATCGTGAAAATGAAAACGTATCGTATCCGCAAACCTAAAATCGTGGTGATTGGCGGCGGCACTGGTCTGCCAGTTATTTTAAAAAGTTTACGCAATCAGAGTGCCGATATCACAGCAGTAGTAACGGTAGCTGACGATGGTGGCAGCAGCGGCGAACTACGTGATTCGGTTGACATGGCGCCACCGGGGGATTTGCGAAATGTCTTGGCATCACTTTCTGACATGCCGAAACTTTATGAGGATCTTTTTCAATATCGTTTCCACAAGGACGATAAATTTTTGGCTAATCATACGATCGGTAACTTGCTGATTGCTGCTTTGTCTGAGATGCGTAACAGTACTTATGAAGCGATTCAATTGCTTTCTTTGATGCTACACGTGGATGGTCATGTTTATCCTTCTTCGGAAACACCGTTAGTATTGCATGCTGATTTTACCGATGGTACAAGCGCTGTGGGTGAATCGAAGATTGCGCTGGATCGAAAGACGATTGAAAAAGTCTACGTAACAGAAAAAAATGGCGATAAAGCGATCCACGCTGCTCGTAAAGTGGTTCAAGCAATCCAAGAGGCAGATATGGTGGTGCTCGGCCCGGGCTCATTATTTACCAGTATTTTACCGAATCTAGTAATCGAGGAATTAGGCAATGCGGTGAAAACGACGGAGGCCGAAGTCGTCTATATCTGTAACATCATGACTCAAAAAGGTGAAACAGAACACTTTAGTGATGCTGACCATATCCGAGTATTGCATCAGCATTTGGATAGTCAATTTATCAATACAGTATTAGTGAATACGGAAAAAGTTCCTGAAGGTTATATGGATCCAGAAGTCTACGACGAATATTTAGTCCAAGTGACCCATGACTTTAATGGCTTACGGGAAGAAGGCTGCCGCGTGGTCTCGACGGACTTTTTAAAGTTGCGTGATGGCGGTGTATTTCATGACGGCGACAAAGTTGTAGATGAATTGTTCCGAATTGTTTTTGGAGCAAAAATTTAAGTGGAATTTGAAATAAAGGAGGGCTCGTCATGTCTTTTGCAGCAGAAGTAAAAAAAGAATTAACGGGTCTGGCCGTCCAAAAAAATCTAGCTCAAGCAGAGCTGGCCGCGCTGATTCGGATGAACGGCTCATTAAGTTTGAGTAATCATCAATTTGTTTTGAACGTCCAAACAGAGAATGCCGCGATTGCTCGACGGATTTTTACCTTACTGAAGGAGCACTACGGCGTACGCAGTGAATTATTAGTTCGTCGTAAAATGAAGCTAAAGAAAAACAATGTATACATCGTACGATTAAAGCAGGAAACACAAAGCGTACTACTAGATTTAGATATTATGGATGGCATGATGTTTCAGGCCCATATTTCTGATGAAATCAAGCGTTCTGATGAAAAAACACGCGCCTATTTACGGGGAGCCTTTTTAGCCTCCGGGTCAGTGAATAATCCCGAAACGAGCCGCTATCATTTAGAAATTTCGTCGATTTATGAGGAACATAACCAAGATATTTGTGATTTGCTCAATCAATTTGATTTGAATGCTCGTACTTTGGAACGAAGAAATGGCTATATTACTTATTTAAAGGGCGCTGAGAAGATTGCTGATTTTCTTACTTTGATCGGCGCGACTAATTCGATGCTGAAGTTTGAAGATGTTCGAATCGTGCGGGATATGCGTAATTCAGTCAATCGTCTAGTCAATTGCGAGACTGCTAATATGAATAAAACGATTGATGCCGCATCGAAACAAATCAACAATATTCATTTCATCGAAGCAACGGTAGGCTTACAGTCGCTACCTGAGAAATTACAAGAGATCGCTGAGCTGCGAATTCAAAATCCGGAGATCAGTTTGAAAGAGTTAGGGGAGATGATCCCTTCCGGCGCGATTTCTAAATCAGGCATTAATCATCGCATTCGAAAGATCAATGATTTTGCAGATAATCTAAGAAAAGGAACCGTTTGATTTTCAAACGGTTCCTTTTTAAGTGGTTCTATTCATTTAGATAGGTTGCTAAAGTTGCTTGATCAATCGATTCATCAAAGATGTGTTCCCCTAAAATAATCGTCGGAACAAACTGAATGTTGGCTTGCTGAGCTTCATTACGAATTTCTTGTTGCAATTCTTGATTAGCATGTTGTGACAAGTGCAATGTTTTTTCAGCGTAAGTGGCAACGGCTTCTAATTCAAAATCTTCCCAAACCTCTTGGGTCTCGTAGGCTTGCTGAATCTGCAGCAAGGCTTTTTTAGGATCAACGCTGATGTACTCGTGCATGACATTGCCTCGTTGTAGGCTGATTTTATCTTTGTCTAATAATTTAATGATTCGTTGAACTTTACCTTCAGCAACGGCCTGTGCCAAAGTGGCTTGAGAGTCTTCAAACCATTTTTTACAGTAAGGGCAACGAAGATTAATAAATTCAATGATCCGCTTTGGCGCGTTGGCTGAACCAATTTTGATACCGTTGAAGTCATTGACTAGCTTTGCATTGATAACAGTAGTATCCATCGTTATTCACATCCTTCACCTATTAGTTTACAAAACATTTCTTAGAAAACAAACTCTTTTTAATTAGAAAAGTTAAAAAGAGCATAGGGTAGGTTTAAAAATAATAAATGTTAGTTTATAATGAATCCGTTGTTATAAAGATTATAAAAGCACGCGTGCAACATTAACGATTATCTTAAATAGGCTGCAATTTTTTGGTAGAAAATAAGTTAGTTGTACGTTTTATGACAAAATTGCGGGAACAAAAAATCCGCTAAAGATAGAATACGGGGGAGAAACATGCGTAAGAAAAAAACGATGGATGGAAATACAGCTGCGGCGTATATTTCATATGCCTTCACGGAATTAGCCGCCATTTATCCAATTACTCCTAGTTCAACTATGGCTGAACTTGTTGACCAATGGGCGTCACAAGGAAAGAAAAATATATTTGGTCAGCCAGTTTCAATCACAGAGATGCAATCGGAGGCTGGGGCGGCAGGAGTCGTTCACGGAGCTTTAAAAACCGGTGCGTTAACGACGACCTATACAGCGTCACAAGGATTACTATTAATGATTCCCAACATGTATAAAATCGCTGGTGAATTATTACCTGGGGTCTTTCATGTTGCCAGTCGAGCAGTCACAACTAACGCACTAAATATTTTTGGCGATCATGGGGATGTGATGGCCGCTCGTCAAACAGGATTTGCGATGTTACAAGAAAGTAGTGTTCAAGAAGTCATGGACTTGTCAGCGGTGGCACATTTAGCTGCAATCGAAGGCAGCGTACCCTTCATGAACTTTTTTGACGGTTTCCGTACAAGTCACGAGATTCAAAAGGTTGAAGTGCTGGACTATGACGAGTTAGCATCTTTGATCGACCAAGAAAAACTGAAAGCTTTTCGTAAGCGCAGTATGAATCCGAATCATCCGACGATCAGCGGGACCAATCAGAATCCAGATGTCCATTTTCAACAACGGGAAACCGTTAATCGCTATTACGATAAGCTGCCTTCAATTGTTCAAAAATATATGTTTGAAATCAATCAATTACGCGGCACTAATTATGACCTTGTGACTTATTATGGGGCTGAGGATGCGGAAGAAGTCATTGTGGCAATGGGCTCAGTGGCTCAAACGATTGAACAAACGGTGGACTATTTGAATGCTAATGGTCGTAAAGTCGGCTTTTTGAACATTCATTTGTACCGCCCATTTCCAACGGAAAATTTTCTAGAAAAACTTCCTGATTCAGTCAAATCAATCGCGGTATTAGATCGTTCAAAGGAACCAGGTGCTGACGGCGAGCCGTTATTATTAGATATTCAAGGCGTAATGTACGAAGCAGATATTCGTCCGAAAATTATTGGTGGCCGTTTTGGATTAGGGTCAAAAGACGTGACACCGGATCAAATTATTGCCGTTTACGATGAGCTGTTGAAGGACAAACAGCAAGTGAAGAAGCGTTTTACGATCGGGATCGTGGATGATGTCACCCATATGTCACTAGAATCGAAAGGTATCGTGGATTTAACGAATCCAAACACCTTCCAAGCAAAATTCTGGGGGTTTGGTTCTGATGGAACCGTTGGCGCGAACAAATCAGCGATTAAGATCATCGGGGACCATACTGATAAATATGCACAAGGCTATTTTAGTTATGACTCGAAGAAATCTGGTGGACTGACAGTTTCTCATCTCCGGTTTGGCGATACGCCAATCCGCTCGACCTATCTAGTCGAAAGCGCAGATTTTATCGCTTGTCATACACCAGCTTATATCCATACCTATGATTTGTTGAAGGGGTTAAAACCTGGCGGAATTTTCCTAATGAATACAATGTGGAATGACAAGCAGATGGATAAACTATTACCAGCCAAAATGAAACGCTATATCTCGGAAAATGAGATTCAGTTCTATACGATTAATGCGGCGAATTTGGCGATGGAAGTTGGATTGGGTTCACGCATCAATACAGTCATGGAAACAGCATTCTTCAGTTTGACAGGAATTATTCCTTTTGATGAGGTATTAGATATCTTAAAAGCCGAAGCGGATAAAAGCTATCGCCGCAAATCGCTAGAGATCGTCGAAAAAAATATCGCGGCAATCGATCAAACCGTTGAATTATTACATCAAGTACAAATTCCTGAAGCATGGAAAACCGTTGAGATTCCGAAAAAAATCCGTAAGACGCCCGTTTCTCAATATGTTGAGGAAATTGTTGAACCAATGAATTCACAACGTGGCAATGATCTAACAGTCAATGATTTAGTTGCTAACGGTATGACCGACGGGACGATTCCCACGGGAACGACTCAATTTGAAAAACGCGGAGTCGCTTTGGAAGTTCCCCATTGGCTTAGCGATCGCTGTACGATGTGTAATGAGTGTTCCTTTGTCTGTCCACATGCGGCGATTCGTCCGTTTTTAGCAGATGACGAAGAAATGGCTGAAGCGCCGGAAGGCTACATTGTCCGTGAGATGCGTGGAGCAGACGGATTGAAATACCGGATTCAAGTATCGGTGGAAGATTGTACCGGCTGTGGGCTTTGTGTCGAAGCTTGTCCAGCAAAAGGAAAAGCTTTAGTTATGAAGCCTTATGAAGAAGAAAAAGAACAAGCAATCAATTGGGCGTTTTCGATGACGTTGAAACAAAAAGCCAATCCAGCTAAAATGAATTCTGTTTTAGGTTCCCAATTTAATAAGCCATTGTTAGAATTCTCTGGTGCCTGTGCGGGATGTGGTGAAACGCCTTACGTGAAATTAATGACGCAAATGTTTGGTGACCGGATGATGATTGCCAACGCGACGGGCTGTTCTTCGATTTGGGGTGCGGCAGCACCAGTTAGCCCATACACAACCAATGACAAAGGACAAGGGCCTGCTTGGTCCAACTCTTTATTCGAAGACAATGCAGAATATGGCTATGGGATGTTCTTGGCCAACCAAACTCGTCGAAAAGAATTAGCGGATAAAATCAATGATGTCTTAGACCTAGTTTCCGATGAGTTACGTGAATTGATGGAAGACTGGATGGATCACATGTTTGAATCTGAAGGTACGCAGCAACGGGCAACCAAATTAACGGCTGCTCTTGAAACAGAAGGTCTAACAGATGCTAGATTGGCTGATATTTACGACAATCGTGATCTATTTGTCAAAACGAGTCAATGGATGTTTGGTGGCGATGGCTGGGCGTACGATATCGGCTTTGGCGGGATCGATCATATCTTGGCTAGTGGTGCAGATGTTAATATTCTAGTTATGGACAATGAAGTCTATTCTAATACTGGGGGACAAACGTCTAAAGCAACACCAGCATCAGCAATCGCAAAATTCTCGGCTGGCGGGAAGTATCAATCGAAGAAAGATTTAGGAATGATGGCCATGACCTATGGGAATGTTTATGTGGCACAAATTGCCTCAGGCGCGAACCAAATGCAAACCATCAAAGCCTTAGAAGAAGCAGAAAAATTCCCTGGACCGTCATTAATCATCGCCTATACACCATGTATCAATCACGGTTTACGAGGTGGAATGAGTCAAACCTTGCGAGAAGCCAAAGAAGCCGTCGAATCTGGCTATTGGTCTTTATATCGTTACAATCCGGCTCAACGTGAAAAGGGTAAAAATCCAATGACCTTGGATTATAAGAAGCCGAACTTCGAAACGATGATCAGTTTCATGAAACAGCAAGTTCGTTTTTCTGCCTTAGAACGAGTGCAACCGGATGATGCACAACGGTTATACCAAAAGACAGTCAACGATGCGGAGACTCGTTTTTACAACTATGCCCGTTTAGCTGGACAAGAAGAGAAAATCCGTGCGAAGCTTGCTGGGGTTTCAGCAGAAGCTAACACAGCGGTAGCTGAAAAGCCTAAGCGAGAACGGACCGTTGATCCTGAAGCGGAAGCCCGTCGCGCGGCTCGGAGAGCGGCGCGTGCTGAAAAACGAAACAAGTAAATTTATAAGAAGAGTCTTAGCTTGGCTAAGGCTCTTCTTAAATTTTATGCTAGAGCTGTACCACTGTGGTATAATTGTAAAGAATTTTGTATAGAAAGAGAGGTTATCTATGCCTAATCGTCTAATTGAATTATTCAAACCAGAATATTGGCTTAGCTTTTTTTCTGAGAATCTTTCAACTTGGGATATTATCGTCAACCTTTTAGATATATTTGTCGTCTGGTTTTTGATCTATCGTTTGTTTGAATTGGTTCGCGGTACAAAAGCCGTCCAATTGATCAAGGGCGTGGCGATCTTTATTGGTATTCGGATATTGGCGGAACTCATCGGTCTGCATACCTTGTCATGGCTAATGAATCAGATCATTACTTACGGGGTGATCGCGGCCATCGTCATCTTTCAGCCGGAAGTGCGACGTGGCTTGGAGCATTTGGGTCGAAGTTCTTTTTTCAAAACATCGAAAAAGGAAGAGCGTGATGATGAACGAATGATTTTAGCTTTCGACAAAGCAATCCAATACATGTCTAAGCGAAAAATCGGTGCTCTTGTCACAATCCAGCGTTTCACCGGCTTGGAAGAGTACATTGAAACGGGGATTGCCTTAGATGCGGATATTACTGGAGAATTGCTAATCAACATCTTCATTCCTAACACGCCGTTACACGATGGTGCAGTCATTGTGAAAAATGGCAAACTCGCTGTAGCCTCTGCCTATTTGCCGCTGTCAGACAGTATGCTGATCCCAAAAGAATTTGGGACTCGTCATCGTGCTGCAGTAGGTATTAGTGAAGTCAGCGACGCGTTGACTTTTATCGTGTCTGAAGAAACTGGTGGAGTGAGTATTACCTTGAACAATGATTTTCTCCATGATTTGTCACAAGAGGAATACTTGGCTGTCATGCGGCGGGAGTTGTTGCCGGATGAAAAGAGCACTGGCAAAAAGAGTCTCTTACAAACCTTTTTAGAAGGGTTTACTAAAGGAGGCCAAAAATGATTATCAAGTTTAAAAAAGGCAATCTGCCGTATATCTTGATTTCACTGGTGTTTAGTTTGATTCTTTTTTTCAATGTGAATAGCCAAAACGTCAGTCGTTTGATTTCTTCTGAAACGAATTACGAAGAAGCCATTCAAAATGTACCGATCAATGTTTTATATGATTCGGATGAGTATTTTGTTCATGGTTTTTCATCAAATGTCTCAGTCAAATTAAGCGGAGCGAACCGAATCCAATTAAATAAAGAAGTGGACCCTGATACAAGAGACTTTAGTGTGGTAGCTGATTTAACTAAGCTTTCTTCTGGCACTCACGAAGTCCGCTTAAAGACGAAAAATTTAGCAAGTTCACTATTTGCGACGATCGAGCCGGAGACCATTTCGGTAACGATTGAGAAAAGAGAGAAAAAGCAATTCGATGTGTCACCAGTATTAAGCAGTACGACCAGCAACAATGGTTTAAAGATCGGCGAGATGTCAGTGGAACCTGCTAAAGTCGAAATTACTACCGGAGAAAACACGATGAAGGAAATTGATCGTGTGGTGGCATCGGTGGATACGAGCAAGCTTTCCACTGATCAAGAGAGTGTTCAGGCACAGATTCAAGCCTTAAATTCCAGTGGTGAGGCTTTGCCGATTCAATCAGAGCCTCAAAATGTGACGGTCTCATTTGAAATTCAAACCCCAAGTAAAGAGGTTTCACTTTATCCGATCCAAGAAGGACAGCTGCCAGCGGCGGTAGAGAGTGTGAAGATTGATTTGAGCCGAACGAAGGCAACAATAACAGGCTTACAGTCTGCACTTGATCAAATAGACAGTATCGGAGTACCGGTAGATGTTAGTCAAATCCAAGGAACGGTTAAAAAATTAATTGATGTTCCTGTTTCCGATAATTATCAAGTGAATCCAAAAACGGTCAGTGCACAGGTCACACCAGTATTTAAAAACACACAAGAATCAGAATCAAGTAATGCAAATCATTCTAGTTCATCAGAAAAAGAAGATTCAAGCGAAGCAGCCAGTTCTGTGGATTCGACGAGTTCACAATCCAGTACAACAGAATCATCTGCTGAATCGACAACACAATCAACGAATTAGATGAAGAAGGGAAATATAATTTAATGGGTAAATATTTTGGAACAGATGGAGTACGCGGAATCGCGAATAAGGAGTTAACACCGGAATTAGCTTTCAAGTTGGGACGCTGCGGCGGTTATGTTTTAAGCCAACACCAAGAAAGCGAGGGACGGCCACGGGTTTTAGTTGGGCGTGATACTCGAATCTCAGGAGAATTGTTGGAAACAGCATTGATCTCAGGTTTACTTTCAGTAGGGATCGAAGTCTTTCAATTAGGCGTCATTTCAACGCCGGGTGTTGCTTATTTGACACGTTTACAAAAGGCTGCAGCCGGTGTCATGATTTCTGCTTCACACAATCCAGCCGAAGATAACGGCATCAAATTTTTCGGAGCAGATGGTTTTAAATTAGTCGACGAACAAGAAGCGGAAATCGAAGCATTATTAGATGCGGAAGAAGACAAGTTACCACGTCCTTCTGCTGAAGGCTTAGGAACGTTGGATGAATTCCACGAAGGGTTGTTAAAATACTCGCAATTCTTAGTTCAAACCATTTCAGGAGATTTGTCTGGCTTAACAGTCTGTGTAGATGCCGCTAATGGTGCGACTTCAACGAGTGTTAATCGCTTGTTTGCGGATTTAGAAACAGATTTTTATACGATGGGGACTTCACCAAATGGCTTGAATATCAATGACGGTGTTGGTTCAACGCATCCTGAAAAATTAGCAGAAATGGTTGTTGAAAAGGGAGCCGATGTCGGCTTGGCCTTTGATGGAGATGGCGACCGGGTGATTGCAGTAGATGAATTAGGTAATATCGTGGACGGCGACCGGATCATGTTTATTTGTGCGAAATATTTAGCTGAACGTAAACGCTTGAAGAAAGACACCGTTGTGACGACCGTTATGAGTAATCTAGGTTTCCATAAAGCGATCGAAGAAATTGGCTTATCCGACGTCATCACTCAAGTCGGTGACCGTTATGTTGTGGAAGAAATGCGTAAAAATGATTACAATCTTGGTGGCGAACAATCAGGTCACGTATTGTTCTTAGATTACAATACGACTGGTGATGGTATGTTAACAGGCGTTCAATTATTAAATATCATGAAACAAACAGGTAAGAAGCTTTCTGAGCTAGCTGGGGAAGTAACGATTTATCCGCAAAAATTAGTCAATATTCGTGTTAGTGATAAATACGGCGCGATGGATGTTCCCGCAATTAAACAAGCAATCGACGAAGCTGAAGCTGAAATGAATGGCGATGGACGTATCTTGGTTCGTCCTTCTGGAACAGAACCATTGCTACGAGTGATGGCGGAAGCACCGACTGATGAAAAAGTAAACTACTACGTTGAAAAAATCGCGGTGGTCGTTCGTGCAGAAATTGGGCTAGATTAATTAAAGAAGTCCAAATTTATTATTAAGAAGCAAAAACACCTTTTGACAATCCTAAATGAGAATGTCCAAAAGGTGTTTTTTTTGTTTATCGACTGATTATTCAACAGTGACTGATTTTGCTAAGTTACGTGGCTTATCAACATCATAGCCCCGTAATAAGGTTGCGTAATAAGCAATCAATTGTCCAGGAATCACAGAGACTAACGGACGTAAGAATTGATGAACGACGGGTAAAATAATTTGGTCGCCGTCTTTGCTTAATTCTTCAGAAACGATCACTAAGGTGTGAGCTCCGCGACTTTCAACTTCTCGCAGATTTCCTCGTGTATGAGGTGCGGTTACTGCTTCAGTGATAATACCAATCACTGGTGTTCCTTCTTCCACTAAAGCGATCGTTCCGTGCTTCAATTCGCCAGCTGCAAAGCCTTCTGCTTGGATGTAAGAAATTTCTTTCAATTTCAAAGCAACTTCCATTGAAACATAATAGTCTTCGGCACGCCCAATATAAAAGGCGTTGCGAGTGGTTGCTAAATATTCTGCGGCAATTTCTTCAATCATAGCTTTTTCAGCGATCATGACATCCATCGCGTTGGCTGCAATACCCAACTCTTTCGTCAAATCAAAAGATTTAGCGGCTACCACGTCTTTCGCTTCACCAACTGCTTTGGCTAAGACAGTCAAAGCGGCAATTTGCGCTGTATAGGCTTTAGTTGAAGCGACGGCAATCTCTGGTCCAGCGTGTAGAAGCATTGTATAAGTCGCTTCACGAGACAAGGTTGAACCGGCCACATTCGTCACTGTAAGAGAAGGGTAGCCTAATTCATTCGTCTTCACTAATACTTGGCGGCTATCAGCAGTCTCACCACTTTGAGTTAAGTAGATAAAGAATGGTTTCTCTGAAAGCAACGGCATATTATAACCAAATTCACTGGATAGATGGATCTCTACTGGAATGTTGGCTAGACCTTCAATGATTTGCTTGCTGGCCCATCCTGCGTTATTGCTCGTTCCGCAAGCAACGATATAAATTCGATCACTATTTAATAAACTTTGTAATAATTGATCTTCGATAACAACGGTTCCTGTTTCATCAGTGTATTCACTGATGATCCGTCGCATCGTAGCGGGTTGTTCATCAATTTCTTTTAGCATGTAATAAGGATAGGTTCCTTTTTCCATGTCAGAAAGATCGATTTTCGCTTCATAAGGTGCACGTTGGATTTCGTTGCCTGTTTGGTCTTCGATTTCAACATGGTCTTTAGTTACGATAACCATTTCGCCATCATTAATCTCAACGAATTGGTTAGTTTGTTCCAGCATCGCCATCGCGTCGCTACAGACAACGTTGAAGCCGTCGCCTAATCCAATCAATAACGGACTTTTGTTTTTCGCAACATAGATAGTCTCACGATCTTCTTTGTCGATCAAGCCAAAGGCATAAGAGCCATGAATCTCCGCTAATGCTTTACGGAAGGCTTCTTTGGTCGAAAGACCTTTTTCAGCAAAGTATTCTACTAAGTGAACTGCGATTTCTGTATCGGTCTCACCGTAAAAGGTATCTTCTGCTAAAAAATTGGCTTTCAAATCATCATAGTTTTCAATCACACCATTATGAACTAAGACGAAACGTTTGCTTTGTGAAGTATGGGGATGAGCATTTTCTTCGCTTGGTTCGCCGTGGGTTGCCCAGCGTGTATGACCGATCCCAATTGTGCCGTGGACATCTGCGCTAATCTTGTCCGCTAATTCTTTGATCCGTCCTTGTGATTTGATTAAATAGTCATTCTGTTGATCTGCTACGAAGATTCCAGCAGAGTCATATCCGCGATACTCCAGTTTTTCTAATCCATTCACTAAAATATTAGTTGCTTGTTCATTGCCTACAATTCCTACGATTCCACACATAATGTCTTCCTACTTTCCTATCATTATATGTTTCCGATCTGTCTGACCATTTTTTTGTTTTTTTATAAAAGTTTTGTAATGATCTGTAGAGCACAGCTGCCCTGAAGCCACCCGCCGAATATTTCGATAAGCTTCTTCCTCGTCACCTCTATCAAAGGTCTGGCGCTATCTCATTGGTGTAGCTGAGATTTTTTTGTTTTAACATCGGAAACAATGAATAATATAATATAAACTCGTCGTCTAGTCAAATATTTTTTTATTTTTTAAAAATTGGTATATATGTAATTTGCGAAAAAACAGTTAGCAAAACAAAAAAACTTTCTGCGTTTCATCTATTGAGAGAATAAGGTAAAATGAGGAGGTACCCTTCTAAGGGGATTTTTTATCGAAAGCGTTTAGTGAGGAGACGTGGAATTTGAACGAGTAATTTCTTCACAGATTTGATAAGGAGGAAACAGCATGAATCAACCAGAAAATTTAACCGTCGGCCAGCTCCGTCAATTTTTAGCCCAGCTGAATGACAACCCAGAAATTAATGATGAAACGAAAATATTTTTAGATACAGGTTGGGATAGTATCCAAGAGATTACCCCGGATGCCTTAAGTATCGAGGAAGCGCAATCCTTTAAAATCGAAGATCCCTTGACCCATGAGCTTTTCGGCGGCTATTCTTTATTAGAAAAAGCAGAAAAGATGAAGGGTGAGGGTCCTATCGAAAAAGTGTTGGTCATTCGAAATCTATATTAATAAGGGGGAAATCAAATGAATAAGAGACGTTGGGTTGCAGTTGGGATTGCGGTAGTACTTCTGGTATTTTCCGTAGTATCTTCGACGCTTAGCCGAAAAGCTGAGGACAAAAAAGAGTTGAGCCAAGTAAACGAACTATTATATGGCACGAATGAGCCTCAGGAAAAAACAGAAGTCGATGGCTCCAGCAAAGAAAAAATCGTCAAGTTAGTGGTAGAAGGAACGATTATCAACGACGGTACCAGTGGCTTATTTTCAAGTGGTGGTTACAATCACGAGGCATTTATGAAACAACTGGCAAAAATCAAAAAAGATGATACGGTGAAAGGAATTTTGCTAGAAATCAATTCACCTGGTGGAGCTGTTTATGAGACGGCAGAGATTACCCGAGCATTGAAGGCGTTACAACAGGACAAGAAGATTCCAATCTATGCGTCAATGGAGAGTCAGGCAGCTAGCGGCGGGTACTATATCGCAGCAAATTCTGACCGAATCTTTGCGACCGAGGATACTATGACCGGCTCAATCGGTGTGATTATGTCTAGTATGAATTATTCTGGCTTGATGGAAAAGCTCGGCATTACGGATGCAACGATCAAAAGTGGTGCGTTAAAAGATATTGGCTCGGCTTCCCGTCCTCAAACAAAGGAAGACAAAGAAGTGCTGCAAGCGTTTGTTGATAGCATGTATGGTCGTTTTGTTAAAACAGTGGCTGAAGGTCGCAAAATGAATGAAGCAGATGTTCGTAAACTAGCGGATGGTCGGATTTATGATGGTGCTCAAGCGGTGGAAAATGGTTTAGTTGATGCGATTGGCTATCCCGACCAAGCGTTGAAAGCATTACAAAAAGATCATGGGTTAAGTGGTGCGAAAGTGATTACCTATACTAGTGGATCAACCAATTTCATGAATACTTGGCTAGGCAATAGCTTGGCAGAACTCCAAGGAATCAAACCAAAACAAGAAGATTTAGTAAGGAATATTGTTGAAAGTGTCGGCACTCCACAAGCTCCTAAAGCGATGTATCTTTATGGAGGTGAATAAAGATGACTGAAGAAATGACACACCGACCAGCGGTAGGTCCCGTCCAACAATTATTAAAAAAACCAAAGCAAGGGCCAGTCTTCAACCATTATCCTGATTATTTTTATAGTGGCTTTTGGATTCGTTTTTTTGCTTATTTGATTGATCTGCTTTGTATCTCGGCTATCACCGGCATTTTGTTAGGGTTGCCGGCAAATCTGCTAGGTTGGAATAAAAGTACAGATTTAATAAGTATTTATGGCATTTCGGCGTTAGTCATTTACTTAGCGTATTTTATTTTATTGACGAAATTAAATCATGGTCAAACAATCGGCAAAATGATTTTTGGTATCCGAGTGGTTTGCTTTACCGAAGCCGTGCTTAGTTGGAAAACTGTGTTGGTGCGGGAAGGCGCCTGCCGTTTCATTCTACGAGGATCATTTTTTATGTTAGGTTATTTAGTAGCAATTTTTACACCGAACAAGCAACACCTCGGGGATTATTTCTCCGATACAAGTGTTGTGACGATAAATTTAGTAACAGCTAGAGAGGATTTTTCAGAAGCATGAAGCCGATCGATTTTCCAAATAAAGATCACTATTATTTAACCTTGGCCGAAGAAGCTTTTTCTACCGGAGACTACGTAACGGCATTAGAAAATTATAAGCTGGCTTATGAAGAAGCGCCGTCGATCAAGCTGAACCATTTGATTGCTAGTCTAGCATTGGAGCAGGGGAATTTTACGGAGGCGCTAGAATATGCTGGTGACGAACAAGATAGCTATCTAGAAACCCTAGAGACGCTGGATCTATATTTACAGATTCAACTTTATACACACAATTTTTTCGCAGCCCGCGAATTTTTATGGCGGGCACAAAAAAATAAAATGCTCACCGAGGAACAGCAAAATCTTTGGAACCTGCGAATCGACGATCAAGAGGATTTTTATCAAAAGCAGCAGCAAGCGGCGATCAAAAGTTTGGAGACTGAATTAATCAAGTTGCCGGAATTGTCCTCGATGGAGCAGTTGCAATTAGTACGAAAGGTCAAGGCCTTATCTGAAGAACGTTTGAAAAGCTGGGCAGAAAAATGGATGCTTGATCCCAATGTTGCCCCGCTCGTTCGCAGCTATCTGTTTGAAAATTTAGGACGTGTTGGCGTAATCGAAAAAGTTCGCTATTTGACTATTCAAGATGAGATTGTTGAACTTTCGCCAGCCGAGACCGCTTTTGATGATAGCTTGCAGCAAGAGATTGAAGCTCGTTTGACGAACCGCTTAGAGGATAACGACCCGATTCTTTTGGCAAATTTATTGGAGCAGTTGAAACTGGAGATGGCCTTTTTGTATCCTTTACAATACTCTTTTATGAAGCCAGATGCGTGGGCGGAAAGTTATTTAGCGGAATATTCAGGCAGCCTTGCGGAGTTAGATGAACAGGTGGAAGCGATTCGGCAAAAAATTAGACAAACGATGTTTGATTATCATTAAAAAATGCCGAGAGCAAAAGCTTTATATTTACAATTAAGAACCAGTAGTGTACTATTTAAAGGTATGCAAAATGCAAGTATATTAGTATTCGGAGGGAACAAACGTGACTGCAAATTTTGAAAAAACAGGCACCAATGATGGTGTGTTAACTTTCTCGATTGAACAAGCAGAAATTCAAAAGGGATTAACAAATGCATTCAACAAAGTAAAGAAAAATCTTAATGTACCTGGCTTCCGTAAAGGAAAAGTATCTCGCCAAGTATTTAACCGGATGTACGGTGAAGAAGCATTGTATGAAGATGCATTAAACGATGTATTACCAGTTGCTTATGAAGCAGCGGTTAAAGAAGCAGGTATCGATCCAGTTTCTCAACCAAAAATCGATGTAGACAGCATGGAAAAAGGCGAAGCTTGGGTTATTAAAGCTGAAGTAACAGTGAAACCTGAAGTGAAACTAGGCGACTACAAAGAACTTGAAGTTCCTAAACAAGAAGTGGAAGTATCTGAAGAAGACGTGGATGCACGTGTGAAATCAGAACAAGAGGCGCAAGCAGAATTAGTTATCAAAGAAGATGAAGCTGCTGAAAACGGCGATACAACTGTAATCGATTTTGAAGGCTTCGTTGGTGACGAACCATTTGAAGGCGGCAAAGGCGAAAACTACTCACTTGAACTAGGTTCAGGCTCATTTATCCCTGGCTTTGAAGAACAATTAGTTGGTCACAAAGCTGGCGAAAGCTTAGACGTAACTGTCACTTTCCCAGAAGATTACCAAGCGGAAGATCTTGCTGGTAAAGAAGCGGTCTTTAAAGTAACAATTCACGAAGTAAAAGCTAAAGAACTTCCTGAATTAGACGATGATTTTGCAAAAGACGTTGACGAAGAAGTAAATTCTTTAGACGAATTAAAAGCCAAATACCGTGACGAATTAACAAAACAAAAAGCGGAAGCAGCGAAAGAAGCAAAAGACGAAGCAGCTATCAAACAAGCTGTTGATAATGCGGAAATCGTTGAATTACCACACGTAATGGTTCACGATGAAGTGCACCGTTCAATGGATGAATTCTTAAACAACATGCAACGTCAAGGAATCTCACCAGAAATGTACTATCAATTAACTGGTTCGACAGAAGAAGACTTGCATACTCAATTTGAAGGCGAAGCTGAAGGCCGCGTGAAAACGAACTTGGTAATGGAAGCAATCGTTGAAGCAGAAAAAATTGAAGCATCTAAAGAAGATGTGGAAAAAGAAATCAATGAATTAGCTGAAATGTATCAAATGCCTAAAGAACAAATCAGCCGCGTTCTAACGGAAGACATGCTAGAACATGATATTAAAATGAAAAAAGCTGTTGAATTAGTAACCGGAACAGCTGTTGAAAAATAAGTTTTTGCTAAGAGCGCCCTTTTAAAAGGGTGCTTTTTTTTCTTTAGAAATCCTTTCTATTTGTTCTTGGTTTCTTTGTCTTTTTGAGGCTTTGTGGTATTATAGATAAAGACTGCAATCGTGGAAACACTTGTAGAGAAAGAAACAAGAGGTGACAGCTATGTATGAAAGCACAGGCGCAGGTGAGACAGTTCGCTGTTCATTTTGCGGCAAGACCCAAGAAGAAGTAAAAAAAGTTGTTGCGGGTCCCGGAGTATACATCTGTAATGAATGTATCGACCTTTGTAAAGAGATTATCGACGAAGAGTTCCACGAAGAAGCGATTCGTGAATTTATCGATGTACCGAAACCAAAAGAACTATTAGATGTTTTAAATCAATATGTCATCGGACAGGATCGAGCGAAAAAAGCTTTGTCAGTCGCGGTATATAACCATTACAAACGGGTGAATACTGAAAACGATGGAACCGATGAAGTTGAATTGCAAAAAAGTAATATTTGTTTAATCGGACCAACTGGTTCTGGTAAAACGTTCTTAGCTCAAACATTAGCTCGGACTTTGAACGTTCCATTCGCAATTGCCGATGCGACAAGTTTGACGGAAGCTGGTTATGTAGGGGAAGATGTTGAGAATATCCTCTTAAAATTACTACAATCAGCAGATTATAATGTTGAGCGTGCGGAAAAGGGAATTATCTATATCGACGAAATTGATAAGATTACTCGTAAAAGCGAGAATGTCTCAATCACTCGTGATGTTTCCGGTGAAGGTGTTCAACAAGCATTATTGAAGATTCTTGAAGGAACCGTTGCGAGCGTGCCGCCTCAAGGTGGACGGAAGCATCCACATCAAGAGTTTATCCAAATCGATACAACGAATATTTTATTCATTGTTGGTGGTGCCTTTGATGGGATTGAAACAATCGTCAAGAACCGTTTAGGTGAAAAGACGATCGGTTTCGGAACAAATAACAAAAAAGTCGATGAGGATGAAAGCATCATGCAACAAATCATCTCAGAAGATTTGTTGAAATTTGGTTTAATTCCAGAATTCATTGGACGGTTACCTGTCACAACCGCTTTGGAAAAATTAACGACTGAAGATTTAGTTCATATTTTGACTGAACCTAAAAATGCGTTAGTCAAGCAATATCAAAAATTACTTTCTTACGATGAAACGGAGTTATCTTTTGATCCAGACGCCTTGAATGCCATTGCAGACAAAGCAATTGCAAGGAATACTGGGGCACGTGGACTGCGCTCCATTATTGAGGATGTCATGATGGATGTTATGTTCGATATTCCTTCTGACGAAACAATCGCTAAAGTCGTTGTTACGAAAGATTCAGTCGAGGGTTCTGGTAAACCAGTGATTGAATACCAAACGGACGAAAAAAAAGCCGGTTAGTAGGCGAATCCGAAAGTAAAAGTTGCAACACCAAAATAGATGTATGAAAGGAGCTGCGACAGATTCGTGTCCCAGCTCCTTTTTTGAAAGGCGTGAAAGAATGAAAGTTCATAATGCAGAGATCGTAATTAGTGCGGTCTCGCCCAAACAGTATCCAGAAACAGATTTACCTGAAATCGCGTTGGCTGGACGTTCCAATGTTGGCAAATCTTCCTTCATCAATACTTTAATTGATCGTAAAAATCTTGCACGGACTTCTGGCAAACCCGGCAAAACTCAAACGCTAAATTTTTATCTGATTGAAAATGCTTTACATTTTGTCGACGTACCTGGCTATGGGTATGCCAAAGTTTCCAAAACGGAGCGGGCAAAATGGGGCGAGATGATCGAGACCTATATCACTAGCCGGAAACAACTGAGAGCCGTTGTTTCTCTAGTTGACGTTCGTCATGATCCTAGTAAAGAAGATATTCAGATGTACGAATTTCTGAAATACTATGGTATTCCAGTGATCGTCGTAGCGACGAAGGCCGATAAGATTCCTCGCGGAAAATGGAACAAGCACACTAGCGCCATTAAGAAAAAATTGGATTTTGATCCAAGCGACACCTTCATCCTTTTTTCTTCTGAAACAAAGCAAGGCAAAGAAGAGGCTTGGCAAGCAATTGAAGCCGCAATCAAATAAAAAACTGCAGCCTGCGTTTAAGCAAAGGCTACAGTTTCAAGGGATCAGCTTTAGGCTTGATCCTTTTTTTTGTCTGTGTCGTCGTTCTTTGGTTTTAAAAATTTTTGAATGTCCGCATCTTTCTTGACTTCTTTATCAGGATCAACCGCAAACGATTCAAAAAGCTTGTCCAAATCATCGGCTCTTTCGAATTTTAAACCCATCTGAACACCTCCGCTTTATTTTTACCATAATTCATTCTAGTATACAATTTTTTGAAAACTTAATGGTCAATTTCTTAGTGATTTTTAAATCTTTAAGATATAATTAAAATAGAGAAAGAAGAAAGGGGAAGGCAATGACAAAACAGCAAAAATTGTATGGCGTCAGCCAGCTTTGCGATTTAAAGCAATCTGATATTCAGTCACACTTAGCTGACTGGTTGATTATGAGTCGTTTATTGCTGGAACCAGATGAAATGTCGATCAACGGCTCTGAACAAGCATTTGACTATCAAGAATTGCAACAAGTCGTTGAGAATTTTGGTATGGAGGAGGATTTTTGGCTTCAAATAAAAAATCCTGAAGAAGAAACGACGATTCATTTACTGGGTGATACTCTTTTTGAAAAGTCGATCATCCGAGAAAAAACCTTTTATTATTGGGAAACGGTTTATTTGGATTATTTAAAGGCACGTTTGATTCAGCACGGTTTATTCGCCTACCTGCGTTCGTATGACGAGTATTTATATCATAACACTAGTGAGCTAGTAAAACGTCGTTCCTTTGAGTCCGCGGAAGAAACACAGGCGTTACCAAAAATGAAAGGGCTTAATGGCGATGTAGTGGTGGATTGTAATAATTTTCCAGGCTATGATGTTTTTTATAAAGGGGTTTGTCTAACGTCTTGCTGGTGGCTGTTTCTAGGAGAGTCCTATAAAAAATTATTTGCGAAGCCGTTATTGTTGGAGGTCCAGCAAGTTGAAAAAGTGGGTGAACTTGGCGGCGGCGTCTTTTTTGAATTATACAAGGACCCATTCCAGTGGCAGGAAGAACCTAATCTAAGATTTCAGCAACTGTTTCGTGATCAATTAGGGATTTCGCAACTGTCTTATACGAACGGAATTGGATTGTTGAAGCAGCCGTACATTGAATTTGCGTTTGAAGATACAGTCATTCAAACGGTTCAGTATCAAAATGAACAGTTTCAACCAACTGAAAAAAATCGAGCTTCCTATTTTGTTACACGCACCTATAATTTTTTAACTAATCAATACCGGGTGAATCGAATGAAAGGCGGGCTAAATGCACTCGCTTATTTTCCTTGGATCGATGATGAAAGTGAACGTATGATGAACTATCATATTTTATATCCTGAATTGACGTTAGACAAAGGCTTAGCGGCTTTTGAGTATTATATTCGGGATTCAATCGAATTCAAGATTCAGGACGCCCGTTACAAAGACTACACAGCTGTTTTACAATTGTTTATTCCTAAAAAAGCCTTTTTGGATTTTCCTTTGGAAGATTTGAAGGCAGCGTTAAACGATATGACGATCCATCAAGTCAGCCGGAAAAATGATTCTTTAACATTTTCATTAGAAAAAGAAGCAAAGCATTTGATTGTGTCATTTATTGATCAAAAAAAAGTGTCGGCTAAAAATCAATTGGACATACTGGAGATTTAACACTTAACACAAAAAGGAGAGGTTAGTTATGAATCTAAGATATATTAAGATTATGGGTAGTTGCTTATTAGTCGTTGGAATGATTTTTGGATTGCCACTTGCATCATTAGAAATCCCTTTGTCAATCGCAGTGTTCTTTATCGGAATGATTCTTTTTTCAATTGAACCTAAACCTCAGCCTGTCCGTGTTCGCAGAAAAGATCGCTGGTTATAAATGATAGGGAAGAAAAAAACCACTTTCGAAAATTTTCGAAAGTGGTTTTTTGTTTGCAACTATTTCGCAACGGGCTTTTTCACTAAGCCATAAATGACTCCTGAAACGATCGCGCCAATCGCGATGAAGACTAGATAAAGTAGTGGATGGCTCAGTAATAAAACTACGAAGATTCCGCCGTGTGGCGCCAATAATTTGATACCAACCGCTCCAACTAAGCCGCCGGCTAAAGCTGAACCTACGACGAAACTTGGAATGACCCGAATAGGATCGGCTGCCGCAAATGGGATCGCCCCTTCGGTCACGAAGGATAAGCCCATGACAATGTTGGTCAAGCCTGCGTCCACTTGGTCTTTTTCGAATTTATTTTTGAACAGACGAGTAGCGACAAAGATTGCTAATGGAGGAACCATCCCGCCGGCCATAACTGCCGCCATAACGATTGATCCGCCTTGAGCGACACTTGAAGCAAGTGTTGCGGTACCGAAGACGTAGGCCGCTTTGTTGATTGGACCACCTAAGTCAACCGCCATCATTCCACCAAGTAAAGCACCAAGTAAGATCGCATTTGATCCGCTAAGGCCAGTCAAGAAACCATTTAATGCATCGTTGATCGCTTTCATAGGGATATTAACTAACAGCATCAAGAAGCCGGTGATCAATAATCCAAAGAAAGGATAGAATAGAATTGCTTTGATTCCTTCAAGTGATTTAGGCAAGTTCTTAAACAATTTCTTCAAGAAGATGATGACATACCCAGCGATAAAACCACCAAGTAATGCGCCTAAGAAACCAGCGCCGCCAGTATTAGCTAAAGCACCAGCTGCAAACCCAACGATCAAACCAGGACGGTCAGCGATACTTGAAGCGATGAATCCTGCTAAAACAGGAAGCATGAAACCGAAGGCTGCGCCACCGATTTGGTTGAACCAGCTAGCAGCTTGGTTGTAATTTCCCAAATTAGCAAGTTCTGAATGGGGGACACCCATAAATTGGTCGATCATGAATGACAATGCGATCATGATCCCGCCACCGATAACGAATGGCAACATATGAGAAACGCCGTTCATTAAATCTTTATAGATCCGTTGTCCCATGGTTCCGTTGTCGCTTTTTTCTTCATCAGTTGAAGAACTGTCACCATCGCCATGATAGATCGGAGCACCTCCGCTTAAGGCTAAGTTGATCAATTCTTCTGGTTTGCGGATACCGTCGCTAACTGGACGATTGACTAATTCTTTGCCGCTGAAACGATTCATTTCAACTTTTTTATCCGCCGCAACGATGACGCCATCTGCGCGTGCGATATCTTCAGCGGTTAGGCGATGTTTGATTCCTTCAGAGCCGTTAGTTTCGACTTTGATGTCGACGCCCATTTCTTTTGCTTTTTTCTTTAATGCGTCCTCCGCCATATAGGTGTGAGCGATACCGGTAGGGCAGGCTGTCACAGCTACAAGATAGCGACGATTTTCATCCGTGATACTTTCTAAAGCGGCGGCTTGTTCTTCCGCTTTTTCTTCTGCTTCTTTGGCCTTTTCAGCCGTATCAAAAGTTTCTTGAACTTGTTCAGGTGTTTCTGCTGATTTTAATTTCGCAACAAAATCAGGATCAATCAATAGTCTTGAAAGAGCGGCTAATGCTTGTAAGTGAGTATCGTTCGCACCTTCTGGAGCAGCGATCATGAAGAAAAGGTAAGTAGGTTGACCGTCTAATGATTCATAATCGACGCCCGCTTTACTTTTTGCAAATAAAACCGTCGCTTCCTTAACCGCGCTATTTTTTGCGTGGGGCATTGCGATGCCGTCGCCTAAGCCGGTTGAAGTTTGCGCTTCCCGATTTAAAATTCCTTCTTTATAAACCTCAATGTCAGAAATGCGGCCAGCGTCGTACATCTTTTGAACCATTTCATCGATCGCGGCTTTTTTAGTCGTTGCCTGCAAATCCATGATCATGGCTTCTTTGATCAATAAATCTTTAATATGCATGGTAGTCCCTCCATTTTTTTACTTTTTAACAGAAGCAGCGAGAGCAAACTATTTTACTTTTGTGATCTCAACTTCTGGTAATAATTCTTGAATAAAATCAGCAGTGGCTAAATCATCTGAAAAGGTTGTAGCACTGCCGCACGCTACGCCCCATTTGAACGCTTCGACTGGGTCTTTCGTTTTCGTATAGTTACCGACAAAACCTGCAATCATTGAATCGCCAGCTCCAACAGAGTTTTTAACGTTTCGTTTAAGCACATTGGAGCGATAGATGCCGTCCTTCGTAAATAACAACGCGCCGTCACCGGCCATTGAAACTAATGCGTGTTGTGCACCTTCGTCTAGCAAACGTTGACCGAAGGGATAGATTGCTTCAACGGAGTCAAAGGAGGTTTGGTATAAATCAGCCAATTCATGATTATTTGGTTTGACCAGTAGCGGTGCTTGTTCTAAAGCATCCATTAAATCTGCGCCGGTGGTATCAATCACGAATGAAGCGCCTTGGGCTTTGACGATTTCGATCAATTCTTGATAAAAGCCAGTAGGAACACTGGCTGGCTTGCTGCCAGAAAGAACGACGATGTCATCAGCGTTAAGGTTGGTTAAGACTTTTTTCAATTCAGCCATTTCTTCAGGAGAAACAGCAGGGCCTTGACCATTGATTTCAGTTTCTTGGTCGGCTTTTAGCTTGATATTAATCCGGGTGTCGTCAGCAACGGTGGTGAAATTTGTTTTGATGGCTTCTTTGGTCATCCAATTTTCAATAAACGATCCAGTAAATCCGCCAAGAAAACCTAAGGCAGTGGAGTCGTTATTGATGCGTTTCAAGATTCTTGAAACATTGATGCCTTTACCACCGGGTAATTTTAAGTCATTTTTCATTCGATTGACATCGCCGATCGTTAATTGGTCGACATGCACAATATAATCAATCGAAGGATTTAATGTCACTGTATAGATCATACAGAAACCTCCTTTAAGATAGTTTGTTCTGTGATTTGATCATGGATAACCAAAGGACAGGTATCGGTGAGGATTGAAGCTGCCGGCAATGGAGCGACACTGACAAAGCTCGTTTGATTGAACTTGCTATGATCGACTAAAATAAAAGCTTTTTCAGATTGCTTGATGGCTGCTCTTTTTAAAATGGCTTCTTCTGCATCTGGTGTTGAGTAGCCGCTATCCAAATGGACGCCATTCATACCCATGAAGGCTTTGTTGAAACGATATTGTTTTAATTGTTCCAACGCTTGCGATCCTACAACGGCATCAGTAGTCAATTTAATACGGCCGCCTAAAACAATCGTTGCGATTTGCGCTTCTACTAAACGGGCGGCTAGTCCAACGGAGTTCGTGACGACGGTGACGGTTTTATTTTTCAAAAAAGGGATCATCTCAGAGGTAGTCGTTCCGGCATCAAGATAGATCACATCGCCTTCAGCAATTTGTTCAGCGGCATATTGTGCAATCAACTGTTTTTGCTGAACGTTTTTGGACGATTTTTCAAACATTCCTAACTCTTGCTCGAGATGTTGGGGGCGCTTGGCCCCGCCGTGAACACGCTCTAAAATTCCTAATTCTTCTAACTCGTGTAAATCTCGCCGTACGGTGGATTCTGAAGAGTCTAACCACTGAATTAACTCTTGTGATTTCACGACTCCGTCACGCTCTAACCATTCGATTATTTTTTTGTGTCGTTCTTCTGTAAGCATTTTCAATCCTCCTTCAATGATATAGTAACATAGTAAATTTAATAATTCAACCACAAACATCCAAAAACGTTCAAAATCATTTATCGATAATTTGCAGGTCATCTTATTTTGAAGGATCGTTCACATTCTGTATGATAGATATAGAGGTGAAGGTTATGGAAAAACAAACAATTTTACAAGGATTTGAATGGTATCTTCCTGCTGATGGCACACATTGGAAAACACTCGCCGAAAAAGCAGAAGAATTACGTCACTTTGGTATTAACGCAATCTGGATGCCGCCTGCTTATAAAGGATCAGAAGGGGCTAATGATGTTGGCTACGGGACTTATGATCTTTATGATCTAGGTGAGTTTGATCAAAAGGGTAGCGTTAAAACCAAGTATGGAACAAAAGATGAGTATTTAAGCAGTATTGCTGCATTGAAAAAAGCTGGGCTAAAAATTTATGCCGATATTGTTTTTGATCATTTCATGGGTGCGGATGAAACGGAGATTGTTTCGGCAGTTTCTTATCACTTCGACGATCGAACAAAACCAACTTCCGGCGAAGAAGAAATTGAAGCGTGGACTAAATTTACTTTCCCTGGACGTCAGGGAAAATACAATGAGTATCAATGGACGTGGAGAAATTTCTCTGGTGTCGATTATGACGCACGGGAAAAAGACCACGCGATCTTTAATTTTGCCGATAAAGGCTGGGAGCCAAAAGTCGATGATGAAAATGGCAATTTTGATTATTTGATGGGCTGTAACCTGGACATGGAAAATCCTGAAACAGTCGAACAGCTAGACAAATGGGGCAAATGGTATCAAGAATTAACCGGTGTCGATGGCTATCGTTTGGATGCGGTGAAACACATTCGCTTTGATTTATTTGTTGATTGGATCTTGCATCGCCGGGAAGAAAAGGATTCTGATCTGTTTGTGGTTGGTGAATATTGGTCGGATGAATTAGAAAAGTTGCAAGAGTATTTAGATTCATCTGGCAATTTGATTTCACTTTTTGATGTACCACTGCACTTTAATTTATTTCAAGCGGCTTCAACGATGGGTAATTTTGATATGCGACAAATCTTTGCCGGGACTTTGATTGAGACACGACCGGATTGGGCAGTGACCTTCGTCGATAATCATGATACGCAACAAGGGCAAAGTTTGGAGTCATGGGTGGAAGGTTGGTTCAAGCTTCAAGCCTACAGTCTGATTCTCCTACGCAACGAAGGAACGCCGGTGATTTTTTGGGGAGATCTTTACGGAACCGAAAATGCTGAGGCAGTCGGCGACGGTTTAAATGCGTTGATTAAGCTGCGTGAAGAATTGATTTTTGGCAGCCAAGCTGATTATTTTGATGATCCTGATGTTATTGGCTGGACGTGTACCGGTGATTTTGATCAAAAGGATTCTGGTATGGCAGTCATCATGACCAATGCTGGTGGTGGTGAAAAAGAGATGACCGTCAGCGCGATTCATGAAGGCGAGATCTTTGTCGATCTGTTAGGAAATAATGAAGCAAAAATCACATTAGATGAGAATGGACAAGGAACATTCCCCGTTAATGACGGTCAAGTTTCAGTCTATGTAAATGAAAAAATGGCACAAAAAATAAGAGGTTGAGCTCAGCTCAGCCTCTTATTGCTTTATCTTGTTTTTTCGCGACGGCTGCATGAGAACGTTCGCGAATCAACGTTTTTATTTTTTGTGTATAGCCTTCGTCGGTTAAAATCATCAATAAATCTCCAACCTTCATAACGGTATCGCCATGAGTCAGAATTTCGGAGGAGCCGCGGCGAATCGAGATCAGCAGCATCTCTTTTGGCCAGTTGAAATCACGAACCATCGTACCGTCTAACGTGCTTTCTGCGGTGACGGGAAATTCAATGATTGTTTTATTGCCGGTAATGCTAGGCAAATAACCTTTGACTAATCGTTCAAGTAGCGATTCATAAATTGGATTACCACCTAAAAGATCATTGATGACATAGGCAGTCAGGGAACAAACCGCTAAGGGCATCAAGTGAGTAATATTTCCCACCATTTCAGTCACTAAAATAATAGCTGTCAAAGGCGCTTTCCCAATGGCAGTAAAGTAGCCAGCCATGGCAAAAATGGCAAAGTCACGAATCAAGCTATTATCCAGCCCAAACCACTGATGCAAAATCGTCCCGTAGATCGCACCAATTAAGGCGCCAAGGGTAAGAATTGGTAAAAAGATTCCTCCGGGAAGATTCGCTCCATAGGAAACCATCGAAAAAATAAAGCGTAACAGAAATAAACCAATCAACAAGGTCAACGATAAATTTTGCTGCCCAATCATTAGGACAATTTGATTGCCGCCGCCTAAATAATTTGGCAAAAAGAAAGCAATCGGAATAATCAATAGAAAAGGAACGAGTCCATAAAGATGCTCTGGCAAATGTGTATGTTTGTACCAACGTGGTAATGACAATAAAACAATTTGATATAGATAACCCAAAATACCTAAAATAATTCCTAAGACAACGAGCCAGCCATAGTATTTCAACGGTAGCGAAGGAACGTCCGCGATGAAAAGTACCGGCTTTAAACCAAAAAAATTCAGTGAAACGAGATTCGCAGTCAGTGCCGCTGTTAGTGAAGTCAGCCAGATCAAGGGTGAAAAATGATGGTGGATTTCTTCGATTACAAATAGTAAACCAGCAATCGGTGCGTTGAAAGCGGCTCCCAGACCAGCTGCCGCGCCGCTAGAAATAAAGATTTTTTTCTCTGAAGTGGAGGCGTGGGTGTATTCACTAAAGCCTTGCCCTACCATTGCCCCTAATTGAATCGAAGGTCCTTCGCGGCCTAAAAATAACCCCGAACCAACGGAAAGGACACCACCAACAAATTTTTTCCACAGAATTGAGAACCAATTTAATTTGATCTCACCTTGGAGTGTACCTTCGACTTGTGGAATTCCGCTGCCTTTAATATTCGGATCGGATTTCATTAAGGCGCCGATTGTAACGGCAAAAGCGATCATCACAAAGGCCCAAAGAATTAGCCATAGAGGATTGTCGTGAAACCATAAATAGAGGGTCACCACATGTTCCATCATCTTTTCAATCAGTAAGCGAAACAGACTGACGATAATCCCTGCAAGCGCGCCAATTAGGACGCCCTTTAAAATAAAAATAACTTTCGTACTATCTAAACGTTTGATTTCGTGTTCGTTTTTCATGAATTCCCTCCATACCCTTATTAAATTTAGCGCGAAATTAAAAGAAAAACAAGGATGAATCAATGAATTCGCTTTTTTAAAATGTTGCTAGTGTCGCGAAACTTTCTGAGATGCTATAATAAAAAAGATTGAAAAGAGAAAGGACGTTTTGCATGCCAAACAAACAGGAGTTGTTAGCAGGACTAAACCCTAAACAAAAAGAGGCGGTACTTCACACAGAAGGCCCGCTATTAATTATGGCTGGAGCAGGAAGCGGAAAGACGCGGGTCCTGACTCATCGAATTGCTTATTTAATAGAAGAAAAAAATGTGAATCCCTGGAATATCTTAGCGATTACCTTTACCAATAAAGCCGCTCGGGAAATGAAGGAACGAGTGAATGGCATCTTAGGACAAGGTGGGCAAGATGTATGGGTCTCGACTTTCCACTCCATGTGTGTCCGAATTTTGCGCCGGGATGTAGACGCAATCGGTTATGATCGGAACTTTACGATCTTAGATGGCTCTGACCAGTTGACCTTAATGAAACGAATTCTAAAAGAATTGAACATTGATCCGAAGAAATACGATCCACGTTCGATTCTAGGAGCTATCAGTAATGCGAAAAATGAATTATTGACACCGGAAACCTACGCCGAACGCCAAGGCTCTTTTTTTGAGGAAATCGTTGCTCGTTGTTATGACGCGTATCAAAAAGCGTTACGGAACAATCAGAGTATGGACTTCGATGATCTGATCATGAACACGATTCGTTTATTCGAAGATAATGATCAAGTGTTGACCTATTATCAAAATAAATTTCATTATCTTCATGTGGATGAGTATCAAGATACCAACCATGCCCAATACACTTTGGTAAATATGTTGGCAGCCCGGTTCCGCAACTTATGTGTCGTAGGGGATGCCGACCAAAGTATTTACGGTTGGCGCGGAGCGGACATGCAAAATATTTTAGATTTTGAGAAGGATTATAATGATGCTACGGTCATTTTGCTAGAACAAAATTATCGTTCAACTAAAAGTATTTTAGATGCCGCCAATCAAGTTATTAAAAACAATAGCAATCGCCGTGACAAAAACCTTTGGACTGACAACCAAAGCGGCGAAAAAATCACGTATTATCGCGCCGATAGCGAACGGGATGAAGCACAATTCATCGTTAGTAAGATCAAAGAAGAAATCCAAACTAACAATCGCAGCTATAATGATTTTGCCGTGTTGTATCGAACTAACGCTCAATCACGGGTGATTGAAGACACGTTAGTAAAATCAAATGTGCCTTATACAATGGTAGGCGGACATAAGTTCTACGATCGGAAAGAAATCAAGGATATAATTGCTTACTTAAATATTATCAATAATCCTCGTGACGGTGTCAGCTTTGAACGAGTGATCAACACACCGAAGCGTGGAATTGGCGCAGCTTCCGTTGAAAAGTTACGGAATTTTGCTACGATGCATGATTGGTCAATGGTGGAGGCGGCTCAAAACGTTGACTTAGCCAATATTTCTGGAAAAGCTGGCCGTATGATCGGCGAATTTGCGACAATGATCACACAATTTCAAGAAATGGTCGCATATTTGCCAGTAACGGAATTAGTCGATCAAGTATTGGAACGAACAGGTTATTTAGACGAATTAAAAAACCAACGAACCTTAGAAGCTGAATCACGTTTAGAAAACTTGGAGGAATTTCGTTCCGTCACACAAGAATTTGATAAGCGCAACGCTGTGGAAGAGGATGACGCAGCCAACGCACCAGAAGAAAAACTGGCGATTTTCTTGAATGATTTGGCGTTAGTTTCTGACTTAGACGATTATCAAGAAGAAAGTGCCCAAGTTACGCTAATGACACTCCATGCTGCGAAGGGACTGGAATTTCCGATTGTTTTCTTGATCGGGATGGAGGAAAAAATCTTCCCATTGTCGCGTTCTTTGATGGAAGAAGCGGAATTAGAGGAAGAACGGCGTTTGGCTTATGTGGGGATCACGCGGGCTGAAGAAAGTTTATTTTTAACCAATGCCTTTTCTCGAACTCTTTACGGAAAAACCCAGTACAATCAGCCTTCCCGTTTTGTGGCGGAGATCGATGAGAGTCTCTTAAATCCGGTTGGGATGCAGCCGCAACCAAAAGCTGCAACTTTTGGCAGTCCATTTAAAAATAATAGCAATCAAATGAAGCCTAAGTATCAGCATGCCACACGGGAACCGGTCATGAATAAAACGGCCTCCGGCGGCGAGAATGAAAGCTGGAATCCCGGTGATAAGGTCCAACATAAAAAGTGGGGCGTCGGCACCGTGGTGAAAGTCAGCGGCAATTCAAAAGATGTTGAATTGGATATTGCCTTTCCACAGCAAGGTGTGAAACGTTTATTGGCTGCCTTTGCACCGATTGAAAAAATCTAAAGACGAATTATTTTTTAGGAGGGATCATCTTGGAACCAATGACTTTTCAAGCGGCCGAGTCGCGTTCAGCGGAGCTGCGAGCAGAATTGAATCAATATGCTCACGAATATTATGTACAAGATCAGCCTTCAGTGGAAGATTTTGTTTACGATAAAAAATATCAAGAATTAGTCGAGATTGAAACGGAATACCCAGACTTGATTACACCGGAATCTCCAACTCAACGTGTTGGCGGAAAGGTCTTAGAGGGGTTCGAAAAGGTCGTTCATGACATTCCCCTATATAGTCTGAACGATGTTTTTAGTAAAGAAGAACTGATTACTTTTGATGAACGGGTAAAAAAAGCGGTAGGGCATCCGGTTTCTTATTGTGTTGAGTTGAAAATTGATGGGCTTTCGATTTCATTGAAATATGATAATGGCGTCTTTGTCCAAGGTGCTACTCGTGGCGATGGCTCAGTCGGTGAAAACATCACCGAGAATTTGAAAACTGTCAAATCGATTCCAATCCGGCTAAAAGAACCATTATCAATCGAAGTCCGAGGCGAATGTTATATGCCTAAGTCTTCTTTTGTTAAATTAAATCAGCAGCGGGAAGAAGAAGGTAAAGAAGTTTTTGCCAATCCCCGCAATGCCGCGGCTGGAAGTTTGCGACAACTGGATACGCGAATCGCAGCCAAACGGAATTTAAGCACGTTCTTATACACGTTGGCTGATTTCGGACCGCTAGAATCAACGACGCAAGATCATGCTTTGAATGAAATGGCTCGTCTAGGGTTTCGCACCAATCCGGAGCATCGGGTTTGTGAAACGATTGAAGAGGTTTGGGAATACATTGAAAACTTTCATGAAACACGGGATCAATTACCTTATGAGATCGATGGAATCGTCATTAAAGTTAATGAGTTCAGCTTACAAGATGATTTAGGTTTTACAGTAAAAGCTCCGCGTTGGGCAACGGCTTATAAATTCCCGCCAGAAGAAGCACAAACAACCCTACTCGATATTGATTGGACGATTGGGCGAACGGGCGTCTTAACCCCAACTGCGATCATGGAGCCGGTCCGCTTAGCGGGAACAACCGTTGGCCGGGCAAGTCTGCATAACAGCGACTACATCGAGAAAAAAGATATTCGTTTAAAAGACACGATTTTAGTTTATAAAGCCGGGGATATTATACCGGAGGTGGCGCAAGTCATTTTAGAAAAACGTCCGGCAGACAGCGAACCTTATCCGGTACCAACCCATTGTCCCGTTTGTGATAGCGAGCTAGTCCATTTGGATGAAGAAGTTGCTCTACGCTGTATTAACCCCAAATGTCCGGCTCAAATCAAAGAAGGCTTGAGTCACTTCGTTTCACGCAACGCCATGAATATTGACGGTTTAGGACCGAGAGTGCTAGCACAAATGTTTGATAAAGGTTTGGTTTCTGATGTAGCGGACCTTTATGCCTTAGATAAAGAACAGTTGTTGACTTTAGATAAGATCAAAAACAAATCAGCAGAAAATATTTTGCAAGCGATCGACGCAAGTCGTGAAAATTCAGTTGAACGATTGATCTTCGGTTTAGGTATTCGTCATGTAGGCGCAAAAGCGGCGGGAATCTTAGCAGAACATTTCGGCAGTTTAACTGCATTAAGCAAAGCGGAAAAAGAGGAAATCGTTTCATTAAATACAATGGGAGAAACGATCGCGGATAGCGTGGTCACTTATTTTGAAAATGAGGAAGTCCACGAATTGATGCAGGAACTCGAAGAGCGCGGAGTGAATTTAGCATACAAAGGCATTCGGGCGAGCCAATTGGAAAACGTCGAATCTCCTTTCAAAGATAAGACTATCGTTTTAACCGGCAAACTAGTGGAGTACACTCGTGAAGATGCCAAAGAAAAAATCCAAAATCTTGGCGGTAAAGTCACCGGTAGCGTTTCAAAGAAAACTGATATCGTGGTGGCCGGTGAAGAAGCGGGTAGCAAATTGACAAAAGCCCAGAGCTTGGGGATCGAAGTCTGGGATGAACAGCAAATGATCCAAGCAATCGAAGAAAGTCATCAGGAATAAGTATTTTAAGTCAGAAGATTGTTGACGATTCTATTAACGAACGAGTATTATAAAAAAGCGTAAAGTCTGCTGAAATCCGGTTTTTTATACATTTTTTTTGAATTGTACAACTTTTCAAAAAATTTCAAGAAAAAAGACGTGAATTCTAACAGAGTTATGATAAAATGATTGAAAATTGACAAAAGAAAGAGGGATATTATGGCAATCAATGAAGAACAAGTGAAACACGTAGCAAAACTTGCGAAACTTTCTTTTTCAGATGATGAATTGACCGGTTTTACCGATCAATTAGGAAAAATAATCGACATGGTGGAACAACTTGGGGAAGTGGATACAGAAGGTGTACCCTTTACTTCAAACGTGTTAGAAACGATCAACGTCATGCGAGAAGATGTAGCCACAGAAGGCTGGTCCCGTGATGAATTAATGAAAAACGTACCGGAAAGCGAAGATGGCTTCATTAAAGTTCCGGCAATCATCGACAACGGAGAGGCTGGTGCATAATGGAAAAATTATTCGATAAATCAATTGAAGAACTACACAGTTTGCTTGTTTCAAAAGAAATCACAGCAACTGATCTAACAAGCGAAACCTTTGATCGAATCAAAGCGACCGAAACAGAGATCGATGCTTTCATCACATTGAATGAAGAAAAAGCGCTGGAAATGGCGAAAGCTGTTGATGCAAAAGGAATCACTGAGGAAAATCCGCTAGCGGGTATTCCAATCGGAATTAAAGACAATATCGTTACTAAAGGAATCTTAACGACTGCCGCATCGAAAATCCTGTCAAACTTCAATCCAATCTACGATGCAACTGTTATGGAAAAAGTTTACAGCTCTGACTTGATTCCAGTTGGAAAATTAAATATGGATGAATTCGCGATGGGTAGCTCAAGCGAAACTTCTTATTTTAAAAAGACAAAAAATGCGTGGGATCAAACGAAGGTTCCCGGCGGTTCTTCAGGCGGTTCAGCAGCAGCAGTGGCCGCTGGTGAAGTCCCTGTTTCTTTAGGTAGCGATACCGGTGGTAGTATCCGCCAACCCGCTGCTTTTAACGGGGTCGTTGGTTTGAAACCAACCTATGGCCGCGTGTCGCGTTTCGGCTTAATTGCCTTCGCTTCGTCATTAGATCAAATTGGACCATTCACTCGGACCGTTAAGGACAATGCCTTAGCTTTGAATGCAATCAGTGGCTATGATCCTAAAGATGGCACTTCTGCTGGCGCTTCAGTCCCTGATTTCGCGGCCGGTTTGACTGGGGACATTAAGGGTATGAAAATTGCGGTTCCAAAAGAATTCATGGCTGAAGGAATTGAACCTGGGGTCAAAGCAGCAATTGTTAAAGCAGTTGAGACCTTTAAAGCTTTAGGCGCGACGGTTGAAGAAGTCAGCTTGCCTCACTCAAAATATGGGGTAGAAGTTTACTATATTATTGCTTCATCTGAAGCAAGTTCAAACTTGCAACGCTTTGACGGTATTCGTTACGGGTTCCGCTCAGAAGACGTGCAAAATCTAGAAGATGTTTACGTGAATACACGGACAGAGGGCTTTGGTGATGAAGTCAAACGTCGGATCATGTTAGGGACCTTCTCTCTTTCTGCCGGCTATTACGATGCTTACTTTAAGAAAGCCGGACAAGTTCGGACGTTGATCAAACAAGACTTTGACAAAGTATTTGCAGACTACGATCTAATCATTGGCCCAACCTCACCAACGGTTGCTTTTGGCATTGGTGAAAATATCAATGATCCAATCACGATGTACATGAATGATATTTTGACGATTCCCGTCAACTTAGCCGGTCTACCAGGGATGTCTGTTCCAGCTGGATTCTCAGAAGGCTTACCTGTCGGATTACAAATCATCGGAAAACACTTTGATGAATCAACCATGTATAAAGCAGCCTATGCATTTGAACAAGCGACTGATTTCCATAAACAAAAACCAGTGATTTTAGGGGGGGACAAATAATGAATTTAGAAACAGTCATTGGACTTGAAGTCCATGTGGAATTAAAAACAAACTCTAAAATCTTTTCACCAGCGCCCGCTCACTTTGGTGCGGAAGCCAATACGAATACAAACATTATCGACTGGGGTTATCCAGGCGTTTTACCAGTCATGAATAAAGCGGCAATTGAATTTGGGATGAAAGCGGCATTAGCGTTAAATTGTGAAATCTCAAAAAACATGCACTTTGACCGTAAAAACTATTTTTACCCAGATAATCCCAAAGCTTATCAAATCTCTCAATTTGATGAACCAATCGGACATGATGGCTGGATTGAAATCGATGTGAACGGTAAAAAGAAAAAGATTCGGATCGAGCGAGTACATTTAGAAGAAGATGCCGGTAAAAATATGCACGGTATCGGCGGCTATTCATATGTCGACTTGAACCGTCAAGGAACACCATTAATCGAAATCGTCTCCGAAGCAGATATGCGCTCACCAGAAGAAGCTAACGCTTATTTAGAAGCGCTACGCTCAATCATCCAGTTCACCGGCGTTAGTGATGTGAAGATGGAAGAAGGCTCAATGCGTTGTGACGCTAATATTTCTTTACGCCCTTACGGTCAAGAAGAATTTGGAACAAAAACTGAATTAAAAAACTTGAACTCAATCAGCTTTGTGAAAAAAGGTCTTGTTTTTGAAGTTCAACGTCAAACGAAAGTCTTACTTTCTGGCGGTACGATCCAACAAGAAACTCGCCGTTACGATGAAGGCACCAACAAAACCATTTTAATGCGTGTCAAAGAAGGATCAAGTGACTATCGTTATTTCCCAGAACCTGATATTCCACGTTTTGAGATTGATGATGAATGGATCGAAAAAGTTCGGGTGTCACTACCGGAAATGCCAGCGTCACGTCGAAACCGTTACGTGAATGAGCTTGGGTTGCCAGAATATGATTCAATGGTTCTAACGCTAAGTCGTGAAATGTCGGACTTCTTTGAGGACACGTTGAAAGAAGGGGCCGATGCTAAACAAGCCTCTAACTGGTTGATGGGTGAAGTTTCCGCTTATCTAAACAGTGAAAAATTAGAATTAGCAGAGACAAAATTAACGCCGAATAATTTGGCCGGCATGATCAAATTGATCGCTGATGGCACGATCAGCTCAAAAATCGCGAAGAAAGTCTTCCGCGAGTTGATCCAAAACGGTGGCGAAGCAAAAGAAGTCGTTGAAGCAAAAGGTTTAGTTCAATTATCTGATCCGGCTCAATTGTTGCCAATGATCAACGAAGTGCTTGATAACAACGAGCAATCCGTTGAAGACTTCAAGAACGGGAAAGATCGCGCAGTTGGTTTCTTAGTCGGACAAATTATGAAAGCAACTAAAGGTAAAGCTAATCCTGGTGTCGTAAACAAATTACTTCAAGAGGAATTAGCAAAACGATAAGAAATTCAGTTTTACTTTAAAAAAATGAGTATCTTAATATGAACAAGGATGTCAGTTCCACTTTTAGCTTCAACTTATTTAGTGGAATGATATACGGCGTGAAAATAAGATTGATTTTTCGAGAGAAAAATGAATACCTTAATATGAACAAGGAGCAAATCATGAGGAAAGCACGATTGATTTATAATCCAGTTTCTGGAAAAGAGATCATGCGTAATAATTTGGCGGATATCTTGGATGCCATTGAAAAAGCAGGCTATGAAGCCAGTGCTTTTGCTACGACTCCGGAACCCGATTCAGCAAAAAATGAGGCGACCCGCGCGGCGAAAGCTGGTTTTGAATTAGTAGTAGCCGCAGGTGGGGACGGCACGATCAATGAAGTAGTCAATGGGATCGCTGGACTAAAAAAACGACCTAAGATGGCGATCATTCCCGCAGGTACGACCAACGATTATGCCCGGGCTTTAAAAGTTCCTCGCAGCAATGTAAAAGCCGCGGCGGAAGTCATCCAGAAACAACAGACAGTCAAGATGGATATCGGTAAAGCAGCAGACACATATTTTATTAATATTGCAGCTGGTGGTTCTTTGACTGAGTTAACCTATGAAGTACCATCTGAGCTAAAAAGTATTTTTGGCTACTTGGCTTATTTGGCGAAGGGCGCTGAAATGCTGCCTCGAATCAAGCCAACTAAAATGCGTTTAGTTTATGAAGGCGGCGAATACGAAGGCAATGCCTCGATGTTTTTCTTAGGCTTGACCAATTCCATCGGCGGTTTTGAAACGATTGCCCCAGATGCGAAATTAGACGATGGAAAATTTTCATTGATCGTCGTTAAAACGGCAAATCTTTTCGAAATCGTTCGATTGATTACCCTCGTCTTAAACGGCGGCAAGCATGTGAATGATTCGAAGGTTCTTTATGTTAAAACCAGCTTTTTAGATGCTAGCCTGATTGATACAGATAAAAAAATGATGATTAATTTAGACGGCGAGTATGGTGGCGATGCACCAATGAGTTTTGAAAATCTGCATCAGCATATTGAATTTTACGCGAATACCGATGAGATCGATGACAATGCCATTTTAGGAACCGTTGATCCAGAGGAAAAAGAAGCGGGAATTGAATTGGTTAAAGAATTTGAGAAAATCAAAGACGAAGATCTAGATCAGGATGAATAGTAAGCGGAGGTGTGACTGAGTAGGGTCACACTTCTTTTTTGTGAAGAAAGGAAAACGGCGGATTCTTACAAAACTCTTAATGAGGAAAACTAGCGTGTTACCTTGCTTTTTTTGCTTGAATTCATTATGATAGGTGAATCAGTCTTAAAGGAGAATACAATGACGATAGAAAAAAATCAAACCTATACAGTGACAATTGATGACCTGTCTTACGAAGGGTTAGGCGTTGCACATATCGAAGGATTCCCGCTCTTTGTTGAAAATGCGTTACCTGACGAAAAGGTGACGATCAAAGCAGTTAAAGTCGGCAAAAAATTCGGCTATGGAAAAGTTATGGAACGGTTCAATGACAATCCTGAACGCCAAGAAGTAAAAGACTTAGACTTATTAAGAAGCGGAATCGCACCTTTGAGCCATATGACCTATGACTATCAGTTGAGTTTCAAACAAGAACAAATTCAAAAAGTTTTGAAATCAATCGCTAAGATGCCTGAACTTCCTGTTGAAACGACATTAGGGATGAAAGATCCTTTTGGTTATCGCAACAAAGCACAGATTCCAGTACAAAAAGTTGAAAATAAATTGACGACGGGCTTTTACCGTAAAAATTCGCATACGTTGCTGCCGATCGAAAATTATTTGATCCAAGATCCAGCAATCGACCAAGCGATCATCACTGTGCGAGACATCTTGCAACGTTTCAACGTAAAGGCCTATAACGAACGAGACAATACTGGTTTCATTCGGCATATCGTGATTCGCCGCGGACATTACAGCCATGAAATGATGGTGATCTTGGTCACGCGGACCGAGCGTTTCTTTAAAGGCGTAGAAATCGCAGAAGTGATCAAAAAGGAATTGCCTGAAGTAGTTTCAGTAATTCAAAATGTCAATCCAGAAAAAACCAATGTCATTATGGGGCGTGAAGAAAAAGTCTTGTTGGGCAAGACGACGATCGATGATACGTTGTTAGGAAAAACGTATCGGATTTCATCTCAGTCATTTTATCAAGTCAATACCGAGCAAACTGAAGTATTGTACCAAATCGCAATTGATCTGGCTGATTTGAACAAAGAAGACATCGTCGTAGATGCTTACTGTGGGATCGGTACGATTGGGTTGTCATTAGCAGAAAAAGTCAAACATGTTTACGGAGTGGAAATCGTTCCTCAAGCAATCGAGGATGCGAAAGCCAACGCGAAACGCAATGGGATCGAAAATGCCAATTATGAAGTCGGTAAAGCTGAAAAAATTATGCCACGTTGGGCTCGTGAAGGTATTGAACCATCCGTTGTTTTTGTTGATCCACCAAGAAAAGGCTTGGATGAAAAATTCATTGAAGCTTCCGTGGCCGCAAATCCAGAAAAAATTGTTTATATCTCTTGCAACCCAGCGACATTGGCTCGCGATTTGAAAAGATATGAAGCTTTTGGGTATCAAGCGGTAAAAGTTCAACCAGTTGATTTATTCCCTCAAACCCATCATGTGGAATCAGTCACATTATTAGTAAAGGCGGTGTAAGGGATGAATCAAAAAGAAAAAATGCTAGAAATCATTAAAAATAAACAAGGCGGCGGACGTTCGAAGAAAATGGAAACACCTAAGAATGACCGTAAAAACATGCGTAAAGGTCCGAAAATTTTTAATAAGTAAGTAGTTTGGAAGGGAGCATTTTTGTTGGGAAATCGTTGGATGCAGCGCTTGATGAATGTGTATCAAAAGTACGCGTATTTGATGCGGGGACGTTATGGTAGGCTAGACCAAATCAATAAAGCTTTGCTGATCATCTGGGCAGTCTTTACGATCTTTGATCATTGGATCCCTTACTATATCGGAAATATCATTGCTCTAGCTGCGTTTTTGCTGGTCATTTATCGTTTTTGTTCAAAGAAAATCTATCCTCGCAGTAATGAAAATCAAAAATTTCTTCTGTGGCTCAATCGAGTGAAGGATTTTTTCAAAGGCAAGAAAAGTCCCTATACTTATTTTAAGTGCCCAGAGTGTAAACAAAAAATGCGGGCACCGAAAGGTCGGGGAAAAATCAAAGTGACGTGTAAAAATTGTCATACGCAATTTGTCAAAAAGGTCTAGTTTCTAAAACTAGGCTTTTTCTGTTATTCTATCAAGGAGAAGGTGAGTAGATGAACTTAATTTTGGTTCGCCACGGCGAAAGTGAAGCAAATTTTGAAAATTATTGGACAGGTTGGTTGGATGTTAATTTAACTGATCGAGGCATTCAGCAGGCTAAAGATGCAGGTAAAAAAATCAAGGAAGCCGGTTTACTGATCGACGTCGCTTATGAGTCTGTTCTAAAACGCTCCATCAAAACAGCTAAAATGATTTTAGCTGAAGCAGATGCCAGCTTTGTGCCGGAATATAAAACTTGGCGCTTAAATGAACGGCATTATGGCGCGTTAGTCGGAAAAAATAAGGATTTAATCGCCCGCGATTTTGGCGCGGCGCAAGTCAAAAAATGGCGACGCGGTTTCGACGAGGTGCCGCCTTTAACGCAAGATAATCATTTTGACCGTCGCTACGATCAGCTGGATCCGCGCTTGATACCTACCGGTGAAAGCTTGCACATGACTTCAAAGCGTGTTCGTCCGCTGTGGGAAGATCAAGTGGCGCCACAATTATTGGCGAAAAAAACGGTTTTGGTCTGTGGACATGGCAACAGTTTGCGAGCGCTTGTTCAGTTTTTAGAGAATATTCCAATCGATCAGGTGGATCAGATTGATATTCCCAATGCTTCACCAATGGTTTATAAATTTGATCGAAAGCTGCAAATCGAAGAAAAAATAATTTTGTAAAAATATTATGTTAATTAGAAAGGCGCAACATGAATTATATTTGGGATTTTGATGGAACGTTGTATGATACGTATCCGATGATGATTAAAGCATTAATGAAAACTTTTACGGAATTTAATTTGCCACAAGAAGAGGCGAAGGTTTATCAGAAAATCAAAGAAGATTCTATTCATCAAATGATTATCGATTGGCAGCTGCCGGTGCCGACTTTTGATGAAACTTATCATTTATACGAGGTGCGAAATATGAATCAATCACTTCCTTTTAAGGAGACAAAGGAAGTGTTGACAGGATTAAAAGCGAATGGCGGCCAGCACTTTATTTTGACTCATCGACAAATTGCTGCGACGTGGAAATTATTAGAGCGAGACGGCTTAGATTCATTGATCACCGAGGTGGTAGGCAGTGATTCTGCTTTTCCTCGTAAGCCAGATCCAGCGGCGATCAATTATTTTATTGAAAAGTATCAGCTTGATAGAGAACAGACCTTTATGATTGGCGATCGGAAGCTTGATATTGAAGCGGGGAATAATGCTAAAACTAAAACTGTTTTTTATGATTTGGATCATTTTAAGCAAGACATCAAAGCTACCTATCGGATAAATAATTTGAAAGAAATGCTATAAATTTATGTCGGAGAAAGCTATAATTAAATTAAAGATGTCTGCTCCAATCCGATTTTTAGCATAAAAATAAGATGAACGTCGTTCATAAGGTATAGAGGATAGGAGGTGCGAAATGGAATTGCAACGGGATCAAGAGGTTGTAGAATCCTTTAATTATGGATTGCCTCCAAGAGATCAAAAAGTCGAACAGAAATTATTAATCAATTTTAGCCCATTGGACTCAACGGATCCGGCCTATCCTGCTGAAAATAGCATCATGGGAGTTCGAATCGAATTTATTCTTCCGTTTGAAGAATTTATTATTGGCGGTGTCTTGTCGCAAGTGATTCATGTGATCGGTCGCCAAATTAATCAAAAGAGTGATTTGACTGAAGCGGAAGCTAATGAGATGATTCGACCTATTTTAAATTTGATCGAGCGGATGGTCTATGAGATCACGGAAATTGCTTTAGATAAACCAGGCGTTAAAATTAATTTTTCGTCTAATACAATTTAATTATTTATTTTCCTCCGACTGGAAAGATATCTTAGAAATTTGGATATCCTTTCAGTCGGAATTTTTCTTGAAAATTTTCCTGTAATAATGCTTTTTATAAGACAGATTATTTTATCTGAGTTATACTAAAAAAGTCACTAAAATATTGGATTTGCGCAATCATATTTTAGGGTGTTTCATTGAAGAATGGACACCGGGAACCTTTACTTCCTTTGACAGACTTGTCATTATAGAAAGTTATTTTAAGGAGGAATACAATGACAACTCTGTTCACTGTATTAGTGATCTTAGTATTCGTTGCGTTGCTTGTGGCTTTCTACCAAATGCAAAAAAGACATGTGAAATTTTCTAATCGAGTTTTCGCTGGATTAGGCGCCGGAATTATTTTTGGCGGAATTTTACAATTACTTTTAGGTAATGGTAGCAAAATCATTTCTCAAGCGATGGAATGGATCGGGATCGTCGGTAATGGTTATATTTCTTTATTACAAATGTTAGTTATGCCGTTAGTTTTTATTTCTATCGTAGGTGCTTTTACGAAGATGAAATCCAGTAAGAAACTGGGTAAGATCAGTGCGAACGTCTTAGTTACACTGTTAGCAACAACAGCAATCGCTGCCTTGATCGGTATCGCAGCTGTGATGATCTTCAATTTAGATGGAGCAACCTTCACCAAAGGAGCAGCAGAAACAGCTCGGATCAAAGAATTGGCCGATCGTCAGGATATGGTCCAAAACTTCTCAATTCCGCAACAAATTTTATCTTTCATTCCAACAAATGTTTTTGCTGATTTCGCAGGAACACGCCCAACAAGTACTATTGGCGTGGTTATTTTCGCGGCCTTTGTCGGTATCGCCTTTTTAGGTGTTCGTCGCAAGGCACCGAAGGAAGCAGAATTTTTTGCAAACTTGATTGAAAGCTTATATAAAATCGTTATGCGTATCGTTACTTTGGTTTTGCGTCTAACACCTTATGGGGTCTTCGCATTAATGACCAACGTTTTAGCAACGAGTGATTTTGAAGCAATTGTCAACTTAGGGAAATTTATTTTGGCTTCTTACAGTGCCTTGATCGTTGTTTTACTAGTTCACTCACTTATTTTGCTGGGTGTTAGAGTCAATCCAATCAATTTCTTTAAAAAGGCTTTTCCAGCCTTGAGCTTTGCCTTTACATCACGTTCAAGTGCCGGAACGTTGCCGATGAATATCGAAACACAAACAAAAGCATTGGGTGTAGATGAAGCAACCGCAAACTTTGCCGGAAGTTTTGGGATTTCGATTGGTCAAAACGGCTGTGCTGGGGTTTATCCAGCTATGTTAGCTACGATCGTGGCACCCACCGTTGGGGTCAACGTGTTTGATTTGAAATTCATTATTATGTTAATGGCGATTGTAACGATCAGTTCATTTGGCGTAGCCGGAGTCGGTGGTGGTGCAACTTTTGCATCATTGATCGTACTGGGAGCCATGAACTTGCCGGTTGCTATCGTAGGATTAGTCATTTCAGTTGAGCCAATGATCGATATGGCTCGGACCGCAGTCAACGTCAGCGGCAGCATGGTTGCCGGTGTGGTAACCAGCTCACGTATTCATGATTTAGATCGAGAAATCTTAGAAGACAAAGACGCGTCAATCGAAGTGAATCAATAATAAATCATCAAAAGCTTGGTATGCGCAACCAAGCTTTTTTTGTTAGTCCAACTTTTCGCAGTTTAATCTAGTTTGGGATGAATTGATCACTTTATAAATGAACTATAACGGAAGATGTCTAGTTGGATAATATGTCGATGATAATAAAAATTAATTTTTGAAAAAAATTTATTCCCTTTTGTGTAGAATCGACTGCGAGTTTTTCTTCCTGCTTTAGCGGGTATAGAAAAATCGTATGCGTACGAAAATAGAAGCATTTTTTCGTTTTTGAAAAATGCTTCCTTATTAAGGATTTAGCTGTTAGTCCATCTTTTCCTAGGTCAATCTAGTTTGAAACGAAATGGCCATTTTATAAATAAAACTGTAACGAAAGCTAGTTAGTTCAAAATGATCAATTAAGAATTCGCTTTTTTCATACTAAGTGTTCGCATCAAAGCGCGCACTTTGTTATATTGAGTCTATTAAGATCTAAGATTAATTATGGGGAGTGAATCGTTTGTTTAACGAACAAGTAAAAGTGATTTTATATGCGGATGATGTGAAAAAGGCGAGTGCTTTTTGGCAGAGTTTAGGCTTTATTGAGATAAGTTTTGAGGAGTTGGATGGTTCGCAAGTAGCAGAAGTGGCAATGAGTGAGGCAAGTACGACTCATTTAGTCATCTATGATCGTGCATTTATTCAAAAGAATGACGATGAAGCGACGGAACCATCGCCAGCATTAATTTTTGGTAGTGATGATATGATTAGTTTGTATAAAAAATTACAAACGGTTGATGTTCAACTAGGCGATCTGACACAAATTGGCGAGGAATACATTTTTAATTTTGTGGATGCTGACGGAAATTATTTTGTCGTGTCTGGTAACTAAAGCGGTCTTCGATTGAGAGGGGCGGATGGGAATGGATCAAGTATTTGTGATTGGTGATGTTCACGGAGAATATGAGTTGTTTCAAGAGATTTTGCAAAAATTTGAACCAGCGAAACAGCAGTTGATTTTGATTGGTGATCTAAATGATCGCGGACCAAAAAGTAAGGAATGCTGGCTTTTAGGGATGGAACTGGTTGAAAAATACCAAGCGGTCTACTTACGAGGAAATCATGAAGAATACTTCTTAGATTTTATGGAGAAGCCTGAAGATTGGTTTCCTAGTTATCTCTATAATGGTGGAAAAGAAACGATTGAGAGCTTGTTACATCAAGGTGCGACACTGGAATATTCTCCGACCGAGATCACTATGATGATCCGCAGCCGCTACAAAAAGCTAATGGACTTTTTAGCAGAGCGTCCATTCTATTGCGAATGGGGAAAGTATCTATTTGTGCATGCGGGAGTGGATTTAACTAAAGATTGGCATGAGACTTCCTTACAGGATTTTTTATGGATTCGCGAGCCTTTTCACGAAGGAAAAAATAAAACTGGCAAGATAATCGTCTTTGGGCATACAATCACCCCGATGCTCTACGATGATATGCAGACGACAGCCATATGGCAATCGGATAATAAAATCGGTATTGACGGTGGAGCGGTTTTCGGAGGAAGTCTTCATGGCGTTGTTTTTGATCAAGCCGGTTTGGTGGCGGATTATGAGCTGCCGAATCTAAATGGACCGTGGCAGCCTGAATTTTAATAGTGGATTATTAAAGAGGCGAGATTCGTGTTGAATCTCGTTTTTTGTTGGATTCGGCTTAATATTGAGTGATGTGGAATAAAAGCTCAGAGGTGGTTGCAACTCGCTTACTTAGATGGCATAGTATTTTAATAAAGGAGGAGCTTATGTCTGAAACAGTCAAGGGTCACTTGTCGGCTGGGGTAACGGTGGTTATTTGGGCGCTGACATTTATCTCTACTAAAGTATTGTTGGTAAATTTTTTGCCGATTGAAATTTTATTTATTCGGTTTCTGATCGGCTTTTTCATCTTAACCGTAGCGTCACGGAAGTTCATTCCTTTCAAAGGCTGGAAGCAAGAATTTTTCTTTATGGCAGCAGGTTTGTTTGGAGTCTTTTTGTATTATTATTTAGAAAATGTGGCGCTGACGTATACCTTAGCTATGAATGTCGGCGTGATTGGTTCCATCAGTCCGTTTATGACGGCTTTAATTAGCCGCTTTGTTTTGAAAGAAGGAACGATCCCGCGTATTTTCTTGTTGGGGTTTGTTTGTTCCATGATTGGTATTTCGTTGATTAGTTTTTCGGGCTCATTAAATGTTAGCCCGATTGGCGACGGCTTAGCGATGCTGGCGACCGTTTGTTGGGCCTCATACTCGTTATTAATCAAAAGAATCAGCGGATCGGGTTATTCGACGATTGCGATCACGCAGCGGGTCTTTTTTTACGGCTTGCTATTTATGCTACCGGTCTTTCTTTTAAGTGTGGATCGTTTTGATGTTACGCGGCTGACAGAAGTGACTAATCTTGGCAATCTTTTATTTTTAGGAATTGGGGCATCTGCCTTGTGTTTTGTTACGTGGAATTTTTCGGTGAAAAATTTAGGGGCTGTACGAGCAGCAGTTTATATTTATACGATTCCGATGTTAACGACCGTTGCTTCGGTCTTGCTTTTAGGGGAGAAATTAACGACTAAAACGGCTGCGGGAATTTTGCTGACTTTGACGGGTCTGGTTTTGTCAGAATTGCCGAACTATTTGCGACAAAAAAGAAAGGTCTAAATCTTGTCCTAGTGATTCGAGGTACAAAAAGCAAACTTCAAGGAAATATGATAAAATAGATAAGATTTTGGATGAAATGAGGAAATGAAATGGCAGAGAGTTTGAACCAAGAAATCATTCAACTACTGAATAACGAATTGACGGGCTATCGTCCGCAGCAGATCAAAGTAGTATTAACCTTATTAAGCGAAGGAAACACGGTTCCATTTATCGCCCGTTATCGGAAAGAAATGACCGGGACGCTTGACGAGGTGCAAATTCGTGAAATTGAAGAACGTTATAATTATTTAGAAAATTTAGAGAAGCGTAAGCAGGAAGTCTTACGGTTAATTGACGAGCAAGGTAAATTGACGCCGGAGCTGGCACAAAAAATCCAGCAAGCGGTAAAAGTGCAAAAAGTTGAAGATCTCTATCGTCCCTATAAGCAAAAGCGGCGGACAAAAGCGACGATCGCAAAAGAAAATGGCTTGGAGCCGTTAGCCGAATATTTGATGAGTTTCCCTCAAACTGGCGATGTCTATGGTAAAGCGGGTGAATTTATTAATGAGAACGTTGCAAACGCGGAAGAAGCGTTGCAAGGTGCCCATGAGATCGTTGCTGAGCAAATCAGCGACAATCCCGACTTTCGGACATGGGTCCGGACCTTTACAAAAAATAAAGGAGTTTATCAAAGCAAAGTCAAAGACGCGGAGAAAGATGAAAAAGGCGTCTACGAAATGTATTATGATTTCAATGAGCCAATCAATAAGATGGTCTCTCATCGAGTGTTAGCTTCTAATCGGGGAGAAAAGGAAGACATTTTGAAAGTAGCTATCGTTGTGGAAGAAGAAAAAATCTTTGACTATTTGGAACGTCAATTGATTCAAAACAGCCGCTCGATTACTGCAGAATTTGTTCGCGAAGCATACAAGGACAGCTATAAACGTTTTATTGGACCTGCGATCGAACGGGAAATTCGTAATGAGTTGACGGAAGAAGCCGACGAGCAAGCCATCAGTATTTTTGGCGAAAACTTGCGGAATTTACTGTTGCAACCGCCATTGAAGGGCAAAGTTGTCTTAGGGTTTGACCCAGCGTATCGGACAGGTTGTAAATTAGCGGTAGTAGATGCCACTGGGAAAGTCTTAGCTATCGAAGTGATCTACCCTCACAAGCCGGCAGCGCAAGCAAAACGGCAAGCCGCGGGCCCCGCTTTCCAAGCTTTGATCAAAGAGTACGGTGTTGAAATGGTCGCTATCGGGAATGGGACAGCTAGTCGGGAATCAGAATTATTCGTAGCAGACCAGTTGAAACAAATTCAGCAAGAAGTTTTTTATGTGATTGTCAACGAAGCAGGCGCATCGGTTTATTCTGCCAGTGACATTGCCCGGGGAGAATTTCCTGATCTGCAAGTCGAAGAACGGAGTGCAGTCAGCATTGCCCGCCGTTTGCAAGATCCCTTGTCAGAATTAGTTAAGATCGATCCGAAAGCGGTCGGTGTCGGTCAATACCAACATGATGTTTCCCAAAAACGTCTGTCTGAACAGTTGGATTTCGTCGTCGAAACAGCGGTCAACCAAGTAGGAGTCAACGTCAATACGGCCAGCCCGCAATTATTGGCGTACGCTTCTGGCTTGAATAAGACTACGGCTCAAAATATTTTGAATTACCGCGACGAAAACGGTGCCTTCACTTCGCGTCCGCAATTAAAGAAAGTGCCACGCTTAGGACCTAAAGCGTACGAACAAGCAATTGGATTCTTACGGATTCCAGGAGCAAAAAATATTTTAGACACGACAGCGATCCACCCGGAAAGCTATGCTAGTGCGAAAGAAATTTTAGCTTTAGCTGAGGTTGACTTAAAATCATTAGGTTCATCAGAAGCCACTGAAAAAATCAAAGCCTTAGACGTTGGCGAGTTGCAAAAACAATTAACGATTGGCAAAGAGACGATCAAAGATATTTTGCAAGCCTTATTACAACCCGGTCGCGATATGCGTGATGAAATGCCAGCTCCGTTATTACGTCAAGATGTCTTGACGATGGAGGATTTACAGGCCGGTATGGAGCTGCAAGGAACGGTTAGAAATGTAATCGACTTTGGCGCCTTCGTTGATATTGGTGTAAAGCAAGATGGTTTAGTGCATATCTCCAAGCTAAGCAAAAGCTATGTCAAGCATCCAACCGACGTGGTTTCTGTCGGTGATGTGGTAACCGTTTGGGTCGAAGGTGTCGATACCAAAAAGGGCCGTATCAGCTTAACGATGATTCAAAGTGAAAAAAATGACTAATCAAGAATTACAAGTGCTCGTCGAAAAGATCTCACAAGATTCTTTTCGACAGCCTTTCTGTCATAAAGCCAGCTTCAATCGTCGTTTAAGAACCACTGGTGGCCGGTATCATTTAAGTAGCCATGACTTAGATTTCAATCAGTTGGTGTATGAAAAATATGGAACAGCCGAGTTGATCAAAGTGATTAAGCATGAGCTGTGTCATTATCATTTACATTTAGCTGGGCGAGGTTATCAGCATAAGGACTTAGAATTTAAACAGTTATTGAAACAAACGGGTGGTTCGCGTTTTGCTCCGCCATTAGCCGCTGTCACATATCAAGTCTACCAATGCAAAAGTTGTCAGCAGAAAATCAAACGACGTCGCAAAATCAATACCACACGCTATATTTGTGGAAGTTGTCAAGGAAAGCTGGAATTTTTGACGACAATTGAACAATAATGAGTGAGGCGCCTGCTTAGAGAATAAAAGATTGCTATTTTCAGCGTTTTATATGATAATGTGAACCGCAAACAATTTTGTACATATAAGGAAGAGGATTAAATGAATAATAAAGACACACTTTATCATTTTGTTGGAATCAAAGGCTCAGGTATGAGCTCATTGGCTTTAGTTTTACATGAAAAAGGCTTTGATGTACAAGGTTCTGACGTCGAAAAATATTTTTTCACACAACGTGATTTAGAAAAAGCCGGCATTACGATTCTGCCATTTAGCAAAGACAATATCAAAGAAGGCATGACGATTATTCAAGGAAATGCGTTTCCTGATACCCATGAAGAAATCGCCCGTGCAAAAGAATTAGGTCTTGAAATCATTCGTTACCATGACTTCATTGGACAATTCATCCAACCTTACACCAGTATCGCGGTAACAGGTTCCCACGGTAAAACGAGTACGACCGGTTTGTTGGCTCATGTATTAAACGGCTTAGCGCCAACTAGCTATTTAATTGGAGATGGTACCGGACACGGTGTTCCAGATGCGACCTTCTTCGCCTTTGAAGCCTGCGAATATCAACGTCACTTTTTAGCCTATGCTCCAGATTACGCAATCATGACGAATATTGATTTCGATCATCCTGATTATTTCAAGAGTATCGCTGATGTATTTGAAGCGTTCCAAACGTTGACTTCACAAGTCAAAAAAGGGATCTTCGCATACGGCGATGATGAATACTTACGTAAATTAAAAGCGGATGTACCGGTTTATTACTATGGTTTATCTGACAATGATGACATTCAAGCCCGCAACATCGTTCGTACGACGAATGGTTCTGCCTTTGATGTCTACCACGATGAAAAATTCATCGGTCGTTTTGCTGTCCCATCATTTGGTAAGCACAACATTTTGAATGCATTATCTGTCATTGCTGTCGCATACTTCGAAGAGTTAGACATGGATAAGGTTAGAGAAGAAATGTTAACATTCAATGGCGTAAAACGTCGCTTCACTGAGAAAAAGGTCGCGGACATGATTATTGTTGATGACTACGCGCATCATCCGGCAGAAATCAAAGCAACAATCGATGCTGCTCGTCAAAAATATCCTGAAAAAGAATTGATCGCGGTATTCCAGCCTCATACTTTCACTCGGACGATCGCTTTGATGGACGAATTCGCTGAAGCGTTAGATCGTGCCGATCGCGTTTACCTTTGTGATATTTTCTCTTCTGCTCGTGAAACAGCCGGCGAAGTAAAAATCGAAGACCTTGGTGCAAAAATCCAAAAAGGCGGACAAGTTTTGAAAGAAGAAAACATGTCACCATTATTGGATCATGAAAATGCGGTAGTCGTCTTTATGGGTGCCGGAGATGTTCAAAAGTTCGAACGGGCTTACGAAGACTTACTAAGTAATACCACTCGTAACGTTTTATAATCGGACTCAAAAAGCTGAGACAATTACTGTCTCAGCTTTTTTGCAAGTTTTGGCAGGTTAAATCAATCATCTACAGGTAGATTCTAAATCTTTCTGTAGGTTTTAAAAAATAGAGTGGACAGTTTGCTTTGCTGCCTTTCTCAAAAAGAGTTTACGAAACTATTTAGGAAGAAGTTACAAGCTTGTGTTTTCCTTCTATTCTGCTAAAATATTGAATAGAACATATATCGGAGGGAATGAATTTGTATAATATGAAGGCTCGGAAAGTAGGCAAAACGATCGACGAAATCGAAGAAGGTGACTCGTTATCGTTAACGGAATCGATCGAGGATAATCAGATTCTTTTATATCTTGGTTTGACAAATGACGCAAATCCTTTGTACATCCAACACGACTATGCGAAAGAAACTGAGTATGAACAGCCGCTTGTACCATCAATCATGTTGATGGGGATCATTACAAGTGCGATTTCTAAACATTTACCAGGACCGGGTTCTCATGTAGTGAATTTTTCGATCAATTTTATTGATCCGGTATTTCATTATGAAACATTGACGTTTGAGTTTGAAGTAATCAAAGTGGATAAAATGAAAGATGTCGTGACAATCTCTGTTGAAGCTGTCGAAGCAACGGACAACGAAGAGAAACGCATCTTAGACGCGGTGGTCATGGTGAAACCGCCACAACCGCAAATAGGAGATGATTTAAATGATGAATAATCAAGAAACACGCGTATCTGGTCTGAACCGTTTCTACGGAAAAATCTATGCCTTTCTAGCATTAGGAATCGGAATCAGCGCAGTAATTTCATATATGGCATTAGGACCATGGATGCAACAAGTGCAGAACTTTATCAATAATTTTCCCTTAGGCTTTTGGGGAATCTGGATCGCCGAGATCGCGTTAGTTATTTTTCTTGGCGTAAAGGCGCAAAAAAATCCGACATTGGCAATCAGCGGTTTTATCATATATTCCGCTTTGAATGGTTTGACGTTAGCAGTTACCTTGGCAATGTATGACATTGGCACAGTGACTCAAGCCTTTGTGACCGCCTCGGCAACCTTCTTAGTGATGTCTCTGGTGGGTTCATTTACAAAGCGGGATCTATCTGGACTTGGTCGGGCAGCATTAAGTTGTTTGTTTGGGATTATCATCGCGATGCTGTTAAATGTCTTTTTACTTCACAGTGGAGCGGTTGACTTCTTTATTTCAATTTTAATGGTAGTCGTGATGTCAGGAGTCACCGCCTATGACAATCAAATGATCCGCAAGATTTATCAAGGAACCAATGGTGAAGCTGGTAATGGTGTGGCCGTTTTCATGGCCTTACAGCTATATTTAGACTTTATCAACCTATTCATCTCATTCCTTCGAATCTTTGGAAGCAGCAAATAGAGACGATTTCTCGTCTCTATTTTTTTCGTTTCATTGATCAACAATTAATTTGAAAAAATCCGGCGCATTCTTTTCTTTTCATAAGAGACTTTGTTAAAATGAAGGGCGAAGGACTTGCCAGTTCTGCTTCTTGCTTTAGCGAGATTAGTAGAATGGTAGGTGTACGAAATTCTTTTAATTTTAACGAGTTAGCTCAATTTTAGTTAGCAATATTCGACAGGTGAACTGCTGAGAAATATCAACTAAAGTCATCGAGCAAACTATTTAGCGGGATGATAATCGTACAGAGCAAGAAACTTATTTTTTAGTTTATGAAAATAAATCCATTAAAACGAAGTAGGTTTCAGTTCCGCTTTTGGCAGTAGTTAAAGAGCTGAGCTGCTAGAAAACAAAAGTTAGAAATATTTATCAAGCAGTTTAGCGGAATGATAATCGTGCTGAGCAAGAAACTTATTTTTCGGTTTTGAAAAATAAATCCATTAAAACGAAGTAGGGGTCGAGTATATGAGTGAAAAGAAATTATTATTAGTTGACGGAAACAGTGTGGCTTTCCGGGCTTTTTTTGCCTTGCATAATTCTTTGGAGCGTTTCAAAAATAAAAATGGACTCCACACGAATGCTATCTACGCCTTCAACAATATGTTTGAAAACGTGATGGAACGTGAAAAGCCAACCCATGTGTTAGTGGCTTTTGATGCTGGCAATACGACATTTCGGACGGCGATGTATTCAGATTATAAAGGCGGGCGTTCAAAGACGCCAGGAGAATTTCGTGAGCAGATGCCATATTTACGTGAGTTGTTAGTCGGGCTCGGCGTGAAACATTACGAATTAGATAATTACGAAGCGGATGATATCATCGGGACATTGGCACATCGGGGAGAAGAAGCGGGTTTCGAGGTAGTAGTCTTATCGGGGGACCGAGATTTGACGCAATTAGCGACAGACAAAGTCAAAGTTGATATTACCGTCAAAGGCGTTAGTGAAATTGAATCTTACACACCTGAACATGTGGCGGAAAAATATGATGGCTTGACGCCAAATCAAATCATCGATATGAAAGGTCTAGCTGGCGATACATCGGATAACTATCCTGGTGTGACTAAAGTCGGTGAGAAGACCGCGATCAAATTATTGAAACAATTTGGCAGTGTCGAAGGGGTATACGAAAATATCGACGAGCTGAAAAAAAGTAAAATGAAAGAAAATTTGATTAACGACAAAGATCAAGCGTTTCTTTCGAAAGAATTGGCTACCATTAAAGTTGATGCGCCAGTCGAAATTTCGATTGATGAACTGGTGTACAACGGAAAAGATTTGGATAAATTGATTCCGTTCTTCAAGGAAATGGACTTCAAAGGTTTTTTAAGCAAATTGAATGTGGAAGAAGAGGAAGTGGAGCTGGAAGACATCCATTTTGAAGTTGTCAGCACCTTCAATGAAGAGATGTTTACGGCTGATTCCGCTTTGTATGTTGAGATGCTGGATGACAATTACCATCTTTCTGATATTGTGGGAGTCGCTTGGGGCAGTAAAGAGAAAATTTATGTGACGACTGAGTTGGAACTTTTTGAAAATGCAGCCTTTAAGAAATGGTTAGCGAAGGCGGATGGAAAAAAAGTTTACGATGCGAAGCGGACCTATGTTGCGTTGAATCGGTATGTCGGTAAAACCGAAGGAATCAATTTTGATGCTCTTTTAGCGGCCTATTTACTAGACACGAATGACAACAGCAATGATATCGCCGGTGTGGCTCAATATTATGGCTATACGGAGATTCAAACAGATGAGCAGGTTTACGGCAAAGGGGCGAAAAAGGGCTTGCCGGAGGACGAGGAAGTATTCTTCGGACATTTGGCTCGTAAGATCAAAGCGATTCAATTCCTTAGTGAAAAATTAGAAAAGGAATTGGAAGAAAAGCAGCAAGACAAATTGTTCTATCAAATGGAATTGCCGTTATCACGAATTTTAGCTGAGATGGAGATTGCTGGAATTACCGTGGATGCGCAACGTTTGCAAAACATGCGGGGCGAATTTTCCAAACGATTACAAGAAATCGAAGAAAAAATCTATCAAGATGCCGGGGAAGAATTTAATATTAATTCACCGAAACAGCTGGGTGTGATTTTATTTGAGAAAATGCAGCTGCCAGTAATTAAGAAAACCAAGACGGGGTATTCAACGGCTGTCGATGTGTTAGAACAACTTCGTGAGCAGGCACCAATCGTGGAGCATATTTTAGATTATCGCCAGCTGGCAAAAATCCAATCGACCTATGTTGAAGGACTTTTGAAGGTGATCCAAAGTGATAATAAAATCCATACCCGCTACATCCAAACCTTGACTCAAACGGGCCGCTTAAGTTCGGTCGATCCGAATCTACAAAATATTCCGATTCGTTTAGAAGAAGGGCGAAAAATTCGTCAAGCCTTTGTGCCGCGAGCTGAAAATTGGGTGATTTATTCTTCCGACTATTCACAAATCGAATTACGGGTCTTGGCGCACATTTCTGGTGATGAACATTTGAAACAGGCTTTTCGAGATGGGATGGATATCCACACCAGTACTGCGATGCGAGTCTTTAATGTCTCAGAAGATGAAGTAACGCCTAACATGCGGCGCAATGCGAAAGCCGTGAATTTTGGAATCGTTTATGGAATCTCCGATTATGGCTTATCGCAAAATCTTGGAATTACTCGAAAGGCCGCGCAAGAATATATCGACACGTATTTTGAAAATTATCCAGATGTTAAACGTTATATGGAAGAAAGCGTTCGTGAAGCGAAGGATAAAGGCTACGCTGCGACCTTGTATAATCGTCGTCGCTATTTACCAGACATCAATGCCCGTAATTTCAATCTACGTTCTTTTGCAGAGCGGACCGCAATTAACACACCTATTCAAGGCAGTGCGGCAGATATTTTGAAGTTAGCAATGATCGAGATGGCGAAGCGTTTGGAAGCAGAAAAACTGCAAGCAACAATGCTATTGCAAGTGCATGATGAATTGGTCTTTGAAGTGCCAGAAAGTGAACTAGAACAATTAGATCAATTAGTCAAAGAAGTGATGGAAAATACCGTCCAATTAGATGTGCCATTGCTAACGGATAGCAATTGGGGCAAAACTTGGTACGAAGCAAAATAAGCGGAGGCTGGGAGAGATTCCAGCTTCTTCTTTTAATGAGTGACATCGGGGAGGAAGAGCAATGCCTGAATTACCAGAAGTGGAAACAGTCCGAAAAGGATTAATTTCTTTAGTCAAAGGCAAGACGATCGCAAAAGTCGATGTTTATTGGCCGCGAATCATTGAAATGCCTGAAGTAGAAACATTTCAGCAGCAAATTATCGGTGAAACGATTGAAGACGTGGAGCGTCGTGGAAAATATTTGATTTTTCAATTATCTCATTACGAAATGGTGTCTCATTTGCGAATGGAAGGCAAGTACGAATTCTTTTCAGAAGCGAAACCATTAGATAAGCATAGCCATGTTCGCTTTATCTTTACCGATGGATCAGAATTGGTCTATCATGATGTCCGAAAATTTGGTCGGATCGCCTTATTAAAAAAAGGTACGGCGAAGCACTATAAAGGACTGACACAGCTGGGACCAGAACCTACGGATGAGGATTTTTCATTAGCGGATTTTAAAGATCAGTTGAAAAAATCAGCGACTATGATCAAGCCATTGCTGTTAAATCAAAAAGTCGTAGCAGGTTTAGGAAATATTTATGTGGATGAAGTATTGTGGTTAGCGAAAATTCATCCGGAACAACCAGCTAATTCTTTAAGCCCCCAAGCCGTAAAAAAATTACGGGAAGCCATCATCGAAGTGATCGCCAAAGCAAAGGAAGCTGGCGGAACAACAATAAGAACCTATTTGAATGCCTTAGGAGAAGCGGGACATTTTCAACAGGAGTTGCATGTCTATGGACAAACGGGAAAACCGTGTCCGCGCTGCGGAACGGCAATTATTAAAATAAAAGTCGCGCAACGGGGAACACATCTATGCCCTCACTGTCAGAAATTAAAGAAGGTGTAACTATGAGCTATGTATTAGGAGTAACTGGTGGCATCGCAAGTGGAAAATCAACAGTGGTAAAGGTCTTTCGCAAAGCAGGTTTTCCGATTGTTGATGGCGACGTCGTGGCGCGCGAGGTCGTTGAACCAAATACTGCTGGCTTGAAGGCCTTGATAACAACTTTTGGATTGGAAATTTTGCAAAAGGATGGTCAACTGGATCGAAAGAAATTAGGACAAATTGTTTTTGCAGATGAAAAGAAACGTCAGCAGCTGAATCAAATCCTAGATCCCTTTATCCGCAGCGCAATTGAACAGCAGGTAGAAGAAGCGAAAGAGCAATCAGCTCTAGTCATTGTAGATATACCGCTGCTTTTTGAAGGACATTACGAAGGCTTGATGGATGCAGTAGCCGTGGTTTATGTAACATCAGAAATCCAATTACAGCGTCTCATGAACCGTGATGGGTATGATAAATCAGAAGCTTTGAAGCGAATCAACAGCCAGCTTTCGTTAGAAGAAAAGAAAAGTCGAGGCGATCTTGTCTTTGATAATTGCCAGTCAGTAGAAAAAACACAAGAACAAGTCATAAAGTGGCTAAAAGAAAATAATTTTGTTTCTTAAAGTTTTCGGCGTCGTAGCGTTACGACGCTTTTTTTAGCCGGCTGGTTATGTTAAACTCATGTTATATAAAGGATTTTGCATTATTTATTAACCGATTAAAGAAGTTTACAGATAACAGAATAAATGATTCAGCAAATTGCTGATTACAAAGAATAAAATCAAAAAAAGAACGAAAGAGTGGGGTGAAGGAATGCGTTGTCCTAGATGTAACCATAATAATTCTCGAGTGATTGATAGCCGCCAAACTGATGATGGACGAGCGATTCGCCGACGTAGAGAATGTGAAAGCTGTGGCTTCCGTTTTACAACCTTTGAACGGATCGAAGCCGCACCGTTATTAGTAGTCAAACGCAATGGCGACCGGGAAGAATTTAGTCGAGATAAAATCTTACGGGGCTTGATTCGTTCCGCTGAAAAACGACCAGTAGCAATGGAACAGATGGAGCAAATCGTGGATCGAGTAGAAAACCGTGTTCGCAGCATGGGAGAAAATGAAGTCCCAACGAGCCAGATCGGAGAATTCGTCATGGAAGACTTAATGGAAGTGGATGAGATTGCGTATATTCGCTTTGCCAGTGTGTATCGCCAGTTCAAAGACATGTCTGTCTTCTTGAAAGAATTACAAGAAATCGTCGATAAAGCCAAGACGCCAGACGAAGAATAGGGAGGCTTTTTAGTGGCAGATGAACTTAAACCCAGTACCTTTTATACGGTCTACGGTGAGCCACAATTGGATCAAAGTAAACAAAACGCACTGCTGTACCTCTATCAGCCAATCATTGGCAGCACGGCTTTAAGCTTATATTTAAATTTAGTCAGCGATCTTATGATTGAGGGAAAAAGTCCTAGCTTGATGCACACCGATTTATTGGCGACACTTGATACAGGCTTAATGAATTTAGTCAAAGCTCGCCACAAACTAGAAGGAATCGGATTGTTAGAGACGTATCAGCAGGAAGATCATGAAATTGGCATGAACCTGATTTATCAGCTGCGAATCCCCTTAGCGCCTGACAAGTTTTTTCAAGATCCGTTAATGTCTTTTCTTTTGATGGATAAGGTCGGGGACCGGCGTTATGAACGATTAATCAATCGTTTCAAACCAGTCACCGTGGATAAGCAAAAGACACAAAACATCACGAAACGCTTTCGCGATGTTTATCGACTTGATGAATCGGCTTTTGCCAGCCATAGTGAAGTGTTAGACCAAACGGCGGAAAATTTTACAGAAAAGGAAGACTTCGATTGGACGTTGTTTACACAACAATTGAAACGTTTCAATCTGTTTATCAGCCTTGAGGAACGGGAGAAGCTCCAGACGTTTTATACACTCTATGGTCTGAATGAATTGGATCTAGCGGAATACGTGGCTAAAGCTTCGGCCGGTGAAAAAAAGGGATTGAATTTTAATTATTTACGCCAATTGTTGAATAAAGAAAAAAGCCCCGTCATTGCTGCTGCGAAGCCAGCGGAACAAGAGCCGGAAGAAATTGATAGTAACTTTTCTCAGCAAGAACGGGAAATTATTAATCAAAGCAAAAAAATTCCACCTGTTACCTTTTTACGAGCGATTAAACGTGAAAAAGGCGGTTATGAAACCAACACGGAAGTTCGGTTGTTAGAAGAACTGATTGGCCGTAATTTATTACCGAAAAGTGTCATTAATATTATTGTTAATTATATTTTGGTGATTCAAAATCAGGCGGTAATCAATGCTAATTATTTAAATGCGATTGCCAACGATTGGGCTCAAAAAAAGATTACGACTCCGGAAGCAGCGATTGCCCACGTTCGAGACAATAACCAAAAGCTGATACGTAAAACACAGCCAAGCCGACCTAGTTATCAAAAACGTGGAACCGGACGCAAAGAAGCTTTACCAGAACATATTAAACAGCCGCCGAAAGAAACTAAGCTTAGTCCTGAAAAAGAGGCGGAATTGAATCGCAAATTAGCAGAATATCTAAGTAAAGAAGGTGATGACTAGTGGAAGATGTAGGAAAAGAATTGAATCGCATCATTAAAAGCCGTGGTGTCGATGGCCGTTATCGTCAAATGATGGAAGAAGTCTTAGCTGATAAGGATATTCGTGACTTTATCGAAGACCATAAAGAGAAGCTATCGCAGACAGACATCGAAAAATCTTTCGCCAAGCTCTATGAATTTGTACAAGAAAAGAAAAAATATTTAGCCGGTGATCCAAGTATGATCGCACCAGGCTATGAACCACAGCTAAGCTTGAATTTCCACTTCATCGACGTGACGTATGTGCCGACGGATGAGCTGTTACGACTGAAACGAGAAGAAGAGATTCGTAATCGAGTCAATTCTTTAGATATGCCTAAGGATATTCGTAAAGCGTCTATCCGCACCTTTGAAGTCACCTCTGGCCGCAGCGAAGCGTTAGAAGCGTCGTTGGACTTCATTAATCAATACGAGAACAGCCCAAAAACCTTTCATAAGGCGCTATTTCTTGTTGGCGATTTTGGGGTAGGCAAAACTTATTTATTAGGTGCGGTGGCGCATGAATTGGCGGTTAAGGGATTTGAAACAACCTTACTGCATTTTCCAACCTTTGCCGGTGAAATGAAACAAGCAATCTCAAATGATAAAGTCGGTCCGAAATTGGATGAAGTCAAACGTTCGCCGATTTTAATGATTGATGACATCGGAGCAGACTCAATGAGCGCGTGGATTCGCGACGAAGTGTTGGGCGTTATTCTGCAGCATCGTATGCAAGAACAATTACCGACGTTCTTCTCATCGAACTTCAACATGGACCAGCTGGAAAAACATTTATCGGTCACGCAACGTGGCGATGAAGAGCCTTTGAAGGCAAAACGGATCATGGAGCGGATTCGCTATCTGAGCCAAGAGATTTGGGTCATTGGTGAAAATCGTCGAAATGGTTAAAAAAAGAAATTTCTCTTAGAAAAAAACAAACGCCCTATTAAAAAGCGCTGTCATTCAGCTCTTTTTAGGGGCGCTTTTTTTAAGGAGTGTTATAATAAAATTTAGGATGTGAAAAAATGAACGCGAAGGATTTATCAATTCGTTTACAAAAAGCAGCAGAGTATGTCCCGCAAGGTGCTCGCTTAGCCGACATTGGTTCGGACCACGCATATTTGCCTGTGGCTCTGATGCTGCAAAATAAAATTTCTTATGGGATCGCCGGCGAAGTCGTAGCAGGGCCTTTTAAATCTGCTCAAAAGCAAGTTGCGAAAAATGGTTTGGAAGAAAAAATCGATGTTCGCCTAGCTGATGGTTTAGAAGCCGTTGAATTAGCGGATGAAATTTCTGCTATAACGATTTGCGGCATGGGGGGCGTATTGATTCGTGATATCTTGCAACGAGGCAAAGAAAAAAATCGTTTGTCTGGTAAGGAACGTTTGATTCTGCAACCAAATGTCGGTGAACCGCAATTACGCCATTGGTTAGTCGCTGAGGGTTATAAAATCATCGAAGAAGCAATCGTTGCCGAAAATCATAAAATCTATGAAGTTTTAGCGGCGGAGAAAGCCTCAACTACACCTGAGTATACAGAGAAGGAACTTTTTTTCGGTCCCATTTTGTTACAAGAACACAGCCCGGTTTTTATCGAAAAATGGCAACATAAACTAGCGAAAAGCGAAAAAATCTTAGCCAGCTTGCATCAAAGCGATCAAGATGTGGCAGATAAGATTCAAGCAGTCAGTCAAGAAATCGAATGGATCAAGGAGGTACTTGCAGATGCAGGGAAATGAATTTATCCAACGCTTCAATGATTATTGTCCAGAGTGGTTAGCAGAAGAAGGGGACCCAGTTGGTTTGCATATCGGCACCTTGAACAAAGAAGTCAAACGGATCATGATGAGTTTGGACGTTCGCCCCAACGTTGTAGCTGAAGCCATCGAAAAGAAGATCGACTTACTGATCGTTAAACATCCACCGATTTTTCGTCCGGTCTCACGATTGACTACAGATGATGTGCAGACGAAGATGTATGCTGATTTGATTAAGCATGACATCGCAGTTTTTGCGGCGCATACCAATATGGACATTATTCATAATGGGTTGAATGATTGGTTTTGCCAACTGCTCGAAGTTATTGATACCGACTATCTGATTCATACCCATACGGTTAAAATGAAAAAATTAGCAGTCTACGTTCCCCAGACTGATGCAAAGAAAATGCGCGAGGCGCTGGCTAAAGCTGGCGCAGGCCAACAGGGAAATTATCAAGGAACCTCTTTTACCATGAACGGTACCGGACGTTTTACGCCAAATGAGCAAGCAAATCCAACAATCGGCTCCGCGAATACACCGGAACAAGTTCAAGAAAGCAAGGTTGAAGTAATTTTCCCAGAGACGAAGCAAACAGCAGTAGTGGCAGCAATGATTGCGGCTCATCCTTACGAGGAACCTGCTTATGATATCTATTCACTTGATAATTTGGCTGAAAACTTCGGCATTGGTCGAGTTGGAGAATTAAAAACGGCCATGCCTACCGAAGATTTTATCGCGAAAGTGAAACAAGTTTTTAATTTGGAAGGATTACGAGTCGTTTATCCTCATCAATCAAAAGAAAGTATCAAACGTGTAGCCATCTGCGGCGGTAGCGGTGAGAAATTTTTTCGTGATGCGCTAGCAGCGAAGGCTGATGTTTATATTACCGGAGACGTGTATTACCACACCGCCCACGAAATGCAAGAGACGGGAATGCTGGTAATCGATCCGGGTCATTATATCGAGTCATTATGCAAAGAAAAAATGGTGGCTCTGTTTAACCAATGGAAAAATGAAGAAGGTTGGAACGTCGATTTCTATGTGTCTGAGACTTCCACTAATCCCTTCTCATTTAAATAAAATAGCATTAAAGGAGAGAGTAAGATGTACGAAAATTTATTACCACGTTTTTTACACTATGTAAAAACAGAAACTCGTTCTGATGCGACAAGCACCACAACACCTTCAACCCAAACACAGGTAGCCTTTGCCCACGAGCTAATGAAAGAGCTTGAAGAAATTGGCATGAAAGAGATTGCCTACAATGAAAAGAACGGCTATGTGATCGCGACTTTGCCAAGCAATATTGACAAAGAAGCACGGACGATCGGTTTTATCTCTCACATGGATACCGCTGACTTTAACGCTGAAGGCGTGAATCCGCAAATCATTGAAAATTATGATGGCGAATCAACTATTAAATTAGACACTGACGGAAAATATACATTGAATGTCAAAGATTTTCCTAACTTAAAAAATTATAAAGATCAAACATTGATCACGACTGACGGCTCTACGTTACTTGGTTCAGATGACAAATCTGGGATCGCTGAGATCATGACAGCTATGGAATATTTGATTAATCATCCAGAAATCAAGCATGGAGAAGTGCGCGTCGGCTTTGGTCCCGATGAAGAAATCGGAATCGGCGCAGATAAATTTGACGTGAAAGAATTCAATACTGATTTTGCTTACACAATGGATGGCGGCCCAATCGGCGAATTACAATATGAAACCTTCAGTGCTGCTCAAGCTGAAATCACTATGCACGGTAAAAATGTTCACCCAGGAACAGCCAAAAATACGATGATCAACGCGTTGCAAATGGCGATTGATTTCCATAACCAATTACCAGAAGGCGACCGTCCTGAAAAAACGGATGGTCGTGAAGGATTCTTCCACCTATTAGCGTTAGACGGCAATGTAGAAGAAGCGAAGATGACGTACATTATTCGTGACCATGATCATGATAAATTCGAAGAACGCAAACAAATGATTACCGATCTTCAAAATAAAATGAATAGCCAATTTGATCAAGAACGTGTTGAAATCAACATGTATGATCAATACTACAACATGGGCGAAATTATCAAAAAAGATATGAGCGTCATTGAACTTGCGAAGGGCGCGATGGAAGAAGTGGGCATCACTCCAATCATCGAACCAATCCGCGGTGGGACTGATGGCTCTAAAATTTCATTCATGGGAATTCCTACACCAAATATTTTCGCCGGTGCTGAAAATATGCACGGACGTTTCGAGTTTGTGTCATTACAAACAATGGAAAAAGCCGTTGACGTGATCGTTAAGATTATTGAAAATAACGGAAAATAATCCTTTTGATATTGAGAAAAAAGCTTTAAGCTCACGCTTAAAGCTTTTTCTTTTTTTGCGTGTTTCTTTATGGTAGGCTAGAACAATAAATAGAAATTGAGGCTGAGAAATGAAATCTTCCATAAATCGAAAGCTGATTCTAAATATTTTATTGTTTGTCGTGATGATTGGGGTCATTGTTTTCGTGATTCGCGATTCTTTAGGTGAGATATTTGCGGAATTAGGAAAAACATCTTTACCGGTGCTACTAGGCGGGACTGCTTTGGGTCTGATCAGTCAAATTATTGAAGGCTATACAATCAAGACGATCGCTGGCGAGTTTCAATCGGGATTCACGATTCGGGATGGTTTTTTTGCTTCAGCTTATTCGACTTTTTATCGCGTTATTACTTTTGGTACGGGATCCATCTTATCCGAGGTGATCTATTATCATAAAAAAGGGCTGAAATATTCTGAAGGTACGGGAACTAGTGCGCTGCGAATGATTACTTATAAAATCGCCTTGATGGTTTGGGCGTTCGTCTTTTTAATTGTGAAAGGGGATGCGATCCAAGCACATATTTCCAACGGTATTTTTTTAGTGATTGCGGGTATCGGTGTTACTTTGCTAATTATTTCTACCTTGCTACTCTTAAGTTTGAATATTAATGCGCAAGTATTTTTTGTAATTATTTGTAATCGTTTCTTAAAGCGGCAAAAATTACGGGATGGCGTCGATCGGCTAAACGAACAAATCTATTCACTGAGAGGCGCGATTAAAACGTTTATTCGTGACCGGAGTGCGGTGCTGCGAGTTTTTTGTTCAAATATGGGGAAATTAGTCGTTTGGTATTTACTGCCATATTTTATTTTAGTCCAAGATTATCCTGAAATCGATTTTTTCCTGACGGTCGCGTTGATCAGCTTTACGGTTATTCTTGGCGGCGTTTTACCGGCTCCTGGGGGTATCGGCGGTTTTGAGTTCGTCTATGTATTATTATTTAGAAATGTTGTTGGCAGAGTTGATGCAGTGTCCTCTTTGCTATTATATCGGTACGCGACCTATCTACTGCCGTTTCTAATCGGAATGATCTATGTCCTATTTAACAAGCAGCGGCAAATCAATCATGAAATTAAAGCAGCGAAAAAGGAAGCCGACAGTTGATTGTCGGCTTCCTTTTTTTTGAATAAAAACTGTTGATTAGCAAATAAACTAAAATTTTCTTGAAGGGAATGACCGCTTTAATAGTGAACGACTAATTTACCGATCATGTTGTTTTCTTCCACTAATTGATGGGCTTGGTAGAAGACCTCCGGTGAAAATCCGGGAATGATCTTCGTCAGTGTGCTGTGAATTTTTTTCTCTTGTAGTAAACGAACCAATAATTCTAAGATAGCACCTTGAGAAGCGACTTTATAATCATAGTCCGTCTTAGCGAACATATACTCCCAGTCAAAACTGCCGGATTTATTTTTCAAAATAGTCAAATCCAAATCTTTATTGGCTGCGACGATCGAGCCAAGGTGACCGAAAGGTTCTAGTAGTTCACTCATTTCAGTGAAATAGCGATCGGTCGAATGAAGAATTAGTATGTAAGGCAGTTGAGTAAATCCGATTTTTTTTAATTGTTTCGTTAGATCTTTATGATGATCGATCACATGATCGGCGCCCATCTTTTCAGACCAGTCTTTAGTCTCTTTACGCGAGGCAGTCGTAATAACTTTCAAGCCTGCCCACTTGGCTAATTGAGTCGCCACCGAGCCAACTCCGCCAGCACCATTAATAATCAAAATGGTTCCTTGATTTTGACTTTCTTCAGGAATCAATCCCATTTTTTCAAATAGCATTTCGTAGGCAGTGATAAAAGTCAAAGGCATCGCGGCAGCTTCATCGGTAGCGAGTTCATTTGGCAAACTTGCGACTAAACGAGAATCAATCACTTGGTTTTCGCTATAGCTGCCAAAACGCTTTGTAGTACCAGCGAAAAGAACACGATCGCCGACTTGTAAATGTGCTACTTTATCACCAAGTTGAGTGATGATACCAACGCTATCGTAGCCTAAAACGTGGGGCTGCTGCGTTCCTTTGCCGCTTTGTCTCAGCTTCGTATCAACAGGATTAATCGAAACTGCTAAATTTTTCACAACGATATCAAATTTATTTAATTTTGGAAGCATTACTTCATACGTTTCAAAATGGTTTCCTTCAGAAAGCGGGAAACCTTTTTCGAATCCAATCACACGAGAAATCATTGAATCACTCTCTTTCTATTTTGAAAGAATTGTAGCATTAATTCTTTTTTCTTCATAATAATTAATTTTGTCTTTTGGTTGCCTAATTATTTGACCTTTACTGACCAAAAGAATATACTATTATTGTAAAAGATTATAATTGTCGGAGGTATGAATATGAATATCGAAAAAATGACGACGACTTTACAAGAAGCAATCGCTGAAGCGCAACAAATCGCGGTGACGCGGCATCATCAAGAAATCGACATTGCCCACCTATGGAAAATATTTTTACAGCCTAATCATTTTGGCCGTAATTTTTATACGGATGCAGGCATTGATGTGGATCAGTTTGAGCAACAGGTGGATCAAGCATTAGACGCTTATCCTACAGTAAATGGCGGCAATGTCCAGTATGGTCAAAACCTTAGTCAAAATTTGTTCAACTTATTAAATGAAGCAGATAAATTGAGAGAAAAATTTCAAGATGACTTCTTATCAACGGAAATCGTCCTATTAGCGTTAATGAAACTAAAAAATTATTCCTTGACGAAATATTTGAATCAACAAGGATTAAATGAAAAAGAAGTACAGAAAAATATTGAAGAGATGCGAGGAGGGGATCGAGTGACCTCACAAAATCAAGAAGAAACGTATAAAGCCCTAGAAAAATATGGCGTAGACTTAGTTCAACAAGTAAAAAACGGCAAGCAAGATCCGATTATTGGGCGTGACGAAGAGATTCGTGACGTGATTCGGATTTTATCAAGAAAAACTAAAAACAATCCTGTACTGATTGGCGAACCGGGTGTCGGTAAAACCGCGATTGTCGAAGGTTTGGCCCAACGGATCGTCCGAAAAGACGTACCGGAGAATTTGAAAGACAAAACGGTTTTCTCATTAGATATGGGCTCATTAATCGCCGGTGCGAAATACCGCGGTGAATTTGAGGAGCGTTTGAAAGCTGTTCTAAAAGAAGTCAAAAAATCCGATGGTCGAATCTTACTTTTCATTGATGAGATCCATAACATCGTGGGTGCAGGGAAAATCGAAGGCAGTATGGATGCGGGGAATTTGTTGAAACCTATGCTGGCTCGCGGGGAATTGCATTTGATCGGTGCCACTACCTTAGACGAATATCGTCAGTATATGGAAAAGGACAAAGCTTTAGAGCGTCGTTTCCAAAAAGTTTTAGTCAAGGAACCCACCGTCGAAGATACCATCAGTATTTTGCGGGGATTGAAGGAACGTTTTGAAATCCATCACGGGGTTAATATTCATGACAATGCGTTAGTAGCAGCAGCGACCTTATCAGACCGCTATATTACCGATCGTTTTTTACCGGACAAAGCGATTGATTTGGTGGATGAAGCTAGCGCTAGCATTCGGGTGGAAATGAATTCAATGCCGACGGAGCTAGATCAAGTGACACGGCGTTTAATGCAGTTAGAGATTGAAGAAGCTGCATTGAAAAAGGAAAGCGACGATGCCAGCAAGAAGCGGCTAGAAAGCTTACAGGCAGAGCTAGCTGATTTACGGGAAGAAACCAATGCGATGAAACTGCAATGGGAAACGGAAAAAGAAGAAGTCAATGTCGTTTCCAATAAACGGGCAGAGATTGACCAAGCCAAGCATGAGTTGGAAGATGCGGAAAATAATTACGATTTAGAACGGGCGGCCGTGCTTCGTCACGGCACGATTCCGAACTTGGAAAAAGAATTGGCCGACTTGGAAGAAAAAAATCAACAAAATGATATTCGGATGGTGCAAGAGTCCGTCACCGAAAATGAGATTGCACAAGTCGTCGGTCGTTTGACAGGTATTCCAGTCACGAAATTGGTCGAAGGTGAGCGGGAAAAATTACTAAGCTTGAACAGCACGCTGCACAAACGGGTTATTGGTCAAGATGAAGCAGTGGATGCGGTCAGTGATGCGGTACTACGCTCGCGGGCAGGGCTGCAAGATCCTAATCGCCCACTAGGCTCTTTCTTATTCTTAGGGCCTACGGGGGTCGGTAAGACGGAACTGGCCAAAGCTTTGGCGGAAAATCTTTTCGACTCTGAGGATCACATGGTAAGAATCGACATGAGTGAATATATGGAGAAACATTCTGTGTCACGGCTAGTTGGAGCACCTCCAGGTTATGTTGGTTATGAGGAAGGCGGACAATTAACGGAAGCTGTTCGTCGGAATCCGTATACGATTATTTTATTGGACGAGATCGAAAAGGCGCATCCAGACGTTTTCAACATTTTATTACAAGTCTTAGATGACGGACGTCTGACCGATTCGAAAGGCCGCTTAGTCGATTTTAAAAACACGGTCCTAATCATGACTAGCAATATTGGTTCTCAAGTACTGTTGGACGGGGTAACGGCTGATGGAAACATTCCAGAAGCTACGAAGGATCAAGTGTTAAGTCTGTTACGAGGACATTTTAAACCAGAGTTTTTGAATCGAATTGATGATACAATTTTGTTCACGCCGTTAAGCTTAGAAGACGTGAAAGGAATCGTAGAAAAAATCGTTCAACACTTATCGCATCGCTTAGAAGAACAAGAAATTCAATTAGATATCACAGAAGATGCGAAAAGCTGGATCGCTGAAAAAGCTTACGAGCCGCAATACGGCGCACGTCCACTGAAACGGTTCATTACACGGGAAGTAGAGACACCGTTAGCAAAAGAAATTATTGCCGGCCGGGTGCTGCCTAAGACAAAAGTTTCTATCGAATTATTTGATGACCAATTGGTTTTTCAAAATCAACCTATCGAAGCATAAAATAATTATGTAAACAAGACAATTGTGTTTTAAAGTGGATCAGTTTTTAAGCTGATTCACTTTTTTAACGGATTTAAATAAGGTATTTCGAAAAAGCAATAGAATTTAAACTGAAATATAACTACTTTTTCATTACACATGTTACGAAGTAATGACAATTTGTCGAAACAACGTTGTTTGAATTGTTTGTTAATTATTCTTGGATTATAATTTCAAAGTAACGTAAAAAGAAGAGTGTAGGTAGGGTTTCATGGAGGTAAAAAATGAGCCAATTTAAAACACGTATCGAGAGAAACAATTATATAAGAGAACAAAAAAAAGAAAAGCGGATAAGTAGGGCGAAAAAGAGTGCGCCTTTACTAGGGACGGCAATGATTCTTGCACCAGCCGCGATTTCTATCAATAGTGTAAAAGTGAATGCGGCGGAAGTCGGGCAAACACAAAATCAATCGGCATTTATTGAACAGCTAGGTGCTTCTGCGATGCAAGTGTCTGCATCAAATGATTTATACGCATCGATAATGGTTGCTCAAGCATTAGTTGAAACGGGCTTTGGATCGTCGTCATTATCAAGTGCTCCGTATTACAATTTATTTGGCGTAAAAGAATACAGCGGTGGTCCATCAGTCACTATGAGTACCCAAGAATACTTAAATGGTCAGTGGGTTACGATGAATGAGCCTTTTGCTGTGTACGGCAGCTACAGTGAATCTTTTCAGGCCCATGCGAGCCTTTTAAGAAGTTCTTATTATGCAGGCGCATGGAAAAGTCATACGAACAGTTATCAAGATGCAGCAGTCTATTTAACGGGACGCTATGCGACAGACCCTGGGTATGCCGGAAAATTAATCTCATTGATTCAAACGTATGGTTTGACTCGTTTTGATACACCAGGAGCCGGTACAGCGGTTGAATCAACCGATCAAGGACAAACACAGCAAACAGTTTCTAATGGAAGTGAAGCAACACAAACAAGTGGTCAATCATACACAGTCCAATCAGGGGATTCTTTTTGGGGAATCGCTGAAAAATTTGGAATTAGTGTCGACCAGTTAATGGCGGATAATGGTTGGACTTCTGCAACCACCATCATGCCTGGAGAAACGATTACTATTTAATTGATTGGTAAGATGAAGCAACACGCTTCATCTTTTTTTCTTGAATAAAACTCTGAGGGAAGATTTTATTTAGAAAAAATCTTTAAAGTTACTCTAGGTTGAAGCGCTTTAAAAGTCGAAATTCTCGCATCTTTGCTCTTTTTTCGTTAATATAACTTACATAAGGTAAGGAATGGAGCGAAATAAAATGACAAAAATTTATCAATCTATTTTAGAAACGATAGGCGACACACCGATCGTAAAACTTAACCACATGACAACAAGTGAGATGGCGGAAATATACGTTAAAGTTGAATCCTTTAATCCAGGCGGAAGTGTGAAGGATCGGATTGCTTTACGAATGATTGAAGACGCCGAACATTCTGGGAAATTGACAGCAGGTATGACGATTATTGAACCGACTTCTGGAAATACAGGAATTGGTCTAGCTATGGTCGGAGCTGCTAAAGGATATCCAGTAACGTTAGTAATGCCGGAAACGATGAGCGTTGAACGCCGGAAATTAATGCAAGCTTATGGGGCAGATTTAGTTTTAACTCCCGGAGCGGACGGTATGAAAGGCGCGATTGCTAAGGCAAATGAGTTAGCTGAAAAAAATGGTTGGTTCGTCCCAGCTCAATTTGACAATCCAGCGAATCCAAAAGTTCATGAAGAAACGACAGCTAAAGAAATCGTCAATGCCTTTGAAAAAAATGGTTTAGACGCATTTGTTGCTGGTGTTGGTACAGGTGGTACGATCACAGGTGTTGGTAACGAATTGAAGCGGATGTATTCGGATATTAAAATTTATGCGGTAGAACCGGAAGAATCTCCTGTTTTAGAGGGTGGTCAATCTGGTCCACATAAAATCCAAGGAATTGGCGCTGGGTTTGTTCCAAGTATTTTGAATACTAACATTTATGATGAAGTTTTACCGGTGAAAAGCAGCGATGCCATGGAGACTGCCAGAGAAATTGCCAAAAAAGAAGGAATTCTAGTTGGTATTTCTTCAGGAGCGGCACTATTTGCGGCATTAGAAGTAGCTAAAAAAATGGATTCTAGTCAAAAAGTATTGGTTTTACTGCCTGATAATGGTGAACGTTATTTGTCTACTGAATTATTCCAATAAATCCGATAAGTTTACGAAAAAGATTAATTTTTGAATCCAACTAGTATTTCCCCTCAGATAATAGTATCATTTTAATAGAGAATCCAATAGAGGAGGGGCTTATATGGTTAATGAGGCAGTTGATCAAGCGGTCAAAGAATTAAAGGCCGGCGGAGTAAGAATCACGCCACAACGTTATGCCATCTTAGAATATCTGATCCAGTATCGCAGTCATCCAACAGCTGATGAGATTTTTCGCTCGTTAGAAGGCCGCTTCCCCAATATGAGTGTGGCTACTGTGTACAATAACTTGAGAAAATTTGTCGAAATAGGGATTGTGCAGGAGATGAACTATGGAGATGCGGCTAGTCGTTTTGATTTTACAAACAAGCAGCATTATCATGCGATTTGTACAGATTGTGGTAAGATCGTGGATTTTTTCTATCCAGGATTGGAAGATGTTGAAATGGCATCCAGCAAGTTGACAGGCTATAAAATCAACAAGCATCGTTTAGAAGTTTATGGGTTATGCCCAGATTGCCAAGCAAAAGTCGAAGAGTAATCTTCGACTTTTTTTGTTCGGTTCTTGCAGGTTGTAAGGAATAACTTTCCTGCACTTTTTAAAGTAAAATTACTTAGTAATGCTACTATTTTTGAAAATAATAAAAAATCAATAAATTCGAAGAATCACATAAAAGAACGAGAACGATTCCATTATATTTATTTGTTAGACTAGTTTAAGGAGAACACATTTCGAATAAATGAAAAAATTCTTATTTAAAAAAGCCGTTTTAACGGCTTTTTTTGTTTATAAGATCAACTAATAATGAATATTGTTTTGAACTAAATGAGATATCAATAACACTTGAAAGCTTATCGTTGTATAAAAAAAGCATTGTGATATATTAAACATGTTCCAAGGTTAAATAACTTTGGTAAATAATCTTTGGGAGTGAATGGCTATGAAAATAGGCGTAATTAAAGATCCAAAACAAGGTGAAGCACGTGTAGGTATGACACCTGAAAATGTAAAAATTTTAGTTGAAGCAGGAAACGAAGTACTTGTTGATGATAACGCAGGTGCAGGCTCAGGCTTTACAAATGAACAATATATTGAAGCTGGCGGTAAAATCGTTGATACAGATACTGCTTGGACAGCTGAATTGATCGTAAAAGTAAAAGAACCAATGGAAAGTGAATACCACTACTTCAAAAAAGGTCAAATCATCTGGGGCTTCTTACATTTAGCTGCTAACAAAGCTTGTGTTGAAAAAATGATGGAAGTTGGCGTGACAGCTTTGTCAGGCGAAAACATCTCAATCAACGGCGTATTAGAATTATTGAAACCAATGAGTGCGATCGCTGGACGTCGTGCAGTAAATCTAGGTCAATACTATTTAGAAAAACAACATGGCGGCGAAGGAATCTTACTTCCAGGAATCGACGGCGTTGAAGCAGGAACAGTGGTCATCTTAGGCGGCGGGAACGCAGCAGAAAATTCAGCTGATATGGCTGTTGGAATTGGTTGCCACGTCATCATTCTTGAAGTGAACGAAAACCGCATCAAACAATTACAAGAACGTTATAAAGATCACAATGTTGATGTGTTAGTTTCAAACACTGAAAACTTAGAAGAAAAAATCAAAGAAGCTGATGTGTTTATCTCGACAGTCTTGATTCCAGGAGCGAAGCCACCAAAATTAGTTAAAGAATACATGGTTGAATCAATGAAACCAGGTTCAGTCATCGTTGATATCGCGATTGACCAAGGTGGTACGGTTGAAACAATCGACAAACCAACTAACCATGCAGACCCAGTCTTCACTAAACACGGCGTGATCCACTATGCTGTACCGAATATGCCTGGTGCAACACCAAGAACAGCAACGATCGCGTTAGCAAAAGGTAATATCTCGTTCCTTAAAGATGTCAGTGTCAAAGGTCTTGAAGCCGCGTTGAAATCTGACGAATCATTAGTTTCAGGTCTAAGTGTATACAATGGTAAAGTAGTTTCTAAAGCATTAGCAGATTCAATCGATGTGACTTATACCGAAGTGGGAGATGTACTGTAATGACTCAAACAATGACAAAATTACCAGTATCAATCGAAGATATCCATGAAGCAAAAAATGTTGTAAAACAATACGGACGGGTAACACCGTTGATTCAATCAATGTTCTTAACGGCTCAAACGGGCGGTCAAGTTTTCTTAAAATTAGAAAATATGCAATTAACAGGATCATTTAAATTCCGTGGAGCTTTCAACAAGATTGCTCATTTAACTCAAGCGGAAAAAGATAAAGGGGTTATCGCGGTTTCTGCTGGAAACCACGCACAAGGTGTAGCGTTGACTTCTAGATTATTAGGAATCGAAAGCACGATCGTAATGCCTGAAACAGCTCCTAAAGCGAAAGTTGAAGCAACGGAAGGCTACGGTTCCAAAGTAATCCTTCATGGTGCTGGTTTTGACGATGCAAAAGCATATTGTGAAAAAATCGTTGAAGAAACAGGTGTGACGTATATCCCACCTTACGATGATGAATGCGTGATGGCTGGACAAGGAACAATTGGTCTTGAAATCCTAGATTCAATTTGGGATGTGGATACTGTCGTTGTTCCTGTCGGCGGCGGCGGATTGATTTCTGGTATCGCGGTAGCAATGAAAACATTTAATCCAAATATCAATATCATTGGGGTACAGGCAGACAACATTCATGGGATGACTGCTTCGTTCCGCGAAGGCAAAAAAGTTGGCTACAAAACTGGTGCGACAATCGCAGACGGTTGTGCGGTAGAATTTCCTGGAAACCTAACCTTTGAAGTTGTTGAAGAATTGGTTGACGATATGGTAACCGTATCTGAACAAGAAATTGAACTTGCAATGAAAGATTTGATCCAACGGACGAAGATCGTCGTTGAAGGAGCAGGCGCTTTAGCAACTGCAGCCATTCTTTCAGGTAAAGTAGACAAATATGTGAATGGCAAAAAAGTCGTTGCAGTCGTTTCTGGCGGTAACGTTGACTTGAACCGAATCACTGATGTTATTGGACACTTCTCAGTAGCGAACGAATTGAAATAATAAACAGTTAAAACAGGCAGCGTTCACATCCTCGCTGCCTGTTTTTTTGACTATGAAGAAAGTATAAAATTTTCAAATGAATAAATCGCTTTACAGCAGGCATATTCATGTCCGGCTTCACGAACTAGCTTTATCGGCAATAAGCAAAACTATTTCGAAATTTGAGAAACAATTTAGAAATCGTTTGGTCTTATTGCTCAGCTGACTCCTAATTAGGGAATCATTTTTCCAAAAACACGAAAAATGATTCTGATTGTCGTCACGCATACCCTTTTTCTAATCTCAATAAAGCGAGAAGAAAAACTGGCAAAAAGCTGAGCGAGTCCGCGTAAGCCTTTCTTAACTTAAGCGTCATAATCCTTTTTAAATAAATAGACGCCGCTAACGATGGAAACAATCAATGCTAAGAGCACCACCATGATGGAGCCAATCTCAGAATCACGCCAGAGCAATCCACCGGTATTAATCCCCCATAGACTAAAAATTAACGTTGGTAATGCTAAGAGCAAAGAAGCCGTGTTTAGAAATTTCATTAGCTGGTTCAGCCGATTATCCATCATACTGTTGATCAATCCGCTGATAGAGCCTAGCATCTCGCGATAAATTTGAACAGAAGTCGTGGCCTGTTTAGACTGTAACTCGATTTCAATTGCTAAATCCCGATCGGAAGCCACTAGACTCGAATCCAATAATCGATCAATTGTTTTTAATTGTTCCTTTAAAAGATTGTCGATGTATACGAGATTTTTTTCCGTATGGGTCGTTTGTTCAAGGATATTTTTATTAGAGCCGTGAGCAGTTCCTTGACTGATTTCTTCGATAGTCTTTCGTTGTTCTCGTAAAAAAATCAGATAATGTTCATTGATCGTCTGTAACATATGGAGAATCAGGCCGGCTTTAGTAAAGATTTCCGTCTCGAAATTTTGCAGCACTTCTTGAATTAGCGAATTATCACTGACGGTTATCAGCACTTCAGGAGTCAAGAATACCGAAACTGTTGAAGATAAAGATTCAGGTTCATCCACGGATTGGATATCAACAAAGAGCATCAAGCATAGTGGATTCTTTTCCTTGGTTTGATATTTTTTGAAAAAGGAGACATTGGAATATTTTTGACCTAAGGTAAAAAAGTTTTTCGGTAGATCATAGGCCTCGTGTAACTGTTCCTTTTCGGCATCGGTGGGATTATCAACCGCGAGCCAATTACTGGCGTGTGCGCTTTTTTTTACGCCAGTATCGGATATTGTGAAATAATCGATCATTAGAAGAACCTCCTAATCTATTCTTTAATAAGGCTCCTGGCTATGTAGTAAAGGAGTCAGAAAAATTTTCCTTGTTTTTATTATCTTCTCAAATCCTAGTTGAATTGCCAATTTTTTTGAATTGATTTCGTCTTTCTTCTTATTATAAAGTGAGATATTCATTTAATTCAGCTATAATTCTTCTCATTTGAAATGATTCTAGTTTACAGTGAGAATCTTTCTGCTATAATAATTTTCATATTTCATAAACTTCAGTGAAAATTTTCACTGGCAGTGAACTTATATATCGTCATAATATGGATGACAGTTTCTACCTTGTGCCGTAAACGCAAGACTATAAGTAAAAATCGTACGGTTGCGTACCTTTTTTGCTTTGCAGATGGGGTGCGTTTTTTGTATTAATCAAAAAACGACAAGAACGAATGCAATTCTTTTTTTATGGCTAACTAAGCAGATGACATGCGACCGGCAAAATATCTTGCTATAGTAAAGAAAATAAAATGGAATGGTACTCGATTTGAAATAGGAAAAGGAGAATGGATAATGAAAGAATTGACAGATCGCATTAAAGAAAATGGCAGAGTTTTAGGCGAAGGTGTTCTGAAAGTCGATGAATTCATCACGCACCAAGTAGATCCTGAATTGATGGATGCGATGGGGAAACGTCTGGCAGAAGTATTCGCGGAAAAAAAGATCACTAAAGTAGTGACAATTGAAGCATCAGGGATTGCTCCGGCTGTTTATGCCGCACAAGCTTTAAAGGTACCGATGATCTTTGCCCGTAAATCAAAAAGCCTAACAATGGACGAAGAGCTATTGACTGCATCCGTTTATTCTTTTACAAAACAAGTAACTAGCACCATTTCAATTTCTCGTAAATTCCTTTCTGCAGAGGACAATGTGTTATTAGTCGATGATTTTCTAGCGAACGGCCAAGCGGCTAAAGGATTGATTGAACTGTGTCAACAAGCGGGAGCAAACGTGGCTGGGATCGGGATTTTAATTGAAAAATCCTTCCAGGATGGACGCCAACTGATTGAAGACATGGACATTCCAGTCGTCTCTTTAGCAAGAATCTCTTCCTTACATGACGGTAAAGTGACATTTATCGAGGAGGACGCATAGAGTGACAAACGAAACAAGTAATGGAAAATCAGCAGTTTTAGGGTTGCAGCATCTTTTAGCCATGTATGCAGGAGCTGTGGCCGTGCCGCTGTTGATCGGTACGGGGTTAGGTTTTAATGAAGCGCAAATGACGTATTTGATTTCCATTGATATTTTCATGTGTGGGGTAGCTACACTTTTGCAATTAACAGTCAACAGATTTTTCGGGATCGGGCTGCCGGTTGTTCTAGGCTGTGCCATCCAAGCAGTAGCACCACTGATCTTGATTGGACAAACACAGGGTGTCGGAACAGTCTACGGGTCGATCATTGCGGCTGGAATATTTGTAGTTTTAATTGCTGGCTTCTTTTCAAAGATTGAAAAGCTGTTTCCGCCGATCGTTACTGGAACAGTCATTACAACGATTGGTTTGACACTAATCCCAGTTGCTACAACGAAATTAGGTGGCGGCGATGCATCGGCTAAAACTTTCGGCGATCCAACCAATTTACTATTAGCCTTTATTACGATTGCCTTGATCTTAGCTGTTCAAGTTTTTGGTCGCGGGTTTATTCGTTCAATCGCTGTATTAGTAGGACTGGTTGGTGGCACGATTTTAGCGGCATTATTAGGCCAAGTCGACCTAGCCGCGATTGGTCATGCGCCGATGTTCCATGTCCCACAGCCTTTTTACTTTGGGACACCGAAGTTTGAACCATTTTCAATTCTCTTAATGATTATTATTTCCATCGTCAGCATGGTAGAGTCAACGGGTGTTTACTTTGCTTTAGGCGATATTACCGGCAAAAAAGTATCTCAGGATGATTTGAAACGTGGGTATCGTGCAGAAGGCCTGGCAGTTATTTTAGGCGGATTATTCAATACGTTCCCTTATACTGGTTTTTCACAAAATGTTGGGTTGGTTCAATTATCCGGCATCAAAACCCGTCGTCCAATTTATTTTTCAGCTATCTTCTTGATTATTCTGGGCCTGTTCCCTAAAGTGGGAGCTTTGGCGCAAATTATTCCTGAGCCGGTTTTAGGCGGGGGAATGCTCGTGATGTTTGGAATGGTCGCGGTCCAAGGGATGAAGATGCTTTCGAAAGTTGATTTTAACGATGAGAAAAACTTATTGATTATCGCAATTTCAATTGGTTTTGGTTTAGGTTTTAACGCCATGCCGACACTTTTCGCGAAGCTGCCTGAAACGGTTCAAATGTTTACTGGTAATGGAATCGTGATGAGTAGTTTGTCAGCGATTGTATTGAATCTATTATTCCACGGTTATAATCGTAAAAATAGTTAAAAAAGAACGCGGCGTTTGCCGCGTTTTCTTTTTTATGAAATAAACACGAACATTAGATTGTAAATATCAAATAATATTCGAATTCTCTTTTGACTTCCCTTTAGTTGCTTGCTAAAATAAGCATGAATAATGAAAGGAGCAAATCATGAATCCAGAAGTTGCAGTTATCATGGGGAGTACCTCTGATTGGGAAACAATGAAACACGCTTGTGAAAGTCTCGAGGAGTTGGAGATTTCTTATGAAAAAAAAGTTGTTTCAGCACATCGTACGCCTGATCTAATGTTTGAGTTTGCGGAAAAGGCCAGAGAACGCGGCATTAAAGTTATTATTGCAGGAGCCGGAGGAGCCGCTCATTTACCAGGCATGGTAGCGGCTAAGACGACCTTGCCTGTGATTGGTGTACCAGTGCAATCAAAGGCTTTAAATGGCTTAGACTCCTTATTATCGATCGTTCAGATGCCGGGCGGGATTCCGGTGGCGACGACGGCGATTGGAAAAGCTGGGGCAACGAATGCGGGACTACTTGCGGCTCAGATGCTTTCAATGTATGATAAAAAGGTAGCTGAACGTTTAGCAAAGAAACGTCAGCAAATGACACAAACTGTAGTGGAAAGTAGTGAACAACTTGGTTAAACCTTTACAACCAGGCTCTACGATTGGAATCGTAGGCGGAGGGCAATTAGGCCGAATGATGGCTATCAGCGCGAAGGAAATGGGTTTTCGAACGGGAATCATTGATCCGACAGAAGATTGTCCAGCTGCGCAAGTTTCAGATTGGCATATCGTGGCCGATTATGATGATCAAATGGCTTTAGAAGAAATGGCTAGAAGATCACAAGCAATTACTTATGAATTTGAAAATGTGGATGTTGATACGATCAATCAAATCCAGCATTTTGCTAATGTTCCTCAAGGGACGGACTTACTAGCCATCAGTCAAGACCGTTTGATGGAAAAATCTTTCTTGGAAAATAATAATATTGTGATCGCGCCTTACGCGACGATCATTAGTCCGACGGATATTCAAGATGCGATTGAAGGCATTGGCTACCCGTGCGTCTTAAAAACAACTCGTGGCGGTTATGACGGTCATGGGCAATATGTTTTAAAAAGTACAGCTGACCTAGCACCTTCCATGAATTTACTGCGTCAAGGGACCTGTGTCTTAGAAGCATGGATTCCCTTTGAAAAAGAATTATCCGTCCAAGTAGCGGGAAATAATATCGGCGACTACGTAACGTTTCCAGTCGTTGAAAATATCCATCGCAATAATATTTTGCATGAAACGATCGCGCCGGCGGGAATTGACACGGCGGTAGCTAAAGAAGCAAGTCGAATCGCTAGAGTTATCGCTGAAGGCGTGGAATTAGTCGGCACCTTATGTGTAGAATTCTTCCTGACCAAAGCTGGTGCCTTATATGTGAACGAGATCGCACCACGTCCACATAATTCTGGCCATTATACGATTGAAGCTTGTTCGTTGAGTCAGTTCGAGGCCCATATTCGTGGGATTTGCGGTTGGCCTTTAAGCGAACCAAAATTATTATCGAATGCCGTGATGGTGAATATTTTAGGCGAGAATCTTTTAAAGACCTATGAATTAATTGATTTGTGGCCGGACTGGCACTTTCATTATTACGGCAAAGCAATGCCGAAAAAAGGTCGCAAGATGGGGCATATCACTATTTTAACGGATAGTATCCAACGAACTTTGGATGATATCAAGAAGACTGAGACGTGGGATTAAAAACAGATAGTATTAAAAATTCTTTCATTAAGTAGAAAAAAGGAGCGTAACATGATACCTCGATATAGTAGAGCGGAAATGGCAAATATTTGGAGCGATGAGAATCGTTATAATGCGTGGCTGGAAGTGGAAATTTTAGCGGATGAAGCTTGGGCGGAACTAGGGGAGATTCCCAAGGCGGATGTTGAGAAAATTCGTGCAAATGCCGGTTTTGATATTGACCGTATTTTAGAAATTGAACAATCAACTAAACACGATGTCGTTGCTTTCACCCGTGCGGTTTCTGAAACACTAGGTGAAGAACGGAAATGGGTTCACTATGGCTTAACAAGCACCGATGTGGTAGATACAGCCTACGGATACTTATACAAACAAGCCAATGATATCTTACGTCAAGATCTGCAAGACTTTTTAGCCATCATTGGAGAAAAAGCCTTGGAACATAAAAATACGGTTATGATGGGGCGGACCCACGGGGTTCACGCGGAACCGACGACCTTTGGTTTGAAATTGGCGACTTGGTATTCTGAAATGAAACGTAACATCGAACGCTTCGAACACGCGGCTAAAGGAGTTGAAGCAGGAAAAATTTCTGGTGCGGTGGGAACCTTCGCGAATATTCCGCCATTTGTAGAAGAATTTGTGTGTGAAAAATTAGGAATCCGCCCACAAGAAATTTCTACCCAAGTCTTGCCCAGAGATTTACATGCCGAGTATTTTTCTAGCCTATCATTGATTGCGACTTCGATTGAACGTTTTGCAACAGAGATCCGCGGCTTGCAAAAATCGGAAACCCGCGAGGTGGAAGAATTTTTCGCTAAAGGACAAAAAGGTTCATCGGCGATGCCTCATAAACGGAATCCGATCGGTTCAGAAAACATGACCGGCTTGGCACGGGTCGTTCGCGGTCATTTAATTACTGCCTTTGAAGATGTGGCTTTGTGGCATGAACGTGATATCTCCCATTCTTCAGCTGAACGAATCATTACACCGGATACGACGATTTTAGTAGATTATATGCTGCACCGTTTTGGCAATATCGTTAAGAATTTGACGGTCTTCCCAGAGAACATGAAGCGTAATATGGATGCGACCTTCGGCTTGATCTATAGCCAACGGGTTATGTTGAAATTGATCGATAAGGGAATGACCCGGGAAGAAGCGTATGACTTAGTTCAACCAAAGACCGCGTATGCTTGGGATAATCAAACCCAGTTCCGGCCATTGCTTGATGCCGACGAAAAAATCACCAGCATTTTATCTGCTGCTGATTTGGACGACGCTTTCGATTATAATTATCATTTAAAAAATGTTGACAAGGTTTTCGAACGTGTTGGCATTAAATAGAAAAAGACCTTCTTGCCGTTTTCGGTAAGAAGGTCTTTGCTTTTATGCGTAAGAAAACAAATCCGTACAGCAGCTTTCGTTCAGTTGCTGCAGCAAGCAATCAATCAATTGATAGTCATATAAGACGGAATTCAGCCGAATCTCGATTCGATAAGAATTCTTTAAGAAAGAATGCTGCTTCAATTGTCGAATGACTAATTGATCGTTTGTGGTATTGGAAAAGTGTAGTGTTTGCATCGGTTGAGCTTTATTTGGTTTAAAGATTTTTTTTAAGTTGCGGTAAGAATAGAAGCTGGTGTTGCAATTCAAGGCATGGGTACTATCTAATCCTAACAGTGCGTTCAGTAGTCGTTGCTTGTTGATTTCAGTCATTGAATCTAGAAATTTTTGAGCTGTTGAGGGCGTCTCTAACATAAGCAATTCCTCCATTAATATCATTCGCATTTAATATACCACCCATTTTAAAAAATGTAAACGTTATCTCAAAAATGTTTGTGAAAAAGGAATGAGCGTTCTTGGTAAAACACGAACGATGAAGATGTTTTTGAATTATAATATCCGATAAAATGTTGAATTATTTTTTTTCAGTTGTTACACTAAGGATGAAATAAAAAAGCGAATGATTTTATGCGAATTGTAGCGAATGTTCACAAAAAGGGAGCGTAACAAGGTGGAAAAAGGAACTTTATTGTATGAAGGAAAAGCAAAACAATTATTTCAAACAGATGATCCAGAGGCCATTTGGGTCGAGTATTTAAATCAAGCGACTGCTTTGAATGGCGCAAAAAAAGACCAAATCAATGGTAAAGGCGAACTAAATAATCAAATCACCAGCTTAATCTTTGATTTTTTAGCGGGCAAAGGAATCAAGAATCACTTTATCAAACGACTTTCAGCTACTGAACAATTGATTCAATCAGTGGAAATCATTCCTTTAGAAGTGGTTGTTCGAAATGTAGCAGCGGGCAGTTTTTCAAAACGCTTGGCTATTCCAGAAGGAACCGCTTTGAAAAAGCCAATTGTCGAATTTTATTACAAAAATGATGCCTTAGACGATCCAATGATCATTGATGATCATATCCGCTTTTTGGAAATTGCGACCGATGAAGAGTTGGCAATACTACGTCACATGGCTTTAGAAGTCGATCAAGCGTTGATTGAATTGTTTGATTCAATGGCGATTCAACTCATCGACTTTAAATTAGAATTTGGACGGCAAAAGGATGGCACGATTCTTTTAGCAGATGAGATTTCTCCTGATACGTGTCGTTTGTGGGACAAGAAAACGCAAGAGCATTTAGACAAAGATATTTATCGTCGCGACTTAGGCGACATTATTCCTGTGTATCAAGAAGTATTAAATCGATTAGAAAAGCGAGGAGAATAAGCATGTATTTTGTAAAAGTCTACGTAACATATAAGGATTCTGTGTTAGATCCCCAAGGAGAAGCAGTCAAAGGGGCAGTTCATCGTTTAGGTTATGACGAAATTGAAGAGGTACGGATCGGTAAATATTTTGAGATCAAAGTCGCTAAAAGCGATCGCCCAGTAGAAGACATGATCGAGGAAATTTGCGACAAATTATTAGCCAACGTGAATATGGAAACTTATCGTTATGAAATCCAAGCAATGGAGGAAGTCTAAGATGAAATTTGCAGTCATTGTTTTTCCTGGCTCAAATTGCGACATGGACATGTATTGGGCGATGAAGGAAATCATGGGGGCGGATTGCGAATACGTCCGTCATGATGCAACAAGCTTGGCTGGCTTTGATGGTGTACTATTACCTGGCGGTTTTTCTTATGGTGATTATTTACGCTGTGGCGCGATCTCTCGCTTTTCTAATATCATGTCAGAAGTTATTCGGTTCGCTGAAGAAGGCAAACCAGTCTTTGGAACATGTAATGGCTTTCAAATTTTAACGGAAGCAGGTCTGTTACCCGGGGCATTACGCCGCAATGAGTCCTTAAAATTTATTAGCAAAATCACTCCATTACGTGTTGTGAATAACCAAACAAAATTCACTTCTGAATATGAAGCGGATGAGATCATTCAAATTCCGGTCGCTCACGGTGAAGGAAATTATTATTGTGATGAAGCGACCTTGACTGAGCTAAAGGCGAACAATCAAATCGTCTTTACCTATGAAGGAGAAAATATTAACGGCAGTGTAGAAAATATTGCCGGAATCACTAATCAAGCAGGAAATGTTTTAGGCATGATGCCACACCCGGAACGTGCGATGGAAATCCTTTTAGGTTCTGAGGATGGCAAAAAATTCTTCGCCTCTATTTTAAAAAATTTCGGAAAGGTGACTGCAAACTAATGATGAAATTAGAACCGACAGCGCAAGAAATCAAAGAACAACGAATCTATGCCGAATGGGGCTTGACCGATGAAGAATATCGCTTGATTTCTGAAGATATCTTGGGTCGCATGCCGAATTATACTGAAACAGGACTATTTTCGGTAATGTGGAGCGAACATTGTTCGTATAAAAATTCAAAGCCCGTTCTACGCAAATTTCCGACGGAGGGGCCGCAGGTTCTTCAAGGACCCGGTGAAGGTGCCGGGATCGTGGATATTGGTGATGGACAAGCAGTTGTCTTTAAAGCTGAAAGTCATAATCATCCTTCGGCGGTAGAGCCTTATGAAGGCGCGGCAACAGGTGTCGGCGGGATCATCCGTGATATTTTCAGCATGGGCGCTCGTCCCATCGCAATTTTAGATTCGTTACGCTTTGGTGAATTAAACACACCTCGGACGAAATATTTAGTAGAAGAAATTGTCGCTGGGATCAGCGGCTATGGAAATTGTATCGGTATCCCAACAGTCGGCGGCGAAGTAGCCTTTGATCCTTGCTACGAAGGGAATCCTTTAGTGAATGCGATGTGTGTCGGCTTGATGGAGCACAAGGACATTCAAAAGGGTCAAGCTAAAGGTGTCGGCAATTCTATCATGTATGTAGGGGCTAAAACAGGGCGTGACGGCATTCACGGAGCGACCTTCGCTTCTGAAGAATTTGTTGAAGGAGAAGAACAACAACGTTCGGCGGTTCAAGTCGGCGATCCATTTATGGAAAAGTTATTATTGGAAGCTTGTTTGGAATTAATTTTGGATCATGCAGATATTTTAGTCGGTATCCAAGATATGGGAGCAGCTGGTCTGGTTTCATCTAGTTCGGAAATGGCCTCAAAAGCTGGTTCGGGCTTGAAGCTTTATTTAGATGATGTACCGCAACGGGAAACCCATATGACCCCTTACGAAATGATGTTATCGGAGTCACAAGAGCGGATGCTGATTTGTGTTGAGCAAGGGCATGAAGCAGAAGTCGTGGAATTATTCAAACGTTATGAGCTAGATGCGGTGACGATTGGTGAAGTAACGGATGACGGGCTGTATCGTTTGTACCATCACGACGTTGAAGTCGCCAATTTACCAGTCGATGCTTTGGCTGAAGACGCGCCGGTTTACCAAAATGAAAAACGCGAACCTGCCCGGATCAAAGAATTCGCTGCAATGGACGAGTATCAACCGGAGGTGAAGGATGCTTCGGAAGTATTGCTACAATTGTTGCAACAGCCAACCATCGCTTCAAAGCGAATGATCTATGAAACCTATGACTCACAAGTACGCACCAATACGGTAGTTCGTCCCGGCAGTGACGCAGCTGTTTTACGAGTTCGTGGAACCCAAAAAGCGCTGGCGATGACCACTGACTGTAATGCGTGTTACTTGTATTTGAATCCAGAAATCGGCGGACAAATCGCGGTAGCGGAAGCCGCCCGAAATATCGTCGCTTCTGGTGGTCAACCCTTGGCGATCACCGATTGCTTGAACTATGGTTCACCAGAAAAACCAGAAGGCTTTTGGGAATTATGGACATCAGCTGACGGAATCTCTGAAGCTTGTCGAACATTGAATACACCGGTTATCTCAGGCAATGTCTCGATGTATAACGAAACCAATGGCAAAGCCATCTATCCAACACCAATGATTGGAATGGTTGGTTTGATTGAAGACTTGAGTCATATTACGACGCAAGAATTTAAACAAGCTGGTGATTTGATTTATGTTGTTGGTGAAACTAGCAATGATTTCAACGGCAGTGAATTGCAAAAAATGCAAAAAGGATTGATTGAAGGTCAATTAATGGACTTTGACTTAACGGTGGAAAAAGCCAATCAAGACTTTGTTCTTTCTGCAATTAAAGCCGGTTTGATTGCCAGCGCCCATGACTGTGCGGAAGGTGGACTAGCGGTAGCCATCGCTGAATCGGCTTTTACTAATCAATTAGGAGTGGAAGCAACCGTTGCGATGCCCGTTGAAAATCTTTTTGCTGAGACACAATCACGCTTTGTTTTAACCGTTAAACCAGAAAATCAAGCAGAATTTGAAGCGCTAGCTGGAAATAAAGCAGTCATGATCGGGACGGTTACTGATTCTGACGAGATTCATTTGACAGCAGAAGGTGCTTCGATCAACGTAGCAACAAAACAGGCACAAGAATTATGGGAGGAAGCCATTCCATGTCTAATGAAGTAAGAAGTTTAAATGAAGAATGTGGCGTTTTTGGCATCTGGGGTCATCCAGATGCCTCTCGCGTCACTTATTTTGGCTTGCATAGTTTACAGCATCGCGGACAAGAAGGTGCTGGGATCGTCTGTAATGATGCGGGGAAATTAACCGGACATCGCGGGCTAGGTCTATTGTCGGAAGTTTTTAAGGATGAGCAGCAGTTGAACCATTTGACTGGTCAAGCTGCGATCGGTCACGTTCGTTATGCGACAGCTGGCAATAGCAGCGTGGACAATATTCAGCCTTTCTTATTTAATTTTTACGATGGTGCTTTTGCCTTGGCCCATAATGGCAATTTGACGAACGCCAAAAGTTTACGAAAAGAATTAGAACAAAATGGCGCGATTTTCCATTCCAATTCAGATACGGAGATCTTGATGCACTTAATTCGCCGTAGTCATAAAGCGACGCTTTGTGAGCGAATGAAGGAAGCTTTGAATACCGTCAAAGGTGGTTTCGCCTATTTGATGTTAACGGAAGATTCAATGGTTGCAGCCCTTGACCCTAACGGTTTTCGCCCATTGTCAATCGGACAAATGGTCAATGGGGCGTATGTAGTCGCTTCGGAAACTTGTGCGCTGGAAGTCGTTGGTGCAAGCTTTATCCAAGATGTTAATCCCGGAGAAATTATTACAATCGACGACGACGGACTAAGAGTGGAACAATTTACGCAGGAAACGCAGCACGCGATTTGCTCAATGGAATATATTTACTTTGCTCGTCCGGATTCTAATATTGCCGGCGTCAATGTTCATAGCGCCCGCAAAAATATGGGACGTATTTTAGCGAAAGAATCAGCAATCGAAGCTGACATGGTAGTCGGCGTGCCGAATTCTTCATTATCAGCAGCCAGCGGTTACGCAGAAGAATCAGGAATTCCTTATGAGATGGGCTTGGTAAAAAACCAATATGTCGCTCGAACCTTTATCCAACCAACACAAGAATTACGCGAACAAGGGGTAAGAATGAAACTGTCTGCCGTTCGTGGCGTAGTTGAAGGGAAACGAGTGATCATGGTAGACGATTCTATCGTTCGGGGAACCACTAGCCGTCGAATCGTCAATCTTTTGAAAGAAGCAGGTGCAAAGGAAGTTCATGTTCGAATCGCTTCACCGCCGTTACGTTATCCTTGTTTCTATGGAATCGATATTCAAACGCGGAAAGAATTGATTGCCGCGAATCATTCCATTGAAGAAATGCGAGAAATGATTGGAGCTGACTCCTTGTCCTTTTTAAGTGAAGACGGCTTGATCAATGCAATCGGCTTAAAATTTGACGCACCTTATTCAGGGCTATGTATGGCGTACTTTAATGGTGATTATCCAACACCGTTATACGATTACGAAGCACATTATCAAGCAACTTTGAAAGAAAAAACCTCGTTTTATTAAAATAATGGTATACGCTATGACAATAAGAGTCATTTTTCGTTTTTTGAAAAATGATTTCTAAGATTAGGAATAAGCCCTATGAATAAAAAATAGTCGAATGGTATACGGCATGAAGATCAAACTCATTTTTTGCTTTCGAGAAAAATGAATACTTTAATATGAATAAGGAGCGGATCGTGTGGGAAATGCATATTCTAAGGCTGGCGTAGATGTTGAGGCTGGTTATGAAGTGGTTGAACGGATCAAAAAGCATGTAAATAGAACGGAACGCTTAGGTGTAATGGGGGCAATCGGTGGGTTTGGCGGCTGCTTTGATTTAAGTTCGTTTCAATTAAAAGAGCCGGTGTTAGTTTCTGGAACAGATGGTGTAGGCACAAAATTAATGGTGGCAATCCAAGCAGACAAACATGACACGATCGGGATCGACTGTGTGGCGATGTGTGTCAATGACATTGTGGCCCAAGGCGCGGAGCCACTTTACTTTTTAGATTACATTGCTACAGGAAAAAATATTCCGGCTCGCTTGGAGCAAGTGGTGGCTGGTGTGGCAGAAGGTTGCGTCCAAGCGGGGGCGGCCTTGATTGGTGGCGAGACGGCTGAGATGCCGGGGATGTACGGGGAAGACGATTATGATTTAGCCGGCTTCACCGTTGGGATCGCAGAAAAAAGTCAAATGATCACTGGTGAAAAAATCAACACCGGCGATCTCTTGGTAGGTTTGCCTTCATCAGGCATTCACTCCAACGGCTATTCGCTCGTCCGTAAAATTTTCTTTGAAACAAATAGCTTTTCAATCAATGAAAAATTACCGGAATTGACTCAAGAACTAGGCGAGGAATTATTGACGCCGACACGAATCTATGTCGATGCGGTCTTACCTTTAGTTAAAAAGGAGTTAGTTACAGGAATCGCTCATGTGACTGGCGGCGGATTTGTAGAAAATCTGCCACGGATGTTGCCGGATAATCTAGCTTGTGAAATTGAATTAGGAACATGGCCGGTCTTGCCGATTTTTGACGCGTTAGCAAAATACGGGGAAATACCAGAAAAAGAAATGTACGAAATTTTCAATATGGGGATCGGTATGGTTTTAGCGGTTGCCCCGGGAAAATTAGAGGAATTACAAGCTGATTTGACTGCTCGTGATGAAGAGGCCTTTGTGATTGGTAAAGTCATTGAAAATGGAGCGGAACCAATCATTTTTAAAGGAGCAAGGGCATGAAAGTCGCTGTCTTAGCATCAGGAAATGGCTCGAATTTTGAAGTGATTGCTCAAGCATTCAAAGATCAAAAAATCGCTGGCGAACTGGTTTTACTGTTTTCGGATCATCGTGATGCGTATGTTTTAGAGCGGGGAAAAAAATTTAATATTCCTTGTGAGAGTTTCAAACTTAAAGAATTCACTGACAAGCGGAGCTACGAGGCAGCGCTGTTGAAATTATTGAAGGATTACGATGTTGAATTGGTAGTTTTGGCGGGGTATATGCGGATCGTAGGAAAGGAATTACTCGCTGCCTTTCCGCAAGCTATTATTAATATCCATCCGGCTCTACTGCCTAATTTTCCTGGACTGCATGGGATCAAAGACGCTTATGAAGCAGGTGTGTCTGAAACAGGAGTAACGATTCATTACGTCGATGATGGTGTCGATACTGGACCAATCATCGCACAAAGCAGGGTAGCCGTGGCTGCAACTGATACTTTGGAGAGCTTGGAAGAAAAAATTCATCAAGCGGAACATCATCTTTATCCGCAAGTTTTAGCGGAAATTGTAAAGGAGAATCATGATGAAAAGAGCATTAATTAGTGTTTCAGATAAAACAGGGATTATTGAGTTTACTAAAGGATTGGTTCAAGCTGGAATCGAGATCGTTTCCACCGGCGGGACGAAAAAAGCTTTAGACGAGGCGGGAATTCCAACCTTGAGCATTGACGAAGTGACAGGATTTCCTGAAATGATGGATGGCCGTGTAAAGACGCTGCATCCAAAAATCCATGGCGGATTATTAGGCCGACGCGACGTAGCTAGCCATCTGGATGCTATGAAGGCTCATGATATCCAACCGATCGATTTTGTCTGTGTGAACTTGTATCCTTTCAAGGAAACGATCTTAAAGCCTGAAGTCACAGAAGCCGACGCGATTGAAAATATTGATATCGGTGGACCAAGTATGCTGCGTTCAGCGGCGAAAAACTTCAACGCTGTGACAGTGGTTGTTGATCCAAAAGATTATCCTCGCGTATTAGATGAGTTAAAAGAACAAGGGGAAACAAGTTTAGCGACACGGAAGAGCTTAGCCGCGAAAGTTTTCCGCCACACTGCAGCCTATGACGCGCTCATTGCAGAATATTTAAGCCAGCAAGTGGCAGAAACAGAACCAGAAAAATTAACGCTGACTTATGAACTGAAACAAACATTGCGTTACGGCGAAAATAGTCACCAGCAAGCGGCCTTTTATCAAAACGCCTTACCTATTCCTTATTCTATTGCCAACGCGCAGCAGCTTCACGGCAAAGAACTCTCTTATAATAATATCAAGGATGCCGATGCGGCGATCCGCATCGCTCGTGAATTCAGCGAACCAACGGTAGTCGCCTTGAAGCATATGAATCCTTGTGGCATCGGCAGTGGCAAAACGATTTTCGAAGCGTATCAATTTGCTTATGAAGCAGATCCAACTTCAATTTTTGGTGGGATTTTAGTGGCAAATCGTGAAGTTGATTTAGCGACAGCAGAAGAAATGCATAAATTGTTCTTAGAAATCATTATTGCTCCAAGCTTTAGCCAAGAAGCTTTCGATGTTTTGTCCGGTAAAAAAAATCTGCGTTTGATGACCCTTGATTTTTCTGATCAAGCAACGACTCAGCAGGAGATTGTTTCTGTTTTAGGCGGATTACTGGTTCAAGATCAAGATGTAATTGAAGAAGATCCAGAAAGTTGGGAAGCCGTGACCGATCGTAAACCGACGACCGAAGAATTAGCAGCGTTAGCTTTTGCTTGGAAAGCGGTGAAACACGTGAAATCCAACGCCATTGTGGTAGCCAATGCACATCAAACTGTTGGTGTCGGTGCGGGTCAAATGAATCGCGTCGGCTCAGTCAAAATAGCCTTGGAAGAAGCGAAAGGTCGAATGGAGGGTGCTGTGTTAGCAAGTGATGCCTATTTCCCGATGAATGACAGTGTTGAATATGCGGCGCAGCATGGGATCAAGGCCATTGTTCAGCCAGGTGGCAGCATTCGTGATAAAGACTCCATCGAAATGGCGAACAAATATGGTGTTGCGATGGTCTTCACTGGCGTGCGTCATTTCAGACATTAGGAGGATTTTATGAAGATATTAATAATCGGCAGCGGTGGTAGAGAGCATGCAATCGCCAAAAAAATATTGGACAGTCCACAAGTAACAGAGGTTTTTTGTGCGAAAGGTAACCCGGGAATGGTCCAAGATGGGATTCAAGTCGTTGATATCGCAGAAGATGACCATAAAATGTTAATTGCCTTTGCAAAAAAAAACGCAATTGACTGGACGTTTGTCGGTCCGGAAATTCCATTGCTAAATGGAATCGTCGATGATTTTCAACAAGCTGGACTAGCGATTTTCGGCCCGAATCAAGCAGCGGCGATGATTGAAGGTTCGAAGGAGTTTGCTAAAAAGCTGATGGTAGATAATCAGATTCCTACCGCTGATTACGCCGCGTTCACAGATTATCAAGCGGCTTGTGATTATGTCACAGAAAAAGGCGCACCGATCGTTATCAAAGCGGATGGTTTAGCCGCGGGTAAAGGTGTGACGGTGGCGATGACGCTGGAAGAAGCACTGCAAGCGTTGAAGGAAATGATGACCGATCATCGTTTCGGCGAGAGCGGCGACAAAGTTGTGGTAGAAGAATTTTTAGCCGGTGAAGAATTTTCGTTACTAGCCTTTGTTAAAAATAGAAAAGTCTATCCAATGGTGATTGCTCAAGACCATAAGCGTGCTTACGACAATGACGAAGGTCCGAACACTGGTGGCATGGGGGCTTATTCACCTGTACCACAAATATCGGAAGCAATGGTTGAAAAAGCGATAGCAGAAATTCTGCAACCGGCAGCTGACGGTATGGTGAAAAATGGCACGCCTTTTACTGGGATTCTATATGCTGGTCTGATTGCGACTGAAGCAGGTCCCAAAGTCATCGAATTTAATGCACGCTTTGGTGATCCTGAAACACAAGTCGTTTTACCTCGTTTGACGAGCGATTTAGCTCAAATCATCAGTGATTTGTTAAAAGATCAAGAACCGGAATTAACATGGAGCGATCAAGCCTCAGTCGGTGTTGTTTTAGCAGCAGAAGGCTATCCAAACGACTATCAAAAAGGAATGCCGCTGCCAGACTTTAACGATCAAGTTACTGTTTATTACGCTGGTGTAACGCAAGGAACGAAACAAATGGAAGCTTCTGGCGGGCGCGTTCTAGTCGTGGAAGCTGAGGCCGATACAATTCAAGCAGCCCAAGCGCAAGTGTATCAAGCATTATCAAAAGCTGAAACAGCCGGCTATTTTTACCGAAATGATATTGGTTCCAAAGCGAATAAATAATTTCTCAGACGGTCGATTGACCGTCTTTTTTTGATTTCTTTTCATTTTTTAACGAGTTAATCAAAGCGTAGTCAAGCAAAGAAGGAATGTAGTGAGTTAATTAAAAGCAAGATTAAAAAAATGACAGTTCATATTAAAAGTGGTAGACTTAACATGAAAAAAAGATTAAAAAGGTGTGTAATTTTGAAGAAAAGCAAAAACAATCCAACAGTTCGGCTGTTAGGATTAAGGCTATTTTTTAGTATCGAAAGAGGCGAGAACCATGGAAAGTAAACAGTCTGATTCAGAGCACGAGAAAAAAGAATTACAAACGATTCTATCTGGACTCCCAAATTCTCAGTATTTGAAAATTTTACTAGCGCAAATCATGCGGCATTATGATCCTAAAATCACTTATATTTTTCAAAAAAAATCTGGTTGGCAGCTGATGATCGAACAATATGACGGTCTGCTTTGCCGCATTATCATTCATAAAGAATATTTTTCTGTTATTACTCCATTTCCAGATTTTGGGATCAATTATTTGACGCCGATGGTGAAAGTGATGTCCTCGGAATTCAGAGAGAAGTTTGAAGAGGTTTCGAAAAAGACCAAACAGATCGAAATGAAAGTGACCAATGAAGAAGAGATGGAAGATGTTATCTTTTTAATTAGTCTTCAAGCGAAAAAATTAAGGAAATACGAAAGTTAAAAAGTTAATGTTCGTGTTTTTTGAATTATTTTAAAAATAATCTTGCTTTTTAGTTGAAAATGTTGTAAATTACATAGGGCGATAGAGCCCTATGTTTTTTTATCTCAAACACTGGAGGCCAGTATGAAAGTATTTGATTATGAAGATATTCAGTTAATCCCGAATAAATGTGTGGTAAACAGCCGCTCAGAATGTGATACAACGGTCCAATTAGGAAAATTTAGTTTTAAGATGCCCGTTGTCCCAGCCAATATGCAAACAATCGTTGATGAAAACATCGCGGAGTTTTTAGCTGAAAATGGTTACTTCTATATTATGCATCGTTTTTACGAGGAAGAGCGCATTCCTTTCATCAAAAAAATGCAAACTCGCGGCTTATTCACATCAATCAGTGTAGGTGTGAAGGGTTATGAATATGATTTTGTTAAACAGTTAGCAGAAGAAAAATTGAACCCTGATTTTATTACGATCGATATTGCTCACGGACACTCAGATCCGGTCATCAATATGATCAAGCACATAAAGAAATATTTACCAGAAACATTTGTAATCGCTGGTAATGTTGGTACTCCTGAAGCAGTTCGGGAATTAGAAAACGCTGGTGCCGATGCAACGAAAGTTGGGATTGGACCGGGTAAAGTGTGCATCACGAAGATTAAAACCGGTTTTGGAACTGGCGGCTGGCAACTAGCAGCATTAAGCTGGTGTGCAAAAGCGGCTCGTAAACCGATTATTGCGGACGGTGGAATTCGCACTCATGGTGATATCGCGAAATCAGTTCGTTTCGGCGCAACGATGGTGATGATCGGTTCATTATTTGCTGGACATGAAGAATCACCTGGTGAGACCAAAGTGGAAGATGGAGTGGTTTACAAGGAATATTTCGGAAGTGCTTCAGAATTCCAAAAAGGCGAAAAGAAAAATGTTGAAGGAAAGAAAATTTGGATTCCTTATAAAGGTTCTTTAGAAGACACTTTAGTAGAAATGCAGCAAGATTTACAATCAGCCATTTCTTACGCTGGCGGAAAAGACCTTGAAGCTATTCAAAAAGTTGATTATGTCGTTGTGAAAAATTCAATTTTTAATGGTGATACCATCTAAATATGACCTGTTTAAGAATCTAAGACCTTTAAGGTTTTAGATTCTTTTTTTGCCAGCGACCTTTTTTGAAAGAAATCAAATGAGTAGATTGACAGTTGTGAATGATTGGGTTAGCGTTAAATCATCCAATAGTAAATGAGGGTTTGAAGATGTGGCAATTAACGAAAAAAAATAAATTACCGCTTTACCAGCAGATCATGGAGCAAATCATTGATTATATTCAAAACGGGACACTGTTGCCAGGGGATAAATTGCCGCCTGAAAGAAAACTGGCGGAACTTTATCAAATCAACCGTTCTACAGTGGTGCACGCGTTGGATGAATTGGTTAGTTTAGGGTGGGTGATTCGACGGCAAGGTAGCGGTACTTTGGTGAATGAAGGAAATTGGGGGCGTAGCACGACACCACGGGTGGATTGGCGGCGTTTGTTTACGCAAGAGGCTTATCCAACTGAGCCCTATGTAGAAGAAGTTCATCGATTATTAAAGGATTCAGCGGCCTTGGATCTTTATTCAGGCGAATTGCCATTGAATTTGATACCTGATTTTCGTTTTCCTTCTTATACCTGGGAAGATTTATTATTAGAAGAACGAAAGCAAAGCCCGTTAGGCTATGGGCCGTTACAGCAAGTTATTTGTCAGCGGATAAAAATGGAACAGAAGATTGATGTTTCTGCCGATCAAGTGTTGATTACTTCAGGTGCGCAACAAGCGATGTTTCTTTTGTTGCAAGTGATGTTGCAAAATGGGGATAGTGTTGCGATTGAAGATCCTTCCTTCCTATATTTATTACCGATTTTTGCCAGCGCTGGTGTGCGTCTTTATGGAGTTGAAATGGATCAGGAAGGGATGCGAATCGACAAATTGGAGCAGTTGATCTTGACTAAAAAAATCAAAATGATCATCGTCAATCCCACTTTCCAAAATCCCACCGGGTCAACCATGTCCGCCAAAAGAAGACAAGAATTGATTATTTTAAGCCAAAAATACCAGCTACCAATCATTGAAGATGAGGTCTTCAGTGAATTGAACTTCGGACCAATTCCTCCGTCCTTGAAGGAAATGGCTCCTCATCAAGTGATTCATCTCGGCTCGTTGTCGAAAATTTTTGGTTCCTCCATTAAAATCGGCTGGATCGTGGCAGATAAGGACTTGATTCAGCGTTTATCTGAGGCGAAGCAGATGATGGATTTTTCAATCAGTGTCTTTCCTCAAGTCATCGCTCATACTGCGCTGAATGATTCTAAGTTTCAAGCGAATCAAGAAATATTAGTAGCAGAATTAAAGGAACGAGGGGCAGCCTTTACCGCAGATGCTCAGCAGATTACGGAAGATTGGTCAATCTCGACTATTGATGGAGGCTTGTATGTTTATTTAACATGGCGGCACCAAAAGCTCAGCCGCAAAGACTGGAGCATCTTTTTACGAGAAAAACTTTTAGTCGCACCCTCATTCCTGTTTAGTAATGATACAATGGCTATGCGGGTTAATTACACACGCTTGACGAAGCAGGATCGACAACAATTTTTTAAAAGACTGCAAGTGATTTCAAAGCAATTAAGGAGGAACTAAATGAAGGCATTAGACGTGTTAAACAATCATCGGACGTATCGTAATTTTGATGAAGAGTATCAATTGTCAGACGAAGAATTGCAGCAGATTTTACAGGCTAGCTGCCAAGCCCCAAGCTGGATGAATGGTCAAATGTACAGCATCATTGTGGTGAAGGATAAAAAGATCCGGAAGCAATTGGTTGAACTGAATCCAGGTAATCCCCATATGTTGAAAAGCTCAGTCTTTTTAGTTTTTGTTGCTGATTTGAAACGGACAAAAAAAGTCGCAGAACATTATCAAGTGGATTATCCGATTAATCAAGGCATTGATCCATTGATTACTGCCATTACGGATACGGCTCTAGCGTTGGAAAATGCGGTAGTTGCAACCGAAGCTCTGGGATTAGGCAGTGTCATTGTCGGATCAATTCGTAAGGATATCGCTGAGGTAAGTAAATTATTGAATTTGCCGGATTATGTTTTTCCTGTTGCGGGTTTAAGTATCGGAAAACCCATCGTCGAGATGCGGGTCAAGCCTCGATTGCCAAAAGAAGCGGTTATTCATTATGATACCTATCAAGATTATGACTATCAATTGATTGAAGATTATGACGAAACGATGGAGATCTTTGCTGAAGCACGTGAAACTAAGCTTTGGAGCAAGAAATTTGCTGATTATTTTGGTCGAACTCCCAATCAGAAAATTGATGAGTTTCTGAAAATAAACAAATTTTTTCATGATTAAGTTTGACACAAAGAAATAACTGATTTATAGTGGAAATGAAATTAAAATAATTGTTAGGTGAGGCTCCTATACGGACACAGGCTACTGCCCAAAAATGTCGAGAGACGCCAATGGGTAGAACAGGAATCATCGTGAAGGTGATTCATAACGTAGCTGACAGATTCTGTCTACGCCCTATAGTGCTAAAGCTCGACGATGAACATGAATGAACTTTTCGCGCGTGCTCATTTTCGAGTGCGCGCTTTTTTTGTGAGTTCCACTTCGCGCTTTAAGCAGAATTTTCTACGTGTTAAGAATCTGCGAACTTGGAGCAAAAATTTTATAAGGCGGAAAAAAATTCACCGAAATAAATGAAAGGATGTGAGGAAGATGGAATATGATCATGAGGATAGTCGACCGAAATATAATTACCGTAGGACGACAGTATTCGTCCTGAAATTTAGGAGGAACCATTATGATGAACAAAAAAAACCTTCTTGCTCGCAAGAACAACAAAGACCAAGAATTAAAAAAATTGGCGATTCTTTCTGATCGTGATCTTTTCTTAAACTTGCGTACTTCATTGCAAGGATTATCTGAAGAGGATGCTCAAAGCCGGTTAGAAGAATATGGCCCTAATGAAGTCTCGGCTCAAAAACCGACTCCAGCTATTTTATTATTTTTACAAGCCTTTAATGATCCTTTTGTGTATGTTTTGGCCTTATTAGCGATCGTTTCATTGCTGACTAGTGATTTTGAAGCAGCGATAGTTATGACGATCATGATTCTTGCCAGTGTACTGATTACATTTATTCAAGAATATCGTTCACAAAAGGCCAGCATCGAATTGAAAGAAATGATTGAAAATACAGCGGCAATCACCCGGAATGGTGAAACGAAAGAAATTCCAATGGATGAAGTTGTACCGGGAGATATTTTGACATTAGCAACTGGGGATATGATTCCGGCGGACGCGGTCTTAATTTGGACTAAGGACTTATTCGTGAATCAGTCTTCATTAACCGGCGAATCTATGCCAGTGGAAAAATTTGTTCCCAAAGAAGCGGCGATCACTGAAGAAATGACCGCGTTAGATTTGACGAATCTTGTTTTTATGGGGACCGATGTGTTAAGTGGTCAGGGAAAAGCAATTATTTTAAAAACGGGACAACAAACGTTCTTTGGCGATATTGCCAAAAATGCGACTTCTAAGCGGGGCAAGACTTCCTTTGATATCGGTTTGAACCGTGTGAGTAAATTATTACTACGGATGGTTATGGTGCTCTTTCCATTAGTTTTCTTGATTAATGGTTTAACTAAGGGAGACTGGAGCAGCGCCTTCTTCTTTGCTATTGCGGTTGCTGTTGGTTTGACACCAGAAATGCTGCCAATGATCGTCAGCTCCAACTTAGCAAAAGGAGCATTGACCTTGTCTAAACATAAAGTAATCGTAAAAGAACTGGCTTCGATCCAAAACTTAGGCAGCATGGATGTTTTATGTACCGATAAAACTGGGACAATCACCGAAGATCGAGTTGTCTTAGTACAGCACCTAGATCCGCTAGGTAATGAGAATGAACAAGTGTTAGATTATGCTTTTATGAATTCGACGTATCAAACAGGCTGGAAAAATTTAATGGATATTGCAGTGATCAATTATTTTGAAGAGCAAGATCGGCAACTGCCTTTCCAAAGTATTCAAAAAATCGATGAAATTCCTTTTGATTTTTCTCGCCGTCGGTTGACCGTAGTAATGAAAACCGATCAACATCAATTGATGATTACTAAAGGAGCCGTTGAAGAAATGGCGGCTATTTGTAAATATGTCGAAATCAATGGTGAGATTTTAACATTAACACCAGAGATTCGTCAGCAATTACAAGCAGTCAATGAAAAAATGAACCGCCAAGGAATGCGGGTCATTACGGTAGCCGTTCGTCGAGATGCCCATGAAGAAGCCATCTATTCTACCGATGATGAAAAAGATATGACATTAATCGGTTTTATGGGTTTCCTAGATCCTGCTAAAGCTTCTGCTAAGCCAGCGATCAAATCTTTGCAACAACATGGTGTGGCTGTAAAAGTTCTGACTGGTGATAATGCCATCGTGGCACAAAAAGTTTGTCAAGATGTGGGAATCCCTGCTGAAAACTATGTATTAGGCAATCAAGTAGACGAAATGTCAGATGAAGAATTATATCAAGCAGCTGAAACAACGAATTTATTTGCTAAATTAAATCCAATGCAAAAGTCACGAATCATCGAAGCGTTACAAGGTAAAGGTCATACGGTTGGTTTTATGGGTGATGGGATTAATGATGCCCCAGCGCTTCGCAAAGCCGATGTAGGAATTTCAGTTGATACAGCCGCTGATATTACCAAAGATGCCAGCTCGATTATCTTGTTAGAAAAAAGCTTGAGTGTCTTGGAATACGGCGTAATCGAAGGTCGTCGTGTGTTCAGTAACATGATGAAATACATCAAGATCACTATCAGCTCAAACTTTGGGAATGTTTTCTCCATTTTAGTAGCCAGCGCCTTCTTGCCGTTTCTACCAATGCTGTCATTGCAATTGCTATTGCAAAACTTGATCTACGATATCGCACAGTTAACGATTCCTTGGGATAACGTAGATGAAGAAGAACTTCACACACCAACTAAATGGGAAACCAAAGGACTGCTAAAATTCACCTTATGTATTGGACCCATCAGTTCCGTTTTTGATATTTTAACCTTTTTCGTAATGTGGTTTATTTTTGGTGCGACAACGGTTGCTCAGCAAAATCTTTTCCAAACTGGCTGGTTCATGGTTGGTTTGACTACGCAAGCATTAGTTGTTTTGATGGTACGCACAAGAAAAATTCCTTTCTTACAAAGTCGTCCAGCCCCACAAGTTTTTATTAGCCTTTTAATGGCGGTTGTTGTAGGAATCTTAGTGGTAGTGACTCCTTTGGCTGAACAATTTGACTTTGTTCACTTACCTACAACCTATTGGTTCTGGTATATCGGGATCGTGATCGCTTATATGCTAGCAACCCAATTAGGTAAAGTTTTATATATTAAGATTGCAAAAGAGTGGATCTGAAATGTAACAGAATGGCGAACGACGCCATTCTGTTTCTTTTTTTGTGAAAAAGAGTAATAATCTTTTTTAAGCGTTTTTTTATTCACAAAGTTTTGAAAAGATAAAGAGCTAATTTTACCCTGATACACCAAAGCTAAGGAGGAATTCGTTTGGATATTCATTATCGCTACAAAAGCCTAAGAAAACCCAGGATAAAAGCAACTGCAGACTGTTTCACAAGGATAAAAAGTGAAACGCTTCAAAAAGTTCAGATTCTCAGAGCAAGTTTGTTGTCAATTGAATATAAAAATGCTAATTTAGAGAAGAAGGAGCAATAGCAATAATACAGATTGATTTGCTGTTGCACTGATAACAAGACTTAATTTACTTAAGAGAGGAAAGTGTGACACCATGGCAGAAAAAGAGTTAACGATTGATTTTGAAGCCTTACTAAAAGATGTAAACGCGGATTTCCCCGTGTACCAGGCATTGGATGAGGATGGAAAGATTGTAAATGAGAATTTAGTTCCTGACTTATCAGATGACGAACTAGTGGAATTGATGACTTCAATGGTTTGGTCACGTGTGTTAGACCAACGTTCGACTGCATTGAATCGTCAAGGACGTTTAGGATTCTTCGCGCCAACCGCTGGACAAGAAGCGAGTCAATTAGCCAGCCAGTTCGCATTCGAAAAAGAAGACGTTTTACTACCAGGTTATCGTGATGTGCCACAGTTGATCAAACACGGATTGCCTCTAGCAGAAGCTTTCTTATGGTCACGCGGACACGTTGCAGGAAACAATTATCCTGCTGATTTACAAGCTTTACCACCTCAAATCATTATCGGAGCTCAATATGTTCAAGCTGCCGGTGTGGCTTTAGGCTTGAAAAAACGCAACAGTAAAAATGTGGTCTTCACTTATACAGGTGACGGCGGTTCATCTCAGGGTGATTTCTATGAAGCAATTAACTTTGCAGGGGCGTATCATGCAAACGCTGTATTTTATATTCAAAACAACGGCTTCGCGATTTCGACACCACGTGAAAAACAAACAGCAGCTAAAACATTGGCACAAAAATCAGTTGCTGCAGGAATTCCTGGCATCCAAGTAGATGGTATGGACCCATTAGCTGTTTACTACGTATCGAAAAAAGCACGTGAATGGGCAGCCAACGGCAATGGCCCAGTGTTGATTGAAACCTTAACATACCGTTATGGACCACATACATTATCAGGTGATGATCCAACTCGTTACCGTTCAAAAGAAATGGATGACGAATGGACGAAGAAAGATCCATTGGTTCGCTTCCGCAAATATTTAACGGAAAAAGGATTATGGTCAGAAGAACAAGAAGAAAAAGTTATTGAAGCAACGAAAGAAGAAATCAAACAGGCGATCACGGATGCTGACCGTGTACCAAAACAAAAGGTTTCTGATTTCTTGAAAAATATGTATGAAGTACAACCACAAAACATCAAAGAACAAATTGAATTCTATGAAGCGAAGGAGTCGAAATAATCATGGCACAAAAAACAATGATCCAAGCAATTACAGATGCCTTAGCTCTGATGCTTGAAAAAGATAAAGAAGTTTTAGTTTTCGGTGAAGACGTTGGGAAAAACGGCGGGGTTTTCCGTGCGACTGAAGGTCTTCAAGAAAAATTCGGAGAAGATCAAGTTTTCGATACACCATTGGCTGAATCTGGTATTGCCGGACTTGGTTTTGGGTTAGCATTACAAGGCTTCCGAGCTGTTCCTGAAATTCAATTCTTTGGTTTTGTCTTTGAAGCGATGGATGAAATCGTTGGTCAAATGGCTCGTACGCGTTATCGCATGGGCGGCACACGTAATCTGCCTGTTACGATTCGTGCGCCATTTGGTGGCGGTGTTCATACACCAGAACTTCACTCAGATAATTTAGAAGGTTTAATGGCTCAATCGCCAGGTTTGCGAGTAGTGATTCCTTCAAATCCTTATGATGCAAAAGGACTATTGATTGCATCAATTCGTAACAACGACCCCGTTGTTTTCTTAGAACACATGAAGCTTTATCGTTCATTCCGTGAAGAAGTGCCAGAGGGAATCTACGAAGTGCCGTTGGATAAGGCAGCTGTTACTAGAGAAGGTACGGATGTTTCCATCATTACTTACGGTGCGATGGTTCGTGAAGCAGTGAAAGCTGCCGACAATTTAGCAAAAGAAAATATTAACGTAGAAATTATCGATCTACGTACGGTGGCTCCATTAGATGTAGAAACGATTATCAAATCGGTTGAAAAAACAGGTCGTGTTGTAGTTGTTCAAGAAGCTCAAAAACAAGCAGGCGTTGGGGCACAAGTTGTTTCAGAAATCTCTGAACGTGCAGTTCTTTCATTAGAGGCGCCGGTTGGTCGAGTTTCAGCTCCAGATACTGTTTTCCCATTTGGACAAGCAGAAGGCATCTGGTTGCCAAACGCGGCAGATATTGAGGCCAAAGTAAAAGAAATCGCTAATTTTAATTACTAGTTCTACTTCGTGCTTTAGCATGTTTAGTAGGTAGTATGCATACGAGATATGGCGTTTGTATGCCAAAAAATTCATTCGATAGTTACGAGCTAGTCCATTAACTGTTAATTAGAACTAGCCGAATGATATACGTGACGAAAATCAACTTTTTTTCGGCTTTCGAAAAAATAGATACCGAAATATGAGATAGGAGCGAAAATAACATGGCTTACCAATTTAAATTACCGGACATTGGTGAAGGAATCGCTGAAGGTGAGATCGTTAAATGGTTCGTCAAAGCTGGCGATACAATTGAAGAAGACGATACTTTACTAGAAGTTCAAAATGATAAATCAGTGGAAGAAATTCCATCTCCTGTAACCGGAACAATCAAAAAAATCATCGTAGACGAAGGCACAGTCGCAAATGTTGGCGACGTCTTAGTTGAAATCGATGCTCCCGGGCATGAAGATAATGAAGGCGACGAGGGAGTCGCTGCGGAATCACAAACACCGGAAGCCCCAGCAGCTGAACCAACTGTTGAAAGTGGGAACAGTGGTAGCGGCGAATCTAGTGGCGGCGGTGTCTTCCAATTTAAATTACCAGATATTGGTGAAGGAATTGCTGAAGGAGAAATCGTTAAATGGTTCGTCAAAGCTGGCGATACAATTGAAGAAGACGATACTTTATTAGAAGTTCAAAATGATAAATCAGTGGAAGAAATTCCATCTCCCGTAACCGGAACAATCAAAAAAATCATCGTGGATGAAGGCACAGTCGCAAACGTTGGCGATGTTTTGGTTGAAATTGACGCACCGGGACATAATGAGTCAGCTGCTTCAACTGAATCAGCTACACCTGCGGAAGCGCCTAAAACAGAAACCAAAGCAGATGCTTCAGTTGTTGAATCAAGCAATCCAGATAAACGAGTCTTAGCAATGCCTTCTGTTCGTCAATATGCTCGTGAAAAAGGCGTAGATATCTCTCAAGTCACAGCAACTGGTAAAGGCGGACGCGTAGTAAAAGAAGATATTGATGCATTTGTTTCCGGTGGTGGACAAGCAGCGCCAGCGAAATCAGAAGACAAATCAACTGATACGGCAGCTTCAGCTTCAAGCTCATCATCTGCAAAAACAGAAAAACCTGCGCAACCATTTACTTCAAATATGGGCGAAATGGAAACTCGTGAGAAGTTGACACCAACCCGTAAAGCAATTGCTAAAGCAATGGTTAATAGCAAACACACTGCTCCACATGTCACGTTACATGACGAAGTAGAGGTTTCTAAACTTTGGGATCATCGTAAGAAATTCAAACAAGTCGCATTGGATAATGGAACGAAATTAACGTTCTTGCCTTACGTCGTAAAAGCCTTGACTGCAACAGTCAAGAAATTCCCAGTCTTGAATGCTTCGATTGATGACGCAGCTCAAGAGATCGTTTATAAAAATTATTACAATATCGGTATCGCAACTGATACGGATCATGGCTTGTATGTACCAAACGTGAAAAACGCTGATACCAAAGGCATGTTTAAAATCGCTGACGAAATCAATGAAAAAGCCGCGTTGGCGCATGATGGTAAATTATCTGGCGATGATATGCGTAATGGCACGATCACTATTTCAAATATTGGTTCTGTTGGTGGCGGCTGGTTTACACCCGTTATCAACTACCCTGAAGTTGCTATCCTGGGTGTTGGAACGATCGCACAACAACCAATTGTCAATGACGAAGGCGAACTAGCGGTTGGCCGTGTAATGAAACTTTCATTAAGCTTCGACCATCGCATCGTTGATGGCGCGACAGCGCAAAAAGCTATGAACAATATCAAACGTTTATTAGCTGATCCAGAATTATTATTAATGGAAGGATGATAAGATCATGGTAGTAGGAGATTTTGCCATTGAATTAGATACAGTTGTAATCGGAGCGGGACCTGGTGGCTATGTAGCTGCCATCCGCGCCGCAGAAATGGGACAAAAGGTAGCAATCATCGAACGAGAATACATTGGCGGCGTTTGTTTAAACGTCGGCTGTGTCCCTTCTAAGGCCTTGATTTCTGCTGGACACCATTATCATGACGCGTTGGACTCTGAAATGTTTGGCGTCAGCAGCGAAAAGGTTACGCTTGATTTTGCCAAGACTCAAGACTGGAAAGAAAATGGCGTCGTGAATAAATTAACTTCTGGCGTTAAATTTTTATTGAAGAAGCACAAAGTAGAGATCATCGAAGGGGAAGCCTTTTTCGTTGACGATAAAAATTTGCGTGTGATTCATCCGGATTCGGCACAAACGTATTCCTTCAATAATGCAATTGTAGCAACGGGTTCACGCCCAATCGAAATCCCAGGTTTTAAATTCGGCGGACGTGTCTTAGATTCGACTGGCGGTTTAGCCTTGAAAAAAGTTCCTGAAAAATTTGTCATTATCGGCGGTGGCGTTATCGGTGCTGAATTAGGTAGTGCGTACGCTAACTTAGGCGCTGAAGTGACGATTGTTGAAGGAACGCCACAAATTTTACCAACTTATGAAAAAGACATGGTTCAATTAGTCGAAAAAGATTTCAAGAATAAAGGAATCAAAGTCATTACTTCGGCGATGGCCCGTGAAGCAGTTGACAACGGTGACAGCGTAACGGTTCGTTACGAAGTGGATGGTAAAGAAGAAACAATCGATGCTGACTATGTAATGGTAACGGTTGGTCGTCGTCCAAACACAAACGACATGGGCTTAGAACAAGCTGGTGTCGAACTGACTGATCGTGGTTTGATTAAAGTAGACAAACAAGGTCGGACTAATGTATCAAGTATTTATGCAATTGGTGATATCGTGCCAGGTGCGGCTTTGGCTCACAAAGCTAGCTACGAAGCAAAAATTGCTGCTGAAGCGATCTCAGGTAAAAAAGTTGCCGTAGATTATAAAGCAATGCCAGCCGTAGCCTTCACTGATCCAGAATTGGCTTCAGTAGGTATGACTATCAAAGACGCGAAAGAAGCTGGGTTCGAAGCGAAAGCCTTCAAATTCCCATTCTCTGGTAACGGTCGTGCGTTATCTCTAGGTAAGACAGAGGGCTTCATCCGTTTAGTGACGACGGTCGAGGACAATGTTATTATCGGCGCACAAATCGCTGGTGTCGGTGCTAGTGATATGGTCTCTGAATTGGCCTTAGCGATCGAATCAGGTATGAATGCCGAAGATATCGCCTTGACGATTCATCCACATCCATCATTAGGTGAAATCGTGATGGACGCTTCTGAATTAGCTTTAGGGTTACCAATCCATATTTAACTAAAGTATGAAAAAGACTGCAGGCAAAGTCCAGTTATTGGATGAAGTCTGCGGTCTTTTCTTTTATAATAAATTTTAAAAGAGTTAGTAGTAGATTAGGAGTGAGCGCATGAATGAATTACTAGGGTTCGAAGCTTCAAAATCAGGAGAGATGTATAATGATTTAGCCACCGTTTTTACGAGAGCGCGGCAACGAGCCGTTAAATTGACGCAGCAATACAATCGATTGTATGGTGAAGACGAGAAGAAAAGAATGGCGGTACTGAATGATTTGCTTGGTTCGATAGGAGAGACGATTTTTTTTGAACCAGACTTTCGTTGTGAATTCGGCAAAAACATTCATATTGGCAATCGCTTCTACGCTAATTTTGACTGTATTCTTTTAGATGGCGGCGAGATTTTTATCGGCGATGATGTGCTGTTTGGGCCGCGAGTTGGGATTTTTACCACCAATCATGCGATAGACGCGACGGAGCGGGCGGCAGGCGGCTGCTATTCAAAAAATGTCACGATTGGTGATGGTGTGTGGCTTGGGGCGAATGTCACGATCAATCAAGGGGTGACGATCGGCAAAAATACGATCGTTGGCTCAGGTAGTGTCGTTACGAAAAGTTTGCCTGAAAGTGTGATTGCTGTCGGAAATCCTTGTCGTGTATTACGCAAGATTACGGAAAAAGATAAAACGGACTACCTTTTCCGCAAGAAGTAATTTCTTAAATGGTTTTGAGCAAACGCTAGTCCCATTCTATGGTAAACTAACGTTTGAATGGAGTGGGGATCAATGGCAAATTACGGTTATCCAATTGACGAAGATTGGACACATGAAGAGATTACGACGGTGATTCGGTTTTTGAATCTAGTAGAAGAAGCAAATGAAAGCGGCACAGATACTGAAGCCTTTTTAAATGGCTACAAAAAATTTAAAACGGTCGTCAAAAGTATCGGTGAAGAAAAACGTATTGGACGCGAGTTTGAAGCAGTCAGTGGCTATTCTATCTATCGAACGCTGCAACAGGCGAAAGCAGCCACTGCGAAGCGTTTTAAAGCGTAAATGTGTTTTAAACTATAAATTGAAAGTCAGGAGGATAATTACGGTGGAAAAAGAAATTATTAGTTGGATTTATGAGGCAGCGGAGCGAGTCAAAGCTGGCTTAGGAGATGCTTTGAAGGTCGATCAAAAAAGTGGGCGGACGGATCTTGTGACGAACGTTGATAAAGAGACCCAAGCGTTTATCGTTAGTAAAATCACTGCATTTGATCCGGCTGCCAAAATTTTAGGTGAAGAGAATGGTCAGGATAAAACGCCAATCGATCAAGGACGGGTCTTTGTGATTGATCCAATCGACGGGACGTTGAACTTTGTCATGCAGCGAGAGAATTTCTGCATTATGATCGCGGTTTATGAAAATGGCGTAGGTCAATTAGGTTTTATCTATGATGTAATCCGGGATGAATTATTTTGGGGCGGACCAAAAGTCGGCAAAGTTTTCTATAATAATGAAGAACTTTTTCCACCGGAAAATCGTTCTTTAGATGAAGGTTTGATTGGGATGAATTTAGCGCTTTATCGTAAAAATATCAATCATGCCCAAGAGATTGGCAATCAAACCATGGGCGTACGAGTGTTAGGTTGTGCCGGACTGGATCTGATCGCGATCTTAAAAGGGACTCAGATTGGCTATATCAGCATGCTAAGCCCTTGGGACTACGCGGCGGGAAGTATTATGATGAAACAGTTAGGATTGCCATTTTCTGGCGCTGAAGGGCAACCATTAAGCTTTCAAGGACGCGAGTTTTTTATTGGGGCAACTTCGGCCGTAATGGACCAAATTCAAGCCTTTGACAAGGAAAAACATTAAGAAAACAATTTTTCTGAAAAAATGAAAATGTTTTACTAACACTCTCTCGGATTTTCTGCTATAATTGTCAATCGAGTGAGTCTCGCGTTACAAGAAAAGGAGCAATTAAATTGAACTACAGAGAAGATATTCGCAACGTGGCAATTATCGCCCACGTCGACCATGGTAAAACAACATTAGTTGATGAAATGTTAAAGCAATCTGATACCCTTGATAGCCATGTTCAGTTACAAGAACGGGCAATGGATTCAAATGCATTAGAAAAAGAACGTGGAATCACGATCTTAGCTAAAAATACGGCTGTAAACTATAAAGATTACAAAATCAATATCATGGACACTCCAGGGCATGCCGATTTCGGTGGTGAAGTGGAACGGATCATGAAAATGGTTGATGGTGTGTTATTAGTTGTCGATGCTTATGAAGGTACGATGCCGCAAACACGTTTCGTATTGAAAAAAGCGTTGGAACAACATTTGACACCGATCGTAGTTGTAAATAAAATCGACAAACCTTCTGCTCGCCCAGAAGAAGTGGTTGATGAAGTCTTAGAATTATTTATCGAATTAGGCGCTGATGATGATCAATTAGATTTCCCAGTGATCTACGCTTCAGCAATCAACGGAACATCTAGCTTGTCTGACGATCCAGCAGAACAAGAAGCAACAATGGCACCAATTTTTGATACAATCGTTGAAAAAATTCCTGCTCCAGTTGATAACAGTGACGAACCATTACAATTCCAAGTATCATTGTTAGATTACAATGACTATGTTGGACGTATCGGGATCGGCCGTGTCTTCCGTGGAAAAATGAAAGTTGGTGACCAAGTTTCAGTTATGAAGCTTGACGGATCAATTAAAAACTTCCGTGTAACAAAAATCTTTGGTTTCTTCGGCTTGCAACGTTTGGAAGTTCAAGAAGCAAAAGCCGGCGATTTGATTGCCGTTTCAGGGATGGAAGATATCTTCGTTGGTGAAACAGTTACACCAGTGGATCATCAAGATGCTTTGCCAATTCTGCACATTGATGAACCAACTTTACAAATGACTTTCTTAGTTAATAATTCACCATTCGCTGGTCGCGAAGGTAAATACGTGACTTCACGTAAGATCGAAGAACGTTTGATGTCAGAACTACACACCGATGTTTCTCTTCGGGTTGAAAACACGGATTCACCTGATGCTTGGACTGTTTCTGGTCGTGGCGAATTGCATTTGTCGATCTTGATCGAAAACATGCGTCGTGAAGGCTACGAATTACAAGTATCTCGTCCAGAAGTAATTGAGCGAATGGTTGACGGTGTGAGATGCGAACCGTTTGAACGTGTTCAAATCGATACGCCAGAAGAATACATGGGTAGTGTGATCGAAGCCTTGGGTCAACGTAAAGCTGAAATGCAAGACATGATTCACTCTGGTAATGGTCAAATTCGTTTGGTCTTCTTAGCTCCAGCTCGCGGTTTGATCGGATTCACTACTGAATTCTTATCAATGACTCGTGGGTATGGTATTATGAACCACACCTTCGATCAATACTTGCCAAGAATTCAAGGCGTAATCGGTGGACGTCGTAACGGCGCATTGGTTTCAGTTGATAATGGTAAAGCAACGATGTACTCAATCATGAGCGTTGAAGAACGTGGGACTGTCTTCGTTGAACCAGGTACAGAAATTTATGAAGGGATGATCGTTGGTGAAAATAGCCGTGATAAAGACTTAGGTGTCAATATTACAAAGGCTAAACAAATGACTAACGTTCGTTCAGCTAATAAAGACCAAACATCTGTCATCAAAAAACCACGGATCTTGACATTAGAAGAATCATTAGAATTCTTGAACGACGATGAATTCTGTGAAATTACACCAGAAAGCATTCGTCTTCGTAAACAAATTCTAAATAAATCAGAACGTGAAAAAGCTGCTAAAAAAAGTAAAGTAGCGGCTGAATAATATTTTTTAAGACTGCACATAATTGTGCGGTCTTTTTTTTTGTCACTTATGCTTTTCGCAGTTTGTATAGTTGGAGAGTGAAAAGTATTTTTCTGCATCAATAATGTTGGAGCAGTTTAGCTTAATGATAGGCGTAACGAGGATCAAATTTATTTTTCGTGAGGTTCGAAAAATAAATTCTTTGACAGGAGGTAGCTTGGATTCGTACTTCATGACAATCAAGGTAAAAAACGTTATGTTTCATATTTAAGCTTTGTTTCACAGTAACGGCTTCGAAAAAAACCGTTTTTTCGCGTTTTCAGCGGTGCTTTCTCGTTTGTAATCTTAGTGTAATATTTTTAGAGCTGTGTAAAAGTCTAAAGCCGAACGAAGAGTTTAGAAAAAGCTAAGGCTCGCTGATTTTTCTCCTTTTTGAATTTTTTCTATGTTATAATGTGGAAATCAATGGATGCTAATAGAATGATTTTAAGTGGTTGTTTAAAATTTATCAGCGGCGCTAAAAATGATTATTTAAGGCATCATGTTCATTTTTTACTTAAAGAAAAGTGAATGGATTAATAGAAACTAGGAGGGAAGCAAAATGGAAAATATTTCTTCTGATTTTGCCGTTAAAGTATTGCAAGAGGATGCCGATCGAATCAAACTATTGATTCGAAATCAAACAAACAGCCTTTGCATCTCTCAATGTAAAGCGTTTGAGGAAGTTGTAGACACACAAATGTATGGCTTCTCACGACAAGTGTTCTTCGCCGAAAAGGTTGGTATCTTAGAGCGAGGAGAAGGTCAACGGATGCTCAGTGAATTAGAAGCAGAGTTGAATCGTTTATATACGGATTTGTACGAAACTCGTCAGGATTTGACGGATGCCGGCTGGGAGGCTTAACTCTTGCCAACGAAGATAAAGAAGCGTCATTTTTTAGATTATAGTATTTTGATTCCTTATTTGATCTTGACTGTTATCGGTCTGATCTTTGTTTATAGTTCTACCTCTTATTTATTGATTACGAACGATGTCAATCCTACTAGCTTGGTAATGAACCAAGGGATTTTCTGGGCATTGAGTTTGATCGCGATTAGTTTGATGTACAAGATGAAAACAGATGTGCTAAAAAGTCAGCAGTTAATCATCTTTGCGACGTATTTAATTTTCGCACTGTTGATTGTTGTCTTTTTTGTTGGTAAAGAAGTCAATGGGGCCAAAGGTTGGATTCGTATCGGTGCGTTCAGTATGCAACCGGCGGAATATTTAAAAATCATGGTGGTCTGGTACTTGTCCTATATCTTGTCGAAACGGCAAGAAACGATCCAAGACAATTTCATGACTGATATGAAACGACCATTGATTTTAGTTTTCGTCATGATCTTTTTGGTGGCTGTCCAACCGGATATGGGAAACGCGGCCATCATCACTTTGCTGGCGTTGATTTTACTTTTAGCTAGCGGAGTCAACTGGGTCTATAGTTTGATCGTCGGCGGTGTGGGAATCGCAGGCAGTTTCTTAGTGATTGAATTTCTGACGCATTTTGGCGGCAGTATTTTCCCCCAAAGGCTGCAATATATTTATAGCCGTTTTGAGAGTTTTAAAGATCCTTTTAAGTACGAATTGGATCAAGGTCACCAAATGGTCAACGGCTATTATGCCATGTTTAACGGCGGCTGGTTTGGTCGCGGCTTAGGTAATAGTATTGAGAAAAAAGGGTTTTTAAGTGAAGCTCATACCGACTTTATCTTTTCGATTGTAATGGAGGAAGTTGGCTTGATCGGCGCTTTAGTTATATTAGCAATTTTGATTTTTATGATCGCACGCATCTTTTTGGTTGGGATTCGTTCGAAGAAACCTTTCAATTCATTGATTTGTATTGGGATTGGAAGTTTGTTGTTATTACAAGTTTTTATTAATCTTGGTGGTATTTTAGGAATTATTCCTTTGACTGGGATCACGTTCCCATTTTTAAGTCAGGGGGGAAATAGCTTACTTGTATTGTCAGTCGGCGTGGCTTTCGCATTGAATATCAGTGCGGATGAAAAACGTACGAAATTGGCAATTGAGTATGAATACTTGAAAAGTCAGGAGTGAAGTGAATGAAAAAGGTATTGGTAGCAAATAGAGGAGAAATCGCGACGCGGGTGTTTCGTGCCTGTAGCGAATTAAAGATTAAAACGGTAGCGATTTTTGCGGAAGAGGATGCTTATTCCGTTCACCGATTCAAATCAGATGAGGCCTATTTAGTCGGCAAAGGGAAAAAACCGATCGACGCTTATCTTGATATTGAAGATATTATTCGGGTGGCCAAAGAGGCAAAGGTAGACGCGATTCATCCTGGCTATGGTTTTTTATCAGAAAATCTAGAATTTGCGAAACGTTGTCGTGAAGAAGGTCTTATTTTTGTCGGGCCAGAGCTGCATCACTTAGATATTTTCGGTGATAAGATTAAAGCGAAAACAGCAGCGTTAGAAGCAGGAATTCCGTCAATTCCTGGTTCCGATGGTCCAGTGGATACAATTGAGGGCGTTTTAGACTTCGCTGAATCACACGGCTATCCAATTATGATCAAAGCTGCATTAGGCGGCGGTGGGCGCGGGATGCGTGTCGCTCATGATGAAAAGGAAGCTCGTGAAGGTTATGAGCGGGCGAAAAGTGAAGCAAAAGCGGCATTTGGTAATGATGAGATTTATGTTGAAAAATATGTTGCCAATCCGAAACATATCGAAGTTCAAATCTTAGGCGATACACACGGCAATGTCTTGCATTTATTTGAACGGGATTGTTCCGTGCAACGTCGTCATCAAAAAGTCGTCGAAGTAGCGCCATGTGTTTCGTTAAATGAGGAGCAACGGGAAAAAATTTGCCAAGCAGCAGTTCAATTGATGAAACATGTGGGCTATGTCAATGCTGGGACAGTTGAATTCTTAGTTGAAGGTGATCATTTCTACTTTATCGAAGTCAATCCGCGAGTTCAGGTGGAACATACCATTACAGAGCTGATTACTGGTGTCGATATCGTGACTTCGCAATTATTAATCGCACAGGGCAAAGACCTGCACAAAGAGATCGGATTGCCTGAACAAGCTAAGATTCAAATGTCAGGTGCTGCGATCCAATGTCGTGTAACGACAGAAGATCCGTTGAATGGCTTTATGCCAGATACCGGTAAAATCGATACGTATCGCTCGCCGGGTGGTTTTGGCGTTCGTTTGGACGTTGGAAATGCCTATGCCGGAGCGACGGTAACGCCTTATTTCGATTCATTATTGGTAAAAGTGTGTACCCATGCGCTGACTTTTGATCAAGCGATTGAAAAGATGCAACGTTGCCTGATTGAATTTCGCATTCGCGGAGTCAAGACGAATATTCCATTCATGCACAATGTGATCAGTCATCCTGTTTTCCAAAGTGGCGATGCCAAAACGACTTTTATTGATAACACACCTGAATTATTTGACTTTCCTCGTGTTCGTGACCGCGGGAATAAAACGATGCGCTATATTTCAGAAATCACAGTTAATGGCTTCCCAGGAATCGAGAAACAGAATAAACGCTATTTTGAAACGCCTCGGAAACCGAAGATTGAGAAGCGCGAACTTGTGACTGCTAAAAATATTTTAGATCAACAAGGCCCTGAAGCGGTGACTAAATGGGTCAAAGAGCAAGAAAACGTGTTGCTGACAGATACGACATTTCGTGATGCTCATCAAAGCTTGTTAGCCACTCGGGTACGGACTCACGATCTATTGAACGTCGCCGAAGCTACCGGTGAAGGCATGCCCGAATTATTCTCTAGTGAAATGTGGGGCGGAGCAACCTTTGATGTCGCTTATCGTTTCCTAACCGAAGATCCTTGGAAACGACTGAAACTTTTAAGAAAAGCCATGCCAAATACCTTGCTACAAATGTTATTCCGTGGATCGAATGCCGTTGGCTATTCGAATTATCCAGATAATGTGTTGGAAGAATTCATTAAAGAGGCGGCCCACAATGGTATCGATGTTTTCCGGATATTTGATAGTTTGAACTGGATTCCGCAAATGGAAAAAAGTATCCAATACGTTCGAGATGCTGGAAAGCTTGCTGAAGGAACAATTTGTTACACAGGGGACATCCTAGATTCGAATCGGACAAAATACAACGTTCAATACTATAAAGACATGGCTCGGGAGCTGGAAGCTCTTGGAGCGCATATGATTGCGATTAAAGACATGGCCGGCTTATTGAAACCACAAGCCGCTTTCCGTCTAATCAGTGAATTAAAAGAGACAACCGACTTGCCAATCCATTTGCATACCCATGATACTGCCGGTAATGGCATTCTAACGCTCTCAGCAGCGGTTAAAGCCGGTGTGGATGTTGTTGATGTAGCGACAAGCGCAATGAGTGGGGCAACAAGCCAGCCAAGTATGAGCAGCTTGTACTACGCTTTACAATACGGTGATCGTACGCCTGACTTGAATTTGAAAAACGTTCGTCAGTTAAATCATTATTGGGAAGATATTCGTCCTTATTACTCTAGCTTTGAAAATGGAATCATGGCTGCGCAAACGGAAGTCTATGACCACGAAATGCCTGGTGGACAATACTCAAATCTCCAACAACAAGCTAAAGCAGTTGGCTTAGGTGAGAAATGGGATGAGATCAAGGAAATGTATCATACCGTCAACATGATGTTCGGTGATATCGTCAAAGTGACGCCTTCTTCTAAGGTCGTGGGAGATATGGCATTGTTCATGGTACAAAATGATCTGACCGAACAAGCTATCTATGATCGGGGCGATGAATTAAGCTATCCAGAATCAGTCATCAGCTTCTTCCAAGGCGAACTAGGCCAACCGGTTGGGGGCTTTCCTGAAAAACTGCAACAGATTATTTTGCAAGGCCGTCCAGCGATGCAAGAACGTCCTGGGAAATTTGCTGAACCGGTGAATTTTGAAAAAGTAAAACAAGAATTACAAGAATTGATTGGCTTTGAACCAAGTAAAACGGATGTTCTAAGCTACTTGATGTATCCACAAGTCTTCTTAGATTATCAAAAGACGTACGCGCAATTTGCGGATGTTACGCTGTTGGATACACCAACCTTCTTCAGCGGAATGCGCTTAGGCGAAACGATTAATGTTCAAATTGAAAAAGGCAAGGTCTTGATCATTCGCTTAGATGAGATTGGTGAAGCAGACATCGAAGGCAATCGGACACTGTTCTTCAACTTAAATGGTCAACGTCGTGAGATTTCGGTTAAGGATGCCTCGATTAAGAGTGCTGTTCAAACCAAACGCAAAGTCGAACCAACGAACCGTGAACAAATCGGTGCCACCATGACAGGGTCTGTCTTGAAGGTTTTAGTTGCTAAAGGGGATCATGTCGAAAAAGGCCAACCTTTATTGATTACCGAAGCGATGAAGATGGAAACCTCCATCGATGCTCGCTTTGCTGGTCAAGTTTCACATCTATATGTCGAAGAAGGCGAAAGTATTACCTCTGGTGATTTATTGATTGAAGTAAAAGAAAAATAGGAGCGTTGTTGTGTGAAGAGAGTGATTGGTTTTCTAAGTATTTTGATAATTGTATTGATTGGTTATTACTTACAGCCAGTACTCTTTCCGCCAGCACCGGAAACTAAAAAAGTCGAGCAAAATCAGCGAACAGTTCGTCACAAAGCGTTGAAGCATCAGACGATCGAAACCGAGGGCTATGCTGAATACATTAAGCAGCCGGTTGGGAAATTTGAAGCAACATTTGGACAACCGACTAAAATAGAAGACAGCGGCTTCTTCTTTCAAACGCGTTATTATTCTTTGGATCAAGGAATGCTTGAGGTCAATGTCGAAGCGGGAAACGTCAGTACGATTAAAGTAATGTCGCAAAAAGGTGAACTCGAACCCTTTAAATTTGGCATGACCAATCGGCAATTGTCGGAACAAATCAATCTCTCAGCTGATTTTGCTTTGGATTACGATGAAGAACCCGTAGTAATCGAGCTGAGTGAAAATGATATGCGTTACCGACCGTTAATCGCATTTAAGAATGATACCTTCGCGATCCTCTTTTTTAATGGAGATAGTGACAAACTGATTGGTGCAGCCTATTTAGACATTGAAAACCTGTTACGCTTAATGCCCTATCAGATCAACAGTGGCAATCCATTGGCAAATCGGATTCAAGAGAGCAATCTAGATTGGAACGTGCTGAATCAGCAAAAGCAGACACGCTTAATCGAATCGATCAATCAGTACCGCACGTTGCATAAGCTGCCAGTCTTCCAGGCAAACAACACCGCAATGACTGCTAGTAAAGACCTGTTAAAAACTTTTTTAACGAGTCCGAAGAAAGTTCTAAGTCAAGAACGGATGGAAGAGTGGGAGACTGATCAAAGCGCTCATTTAAGTAATTTATCTTTTGAACTAGCTCCAGCCGAACTGAAAAAGCTGGCAAAAGCTGAGGAAACTGACTATATCTCCGGCTTGTTTTATTCGCCAACGGTTGATCCTCTTTTTAGCTTGTTTAATTGGATTAGTCGAGATCGCTTAAACGAGCTGTACGATGATCCCGATGCTAATAGCTTAGGCGTTGCATTTAATCAAGAGAGTGTGCTAGTCTTGATACAGGAACCAGAGAAAACAAAGGATAGTGAGTAACTTGATTATTAATGATGCGTTTTTTCAATTAGAAGATCAGAATCAACGATTGATTCAATGTATAGTGACAAGTCAAAGCTATAAAAATTATTTGCAGACAAAGCGAGCAATGGATGCTTGCCAGGATGTAGTAAAGTTGAAAAAGGCCTTTCAGCGGGAAAAAGAAAAGTTTGAGCAAATCGCGGCATACGGCGAATACGCACCAGATTATCGTCAGCAACAGCGAAAAGTTCGGCTAAGTAAGCGAGCATTGGATCTAAATGAAAAAGTCGCAAGCTATCGACTGGCGGAAACTGATTTTCAACAGTTATTAGACGAGATTGGGCAACGATTAGCCCAGACGATTTCTTTAGAGATCAAGGTGGATGCAGGAAATCCTTTTTTTGAAACAGAGAATCGCAGTTGTAAGGGGAATTGTCATGGATAATACTGAATTTGTGATGCAAAAACGACGTGGAATCATTGTTTGGGTGTATTCACTTAAACAATTAAAAAACTTGAAACGCTTTGGCTTGATCCATTTCGTTTCACGTAAAATGAAGTATGTCGTTTTGTATGTGAATGAAGAATTGGTGGAAGAAACGGAAGAAAAGCTGCAAGGACTGCATTTTGTACGCCAAGTCGAACGTTCGTACCGACCAGATATCGAAATGAATTTCGCCGATCGAATCGGAACAAAGGCCGCTTATCAAGTGAAAGATGACGATGAGTTAGATGTCGTAGAAGCCAATACAAAGATTCGATTAGCAGAAACAGTCTAAGTAAGGTGAAAAATGTCTGATTTGTTCAAACATTTTTCATCTTTTTCTTTGATAATAGAGAGAACAAATTTTTAATGCAGAAAGAGGCAGGTAAGTCATGCGAGTGGTTGCAGGTGAATTCGGCGGTCGTAAATTGAAAACTTTAGCGGGAAACAATACGCGGCCAACGACAGATAAAGTGAAAGGGGCAATCTTTAATATGATTGGGCCCTATTTTGATGGCGGGGTCGCGCTAGATCTTTTTTCTGGCAGTGGATCATTGGGAATCGAAGCTGTTTCACGAGGCATGGATCAAGCAGTGCTGGTGGAAAAAAATTTCCGTGCGATGGAGATTATCCGGGAAAATGTCGCCATGACTAAAACAGCGGAGGCTTTTCAATTAATGAAAATGCCAGCCAATCAAGCTATCCAACAATTAGCGGCTGGCGGGCTGAAATTTGATTTGGTATTGTTAGACCCGCCCTATGCTAAGCAAGAGATCGTCAAGCAGATTGAGCTGTTGATCGAGCACCAGTTGCTGAGTGAGAGTGTAACGGTCGTTTGCGAGACGGATAAAGAAGTTGTGCTGCCTGAGGCCATCGGTCAGCTGAAGGAACGCAAGCGGCAAGATTATGGGATTACTGCGGTAACGATTTATGATTGGGAGGTAGAGTAATGACGGAGAAGCGAATTGCCCTTTTTCCCGGCAGTTTTGATCCCTTGACGATGGGGCACTTAGATACAATCGAACGGGGCGCGAAATTATTTGATGAGTTGATCATCGGGGTTTTCGTGAATACGAGTAAGAAAAGTTATTTCACCCCAGAGGAAAAGCTGGCGGTAGTAAAGGAATCCGTTCAGCATCTTCACAATGTCCGTGTGCTTGCCCAGGAAAGTGAACTGACGGTCAATGCGGCGGAAAAATTGGGTGCCAAGTTTTTGTTACGGGGCATCCGTAGTATCAAAGATTATGAATACGAAAAAGAAATCGCCTTAATGAATCAGCATCTTGATTCGTCCTTAGAATCGGTCTTTTTGTTGGCGAATCCTAAATACAGTCACATTAGTTCGTCGATTCTTAAAGAAGTTTGGACCTTTAATGGGGATATCAAAGAATACTTGCCTGAAGCAGTTTATCGGGTGTTGGAAGAGAAGCGTGATCAATAGTGAAAAACAATAAATTAGTCAAACGTCTAGTAGCAATATTTTTAGCATTGGTAGTAATTGCCTGCGTAATCGTGCCGATTCCTTATTATATCGAGGAGCCGGGAGACACGATCAATTTGAAGGAATTGATTACTGTCAACGGCAAAGAAGATGAACATAAAGGCTCCTTCAGCCTGACTTCGGTGGGAATTCGCCGAGCAACGGTCTTTACGGCCTTGAAGTCAAAAGTTGAACCCTTCCATGAAATTATTTCGGCAGATGATTTAACCGGCGGGGCCAGTGACGCAGAATATATGCAGATCCAGAAATTCAATATGGAGACTTCACAAAATTTTGCCATCGAACAAGCGTTGAAACTGGCAAATAAACCTTATGAAATGACCTATAAAGGTGTTTATGTGTTAGGCGTTGAAAAAAATTCTAATTTCGCAGATAAAATTAGTGTTGGCGATACCGTTACTAAAGCAGATGGAAAAACCTTTACTAGCAGCGAAGATTTCATGAAATATGTGAAATCGCAAAAGGTTGGACAAGAAATGAAAGTAACCTATGTCCATGACGGTAAAACCAAGGAAGCTACAGAAAAATTGATCAAGCTGCCGACGGATAAGAAGCCTGGTATTGGGATCACCTTGACGGATCATACCGAGATCGACTCACAGGACAAGGTCAAAGTTGACGCTGGCAATATTGGCGGTCCATCTGCTGGGTTAATGTTCACGTTGGAAATCTATGAACAATTGACTGGAAAAGATCTACGTCATGGCGAGAAAATCGCTGGAACTGGTACGATCAGCCCAGATGGAGAAGTTGGACGAATCGGCGGGATCGATAAAAAAGTTGCCAGTGCAGCAGCCAGCGACAATAAAATTTTCTTTGCTCCTAACGACGAAATCACGAAAGAAATGGAAAAAGTGCAGCCAGGCATCAAATCAAATTACGAAGAAGCCAAGGCAGCGGCTAAGAAGCTAGATACCGACATGAAGATTGTGCCTGTTAAAACAGTGCAAGATGCTTTGGATTATTTAGCGAAAATGAAATAACCTTTTTTACGAAAGAGTGCCAGACTAAAACAGTCTGACACTTTTTTTTGCGTACTTTGATAAAAAGGAGGTCATCATGAAGCACTACTTAAAAAAGTATCCTTATTTACTTGGCTTACCTGTCATTATTATTGGATTATTTATGGGGTTCTTTTTGTTACGGACACCAGCTGAGGAAACGACTGCTCCGGAATTGTTTTCCACCTCAGAAAGCACGTTCCAAGAAACGACCAACACTACTGAACAAGAATGGTATGTGGATGTCAAAGGAGCGGTCAAAAAAGCTGGAATGTATCGGATCACTCAAGGGATGCGCTTGATGGATGCAATCGATTTAGCCGGTGGATTCACCTCGGAGGCCGATCAGAATCAAGTGAATTTCTCAAAATTATTAACCGATCAAGAAATTATTTACGTGCCGAAAGCCGGTGAAGCTATTCCGGCGATTGATGAAGTATCTCAAGGAAAAAGCAATACAACGACGGGCTCAGGAACAGCAGAAAAAATCAATATCAATACAGCAGATCTGACTGAATTGCAGCAGCTAAAAGGAATCGGTGAGAAGAAGGCAACCGACATTATCAAATACCGCGAAGAAAATGGCAGTTTTCGCGCGGTAGAAGATTTAACAAAGGTCTCAGGAATTGGCGAAAAGACGCTTGAAAATTTGAAAGACTCGATTACAATATAAGGAAAGATAAAAAGAGAGGGCGAACAATTTGACGAACGAAAGAATCCCTTGGGATCAGTATTTTATGGCGCAAGCCGTTTTATTGTCATTGAGAAGTACTTGTACACGACTGGAAGTAGGAGCGACGATCGTACGAGATAAACGAATCATCGCGGGTGGCTATAATGGTTCGGTCAGCGGCGATGTCCATTGTATGGACGAAGGATGTTATGTGGTTGATGGTCACTGTCTGCGGACAATTCACGCTGAGATGAACGCTCTTTTACAATGTGCGAAGTTAGGTATTCCGACGGATCAAGCAGAAGTTTATGTGACTCATTTTCCGTGCTTGGCTTGTACTAAAGCCTTATTGCAAGCCGGCATCAAAAAGATTCATTATTTAAAGGACTATCGTAATGATCCTTACGCGATCGAATTGATTGATCAAGTCGGAGCTAGTGCTCATCAAGTCCATTTGGAAAGTAAGTATTTTACGAAATTACAATTAGGAGAAGATGCTGCCACATCTCCTAAAAAATAAAACAGCTGAAAAACTATTTGATCCTACCGATCCTAGCTGCGATTATAACAGCCAGTTTTGTCTACCAATTTAATGGTTGGCTGCTGGTGCTATTGAGTCTTTTGATCATTCGAATCTGCTGCATGAAAAACCGCAAGCTGTTGCTTTTGGTTTTATTGTGCAGTTTTTTTGTAGTGGTCCGAACCTATTTTTATGTCGCGGCCTTGGAGGCACCACAAGAAAAACTCGTTCAACAAGTCATGCAAGTTGAAGCAGACTCACTAACGATTGACGGAAATTTCTTGACATTGAAAGGAAAATTGAGCGGGAAAACCTATTTGGTTTATTATACGCTGACTTCAGAAGCTGAAAAAGAACAGTGGCAAGGACCTAAAATCGTGGATCAGGTTCTAGTTAGTGGCGAAACGCAAAATTTTGAACCGGCACGAAATTTGAACGGCTTCAATCAGCGACACTATTATCAAAGTTTAGGGATCAGCCAACTGTTATTAGCGGATTCGATTAGTCTAAGAAAACAAACGGGTTTTCATTTAAAGAATCTTCGTCAACATTTAATCATAGCAATTGACTCCAAATACCCACCTCGTCTAGCCAGCTATATAAAAGCGTTAGTGATTGGCTACAAAGATTCAGAATTCGATGAATATGGCTCACTTTATCGGGAAATCGGACTGTTGCATTTATTTACGCTATCCGGGTTACATATTCAGTTTTATTTAGGCGGTATTCATCTTGTGTTGAAGCGACTGGGTTTGATTCGAGAGACCCGACTTGTGCTTTTAAGTATCAGCGGTGGGCTATTGATCCTTTTGACAGGTGGAAGCTTTAGCACGATCAGAGCAGTGATGAGTTTCCTGATTGCTTTTTGCTGTCTAACGTTACAGTTAGCGCTTTCTAAACTGGATCAATGGAGTATTATGCTGTTGGGATTGGTATTTTGCTTTCCATTAGCTTTGTGGTCGATAGGCGCACAATTGAGCCTTTACTTTGCGCTAATTCTACTTTATCTAACAGATCTTAAACTGAAAGCTTGGCAGCACAGTCTGCTTTTTTCGCTGTGTTCCTTGCCATTATTGATATATAGCTTCAGTGAATGGACGATTGTGGGCGGTTTGTTTACTTTATTATTATTCCCGCTTTTTGAGTGGGTGATCCTACCTTGCTGCGTGGTGCTATTTATTGGTAGTTTTATTCCGCTGCCGAGCTTTTTGAGTCAGTTGGTAGCATTCTTATTTCAACTAGTCGAAAAAGTGCTAGAGCTGCTCTTGATCCCTAATTTGACCATCGGAAAACCAACTTTTCTGCTATTATTAGTGTTAATAGGATTGGTTTTAATCAGTTTTGATCGAGTAAAGGCCGGCAAGAAACTCTATGGGCTATTGTTAGTTGCCAGTCTATTGGTGGTTTCCATTGCTCACTCGGAAAAAGGGCTGGTGGCTTTTGTGGATGTCGGTCAAGGAGACAGCATATTCATCAAACTGCCCTTCAAACAAGAAACATTTTTGATCGACACAGGAGGTCGTCTGACGTTTCAACAAGCGGCATGGCAGAGGCGAAAGCAAAAACATAGTTCTGACTATCAGCTGCTACCCTTGTTGAAATCATTAGGCTGTGACCAGGTTGATCACTTGATCATTACTCATAATGATGCGGATCATATGGGTGAATTAAGGCATGTCCTTGATGAAATAAAAATAAAAAATCTCTATTTAGCCAGGGGCTCACAAATGGAATTACGTGCACTTTTAACAAAAGTCAAACAAGCCAAGATTCATTTAGTCACTCGTGGGGATATTATCGGCGAACAGTTGAAATTACACGTGCTATCACCAACGGTTAGTCAAGGAGCGAATGACGATTCCATAGTCACTTATTTTCAAGTCAATCAGCAAAAATTTTTATTGACTGGAGATTTAGAAACGACGGGAGAACAAAAATTACTAGAACATTATCCCCGTTTGAAAACTGATTTTTTGAAGGTTGGGCATCACGGTAGCAATACGTCGACAAGTCTAGCTTTTCTATCCGCATTAGCGCCGGAATACGGCATTATTTCCGCTGGGAAAAAGAACCGCTACGGTCATCCGACTGCGGAAACAATCAGTAAATTAAGAGAGCAGAACATCAAAATTTTTCGCACCAATCAAAACGGCATGATCTATTACCAATGGTCAGGAATAACTAAGCGCGGGGAAATTAAACAACTAATAGATTTTCCGGAATAATCGTGGTAGCATGGAAAAGCAGGTTTTAGATCACATGATTCATTCAAATTTTTTAAAGAGAACTTTTGAAAATCGAATCACTGAGTATATGAAAACGATTAAAAATAGATTTTTTTAACTTTAGATAGGAGTACTTAAATGAATACACAAGAGGCCCTCCAGCAAATCAGAAATGCACCGCTAGCTCCGGTATACTTGGTTACTGGTACCGAAGATTTTCTGACACAGGAAGTCCGGCAAGCTTTTTTTGATCGCATGAAGCAGGATAATCTAGAAGAATTAAATTTTATGTCCTTTGATATGGAAGAGAGTGGGCTAGGAGCGGTGATTGATGAGGCTGAAACATTGCCGTTTTTTGGTGACTACCGCTTGATCTTCGTGGAGAATCCTTATTTTTTAACTGGCGAAAAGAAAACCAATACGCCAGAACAGGATACGGATGCGTTGTTGGATTATCTAAAACAACCCTTAGAGACGTCAGTTGTGGTCTTTTGGGCCAGTTATAGCAAGCTAGATGCTCGTAAAAAGATTACTAAAGCTTTGAAAAAGACGACGGTGATCGATGCGGCGCCTTTACAAGAAAAAGAGCTGCGTAACTTTTTACAGCGGTATATCAGTAATGAAAATATCAAAATTTCAAGGGAAGCCTTCGATCTATTTTTGCGTTTGACAGATTATGATCTATCAAAGGCGATGAACGAGGTAGAAAAATTATTGCTCTTAGCCGGTGCTGGTGGAACGATAACCTTACAATTAGTAGAGGACCTCGTCCCGAAAACGTTGGAGCATAATATTTTTGAATTAACCGAGCAGATTTTAAAAGGAGATACTGCTAAAGCGTATCAAACCTACGAAGAACTACATCTTCAAGGGGAAGAAACAATCAAATTGACCGCCATTCTAATTGGGCAGATTCGTCTGCTGCTACAAACCAAAATTTTACAAAAGATTGGTTATCAGCAAGCCAACATCGCGGAAACATTAGGGATTCATCCGTATCGGGTAAAGCTGGCGATGCAGCAGGTAGCCAAATTTCCATTAAATCTATTAGTCTCGATGTATGATGATTTGGTAGAAAATGATTACGAAGTCAAAACCGGTCAAGCAGATAAAGAATTAAATTTTCAATTATTTATTCTAAAATCCACCGAGCAAATCAAAAAATAATTCATTAATTAAAACTAGTAGGGACACAGGGGAAAAATTCCGGTCTTTGCTAGTTTTTTGCGCTAGTAAAAAAACTTTAATCGAATAAAAGATATATTTTTCTGAATTAAAAAAATTGAAATTAAAAAGCCTTATCTATGTTTAATAATTCACATTTTTGAGGTATGATATAACAAAGGAGCACAAAAAATAAAGCGCTTTTTTGTAGAATATTTCATTTGAAATAAGCAGAATAGATAAAGAATTTTTGAGCTACCTGACCATTATTTGTCTATTTTGTCTTTATTTATACCATTTCAATTAAAGGAAGGATGAAGAAAATGACACTAGCAAAAATTGTTTACGCATCAAACACAGGAAATACTGAGGGCATTTCTGAGATTTTGGAGGATGCTTTTGAAGCCAACGATATTACCGTAGAGCGAGTAGAAGCGGATGATGCTGATGCTGATTTTTACGAAGATGCGGATATCTGTGTATTGGCGACGTATACAGCTGGCGATGGGGAATTGCCTTTTGATTTAGAAGATTTACATGAAGAATTACCCGATGAAGATTTAGCTGGCAAAGTCTACGGCGTTGTAGGTAGCGGTGATAGTGAATTATATCCGGATTACTTCTGTCACGCTGCGGTTGCTTTTGAAGAAGCCTTCGCTAAAACAGGTGCGACAAAAGCAGCTGAAACAGTGAAGATCGAAAATGAAGCGGATGATGATGACGAAGAAGTCTTGAAAGCTTTCGTTAAAACGTTGATCGAAGCTGCAAAATAAGTTCTTACGAAAAAATGAGGTGAAGATTTGTTTAAGGTATTAGAGCGAAAAGAATTGGCACCTACGGAATTTGAGATTCTAGTCGATGCACCCAGGATCGCCAAGAAGGCAAAGGCTGGACAATTTGTCATTCTACGAATCGATGAGTACGGCGAACGGATTCCATTAACAGTCGTTGATACGGATGCAGAAGCTGGCTGGGTTCGGCTGATCTTTCAAGTGATCGGCAAATCGACTGCACAGCTTGCCACCGTCATGGCAGGCGAAGCATTAAGCGACATTGTCGGCCCTCTGGGTAAGGCGACCGACATCGAAAATTATGGGACGGTTCTCTTGGTTGGTGGAGGTGTTGGCATCGCCGCGCTATTCCCAATCGTTAAGGCGCTGAAAGAGGCGGATAACCGCGTTGTGACCGTCTTGGGAGCGAAAAATGCGGAATTACTGATCTTGCAAGAAGATTGTGCTAAATATTCAGACGAATTAATCTTAATGACCGACGACGGGTCAGTTGGGCAAAAAGGATTAGTGACGGACGCGATGGAGACAGTTTTCAAGCGAGAAGAAGTCGCAATGACTTGGGCGATCGGCCCTAGTATTATGATGAAGTTCTGTACACTTACCGCACAAAAATATGATACGCCGATCTATGTTTCTTTGAATCCAATTATGATTGACGGCACCGGTATGTGCGGCGGCTGCCGAGTAACAGTAGCGGATTCGATTAAGTTTGCTTGTGTGGATGGACCTGAATTTTTAGGCGAAGAAGTTGACTGGGATGAATTTGTCAATCGGATGCAGCAATATCGACCTGAAGAACAGCTCTCTAATGAAAGATATGAAAAGCAGGTGAACGCCAATGGCTAAACGCAGTTATACCAAGACACCGATGAAAGAGCAGGCACCTGAGATTCGCAATCATAACTTTAATGAAGTGGCGTTGGGTTACACGCTGGAAGAAGGACAGCTGGAAGCAAGTCGCTGTTTGCAATGTAAAAATGCGCCCTGTATTGATAATTGTCCTGTCATGATCGATATCCCAGGCTTTATCCAAGCAATCGCAGACGGTGATATGCCTCAAGCCTATGAAGTGCTAAGTCGTTATACCAACTTGCCAGCGATTTGTGGACGGGTTTGTCCGCAAGAAAAGCAGTGCGAGATGGTTTGCCGATTAGGCCGCTCTAAGAAGTTTGAACCAGTAGCAATCGGGAAATTGGAACGCTTGGTAGCGGATTGGGCTTTAGATCAGCCTTATGAAGTGCAAGAAGTTGCGCAAGATAAAGGTCGGGTCGCAGTAATTGGTTCAGGTCCGTCTGGACTAACTACCGCTGGTGATTTGGCTAAATTAGGCTATGATGTGACGATTTACGAAGCTTTGCATTCACCAGGGGGTGTTTTGACTTACGGGATTCCAGAATTCCGCTTGCCAAAAAATATCGTCAAAAAAGAAATCGATCGAATTATCGCTCAAGGAGTCAAATTAGAAACAAATGTAGTCGTTGGTAGAACTATCACTATGGATGAAATTATCGATGAATTTGACGCCTGCTACCTCTCTGTTGGAGCAGGGGCGCCAAGATTTCAAGGAATCAAAGGAACCTCATTGAATGGGGTCTATTCTTCTAGCGAATATTTGACGCGGGTCAACTTGATGCATGGCTATCAATTTCCTGAATACGATACGCCGGTCCAAAAGTCAAAAAATGTCGTGGTTATCGGTGGCGGGAACGTTGCGATGGATGCAGCTAGATCCGCCAAACGATTAGGGGCGGACAATGTTTCGATCGTTTATCGCCGCTCATTAGAGGAATTGCCAGCCCGTGAGGAAGAATACCATCATTCAGTAGAAGAAGGGATCAATTATCATTGGTTGAGTAACCCGATCGAGTATATGGATGACGGCAATGGTCGTTTGACTGCGGTGAAATGTGTGCAAATGGAATTAGGCGAACCCGATGAATCTGGACGTCGCCGGCCGATCGTGATTCCCGGTAGTGAATTTATTATTGAAGCAGATACCGCGATCGAAGCAATCGGTCAAGGTGCGAACAAAGTTTTATTAGATACTTTCCCAGAGTTAGCTTTGAACAAATGGGGCTATATCGACGCAGATGAAGAAACTTGTGGGACATCGATCCCAGGCGTTTTTGCAGGCGGAGATATCGTTACCGGAGCGGCGACAGTCATCTTAGCAATGGGGGCCGGTAAAATAGCAGCAAACGAAATCGATCAATATATTCAAAAAACAAAGCAGGAGCAATTGGTTTAAGCGAGGTGCAAATGATGAAAACGATGAAAACGATGGATGGAAATACCGCGGCAGCTCATATTTCTTACGCCTTCACCGAGGTTGCCGGAATCTATCCCATCACTCCTAGTTCAACGATGGCGGAAGTTGTCGATGAATGGGCAGAGCAAGGACGTAAAAATATTTTCAACGAAACGGTCAAAGTCGTCGAGATGCAGTCAGAAGCTGGGGCCGCCGGAACCGTGCACGGATCATTAAAAACAGGTGTCTTAACAACCACGTATACCGCTTCACAGGGATTATTATTGATGATTCCGAATATGTTTAAGATTGCAGGCGAATTATTACCGACGGTCTTTCATGTTGCTGCGCGCGCGGTCTCTACCAACGCGTTGAGTATTTTTGGCGATCATAGTGACGTAATGGCTGCTCGTCAAACAGGATTTTGTATGTTGGCTGAAGGTGGCGTTCAAGAAGTCATGGATCTATCCGCCGTGGCTCACTTAGCGAGTATCGAAGGCAAGTTACCCTTTATGAATTTCTTTGATGGCTTTAGAACTAGTCATGAGTTGCAAAAAATTGAAGTACTTGATTATGAAGATTTGAAGGCGATGGTGAACTGGGAAGCCCTAGCAGAATTCAGACGATTAGGGATGAATCCGAATCGTCCGAATGTTTCTGGGACGGCACAAAACCCTGATATCCATTTTCAACAAAGAGAAACAGTTAATCGTTACTACGATGAAATGCCTGCGATCGTTCAAAAATACATGAATAAGATCAATGATCTGCGAGGCACTGATTATGATTTGACAAATTATTATGGGGATCCGGAAGCAACGGAAGTCATCGTCGCGATGGGTTCAGCATCGCCAACGATCCAGCAAACGGTCGATTATTTAAATGCGAATGGCCGCAAAGTTGGTTTTATTGACATTCATTTGTATCGTCCATTCCCGGCAGAAAACCTATTGGCTAAGTTGCCAACAACCGTTGAGAAAGTCGCTGTCTTAGACCGGACCAAAGAACCTGGATCAGACGGTGAACCACTATTATTAGATGTGCAAAGTGTCTTATATCGTCATTCCAATCGCCCAATCGTGATCGGTGGGCGTTACGGAATCGCTTCAAAAGATGTGACACCAGATCAAATCGTAGGAGTCTTTGATCATTTATTATTACCGATCAATGAGATGAAGCAACGCTTTACGATTGGGATCAATGATGATGTCACGCACTTGTCCCTACCAATGAATGATGTCCTTGATTTAACACCAGAATCAACCTTCCAAGCGAAATTTTGGGGACTTGGATCTGATGGAACGGTGGGAGCCAATAAACAAGCCATCAAGATCATCGGGAACAACACCGATTATTATGCTCAAGCCTATTTCTCTTACGATTCCAAAAAATCGGGTGGATTGACAAATTCTCATTTACGTTTTGGGAAAGAACCGATTCTTTCGACTTATAACGTGGAGGCGGCGGATTTTGTCGGCTGTCATAACAGTGCCTATATCCATCAATATGATTTGGTGAAGGGTCTGAAAGATGGCGGCACTTTCTTACTGAATACCGTTTGGGATGAAGAGAAGGTCCGGCAATTATTGCCAAGTCGGATCAAACGCTATTTAGCAGAGCATCAGATTAATTTCTATATTATTAACGCGATGGAAATCGCTCAAAAGACCGGTTTAGGCGGACGAATCAATCAAGTTATGTCAACAGCTTTCTTTGAGTTGACCGATATCATGGACCACGATACCTATCTGCCGTTACTTAAGGGTGAAGTTGATGCTGCTTATGGTAAAAAGTCGCGAACTATCGTGGAACGAAACTGGCAAGCGATTGATTTAACTGTTGCCGAGTTGAAAAAAATCGAGATCCCAGCGGAATGGGCCACGCTTGAAGTCAAGGAGCAGATCAAAGAAACGGATATGAGCAAGCCAGCCTATATCCGTAATATTTTAGAACCAATCAATCGTCAAGAAGGCAATCAGCTTTCAGTTAACGACTTGATTGAAAACGGCATGTTAGGCGGTCTAATGCCTTCTGGCACGGCGGCATATGAGAAGCGAGGAATCGCTTTAGAAGTGCCTGAATGGATTCCTGAGGCCTGTACGATGTGTAATGAATGTGCCTTTGTTTGTCCCCATGCGGCGATTCGTCCATTCTTAGCGGATGACGAAGAGTTGGAAGCTGCACCAGCAGGCTTTATTACCCGCGATATGAAGGGCAAAAGCGGCCTGAAATATCGTATTCAAGTTTCTTTAGAAGATTGTACCGGATGCGGGCTTTGTGCCGAAGTGTGTCCAGCTAAAGAAAAAGCGTTAGTCATGAAGTCTTACGAGGATCAAAAAGAGCAGGCGATCAACTGGGCTTTTGCCATGACGTTACGTCAAAAAGAAAATCCAGCGAAGAAATTCTCAGTCTTAGGGTCACAGTTTGAGCAACCGTTGCTTGAATTTTCCGGTGCTTGTGCGGGTTGTGGTGAAACACCCTATGTTAAGCTTTTAACCCAGCTTTATGGCGATCGCATGATGATTGCGAATACGACTGGTTGTTCTTCTATTTGGGGTGGCTCGTCTCCAGCTGCACCCTATACCGTCAATCAAAATGGCTGTGGTCCCGCTTGGAGTAACTCACTCTTTGAGGACAACGCTGAATATGGTTTAGGGATGCACGTGGCGAATATGACCAAACGAAATCGAGTAGCCAATAAAGTCAAAACAGTCTTGGCCAAAGGAGTAGGGTCTGAGGACACCAAGGCTCAATTACAAGATTGGTTAGACCATATGCAAGAAGGCGAAGGCAGTCAACAACGAGCGGCTAAGCTGAAAGCAACGTTAAGTGGTGAAACGAATGAAGAGCTGCAGTCGATTTTAGCGGACAAGGATATGTTCGTAAAACCGAGCCAATGGATCATCGGTGGTGACGGTTGGGCATATGACATCGGCTTTAGTGGAATTGATCACGTATTGGCTTCTGGTGAGGATGTTAATATTTTAGTCATGGACAATGAGGTTTATGCCAACACGGGTGGACAGATGTCTAAAGCAACTCCTTCTGCTGCAATCGCAAAATTTGCGGCGGGCGGGAAGAAGACGAAGAAAAAAGATTTAGGCATGATTGCGATGACCTATCGTGATGTTTATGTAGCACAGGTAGCGATTGAGGCAAATCCGACCCAGGCATTGAAGGCGATTCAAGAAGCTGAAGCTTACCCAGGACCATCCATCATTATCGGTTACACGCCTTGTATCAATCATGGTCTTCGCGGCGGCATGAGTAAATCAATCAAAGAGTCTAAAGAAGCCGTAGAATCTGGCTATTGGCAGCTTTATCGTTTTGATCCAATTCGGGCTCAAAAAGGCAAAGAGCCAATGCGGATCGACTTTAAAAAAGCTGATTTTAGTAAGATGAATGACTTCCTTGAAGGGCAAACTCGCTTCTCTGCTTTGCATAATATCAAGAAGAACGATGAAGTCGTTGAAGAAATGCTGAATCAAACAGTAGAAGATATGGAAGAACGCTCTAAAAATTATAGCGAGTTAACAAAATAAGCAGTAAAGCCGCCGAATTTTAGTTAATAAAATTCGGCGGCTTTTTTAAGTATAAAGAAAGTATAAAATTTCCGCATGAATAAATTGCTTTACAGCAGGTACATCCATGTCCGGCTTCACGAACTAGCTTTATCGGCAATAAGCAAAACTATGTCTAAATTTGAGAAGCAATTTAGACATAGTTTGGTCTTATTGCTCAAAAGCTGAGCGAGTTCGCGAAAGCCTTTCTTAAGTATAAATAAAAAAACCGATCAAATGATCGGTTTTTATTATTTTGCTAATTTTTTAGCAAGACGTGCTTTATCACGGTTTGCTTTGTTTTTGTGGATCAAACCTTTTGATTCAGCCATATCGATAGCTTTAGCAGCTTCTTTATATAAATCGTTCATATTTTCAGCACCTGCAGCAGCAGCTTCTTCAAATTTCTTAACGGTTGTACGCATTGCGCTCATTTGTGATGAGTTTTTAGCGTTAGCAGCTTCGCTAGTGCGGACACGTTTGATTGCAGATTCAATGTTTGGCATGGATTTCACCTCCGGATTTAGTCTTATACGGTTATAGCCGTACAATTCAACATTACTCATTATACATAAAGGAAGTTTCCAATGCAATAAAATCGTGACAAGTTTTTTTCCTTAACAGAAAATTTACAGTTTGATAAAGGCATTCTTGCTAAAAAATTAGCTGGCGGCTTGATAAAGGGGACAGGCTGTGCACTTTTCTGCTTTGTTGTGAGTTAGCTCCTTCAATGGTATCAGCATTCTCAGTCCATTCAAGATGACTAAAATAGTGCTGCCTTCATGTCCGATGACCCCAAGCGGTAAGGTTAGAAATTGCAGGAAGTTGCTGGCAATCAAAAGAAGGATCACGCTGAGTGAAAACAGAATATTTTGTCGTACGATGCGCTTCATTTTTTTTGCCAGTCGATGACTGTACATCAATTTCGTCAAGTCATTCTTCATTAAAACCATATCGGAAACTTCCATCGCCACATCGGTTCCTTCACCCATCGCAATTCCAATACTGGCGGTCGCAAGAGCAGGGGCATCATTGATTCCATCACCTACCATCGCGTTGACTGGATAACTTTCTTGCTGTTGTTTGACTAGCGCCGTCTTATCCGCAGGAAGTAGACCGCTATGAAAAGCATTCAACCCAAGCTGTTGAGCCACAAAGCTGGCAGCTCCGTGATTATCGCCAGTCAGCATCACCGTTTGAACTGCTTGTTTATCAAAGTAGGCGATGATTTCTTTCGTAAAAGGCTTAGGCAGATCCATTAAGCCGATTAAGGCGACTAATTTTTCATCGTGGGTAAGTGCAACGACTGTTTTACCTTCGTTATGCCATTGAGTGATTAAAGGTTGTTGCATTTGTTTTTCCGTAGGCTTTCCTAAGCGCCAATTCTGGTCAAAATAAACTGTTTCTAATCCCATACCGGCTTTTTCTTCCACTTGGAGATCCAAGCTCTTTTCCTTTTCGAAAAACTTGGCAATGGCGATTGCTAATGGATGTGTCGATTGGCGTTCCATCGAATAGAGGATTCTCGGAATGAGAGGATCAGCTGAAAAAATTTTATAATTAGTGACACGCGGCTTCCCTTGCGTTAACGTTCCTGTCTTATCAAAAGAGATTGCCTGCAGATCTGCTAATTTTTCTAGTGTTTTACCCGACTTAAAAAGAATCCCATGCTTCGCGCCATTGGAGATCGCGGCTAATGTTGCAGGCGTCGCAGAGGCGACTAGGGCACAAGGAGAGGCAACGACAAGGAGTACCATTCCGCGATAGAAACTTTCAGTAAAACTCCAGCCAAGTAAGAAATGAGTTGCGAAGATCATCAATGGAACGGCGATTAAAACGATTTTAACGTAACCATTTTCGATTTTTTCGATGAAAGTCGCAGTTGCGCTTTGTTCCTTTTGGGCATTTTCCACTAGCCGTAAAATTTGTGAAAATAGCGTGTCGTTGCTTGTTTTTGTTACTGCTAGAGTAAAAGCTTGTCCAACGTTAATCGTACCGCCAAAAACTTCATCGCCGGGATTTTTTTCGACGGGTACCGCTTCACCGGTGATTGCCGCTTCATCAATCGAAGAAGCTGCTAACATCTCCCCATCGATCGGTACGGCTGTGCCTTTAGGAACGAATACATGATCATGCAGTTTTAATGCCTCAACTGGAACCGTAATGTGTTCGCCGGCGACAACTTTTAATGCTTCTTTTGGCGCCACTTTCATTAGAGCAGTAATCTCTTTCGTGCTTTTGTTAGTCGCATATTCTTCCAAGGCACCGCTGAGACAAAAGATAAAGGTCAGCATTGCTCCTTCAAACCAATTACCAATTAAACAAGCGCCGATCGCTGCTAAGGCCATCAATAAATCGACATTTAAGGTTTTTTCATGGATTAATTCTGAGATTCCTTCAAAAGTCTGTTTCCACCCGCCGCTAATAATGGCTAAAATAAAGACAAGCGGAAAGAAGGGATAGGCAAAGGCCATCAGCACCTTACCACTGATTAAAAAGACTAGGCAAAACAAAGTAGAGAGAAAAGCATTTCGTTCTTTAATATTCATAACTTTTCCTCCTTTCACCCTCATAGTATCATAGTCAATTGTTCAAATGATAATGAAATCGGCTAATTGAGAACGAAAGTAATTATCAATTATACTTGAGAATGACTATCATTAGTATTTGGTAAAAGGAAAGCCAGCCAACTCAAGAAGATGTCGGAATAACAATGGACGAATTACTTTATAATAATTATCAATTGGTTCGAAAAATGGCAAAAAAGAAAAGACCTACAAAAATGCAGGTCTTACATAGCAATCAGCCAGTAGCCGATCAAGATGATGCCGAGAATGATTCGATACCAGCCAAAGGCAGTAAAATCATTTCGTTTAATATAATCCAATAAGAATTTGATAGCGATAATAGAGACGACGAAAGCAGTGACCATACCGACTAATAATACGATGGTCTCAGAAGAGCCAAATGAATTTCCGTGAGAAATAAATTTGAAAATCTTCAAACCACTGGCACCAAACATGACGGGAATACCTAAGAAGAAAGAGAATTCCGTTGCCACAAAACGAGAGCTGCCAATAATAATCGCTCCTAAAATAGTTGCACCAGAACGAGAAGTTCCGGGAATCAATGACAATAATTGAAACGCCCCTACAATCAAGGCCGCTTTGTAAGTGAAGTCGTTTAAGGTGGTGACTTTTGGCTGTTTATGTTTGTTTTGTTTTTCAACAACGATAAACGCAATCCCGTAAACAATCAACATAATTGCCACAGGTAAAAACTTATGGAAATGCGCGTCTAAGAAGTCATCAGCTGGAATACCGATTATAGCTGCCGGAAGACAGGCGATGACGACCTTGAACCATAATGTCCAAGTCTCCTTCTTTTCGGCTGAAGTCTTGCTGGGAGCGAAGGGATTCAGCTTGCTGAAGTATAAAACGACGACCGCCAAAATCGCTCCTAATTGAATCACGACGTTAAACATTTCGGTGAAGGCGGGACTCATGTTCATTTTGATGAATTCGTCGGCTAAGATCAAATGACCGGTAGAAGAAATCGGTAGCCATTCTGTGATCCCTTCGACGATACCAAGAATAATGGCTTTAAAAATATTAGCAATAAGCATACTGTACGTCCTTTCAGGTTAGTAACATAAAATAGTATACCGTTTCGCTAATCAAAAAACCATCGAAAAAAAACTAAGCTTTTTTAAAGAAACCGTGATAGCAGTGTTCATCATCAAGCAACAAGCTACTGCTGGAACGTCATTTATTCAGAAAGAAGAGCGGTGACAAAATTTTTGTCACCGCTCCTATTCAGGTATAAACAGTTTGACAGAAGTAGCTTCTTCGGAAATAAGCCAAAATTTCAAAAAATCTGAGGAGCAATTTCCAGAAAGTTCTTCTTATTCTTGAAGTTGACACTTCTGTCTCAACCTCTTAAGGTTACGCGTCAATTTGATCAGAAATCTTTTTTCCACGTTCCATGTAACTAATATCATTGATTGCACGGATCGAAAACTCGCCATTTTCGTAACGCAGGCGATTGATACTACCATTTAACAGATTTGCCCGAACAGGTTGTTTTGAATCAATCAAGCTTAGTAAGAAAGCAATCGTTAAACCGTGAGAAACGATTAAGACATTTCCGCCACCTTGTTTTTCACGTTGTTGGGCGATATCTTCAAAGCCGTTCCAGACACGGTCCCGTAATTTTTCGTAAGGCTCTGCCCAGTTTGCTGTATCGGCTCCTTCAACTGCATTTGCGATCTCTTCAAAGCTGACATCGGTCGCAAATAAATCATCTTCAGTTTTAAAATTCAACACACGAGGCAGGACACCCCACATTTCTGCATCATAAGCACCTTCTAAAGAACCAAAACACCATTCGCGAATTCTTGGATCGACATGGTAAGGGATATCTTTACCGTCTGGATGTTCCCCTAAGAGAATTCGCATGGTTTCAATCGCCCGTCCGGAATCACTTGAATAGGCTTCTTCAAACTTAGTGTCTTGTAATCCAAGCCCGACGTAGTGGATACCGTCGCGGCCGCTTTGGGTCAGCGGAGTGTCACACCAGCCTTGTACACGCGCCAATGTATTGAACATCGTTTTACCATGTCGTACAATGTAAAGATTTGTTTCTGCCATATTTAAAACCTCCAAAAAGTTGATTAATTAAAAAACGGATTTGTATCTATCTCTTGACCGATCGTCGTTGCCGGACCATGTCCAGGATACGCTGGCAATTCGCGAGGTAAGGTAAAGAGATACGTTTTAACACTATATAGAAGCTGTTGTAGATCTCCGGTATAAAGATCCGTGCGGCCGATACTTCCTTTAAATAAAGCATCTCCCACGACAACAAAATTGTCAAAGATAAAGCTGACACTACCGATAGAATGTCCCGGGGTGGGAACGACTTGGAAGGTCATGCCGCCAATCGTGTATTCTTTCAGCTCAAATTCAAATTCTGCCGGTCGAACAACCAAATCCGGCATATCATCATGTCGGCCTAAGCCTGAAAGATTCAGAATAGGATCACCTAACCATTTTTGTTCCAGCGGGCTGACATAGACCGGAATATCATACAATTTTCGTAATTGTTCTACCGCTCCAATATGGTCATAATGGGTATGGGTTAATAGAATTGCCTGTGGTTTTTTCCCGACACGTTTAATTTCTGCAGCTAAGCGATCTCCTTCAGCGCCTGGATCAACAATTAGTAAATTCTGCTCGTTATGGATCAAGTAACAATTTTCTTGTGCAACCCCCGTAACGAAGCCTTCGATTTGAATCATTATTTCCCTCCTAACTCATTCTCTTTAGAAAATGAGCCTCAATTTCACACCAGCTGGGTCTTCTCGTTTAGAGACCTAGGCTGAATTTCTTCTTTATTATACCTTAAAAGCAAAAAATATGTGGAATCCCTGAACGAATTTGACATTTAGGTAAGCATTGAGCCTTTTTCTTTCGTTAATAATAGTAAAGAGGGAATGTATTATGTCAAATTGGATGAAAATGATTGAAGGAGAGCCAAACGTACTATTTGTTTTAGCGCTGATTTCATTAGCTATGCTGCTGGATTTGATCACCGGATTGATTGCTGCACGCTTAACGAAGCAGCTCTCATCAAAAATAGGGATTAATGGGATTTTACGAAAGATCGCCAGTATTTTGTTACTGCTATTTTTCCTGCCGGTTGCAAGCTTGATCCCAATGAATGCCGGCAACGTCTTGCTTTACGCGTTTTATCTATCGTTTCTATTTATGGAGATTCATTCGATCTTTGAAAACTACGAAAAAATGGGAATTGCAACTGATCTTTTCCGCGACTTTTTGCAACGTTTAATAGATAAGTCGGAAGACGAGTAACACTTGACGCCGTTTAGAAAATCTTCTATGGTTGAACAGCAAAAACTTTTAAATGAGAAAAAATGATAAAAAAGATAGATGAGGTGAAGACGTGACAGTCAAGAAAATAGCCGTTCGTGAATTAGTTGAATTCATTCTACGCAGCGGCAGTATTGATGAAGGGAAAAACAGCAGCCACACACCTCAAGAGGGTGCTAGAATTCATCGCAAGCTGCAGAAAGAAGCTGGATCGAGCTATCAGAAAGAGGTCTGGCTGAAAAAGCCATTAACTATTGCCGGCATCGAGGTTCAAATTGAGGGTCGCGCAGATGGGATCTTTTTGCAAGATGAACTGACCTATGTCGATGAGATAAAAACCTCAGAAACACCTTTTGAAGATTTAGAAGAAGGGATCATTAATCTGTATTTTTATCAAGCAATGGTTTACGCCTATATCTATAGTGAACAAGAAGAATTAAGTGAAATCGGAGCACGTCTAACGTATTTTCAGACGACGGAAGAAAAAATCACGCGACAAGAACGTCGGTTTAGCTTCCAAGAGCTAGCGGACTTTTTTACCGATTTAGTCCAAAGTTATGAAAACTGGCTCGTTTTTCAAATGGATTGGCGGGAAACGAGAAATCAATCACTGAAAGAATTGGTCTTTCCTTTTGAAACCTATCGTGCCGGACAAAGAGAATTGGCTGCCGCCGTTTACAAGACGATTCATGCGCAACAAAAGCTCTTTGTTGAAGCACCAACCGGGACAGGCAAAACGATGTCGACATTGTTTCCCACATTCAAAGCGATGGGAGAAGAACTAGGTGAAAGGATCTTTTATTTGACCGCCAAAACAATCACCCGGCAGGTCGCGGAAGAAACCGTGACTAAAATTACTCAAGAAGCCGCCCGAATCAAAAGTGTAACTTTGACGGCGAAGGATAAGATTTGCTTTTTGACTGAACGAAATTGTACGCCGGAGCATTGTCCTTTTGCAAAGGGGTATTACGACCGCGTGAATGATGGTTTATGGGATATGTTGAATAACGACGATCAATATACTCGTCCAGTGATTGAAGACTATGCGCGCAAGCATGAGCTTTGTCCTTTTGAATTATCATTAGATGTTAGCCGCTTTTGTGATCTTGTCATAGGAGACTATAATTATCTCTTTGATCCAACTGTGTACTTACGCCGCTTTTTTGAAGAAGAGAATAAAAACAACTTGGTATTAGTAGATGAAGCTCATAATTTAGTTAACCGATCCAAAGAAATGTATTCTGCAAGTATCTCAAGAAACAACTTAGCAAACGTTCAAAAGGATTTAAAGAGTTCTTTTAAAAAACTAAATAAAGCCTTTATAAGGGTCGATAACGAATTTGAACTGATTTATCAAGCCCTTGATGGCGAAGCTTACCTCCATCAACAAAGTGCTCCAGAAGGGTTGATTAATAGTCTTTTTAAAGTTCAAGAACTGATTAAAGAATGGTTAGCGGAAAATCCTGAAGACCCTATGCAGCAACGAATGCTGCCAGTTTATTTTGAGATTTTGCGCTTTACACGAATGAGTGAGTTCTATGATGATCATTACGAGACAACGGTGGAATTTAAAAATTATGACTTGATCGTCAAAGAATATTGCATTGATCCTTCATACTTTCTAGAACAGACCATGGATAAAGTCGGCAGTAGTATCCTCTTTTCAGCGAGCTTTTCACCCTTAGATTATTATCAAGAAGTCTTAGGCGGAGGGGAAGAGAGCTTGACCTATCGTTTGCCTAGCCCGTTTCCAACAAAAAATCGATTAGTGGCGGTGGATGCCAGTATTCAAACGACGTATCAGAAGCGAATCCAAAGTATTCCAAAAATTGCTGAAGCTATCGAAACATTAGTCAAAGCCAAAACTGGAAACTATTTAGTCTTTTTACCGTCTTTTCAATTTCTTGATCAAGTCGCAGATTATTTTCATGACCGTTATCCAGAGTACGCGATACAGATCCAAGGCTCGAAATTAAATGAAGCTGAGCGAGAAGAATTTCTAGCTGCTTTTGTAAATCAGCCGAAAAAAACGTTGATTGGCTTCTGTGTGTTAGGCGGGATTTTCTCTGAAGGCATTGATTTAGTCGGTGGAAGGCTGATTGGAACGGTTGTAGTAGGTGTTGGTCTTCCGCAAATCAATCATGAGCAAGAGTTAATCAAAGAGTATTACGATGAAAAAAGAAACGAAGGATTTAGTTATGCTTATCAATTACCAGGGATGAATAAGGTGATACAAGCGGCTGGTCGAGTGATCCGTACAATGAAGGATCAAGGGATCATTTTACTTTTGGATCAGCGCTATACGAATCTCCATTATCAAAAATTATTACCGATTAGTTGGCGTGATCACAAAGTTGTCTATGGTGCAGAAGAATTAGGTAAAACCATCCAAGCCTTTTGGGAAGAAACAGAATAAAAAAGCAGTAGGCTACGTTAGTCTGAAATCTAACGTAGCCTACTTTTTTTAGCGATAATTTGTAAATTGCAGATCAATCGGTAAGTCGATGTCTTTTACTAAAGCAATCACCTTCTGTAAATCGTCACGATTTTTTCCAGTGACCCGTAATTGATCTTCTTGAATTTGCGCTTTAACCTTGATTTTGCTGTTCTTGATAGCGGTCGTTAATTTTTTTGCGCTTTCTTTATCGATGCCGCTGACTAAATCAGCTTTCTGACGCGCATTGCCCCCAAGGGCGTGTTCAGAAGCGGAAAACTGAATATTTTTTAATGGAACTCCACGTTTGATCAATTTACTGAACAAAACTTCTTTGACTTGTTCGATCTTGTAATCGTCCTCTGCAGTAACAACTAATTGGTTGCCTTCTGTAGTAATGTCAAAGCTACTACCTTTGAAGTCGAAACGATTTTTTAATTCTTTCAATGCGATTTGAACGCCATTTTTGACTTCTTCTTTGTTCAATTCTGATACGATATCAAAGCTTGCTTCTTTCGCCATAATTATCCTCCTAAAACTTTTGAATCTTTTCCTTTAGTTTATCAAAAATTGATAAGAAAGCTATAATTATTCTCCAATAAGCGGATGAAAACGATTGATTATTCTTATAGAGAACTGGTACTCTATTATGGGTTTGAATGAAGGAGGAATAGCTGATGCAAAAAGTTATTAATTACACATCAAAAGATTTGGCAAAAAAAATCGTTGTCATTCTTTTTACCGGCTTAACAGGAGCCGTTGGGCTGAATTATTTTTTGATTCCGGCAAATGTTTTTTCAGCAGGGATGACAGGGATCGCCCAAATTTTAGAACATTTATTAACTAGCTTCGGCTTGACGATTGATACCGGGATCTTGATTTTCCTTTTGAATGTTCCTGTATTTATTTTAGGCTTTATAAAGTTAGGAAAATCGGCGATGATTTTAAGTTTTGCTAACGTGATCGCTATGTCCGCGTTTACCACCTTGATTCCAGTTGGACAAGTGACAGATAACGTCTTGATGAATGCTATAACTGGTGGGGTATTGCTAGGGATCGGAGCAGGCTTTTCCTTGAAGTTAGGTTTTACAACTGGCGGTTTGGATATCGTCTCTTTACTCTTATCTAAAACAACCGGTCGAACAGTGGGCAATTATATGATGTTGTTAAACGGCGTGATCGTCGTAGTCGCAGGTTTCTTCTTTACTTGGGAGAGTGCACTTTATACCATCATTACGATCTTCACAATGAGTTCCGTGGTTGACTTTGTTCATACCAGTCACCAGAAGATGACGGCCTTCATTAGTACGAATAAGAGCAAAGAAATGTGTGAAGCGTTAAGTCGTGAATTACTTCGAGGTTTGACAGTTATTCCGGCACGGGGCGGCTTTAGTTCAACAGAGCGGGAAGTCATTATGATCGTATTGACTCGTTATGAATTATATACTTTAAAACAAGTCGTGACGGATATTGATCCGAATTCATTTACTAATATTATGGCGACGGATTCTGTCGTAGGCTCTTTCCTGACCGAGGACGAGCAGATCCAGATGAAAAAAGTAAAAGTGGATCAATAAAAATTCTTAAATGAGAATGACTGGCTGTCAATTCTCATTTACAAACTGAGCAAGATGGAGTAAAATACTGGTGAACTCAAAAGGGAGTGGAGCGAATGGAAGAGAAAGCACCAAAATGGACCGAAGCAGAAGTTGCTGAAATTAAAGAAAATATTTTGACCGCTTTAGAGTCAGTTATTGACCCTGAGTTAGGTATCGATATCGTCAATCTTGGTTTGATTTATGAAGTTGATTTTGAGCAGACCGGAAATACTATTATCAAAATGACCTTGACTACTATGGGTTGCCCATTGGCGGATATTTTAACGGATAATATTCAATCAGCATTGGCTGAAATTCCAGAAGTCAACAATGTTGAAGTGAAACTTGTGTGGTATCCAGCGTGGACGACGGATAAGATGAGCCGTTATGCGCGGATTGCTTTGGGGATTCGTTAAGAGTTTTAATTTTTAATAGTAAGAGTTTGAATATCGGTGTTATACATAAAGTCTTCTCTTTAACTAGGAGAGGGCTTTTTTCTATTGATACCGCGGAACTTTTTGTATATGCTTTGATTAATAACTAAACAAGTATCTATCAATAATGAGGATGGACAGGCGAATGAAAAATTTTCTAAGATCATCAAAATTCTGGATTGCTATCAGTTCTGTGGCAGTCTAATCATAGTGGCTGGATTCGGATCAGCAGTTTGCTTTTTTTCATAAATTTCATCATTTGGCTGTATAAAGCAAATCAAAAAGTTAGGCTAAACGCATAGATAGTTTTCTTAGCAAAGGACCGCGTTTTGAATCATGTATTTTATTAGCTGAAGTCAGTAAGGAGTTGAAGACTGAAAATGACCAGTAAAAAATGGTACAGATTATTTTGGAATTCATTATTTCAATTATTTGGTGGCTTACTGTTTCTCTTTGTCTTCAAGTCTCGCTACAGTCATTTGGTTGCACTTATTTGGTTCATCGCAGCGTTAGTGAATGTTTCTCGAGGAATTAGGTTACGGAAGTTAGATAGTTGAAACAATCATAGAGAGGAACGCTGAGAGATGGAGGATTATACACTAAAAGAGTATCAAGCAGCGAAAAAGTCTTTGGCTTCAACGCTGCATAAGGTTGAACAGGCGCTTGTTTCTCTTGAAGAAAAGCATGCACAGGGTCAAAATCGGCAGTCGCAAATTACATTGTCTAAAGAGCGAGTCAAAGCATTAAAACTGTCGCTAGTTCTGATTGAAAGAGAACTCAATAAACTGACTTAAAGAACGGACATGAACCATTAAAAGTGGTCATTATCCCTATGAGCCGAAGTAATGGATCGTCCTGATTGTTCCCGAATTTAATGAATAAAGAAGCCAATTTATAAAAACCAATAGATAAGCAACGACTGCTGATATGGCGATCTCCTTAGTGAGGTTGCGACATCAGCAGTCGTTGCTTTTTCTTATATTGCTTGAAATATTCCTCGAAGTCGCTCAGTGCGTTTTCTAGTCGGCTCGTTTAAGCTGGCTAATTCGTCTTGAATAATGTCATCATTGGCTTCCTTCAAGGCCAACAAACGATAGATCAAACGCAAATCTTGGCGGCGCACTTTAGGAAAGTGTTGCAGCAGGACTTGATTGAAATCGGCGTTCATTTGATTGATACCAAATAGCGGATCTTTCTGGATTGTATAGTTTTCTAAATAGTGATTGAGGTCTTTTAGAGCGGCGGTAGCTTTTTCTGGAACAAAGCCGTTAGCCCAGGTAGCCGTCAGTAAAACAAAACTATCGGCATCGGCTAATTCTGCCTGAAACGCTTGGATTGAAGCGTTTAGGACGTTTTCTTGCAGTTGTTCAAAGGCGATTGCCTCGTTTTTCTTAAGTCGCAAGAAATAATTGGTGAAACCATCACTATTTAGCAGGTTCAACTCAATTGCTTTGAACCAATTATAGTGATGAGAATTTAAATAATGATAGCTTTTTTCGTTTTTAGTAAGTGTAATCGTTTCTAAGTCTTCAATCGTTTTCATCATTTCCCTGCTTTCTTTTTCGCCATTATACTACTTTTTACGCAAGCGAATCTTTTTGTCTCCTTTTTGGATTAAGCTATAATGAGAATAGGTCATATTTTGAGAGGATATTTTATGAATGAATTAATTAATACCTTTAATGAACGAAAGGGTGATTTGCTTTCAGCGGTGTTTGAGCACTTGGCGATTTCTTTAAGCGCGTTGTTAATTGCGGTTGTCATCGCGATTCCATTAGCGATTTTGCTAAGTCAACGTAAGAAATTAGCTGAAGTGGTGTTACAAATCACTAGTATTTTGCAGACGATTCCTTCTTTGGCGTTATTGGGACTGCTGATTCCTTTTGTCGGGATTGGTACGGTTCCAGCCTTGATTGCTTTGATCGTCTACGCGCTGTTGCCGATCTTCCAAAATACGTATATCGGACTGTCAGAAATCGATCCTTCGATTGAAGAAGCAGCGGATGCCTTTGGGATGTCCCGAATGCGTAAGCTTTTGCGTGTGGAGCTACCAATGGCCATGCCAGTTATTATTTCAGGGGTTCGTACAGCGCTAGTGTTGATTATCGGGACGGCTACCTTAGCCGCTTTGATTGGTGCTGGCGGTCTAGGAACCTTCATTTTACTAGGAATCGACCGTAACGATCCGAATTTGACATTGATTGGAGCTATTAGTTCGGCTTTATTAGCGATTATTTTTAGTACCTTAATTCGTTTCTTGCAGCATCGCAGTGGAAAAGTTGCTTTAGCGGCTCTCGGTGTTATCTGTCTCGGTATTGGTGGAATTTTCTTTGCTCAAAACAATCCGATGGGTGGGGAAACAGTCACGATTGCCGGAAAGTTAGGTTCTGAACCAGATATTTTGATTAATATGTATAAAGAAGTCATCAAAGATGAAGATTCGTCGATCAATGTGGAATTGAAGCCGAACTTTGGGAAGACCAGTTTCTTGTTTAGTGCAGTCGAGAATAATCAAATTGATATGTATCCAGAATTTACCGGAACTGTCTTAGAGAGTTTGGTGAAAGTTCCAGATAATACACCGGATGATCTTTCACCAGAGAAAACTTATCAAGAAGCAAATAAATTATTAGGTTCGCAATTTGATATGCGCCTACTAAAACCAATGGAATATGAAAATACCTATGCGTTGGCGATGAAGAAAAGTGAAGCAGAGAAGCGTGGCATCACTAAAATTTCTGATTTAGCGGCGCAGCAGGATCAATTGAAAGCCGGCTTTACCTTAGAATTTATCGACCGGGAAGATGGTTATCGTGGGATTCAAAAGAAATACAATGTGAAGCTAGGCTCCGTGCAAAGTATGGAACCGGCCTTACGCTATCAAGCAATTAACACCGGAGATGTCGATGTAATCGACGCTTATTCAACGGATAGTGAGATTAAGCAATACGATCTAGTAACCTTGGAAGACGACATGCATCTCTTCCCGCCATATCAAGGAGCGCCGTTAATGAAAAAAGAGTTTGCCGATAAACATCCGAAGATTGTCAAAGCCTTGAATCGTTTGTCCGGTAAAATTACAGAAGACCAAATGGTGGAGATGAATTACTTAGTAAACGTGAAAAAGGAACAACCAGCAAAAGTTGCCCATGACTTTTTGGTGAAAGAGAAGATCATTGGGGAGGATAAATAGATGGAATCAATTATTGAATTTAAAAATGTCAGTAAAGAATTTGAAGGCAACGTGGTTCTAAAAGATTTGAACCTCTCAGTGAAAAAAGGAGAAATTTTTGTACTCGTCGGACCTTCCGGCAGTGGTAAAACGACTTCGTTAAAAATGATTAACGGCTTGATCGAACCAACCGATGGCGATATTTATTTTAATGAAAAGCGAATCAAAGATTATGATATCCAAAAATTACGCTGGCAGACAGGGTATGTCTTGCAGCAGATCGCTTTATTTCCCACTATGACGGTGAAAGAAAATATCGACGTGATTCCGGATATGCTAGGCTGGGACAAACAGCGTCGTAGTCAACGGGTAGATGAATTGTTGAATGAAGTGGATTTAGATCCGGAACAATACCGTGATCGAATGCCTAGTGAGCTTTCAGGTGGCCAGCAACAGCGGATCGGAATTATCCGAGCACTAGCAGCGGAACCAGATATTATGCTAATGGATGAACCTTTCAGTGCGTTAGACCCTATTTCCCGTGCCAGTCTTCAAGATTTAGTAATTCAACTGCATCAAAAATTAGGCAATACGGTTGTTTTCGTGACTCACAACATGAAAGAAGCGTTAAAAGTCGGCAATCGAATCGCAGTAATGCATGAAGGAAAACTGATTCAATGCGATACTCCAGAAGAAATTCAAAAACATCCGAAAAATCAATTCGTAAAGGATTTCTTTGATGAAACCAACGATGAAGTATATACCCAAACATTAGAAACACTTATTAACGGCGGCTATTACCAAGAGGCTCAGCCAGCGGACGAAATGTTGCCAAGTTTAGACATTGCTACTAGCTTGAGCGAGGTCTTTGATTTGTTAGCAGAGCAAGAAGCGTTTACTATCAAGCAAGAACAAAAAATTATCGGAACGATCAAACGGAGCGATGTTTTCCGCTTCTTAAGCCAGGAGGAATAGAAATGGAAACTTATGATGTCATTGTGATCGGTAGTGGACCGGCAGGTAATGCGGCGGCTTATGGACTCAAGGAACAAGGGAAGAAAGTTGCCATCATCGAATCGGATCTTTGGGGCGGAACTTGTCCTAATCGCGGTTGTGACCCCAAAAAAATGCTGATGAGTGGCGTAGAAGCGCAAAAGAGAGTTAGCACGATGATCGGTAAAGGCTTCGAGCAAGTGCCGAATATAAATTGGGAAGATTTGATGGATTTCAAACGAAGCTATACGGATCATGTACCAGAAAATACGAAAACCGGTCTGGATGAGGCGGAGATCGACCGTTATCAAGGGCAAGCGGAATTTGTCGATACCCACAATATTATGGTTAATGATCAGACGTTAGCAGCGGACCAATTTTTGATTGCTACGGGTCAGCGACCAGCGGTATTACAAATTGACGGCTCAGAGCTGTTGCAAAGCAGTACTGATTTCTTAGCACTTGAACATTTGCCGAAACGGATCGCCTTCATTGGTGCCGGCTACATTGCCTTTGAGTTGGCAGTGATCGCGAATGCGGCGGGATCAGAAGTGCATATCATTCACCACAATGATCGTCCTTTGAAAGAATTCGACAAGGAATTGGTGGATGATTTAGTCAAACATTTAGAAGCCGAAGGGATTCATTTCCATTTTAATATCAATACAAAGAGTGTTGAACTAGCCGAGCCTAATTATAAAATTGTTGGTGACAGCTTTGAATTAGTGACGGACATGGTGATTGGTGCGACGGGGCGAGTACCGAATGTTGAAGGGCTGCATTTAGATAAAGCAGGTGTTGCTTTTGACAAACGAGGTATCCAAGTCGACGAACACTTACAAACCACCCAAGCTACTATTTTTGCCTGTGGCGACGTTTTAGCGAAGTCACGACCTAAACTGACGCCAGTTGCTGGCTTTGAAGCGAATTATGTTGTGAAGGTGATGACCCAAGCAGGTTCGACAGAAAAAATCAGCTATCCCTTGATTCCAACGATCGTTTTTGGTGATCAACGATTAGCACGAATCGGCCAAAGTGAAAAAGAATTAGCCGATCACGCTGAGAAATACCATAGTCAGACAATCGATTTATCTAGCTGGTACACGTATCAGCGGATCAACGATCAAGGAGCAGCCATTAAGCTCGTTTATGATGAGCTGGATCAGATTGTGGCGATTACTTGTTTAAGTCAATTAGCCGATGAACTGATCAATTATTTGCTGCTGGTCTTGAGTAAAAAGATGACCCATGAAGAAGTTGCGGATTATATTTTTGCTTATCCAAGTCCAGCGAGCGATCTTTCATATTTTATTTAAAACAGAGGGTGACCTCTGTTTTTTTGTGTGCAATTATGCTAAAGTTTACGAAAATACGTTCCCATGGTGAGAAAATGAAAACAACTTTAACCCAAGAAATTGAAAAGGCGTTGTATTATTATTGTATCGAATTAGGCGGGATCGTGGTAGAAGAAGTCACGATGCCAGATGAGCAAGGAATCGTGGATAACTTGGCTTGTTTTTTTAAACCTGTTCAGCGGGAATGGCGCTGTTATGAACTAAAGGTGACGAAGGCGGATTTTTATTCAAAAGCCAAACTCTCCTTTGTCGGCAACTATAATTATTTTGTCTTACCCGAAGTGCTTTATGAAAAAGTCCAAGGAGATATCCCGAACGAGATTGGCGTCTTAGTCTATCGCCCGTACCGTGAATCAGCTGAAAGAACCAAAGAGCTGCCAGCCGCAGGGACTTTTTTTGTGGCTAAGAAACCCTTGAAACAAAAGTTACAAGTCGCTGAAGAGGCGTTGACGCAACGCTTTATGGCTTCTTTGTTCCGAGAAGTGCGCAAGGCAAAACGGATGGACTATGGGACGAGCTTTTTCTCCACTGAACAGTTGTACAAAGAATTACGCCGTCGGTTAGCTGATCATGACAGTTTGCAAGAAGATAATTATTATCAGCGTTTTATTGAAGATGTGCAGGCGGCTCGTATTGCAAGCCTAGAAGAAGAGCTGCGCGCATTAGAACAAGATTATCAATTTTTACGGCAGCAGCAACAAGTGCGCCGCCGACCGACAGAACCTTTGGAGTGAGGCTTTATGAAATATTATCCCTATTTACGAGGAAAGCAATTTGATTTATTGGCGGTCAATTCGTTGATTCAAGCTAGACGCTGGTCTCCAAAGATCCAGCCGATCATTGAACCAGTCAGAGATTCAGCGACTTTGCAGAAAACCATTGAACTTTTCACCCAAGAACAGTTGACTGGTTTTTTAATTACCAATCCCCAAGTTGGGACGGCTAAATTATTTGATCAACGACGCTTCGACTGGGATCTGAAGCCTGAATCTAGTTTAAAACAAGGAGAGATTGTGACCAAAGAGAATCCTTTTGTCGGAGAGATCTATGTTTTTAATGAGCATTCTCCTCGGGAAGCTGACAAGTTAGCGAGAATCCAGTCAAGTGCGCTAACACTGCTTCCTGATCAAGGTCGTTTTCGCATCTTGGATGTGCCAAATAAAATTTTTCTAAGAGAAGCCTTTCAAACGAAAAAAAATGTTGCCAATTATGCTGAAAAAGTAGATGATTTTTATAGCGATGAGCATCTTTATAAAAGCTCGAATCCTCAAGGTTTCAGTGACTACACAATTGAAGGCCATCGTTATTTTGATAAAGGTGGCCCCAGTCGAGCAATCGCACTACACATTACGTATTTCGACGCGTATCTTAATTTGAGAGTGAAACATTTTGTTTCTGACAGCAATGAGAGTGCGAAAGATCAAAGCCAAAAGTTTTTCGAGGCACTGGCAAAATTAGCAGAGTGGTATTTTCGAAATCAAGATCAATTACTGCTAACGCTAGGACTGGAGGAGTTGTTGGGGTATCAGGAAACAAAAAAATTCCCTGGACTAGGGAGCATCAAGAAATGGTCGTTGGCCCATCATTTTGAGTTGATCGGTGCCTATTTGGAACAAGGCGATCATTGGCAGAGAGGATGGAATTGAGATGGGTTATGAAGATGAAGATTTTATCGTCAGGCAAGCAAAACAAATGGGGGAACTGCTAGCGGGGTTTCTTGGGAAAGAGGATGCCGAGGCGATTCTTTCCTTTGGTGATGAAGCCAAAAGCGGTGAGATGGAGGATGCTCAGTGGAACTTTCGCCGCAGTACACCAGCGGATATTCCCGAGATCAATCAAATCATTCAAGCTGCGAAAGAATATTTGAAACAACAAGGCTCTCCCCAGTGGCAAAATGGTCGTGAGCCCCACGAAGCGGTTATTCGTCAAGATATCAGTAAAGCAGCCAGCTATGTTTTGACAATGAATGAAGAAATCGTTGGAACAGTGGCGTTGATTGCGGATAAAGACCCTGTTTATGAAGCAATTGAAGGTCAATGGCTGCAAAAAGGACCTTACGTAGCCTTGCACCACGTAGCGGTCAGTCAAAAATACCGTGGCGGTGGACTTGGAAAAGCCGTCTTGCAAGCTGCAATCCACCAAGCTCAAGTATTAGGCTATGAAGACATTCGTATCGACACCTATCCGGCCAATCAGCCGATGCTAGGCTTGATTGAAAAATTAGGCTTCAAATATTGTGGAATGGTTCATTTTCCCTTTGAGCATGGGGAGCGCAAAGCGTTTCAATTAATTCAGCCGTTGGCGTAATTCTTGGACCATCGCTGCTAGTGAAGCTTCTCCATCGATCTCGATCAATTGAGGGATTTGCTTGAGACGGTCATAGTTCTCCTGATCCGCTTGATAAAGTGCTAAGCGACGCGCCAATTCCTCTGGGCTGGCTCGTTTTTCTAACCGCTGGATGATCGTATCTTTAGAGATGTTGATCCAAACAGGAATCATTTGCTCACCGAAAGCTCGATACAAATTCAAAAAGCCAGTAGCAGTAATTGGATCATAACAATCCCCAAGTGTTAGAGCATGGCGTAGTGTTTCTTTGGCGATCCCGTAGTAATGCTCATCGTAAACATCGTATTCAGCGAAGGCATCTTGAATGACCATTTGTTTAAATTGTTTTTTGGTAACAAAGTAGTAATCACGACCGTGTTCTTCGGCTACTCGCGGATCACGAGTTGTGTAAGAAATAATTTTTTGTTCAGGGCGAAAGGCCGCTTCGGCTAAACTGGTTTTTCCTGAAGCACTAGGCCCGATAAAAAGATAACAATGATTCATTGATACAACACGTCCTTTGTTCTAAGTATAAAGAAAGTGGACGAAAGAAGCTAGGGAGGACTCTGTCATGGAAAGAAGTTCACGAAATAAGAAAGCAGCCAACAAATTACCGCTAATAATCGGTGGAGTGGTCTTACTGCTCATCGCCGGCTTTTTCGGAGTACGTTATTATCAAGCCAGCCAAGTAAAGCAGCACGGAGAAGAAACCGTCAAAGCCTTTGTAAAAGGATTGCAAAAGTGCGATTATTCAGCTGTTACGAAAAACTTGAATGCGGATTCCCTTAAGAATAGCGGTTATTCTAAGGCGGAAGTTCAAGAAAAATACCAATCGATCTTTACAGGTATCAGTGCTTCAAATATTAAAATGAAGGATTTAAAAGTGGATAAGGCTGACGATCACTATCAGTTTAGCTATCAACTCTCATTAAATACCGGCTTTGGCCAGTTAAAAAATCAAAAATACAGCGGGACACTGTCTGAGGACGGCAAACAAATCAATTGGAAGCCGAATTTAATTTTTCCAGGAATGAGTGGCAAAGACAAGATCAATTATCGTGTAGATGCCGCAACGCGTGGAGAAATTCTAGACCGCAATGATCAAGGAATCGCCACGAATGGGACCGTCTATCAATTAGGTGTCGTACCAAAAGAGTTAGGTACTGGAAGCGAACGTTCTGCCAAAATCGAGGCCATCGCCAAAAGTATCGGCATCACAGCAGAAGAAGTGGAAGCTGCCTTAAAACAAGGATGGGTCAAGGAGGATCTTTTCGTTCCGCTTAAAACAGCAGCTGAGCAACCAACAGAAAAACCAGGCGGCCTAACAGTCCAACAAACAACAGGACGGACTTATCCATTGAAGGAAGCTGCTGCTCAATTAATCGGCTATGTCGGTAAAGTGACCGCTGACGACATCAAAAAAAATCCAGAGCTGGCTAGTGATAGCTTGATTGGCCGAAGTGGATTAGAACGAGCATTGGACAAACAACTACGCGGGAAAGATGGCGGCGTACTAGCTGTAACCGATAGCAACGGAACAGAAAAGAAAGTTTTGCAAAAAATTGATAAAAAGAATGGGGAGAACGTCAAATTAACGATTGATGCCCGTGCGCAGCAAATTGCCTATAATTCCTTGAATAATCAGCCAGGTTCTAGTGTCGTAATGGCACCAAAAACCGGTGAGCTCTTGACTGCTGTCAGTTCGCCAAGCTTTGATCCAAACAAAATGACCAACGGTATCAGTCAGGCGGATTACGATGCTTATAATAATGATAAGAATCAACCTTTTATGAGCCGCTTTGCTACCGGCTATGCTCCGGGGTCAACTTTTAAGACAGTGACGGCGGCGATTGGTTTAGATAGTGGAACATTGGATCCTAATGAAGAATTGGCGATCAATGGATTGAAGTGGCAGAAGGATAGCTCGTGGGGCTCATATCAAGTTACCCGCGTCTCAGACGTCAGTCCGGTCAATTTAAAGACTGCTTTGGTTTATTCCGATAATATTTATATGGCGCAAGAAACCTTGAAGATGGGTGAAAAAACTTTCCGCGATGGTTTAAACAAATTCATCTTTGGGGAAGAATTAGATTTGCCAATTGCAATGGAAAAAGCTCAGATTTCTAATAAGGATTCTTTTAATTCTGATATCCTGTTAGCCGATACCGGCTATGGGCAAGGACAATTGTTAATGAATCCAATCCAGCAAATTGCGACTTACTCGGTTCTTCCCAATAAAGGAACACTAGTCTATCCTAAATTACTTGCTTCTGCCGAAACTAAGACTAAAAAAGACGTCATTAAACCCGCGTCAGCAGAAACGATCACAACGGATATGCAAGCAGTGATCAGTGACGCAAATGGAACGGCTCATAGTTTGGCTGAATTGAATCTGCCACTAGCGGCCAAAACAGGAACAGCGGAGATCAAAGAGAAACAAGATGAAAAAGGGCAAGAAAACAGCTTCTTGTATGCTTTTGATACCCAAAATCAAAATTATTCTGTTGTGGAATTTTTGGAGAACAAGCCTGAAGGCAGTTCGGCCACTGAGTTGTCTAAAGAATTATTGACTTATTTGCAACAAACCTATCAATAAAATACTTGTCTGAATCACTGATGCTTGGTAAGATATCCAAGAAGGACGGTGCCATATGAACAAGCGACAACGAAAAAAGCAAGCCTATAAACAATATATTCGAGCAATTTTTGAAGGCTACGAACAAATGCTGGAGGATTCTTCATTGAAGGAACTGCATTTCAGCTACCTTAAAGAAACGACTTACTTGGAACGCGACAGCCAAGGCAAGATCCATTTCACGACGAAAGAAAAATAAAACGAAACGATCAGCCCGATCAAAATGGCTGATCGTTTTATTTTTTATCCCATATAAAGAAAGTTAAAATTTCTCAAATGAATAAGTCGCTTTGCAGCAGGTCTAGCCATGTCTAGCTTCACGAACTAGCTTTATCGGCAATAAGCTGAGCGAGTTCGCAAAAGCCTTTCTTAGCAAATCCATAAAAAAAGCTTTTTTTCCTCCAACTAAAGTCTGAAAAAAAGCTTAAAAGATTCTTAGCTTAGTAAATTATTTTATAAAAATATAGTTATTATTAAGTGAAAGATCATAAATCAGCTAAAATAAAACTATCAAATGCAGGAGGCAAACAAATGAAACTTCATAAATATATTTTATTAGCAAGCTTAGGCCTTTCTCTCGGGGTTGGCCTAATCGGTCAAACTTCAAAAATTCAAGCAGAGGATACTTCCAGTGAGACGGTCATCAATGAACGCTGGGGCAAGCCGACCTTTGTGGCAGGAGCGGGTTTAAATCAGCAACAACTTAATCAGACGATGAATGAACTTGGGATCAATCAAGACAGCGTCAAAATGGAACAAGCCACCGGTGCGGATCTGGTAAAATATCTCGGCTATGGTAGCGGTGATGACAGTGTCATGCTAAGCTCGGTCGTAGTCAATCGAGAAGATCAAGGCAAAGGAATCAATGTTAAAATTTTGACACCGCAAAACATTACTCAAATCACAGCGGATCAATACAAAAATCCGTTAGTTACTGCAGGGATTACCGATGCAACGGTGAAAGTTGCCAGTGTTGTTAAAGTAACCGGCGAAAGTGCTTTAACGGGTGTTTATAAAGCCTTTGAGGCGAACGGTGAAACGGTTGACCCGCAACGAGCACAATTAGCGCAAACCGAATTAGACACGACCTCTGATGTCGCCCAATCAGTCGTCAACAATGCTAATGAACAAAGTCAAAATCAAAACTTATCAGATAGTGAAAAGGAAAAAGCCGACGACGCTTATAAGGCGCAACTGAACCAAACCTTAGTTGATATCAAAAAAGATTTAGCAGACTTGAAAGAGAAACAAGGAGAGTTGGCGACTAAAGAAGACGTTGAAAAAATCGTCAATGACGCCTTAGCAAAAAATAATTTGTCACAATATGTCTCAAAAGAGGATATCAATAAATTAGTGGCGCTAGGACAGCAATACCAAACAACAAATGGCGTTCTGGATAAAGAATCCATTCAACAATTAGATAAAATCAGTGGTGATTTTAAAAATACTGTAAACAATTTGTCTGACCAATTAGGAAAATTCGGTGATTCACTAAAAGGGACGATTGAAGACAATCAAGGTTTCTTCGCCAACCTATGGCAACAGGTCAAAGATTTCTTTAGCGGATTAACGAACTAATGTTATAAAGATTGTGTCATTTTCGGAAATGGCGCAATCTTTTTTGCTATCTAAGCCAGATTAGACTTATCATTAGAGCTCCGCTAAGGTAAAATAGAGGAGTGGTTTCATTATTACCAGTTAATTATGTTGAAATTTGATATAATATATAAAATTTACAGTTTTTTTGTTAAAAGAATCCGTACCTCTCATTATCGGATAAGTGAAATGTTTTGGCATTTGACATCAGCAAACGTATAATTATTTTTAGCAGTAACACTTTTGAATGCGAATAGCGGTTCATACGTGAAAACTCTAAGGCAAACTGAACAATTTTCTAAGCTGAATGAATGGGTGGTCATTTAGAAAATGCAGTAGAGTTGTTATTTGGAGAGACACGTAACGTAATGGATAAAAGAAAACTAAGCAATAGCTTTCTTTTCATAGCATTTATTAAACAAGAAGGAGGGTCTTAGATGGAGACTCCAGAAAAAAAGGAAGAGCATCAAACCGACACGTCATTTGATTCGGTAAAGGAATCAGCTTCAGGTGTGTTAGGCGGGTTGATGGGGCAAATCAAACAGTTGGAAGAAGCGATGGCGGCGGAACGAATGGGCGATGTTTATCGCATCTATTGGAAAGAGTTGCCAGCCTCGATTCAACAATCCAGCAACATGAATCATGAGATCGACAATTACTTGACTAGCAAATTAGATCAAGAAATCCAGAGGGCGTTCCCATTTATGATCATGCGGGAGGTTGTTTCGCCTGTTTTAATGAACTATCAGATTGGAAGCTATTATCGCGATCGGACCGTTCTACAGGTCGATGCGACGCAGCCAACGATTAAAATTCTACCTGAAATACGTGACCAATGGAAACGGGTCATGGCCGGAGACTATAAAGCGCAATTAGCTGAGTTACAAGACCAGCAAGATAATTTTGACGCGAAAACAATTGCTGCTCAATCCGAGCTGCGAGATTTAGATAGCAAGATCGCTCAAGAAGAAAAGAAGAAAGCCGAGCTTGAGGAAACAAAGACCTTCATGAATCGGAAAAAGATCGAAGAAGAAGTCGAAGAAGTTGAGGCCCGTTTAAAGGAACTAAAAAAACAACGTAGCCAGTGGGCACCTTTTGTGGGCGACCAATTATCTGGTGAATCACAAAAGATCGAGTTAGCGAATAAAATGTATGGACTCGCGTTGGAACAAGCCATTGCTTTGAAAGAGTTGCGCCTAATCAACAAACGCTTCGGCGGCTTAGACGAGATGGATGCCGCACTTGACCAATTCATCGTGGATTTTTTAAACAAGGGGGCGGAATAAATGACGGAAGAAAAGAATCGAATTAATCAAATCTATGATTCCTTAGTAGACACTGAAGAGCCCGAATTAAATATTCGCGAAAAAGAGATTCTGCACCCGGAAGAATCAGCGGAAGACATCGGGACTGAAAGTCTTAAAACGACCGCACAAGACAAACCAGTCAGCGGGTCCGCTTTGAATTATTATGACAATCGCGAACAGAATTATCAGGATCTTTTGAGCTTGATCGACGATGCTGAAAAAGAATTAGCGGATTTGAAATTCCGCAAACTTTTGATGGAATCGGATTTTACAACGCTGTTGGATTACTATAAGAAAATTTTTGTGAAAGAGGAAGAATCTGCTTCGGCAATCGCTAAAGGGGCGTTAATGGAGTACTTTACCTTTGAGTTGATCAAACCGTTAGAAAATCACGGACTACAACTCTCATCCAATGAATTTTCAACCTGGGAAACAAAACATTTCAATCTATCCTATCGCTTAACGAATGAGGACAAAATCTGTTTCAGTTTCATGATGCCAACCTCTGATGGCAAACTTCGCAGCGAGAAAATCAAATTGATGGAGGTTGATCCGGCTTCTATGTCCGTAACTGTCTTGGATACCGCAGTTTTAACACTGTTGAAGGATTGTTACTATGAACATATTTATACTAGCGGACAAAACTCGATGTTTAGCCGTGAAATGAATGATGTCATTGCCCACATGAAGGAGCTCGGATTTAGTTTTGATAAGAATCTTTTAGATAATAGCGAGCCGTTAGATCTTGATGTTCAGTTGAAACACCAGACACCGGTGGATGTTTTAGATCAGATTTTCATTACCACGATGGACAATGAAAAATATGACTTTAAAAAAGTTGGTGAGGACAGTTATCTGGTCGCTCTTGATGGCAACCAAACCGTCACTATTAAACAAGACAATCTTGCACATACTAGCAGCCTAAAGTTAAATACTGATCGTAAAAATAAATCGCTGATTGAATTCTTTGGCAGCTATCCTTTCTTGGTGCCGTTAACGATTACGGATTAATGAAACTGTGCCAATCTTGGCACAGTTTTTTTCGTCAAATTCACGAGGCCTTTGAAAATTATTAAGGTTTTCGCCTTTTTTTACAAGGAAATCACGTTCAATCGTGAAAGTCATTAAATCGTATGATATACTTTGAAAGTTGATATGAAAGAGTATCATTTACCATGTTTGAAAGAGGGTAGAGATTGTGTGTGGAATTGTAGGATTTATTGATCGTTCAAATACAACGCAAAAAGAACAAATTGTTAAAAATATGATGGATACGATTGTTCACCGCGGACCAAATAGCGCGGGACAATTTATCGACGAAGGCGCAGCTTTAGGATTCCGTCGTCTAAGTATCATTGACCTTGAAGGTGGCACTCAGCCCATCAAAAACGAAGATGAAACAAAGATTATTACCTTTAATGGAGAAATATATAATTATCAAAGCATTCGCGAAGATCTGATCGCGAAAGGACATATCTTTACGACTCATGCCGATACGGAAGTCTTACTACATGGCTACGAGGAATACGGTGTAGAACTGTTGCAAAAAATCCGTGGGATGTTCGCCTTCGTGATTTGGGATACGGAAAAACAAGAATTATTCGGTGCCCGTGATCATTTTGGAATTAAGCCTTTGTATTACGCACTAATGAACGGAACATTCATGTACGGTTCAGAAATCAAAAGCTTCTTACAACATCCAAACTTTGTTAAAGAGCTTAATAGAGAAGCCTTGAAGCCTTATATGACCTTCCAATATTCAGCCTTAGACGAAACCTTCTTCAAGAATGTTTACCGGATCAAAGAAGGCCATTACTTTACTTATAAAGATGGCAAGCTGGATATCCAGCAATATTGGGATGTCAAAGAGCAAGAAACCAATATGACTTTAGACGAAACGGTTGATTTGATTGATGACACGGTTGTGAAATCAGTAGAAGCTCACCGAATCGCTGACGTTGAAGTTGGCTCGTTCTTATCATCTGGGGTCGATTCAAGCTATGTAACGGCTGTATTACGCCCAGAGCATTCATATTCGATCGGTTTTGGCGACAAATCTTATAATGAATCTATCGAAGCTAAGAAATTAGCGGATTTGATTGATTTAAATAATACGTCTCGTGTCGTTACTGGAGATGAAGCCTTTGAATATTTTCCACTGATCCAATACCATTTGGATGAGCCTGATTCAAACCCTTCATGTGTGCCTTTGTATTTCTTGGCCGAACTTGCCAGTCGTGATGTCCGCGTCGCCTTGAGTGGTGAAGGAGCAGACGAATTATTCGCCGGCTATCAAGCCTATGGGATGAACACAAGATCTAAAGCTGTCATGGTAGTAGCTGAAGGTTTGAAAAAATTACCAAAAGGCATGCGCTACTCGATCGCTAAAGGCTTGAAAGGCAAAACCTTTAAAGGTGCGTTGCATTTGTATACGTCATTAGCACCGGCTGAAGAATTCTTCATCGGTCAAGCTAGAGTCTTTGAAGAAGATGAAGCTGTTGATTATTTACAACCTGAATTCCAACAAAGCCCTACGATCAAGGACATCGTGGATGTGCATTACGAAAAAGTTCAAGACATGTCCGAAATCAAAAAAATGCAATATTTGGATATGCACCAATGGATGCCAAAGGATATTCTTTTGAAAGCTGACAAATTATCAATGGCCAGCTCCTTAGAAGTTCGGGTTCCATTACTAGATAAAGAATTGATGAAGGTTTCAGAGGTCGTTCCTACGAAATACTTGATCAATGCTGAAAATACCAAATACGCTTTCCGCCAAGCAGCTGCACGTCATTTGCCAGAAGAATGGTACAATCGTGAGAAACTAGGCTTTCCAGTTCCTATCAAAGACTGGTTGCGTGAAGAAAAATATTATCACATCGTCCGTGATGTCTTTACTCAAGACTTCGTGAAAGAATTTTTTGATCAAGATAAGATCGTAAAATTATTAGACGATAATTTCGCTGGAACAGCAGACGGTCGTCGTAAAATCTGGACGATCTACACCTTCTTAACGTGGTATCAAGTTTATTTCATTAACGATGGTGTCAAACCAGTCCCAGCAACAATTGCGTAATTTTTTCATTCAATTTGACAATTAATATCTGTCAGGTTATGCTAGTAACAAGGAAACTTAACAAATATAATGAGGTGTCTTGGTGAGTGTAGTTATTTAATTTGGAGTAACTAAATAGCAAAAAATCCTGTTGTCTAACAGTTTATTTTGCATACCAAATTAGATACCTATCAAAGCGGATGAATCATTTCAAGCTATGGGGAGGAATCTCTATAGCTTTTTTTTTGCGAGTTGCTCTTCCTACTTTAGCAGGTTAGAGCAATCGTAAGCGTAGTTCAAACTAGCTGTCAGTCCCATTTTTTAACGTCTGCGATTACATTTTGTTAAGTCTGCCTTAGCTTTGATAGGGTCTTAAACGAAAGGGAGAGACCATGAATAACGAAACATTTACAAAAACACAATTTACTGAAATCAAACAACAGCTTGCTAACTATGCGATTAGCAGTTTTGGGAAAACGTTGATCGACAATTTACAGCCCCATTCTAAATTATCAGTTGTCGAAAAAAGACTGAACGAAACGGAAGAAGCTAAAAAACTTTTAGATAGTGGACTGCACGTTCCCTTTATGGGCTTGCAAAGCGCAGAACACATAACGAAACAGCTTGAAAAGGGCTTTGTTTTAACACCATCTGAATTGTTAGAGTATGCCGATTTTCTTCGCAGTCTGCGCTTGATTCGCCAATTTTTTGAAAAAAATCAAAGTATCGCCCCATTACTGAATCGTTACGGGCAAGGATTAAATGATTTCCAAGAAATCGAAGAAGAGATTTATCAAGTTATTCGTAACGGTCGGGTCGTTGATAACGCGAGTCGTGAATTACGACGTGCGCGACGAGACATTGCTGAAACAGAGGATAAGATCCAAGAATTACTAAAAAAATTCATTCGACAAAATAAAGAGAAATTACAAGAAGCCATTATCTCTAAGCGAAACGATATTTTTACCGTACCGATCAAAGCCGCGTACAAAAAGCAAGTCAAGGGAACAATCGTTGAGCTTTCTAGTAAGGGGACGACGGCTTATATCGAGCCTAGTAGTGTCAGTCGCTGGAATGAACAGCTGACGTACCATAAAATGACCGAAGAAGCGGAAGTTTATCAAATTTTGGCGACCTCAACCGGGCTATTGGCAGAAGCCTTGCCAATGATACAGCAAAGCATTGAGATTATCGCTGAGTTCGATCAGATTTTTGCTCGTGGAAAATTCAGTCGCGAGTTAAAAGGTCTAACACCAAAAATAAATGCTCGTGGCTATATTCATTTAGTTGCAGCGACTCATCCGCTGATCGACCATGCTGTGCCGCTAGACTTGACCATTGGCAAAGACTACCGTGGTTTAACAATCACCGGGCCTAACGCCGGCGGCAAGACAGTGGTCTTAAAAACAGTCGCTCTATTGACCTTAATGACGATGATTGGGTTACAGATTCCAGCTAAAGCAGGTTCTGAGATCGCTATTTTTGATCAAATTTTTGTTGATATCGGTGATGCCCAAAGTATTGAAAATGCCTTGAGTACCTTCTCCGGTCATATGCAAAATATCTCAACCATTCTGCGGCAGGCCCATGAAAATAGCCTTATTCTACTAGATGAGCTAGGTAGTGGGACTGAGCCAAATGAAGGTGCCGCGTTGGCAATAGCGATTATGGAAGAATTTTATCAAAAGGGCAGTATTTTGATTACAACGACCCACTACGGCGAAATCAAGCGTTTTGCTGAAGAGCATCCCGACTTTATTACAGCTGCTATGGACTTTGATGCCGAACGGCTTACGCCCAAATATCGCCTGTTGATTGGCCAAACCGGCGAAAGCAATGCACTGTGGATCGCCAAAAAAATGGCAATTGATGACAAAATCATCGAGAAAGCTCAAAACTATTTTGTTGACCGAAATTATCAGTTAGAGAAAAAGAATTTTAAAGTTAAAGAATCCGATAAGACAAATACCGCGATTCCCACAATGACTTACTATAAAGGGGACAAAGTTTTCTTGTTAGAGCAACAGCAACCGGCTTTGATCTACCAAGAAATTCCATTTAGTGAAAATGTCTCAGTCTTCTTTGAGGACAAATTTATCGAAGTTCCTAAGCGGCGAATCAAATTGGAATTTCGTGCGACAGAATTGTATCCAGCTGATTATGATGTTGAAAATCTATTTGAAGATTTTCAAGCGCGTAAGGAGCGCCGCGATATCGATCGTGGTTCTAAAAAAGCCCAACGGAAACTTAGAAAAGCCGCTGCAGAACGCCAGCAGCAAAATTAAAAAGAGGGTCTATGACAGTTGCTGTCATAGACCCTCTTTGCGAATACATTGTCTATTCGTATTGTTGATAGGTTTTCGTTTTATAAAGCCCAACGGTTGAGCGCTGGTTATTCTCACTATACAAACTAGAAGACTTGGCGCCTTTTTGTCGCTCGATCGTTTCTAGTCGAGCCTTTTGGTTGCGATAATCATAAGAGTTGGGATCAATCGAGTCTAATCCGCTATTTTGATAAAATCTCAGTAAATCGCCGTTATTGATTTTATCCGAGGTAATCAGTTGCTGATCCACCGCCTGATTCAGCTCCGTAAAGACTTGCTCTTGCTCTGGTGTCGGCTCGTCAATGACTTGGGCTGTCTGATTGTCGTACATTTTACCGCCATAGAAAGTATATTGCGGAGTCACAAAATCGCCATCTCTAAAGGCCACTACTTGCTTATGTTCGGGAGAAAATAAATCTTGACCTAGCTGCAAATATTTTTTTGAATTGATCCCTAATAAATGCAAGAGAGTAGGGAGGGCATCAACTTGTCCACCATAGGTATGATTGATCCCGCCGTCGGTCGCACCAGGAACATGGATCATGAACGGAACACGTTGCAGTTGAGCATTGTCATAGTCTGTCCAACTATCAGAATCTTTACCAAGCAGCGGAGCCAATTCCTTATTACGCGTGTTTGAAATCCCATAATGATCACCGTACAAGACAAAGATCGAATTGTCATACAGTCCGCTAGCTTTCATGTAATCAAAAAATTCTTTCAATGCAGTATCTAAATAATTAGCTGTAGCAAAGTAGCCATTGATCGTTTCATCTTTGGTGTTCGCCATCGGAAATCCATCTTCATCATTCTTGAAGCGAGAATAAGGATAGTGGTTTGAAACCGTAATGAATTTCGCATAGAAAGGCTGCTGCAAATGTTCCAAATATTGGACTGATTGATTCAAGAAAGGCTTGTCATGCATCCCGTATTGGAAGGAATTGTCATCATTCACATCGTAGTAAGAAGAATCAAAGAAATAATCAAAGCCTAAGTGCTTATAAGTTTTGTCGCGATTCCAGAAAGAGGCAGAATGGCCATGAAAGACAGCTGATGTATAATCGGCTTTTTGTTTTAAAATATTCGGAGCGGCTTCAAAAGTATTTTTGTCACCCATTTGTGTGAATAAGGCCCCTTGATTTAGGCCAAACAACGAATTTTCCATCAATGTTTCGGCATCGGATGTTTTACCAGCTTTTACCTGATGAAAGAAATTATCAAAACTATAGGTACTTTCACCATGATACAAGCTATTTAAAAAGGGAGTGACAGTGTGGTTCACGCCATTCTCATCTGGCAGCTGATAGTCGATCAAAAATTGCTGAAAGCTCTCTAAATGGATGTAGACAACATTTTTTCCTTTAGCGATTCCATACATCGAATCATCCGGTTCAGCATAATGATCTTTAATGTAGCTTTCAACTTCCTTTAAATCAGTCGGGCTGGCTTCCGCTCGGATCTGGTTGTTTTGATAGGTTTGATAACTGTCGTATAAAGTAAAGGCATTGATCCCTAAATATTTTACTAAGTACTCCCGGGAAAATTGTCGGCTCAATAGACCGGTACGATCGATTTCCGCTAAAAAAATATTCCCGCTGCCAATCAACAAGGATATAGCTGCTAACGCTGTGGCCTGACGAAAACGTGGATAATCTGTTGCTATCGGTAGTTTTTTTCTAATCAATAAAACAGGAATCACTAGCAAATCTAAAATATAAATAAAATCATACCAACGAAATAGCCGTAGGGCGCTTTCACCTAAACCAGTAGAAACCTGACCGGCCCCTAATAAGGTATTGATTGTAATGAAGTCGGTAAACTCTCGATAATAAACAGCATTGGAAAATAACCAAATCGTCAGTAGCGCATAAATGCTGAATAAAGTAGCGTAAGCAACCTTTGAACGCTTAATGAATAGACCGATACTCAGTAGCACCATCGAGACGCTTAAAGGATTGATCAATAGAATAAATAACTGCATCGGACTTTGGATGCCTAAATGAAAATCGACCACGTAGGCGAACATATTTTTTAGCCACAATAGCAGTATCAATAAGCTAAAAAAGCCTATGCGTGTTTTAATAAAGTTCGTATATTTTTTTAAATGAGACATTTACATGCTCCTTATATTTTTATCCATATATCTTAAATATTCTATCGGTTTTTACCAGGAAGGTCAAACGTATTCCTTATAAAAAAGCCGATATTACAGCATTTACCTATTATCGTTAAAAGAAAATAAAAGAATCTTAATAAACCAACAACTCGTTCAAATTCATTCTTTATAGGACATAAATAATAAAGCTTGCAGAAATACAACGAATCAATTATTCTTACCAAAGTGTTTAAATTGGCAAAAGTAGGAGGGGATCTTGATGAAGCACTCATCTTGTATCGTACGGCCAAAGAAAGCAATCATGCCGGCTAATAAGTAATCCTTTGATGGAAATTCTTTTCCTCAAAGAGTAGAGACGGGGAAAATTATGAATATAGAAAAACTAATTATGCAGCCATATGAATATGGCTATTGTAAACAACAAATCAGCGAGCTAGTTGCCGCGTATCATTCAGTCAATGACAAACAAACGATCAACACTTTGCAAACATTGATTAAGAGCAAGACTGCTGAAATATTTAGTCGTGACACGTTACTGGAAACTTATTGGGAGCAATTTCTTAATACAAGTTTGACCAGAGACAAATTCGAAAAATTATTCGATGAGCTGAAAGCATTTGTTGTTCCTATGAATATTCCAACAACCAAACAAATCGACAAATGTTTTCGTAAGGTCAAAAAAATGCACTATCCAGAATTAATGATGACTGACTTTACTGAACTAAGTTACTTAGGCTGGAACGATAGCGGAACCAATCGGAAATATTTGATGCGCCAAATCGATGGGCGTTTTTCAGGTATTTATGGGAGTTTCAGTACCGATATTCAAAAAGGTCATTGTGCGATTTGTAATCAAATAAGTACTGTGAGTTTCTTTTTGGCAACAACAAAATCAGCTGGTGACGGAACGTATACGAAAAAAGGCAATTACATTTGTACTGACAGCAATCAATGCAATCGTCAGCTAACACAATTAGAAACCTTTGAACGTTTCTGGGAAACGATTAATAAATAGTAAATAAACCGCTCTAAGACTAAGTTAAGTCAGTTAGAGCGGTTTATTTGTTAGGAAAGATGGTAAATACAATAAAAAGAAAAAAATTTTATTTTAGTTTACATAATATACATTAACAAAAGTTAGCTAGTAATAATTCGTCGCAATTAGTTCTATTTGAATCATAGATATTTCAATTATCTATTCTTAGTATCATTTGAGTATTCGAATTTTTATTTCAATAAATTGCCTCTTATTGTTTTAAATTTAAAAAAATCAATGTTTGAACTTTCTATTAGAAAAATTCTTTTCCGGTTTTTGTTCACTCGTTTAACTATGAATTATATTTATGTAGCTTAATAGTTAAAGTTTCTGCAACAAAAAATTTGCAACTATTTTTAAAGTTTTTAGTCTTAAACTATTGAGTAAATTTAAAAATGCAACTTCGGTGATTAATTGAACCAAAATACGGAATTTTTCTTGTAAACACTATGAAAACGAAATCTTTTTTTCTTACAACAAATCGAAAGTACCTATTCAACGTATTTATTTGTAAAGAGTCCACATAAGGAGTGTTTCTATGAAAAAATCCAGCTTTAACCTTATTTTCTTTGGCCTCATAGTCATAGCTCTCGACTATTGCTATAATTTCTTACCAACTACCTATTTTTATATGGGCGTCTTGTTTGTTTTTCTCGGTATTAGCTCAGAGGTGTTCCCTTACCTTAGCAAAATCAAACGTTTCTCAAAAGCCCAGATTCAGCAGATCGATTCAATGGATGGAATCGAATTTGAAGAATATTGGATAAATGTGGCTATCAGCGGCCTAAGATTACGCAGAAGTCTGGCGATCAAGGAATTGATATCATTGCTACACAAGAAGAGTTGAAAATTGGCTTTCAATGTAAACGACGGAAGAAAAAAGTTGGTAATAAAGCGGTGCAAGAAGTCTATGCTGGGATTGGTTACTACTCTCTTGATAAGGCCATCGTGATAACCAATAGCTACTACACAACTTCAGCAAGGCAGCTTGCGAGAAAACTTGCTGTTGAGCTTTGGGATCGAAATGATTTAATCAGGCTTATAGAAAACGAGCGACGAATAGATCTTAAGAATTCAAATTTATGAAGAAATCGTATTTTTTAACAAATAGACTAAGTGTTCGCAAATCATCCCGTTTTGATTTCGTAAATAACCGAATTGAAAGGTCATTCCTAATTTTTCTAACACTTTCCTTGAAGCAATATTCTCAGGAACTATTTGTGCGACGACTTGTGGCAAATGATTATTTTTAAATGCTCGCTGCACAAGTTCTTCAGCAACGATAGTTCCATAACCATTCCCTTGAAACTCCTGTTTAATAATGTAAGCGAGTTCGTCAAACTCCGTTCCTTGAATTTTTGTTCTGATGATACCACCTATTCCAATCAATTCACTGCTCTGATTTTCTACAATATAATAACTATATCCATAATCTAAATATTGCTGTTGAGTTTTTTTGATCCACCCTTTTACCTCTCTATCAGTGTAAGCTTTCCCCCATCCGATAAGCATTAGTTCTTCGTTTTGCAATAATGATTTTAAAAAATAGAAATCGTCTTGCTTTACTTTTCGCAATTGAATAGCTGTCATCATTTGATCCTCTTTTCGATAATTGATCTTATAAAAAATAATCACCCACTGTTTCCCTAACATGGAGTGATTATTTTTTGATTTTATTTTTGAAATGTTTGATCTTATCTAGGGTAATGATTTTATTTATTTCGCTCGTTTCGTCACCCTCTGCTTTTTTGCGTTCTTCAACAAGTGAAATGCCTCGATGCTCGGCTCTAAAAATAGTGCGTTTGATCTCCTCGACTTGCGCTAATTTTTTTATGGCTTCCGGATCATTTTTAAAAAGGGCCTTTGTTTTCCGATCATGAATCTTTTCAGTTGTTTTTTCATTCCAATAACTGATTAAAGCTAGATTTATGGCTAAAGCAATCAGCAAGAAGTTATCGGTTACACGAGCATGACTTAAATAGCCATTATTAAACAACCAGACAACATAGCAAAGCAGCGCAATGAAGCTGAAGACTTGATAGACACGCAATGCCTTTTCACGCCCTGTTCGATCAGCGAAGGTCGGTTTTGCTTCGTTAAATAAGGCTAGATAAACCGCACGTCCTGCTTCAAATTCAGGCTGGGTATTTTCGGCTGTTTCATAGGCTTCTCGTTTTGTGAAGCCTTGTTCTTTCATATAATATTTCGCGATTTTTCTCTTTCGAATCATTTGAACCCCCTCTTCGATACGGCCGTCATAAATATGCTGAAGATTCATTGGTTAGCTCCTTAATCACGTAAAAATCTATTTTAGGTACCTCCCATTTTATCATTAAGTAAGAAGAAAAACTAAGAAATAATTTAATATTTTTAAGGGGTGATGAATTAACTAAAAAGAAAGCTATTAGCACTGGTTTGGTGGCTAATAGCTTTCTTTTTAAATTGTTTTCAATGCTTCAGCAATCGGTGTATCGCCATTGCCCATTAGAATAATTTTCTTGATTGTATTGTCTTGTTTTAGTAATCCTGCTAAAACAAGAGCAACATCCTCAATCGAATTTTCCGTTTTTCCAGTGACGTCGGTGGTGATTTTACCGCTGCCTGGTGTTTCTAAAAGACTACCTGGCTGTAAGATCGTGTAATCTAAACTCGTCTTATCAATCAACCAATTATCAGAAAAGAATTTAGCAATGTTGTAGTCGGTTAAGGCTGTTCCCCATTTTTCTGGTTGTAAAGCGAACAGCGAGCTTAAATGGATATAGCGCTTGATTCCTTTTTGCTCTACGGCTTGCATCAATTTCACTGCGCCAAATAAATCTGTCTGCAGTAAATCTTTTCCTCGTGAACCGGCGACGAAATAGACTGCTTCCGCATCGTTTAATGTTTCGGCGATTTCATCGATCGTTCCGTGCATATCTAAATGGACTGGTTCGACTTCCTCACTTTTAGTAATGTTTTCTTCATGTCGTGCTCCCGCATAGACAAAATGTCCCTGCTTAACTAAATTTTTGGTTAATTCTTCTCCTACTCGTCCAGTTGCTCCAGCGATAAATATTTTCATAGTAATAGCCCCTTTCCTCATCACATATGCTAACGCATTTTGATTTATCCAACAAATATTTCCACTTATAATTGGATGGTCTATAAAACAACCAATTGGCTGTTTTATTTTTAGTAAACCCTTTTATAATAGAGAACATTAAGGAGCTTATTTATGACAAAAACAATACTGACCATTGCAGGTTCCGACACGTTAGCTGGAGGCGGACTGCAATCAGATTTAAAAACCTTTGAGGACTATCGTTTATTTGGTTTAACGGCGATTACCTGTATCGCGGTGGTGAAAAATAATCAGTTTGAAATTCATGACCTGCCAACGACTTTATTGCAAGATCAGTTAGACACGATCAAACAGGAAATCGATCTGTCGGCGATTAAATTAGGGTTGATCCATGATGTGACTTCACTTTCAATCGTGAAAGACTTTTTACAAAGCTTTGACGGTCCAATTGTATTAGATCCAGTCATGGCTTTTAAAGAGACCAATCAAGTTTACAGTCAGAACTATCGAGCGGGATTGATTCAATTGTTTCCTTTTGCGACGATCGTTATACCCAATCTTAAAGAGGCTGAACTATTAAGCCAGCAAAAAATTACGACGCTTGCTGAAATGAAACAAGCAGCTCAAGCAATTGTTGAGTTAGGAGCAGCAGCAGTTGTCATTAAGGGCGGTGAGCGCTTGGCTGGTGAGCTGGCTTCCGATTTATTTTACGATGGCAATCAGTTCAATCTTTTGTCTAAGCCGAAGCTGGCAAAAGCAACCATTAACGGTGCTGGCTGTACCTTCGCGTCGGCGATTGCGTCTAATTTAGTTTTAGGGAAAAATTTATCGACGGCGATCGCTGATAGTAAAGAGTTTGTCTATCAAAGTATCCTTAACGGGATTACTTTAAAAAATGGAGAAGGAAATGTTTGGTACGGCAATAGTATAGAGACGGAGGAACAGACATGAAAACGAAAGAAATGACGAAATTGGCAATGATGGTCGCCTTGACTGTCACCTTATCACTGATGTTTATCATTCCGATCCCAGCGACTAAAGGCTTTGTGACGCTTTGTGAAGTCGGGATTTATGCTTCTGCCTTATTCTTTGGTCCAACTGGCGGATTATTGGTAGGTGCAATGAGTGGTGGCTTAATCGATCTGATCTCTGGCTATCCGGAGTGGGCAATTTTTTCGATTGTGATTCATGGCTTCCAAGGATTTCTCTTAGGCTATTTGTATAATAAATTTCCCAATAAAAAAGGGTTATTATTGGGTTTTACATTGGCTAGTTTATTTATGATTGTCGGTTATGCACTAGCGACAGCCTTATTATTCGGCTGGCCGGCGGGAATCGCGTCGCTACCAAGTAACGCGGTGCAAAATATCTTTGGAATCGCCGTGACCGTCCCCCTTTATCAAGCGTTACAAAAAGTATTGCGTCATCCTCAATATAAATAGAAAGAAGTTTTAGACATGGAAAAAGCACAATTACAACAAGACCTAACAACGATCGTCAATGATGTATTAGCGGCGGCTGAATTAAAAGCTGGCGACACCTTTGTTTTAGGCTGTACGACTAGCGAGATCGTCGGTGGGACTATCGGCAAAAATTCTAGCCAAGAAACCGGTCAATGGGTTATTGAAACATTGAAAAGTATTCTTGATCCACAAAAAATTTACTTAGCCGTTCAAGGCTGCGAACATATCAATCGTGCCGTTGTTGTCGAACGAGAATTAGCCGAAAAGAAGGACTGGGAAATTGTCTCAGTCAAACCCGCCCTTCACGCTGGCGGATCTTGTTCCGTTGCAGCTTTCGAACAATTCACTGATCCGGTGGAAGTAGAACATATCGTTGCCCAAGCTGGGATTGATATTGGTGACACCTCTATCGGGATGCATGTAAAATACGTACAAGTACCTGTCCGTCCTTCAATTAAAGAATTAGGCGGCGCGCACGTTACCGCTTTACGCAGTCGGCCAAAATATATTGGCGGACCAAGAGCGACTTATTAAGCATAAAAAGACACGTTTCAAGCATTTCGCTGAAACGTGTCTTTTTTAAATAAACCGTGCAATCAACTGCAACAACTGATGAGGCAAGGTTGATATATCCGAGATATCGACAAAATTATTTTCACCGTACAACTCACGTAACTGCTCTTTATCCTCACCAATAGCACAAGCGATGAATAGAATTCCTTGTCGTTCGTATTCTTGCAAGACATCTTGGATATCTTGCTTGGCTCTCTCGCCAGTATAATCTGGCAAGGCTTTAGGCTGGCCATCACTGATGGATAACAGCACTTTTGTATCCGCTGCTTGTTGATTCAGCTTTTCGGCTAAGAGTCGCAATGGAACGCCGTCACGGTTATTTTGCCGCGGCTTCATAGTGGCGATTTTTGCCGCCATGAAATCATAAGAATCATCAAATTCTTTATAAGAATAGATCGAAGTCTTTTCCCGCTGACTAAGATCGGCAGAATCGCCATACAGCATCAATGGAATCTTCGTTTTTTCCGCAAATAAACTTAAGGCTACGGCCGCCAGTTTCGCCGTCTCCATCCGGTCATCTCGCAACATCGAACCGGATTCGTCCACGCGCACCGCTAGAGCTAATGAGGGTTGCTCATTCGGCGGATTTTTTTTATCAAAGTTTCGCAAATCGCCATAAGCAACATGTCCGGGATTGAAGCGTGCCCCGTAATATTTCCCGCTAGAAAAATCATTGCTGACTTCCTTATCTAACAGATCATTGATCACGCGGCTCAGGCTGTCAACTTCCGGTAACACTTTTTGTGTTAATTCCTGTCCTTGTTCCAGCGCTTTTTCATTGATCTTTGGCCGATGCAAGATCGTTCCTTCTTTGGCGTGGATCGTTTCTTTTAGAGCTTCTCGGACTTCGCGATTCAACTCTTTGCGTTTAGTTTTATCAAGTTCGGTTAGTTCATCTAGTGACATGGCTGAACCAAGTTTATCCTCTTCGTCAAGTGAGGCGGAGTTGCCTTTGGATTCGGCATCCGAAGTCTGGCCCTCCTCAGGAAGCGTCATTGCCTCTTGCTCTGGTTCCTTTTCACCTGTATCCGCAGATTCTAAGATTTCGTCTGATGCTGCGTCTAAGTCACTACTTTCGTCACTGATGGCTTCACTTTTTAAAGTGGTGTTTTCAGCTTCTTCTATGATATTCCGTTCAGATGCTTCTGCTTGACTGAGTTTTCGTCCTTGCTGCAATTTTTGTTGATTTTTTACTTGCTGCAGTTTGGTTAACAGTCCGCTTTGTTCTAAGGCATTCTGCAAAATTTTTAATTCTGTTTCATCGGTAGTCAGTTTGTAGAGAACCTTAGGAAAAATACTTTCTAACGGATCTTGGCCTTGCTTCAAGCTATTGACCCAGAAGAAATAGGAACGCATGCCAGCGACGCCTTTAATCGCGTTTGCTTTGGCCGTTTCATCTAGTAACCGAATAATTTGAGCCATGATCGCTAAATAATCTCGATCAGAAAAATTCGTTTTGGCTGTTGCCCGCTCGATCATGACTTCAATCGACGGCAGATCCATTTTTTCCGCATGCTGAACCCGGTCCCGCAGCGATTCATTCAATGGCCGATTGCCTTGGTAGTTCCGATTGGTGGTAATCACAACGACACAATCAGGGTGTCGACGAATGATCCCGGTGGGAATGTTCAATAAGCCATTCGGTTCTAACGCTGAGTTTAAAGCCACTAATACTGAAGCATCCCGAATCACTGTTGGTTCTTGGATCTCCAATAGATAGCCTCGCTGCATCGCTCGCACAATTTCTGAAGGATAGAATTTATATTCGACACTCTTAGTATTTTCTGGCTGGTTGATCCGTTCAATCAATTGGCTCAAGCGTTCTTTGGCTTGATTATCGTCAATTTGAAAGTGCTGCTGGATGACGTTTAATACGGTTTGCAGCGAGTCCGTCTGATAAATAGCTTCTAATAATTCTTGATCTTCATTGTCATCGGTGGATACTACTGGTAATAACGCGCCAAAGACATCGGTTTTGTCCATATCGGCAAAACAGGTTACTTTTGTATAGGGCAGCTGCAAATCATCGGAGAGCGCGCGAGCTAATTGGGTTTTTCCTGAGCCGGCATCCCCTTCTAACAATACATTCATGATTTTCATTTCAGGATCGAGCCAATTATGCTTGATTTCTGAAGCGATCCGCAGTTCTTCCTGACTGGTTTTATGGCTGGCTGGCTTGTGCCAAATCATTTGTTTTTCTACTTTAGTAAAGGTACGGCCTTCTGTGATCACAAAAGGATTTTCCATGCTGCTCACCTCAAGTTTTAAAGATTTTTAATAGCCTAGTTCGTCTAAAAGACGTTTTAATGTGCGATAACGTTGCGCGATCAAGTCGCCATCCTTGTTCATCGTATCATTGAACAAAATAATGTCTTCATCGATTTTAGGATTCTCTGTATCTACTTGAACTTCCATTCGTCCACCTTGTAAGCCTAAAATCTCAACGGATGGATTTTCTGGATCATAAAATTTTTCATACCGGTAGGCATCTTGTAGGTAGATACTTGATTGGGCCACTAAGATCGCTAAATCCAAAATCCGCGTAATCGGTAATTCCTCCGATTGCCGAGACCATTTTTCCCCCGTGTGACGCCAAACCTTTCCTGAGATATCCACTCGTCCACGATCATTCCATTGAGCTAAACCTAACGTCAATCCCTTTGCGTCACTATCCCATGCGTTATGTCCATCGATCTTATCGTAATCCTCTACTAAAAAAACTGGTTTATGCTTTAGATTTGTTGGTATTTTCATTACAAAATCCTCCTGTTTCTCTTCACTAATTTAGTAAATTAGTAAACTACTAATGAAGAAAGAATACGAAATTTTAGTGATTAATGCAAGGAACTTACTTCTAAATGAACTCTTTTTAAAAATAAAAACTCACTAGCAAACTAGTGAGTTTCGTTTATTATTTCGCCACGCCTAACGCGATGGCTTTGTCGCCTAAATGCGTGCCGATGACCGGACCAAATGTTCCAATATCGATCGTCGCTTCAGGATATTTATCTCTAAGTTTTTCGTATTCTTGTTGGGCTAACTCAGGATTGTTGCCGTGAATGATAAAAATTCGTAGATATTCGCCATTCACTTGCCGGCGTTCTTCAATGATTTCTTCTGTTCGTTGAAGAGCCTTTTTTAAAGAACGGATTTTTTCTGCCAGCACAATCTTACCGTCTTCAAAGGTTAAGATCGGCTTGATTTTTAACAGGCCGCCAATGATCGCTGCACTATTGGTCAGACGGCCACCACGCACCAAATTATCTAAATCATCCACGATGATATAGGCGTTGGTCGTGTCGCGAATCGTATCAACAGCCGCAATAACTTCATCAAGGGATTTTCCTTGGTCACTCATCTCCAACGCTTTTTCCGCCATATAGCCCATTGGCACGCTAGTGATCTTTGAATCGTAAGGAATGACTTGCAAACCTTCAATATCTTCTTTGATCGCCGTCAAAGTCCGCACAAAACCAGAAATACCTTCTGATAGATGAATACTGATCACGGTGTCATAGCCTTGTTCCTTGATCGAGCGGTACAATTGGAAAACTTCCCCTAACACCGGTTGAGAGGTTTTAGGAAAGTCCTTGCTTTCTTTGAGCTTTTGATAAAATTCTTCATATCCGATATCGACGCCTTCTTCAAAAGGCTCGCCATCAATAATTACTGGAATCGGGATAATAAATAAATCTTTATGATTGCGTACGCGTTCATTCAGATAGGCGGTGCTATCTGTCACGATCGCTAATTTCATATTCATTTCCTCGTTTCAATCAAAATTTACAATAATTATAATATAGCATACTCACAGTAGCATGGGAATCAAAAATCGGCTACTTGTCTAAAAAGGCTTGGACCGCCTGAGTATTTTGATTGGTATCGACGGCCAGTGCACTGCCGGCATTTGCCGTATCGATATACGACCATGAACCATCGACCGGTAACGTCAAACGCTCGATCCCACCAACAGCTTTGGCAAAATTGAAAAGGTTACCTAGGACAAAGGTATTTGGCATATCTGTTGATAGATAGCCCCAGATTTTTCCGGCTGCGTAAGGTCCTCTTAATAGTACTAATGGATTTTTTAATTGACTAAAGACACTTTGCATCACTTGCTGTTGTCGCCGAACACGACCAAAGTCGCCTTCTTCGTCCATCCGAAAACGAGCATAGTTCAACAAGGTATGACCATTCATCCGTTGTGGGCCCTTACTGATCGGCTGATCGATGTATGAGCTCATGTCTTTCTCTGAATTGATTTGAACCCCACGTGGAAATAGCGCATCTACACCTTTTTCAAAGGTCTGGAAATCCACCATCGCGTAATAACGACAATCAATCCCAAAATTATCTTTTAATGTCTGACGAACTAAATCAGCACCGCCGTAGGCATAAGCAGCATTCAATTTGTTTTCACCAACTCCTGGGATATTGACGTACATATCCCGCATAAAGGAAACTAATTTGGGTTTGCCATGACCGTCTACTTGTAGAACCATCATGGAGTCAGAACGGCCGCTGATATTGTCTCGCGTGTCGCTTCCTAAAAGTAAAATATTCTTCGTTCCATTAGAAGACTCCACGCCGTTAAATTCTTGGGTCTCGATTTTTGGCATGGAAGAATCATGCTTCGCCGCAAAATTTCCAACACCGAAAGAAATGACTGAAAAGCCTAGTAGCACTACCAAAACCATTAATAGGATTCTGCGCCAGCTTCGTTTTCGTCTCGGCTTTTGTTCATAAGGATTTTTAGCCCTTCGTTTGAAAGGATTTTTTACTGAAGGAAATTTAAAGTTAAAGCGTTTCTTTTCAGGCTTTTGATCGTATTCTTGATAATAGAACTTCTCTTCTGGTTCTTCATAGCGTTCGGTCGTAGCATCTCGTTCAGACGAAGACTGATTCTTTTGTGTATTTTTTTTGATCTCACGACGAAAGCCAAAAGGCTGTTTTTCTTCCTTTTGACTTTCCTTATGAATATCCTTATATTTATCCATTCGGCTCATAGTGCACCTCTTCATTTCCATACTGTTAATAATAAAATAGCAAATCAACCGGTATTTGTCTTATTTTTATAAAAAAAAATTAGAAAACCTTAACTACTAAGATTTTCTAATTTTTGGAATGTAGGTGGGGTAATCCCCGATTAAAGTAACATCAAAATGTTGGGCATTTAACTGCTGTAGAACGCTTTGTAGCTGATCCCCTTGCGGCCGTTCTAAATCAATAATGAAAAAATATTCTCCCAGCTGAGTCTTCTGAGTCCGGGATTCAATTTTAGTTAAATTAATTTTTTCAGCAGCAAAAAAGGCTAAACATTGATAAAGCGCACCAGGATGATCCATCGCTAGATCAAATAACAGCGTCACTTTTTGCTTTTCTTGTGGTAAGTCGCTAACAAGCGGCTGATTTCCCAGCAGCCAAAAGCGTGTCTCATTATTATCGATCGATTGAATGTCTTCTTTGACGATTTGCAAATCAAATTGCGTGGCCGCTTCTCGGGAACCGATCGCCGCATATTTTTTATCCGGATTCTGCGCCACCTTTTGAGCCCCTAAGGTAGTCGAACCCAGCTGTTCGATATCAACCGAGGGAAAGTGATTCATCAAAAATAATTGCGATTGTGCTAATGCTTGCGGGTGGCTGCAGATCAATTCTGTTTCCTGCCAACTCTCAGCGTGATCAGGATGGACCATTAATTGTTGACGAATCGGCAAAACAATTTCCGCTTGAATCGTAGGTAAAGTTTGAAAAATTAGATCCAAAGTTGGCAAGACAGAGCCTTCAATAGTATTTTCAATCGGTACCATGCAGTATTCTATTAGTCCACTTCGCAATGCTTCTAGTAAAGCTGGTAACGAATCATAAGACATCAATTCCTCTGGTGCAAAAAAATTAGTCGCAGCACTATAAGTAAATGACCCTTTCGGTCCTAGATAGCCAACCTTCATTACGATCCCACCTGTTGGATGATTTCTGAAACAATTTCTACCGGTTTCTTTTCAGTCGTATCGATAACGACCTTCGCTAGTTTTTCGTATAATTTTTCTCGGGAGAAGAACAACCGTTTTAAATCGCCATCATCATTTTTGATTGCTAATGGACGAACATTGACGTGATCTTCACGAATCCGTTTAACTAAAATATTCGCGTCTGCCTTTAAATAAACCACCAATTTATCCGATAAAACTTGTTGATTTTCTTTTTGTAAAATCACACCGCCTCCAGTAGCGATGATCGATTCTTCCTTCAACGCTTCTTTTAAAAGCGTTGTTTCATGTTTCCGAAAAGAAGTTTCACCATGTTCCTCGAAATAATCACTGATCGGTTGACCAATCCGTTCAACTAGCACATCATCCATGTCAACTACTTGGGCGTTCAAGGTTTCCGCTAAAGCTTTACTGATCGTCGTCTTGCCTGCACCCATAAATCCAATTAAAACAATCGATTCCATTAGACATTCTCCTTATTCGTATTAATGAATTAATTTTTTTCAAAAGCAAAAAAATTAGTTTGATCCTCATGCCGTATATCATTCTGCTAAACACTTTTACACTTGAGTGAGGTAACTATAATTTCTTATCAATTAAATTGAATAAACTGTGAAAAGCGGAACTGACATCCTTCGTATTATTCTTAGTCCGTAATTAATTGAGCAACGTCAGTGAAAAAATTGGGATAGGAAATATTGATTGCTTCGGGATTGTTTAATTCCACCACTTCATCTGTCAGCAGAGCAGCTATCTGCAACATCATCCCTATTCGATGATCACCGTGACTGTCCACCGCTCCGCCATGTAGCGGTGTCGGTCCGTGAATAATCAGACCATCATCGGTCGCTTCGATCTTCGCTCCTAATTTATTTAGCTCTTGAGCTGTCGCATCAATCCGATTGGTTTCTTTGACTTTTAATTCTTGAGCATCGCGAATAATCGTCGTCCCATTGGCTTGTGTGGCAGCTAATGCCAGGATTGGCAGCTCATCAATCAAACGGGGGATGATTTCGCCGCCGATCTCACATGCCTGTAAGTGAGCTGTTTTTACTGCCAAATCCGCCGCTTGATTTTGTTGATCTAAATTGGTTTGCTGAATCTCCGCACCCATTTCTAACAAAACATCTAAAATACCTGTCCGAGTGGGATTCACTCCAACTTGTTTCAGTAGCAGCTGGCTTTCTGGTAAAATGCTGGCCGCTACTAGATAAAAGGCCGCGGAAGAAATATCACCGGGAACGATTACTTCTTGACCGACTAAATGCTGACCACCAGTCAAAGTAATGGTTCTATCGTCGACGTTGATCTCGCCGCCAAATTGTTTGATCATCTCTTCTGTGTGATTTCGGGATTTTTCTTTTTCAATGATCGTCGTCGTCCCTTCGGCCTGCAGTGCCGCAAACAGTATCGCTGATTTTACTTGAGCACTTGCGATCGGCATTTCATAAGTGATTCCACTCAGTTTCTGACCGTGGATTTGAATTGGTGGGAATTCGCCGCCTTTTGCTCCTTGAATTTGCGCGCCCATTTGGCGTAAAGGACCCATCACCCGCTCCATCGGCCGCCGATTTAAGGAAGCGTCGCCGGCAATTTCACTAGTAAAAGGACGTCCGGCTAGAATTCCTAAAACTAAACGCATCGTTGTGCCGGAATTTCCAGCATCCAGTAATTGATTCGCTGTCGTTAAGGCTTCAATCCCTTTGCCTTCAACAATAATATCCCGCTGGTCTTCATTGATACTTACTCCTAATGCTTTAAAAACCGCGATGGTGCTGAGACAATCCTCGGCTCTTAAAAAATTATGAATCCTTGTCGTACCTTCACTGATTGCGCCAAACATAATGCTGCGGTGTGAGATTGATTTATCCGCCGGTACGGTCAATATTCCATTCAGCCCTTTTTTTGTGGAAAGTAGCTTCATCGTTTCAACTCCTTCTGCGACAATTAAACTTTTCTGCTTCGATTAATCGCTGTCCCTTTTCTAAGTCTTGTTGATTTTTAAATGAAAGTTCTAACACGCCGAAAATGTCTTCTCGTGTCTCTTGAATCTTTAAATTGATAATTGAAATTTCCGCCCCACTTAAAACGGTCATGACTTTGGCGATCGCCCCTGCAATATCCGGGATATCAACATAAAGATCGTAAAAGGCGGGGATGACACCATGATCTTTAGCAGGCAAATGGTCTCTGGACTGCTTGGCCTGGCTGAAAAATTCATAAATCGCCGGCTGATCCTCCGCCACCAGACTCTCGCGGATACGTGCCATTTGGTTTTGCCAATTTGAGATCAATTCCAATAAAATGGTGCGATTAGTTAATAAGATGTCAGTCCACATTTGCGGATCAGAAGATGCGATGCGAGTGATATCCCGAAAGCCCCCGGCCGCTAATTGAGTCGCCCGTGGGTATTTTTTGGTTAATTGATCGCTCATATTTACTAAGCCGGAAGCCACGATGTGAGGCAAATGACTTAACACACCAACGATTTCATCATGAGATTCCGGTTCAATCACGACGAATTTGGCCCTTGTCGGTTCTAAAAGTTCCATTAGCGGCTCAACATCGATTCCTTCAGGCGGTGTCAAAATGTAATAAGCTTCTTCAAAAAGGTTCGGATTCCCTGCTTTAACCCCAGATTTGTGAGAACCAGCCATTGGATGTCCGCCGATAAACGTAAATGGCAATGTTTTAGCTAAGGTCATGACTTCATTTTTAGTACTGCCAGTGTCTGTTACAATCACCGACTTTTTTAATGGCAAGCGGGCTAACTCGTGTAAATAGTGTAACGTTGAGAGCACAGGGACAGCTAAGATGATTACATCCATCGCAGGTGCTTCATCAAGGGAAACAATTTGATCCACCAATTGGACGTCAAGCGCGATTTTTTGAGTCTCAGCTTGATGATCCCAACCGTAGAGTATGATCTCCGGATTTTTAATGCTACGGCAAAGAGAAGCGCCGATCAGCCCCAGTCCTAAGACGTAAACCTTCTTTTTCACTGTCTCACCTGCTCTCCTAAAAATTTTTAACAGCTTCGCGGTAAGCCGCTACCGCCTGTTTGAATTCTTCCATCGTATCACTAGAAAATTTGTCTAGCAGTTCTTCTGCCAAAACAGTGGAAACAACGTGCTCTGCCACAACTGAAGCCGCCGGGACCGCAGTACTGTCTGAGCGTTCAACACTTGCTTTGTAAGGTTCTTTGGTATCGATATCGACACTCATCAAAGGTTTATAAAGTGTTGGAATTGGTTTCATCACACCCCGAACGATAATTTGTTCACCGTTAGTCATGCCCCCTTCGAAGCCGCCTAAATGATTACTCCTTCGGCTGTAGCCTTCATTCCAAACAATTTCATCCATAACCTTTGACCCGGGTTGACGAGCCGCTTCAAAACCAATCCCGAATTCTACGCCTTTGAACGCATTGATACTCATCATGATTTGGGCGATTTTTCCATCAAGTTTGCGATCCCATTGAACATAGCTGCCTAAACCTGCGGGAACATTATCTGTCCGAACTTCCACGACACCGCCGATCGTATCGCCAGCTTTTTTCGTTTGATCGATCAATTCTTTAACGGATTCTTCCACCGTTTCATCCACCATGTTGACTTCTGATGCATTGACCTTTGCTTGGATTTCTTGAACGCTAATTGTTTCGGGTACAGTCGCTTCGATGCCACCAAGAATCACTACATGGCTGGCAATCTCAATATCAACTGCTGCTAAAATTTGTTTGGCGATTGCACCGATTGCCACCCGCATTGTAGTTTCCCGTGCTGATGAGCGTTCCAAAACATTCCGTAAATCATTATGACCGTATTTCATTCCACCGACTAAATCGGCATGGCCTGGTCGTGGCTTTGAGACCCGACGTAATTTCTGATCTTTTTCTGCCACTGCTTCTACCGACATGACGGTTTGCCAATTTTTCCAATCTCGATTTTGAACGATCATCGTGATCGGTGAGCCCAGAGTTTTGCCGTGACGGACTCCGGAAGTAATTCGGACTTGGTCTTTTTCGATCTTCATACGACCACCCCGACCGTAGCCGCCTTGTCTGCGAGCCAATTCCTGATTGATCTTCTCAATCGAAAGTTCTAGGCCGGCGGGTATTCCTTCGATGATCGCCGTCAGTTCTGGCCCATGAGATTCTCCAGCTGTTAAGTAACGCATAAACTACTTCCCTTCTATTAAATAGTCTTTGATGTCTGAAAGTTTGATTTTTTGAATATAGGCTTGCCCAATATCTTTTAATAAAATGATATTCAAGTTATCGCCCCGCGCCTTTTTATCATGGGTAATCGCTGTATAAAACTTCTCTGCTTCCCAAGGTTGGTAATTGATCGGTAAGCCGTATTTCTGATTCATCGTGCTAATTTTTTGGGTGATACCTGCTGGCATTAGCTGATTCATTTCTGCCGTTTGAGAAATTTTTACCATACCAATCGCTACAGCCTCGCCGTGACTGATTTTTCCATAGCCAGCGGTATTTTCGATGGCATGTCCGATCGTATGACCAAAATTCAATAATAAGCGTGAGCCATTGTCAAATTCATCTTCTTCAACAACCGTTTTCTTTACTTGTAATGCTTTTAAAATGATCGCTTCGCTGTGGACTAAAAGATCTTGAACTCCTGTTAGTTTCTCAAGATCCTTCCATAATGAAGCATCACTGATGGCACCGCATTTAATGATTTCTGCGATGCCCTCGCGCACTCGTAATTCTGGCAAAGTATTTAACGTTTCCGGATCGATCAATACCCCATCAGGTTGAGCGAAGGTCCCAATCATATTCTTAGCCCTACTTGAATTTACCGCTGTTTTTCCGCCGATACTAGAATCCACTTGAGCCAATAATGAAGTCGGAATCTGGACAAAAGCGATGCCTCGCATATAAGTGGATGCGACAAAACTGGCTAGATCACCAACTACGCCGCCCCCTAGCGCGATGACCGCATCACTGCGAGTAAATTGTTGCTCCGCCAAAAATTCATAGAGAGTATTTGCCCGCTCTAATGATTTACTGCTCTCTCCGGCGGGAACTGCATAATGACAAACCTCATAGTCTGCTAATTGTTGCTGGATTTTTTCACCATAAATCGGATAAACATTTTCATCGCTGATAATCGCGATTTTTTTATTTTTCCAAAGTGAGGCGATCCATTCACCAACGGAATCCAAAGCGTGGCGTTTGACGGTGATCTGATAACTTTTATCTGGTAGAACGATTTCCATGAAAGCTGCCCCCTGTTTAACTAAGTGCTAGTTCTTCGCTTAAACGATTGATTTTCTTCATCGCATCAACCATCACATCAACTTCACGCATCATTTGCAAGTAATTCTTTTCATTCAATGATTGTTCACCATCAGACCATGCGTGTAAAGGATCAGGATGAATCTCAACGATCATGCCGTCCGCACCACTAGCCACCCCTGCTCGTGCCATTGGAGCCACTAAATCCCAAACCCCTGTCCCATGACTTGGATCAACAATAATTGGGAAATGACTCAATTTTTTGATCAATGGTACCGCGCTTAAATCAAAGGTGTTTCTGGTCGCCGTTTCGTAAGTTCGAATCCCCCGTTCAATGAAGATAATGTTTGAATTGTTTTGAACCGCGATGTATTCCGCCGCATTCAACCACTCTTGGATCGTCCCTGAGATTCCCCGTTTCAAGCCAATCGGTTTTCCGGTTTTGCCGACCGCTTCTAGTAAGCGGAAGTTTTGCATATTACGGGCACCGATTTGAATGATATCGGCGTATTGGCAAACAACATCGATATGCGCTTCATCCATAACTTCAGTAATCACTTTCAAGCCGTAAGCATCAGCAGCTTTCCGCATGATTTTCAAGCCTTCTTCTCCCAGACCTTGGAAAGCGTATGGTGAAGTACGGGGTTTGTAGGCACCTCCACGTAAAATTTTAGCGCCACCAGCTTTTGCCATGCGGGCTGTTTCCATGATTTGTTCTTCGCCTTCGACTGAACACGGACCAGCCATTGTTACAAAACTGCCGTCACCGATTTTTACGCCGTCAACATCAACAACTGTATCTTGTGGATGAAATTCTCTTGAGGTTAATTTGTAGGTATTGGAGATCGCTACTGCTCGTTCAACGACATTGTAAGCTTGGAACGGAACATTTTGAATGATTTTTGGATCGCCAAGCAAGCCCAGCACTAAACGGTCTTTGCCATGATTGATTTGAACACCTAAACCTTCTTCTTTGATTCGGGATAAAATGGGAGATAATTCTGCTTCCTGAATGCCTTTTTTGATAATTAAGATCATAATAATAACTTCCTTCACTTTTTATTTTTTGATTTCTCTTTCCAATAACGGTTGGATCATTTCAACGGGCATTTCCTTACCGGTCCACAATTTGAATGCCGCAGCGCCTTGATAAAGTAACATGCCTAAACCATTAACGGCGATAGCCCCTTTTTCTTTTGCGGCTTTTAATAATTTTGTTTCGCCTGGATGATAAATGACATCGAAAACGGGTAAGTCACTTCTTAATAATGTCGGATCAGGTAAAGGCATTTGATCCGTTTTCGGTGCCATTCCGATATTTGTCGCGTTAATTAGCAGGCTGCTGACAGCTAAAGAGGCAGCTAATTGTTTTTCGTCTGCTAGATCATGTAACTGGATCTGACAGTTGGTCTCTTCAGCGATCATTGCGAGTTTTGGTGCGATCATTTGATAAAAATCATCTTTGATATTAAAAACATCAATAGCTTCTACTCCGTCGATCGCGGCTTGGGTAATAATCGCTGTCGCGGCTCCACCGGCTCCAAGAATCGTCATTCTTTTGCCGATGATCGCGATCCCGTTTTGCTTCAAACTTTCCATACAACCAATGCCGTCGGTGATATGCCCAATTAATTTGCCGTCTTGATTGACGATCGTATTAATCGCTCCGATCAAACGCGCCGCTTGGCTCAGCTCGTCAACATATTGGACCGACGCCATTTTGTGAGGCATCGATAAATTGACACCCAACATCTCAAGATCACGAATCGCTTGGATACTTTCACCAAGCCGCTCCGGCTGAACATCAAAACTTAGATAGACCGCATCGACCTCCATTGCTTGAAACGCGGTTGTATGCATAATTGGCGAAAAGCTGTGCCTTGCCGGCAGCGCATATAAACCAGCCAACCGTGTCCTTCCCGAAATTTCATTTTTCATCTTTCCTCACTCCTTTTTTGTATTTAGGTAATGATCCCTTCACGTTGTTAAACTGTGAAGAGTGGAACTCATATCCTTTTTCTCATTTGTGAATCAACCTTCAATCAGTGACTTTGCCAGCTACTTTTTAAATCAGTAAAATCATTTTCCCAAAGTAGTGGAACTCGCAAAAAGGCCCACTGTAGAAAATCTACAATGAGCCTAGTCTCCAAAATAAATTGAATCCAAAGAAAAAGCCACTATAGATTTTCATCTATGTGGCGTTAAGTCGAACTTAAAATCCTTAGCCATCATAGATACAAACTTGTGTCGTTTGCATCCATGAATCATGAACACAAACCTATCTAAAATAGCTAAAGTAATAATTATTCAGTTGTGTGTGCGTACTCTTATTCGTATTCATAAAAATCGCTCCAAACTGATTTAAGATTGAACTTAGTATAGAGTTGTTTATAAAATAAGTCAACCTGTTTTTTTAATTTTCTGCAAATAATTTTATTTACATTACTTCAGCTACTGTCTCGCTCTCTTCGAAAAGCAGGAATAAATCCGCTAAGGTCATCTGCCTTTTCGCTTCTCCGCTAATATCTTTAATGATCTCTCCTTTTTCCATCACGATCACACGATCGCCGTAATGTAGAGCATCCTCCATTTTGTGAGTGACCATTAAGCAAGTGAGCTGTTCTTCTTTGATTCGCTGATCTGTTAAGCGCATCAATTGCTTCGCGGTTTTTGGATCGAGTGCAGCTGTGTGTTCATCTAATAATAATAAATCCGGTTTAGTGATCGTCGCCATCAATAAACTTAGTGCTTGGCGTTGCCCTCCAGAAAGAAATCCTGTTGGTGTATCGAGATGATTTTCTAAGCCATTTCCTACAAGCTTACAAAGTTCTCGGTATAGTTCTTTCTTCTGGTTCAGCTGGCGCTGTTTTAAGCGTCGTTTCTGTCCGCGCTTTTCAGCTAGTCCCAAATTTTCCGCGACGGTTAAGCGCGGTGCGGTTCCCATCTTAGGATCTTGAAAGACCCGAGCAATTGACGAGGCTCTTTGTTCTTCAGCAAGTTTCGTTAAATCTTTTCCCATTACAGCAACTGTCCCGCTATCTAGCTGTAAGCTACCAGAAACGCTGTTGAACAAAGTACTTTTTCCTGCCCCATTGCCCCCTAAGACGGTTACGAACTCGCCTGGAGCAATCGTCAAATTGACATTATTCAAAATTTTTCGTTGATCATTGACGCCGTTACTGATGGTTTTATTGGCGTTTTTTACTTCTAATGCATTCATCGAATTACTCCTCCTTCTCTAATCCAGTCTTTAAATGCAGAGTCTCTTTTAAACGTGGGATCATTAAACATAGTGCCAAGATGATTGACGAGAAAATTTTCAAGTAAGTCGTATCTAAGCCCACTTTGATGATTAGCAAGATCAATAACTGATAGATGATACTGCCTAAAACGATGGCTACCAAACGTTCAATAAACGTGACTTCGCCATACAAGACTTCACCAATAATGATGGAGGCTAGACCGATGACAATGACTCCGACACCTTTGCCGATATCTGCATAGCCATCATTTTGGGCAATCAACGCGCCGGATAAGGCAATCACACCATTTGATAAAGTCAGTCCGATAACCTTCATGCGATCCGTATTGATACCAATCGAACGAGCCATGTTCTCATTGTCTCCGGTGGCAATGTACGCTTGACCGAAATCCGTGAAAAAGAAAAATAATAGTAAGGCGATGATGATTAAAATCGCCAACAAACCTAAGAGAACAATATCAAAATGATCTGGCAGATTTAAGTTGGTAAAAAAATCTTGAATTTTCGGTTGCTTTAATAAAGAAAGATTAGGTGTCTGCATGATGAATAGCATCACCGAATTCAATCCCGACATCACTAAAATTCCAGCTAAAATGACGGGGATTTTCCCTTTAGTATAAAGCATTCCTGTTACGAAACCGGCACACATTCCTGCAACGATGCCTAAAAGGGTTGCTAAGAATGGAGAGACGCCGTGGGTAATCGCCGTTACACAGACCGCTCCACCTAATGGGAATGACCCTTCTGTTGTCATATCTGGGAAATTTAAAATGCGGTAGGTCATAAAAATTCCTAAACCTAAAATTCCCCATAAAAATCCTTGTCCAATCGCTGAAATCACCATTTTTCTACTCTCCTTTGACTACTTCTGCTTTCTCTTTGATACTAACTGGAATCGTAATACCTAACTCTTTAGCTTTCTCTTCGTTAATAATCATGTCACCGTAATCGATCACATTCACTGGTGTCGTTGCTGGTTTTGATTTGCCGCTTAATACATTGGCAGCCATTTTGCCAGATTCCACACCGAGCTTGAATTGGTTTTGTCCAACTGTGGCGATTCCGCCTTCTTTTACCATGTTATCAACTGAAACAAAGACCGGCTTTTTCGCTTTGTCTGATTCGTTGATCATTGTTTGAAAGGCACTAGCGATCGTATTGTCTTGCGGAATATATAAGTAATCTGTTTCTTGGCAAGCTTGCTGGGTGATCTGAGCAATATCATTACTAGAGCTGATAGCATATTTCTTCACTGTCAGTCCATCTTTCTTCGCCCGTTTTTCTGCTCGATCGATTTGTGATTTAGAATTTTCTTCTGAAGACGAGTAGATCATACCGACTGTTTTCGCATCTGGAAATAATTCCTTTGCCATATCAAGTTGCTGATCTACGGGGGTTAAGTTATTCACTCCAGTGATGTTTCCGCCTGGATGTTTTAAATCTTTTACAAGACCAGCACCGATGGGATCGCTGATTGCTGACATAATAATTGGTTTATCGCTGGTTGCGTTGGCTAACGCTTTAGCAGCAGGTGTCGCAACCCCGACTAGGACGTCTGAATTCTTGTCCAACAATTGCTGACTCATACTGTTTAATTTGCTTTGATCGCCTTGACCATTCAAAAATTCGATTTTGATATTCTTACCATCCTCGTAGCCTTCTTCTTTCAACCCTTCGATCACACCATCTTTGATTTGATCTAATGATGGGTGGCTGATAAATTGCAGGATCCCTACAGTTTTCATTTCTTCTTTTGTTTCAGTTGCACTTGTTTGCCGTGACCCCATTTGATAGGCGAATACTCCGATTAAAACGACTGCTAATGCGATGATTGATCCGATAATCCCTTTATTTTTCATGATAAATTCCTCCGATTTTTTTGTTTTTTTACAAATAAATAGACAACTACCCAAAAATTTTACGGTAGTTGTCCTAAAAAAAACAAAAACCGCATAGATAGTCTCTATGCGGGAATAGACATGAAAAAATATCCAGCATAGATACAAGATTTAGAAGTTGTCTAAACGTTGTATCTATGAGTGAATTCATAAATACAACTTATCTACGCCAGTTTTGCCAGCTATTCAATTGATGATTAGATAAGTTTGCTTGTTTCATGAATGCCACTCCTTCTTCGTTATTAAGAAATAATCTTCATCCGTATACTATTCTACTAAATTTGCTAAAGCAAAAAGTAGAACTAGCATCCTTCTTGATTGATGTTGAAGTTAGTTTAGCGGAAAAAAATTCGACTGTCAACACTTTTTATTAAAAAAAGCTCATTGTTTTTCGGTTATTCTCATTTTTATCCGTTCAGTTTCCACATCGGCAAGCGATTTAGTTCAGGAATAAATTCGTTATTTAAGTCCTTCAAGCTTTCCACTACGAAGCGATTTTTTTCTTTTCCATTTTGGAAGAAAATAAACGTCACCTGCCGTGGATCGAGCTGATATTTTTGAGCAATCGTTTCACTATCATAAACGATCGGATAATAATAAAATTTTCGATTCAACATATTTTTTTGATTCGGATCGTCAAGAATGGTCATAACATTTTCAAAAGAAGTTCCGTCAGGCTGGCTAAACATGATCGAGATTGCTTTAGTTTTTTTAATTTTTTGTTCTATCGTTTGATACTCTAAAGGAATCAAATGATCAGACTTTAATGAACTGAAAACTAGTTCATTCAGCTGATCTTGTCGGATACTTTTTTGCGCATAAACAGCGGAAGCTGAAAAAATAAGTGTCGCTAATACTAAACTAAAGAGGATTGTCAAGGAGCGGCGCTCATTTTCAGAGACGATATTAATAAATTTATGCCAATAAATAATCGCGTTCGCTTTAAATACTTCTAAATATCTAGTCATATTAACGCCCTCCTTCTTATCATTATATTATTTTTATCTTAAAAGCGCTACCTTCATGAGGATGATTTCTTTATCTCCAATCGTCTTTTTTGAATAACGTTTTTTTATTTGATTGTGAGCGTTTTATTTTAATGATATTATAATAATAACAATCTAATTAGAGGAGGTTTTCAGATGAGTAGTATTGAACATTTTAGTCATGAGGACATCACCAAAAAGAATCGCCTTTTTTCAAACATTCGCAGTGTGATTGAGACAGCTTTTTACGGGAACAACGTGACACGGATTCGTCATTTGACGGATGCCTACGCCTTAGCAAAAAAAAGTCCTGGTACAATCACTACCGATCTTAGTGTCGCCCACACCAATAAACTGCAACTGCCGACAGATGCGAAAGTTTTAGTTACGAATGATGGCAATATCGTAGGTCGAACGGCAGCAGCGCGAAGAATTGTGGGACAAGAAGGCATTGATGCAGATTTTTATAGTGAGTTACTGCGAGAAGCGGTCTTTCAGTCAAGAGACAAGCAGTTTTACTCTGGTGATGTGCTAGTAGGTTTAGACGAAGAATTCACGGTGAAGGCGCATTTGATGCTGCCAGCTGACTACAGCCCAAACCTTTATTCATATTTATTAAATTTCCAAATTGGCGACGCGAAGCATCATTTTTATCAAGAATCTAAAGCAATTAATACCGGCGATCTATTTCTTTTCGCAGACCCGGATTGGCAGCACCCTGATTTTCCTGACGGTGTAGTGGTGATTGATCCAAAGCATAATTGTGCCGGGATTTTAGGACTGCGTTACTTTGGCGAATTAAAGAAAGCGACTTTGACCTTAGCCTGGGCCACCGCCCATCGCAACGGTTTTATTGCTTGTCATGGCGGCATGAAACAATATTTGTTGGAAAATAAAAAATACACGATGGCTGCCTTTGGATTATCCGGTTCTGGAAAATCAACCATAACTTTAGCAAAACCTAAAAATAAAGGAGAAGTCCATGTTCTTCATGATGATGCCTTTGTGATTTCCAAAGACAAAGGTTCGACCACGGCTTTAGAACCAGCCTACTTCGATAAAACGCAGGATTATCCAATGACTAGTGAACAAATCAAATATATCGTCACTGCTCAAAATGTTGGTGTCACTTTAGATGAGGATAATAAAAAAGTCTTAGTCACCGAAGATATTCGTAACGGCAACGGCCGCAGTATCAAGAGCCGCTATGCAACACCCAATCGGGTCGATCATATCGCTGAAAAAGTTGACGGATTATTCTGGATCATGAAGGATGACAGTCTACCACCTCTAATCAAAATAGAAGATCCTTCATTGGCGGCTATCTTTGGAGCCACTTTAGCCACGAAGCGCTCGACTGCTGAAAACGTCGTTGGCGAAAAGTCTGATCAATTAGTGATCGAACCCTTTGCCAACCCCTTCCGCTGTTATCCGTTACAGGAGGACTATCAGGATTTTAAAGAGTTGTTTGAGAAACAGCAAACAGCCTGCTTCATTTTGAATACAGGTGATTTCAAAGGACAAAAGGTCACGCCAGAACAGACTCTTTCCAGTATTGAAAAAATCATTGATGGCTCAGCTTCGTTTAAGCCTTTCGGACCTTTAGATAAAATCAGCTACTTACCGGTAAAAGGACATGAGCCGAATTTCGATAGCCAGCATTACTTGCTCCATTTAATGAGTCGCTTAGAAACACGTTTAGCCTTTGTTCAATCGCGTAAAACCTTTCAAGGCGGTTACGATCGTTTGCCGAATGAAGCGGAGCAATTACTATTAGGACTACTAGATCAGCTCAATAGCTACAAAGAAACAATTAATCTTTAACCACTTGCCAGTGACTTGCTTGGTCACTGGCCTTTTTTTGTTTATAATAGAGCTATTACGAATAGAAATGAGGGATAAAATATGTCCTTTGATGGAGTTTTTACCCATGCAATGGTGCGGGAGTTAAATGATCAGCTTAGCACCGGAAGAATTTCCAAGATCCACCAGCCTTACGAACATGAAATTGTATTAGTCATTCGTGCACAAGGCAAAAACCAACGGCTACTGCTTTCTGCTCATCCAAGCTATGCTCGGATCCAATTAACCGAGATTGCTTATACAAATCCTGATACACCACCAAATTTTGTCATGATGTTGCGGAAGCATTTAGATGGCGCTATTTTGGAAGACATTCACCAAATCGAAAACGATCGGGTTGTCCATTTTACATTTAGTAAACGAGATGAACTCGGTGACTTGCAAAATATCGTCTTGATCGTGGAATTGATGGGGCGTCACTCAACCATCGTTCTGTTAAATAAACAGACTGGTAAGATTTTGGATACAATCAAACATGTCGGTCATTCGCAAAATACTTATCGTTCCTTATTGCCTGGCAGCGATTATATCGAGCCTCCGAAACAAACCCAACTAAATCCATTTCACGTTACGAAAGAGCAAGTCTTTACGCTGCTTTCTACCGCCGAAGAATTAGATGGCCGTTACTTGCAGCAAACTTTTCAAGGTCTTGGACGGGACACCGCAAATGAATTGGCCCTGCGGTTAGCTGAAAAGCCAAATGAAAAGATGTCCGTCTGGTCTGATTTTTGGCAAAGTATTCAAAGCCACTTGGTTCCTACGCTTGGTACGATCGGCCAAAAAGAATTTTTTGCGCCGTTAGCTTTCAAGAGCTTTGACACTACAACGACTTATCAAAGCCTAAGCAGCTTGTTAGATGGGTTTTACGGCGAAAAGGCTGAAAAGGATCGCGTCAAACAATTAGGCAACGAGCTAATTCGGAAAGTCGACAACGAGATTAAACGAAATCAGACGAAGCTAGCTAAACGTGAAAAAACCTTACAAGATTCAGAGAACGCTGAAGAATATCGACGAGACGGTGAACTGCTGACAACTTTTATGGCGCAAGTCCCTCGCGGTGCTGAAAGTATCCAGTTGGAAAATTATTATGAAGAAAACACGCCAATCACAATTGTCCTGAATCCAGCCTTAACACCAAACCAAAATGCCCAAAAATATTTTCAAAAATATCAAAAGCTGAAAAATGCTGTGAAGCTGATTTATGACCAAATCGCTGAAGCAAAGTCAGAAATCGCTTATTTAGAATCCGTCTTATCGCAGCTAGAAATCGCTGGCCCAATGGATATCGAAGTGATCAAAGAAGAACTGATTGCCAGTGGCTATTTAAAACAAAAAGGCAGTAAGAAAAAGCGCAAGCATAATCCTTCCAAGCCGGAGCATTTCTTCGCCAGTGACGGTACCGAGATCCTAGTGGGCAAAAATAATTTACAGAACGATCAGTTGACCTTAAAGCAAGCTCGTAAAACAGATATTTGGCTCCATGCTAAGAATATCCCCGGCTCCCATGTCATTATTAAGCATGATGATCCTAGCGACGAAACCTTAATGGAAGCGGCGGAGCTGGCCGCTTATTTCTCCAAATTCCGACAATCAGCGCAAGTTCCAGTAGATTATGTCGCAGTCAAGCATGTCCATAAACCAAACGGGGCCAAGCCCGGCTTCGTGATCTACGAAAATCAAAAGACGCTTTTTGTCACACCTGAAGAAACCACGATTGAACAATTACGTAAAAACGGAACAGCTTAATCAAGCTGCTCCGTTTTTTTCGTTCTTATTTTTACTCCTAAAATTTCTAAAAAGAAATTAAAGATCGGAATCCCAACAATCAAACCCCATACCCCTAAGAAGCGTTCGCTAAACAGCAAAATTACGAAGGTATAAAAAATCGGTAGTTTGGTTCGACTGGACATAAATTTTGGATTCAAAATATACGCCTCAATACAATGAACGATCACAATCAAAATCAACACATAAACGACCGTCTGGATACCGCCAGTTGAATAAGCGATTAAGGTCAGTGGGATACATGAAAAAATCACCCCGGCCACCGGAATCAAGCTCAAGAAGAAAATCATAATCGCTAAGGTTGGTAATTGAGTAAAACCGATCACTCCAAGGCCTAACGTCGTGACCAAAGTATTCACTAGCGCGATCAATAATTGTACCTCTACGACTACCCCGAAGGTTTCGACAAATACTTTAGCAAAATAAAATAAGTCTTGGAAGAACCACGCATATTCACTGCTTAGAAAATTCCGAGAGAATAAGACTGTTTTTTCCTTTTCGATCATGAAAAAGAAACTCAAGATAAAGGACATGACAAATTCTACCGCCAAACGGCCAACATTTTGCAATTGAACCAAAATCATGCCTGCGCCGCTCTCTAACTTGTCTTGCCAGTTATGATTTTTAAAATAATCGGCAATAAAATTTGTAATGACATCCGACTGGAATTCTTTATGCTGATAAAAATGAACAATCGAATCATAAGTTGAAACGACTTGATCGATTAAAATCGTTGAATAGCGTGAAATCAGCAGATACAAAAGCACCAATTCAATCACATAAAGGATTGTCGCCAGTAGAAAAGTCGGAGCTTTGATAAAGCGTTGAACAAACTTAACCACCCTAACGGAAATCAAGGTAAAGATAAACGTCAGTAAAATCGGAGTCAAAAAATCTTTGACTAAAAAAAGAATGAAGATCACTAGTGCGAGGACTGTGAACCTTCGTAACCGGGTATTGTTTATAAATTTTTCATACATCTAAGTACCTCTTTTCTAAAAAACTTCTGAAAATACTATACCATTAATGTTCTGTTTCAGCTCTTAATATACTTGTAAGGTAGTCGCAGCAAAATAAAAAAAGCACCCGCAGATGCTTTTTTCACTTTTTTTTGTATGTTCTGAAAACCACTTGCTCTGCGAGTGGTTCCGGAGAGCTTCCAGCGTGGTATTAAAAAGACCTCCCAAAATTGATAAACTGATGTTGGTTTCCCGACCGCATCACAATCAAATTTAGGAGGAGCCCTTATGAAAAAGGATACTGAAAGTTTAGCACATACAAAATGGAGATGTAAGTATCACATTGTTTTTGCACCAAAATACAGAAGACAAATCATTTATGGAAAATATAAACAGAGTATTGGTGAGATTATTCGCGAGTTATGTGAAAGAAAAAAGGTTGAAATTTTAGAAGCAAATGCCTGTAAAGATCACATCCATCTTCTAGTAAGTATTCCACCAAAAATGAGCGTGTCACAATTCATAGGCTATCTGAAGGGAAAAAGTAGTTTAATGATTTTTGATCGTCATGCAGAGTTGAAATATCGTTACGGAAACCGAAGATTTTGGTGTAAAGGATATTTTGTGGATACAGTAGGAAGAAACAAGGATCAGATAGCTGAGTATATTCGTAATCAAATACAGGAAGATTATGTAGCAGATCAGCTAACGTTGTTCGAAGAACATGATCCGTTTACTGGAAAGAAAAACAAGAAGAAATAGAGAAAGATTCTTTTAGAATCAGCGAGTAGAAGTGGTGCGAGAGGGAAATCTTTCAGTAAGCCTTTTAGGATATGGTCGGTAATAGAGGCTTCCAGCCGCAGAACAAACCACCCGTTCACACGGGTGGTTTTGATTACAAACTAATTTTCTTAGTTTAACCAATTTTCTGGATCTTGGCGCCATTTTTTTAATAGTTCAAGCTGTTCTTGATTGATGTAATTTTCTTTTAAAGCACTTTCGATCAAGGTTGAATAATTAGTCAAAGTTACTAATGGTATATTAGCTGTCTCGAAATTATGCTTTCCTTTAGCTAATTCATAAGTGAAAATCGCCGCCACGCCTAAGACGTCGGCACCTTCTTTTGCCGCTGCTTGCGCTGCTTCTAAAACACTGCCGCCAGTTGAGATCAAGTCCTCGATCACGACCATTTTCTGGCCTTCTTTAATACGGCCTTCGATTTGGTTGCCTTGACCATGATCTTTTGGTTTGCTGCGAATATAGACCATTGGCAAATCTAACAATTCAGCTACCCAAGCTGCGTGAGGAATCCCTGCCGTAGCTGTTCCGGCGATCACTTCCACATTCGGAAAGTCTTGTTTGATTTTATCCGCTAAGCCTTTTGCGATAGCACGGCGAACTGCTGGATAGCTCATGGTTACGCGGTTGTCGCAATAAATTGGTGACTTTAAGCCACTTGCCCAAGTAAAAGGTTCGTCGGGGCTTAAAGAAACTGCTTCGATTGATAATAAGTCTTTCGCGATTTGTTCTGCGATCATTTATACTTCACCGTTCCATTCTTGTTTGATTTTTAAATAGCTTTGATAAGGATCTTCTGCCTGAGTGATTGGTCGGCCAACGACAATATAATTGGAGCCGATTGCTCGAGCTTTGTCAGGCGTCATGACGCGTTTTTGATCACCGACACTGGCACCTTTTGGCCGAATTCCAGGAGTTAGACAGATAAAGTCTTGACTGGTTGTTGCGTGAATTTTTTCGACCTCGTGAGCGGAACAAACTACCCCTTCCAGCCCGGCTTTTTTAGCACACTTGGCATAATGCAAGACACTTTCTTGTAAGCTGACGTTAATCAACTGGTCTTCGTGCATCTGCTCTTCACTAGTGGAAGTTAACTGAGTTACAGCAATTAATTCCGGAATTAATTGTCCCTCATTCGTTCCTTCACTCAAACCTTGTTTAGCGGCAGACATCATTTCTACGCCGCCGGCTGCATGAACATTCGTAATCTTGACACCCATTTTCGCAATGCCTCGCATCGCTTTTTGAACCGTATTAGGAATGTCATGCAATTTCAAATCCAAAAAGATGTCATGGCCTTGTGCTCGTAAAAAATTTACAATTGCGGGACCTTCTTGGTAAAAAAGCTCCATCCCAATCTTTACGAACAATTTTTCTTCTAAAGGAAAATGCGTTAAAAAAGTTTCAATTTCCTGTTTCGACGCAAAGTCAAAAGCAATAATCGGTCGTTGTTCCATTTTCTGCCTCCTGTTTAGCTATGCAGAAGCGGACTCGCAGCCCGAACTTCTTGCCGTAATTGTTCTAAGGATTCAATCCCTAGTTCCGCCATGCGAATGGGTAGTTCTTCAATCAACTTAGGACAAATATAGGGATCAGTGAAATTCGCGGTTCCGACTGCCACCGCACTTGCTCCTGCCATAAACATTTCTAGCACATCATCCACTGTTTGAACACCGCCCATGCCGATGATCGGTAGTTCGCTGACTGATGCTACTTGATTGATCAAACGAATCGCTACCGGTTTGATGGCCGGTCCTGATAAGCCCCCCGTCCGATTAGCTAAAATCGGCTGGCGCGTTTTTAAATCTATCCGCATGCCCAGCAACGTATTAATCATGGTGAAGCCGTCCGCCCCACCCTTTTCAATCGCCTTAGCAATTGGGACAATGTCAGTAACGTTGGGACTTAATTTGACATAAACGGGGACTTTTGCGACTTCCTTCACTGACTTTGTTAAACGATAGGCCACTTCAGGATCGGTTCCAAAAGCGATGCCGCCATGTTTGACGTTGGGACAAGAAATATTTAATTCAATTGCTTTGACGTTGGGGGCGTCGCCAATTTTGGCACAGACTTCAACATAATCTTCTTCACAAGCCCCGGCAACATTAGCGATGATCGGCAACTCTTGATATTTTTCAAGGCTAGGTAAAATTTCTGTTAAGACAACCTCCATCCCAGGATTTTGCAAGCCGATCGCATTTAACATGCCGCTGGGTGTTTCGGCAACCCGTGGCGTGGCATTGCCAAAGCGTTGTTTCGGTGTCGTTGCTTTGATCATGATGGCGCCTAATTGGTTCAAATTATAATAATCCGCATATTCTTTCCCGAAGCCGAAACATCCGCTGGCTGGCATAATGGGATTTTTTAAATCTAATCCAGGTAATTTGACTGCAATACTCATTAAAAAATAACCTCCCCAGCTTGGAAAACAGGTCCGTCTTCACATACTTTGACACTTTTGTTTTCATCTTCCGGCACATGGCAGACACATGCGTAGCAAGCACCCATCCCACAAGCCATTCGAGATTCCAATGAAAGTTGAACATTTTCTACTTGATTGTACAATTGTTCAACTGTTTTTAATAATCCGTTATTCCCGCAAGCAAAGACTGCATCCGGTTGAATCGATTCCGCCAATAGAAGATTACCGACATTTCCTTGAAGTCCAAAGGTACCATCATCGGTAGAAAAACGAGTCTCACCTAACGCTTGGAATTCATCAGCATAGTAAACGACTTCTTGTGTACCAAACCCTAAGAAATGGATCACCTTGATCCCTTTTTCATTTAGCTCTTTAGAAAGCTGATACAAAGGTGGAACACCAATCCCGCCGCCGACGATAAAGGCCGTGTCCCCTGCATTTAGCTGGTCGATTTCAAAGCCGTGGCCTAATGGCCCCATAACGTCTAACTGATCGCCTGCTGAAAGTTCCGCAAAAAACTTTGTGCCGTCCCCTTCAACGCGATAAATAATCGTACAAGTTCCTGCATCTTGGTCATATTGGTTGATACTAATCGGCCGACGCAATAATAAATCATTTCTTGGCACGCGGATGTGCAAAAATTGACCAGACATTTTCATTTGCTGGACTAATTCACCCGCCAAAACCAATTCATAAATTCTCGGTGCTAATTCTTGTTGACGAACGATTGTCATCATTTCCTGCTTCATAACGGCCTCCCTATAGATCGACAGAGTGAAGTGAACTCCACTCTGTTTAAATTAAATTTCTTGAATTGAAAACGCCCGTGATTCCATGACCCGTAAGATGGCATCTGCTGTATCTAGCGACGTGAATAATGGTACACCATGTTCCACTGCTTCTCTTCGAATGATAAAGCCATCTTCAGAAGCGTTTTGCCGGTTTTTATCCATCGTATTGATGACCACTTGGGCTTCTCCGCTGCGAATCAAATCGATGACGTTATGATCATCCGATTCCGAAATCTTCGCAATCGTTTTGGCGTTCAAGCCATTTTCTTCTAAGAATTTGGCCGTTCCCGTAGTTGCAATCAGACTATAGCCAACCTCTTTGAAACGTTTTGCAAGAGCCAAGGCTTCATCTTTCGTTTCATCAGCGACCGTGAACAAGACGGCTCCAAAGTCTGGCAGATAAAGTCCCGCTGCCGCAAAGGCTTTGTATAAGGCTTTGGCTAAGCTGCGATCCGTTCCCATGACTTCACCAGTTGATTTCATTTCCGGTCCTAAGTAAGTATCGACTTTTTGCAGCTTCGTGAAGCTGAAGACCGGTGCTTTGACGTGGACCATTTCGCTTTCAGGATACAACCCGTCTTGATAACCTAATTCTTTCAAGCTTTGCCCTAAGATCGCTTTTGTGGCAATTTGCGCCATTGGAATATTTGTGATCTTACTCAAGAACGGCACCGTCCGGCTAGCCCGTGGATTGACTTCGATGACGAAGACTTCATCGTTATGGATGACAAACTGGATATTCATCATGCCGATACAATTCATCCCTAGTGCCAAACGGCGAGTGTAGTCCTCAATCGTCGCCTTCAACTCATCTGAGAAGGTTTGCGGCGGATAAACCGCCATCGAGTCGCCTGAGTGAACCCCAGCTCGTTCGATGTGTTCCATGATTCCTGGAATCAGAACGGTCTCACCGTCACAGATCGCATCAACTTCACATTCTTTACCAATCAAGTAACGATCGACTAAAACGGGATGTTCTGGGGAAGCTTTTACGGCATTCGCCATATAATCTTCTAAGTCTGCTTGATTTTCGACGATCTCCATCGCGCGTCCCCCAAGGACATAACTTGGGCGAACCAAAACGGGATAACCGATTTTTTCAGCGATTACTACTGCTTCTTCAGCACTAGTTGCTGTGTCACCTGGCGGCTGCGGAATAGCTAATTTTTGTAAGACTTGTTCAAATTGATCACGATCTTCCGCTCGGTCTAAATCTTCGATCGTCGTTCCTAAAATTTTGACGCCGCTTTTGACTAACGGTTCCGCCAAGTTGATCGCCGTTTGTCCGCCGAATTGAACGATTACGCCGATTGGCTGCTCTAGCTCAACGACGTTCATAACATCTTCTAGCGTTAGTGGCTCAAAGTATAACTTATCTGAAACCGAGAAGTCGGTTGAGACTGTTTCAGGGTTGCTGTTCATAATGATTGCTTCATAGCCGGCCGCTTGAATCGCTTTTACCGAATGAACCGTCGCGTAGTCAAACTCGACCCCTTGTCCGATCCGAATTGGTCCTGAGCCTAAAACAAGAACTGATTCTCGGTTAGAACGAACGCTTTCGTTTTCAAATTCGTAAGTGCTGTAGAAATATGGCGTTTGTGATTCAAACTCCGCCGCACACGTATCGACCATTTTGTAGACGGGCACGATTTTTTCACTCGTTCTAAATTTCCGTACTTCGTCAGCGTTCATATTCCAAAGTTGCGCGATTTTTACATCGGCAAAACCATTTTGCTTGGCTTGTTTTAACAAGCTCACGTCTTTTTTATTCTGTGCTAACGCTCTTTCTAATTCGACAACGTGGAGTAATTTATCTAAGAAGAACAAATCGACTTTGGTCAATTCATTGATTTCTTGGATTGAATAACCGCGGCGAATCGCTTCCGTTAAGTAAAACAAGCGATCGTCTTGCGCTTTAACCATTTTTTCCGTTAATTCATCGTCGGTTACTTCACTTAATTCTGGCAGTTCTGCATGATAAGTCCCGATTTCTAATGAACGAACCGCTTTTAACAAAGATTCTTCGATGTTACGACCGATCGCCATCACTTCACCAGTGGCTTTCATTTGTGTCCCAAGTACCCGCTCGCCGCTTTCAAATTTATCAAAGGGCCAACGTGGAATTTTTGCGACAACATAGTCTAACGTTGGTTCAAATTCAGCATACGTCGTTTCCGTAACCGGGTTTTTCATTTCGTCTAAGGTAAGCCCGACTGCGATTTTGGCAGCCAGTTTCGCAATTGGATAACCAGTCGCCTTACTTGCTAAAGCAGAGGAACGAGAAACCCGCGGATTGACTTCAATGACATAATAATTGAAACTGTGTGGATCAAGAGCCAATTGAACATTACAGCCGCCTTCGATTTTTAATGCGCGAATGATCGAAAGTGAAGCATCCCGCAGCATTTGATATTCGTAGTCGGATAGGGTTTGACTCGGCGCGAAAACGATTGAGTCTCCTGTGTGAATGCCAACTGGATCGAAGTTTTCCATATTACATACAACGATCGCGTTATCCGCAGAGTCTCGCATCACTTCGTATTCGATTTCTTTAAAGCCGGCGATTGATTTTTCAATCAAACATTGGGTCGCAGGTGACAGCTTCAAGCCATTTTCGGCGACAGTTCGAAGTTCTTCTTCGTTGTCGCACATCCCACCGCCGGTTCCCCCTAGTGTAAAGGCTGGGCGAACAATGATTGGATAACCGATCGTGTTCGCAAAGGCCACTGCTTCTTCGACTGTATTGACGATCTCTGATTCAGGAATCGGCTGGTCCAATTCTTCCATTAATTGTTTGAACAAATCACGGTCTTCCGCTTGGTCGATGGCGGATAATTTGGTACCTAATAGTTCGATTTTCAATTCATCTAAGATGCCGGAGTCAGCTAATTCCATCGCCATGTTTAAACCCGTTTGTCCACCTAGTGTCGGCAAGATTGCGTCTGGCAATTCTTTCCGCAAAATACGGGAAACAAATTCCAAGGTAATTGGTTCAATATAAACTGTATCAGCGATTTCTTGGTCCGTCATAATCGTCGCTGGATTTGAATTGACTAAGACAACCTCGTAGCCTTCTTCTTTTAGCGCTAAGCAAGCTTGTGTGCCGGCGTAATCAAATTCCGCGGCTTGTCCGATCACGATCGGTCCTGAACCGATCACGAGGATCTTTTTAATATCTGTACGTTTTGGCATTTATGCTTGCTCCTTCCATGCATCCATCATTTCCATAAATTCATCGAATAAATGAACGCCGTCATGTGGACCCGGCGCAGCGTCAGGATGGTACTGAACACTGAAAGCTGGGTAATTGCGATGACGGACACCTTCGATCGTGCCGTCATTGACTTCCACGTGGGTGATCATTAATTTTTCCGGATCAATGGTCTTTTCATCTACCGCGAAACCGTGGTTTTGTGAAGTGAAATCAATACGTCCAGTCGCTATTTCACGAACAGGATGATTTAATCCGCGATGACCAAATTTCATTTTATACGTATCTGCACCGTTAGCTAATGAGAATAATTGGTGACCTAGACAGATGCCAAAAATTGGAACCTTTCCTTGAATCTGTTTGATCATTTCGATTGCTTCCGGTACATCTTTCGGATCTCCTGGTCCATTCGTCAGCATCACGCCGTCAGGACATAAGTCTAAGATTGTTTGCGCATCGGTGTTGTAGGGCATCACCGTTAAGTTGCATTCCCGTCGTGATAGCTCCCGTAAAATACTATGTTTTAAGCCAAAGTCGATGACGACGACATTGCGTCCAACACCGGGACTTGGATAAGGTGTAACGGTTGAAACTTGCGCCACTTGGTTCGTTGGCAAGACCGTTGCTTTTAATTGGTCAAAGGAATGCTCTAATTCATCGGCTGGATCAACGATACTGCCTTTCATTGTGCCGACACTGCGTAATTTTTTAGTTAAAGCCCGCGTGTCGATTCCGGCAATTCCAGGAATGCCTTTGCGTTTTAAAAATTCGTCTAGCGTCATTTGATTGCGCCAGTTACTAGCTAGTCTCGCATGTTCTTTTACGATCACACCTTTACAAGTTGGTGCGATCGATTCATAGTCATCGCGGTTGACACCATAGTTTCCTACCATTGGATAAGTAAAGGTAATGATTTGTCCATTGAAACTTTGATCGGTAATCGTTTCTTGATAGCCGGTCATGCTGGTGGTGAATACTACTTCACCGACAACATTTGCTTCAGCGCCAAAGCCTTCACCCTCAAATACTGTGCCATCTTCTAAAATTAAAAGTCTTTTCAACGTCTTAGTCCTCCTTGTTGTATACCAACTGACCATCCACAAAGGTCATTAATGTTGCGCCCTTGACTGGCCAACCAGTGAAAGGGGTGTTGACTCCTAGTGATGCGAATTTTTTATCATCGATTTTTTCTTCGTGGTTTAGATCAAAGACCGCGATGTCCGCCGGTTGACCAATCGTTAGTGTGCCGACGGTCATGCCGAAAATTTCAGCTGGTTTAACAGCCATCCAATCAATCACTTGTTCTAAAGTAAATCGTCCTGTTTCAACAAAGTGCGTATAAATCAATTGGAAGGCTGTTTCACTGCCAACGATTCCGAATGGTGATTTCAGGAAGCTTTGATTTTTTTCTTCAAAGCCATGAGGGGCATGATCGGTAGCGATACAATCAATCGTACCGTCAAGCAAGCCTTCAATCAAGGCTTCACGATCTTCGCTTCCGCGTAATGGCGGGTTCATTTTCCAGTAGCCGTGGTCTTCTGGGATGTTTTCATCGATCAAGATCAAATGGTGAGGAGAAACCTCCGCTGTCACATGTACACCGGCCTTTTTTGCGTCACGAATCACGCGAACACTTTCTTTTGTAGAAACGTGGCAGACATGATAATGAACGCCGGTTTCTTCTGCTAAGATCAAGTCTCTGGCAATTTGTGAGGATTCCGTAGCACTTAGAATTCCAGGTAAATCAAGCTTTTCACTGATCTTCCCTTTATGCATAACACCGCCGAATAATAGAGATTCGTCTTCCGTATGGGCAACTAGTGCCATATTATTTCCCGCTGCTTCCTTCATTGCTAAGTACATGGTTCCGGCTGTTTGCACACCAACTCCGTCATTGGTGAAGGCAAAAGCACCGGCTGTTTTCAGCCCCTTTTGATCGGTTAGAACTTCACTTCGCAGCTCTTCGGTAATCGGCGCATATTGATGAACTTTTACTACCGCATCTTTTTCAATGATCGCCATAACGTCATTGAATTTTTCTACCGTGTCAGGTACTGGATTTAAGTTTGGCATCGCGCAAACGGTTGTATAGCCGCCGCGAGCCGCCGCTTTAGAGCCGTCCTTGATCGTTTCTTTATAAGTAAAGCCGGGTTCTCGCAAATGAACATGAACATCAACTAAACCTGGTGTGATTAATTGATTTTTTGCGTCGTACTCTTGATCAAACGTCATGTCTGAGAAATCCTTCCCGATACCAGCGATGATACCGTCTTCTAACCAAAGGTCACATGTTGTTGTTTGATTGTCTTTTGTTACGATCTTTCCATTTTTAATCAATGTTTTCATAGTATCTGCCCCTTTACGATTTTCCTCTAAGTACTGCTTCTAAAATTGCCATCCGAATGTACACACCGTTGGTCATTTGTGGTACGATCCGCGACTGCAGACTCTCCACTAAACTATCCGCGATTTCAACATCTCGATTGACTGGCGCCGGGTGCATAATGATGGCGCTTGGTTTCAACTGTTTTCCCCGTTCAATCGTTAAGCCGTATTTTTCGTGATATTCTTTCTTTGAAAAACTTTCCTGTCCATCATGGCGTTCGTGCTGAACTCTTAACAGCATCATGACATCGACTTCCGGCACAAGCTCATCTAATGGTCGGTAGGTACCGTAAACATCAAAGCTCTCGTCGTACCATTCCTCAGGTCCCGAGAAAAAAACCTCCGCACCTAAGCGTTTCAGCATTTGCATATTTGATTTAGCGACTCGTGAATGGGTAATGTCTCCAGCGATAGCAACCTTTAAGCCGTTGAAATGACCGAATTCTTGATAAATCGTCATCAGATCCAACAAACACTGTGTCGGATGTTGTCCGCTGCCATCGCCGCCGTTGACGATTGAACATTGGATCGTTTTACTTTGGATTAATTCGTCATAGTAATTTTCATCTCCGTGGCGGATCACTGCCACATCCACCCCTAAGGCTGACATGGTAAGAACGGTATCGTAGAGCGTCTCACCTTTTTGAACCGAGCTGGTTTTGGCATCAAAATCAATCACATCTAATCCCAGTTTTTTCTCAGCGACTTCAAAACTTTTGTGGGTCCGGGTACTATTCTCAAAAAAAAGATTAGAGACAAAGTATTGATTTTTATTAGGTGTCCACCGTGCTCCCTGCTTGAATTGCTGAGCTCTTTGAATCAGTCCCATGACTTCTTGATCGGTTAAAGCTTCCACCGTCAATAAATGTTTCAGACTGATTTCTTCTGACTGGATGATCATGAAATTTCCTCCTCTTCATTCTTCGCTAGTTCTTTTTATTTCTCACTGCGTGCCTGTTCCGGCAAGATTAAGTTTAAGATAATTCCTAGGACGGTGGCTAAGGCCATGGCAGATAACGTAAAGGTGCCCGCTTCGAAAACCAGTCCGCCGATCCCGATAACTAAAATCGTTGAAGCAATCAATAAGTTCTTTTTACGGTCAAAATCGATTTTGTTCTCAATCAAGATTTTTAATCCGCTAGCGGCGATGACGCCGAACAAGATGAAGCTGATTCCTGAGATAACTGGTCCAGGAATACTTAAGATCAAAGCGCTAAGTTTTCCAACAAAGCCTAGTAAGACCGCGAAGACTGCCGCACCTCCGATAACGAAGACACTGTGCACCCGCGTGATTGCCAAGACACCGATGTTTTCACCGTAACTGGTTACTGGCGGTCCGCCGACAAGTCCGGCAACGATTTGCGCTAAGCCATCCCCCATCAAGGTGCGATCTAAGCCAGGATCATCGAAGAAATTGCGTTTTGTTAATTTATTCAAAACCATCAAGTGACCGATGTGTTCTGTCATAGTAACAAAGGCGATTGGCGCCATTGTCGTGATCGCGCTGATATACAGCTTTGGCTGATAGCTGACAAAAGGTACATTGAAAGCTGGCATCGCAAGCCAGTTCGCATCAATGATCGGCTGATAATCGATGATTCCGAAGATCATCGCTGTAATGTAGCCGCCGATGATTCCTAAAAGAATCGGAATCAAGCCTAAGAAGCCAGTGAAAAACATATTGAAGAAAATCGTTAACGCTAACGTGATCAAAGCGACCATCACATATTTGAAGCTGTAAGTGCCGTTGTTGTACATCGCGTTTTGCGCGGCGTTGCTGGCTAAGCCTAAACCGATGACCATTACGACTGGTCCTACTACGATCGGTGGCAAAATTTTATCCAGCCAGCCTGAACCGATTTTTCGAATAATGAAGGAAACAATCAAGTAAACCAAGCCGCAGGTTAAAGCACCTTGAGCGATTGCCGGATAGCCGTCTGATTTCATTAATAATTTCATCGCTGCGATAAAAGCGAAGCTGCTGCCTAGGTAAGCCGGAATCTTTCCTTTAGTTACGGTTAAGTAAACCAACGTTCCTAAACCAGAACTGACTAGCGCGATACTTGGGTTGATCCCAACTAAGATAGGAACTAAAACCGTTGCGCCAAACATCGTGAACAAGTGTTGAATACTCAAGCCGATCCAATGACCGGTACTTGGGCGATCATGTATATCTAAAACAACGTCATCATTGTGGAACTCTTTCATACAAAAATCCTCTTTCTAGCATCTATACATTTTTTTAGTCTTCTTCTTTTTGAATCATGATACGATCTTGTCCGTCGTTTTCTTCCATCTCAACGACGATTTCCTCAGTTAAAGCTGTGGGAATATTTTTTCCTACATAATCAGCGCGAATTGGTAATTCGCGATGACCACGGTCAACTAAAACGGCTAGTGAAATGCGATTTGGTCGGCCTAAGTCGATGACCGCATCTAGCGCTGCCCGAATTGTTCTGCCGGTGAACAAGACATCGTCAACTAGGATCACTTCTTTGCCTTCAATCGAAAAAGGAATATCGGAGGAATGTAATTCAGGTTCAGCCTCTTGAACTTTTACATCGTCACGATATAACGTAATGTCTAATTCTCCGACTGGAACGTCAATGTGCTCAAGTTGTTTTAAGCGCTCCGCAATTCGTTGGGCGATAAAAATTCCACGCGTTTTGATTCCGATCAAGACAATATCTTGAACCCCTTTATTTCGTTCGATGATCTCGTAGGTGATACGAGTCAACGCTCGTTTCATTGTTACTTCATCTACAACCTCTTTTTTATACATCCTGTCTCCTCCTTATTTTTTACAATAAAAAAACTCCTACCCGTAGTTAGGTAGGAGGAATGTTATCGACTTCGTCAAAATGATAGCGTTCATCTAGGCGCACCTAGCTCAAACTACTATCGACTTCCTTCTTAGCCTCACGGGACTACTCTTAAAGGATCATATTAAGTTATTTATTTCTTACTACAGACACTATACTATTCCTTAAATAAGAAATCAATCTTTTTCTTTTAACTGTTTCAAAGTTTTTTTGAAAATTTCTGGTAATGGTGCTTCGAAGACCATCATCTCGCCAGTCGTTGGGTGTTCAAAGCCTAATAATTTGGCGTGCAGAAACTGTCCGTTGCCTTTTAACGTCTTTTTCGGTCCGTACAGAGGATCACCGGCGACCGGATAACCAATGTATTGCATATGGACTCTGATTTGATGTGTCCGGCCTGTCTCTAGTTGTAATTCGATCAACGTAAAACCTTCAAAGCGTTGCAACACTTCAAAATGAGTGACCGCCGACTTACCATCTTCAATCACCGCTTGCATTTTTCGATTGACCTTTGAACGGCCGATTGGCGCTTCGATCCGCCCTTTTTCATGAGGAATCTCACCGTGAACCAAAGCAACGTATTTTCGCAAGGAAGTTTTATCTTTTAATTGTTTTGCCAATGCTTCATGGGCATGATCATTTTTTGCGACCATTAATAATCCAGACGTATCCTTATCAATTCGATGAACGATCCCCGGACGAATTACATCGTTGATCGTCGAAAGGTTTTTCACTTGATATAATAACCCATTGACTAACGTGCCTTTGGGATGTCCGGCTGATGGATGGACCACCATGCCTTGGGGTTTATTGACTACGAGGACATCATCGTCTTCATAAACGATGACTAAGTCCAGATTCTCCGGTACAAGATCCAGTTCTTCTGGTGCAGGAATCTCGATCAAAATCTTGTCCCCAGCACTGACTTTGTAATTGGCTTTGATGGTTTTTCCGTCAATCGATACATGCTGATCTTTGATCCATTGCTGAATCTGAGAGCGGGAATAATCCGACAAACGATCGTTTAAGACCTTATCGATCCGCCCGGTTTCTGCTTTAATAATTACTTCAATTTGATTATCCATTTTTCTTATCTCTCTCATCTAATAAAATATAAATAAAAATCATAATAACCCCAGTGACTAAGGCCATATCTGCAATATTGAAAATCGGGAAGTTAATAAAATCGAAGCGGAACATATCAACGACATAACCTAGGCGAATACGATCGATAAAATTACCAATCGCGCCGGCCAAAAAGAAACTCAAGCCGATCGTCAGCCACTTGCTTTCGTGGAGGTGTTTGATCAAATAATAGATCACAGCGACCACCGCTACAATCGTGATGACGATAAAAAAGATTTGTTGGCCTTCGAATAAGCTAAAGGCACCACCAGTGTTCCGAATATGGGTTAATGATAAAACGTTTGGAATAATCGTTTGGCTATCTCCAAAATTGTATTGACTCACGATCCACCATTTGAACCATTGATCCAAAGCGATGAGGGCACCGCTAAGTAATAAATAAACTGCTATCAAAATTACTGCTCCCCTTCTTGAACATAAATATCCCGTGGTCGAATGATGCCTAAAAGGTTTCCATCCGAATCCCCATTTTTAGTAATCAAAACGGCTTCCAAGATCCCTTCTGTTTGAAACATTTGTTCCACTTCCGAAACCTTCGTCTCAGCTGAGACAAACTTAAAGTTCGCTTGCTTGCCGTTCGCCCGTAATAAATCTTCTGCGATCCGACCTTCAAGCTTAACTGAACCGTTCAAACTTTCCTGTGCAAAGAAAAATCCGATCGTCCGCAAGGTTACCAGCCCGATGAATTTACCGGAGTCATAGACCGGAAATTGTGAAAAGCGCTTTTTGTTAATGATCTTCATGATTTCAATCATCGGCAGATTGCGTTCAAAGCCCGTAACCTTCTTACCAAACCGCGGTAAAACTTTTTCAGGCCGCAGCAGGCTTTCTTCAATCGCTTTGATTCGTGCCACTGCCCAATCATTCGGCTCCGCAATCACAAAATCATCCGCCACTTGATCATGAACAATCGCATTACGCAGCTGAGCCAACTGTAACAGATCGTTCTCGTTTCCACCGATCACATTATCACGGCGTTTTGAGAGACGGCGAACAGCTTCGCTAAAGCCCATATTACTTGGATTGCCTAATAAACGTTTTAATTCTTTTTCAATTCGATTGAAGGTACTTAAAAAAAGATCCGCATTGTCTCCCACGAGGTCCACTCCTTCCAAACTAGCTAGTATAACTTTTTTCAATAGGTTCAGTATAAGTGAAAAAACACGCTATGGAAAGTCTCAGGCACAAAAAAAGAACGATGACCGCTCATCGCTCTAGTTCTTCGACAATTTAATGCAAAATAGCTTGATTGATAATGGCAACACCTTTTTCAAGTTCAGATTGGCTGATGGTTAATGGCGGTAATAAACGCAACACATTGCCACCGGCCTTAATCGCCAATAACTTTTCTTGCTTCAAGGTCTGGATCACTGCTTGTAAGGTCTCAGCTGAATCAAGCTGTACTCCCAGCATCAGTCCTTCACCCCGTACCTCCACTACTTTTTCTGATTCGCCTGTAAGTTTTGCTAATTCTGCCTTTAAAAAAGCACCTTTTGCTTTAACGTCCACTAAAAATTCCGGCTGATTGATCTGACTGACTACTGTCTCTGCTACCTTCATAGCGAGATTGTTGCCGCCAAAGGTCGTACCATGGGAGCCAGGACCGAAAGCTTCCGCTAGTTCTTTTTTCCCTAGCATTGCTCCCACTGGGATTCCATTAGCCAAAGCTTTTGCCAAGGTAATAATATCTGGTTCGATCTGATAGGCTTCAAAGGCATAAAAATTTCCGGTTCTGCCCATTCCTGTTTGAATCTCATCTATGATCAATAGGCTGCCATTGGCTTTACATAATTTCGCGACTGCCTGAAGCCATGCTTTTTCCGCCGGAATCACACCGCCTTCCCCTTGGATAACTTCTAGCATGACCGCCGCCACGTTTTCATCCAATAGTTCTTTTAATGCTTCAAGCTGGTTATATGGTACATAGTCAAAGCCTTCGACGATTGGAAAAAAACCTTGTTGCAATTGAGGTTGACCTGTCGCACTTAATGCGCCATAGGTCCGACCGTGAAAGGATTGCAAAAAACTAATGATTTTCGGACGCCCGGTGGCTTTTCGTGCCAGTTTAATAGCCGCTTCATTCGCTTCCGTCCCACTGTTACAGAAAAAAGCAAGATAATCCTTGCCCATCGTTAATTTTTCGGCGACGCTTTCCTGCAAGTGATTCGTATATAAATTAGAGCTGTGCCAGATTTTTTGTGACTGCTCATGTAACGCCTGCATCACTTTCGGATTTTTGTGTCCTAGATTGCTGACAGCGATCCCACTCATGAAATCTAAATAGGCTGTCCCGTTTTGATCATAGACATAACTACCTGATCCATCAACGAGATCAATCATATCTCTAACATAATTTGGAAATAAATAGCTCATGCGTAGACCGCCTCCTTTGTGATGATCGTACCTGCCGCTTCAATACAATTGGTGATATGAACTTGTTTAACACCATTTTCCAGAGAATCTACCGCACTATCGACTTTGGGGATCATGCCACCGGTAATGACGGCCTCCGCTTTTAATGCTTCCGCTTCTTCAATGGTGATTCTTTCCAGCCATTGATTTTGATACTTCACGCCAGGAACATCTGTTAATAAATACAAGGCTTCTGCATCAATGGCTTCCGCAATTTTGCAGGCCGCCGTATCGGCGTTGACATTTAACCATTGACCGTCTTTAGTGATTCCCAATGGTGCAACGATAGGAATGTATTGCTTCGCTAAGACATTCTCGATCGCTGCGGGATTAATTTCGGTAATTTCTCCCACAAAGCCTAATTTTCGCTGATCGATCACTTCTCCTTGGATCAGTTCGCCACAAGAAGCGTTTAGTCCGATCGTCGAAAAACCTTGCTGCTGAAAAAGGGTGGTAATGGTCGGCTGTACTTGCCCAATCAAGACCATCTGTGTGATTTTTAACGCTTGCTCAGTCGTGACCCGTAAACCATTTTTAATGACGACGGGAATATTCAGGCGATTCATCATTTCCGAGATATAATAGCCGCCGCCGTGAACGATGATGATCTCATGTCCCGATGCTTGCCAGTCTTTGATTTGATTAAAAAAACCTGTTGTTAGATTATCACTGGCGACGCCACCAATTTTAATGACTATTTTACCCATGATTATTCGCTCCTTAATTTGCTTGATTTAAGTATGGTACAATGCGTTCACTTCAACATATTTATAAGTCAAGTCACAGCCCCAAGCTTTGCCTTTGGCTTCTCCGATATTTAAATCCACCGTAATCAGGATTTTTTCTTTTTCCAGCGTTTGTTTCATCTCGGCTTCATCAAACTCCTGTGGTTGGCTGTGTTTTAATAATTTCTGCTGGCCGATCCACATATCGATTTTTTCAGGATCCGTTTGGGAACCGGCATAGCCTACCGCGCAAATGATCCGCCCCCAGTTTGGATCTTCACCAAACATCGCTGTCTTGACTAAACTTGAACCGACAACTTTTTTAGCGGCTAAGCGGGCATCACTTGGATTACTCGCTCCTACCACCTCAACTTCGATCAGTTTGGTCGCACCTTCGCCGTCCTTTGCGATCAGCTTGGCTAACGCTTCGCTAACCAGTTGAAACATTTCAACGAAGGTTTCGTAAGCAGGTGTATCTATTTCGATCATCGGGTTTTCCGCCAAGCCATTGGCTAGAACTAACACCATGTCATTGGTTGAAGTATCGCCGTCTACGGTAATTTGATTGAAGGTGGTCTCTGTTTTGTTAGCCAAGATCCCTTGCAATAATTCCGGTGAAATCTGTGCATCCGTAGTAATAAAAGCCAGCATCGTCGCCATGTTAGGATGAATCATCCCCGATCCTTTAGCAACCCCGGCCATCGTTACCGTTTGACCATTGATCTTAGCGGAAACAACAATTTCTTTGGTACTAGTATCGGTAGTCAAAATCGCTTCGTGAAAGTCATAAGGATTCGCTGTTGGCAAATCAATTTGTTTGATACCTTTTTCGATGATTTCCATCGGTAATTGTTTTCCAATCACTCCGGTAGAAGCCACTGCGACCGTTTCTTTAGGAACGGCCAATTGTTCAGCCGCTAGAGCTTGCATCGCTAAGGCATTTTCTGCTCCGATTTTACCGGTACAAGCATTGGCATAAGCCGAGTTAACAACGACTGCTTGGATCGTTGCATCAACCATGGCTTCTTTCGTAACAAAAATCGGTGCCGCCTTGACTTGATTCGTCGTATAAACCGCCGCTGCAGCCGCTGGGACGTCTGAATAGATCATGCCTAAATCCTTTTTAGTTTTTTTTAAGCCGCTATGTAAGCCCGCCGCGTGAAATCCTTTGGGGCTTGCAATCGTTCCTTCAATAATTTTCATCTAGTTCACTCCTCGAATAGTTTACGGATAGATTGGAATCATTTCCAACCCGGTCTTTTCATCCCAGCCCGCTAAATGGTTCAAATTTTGGACTGCTTGTCCTGCTGCGCCTTTGACTAAATTATCCAATACGGTAACAACCGTTATAATATTGGTGACCTCGTTATAAGCCACGCCAATGTCACAAAAGTTGGAGCCGATGATTTGTCGTAGATTTGGATAACTCTCTTGTTCTTGGATTCGGACAAAATATTTTTCTTGATAAAAGTCCTGATACAAGTGCCAGACGTCTTCTTGAGTCATTTTCTGACTGCTTCTGGCATAGCTTGTGATAAAAATTCCCCGAGTAACTGGAATCAATGATGTCGAGAACTGAATAGCAGGTACTTCTGCGTTCCATTTTTGCAACTGCTGCATAATCTCTGGAATGTGTTGATGACTATTCATTTTATACAAAGTCATATTTTCGTTACTGTTGACGAAATGACTAGACTCCGATAAATTTTTTCCCGCTCCTGATAGTCCTGATTTTGCATCAACAATAATCGAAGTCGGTTCAATTATTTTTTTTTGAACTAAAGGCGCTAAAGATAATAAGGTGCCTGTTGCGTAGCAGCCTGGATTGGCAATCAATTTAGACGCTGGCTTCCTGTAGAAATCAGCTAAGCCGTAATGAGCCGTTTGTAAAAAATCTGAAGGCGCACTTGAATTTTTATACCATTTTTCGTATTGCCCATCTGCTTTTAACCGGAAATCACCTGAAAGATCAATAACTGGAAAATCTGCTTCCACGAAAGCTGTGGCGATCTCCTTCGATATGCCTGAAGGTGTCGCGAAAAATACTAACTCGGTTTGCGCCATTATTTTTGCTGGATCGATTGGTTCTAAAGGAAGGCTTAATAGCTGTTTTAAATGCGGCAAATAGTCGTCGATTCCTTGACCATTTTGTGAATGGCTATGGATCGATACGATTTCCACCTTCGGATGCTGCAACAAAATACGGATCAATTCCACACCGCTGTATCCTGTCACCCCAATAATCGCTACCTTCATATTAATCCCTCCTTGCAACTGTCTAAAAATATGATTAGAAAACTACTATTTCAAATGATTATACGGTTTGATTTTATGCAAGTCAATGGTTTTTTATAAATTTATTCGGTAAATATTTAAAAAAATATGCAAAAAAAACAGTGTTGAACTCTCTTTTATACAATTTACTAAGAGTCCAACACTGCTTTATTCAGTTTTTATTTTTAAAACAATCCAATGGCGTTGCCTTTTTCATCCACATCCATGTTTAATGCCGCTGGTTTTTTCGGCAATCCCGGCATCGTCATGACGTCACCAGTTAATGCAACGATAAAGCCGGCACCGATTTTTGGTACAAATTCACGGATCGTCACATCGAAATCACTTGGCGCGCCAAGCTTCGTTGGATCATCTGACAATGAATATTGTGTTTTCGCCATACAAACTGGCAAACGATCCCAGCCGTATTTCTTAAAGCTGGCAAGCTGCTGCAAGGCTTTTTTACTATAAACCACTTCGGAGCCGCCGTAGATTTCTCGAACGATGGTCTCGACTTTTTCATTAAGATCATCATGATCGCGAGAAAAGATCGAATGGAAATTATTTTCTTCTGTCGCAATTGTTTCTACTATAGTATTCGCCAAATCAATCCCGCCGTCTGGTCCTTTTTCCCAGACACTCGCTAATTCAACTTTAACTTCCTCGTTGGCGCAAAGTTCTTTTAACAATTCAATCTCTTTTTCAGTGTCGCTGATGAATTGATTGATTGCTACTACAACTGGTAAACCATATTTACGCATATTGCGAATGTGCTTAGCTAAGTTGCTGAAGCCTGTTTTTAAGGCACTTAGGTTCTCAGCGCTTAAATCAGTTTTTGCAACCCCGCCGTGCATCTTTAAAGCCCGAATCGTAGCAACGATCACGACTGCATCTGGTGCCTTGCCTAAACTTGGCACCTTGATGTCTAAGAATTTTTCGCCACCTAGATCTGCGCCAAAACCGGCTTCAGTAACGACATAATCCCCACTATGAAGTGCGGCTCTGGTGGCTAAAATACTGTTACAGCCATGTGCGATATTCGCAAATGGTCCACCATGAACAAAGGCGGGTGTTTGATAAATCGTTTGAACTAGATTGGGTTTGATTGCGTCCTTCAAGACTAAAGCTAGGGCACCTTCAATTTTTAAATCTCCAACCGTAACTGGCTCACGATCAAAGGTGTAAGCGACAACGATGTTCGACAAACGTCGTTTTAAGTCATTAATGTCTGTTGCTAGACAAAGAATCGCCATGATCTCACTAGCTACTGTAATATCAAAGCCGTCTTCTCTCGGCACACCATTGATTGGACCGCCTAAGCCCACCGTAATATGGCGCAATTCACGATCATTTAAATCAACCACTCGTTTCCAAATTACACGACGAGCATCGATATTTAATTCATTGCCTTGGTGAATATGATTATCTAATAAGGCAGACAACGCATTGTTTGCGGTGGTAATCGCGTGCATGTCGCCGGTAAAATGCAAATTAATATCTTCCATTGGTAACACTTGGGCATAGCCGCCGCCAGTTGCTCCGCCTTTGATTCCCATTACAGGACCTAAGGAAGGTTCCCGAAGCGCGATTACTGTTTTTTTGCCAATTTTATTTAAGGCGTCTCCTAAGCCGATGGTTACTGTTGATTTTCCTTCACCGGCTGGGGTTGGATTGATCGAGGTGACTAGGATCAGTTTTCCTTCTGGATTTTTTTTCATTCGATCTAATGAGTCAAACTCGATTTTTGCTTTGTATTTTCCGTGAAGCTCGAGATCGTCAAAAGATAAATTGATTTTTTCAGCGATTTCCGTAATTGGTGCTAAAGAGGTTGCTTGTGAGATTTCGATATCTGATTTCATAATAACTCCCTTTCCCGAACGTTATTCAGAGAAATATACTTTTTTATTCGTTCAATAGTATTATAACGAATTTTTTTAAGAAAAACACTACTGAGAATCGGTAAACTCATTGATTCGCAATTTTTGTTTCCATCACGTATAATGAAACCAGCAATTGCAAAGGAGTGTTGCAGGATGAATAGCGGCATTGTTAAATGGTTCGATGAAAAAAAGGGTTACGGTTTTATTGACTATGAAGAGAATCAAGAAGTTTTTGTTCACTTCACTGCTATTGAAGAAGAGGGATTCAAAACATTGGATTCTGGTGACGAAGTTGAATTTGTAATTGTAGAGGGTGCCCGAGGTATGCAGGCTGCCCATGTTAAAAAGAAATAAACGAAAAGATCAGTCATGACTGATCTTTTCGTTTATTTCTTGCTTTATTTCGATCTCAGGGTAATACGACGAAAACGTAGCGACAAAAGATGTCTTGCGTTTTTTGGTCAGTCCTAAGTGGAAATTTGTTCCGCTTAGCCCTTTACGTTTAAGAACCACGCCATCTTTTCGAACAATTAAACAATCAATGTGTTCTCTAAGGATTGTTTCCCTTTTCCAAACTCTTGAAAAGCGAACCTTGATCTCTTTTTCGTTAATCAATAAATAGCGATGGAGCCCCATCACGGCGAAGAAAATAAAAAGCCCGATGATGATGTTCCCTTGTAAATAAGGATGAGTCTTTTCAAGGGTCAGAATCAAACCATAAAAAAGCACAATGAAGGTCAATGACCAGTAGATAATACTAATCGATAATTCCGGTTGCCAAAAATAACGTTTCTCATTCATTCATATACTCCTAGTCTTAGAAAAGTTTCACGAACTCGGTCGGCTTTTTTGCTTATGGCCGATAAAGCTTAGTTTGTGAAGCTGGATAATAAAAATTATCGTAATTACCTTTTCATCGCTAAAAAATTTTCTTTATCAACAAAAAGGATGGTCATCATGATAAAAGTTTTTACAGACGCCGCTAGCAATACCAAAAGAAGCGGAGGCGGCATCGTCATAATCGCTGAAGAGCAAAAACAATTAGCGCTACCACTGGTAGAAGCCGACAATCATCAAGCGGAGCTAGCGATTATTATCCATGCGCTGCATTATTTAATTGATCATCAGTTAAATGATCAAACGGTTTTTCTTTATTCCGATAGTAAAACTGCAATAAAAATTTTAGACCAAGGACAAACAAAAAACAAGCGATTCCTTCCATATTTATCAGAGTTTAATGAATTAGCGCCACAATTCCCCCTACTTCTCCTTCAGTGGATTCCTGAAGCGAAAAATAAGGGGGCGGACAATTTAGCTCGGCAAGGCCTGCAAAAAAAATTATAGGACCGGTGATAGCAAACGTGAAAAGCGTTGCTTGAAATTCAGCCAATGAGATTGATTGGCGATCATTTCATCGGTTAATAAAATACAATTTTCCATATCGGTTTCAAATATTTCTCTAAACTGCTTAGCAACTGCCGGATCATAAATGAAGCTGCTGACTTCAAAATTCAATTCATAGCTGCGAATATCTTGGTTGGTCGAGCCAAAAGTAGCCAGCTCGTCATCAACGACGATCGTTTTGGCATGAATAAAGCCATCGGTATAATGGTAAATTTTTACGCCTCGTTGATGTAAAAAGTTGGCATAATATTGCGTAGCCCGATAGATGAAAGGATGGTCCGGCATATTCGGCACCATGATGCGTACATCAATCCCTGAGCGAACGGCGATCAAAATCGCTGAAATCATCGTCTCATCCGGAACTAAATAGGGACTTTGGATCCAAACGCTTTTTTCAGCAGACATGATCAGACGCACAAATCCATCCTTGATGATCTGCTCTTCCGCCGAGTCTGGTCCGTCCGCCACGATTTGCATCGGCACGCCCTTTTTGATTTCTTTTTCAGGCAGCACAAAGTATTCCGGAAAATAAGCCATCCGGTCTTCTTTATTAGCCACCGACGCATTCCAATCGCGAATAAAAATTTCCTGTAATGTAAAACTGGCGGTACCCTCGATTCTTCCGTGAGTATCACGCCAGCGCCCGAAACGTTCCGACTCACCTAAATACTGATCCCCCACATTGAAGCCACCGGTCCAACCAATCTGACCGTCAATTACCACGATCTTTCGATGCAAATGGTAGTTCAAACGTGTTTTGGCCAAAATATTTTTGGACGTAATGAAAGGCGTCACTTTTCCGCCATTTTTAATCAATGTTTCAAAAAACTTTCGATTGGTTTTAGGCGAACCCCACGGATCATAAATCATCCGTACTTCCACACCTTCAGCTGCTTTTTTTTCAAGGATACGCAAGAAGCGATTTCCAATACGATCATTAAAAAAAGCATAATACTCTACGTGAATATTACTTTCCGCGGCTTCTAAGTCAATAAACAACCGTTCAAACTTATCTTTTCCGTCTAAAAAGAATTCCAGCTCATTGCGAATCGCTAAAGGCGACTCGTCTAAATTTTGAAAGAATTTTACTAAAGCTTTCGCCGTGGGATAAAGCTGGTCTGGTTCATTGTAATCCACATGCTGATTGTCTTGGCGGATCATTTCATTGATTTCTTTTACTCGTTTTTCATCTTCTTGCTCAAAACGATACATCGTTTCCCCATCGATCCCACGTCCACAAAAGGCATAAATTAAAAAGCCAATCACAGGTAAAAAGATCAAGGTCAATAACCATGCCCAGATCGTTGTAATATTTCTAGGCTTTCTGAAAACCGTAATAATTGCACCAATCGCATTGGCGATAAATATGAATAAGATAATTTGTTCAATAATTCCCAAATGGTCCCCTCTTTTCAACTAATTTTCTCATTTTGATTATACCGAAAGTCGAGACGCTTTAAAAGAAACACGCTGTCTTAGAGCAAATAAAAAAACAGCGTCTCGCTGAAGTTATCGCAGACACTAGCTTTCTAGTTAGTTGCGGGTTCCTCGCTTGACACTGTTTTTTTATTTTTAAATTACGCTAGCCAGTTGGCTACTTCTGCTAAGGCAGCAGACAAACCTGCTGGATTTTTCCCGCCGGCTTGGGCCATATCTGGACGGCCGCCACCGCCGCCGCCAACTTTTGGCGCGATTGCTTTGATTAAGTCTCCTGCTTTTAAGCCTTTTTCATTAGCTGTTGGACTCATAGCTGCTAAAAGATTGACCTTTTCTCCTTGGACCGTGCCAAGAACTAAAACATCAGATAAAGCTTTTTGTTTCCATTGATCGGCTAATTGACGTAATTGGTTCATGTCTTTTACATTGACTTGAGCTGTGATCACAGTCGTTCCGTTGATTTCCTTCACATCTTTAAAGACGTCGCCAGCTTGTTGATTGGCTAATTTGGTTGCTAGTTGCTCATTTTCTTTTTGTAATTCACGTAATTGCTGTTGCAATTGTTCAGTCTTGCTGACGACTTCTTTGATTTGTGGAGATTTCACGATTTGCGCGACTTGGATCAGTTGTTCTTCTTCTTCACGAAACGCTTCATAGGCTTCTTTTCCTGTTAGCGCTTCGATCCGCCGAACACCAGCACCGATGCCTGATTCAGAAACAATCTTGAATAAGCCGATATCTTCCGTATTCGCTACATGGGTTCCCCCACACAATTCGATTGACCAGTCGCCAATGTTAACTACACGAACATCATGACCGTATTTCTCGCCGAACAATGCCATCGCACCCATATTTTTGGCGGTGTCAATATCGGTTTCAATCGTTACGACTGGAATAGCTTCCCAGATTTTTTGATTGACGATTTTTTCCATTTCTTTTAACTCAGCGGCTGTGACTTGACCGAAATGCGTAAAGTCAAAACGTAAATGTTTGTCCGTCACTAATGAACCCGCTTGGTTCGCGTGATCGCCTAACACTTCTTTCAAGGCTTTATGCAAGACGTGGGTCGCAGTGTGATTTTTGATGACTTTATTACGGAAAGCCGCGTTAACTTGTAAGAAATAGTTTTCGCCTTCTTTTAATGAAGCAAGCACTTCTACTGTGTGCAAGGCTTGACCATTAGGCGCTTTTTGGACATCTACGACATTGGCGATGATTTTACCGGATTGATCAACAATCATGCCAATATCAGCGATTTGTCCCCCCATTTCTGCATAGAAAGGCGTTTCAGCAAAAATTAATTGTGCTTCGCCTTCTGACACTTCAGCGACGATCCCGTTATCTTGTATCACCACAAGTAGTTCGCTTTCGTTTTCTAAATGTTCATAGCCGACAAATTTGCTGGCCACTTTGATGTCACCTAATAAAGCCGTTTGAACGCCCATAGATTTCTCAGTGGTTCGAGCTGCCCGCGCCCGTTCTTTTTGTGCTTCCATTTCGACTTCAAAGCCTTCGTGGTCAACTTTCAAACCTTCATCTTCGGCAACTTCTTCCGTCAATTCAACTGGGAAGCCGAATGTATCATATAACTTAAAGATCGTTTTCCCATTCAAGGTTGTTTCATTATGATCCTTTAATTCAGCCAAGACGTCATTTAACATCGTTAAGCCATCGTTAATCGTTTCATGGAAACGTTCTTCTTCAGTGCGAACAACTTTTTCAATGAACGCTTCTTGCTGTTTGACTTCGGGATAATAGCTCACCATGATTTCACCCACCACAGGAACTAATTTATACAAGAAGGCTTGATCGATGCCTAATTTTTTGCCATGCATAACTGCGCGGCGTAATAAACGGCGCAACACATAGCCCCGACCTTCATTAGAAGGCAAGGCCCCGTCACCAATCGCAAAGGCTAATGAACGAATATGATCAGCGATTACTTTAAATGAAATATCTAATTGTTTATCAACACCATATTTTTTGCTGCTTAATTCCTCAACTTTGCCTATGATTGGTAAGAATAAATCTGTTTCAAAGTTGGTTGGTGCGTCTTGAATGATTGAGACCATCCGTTCAAGTCCCATGCCCGTATCAATATTTTGATGTGGCAATGGTTCGTAGGTTCCTTGTGGTGTATGGTTGAATTCTGAGAATACGAGATTCCAGATTTCCAAGTAGCGTTCGTTCTCACCACCAGGATAATTTTCCGGATCGTCTTCAGCTAGATCGTTAAAAGATTCTCCTCGGTCATAAAAGATTTCTGAGTCGGGACCACTTGGGCCAGCGCCTAAATCCCAGAAATTGTCTTCGATTTCAACGACATGATCCGCTGGAATACCAACTTCTTCTAGCCAAATCCGTTTTGCTTCTTTGTCTTCTGGGTAGACGGTGACATATAATTTATCTGGATCAAAGCCGATCCATTCTGGTGATGTCAAAAATTCCCAGGCCCATTCAATGGCTTTGACTTTGAAATAATCACCGATTGAGAAGTTTCCTAGCATTTCAAACATTGTATGGTGACGCGCTGTTTTTCCGACATTTTCAATATCGTTGGTACGAATTGATTTTTGCGCATTGGCGATCCGTGGATTTTCCGGTACCACACTCCCATCAAAGTATTTTTTCATGGTAGCAACACCAGAGTTGATCCATAATAAGGTTGGGTCATTAACTGGGACTAATGACGCACTTGGTTCGATCATATGGTCCTTCGTCTTAAAAAAATCCAAAAACATTTGGCGCACTTCAGCGCTTGATAATTTTTTCATCTATTTCTCCTCTTTTCTCAAAAAAATAAAAAACTACCACTGCAGTCAAGGACGAAAACTCGCGGTACCACCTTGATTGCAATGATAGTTTGATCATTACCTCTTCAGCTCGTTAACGCTGAGCAGCGTTGATTTTTCAATCAAAACGTTTGGGAGCAATTTATTTTTCGCCACGTGCAGCTTTCAGCAACCGTGCACTTTCTGTGGAAGCGTAAAGAATAAACCATATCCTGTTAAGAGTATAGAAAAAACTCTGACAAAAGTCAAACTAGACTTTGATTAAGATTGCTTTGCGGTATAAATACTCGCTTGGCGCTAAAACTTTTTCATGCAGCAGCATCGTATCATTCGCAAAGTAAGTCGCAAGTGGCAAGAAATCAACGATCGGGATTCCCACTTGATTCTTTTTATTCCGTAGCTTTAAGACACCGGGGTCTTCTGTGATCTCAAAGCGTTCCATTGACGTATCAAAAAACAAACCGAACATATTGGCCTGCTCCATCATTTTGCGAACATTTTTTCCGCGATAGGGATCATTGATGTTTAGATCATTGCCCCAACGGAATAACCGGCGGCTACCAGCACCATTTACGTATTCCCACTGATCCTCCGTCAATAGATCAAAGTTCTTTTTACGAATTTTCTTTCGCAAGCTGGAATAAGTGTGGTTCTCGTGACTAAAGACGTGGTAGTAATCACTGTTAGGAACCATTTCAATATACCAGCGATCTTCCTTCAAAACATTTTTCGGGAAAGACCAGACCATACTTTCTTCAGCTGTTAAAGTCGGAAACAGCACGTCTTTAATTTCTTGTTCAAAGGCTGAAAATTGATCGGCCTCTCCTTCAAAACTGCCCGTCACCGCATCGTAAACGCCTAAATAGCTAGTACCAGCCGGTAACGCATGTCGCTGAACAAACATTGGTGGGATTTGGACTTTCCGCAAATTGGTGGTCTTATCATTGATCAGTTCACCTAACGAATCCACATCAAAAAAATTATATTGTCCACGCAGTTCTTCAGGGATCGTAATCTCTTGTGAATTAGGTGCCGTCTCTAATAATGACAGTCCTTTTGTTCCGAGATTCCATCCTAAGATGGCATCTTTGTTTCCAGGAATAAAAACAAATTCTTCTTCATCGAAGGTTAATTGAAACGTTTGACATTTAATACCATATAATTCAAAATCCTTTAGCTCAATATCCGAGATTTTCATTAAAGGATTTACAAAATGTAGCAATAACTGGCTTAACAGCGTCCGCTTTTCTTTCGGTGTTAAGCGTTTCCAATAGGACCAGTCTAATTGATCTAATAAGTTCATAAAACTTTCTGCCTCCTCCAACACTACTATGGTAGAATTATACCATTATCAGCATGAAATGAGGAAAAAGATGAGGGAAATTTTCGGATCTGAGCTAGCTACGCAAGCGGCGGCCTTTTATTTACGTTATCAAGTCTTTGTTTTAGAACAAGGAATTTTACCAGAGTTGGAATTCGATGCATTGGATACGCCGAATCGACGCTATATTGTCCTTTTTGATGGAAATTTGCCGGTGGCAACCGCCCGCTTTCAAACGATTAATAAAACCACTTTGAATCCTGATCGCTTATGTGTTGCTGAAGAATTTCGTCAGCAAGGATTAGGGAAAAAAATTTTAGTAATGTTGGAAAAACTTGGCGTTGCTGAAGGCTGTGAGACTTCCCTGCTTTCAGCTGAAGTCAGCGCACAAATTTTTTACGAAAAACTTGGGTATCAGGTCGTGTCCGACATTTTTGAAGAAGATGGGATTTCCTGCGTAAAAATGCAAAAAGCTCTAGCTGCCGACGAATAGTCGCACTAGAGCTTTTTAGCTTATGAATTCGAACGTTTTTTATTTTTCCGTGCGCCGCGTTCTTCTTGACGCCGGGTTTGACGACGCTTTTGTTTATTTGATTCTGAGATTGCGCGATCTATTTTCTTTTTGTAACCAGGTTTGATTTTTTTCTTCGATTTTTTGACCAAACCAATCAAAGTAGGATCTAATTCATCTTTTGATTTTTCACGTTTCTTCCGACGGTTGCGGTCATAGGTATCAATAATTTCGTCATTTTTGATTTCCTTTGGTTGGAACGTTACACCAAGATTCTCGATTAAGTTGACGCTGTTTTCATCACTTGGACTATAAAGCGTAATCGCAGTCCCCGACATCCCATTACGGCCGGTCCGTCCGACACGGTGGATAAAGAAATCTAAATCTTGTGGAATCTCGGCGTTAATCACATGAGAAACCCCTTCGATATCAATCCCGCGGGCAGCTAGATCGGTTGCAACTACATATTGATATTCCAAATTTTGAACTTGGCGCATAACTCGTTTACGTTCACGTGGTGAAATGTCTCCGTGAATTTTCGCAACCTTCAAGCCTTGCGCTTTCAGGTAGCCGCTGATTTCATCAACGTGCTGTTTGGTATTAGCAAAAACAATCGCTAAATAAGGATGACCCACTGTTAATAATTGATAGATCAAACGGTTGCGATCTTTTCCCTTAGTGGAGATCAACCAATTTTCAATCGTATCCGAGATGACTGCTTTTGACTTGATTTCTTCCATCACTGGATTTTCCATATATTTTAATAGGAAAGGACGTAATTTTTCTGGGATGGTCGCTGAAAAGACCAGCATTTGTAAATGTTTAGGCAAACGACCAGCGATTTGATCGACTTCATGCAGGAACCCCATATCAAGCGTCATGTCAGCTTCATCGACGACAAAATATTGCGCTGTGTGCACTTTCAAAGCCTGCTCGTTCATCATGTCTAAAATGCGTCCCGGCGTACCGATGACTACATGAGGCTGATGACTAGTTAATTTATCGAGCTGACGTTGCTTATCGGTCCCTCCGACAAAATTCGATACGCGAATCTCCGTTGGTGAAAATTCTGCGATTTGGCTGGCTGCTTGATAAATTTGAGCAGCTAACTCCCGGCTTGGTGCAGTAATCAACACTTGCACCTCGTCTTTTGTGCCATCGATCTTATCCATCAATGGCAATAAGAAAGTATGAGTCTTACCAGAACCAGTCTGAGATTGACCGATCACATTTTTTCCTTTTTTAATTAAAGGAATCAATTTTTCTTGAACCTCTGTGGGCTCGGTAAAACCTTTATCCTTGATGGCTTCAAGAATAAATGGTTGGAAATTAAATGATTCAAACGTTCGCATGTTATACCTCTTTCTTTAGCGTACTAATCGTATACGTGTGGCTTGCTTTGTCATGGAATAGGCGGTTTTTTCTCCTTATGAGAGCATACAATAAGTTGAATAGAAATAAAAGCAAAATTCCTAAACTAAGTAGCCCAAAAGTGACATAAGCAATAAAAACAGTGTGGTTGGTCGTTGTCAGATGGGTCAAAGTAAATTGGAAAATCATTAAAAGGCCATATAAAAGAAAATAAAGCGCGCTGTAGCGTTTGACCAAACTGCTGAAGCGGATATGGTCCCGCCCATTTTCCGTTACTTGAATCCGTACGACTTTCTTGCCGATTGTCTGACCATTCCAGAAATACATCAGGATCATAAAATAAATGATTACTTCAAGTACCAGACTGACAAATGGATAGCTTAGCAAATCATTCAGTCTAGTTGGTAAGCTGCTTGAAAAAAAGCTCAAAATCGTGCTGACAAAACTAATAACGAGCCAATCGATTACTAAAGCCACCAACCGGCGTAATAGTGTCACTCGTTGCCCTTTTTCCAAAGATTCAGAGTCCAATTCATTTCTGGTTGGTAAAAAGAAGGTAAAGAGCGGCGCGCAAACAAAACCTAAAGTTCCACCGATCGTATTATGCAACAAATCGTTTACATCAAATAGACGATATGGTCTCGGATAAATAAAATACAAACCGCTCAGCTGGGTTAGCTCGAAAAAGAGTGACAAACAAAAGCTTGCCAAGATTGTTTTACCGATCGAACATTTGAAATAATAGCGGCAATAGATCCCAAAAGGAAACAACAAAAAAATATTAAAGACCGGCTCTAAAAAGACGCTTTGCTTCATCGCAGGTAGATACGTGCTAGGATGATTAAGTTGGAGTACTGTTTGGCTGATAAAGTTATGCCAGGATTGGAATAAGTGTAATTCGTAGCGCGGGCTGGTCAATTGCGCCACGGCACTGATGCTTGGCAGCGGTAAGATCACTAAATAATAAGCACATAATAAATAGAAGACAAAGGAGTACAAGATTAAGCTTCGGAGTTTGCCTAATTGTCCATACTTCCGATAATAATAAATTAAAAAAGGTGCAGCAATCAGCATGGCTAAAAATGGAAAAGTCAGCACCGCTGCTTTAATTGGAAAAATATAACTGTTCATGTAATTCCCTCATTCGTTATAGTCATTGAAACAGATGGTGATAATAAAGAGTTTTGAAAAGTTGTGGTAAAATAAATGCAGTATCTACAAAATAAAGTTCATTGATAAAAAATTCATGGAGGTCATTCTAAATGCTAAATCCCCTTTTTGCCTTTGGCGTTCCGGCAGCACTATTAGTCGCTTACGCTGTTTTTTTCTTTTTCAAAAAAGCAAAACAAAAAGAATATCGACGGTTTGTTTTAACTTTGATATCCGTCTTTTTAACGACTTTTAGCTATCAAGTTTACAATTATAGCCAAACGGTCATCAAACTTAGCACGCCAGATAGCTTCGAAAAAAGCTTTGGCTATAGCCAAGGACGTTTAATCGTACCCTTCATTTTAGGTGCTATTTTAACAGTCATCAATGTTTATTATCTGTTTCGTCAATTTAGAAAAAAAGAATAACAGGCAGCCTGTTATTCTTCTAAGCTAAAGAATTTGATTTCAACATTATCTAACAATTTCAATGTATTTAAATCTAAACGAACCCACTCTTTAGAGGCCGCAAGATATTGATTATTTTCAAAACTGATTTCAATCTCATTCAAAAGCTGCTCGGGACTACTAAAAGCACGGTTGTCTTTTTCCAGCAGCACAGTAACGAGAGCAGGATTTTCGATTAGAAAATAATCCGCTTGATACTTATATAAAATAATTTGATAGGTTTTACTTTTTAGTTCGCAACGAATCGCGAACAATCCTTCAGATAAATTGGATAGTTTTCTAGCAACTTCTTTGGGACTCAATATTTCTTGATGCAACATGTTTAGAGTTCCTCCTAACCATTGACTATTATAGGAGAAAAATGTTATGACAGAAAGTATAATGCTTTATTGTTGTTAAATTCTCAAATTTTCTTTTAAATCTAACTGCAACTGACTTATATGTTCCACTCTTCATAAAACCTTTTTAAAAACTCTTCCATAAACACCTTTCGCTTCTCTGCTTCTTCTTTACCAGCCTCAGTATTCATCGTTTCAGGTAGCTTAAACAATTTCTCATAAAAATGATTAATCACGGTACTTTTTTCCCGATAGGCTTGTTTCGTTGTAAAATTTTTAGGCGAAATATTCGGGTCGTACAACGGACTTTCAGTGTGTCCACCGTAATAAGCAGTACGCAAAATACCGATCGCACCTAAGGCATCGATGCGATCCGCATCTTGAACGATTTGACCGGCTGAAGATAGTTGCGCCTTGCCAGCCTCAAGCTCCTTAGAATAAGAAAGGTTCTCAATAATATAAAAGATTTCTTTTATTTCGCCGTCAGAAAGACCTAGCTCCGTTAAGAAGACACGGAGCTCCGTTGCTTCTGCTGCAACATCTGCAACCACCTTGTCATCAATCACATCGTGAAGATAACTAGCCGCTACAATGATCAACTGCTCATTTACCTCTTCTTGCTCAGCCAATTTACTAGCAATCTTAGCTACCCGCTCTACATGATAAAAGTCATGCCCGCTACGGTCGCCGCCTAATTTTTCTTTGGCGTACTGACGAATCATGTCCAGCTTATTCTGCATCATTACGCGGCTTTCTTGGAGGCCGCTCACCCCAATATTGGAATAAGTCCGTTCTGATCGCACCATTGTACAATTTTCTTTTCTTCGTCGCTTTTGCACCATAAAATTCTTCAAAGGTTAGGTCGCTGGTTAAAATATATTTGCTCCAAGTTTTCAACGGACGGAAAACCTCGCCCATCTCTTTATACAAAACTCGAACCTGCTCTTCTTCTCCCAAACGTTCGCCATATGGTGGATTCGCTACGATCACACCGTAGTCCTTTTCTGTTTTGAAATCTTTCACCGCCCGTTGCTTGAATTGGATTGAATCCCCTAAACCAATTTCTTCTGCATTAGCTTGTGCAATTTCAACCATCCGACCATTGATATCCGAACCAGCAATATCTAATACGACATCATAATCAGCAGCTTCATCTGCTGCTGCACGTACCTTTTCAAACACTTGCGGATCAAACCATTCCCAATCCTCACAGGCAAATCCGCGATTAAAACCAGGGGCAATATTATGGCCGATTAAAGCGGCTTCGATACACAAGGTTCCAGACCCACAAACGGGATCATAGAATGGTCGATCTTTGCGCCAATTTGTCAGCATCACTAAGGCTGCCGCCATATTTTCTTTTAATGGCGCCCCGCCCTTTTCTAACCGGTACCCGCGTTTAAACAAGCTTGGTCCAGTCGTGTCTAACGTCAAAACGACATGATCTTTCAACAACGCGACTTCTAGTTGGAACAGAGCACCTGTTTCCGCTAATGGTACACGGGCTGGTCGATGATAGACCTCCCGTAACCGTTCAACGATCGCTTTTTTCGTGATGGCTTGGCAATCTGGAACGCTGTATAATTTCGATTTGATTGAACGTCCAGCTACTGGAAACTCGGCATCCAAAGGTAAAACATCTTCCCAAGGAATCGCTTTGACCTTTTCGAACAATTCATCAAACGTATAGGCATCAAATTCGCCAACAATGATTTTCACTCGGTCCGCGGTCCGCAACCATAAATTTGCCGTAGCAATTGTTTCCTGATCTCCTTTAAAGCGGGCCCGTCCATTTTCAACTTGGCAATCAATCCCTAGATCTCTCAATTCTTTGCCAACCAGCGCTTCAATACCTGCCGCTGCAGTGGCAATTAAGTTATATTGTTTTTCCATAATAGCTCCTTTTTTACTACCATATAATAGCTCATTCTATTTTAAACGAACAGTTGCATTTGTCGAATAAGTTTTACTCGATATGAAATTATTTTCAAGCTCTATTTGAATTGTTCAGATAGTGGCTCAGCTTTTCAAAACCGTGAAAAATGATTCTGATCTTCGCTTCGCATACGATGAGGCTAAACAACGTGTTCATAATGATTGATCGCCACTCATCCGAAATACACTGCGAAAAGCCTCATTCACAGGCGACTCAACCTGTATGAATGGCTAAATTTTTGACAAAAATTTAGCCTTATCTTCGTCGACATATCATCCAACTATGAAAATTACTCAAGAACAAGCAATTTATTTCACTTGTCTGCCGCATAAACTGCGAAAAGTTAGACTAAGAAAGGCTTTCGCGAACTCGCTCAGCTTTTGAGCAATAAGACCAAACTTTTGATAAATGACTGAGAAACACAAAGTTTTAACTTTGATGTTGAACAGTTCCTACTTGGTGCTGCGCAAATCTCGAAATCGTTTTGCTTATTGCCGATAAAGCTAGCTCGTGAAGCCGGACATGAATATGCCTGCTGCAAAGCGATTTATTCATATGCAAATTTTATACTTTCTTCATAGTTGACAAAAAAACCTTCACAACAAAGTTGGAAGGTTCCCTGAATTGCTGCAATTTTTTGTAAGCCATGTTTTGTACGTTGAACTACTCAGGGTAGTGAGAACAACGTGGTAATCATCTATCTCCGGCAAAAATGCCGTCTCTTTCATCGTTCATTTCCTTAGAAAAAGCGCCCCTACCATTGTTTGGGTTGCTCGCTCGAGGGGTTTACCGCGTTCCACCATTTTGATTTCTCAAAATGCTTCGTCACTGTGGCACTTTCAAGAATACTCAAGCATAGATTGCTCCTTAGCCCTTTTTTCTGCCGTTACTTCAAAAGAAGTACCTTAGCTTATGGTTTCGCTAAGCACGAACACTACAGACATCGCAGTCTGTGCGAGCATGGACTTTCCTCAGCCTGCGTAATGCAAACCGCGATCACCAAAAAATTGCATCATTTAATTAGAATTGACGAGTTTTTTCAATATCACTTTCGTCTTGTGTGTAGTTTTGGCTAAAATCAGTTGATGCAGCATTGTTTGCTGATTGCTGATCTAATTTCTTGCCGAAAACTTCTCTTTCAAGATTTGATAAACGTTTCAGAATGTCAAAGTTCGTAACCGCTGAACTCTTTGGAGCTGCTTCTTTCACACGTGTAGCAGTTGGTTGTGCTTTTGATAACTGTTCAACTTTTGCTTTCAGACGATCATTTTCTTCTTTTAACGTTAATATTTCTTTGTTATAAGCTTCATAATCTTTGATTACATTGTCCAAAAATTCGTCAACTTCGATTGGATCGTAGCCACGCATTTTTGTTTTAAATTCTTGCTCCAAAATGTCGTTAGGAGTATAGATTACATTCGCCATTTTTCCACCTCATTAGCTCTTAACTTAATTTACTTTCCTATATATTCTAGCTGATATATCTAAGGAAATCAAACACTATCCCCAAGTTCTGAGGAATTTTCTAAATCATCCATCGTGATTGTAAGTAAATCGTAAGAATTTTTTAATTGGTATTTTTCAACATCCCCTAAGAAAAATTTACTTTTACCAGGATACTCAGTATCATATACTACTAAGGCGGCATCCGTATGCTCTAATAAGAAACTTACATGATTTTTAAATTGTCCAGGATTTTGATAGGGGTGATGGCTAACTGACTCAACAAAATCAGCCCTTTGAACGAGCTCGCTTAAAATTAATTGATTTTGTTCTTTCCAGTTACTTCCAAAGTTTTCAAATGGAAAAATAATCGCTAGGCGCAGCTCTGGATAATCGACCTTTAACTCATTGACTACCTGGCCGGTCCAAGCTTCTGTTCCCAGACTACCACTGATCATGACCCATTCAAGACCGTTTTCAATCAACGCCGTCAATTCTCTTTTTAAAACATTCTTAATTACTTGCACCCGTGGGTCTTTGTCGTTAAAAATTCCCAATTCATAGCTTTGATATCCAGTGACGTACAGGCGCTTGATGGTTTCATTCATTTTTTTTCCTTACTTTCACTTAAAATTAAAATATCTTGCAAAAAAATTTGATATAATAGCAAACAGGAGTGTGATAAAGATGGCCTTCTATTATCCTAATGGTCAATTATTTTCACAAAAAAATCCGCGAGAACCTTCATTAAAAAAAGAAACGACGTTTGCTAATCGCGGTATGCGCTTTGAAGAAGCCATCAATCAAAGCAACGAATACTATATTACTCATGATAAGGCAGTTGTTCATAAAAAGCCAACGCCGCTTCAGATTGTCAAAGTCGATTATCCTAAACGGAGTGCTGCGGTGATCCGCGAAGCCTACTTCCGACAACCCTCCACAACGGATTACAACGGCGTCTATCGTGGGTACTATTTGGATTTTGAAGCGAAAGAAACCAAAAACAAAACTTCTTTTCCGCTGAAAAATTTTCATCAGCATCAAATCACCCATATGGAGCAATGCTTAAAGCAGGAAGCGGTCTGTTTTGTCTTATTGTGGTTTTCTAGCTTAAATCGTTGTTTTTTTCTTTCTGCTGAAAAAATGATCACCTATTGGCAGGAACAGGAAACTGGCAGAAAATCAATACCGCTAGAAATAATCGAATCAGTTGGTATCGAGATTACGCCGCAAATCGCACCAAGGATTCCGTACTTAACTGCGGTGGAACAATATCTTGAAAAAAGGAGTTAATCAAATGGCTAAGCCCTCTCGTTCGCAGAAAAATTCGCGAACCACTCAAGGAAAGAAAACTCAACCAAAAATGAAAAAGAACCGACACATAGGTTTAAAAATTATGATTGCCATCGTTGGGTTTCTTTGTCTCGCCCTTTTAAGCGGCATTGGCATCTTTTTCTATTACGTGAAGGATGCACCTGATTTGTCTGAAAAGAAATTAGATGCAACTGTTTCTTCAAAACTTTTTGACATTGATGGCAATGAGTTTGAAGATTTAGGTGCAGAGAAGCGGGAAAAAATTGCGGCGGACAAAATACCACAAGAATTAGATGACGCGATTGTCTCTGTCGAAGATCGTCGCTTCTTTAAACACAACGGCGTTGACCCTGTACGAATCTTAGGATCAGCATTGCACAATATCACGAATAAAGGTGGGCTTCAAGGTGGTAGTACCTTAACTCAACAACTGGTTAAACTTTCCTTTTTCTCTACAAAAGCCTCTGATCAGACACTGCGCCGGAAAGCTCAAGAAGCTTGGCTGGCGATTCAACTTGAAAAGAAATATTCAAAACAAGAAGTTTTAACCTATTACATCAATAAAGTTTACATGGCCAACGGGCTTTATGGCATGGAAACAGCGGCAGAAAGTTATTTTGGAAAAGAACTCCAACACCTTTCCATCGCTCAAACCGCGTTACTAGCTGGTATGCCGCAAGCGCCGAATTCATATGATCCTTATAAACATCCGGAAGCGGCAAAAGAACGTCGTGATACTGTTCTTTACACTATGCTGAATAATAAAAAAATCTCACAAGAAGATTATGATACAGCGACAAAAGAACCAATTGATCAAGGATTATTGCCTTTACAAACCGATAATCAAGAACGCAAAGTTGCAGATAATTATGTTAAAGAAGTGATTGCTCAAGTAGAAGCAAAAACTGGCAAAAATGTTTATACCGATGGTTTAGATATCTACACAAATCTGGATACGGACGCTCAAAATAAATTATATTCCATCGTAAATGGTGATGAATACGTTCAATACCCCGATGAGGACATGCAAGTTGCTGCGACACTCGTGGATAGTAAAACCGGACGTGTCACCGCCCAAATTGGTGGCCGAAACATTGCTGACGACGTTTACTTAGGGATGAATCGAGCGGTTAATACAAACCGTGACTTCGGTTCTACGGTTAAACCGATTACCGATTACGGCCCAATGTTTGAATATGAACAAAAATCAACAGGAACCATGATTGATGATGCCCCTTACTTATACCCTGGAACAAAAAACGAGGTAAAAAACTGGGATCTTACCTATCAAGGTCGAATTACGTATCGTCAAGCGCTCTATGATTCACGGAATGTACCAGCAGTTAAAATTTTCAATGAAGTTGGCGCGGAAAATGCCGCGAAGTTTTTGAAAAAATTAGGTATTCAATACAAAGACATTCAACAATCCAATGCGATCTCAAGTAATACTGAAACGCAAGATGGTACAAAATACGGAATCTCCACCGAAAAGATGGCTGCAGCTTACGCCGCCTTTGCCAATGGCGGAACCTATAATGAACCGCTTTATATCAATAAAATAAAATATCAAGATGGCTCAGAACAAACCTTTGAAAACAAAGGCGAAAAAGCGATGGAGCCCTACACTGCTTATATGATCACTGATATCCTAAAAGACGTTATCTTGAAAGGAACTGGGACTTATGCCCAGATCCCGAATCTATTCCAAGCGGGTAAAACGGGAACGTCCAATTATACCGACGATGAATTAGCCAAGATCCCCCATTCAGGATCGATCTCGCCGGATGTCATGTTTACCGGCTATACACCACATTATTCTTTATCCATTTGGACAGGCTATGACAAACGGATGACACCAATCACCGATGCCTCATCAAATATTGCACAAGATGTTTACCGCGAGTTGATGAGCTATATATCTGAAAATGTTCCGAATGATGATTGGGTAATGCCGGATGATGTAATTCGAAACCGGAACGAGCTTTATGTCAAGGGATCATCAGCGGTTCCGACACAGCCAAGCTATTCAAGTCAAAGTTCTTATTACAATAACAATACATCTTATAATCAATACACAACTCCAAGTAGTAGTTCTCAAGTACAGCCAAGTGTTCCTGAGTCTTCTACTGTAGCTCCAACACCAACGCCTTCAAGCAGCAGTGAGGTAACACCGGCTCCAACGCCGACACCTTCTTCCTCTGCGGCACCGGAGCCGTCTGAACCTTCTTCGAGTCAAGCACCTCCGACGCCAGAAGAAAGCGAGGCTCCTCCATCAAGTAATTAAAAAAACAGTCTTCAATCTCAACTATTGAGATTGAAGACTGTTTTTATTTTTGCGCAGCTTTCAAACGATCTTTCCCATCCTGACATAAATCCAATAATGGACAAATCGTACATTTAGGTGCACGTGCTGTACAATGATAGCGCCCGAAAAGAATCAGCGTATGATGCGTCTTCACCCATAACTCTTTTGGAACCTTCCTCATAAGAGTCGCTTCAACCTCTGTTACTGAGGCATTCAACTTACAAATTCGCAAACGCTTCGTAACCCGTTCCACATGCGTGTCGACGGCGATCGCTGGTACACCAAAAGCATCACCTAATACGACATTCGCGGTTTTTCGCCCAACTCCCGGCAATTGGATCAATTCCTCTCTCGTCTCCGGTACTTGCCCAGAAAAATTATCCAGTAGCATTTGAGCACAGGCTTTGATATTTTTTGCCTTATTACGATACAGACCGATCGTTTTTATTTTTTCGATGATGTCTTCGATTGGTGCTTCGGCCAACGCCTCTACTGTAGGATAAGCTGCGAATAAAGCTGGCGTCGCTTTATTAACGGAGACATCCGTTGCTTGCGCACTCAAGATCACTGCTATCAATAATTGGAAGGGTGAATCAGAATGTAATTCGCCCGCCGCATCCGGAAACATATCCGACATTCGAGAAAGAGCCTCCATAGTTTTTTCTTTATTCAGCATCGGAGTCTTTCCTTTCCAACCAATTATATAAAGAAACTTTTGGCAGCTCCTCCGTTTGATTTTGCTCCTCTTTTTGCAGCAAAATTTGTTTACGACGACGTTGCTCCTCTTCCACCTGGACCTTTGAACGGATATTTTTTTTCTCCCAGCTTTGCAGAACCGTTTCGATGTATTTGAAATTATAGGCTTGATTGAGTACCGCTTCTTGTAACGCTAGCTGAATCAATTCTGGTGAATAATGATCCTCTTCTACCCAGTAACCGATTTTTTGATATTCAATTGGTGACAAAGGGCGGCCAAATTCCTGTTCGAAAGCACGCAGCATTTTCTTTTGCGCTTCTAACGTGGTTTCTTCCTCTTTCTTTACGCGTTGCTGTTCTTGGATGATTGAAATTTTTTCGAAAGCTGGAAGCAAATCATAACGATCACTTTTTCGACCTTGATCATCAAGCGCTGTTTCGAGAGTGACAAAGCCTTTTCCGACTAGATTGTTCAATGCTTCGTAGATTGTTTCAACGGTACCGCCCATATTTTGAGCGATCACAGTTATATCAGGAAAATCTTCTCCCGCCTGATGGGCGGAATAAAGCTGCAGCCACAGCATAAATTCATTGGTTGTCAAATCTAGCTTCGTATAATTTTGCAACAGCAAGTTTGAGATTGTCGTCTCACCCGCTGTTAAATAATCTTTTAATGAAATCATTCAAAATCCTCCGTTCCCATTTTAGTTTACACTAAAAATATAGGAAGTCCAATACTTAGAAAACAGTCATTCAATAGCAAAAAAACAGGAAGCACAGCTCCCTGTTTTTTCGACATTCTATACTATTCGGCTTCAGCTAAAGCGGCCTGAGCCAAGATATTCAAGTAGTTCCACGGACGGTCAAAATGTGGTTGGAAGAAGAAATCCTGTAAGGCTAAATCTTCTAAAGTCATTTCATTTTGGATCGCTACTGATAACGTATTGGCCGATTGAGTGATGTCATATTTCGATAGGAATTGTGCACCTAAAATTTTATTCGTTCCTTTCTCTGACACGATTTGCATCATAACATTTTCTGTTGTCGGCATAAACTCTGGGCGATAATTATCTTCAATCAAAGTAACATTCACATCAATGCCATTTAAAGCGGCACTTTCTTTTGTCAGGCCTGTTGAACCAATCGTCCAACCAAATAAATACAAACCAGAAGTTCCTTGAGTTCCACGATACTTCATTGTTTGCTCTACTAGATTTTTTCCGACTAGCATTCCTTGACGTACCGCATTAGTCGCTAACGGGATGTATTGGTGTTGTCCAGTTGGATTGTAATGCACCACCGTTGAATCACCTGCTGAAAAGATATCTGGGTTGCTTGATTGCATATATTCGTTGACTTTGATGGCACCACTTGGCAGCATATCAACTTTACCTTTTAGCAATTCAGTGTTTGGACGGAAGCCGACACATAGGATGACCATATCTGCTTCGAACTCTTGACTCGGTGTCACAACTTTCGTTACTTTACCAGATTCATCTGCGACAAATTCATTCACATTTTCGCCTAACGCTAACGTTACCCCGTGATCCACTAATTCTTTTTCCAAAAGGTCAGTGAAAGGTTGGTCTAAGTATTTATTCAAAATACGAGATAAACCATCAATCAAAGTCACTTGCTTGCCAGTTTCGGCGAAGGCTTCAACTAGCTCAATTCCGATGTAACCACCGCCGACTACAACGATTTTTTTAGCATCTTTCGCTTGCTCAATGATTTCGTTTGCTTGGTTATAGTTTTTACATAGTAAAACATTTTTTGATTCGATTCCTTTGATGGGTGGAATAATTGGCCAAGAACCGGTTGTTACAACTAACTTATCATAATCAACAACTGTTTCTTCGTTGGTTTTCAAATCTTTTGCAGTGACTTTCTTACCTTCTGTATCAATGTTTGTTACATCGTGTTCCATGTTCACTTTTGCACCTAGTGAAGCTAATTCCTCAGGATTTGAGTAAAACAATCCCGCTGGATCTTTCACTACGCCACCGACATATAAAGCGATTCCACAAGATAAGAAAGAAACATTGTCATTACGCTCATAAACGGTAACCTCTGCATCTGGGTGATTGGCTAAAATATTTTTAACGGCTGCGGTGCCGGCATGTGTACATCCTACTACTACTACTTTCATGGTCGTCCCTCTTTCGTTTAATCGATTTTTAGTTTGCATTCTATTGAACAAGGACAGTATAACAGAATTTATATTCTGTCTAAATTATTTTGCTCATAGATAAACATTTTTATTAATGTTAACGAAAAAATGAAAGCGAACTAGCTTAGGTATCCGAGTAAAATATTATGTCAACTATTTTTAGTTATTAGTTATACCAACTCAAAAAAGTTGAGAAGGACAGATCCCTCTCAACTTTCAAAGCCGATTATAATTTGTTAAATGTATTGACTACATTTTCGACAGTGAAACCGAATTGTTCTAAGATATAGTCTCCAGGTGCCGACGCTCCAAAATGATCGATACCGATCATTTTACCTTCTGAGCCGATATAACGTTCCCAGCCAAATGGTGATGCAGCTTCGATCACTACGCGTTTGGTTACCGCTTTTGGTAAAACAGATTCTTTATAGGCTTCATCTTGCGCTTCAAATAAATCAAAGCTTGGAAGCGAAACGACAGAAACATCTTTTCCTTGTGCTTTTAATTCTTTTTGTGCTTGAACAGCCAAGTTCACTTCAGAACCTGTAGCAATCAAAATACCGTCTGGTGTATCTGATTCCGCTTTAGAAATCACATAACCACCTTTAGACACGCCCTCTTTAGCCATGTCTTTGCTGTTTGGCAAGACAGGTAAGTTTTGGCGACTTAAAACTAAAATCGTTGGTTTGTTTTTAGCGTTTAATGCTTGAACCCAAGCAGCGGATGTTTCGTTTCCATCAGCAGGACGAATTACTTGCACGTTCGGCATGCAACGAACGCTGGCTAATTGCTCGATTGGTTCATGAGTTGGGCCATCTTCACCAACTGCAACAGAGTCATGGGTTAAAACATAGACAACTGGTAAGCCTTGGATCGCTGACATCCGCACTGCTGGACGTAGATAGTCCGTAAATACGAAGAACGTTCCGCCGTACACTCGTGTGCCACCATGTAAATGAATTCCGTTCATTGCACTTGCCATCGCAAATTCACGAACACCAAACCAAATGTTGCGGCCTTCATAAGAGCCTGGTTGGAATTCCTTTTCATCCGCGATTGTCGTATTGTTAGAGCCAGATAAATCGGCTGAACCGCCCCAAATATTTGGAACAGCTTTCGCAATTGCTTGAATAGCGTCTTTACTAGAAACACGACTAGCTTGGGCCGTGCCTTCCTCATAAACAGGTAGAGCTTCTTCCCAGTTTTCTGGTAAATCACCCGCAAAGGCCATTTTAAATTGCTTAGCTAACTCAGGATGAGCTTTTTCATAATTGGCGAACATCGCATCCCATTCAGATTCAACTTTCGCGCCCTTATCATTGATTTCTTCTTTGAAACGTTTTGCTACCTCTTCTGGCACTGTAAAGTCAGGATATTCCCAACCGTAGACTGTCTTGGCTGCTGTAATTCCATCGGTCCCGATTGGAGCTCCATGAACCGCAGACGTACCTTCTTTAGGTGAGCCATAACCAATTACTGTTTTAATTTCGATTAAGGTTGGTTTTCCTGTTTCTGCTTTAGCTTCATCAATTGCTTTAGAAATAGCTTCTAAATCATTGCCGTCCTTAACTAAGATATGTTGCCAGCCATACGCTTCATAACGAGCACCGACATTTTCTGTGAAAGCCTTAGAAGTTGGTCCATCTAGTGAAATATCATTTGAATCGTATAAGACAATCAATTTTCCAAGTTTCATGTGACCAGCCATCGAGCTTGCTTCACCAGAAACACCTTCCATTAAATCGCCATCTCCACAAAGAGCATACGTGTAGTGATCCATTACGTCAAAGCTGTCACGATTGTATGTTGCAGCCAAGTGTGCTTCAGCCATTGCTAATCCAACAGAAGTTGAAATACCTTGACCTAGAGGACCTGAAGTTGCTTCAACACCATCTGTGTGATGATATTCAGGATGCCCAGGTGTCTTGCTTCCCCATTGACGGAAATTTTTTAAATCTTCAATCGTCACTTGGTAACCTGCAAGGTGTAACAAGCTGTATAGCATTGCTGATCCATGTCCCGCAGATAAAATAAAACGGTCACGGTTTGGCCAGTTCAGTGAAGTGGCTGGATTTACGTTTAAATGTTTTGTCCATAATGCATATGCCATTGGTGCCGCGCCCATTGGTAATCCCGGATGACCTGAATTTGCTTTTTGAATAGCTTCAATACTTAGCGTTCTGATTGTGTTTACACCTAGTTGATCGATTTTGTCGAACAAGATAGTTCCTCCTTTTTGGTCTTAAATACTTTAATTACAGATCCATTGTAACCGATTTATTTTGACTTTTCAATTGCAAATCGCTAAAAGATTTTACTTTCTATTATGCAATCCTTTTTTCTTTTGAATCTCTTTTAATTTCTCTGGTGTTACGTCGTTGCCCTCAGGATCAACAACTTTCATCCCTTCAATATGATGCCGCATGCCGCTACGGAAAGAAGAAATGTATTCCTCACGCAGAACTTTTTGTTCATGTGCTTCAGCATCAGTTAAACCAACCGTTTTCTTTTTTTTCGCTAATTCATTGATACGTGCAATTGTTTCATCATTAATCATCTTCAGCACCTCTTTCCCCCTATTAATTATACATAAAAAAAACAAAGTTGGAAGCACAAACAAATGCGAACGCTTGTTTGATTTGTTTGTAAGATTATGCTACACTAAAAAAAACGAAAGAAGGTGTGGGCGTTGGCAAAAAGAACAGAAACTAAACAATTAGAAGTTTTGCGTTTCATTCACGAACGCGTTGAAAATAAAGGTTATCCACCCACTGTAAGAGAAATTGGCGAAGCGGTGAATCTCTCATCGACTTCTACTGTCCATGGACATCTATCTAGATTAGAAAAAAAAGGTTGGATCCAGCGTGACCCCACAAAACCACGGGCAATTGAACTGACACTTACAGGCTTAGAAAAAATCGGTGTAACACCACAAGTCATCCCCATGCTGGGTGTCGTTACTGCCGGCGAACCAATTTTAGCAGTTGAAGAAGCTTCAGACTTTTTCCCTATCCCGCCTGATCTATCAAGTGAGGACGGCAGCCTCTTTATGTTGACAATTCGCGGTGAAAGTATGATAAACGCCGGTATATACGATGGCGACCACGTCATTGTTCGTAAACAATCCATGGCTAATAACGGTGAGATCGTTATTGCAATGACTGACGAAAATGAAGCAACATGTAAAAGATTTTATCGCGAAGCCGATCACATTCGTCTTCAACCTGAAAACGATGAATTGGCACCATTGATTTTTGCTAATGTTTCTATTCTAGGAAAAGTTGTTGGTTTGTACCGAAACCATATTTATTAATCGGAATTCAATTTCCGATTATTTTTTTCTTTACAAAACGAACAAACATTCGTATAATAAATATGCAAACAAACGTTCGTGTGCCCGTGTGGAACTTTTAAAAAAAGGACAGCTTCCGTGGAATGGCCTGCGTGATGAGAATAAGATTCATTTTTCGATTTTTGAAAAATGAATTCATAATACGAATTAGGAGTGATTCTTGATGAAAGCAGTAAGAAGATTTGGTTTGGTTATCGCTGTGTTGTTGTTAGGTCTATTGATTGGTAAATTAGGTTCTTTAGCTACGATCGTCATTTTTGCTGGATTGTTTCTCGTATGGTTCATGTTATGGGATGAACGGAAGTATGCACAGCACTACGCCGAACATCATTATGAAGAAGAAGTCGAAGAAGAACAGTATTACAAGGAACCTTCCGAAGATTTCTATTACGTGACTTATGATCATCGTTATCATAAATCTGCCTAAACTTATTTAGCGCTAACCAGTTGTTAGTAGCTTTTTGGATAGTAGTAAAAATAAAACAGGGACTCTCTCAGATTATAAGAGGGTCCCTGTTTTATTTTTAATAGTCCATCAACGTTAAGATATCATACCCTTTGATCTTATCGCGTCCGTGTAATTCATCTAATTCGATTAAGAAGGCACAGCCAACGACGATCCCGCCTAATTGTTCTACCAATTCAATCGTTGCTTTGATCGTTCCGCCCGTTGCTAAAAGATCATCTGTGATCAGTACGCGCTGTCCGGGTTTGATCGCATCACTATGAATAGTCAATGTATCTGTTCCGTATTCTTTTTCGTATTCTACTTCAATCACTTCACGGGGTAATTTTCCCGGTTTACGAACTGGTGCAAAGCCTAAACCTAATTCAAATGCGACTGGACAGCCAACGATAAAGCCGCGTGCTTCAGGTCCTACTACCATGTCGATTTGCTTTTCTTTTGCATAATTCACGATTTGCTTGGTTGCTTCACGATAAGCCTCGCCGTCTGCCATTAATGGCGAGATGTCACGAAAGACGATGCCTTTTTTGGGATAATCTGGAATACTTGCAATATAGTCTTTTAAATCCATTTTGGTTGTTCCTCCTAGCCTTTCAGCCAATTTCTAATAGTTTGGATGTCGTTCATTAGTAAAAATTCTTCGCTGTCGATTTGAGACAAGCGCTCTTGATAAATTTTGCTTTCTTCAAAGGCACGATTCTGCGGTGAATCTACCATTTGTAAAACGCCGTCGTCTATTGTAACAAATTTTAGCTCAGAAAACACGTGAATCATGAATACTAGTAATTTTTCTGGAATTCTTAAATAATTTGAAACATTTTTTAGTTTATAGCGGATATCCACCCGGGGGTGCTTTAGAAAGAATTGATAAAGCTTGGCAAACTGTTCCCGTTTAGGCAGGCCGTTTAAATATGCTTCATCCGGACTGTAAAGAAATAAATAAATCCGTTGGAATTTCCCTAAATCAACAATTTCTTGCAGTAGTTCCTTCTGGTCGGGACAATCCAATACAATCAGTTGTTCATAGGCAGACCAATCGATCGCTTTGTCATATAACGTAATCGATCGCTGTAATTCGTTGGCAAATAGCTTTTGACTAGGTTTTTTAAACGCCAAATATAAAGCACCATCATCTTCAATTTTTTGCGTCCATGTATGTTTGGCACGGCGATCAATCACCTGCATGCCACTAGAAGCAAAATCTATTAAACGTAATTGAACTTTTTTCTGACCATTCCATTCATTAATTTCAAGATCCCCAACAAATTGCGTTTCTGGCTGTTGGATTTCTTCACTTTCCGCCCCGAAGCCAAAACCAATCGCATCTAATTGGTTGTCAGCACCTTGCAAAGAAAACTTCACGTGCTGCTGATCGCTACCGATGCGTTTGAAGAAATTGACATTTCCCTTTACTAAAAAATGTGGTGCTGGATTGTCTGTCCCAAAAGGTGCCAATTTTTTTAGTTCTTCGGTAAATTTTAGTGTGATTTCTGACAAGTCCAAGGCTTCATCAATCAACAAGGTTGAGCCTTTGCTTAAATCAATGGCTTCCTTTGTGATATATTCATTCATCATTTTTTGTAAAACTGGAATGTTTTCTGCTGGCATCGTTAAACCAACAGCGGCCGCATGACCGCCAAAATATGTGAATTCAGAGCGCATCGTGTTCAGCATGCCAAATAGGTCTAACGCTTCAATGCTACGTCCTGAACCTTTAGCCACACCATTAGAATCAATGGATAAAACAATCGTTGGTTTTCCAGTTTGCTTTAAAATATTACCCGCTACGATTCCAAGAACTCCTGGATTCCAGCCTTCCGCTGCGATCAAGTGGACCGCATCTTCAGGATTTACTAAAGTGGTAGCTTCAGCAGTCGTCTCTTGCACGATCTGCTTCCGTTCATTATTAATTTGATCTAATTTACCCGCGAGATCATGAGCGGCTTCTTCATCGAATGTCGTCATCAACTCCACGGCTGGATTGGGATCACCTAATCGACCGATGGCATTTAACCTTGGTCCTAAGCTGAAGCCGATACTTGTTTCATCCACTTTTTGCAAATCGACACTGCTGACTTTTAACAACTCCAATAAGCCTAATCGTTGTGTCTGCTTGATTGCTTGTAACCCGAGCTTAACTAAATTTCGATTTTCACCCGTCATCGAGACCAAATCGGCGACTGTGCCGATCGTCACAAGATCCAGCATTTCTAAAGGAACTTCTTCTAATAAAGCGGTGGCTAACTTAAAGGCTACGCCGGCCCCGGCTAATTCGCCAAAGGGATAATTTCCTTCCGGGTGACGAGGATGAACAATACAATAGGCATCTGGTAAGACTGGCGGCAACTCGTGATGATCAGTAACGATGACATCAACACCTTGTGAATTGGCAAAGTCGATTGCTTCATTGCCAGCTACCCCGTTATCAACCGTAATAATCAGCTGAATACCTTCGTTGATCTTTTCGGCGAAAAGCTCTGTATTCGGTCCGTATCCGTGGATAAACCGATTGGGCAAAATATAATGAACATCTGCACCGATCATCTCCAATGTCTCTAACATAATCGACGTACTAGTGATTCCATCGGCGTCATAATCGCCATAAACCAAAATCGGCTGACCTTCCATGATTGCCATTTGAATGCGGTCAACTGCTTTTTCCATATCATGCATTAAAAACGGATCATGTAATTCATCAATATTCGCTTGTAACAACTGCGAGAATTCTTTTACTGTATGTATATTTCGATTCCATAAAAGTTCTGCAAATGTTTCGCTGTAGCCTTGCTTGATTAATTCCGCTTTAAAAGCTTCATCAATTGGCGAGGCCACTTTCATTTGCCAATCGAAACTTGATTTTTTCACTGTATCACTTCCCAACCGTCTTAGTATAGCAAAAAAAAATCAGACAAGAAAGAGAAGAAGACCTTTGCAATCGATGCAAAGGTCTTCTTTTTAATCATAATAATCAATCGGATGTTGTGGATCATTTGTCTGATCCCGCATCTCTTTGTCGGCTAACGCACGATCCTTTTCTTTCAATAGACTTTCGTAATTAGCTGTTAATGTGGCAATTTCATTCTCTTTTTCTCGCTGAAGTGCTGCTTTTTCAGCTGTTAACTTTTCTTCATTATTGTTTTCATACTCTTGAATCGTTTCTTTTAACTGTTTGATTTCTTTCCGTTGTTGAAAAAGCGTTGTACCTGAAGTTAAGAAGACCACCACAGCTCCGATTAAGGCTGACCCAATAATAATCAGGACTAATGACAGATAGATCTTTTTAACAATAAAATTAACTGGTACTTGCTGACTGTTTGAAAGAGCAAAAATGACAACGAGTAAGACTAAAATAAACCCTAGAAAAACTTTCCATTGCTTTTTCATTTTGATTTCCTACTTTCTATTAAATAGTCCTCCAGCTAGAAAATCACCAATATGCGGGAATAATCCATAAAAACGGCTTGCCCCTTCCATAATAAACGGTCGATTGATTTCGCGTGTCGGTTTGCCCATTTTGTTGACGATCGTTGCAGCTACTTTTTTCGGATCTAAGACGATCCCACCTAAATTTTCTAAATAATTGCCGCTTGGGTCTGCCTTATCGAAAAATTCTGTTGCAATTGGACCGGGATTAATCGTAGTTACCCAAACATTTGCTGGTTTTAATTCCAGCCTTAAAGCATTTGAGAAACCTAGTACCGCAAATTTTGTCGCTGAATAAATGGTTGACTTCGGTGTCGCCATCTTCCCAGCCATTGAAGCCACATTAAAAATATGACCACGTTTCTTTTCTACCATTGATAGCGCGATCTTTTGAGTAAAATACATCATCCCAAGGACGTTAACATCGAACATTTTTTTCGCGTCTGCTAAATCAAACTCGGTAAAGTCTTTGAACATGCCGAAACCAGCATTATTCACTAAGACGTCCACCGTTCCAACTTCGTCTGCGATTTTTTCGATAACCGACTCAACACTCTCAGGATCAGCAATATCCAATTGAAAAGCATAGGCTGCCTTCCCACTTAACTCGCTGCAATGTTCTTTCACTTGACCAATCAAATTGATTCGTCTAGCACAAGTAACCACAATTGCGCCACGCTTAGCCGCCTCGTAACAAATTTGCTCACCTAAACCAGCGGAACCACCAGTTACTACGACTACTTTATCTGTTAAATCCATCAAGTTCCCTCCTTTATACAAATGGAATTTCCACAATATCAAAATCTTTCGCTAACTGTGAGTTGGGAAAAACAGCCTGCGCTTCTTCTTCTAACGTTTGTGCTTCTTTAGCCAAATAGCGTGCTGAAATATGAGTCAAAATCAATTTTTTGGCTCCAGCTTCTTTTGCAATCATCGCGGCTTGCTGTGTCGTTGTATGAAAATATGCCTTCGCCAGTTTCGCTTCATCTTTGTTGAAGGTACTTTCATGGACGATCACATCACTATTTTCAGCAAAGCGACTTGATTTATTTGTAAAGCGAGTATCACCAAAAATCGTCACGATCCGACCTTTTTTACTTTCACCAACAAAGTCTTGACCGTTGATCGTGCGTCCATCGGCTAAAGTGACCATTTGACCTTGTTTCAGCTTTCCAAAAATCGGTCCAGCAGGGATATTTAAAGCCGCCAGCTTCTCTACTTGAAGCGTACCATCATGATCTGCTTCAGTAACACGAAAACCGTAACTGTCGACTCCGTGGTCTAACAGCATGCACTCCACGCTAAATTGTTTATCTTTAAATATCGTTCCCTCATGAAGTTCAATGAATTGTAGGGGATAAGACAAATGTGTCTTTGTTACTTGTAACGAAGTTCGAACATAATTTTCCAAACCAGCGGGGCCATAAATCTCAATGGGTTCCTCACCGCCTTGAAATGAACGACTACTTAATAAGCCTGGCAGCCCAAAAATATGGTCACCATGTAAATGAGAAATAAAGATTTTTTCGATCTTGCGGGGTCTGATATTGGTTCGCAGAATTTGCATCTGCGTTCCTTCACCACAATCAAATAACCAGATTTTATTTCGTTCATCTAATAATTTTAAGGCTAAACTACTAACGTTTCTATGCTTTGCTGGGACGCCAGCACCCGTTCCTAAGAATTCTAATTCCATAATTATCCTGACTTTCTTTCAAATTAGTTTTATTTTAGAAGAAAGTCTGACTCAGTGCAATCGAAATAGGAGATTTTTATTTTTGATCAGATCGCTTTTCCGAATCCGTTTCTTTCTTTTGGTCAGCTGAATTTTTTTCCATCTCCTGAGCTTCTTTAACCTCAGCTTCGACTTCCGCGTAGTCTAAGCGTGTAATCTCACCGCCAAGCTCCATCATGATTAATTGATTCAATGCCCGATTGTCGTCCTCTTCAGCAATCAGTAATAATGCGGTATCGCCTTCTCCGACTTTATCGATCAAGAATTCAAAGACCCCTGTCGCTTCTCGCACTTCTTTTGCATCGCGAGTCGCACCAATCATGCCACCAGTAAACCAGCCTAATAAAATGCCCACTGGACCACCTAAGATTCCAACCATCATCCCAATCAGACCACCAGTTGAACTTTTATTGCTGCCGGTGAAATCAAGAAAATCTTCGATCACAAATTTATGTTCACCATCATTTGAATGATGGATAACCGCCATTTGTTCACCTTTAAACGCCTTACTCATGTGCAACCGTTTTGCTTTTGAAAAGGCTTCATAGGCTTTTGATTCAACATCAAAATTCATTACAATCACTCGTTTTTCCATTCATTACCACTCCTCTATCTTTTTTTCTAGTTTAGCAATAAATAGCGCTTTTTGAAAATAGAACGAGCTTTTTAAAACATAAAATAATTATGTAAACAAATAAACTATAAAAAAACTGGGAATTACTTCCCAGTTTTGATTTCTTCCATAATTCGATCATCGACTACATAGTGATCAAAGAATACTTTTGATAATTGATAGCCTTCGCCCCAATTCGTACGAATAACATCATATTCGACACCGTCGATTTTCAATTTATTGCGAAGGTGCTTAATAATAGTAGAAAGTCTCGTCATATGACTGGCTGAATCACTGTCGCCCCAAATTTTAATCGCTAGATCGTTCCGACTGATCGGTGCCTCTTTCGTTGCAATTAACGTGCTTAGCATCTCACGTTCCGAACGCGTCAAATTCCATAAAGGCAATGGCCGTTTTTCTTGTTCGTTCTCATCCTGTTGTTGTCTCATACCAAAGCCGATCGAATAAACTGATTCTTTCAACGTTTTCTCAGCAAGTTTCTCTCTTAACCCGCTAAGTGTTTCGTCTTCAAGTAACCATTCATCCACGCCTTGAGCTTCCCAATCCGCCTTTTCTTCTTTTTGTGGCAGACGATCTGCTTCACGAATAATTGTGAATTTGTCACCAACTTTTTCTAAAATAACTGTGAGCTCTTGATCAGAGATTGTTTCACTAACAATCACGATATCAAAGAAGCTTAACACTTCTAACGGCACTTGATTAGCTTGAATCATCGTTAATAGTTTTGCAGAACTTAAAACCTCGATATTCAGTCTTTGTAACTTTTCTACTAATGGTCTCTCAACTAAAATATTGTGTGTCAAAATCAATACTTGCATAACGTTATTCCCCTTTTTTATTATTAAAAATAAGTTCCCAACCTACCGATTTGGATTTTTTTATTATTTAACAATATAATTGTTACTTTATACTTCGTAAGTTTACACTTGGAACTGTTCAAATGCTACAAAAATGTTTATATTTTAGTAATCATAATTAGCGTTGTCAATAAAATTTTTGGGTTAAAAAAACTTTTCTTTATTAAAATAATACAATTATCATTTTTAAACAACGTTTTTCTTCATCATTCACAAAAATTTAAAAACATATAACAGTTACTATTACTCTTCTCAGCAGATCATCAAAAATATTTTTTTCTCTTTCGTATTCAAAATTAATGCCCGTAACAATAATGATTAATTCTATTGATTTTTAAAAATTTTTTGTTTACTTATTTAAGGTAAGCCTTTTCATCGTTCGTAGAAATCAGCCTATTGTTTTTGGAATAAAAAACCAAAAAATAGCTAATGAATTTTTTTAAATAACAACCATTATGACGATGTATTATTTTTATTTTTCTTTTCATCTATTTACCTACTCAAAATCATAAAATTCTCCTCATGATAAATTAATGATTGTCGTTACATAAAACTGATAAAACACAACGTTGATTTATTTTCGTTCAAAATAATTTTGATGATTTATGCGTAACAAAGAAGGAGCTGCAACAGTGTTCTGTTACAGCTCCTTCTTTCTATTTTCGATTAATCGACAAATTCAAATTCAAATTTATCAATTCGAACAAGATCGCCATCTTTGGCTCCCCGAGCACGTAAGGCTTCGTCAACACCCATAGAGCGTAATTGACGAGCAAAGCGCATCACGGTTTCATCATGATCGAAATTGGTCATCTTGAATAGTTTTTCTAATTTTTCACCATTCAATACCCAAGTTGCATCTGGTTCACGAGTAATCGTAAACTCTGGTTCATCTGATTGGAAGCCGTAATTTACGGTTTCTTCTTCAACTTCTTCATCATACAACAAGAATTCTGGCGTTACCTCTAATAAATCTGCAGTCGCGCTTAATAAATTATCTAAGCCTTGTTTAGTAATCGCTGAAATTGCGAAGACCGGAATATCATCCGCAAACTCGTCTTCTTTTTCTTTTTGCAATTCTGCTTTGAATTTTTTTAAGTTTTCTTCGGCATTCGGCATATCCATTTTGTTGGCCACAATAATTTGTGGACGTTCCAACAATCGCAAGTTATGTGTGCCTAACTCTTTGTTGATGGCTTGGTAATCTTCGTAAGGATCACGACCTTCCATCCCACTCATATCGATTACATGTAAAATCACGCGAGTCCGTTCGATGTGACGTAAAAACTGTGTACCTAGCCCAACACCTTGTGAGGCTCCTTCGATTAAACCAGGTAAATCGGCAGCGGCAAAGCTTCGACCATCACTAGTTTCTACCATACCTAGATTTGGAACCAAGGTTGTAAAATGATAGGCGCCGATTTTGGGACGGGCCGAGGAAATCACTGAAAGGATGGTTGATTTACCGACAGAAGGAAAACCAACTAAGCCGACATCTGCTAAGACTTTTAATTCTAATTCAATATGACGTTCCTGACCTGGCTCGCCGTTCTCAGCTAATTCAGGCGCAGGATTTCTTGGTGAAGCAAATCGGGTATTTCCACGGCCGCCGCGACCACCATGAGCAACGATCAATTCCTGACCATTTTCAATCAAGTCACCGATCAAAGCGCCGGTATCCGCATCGCGAACCGTGGTACCAGGGGGAACGCTGACATAGGTATCTTCGGCTCCACGGCCGTGCATCCCTTTACTCATCCCATTTTCTCCCGGTGTCGCACGAAAATGACGATTGTAACGAAAATCCATCAAAGTCCGTAGACCTTCATCGACAACTAAGATCACATCACCGCCGCGACCACCGTCACCGCCAGCTGGGCCGCCATCAGGAACATATTTCTCACGACGAAACGCAACCATTCCGTCGCCGCCTTTACCAGCTTTAATATCAATTGTTACCTGATCTAAAAACATGGACATCTTGGTGTCCTCCTTATAGTTATATTCTTTTTGACTACTGAATCTCCACACTAAACAAAGTCTCATATATTGTAGCCAGATTCAGAGAAAAAGTCCATTCTTATTGATAGAGCTTAGTAATTTTTTGAAATTCTTCTCATGATTTCTTCTACAGGATATATCTTTTGACAAAAAAATTGATGCGTTGCACAATTAAAAGAGTAAGGCATCAAGCATTGCTTGATATAAAAAGGAGGAACTTTTGGTTATGACAGTAAAAGTAGGTATTAATGGATTTGGACGTATTGGTCGCTTGGCTTTCCGCCGTATCAAAGAAGTATCAGACGATATTGAAGTGGTAGCAATCAACGATTTAACAAGTCCTACAATGTTGGCACAATTGTTACAATTTGATTCAACACATGGCACATACCCAGGTACAGTTACTGCAACAGAAGATTCAATCGTAGTTGACGGTGAAAAAACTCGTGTATACGCTGAACCAGATGCAAGTAAAATCCCTTGGGCAAAAGAAAACGGTGTTGATATCGTTTTAGAATGTACAGGTTTCTACACATCTGAAGAAAAAGCACAAGCTCACATCGATGCTGGCGTTAAACGTGTCGTTATCTCAGCTCCTGCTGGACAAATGAAAACAATTGTTTACAACGTAAATGATGACACTTTAGATTCAAATGATAAAATTATCTCTGCTGGTTCATGTACAACAAACTGCTTAGCTCCAATGGCTTACTTCTTAAACGAAGAATTCGGCATTGAAGTTGGTACAATGACAACTGTTCACGCTTATACTTCAACACAAATGTTGTTAGACGGACCAGTTAAAGGCGGCAACTTACGTGCTGCACGTTCTGCTGCTGATAACACAATTCCACATTCAACTGGTGCTGCTAAAGCAATTGGTTTAGTAATTCCAGAATTAAACGGTAAATTACAAGGACATGCGCAACGTGTTCCCGTTGTTGATGGTTCATTAACTGAATTGGTTTCAGTACTTAAAACAAAAGTTTCTGCTGATCAAGTTAACGAAGCAATCAAAAAACATACCGTTGATAACCCATCATTCGGTTATGACGACCGCGAAATCGTTTCTGGCGACGTAATCGGTACTACTCAAGGATCAATCTTTGACCCTACTCAAACAGAAGTAACTTCTGCAGGCGACTACCAATTAGTTAAAACTGTTGCTTGGTACGACAACGAATACGGCTTCACTTGCCAAATGATTCGTCTATTAGAAAAATTCGCTAACCTATAAAATAGATAAATATTGAATTTTTAAAGGAGATCGTTCATTCGATCTCTTTTTTTTGCGAGTGCTGCCTTTTTCAGTGTCTTTGGCTTGAGGTTTTCATAAACTATTTGAGCTGATGATGAACATACCGTTTAGCCTAATGATAGGCGTACGAAAGTGGAAGTATTTTTCATAAAAATGCCTCCTTATTATGTGCTAGCTGCATTTTATTTTTCTCAAATCTATCCCCTCGCCCTAAAAAACCGTAAACCATCGATCGAGATTCTATTTAAAGCAATATTAATTTTCGTAAACAGCATTTTTTCTTCAATTTCTATAAAATCGTTCTAAATCTAATTACTAAGAGTATGTATAAATTTTTTGAAATAAAAGTCACCTTTTTTTCATAGGAAGTCCATTAAAAGTTTGTTATCATAGGGATGATAATAAGTTTAAAAGGAGAATTTTATGCAACTAAAAAAAGCAATGATCAGCGCAAGCTTAGTTTTAGCACTTGGCCTATTTACTGCTTGCAAAAGTGATAGCGCAACAAATGATACAAAGGATAGTTCTGCAAAAACAACTGAATCCAGTGTAAATCTAAATAAAGTAGCGTTGCCCCAGCTTGATAACAAAGTTACTGATGATGAGTATCTTGTAGAGTTAGTAACCACTGAAGGGAACGTTAAGATCAAATTGTTCCCTAAACAAGCCCCTAAAGCGGTAGAAAATTTCGTTAAGCATGCAAAAGATGGCTATTATAAGGACACTCCTTTCCACCGCGTGATCAAAGATTTTATGATTCAAGGCGGAGATCCTAAAGGCGATGGTACTGGCGGCGAAAGCATTTGGAAAAAAGGCTTCAAAACGGAAACCTCTAACCAGCTTTATAATATTCGCGGTGCTCTTTCAATGGCCCGAGCTGAATCTCGCAGTAGCAATGGCAGTCAATTCTTCATTGTTACCAACAAAGAAGATGTTAGTGATGGTTTAGCGATCCAATATTACCCAGAGAAAATCATCGACGCTTACAAAAAGGGCGGCGCTCCTCAACTTGATGGCGAATATACGGTCTTTGGTCAAGTTACTGAAGGCATGGACGTTGTCGATAAAATCGCTGATGGTGAAGTTAAAGATGGCGGATCTGGCGAAAAATCAACCCCAACCAATCCAGTGAAGGTTAGCGAAGTAAAAGTATTGCAAGAACCTAAATAACCAGTAAGAGGCTCGCCATTACGGCCAGCCTCTATTTTGTATTTATTTTTGTTCTTTATCCCCCACGATGAAGGTGAATTCACATTCGGTGACCGTTTTATCTTCCACCGTTGCCCACGCTTTCGCTGTTCCAACCGGACCTTTAATTTTTTGGATATCAAAATTCAAAAACAAAGTATCGCCTGGACGAACAAATTCTAAAAAGTTGGCTTTGTTGATGCCACCGATGTAGGCTGTCTTCCCTTCAAAGGCTGCGGATTTCAAAATCAGTAAGGAACCTGCTTGCGCCAAGGCTTCAACAATTAATGTTCCAGGCATAATCGGTTCGCCAGGGAAATAACCTTGAAAAAAATCTTCGTTCATCGTTAGATTTTTCATCGCCGTAATATGCTTCTCATCTTCAAATTCTGTGACTGCATCTAAATAGTAAATGGGAAAGCGATTTGGGATCGCAGCCATAATTTCTTCGACATTCATAATTTTTTCCATTTTGCACCTCAATGAATATTTTATTTGATTATCAAACTATCATATTCTAATGGTTTAATCAAGGTGTTAACGAATATCTAAAAAAATAGTTTGACAATCAAAGCTTTTTCCAACATAATGAGAACATATTATTTTTTATATTATTTAGGAGTGTGTCATTTAATGTCTATTTTAGCTGGAAAAAAAATTATCGTGACAGGTGTAGCCAATAAAAAAAGTATTGCCTGGGGATGTGCTAAAGCCATCGCTGATCAAGGAGCCGAAATTATTTACACGTACCAAAACGACCGCATGAAGAAAAATTTAGTCAAATTAGTGGGCGAAGATGCACATATGTTTGAGCTTGATGTGGCTAGCGATGAAAAAATTGCTGAAACTTTTTCGGTAATCAAAGAAAAATTTGATACAATTGATGGTTTAGTTCATTCGATTGCTTTTGCTAACAAAGAAGAGCTTTCAGGTAACGTAACCGAAATTACCCGAGACGGCTTCCAATTAGCGCAAGATATCAGTGCTTATTCATTATTAGCTGTTTCAAAATATGCGGCGCCATTAATGACTGAGGGCGGCAGCATTGTCACTATGACTTACATGGGGTCTGAACGTTCGATTCCAAACTACAACATGATGGGTATCGCTAAAGCGGCTTTAGAAGCCGAAGTTCGTTACCTTGCAACTGAACTAGCTCCAAAAAATATTCGGGTCAATGCGATCTCTGCCGGAGCTATCAAAACCTTGGCTGTTACAGGCGTGAAAGATTACCAATCATTATTAAGTCTTTCAGAAGAACGGACACCAGACAAAGTAGCTGTAACAATTGAAGAAGTCGGCAATTCTTGTGCCTTCTTGCTAAGTCCTTTGGCAACTGGAATCATCGGTGACGTTATCTACGTTGATAAAGGTGTTCACTTAAGTTAAACAGTTAGACGTGCTGAAATTCAGCACGTCTTTTTTTGCGAGTCGGACTTTTGGCAATATCATCATGGATAAAAACTAATAATGTGCTATCACCAAGTTAACGATTAGACAGTTTAGTCCGATCGTATGCGTGACGAAGATAGTAATCATTTTTCAAGTTTTTTGAAAAATGATTTCTTTTAGCAGAGATAGCTGTCTAACTTTATCGGCTATGAGAAATGACTACGTTTCTTTAAACCGATTCCCCTTGCTTGTGTTACACTTAAAATAAAAAGGAGCTTTTTATGAAAATCGAACACGTTGCGATGTATGTAAAGTATCTAGAGTCAGCCAAAACTTTTTTTGAAACCTATTTTGAGGCGACCAGTAATGACCAATACCATAATCCAAAAACTGGCTTACGGACTTATTTTTTAAGCTTTTCTGACGGTGCTCGTCTAGAACTGATGACTCGTCCGGAAATGATCGAGAAAGAAACAGCTGCTTTTCTTACTGGCTATACCCATCTGGCCTTTTCACTAGGTTCAAAAGAAGCTGTAGACACCCTTACCGCTCATTTGGCAGCCGACGGGTATCAAGTATTGTCAGGCCCACGAACCACCGGTGACGGCTACTACGAAAGCTGTATTTTAGGGCCAGAAGAAAATCAAATCGAAATCACAGCATAAAAAAATCGTCTCTCCTTGTGAGGGACGATTTTTTTAAAAGATATCCAAAAAGGCCATCAACATCGCATGAAAAATTCATTTCATCGAAGAATCAATCGTGCTTTTTTGATAATGAATGCGGGCCAGAAAAATCCATAGAATCAAAAATAGGATACTTAATACTGCTAAAATATTCCAGATGATATCCATTTTTCTCCTCTATTTCTTTTCCCATCAAACTTCAAAAACCCAACCCTCAGGTGCCTCTACTGTGCCAAATTGAATACCAACTAATTCATCATATAATTTTTTCGTCACTGGACCTGTCTCTGTTTCACTGTAGAATACATGGAAGTCTTCACCATTTTGAATTCCGGCGATTGGAGCGATGATTGCCGCCGTCCCACAGGCTCCGGCTTCAGCGAATTTATCCAACTCATCCAAGCGAACATCTCCTTCGAGCGCTTCTAAGCCAAAGCGTTCCTGAGCCAAATAAAGCAAAGAATATTTCGTGATACTTGGTAAGATCGATGGTGATTTGGGTGTAATGAATTGGTTGTCATGAGTGATCCCAAAAAAATTCGCCGAGCCGACTTCTTCAATTTTTGTATGGGTCGCAGGATCTAAGTAAATACAATCAGAAAATGAGCGATCGTGAGCGATCTGACCTGGTAATAAACTAGCCGCATAGTTACCCCCGACTTTTGCTGCCCCGGTTCCATAAGGCGCCGCGCGATCGTATTCAGAAACCACAAAGTTACTTGGTGTCAAGCCACCTTTAAAATACGGACCAACAGGCATACAAAAAACACTAAAGATATATTCTGGCGCAGGTACGATTCCGATATTCGGCCCTACCCCAATTAAATACGGTCGCAAATAAAGTGTCGCACCGGTCCCAAAAGGTGGCACGTATTCTTCATTGGCTTTGACGACTTGTTTAACAGCATCGATAAACATTTCTGTCGGTACCTCAGGCATCTGCATCCGTGCAGCACTTTTATTTAACCGTTTCGCATTTTCATCCGGTCGAAAGAGATTGATCCGCCCGTCTTCTCGACGATAAGCCTTCAATCCTTCGAAACATTCCTGTCCGTAATGGAGACAAGTCGAGCCTTCATTAATGGTGATTGTATTATCCTCTGTTAATACGCCATTCTCCCATTGACCGTTTTTCCAATGAGAAATATAGCGAAAAGGCGTCTTGATATAATCAAAACCTAATTCTTCCCATTTTATATTCACCATTCTATCATCTCCTTCTTATTTAAAAGCTAGTCTATCACTTTCTTCCTTCCTTGTCATGATTTTTTAGGTTTTTCTAAAATCATTTTCTCCAGTCGACAGATTTTCAAAAGATTGTTAAACTGATTTTATTAATCTCAAGGAGTGGCTTATGTTTTTAAATGCATCTCAAACAGTAGATTCTAGCAACACGAACGTCGTCGATCAAGCAACCCAGCAGCTTAGCGCTTGGCAGAAGTATTGGCAGTCGGTTGATTGGGATCATGTCTTTTCTGTCGTTATCCAGAAAGGTATCACCATTATTGCAGTCTTAGTGCTGTTCTTTTTAATTCGTAAAGTCGGCACCTTTTTAATTAATCAATCCTTTGAACGCCAAAAGAAAAAAATGGCTGATAACGCGACCCGAATCGAAACGCTCCACGCATTGGCAGCGAATATTTTTTCTTACACACTACTGTTCTTTTTCTTATACTCGATTCTAGATACGCTAGGTATTCCCGTTGGCTCTCTATTAGCTGGAGCAGGAATTGCCGGAATCGCGATTGGCTTAGGCGCTCAAGGATTTACGAATGACATCATTACTGGTTTCTTCATTATCATGGAACAACAAATTGATGTTGGTGACTACATCCGCCTAGTTGATCGGCAAATCGAAGGCACGGTAACTTCTGTAGGAATCCGAATGCTGCAAATGAAATCCGCTGACGGAACGGTTCACTTTGTTCCGAATCGTAACATCACGACGATCAGTAACCTTTCTCGCGCTCATATGCAAGTCAAAGTAGACGTTCGAATCCAACCGGATGAAGGCTACGACCAAATTAGTCAATTAATTGACGAAGCAAATCAAAAATTAGCTGAACAATTTAAAGCTGAGATATTTGACGGTCCCGATCTTTTTGGGATGGTGGATTTAGGCAATAGTAATTATGCGATTCGAACAATCATGTATGTGACGAATGGGAAGCAATACAAATTGCAGGAAGAGTTTTTGACAGCCTACGTAAAGACACTTCATGAACATGGCTTTGCCATTCCAAGCAATCCAATTTTGACTGGAAAATAGCAAAAGGCGACGTATGAATTTTTCATACGTCGCCTTTTTATTCTTTGATTAAGTGTTACCAACTAGCTTTTTTAACACCTGGAATATGTCCTTGATGAGCCAACTCACGGAATTTTATCCGGGACATTCCAAATTTACGCATATAGCCTCTTGGTCGGCCATCGATTTGATCACGGTTTTTCAAACGATTGGGATTTGAATCGCGTGGTAATTTTGCCAAACCTTCATAGTCGCCTGCGGCTTTTAACGCTAAACGTTGCTCTGCATATTGTTGGATCAACGCCTGTTGTTTTTGCATTTTAACAATCTTTGATTTTTTTGCCATATCATTGCTCCTTTTCATTTTATTATTTAATCGAGCTTAATCGTAATCATTTCATTTTAAACACTTGATAAAAATAGCACACGGGCTTTGTGTCTGTCAATTGTTCTGTATCGGAAACAAGTAAGCTGACTTGTTAAAGCAAGAAAAAAAGACCCTTTCCAGGATCTTTTACTTTGGTGAATGGCTATGCAGTAAAACCTTCGTCGCTGACTGACTTTTTCTACCTAGAGCATGGAAGGTATAATTTACTGCTTTTAAAATTTCTCGTCGGGTCACAATACCTTGAAAAATACCGGCCTTGTCAATCACTGGTAAAAACGCAGAATCAACCACGAGATGCAATATATCTTCCAAGTCGGCATCTTCACGCATGACAGCAACATCGGTTTTCATCACATCAGCCACGCTATATTCACTTAAAGTGGATGTATCAATACCATCGATGCCCATCATTTTTTTTACAATATCATTCAAGCTCAATAAGCCAACAAAATGATCTTCTCTATCCAACACGGGGATCGTTGAATAGCCCGCTTGTGATAAAAGCAAGAGCGCATGTTCAAGCGGATGTTCTTTCATCACGGTCGCAACATTCTCTCCTGGGATCATCATGGTTTCTTTATGGTCCTTCATCAATTGTTCAACTGTGGGACTAATCATATGGCGCCTCCGTTCTCATTTACTCATTCTCATTTTACCTTACCAAAAAAAAGAAAGCGTTATTTTTGCTAATATTAAATAAAAATTACAAACTATCGAGAAAAATCTGCAGCTAATTCTTCAATGGCTTGATGGGCGCGGTTATAAAATTGAATATGGTAACCCGCCTCTTCGCTGTCGATAATTGCATAGCTGGGAATTTGTACTGGTCCCCGTGGCTGCGAAATACTGCCGGGATTCACGAACAGCATTTTTTTATCCATTTCTGCAACAGCTTGATGAATGTGGCCGAATAACGCGATATTTGCTCCCGCTTCTTGCGCTTGCAAGGACAGCATCGTCAAACCAAAGCGCACATTTGACCGGTGTCCATGCGTCATGTAGATCACATCTTGTCCAATAGTTACGACTTGCTCCATTTTGTATTCCGGGTCATAATCGCAATTTCCGCTGACAACTGTAAAATGTTCCCACAGCTCGTCACTGGCTTTCAACTCTGAATCTCCGCAATGGAACATATGATCCACTGTTCCGACATAGCGATTAACGATTTCTACCAAAATATTACGATCACCGTGATTGTCGCTAACGACTAAATACTTCATTCATTTTCCTCCAACCAGTTCTTCCAAACTTTTTCTAGCTTTCTCACAGCCATTCCTCGATGACTAAGTTGATTCTTTTCTTCCCCTGTCAATTCAGCGGAGGTTTTATTAAATTCCGGTACGATGAACAATGGATCATAGCCAAAGCCGTTATCCCCTTGTGGGATGCGGCCAATCCGGCCATTCCAATCTGCCTCAACTACCAAGCTTTCTTTTTGCGGTGCCGCAAAAACTAGGGTGCAATGAAAATGCGCGGTTCGCTTCTCATCTGGCACATCGGTCAATTCATGTAACAGCTTAGCGTTATTTGCGGCATCACTTTTCCGTTCTCCTGCAAAGCGAGCAGAAAAGATGCCAGGCATCCCGTTTAACGCATCCACTACTAGACCAGAATCATCGGCTAAGACTGGTTGTTTAATCAGCTGAGCAATCGTTTCAGCTTTTAAGCGCGCATTCTCCTCAAAGGTCTTACCGGTTTCCTCGATGTCTGGCAGCTCTGGGTAATCCAATAAGGTTTTGACTTGATAACCATCTTTAGCAAACATTGCAGCAAATTCTTTCGCTTTTCCTGGATTTCTCGTAGCGATCACGATAGTTCTACCTTCAGTGGGCTCTACCGCTTCATAGAGCGCCGTTTTTTGTTCAGCAATCAATTCCTCAATCGCTGTTTTACCATGTAAAATCAACGCGTTCAACTCGGTATCATCAAAGGTAGCTTCTTCTCCGGTTCCTTGAATCTCAACAAAGCGGCCTGATTCGGTCATGACTAGATTCATATCCACCGCGGCAGCAGAATCCTCTTGATAGTCTAAGTCAGTCACTACAGTCCCGTCAGGCAAAATACCAACGCTGATGGCTGCCAAATGTTCCTTAATTGGATCTTCGGTCAATTCTCCACTGGCTAATAATTTATTGATCGCTAAGCGTAAAGCAACGAATCCGCCGGTAATACTCGCTGTTCGTGTACCCCCGTCTGCTTGGATCACATCACAATCCACAATAATACTGCGTTCGCCTAATTTTTCTAAATCGATCACTGCTCGTAAGGAACGACCAATCAAACGTTGGATTTCCATCGTACGACCGCTTAATTTTCCTTTCGCGCTCTCTCGTCGATTACGCGTATTCGTTGCTCGTGGCAACATACTGTATTCTGCTGTGACCCAGCCTGTCTCACTACCACGTAGAAACGGCGGTACGGAGTCTTCCAAGGTCGCAGAACAAATCACCTTCGTGTCCCCAAAAGCGATCACTACAGAGCCTTCAGGGTGCTTAAACACGTTTGTCTCAATTGTTATTGGTCTTAATTGTTGGACATTTCTTCCATCATGACGCAAATTATTTTCCTCCTAGTTCTTATAAGAAAGACTGCACGATCATTTATTCTCCTAAATCAATATGGAAAACATTTAGATTTTCAATTTGCAGCCATTCGTGGGCGATATCTTTAAACATTTTAGGCGATCCTGTTGTATAAAAGGTGCGCGCCTTTTGATTTGTTTGTTCGTAATTATTTAAGTTGAAATAATCTAGTAAGGTGCTGACATCGTTAACCGTTTCTGCACCAGAATCAATCAAGGTGATTTGTTGTCCCATCACGTTTTGAATGATCGGACGCAGCAATGGATAATGAGTACAGCCTAAAATCAATGTATCTAAATTTTCTAATTTTAAAGGCTTTAACGTTTCAGAAACAATTTTCTTCGCAACAGAGCTTGCGAATTGATTACTTTCGACAACGGGAACAAATTTCGGACAAGCTAAACTGGACACATATGTGTCAGGTGCTTTTTCCTGCAATTCATTTTTGTAAGAATCACTTTTTACCGTGCCTAAGGTTCCGATCACGCCGACACGACTATTGTTGCTGGCTTTTAATGCCGCGCGGGCGCCAGGCTGAATTACACCAATTACTGGAATATCCACGCTTTTTTTGATTTCTTCCAATGCCACCGCTGTTGCGGTATTACAAGCAATCACTAACATTTTGATGTTTTTCTTCAATAAAAAACGAGTCATTTGCCAAGTAAACTCAATGACTTGTTTTGGGGGTCTGGGGCCATAAGGACAGCGTGCCGTATCCCCAACGTATAAAATTTCTTCATTTGGTAATTGACGCATCGCTTCTTTTACAACTGTCAGGCCGCCAACACCAGAATCTATAAATCCAATTGGTCTTTCGTTAGACAATACACTCATCCTATCTAATTCAAAGTATCACCTTATTTTCCACTTTTTAGCGAAATAATTCAAGCCCTAGAATCCCGCTGCGAAAAAGCGTTTCCTTTTGCAGCAAAATCAAATGGTGCTACACTTAAATTGAGAGAGGTGGATGAAAATGGATAAAAAAGAACGGACCGAAAATTTAGCCGAAAGTCTAGGAAAAGTTTCAGCCGGCGCACGAAACGAAGACCCAGCAATCAAGAACACAGAACATGAAACAGAAATAAAGAAAGATGAAAGCAAAGAAAAAGAAGAACCTAGCATGTTAGAAAAACTAGGTAAAACACAAGCCGGTGCAGTCTATGAAGATCCAGCGATGAAAGAAACCGAAGAACAAACTGAAAGAGAAAAAGAATAATAAAAAAACGAACCCTTCCATGTTGAAGGGCTCGTTTTTTTTAATAATTATATTTGCTGGACTCTAAAACATTTGATAAGAGTGACAGCACATAACAAACCACAAAATACATCGCCGTCATAGCAATAAACATAGGGATCACATAATTAGTATTTTGTCCGTAAATAATTTTGGCGTTGTGCATCAGCTCTGGTAAAGAAATGATCACCGCCAATGACGTATCCTTGATCAATGAGATTAACTGACTCAAAATTGCCGGCAGCATTGATTTAAAGGCTTGGGGCATGATGATCAAAGTCAACGTCTGAACATAGGTCAGACCTGAGGACATCCCCGCTTCTGTTTGCCCACTGGGCACCGCGTTCAATCCCGCTCGGAAGATTTCTGACAACATCGCTGATTCAAAAATCGTCAAAGCAGCTACCGCGGCCCAAAAAATATTCAGCTTAATACCGATCTGGGGCAATGCAAAATAAGTAAAGAAAATAATTAACAATAGCGGCAAGTTTCGAATGATATCAACAATCAGTCCGACAACTTTTGACAAGACTGGGATACCACTATAACGAACCGTCCCCGCAATCCCTCCGAGAATCATACTAAAAATAATTGAAACCACAGAGACTTGAATCGTCACCCACAGCCCATCTAGAAGGAATCGCATATTAATCCATGAAAAAGCTCCACTCATATCCACTTCATCCCTTCCTTTCTAGGCCTTCGACCAGCGCTTATCCAAAAAGTTCATTAGATAAGACAATGGCAGCGTTAAAATTAAATAGAACAACCCAACAATAATATAGGTGTCGAATGTGTTAAAGGTATTGCTGGCGATCAGATCTCCTTGGTACATCAAGTCTAAACCAGCAACCATCGCTAAAATCGATGAGTTTTTGATCAAATTGATAAACTGATTCCCTAACGGCGGGATCACAATTTTAAAAGCTTGCGGTAAGACAATATAACGCATCGTCTCTGCATAAGAAAAACCTGAAGACAAGCCCGCCTCTGTTTGACCTTTCGGTACTGTCTGAATCCCTGAACGGACCGTCTCTGCGATAAAAGCGGACGTATAGATCGTCAAGCCAATCGTCCCTGCTTGGAAACCATCAAAGCTGTAAAAATACATGGGTGCAACGACATAAAAGAACATGACGATAATCAGCAATGGAATATTTCGGAAGAATGCAACATAAGCCTTGGCTAGTCGTCGAATGATTCCGTTGTGGGACAGCTGTAAAATAGCCATTAAGGTCCCGATGATCAAGCTGAAAACCAGCGCCAATAAACTAGCGTATAGCGTGTATTTAAAGCCGTTGACAAAATCAGCTGAGTACGTTTGAAATAAATTCGCCATTAAAATTGCGCCCCCTTTTCCGCACGACCTTCTGCATCTTTAGGGAACCATTTTTCAAAAATCTGGTTATACGTTCCATTGTCGTGCATCTTACGTAAAGCCGTATTAACTTCTTTTAAGAATGCATCTTGACCTTTGTTGATGGCGATTCCATACGGTTCGTTCGTAAACGTTCCGCCAGTCAATTGATAATCGTCATTTTCTGAAGCCATCCCTAAAAGGATCGCGTTATCGGTGGTCATCGCTTGACCTTGTCCCGATTGTAAAGCAGTAAAGGCTTCTGCATAATTTTCCAACTCCAAAATTTTTGCGTCAGGCGCATGCTTGCGGATGTTGATTGTTGAGGTTGAACCTTTGACCGCTAATACTGTATCATTACTAGTTAGATCTTTGATATCTTTAATGTGGCTACCCTTTTTAACCAGTAAAGACTGTCCCGCATCAAAATAAATATCAGAAAAATCAACTTGCTTTTTGCGATCCTCGGTGATGGTCATTGTCGCGATAATGGCATCGATATTCCCATTTTTCAGTAAAGGAATCCGTGTCTTAGAAGTCACTTCGACAAATTCCGCTTTGCCATCCTTGCCTAAAATTTCTTTCGTGATGGCTTTAGCAATATCAATATCAAAACCTTCGACTTCACGAGTCTTGATGTCCATCATCCCGAACAGGCGGGTATCATATTTCACGCCCCACGTAATGACGGGTTCTGCTTTGATTCGTGTCGCAATATCCTCATTGGCGACACTCTCTCCCTTGCATCCTGACAATACAGTCACGACAAGTAGTGAAAGGAATAGAAAGGAGACGATTTTTTTTACTTTTGACATAAAGCCGCCTCCTAATGATTGATTACTTTGCTTACAAACTGTTGCGCCCGTTCATCTTGCGGTTTGTCAAAGAAGCCTTTAACATCTCTAGTGTCTTCTAAAACTTCCCCTTCCGCCATAAAAATAATGCGGTCCGCCACTTCTTTAGCAAACCCCATTTCATGGGTCACGACGATCATGGACATGCCGTCTCTGGCAATTTTTTTCATGACATTCAGTACATCACCGATCATCTCTGGATCGAGAGCTGACGTCGGTTCATCAAAAAGCAGCAAATCTGGATTCATCGCTAAGCCACGAGCGATGGCGATTCGTTGCTGCTGTCCGCCCGATAACATGGAGGGATAAGAATCCTTCTTATCTAACATATCTACTCGGTCTAATAATTTTTCAGCTGCCTTAGTGGCCTCTTGAGAAGATTGCTTCAAAACTTTGATTGGAGCCAACGTAATATTTTCTAACGCGGTTTTATTCGGGTACAAATTAAAATGCTGAAAGACCATTCCGATATTTTTCCGAATTTCTTTTAGCTTAACTTCTTTACTATGTAAATTCTTCTCATTCACTAGTAGTTCGCCAGAAGTGATATCTTCAAGCCCATTAATGCAGCGCAACATGGTGCTTTTCCCAGAACCAGATGGCCCGATCACTACAACGACTTCCCCTTTTTCAAAGGTTAAATCAATATTTTTCAAGGCATGAAACTTTCCATAATACTTTTCTACATGCTTAAATTCAACCATTGGCATGTCTAACCACCCCTATTCTATTCTTATAGTTTTCTAATTTTTACAAGATAAGTCTCATTATAAGCTAAGTTTTTTTAATTTGTAAAGAAAAAAACTCAACGTCAAAAAAAATTATTCCAACTCTTAGCACAACCATGTGATATTTTTTGACATCTGGACATTTTCTAATTTGAAGGAAAACTTTATAAGAGTTGTCATGAGAAGAAAAAAAAGGTAGTATTTGAAGAGACTATTGAAAGAAATTTTACGAAAAGGTGAGCTAATGAAAAACATCATTTTAACTGGAGATCGTCCAACTGGACAACTACATTTAGGACATTACGTAGGTTCGCTTAAAAATCGCGTACTGATGCAAGAAGATCCCGAAAATAAATTATTCATCATGATTGCTGACATGCAGGCGTTGACGGATAATGCAAAAAATCCGGAGAAAGTTTCATCCAACGTCTTACAAGTCGCCCTTGATTATTTGGCTGTCGGCTTAGATCCAAAACGTTCCAATCTTTTTATTCAATCACAAATTCCTGAGCTAGCAGAATTGACGATGTACTATCTCAACTTAGTTAGCGTCGGACGTGTCCGCCGCAATCCAACCGTGAAATCAGAGATCGAACAAAAGAAATTTGGTGAAAGTGTTCCGACCGGATTCTTCATCTATCCCGTTTCACAGGCTTCAGATATCACTGCCTTCAAAGCGAATCTCGTTCCTGTAGGCGAAGATCAAAAACCAATGCTGGAACAGACCCAAGAAATCGTCCAAAGCTTCAATCATACTTATGGCGAGGTCTTGATTGAGCCTAAAGGTGTCTTCCCCGAAAAAGGCATGGGACGTTTACCGGGCATCGATGGCAATGGGAAGATGAGTAAGTCATTAGGCAACGGGATTTATATTGCCGATCCTGCCGATGTGTTAGCAAAAAAAGTGATGAGTATGTATACCGATCCAAATCATATTCATGTCGAAGATCCTGGCCAAGTGGAAGGCAATATGGTCTTTACCTACCTAGATGTTTTCGGAACGGATAAAGAAAAAATCGCTGAGCTGAAAGAGCACTACCGTCACGGTGGTCTTGGCGACGTAAAGATTAAACGTTATTTAATCGAAGTCTTAGAAGCCGAGTTTGGACCAATTCGTGCGCGAAGAGAAGAATTTGCCAAAGATCCCGAAGCGGTCATGGAAATTTTGAAAAACGGCAGTGAAAAAGCCCAAGCAGTTGCCGCCCAAACTTTAGCTGAAGTGAAACAAGCAATGGGCATTAATTATTTTGCTTAAATTTTTTTAGATACTAAAAACGCTGAGACAGTTCCTCTGCCTCAGCGTTTTTAATTTGCTTCTATTATGGATTGCAAAACTTTAGTGAAGGCAAACGCATCATTGAAAGGTTGTACGTATTCGAAACGAGTCCCACCATTTTCCATAAAATAGCCGCGATTTTCTGCATTGATCTCTTCGATGGTTTCTAAACAATCGGCGACAAAACCAGAGGTGATGACTAAAATATTTTTAACATGTTGACTCGGTAACGCTTTTAAGGTTTCACAAGTCATTGGCGTCAACCACTGGCCCGGACCAAATTTTGATTGATAGGTATGGATATAGGGAACATTACCAATCCTTTCCATCACCTTTTTAGTGGTGTGCTGACATTGTATTTCATAAGGGTCGCCTCGTTCAATAGTGGAGACTGGAATGCCATGATAGGAAAATAGAATCATATCAAACGTGTTTTCAGCCAAGCGCTGTTTTAGATTTTCGGCTAATAAATCCAGATAACCTTCATGGTCATAAAAGGAGCTTGAGATCTTAAGGTGAGGAATTTCCGCATCTTTTTGATACATCCGACTAACTTGATCATAAATTGGTGCCACTGTGGTCTCTGAATATTGCGGGTACAATGGTAGGATAAATAATTCCGTCATACCTAAAGATTTCATTTCATAGATTGTTTCTTGAATGCCCTGCTTACCATAGGTCATGGCAAACCGTACGATTGTTTCAGGCATTTGTGCTTGCAACAGCTCTGCTTGCTTTTTCGTATAGACCCACAATGGTGAACCCTCTGTTTGCCAAATCTTTTGATAAGCCTTAGCAGATTTTTTCGGCCGGACTTGCAGTACGATACCGTGAAGAATCGGCAGCCAAAGACTGCGGGGCCAAGTGATCACACGTCGGTCAGAGAGAAATTCAGCTAAATAGCTTTTGACCGCTTCTGGTGTGGGGCTTTCTGGCGTACCTAGATTGACTAATAATATTCCTTTTTTCAAAATCAAACACCCTTCACATTTACTTCTACTTAAAACTATAGCAAAAGAAACCGAAAAAAAACACCCGCGAACTGAATCACGAGTGTAAAAAAATATTTGGTTTAATGATATAAATCAAAACGTCCTTTTGACATAACCTCTTTAATACCGCCCGTTTCGAATAATGAACGGTCCATGATGGCCTTTTTAATGAAAGAAGCTGGATAAGCGGTTACCTCTGTCTTACCCACCACACCAAAAGCATGCGTATTTCCAATAGAAGCAACTGAACCTAAAGACTTGAAGGAGAAAGGCTCACTTGGTTTGCCTTTCATTTGGTTCAAGATATCCTTACCAGCATACGAACCCATTTTCAAAGCAATTTGCGCGGTCGTTGGGTACGGACGATTGCTTGATGGGTCCATCACCGCGGAAACATCTCCTAACAGATACACGTCATCATGTTTAGGATCCGTCAAATTAGGTTTAACCATTACCCGTCCGCGACGTTCTTCAAAGCCTGAATCACCGATCACATGACTGCCGCTGACACCGGTAGTCCAAATAATCGTTTTAGCATTAAGCGCCACTAAATCATTTTCGTTATCTTTTGAATTTTGGTAAACCACTGCTCCGGGCTCAACTTTTTTAATAGGTTTGCCGGTCAAAAGTTTAACATCCCATTTGTCTAAATATTTAAGACAGTATTGACCAAGCTTATCACTGAACATTGGCAAGATTTTATCAACGGCTTCAACACAATAAATTTGAATATCTTCAGGTTTTACACCAGCAATATCAGCAAAAGCTTTGCTGCCTTCGACCAACGCCCCAACTAGTTCGATCCCGGTAAACCCAGCACCGCAAACCACAATGCGCAAATATTCTTCATTTTTGGTTTCTTTATACTGCTTCATTTGCTCGATAATATGTTTGTGGACTAGATCTGCTGTTTTGACATCCACCATTTCTAAAGAGTTTTCTTTCACTCCAGGGATACCAAATGATTCAGATTGAAAACCTAACGCTACGATTAAATAATCGTAAGGCAAGGTTTGTTGATCCACGTAGACTTCTTTTTTATCAGAATCAATTTTTTCAACGTTTCCTTGGATAAAAGTTGTTTTTTTAGTATCAACCACATCTTTGATATCGTAACAAATCTTTTCATCCTTTTGCGTCCCTGCAGCGACTTCATGGAGACTTGTAGACTCGTAATGATAGCTGTTACGATCGATTAACGTAATATGAATATCGGCTCCTGATTTTTGTAATACATGCAAGGCACGCAATCCAGCGTAGCCCGCTCCTAAAATGACGATTTCTTTCATTTTGTATCTCCTCCTCGTTAGTATGAATCATGACACTAAAACTAAAATAGAAAAGCTAGTGCAAAGCTGATAACTTGGGCAGCAGCTCCAACAGCCAAAATCCTAACTGCACAAATAAATGTTTCTCGTTTGACCTGCTTTGCTAAAAACAAACGAACTTGTTGGGAAATAAACGGCGCCACAAAAAAAGTCCCCAGCATTGTCCATGGGGCAATTCCGATCATAACCGAGAATAGAATGGCTAGAAAAGCGCCGATATTCAAGCCGACAAATAAATCGAGGGCTCGTTGCTTTCCTAAATAATGGACCAAAGTAAAGCGATTGTTTTTTTCGTCTTCTTCTAAATCGCAGATATTGTTCGCCAGCATCAAGTTCGCAATCCACAAAGTATTCGGCAGTGAGATCAAAAACAGTTCTCCTACCGTAGTAAAATTCCACTGCAATACTTCATAGGTATTCAAATAGACACACAAACAAGTAATCATAAAGCCCATCGTGATCCCGGAGAAAAATTCACCTAAAGGCAAACTAGATAAAGGCTTCGGTCCAGAGGAATAAAAAATCCCTACACCATAACAGAACAGACCCATCAATAAAAAAGGCCAGCCTACTACAACGAATAATCCGATACCAATAATCGCAGAAAGCAAAATCATTCCTACCATCAGATTGAAAACAACTTTCAAATCCAAATTTTCTCTGCCGATGATATTGGTCTTTTCACGATAATCGTGGATTTCGGTAGCATGGTGATAATCGTTATAATTGTCAAGAATGTCCACCGCCATATTGAATAAAAACATCGCGATAAAGAATAATAGAACGAGACCAAGATGCAATTTGTGAAAATTATACAGACTAAAACAAATCCCGATAAAAAAAGGCAGGACACTCGCAGTCTTCGCTTTAAACTCCACGAGCTCCAAGAAAACGGTTAAATTCATTTCACCCAACTTTCTACTATTTTCTTTTCAACTTCATTATGCTATTTTTACACTTTTAGTTCAAAAGATTTGCTTAGCCCTCATGTGTTTTTTCTCACGAAATATTAATCGAGCATTCTAGTAGTTTTTCTAGCGAGCATAGGCTAAAATAGAATTGAAAACGTTGTTAGAAGGAGCTCCTATGTCAGACTATTGGAATGATTACCCTAAAATAAAAAAAAATCTCATTCAAGTAAAGCACGAAATTGCACAAAGACTTGTTATTAATAATCAATCGATTGAAGAGGCCATCACAAAATTTTCTTCTACTGGGGGAAAAATGATTCGTCCGGCACTCTTTTTTCTTTTCGCTGATTTCGGAGCAGAAAAAGACCCTGAGCAATTAATCAAAGTCGCTGCTTCCCTTGAATTATTGCACTCGGCTACTTTGGTTCATGATGATATTATTGATGACTCGCCGACTCGTCGTGGCAGCACGTCGATTCAATCCCGTTTTGGCAAAGATGTTGCTGTTTACACAGGAGATTTTATGTATACCAGTTATTTTGAGCTCTTAGCGGAATCCATGAGTCAGACCCCTTTTCTGCTAAAAAATGCCCAAACGATGAAAAAGATTTTACAAGGTGAATTGACGCAAATGACTTGCACCTTCAATCCCGATCAAACTGTGGGGGATTATTTACGGAACATCAACGGCAAGACCGCTGAATTGATTCGTCTAAGTTGCCAAGAAGGAGCCTACTTTGGTGGCGCGGACAAACAGCTACAAGCCCGCGCAAAACGAATCGGATCTGCCATTGGCTTAGCCTTTCAAATCTACGATGATATTTTGAATTTTTCCTTGGAGCTTGGAGATGATCAGAAGCCGCTTTTGAGCGATGTCCAGCAAGGGATTTTCACCCTGCCATTACTGATCGCCCGTGACCAAGCACCAGAAATAATTCGACCTTATCTTGATGCTCCTGATACATTGACAAGAGGTGAGCTGATTCAATTAGCTACTCATGTAGATCAAACAGGTGGACGCTCAGGTGCACTAGCTTGTGCAGAGAAATTCACCAATAAAGCGTTAAACGAGATTCAACAGCTACCTACTGGAAATAGTCGTGAAGTGTTAAAAACAGTCGCAACCCAATTATTAGTACGAAATTATTAGTTGCAGCGGTTGAGCGAAACTTTTTAAGCATAAAAAAGGAGCAGAGGAAAATTCCTCTGCTCCTTTTGTCTTTACTTAGCGAATCACTGCATTGATTTTTTCTTCTAAATTTTTGACTACTTTTGCCATGAAGCGATTGATTTCTTCATCTGTCAAGGTCGCTTCGGGGTTCACGAAGGTCAAATTGTAGGCCATCGATTTCTTCCCAGCCTCGATATTCGCGCCTTGATACACATCAAAGACTTGCAATTTCGCTAAGAATTTGCCAGCGGCTGCCGTCATCACTTCTGCAATCTCAGCATTCGTATTGCTTTCATCGACTAGCATCGCGATGTCACGGCTGACTGCTGGATATTTTGAAACAGCTTCAAAGACTAATGGTGTCTTCTCCTGCTCAATCAAAGCTTCCAAATTCAGCTCCGCAACGAAGGCAGATTTTAATTCATAGCTTGCGGCCGTTTTGGGATGGACTTGACCGACAAAACCGATCAATTTTTCATCAAGATAAATTCCCGCCGTTTGGCCAGGATGCATTTCTTGCAACTGAGCCGCTTGGTACGTGATTACTCCGCTTAATCCTAAACCTTCAATCAATTCTTCTACCATTCCTTTGACCGTGAAATAATCATAGGTTTCTGGTTTGTTTGACCAAGATTTATTCGTCGCATTGCCGGTTACGACAATCGCCACATGATTTTCTTCAATCGGCAGATCTTTTTTCGGATCATTATTTTGATAGAAGACATGACCGATCTCATAAAGAGCGACATCACTATTTTTACGTGCAACATTGTAAGACAAATCTTCTAGTAATCCGCTAATCAAATTCAGGCGCATCGTCGAGCGATCTTCGCTCATTGGCCAAGCAACGCGAGTTACTTTACTGTCCTTCAATAAAAATTGCTGCGCTTTGGCTTCAGTGGTTAACGCATAGCTGATCGCTTCGGATAGCCCCGTACCTTCTAAAAGGCTGCGAACTTTTCTAGTCGCTTTTTGTGTTTCCGTTAAAAAGCCGGCAATCGTCTGACCTTCTGGTAAAGTTGATGGTAAGTTATTATAGCCATAAATTCGCGCAATTTCTTCCATCAAATCCGCTTCGATCGCAATATCCCAACGACGTGGTGGCACGCTGACGATTGTTGTCCCGTTTTCGACCTGCGATTCAAAGCCTAAAGCAGCAAAAATATCATTTACTTGTTCTTGCGTCAGCGCTGTTCCTAAGAAGCGATTGACATTTTCAAGTGTTGTACTGACTTTAACATTTTCAGGATGAATCTCACTGCCTTTGACAGCACCTTGCAATACTTTCCCGCCAGCCAATTCAGCGATCATCGCTGCAGCAACCTCACCAGCCAAGCTGATGTCACTTTGGTTGATACCTTTTTCAAAACGCATGGAAGATTCACTACGCAAGTTATAACTTTGGGAAGTCCGACGCACGGAAGTATGATCAAACATCGCCATTTCTAATGCGACCGTCGTCGTTTCATCGGAAATCTCTGAATCTAATCCTCCCATGACTCCCGCTAAAGCAACCGGAATTTCTCCATTGGTGATCACGATATTTTCAGGGTTCAACGTCCGTTCCACGCCATCAAGTGTGGTGAAAGCTTCCGCTTCCGTTGCCCGGCGGACTAAGATTTCTTGGCTACCTAGTTTATCATAATCAAAAGCGTGTAATGGTTGGCCGAATAATAATAAAATGTAATTCGTTACGTCAACCACATTACTGATTGGACGGATGCCTTCATTCATTAAGCGATTTTGCAGCCATTGCGGACTTGGTCCAATCTTCACGTCTTCGATTACACGGATTTCGTAATGAGGCGCATCCTTTTCGTCTGTGACAGAAACTTTGATTTTATCGCTGGCTTTTTCAGCTGCTTCTTTTAGTTCGACAGCCGGAAAATCAACTTTTTTATTGTAGATAGCCGCTACTTCATGGGCAACTCCGCGAATGCTTAACGCGTCAGCACGATTAGGTGTGATTGACAGATCAATGATCGTGTCATCCATTTCTAAATAAGAAAAAACTGGCGTGCCAACTTCAGCGTCTTCAGGTAAATAATAAATACCATCTGCGTATTCTTTAGGAATCACAGAATCGCTAAAACCAAGCTCTTGCAAGGAGCAAATCATCCCGTTTGAGACTTGACCACGCATTTTGCCTTTTTTAATTTTCACATTACCGGCGATTCGTGAACCTGGCAATGCCACGATGACTTTCACGCCTGCTTTAATATTCGGCGCGCCACAAACGATTTGTGACAATTCTTCTTCGCCAATATCCACTTGACAGATCGAAAGATGATCAGAGTCAGGATGTGGGATACATTCCTTTACATCGCCGACCACGATTTTTTTTAAGCCGTCTTCCGGTGATTCCAGTCCTTCAACTTCGATCCCGGTCAATGAAAGACGGTCCGCTAAATCTTTCGGCGCGACATCCTTCACATCGACATATTCATTTAACCATTTATATGAAACTAACATTGCTTTTTACTCCCCCTTGAATTGTTCCAAGAAACGAACATCGTTTAGATAAAAATTGCGAATATCATTAACACCATAACGCAGCATCGCGATTCGGTCTGGGCCTAAACCAAAAGCAAAGCCCGAATATTCTTTTGAATCGATCCCAGACATTTCCAGTACATCAGGATGGACCATACCGGCCCCTAAGATTTCGATCCAGCCGGTGTATTTGCAGACATTACAGCCTTTGCCGCCGCATTTAAAACAGCTGACATCGACTTCGACAGATGGTTCCGTAAACGGGAAGTAGCTTGGACGTAAGCGAATCTTACGGTCGGCACCGAATAATTCCTTCAATAATACTTCCAGAGTTCCCTTCAAATCTCCCATCGTAATGCCTTTATCAACGACAAGTCCTTCAATTTGGTGGAATTGATGACTGTGGGTCGCGTCGTCTGTATCGCGACGGAAAACTTTTCCTGGCGAAATCATTCGCAATGCACCCTTTGAAAAATCATGTTTTTCCATCGTCCGAGCTTGGACAGGTGACGTATGCGTTCGCAACAAGACCTCATCAGAAATATAGAAAGTATCTTGCATATCACGTGCTGGGTGGTCTTTTGGCAAGTTCATCCGTTCAAAATTATAATGATCGGATTCAATCTCAGTTCCTTCAATGACTTGATACCCCATGCCGACAAAAGTATCTTCGATTTCTTCCATGATTTGGGTCAAGACATGACGCGTACCTTGGGACATTTGTTTACCAGGTAAAGTTACATCGATGGCATCTGCCGCTAATTGTTTTTCTAAAGCCACTTCAGCTAAGGCAGCTTTGCGTTCTTCAACAGCATTCGTCAAGAGGTCACGGATTTCATTAGCAAAGGCCCCGACTTTTGGTCGTTCCTCCGCAGATAAATCACGCATCTTTCGCAATACTTCGGTGATGGGTCCTTTTTTGCCTAACGTTTCTACGCGAATTTTTTCAACGATAGAAAGTTCATCTGCCGCTTCAATTTTTGCTAACGTCTGACTTTTTAATGTTTCCAGTTGCTCTTGTAAACTCATTATTTTCTTCCTTTCCCTATTGCTTTAAAAAGATAATCTTTAAAAATTATCGGATTCATTGATTTGATGATTATTTTGACCTTCACAGCTACCTCGAGTTGAAAGATAATTTCGATCCTCGTCACGCATACGATCCGACTAAACAGTTACTTATCAAGTCTAGCTAAAATTACAATTATTTTTTTCCAAATTTGAAAACTGCTAAAAGTTGGAATCGCAAAAAGAGACCTCGTTCCTTTATAAAGGAACGAGGTCTCGCGGTACCATCCTATTTCGCCAAAAATTCATTTTGGCGCTCTCAACTCTTAACGGCTTTGCCGGTCTTTCGACAAGCTCCAGAAGTGAACTTCATTTTTCAACCCCTTAATCTGCTTCCAGTCAATGGCAGATATTCCCTTGAAGGTTTAGAAAAATTACTCTTTTCTATCAACGCTTTTTGATTTATTCAATTGACTATCCCAATACTACAAGAAATCAAAAAAATTATCAACTACATTCTTCATCGGTAATCCAAGTGTCGCCCCATTGATGAATCTCGTTCATCACGTTTTTTAAGGCCTCACCTTTATTGGTTAAGCAATAGTCCATCCGCTTTTGGCTGCCACAAGCAATTACTCGACCTACGATGCCTTCCGCTTCTAACTCTTTTAACCGTTCGGTCAACACGCGATCGCTGACTTCTGGAATCATCGCAGCAATATCAACGAATCTTTGTGGACCACCTTCTAACAACACATCAATAATCAAGCCGTTCCATTTTTTGCCTAAAATTTGAAAACCCTTCTCAAATTTTGGACAAAGTGAAAAGTCCATTACTTCTACTTGTTCCATAATTCTCACCTCGATAGAGAGAGTATAGCACATTACTTACCTTTTATAAGTACAACTTGCCTAAGGCTTAGGAGTTCTTAACAAATCGATCGCCTTGTTGCCTTGCAAAAAGATTAAAAAAGTTGAAGAAACGGTTTTGTGCTTCGCTTTTTCCAGTGCGTCTTTATACAAATGCAACTGCCCCCGATAGCGGTCCAAAAGCTGCTGTTCCCGCTCTGGCGTATAAAAATCCGTTTTTAAATCGTACAGCAAAATCTCATGATCGAATTCCAAATAACCATCAATGATCCCATGAATCAATATTTCATCTTGATTTTGATAGTCTTTAAATAGCTGGTCGGCTGGTAGCAACATCGCAAAAGGCTCTTCTCGATGCAATTTTTCTGCATGCTGCAAGACATATGTGCCAATCTCTGAATCGAAGAATTGTAAAATACTTGCTACTGAAATTTTTTCAGCGACCATCGGCATCAAAGTCTTTCGCGTGACTAGTTCAGCAATCAATTCCTGAATCTCAGTTTCACTTGGTTTTTTCTTTAAGGGTAACAACTGCATTACCAAGTGAGTCGCGGTTCCAATCTCCGCTGGTGAAACATCTTGAAGGGTTCCTAAAAATTTCGGCTCGTTGAGGGCGTCAGCCGTAAAACGATAGGTCATCGAGTTCTCGGAGATGTCCATCGTCTGTCGATTATCTGGATCATCATAGAGCCGCTTCAACTCAGAGACGGATTGATAACTGGTTGTTTTCGTAGCTTCGGGATAAGGATATTCAAATAGCAGGCGTTTTTTCAAAGCATCGATGTTGACGGTTCCTTGCGGCAATTCCAAAGTTTTTATTTCTGGTAAATAGCCTTGAACCAATTCAGCGATCGTTTGCGGCTCAACAAAATCGATAGTGAAGGTCGCTGGATGTTGTTTCACTTTCGCAACTTGATTGACAACATAGTCTGTTTGATATTTATCCATCTGAGCATGTCTAAACAAGGTCATTCCGACCCAATCAAAGAAGCTATCACGTTGTCCGTTCCGTAAGCCGGCATCCAAAACCACGGACTCATTTCTAGCGGCTTTACTCCATTTTTTATAGGCTGATGCTTCATCATCATAAGAGCCGACTAAAAATAATTTTTGTTCTGCTCGTGTTAAGGCCACATAAAGCTTTCGCATTTCCTCCGACAGCAATTTGTTTAGATTTTTTTGTTTGACGATTTGGAAAAGGAGTGTTTCTTTTCGAACTCGGGTATCAGGGGTTAATAGTTTCACACCTAGGCCCAGCTTCTCATCAAAAACATAATTTCTTTGCGTATCTTGGACATTAAAACTTTTACTCATATCCATCAAGAAGACTACTGGAAATTCTAGACCCTTACTCCCATGAATCGTCATGACTCGAACCGCGTCACTGATTTCTTCGGTTGGCGGCTCGCCTAAATCCTTATCCTTTTCCTGCATCTTTTCAATGAAACGAATAAACTGATACAAGCCTCGGAAGCTACTGCGTTCATAATCCTTCGCTCTTTCGATCAAGGCTAAGAGATTCGCGTGGCGTTGCTGGCCGGCCGGCATGCCTAAAACATAATCCAAGTAGGCTGTCTCATTATAAATTTTTAACAATAAATCAGCGATTGCTTCGCGGCGAGCGAATTCTCGCCAATCATTTAAATGAGCCAGAAAATCCTTTAATCGTTCAGCAAGGCGATCTTCTTGCGTTTCTGCATAGCGTAAAACGGCTTGATAGTATTCTTTCTGTGGTAACGCAAGACGGACCATTGCTAGTTCTTCTTCTTGCAATCCAACAATGGGAGATCGCAATACTGCTGCTAAGGGAATATCCTGATATGGATTATCAATAATTTGCAGCAAAGAGATCATGATCCGCAGTTCAGTTGATTGAAAATAGTTTTGCGTATCGTTGATTGCTAAAGGAATTCCCAGTTGTTTAAAGACTTCTAAGATCGTTAAATTATGACTTTTGGTTGGCGTCAGCAAAACAATGTCTTCATATTGTAAAGGCCGCATTGCTTTTTGTTTTTTATCATAAATCTCAAAGCCTTGATCGATCAATTGACGAATCTTGGTGGCGGTCATAAAGATTTCCCCCATCGATTTGTCTTCGATCCATTCGGGAGTCTCTGAAGCCTTTTGATAAACCAATAATTCCGGAGCAAATTCTTTCGTTTCAGGAAAAGCGGTAAAGCCATTGATTAACTCTGCCTGCTGATCATATTCGATTTGCCCGACCGACTGATCCATCAGTTGTGTGAAAACTAGATTCGTAAAATTCAAAACTTCTTTTCGGGAACGGAAATTCTCAGCCAAAATAATTCGTCGGCCACCGTCTTCATGGGCAAAATCATGATACTTTTGAATAAACAGGGTTGGATCAGCCAAACGAAATCCATAAATCGACTGCTTCACGTCCCCTACCATAAAGAGGTTGCCGTTAGTTTGATTGCTCAGCTGTTGGAGAATTGTTTCTTGCAGCTGATTGATATCTTGATACTCATCGACTAACACTTCGGCGAAACGCTGACGATAATAAGTTTCCGCTGGTCGTTTGCCATCGACCTCCGCTTGTAAAATCTGTAAAGTAAAATGTTCTAAATCATTGAAATCCAACATGCTTTTTTCCCGTTTTGCTGCAGAATAAGCTTCGATGAATTGTTTCTCCACGCGCACCAATTCTTCAACGATTGGCAACGCTTCTTGCAGCCGCTCAATTTGCTCAGCTGGTGAAACGGCAAAGTAAATTTCCTTTATATTCAGTAAATTTTTCTTGGCTTGATCCCGATACTCCTTGCACTCAGTGATCACTTCACCGAAAGCCTCCTTCACCTCTTTTTTTCGCGGTGAGGGAAAGGTCGGAAAGCTCAAATCCTCCAATAAGGTAAAGGCAGCATCCAAGTCATTAACCGCCAAAAGCTGTTCCAACTGCTGGACTATCGCGGCTTCGTTTTGTGCTAAATCAGTGATTTTTTGCAACTCTTCACTGACTTGACTATCTGAAATCAACCATTGATAGATCTGAAGAATCTCGTCTAAGCTTTTCAATAATTGCGGACGAATGATTTGCTGATACAACTCAGATTCAGCTAAATCATTGATACGATAATTTTCGATCAGCCCTTCCAACCAATCAAAAGGGGCCGGATTGGCTCTGGCAAAGTTGTACATCGACATCACTAAATCTTCTAACCCACTATCGCTACGGTCATTAGAAAAATTTTCAGTCAAGCGATAAAAAATTTCCTGATTTTCCTCATAGAAGGTTTCGCGCAGCTCGTCCCAGACGTCCTCCTTTAACAAAATCGTCTCCGTTTCATCCGTCAGCATCCGATAACTAGGATCTAAATCAATTAAATAGAAGAAACGTTGAATGACTTTGGAACAAAAAGCGTGCAAAGTGGAAATATTAGCCATCGGCAACAAAGTTAATTGCCGAGTAAAATGATTTTTTTGTTCCTGATCGGTTTCTTCGTTAATGGCTTCTTGCAGCGCGCTTTGGATTCGTTCCTTCATTTCACTGGCGGCGGCTTCTGTAAAGGTAACGACTAACAGCTGATCCACCGATAATTGTTGGCGTTTGATTTTTTCAATCACGCGTCGAACCAAAACAGCCGTTTTACCCGAGCCAGCCGAGGCCGAGACTAAAAGGTTGGTTCCTTGATCATAAATCGCCTGCCATTGGGAATCAGTGTACATCTCATTGGGGGCCTTTGGAGGGATTGAATGTTTAGTTGTCATGTAGCTCATCCTCCATTCTTCTCAATACTTCTTCTTTTGAAAGCTTTTCTAAGCGATGATAATTATTTTCCTTCAACATCACATCGAACTTGCAGACACTGCGGAACGGGCATTGCTGACAAGCGATCCGCTGATTATCCTTATACGTCGGATTCAGTTTGATCTCGCCAGAAACAATTTGATTGCCGGCCGCTTGAATTTTTTGCCGATTGAACTCTCTAAGTAATTCGATTTCTGATAGTTCATAAAATTTGTCTTTCGATTGTGAAATCGGCTGTGTTTGTCCTTTGGCGTCTTTTCGCAGCGGAAACAATAAAGAATTTTCCTTTTCCTGTAAGCTGTGATCTAGCTGATCATATAACTCCGGCTCTTTTGCAAACAAACCATCATAGTGATACGATTTCAAGGTTTCCTTGTCAATTGTGGTTGGATCTTTCAAGACCGGATTGTGGACGTGAAGATAATACGCACCCGCTGGCTTAATTGGTTTATCATTGGTCATGCCATAATCGGTGATTGCCACATCTAAATAGGTAATCAATTGCAAGGCGATTCCGTAATACGCATCTGCTACATTGAAACTGTGAGGACTGGATTTGTAGTCCACCACGCTTAGCCAGCCGGATTCTGCTCCTTGCAGTTGGTCCAAGCGATCAATTTTCCCTCGGATAGCTACCTCGCCACCAGTAGCAAGAGGTAAACTAATTCCCGGTATGCCTTTTTGACCATCGATCGAGCCAAAGACGATTTCCGTTTTTTGCGGTTCCATTTTCGTACGCAAGCCTTGTTGAACTAAGCCCCAGCTAACTTTTTGAATTGTTCTTGCCAATTGATAGCGAATATAATTCATTCGTGCAGAGCTGGAAAGAATCGCAAATTTCAATTCGCCAAATAATTCCTTCAAGACGTCATCGGCTAAGGCTACTCGCTGAGCTTCGTTTAGTTCTGTTAAGCGCAAGCCTTGCTCATTGATCAACCGGAAAAAGTAATCCAATGCTTCATGATAAAAATCTCCCGCAGCGGCAGGCGTTAATCCATAAACGGTCCGCTCCTTCAGTCCTAGTCCAAAATTGGCGAAATACTTATACTGACAATTATAAAAATTCTCAATTCGAGAAACTGAAACATAAAGGTTCTTCCCATAAAGCTGTTCCGCTGTCTCGGGTAGCAAAGCCCGTGGAACATTCAGCTCCTGCAAGCTTTGGAAAACTTTTTGTGCTAGTGGGGCCTGTGAACTATTTTGGATAAATTTCTGTAATTCACGCCAAGCTGGTAAGAAGGCCCGATTTTCATCTTGCGCCAAACGATTCAGCTGGATCAGATCTGACAGCAAGGTTCTTAACGTCCCCATTCGTTTTTCCGGCTGACTCGTCAGACTCAATGACTCGGCTTCAAACACTGGCAGATTCAAGCCTTTACTTAATTGCGTCAAAAAAGGCGAAATCGCTAATTTCTTCTCTCCCTCAACCGTGGTTGCAACACTTAAATAAAGTTTTTCTCTGGCTGATAAGAAGACTGAATAGGCTAAGAAAGGTTCACGATTGACCTTTGAACTATTGTTTTCCGGTAAAAATTTTCCTTCCGGCAAATTTTGATTGAAGGCTGAGCGTTCTTCTGCCGACAATAAACCTTTATCATCAAAGCGAGCGGGAAAATCATGATCGTTCAGCCCGATGGCAAAGGTGACTTTCATTTGATCGACTCGCGCTAGTTCCAAATCATTCACTCGAACTTGATCGATCGCCGTTGGAATTTTGCCGTAAGTTAAATTCATCAAACCGGTTAGGAAAATTTCTTGAAAGGTCGTCCAATCAAAGACATCTGAGCCATAAATCAGTACATATTCATCTAACAAATCCATTAAAGCCTGCCATGTCTGCTCATGGTTGCGGGCTTTGTCTAATTCACCTTTGGCCACCTCTTGATCACGCCAGAAAAGTAGTTGACGCTTCACACCACAGCTTTCTAAAAATTGATAAAAAAGAGTCGCCGCCGCTAAACCATTTTCTGCACCTTTGATCTTTTTAAAAAAGACTGGTAATACTTGTTGAACAGACCGGCGGACTTGATTAGAAGTCTCTTCCAACTCTTTGGCATCCATAAAGGCTTCCGCTTCAAAATCGTAATCAACAAACTGCCAATCAGATTTTTTCGTCCAGACACTGCCACGGAAATTATAAGCTAAACAAAGATTTTCCGTTTGATCGATCTGCTGGCGATAGTTTTGCTGTTGCAACAGCCAGTTCTCAGTTGTCCAATCAAACGGCGCAAATAATTCCGAACGAAGCATCCGGAAAACATCATTGATCCGATAATGGTATTTATCAATTAGAAACAATGCTTGCAGAAATTCAATTAAAGGATGTGCGGCCATCTCTTGCGTTTCGTCCAAATAAAATGGGATCTCCAGCTTTTGGAAAAGATCCGGCAGGACACTGTTATAGACTTGCGGATTGCGTAGTAAAATCTGAATATCCTTATATCGGTAACCCTCCACGCTCACTAGATGGCGAATCTGATTACCGACTTGACGAATTTCTTCATTGACGGTGGCATACTTAGTCAGCTGAATTTGATCTGTCTGCGATAGATCACTTTTTTGTTGTTGTGCCCAAAAGGCACTGACTTGATTAAAAAGGGTGTCTCGCTTGCCAGCAAATTGATCTGGCCGAACAGGGATCTGCTGACTATCGGCGCGCTGTTTCAATTGAAAATATGTTTTCCCAGGATCAGCAAATAAATTCAAAGGATTTGGTTCTTCATTTGGGTATGCCCGATCCAATTCCAAAGCTACCGCCAACTCACCGCAAGCCATCAAGGCATTGAGTACACTTAGTTCGCGGGCGTTGAAACGGGTAAACCCGCTCACGATAAACAGATCCCCTGACAATTCTTGTTGTGTCAAATAATTTTCCAGCAATAGTAAAGGATCTTCGTTGGTGACTTGATACGTGATCATCGCTTCTTCATATTTACTGAAAACCATTTTTAAGTCTTGCAATTTGAGTGCCTGATCGGGATCATGCTCACTTACCGCTAAATCCTCTACTAAGACATTCCCAACTTGCATCTCTTGATAAAAGCCCAACAACTGTTGGATAAAACCTGTTTTATTAGCCTCTCCACGAAAAATCGTTAGTTCTTCTTGTAAATCTTGTAGGACCTTTCGTAAAATCATGGCATTCCCAGCTTCTGACAAAATATTTCCTGGAACTTGTCCATCCCGCTGTAAAAAATACCACGCTAAACGCTGAAAACTAAAAACCTGTGTTCGAATCGTACTGAACTCAGAAACGTGAGTGCTTTTTTTCATGGCAGACAAAAGATTGATTTCTTGCTCAAATTTATTGTAATTGGGGACTAAGAAAAACACGTGGTTAGTCGGGGTCTTTTCCAACCAGCTTTGCGCCAACTGGATCATGCGTTCCGTCACGTCCGTCTGTCCAGCACCTAATAAAAATTGTAACGGCATTGTTTCCCCTCATTTCTAGATATTATAGTTCTCGTTTATTATAACAGTTCATGTAAAACAACGCATGAATCTGAGCGATCCAAGAGTAGTGTGAAAAAATAAAAATTTCACCCACTATGCAACAATTCGCAAAAAAAAAACGCGAAAAACAGATCTGACAATTAACTTAGATCATATTATCCACTTCTTGAAAAGCGAAAAGTTGATTTGATTTTCAGTTCGCAGACGATTCTACTAATCAAGCTAAAGCGTGAAGTAGAACTCGCTGGCGATTCAAAAAATAGAAGAAATAAATTTTGCAAAATTTATACGTATCTTCATCGCCATATCATCCAACTAAACATTTCACACAATTCTCTATAATCATCTATTACTATTCATCGATGGACAATGAAGACTGCGAAAAGTTGGACTGACAAAAAATAGACTAGCATTTTGCTAGTCTATTGTCCCGAATCGGTCTAAGGGCCAAAATACGAATTTTACATCGGCCATAATATTTTTTTCTTTGATCATTCCAATGATTCGACTATCTTTTGAGATACGTCGATTGTCCCCTAAGACAAATAACTCGCCAGCGGGAACTTTTTCTGCCCCAAAGAGATCCTTCAAATTGAAATCATAAGTGAGCGGTTGGTCATCCGTCAGTTCTTTTTTAAATTCATCTAAGTAGGGTTCAGCAACTTTTTTTCCATTGATATACAGCTGATCACTTTTGTATTCTATGGTATCTCCCGGCAAGCCAATCACACGTTTGATATAATTTTTTCCTGGATCATCAGGTGCTGGGAAAGTCACGATGTCAAAACGTTTGACTTCGGTATTTTTCAATGCGATTACTCGTTCACCATCTGCCAATGTCGGGTCCATCGAATCCCCTTTAACCACTACCGGCGTAAAAACATAATGCCGTAAGCCAAACAAGATGGCCACCAAAATCAAAAAATAAAGAATTGTCTTCCCGATTTCTTTTATATTCATTCACGTGCCTCCATTTTTTTCTTCTTGTATCAAGTTTAACACAGACTCTTTTGTTTCTTCTATTTTAATCTCTGGCTTTTAAAAAAATTACTTTTTCTGCGAGCATATTTCTTTTCTTACTTTTTGTAAGATGATATAGTGGCTTTTGTAAACAAGAACTCAACAAGAAAAGGTGGAAATTATTATGTCTCAATTTTTAGACTCATTGAAAGATCGCCGTTCATTCTACGCATTAGGACGCGACGTTAAATTATCAGAAGAAGAAATCACAGAATTAATCAAGGACACTGTTAAAAACAGCCCAACTGCGTTCAACGCACAATCACCACGTGCTGTTATTCTTTTTGGCGATGCTCACGAAAAACTATGGAACATTGTTGAAGATGCTTTGAAACCATTAACACCAGCTGAAGCTTTTCCTAACACTCAAGCTAAAATTGCTGGCTTCAGAAACGCTTTAGGTACTGTAATGTTCTTTAAAGAAACTGATACAGTAAAACATTTACAAGAACAATTCGCTTTGTATGCTGACAACTTCCCAGATTGGGCAGAACAATCAAATGGGATCGCAACAGCTAATGTATGGACTGCTTTAACTACAGCTGGTCTGGGTGCAAACCTACAACATTACAATCCAGTAATCGATGATGCTGTAGCAAAAGAATGGGATATCCCAGCAAACTGGCAATTACGTTCTCAACTAGTCTTCGGTTCTAAAGAAGGCGAAGCTGGAGAAAAAGAATACTTAGCTGATGACGAACGTTTCCGTGTATATCGTTAATCTGATCTAAATAAACAGCGAGGCCTAGGCCTCGCTGTTTTTGCGTAAAAAAGATGGTGTCTCCACCATCTCATCGTCCGTCTTTTGGTTCATCATCTTTTGTTAAAATTTCCAGCTTAGTGCCTTCAACTAGATGCGTAGAAAGAAAGACCACCATTTCTGTTAAAGGATAATTAAAGGTCAAAATCGGTCCTCGACGATCCTTGCGAAAATAGTTTAACTTAATCAAACCACTTTCTTCCTGATATAAAACAACTCGCTCAATTTCCTTAAACGGAATACCCCGATTGTCTAGACTAAACAAAAGTAAACTATCTTCTGTGAAGCCCCTCTGATCCAACAAGAAACTCAACATGATCAACGCAGCTAAAATAGTGCGTACACGTTCATTAAGATCTTGCCAACTACTAAAGCCGATCCATAAAATCAAAAACGTCAAAAAAAGATAAAATGGATACATCTTCTTTTTCTGTAAAACAGGAATCACAATTGCCTTACGTGTCAACAGTAAAAAAACATATAGGACAATCGTGAAAAACAGCAATAATAAAGTAAATATATTCAAAAGAACCGCCTTCTAACTTGGGATGAAATTAGAATATTTTACCACGACCATGTTAGATTTGTCATCTCGCTGCTCTTGATCAATATCTTCGCATTGATTGATTCGAACAACCGCACAGTTGGTCATCTTTGAAATGACTTCCCCTTCAACACTTTCCTCGAAGCCAATTGGATGGCACCGATAACTTCTTCCAAGTTCAATTTCTTCTTCATTCATAAATAAGCCCTCCAGTATCGACATTCATTTGTTCGTCTAGCTTTTGGATCAATTTAAACGCATTATACCTAAGTATGGAATGGTTTACAATTGAAACTGCCTATTTAGTCGCAAAAATACACTAAATCAGGTAGAATTATTTTAGAGAGGTGGTATTTTATGTCTAATTTTTTAGATTCAATTAGAAAGTATGGGTATTTGCGCAGTGCCTGTTATCTGATTCTTGGTATTGCTATTTTGCTTTCTCCGAGAAGTGTTTTTAATGGGATTGTTTATATCTTTTTCTTCTATTTATTAATTTTCGGTATTCTTCAAATCATTCGCGGTTTCCGCGCAAAAAAATACACTGGAAATGTCGGTTATGAAACGACCGGGGGGATTATTCGAATCATCGTTGCCTTTATCATCTTATGGTTTTCAAGAGGAATCATCAGTATCTTACCAATGTTTTTAGGCTTCCTTATTTTAGTGTTCGCGATTGGGCAATTCATCCAGAGTTGGAACGCCAGAAAAAACGGTTTTCCTGTTAATGGACAACTGTTATATAGCGGATTGATGATCCTTGCCGGCATATTTCTGCTATTCAATCCTTTCAGCAGCTTAATGTTTCTATTTCAAATTTTCGGTTTTCTGCTAATTACGATGGCCGTTTCTGAATTTATTAATACACGACGGCTTGCGAAATAGAGAATTGTTTCTATTGTCATAAAGCTTTATACTACTAGTATCAAAGTAAGTGAGGTTATTATGAACACAGCGCAAGAACTCTATCGATTCACAAAAAAATATGGGATTAATTACAATACGGGCGAAGAAAAAGGAACGTTTTTATTTCAAAAATTTTTACAAGCCTATCCAAAAATCAATTTTAGCTTCTCCTTCATTGGCTTTCATAAATATGAAAGCGTCAAAAAGCAAGAAGGACTGAGTGCTTACGCAATTTCCGGCAATACACTTTATGTTTTAAGTAAGCAGAAGGCCTACAAATACAATCTTTATCAATGCAGAACCATTAACGGAAAAAAGAAATTGAATGGTATTCGTCTGATCCTAGACTTTGAAAACGAAACAATTAAAATCAATCTAGGCTTCGCAGATGGTGGTATTGTTTTAGCAGCTTTAAAACAAGCTGGGAAAAAATAAGACAAGATAGTTGAAGAATAGAAAAACTAGCGTTATAATTTTTTCTGTTCTCATTGGGATATGGCCAAACTGGTAAGGCGCCTGACTCTGAATCAGGTAAGTGTAGGTTCGAGCCCTACTATCCCAATTAAAAAGCTTGGTTTCTCAATTTGAGAAACCAAGCTTTTTTTTTTATTATTTTAAGGCCTTACTACTAATACGTTGCAATGAGCATTATTGACAACATAAGACGTTGTCGAACCGACCAAAGCTTGTTCAACAGCCCCTCGTCCAGTCGCGCCTAAAACGATCAAATCTACCTGATGTTCTAGTGCGTAATCCGTGATTTTGCGCTTCGGATTGCCTGAATCAATTTTGGTTTCATACTCAAACTGATTCACTCTTGAATTCGCGATTAATTGTTCTAATTCGATCTCTGCATTATTAAGATGAAATTTTAGTGCATCATTGATAAATGCCGGATCACCAATCGAGAATTTATAATCCACCACGGTAAGGATAAAAAGCTTTGCGTCATTTCGTTCAGCGACATTTAACGCTTCGTTGAATGCATCGTTGGAAGCCGGTGATCCATCTACCGCTACAAGTATTTTCTTATATTCTTCTTTCATCGTAAACGCCTCCCTATCATATAGTATACCTTATTGATATCTAATGATAAAAGTTAAATGCACGTTAAAGAAACTAGACACTTGGATTTGTTTACTAATAAAATTCATATTTATTATGTTCTCATCGTTAGTTTGCTGGCAAAACTGGCTTACAGTGGATTTCTAGATCTCCTATGTCTCATTGTTATTGGCGTTCGTTACTTTTTTATGCTTGACGCCCTTGTATTTCTATTAATTATCGTCTAATATAATTAAAAGAAAATGAGAGGATGACTAAAATGGAAAATCGATTGACCCAAACATCTCGTTTTTCTGATGGCGTAAAAGCCTGTCTGCCAACTATCATGGGCTACTTAGGTATCGGAATCGCTATGGGAATCGTTGGAAGGTCTGTTCATCTTGCAATCTGGCAGATCTTTTTAATGTCCACTCTGGTATACGCTGGCAGCGCCCAATTTATTCTATGCGGCCTCCTTTTATTAAGCGCGCCGATTTTATCCATCATTTTTACCGTCTTCTTGGTCAACTTACGTCATCTATTGATGAGCCTCTCCGTAGCTCCTTACTTTAAAGAAGATTCTTTATTAACCGGCATTGCAATCGGCAGCCTGTTAACAGATGAATCATACGGCGTTTTAATGAATACGCTGGCTCAACAAAAAAAAGTCAGTAGCACGTGGATGCATGGTTTAAATATTACCGCTTATTTAATTTGGATCGTTTCGACCATTATAGGAGCTTTATTAGGAAATTTCATTCCTGATCCGATGGTTTTTGGCTTCGACTTTGCTTTGACGTCCATGTTTTTGGGCCTATTTTTATTCCAAGTACAATTACCCTTAAAAAGACAAAAGAAAAAGACGCTCATTATTTTATTGGTTACAGTCCTTACTTTATTCTTGTCTATGAGGATTGTTTCCGCTGAGCTGGCCGTGATTATTGCTACTCTAATTGGCTGCATGACGGGGGTGCTAATCAAAGATGACTAATTCCTATTACCTACTAACTCTTTTTGGCTGTGCCGCTGTCACTTGGCTACCTAGAGTCCTACCATTTGTTTTGACAAAGGCTTTCGCTTTACCTTCAGCCGTCGAAAAATTTTTAAGCTATTTGCCAATGACCATCCTAACAGCCTTATTGCTACAAAGTTTGCTAACTTTCAAATCAGGGTCATTCCCTAGCCTCCGTTTTCCTGAAATACTCGCTTGCATCCCAGCGCTCATTGTCGGCATACGAACTAATGATTTAATGAAAATTGTTCTGACCGGGGTCGTGGCTATCGCGCTCCTACGATTATTTTAAATAACGTAAGTTATAGAGCTTATTTCTGGTTTTGCCTATATTAGTAGTGTACTATATAACAAAATATAAAAAAGGAGTAACTCTCATGAAAAAGATCGCTGGATTTTTCTTTCAAAAACCCTTAGATTTGAACCAAAAGAAATCTTTTGAAATCCATCTTCCAACCGACACTTTGTATAATGGTAACGAACCCGTCCTAGAATCCAACCGGCAGATTTTATGTGAAATTAGTAAACGGTATGACTATCCCGAAGATAGCTTACACAGCTTTTTTGTCATTACCGAGATTTGCGAGGCTGACTAAAAAATTCATAAGAACAAAATTCTGAAAAGATTTTCTTTTCAGAATTTTTTTTGTTGTTAAAATGTACTGCTATCCTTATCAGAACAATAAAAATATTTTTATTAACACAAAGATATGTTATTTATTATGATAATCTTATTTGCTATAATAGTCTTTGAAGGGGGAATTACTTATGGATATCGGCTTGGCAGTTTCTTGGGTAATTTACCTAATTTTCTTTTTTATGAGTATCATCTATTTTAGATTATTTAAAAATGAACGACGGATGATCCACCTTTATCTTTCGTTGATCCCAACATTTATATGTATTTATTTATTGATGAATTACCATCACTATCAGCCATCGGAGGGAGCTTTTTCACTTGCTTTACTGATGCTGGTCTCCCTCTTTACCTTTATGGTTTATTGGTTGATCTATTCTTTTTGGCGGAGACGCTGATTAGAAATTTGCTATTTCTTAACAAAATATTTCATAAAGCTTTGATTCGATCTATGCTATAATGGTTTTTATTTATCACAAATTTCGAAGGAGCTTTATTATGGCTATTTTATTGACATTGATATTTGATCTTCTCATGATCGCATTATTTTTGTTTCGAATGGTTCAAGGAGATCAAATTGTTTTTATCGTGAGTATTATTTTACAAGGATTAATCTTTATCGACTTATTAGCAGTGGTACTTTTACGCCCTGCTAAATCAAAAATCATGGAAAGTGATGCGTCAGAAATCACACGAAAAAAAAGCCGTAATCAAGTTAAGAGACCTCGTGGCGGTATCCTTGCCAAGATTTCTTGTATTATCGCCTTATTGGTGCTAGCTTATTATATTTATTCTGTAGTTTTTCTATTTATTTAACCTAATACACTAACTAAAAAAAGTTATGTCTAAAAACGGACATAACTTTTTTTGATGCAATAAATTAAAAATTAGTTTTAATTCACAGCCTTTTTTTATTAAAAAGTAAAATACTCAAGATAATCAATAAAACGAATAGGAGGCAACTGATGATCATTGCCGATAAGTAATCTTGAAACAACTCGGCCTTTTGTAAAAAATCTAGATTTTCTGTTGTTAGTGAGATTGGGTTGTATTTTTTTACTTGATCAAAAAGATTTAGCAATCCTAAAATCACTACACCGCCACCAGTGATCAATAATCCTTCATAACTGTTTCGTGCAACCGTCGAAGCAAAAAGAACTAGCCCCATCAGCAACATTCCAAAAAGCCACAAAGGAAAAACCGCCTGAAGCAAGTAAGGACTCTTATCATCAGGAAAGTAATAAAGAGTATAGGCCCAAGTGATCAAGAAGGATAAAACCAAACACAAACTCCACTGGAAAATCAAACTAATCAGTTTACCAATGATAACCGTCCAGCGATGCAAACCTTTGGTCACTAAGTTGATCAACGTCCCTTGATTGACTTCATTACTTACGGTGCCACTAAACATCAAAGCAAAAACAACTAAACCTATTTGGGTCATATTTTTATAAAATTGAGTCCAAGAATCAAGAGATGTCGGTTCAGGAATCGTTTGAGCCAAGGATTTACCAATCGTCATCTTAAAAATCTCTGGCGTTAACTTAGCCATTAATGGATTCATCAAGCCTAAAATCAAAAATACAATCAGCAAGATCAGCAGTCGATAGGTCCGCCAACTTTCAAATAATTCCTTTTTCGTAAAATAGATTAAATTTCTCATGACTGGACCACCTCCAGAAAAATCGATTCTAGTGATGGATCGATTTTTTTGATGACTCTTGGAAATAATTGTGTAGCTTCAAAGCTACGAAAGATTTCTTCCGCCAGTTTTTCATAACAACCAACGTAATTCACTTTAAAAAGAAATGTATCGGGATCAAAAGAATAATCCGACAGCTGTTCTTGTTCTTTTAACTGATCCAGCTCTTTGAAAAATGCCCGCAAGTCTTGCTTATCTGCGAATTGGATGTCGATTTGATCTTTCGCATACTGTTGCTTCAATTCTTCCAATGGACCACTGATCGTCAAATTCCCTTGATCAAGAATACCGACATAGTTACAGATCCGTTCAACATCACTTAAAATGTGGGTCGAAAACAAAATCGTAGTGCGGCCTTTTAAACCTGCTAAAATTTCTAAAAATTCATTGCGTCCACTTGGATCTAACGCCGAAGTGGGTTCGTCGCAAATCAATAACTCTGGATCGTTCAATAGTGCTTGCGCGATCCCCAGACGTTGCTTCATGCCCCGCGAATAACTTTTGATTCTTTTTTTGTCTAGAGAAAGTCCGACTAACTCTAGTGTTTCTGCAACTTTTTGCTGCAGCATCCTTCTCGACAATCCCGTAATTTCACCACAAAAAGTCAAATACTCTTTGCCAGTCATATAATTATAAAATTCAGGCACATCTGGTAAATAACCCGTTACTTGATTGGTTTGATTATCGCCGAAAGTCACGGGTTTGCCTTTGATCAAAATTTCACCTTGATCTTTTTGCTCCAAGCCGAGAATCAACTTCATCGTCGTCGTTTTTCCTGCCCCATTTTCTCCTACAAAACCAAAGATAGACCCAGTGGGCACAACTAAATTCAATTCATCAAGCACCTGTTTGGGCCCAAAGGCTTTAGAAACCTGTCTTAATTCCAAAATATTCATTATTCGTCGCCTCTTCCGAAAACAAAATACACCACTGGACCAATAATTTGGAAAATAATCACGACAAAAAGCCAAATTCCGCGATTGCCAAAACGATAGTTTCGATGAAGCAAAATATGTCTAACAGCCACAATCATTAAGGTTAATTCTAAAAGGATCAGCGGCAATAAAATAGGCAGATTCTCGAGTAAGAAATCAACATTAGGCATCGGCTGTCCCTCCTTTCGTTTTAATTGCTTTCAATTCATCATAAATTCTGTTTAATTCTTGCTGGTTCGAGAAATTTTCAAACAGCGGATGATCGATCACTAAATCAATAAAATCTTCCTTTAACACACTTGAGTTTCTTGGTAGTTGATTGCCAATTTCTAAATTCTCCAACCACTCGTCAATTCGATCAAAATAATCATCCCCATGCAAATCAACGGGAAATACTGTCTGTTTTATTATCTCGAGAAATTCTCCTAATAATTCAATAGCAGGCGATTCATTTTGCATTTGTGCGTATCCAAAGATCGCTGAGAGTTGAAAATTCATGAAGGCTACAGGATGGAGCGTTTCAAAATGAAAAAGCTTGGCAAAGCCTCGACCTCGTTGCACCGTTTCATTGTATTTTTCAGGCTGCTGTAATAATAGCTGTAAGTAATTGCTCAAAAAACTAAGAAAGACCGTTGTGTATTGATAGATGGCGCTTTGTAACGTAATTTGCGCTTGTTGCGGCTCACCTTTTTGTTGCTGCGCCATTGCGATCAGACTCTCGACTGGAAAGATAACTGGCACCTGTTCCCCTAATATTTCTAAAGCTTGATCAAATTCCTGCAGGGTCAATGAGCTATAAGCTTCATATTTCAGTGCCCGAGTAATCAGTTCCGGATCTTTGCTTTGGGTTCGCACATGAATAAATAATTCTCGCGCTTCTTTAGTATAACGGGTAATTCTGTCCTCACCTGGTAATAAATCCACGTGATTCAGCAAAAACAGGCCCATCTGCAAAATAAAAGGATAGCAGGAATAATAACGGCGAATGAAACTACGCGTTGTCGCTAAGACATCATCCGCTGATTTGGTTTCTAAAGAATTTTTCAGCATGCCATAGATCCGTTGTATCTCATGATTGTCCAGCTGGGGTTCATAAGTTAAAAGTGAATCAATCGTGATATCAAAATAAGCGGCTAATAATGGTAATAGCGTAATATCTGGATAGGTTTGCCCCGTTTCCCATTTTGAAACTGAAGATTTCGAAACACCCACGAAATTCGCCAGTTCTTGCTGCGTGACTTGCTTTTCTTTGCGTTTCTCCATAATGATCGTTCCAATATTCATTTCCACCTTCGATCCCTCCTTAATGTTATTTTAGAATGATTTTTGAAGAAACACAATGGAGTTGTTGTTAACTTTTGTGGCTATTAATCAACTTGTGAGCAGCAAAAAAAGACTAAAGAATAGTCTTTTAACGTTCTTCGTATTTTGAGGATAAATCATTCATTTTTCGACTGAATTTTTTCGGCAGATAAGACAATAATCCTAAAAGAATCCCAGCAATAGTCAGCTCGAGTAATAATTTTAAGGAAACTCCTTTGGTCGCAATCTCTGAGGCCATAAAAGCATAAATAAAACTCGCCGGTAGCATCGTTAAAAAGGAGATCAGACTAAATTTTTTCAAGCTCATGGGGGTCATCGCATAGGCGTAGCTTTGAATGGCAAAAGGAAAGATCGGCACTAAGCGGGTAAAGATCAAAAAAGAAAGTCCATTTTCCCGCACCCCTTTTTCAATTTTTTGAAAGGTTGGTTCACTGCCAAAGCGTTGTAGTAGATATTCACGAGCTACATATTTTCCAATCACAAATGAAATACTTGCTCCTAGTGAGGCGCCAATCACGGTTAATCCGCCACCGATCCAACCGCCATAAGCTAAGCCGCCAACAATCGCTAAAAATTGTCCCGGTAGTAAAAAAACCGCGACCACTATTGAGAGTAAGATAAAGATTAAATAGCCCCGCCAACCAAGACTTTCAAGGTAACTTCTCAGTTGTGAGATATCCGTCAATAGTGCGACTAACCCAAGCTGATTGGCAAGCACTAACACAATCACTATCAATACGAGAAATCCAATAATTTTCTTCATACTTCCTCCTCTAGTCGATACTACGAGTTAAGCCCTGCACCATTCGTTGAATGACTAATTGATTAAAGCTGGTCAAATCCAACAGTTTTTGTGGCATCTTCACTAAATAATCAGACTGCTGTGCCAACGTCAATTGTCCCTTTGACAAATTAGCTTGCTCCCCAGCAAGTTGATACTCTTCTTGGCTAAACAAATCCGGACGTTCCAAATAGACCGCTGTAGTCATGTCCCAATTGCAAAAACCGCTGAAGTGAAAAATTTCCTCGTTCCATTCAATCCAGCTTTGCAAGCTGTCTGCTATCCAGCGCAATTTGTCTGAAGTTATCAAAGAACCGGCTGCTTCAAGAAAGTCTTCCAATTCTTTCTTTGAAAAAAAGGCTTCCGCAGTCATGTGGCCATTCATGATCGTTAATTTCGCCTGACTCAGTAATACTTTTTCAGTCGCCAAGGGGTCACAGGAAAAATTCAATTCGGTCACTGGCCGTTGATTTACGAAAAGCGGCTGCGTGATTCCCCCCATCAAGATGACTTCTTGGACTTTATTAAAAAAAGCCGGATCCTTTTCTTGTGCTCGCGCTAGATTCGTTAATGCTCCCGTAGCAATGATTGTGATCTCGTTGGGGAAGCGATTGACCTGCTCCACTAAAAAATCCACCGCTTTTTCTGTGGGATAATAGGAAAAATCTAGTTGCAGCCGTGCTTGTAATTTCTGGGTCATTTGTTGGACTTCTAAAATAGTTCCGTTCCCATAGCTTAAAGTCATGCCTAATAAATTAATTTCAGGCATGCCCAATAAATAGAACAACGTCAACCCATCATCCACATCATGATTTTTCAAGCCAAAGGTATTGTCGCAATCATAAATAATTTTTCTCATTGGAATAACCCTCGATTTTCTTTGAGCCAGTCGCCAAAATACGCATTCTCCTGGTTCAATTGAGATTGAATCGCTTGCAGATCGGCCGGATGATCCATGTCTTCCAGCAGCTCTAACAAAACCACTTGATACTTACTTAACAGCTTTAATGTTTCAGTTAGCACTTCACTTTTCCCCCAAGTAATCGGTGCATCAAAAATCGGGGCTACGTTTACTTTTTCTGTCGCTCCCACTAAATAATAGCCACCATCAGGAGATGGTCCCAATACCACTTCGCTCATTTGATCAAAAGCTGAGACAATAAGCTCAGCAGTTAAATTAGGAATATCACTACCAGTCAAAATAACTTTTTGATAACCAAGCGAAAAGACCGTCGCCAGTGCCTGCTTCATTCGTTCACCAATCGTTTGTCCTTTTTGAGGAAAGGCCTTAAAGCTTTTTGGCATGAGTTGGATCAAAGAATCAGGGCTGCCTTCGTCCGAATAAGCTAAAAAGAGATCGATCCCTTGATCCGCTAGTGACGCAAATTTTTCGAAGCTATCTTGCAGCATCCACAGCTGAACTTGACTAGCTTCTGTGCCAGTCAATCGGCTTTGCAAGCGGGTTTTGACTTTATTAGGAACCGGAATGCGAGTAAATAAAATATAGGCCTGTTTATTCAAAGACTTGCTCCTTCAATGCTTGTTGTAAAAAATCTGGTTCCAAATAGCTGGTCACCTTTTCAAAAATTTCTTGATTTTTTAACGCCTTCGTCGCTGTTTGATAACTGTCATAGGCCATCGCCGACCATGCTAGTGCCCGCAGCATCAAGTAGGGATGGTAGATTCTTAGCGCTTCTTCAAAGGCTGTTCTGTCAAATCCTGTTGCGTCAAGATACTCGTCTAAAAATTGATGTTTTTCTGTTTGACTCAATAATAAATTACTGCGCCAAAGGGTCGTCGTTGAGGCCAAAAATTGCGAAATATCTTGCACCGGATGGCTGATCACAGGCTTCTCCCAATCGATCAAATAGCTTTTTTCACCGATTATGAAATTGTGAGAATTGACCTCTGTATTATTCACACACCAAAGATCCAGATCATTGAAAAAGCGCTGCTGGTCAACATTTTTTGTGCAGCGTTCTAAGGCTCTCGCCAATTCTCTTTGAGCAGTTAAAGGCACAAAATCGCTTTTTAAAACCGGTGCTAATAGCCGCTGACACTCCTCCACGCGGGCAGACAAAATCGTCTTTTTTTCTTCCACAAGAAAATCGGCGGCCAGATCATCAATCGGCTGACGATGGATCTCACCAAAAATTTTAGCAGCTTTAGCCAGATCACTGCGATAATCTAAGGGTTGTCCCACTAGAAATCCCATGATTAATAAGCCTTGCTTGAAAAACCGGTGGCTGTCATCGACATAATAAACTTTCGGTGTCCGGTCCGTTCGTTCCAGCCACCTCAACGCTTGATACTCATACTGAATTTGATTCTCCAACTGTAATTGACTGCCGTAGTTCAAACGGAAAACAAATTGTTTCTTTCCATCGGAGATCAGAAAATTTTGATTGTATTCTCCTTGTGCTAAAAATTCGACTGTAATCGGCCTTTGTAATTCTAATTTTTCAATTAAATGAAACTCTTTTAAATAAGCGGCGATTCTTGTGCGCATCTTGTGCTCCTTTATTTGTAATAGCGTTTGGCTAATTTTTCTGACGACATTCCTAGTAGATACAATAATTTGATGCGATGCATCGCTAAATGAGTGCGCAATTTGCCTTTACGAAAACGGCGGCTAGAGGTACTGATCTTACCAGTCGCTGGATAGAATTTACCAATTTTTCGCAAGCGGCGACTCAACTGCCAATCCTCCATTAAAGGAACCGCATCAAATCCACCTGCTTGTTGATAGCACTCACGTGTAACAAATAGCCCCTGATCTCCAAAGATCAAACCAAGAAAACGTGCGCGGAGGCTTGAGGTCCATTCTAAATAAGTAAAAAATTTATCTGAGGAATCAAAGCTTAAGTGAAAAAAAGCAGCACTATATTCTGAATTCCTTAATACTTGTTGAAGTTTTACCAGCTCAGTAGATTCTATTTCCAGCTCGCTATCACTATGTAAAAACCATAAAAAGTCCCCGCGGCTCTGTTCTACTCCGTAACATAATTGAGCTCCACGATTTCCTTTAGACAACTGATAGACGTTTGCAAAGCGCTCAGCTTGTTGAATCGTTTGGTCTGAACTGCCGCCATCCACCACGATCAGTTCATGGGGAATATTTTTTAATAATTGGCTGATTTGCGGTAATAGTTTTTCGATTCTTTGCTCTTCATTTAAAGTCGGAATAATCACTGAGATCATACGGGCAGCACCTGCAAGGACTGTTTAAAATTCAAATGAATTTTCGTTCCAGTCTGAACTTTTTGCGATAGATTCGTAAATGTACATAGACATTCGCCAATCTGCAGCTGCGGCCGCTGTCCATTGGGTGACCACTCGTTGCTAAAGACCCGTGCCGGTAATCCCTGCTCACTAATCGCGATCTCTGTTCCATAAGGAATGAAGACTCGTGCCTCCCCTACCAATTGTTGCGGATTTTTCACCGCTAACGTCGTCGTTCCAATTTGAAAGGACTCCCCTTGAACGTTCCCGGATAAATAGTTTCCCTCACCGATTGCTTCGGCGACTTGTTGATTGAGGGGATAAAAATAAAGTTCTTGCGGCGTACCGATCTGCTGGATGTTTCCGGCTAATAATAAAATCATTCGATCGGCCAAATGAAATGCCTCATCTCGATCATGGGTCACTAAGATCACACTGAATCGATACTCCTGTTGCAAGCGCTGCAGATAGCTTCGCATCGTCAATTTTAATTGGCTATCCAAATTTGCGAAAGGTTCATCTAACAAAAGTAATTTAGGTTCTAATACAATCGCTCGGGCCAAGGCGACTCGTTGCTGCTGCCCGCCTGATATTTGATCTGGAAACTGATTTTCTAAACCCGTTAAATCAAAAGCGGTGATAATTTTTTGAAGTTTTTCTTGAATGATCGCTCTCGAAAATTTGCGAGCTTTTAAACCAAAGGCAATATTTTCGGTCACTGTCATATGAGGGAATAACCAAAAATCTTGAAAGACTAAAATCGTCTCCTCTTGGGAAAATGAATCTGAGAAGGTAATTGTTCCTCTGTCACTTTTTTGGATACCCGCCAGTATTTTCAATAGACTGGTTTTACCGACACCTGATGGACCAAACAGTGCGACTGTTTCTCCTTCAGCCACATCAAAGGACAAATCAGTTAATATTTCTTTTTTCCCGTAGTTCACATAAAGATTGTTAACGCTTAGTCCCACGCTGTACTCCTCCTATCATTTTTCTTAAAAACCAGACGCCGATAATCGTGCAAACTAAAAATAATAAACTGTATGTCGATGCAATGCCGTAACGACCATTATTGGCGTAAGGCAACAATAGCAACGGCAAGGTCACAATCCGTCCGCCGCCAATAAAAAACGTTGGCAAATACTGACTAAAGGAAACGATAAATACCAAAGAGGCGGCCGTAGCGATCCCTGGTCTTAGCAAAGGCCACGAAATCTGCCAAAAAGTCAGCCAGCGGTTTGCGCCTAAACTTCTTGCGGTTAAACTAAAGCCCTCACCTAATTGACGGTAGCTCTCCAATAGAATCTGCATGCCATAAGGCAGACAAAAATACGTATGGATCAAAACGACACCGAGCAAGCTGCCGTTTAATCCTAGTTTCAAAAAGATTACTTGACTCGATGTAATCAAGGCCACCGCCGGCAGAATCAATGGCAGATAAATCATTACCTCGATGACTCGCTGAGAGAACTGCTGCTGAAAAGCAAAATAATTCGCCGCCGGCAACGCGATTACTAATGTTAGAAACGTCGTCGCAAATGCGATTACGAAGCTATTCATGATTGCTGGGAAAAAACTAGGATCATGAATCATCTGGACAAAGGATTTTACGGCCAGCTGCTGTGGTAAGACTGCTGGATACAGCCATTTGGAACTGACTGACCACAAGACTAAAAAGCTTAACGGCAACAAAATCAAAAACGCGATGACACTCAAAAATAAATAGTTCATTTTTCCGGAAGTCTTCATTTTATTTTTCTCCCTCCCGGCAGTAAGCGACTGATAACTAGCGCGGCGATCGCTACTGATAAGCAAACAGCTGACATCACCATATTTAAAGCAAACGCCTGCGGACGAGTCATTAAGTCCGCTTGGGTAAATAGATCATACGCCGTCAACGCTACTGTTCCATGACTTGGATCACCTAATAAATAAGGCACTTCAAAGGAGGCAAAAGTGAAACAAAATAAAATAATGAATAAGGTGAACAAGGTTTTTTGGATCATAGGAAAGATCACCTGGGTAAAAATTTGCCGTCTCGAAGCCCCCAGATTCCTAGCCACTTCAATATAGCCAAGCTGCAGTTGCTGAAGGATCGCCAGGACTGTCACGGCTACATAGGGAATCTCTTTATAAAGGAAAACGAAAAGAATCCCGATCCCCTGCTGATCGTGAACGAGTAAAGGAAACTCTCCGATATCTTTGATCCAGCCTAATTGAAAACACCAACGAGACAGCACCCCAGATTGGCCGAGTAATTGCAGCACCATTAAAGCCACAATAATATGTGGCAGTGAGATGGGTAACTGAAGGATTTTATGTAAAATGGGTTGTTTGACTTTCAACAGTAAAAAAGCCACCCCGACGCCGACGATCAATGAAAAAAAGGTCGCCGTCAGTGCCAAGTAGCAGCTGTAACTCAGCGACTTTTGAAAGAACGGATCAGTCAAAACGATTTTGTAATTAGCTAACGTCAGCTGGTTTAACCCAATCAATGGATAATAACCGAGACTGATTTGCAATCCCCGAAATAGTGCCGCGAAAATCACGACACTATTTAATAGTAGAAAAGGGACCACCAATAGTTTTTTCTTATTCATGCAAAACATGTTCTTTCCATAACGCTTCGATGATCGGGATTTTTTTTGCTTGAACCTCTGGAATTTGTTTTTCCTGCAGCTCTTCTAACGACAATACCCCTTGATTTTTGTACAAGTCCGCCAATTGTTGATTGGTTTCCTTTGATAGCTTCTTCGAATCAAAAGGCGGGATACTGTAGCCGTATTTAGCTTCCGCTTTTTTCAATTGGGCACTCTCGCTAGTCATTTCATTGATCAAAACTAAAGCTGCTCCTTTGACTTTCGATGTATCAGCAACCGCTAAGTAACTTTGATTGGCAATTGTCCCTTTATCAAATAAGAAGGATTCTGTTGTCGGCTTGAATTCATTGTCGCTGCGCTTTTCTGCCACGTGCATTTGAGAATAGCTGTAGCTCATATCGATTTGACCAGCTGAAAACATTTGATCCAACTCAGCCGTTGTTGTCGGATACGTTTTTCCTTCTTGCCACAAGTAAGGCTTGATCTCATTCAAATAATCTAAGCCCGGCTTGATGACTTGATACAACTCTTCCTTATTAGCAGCCGCTTTTTCTACCTTATCGTAGCCGACGATGTCACAAATAATATTGCGAACAAAGGCGCTACCTGTGAACTCCGGCGGTGCCGTGTAAGTGATTTTTCCGGGATGAGCTTTTGCGTATTCCAACAAAGCTTTCGTATCGGTTGGAAACCCTGAAGTAAATTTTTCTTTGTCGCCAGCAAAAACCAATTGTGCACTACCATAAGGCATTTCATACCCATCAATCTTCACACCAAAATCATACTTCGAATTATGACCATCGACATCCATCAACTTTTCAAAGCTCTCGATCTTATTTGTGATTGGGCCATAAAGCAGTTTTGCCTGTTTAGCCGTATAAAAATTCTCCCCATTGATCCACATCACATCAATGTCGCCGGTTTTCGTTCCAGCTTCTTTTTCAGTCGTCAATTTGTTCAAAATTTGATCAATATCCATCGGTACACGCTTCACCGTGATATCATATTTCTCCTTCATCGCCGGTGTCACTACTTCATCCACCCACGCATTGGCTTTTTCATCGCCGCCATAACCATAAAAAGTGACGGTCTCCCCCTTACTTTCTTTTACAGCATCTGAAAAATTGCTGATAGAATCAGTCGTCTTCTCCTCTTTCGTTTCGCCTGTCTTACATGCAGCTAACGAAAAAAGCATGCTCACTGTCAAAAGCCCCATAAACCATTTTTTCATTATTTTCTCCTACTTCTTTTTTAAGTATTTATTTTCTGAGGATCGAAAAACAAGTTTGATTTTCATCCGTATATCATTCCTCTATCCTTTTTCAGTGAAGTGTCGGCTGCTCAGCCTTATCTTTGTTTTTATTTGATACTCACTGCCAAAAGAGGAACTGAAATCCTACTTCTTTTTTAAGTGTTTATTTTTCCAGCTAAATCACGCATAAAAATTCTATGCATTATTTACTATTTTTTTCGATTGATAACGATTTTTCCAAGCAAGCACGGGTTGATTTAACGGATGTGACGCACAAGTTGCTTGCTGGTTAATCACTGGTCCAAACATCAAATCCAATAAATGCCAAGCTTTGCCTCCACCCATTAACATTGCAGCGGTACAGCTGGAGCAATAAGTCACGATATGAGGTGTTTTAAAATCATTGACTCGTTTTGTCGCGAATTCTTTTGCTAAGGGTGGATTAGAAACGCAGCACATCCCGCCCATTCCACAACACAGCGTATTTTTCCCTGACAAGCGATTGGTAGCGACTTGATAACCTAACTGCTCCAACAAAAAGCGGACGGCTTGATGGATCTCTGTTATTTCTTTTGTTGGACAGGAATCTTGAACCGAAAAAATAACATCGCTTTGACTGGCTTTACCAATCATTTCTTGCGGCAAGCCGATTTCCGCCAGCTTGACCCATAAGGAGCTAGTTGGAAATTGATTTTGCAAGGTCATGGTTTTGATACAGCCTTGACAAGCGACGATCAATTCATCAATTCCCGCTTGGTGAACTTGATCCGTCAGCGTTTGAAAACGAGCTTGAAACAATTTCTCATCACCGATCATACGGGTTGGCTTGCCGCAGCATCCTTGGATCACTGCCAGAACGGGATAATATCTTTTTAGATAAGCAATTATTTCACCAACCTGCTGCGGATTACTGGAACTTAGCGCACAGCCTGCCATAAATCCATACTTCATAGGTCATCTCCTCGATTCACTGCGGTAAAAAATTTGCTTGTCGATAATTTTTGATGGACTTGAACACTTCTTAGCTGTTTTAATGGCAACCCTTCGTTGATTAGGTCTCTACGCATTGCTAAAAAGGCTTCATCCAATTTTAATTGCAGCGGGCAAACTACCGTACAGCGCCCGCAGAGCATACAAGAATAAGGGACAATCGGCTCTAACCCCTCGTTCAAAAATTGCTGGAACAGCTGTTGCGGATCATCACAATATTTTTGTAAAAATAAACAGTCTTTCATACAGCGGCCGCAGCTGGTACAGGTTTCCGCGATGACTGTTGCCAGTTCAATGGTTTCTTGTGAATACTCCATGACGTACTCCTTTTTTTGATAAAACGATCAACAACTGCAACAAAAAAATCAGACAAAACAAACCACTGACTAAGTAAAAAATGGGGATTTGCTCCAAGCCAGCGCCCAACTGCCACCCAAGAAAAAGTAGCCCCATACTCAGCAGTAAAAAACTTTCGATCGTTCTTTTTTTGAAGACAATCAAACCAGCCACGAAGACCAAGACAAGAGGCAGTAAGAAAATTTGCCGCCCCAAAGAACTGTCCGCAAATTTGTGGGAATAGAAAGATACATTGCGCATAAATCCTAGATGATTGGCGTAGAGGTCTCGCATCAAATAGATGCCGTAAAGCAAACCGATTTGTAACAGATGAAGCACAAAACGCAGAATCTTCATTAGTTTAAGATTTCCAATTTGTCTTTGTCTCTTGGATCACCGATTTGGACTGGATATTTGCTTGGGTCTTTTTGATGGGCTTTATCCCAATCAAACCAGCCACCGTCAAATAGTTTGACATCTTTCCAACCTTCTTGCTTCGTGATGAAAAAGGCTGTTGCTGCACGCCAACCAGTCCCGCAATAAAATGCAACTTCCTTGTCTGGCGTAATACCCCATTTTTCCCAAGCAGTAAAAATTTTGGTTGGTTCTTTGACTGTTCCATCGTTGTTCATTAATTGAGCGACATCTGCACTGGTCTTACTAGATTTTGCGTAAACAGCACCTTCAGGCTCGCCGGCATTTTCAATATAAGAATAGCCACTTGTTTTACCGATAAATTCTTTCCAACTTCTGACGCTGGCTAAAACGAGTTCGGGATTTTTTTCTTTAGCCGCTACTAAATCTGCAGAAGTCGAAATCAAACTTTCTGGACGTCCTGGGACTGTTCCACCAAAATCCTTAGCCGCTGTTGCTTTTTCTTCGCCCTTTTCAACTTTATAATCTGCTTTTTCCCACGCTTTCAAGCCGCCATCTAAAATTTTGACTTGATCGACACCTAACCAATAAGCGACGAAAGCTACTCGAGCGGCCGCGTTGATATCACTTGAATAAATCACCACTGGTGTTGTTTTCGTCACACCGCGTTTCAAGAAAACCTCTTTACAAGTATCCGCAGATAAAATATTCCAGTTGCTTTCTTCATTTTCAATTTCCATTGTATCCATGTGCAAGGCTCCAGGGATATGAGCTTTTTTATAATCCTTGCCTTCACCATAAGAAGCTTCAATGACGACGGTTTTATCGTCTTCTTTTAGTTGATTTTTCAGCCATTTCGCATCTACAAAGAAATCGCTCGTCTTGATTTCTTTACTATTCACTAAACGCTGGACCTTCTCTGTTTTGTCTTTTGCTTGAACTTCTGTTGCCTTTGTTCCAACGATCAACACCGTTAATAATAAACAACTGATTACTGCCACAAATTTTTTCATTTTAATTGCTCCTTAAAGTTTATTCTTTCACTTAAAACGTTTTCAATACGTTGATACACCCTTTTTAAGCACAACAAAAAAACACACTCACTGAGTATGCTTCCTCCATGATCCTATTTTTTTCTACAATGAAAAAGCTTTTTAAGTCATTACAAAAAAAGTTAGTGGGAGGATATGCACATGTTCTACTCGCTTAGAAACTCTAAGTAAAGGTTGAGATCAAAGTCAACGACGATAGATTTTCAGCATGAGAACACCTCCTACTCCCAATTTTTCAACTAGGTTCTTTCCTTATCGAGTATAACGAAACACTATTCGTTTATCAAGGTGATTCAGTTTAAAAAGAACAAAATTTTTTTTGTGAAAAAAACAACATTTAGTTAAATTTTTCAGTTTGCCTTGATGATTTTTGTCATCTTATAGCTTTTCTATTAGAATAAAAGGTATCAAAAGAAAAGAGGGATTTGCTATGGGAATTTTTGACGGCTTAATGGGTAACGCGACACAACACGACAATGAGGCAATTGAAAAGAAACTGGCCGATGTTCTAGTGCCGGGAGAAAGGGTGTCACTAGCCTTTAAACTTGTTCGAGATTTGATCGTCTTCACGGATTTTCGGCTGATTCTGGTGGACAAACAAGGGGTGACAGGAAAAAAAGTCGAATACAAATCGATTCCTTATCATTCAATCTCACGCTTTTCCGTGGAAACTAGCGGGCATTTTGATTTAGACGCCGAATTAAAAATTTGGATTTCAAGTGCTGAACTCCCTGCCGAAACATTGCAATTTAGAAAAGATAAAAATATTGTCGCTGTCCAAAAGGCTTTGGCTGCAGCTTTAATAAAGTAAGCCTGGGTAATCTAACTCATCGTCAGGCAAAATTAAAAGGACAAGCTGTTGAGCTTCTTTCTTCTTTCAACAGCTTGTCCTTTTATTCATATAATTGACCTGAATTGTCGTTTCTTGTTCGTCCATTCCTTCTCTCCTGCTCTTCATTTGAGTCATACTAGTCTTATCCTTGTTTACGCTTCATTCTCCCACAGTTTTCGATCCAATTTTCAAGTTTGTTAAACCCGTCGTCTTTGATGTAGTCATATTCTCTGTCAATTACTTCATCAAACCAAAGCAATTCACCTTGACTCGTTTTCCCAACGATTTTTACCGTTGACTGACTAAGCGAAACCTGCTGACTTAGATTTTTTATTTTCCCAATTTTGATCGCGATGATCGCATTGCCTCTTAGATAGCTCTGCTTGATTTCATATTGTACATACTGGCTGTCTAAGGTTTCGCTACCGATCAGTACTACGGTCACTGTGGTACCTGCTAATTGCTTATCGATCCAACGTTTAATGCTATCTTCACCATCGCGCTTGATACTTTCAAATTCGGCTTGTTTGATAAAACCTGATTCTTCATTTTCCTTCAGTGTCCAGTTGTTCTTAACCACCATCGCTCTTGAAAAATCATTTTCGTAACGAAAACTAAAGAACACTCTACTCGCCATAAAAAATCCCTCCCCACACATAAATTATTCTTCAAGACTTGAATAGGACGAAGTCAAAATATCTTATTCAACTTTCAGTAAAATGTCTTGACATTTGTCATTTTTTCTACCTTATCCTGATTTCCCTCTCATTATATAATAGACATCCGTATGAATGGCTCCAATTTCTTTATAATAGTAGTTTTTAAGGAGAACATTTTTAGTAAATTTATTAGAAAAAATTTTTGAATCATTTCATTGGGAGTTTCAAAAGCCGCTACTATGGACACCATTGCAAAATACTTTGAGACTGTGTTCTGAATACCGAAGCCTTAATTCTTTTTATGTGAATCATTTAAGCTTTTTGATGGAACTTTCAAAAAGCTTAAATTAATTTTACATTTAGAACAAGAATGTTTTTTATAATGGAAAGACTTGACTGCCTAAAAAGTCCATCTGGCTTTTGCGATTCCCGCATGATAAGATTTTAATATGCTAGATTAAGGAGGTTTTATCATGTTGGATAAATCAGTTCCCTTTATTCCCATTACGATGTTTCGTCCTTCAAATGCACCTTCATTACCAGAGCTTCAGCTTCCTGAAGGCTATCATTTCGTTTTTTATCAACTAGGAGATGCACAGGCTTGGTGCCGCATCGAAACCGCGGTGCAGGAATTTGAAACAGAAGCGGATGCCGCCCTCTATTTTGAAAAAGCCTTCGCACCATTCTCTAATGAGCTTCAACGTCGAATGCTTTTTATTGAAAATCCCAAAGGAGAAAAAGTGGCAACTTTTACCGCTTGGTGGACAGAAGAAAAAGCCCCTCGTTTGCACTGGTTAGGTGTCCTTCCAACAGAACAGGGCAGAGGCTTAGCTAAAGCATTAGCGATTCGTGAAACCCAGCTACTTCACGACTATTATCCTGAACAAGATCTGTATATCACTACGCAAACGTGGAGTCACGTCACGGTGAAGCTCTATCAAAAATTAAATTATCAAATTATCCGAAATCAAGATTATCAAAGCATTATCAACATTTTAAATACTGCTAAGAAATAACGCTCTACTTTTACTTACAAACAAAAAAGCTCTACCTGTTTATCCAGCTAACTTTGTCGGACTGGATATTTCGAAAACAGGTAGAGTTTTTTTATTCTGCGCTTAACGCGGCCATCGTTATATAGTTATAGGGTTGGTTAAAATGCGGTAAGAAGAAAATATTTAGTAATTTTAATTTGTCGATCGTCACTTGTTCTTCAATCGCTAATGAAAACATGTGGATGACACTCGAGATATCTTCGGTTGAAGACAGCTGAGCACCAACTACCCGACGAGAATCTACTTCATAAACGATGCGGATTTTCACTTTCGCATTATTCTTCATAAAGCCCGGACGTTGTAAATCTTCAAAGTCGGTATATTTCACGTTTAAACCGTTCTTTTTCGCCGCTTCGACTGATAAACCTGTGGAGACCATATGAAGCCCAAAGATTGAGATTCCGTTTGAGCCTTGTACACCAGTTGATTCCAACGCCACACCACCAACATTATACCCCGCGACGATTCCTGAGCGGACAGCGTTTGTCGCTAAGGCGATATATGTCGTTGCTTGCAACGCATTAGAGAAAATCGTTGCACAATCACCAACGGCGTATACATCAGGATCGCTCGTTTGCTGATGGCGATCCACTAGATAAGCGCCGTTTTTGAATAACTCCAAATGATTTTTACCTAGGTCATTATTGGGTAAAAAACCGATCGCGTTAATGACTAGGTCAATTGGATACTCTCCTTTGTCAGTGACTATTGCTTCAACCTTCGATTCTCCTTTATATTCTGTCGCTAATTCTCCGAAGTGCAACTCAATGCCGTGCTCCGTTAAATTTTGATCCATATCGTCAGTAAATCGTTTGTCATAATAGCTCGGCAGTGAACGTTCCATTGCATCAAATAATAAAACAATTTTTCCGCGACGTTTAGCGGCTTCCGCAATTTCCACCCCAATATATCCCGCACCGATCACCGCTACATTATCAATGCCCTCGCTACTTAAAATTTCATCCACCGCTTGTCCATCTTGAAACCGTTTCAGAAAATGGATATTGGCTAGTTCACGACCCGGTATTTTTGGTGCGATTGGGATCGATCCCGTTGCTAAAATCAATTTATCGTAGCTTTCAACAAAGGTTTCTCCGTTTTTTGTTTGACAATGAACTTGCTTTTGTTCATAATCAACTTTTTCAACCGTAGTTTCCATTGAGATTTTTGCGCCCTTCGTTTCAAAATCTTCGCGCTTCGTATAAAAAAGATTTTCATAAGAATCAATTTGTCGACCGACCCACAAAGCCGTACCACAGCCTAAATAGCTTAGATTATCGTTTCGATCAATCATCACCACTTCTTGATCATGAAAATTATCCAATAAAGTATTGGCTGCCGCGATTCCGCATGATTTGTACCTACAATTACCGTTTTTGTCATCAAAAATCCTCCTTTAGTTATTGTATACCCTTTCACTATCTGTTTGATTTTACCATATACGCCTCTGTAAAAAGTTAAAAATGCAAATGATTTAAAAAAATTATGGATATTGCATAATCTTCTTTTACCTGTAATATCAGTCATAAATACGTATCTTTATTTGATAACTATTTTTTATTTACAATTTCTATTTTCAGGCTAAATTAGCCATTCAATGAAATTCATACATTGTTAAAACGTTTTTTAATTATTCAATTCCGAGGATTTGTTTTTCAACCAATAAAAATAGTAAAATAAACCAAGGTAGGTGAAGAAGACGTGAAAAATAATTTAGAACCACATCATCTTAACTGGTTAAGTTACTACGGCTTATTAAATCAGCGGGAAAATTGTGCGGTCCGTCATTTCAAAGCCGGTGAGGAAATTTTTTCTCAAGGTGTTGAATATAAATTTATTATGATTGTTGTTGCAGGAAAGGCAAAAGTTTGTATGAGTGCCCCCAATGGAAAGGATCTTATTTTAGCTTATTATCTTTCTCGAGGGTTAATCGGCGACGTGGAATTAATGACCGATATTCGTTATGCCACTGCCTCAGTCATCACTCTTTCTCCTTTTGAATGTATCGTGGTTCCCTTTCAAAGCAAAGAAGATCCGATGTTTAAAAACCTTACATTTATGACAGCGCTAGCCAAAGATTTATCCAAAAATCTAGTGAAGGATTCTTCTAACTATACCTCCAACGTAATTTACACCGGTGAACAGCGGCTCTGCTCATACATTTTTCAAGGAGCCTATAAAAGCCATTTTTCAGATAAGTTAACCGATGTTGCTGCAACTATCGGTGTTAGTTATCGGCACCTACTGCGCCTGTTAAATACCTTATGTGAGGACGGTATTTTGCGGCGAGAACATGGCGGCTTTAAAATAGTACAGGAACAAAAATTACGACAACGTTCTGCCCAAGGTTTCTATAAATAAAAAATTACCGACTCTAATCGTTTAAGAGTCGGCTTTTTTTACTATCAATTGCTGTTTTTTGGCCCGATGAAGAATCTGTTCTTTCCGTTGTTTCTCATATTGATTAATTCGTTGCCAATACAATTCTTCTTTTTGATTTTTTTTCTTCCTTTTAAAAATACTTATTGCCAATATGCTAAAAATTAATAAAATAAAAATCATTATCCTCATCTCCTATCATTTATTTTAAGGAAAATCAGAACCAACCGTTATGACATATGTCACCTTTCATTTTCTTACATACATTTTTCAAGCTCACAGCAAATACTAACGAACCAAAAGTTTTACGAGAACTGTTCTCACTGCCATTCTTTGATTTCATCACAATCAAGGTCTCATTTTTGATATAATTATTTTGTCAAGCGATATGATTTTTTTTAAGGCAATTGAAAAAGTAATGGTGGCCACTTAGAAAAATTTTCAAAGTCAGAAAGGAGGAGACATAGAGCGATGAGTATTGAAGCAGTGTTTGAATTTGTTGAAACGAAAAGTCAGTATCAGGAATTCCAGACTTGTATGGCAGAATTAAAAGGACAACCGGGTGCACAGATGCCTGCATTGCAAGATGCCCAAAGAATTTATGGGTATTTACCCATCGAAGTTTTAAAAAGGCTTTCAAATGAATTGGAACTACCTTTAGAAGAACTTTACAGCACCGCCACTTTTTATGCTCAATTCACTTTCGCACCAAAAGGCGAATATACTATCAGCGTTTGCATGGGAACGGCCTGCTATGTTAAAGGCGCCGGCGACATTTTGGATTCCTTTGCGACGGAATTAGCAATCGAACCAGGTAAAACGACTGTTGATCGTAAATTCACTTTAGAGTCTTGTCGTTGCATCGGTGCCTGTGGCTTAGCACCTGTTCTGACGGTCAATGAAGAAGTTTACGGTCGCTTGTCTAAGAAAAAAGCGGACAAAGTATTGGTGACCTATCAAAAAATGGACTAACGATTGATGGATCACCCTCATTTAGAAATCATTAAGTTCGTTAGACTGGTCCTTTAAGAAAATGTTGCTGTTGAAGGAAGCCATAAGAGTCAGGAGTAAAAAATATGGAAGATTGGAATGAGTTAAAAGAGCTTCGCAATACGTATCGTCAAACGATCCTGATGCGTTTAAAAGATGAAGATGCTTCCAATGTGGATTATGAAAAGGAAATCCTCGTTTGTGCGGGTACTGGCTGCATCTCATCTAAAAGTGGCGAGTTTGTCGATGCTTTAAAAGAAGAATTAGCGAAAAATAAGTTGACCGATCAAGTGAATATTGTCAAAACCGGATGCTTTGGCCTATGTGCGCAAGGTCCGATCGTGATCATTTATCCAGAGGGTGTCTTCTATCATCAAGTTCAGCCAAAGCATGCCAAAAAAATCGTCTCAGATCACTTAGTCAAAGGCAAACTGGTTGAGAAACTGCTTTATCATGACAACGACAGCAAAGAAATCATCAATAAATTAATGGATACCCCCTTTTATCACAAACAAAAGCGAGTGGCGCTGCGAAATTGTGGACGAATCGATCCAGAAAAAATCGAGGAATACATCGCCTTTAATGGTTATCAAGCTTTAGCGAAAGTAGTGAATGAGTATTCTCGTGATGAGGTCCTAGAGACCTTGAAAGCTTCCGGTTTAAGGGGCCGGGGCGGTGCCGGATTTCCAACTTTTATGAAATGGTCATTTGCCAAAGCTAGCACTTCCGATCAAAAGTATGTGATCTGCAACGCGGATGAAGGCGATCCCGGCGCTTTTATGGACCGCTCCGTTTTAGAAGGTGATCCCCATGCGGTCATTGAAGCAATGGCGATCGCTGGCTACACGATCGGTGCCAGTCAAGGTTATATTTATGTTCGCGCTGAATATCCTATCGCGGTCAATCGTTTAAAAATCGCCATCAAACAAGCTCGTGAGCAAGGTGTCTTAGGCAACCATATCTTAGGCAGTGATTTTTCTTTTGATCTGGATCTGCGACTAGGTGCAGGTGCTTTCGTTTGTGGGGAAGAGACAGCGCTATTAGAAAGTATCGAAGGACATCGCGGCGAACCGCGACCTCGTCCACCTTTTCCAGCAGTCAAAGGACTGTTTGGCAAACCGACCATTGTTAACAACGTTGAAACACTGGCGAATATCTCGCAAATTATTCTCAAAGGCCCGGAATGGTTCGCAAGTTTTGGGTCCGAAAAGTCTAAAGGCACGAAGGTCTTTGCTTTAGGAGGGAAAATCCAGAATACAGGGCTAGTTGAGATTCCAATGGGTACCACCTTACGAGAAATTGTTGAAGATATCGGCGGTGGAATTCCCAACGGCAAAAGGTTCAAAGCCGCTCAAACGGGTGGGCCCTCAGGCGGATGCATCTCTCAAGTCAATTACGATGTCCCGATTGATTACGAAAATTTAAAAGAGATCGGCTCGATGATGGGGTCTGGCGGTTTGATCGTCATGGACGAAGACAACTGTATGGTGGATATCGCAAAATTTTTCTTAGAATTCACGGTTGAAGAAAGTTGTGGAAAATGTGTGCCCTGTCGGGTTGGAACGAAGCGATTATTAGAGCTCTTAGAGAAAATTACTATGGGAAACGGCACCTTAGAAGATTTAGACAAAATGGAAGAGCTGTGCCATCATATCCAGGAAAATTCCCTTTGCGGCTTAGGTCAAACAGCCCCTAACCCGGTCCTTTCCACCCTCCGCTATTTTAAAGACGAGTATGTCGCTCATATCGAAGAACGACGCTGTCCAGCCGGCGTCTGTAAGAATTTGATTCAGTATCGGATTTTGCCGGATAAATGTACCGGTTGTCGCGCCTGTGCAAAAGGCTGTCCGGTCAGCGCCATCAGTGGCGAAGTGAAGCTTGCCCACGAAATTGATCAGTCAATCTGTACGAAATGTGGCTTATGTATTGATACTTGTCGCTACGATGCAATCACAGTCATATAGGAGGTGGCGCAATTGAAAGAAGTTATGATAACCATCAACGGAAAAATTTGTACTGCTCTCGAAGGATCGACAATTCTCGAAGCAGCTCGAATCAATAATATTGAGATCCCCACTTTGTGCTTTTTAAAAGAGATCAACGAGATTGGCGCTTGCCGCATGTGTGTCGTAGAAGTCAAAGGCGCACGCAGTCTGGTGACTGCCTGCGTTTATCCAATTAGTGAAGGCATAGAGATCATCACCAATTCAAAGAAAGTCTTTGATTCTCGCAAGACAACTTTAGAATTGATCCTTTCCACTCATGAACGAAAATGTCTCTCGTGTATCCGCAGTGGAAATTGTGAGCTGCAAAAATTGTGTAAAGAGTTCAACGTAGCGGACGAGGATTATTTCAATGGTGAAAACTGCGAATACGAATTTGATGATAGCGCTGTTCATATGGTCCGCAATAACAATAAATGTATTCTTTGCCGCCGCTGTGTAGCGGCTTGTTCGAAATGGCAGGCCGTTGGTGTGATTGGACCAAATAACCGAGGGTTCAAAACCCATATCGGCAGTGCCTATGAACAAAATTTGAGTGAGGTTCCTTGCATCTCTTGCGGGCAATGTATCGTTGTTTGTCCTACCGGTGCAATCCACGAAAAAGATCAAACGCAGGAAGTTTGGGACGCCCTAGAAGATCCAAGAAAACATGTCATCGTTCAAACGGCGCCTTCCATTCGGGTAACTCTAGGCGAAGCTTTTCATCTGCCGGTCGGTACAAATGTAGAAGGAAAAATGGTCGCGGCCTTGCGCCGTATCGGCTTTGATAAAGTCTTCGACACAAATGTGGCGGCGGACTTCACTATTATGGAAGAAGCCAACGAGTTTTTAGAACGGGTTAGCAATAACGGTCCTTTCCCAATGTTTACTTCTTGCTCGCCTGGCTGGGTCAAATATTGTGAATCCTATCATCCTGAGCTGATCCCGAACCTATCCACCTGCAAATCACCGCAACAGATGTTTGGTGCGCTAGCCAAAACTTGGTACGCTGAAAAAGAAGGAATCGAGCCAAAAGACATTTTTGTCGTAGGCATCATGCCTTGTACCGCAAAAAAATTCGAAGTGACAAGAGAAGACGAGGCCGCAGCCGGCTATTCTGATTGCGATGTCGCGTTGACGACTCGTGAATTAGCCCGAATGATCGACAAAGCCGGCATTCGCTTCGTGGACTTAGAAGATGAAGCTTTTGACAATCCGCTAGGCGAAGCTACCGGCGCCGGCTATATTTTTGGTGCGACAGGCGGCGTAATGGAAGCCGCCCTGCGAACTGCCGCAGAAACTTTAGCTGGTCATTCATTGGAGCAAGTAGAATTCACTGAGGTTCGCGGAATGTCAGGAATTAAAGAAGCTACCTATGAAATGAGTGGTGCTACGGTCAACGTCGCTGTTGCTTCTGGCATTGGCAACGCAAAAAAATTACTTAACCGAATCGAATCTGGTGAAAAAGCCTATCATTTTGTTGAAATTATGGGCTGTCCTGGTGGATGTATCAACGGTGGCGGCCAACCCGTCCAACCTGCTTCCGTTCGTAATTTTGTCGATTTGAAAACCAAACGAGCCGCTGCTTTATACTCGGAAGATAAAGACAAAGGCCTTCGCAAATCAAATGAAAGCCCGATCGTCCAAAAAATTTATCAAGAATTCTTAGAGAAACCAGGAAGTTTAAAAGCTCATCATATTTTGCATACAAGCTATCGTGATCGGACTGTCGTAAAAATTCCATAAAAATAGAGTCGGTCATCCATGATGATCGACTCTTTTACTAGTAAAAGAATGCACTCTTTGTCATTAACCGACTCTTTGTTGATTCAATGCTTTCGAAAGGATCGGGACAATCAAAATTGCTAAACCACCGCCGACTAATGCTGTAATTAGTTGCGGAAATGAAAAGGCGCCTGAGACCATAGCTGCTTTAGGTGCTGGCATTTTCAATAAAACTGGAACCACAAATTGAACGATTAAAAGATATAGAACACCAAATTTTGCCACTGCTCCTACCACCGCAGCCACAAGAAAATTGATGATTGTTTGTTTTTTAGTAACGCCCGCAACCAAATGCCAAATTGCTACTAAAACTGCATTTCCTATCGCTATACAAAAAACGATTTGTGGAAAGGCCGGTCCAATCCCAAATATAAAGGCAAAGATTGGTGATAGTACGGCGATCGTAATTCCACTTGCCAGACCGCCTGTCGTTACGGCGACGATTAAAATCAAGTTGACCAAAGATCCGGTTATCAATGTATTGCCTAATCCAGCCGTCACTGCCTGTACAGCAATCAATAATGCCAACAACACCGCAGTTTGTGTAATCCATAATGCTTTTCGCTGCATAATTTCAGAAACCCCAGTTGTATAAACGGTCACAAATGGTGATCCCTTCACTTCCTTTCTTTTTCTATTTTTTACTTCCAATCTGTTGTTACAAAAAAAGAACAGGTACTTGCTAATATAATTATTGTACCAGATTTATTGATTAGGTAATAAACAGATTTTCATCCAATTTATTTAGCAAATGGATAAAACAAAAAACACTACCCTACGACCTAGGATAATGTTTCATTATTTTTCAGTAGCTTAATAATTATTTACTGGCTTCGTTTAAGACGAATTTGATAGCGCCAGCCGGGTCACGGGTTAATTTAATGTATTCCGCGCCTTTAGTGGCAATCAACTTGATCCCTAATCTATCGGTGTCTGTCTTGATATCATCATAATAAGAATTCACTTGCGGTGCTAAAACCACCATGTCGAAGTTTGGCATGATATCGTAATGGGAACCGTAAGCTCCAGCTTTTGCTACTACATGCTTACCAGTTTCTTTCGCGCCTTCCTCTAGGGCATTCGCCAGCATCGCACTTGTGCCAGCACCGGCACATAAGACTAAGACTTTTAGATCGTCTTCCTGGGCTAAAGCTTGTTCTATTTCTAAATCATCAGAGGTCACTGTTTCACTTTTGTCGACAAGTTTCACTGCCTGAGCATTTGATAATTCTGGTAATGCTTCTTCCACTTCAGCGATTTCTTCCACCCGTTCAGCTTCTTGCGCCACTAAAACTTTATCATAGGCTTTACAGAATGGATAATAAATCATAAAATCGACCGCTAGTAAAACTAATGATAGCACAATCGAAATAGGTTGGAAGCCAGTGTTCATCACCGTTCCAATCGGCCCCGGCGTCGCCCATGGCAAGATATACATAAATCCGTTCATGCCTAAAACACTAATAAAGAATTTACCGATCAGAACATTCGCAATCGGTGCTAAACAAAATGGAACGAAAAAGTACGGATTCAAAATAATGGGTGCCGCAAAAAGCAGCGGTTCATTTACCGCGAACATCACTGGAATAATCGACGCTTTACCAACAGCCTTTAACTGTTTTGAACGCATCAATAAAATGAAAATGATCGGAACGATAAAGGTTGCCCCGGTCCCGCCAAGTTCCCCAATGAAATTCCCAAAATTTTCCGTCAAGGCATGATTGGGATGACCACCTTCAGTAAATATTTTCAGATTCGCTTCAGTATTCCCATACAAGGCTGCAGAAAGTCCTGGCTTCACTACAGAAGGCCCATGAACCCCCACAAACCAAAACATTGGAATCAAAAACCAGATAATCGCTAAACCAAAATAACTTTCCGCGCCGGCGAACAAAGGTGAGAGCAGCTTGGAGAAAACTTCGCCAAATGGCGCGTTAATAAAGTTTCTCGCTAAAATATCAATCATTGCACAAATGAAAACAGAGAATGAAAAAGGAAAGACGTCGCGGAAATTTTGTGCGATTGTTCCGGGAACTTCTTTTGGCATTTTAATCGTAATGTCGCGAATAATACAAAATTTATACATATTGACTGTTATGAATGCGGATACAAATGCCGACAAGATTCCTTTGGTGCCCATATAGTCCGCGAAGAAGGCGCCATCTGTCTTTGTAATTGCTAACAATAAGAAGCCGCAAGTGGCCGCAAGCATTACGGATGTTTCATTGATTACTTTGCCATCAGGCATTTTTCGGTTCATATTTCCTGCCAGACAGCGGGCGGTTGTTCCAGCTACCAACATCCCAACGATCCCCATCGTGTAGTCGTATATTTTCCAGAGCCAGGCTTCGATCCCCGCTGGAATCGTCAGACCGAAAATCGGCGGGATCGCCGCGCATAAAATGAAGATACTAGAAAAAAGAATTACTGGCATCGCAGCTAGGAAGCCGTCTTTGATCGCCATCAAATAAATATTTTTCGAGATCTTTTGGAAAAAAGCCTGACGCTTTTCGATTTGTTGAATTATTACATTCATTTCTTACACTCCTTAACTATATTTGGCTTGGTACAATTCGATAAAATCCTGAACTAAATCTCGCAGCAATAAGGTCGTCATTAAATGATCTTGCCCATGGATAAAAATGAAGCCTAAGTCTAAGTCCTCTCCACTAGCTTCGTTCGATAATACTTGGGTCTGAGCTTTATGAGCCAATTTCAAATTTTCATCGGACTCCTTTAACGCCTTATCAACATTCGCAAAGTTTCCTCCGCGAATTTCTTTTAGCAGTGTCATAAGGGTGCTGCGGGCATCACCGGAATAGGCGACGATCTCAAAGCCCAGCATTTGCAATTCTTCTTTGTTCATCCTTTTCCCCTCCTGATTAAATAATCGTCTTCGTCTCACTGACCAATTTGTACCAGTAAGCCGATTCTTTCGGATAACGCTTTTGCGTTTCAAAATCAACATAAAACAATCCATAGCGTTTGTTATAGCCATTGACCCATGAGAAAACATCCATTAAAGACCAAATGAAGTAGCCTTTAACATTCACACCTTCGTCAATTGCTTTAGAAATATAATTAAAATAGCCTCTTAAATAATCAATCCGATCATCATCCAGAATGATTCCATCTTCAAAAGTATCCTTGTAGCCTAAACCATTTTCTGTGATATAAATTTTTTGATAATTAGGATAATCCTTTTTGATACGAACCAATAAGTCATAAATCCCCTCAGGATAAATCAACCAATCCCAATCCGTCCGCGGCAAGTCGGTCCGTTGAATTCGTTCGCCGATGCCTTTGATCCGATAGACTTGTGTTCCCTTTTCACCGGTGGTGTTATAAAACATTTGGCTTTCGTCATTGTAGGCTTTGACCCAATGGCTGACATAATTATTAATACCTAAATAATCATTGCGATTGGCGGCCTTCTTCATTTCGACAAAGTCATTTTCATCAATAGAAATACTGGTATTATTGGCCTCCAAAATCTCATTGATACATGCCATCGTGTGCTCAGAATAATAGCCAAGGTAGGTCGCATCCATCAAAAACTTCACCGATAAAGCATCGTCTAATTCAGCTGCGTGGATATCTTCAGGGCTATCCGACGCAGGATACTTTGGCTCTAAAGAATGGACAACCCCGATTTCGCCTTCATAGGACCCTTCTTTGAAAATATTGACCGCTTGAGCATGAGCGTACATCATGTTATGGAGTGCAGTGATGGTTTTTGACAGATCAAATTTAATTTCTGGCGGAAAAACACCTGTCAAATACTGATTCGTTGCCGCAGGATAAATCTCGTTGAAAGTACTCCAGTAATAAACTTCGTCAAATTCGTCAAAACAAAATTTAGCATAATCAACGAAATGTTTGATGTTTTCACGATTTAAAAAGTCTCCTTCATCAAACAGAGCTTTCGGTGTGTCAAAATGATGGATTGTGACAAACGGTGTGATGCCGTGTTTTTTACACTCAGCGAAGACCTGATGATAATAGTCGACACCTTTTTGATTGACTTCACCATAGCCCTCTGGGAAAATTCGGCTCCAAGCGATCGACATACGCAGGCTGTCGATTTTGAATTTTTTGCATAGCTCGATATCGACTGGGTATTGATGATAAAAATCACTGGCAGGCTCAGCTGTGTAGCGGCCTTTTTCTACTAAAAAGGTATCCCAAGCAACCGGGCCCTTTCCATCAACATCTAAAGCGCCTTCAACTTGATACGCCGCTGTTGCTCCTCCCATTAAAAAGTCTTCTGGTAACTTTCTCAATTCTGTCATTCGTCATTCTCCTTTTATAAAAGTCTTTGAATATGAATCGTAAAATAAATTCGTTCGTTTTCATTTAAAGTTTTGCCTAATTGGCTGCCGATCAATTCATAGATTCGGTTGCCGATCTGATAAGCTGCTGGATAATCCTGCTTTAAGTTCGCCTCAAAATTCAAGGAAAAGCTGTCTTGGGCTCCTTCATCTGATAGCAAACGTTCTAAAAAGTAATTCAAATGAATCATTAAGCGATCATAATAATTTTTATTGCTGTTGGTTCGTTTGATCCCTGATTGTGCTAGTTCGTGTTGCACCAGGTCGATGATAGCCTTTTCAATTCGTTCGTCTGTTTCACCAGAGACCGATGTTCCTTTGGCATTGATAAAATGCAAAGCAATTCGGCTGACTTCTTCTTGAGGAAAGTCAATTCCTAGCTTTTCACGAATGAGCTGCAGCGCATTTTCTCCAATTTTTTGTTCCACTGGATAATCCTTACGCATATCTGGCAGCTTCGTATTTTCGTAGGTTCCTTTATTCAAATTCTGATAGCTTAAATAGATGTGGTCGGTCAGCGTGACATAGATATACTCCTGAACAGGATAATTGAATTTTTTTATCGCCTGTTCAATGATTTCATAGGTTGTAGTAATGAAGTCAAGGGGAATATCCTTTAATAAGGTTGAGAAATTATTTTGGGATTCTTGATTTCTCAAAATGAATGTTTTTTCAACGACCTCCTTGTTTACCAAATCTCCCTTCTTTTTATGGAAAGTAATACCAGCGCCCATGATTACTGCTTGTTGATCGTTCCCATCCCTAACAATCGCGACGTTGTTGTTTAATACCTTCACGATTCGATACATTTTCGATCCTCCTTCCAAACAAAAAAGACTGCAAACAATAGGCGATTTCTTAGAGAAATTCATTCCTACTATTCGCAGTCTCGCCTAATCAAATTAGTAACGATCCACTAAATATTCGTTTTACTGACTGAAGTATAACACGGATCATTCTTTTTGTAAACATTTTCAAACAATAAAATCAAACTTTTTACAACATCGTTTTTGGTCAAATTATCAACAAAAATCACCAAACTTTATGGTCCTTTACCAAAATTCCCGAATAAATTTTTTTCTTCGCTGGGCATTCCTCTGATAATTCTCTGGATTTCGTTGATAGTAGTCTTGATGTTCTGCCTCGGCTGGATAGAATGTTTGTGCCGGCTCAATTTGTGTGACGATCGGCTGATCAAAGCGTCCGCTAGCTTGTAAATTCGCACGACTGACCTCAGCTGAATCTTTTTGTGTTTCGTCAAAATAATAAATGACTGGACGATAGCTACTGCCACGATCTTCAAACTGACCAAAAGCATCGGTAGGGTCCGTTTGCTGCCAATAAAGCTCTACTAAATCCTGATAGCTAATCAAGCTAGGATCAAAAATAATCTCCACTGCCTCCGTATGTCCTGTTTCACCACTTTTTACTTCTAGATAAGTCGGATTTTCCGTTTGTCCTCCTGTATAACCGGAAACCACTGATAAAATCCCTGGCAAGCTATCAAAAGGCTTCACCATACACCAAAAGCAGCCACCTGCAAAAATTGCTCGTTCCATTTATCTCCACTTCTTTCTATTTATTTAACTGGTACGACTGAACCGCCCCATTTTTTCTCGATCCACTTTTGGACCGCTGGCTCATGCAACGTCTCAACGATTTTTTTGATATTCTGATTGTCCTTATTCTTCGTTTTCGTCGCAACAATATTTACATAAGGCGAATCCTTTTCCTCAATCATCAATGAATCTTTAACGGGGTTCAAACCTTTTTCATAAGCAAAATTAGAATTGATCGCCACTAAATCGCCTTCGTTATTCTCATAAGCGGCGGTCAACAAGGTAGGATCAACACTATGATCAAACACCAAATGTTTCGGGTTATCGACAATGTCCTCAAAACTTGCTTTGTCGATGGCCACTCCTGATTTTAATTTAATCAAATTGTTTTTAACAAAAATATTCAGCACGCGACCCCATTCTGAAGGAACGTTCGATACGATGACTTTTGCTCCGTCAGGAATATCACTGATTTTTTTGATTTTATGGGCATAAATTCCCATCGGTTCTAAGTGGATTGCGCCGACATTGGAAAATTTATAGTCATTTTCTTTTTTCTGAAGATTAAAATAAGGAACGGTGGAAAAATAGTTAGCATCGATATCGCCATTTCCCAGAGCTTTATTGGGTAAGACATAATCGTCGAACTTAACGATCTTCAAATCAATTCCTTTTTTCTTCAATTCAGGTTTGATATGCTCTAAAATTTCCGCGTGAGGTGTCGGTGAAGCACCGATTGTCACTTTATCGATCGACGCCGCAGATTTTTGTCCACAAGCGGCAAATAGAAAAATACTTCCAATTAACAAGATCACTCCAACAATTCTTTTCATGCATAAACACTCCTCAGATTTCTTTTGATAAATAAAAAAAATATCCATCCCTTTACCTACCAGTTTACTGATAAATAAAGGGACGAATATTTTCGCGTTACCACCCTTCTTCATATCGCCCTCACAGACAATACCTCAACGGTACAGATATACCCGGCGATGTAACGGTCGCTTACCGTTCAGCTTGCGTGAACAAAACTGAAAACTCAGAGCTCATCTTCATTGACGTTCTACGATCCCTCTTTTCACCTGCCGAGGGTCTCTTTAATCGCTCGCGATCAACTACTCTTCTCTTCACTGTTTGATTATTGATTTCTGTCATTCTAGTCTAAAGTTTTTGCTTTTGCAACTAAAAAATCCCTCTTCTCTTTTTATTTCTAGCAGCCCGCATAATTTTCATGCTTAAAAAAACAAAATAATAATAAACGCTGATTTTTTCATTACAGTTATTCAGCAAGCAATAGGATATGACTGTTTGCTTTTTATATGGTTATTACTATATTTACCAGCTGATAAAAGGTATAATTAAATTTACCAGAAGTGTTTCCAACTGTTCTCATCCTAAAAATAAATAACATAAATAATTTCCAATACAAACTTTGATAATAAACTGAAGGAGTGTGATTCTTTGGGAAAAAAGACGAAACGATTACTTTCCACTAATTCAATTTTCTTGTTTTTATTGTCCTATGGCCTGGCACTTACACTAACCGCCTTTATCATCACCTCACCGCCGCTCTTGTTCAGAGGGATGCAACAGATTATCGTATCTCCTAGCAATTTGATCACCGATTACGTGCACATCGCTGGCGTCGGCCCGGCCTTTCTTAATAGCGGACTCTTGACCTTAAGCAGCCTATTCCTTCTACGCAAACACAAACACCACTTTTGTTCTATTACTGTTTCTATTATTATGATGCTTTCTGGCTTTTCTTTTTTTGGAAAAAACATTGCCAACTCAGCACCGATTATTTTAGGCTGTCTGCTGTATTTGCGGATTCATCATTCTGGACGACAAGACTTATTAGTGATGGGCTTATTAAGTACCTGTCTTTCACCGATCGTTAGCACGATTTATAGTGTCCCAAGCTTCCTCATCTCCTATAAACTTCTCGCTTTATTTGTTGGTTTGCTAATTGGCTACACCATTTTGCCAATCTTCGAATTTTTAAAGGTCCATACAAAAGAATTGAATCTCTATAATATGGGATTTGCCGCTGGTTTCGTTGGAATGCTCGGAAATTTTGCAACCAAAAAAATTTTAACCATAAAAATTGTTCCTCACGCCCTTTCTTTTGAGCATCACGATGTACTACTCTATTTTTTACTGATTCTTTTTAGCATCCCGCTTTTGATTGTCTTGTATTTTTCCAAACTGCAGCCGATTGACTCCAAAATTTTCTTACTAGATTTAAAAAAAATTCTACGTTTTTCCCTTTACGGCTATTTTGCGATTCTGATTTGTTTAGGACTGCGAGTACCATTGAGTGGGATTTTAGTAGGGGCCATTCTAACCTTTGCTGGTTTTAGCATGTATAATTTTAAGTTCCGTTACTTCTTTTTTCCGGCTGTGGGCATTTTCTTGACCGCTTTGCTTTTTTATCAAGACATTGCGACTACTAATCATATCGTGATTATCCTCTTCGGTAGTACCTTAGCGCCTATGACAAGAAAATACGGCTTGTTGACCGGGATTCTTTCCGGCGTAATTTTTTCAGTGATTACTCGCAACGCCCACCATTTGACTGCCGGTATCAATTTGTACAATTGTGGCTTTGCCGGTGGCGTCACGGTTCTATTGATGGATGCAGTCCGTCTACTCTTTTACAAAAACCAAAAAATCAAATTCCTTTGTCAAAAACAATACTTGCTCCTAATTCAAAAGGAAAAAAAGCTGATTGCTAAATTTCAAACTGCTGTCCAACGTTTATTGCCAAAAATAATCAAGACCAGAGACGGTTATTCATAAGATACACAAATAACACAGCTCGTCTTTCCTCGATTTGAAGAAAGGCGAGCTGCGTTATTTATGCTTCGTTTTTTAGCAGTGCCAAGAATTGATCCCCATAATTGTCTAACTTGCTTTTTCCAACACCTTTGATTTGTAAAAATTCCAGTGAGGTTTGCGGTTGCTTTTCCGCCAGCTCAGTCAAGGTTTTGTCTGAAAAAATCACATATGGTGGTAGATTTTTTTCTTGCGCCAATTGTGACCGTAAACTGCGCAGCTCTTCAAACAAGGCATCATCCGCCACTAATTGTCTCACTGGTGCTTGTTTACGAAAGACTTCTTGCTTGCCTAACAATACTCGCACACCTTGTTCAGAAACCGAGAGCAAGGGATATTGTCCTTCTGAAGGAACTAAAAAATGTTCTGCCGTCAGATAATCAATCAGATTGGAAACGTCTTTTTGCGATTGCTCCTTCATTAAGCCGTAAGTCGGCAACTGCTCAAAGCGCCACTGTTTAATTTTTTGATCATTGGAGCCCGTCAAGACCTTCGCGATCAAACCTTTACCGAATTTTTCACCCATACGCTTGACGCAAGATAAAACTTTTTGTGTATCCGTCGTGATATTAACTTGCTCCCGCTCATCTAAGCAATTGCTGCATCTCCCGCAATCCGGCTGATCTTCACCGAAATAGTTTAAAATATAGCGTTGCAGACACATCTGGGTATGAGCATATTGATTCATTTCTCGCAACTTACCGTATTCATTTTGCTGAAAAGTCGCTTCTGATTGTGATTGTTCAATAAAAAAATGTTGGATTTGAAGATCCTGCGGTGCATACAGCAAAACCGCTTCACTTGGTAGCCCATCACGTCCTGCACGACCGGCTTCTTGATAATACGATTCCAAATTGCCAGGAATTTGAGCATGAATCACAAACCGAACATTGCTTTTATTGATTCCCATACCAAAAGCGTTCGTGGCGATCATGACTTCGATCCGATCAAATAGGAAATCCTCTTGGTTTCGCAAACGTTCTTCGCTGCTTAAACCGCCATGATATTTACCTACCGCAAACTGATGATGCTTCAATAGATGGAATAAGCGATCGACTTCTTTACGGGTCGATGCATAAATAATTCCCGATTGTCCTTGATTTAACTTCAAATATTCTAGTAAATAAACGTCCTTTTGCTCTTTCACCACTTGAAACGCCAAATTTTCTCTAGCAAAACCAGTTTTGATCTCATTTTCTTTCGGAATATGTAAAAGATTGGAAATATCCTCAGCCACTTGCGGCGTTGCTGTAGCTGTTAAAGCAATAATCGTTGGTTGTTGATTAAAATTTTCAATCGTCTCTGCCAACTTTAAATAACTAGGTCGAAAATCATGTCCCCATTGAGAAATGCAATGAGCCTCGTCTACGGCTAACAAATCAATTGGCACATAGCGTAGCAATTCACGAAAGTCAGCGGACTCCAAACGCTCTGGCGCTACATACAATAATTTGATCTCCCCACGGGCAGCCTGTCTGACCCGTTCATTCATTTCCAGATTCGATAATGTACTATTAATAAACGCCGCTGGAATTCCCGCTTCATTTAAACTATCGACTTGATCCTTCATCAAGGAGATCAACGGCGAAACCACTAACGTTAAGCCTTCAAAGACTAGTGCTGGCAGCTGATAACAAATCGATTTTCCGCCGCCCGTAGGCATGATGCCTAAGACGTTTTCTTTTTGCAGAACTCTTTGGATGATCTCCTCTTGACCACTGCGAAATTGCGTATAACCAAATTTTTCTGCTAATAATTCTTTTATGCGTTCCATAGATGTACCCTTTCTATTACAAACTGATGCGTGATCAGTGTACTCTTATTTAGCTTGCCTTAATCGAGCTGAGCAAGGAATAACTAAATTTCATGATTAGAAGTAGATAGATCATTTTATCTATCTGATAATAAAAGAAAATCCTATCATTTATCCTATATAAATCTAATCGCTTTTCGTTCCAGCGATTGTAAAACTAGAAAATAGTGATACCATCTTAATTAAGACTAAGATGGCTTAAAACATGTCGTTAGTCCTGAGACCTCTATGCACAAAAAACACAATGATTTTTACAGATGGACTTACTCCTTAAAAGACCTAGTTCGTCATAGAAGAATAACCCTTTTTACACAAAACGACAATAGCTGTTTCTATTACTATGCATGATAATTATCTTATCATAGAGATCATTGATTTAGAAATGCCGATAAGTCATGTTTTATAAAGTAAAATATCATTGATAGTCTTTCTCCAAAGCTATGCAATACAAAAAAAACCTTATGATCGAAATTGATCACAAGGTTTTTCTTTAATCAAGTGGCAGACGATATAATTTATCATCATTTTGTTGGGGACTTCCCCTACCATCACGATTATTGGTTACAAAATACATCGTTTCACCCTCTATATAGATATCTCGAATACGACCATATTCCGTCAGCATCTCACTCATTGTATTTGATTCTAAATCAAATTCTAAGACTGCGTTCCCTCTTAATGCTGCTACATATAACGTTTCATCTCGATAGTCCATGCCTGACGGTGCCCAAGTAGTGTTGTTTCCAGAAGTAAATAGCGGTGATTCCATACCTGTTTGTGTTTCATTTCCTTCGATTGTTGGCCAGCCATAATTTTTCCCCGCCTCAATGACATTAATTTCATCGTTACGACTAGCTCCATGTTCACTAGAATACATTTTTCCAGCTTCATCCCATACAAGACCTTGTGCATTCCGATGACCGTAACTATAAACGTAAGAATCTTCAATTGGGTTATCTTCGGGAATCGTTCCGTCTAAATTCATTCTTAGTATTTTACCGCCTAAAGAATTCCTATCTTGTGCAATTTCAGGCTCAGAAGCATCACCCGTAGTAGCATAGAGCAAATCATCTGGTCCGATTGCTAAACGCCCGCCATGATGGTGCGTGCCACTAGGGATCTCATCTAATAATACTCTCGTTTCCTGCCAATCATCATCTACTAGGTTTAACTCAACAATTCGATTCAAGATGTCGCTATTATCTTCATAGGTATAATAAGCGATGGCTGTTTGAGAATCTGAAAAATCCGGCGCTAAGACAAAGCCTAATAATCCTGCTTCTGAAACAGAAGATAGTTCTTTTTCTAAAGACACAGACTGTCGCTCTACTTCACCATCGGTTATCTTTGCTACCGTTCCGCCTCGTTCACTTAGATAAAACACGTCATCATCACGTTGAATCGACCATGGAACAGCTAAATCCTCCGCCACAGCTTCAACAGCTGGATTGATTGAGCTTTCTTCAGTCGCAGGGCTGCCACTCCCTGACTCTGTTGAAGTTCCTTCGTCTTCTGAAATAGTTGCGGCACAACCGCTGAGAAGGAATAATCCGGTGAATAAAGTTAACATTTTTTTCATATAGTCACTCCTATTTTTAGCTGACTTTCCGTCGGACTCGGTTCATTTAGAGAACGCTTTCTAATTTAACCGTAACATCTTAAAATCAAAGAGTAAAAATATGTGCTTAATGTTAAATTTTTTCTTGGGCATTCTTTTGATCAAATACGTTTTCGCGACACATTGAATTAAGGCATATAAAAAAGTACCTTCTTTCGAAGGTACTTTCATATTTAAGCCACCAATGAAGCATAAAATTGAAATATTCCTTTTTTGTCCTCAAAAACCGCAGTGTGATAACTACTATGATAATCAAAAATATTTTTTGAAGGTGTTTTGACGCTTATTAACAACAAAAAAAGGGCTATTAGCAAAGGATTTCCATTTTTAAAGTCCTACTTTTTATTGTCGTCCTCATCCATTTTCAGCACGGCCATGAAGGCTTCTTATAATATCACGTTTTTCAGTAACTCTCATTTGTTGATATATACATACATTTACTACATTGTTTATTGTCTTTATTAAGTGTGCTTCCTTCAAAAAGAAACATATCCTAACGTTTACTTCCATAAACTTTTATTATCGCGGCGAAATATCGGCGAAACCCGAATTATAAAGCTAGCTTCTGTTTCATTTCGCCTTTTGAGTATTATGCCATCATAAACATATATATACTATAACCCTTGATTGTCACAATATTTCTCAGGAGCTTTTTTGCTGATGTGAAAGATGGAAAGCGGATTGTGGTTGCTGGCGAACATACTAGCTGAAAACAGTTTGTAGTCCGTAATATGGTGTGATTGGAAAAATGATTATTATGCGGCAGGTTGAAAAATTAGAAATATAAAAAAGACCTTAGCTTTCGCTAGGGTCTTTTCATGCAGTGCATTTTTCTGTTTCAAATTTAAAACGACTTAAAATTAATGAATTTATTTGTTTATTTGAATTCGAAAAAATCAATTTTTTCTTTATATACTCAAAGTCATAATCATTCAATAGTTCTATGAACGCAGAATTGATGAAGGAAGAACTTAATCCATCTATTCCCTTAAACGAAACATTAACATCATTTCCGTTTTTGAGAGCTTCATCAATCAAAATGTAAAGTTTTTTCCCATCATTATTAGTAGAGTAAGTAATAATCCTAGTTTTCACTTCAATATTTACCATTCGAATTCCTCCTCCTCTTCTCCTTCATACAATTTCTCATTATTAACATTCAATTCAATCTCAAAAAAAGTACCTGGATAAAAGTTTCCTGACGTCGCAGCCGATCTTACCTTCCCATCTTGTATAATAATCTTAGCATAGTTTGTCAGTATATGCACAGTCCCTATCTTATGAGAAGTCAAACTCTTCATTATATTAGGTAATCCGGCACCTCTGTTTCCAGGTGTGGACTCTGTTGACACACCTTCTTCTAAAGCCTTTAATACTAATTCGTGATCCTTCATATCTCCGTATTTTTGACGCATGACAGTAGGTATACCTAAACCAAAATCTGAAATAGTGATAACTAATCTATTATTATTATTAGGAAAGTATTGTCCAAATACACATCCGATATTTCTGTTTGAATGGTCTGCAATATTATTGAAAATTTCTTCTACTCCCACTTGTATACCAGAAAATTCAAGATCACGCCCCGTAGACGTTTGAAGCCATCTTTTTAAAACATTATGTCTCCAGCTGAAGCTTTGGTCAACTCCCAAGGTCCTAATAGGGAGGGTTGTGTCCCTGAATGCATGATTTTCTTTGTAAATATCATTCTTTCCAAAAAACTCTTCAAAGAAACCACAATCTTCTAGATATTCCATTGCCTTTTTATTTCTGTATGAACCTGTACCTTTTTCTGCTATTCTAAAGGTTATTTCCATGTTGGCAAAGCCGTTGATCCATTTTCAGATGTTATAAAATGCTGCAACTCCGGATGGATCAATCCACTCAATTTCAGTTAAATCAAAGATTATTTCATCTGATTTCGGTTGTAGATCGCGTGTGAGAATTTCGTTTACCACAAATGGAATTTTGTATTTAGTTAAAGATGATGGGACTTTTACAGTTACTGCCATGTTCGTTCTCCGATTCTTCTATGTATGATTGATAACTATAATATACATTGATTCACTCTTTTTCAAGTTAAGTTGAAAATCTTAATGCTCGTGAGGACGCATACACATTAACAGCGAATCCGCTTATTCTGCGTACCTTCTCTTTAAAGATGAAACATTTTTATGTACTTTAGAAACGAGACCGGGTAGTTCTTACCGATCTTGAGTGTTAGAATCATATTTGAGACTATTTTAATGAAAGGTGTAATTATTTATGAACGATCAATCTTTATGGAAAAAGTTGAATGAACAATTGGACGCAAAATACATCGGTCAACTCGACAGAAGTTTTATTTTACAACATACGATTTATTTTGATTCAGAATTTGCAAAAATTCGAGGACTTGATTCAGAATTTGCATTTCCTCCAATAAAAAACAGAAAAATTGTAGGTAAACTTGATGGTTTATCACCTACCGGAAAAAATAAATACAGAGAGCTTGAGCAACAATATAAAATTAAATGAATAAAAAAAGACCTCAGCCGATAATGGCTGAGGTCTTGGTTTAATTTTTAAATCAGAGCTATAGTCTTTTTAAGAAAAATCATTTTTAGCCAACAAGATTGTTTTTCAGTAGTACTTCTAAAAGATCTGCGGTCGGATTAGGTTTACTCCAATCATATTTAGGCATTTTCTTGCCATTATTATCCCAATAAATTGTTTCCAAAATAGTCACTTGAGCTGGGTCAGTTAAAATCTTAATTTTATCTCCTGAAAAATAGTACATTGCGCTTCCCTTTTTATATAATGCTTCCATCGTTGTTTCCCCCTTAATTGAATTCGTATTATTTCCGCCGGGCGTAGCTGAATCAATAGCTTCTAGTTTTCCCGGATTTTGATTTTTAATAGCATTGTAGGTTGAAATAAATTGACTTAGATATGATTGATAGCCTACTGCAGCATAGTCATATTTAGCTCCCCCTACTCGGAAAAGTCCTTTTACATATGAATCTACAGTCGTAGCACCTTCTACATTATAAAGTCCGTTTCGTTTTGATAATAGATATCCATACGCATTGAAGAAGTCGTCTAGCGTAGCAAAATGTACGTAGTATCCTCCCTCATTTGCAGGGCGTGCTGTACCTCGGCTAGTTTGAATACCCAAGTCACTTGGATAGCTAAATGGTTCTGAAATTCCTGACCAATTATTATCAACGCTTCCTACATAAGAAGTATTAGGATCTCCCCAATGACTTTCTAAAAACATTTGTGCAATCATAAAGCTCGGCTTGATATTATTTTTTGTTCCATAATGAATAACCGATTGAATATTTGCTTGAGAGATTGAATAGCCTCCATTTATAATTGAACCTAATTCATAACCACCGGAACCTTGATTACCTCCCGTTTGAAGAATCGGGATAGGATTCAACCATGTACCATCATCGATAGCCCAACTTCCAAGCGCTGTTCTCCAGTCCTTTTGGGTAATTCCTAAATGTAGATGTGAACTGTTTAGACGTCCAATTCGTTGCCCTTTTGTTACTCTTGAACCACTAGACACAAAGATATCCGCTGTTGATAATGAAAATTCTTGATACATGATTTGATATGGTGGTGCAGATAAAATAATTACTGCATTTAAACCTCCACCCTCAATCCCTGTATATATAATTTGTCCATCCGTGACTGCAAGAATATCGCTTCCTTGACCATAAATAGCTGATCCAAAATCAAATCCATCGTGAAAATATGAACCTCCAGGTCTAAGATAACTAGTGTATCCAAACTGTTGACCGTCTTCAAATGAACCTGTATATGCTTTTTTGAATGGCCAACCCCAATTATTTGACATAATCGTTCCTTCTTTCGTTTTCCCCATGCGTCCACAGTTATTAGAGATAGCTATCTTTGTTACATTAATTATTTTAGTATTATTTTAAGCATCAAAAATACCAAACTTCAATTCCAACCAAGCCTCTTTGATAATTCGTTTATAAACTCGTTATCTCTTCTTTTAACAGTAGATTCACTTAAACATGACTCATAGGCTACAATGGCGTTTTCTTTAGTATAGTAACCATTTAGATATTTTGACTGAATGATATCTACAATTTCCGGTGTCGAATCAGAAAGGAGTTCTTCTACCGTTTGATAAAAAAATTTATGAAATACAAGTTGATTGATCGTCCATTCTTCTTCAGAATGATTTAAGTATGGGTAATTTTCAGTTACTTCATTATTAGAAGATAAAATTTCGGTATACTTATTCAATGTTTTTTTTGCTACTTTATAATTCCATAATAATTTTCTTATATGTGCTCGAACTGTTTTTTCCATATATGATTCTCCACCTTTATTATTTAATAAAATAAATTGAAAAAAGAGCCCCCTACCGAAATAGTAGCGGGCTTATTATTATTTCTTTTCAGTCGCAATCTTCTTAATATAACCAATTTGACGAGCACTTTCATGTTCGTGTGTATTATAACCAGCAGTATCCATCATTGTCTTAATACTATTTAAATCATCTCCACTTTGGATATACGTGTACTCATTTCCCACTAGCCAATAAACTTTTCCATTTTCTTTAAATAATAACATTACATTTCCTTCTTTCTTTTTATTATTTTCTCCTGATCCATTTGATTCTTGTCCCGCATATGCTAACCACGCTGTACGATCACCATAAAAAACATTCGCATCCAAACGAGCATTCCAACCGGGTAAAAAAGTATTCGAGGAGTACTGATACATTGCGGTTGTTTTCCAGTATGGAGAGGCTGGCGGGTTTGGTTGTTTAAAGCCATTAATTGGTGCATCAGTTCCATAGTTTGCTATCCAAAGTCCATAATTTGAATCCGCAATTAACGAAAAATTATAGGTATTAAGTACTCCTGTGTATGTGTAAAATAATGGCTTAATCCCAGTCTTGATAAAAACATAGTCTAACCATCGTTTCGCCCAAGCTACATCGTGCTTATTGGTTGATTCCCAATCAAGAATCATAACTGCTTCACCAATATATCCCTTAATGTTATCTAAGAAAAACTGCGCTTCTTGTTCTGCAGTTCCTTCAAAGCCAACTTCATGCGCATAGTGATAAACACCTAATAATTTCCCTGATTTTTTAGCACTTTGATACTGTGCATCGCAATAAGGATTTATATATCCTTTTCCACCTGTTGCCTTTACAATAGCAAAATCACAAGCAATTTTTGAAAAGTCAATTCCACCTTGCCAACTTGCTACATCTACTCCGTTCATCACCATTCATCATTCACCTCCTTTCAATTTTTTTGGTTTCGTATAATCTAATGCTTGTGTACTGTCAGAATACCCATCAGTCGTAGGATCAGCCGTGATTCCCAAAAATGCTAGTAATGCAAAAAGTGCATTGATAACAGCTAATGCTTTATCGCCATAAGAAGATAAATCTAACGTGTATCCGAAAGCAGCCGCCACCGCTTGAACCAACAAAACGATTAACGGAACGACGCCAATCCAAAAAGCCTTAGATTTGATTCTTAGTTTCCAGTTAATTCTCATATTTTATACATTCTCCTTCTCTATAATTTAGTTAAAAAGTAGCCAATAATTGTGATACCTAGCCCGATCATGTATCCCCATGACCATTTATTGTTAGCTTTCATTTCCTTGATATCATCTGCGTTGTTCACCGCTAAAGAATACGCATGATCCGCCACATCTTTAGCAGCGTCCGCTTTCTCTCTCAAAGCTTCATAGTTGTCGAGCTTAGTCTCAATTCGAACTAAACGCTCAACAACATCTTGCACAGCATCATCTTTCAAAACTCCCCCGCCTTCCAATCAAAATAAAAAGCAACCGGCGATTAAACCGATTGCTAAACCTAAAACTAATTGCTTTCTTCTTGCTTTTTTGCTCCGTTAACGATTTCTTGCACGTTTTCACGAATTGAAGCGGGAACAGAATCGATCGTACGTTTCCCTTCGATTACATGAGTTGCGTATAGCATTTCTAAGTTTGAAAACATCAGACAGCACCTCCTTTCACTGCTAAAATTTGATCAGCTAAATCAAGAATGGCACCTTCACTCATATCCAAGCGGCTCTTTAATTCAGCGTTTTCCTGTTTTAACGATTCTGACAAGGCATCGTCATCCTCAATCCACCCTTTCCAAAAATAAATCTTGGATTAATTAAATTTTCTGGTGGTTCAATATCTACATAACTCGATGGCAAATCTAAACTTTCTGGAACCTCGAACTTTTTGAACCATTTTCCATCTGGCTGTTTTACTTCGAACACTTGATAAATATTTTTCATTTTGACCTCCTAATAAGCATAGATCGCCATCAGTACCGCGTTTGTCTGCGGCAAAACAGCATTATTCGAGTGACCTTTAATTGACGTATCAGATACATACAGAATCTTTCTAAAAATTCCACCGCCTTCATCGACGACCAACACGGGCATTACTTTACCGTTGTGAAGCAAGGCATGCGTTTTGGGAATGAGCATGTAAGTGTAGTCTCCGTCCGTTGGCTTTCCGTTTCTGTATCCTTGCCATTCAAGCATCCAACCTTGCAAGCAGTCCTGCAATCTGATTTTCGGGGTAAAGGTCTCGTTAGCAGAGACCCATGCTCCGCCAGTGCCGCCATCCCAAATTTTCTTTTCAACCAGATTTAGCTGAGAAGCATACTCTGATGTAATCTCTCCGGAAAAACCATTATTTGCCATAGCGAGCCGTTCACTAGACAATTCATAGCTACTTTTCTGACCTGCCTTTGTTCGTTCAGCATTCACATTTCCATCTTTATTAATAGCGAAGAAACCTTCAAGACCGTTTTCTGATGCGTATCGATTAATAAGCTCACCTAGTTTGATATCTAACGTACCTTTTCGAAACGAACCATCATATCAGTATATTGATAGTCATTTTTGAACCTAGAACCATTAATATCAACACCTGCGATCGTTCCGGCAGTAACGTTTCCTAAATTCGCATTAATCGCTGCTAAATTATCTGCTTGTATATTCACAGCACTAAAAAAGAACAGCTCCCATTTCGAGCCGTTCCACCGATAGATTGCATCTTTCTGATACCCTGATGGCGTGCCGGTGCATTTCCAAAGCATTCCAATATACGGACTTGTCGGAACCGTTGAAGATTCGGTAACACCTGTTGGATTTCCTTGTGCACCTTGGTCACCTTTCGGTCCTTGTGGTCCCTGACTACCAGTATCTCCTTTTGGACATTGAATTAAAGACCATACATAGTCAGCTGGATTTGTGCTCTCGGTTTGTGTAGTTTTGTTATACGCCATACCAATATATGTTTTTCCTGACGGATTGTCAGACATCCCTGCACCAGCTGAACTAGTACCGTATTTAATCCATGTATAAGTTGGCTGACCGTTAGAACCAGCTGGTCCTTGCACACCTTGACTACCTTGCGGCCCTTGAATCAACGACCAGGTACAATCTGTAAAAATAGTAGATTCTGTCGCTGTAGCAGAGTTATCTTGCATTTTTAGTTGAAGATAATACTTGCAAGCCATCTTGAAGCTGTTTTTGTTACATTCAAAGTCCTGAACTCGCGTTTATGCATATCGCCGAATGAACTTTTATATTTAATATTTGGGAAAAGATTCGAATAGTATTCGAAATCCCGTGCAATCCGATCGTATTCTCTTGAATCGATTCCGATTTTAGGGTGATCGGTCACTTTAGCAATATCTCTGCCAGCAAAGCTCATGTTCACGCTATCGACTCCTCTCTTGAATATATTTTTAATCGTTTGGATTACTCCCATTTTCTTACCTACCACTTCAAATCTAGGTCTCTTAGATTGTCTTGAACAAAGTATTGAAACTGATCGCATGTATGATCGTCTTCTTTGATTACTTAGGATCATCGCTATTCAATGTGTCTTCATCCCACTGATATTTTTTTTGTTCTTCAATAAAAATCTTGTTGCTCTCTTTAGCCAAATAAAAAAAACTACCTTGAGCCAGTAAGTTCTGAACACTATCAATCGTTACCTGATAAGCAAACTTATCATAATAGCCTTGACACTTTTCAATAAAGTCGTGTAGGTCTTTCGATAATTCAGTTGGTGCCTTTTTATTAGCTTTACCGGCAGGGCTATAGTAGTAAGTATCTAATAAGATGACATTTTTCTTTCTTGTGAGAGCAAAGCAGCTACATGTTGTTGCGGAAACTTGGTGACCACTATCAACCGAAAAATACAGATTAACAATATAATCATCGTCCGGCATCTTATCTAAGCAATGGAAATGACTAATATTATAGATATGAGTACCCAACCCGATTACTTCACCAAGGTACAACCATTTATAATAATCTTCGTCATTCTCTCGATAGGTTTCTATCAATCGAAGCTATTATGGATTCTTTGGCGTGTTCCGTGAATAGTAAACTTTAACTTGGTCCACATACTTAGAACGTTGACGTATAAATATAGCGTTCGTTTGATCAAATACTTCACTGCTTTGAAAGCTAGCAGCTTCCTCATACCATAGCGCGATAATATCGCCAATCGCATCAGATTTAAGTTTTAGCAGGTCATCAACGCCATAAAAGTAGAACGCTGAACCAGTACGCTTATGAATGATTGTTAATGGTGACATTCGATATCTGAATTCATTAGCGATTCCTAGCATGTTCAAAGCCCATTTGATCTGCAAATAAACAGCATCACGAAGATACTTGTGCTGACTCATCATACAGACAACATTGACTTTATGTTTCGCTTGCGTGTTCTTTTTCATCTCGGTTGCCAGTTTCAAACTGATAACAGATGATTTAAACGATCCACGTCCACCCTTCATTAATATGTACGGGCATTTTGTGTGCCACATTTTGTAAAAATGAGGGTTAATCATTCCAGTAAGTTTAATCTGAGGCTTCTTCTTGGCTTGCATCACCATTTGAATCAACCTCACTTTCGACTAACGGGATATCATCAACAATCACCGTCTGTTCTTCTGTCGGATCATAGCCGTCATCTAATTGTTTCAGCTGCGCTTTGGCTAAATCGACTTGAGTATTCATTAATTCAAGTTTCTTGCGACGCTCGTCCTGTTCGTCAGCTATTGCTACGAACTGTTTAATAAGGTTGGCGAGTGTACTCATAGCACGTGATTGAGCATTCATAAAGCTTGCTTGTTTATCCCAAGCGTATTGAATAGCATATTCTTACGAACTACCGCTTTCGCTTGAAGACCATTTAGATACTTCTTTCGAAAGATCGCCATCATAAACATACATAATTTTTTGTGCCCTAATGATCGCTGTGTATTGAATCATAATATTATTCCAAAGGATGCCCTCTGGTTTAGAGGTTGCAACCTCGTTCATGATCTCTAAGGTTTCTTCCGGCAGCCAATTAGCAAATAACCCGTGTGTAACAGCATTCTTATTGCTTTCTGGTGCTCCTTTATTGTTTGGAATAGTTGCATCCATGGTTGCAACCTTTTCTTTTGACCAATGTCGAGACTTCCAAGTTTTTACTGTACTGATTGATACATTATATTTCTCGGCAATCTCTCGATATTTCAGCCCTTTTTGATAATCCTCAAAAGCTTGTTCGTATTTCTTCACATGTGACACCACCCCGCTAACGCAACATTTGTTTTGTAAAAGAAAAAAAAGACCGCCGAAGCGATCTTCATTATGTATTTACCGCGAAGTATGATAAGTAAAAATATTCGCGGTTTTTATTAGGTTTTAAATATTGACTTTTTCAGCCATCAAATTAATCAAATCAAATGTTGATTTGTTATTCGGTAATTTCCAAGTATAAATCTTACATTCTTGACCCGTTTGCTGGTGAACAATATTTTGAAAATCTTTAAGCATTTCTTTACTTGTAATATGAAATACTCTATTCCCCCAAACTCCATAAACTTCCGGTTTTCCTTCAATCATGTATCCAAACATCTTCATCATTCCTTTTCCTTTAGTATTTGTACTTCCACCAGTAGATCCACCTGCTGTTAAAATCGGAATTGGATTTAACCAAGTTCCATTGTCAATATCCCAACTCGCTAACGCTGTTCTCCAGTCTTTCTTTGTAATACCCAGATGCAAATGATAGGTTGTTAATTTGCCTAGAGGCTGACCAGCTTTTACTTGATCCCCAACTTTTACATAAATAGTAGAACCAAATTCTTGATACATCACTTGATAGTCTGCTATTTGAAGGACTATTGCGTATTCTATTCCTGGACTAACATAACCTGTAAAGATAACTTTTCCATCATTTACTGCTTTAAAATCGCCAGAATATTTTGCTGATCCAAAATCGTATCCGTCGTGAAAATAGCCTCTTCCACGTGGATATGAAGTGTTTCCAAACTGCTGACCATCTTCATAGGGCTTCAATTGCCCATCAAATGGAAGTCTCCAAGTTCCCAATTGCTTCATTCCTTTCTATGTTTTAAATCATTAAGGCGGCACTGGACTTTTCAAGGAAGTGGAGTGTTGGTCACTTCCCTCTTTTTTCATTTTGTGCCGCCAGTTTTGATCGTCTTGCTATGATCCGTGAAACAATTAATCCTTTCGAAGTGAACTGTTCACTTCCTTATTCTTCTGGATTATTGTGAGTAGTCCAGAAAAATATCAATGATCTTATATCAACGGCTAGTTCAGATGCTTTTTGGTGTAGTCTGTCTAAGACAGTAGATTTTCGTTGGTGTTCGTCTGACTAGCCGTATCAATATTTTGTTGATAATACTATGTTAACAGCGATTTTAGTGTTAAAACCGCCAAGAATCCCGCAAAAAACCGCCAAAATAATTAATTTAGCGATATTCAATTAATTTTCCTTTTTTATAAGCCTCTGCAAACTCAATTAACGCTTCTGACATGAGCCGTTCAACGCTTCGCTCTGAATAGCCGATTTCCCGTGAGATTTTGTAATTGGAATAGTTTTCAGTCGAGCAATACCGATAATAGAGCACTTGACGACTAGTAATCCCTAAAGCCATTAGAGCGGCTAAGATAGCGTCTCTTTCGCCTTCTGCTTCCATAAACTGAATCATCCCGTCTTCTACTCTATTTCCAAAGCGTTCCCCTTTTGGCGTATCAGACATGATTGGAGATTTAATATCTATATTTGATTTACCAGCTATCCGATTCCATTTACGATATTTTTTAAGAATTTCTCTTGCTTTACATTTTGTTTGATAAAAGTCCACTTCTCTCAATAGCGCTATCATGCCATCCGCCCCTTATGCTATAATGTCATTGACTAGATAACCTATAGCGCTGAGCGAGAGCTTGGTGCTTTTTATTTGTCATTGATAGCGTCGGTTACCGGAACTAAAATGCATCTTTGATCTTCTTGCATTTCTTACACTCAAAATACGAATGGACCGGCTGATTGCGATTAAAACGAAACTCATAATCGTGCCAGCAGAATATTTGATCAATACCCACGAAAAGTCCTTTTATAAATTTTTTCATTCCGCCACCTCTTTCATTCCCCATTCAGCGAAGGCTGCTAGGACTTGGAATCGTTCTTGCTCCGCCAATTCTAGCCACGCTTTTGTTTGCTCAGAAACGCTATATGTTGCAGGCTCCTCATAAGCATTATCAGTAAATTCCCATAAAACATACTGGACATTATTACCAATTGAAACCTGCTCCTCCAACCACTCCAACACGATCTGCTGATTTTCGTTTAGTTCTAAATAGTGTTCAATGCTAAACGGCATAACTTCCTCATCTAATTTCTCACCATCAATGTAAATGCGAGCTTGACTCAAAACATCATCAACATCATAATCACAATTCTCTAGCTCGTTTCGGGCTTCATCAGGCATCCCGATATTCATATATTTTCTTACGTCACACTGCGAGTTAGTAATATCTCTTAATTTCATCAATCACACCTACACTTTCTCGACTGTACCGTTAACTAATGTCGCAACTGAATCAGCAACTGAATCAGCAATTGATTTATCAATAAATTGTTCAGCATTCTCTTTAGTGGTGTATGCAAAATCGAAATACTGATTACCTTTTCCCTTCAAGCCATTGAAATGATCAAAGTAGAAAGGAAGTTCATGCTTATTTTGAAACTCCACTATCCACTTCGGCTCTTCTTCGACCTCGTAGCCGTCTAAATAAGCTCGTGCCAAATCATGCATATGATCATAGTCAGATAACCAATCGTAAAATTCTTCTGAAAATCCTCTTGGCCTCACTATAGTTCCATCACCAATTTCATAATACCCATTTAAACAACTGGATAAATCGGCTTTTTCTATACATATTTCAATCCACTCCGCCACAAACGCTGGCACTTTGACTTTCTGCGGTTCGTTTAGTTGTTCAAGTTGTTTTATAAGCTCTTTAGTGTCAATTATCTCCGTTGTACTCAGACCAAAAGCGGATTTCCATACAATCTTATTTTTATCAATCCATTCTATTAATTCTTGTTTATCCATTTCATACCTCTTTTCTGCTTTGATAGGCTTAATTGATTAATTTATTCTCTTATTCCTTTAAAAAAAGATTGTGGTAAAATAATGAGTAGAAGGTGAATATACTATGCCCATTGAATTAGAACGATCTCTTGAATTGAGAAAGTTGCAATTAGGAAAAAATGATCCCAACTGTGATCATGAGTATGATAGAGAGTTTTTTAATGGTATACCTACTGGAGATTATGCTTGTAAGAAATGCGGTCAATCTATCTCAAAGTCTTCCTACATTAGATTAATGAAGGCTAGAGGATCATTCAATTAGTATAGTGATTCTCTTTAATTAGCTAAGGTAGTCAAACAAACTCTATTTACTTTGTAATCGTTTTATTGGTATACTGTTGTCACAAATTAATAATTGAGGTGACTGATAATGAAGTTCTTTTTTTATTGTGATACGCCCAATGACACAAGTAATCATCTAATTCACACAGATTCATGCAATTCATTGCCAGAAGTTTCAGACCGCAGTTTAATTGGAAAAGCATCATCATACGAAGAAGCTTTAAATACCATCCAAGAACAATGTCCTGACAAAAATTTCTCAGCCTGTAAATATTGTTGTTGATTTAAGAATGATTGTTTTATTGAGCGTCTTTCTATAGATGCTTTTTTTATTCCTTATGCTTCAAACGATTATTCAAGAGTGTTTGGTTTTTTGGCACGTTGTACCTTTGAAGGATGCCAAAATTATTACTCTCTTTCTTACTTGTATTCTGAGGATAAGTGGAACTTAGTTGAATATACCTACTCCCCACCCATTACCGTTGAACTCCCTGAGAATATAGAGAAAGTTTCAGAGAATTTTGTTGAAATATATTCTCAAGCGACCATTGCTGAATTTTCTAAACTTGATCAAATTGCTGGTGTTGGTTACAGAAAATCATTAGAATTTCTAATCAAAGATTATGCGATTAAGTATTATCCAGAAGAAGAAAATGAAATAAAGAAAATGCTTCTGTACCCCTGCATCAAAAAATATCTAAGTGAGTTTAAGCGTCTTCAAGCTCTTGCTACCGCTGCCACTTGGATTGGAAATGATGAAACCCATTATGAGCGTCGACATACAAATCATGATGTCCAAAGTATGAAAAAATTTATCAGATCAGCTTCCCAATACATTGCAGCAGAATACGATGCTGATGAAGCAATTGAATTTATTGAATCTTAGGAGAGCTAATTGGCTCTCTTTTTTAGTTCTTCAAGAAGTAATTTATTTGTCTCAACCATTTTTAAAATTGTCGCATTGTTGATTTCAATAATTGCTTCAAGGAAGATTACTCTATCCTTTAAAAACTCTTCCATAATATATTCTCCTTTCCTTGATAGGCTGAGTTAGCCGAAACAATTTAAAACGTTTTAACTATTTTTATTTGATATAATTTCCTTATCAGTGAGTGACACTGATATATTGATAAGAAGGTGCTAAAATGAAAATTTCTGATTTACAAACCATGGACTTCATTATAAAAAGAACTATCTCTAAAAAAGAGCCTTATAAGAACTCAATATTAAAAATTCTTATTAAGTGTGATGATATTCTGATGTATGGCGATTTTGTTCGCATAGAGAGTGATTATGTCTATATTCCAGCATTTAACCCCTACACACGTACAATGGAAATCAATGATTTTGGTCTTTCCCCCCAATCAGATGAGACCAAACAGATCAATTTATTTAAAAACATCCGCCAAGAGTTTGAAACTGAATTTATCAAAGAGTTTTTTATTTTTATTAACAGTGAAAAGAATCTAGAATTATTGAATTCTTACATGGTCTCTTTGGTAAAGGAACTTCAAGAAGAAAACAAATTACCTCATAATTTATATGACGTGACATTTTTAAGTACACCTGGTTTACCAAAGATTTCTGTCGTAGATTTAGATTCTTTTGAGTCAGTTCAATTCATTTCTATTTTCGAAGTTCCACAAAATTAGATTTTTATTTTAATAAGTTGTACGAGTATTGAAGGCTTTTTCAATATAGTTAAATAACGAGGAGGAATCACTATGCGAATTGACAATTTGCTAAAATCAAACTCATTATTATATGTGGGAATAGTTTTCATCATACTTAATGCAATTTTTCTGAATTTCAATTTTTTCATTAATATTTTGGGACTGGCTCTTATTCTTTTTTCTACGGACATCACAAAAATAATTAATAATTTTCTAAAAGACAATCGCTAGTTGATTGTCTTTTCTATATTATAAAAAGTAGTTGATAGCCTTCGTTTGAAGACTATTTATTAAAATTATTTTTTTATTGAATATATAAACCAATCCTCAATTTTGCTATTATTAGTAAAAAGTAGGTGTTTGTTATGAAATTGATAAAAAAAATAATTTACATAGCTGTTTTTGGATTGTTCTTTTTTATATCACTTGTTGGTGCGATATCGGTTTTATTACATTTAAATATTGCTCCTAATTCAATTTTTTATGAATTAGAAAAATTCAATATCAATCAATTTTTTAGTAATATGTTTTCGGTTTTTAGCGCTGGATTAGCTGTCCTTTTAGCAATCATCTGTATTTCTTGGGTTATTCTTACTTTTAAAAACGAGGAATTTGCCACAGATTTTACAATAAATATTTGGTATTACTCTGCTAAAATCATTATTTGTTTCTGTTTAACCGGCACTTTGGTTATATCAATTAATAGTGAGCAGTTTTCACTTGCAGCAACTTTAATCTCATTTTTTGCTTTAATCTCTATTATTTTTTCTAAAAATGATATGAATAAACTCAAGAATTTTCTTAAACGGATTGGCAAAAAAAAGAATAATCAATAAGAAAAATTGATATGCCAACCATGTAACAACGATGGCTAATACAATAATTACTATTGTCATAAAAATCCCTTTCAAATTAGCATAAATATCCTCCAATTTGTGACCCTCAAAAATGATGGCCACAAAAGTATTAACTGACTGACATTTTTGTCGGTCAGTCCGTTAAAGTAAATCGGCAATTTTTAAAATTTGTTGTTCTTCTTCCGTACCTTTAGTCATAGCTGATAGCCCAACTCCAAATTGATTAGGGTATTTATCTACTAGGTCGTTAAAAAATTCACTGAAATGTTCTTGAATTTGTTCTTCTGATAATCCTTTTATTTTTAAAACAAGTGTGGTCATTTCCATTATTTTTCCTCCTTAATTCCCTTCGTTTCCATACCCTTGACGTCTACAAGCCTCACTAGCTCCCCGTTCTGATAGAACGCGTAATCGGCGACGTATTGAGTCTTTCTAATAGCCCACTGATTAAGCTTTAGCGTCGGCAATATATCAATCCGATCTTGCAGCTTTAACACATATCCGTGCCGTTTAGCGTAATCAATGGCAATCGGATAGTAGTCGGCCTCGGCGATCGAATCAAACTCCCGGCCATACCTGCAAACCTTCTTGTTGCCGTATTTTGAACGTTTTTGGTATCTCATGCAGGTACCTCACAAGCCAAACGATTTTTAAAAAAGGAGAGGAAATAATCAGCGTTTGTTTTGCTGTAATCGACTTGTTTGCTGATATACCGTAAAATATAACAAGTCATCATCAAGCAGAACCGGTGCTCTATTTCGTCGTCACTACAGTCTTTTCTAACCATGTATCGCAAACGCTCATAGTAAGAGCGCAATAACTTTTTCTCTTTTTCGTCTTTTGCTGATTCACCAAGTTTAGTGACGATGTCAAGAAATCGCATGTTCCATCCCCCTTTTTTTAATCTCTCCTGTCAGAACTTCAAGTTCTCTCTCAGTGACGCCATATCTCTCTGTAAAGTAATCAAGCGACGGGTGTCCGCCCATCTTTTCAGCCCACCAATAATCAAATAACTTTTTAGATGTCCATTCGCTTTTAGAGATTTTGGCCGAAGCGTTTTTGTTATAGTGACCGTCCAAAAAGTGCTGAACCTTTTCTAACGAATCCAGACCTTTTGATTCCCATGTTTTAAGAATCTTCTCAAGGTATTTATAGCTGCGGGCATCGTTCTTAAGCATTTCGTCAATGGCAGAAATCACGATATCGTCTTGACCCTCGAAGTCGTTAACCCAGTATTGGATTGATTGCCGGATGAACGGCGCTTCTGCTGGATTCACTTGATTAAGCCAATAACGCACAGCACTGCTTTCTGAATATTTAGTATTACTAGATTCAGAAGAACTAGTAATGTCATTGTCTAGTACAGGTAAAGTACTAGTAAGATCTTTATGTTCTACCGGTTGTGATACTGGTATATAAACTGGTTGTGATACTTCTGATAAACCAGCTGTGTTACTCTTTTTAAACTTGTTGTTATACAAGCAAGTAATTTTATACTGTGGTTTGTCAGTATTTTTCTTTCCTTGTCTGTACTCAATAAGGTTTAGTTGAATTAGACTATTACGAGCTTTAGCTAGTCCTGGGATAGAAAGCCCTGTAAGATCGGTGAGCGCCGAATTTTTCAAAGGAAACCAACAATCTAATTTGCCTTCATCGTTCGCGTAGTCTAAAAGCTCGCGATACAGATTATTTTGACCAATTGAGATATCAATTTCGTTTTGTTTCAATTTACGGTACTCTCGTCTTTGTTTAAAATAGTCCAAAATGAGACCTCCTTTCTATCTACTAAGCAAGTCTTCAATTTCGATAAACCCACTTAATTTTTTGTTTTTTCTACAATATTCACACTTACCACAAGCTGTAGGAGCTTCCTCTCCTGTTTTCACCCGCAATATGTGAGGTAATTTTTCTTCGATTGTGTAGCGCTCAAAGTCATATCGTGCTGAGTGGATTTGTATCGCTGCAATATCCGGTGGGTCTTCTTTAGTAACAGCAAAAATATATGGAGTAATCTCCTTCTTGTGTTCTTGCTCTAACAACTGCTTATATACGTACATCTGCATGATGTATCCGTATTCCTCAGCAAACGATACATAACCGCCATACCTTTCAGACCAATAACGTTGCGAAATGCTTCTGGTTGTTTTAAGATCAACAAAGTATCCTTTATTGTAGTTAAAGCAATCAATTCGAGCCTTCCACTCAGTGCCAAATAATTCACCAATTAGGATGACTTCTTTTTTTCCCTGATATACAAAATTGAAAAAATCGTCATATTCCAGCGCTTCGATCATATCGATCGCTTGGAGAAATTCAGATCGTTCTGAACCATTCTTTTTATAGATTGAATTGCGATTCTCATTGATAAACTCTGCATGAGCTATTTCAGACTCGAAGTATGAATGGACATAATTTCCAACTAATAGAGCAACAGGGTTAGAAGTTGGGGCCCATTCTTCTTTTAGCTTTGCTAATGCAGCAGACTCACACTTCATGAAATCTTTTAATTGACTGACTGACATATACTGCCAGTCAGCTTCGTTGCTATAATAGTTCTTCCTGTTGAGGTCCATCATTATCATCTACCTTCGACTTAACAGCTTTGCTACCTGTCGGTTCTTCTTTTGATTTTTCATCTTCTGCATCTGGTTTCTCTTCTTTTTTCTTCTTATCAGTAAAATCTTTTTCAAGTTCATTTTTTTCTTTTTCGGCAATGATTGGTTTAAAAAAATCTTCTACTTTCCCGATGCCGTCTCTAAGGCTGTTATAAATTTTCCCGAGATCGATAAGATTCCGTTCGGTAAATGACTTGTAATCTCTGCCAAATCGTTGTTCAATCATTTCTTGTGTTACATCATACTTTTCAAATACTTTAAGGCTCGTAGCTAAACGATCCTGAAGCGGAACATCATTCTGATTATTCAATGTGCGGTCCGCTTCTTCTAAAGCTTTCTCAAAAATATCCGCTGGAATAACTTCCATAATTGCCGACCTCAAACGTCTAGCTCCGTTATTAGCAACTAGTTCATAAATGTCTCTCGGATCTGTCAACTGGTTAATATTCCCTCTAGCCTTGCGTTGATGTAATACTTTAAAAGTCTTTTCAACATATACGTTCGTTTCAAGATCCCATGCGTATGCTTGAGCTAACGACTCGCCAGGAACTTGTTCCAACTCTTTGATCCCGTAGGTCATGTTTCCCCAATTTTGTGCGACTATTTCTGCTAATCGAATTGAAGGACCGTATATAGCTGTTCCGCCTCTTGAATATGAGTACGCTGCTTGTTTCGCTGCTGTCGGGCGCTTCATCGCATCAGAAATGCGGTTCATCGCTTCAAATTGATTCCGCGGAAATTGTTTGGCCATAAATATTTGGCCCTTCACCCTTTCCATTTCTTTATTCGCTTCGGTATTTGCAGCAACCGAAAAATTCGTTTGATTGTTTTGTTGCATCGCAAATTCATTTACTAGTTCATTACTCACGATCTAACGCCCCCTCTAACTTGTTTTGAAGATATTCTTTACCTTCCATAGCAAAACTGTAATCTTGGTACTCAATCCCGATATCATCGATTAATTCAACGTAGTTATCAATCGTGACATACTTTGCAAAAGTCACTTTTATTAAGCGATCTTTTATAACTTCTCTTTTTGAAAATACAACCTTCATAACTAAATCCTTTGGATAGACTTGTGTGCCAAAGTCATCATACATATAGTCGTATTCTGATCGTGCGCCGCTATTATTTGTTTGCCTCACATTCGTAAATATGTGGCTCTCAGGATCTGCCATTTTGGAGTCGTAATCAAAGGTCATTGTTATCCCTCCTTGATAAATCCGGTGGCACAAATCTTACCGTCGTCAGCTTGAAACCACATATCGCTATTTGACTCTTTGAATTTCGATTCAGCCAAAATTGAAACAAAATGATTCGCCTTGGATGTTTGAGCGTTGTACAACCAAAAATCAACACTGTCACATTTTCTATACAACTTTAAAACGATTCTTTCTTCTTCCGAAAGATACTTTTTACGGATTCGCTTATTCATGATATAATCACCTCATAGGTATATTTTGTTAGCGACTTACTTTTGCTTGCCGGCGAGTAAGTCTTTTTTTGTGCGCTCATAAACCAATCACCTTTTTTCCTACTTTATTAACTAGCCATAAAAAAGGTAATAAGATAAATGCTGCTATCATCCAGTAGCCAGTACATAACACTCCGATCATCGCGCCAGTCACGGTTATCTTCGCGGCCTTAAATTCTGAACACTTTTTTGCTAGTTCCACTGGAATGGTTGGTACATATTCAAAATCATTTCTCATGCTCTCGCCTCTTTCATAGAAACAATCTTTTGATTCACATTATTCAAATGCTCTCTTTTTTTGTAATCTTTGATGATTTCTTCGAAATTTTTCCCTGCATTATCAACCAAAAATCTTTCTGCCTCATAAATCGAAATTCTTAGGCTACGTTGACCAAATTTGATTGGTTTAATGTAGTCGAGTTTAATCAAAATTGAGATATTCTCTGGACGAATACCGAGTTCTTTTGCAAATCCCTCAATGGTGTAACCCAATCCTCTTTCGTTCGCACTCATCTAATCATTCCTTTCTCTACTTTCTGCCAAATCAATTACTTCTCTACTATTGAATGAGTAGCGCTCGCATACCGAAGTGAAAACGGCAATTTCTGATGATATTTCATCTTTCAACTCAAACAACCATTTCAGGATTTCTTCACGCTCCCCTGCTTCAATCTCTTCATTTGAAATACTCAACAAATCCCAAATTTCGAATTTCTTTTCTAGTTCTATGCGTTCCATTTCTTCCTTATCTTGCCCCACCATTTTTGATAAAGGATGCGAATCTCTACGTCTCCTGTTCAAAGGTTTCGGTGTATGAACTAAAGCTGCAGCTACCTCAAAATCTAGGTCAGAATCACCAAGATAATCTGCAAAGTCAACTAAGCGATCGATTCCCATTGCCCTCCTACCGTTTAATATGTGGCTCAAATTCTGTGGCGAAACATTTGTTGCATCTGCCATCAATCGTTGATTAATCGCCTGCCTGTCAACCTCATTTCTAAAAATTGTCGCTATTTTTGTTTCTGGTTGTGATACAGCCACGTGCCTCTCCTCCTTGTATTCAATTGTCAATTTTCATAGCAGTACAAGTGCCATAAAATGTATCTAGAACAAAAAAATCATATCTTCTAGTAGTCGATCATCATGTTGACTTTCGACTTCGTAAAGATGATTGATGAACTGCTCTGGCTTGGTTTCAAGGTATGCTCTTGTCAAACGATCGCCTAATCGTTTGAGGATGAACTCGATTTTTTCTTGTTGTGTCATTAGATCACCTCCTTGTTATTTTTGATACGTTTCGTATCAAATGAAAGTAAAAATAAATCTGGAAACAAATAATCGAGAGGCTTGCGATAAAATTCAGCAAATTCTTTTGCCATTTGAAGGCTTGGATTGCTTGTGCCAGATTCGAGTTTACGGACATATACCTCCGAAATATTAAGGATTTTTGCCAGTTTTTCTCTTGATAATGATTTAAGTTCTCTTTCCTTTTTCAAATTATTTCTCATAAGATCACCTCACTTAAAAAAAGATACGTTTAATATATACGATACGTTTCGTATCGTCAATACTTTTTTGATATTTTTTGTATCCAATAGTATAAAACGATACTATTTGTATCTTCTGGATGTTAAAATTTGCTTATAAAGGAGGTTCAGTTATGACCCCAAATGAATTTGGTGCATATCTAAAGTTGCTTCGCACAGAAAGAAAGCAGACTCAACAACAAATTGCTGACTATTTAGGTATAACTCGAGGCGCATATTCTCATTTTGAAAATGGCAGGAATGAGCCTGATAAAGATACCTTAATTAAATTAGCTAATTATTTCGAAGTCACAGTTGATCAATTGTTAGGTAGAAATGAAATTAGCAATAATATAAAAATAAGTGGTGTGATCCCCGAACGGTACTCTATACCAATTTTGGGTCGTATCGCAGCCTCGTCACCTGCAGGGTTAGTCAGCGATTATGAAGGTGAGATATTTATACAACCAACTACGATCAAAAGATATGGAAGAAAGGATATTTTTGCTCTACGTGTTTTGGGAGATTCGATGAATAGAATCATTCCTGAAGGCGCAATCGCGGTAGTTCATAAAACGTGCGAATGGGAAGACGGAGATATTTGTGCTGTTACAATTAACGGTGATGATGCAACATTGAAGCAGGTTCATAAGACGGAACGTGGGATTCGTTTTTCTCCCCTTTCTTACTCGAAATTTCATTCTTCGTGGGAATATATTAAAGATGAAGATGAAGTCGATGTCGTGATTCACGGTGTTTTTCTGTATGGGATTATTCCCACCGATAAAATGTAAATGAGGTGTAATAAATGGGGAGAGTATTGAGGATTGTTTTTGGGATAATTTTTCTATTTTCATCAATAAGCCTATTATTTGATTCAGGTAGCTTGCTTGATAATATAATGACCTGCCTAATTGGGCTAGTAATAACTTACTTCATTTTTCCAAAGGATATACGACAATTCATTTTGGAAAAAATTGGTATTGATAAATCAAGACTAAAACAACTAGACAAAACCAAACAAGAAATTGAAGCGACTGAACTTTCCAAGGAACAACTAGAAACTGAATTGAAAACCCTTGAGAAGGAAAAAAAGAAACTGGTGACAGATATTGATGGAGTTAAAAGTCTTTCTATTGAAAATGAACTAAATAGAATTGACAAGTTGACTGGTCATCAATTTGAAGAATATTGCGGAAGACTTTTGAAAGACATGGGGTTTTCTAATATTAACGTTACTGTCGCTTCAGGCGATCAAGGGATTGATATTCTGGCTTCTATGGGGACTACTGCTTACGGATTCCAATGTAAGAATTATGTTTCAGTAGTTGGTAACAAAGCTGTTCAAGAAGCCTTAGCGGGCAAAGTATTTTACAAAATTGATAAAGTCGGAGTAATCACAAACAATTATTTTACCAATAGTGCAAAAAAACTCGCTTCTGAAGGAAATGTCGAGTTGTGGGACAGAGACACGCTTAAAGAACTACTAGAAGATTCAATTGATAAACCCGATAGTACCTCTCTTTCTCAAAAGAATTCAAGCGACTCAGATGAACTGTGGTCTGATTTCTAAAATTAAGTTAGGAGGAATTATATGGTTGAGTGGAAAGATTTGGGTGAAAAAGCTTTCGGTGCCGCTAAAGACATCACTGAAAAAGGCGTTGATTCGTTTCAAGAATGGAAAGATGATCCTGAGCGAATTGCAAAAGTAGAAGAGAAAAAGGCCTTAAAGAAAGCTACTAAACAAATTAAAAAAGTCAAAAACAAAAAAGTTAAAAAAATTGATGATTTCAAGGAGAAATCAGAGTCCGTAAATAATCCAACTTACATTGTCAAAAGTTTAGGGATTACAACCATCACTATATTAGACAAAGCGATCTTAATCGACCGTACCGGCTCGCTCCAAACATTTAAAGGAAAAAATTTTATCCCGCTCGATAAGATCACATCTGTACAAATACAACAGGCTAGTTCTTTTAATAACGGGTACATTCACTTTTCTGTACCGGGAGGTATTCAGCCACGAAACGGCCTACTAAACGCATCTTAAAATATAAATTCTATTATCTTTAAGAAAAAGGACAACCAAAATATGGAAGCTTTGAGAAATCTCGTAGAAGATAGAATATTGAAACTTTTTAAAGGAGAGTAATCCATGAAAAAACTCAGCGTTGTATTGTTAGTATGCTCTACCCTTCTCTTCTCCGCTTGTTCGAGCAATAAGAAAGAAGCGTCTACTGATTCCACTTCTAACAAACAAGAAACGATAGACAGTTCTAGTAAGGAAAAAGCTACGAAGGAATCTGTTGAAAAGAAAAAGGCCGAGGAAACTGAAAAGAAAAAGCAAGAAGAAATTTCCAAAAAGGTTTCTGAAGCCGATCAATCTATGAAAACAGCAGAAGCTAATCTGACAGACGAAACTATTGCATCCGCTAAATCAGCAATAGAAGCTATACCCGGTGGAAATAATGAGCTACAAAAACGATTAGATACAGCGACAGCAAAACTTGCCACAATAAAACAACAAGCGACAACAGATGCTCAAGCTCAACAGCAAGCGGCACAGCAGCAAAGCCAAGTGCAAAATGATGCAGATGGAAATGGTATCCCTGATGATTCGCCATATAACAATACAACTCCAGAAGAACGCGCTAGAGGTGCGCAAATGGAAGCTGATGCACAAACAAGATACTGGGAAGCATACAATAATGGAGCTAGTGCCGACGATGCTTTGGCTTACGCTGATGGAAGATCTGATAGTTACACTCAACCGCAAAATGATGCCGTTGCGCAAGCAGATCAATTCCGAGAGGATTTTAAAAACCAAAATGGTCGCGAACCAACTTCTGGTGAAATGCAATCACAATGGTTGAAAGAACAAGGATTAGAATAAAATTTTGAGAGGTTAAACAAATGGCTGATAACCCACTTCAAACTTTCAAGGAGTATCTTAATGCTGTCCTTGATAAACATCGGTTTTATGAAATGTCTGAAAAATATTTTGAGAAGAATGGCAGTAGTACCAATGGATTTCATTTTACGAAGAGCGAACTAAACGATATTAAAGATTGGGAGGAAGCATATTCTTTTTGCGAAGGAATAAACTATCATATGTGGAAGATTTTCAGGAACAAATATGGTCGTGATCGTAAAAATGATGGAAAAGCCCTACTTGAGAAAGTCCATCCTTTTGAATATGAGTTTGGTAAAATCCACGACCGCGTGAACGAGCTACGCATTGATGAAATGAAGAAAAAAGGGACCTATCCTTTCGAGAATTAACCATTTCATCACCTGGCGACACCAGTTCGATTCCGGCTCGGGGAATAAAATTATGTGAAATGAGGTGCCAACATGTCAGTCTTTAACGAATTAGTTCAAAGTAATACTTACCCTATTGTCTTTATCGGTTCCGGAATATCAAAACGATACTTGAAAAATTTTCCTTCTTGGTTAGAACTTTTAGAGCAGTTTTGGAGTGATCTTGATGAAAAAGAGGATTTTTTCAGTTATCTTACTGGCATCCGTGAATCATTACCCGTTGATTTAAATAAAGCTGAAAAGAATTTTAGAGTTAACGTCCTTGCAGCTAAAAATATTCATAGAAAGTTTAACCTTGCTTTTAGACAAAATAAAGTAACAATACCAAATTTAACCTCGGAAGATGTTTTTAAAAAATCGATTGATCCTTTTAAATACTCGATTGCACAAAAATTCAGTTCAACTGATTTGCAAGGCGATATTGACGAAGATGAATATTCCTTTTTTTGTGACATGCTAGTGAATTCAAAAATTATAGTAACTACTAACTATGATCAATTAGTTGAACATGTACTTGAAGAAAGAAATAATCCAGCAAAAGTTTTTATTGGCCAAAAAGGTTTTTTTGATCCCTACGAAGATTGGGGCGAACTTTATAAGGTTCACGGAAGTATAACTGATTCCTCCTCTATTGTTATAGATGAGGATGACTATACTAAGTACGATGAAAATTCAATACTAATTAGTGCTAAATTACTTAGCAACATGATTCACTCTCCTATAATTTTCTTGGGATATTCTCTTACAGATAGAAATATAGTAAAACTGTTATCTGATTTTTCATCTCAGATACCTAAAGAAGATCTGAGGAAAACTGCCAATAGAATAGTAGTTGTTGAATATGACAAAGACAATATGGCTCTTGATGAAAAACAAATTTATGATCGTGACAGTAATATGAGTTACACACATATAATGACAGATAATTACAAAGAAATATTTTCCCAATTAGCAAAGATTGATGAAGGTTTAACTCCTTATGAAGTTAGAAAATTTAATAGTGTAATCAAGAAGTTGGTTATTGCGACTGGTCAAAAGGGATCGCTAGATGCAGTACTTCTATCTCCTACAGAATTAGAAAACATTTCTGAACAAATCGATCAAGGAAAACCAATAGTGCTTGCTCTTGGGGATACAAAACACATCTTTGTAAATCCGACACCAGTTAGTTATCTTGAGGACTACGTGTTAGAAAAGGGTGAAATTATGCCGGAAAATGCCCTGAGATTTGTATCTAAAGAAGGAGTAAAAACAAAGTATCCTTTTATAAAACATTACAGAACGGTCAATTTAAAAAAATCTTCACTAGAAGATTGGGAAATTGAACGATTGAATAAAAAAATAGATGAACTTAGCCACACAACCATTAAAGGAATTATTTCAACAATTAATGAAGCGAATAGAATTAAAGACAACAGCATTACAAATATTATGAATCTTAAAGTTCCTCTAAATAAGCGCGTTGATATGATTACTTATAACGCAACTTCTTTTAATTTTAATGATTTTTCAAACTATGTAAAAGGTGAAGCCTTACATAATTTTATAAAATTTTATAAAGCAAGAAATACTAAGGATGGATTGATTAAATCAGCTTATAGAAAACTATTTTGTATGTGGGATATTTTAAATTATAAAGAAATAGAAAAAAGTACAACAGACGTACCTAAAACTTAGATAGCTGTTGTACTTATTATCTATTAAAGATATTTTACCACTTCCTTTTATTCCGTCAACTAAAATGAGAAACGCCTTCGGGCTTTTCTTTTAAAACAAAAAAGAACATACGTTTGTATATTTTAAATGCATTTCTATACATTCTGAATTCATTAATAAGGAGGCAATAAATATGGCAACAAATGGTCATGTAAGAAAGATTGGCGACAAATGGTACTATATCCTTGAAATGGCAAAAGTTAACGGAAAACGCCAGCGTATACAAAAGGTTGGCGGGACTACAAAGGCAGAGGCACAAGATAAACTCAGAGAAGCTATTAAAGAATATGAAAATGGCGGTCAAGTTATTCTCACCGACACTAGCGTTTCTGATTACTTTGATTTTTGGTTTGATAACTATGTTGAAAAACGTCTAAAATATAATACCCAAAAAAATTATAAGAATATAATTGAGAAATATATTAAACCCGAAATCGGGAAATACAAATTGAAATCCATTGGCCCAAAAAGATTGCAAGAACTAGTGAATAAGCTGCCAGAAGGTTTCGACAGAATATTATCCAAACACACAGTTGAAATCATCTTTACTGTTCTAAAAGGTGCTTTTAAACGCGCGGTCTTCCCTTACCAGCTAATAGCAACAAATCCAATGGACTATATTGAAATGCCGGTATTTGATCAGCGTAAAAAGCAGACACGGGAAGATTTAAAAATAATCACTATGGAGCAATATAATGAAATTTTAGATGCAACTCCTCCCTCAAACTCTTTCCATATGCCCTTAATGATCTCTTTTCATACAGGATTGAGACGTGGTGAAGTTTGTGCATTGACTTGGGACAATATTTCATTCGAAGATCAAACACTAACAGTCGATAAAAACATGATCCAAGTTCAAGCGGGTTTTGAAATAGGAACACCGAAAACACAAGCAGCTTATCGAACGATTGCTATTGATGAAATTTTAATCAATGAGTTACGAGCAAATCGCAAAAGACAAATGGAAAATAAAGTTCGTCATGGTAAGTATTATTATGATTTAAACTTCGTATGTACAAAAGAAAATGGTGAACCAGTAACTCCCAACTCCATTAAATGGTCCAGCTCTCAAGTTAAGAAAAAACTTGGAATCAATTTTAATTTTCACTCATTACGTCATACCCATGCTACTATGCTACTTGAAGATGGAGTGAAACCGAAAATAGTTCAAGAAAGACTTGGCCACTCAAGAATTTCAACTACTATGGATAAATACGTTCATGTAACTAAGAAAATGAAAAATGAGGCGGTGGATATTTTCGCCCAACGCCTCAAAAGAAATATGCAAAATTAAATGTATAAAACCGCCCTATTTTTCGCCCTCATAAACCTCAGGGCGAAAATAGGGCGAATTTCTTTTTATTTTCAATACAAATTTATGAAAACAATCGCATGAATGCCTATTTCTTCTTAGGTTCATCCTCGTCCATTTTCAGCACGGCCATGAAGGCTTCCTGCGGTACTTCCACTGAACCGATTTGCTTCATGCGTTTCTTACCTTCTTTTTGTTTCTCTAATAATTTACGTTTACGAGAAACATCTCCTCCATAACATTTAGCCAATACATTCTTACGTAAAGCTTTGATGTCAGTCCGGGCAACGATTTTTGTACCGATGGTCGCTTGGATTGGTACTTCGAATTGTTGGCGAGGAATTAGTTTTCTCAATTTGTCGACGATTAAGCGACCGCGTTCTTGCGCAAACTCACGGTGAACGATGAAGCTTAGGGCATCGACTTTTTCCGCATTCAATAAGATATCCATCTTAACAAGGCGGCTTTCACGATAATCAGCTAGTTCGTAATCTAGTGAAGCATAGCCCTTGGTGCTTGATTTCAGTTTATCAAAGAAATCAAAAACGATCTCTGATAACGGGATATGGTATACCACGTTCACGCGATAATCATCTAGATAATCCATCGTGATAAACTCACCGCGTTTACGTTGAGACAATTCCATTACCGCACCAACATATTCGTTTGGCACCATGATATTGGCTTTAACGAAGGGCTCCTCAACATTTTGGATTTTTGATGGATCAGGAAAATCTGAAGGATTATCCACAACAATCTGCGTACCGTCGGTCAAATTAACATGATAGATAACAGATGGCGCTGTCGTGATCAATTCCAAATTAAATTCCCGTTCCAAACGTTCTTGAACCACATCCATATGCAACAAGCCTAGGAATCCGCAACGGAATCCGAAGCCCAAAGCTTGAGACGTTTCTGGTTCAAATTGCAATGCCGCATCATTAAGCTGTAATTTTTCCAATGCTTCTCGTAAGTCGTTATAACGAGACGTATCGATCGGATACAGTCCACAGAAGACCATTGGGTTCATTTTGCGATAGCCCGCTAAAGATTCTTCTGCAGGGTTGTTCGCAAGTGTCACGGTGTCCCCTACTCGGGTGTCCTGAACTGATTTGATGCTGGCAGTGATATAACCAACGTCACCAACCATCAAATAATCCCGCTGGACTGCCTTGGGTGAAAAGACGCCGACTTCGGTTACATCGAAGGTTTTACCATTACTCATTAGTTGGATCTTATCTCCTGGACGAACGATCCCATCAGTAATTCGCACATTCAACACGACGCCGCGATAACTGTCGTAAATCGAATCGAAGATCAGAGCTTTTAGTGGTGCTTCTAAATCACCCGTTGGAGCAGGCACATTGGTAACAATCTGTTCTAGAATCTCACTGATACCAATCCCGGTTTTGGCACTGGCAAGCACAGCGTCTTCCGCGTCAATCCCGATCACGTCTTCAATTTCTTTTCGAACTCGCTCTGGGTCAGCCGCTGGTAAATCGATTTTATTGATTACAGGTAAAATTTCAAGATCATTGTCTAAGGCTAAATAAACGTTGGCCAAGGTTTGTGCTTCGATTCCTTGTGCCGCATCGACAACTAAGACCGCGCCTTCACAGGCCGCTAAGCTTCGTGATACTTCATAGGTGAAATCGACGTGTCCCGGTGTATCGATCAAATGGAAAATATATGTTTGACCGTCATTGGCCGTATAGTGTAATTCTACCGCGTTCAACTTAATCGTAATTCCACGTTCACGTTCAAGATCCATAGAGTCTAGTAATTGCTCTTGCATTTCACGGGAACTAACAGTATTCGTTTGTTCTAAGATCCGGTCAGCCAGTGTCGACTTTCCGTGGTCAATGTGAGCGATGATGGAAAAATTCCTGATCATCTTCTGGCGTTTCTGCATTTCTTCTATATTCATGAAAGTTCCTCATTTCTTTTAATCAGCACTGTCAATTATACCAACGTTTTCAATAGAAAAAAAGTCTTTTCCCCTTTTTCCCAATGTCCATAAGAGAATTATTAAAGGCCTTTTGCTATACTGAGAATGAGAAGAATTTTTTCTGCTTTGGTTATATTGAATATCATAGGGTTCCAGAGAAATTTCAGATTATTGTTTAGGAGTTGAAAGAATGGATAATGACTTTAAGCAGCAGCTAATCTTGCAGCCGGTCGGTGAAGAACACTTAGCGCAATATGATGAATTATTAAGTTACGTGTTCCAAGTTACCGAAAGCGACATTGAGAATAGCGGCTATGAAAACAAACGAGAAATGGTCCGCGCAAAGAAACCGGTCTTAGAACAGTCAAAAGTTTTCGGCTGGTTTCATGATGAAAAACTGATTTCTCAGATTGCCATCTACCCTTGCGAAGTAAATATTCATGGCAAGCTTTTTCAAATGGGGGGCGTGACGGGCGTCGGTACTTATCCTGAGTATGCCAATCATGGCTTGATGAAAGATTTGATCAAAAAGGGCTTATTGCAAATGCGGGAAGACCACCAGTGGATTTCCTATTTGTATCCTTATAACATTCCTTACTATCGCCGCAAAGGCTGGGAAATCATGTCTGACAAACTCAGCTTTAAAATCAAGGATACCCAGCTACCAAAGCAAGTGGAGCTGCCAGGCATTGTAGAACGCAGAGAAGTCGATGATCCTGATGTGTATCAAGTCTATCACGAGTTCGCCTTGAATAATCACGGCGCTATGATTCGTAAAGAATTGAATTGGGAAGAATACTGGCGTTTTGAAAACGAAGAAGAACGGATTGCCGCGATTTATTATGACGCGAACCACAAGCCCACCGGCGTTCTATTTTATTGGATTTCAGATGAGGTTTTTCATATTAAAGAAATGTTCTATTTGAATCAGGAAGCACGCAACGGCTTATGGAATTTTATCAGTGCACATTTTTCAATGATCTATTGGGTCAAAGGCGATATTTTCAAAAACGAACCCCTCTCTTTCTTACTTGATGATAGTGAGATTACCGAAACCATTGAACCTTTCTTCATGGCACGAATCGTTGACGTGAAACAGTTTCTTTTAGAATACCCCTTTGAAAAACCAGTTGATCCCTTCTATTTTGTAATTGAAGATCCAATTGCGGAATGGAATAACGGTATTTTCGCCCTTAGCTGGGATGAAGCTGGTAAATTAAGTATTTCTGATCGGCCAAAAGGCAAACGGATCAGTATGAATATCCAAACATTAACTTGTCTGCTAATGAATTACCGCCGCGCGGCCTATCTTGCCCGCATCGAACGGTTAGAGGCTGACAAAAAAGCGATTGAACTATTAGAAACGACAATTCCAGATATGGAGGCTTATTTTAGTGACTATTTCTAAACATATTTATTTTGCAGCGCCTTTATTTGCGCAAAGTGATTTACTTTATAATCAACATTTAGTGAAAAGGATTCGTGAATTTTCGTCAGCGTTAAGCATTTACTTGCCCCAAGAAAATGCTGGGATTAATGATAAATCTGCTTATGCCGACAGTAAAATGATTGCACTGGCCGACACTGAGGAAGTCCTTAAAAGTGACTTGATGATTGCCCTGCTTGATGGCTTAACCATTGACGCTGGTGTAGCTTCTGAGATCGGCGTTGCCTATGCTAAAGGAATCCCGATCATTGGTTTATACACAGATTCTCGTCAACAAGGTGCGGATAATCAACAAAAATTAATGGCTTTACAAACACCAGCGGAAAATCAATTTCACTATTTAAACCTTTATACGGTTGGACTAATAAAACTGAATGGCGAAATTGTTAACACTGAAGAAGCTTTGTTGGAACAAATCAAATCTTTCTTAGAAAGCAGTGATGTTCATGACTTATAAAAAATATCGTTCCGCACTTTTAATCTTTGCAGCTATCTGTTTGGCTTACAATATTTATGAATTCGCGATTGGCAAATATTCTACCAAGCAGGGCGTTATCTTTATCATCGAATGCTTAGCTGCTGTGGTGTTGATTTTCTTGCCTGAAATTATTACCAAACTCTTCAAATTAGTGTTGCCAGAAAAAATCGTTTATTTTTATTGGTTTTTCCTGGTGATCTCCGTTTTCTTAGGAACCTCTCTACACATGATCTCGATTATTTCTTTTTGGGATAAAATCTTACACTCCGTCAGTCCAATGGTCTTGACCGCATTAGGCTACGGATTGATCGGCTTCTTTATGAAAGAGGCGGATATCAGCAAAACATCGCCATGGCTGTTCTTACTTTTCGGTTTTGCTTTTGCGGGTGTTTGTGGAGTCTTTTGGGAATTCTGGGAATTTCTCTGTGACACCGTTGCTGATATGAACTTACAACGCTATGCCACTTCCGCTGGAGAATTATTAGTAGGACGTGCCGCGTTGATGGATACGATGGGCGATCTCTTGACTAATACAGTCGGTGCCGTTCTAATGGGTATTTATGCGCTGATTCAAAGTCACGGAAAAGCCGCGTATTTTGAAGAATATCGTTTAAAGAAATTACACAAATAAAAAAATCCAAACCGCTTTCGGTTTGGATTTTTTTTATTGCTTATCTGGATGAAGATTTTCTTTCATCGTATAGGATGCTACGACAATTTTGATGACTCCCGTGCGTTGTAACATCTTTTCCGGGATCTCATCAAAGGGTGCACCCTTAGCTGCGTGAGCCATTAAGATATGCAAAGCGTGGCGTTTTGCTTCTAAGTCTTCTACCACTTCCGCTTTTCCAAAACCAATTAAGCTTTGATACGCATAAGAATAGCTGGCGGCATTGCGTGAGCCTTTGATTAGTTGATGATTGCCATCCATCTCCACGGCGACTTTAGGATTTTTTTCGATCATACTAACTTTTTTACCTTCACTTGCACCGTGAACATACAAGATTAGTTCTTCCTCGATCCATTCATAACCAAAATTTACCGGCACAACGTAAGGATACTCTTCTCCATTCATAGCGATACGCAACACTTGAGAATCCTCTACCATCTGCTTGATTGTTTCAAAATCAGTCACTTGTCTTTTTTTTCTTCGCATCCTTTTTCCTCCAGTCATCTTTCTTCTCATTATATAGATTAAAATTTAAAAAGAAAACTATTTTTCAGTTCAATAAACTGAAAATTGATAAACCAAGCTTTCGCGTTTTTGGTGATAAAAACCTTTATTTATCAATGATTTACTCTTTTTTTACCTCTACTTTTATACTAAAATACCTTCTGTAATGATTTGAAAATTTGCTGAAAATGAAAGGCGTGTCGATTTTGATTGAAACTGTCGTATTTGATATCGATGATACTATTTACGATCAACAAGAACCATTTCGCAAAGCAGTCCAAAAATTATTTCCTCTAGTGAGTGAAGAAGATATGCTTCCTCTTTACACCCGTTTTCGTGTTCATAGTGACGCCAACTTTAATAAGGTGATCACACAAGAATGGACCTTGGAATTCATGCGTAACCACCGCATCAGTCAATCCTTAAAAGATTTAGATTATCCTCACATTACCGATGAACAGGCGCTTACTTTTCAAGAAGTCTACGAAGTGGAGCTTGATGCGATCACGATGCACCAAGAAGTCGAAAAATGTTTGGACTTTCTTAAACAAAAAGAGGTTCCTATCAGCATTATTACCAACGGACCAACCGATCACCAATATAAAAAGATTCTCCAATTAGGCCTGTTAAACTGGGTCGAAGAAGAAAATATTATTATTTCCCAAGCAACTGGTTTTGAAAAACCAGACGTTGAGATCTTTGATCTCGGAAAAAAACAATTCTCCTTACAGCCGGAAAACTCTCTTTATGTGGGAGATAATTTTAACAACGATGTCATTGGTTCAAAACGAGCAGGCTGGCAAGCACTTTGGTTGAATCATCGCAATCGTCAATTGCCGAAAGGAACGTCGCAGATTCAAGACATTGAATTAACTTCTTTTGAACAATTATTGCCGACCTTCCAACATATTTTCGCTTAATCTATTTTATAAAAAAGACACAGAGGACAACGGGCTGATACATCCAATTGTCTCCTGTGTCTTTAATTATCTGTTTGTAAATAAAGCGACTGACTTCCCATTGCGGCATAGATCGTTTCAAAATCTTCCCGGTTGACGATGCGATTTTTATAGCCGTAGGGATCATTGACATAAACATACTCGTGATCCATGCCTGTAATGATCACCGCGTGACACAACGGTGAGATCTCAACCTCACCCGCGGTCGTTTGCCAAATTCGAAAGTCCTCTTCAGTCGGCACTTGAAAATCGACCGTCGTTACGACCCAAACCGGAACCCCCTGTTGAACAAGCTGTTCTAGCATCGAAAAGGGAGTCTCACTGCTGGCGACGATAGAGTGATCGCCAGTGATGATTTGTTCTGCCACCTCCGCAATCGGTTCAACTGCTGCCCCCATCGCGTCATAGCCTTCATAAATATTTCCAACAAACCCTTCGTGTGGATCTCCGTGGATCGCCAATTCTTCATTCTCGTATAAAGGAACATAATTAAGCAAGTCCGCCAGTTGGTTTTTAGTCGTCCCATAATCATAAAAATTCAATAACATCGATAATGCGGTGATTTCGCAGCCATTTTCTAAAGGTATTGCACCAGATTGTTGATTTTCCAACGGTACATCAAGTAAATCTGTCTCTGTTGATTCTTGATCCGCTAATTGAATTTGTTTCTTATCCACTGTATTGCTGCTAAGAGCCGGTAATTGATCGTTCCAAAAAAATAGAAAAAGTCCGACACCTAGGATTATCAGTAAAATACCGCTGATGGTTGTTAAGTATTTGATGGTCCTCACCCCTCTTTTGTTCAGAGTAAGTATCGCAAAATTAACTTAATTGAAACTAAAAAAGAAGTTGAGACTTTTGCCTCAACTTCTTTTCTTATTCATGATGGTCTTCATCGTATTCCATCTTACGGTATTTTTCCATTTTTTTACTAAACAGAACACCATTTGATGGTGGTGTATAGGTGATTGCATTGGCTCCCGCATCGATCGTTGCTTCGATCGTCTCATCGTCCGGTCCACCGGTCGCAATGATGGGTAGGTCAGGGTAATTTTGGCGGAATTGCTTGACGACCTCTACCGTATCTTTTCCAGCACTAATATTAATGATATCTACACCGGCAGCCAACTTCTCATCTATTTTTGAATAGAATGAGGTAACTGTCGCAATGACTGGAATATCCACCACATCATCAATTGCTTTAATCGTTTCGACTGGCGTCGGACCATTCACGACTACCCCTAGACTTCCTTGTGCTTCCGCAAACATGCCCATGTAGGCGGAGCGCTTCCCATGTGTCAAGCCACCGGCCACACCGGAAAAGACTGGGATATCGGCGGCTTCAATAATACTTTTCGTAATCGCCGGATGGGGTGTGAATGGATACACGGCAATTACCGCATCCGCATCGGTATTGCGAATAATAGCGATATCCGTAGTGAAAATAATCGAACGAATTTTTTTCCCAAAAATCAAGATACCAGAACACTTCTTGATTACTTTTGGCACTCGCACAATGTCATTACGTAATTCAGTCATAATTTCCGGGACGAATTTATCTGTCATACAATCAGCTCCTCATTCATATTAATGCGTGCACTTTTCATGCCACATGTCAGTATTACTCGCTAACTTCTTAGCTTAATTTTACTATGAATGATCGTACTGTTCCAAATTATACGTCTCAATGACGCTAATGATTTTATTCGCGTAGCCCGGGTCGGTAGCGTAGCCAGCTGTCTGCAAGGCTTGGGCGGCCTGGCGATAATCAGCGGCTGTAAGAACGCCCGCATAAAGCTGTGGATTCCAATTGGTGCCATTGACGAAAAGCATCGTGTGATCATCGAGAGACTCTTCCCATGAAGAATAGACCTTGAAGTCTCCTTGAATCGTAATCCACTGTTCATTGATATATTCCTTGGTTTCAAGGCTGACCTTAGGCTGATTGCCTGAAGCCTTGATCCCAAAAAGGTTTTTATACTGGCTAGCAAGTTGTGATTGGCCCCAATTTGATTCTAAGATTGCTTGTCCCAAAATAACACTAGGGAGAATTCCATAACCTTGCTGCAATTCTTTTGCATGAGGTGCTAATTGATCAATGAACTCTTGATGAGAAAGGGTCTCTTGTTGTTCTGGTGTATTCTCTACTCCAAAATCAGATAATGTATGTAAAGAAAAAACGAAAGCCAAACCAATCACCAAGATCCCAGCAAAAATCAGTGGGATCGAGATGTTGGACTTTCGTTTTTGATATTTTTTCTTAGGCATAGTGCCTCCTTACTTGGCGGATAATTCTTTCAAGAACTCTTCTAAAGTCAGATCGTGTTTCGTGATATATTCAGCATTTTCTTTGCCAACATAGCGAATATGCCATGGCTCATAAGTGATCCCGGTGATATCTTGTCGATCTTTAGGGTAACGAATGATAAAGCCATATTTTGGCGCATTCTCTGCAATCCATTTCGCCCCCGGTTGATCACCGTAAGAGGCATCTAAGACTTGGGTAGAATAAGAATTGTACCAATCTTGGTCCACGATATCTACCGCCAAACCAGTATGGTGTTCACTGAACCCTGGTTCGGTAATAGTTTCTTTTGTTTTTGCGATTGCATCCGCTTCTGACATCCCGTTACCGCTGACTAAGCCATTTACATTCGTATCAAAAACTTCCTTTTGCGATTCAACTGAGCGAAATGCTGAGATGATCACTAATGGAAAGCCAGCTTTTGTGGCCGCTTCAGAGAAGGCTTCATAATCTGAAGCGATTCGTTTATCGACTTGATGACTATTATCAGACAATGTAGTTAACTGACTTTCATCCACTTCTTTTTCAATTTTATTTTTCGGACCAACCAAAACTAGGTTCCAATCTTCAGCATTGGCCTTAGGTAACGCTTTTTGTACGGCATTTTTCTTAGTACTCGTCTTCTTCTCAAAAGAATACGTCGTCGCTGTCGTTTTCTTGGCACTTGTTTCTGCCGGAGCACTGTAGAAAAGAGAATAACCGGTCATCCCAAGCATAATGATGACGGAAAGTAGTCCTACTGTTTTTTTCAATATAAAAAATCCTCTCGTTAATCGTCTAGTGACGTATAGGTCTCTGTTAAGTTTTCATTCACCCAATCAAGTAATGCGGTTTGTGTTTGCGCACTGGCAATTTGATTTTGGACATGCGCTGGCAAACGAAAACTTAGAATATCACTATAACCCCAGCTATCATAATCGATCATAACTCTAAGATCGATAAAATCGCTGTTTTCTTCTTCGTTTTTATTTTTAAAGGGAATCATTTCAACTTGAGCTAACCCGCTAGCGATCCATTTTTGCGCGACGATCGTTTTCATTTCACGGTATTCTGCCACCGCCGTCGGACGCTTTTCTGGAAATAGGAACGTCTGGCGAATCACCTTTTGGCTTAACATCCATTCGTAATCACTGAATAAATTCTTGATTTTTTGGTTTGCTTCCGGAGATAAATTATTTTGGCCAGCCTTCCATTGCTGCCATTGACTATCAGAAACGCCTAAATAGTCTTGATAAAAATCTTGTTCTGAATGAAATTGTTCAAAAATTGCACTAATCACTAAATCCAAATAAATTTGATTCAAAATAATCCCTCCTATACTATTTTACTGAATTTCCCAGAAAAATACAGTGCTTTGGCAAATCGATTGAAATAATTTAAGATTTACTGCTATACTCTAAAGGAAATCTTATTCTTCTAGTCCTTGAATAATTTTACCAAAAAGGACAGTCAAATTCATTTTTTAACCGCATTTTTACAAAATAATGGCTCAACAGGAGGAAAAAATGACAAAATTACAATGGGGTATCATCGGTCTTGGGCAAATTGCTCATGACTTCGCTGAAACTTTTGATCAATCCAGCAGTCAACTGACCGCTTGCGCATCGCGATCGCTGGCTAAAGCCGAGAAATTTTCACAGCAATTTAATTTACCAAAAGCCTACGGAAGTTACGAGGAGCTGTTAGCAGATAAAGCCATTGACATCATTTACGTATCCGTACCAAATCGTCAACACAGTCAGCATATCATGCAAGCCCTACATGCTGGCAAGCATGTGCTTTGCGAAAAAGCGATTACTATGAACTCTGCGGAATTACAAGCTGCAATAGAATTGGCCGAACAAAAAGATTTGATCTTGGCTGAGGCAATGACCATTTTCAATATGCCATTGTACCAAGAACTTCATGCGTTAATCGACAGCGGTCGCTTAGGAAAATTAAAAATGATCCAAGCACCTTTTGGCAGCTATAAAGAACCCGACCCAACCAATCGTTTCTTTAATCCAGATTTAGCTGGCGGAGCATTGTTGGATATCGGTACTTATGCCGTTTCTTTCGCCCGGTGGTTCTTGTCTGAGCAACCGGAAGTCGTCGCCTCCACCATGATTCCTTTTTCAACTGGAGTCGATGAACAATCAGTCACGATTTTACAAAATCAGAAGAACGAATTAGCGACAATCAGCTTGACCTTCCAAGCCAAAATGCCAAAAAAAGGCATCGTTGCCTTCGAAAATGGCTACCTAACCGTTGACGATTATCCGCGGGCAGACAAAGCGGAATTATTCTTTAACGATGGTACGACTGAGCTGATTGAATCTGGTTTTACTGGAAACGCCATGAATTATGAAATCGAAAACATGGTCAAGGTCATCAAAGGTGAATTGCCAAATAAATCGTTGTTCTTTACGAAAGACGTCATTGATATTTTGGATCAGATGCAGCAAAAATGGTATAAATAAATTAGTCTCAAAGGTGCTGACCAGTCAGCACCTTTGTTTTTTTATCAATTATCCGCTAAACTATTTATTAGATAAACAGATTCGGAGAAAGGGGAAAATTATGCAGATTGGGCGTTTTCGCTTAGGCATGCGCACTATCAAAACGGCTCTAGCCGTCATGCTGTGTATTTTACTATTTTATTTGACTGATCGTGGCTCGCCGTTGATCGCTGCACTTGCCGCTGTTTTTTCATTGCGGCAAGACTTAACCACCAGTATCTCTTTTGGTCGTTCCCGCGTCTTAGGAAACTCCCTTGGCGGTCTATTTGCAATGATTTTTTATTACGTCCAGTCGCTTTTCAAAAATGACTTTTATGTGGAGCTCTTTTTATTGCCCTTCTTCGTAATTTTAGTCATCGTGCTTTCTGATGGGATAAACAATAATTCCGGGATTATCTCAGCCATTGCCACGATGCTGCTGATTGCACTCAGTATCCCCCAGGGAGAGTCGATTCTTTATGCCTTGAATCGGGTGTTGGATACATTTATTGGGACCATCATCGCGATTTCTTTAAACGGTGTAATCTCGCCTCAGACAGATGAAAAAGAAAAACAAATAAAAGAAGATCTAGTCGAACTGCGAAAAAAGGAAGCCGATTTGAATAAAATGCTCTATGACGTAAAAAAACAAATAAAAGATCAGTCTCAAAAATGAGGCTGATCTTTTATTTTATGCTTTCTTAGTCGCCAATTTACCATTGAATGTCTTCGATTGATTGCGGCTTGGCATTCAGCTTTTGACTACGGACATGGGCATCATTAATCCGGATCACTCGATCTGCCATCGCTGCGATTGCCAAATTATGAGTAATGATCACCACCGTCGTCCCATTTTCTCGAGCAGTATCTTGCAGAATCTTTAAAATCTGTTTTCCTGTCTCAAAATCCAACGCGCCGGTCGGTTCATCACACAACAATAGTTTTGGCCGTTTCGCTAACGCTCGCGCGATTGTAACCCGTTGTTGCTCGCCTCCGGATAATTGTGCCGGAAAATTATTCATTCGTTCACCTAAGCCCACAGATTGCAGAACTTCATCCGGGTTCAAAGCATCCGAAACAATTTGTGAAGCCAATTCAACATTTTCCTTAGCCGTTAGATTAGGAACCAAATTATAAAACTGGAACACAAAGCCAACGTCATTCCGACGATAAGTTGTCAGTTCCTTATTATTAAATTGAGCAATGTCCGTCCCATCAACAATAACTTGTCCTTCATCACAGCTGTCCATTCCCCCTAAAATATTCAAAACTGTTGATTTACCAGCTCCACTTGGACCAAGAATGACGGCTACTTCTCCTCGTTCAATTGAAAAATTGACTTTTTCATTGGCGCGAATAATCGTCTCGCCCATTTTGTAGTGCTTGCTTTCATCTATTACATCAATATAAGCCATGTTTAGTCTCCTTAGTCACTTATTCTCAATATATTTAGTTTACCATAGACCCTTCTCTGACTGATACAATCGACTACGGATAAATTGGAATTCACTTTTTGATTGATCATCCCTTGACGGCTAACGCAAAAAAATAGATTTTTTCGTACACATACGATTTTTCTAACTCGCTGGTGCAAGAAGAAAAACTCGCAGTCGGCTCTGAAACAGGATTATAAATTTTTGCTAAAATTTATCTTTATTTTCGTCGACATATCATTCTACTAATCTGCTAAAGCAGAAAGTAGAACTGACAGCTACTTCTTATTAACGGTACCATTTTTCAAAAAGCGAAAAATGGTTTATTGTCGTTCGCATACGATTTTTCTAACTTGCTAACGCAAGAAGAAAAACTCGCAAAAAACCTCGACCTTTGTTTCTGGTCGAGGTTTACAAATGTTTGGTTTAATTAAGCGTGGTAACGTTCTACACCATCAAGGTAAGTTGCAACCAAATCCATTGTAGGTTCTAATACGATAAAGTCGGCTGCGCGGCCTTCAGCGATCATACCGCACTTGTCGTCGATTTTACAGCTGACAGCTGGTACATAAGAGGCCATCATAATTGCTTGTTCAGGAGTTGCAATATCCCAATCAACTACATTTTTGATTGCTTCTTTTAATTTCAAAATACTTCCAGCTAAGTTACCAGATTCAAGACGGGCTGTTCCTTCTTTCACAACAACCGGGAATTCACCTAAGTTGTAATTACCATCAGGCATGCCGCCAGCCATCATACAGTCAGTGATTAAGGCCACATGATCATGTCCAGCTTTTTCCATCAAAACTTCCGCTGCTTGTGGATGAACATGGTGTCCATCACAGATCAATTCTGAGAAAACATGTTGCAATGTAAGCAATGCGCCTACCATACCAGGTTCGCGGTGATTCAAGCCACGCATACCATTATAAGCATGAACAAAGACGCTTGCGCCTGCTTCCACAGCTTCTTGCGCTTCTTCTAAAGTTGCGTTTGAATGTCCTAGTGAAACAACAACACCTTCGTCGGTCACTGTTTTAACAAATTCTTTTACACCTTTACGTTCTGGTGCTAATGCGATTTTCTTGATCAAGCCGCCTGAAGCTTCTTGCCATTCATGGAATGTATCCAAATCAGGATCGCCAAAATAGCTAGGATTTTGTGCGCCTTTATGTTCTTCGGTAAAGAACGGTCCTTCAAAGTAAATCCCTTGAATTTTTGCACCATCAACTTCTTGATACATGCTGCCGATCGTTGCCGCAACATCTTTCAAACGTTCTTTGGTTGACGTCAAAGTGGTTGGTAAGAAACTAGTCACACCACATGATAATAATCCTTCTGACATGACTTTGATGCCTTCTGCGTCATTATCCATCACGTCATGATTTTTGTAACCGTGGATATGTGTATCCACTAAACCGGGAGCGATCCAGTTTCCGCTTTGATCGATGATCTCTGCCCCTTCTGGTTTTGTTGCTGTATATGTGCCAAAAATGCCATCGGTGACATCTAAATAACCTGCGCCTTTAACACCTGAGTTTAAAAAGAATTTGTCAGCATAAATAAATGTTTTCATTGTGAGCTCTCCCTTTTGTCTTAGTATCTTAAAGTTACTCCTGAATCAAAAATAAGTCAAGAATGGTGTAGACCACTCTACAAATCTTTCATTTTCTCTAAGGCTCGCAGCATTTTCCGATAACCGATCACTGAATGCAAATCGTCTCGTGCCTCTAACATGCGGATTTTTAACTCCAGTAGCTCATGCAATTTATAGTAACTGCATTGCTGACGATTCCACTTCAACCCAATGTCAACGACCTTTTCAGCTAAATCCAAACGTTCCTGCTTAATCAAAAACGTCCCATAATTGACGAATAGATTGCTTAACTCACTACGTTCGGAATAATCCGCCATCATAGATTGAAAGAGTTCAAAGCTTTGATTGTAGTAGCTTTGTGCTTCATTGACTTTTCCTAAAGCCGAATTCATTTTCCCGGCAAAATTCAATAATAAAATCCGGCTATCAAAATAGCCGTAATACTTTTTCGAGACACAGATGTCCAAACCTTCAAGTGTGTGAGCCAAAGCCGCTTCAGGATTTCCATCAATAAAATAGGCACAGACGCCTTTAAAAAAACAAACTTGCTGACGATCCTTGTCTAAATGCGTGATCTGACGCTCGTCTAAGTAATCAAGGGTTGCTTGGATCTCCAAATATTTTCCCGTCCGTAAATACATAAACATCTTATTAAAATATTTCCGTAAAAATAATTCCTCTGGTAGAAAATCAAGCATCAATTGATCAATGGTGATCCCTAGCCGATGACAAAGCTGCTTAATGACAAAAATATTGGGAATCTCCTCGTCATTTTCGATTCGACTCAAAACACTTTGAGAACAGATACCAGCCGATAAATCTTTTTGCGTCATGCCATGTTCTTTGCGGAACTCTTTTAAGACTTGACCAATCGCTTCCATCTTTGCTTCCTCCAAAATATGCTAATTCACATTTTTTAACTACTCTCATTCTAGCTGATGCATGATAGACAAGCAACTTCTAGCATCTAAAAATCAAAAAGCCTTGAAGCATTTTGATTAGAATGAGGTCGCATCACAAAAAATGAAATACTAAAAAAATAGAGCTGCGACCTTTAACAGTCTCAGCTCTCGATCTTTTTTATTGTAGCACTTATACGGCTTTTTTTATACGGCGAATGGGACTCGAACCCACACGGGAGAACTCCCACATGACCCTCAATCATGCTTGTCTACCAATTCCAACACCGCCGCAGAACGAATTTCATCATAGCTTAGCCAACTAGCAAAAGTCAATAGGCTAAACAATCGTCGTGTCGTAAACATAGATGATGTTGCCTTTTAAACCGGCGATTCCGCGGAAAAACTTTTTGTCCTCCTGTTTGCTCCAGACTTCACGAAATAAAAAGAATTCTTCGCGAGTCACTTCGAATTGATCAATCTCTCCAGCTCGTAACTGACTGATTTTTTCTTCAAATGGATTCACATACTTACTTCCTTTACATAATTCTATAATAAATGGTTTTTACCGAGACAAGGAGCCGAGACCTTAGTATAATCCCCGCTCCCTTTTTGAATAAACAATAGTCCAAAGCAGCTTCTTCGGAAATTCTGTCTCATTTTCGAAGCTAAACACTGCTAATTGAACTGCTCTTAATCATGAAAATATTTACTGTCTTCCAACTTTGAATTATCCTCTTGCATGATCCCTCGCAAGGAACGATCCAAACGTTGGCGCGTTTTCTTTCTTTCCAACGCCGGCTGTTCTTCTTTTTCTGATGCGAAAAGAATATAAGATTGGCGAGACTTCTCCATCCGCTGCATTAATTCCCGAGGCGATACAGCATCTGCCGGATCATCGGGGATCAATGATGACGGCACAAATTTCGGCGCAAAAGGAGTAGCACTGCGGCCACGTCCACTCCGGGTATTAATGCTAGTGGCTTTCGTCCGTTCCTTAGGTTTAGGCTCTTCAAACAATTTTACTGTTTTACGTTCAGTGTGTTCAGCATGATAGCTCGGCAAGTTTGCTTTATGAAGCTCCAGCTCTCTGCTGCGAGGTTCTTCCTGTAAATTCACTCGCCGTGTTCGCTTAACTTTTGGCAACGGGCGATCAAAAATATCCTGCGCCTCTAATTTATAATCTGTCAGCAAGTCGTCCTCGCCATCAAACAAAACCCGACCACTTTGATTGCCGTAAGCTAGCTTGACTCCCGCATCATCATCAAAAGCAGGAAAGCGACCTTTTTTTCTGCTGTATGTTTGCATAAAATCATCCTCATTGTTGTGATATAGGATAGTTTAGCATAAATGCTAAAAAAATGCTGCGAAATCTCTAGCAGCCAAATCCTTCCTAACCCACAAAATTAACAGCTGTCAGAGATGAACAAGCTGCCTTTTGGTGCCAAGATCTCTCCTTCGATGATTCGATTCAACACATCATAATCACCTTTATAAGCTAATGGACTGGACAACTCACCAATATTGATACTTTGTTCTTGATTCGATAGATTAAGCGCATAGATGACATAGGCTTTTTCCGTGTAGCGAATGATGCCGAAAAGTTGCTGTTTTTGCGAATAGAAAGGGAAAAATTCTCCGTATTTCAAGACATCAAATTTTTTACGACGCTGAACCCATTTTTGACAGCTTTTGAATAAAGCCTGATTGATAGACTGCCATGGGAAAAAGCGACGATTCTCAGGATCTTTTCCGCCAGTCAGCCCAGCCTCATCCCCATAATAAATACAAGGGATGCCCGGCATCATAAACATCAAGCCCCATGCTTGATCTAACGTCTCTAATGACCCATCCAGCATCGTTAAAATCCGCTCCGTGTCATGGGTGCCAATATTATTCAACTGATTATAGTAAAAATCTCTCGGATAATTTTCCTGATAACGGATCATCTCTTCACAGATTTCCTGTAATGTCCGGTAACCTTTTAAGATATCTAAAATCTGCTGGCGCAAAGGGTAATTCATCACGCCTTGCAAATGATCACCAAAAACATATCTTCTACGCGTATCATAAGCAATCTTATTAGAGGCATCCTCCCAAACTTCTCCAATCAAGATTTTTTCTTGATAGAAGGACAAATGCTTACGAATTCCCGCGATAAAATCATCCGTCAATTCATCTGCGACATCCAGTCGCCAACCGTCGACGCCGAGGGTCGTCCACTTCGCTAAAACACTATCTAGATCGCCGTAAATAAATTCTTGATAATGAGGATTATCTTTCCGGACCTCAGGTAGATCAGCAACGCCCCACCACGATTTGTAATCAGTGGGATATTGTTTAAAAGTGAACCAATCCCGATAAGGACTCTTAGGATCAAGGGCCGCTCCTGAATGCTTACCATAAAGACCAGAAATATTGAAATAGCGGCTGTCCTTTCCTACATGCGAGAAAACACCATCAAGGATGACTGCGATTCCTGACTCATGTAGTTCAGTGATCAATTCACGAAAATCTTCTTCTTTGCCCAAGACACCATCGATCTTAAAATAATCGTTCGTATCATAGCGATGATTTGAACTGGCTTCAAAGATCGGGTTCAAATATAAAGCCGTGATCCCTAGCTCTTTTAAGTAAGGAATCTTTTCTTTGATCCCTTTTAGATTGCCGCCAAAAAAATCCCAACGAACGATCTCATTTTTTTGGTTTCGAATATAATAAGGATCGTCTTCTTCCGTACCATAAATAAACGAATTTTTTTTCGGCTGATTCACTATATGATCGGGATTGCCATTAGCAAAACGATCAGGAAAGATTTGATAAAAAACAGCATCGCGGTACCATTTAGGAGCGACCTCAGGTTTTTGATAGCAGGTTAATTGATAGGGTAGAACTTCTTGCTCGGAACCATATATTTTCCCTTCGCCGCCTTGATCCTTAAAGCCATAATACTGGATCGTCTCATAGCCATTGGTTTCGCGAACGACTTTGAAATAATAAAAGTACAGACCCCAGCCTTGATTCATTGTCGTTTGAAAATGGAACCGTTCTTCCGCCACCGCCTCCATTGGGAAGACTCGCTGCCCAGATGAGCTGCCTTCTTTACGGACGATCAAAAAAACCTGCGTGTTTTCCGGCTCAGGGACTGACAACCAAAGATCAATTTCCATGCCTTCTTGAACCGCACCAAAGGGTTGTTTATACCGTTCGATCCATGGATTAAAGTAGATATGTGTCATGTTGAGTTACACCTCGATTATCATTATGAGCGAATAATGGCTCAATCTGCCAAATGTCGTCCGCGTATTGCTGCACGGTTCGGTCAGAAGAGAAACGGCCGGCATTCGCCGTATTCCGTAAACTGATTTGACGCCAGCGACGTGTATCCTGATACGCCTGATTGACTGACATTTGCGCCGCGCAATAATCTTCAAAATCTCGTAACACGAAAAATTCGTCGTTGTACTTGATCAACGAGTCAAAAATTTCCTGACCTTCTTTGGTGATATTAGGAATCGTTCCGTCAATCAAAGCATTGACTACTTTTTGAATCGTCGTATCACGTTCATACAGGTCGATCGCATGGTAATTTCTCTTTTCATAATACTGATAAACCTCGCCTTCGGTCAAACCGAAGATCGCGATATTATCGTCACCTACCGCATCTCTAATTTCAACGTTCGCCCCATCAAGCGTAGCAATCGTGACTGCACCATTCAGCATCAGCTTCATATTCGACGTGCCTGAAGCTTCTTTAGAGGCCAAGGAAATTTGTTCGCTGACATCCGCCGCCGGAATGATTCGCTCTGCTAAGCTAACGTTATAGTTTTCTAAAAAGACTAGTTTCAATTTCCCCTTGATCGTTTCATCGGCGTTGATCAAGCTGGCGACTTCGTTGATTGCTTTAATAATTGATTTGGCATAATGATAGCTTGGTGCCGCCTTCGCCCCAAAAATAAAGACCCGCGGTTCGATCGGTAATTCCGGATTCTCTTTCAAATCCAAATACAATTTAATGATATGCAGTAAATTTAGTAATTGACGTTTATAGGCGTGTAGACGTTTGATCTGAACATCAAAAATCGCCTCAGGAGAGACTTCGATCCCGCAATGACTTTTGATATAAGCGGCCAAGCTACGTTTATTCTGATACTTCGCCTCAGCTAAGGCATTCAATACTTGATCGTCTTCTTCGTAATTTAATAGCAAACGTAGATCATCCGAATTTTTACGCCACGTTTTCCCAATCGTTGCATCCAATACCTTGCTCATGGCTGGGTTGGCTAATTGAACCCAACGCCGCATCGCGATTCCATTAGTTTTATTATTGAAACGATCTGGATAAAGTAAATAAAAATCATGCAACACAACAGATTTCAATAAATCCGAATGAAGCTTCGCGACGCCATTGGTAGAATGTGAACCAATAATCGCCAGATGAGCCATATGGACTTGTCCGTCTTGGATGATCCGCGTGCGTTGAATCAAATCAAAGTCTTGGACGCCAATCAATTCTTCCACAAAGCGCCGATCAATTTCTTCGATAATCTGATAAATCCGAGGGCAGACGTTTTTCATCATGTCGATCGACCATTTCTCTAACGCTTCTGCCATGATCGTATGATTCGTGTAACTCATAACTTTCCGCGTTAAATCCCATGCTCGCTCCCAACTCATTTGTTCCTCATCGACCAGCAAGCGCATAAACTCAGCCACACACATCGCTGGATGGGTATCATTAATATGGATTGCGACATATTGATTGATCTCATCCATCGGCTGGTTCAAACTTTTGAAATAGCGCAAGATACTTTGCACACCGGCAGATACAAAAAAGTATTCTTGCGTCAGGCGCATTTTACGCCCTGCTTCATTCGAATCATCTGGGTATAAAACCGAAGTCAGATCTTCAAAAGAACGACGGGCTTCGATACTGCGATAACGATCCTCTTCCTCTGGCGGAATTTCAAGCGACCACAAACGCATTGTATTGACGATTTTATTTTGATAGCCTACCATTCCAGTGTCGTAAGGGACGGCACGGAGCTTACTACCCCCTTCATAGACTGGTGATAACTTGCCATATTGATCAGGTTTTAAATAAACATTTCCACCGATCTGGACATCCACTGCTTTGCTTTCTTTGCGAACTTCCCACAAATTTCCCTTTTGCAGCCACTCATCTGGCAACTCAACCTGATAATTATCAACAAAACGCTGTTTGAATAAGCCATATTCATAGCGAATCCCGTTCCCATTTCCTGGTAAACCACAAGAAGCGATAGAATCCATAAAACAAGAAGCTAAGCGACCAAGGCCACCATTGCCAAGTGCCATGTCCGGCTCGATCTCAACTAGATCATTTAGCTGAATCCCTAACTCATCTAATCCTTCTTCTACCAGCTCCAGCCAACCCATATTCAGCAAATTACTTTTCAACATTTTTCCCGGTAAAAACTCGATTGAAAAATAATACGACTGTTTCTGGTTATTCTCCCGATAATCCTTCCACGTTTCCCGCCAATCTTGCGAATAGGCGGAGGTCATCAAAGAGCCTAGTGTTTGATAAAGCTCATTAGAAGAAGCATCGGTAACCTCCATCGCAAATTTTTCGGCTAAACGTCGTTTGAATTTCTTTTTGAATTCTTTTTTATCCATTTCATTTCATCTCCAAGCTCTTGCAATTTATAAAAACAGCCTTCTTTTATTCGACTAGAATTAATTAAACAAAAAGCCAAAATCCATAGCACAAGGCCTAGATTCTGGCTTTTAGAATCCTACAGTTGTTGATACATTTCTAAATATTGTTGACTTGAACCATTCCAGCTGAAGTCACGAGACATTGCTTCAAGCATCAGCTTTTGCCAAGTCTTTGGATGTTCATGGTATAACTCGATTGCTTGCTTCATCGCATTCATTAAATAGAAAGGCTCAAAAATAGTAAAGCCAAAGCCAGTCCCTTCTTCGGTAACAGGGTTATACGGCTGGACCGTATCTCTTAATCCACCGATTTCATGGACGATCGGCAGTGTCCCATAACGCATCGAGATCATTTGTGAAAGCCCGCAAGGTTCAAAAGCTGACGGCATCAAGAACATATCCGAACCTGCATAGACCTTCTGCGCCAAAGTCACATCAAAAGCAATCTGGATACTCGTCTTCTCTGGATATTTGCTGCCAAAGTTACGGAACTGATTTTCAAAATTAGGATCACCAGTACCAACCAAAACGACCTGTACATCAAACTGCATCAAATTGTACATTTCCTGTAACAGCAAATGGAAGCCTTTTTGATACGTCAACCGGCTGACGATCCCAATAATCGGCACTTCTGGTCGAACCGGTAAATCTAACATTTTTTGCAGTTGGACCTTGTTCTCTAATTTTTTAGTCAAATGCTTCGCGTCATAATTTGCCGCAAGAGCTCGATCTGTCGCCGGATCAAACAGGTCATAATCGATTCCATTCAGAATTCCTCTTAATTTACCGCTCTCCATCCGTAAAATGACATCTAGACCAGCACCAAATTCAGGTGTTTTGATTTCTTCAGCATAAGAAGGACTGACGGTCGTAACTCGATCCGCGTAAAGAATCCCCGCCTTCATGAAATTGACACAATCATTATATCTGACTGTTCCGTCATCGTAACGTTCTGTTCCCATACCGAATAGATCGTACAGAATCTCACGGTCATATTGTCCTTGGAACTCAATATTGTGAATCGTTAAAACTGTTCGAATCGCATTGTAGACTTGAATCCAACGATACTTTTCTTTCAGTAAAAATGGGATAAACGACGTATGGTAATCATTTACGTGTAGGATATCTGGAATAAAATTGATTTTTTCCATCAGTTCGATCGCTGCCATTTGGAAAAAGGCAAAACGCTCGCCATCATCATAATAGCCATAAAGTTCTGGGCGGTTAAAGTAGTACAGATTGTCTAAGAAATAATACTCAATGTCATTCAATTTCAGATATTTTACACCGCAATACTGCTTTCGCCAACCAACATAGACATCAAAGGAAAATACATCCTCTAGTTGATCCTGATACTGCTGTGCCATTTTGGTAAAGAATGGTAAGACAACCTTTACTTTGGCGCCTTTTTTTTCTAATGCTTTAGGTAAAGCCCCCGCAACGTCACCTAACCCTCCTGTTTTGAAAAAAGGGGCACACTCAGCCGCGACAAATAATACTTTCATGCTTACTCGCCCCCGTACACATCACTAAAGACATGGGTATTTTTCTTGATAACCACAGGTTTAGCCGCTGAACCAATAATTTTCACGCCGGGTTCCACTACGACATTTTTATCTAAAATAGCATCTCTGATAAAGGCATTTTCTTTGATACAACAGCTGGCCATGATGATGGAATTTTCCACTTCAGCGCCCTTTTCGATTACGACGCTACGAGAGAACAACGAACCATAAGCTTTGCCGTCCACCAAACAGCCAGTTGCAAATTGACTATTTTTCACGTCAGAAGTTGGGGAATAATACGTCGCTACTTCATTTTTTAGTTTCGTATAGATTTTTTGTTTTGAATAAAGCAGTGAAGTGAATTTTTTAGGATCCAACATCGCCATATTCGCATCATAATAAGATTTAATGTCGAAAATATTACTTAAAAAGCCGGTATATTCATAGGCTGAAGTCTTCACACGGCTCATTAACAGCGTTAGGAAATCTAGCAATGCGACTGGTCCGCCTAAATTTTGTCCTTCTTCTAATGCATGGATCAACCAATCCGTCCGGCAAATAAAAATCTTCATACACAGATTCAACAACTCATCATCCGAACGTTCCTCTAGAAAATTGTGATTGCCCTTGATTATTCCGTGTTCATCTACTTCTAAAATTTCATCCTGTCGATAGATTTGCTCTCTCGGCATCTTTTTATAGACAACCGTCATCTCGCTGTCATTTTGTTGATGAATTTTTAATACCGCTTCTAAATCAATATTACACAGCATCCGATTTCCCATAAAAACGGTGTATTCTGATTTTGACTTGTGCAAATAGTCGATCACTGACTCATAATAAGGGCGCCCCTCTGCTTTCTTTTTCAAGAAATCCTGATAGAAATGAATGAAGTAACGACTGTCGACACTGTCCAAGTGCCATTCACGCCCGCCACCGATATGGTCAAAGACTGATTTTGTCGTCCCTTGATTAAATACCATATAGACGGACTTAACGTTGGCATTGATCGCGTTTGACAAATTAAAATCGATTAAACGATATTTACAATCAAAGGGTAAAGTCGCTAATGGACGTTTTTCAGTTAAGGGTAATAATTCTGGACATTCATAGACATTGCCTAAAATGGCACACATTTTATTCGCTCTCACTTGTCAACACTCCAATCACTTCTGAATAACCTACTACGGCGATTTCTTTTGAGCCATCGATTACTGCATCGTCGCCAATAATCGCATGTTCACCGATAATCGCTTTATTGATCTGAACATTTTTACCCACTGTCGCTCCTGGCATAATGACACTGTCAACAATTTTCGCGCCTTCTTTGACTTGGACATCGCTCGATAAAATACTGTGTTCAACGGCCCCTGCTACATAGCAACCGTCCACCACTAGTGAATCTTTCACCTCAGCTGTTTCGGTAAAGAAATGCGGCGGTGAGACCGTATTCTTAGCAGAAATTCGCCAGCTCTTGTCGCGAATATTTAAGTTATGTTTAGGATCAATGAACTCCATGCTTGCTTCCCATAAAGAATCAATCGTTCCAACATCCTTCCAATAGCCATCAAAACGATAAGCAAAAACATTTTCACCGCTTTCTAAATAGGCGGGAATCACATGCTTGCCGAAGTCCAACATTTGATCGTCTTTTTTGTAGCTGTTTAGCAGCATGCCACGTAACCGACTCCAGTTGAAAATGTAGATTCCCATTGAGGCAAGATTAGATTTTGGTTCTTCTGGCTTTTCTTCAAACTCAATAATTCGGTCGTTGTCATCAGTATTCATGATCCCAAAGCGTGAGGCTTCTTCGATTGGAACTTCAATGACTGCTACTGTCAACGAAGCATTATTGGCTTTATGGTCTTCCAACATTGCTTCATAATCCATTTTATAAATATGGTCACCAGACAAGACTAAAACATATTCTGGGTCCATTTGATCGATATAATCCATGTTTTGATAAATCGCGTGGGCTGTTCCTTCGAACCATTTACTGCCGTCGTTACTGGAATAGGGCTGTAAGATTGTCACTCCTGAATTCAAGCCATCAAAGCCCCAGCTAGAGCCGTTTCCGATATGATTGTTCAAGGCTAACGGCTGGTATTGAGTTACTACACCTACATTGTTAATGCCGGAATTAATACAATTACTTAAAGTAAAGTCGATGATTCGGTATCTACCGCCAAAAGGGACGGCTGGTTTGGCAATTTTTTGCGTTAGTTTTCCTAGGCGTGAACCTTTCCCGCCGGCTAAAATCATTGCTAATATCTCTGTTTTCATGTGTTTTGATGAGAGCTATACTCTCATCGACCTCCCCTCTATTTCTTACGTGTGTTGACTGACTCCGGTTTTAAGATAAGGGCTCCTAATGCTGGAACCGTCGTCTTAATGACTTGCTGATACTGTTTGAAATCACTTGGTTCAGTTTGACAATCTTCATTTGATTTCGTCCACGTTCCGCCAAATTCCTGCATCTCAGTGTTCCACACTTCTTTATAGGTTCCTGGATAGGGAACACCAATCTGAAAATCACGTCGTTCAACAGGTGTCATATTTAAAATCACAATCAGAAAATCTTTTTTTCGTCTCCCCTGACGAATAAAAGATAAGATTGACTCAGCTGTATTATCCGCATCAATAATCTCAATCGTGTCATACGATTCTTCCAATTCCCACAAAGCGGGCTGACTTTTATAAAAATCATTCAGTGTCGCGGTAAAATGCTGCATAGATTGATTAAGCGAATCCCCTAAATCGACCCACTCTAATCCTTCGTCAAACTTCCATTCAAGAAATTGTCCCCATTCGCTCCCCATAAAGAGTAATTTCTTTCCTGGATGCGTCATGAAATACGTGTATAAGTTCCGCAGTTGGGCAAATTGTTTGTACCGATCTCCCCACATTTTATGCATCAAGCTCTTTTTGCCGTGGACTACTTCATCATGTGACAGTGGTAAAATAAAGTTCTCCTGCATCATGTACATAAAAGAAAAAGTAATCAAATTGAAATGATCCTTTCGAAAGACTGGATCCATTTCGTAAAAACGCAACACATCATTCATCCAACCCATGTTCCATTTAAAATCAAATCCTAAGGACCCGCTTTCAATCATGCCAGTGATTTGAGTGTCAGAAGAACTTTCTTCTGCGATCATTAAGATATTCGGATGGGCTAATTTAATGACGGCATTCAATTTTTGTAAGAAATAAAATCCTTCATAATTACGGTTGCCACCATCGTGATTTGGGGTCCAAGGACCATCATCATAGTCTCGATAGATCATGCTTGAAACAGCGTCTACTCGGATGCCATCAATGTGGAACATCTCAATCCAAAACATTGCACTAGAAATTAAAAAACTCTGAACTTGTGGCTTACCTAAATCGAAATTGATCGATCCCCAACGATTATTTTTTGCTCGGTCAGGGTCCGTATATTCAAACTGCGGTGTCCCGTCGTAATAGGGCAACGTATCATCATTGATGCAATAATGGCCTGGGACCCAATCGACAAAAACGCCAATATTATTTAAATGACATTCCTCAACAAAGTCTTGAAATTCAGCGGGTGTCCCAAAATATGAGCTCAAAGAAAAATAACCAATCAGCTGATAGCCCCAAGAACGCCCTAGCGGATGTTCCATCAGCGGCATAAATTCAACATGGGTATAATTCATTTCTACTAAGTAAGGAATCAGTTCGGTTTTCAATTCAGCGAAACTATAAGGAGTTCCCTCTTCATGATGCTTCCAAGAACTGGCATGCACCTCATAAATATTCAGCGGTCGCTTAAAGGGATTCGAGCGTTTGCTTCGTCCACGCCACAGTCCGTCTTTCCATTTCTTCTCCGGAAAATTGTACAATTCGGCAGCATCGCCTGGACGCTTTTCAAAGCGAACGGCAAAGGGATCAATTTTTAGAATCTCACGGCCATTGGCTTGTCTGACTTTAAATTTATACAAGTCGCCTTCGTTTGCCTCTTCACAATGGATTTGCCAAATTCCAGTGTCATGGTCTTTTTCCATCGCCCAGTCTTGCCAATCATTAAAATCACCTACTAGAAACACCGCTAATGCGTTGGGAGCCCAAACTCGAAAAATATACCCTTGCTCTTCACGATGCGCGCCTAATAAATGCTGCAGATAAAAATTTTCACCAGTTAAGAAGGTCTTTTTGGCATTATCAATCTGCTGTGTTTCTAATTTTTCAGTATTTTTCATGAGAACCACCTTTTCAGAAAGAACGTAAAAACGTTCTTAAATTACATTTTTATGTGCAAGTTCTAATAATTAAAAAACAGTTTGTTCTATTATAATAACACAAACAGCAATTATACGACGATCAAACCGCTTCATTTCTTCGTTTTGATATTATTAAATATCCCTATATATATTATATTATAATAAGAATTAAAATAGAAGATAAAATCTTTATTTTCTTTAAATATTTTGTGTTATTACAGATAAATAACAAGCTCATCCCAAAATCTAGGTATTTTTAACAAATATTAGAATAATTTCTTTGAAGTCGTTCCCTTCTGTTTGCTTTTTGATAAAATAATCGTTACGCTAAGGATTAATAAACAAATCAAAATGGTATTGGTAAAGTTTTGCGGCACGACTAATAAGCAAAGCTACGATAACAAACGCTTTCATTTTTTTGCTAAAGATTTATTTTTACAGTTAGGAGTTTTTTTATGATTGATTTGAAAATGTTGGCGATGATCTTTTTCATCAACCTCGCCTATGTCACTCTAAACACCCTCCGCTTTATGTTAACTATGAAGGGCTATCGAATCCTGGCTCCAATCATGAGTATGGTAGAGATCACGATTTATATTTTAGGTCTTTCGATGGTGCTGGATCGACTCGATAATCCAATCAATCTGCTTACTTATGCTCTAGGTTATGGCGTCGGAGTTAGTGTTGGAATCAAGATCGAAGATGCACTAGCGCTAGGCTACACCATGGTGACTGCTATCTTGCCAACTAACACTGATCAAGACCGAAGCTTGCCTCGCGTCTTACGAGATCATGGCTATGGTGTCACTCAATCTTATGGCGAAGGTCTTTCAGGTGAACGAGTTGTACTGGAAATCTTGTCACCACGAAAAAATGAACGCGCACTTTATGGGCTGATCAAAGAAGTAGAAGAACGAGCTTTTATCATTTCCTACGAACCAAAATATATATCTGGTGGCTTTTGGACCAAAAAAATCCGTAAACGACAAAAAAACAACTTGAAGTCTTAACTTCAAGTTGTTTTTTTCCATATGAACTGAATGAGTTTTTCTTCTAACTGACTGCTCTTAGTGATCGCCGAGTGACCGCCGCTTTTTCCTTTGACTGTTAATTCTTGATAGCTTTTCGCATGCTTTTGAAACAGCCAACGTAAAGCAAACGCACTGTGAGTAGAGACGGAGCCGTCACTTTCAGTACCATCCTCTAGATCACCGGCCACATCTAATACTCGAATATTAGCAGGCAGCCGATTCATCGAATGATCAAAATACTGATAAATCGGTGTCTCGCCACTCGGACCATCTTCAGTCAATTCATAAGCAAAGACATCTTCAGTATCTTCCGCAATCTCTAAATCATTAAACGGCGCTGCGATTGCCACAAAACGATCGACCACCGGTGTTTTATTCCCGGCATATTCTAACAGGTAGCGTAAAGACGAAACCCCGCCCATAGAATGGCTGACAAGATTCACACGCCTGATCTGATGCTGATAAAGATAGCACATCACTTCATCGATCCATTTACTTTGCGTGATCTCATCCGTCACATCTTTAGCAAACAGTACCATGATCGTTGGATTGTTATTTTGCTCCGACAGCTGTCCTTCAACTGTTAACTTGCCATCCGCTTGAACGACAATAGTCATTTCCCGCTTAGCAATGTTACTTTTTTCTAAACGTCTAAGCATCGGTCCAAGGGAAAAGGAATTCCCTTCATAACCATGAATGAAGACCGTCGGCTCATTTGAATAAGCAATGCCTTTTTGCTTCGTCAACGCCCCGGGACTAAAATAGCGAACCTTGGCGTAAAAAATCCCACCGAATACCAATAAAAAGCTAATGATCAAAATGATCCCTTTGATTATTCTTTGCATCCGCTTATGCCTTCTTTTTCTTGAGATAACTAAAACTTGCTTGCTCGCCTAATGCAATTGACGCCAATTGACGCACTAGAAAAAAGCGGGTTTCCTTTTCTAAAGAGTTCCAGTCTAAACTCAAATCAACCGATAGATTCGGTGAATAGATGGGCAGTTGTAGTTGTCCATTCTCACTAATGACTTGCGTTTGGATCAGACTATCTAAAAAGATCGATGAACGTCTCGGTGTTTTACCAGCTATTACTCGTTCTAAAATAAGCCCAATTTGATCCATGAAAAATTGCGGTTGGACATCGCCTAGTAGAGCGGACAACTTAGGAAATGCCAACGGTCGCTCGCTATTTGTAAAATAATTAGGCAGCGTCTCAGGAAGTGCTTCCCCTTGATTGATCGTCACTAATGAGAACTGATCATTTTCCATTCGATTTAAGGTAGGCAATGAAAAATCTACCGCCACAACTTTTTCAAGTTCATCATGCCAATACTCTTCTGCGATTAACATAAAGACTTGCTCCGGCGAAAGTTCTTGCAACAATCCTTGAGTGATCCTCTCAGCTAAAGCTGTCGTTGGATATTCTGTTAAAATGGGCAGTGCCAACTGATAGCGTCGCTCATTACGAGCAATAATCCCATGCTCAATCAATTGTTCTAAATCCTTATCCAAATGTTTCTGATTTGAAAATTCTTTGCGAAGTTCTCGTAAGATCACTGGCGCTTCCAATGTTTCAAAATAGGCAAGTAGTTGTTGTATTTCCTGCCGTTTCAACAATTGTTGTAGTTTTTGGTCTTTTGTGTAAAGTTTCATGCTATCACCTCTCGCATTATAATCCTATTCAGAAAAATCCACAAAAAAATGGACTCTAGAAAACGAGTCCATTAGAAAAATCGTTACAATTATTTTTCGAAGGCTTCGGTCAATTGTGGAACGACCTGTTTCTTCCGAGATACGACACCCGGTAATGATGCCCGATCATTCTTAAGTTCTACGCCAAAGGCTTCGGTTACTTTTTCACGTGGTTCACCAGCAACTAATAATTCAGAATCAGAGTCTAAAATATTCGTTACTAGTAATAGGAACAAGTCATAACCGTTCTTTGTATTTTCAGTCAACATCGCATCACGTAAGGCATCTTGACGAGCAAAAACCTCTTCGATATCCACTGTATTTACTTGTGCAACACGAACCGTTTTCCCGTTCATTGGGAATGATTTCGCATCGAGATCCAATAACTCAGCTTCTGATTTATCTCCTAGATTGGTTCCAGCTTTCAATAAATCTAGGCCATAGCTATTTAAATCAACCCCAGCGATTTCAGCTAACGCATTGGCAGCATCAACGTCTTCTGGCGTACAGGTAGGTGATTTGAATAATAAAGTATCTGAAACGATAGCAGATAACATCATACCCGCGATTTCTTTAGGAATCGTCACATCGTTTTCTTTATACAGCTTCAAAACGATTGTTGACGTACAGCCAACTGGTTCAGCCCGATAATAAAGCGGATTTACTGTTTGAAAATTAGCGATCCGATGGTGATCAACAACCGCCAAAATATTCAAATCTTCAATATCAGTCGCACTTTGTTGGAATTCATTATGATCGACTAACATGACATCGCTTGTTTCGCCAGCGATTGTTTCTACCACGCGAGGCGCAGATACGCCAAAGTGATCTAAAGCAAATTGGGTTTCTTCATTGGGCGTGCCTAGTGCAACTGCTTCAGCATCGACACCTAATTCTTTTTGTAAATTAGCAAAGGCAATCGCCGCACCAATTGCATCGGTATCAGGATTTTGATGGCCAAAAATTAAAACTTTTGTCATAGTTGATTCGCTCCTTTAAATAAAGTTCTTCTTTATCATATCAAAAAAAAGGAAAAGAGCAACACAATGCCGCTCTTTTCCTTAAGTTTTAGCGTTTTAAATAGCCTTTGTAATCTTCGGTATGCAATAGTTTTTTCGCATTCTCAACGCGATCATCAGTAGGAGGTTCAATTCCTTCCAATGGATAATCAAGATCCATTTCTTCCCACTTGTATTTGCCCATTGTATGATAAGGTAAAATTTCAACTTTATCCACGTTGTTCAAAGATTTGATAAATGTATTTAATCGAATTAAAAATTCGTCATAGTCGCTTCTAAAAGGTACCAACACGTGGCGAATCCAAACGGGTTTATTAATGTCTGATAAGTATTTCGCCATTTCCAAGATATTGCTATTACTTTGTCCAGTCAGTTCTCTGTGTTTTTGGTCATCAATTTGTTTAATGTCAAACAAAATCAAATCAGTATATTTCATTAATTCTTCAAATTTTGAGAAAAACGGTTCTTTGTAAGTAAATGGGTTCCCACAACTATCTAAAGTTGTATTAATCCCCATCGCTTTAGCTTTTTTAAATAGATCGATTAAGAAATCGATTTGTAATAAGGGTTCGCCACCACTAACTGTAAGCCCGCCTTTTTTCCCCCAGTAGCTCTTGTAATTGGTCGCTTCTTGTAAAACGTCATCGGCCGTACGTTTTTTGGCCTTTGGATCATTAATTTTCCAAGTATCAGGATTATGGCAAAATTGACAACGCATCCGACAGCCTTGCATGAAAACGATGAAACGGACGCCTGGACCATCAACAGATCCAAAGCTTTCGATTGAATGGACATTTCCGACAATAGGTTGTTCAGTCACAGTAGACATAAACAGTCCCCCTAGTTCTGTATGTAAATTTTCATGTAGAAATTTTGATAACTTTTACATGAATATAGGTTGTTTTTAATAAAATCATTTTAAAAACTAAGGCGAATAGATCTCCATCCATCCGCCTTAGAAAATTACTATTTGTTTGTTGCTAATAAGCTAGGTCTTAAGCTTTACAAGCACGCTTTTAGTATTACATTTTTGCGTGGAATGTACGGCTGATAACATCTTCTTGTTGTTCACGAGTTAAGTCGATGAATTTAACAGCGTAACCAGAAACTCGAATAGTGAAGTTTGCATATTCTTCTTTTTCTGGATGTTCCATGGCATCAACTAATTTTTCTTTACCGAAGACGTTCACGTTCAAGTGATGAGCTCCTTGGTTGAAGTAGCCATCTAACACGTTCGTTAAGTTTTCGATACGTTCATCTTCATCATGACCTAAAGCATCAGGATTGATACTTTGCGTATTTGAAATACCATCTAACGCGTATTCATAAGGTAATTTAGTCAATGAATTCAATGAAGCCAACAAACCATTTTGTTCAGCACCGTATGATGGGTTCGCGCCTGGTGACAATGGTTCACCTGCTTTACGTCCATCAGGCATCGTTCCAGTTGCTTTACCATATACTACGTTTGAAGTAATGGTCAAGATTGATGTTGTTGGTTCTGAATTACGGTAAGTATGATAATGTTCCAATTTTTCCATGAAGGTCTTCAATAACCATACAGCGATATCATCGGCACGTTCGTCATCGTTACCATATTTAGGGAATTCGCCTTCGATCTTGAAGTCAGTTACGATACCGTCTTCGTCACGAATTGGGAATACTTTTGCATGTTTGATTGCTGATAGTGAATCGACAACGTGAGAGAATCCAGCGATCCCAGTCGCGAATGTCCGTTTCAAATCAGTATCCATCAATGCTAATTCAGCAGCTTCATAGTAATATCTGTCATGCATGTAGTGGATTGCATTCAAGGTATTTACGTACATACCAGCTAACCATTCTAACATGTCATCATATTTAGCCATTACTGCATCGAAGTCTAAAGCATCATCAGAGTCGATTGGACGGAAGTCAGGTCCGACTTGAACTTTAGATTTTTCATCAACCCCACCATTGATCGCGTATAACAAAGCTTTCGCTAAGTTCGCACGAGCGCCGAAGAATTGCATTTCTTTCCCTGTTTGTGTTGCAGATACACAGCAGCAGATCGCATAGTCATCTAACCATACTGGACGCATAACATCGTCATTTTCGTATTGAATTGATGAAGTATCAATTGAGATTTTCGCTGCGTAATCTTTAAATCCTTCTGGTAAACGAGAAGAATATAAAACAGTCAAGTTTGGTTCTGGAGAAGGTCCCATGTTTTCTAATGTGTGTAAGAAACGGAAATCATTCTTAGTAACTAATGTACGTCCGTCCATACCCATACCAGCAATTGAAAGTGTTGCCCAAACTGGGTCGCCTGAGAACAATTCATTGTATGAAGGGATACGAGCAAATTTAACCATCCGTAATTTCATAACTAAATGGTCGATTAATTCTTGTGCTGCTTCTTCAGTCAATGTTCCATTTTGGATATCACGTTGGATATAGATATCTAAGAAAGTAGAAACACGTCCGATTGACATTGCTGCACCATTTTGTTCTTTGATGGCTGCTAAGTAACCGAAGTAAGTCCATTGAACGGCTTCTTTCGCATTTTCAGCAGGGCGAGAGATGTCATAGCCGTAAGCAGCTGCCATTTCTTTGATACGTTTCAATGCTTTGTATTGGTCGCTGATTTCTTCACGTAAACGGATGTCTTCTTCAGTGAATTGACCATGGCCACAGTTTTCGTGATCTTTTAATTTTTGTTCCATTAAGTAGTCGATTCCGTATAATGCTACACGACGGTAGTCACCCACGATCCGTCCACGACCGTAAGTATCAGGAAGACCTGTGATGATCTTGTTACGACGTGCTGCCCGGATTTCTGGTGTATAAACATCAAAGACTGCTTGGTTATGTGTTTTATGATAATCGTTAAAGATTTCAGTGTATTTAGGATTTGGTGTATAGCCATAGCTTTCTAATGATTCTTCAGCCATCCGGATACCACCGTAAGGCATGAATGCACGTTTCAAAGGTTTGTCAGTTTGAATACCCACGATTGCTTCTTTGTCTTTCAAACTTTCGTCGATATAACCGGCACCATATGCATTAGCAGCAGAAACAACGTCTGCTTCCATGTCTAATACGCCACCATTTTCACGTTCTTGTTTTTGTAATTTTTGTAATTTGCCCCAAAGTTCGTTCGTTGCCTCACTTGGATCTGCTAAGAAATCGGCAGCGCCTTCATAAGGTGTGTAGTTTGCTTGGATGAAATCACGAGTATTGATCTCGCTTTTCCATAGATGGCCTTTAAAACCTTCCCAAGCTGGTTTTTCAGTGTTTTTCATCTTTTCTAGTTCATTTGTTGCAGTTCCCATTTAACAAGGACCTCCTTAGAATATAAAACTTAAATACTACAGCTTCACGAACACAGTATAACACATTTATGCTATTATGCAAGCCTTTCCTTGTGAAAGATTACTTTGCGCTTGAAAATTCTTTGATACAGCTTACAACATCTTGATACCAAAGGTTTTTGAGTCTTCATTAAGACTCTTAAGTTTTCTTTGATAAGATATATTTGGTGGATTTTGTGATGTAAAAAACGGCATCTGTATTAATACAGATGCCGTTTTTAGGTTTAATCTTATAACACAGAATTATGATTCTTCAATCAATTCTTGTGGGTTCAGGACCGAAGAAAGCTCGCCTTCTGTTTTCTCATCGATCGCGAAAGTACCGTTAGAAATGCGGTCGCTGATTGCTACCTTAGCGATTTCAATTTCTTTAGTGATCCCTTTTTCCGTCGTCAAAAGAAGTTTTCCTTCTGTCTCAGTCGTCAAGTAAACCAAACGATGTGGATTTTTCTTCAATTCACGGAAGATCATCAAGCCACGTTTTGCCCGACCTAGTTGCGGCAGTTCTTGTGCCAGCATTCGTTTCGCTGCCCCTCGTTGACTTAATAACAGAATCGGTGAATCGCCTTCAGAAGGGACTAACGCACCGGCAACAACAAAATCCCCGTCTTTCAGATTGATTGCTTTGACACCAGCTGCTTTAGCACCAACTACCGGCACTTCTTCTAGAGGATAGCGCAGACCAAAGGCACGATGAGAAGCGATGAAGACATCGACATTCCGTACCTCACTCGTTAAGTAAGCCGAGACGATTTGATCGGTGGCGTTTTTCATCTTCATTGCATTGGTTGGACGACTACGATATGTCCGCCAAGGTGAAAATTCGGTCATCCGCGTTTGTTTGATCATACCTTCTTTACTAATGAAAAGGAAAATTTTATTGGCATCAATCTCTTTGTAGGGAAAGGCCGCAATGATTTCTTCACTCATGGACAGGTTGGTGATTGTTTGAGAAATATGTTCACCGACATCCTTCCATTTCAATTCTGTGATTTCATGAACGGGTCGATAGATCATATTCCCATGATTCGTTAAAATCAATAAATGATCCAGTGTATTCAATTTATCAATGAAAATAATCGAATCGCCGTCTTTCATTCCGTGTTCATCCGGACGTGAAGCATTATACGAACGAACACTGCTGCGTTTCAAGTAACCTTCTTTGGTTAAGGTTACGATCACATCTTCTTGAGCGATTAATACTTCGGTTTCGATCTTGATTTCAGAAATCTCATCTTCAATCTTCGTCATTCGATCATTGCCATAATTTTTCTTGATTTGACGAAGCTCTTGCTTCATGACTTTGTGTAATTCTTTTTCGCTATCTAGAATCAAATGCAATTCCTTGATCTCAGCCGCCAGTTCAGCGGCTTCCTTTTCAAGCTGCGTAATATCTGTATTCGTCAAGCGGTACAACTGCAAAGTAACGATGGCTTCAGCTTGCTCTTCAGAAAAATCATAACGCGCTACCAAATTCGCTTTAGCATCTTTTTTATCTTTACTTCCGCGAATCGTGGCAATCACTTCGTCTAGGATCGACAAAGCCTTCTTCAAGCCTTCGACGATGTGCTGACGTTTTTGTGCTTTTGCTAATTCATATTGACTCCGTTTAGTAATGACTACTTTGCGGTGAGCGACATAGCTTTCTAAAATATGCTTCAAACCGACTTGTTGAGGCGTCATATTATCTATGGCGACCATATTGAAGTTGTAGTTGATCTGCAAATCGGTGTTCTTGAATAAATAATTCAAGATTCCTTCTGCATTGGCGTCCTTTTTCAATTCCACCACGACCTGCAACCCCGTCCGGTCAGACTCATCACGAACTTCGGCGATACCGTCGATCTTTTTGTTTAGGCGGATCTCATCCATTTTTTTCACTAAGACTGCTTTATTGACTTCGTAAGGAATCTCGTGAATCACGATCTGCTGTTTGCCACCTTTTAAAGGCTCAATCGAGGTCTTCGAGCGCAAGATTACTTTTCCCTTACCGGTTTCGTAAGCTTTTTTGATCTCAGCCTTTCCTTGTAGGATACCACCGGTTGGAAAATCGGGGCCTGGGATATACTCCATGATTTTCTCTAAAGAAGCCGTTGGATGATCGATTAAGTAAATCGCGCCATCGATCACCTCGGATAAATTATGCGTCGGAATCTCCGTTGCATACCCAGCCGAGATCCCAGTTGAACCGTTGACTAAAAGGTTCGGATAAGCCGCAGGTAAAACAGTTGGTTCTTTTTCGGTATCGTCAAAGTTCCAGACAAGATCAACCGTATCTTTTTCGATATCTTTCAGCATCTCGCCGCTTAATTGTGATAAGCGAGCTTCCGTATAACGCATCGCTGCTGGCGGATCACCATCCATCGAACCATTATTTCCGTGCATTTCGATCAAGACTTGACGCAACTTCCAGTCTTGACTCATCCGCACCATTGCTTCATAGATTGAACTGTCACCGTGAGGATGGTAATTCCCCATGATGTTTCCGACTGATTTTGCAGATTTACGGAAGCCTTTGTCATAGGTATTGCCATCTTTGTTCATGGCGTACAAAATCCGCCGCTGAACAGGCTTCAAACCGTCACGAATATCTGGCAAAGCTCGTTCTTGAATAATATATTTTGAATAGCGGCCAAAGCGGTCACCCATTACTTCTTCTAGCGTTAACTCTTGGATTGAATGTTTTGCATCCATTGTGTGACCACCTCCTACTCATCAAACAAACTGATAACACGTAGACCATCAGCTGTTTCTTCTGTTTCTGATTGTTCCGCCACTGGAACAGCTGGAACTTCTTCTTTATTGTCCAATAGACTGCCGTCTTCTTCTAAAGTGAACTGAACATGGCTTTCGATCCATTTACGTCTTGGTTCAACTTTATCACCCATTAAGGTCGTAACCCGACGTTCCGCCTTAGCAGCATCATCAATCCGGACGCGAACCAAAGTACGATATTCTGGGTCCATTGTGGTTTCCCACAGTTGTTCCGCGTTCATTTCCCCTAGACCTTTGTAACGTTGCAGCATATAACCTTTACCGACTTGCTTTGTTACATCTTCTAATTCTTCATCTGTCCAGGCATATTCCACCACTTGTTTTTTGCCAGCGCCCTTTGAAACTTTGTATAAAGGCGGCAACGCGATGTAGACTTTCCCCGCTTCAATCAATGGTTTCATGTAACGATAGAAGAAAGTCAATAACAACACCTGAATATGGGCCCCGTCGGTATCCGCATCGGTCATAATAATAACTTTATCGTAATTACAATCCTCAATAGAAAACTCCGGACCAACGCCTGAGCCAATCGTATAGATCATCGTGTTGATTTCTTCATTTTTCAAGATATCTTGCATCTTCGCTTTTTCGGTATTGATAACTTTCCCACGTAATGGCAAGATCGCTTGGAACTTCCGATCACGGCCTTGTTTGGCCGAACCGCCGGCCGAATCTCCTTCGACTAGGAAGAGTTCGTTGCGCGCGGCGTTACGAGATTGAGCCGGGGTTAATTTACCAGAAAGCAACGATTCGCCTTTTTTACGTTTCTTCCCATTACGACTTTCTTCACGGGCTTTGCGGGCAGCTTCACGAGCTTCACGAGCTTTGATTGCCTTACGAACTAACATTTGGCTGTTTTCACTATTTTCTTGTAAATAAAAACCCATTTGCTCGCCAATCACATTATCAACTGCACCTCGAGCGGCTGGTGTTCCTAATTTTTCTTTTGTTTGACCCTCAAACTGCAAAAGATTTTCTGGGATACGAACAGACAGTACCGCAGATAAGCCTTCGCGGAAATCTGAGCCTTCTAAATTTTTATCTTTCTCCTTCAATAAGCCCGATTTACGAGCATATTCATTGAAGGCTTTAGTCATTGACGTTTTCATCCCTGACTCATGAGTACCGCCATCTTTTGTTCGAACATTATTAACGAAGGAAAGAACATTTTCAGAGTAACCATCATTGTATTGATAAGAAAACTCAACTTCGATCCCTTCTCGTTCACCGGAAAAATAAACCACCGGTGTCAGTGTATCTTTGTCTTCGTTCAAATATTCAACGAATTCTTTGATCCCTTCTTCAAAATGGAAGACTTCTTCCACTTTTTCTTCTCCTCGTAAATCAGTTAAGGTAATCTTTACTCCGCGTAATAAGAAGGCGGATTCCCGTAACCGTTCGGAAAGCGTTTCGTAGGAGAAGTGCATCGTCGTAAAAATTTGATCATCTGGTAAAAAATGGACGGTTGTTCCATTGGGTTTACGAGTTTTACCAATCTTTTTCAATGTTCCTTGCGGTTTGCCACCGTTTTTAAATTCCTCGCGATATTCCATGCCATCGCGCACAATCGTAACTGTTAGCCACTCGGATAGTGCGTTTACCACACTGGCACCTACACCATGCAACCCGCCAGAAGTTTTATAACCGCCTTCTTGCCCAAATTTTCCTCCCGCATGAAGGATGGTAAAGATGACTTCTACGGTAGGAATTCCTGAGGCATGCATCCCAACCGGCATTCCCCGACCTTTGTCACTAACTTCTACGCTGTTATCAGCATGTAGCGTCACAGCAATGTCACTACCGTAGCCGGATAATGCTTCATCCACCGCATTATCGACAATTTCATATACTAGATGATGCAAGCCACGACTATCGGTCGAGCCAATATACATCCCTGGTCTTTTTCTAACTGCTTCTAATCCTTCGAGAACCTGGATCGAAGCGTCATTGTATTCGTTGTTCATCTTAGCCAAGCTTACAACTCCTTATCTAAAGTACATCATTTGTATGATACGCTAAAAGCCGATAAAAAAAAAGCCTCTCCTAAAAATGAAAAGGCGTTTTTCTATCTTTTTTAACAAATTAGACACGCTTTTTACGCGCGTTTATTTAATTCGATCTTGATGCAACGATCCATCACGATATCGCTGCGACCCTTTGAACGTAAGACTTCTGCGGCTTCAGCACTGTATAAGCCAAGCTGTGCCCAAAAAACTTTGGCATTTGTTTGTAAAAATTCTTCTGCCACCGCTGGTAAAAATTCGCTACGACGGAAAATGTCGACAATATCAATTGTTTCTGGTACGTCTGTCAACCGAGCCACTACTGGAATGTCATTGACTGTTTCACCGGCTAGTTTTGGGTTAACGCCGTACAATTTATAGCCATGGCTTTTTAACACGTCGGCAATTTGATAACTCGTCTTTTCTGGCTTGTCACTTAAGCCTACGACTGCGATAACTTTGGCATCGTCTAAGTATTGAAAAATTTTATTTTGTTTCGGATTTTGAAAACTCATCTGCTTTCCCTCACTCGATCGTCATTTTAATTTACTCAATGTAGTATAGCACGTGATTTGAATTTGTTCACTGATTTGAAATCTGCTAAAATAGCCTTACTAACAGAGAAATGAGGATTTATATGAAAATCGCTATACTGATCGTGTTAGCTTATCTTTTAGGCTCCATTCCATCTGGAATTTGGATCGGAAAAATCTTTTTCAAAAAAGATATTCGAAATTTTGGCAGTGGCAATTCAGGAACCACGAATACCTTTCGAGTTTTAGGTAAGACGGCCGGCCTTATTGTTTTTGCAATGGATTTATTGAAAGGAACTTTGGCTACTTGTCTGCCAATAATTTTTCATTTAGATGTCAACCCTTTATGGTTTGGTTTGATTGCAGTCATCGGCCATACTTTGCCGATCTTTGCCGGCTTTAAAGGTGGTAAAGCCGTCGCCACTAGTGCCGGGATGCTTTTAGGCTATTCGCCGCTGTTCTTTTTTTACTCACTAGTCTTTTTCTTGATCGTTCTGTATCTATCCAGCATGGTGAGTGTAGCGAGTATTTTTTCCGCTATTTTCGTTACTCTTTCATCCATTGTTTTACCGTATCTTTGGCCCACTATTTTACCGACACATAATTGGCTGCTGACCTTGATTTGTTTTCTCCTGACTTGTTACATTATTTATCGTCACAAAGAAAATATCCAGCGCATCAAAGCTGGCACAGAAAATCGAGTGTCCTTCGGCTTAAATAAGAAGGAGAAATAAATGGAGGAACAATTTTTAGATTGGGCGATTGAATTACAGGCTTTAGCCCAAGCAGGATTGACCTATACAAAAGATATTTTTGACCAAGAACGTTTTGAGCGCATTCGGACGATTGCCACTGAAATGCTAGCCAGCCAATCACCGCTGCCTACAGCAAAAGTCCGGGAATTATTTGCTACCGAGACTGGTTATCCAACACCGAAACTCGATACTCGGGCAGCTGTCTTCAAAGACAATCGGATTTTACTGGTGCAGGAGAATAACGGCTTATGGTCATTGCCTGGCGGCTGGGTCGATTTTGATCAATCCATCAAAGAAAATACTATTAAAGAAACGCTAGAAGAAACAGGCTTATCGGTCGAACCGCTAAAAATCATCGCGCTCCAAGACCGCAATAGGCACAATCCGCCTCGCTATGCGTACAGTGTCTGTAAAGTTTTTGTTGAATGTCTCCCATTAGGCGGCAGCTTCCAGAAAAATATCGAAACCTTGCAAATCGATTGGTTCGATTTAGCTGAATTGCCTCCTCTTGCTGTGGAGAAAACAACAGCTCAGCAAATCGGCTTATGCTTCGACGCTCATCATAGTGATGATTGGTGCGTTCCCTTTGATTAGAAGATAGAAACTAACTTCTAAATCCCTGTTTATACGCGAAAAGGAGCTGAGACAAATTAATGTCTCAGCTCCTTTTCGCGTATAAACGGTATGTCCGAAGTAGCTTCTTTAGAAATAATCCGAAATTTCTTGAAGTTGAACACTTCTGTCTCAACCTCTTATTTTAGCTTACGGTAATCGAAAATTCTGTTTTAAAATGCTCATTTCCAGCTAAACGATTCATGCCTTCTTTATCTTCTAAACGACCGTTGCTGTCGACTGTATCCGCAAAGCCCCACCAAGGTTCAATGCAGACAAAAGGTGCTTCTGCCGGATAAGGCGACCACAAGCCTACATAAGGAATATTGTTATAGGCCAACGTAACGCTGTGAGAGGATTCTTCACTCCCTAAAGTATAAGCATTCAATCCTCTTGTTTCATAGATCAGTGCATCCTCTTTAAACAGCCCACGACTCAATTGGATATTCGTATTGGTCTGTCCGATGGTCTTTTGATCTAAGTTTGTAAACGGCCCGTCCAAGGGAATCTTCACCCGTGATTTTTGTGGTGAGAAGGCGATAAAATAATCATCGAACTGCAGCTCGTCAGTCAGCGGAATATTAAACGCCGGATGCCCGCCCAATGCGAAAATCATTTCCTCTTCACCAGTATTTTCAACATCAAAGCGAATCCGAACACCTTCGCCCCAAATCTCATAACTGACCGTCAAAGAGAACTCAAAAGGATAGACCTTTTTCGTCTCCTCATCACTGGTTAAAACCAGCGTGACTTTTTCCTTCGTCTGTTCTAGCACCTTAAACTCTTTATCACGAGCAAACCCGTGCTGTCCCATAGGATAAGTCTTACCTTGATATGAATATTGATTGTCTTTCAGGCGTCCGACAAACGGAAATAAGATTGGCGCATGACGACCCCAATATTGGGGATCTGCCTGCCAGATATACTCAATCTCATTAGCACGTAAGCTAACCAATTCAGCGCCTTTTTCATTGATCGTTGCTTCCAAAAAATCATTTGTAATTGTTACTGACATAAACATCCCACTTTCTATTTATGGCGTACCAGCTCTTCTTTAAACAATGGATTTAAGACTTTCAAATAGGTTCCCTTCATTCCAAGTGAACGTGATTCAATGATACCCGCAGATTCCAATTTACGCAACGCATTAACGATCACGGAACGAGTAATGCCAATTTTGTCTGCGATATTCGAAGCAGTCAAACGACCTTCGTCTCCTTCTAACGCGTCGAAAATTGCTTTGACCGCTTTTAGCTCACTATAAGAAAGTGTACTAATCGCCATTTGAACCGCCGTTTGACTGCGGATTTTCGCTTCAACATTCAGAAACTGCTGATACAAAATTTCCATCCCAATAACTGTCGCCCCATACTCTGCTAAAACAAGATCATCATCGTCAAAAGCGCCTTCTGTCCGAGCCAAGATAATCGTTCCTAAGCGTTCCCCTGAACCAAAAACAGGAACAACCGTGGTTAATCCGCTGGGATATAATTCAGCCCGTTCGGTTGGAAAAGCAGTCAATTCATTAGCGATTGGAATATTCGCCTCGGTCTTAAAGACTTCTTTCATTTCAGAGACATAACGATCCGGAAATTGGCGATCCACTAAAAACGAGCGGACGCGATCCGTATTAATATCAATTTTTTCATTTAAACCCAACAATTTTCCTTCGGCACCGATGATATAGGTCAGTGACCCAAGGACATCCCCCAAGATACGCGCCATATTATTGTAAGGTAATTCGGCAGTTGGTTCGAAAGCATTTTTTTGCTGCATTAACTTATTGATCTGGCGTGTTTTTTCTAATAATGTTTCCACTTTTTCCCCTCCATTTTTAAAGAATATAACGACTTAAATCTTTATTTTGCGCAATTGATACGAGTTTTTCGTCAACATAAGCTTCCGTAATCGTGATCTCGCCCATTTGCATGTCTGGTGCTTCAAATAATAGATCTTCTAGTAATTTTTCTAAAATCGTGTGAAGGCGTCGTGCTCCGATATTATCCGTTTCCCGATTCACATCAAAAGCAATCTGAGCAATCCGGTCAATCGCTTCCTTGGTGAAAACAATATCAACGTTTTCGGTTCCAACTAATGCGATGTATTGTTTGATTAAAGCGTTATTCGGTTCCGTTAAGATCCGAACGAAATCCTCCGCTGTCAAATCGCTTAATTCAACCCGAATTGGGAAGCGTCCTTGCAATTCAGGAATCAAATCACTAGGTTTTGATAGACTGAAAGCACCACTCGCAATAAACAAAATGTGATCGGTTTGGATCGCACCATATTTCGTATTGACTTGAGACCCTTCTACGATCGGCAAGATATCCCGCTGAACTCCTTCACGAGAAACTTCACCAGAGTTTTGCTGCGACTTCGAAGTAATCTTATCAATTTCATCAATGAAGATAATCCCAGAGCTCTCAGCTAATTTAATTGCTGCCGTTGAGATATCGCCTTCATTCACTAATTTCGCTTGTTCCTCTTTTACTAAAATTTCTTGGGCGTCTTTGACTGTAACCGTCCGTTGGATCTTTTTATCTGGTGTCAAAGCTCCTAGCGTATCAGACAAATCAATCCCCATTTGTTCCAAACCATTGTTCATCGGCATTGCTTTTTTAGGTTCGCTAACCTCGATCGTAACCTCACGCTGATCCAATAAGCCTTTTTCTAATTGCTCAAGAACTGTTTGGCGATTCACTTTGATGTCTTCGGTCACTTCTTCTTTTGGTTCGTTTTGTGTTTGATTGAAGATATTCATCATTTGTTCGTAAGGATTATTGCTTTGTTTTTGTTCCTTTTTAATGCCCGGAACTAACAGCTTCACTAAACGCTTATTCGCTCGTTTTAATGCTTGAGTGTAAACCTTTGAATATTGTTCCTTTTCAACGATCGTGATCGCGTTCTCAACTAAGTCCCGTACCATTGATTCCACATCACGACCAACATAGCCGACTTCCGTGAATTTGGTCGCTTCTACTTTGACGAAAGGTGCCTTGACAATTCGTGCCAAACGACGAGCGATCTCAGTTTTGCCGACACCAGTTGGTCCAATCATTAAAATATTTTTAGGCGTTACTTCTTGCTGCATCGATTCTTCTAGCTGCATCCGGCGGTAACGATTCCGTAAAGCAATCGCCACAGAACGTTTCGCATCATTTTGACCAATGATGTATTGATCCAGTTCACTTACAATTTCCTTAGGCGTTTTATTAACTTCAGTCATGTTGATTCTCCTTACTCATTGGTAGTGTAATTATTTTTCCTACAGAAAAATAAATTCGATTTTCAGCTGACATATCATTCCACTAAACTTTCTTAGCGTTTGTTTCAGTTTTTTTGTTTCGTCACTTCAATAGGAAAAGCCGAACTAATATTTTACATTTCTTCGACAATAATATTGTGGTTGGTAAAGACGCAGATATCGGCCGCGATGTTCAAGGCACTTTCCGCAATTTCTTTAGCAGTCATTTCTTGATTGTGCTTCTTCATTGCTCGAGAAGCTGCCAAAGCATAATTCCCACCTGAGCCGATTGCTAAAATACCATCGTCTGGTGCAATGACTTCACCATTTCCAGAAACAAGTAGCATTTCTTCTTCATTCATAACGATGAGCAAAGCTTCTAGATTTTTCATCGCTTGCTGGGTACGCCATTCCTGTGCCAACTCAACCGCTGCCCGTTGTAGATTGCCGTTATATTCGTTCAGCTTGCCTTCAAATTTTTCTTCCAAGGTAAAAGCATCCGCAACACTTCCAGCAAACCCAACGACAACTTTGCCATTATAAATGCGACGAACTTTGCGAGCGGTTCCTTTCATAATGACTTGTTCGCCCATGGTTACTTGACCGTCACCAGCCATTGCTAATTTTCCGTCTTTTTCGATCGCACAGATCGTTGTTGAATGAAATTGTGATTCAGACATATGATTCGCTCCTTTTTCATTTTAAAGAATTTATTTTTCCAAATTCAGGAAAAATAAGTTTGATTCTCAAGCCGTATATCATTCCACTAGATACTTTCATAGTTATCTAGCCCTTCTTTACGTCTTATTATTTTACTAGTACAAAACTGCGAAGAGTGGAACTGACATCCTTTTTCATTTTAAAGAATTTATTTTTCTAAGTTCCGAAAAATAAGTTTGATTTTCAAGCTGATCTAGCATCCTATTTGTCCGCTTGATTTTAGCTCTTATCCTTTTAAGCTCGTGGATGAAACGAGCGATAACTTTTTTGTAAGCTTTCTTTGGTTACATGGGTATAGATTTGTGTTGTTGACAGGTTCGCATGCCCCAACAGTTCTTGAACTGTTCGCAAGTCTGCGCCATTGTTCAACAAATGAGTCGCAAAGGTATGTCGCAACATATGGGGATGAATATCACTATTGAGACTGCTCTTTTTGATGATCTGATTTAAAACGTATTCAATCCCGGTGGCAGTAATCTGATCCCCTCGATGATTAATGAACAGAAAATCATGCTCCTTACCAAAATGATCCATCAAATATTTACGGCCATCATGAACAAACTCTTGGATGGCATCCGCCGCATAAGACCCTAATGGAACGTAGCGATCCTTGTTGCCTTTTCCGTGAATCAATAACACGCTATTATCAAAATCGATCACCGACAAGGTAAGATTGGCACACTCGCTGACCCGCAGACCGGATCCGTAAAGCACCTCTAACAGTGCACGATTCCGTTTATCCAGCGGCTTGTCCCCTTCAACACTGTCAAACAGGATTTCGATTTCTTTTTCATAAAAGAACCGCGGCAAACGTGCTTGCTTTTTTTTGAGATGGACATAGGAAAAAGGATTTTCCTTTATTTGTTTATGTTTCAAAAGGTATTGATAAAAAGATCGGAGACTGGCGATCTTACGGCTGATCGTATTGCGACTGTACTTTTGATCATTCAAAAAGGCTAGATAGACACGAACATCTAAATGATCCACTGCCAATAAAGACGCCTCACCGGAATTTTCTAAGAAACGACAAAAATCATTTAAGTCTCGTTGATACGCTTCTTTGGTTTTTTCTGAATAGCCTCGCTCAGTCATTAAATAACTGATAAATTCATTTATTGCTGCATCATTCGTCAACGTTCTGCTCACCTCACAAACATATCACAAATGTAGCATAAGAGCTTTTTAATTACAATTGAATTGTCAGAATTTATTGACTTTTCACGAATATACTAACAATTGTTTACAGAAATTTCATAATTACTGTAAAACAGTACAGGATTACCCATATTTTTGTTTAAATAATAAAAGTCCTGTTGTGTACACAACAGGACTTTTTTCTATTTATTCATTTCTGCTAAACTATTTAGCGCACGTTCGGCTAATGTTTCGTAGCGTAATTTTTTATCACGAATCCGTTCCGGCAAACTTGGGAACAGCCCAAAATTAGCATTCATAGGTTGGAAATGTTTGCCTTCAGCATGAGTGATGTAATAGGCCATTGAACCAATCGCCGTTTCTCGTGGAAATTCGATCAGTTCTTCGTCTTTTGCTAAACGAGCGGCATTCAGGCCAGCAACCAAACCGCTGCCGGCGCTTTCGACATAACCTTCCACTCCGGTCATTTGTCCGGCGAAGAATAAGTCTTCACGCTGCTTGCTTTGGTAAGTCGGTCGTAACAATTCCGGTGAATTCATAAAACTATTACGGTGCATCACACCATAGCGTAGGAACTCAGCCTTTTCTAAGCCAGGAATCATTTGAAAGACCCGCTTTTGTTCGCCCCATTTTAAATGAGTTTGGAAGCCGACGATGTTGTACATCGAAGCCGCCGCATTGTCTTGGCGCAATTGAATCACTGCGTACGGACGTTTGCCAGTCTTAGGATCTTCTAAGCCAACTGGTTTCATTGGACCAAACAGCATCGTTTTAACGCCCCGCTTTGCTAACACTTCAATTGGCATACAGCCTTCAAAGAATTTCTCTTTTTCAAATTCTTTTTGTGGAGCCACTTCTGCTTCAATCAAGGCATTGTAAAAACGCATAAATTCTTCTTCCGTCATGGGACAGTTTAAATAAGCAGCCTCACCTTTATCGTAACGTGATTTTAAATAGACCTTTTCGCGATCAATCGTGGAGCTATCAATGATTGGTGCCGCGGCATCGTAAAAATAAAAGCCATGTGATCCGTTGAAGCTTGCGATCTCTTTAGCTAAAGGTTCTGAGGTCAAAGGACCAGTCGCAATAATCGTGATCCCTTCAGGTATCTCTGTAACTTCTTCAGCAATCACCGTCACTAGCGGATGTTCTTTTACTTTTTTCGTAATTAAAGCAGAAAAATTATCGCGATCGACCGCTAGCGCACCGCCAGCTGGTACAGCCGTCTCATCGGCCGATGCAATCACTACTGAATTTAAGCGGCGCATTTCTTCTTTCAAGACACCCACCGCATTGGTTAGCCCGTTGCCTCGTAATGAATTACTACAAACCAATTCCGCAAAATCGGCGGTATGATGTGCCGGTGTTGTTTTCACCGGACGCATTTCAAATAAATTCACAGGGACGCCAGCCTCCGCCAGCTGCCAAGCGGCTTCGCTGCCAGCCAAGCCTGCCCCAATCACATTCACTGTTTTGACCATTTATTCCTCACTTAAACTTTTTTATTTTTGGACAACTTCTTCGTAATCACCATTGATACAGACGACTTGCTTGCCGCCTTTGACTTTCTTCTCAACTAAGTAGCCGTCACATTTTGGACAGTTCCGGCCAACTGGTTTATCCCAAGACGTAAAATCACAGTCTGGGTAACGAGAACAACCATAGAATAAACGATTCTTTTTCGATTTCCGTTCAACAACTTGACCTTGATGACAAACCGGACATTCTACACCGATTTCTTTAATGATCGGTTTCGTATTGCGACAATCTGGAAAATTACTACATGCGTAGAACTTACCATAACGACCTAATTTAATCACCATTGGATGACCACAAACATCACAATCAAAGCCAGCTGGTTCATCTTTGATTTGGATTTTTTCAATGCCTTCTTCGGCTTTTTCTAATTCCACCGCGAAAGGCTGGTAAAAGCGATCGACAACTTTAGTCCATTCCTCTTTACCGTCTTCTACCTTATCCAAATCATTTTCCATTTCCGCTGTAAAGTTGACGTCGACAATTTGCGGGAAGAAATCAACGATCAAGGTATTAACAATCTCGCCTAATTCCGTCGGCTCAAATCGTCTTTGAGTTAATTTTACATAATAACGACGTTGGATTGTATCCAATGTTGGTGCATAAGTAGATGGACGGCCCACGCCGTTTTCTTCTAATGTCTTAATCAACGTTGCTTCACTGAAACGCGCTGGCGGTTGTGTGAAATGTTGTTTTGGCTCGATATCTACCGATTGAACGATGTCGCCTTTTTCAACTTCTGGCAAAATATTTTCTTTGTCTTCTTTGCCATCATCGCGGCCTTCAATGTAGACTTGCATGAACCCTTTGAATTTGATTTTTGAACCATTGGCAATAAAGATTACGCCATTTTGTTCTAAAGTCACTTTCATCGTATCCAGGATCGCAGCAGTCATTTGACTGGCAACAAAACGTGACCAGATCAAAGTATAAAGTTTTAATTGATCCTTGTCTAAATACTGCTTCATTACTTCAGGGGTCCGCTGAACACTGGTTGGTCGGATTGCTTCATGGGCATCCTGAGACCCTTGTGGATTTTTCACTTTACGAGCATGGTGTTGCGAATATTCTTCGCCGTAAGTCTTTTCGATGAATTCAGCCGCTTCTGTTTTGGCAGTATCAGAGATCCGGGTCGAATCGGTACGCATATACGTAATCAAGCCGACGGTTCCTTGTTTGCCAAGGGCGATTCCTTCGTATAGTTGTTGAGCTACCATCATAGTTTTCCGGGTTCGGAAATTCAGCTTACGAGCCGATTCCTGTTGCATATTACTAGTGGTAAAAGGCAATGCTGGATTGCGTTTGCGTTCCTTTTTCTCAACTTTGGTAACTTCATAATCCTTGCCGTCGATTCGAGAAGTCACTTCTTTGACCGCTTCCGCGTTAGGCAATTTTTTCTTCTTGCCGTCTACGCCCCAGAAATTCGCTTTGAATTTTTTCGTTTTCTTTTTGAAGTTTCCATCAATGCTCCAGTATTCTTCTGGAATGAAATCACGGATTTCTTGTTCGCGATCAATGATCATTTTTAACGCGATCGATTGAACCCGACCTGCACTCAAGCCTTTTTTAACTTTTTTCCAAAGAATCGGTGAAATTGAATAGCCTACCAACCGGTCTAATGCGCGGCGCGCTTGTTGGGCATCAACCAATGAAACATCAATACTGCGGGGTTCTTTAAAAGCTGCCTTGACTGCATCTTTCGTGATCTCATTGAAGACGACCCGATTTTTATCTGCTAAATCAAGTCCTAACAAATAAGCTAAATGCCAAGCAATGGCTTCCCCTTCTCTATCCGGGTCACTTGCGAGATAAACTTTTTGCGCTTTTTTAGCAGCTTGCTTCAAACTTTTAATGACATCGCCCTTACCGCGAATTGAAATATAATGGGGTTCATAGTTGTTTTCAACGTCGATTCCCATTTTACTTTTTGGTAAGTCGCGAACGTGTCCAACACTCGCCACCACTTTGTAATTTCTTCCTAAATATTTTTCAATGGTCTTTGCTTTTGCTGGTGATTCTACAATTACTAGGTATTTATAGGCCAAATGTTTTGCCTCCTTATTTTTTTCTTCTATTATATATCGGCAACTACTGACAAATCGTAGCCTATAATACGCTATTCATTTTTTATTTGTCAAGTCAGGTCTAATGAAATTTTTTCAATAGATCGTAGGAATCAAAAATATCCTGTGTTTTTTCAACACAAATCGCACCATCTTGAATCAGTTGATGACAGCCACTGGAATGACCATCCAGGATCGATCCCGGTACGACAAAAACCTCCTTGCCATAGTCCAAGGCTTGCTGCGCGGTAATCAATGAGCCACTGCGTTTTTTGGCCTCTAAGACTAATACGCCACTGCTTAAACCCGCGATGATCCGATTGCGCATCGGAAAATGGAATTTTGCAGGTGTGGTGCCGTTGGGGTACTCACTTAAAACCAAATGGTGCTGACTCAACTCGATTTGTAAATTCCCACTAGATTTAGGATAACAGATATCTAAACCGGTTCCAACAACTCCGACGGTTTTTCCTTGATTACTGATCGCAAATTGATGGGCGAAGCTATCGATTCCTTTAGCTAACCCGCTAACAATTACAAAACCGCGCTTCGTGAGATCCGGCATTAACGCTTGTAAAACCTGATACCCATAATTCGTCGCTTCTCGGGCTCCAACCACCGCCAACATTTCACGTTTTAATAAGTTTAAATTTCCTTTATAAAATAAAACCAAAGGCGGTGTGGGAACATAACGCAGCGCTTCTGGATAATCCGCGTCTTCAATTGTAATAAAATCATGCGTGTGGATAATCTCCTGAAGTCGGTCTTCGCTCCAGTCATTCCAATCATTAGGTTTTGTTGAATGGGAAAGCAAGCGAAGCTCTAAGCTTTCAAACTGCCACCGTTGATTTCGTTTGGCAAATTGATAGATTCGTTGCTTGCCAACCACCCCGATGCCCTTCGTCAGACTCAAACGCAATAAAAATTTATTTTTCAAAAAAATCCCTCTTTCCAGTTCTTTATAAAAAAGATACTGAAAAAAGAAGGATCTTATTTTTTATTTATTTTTGATCGGGGCAAAGGTTTTACGATGAATCGGTAAAATCCCTTGTTCTTCGATCGCCTGTAAATGCTCCTTCGTACCATAGCCCGCATTTTTGGCAAAGCCATAAGCAGGATATTGTTCGCCGTAATCAGCCATCCATTCATCCCGATAGACTTTTGCAATGATACTAGCAGCGGCGATAGAGACCGAACGTGCATCGCCTTTAATGATTTTTTCTTGTGGCAGTCCATTTTCTAAAACCATCGCGTCGATCAATAAACAATCTGGTGCAATTGCTAAATGATCGATCGCCCGCTGCATCGCCACTTTAGTCGCTTGATAAATATTTAACTGATCGATCTCTTCGGCGGTCGCTTCACCGATTCCGATTGCTCGGGCATTTTTCTTGATCTCCTTAACTAATTCTTCCCGCTTATGAGCAGAAAGCTGTTTAGAATCGTTTAACCCTAAAATCGTATGGTCCTCATTCAAAATGACCGCAGCGGCGACTACCGGTCCGGCCAAAGGTCCTCGACCCACTTCATCGATTCCACAAATTGCTTGAAAGCCTTGCGCTTTTTTCGCTACTTCAAAGACTGACATCGCTTGGTATTTTTCGACTAAGGCTTGCTGTTTATCCTGCTGTCTTTGCCATTGCAAAAGCGCCTGTTGCACACCTTTTCGCGAATCTTCTCGAAAATTAGCTAGTCGAAGATCATCTGCTGAGGTGATTTCTTTTAATTGTTCTTTGATTGCGCTGATTGATAATTTTTCCATTACTCATTCAGCTCCTCAAAACGATCTAAGGTAAAGCGGCCCAGTCTGCCTTGACGTAATTCGAGAATCAACATCTCACTAGCCCGTTCATAATCGTCTTTGAACCCGCGTTTTTCCGTGATCACCATTAATAACTCCGGCAATTCTAAAAATAACTCGTCATCCGTTAATTTATAACGTTCCTTCAATTGCTCTGGATAAAAACGTGAAAAGAAACTTAATTGATACAATGCCAAGTCATCTAAATGCAACAGATCATCTTTAATCGCGCCAGTCAGCGCTAGTTTTTTGCCAACTTCTGGGTCTTCAAACTTTGGCCATAAAATCCCTGGGGTGTCTAGAAGCTCCAACTGTGAACCAAAGCGCAGCCATTGCTGCCCTTTAGTCACCCCGGGCCGATTACCGGTGCTGGCAACCTTTTTACCAGCTAGATGATTTAACAGCGTTGATTTTCCGACATTGGGAATCCCTAAAACCATTGCTCGGATCGCTCGCGGCTTCAATCCTCGTTCTTTATCACGCGCGATTTTCTCCGCCAAAACTTTTTTACTGGCAGGAACAATTTGTTTTACGCTCTTACCTTCTTTAGCTGCCAATGCTAATACCGCATGACCTTGTTCTCTGAAATAATTCACCCACAAATTTGTTTGAATCGGATCGGCTAAATCCGCCTTGTTCAACAAAATCAATCGCGGCTTTTGCTGTACGATTTGATCCAGCATCGGGTTCCGTGAAGATAGCGGCAACCGCGCGTCGATTAATTCAAAAACGATATCGACAAATTTTAATTTTTCAGAGACTTCACGTCTCGCTTTCGCCATGTGGCCGGGAAACCATTGAATAGTCATATGTAGGCAACTCCTCTCATTTAATCTCGCATCTTTGGCATTTTAACACGAATAATCACAATTTAAAACGTGTTCTTTTTAGTTTTTAGCTTTATGTAATATATTTGCGGTGCTGTATAATAAAATAAAAACTGGATATAAACTAACTAAGTAGGAGAAAAAATGGAAAAGAAATATAGGTTTGAAGCTGAAATTATGCCTTCGGAAATCGGTAAAGGCGGTGCTTACATCATATTCCCATACGATATAAGAGAAGAATTCGGTGTTGGACGAGTGAAGGTTCAAGCTACGTTTGATGGCATTGTTTATGAAGGTAGCATTGTGAATATGGGAATTAAAGATCAGGCTGGAAATACTTGTTATATTCTAGGCATTCGAAAAGCTATCCGTCAAAAAATTAACAAAACCTTCGGCGATAAAGTGACCGTAACCGTTGAACGTAGGAGCGAATAATCGAAACGCCACACTGCACGTTTTGAAATACTTTTCTTAAATCAACTACAATAAATGTTTACTTTCGTTTAAAGGCGACTAGAAATAAAAAAGGATGGGGTGTTCTCCACCGCATCCTTTTTTGCATCCTCATTTAATTAATCATTTTAATATGTGTTAACGGAAAATACACCGCTCGTGCTTTTCCTAAAATATCTTTGCTGGCGACAGTCCCAAAAGAGCGACTATCTTTCGAGATCCTTCGGTTGTCCCCTAACACAAAATAATCATTTTTCGGCAGGCGTTCCTCACCAATCAATTCTTGCAGTTGGAAGTCTGTGGTATAGGGTGAGACTTGGTGATCATGGCTGCGATTATTGGTTAAAAAGGGTTCTGCGACTTTTTTATTATTGATATACAGCTGATCCTTTTCATAGCGGATTTGATCGCCTGGTAACCCAATGACTCGTTTGATATAAATCGTTCCATCGGGTTGTTGAAACACAATCACATCAAAACGTTTGATTTTACTGAACTTTTCCATCAGAACCATGTCTTTTTGTTGCAATGTCTGATCCATTGAATTGCCAGTCACCGGCACAGGGATCAATAAGAACCCGCGAATGATGACCCCGACAAAAAGAGAGATCAGCAAATATTTCAGACCTAAAAAAAAGTGGTTTTTTGTTAAAATATTTTTCACGCTGTCCCTCCTTTGTACATCAAAAACAACAGAGAAATCTCTGTTGTTTATTTTTTCAATGTTTCGATTGCTTTGGTGTAGGCCGCATCATTGGCTTTAACTAAACGGAAGAGTTTTTCTTGTAAAACGTCAACCGTTTTATCATCTAAAGCGCCAGTTGCAGGTAGATTATTCTCGTTTTGAATCTTCGTGACCGCATCGCGGGTTGCTTCGTTAAAGACAGAACCGTCCGTCGGATAACCTAATGCTTTTAAGATTGTATTGATATTTTTAATGGGGTCGCCAGAATCTCCGATGCGCCAGTTAGATTGCTTCGAAATTGGCGGCAGCTTGCCATATTCAGGATAATCAGCTTCAATCGTCGGTGTTACCCCTTTGCCTTCAACTGATTTGCCATCAGGCATAAACCACTTCATAACCGTCAGCTGAACATAATTGTCTTTTCCGATTGAATGAACACTTTGAACTGTTCCCTTACCAAAGGTATGAACGCCTATGATTGGGTAGTTTTTATTCTTTACAGCCGCAGCTAACAATTCAGAACCAAAAGAACTTTCTTGATCAACTAAAAAGACCGTTGATTCCTTCACTTTAAAACCTTGATCAATCTTTTTCCCGGCTTTATCAATCGATATGACTTTGTCATTGTTTGAAAACTGTGCGATCGTATCCCCATTTTGTAAAAAGTAACTCGCGACTCTCTCCGCCTCGGCTAATACTCCGCCAGCGTTTTGCCGTAAATCAATCACAAATGATTTCGCACCTTGTTTTCTTAGCTCCTCAATAATCGTTCGAAATTCTAACGCTGTCGTCTCCCGGAAATTATCAATCTGGATTGAGCCAATCGTCGGATTTTTCTCGTCGATTGTTCCTTTCACCGTATCCTCAGGCACGACGTCTCGTTCTAAGCCCACCTCAAATTTGTCTGTTCCACGCTGAATCAACAATTTTACTTGAGTGCCTTTTTCTCCTCGAATCAAACTCGCAACTTGATCCAATGATTTGTCTTTCGTAGATTTGCCGTCAACTTCTAAAATAATGTCCTTAGCTTTCAATTTAGCTTTTTCAGCAGGCGAATTTTTCAAAGGTACTTGATCAATGATCGGCAGTCGATTTTTTAGTTCTAAATTAGCTCCGATTCCTTCAAAGGTTCCAGCCACTTCGGCATTTAACTCTTTTGTTTCTTTTGCCGTTAAAAATTTAGAATCAGGATCGTCTAAGGAATCAGTCATCCCTTTTAATGCCCCTTGGATCAATTCTTCTTGGCTTACTTTGTCCACATAATTCGTGCCGATCAAATCATATAGATCTTGAACTTCATCCAAATCACTTCTTGTTATTTTAACAACTGATTCATTATTTAACGCTTGCTTTTGCTCAACAAAGTGAGTGACGACTGCGGTGATGATCGCAGTCGCTGCAATCGCGATAAAAAAAATAGATAGTGGCAACGTTCTTTTCTGCAAGGCGCATTTTCCTTTCACCCTTTTTTTCATGATAGCACGCTATAAAAAAAAGGAAAAGCCCTCAGTAACTTTTCCTTATTAATTACTTGTTGTTTTCTACATACTTTTCCCAGACTTGATCAAATAGATCCATTGAGTCTAAATAATTTACATTCAATTCCAAATAATCAGCGACCTCGTGATAATCCTCTGAGTGTTTTGGAAACATGATATCTCTGCTAACATCATTGGCAAAAACCTCCACTGGATCATGTAAATTATGACCTCGTTGAGTCAAAATATAATGATAAAAACTTCTTCTCACTGCTATTCACCTTGATGACTCTCGACTTTCCACTCTTAAAAAACTAGTCATCAGCTTTCTTTTCTTTTGGCAAGTATAAACTAAATTGAATGTCATCACCCACCAGATCAATATGATTGGCCTTAATAAACATTCCGTTATTTAATTTGAACTCGTTTAATTTCAAGACGATTGTTTGCTCTTTTGAATCAATTTCTACCCATTTAGGGACTTTATAGCCTCGTTTAATGGCGGCCATTACTTGACTCACTGGTAAATTCAACGAGCCGATTGATAAATCCCGGGCTTTTAGCTGAACATTGCCATTATCCATAACATATGGATCAAAGTAAAGATAAAAATCGACTTTCGCTCCTAATATTTTGAATTCGCCCTTCAGCATTGCTTGATTTTCTAAGTAAAACTCATATTTTACATCCGAGCCCTTTTGTAGATCATTCAAAAAATATTCCATGACGGTATTTAATTTCTTTTTATTCGTATTCATCGTCAAAACTGGCGAACCTTTCGGCACCGTCGTTTCACTGCTAGGGGGAAGGTTGGTTTCTCGAGCAGTAAAGACCCGGACTGTGGTAAAAATCAGCCCACCTAATAGAATACCGATCAATACGAGAAAGGCGATCTTCCAGCCGTTGATCTTTTCTTTGGCAGTAGAGCGCTTCTCTGGTTGCTTTTCTTCTTTATTTTCTTCCATTAATTGTTCTCCTTTAGTAACCATAAATCTTTCGTGTCTACGATTTTTTCACGGATCGCAGTCGCCATCAACTGATAGCCCAAGTTGTTAGGATGGAAATTGTCTTCATCGTATAAGACGTTGTTCTTCACTTCAGAACTGGAGCTGTCGGTAGTTTCAGTGGTTTCACTGCTTTTCTCTGTGGCAATGCCTTTATAGAGCAAATCATTTACTGGCACAAAGAAGCTGTTTGAATTTTTCTTTGTGATACTTTCCGTCTCCTTGTTCCAATTATCAACCACTGTCTGCATCGCCTTAATATCCGGAAAGTTTAAATAGTAAGGATTATAAATACCTACCACATAAATCGGCGCCTTTGGATTCAGTTCACGCATCTCTGTTAAGATATCTTCGACGTATTCCCCATATTTTTTTATTGGACGATCAAATTGCTTGGCGTTTTTAGCGGTGAGATTTTTTTGAAAGGCCTGGAACAGATCATTTCCACCAACCGTCATCGTGATGAGATCAGCACTTGCTAAACTGTTTCGCAAGTCAGAATCCTTTTTTACTCGCTTTAAAATTTGATCGCTGCGCTCACCTGAAACACCATAATTATCTTTTTCCACCGAAGACAGTTCATAGTTTTGCTGGAGCGAATCCGCCACCAGAGGCACATAGCCGCCGCGTTTCGTTTCGTCTCCGACGCCTTCTGTTAATGAATCCCCAACCGCGACTAAATGAACAGACTGTTTATAATTTTGACTTTCGTCACGGCTGACGCGGATTCGTGATTCCGCCTTAGGAATGGTCAAAAAGAGCAGGAGCAAAGTAACTATTGCTGCTGCAAATGGAATTAATATTGTCGTAAATCGTTTCATTTATCTGCTCCTTTTAAAAAAAACGCCTCTATCGCTAGAGGCAGGTACAACTAATCAGTATAGTACATAATCGCAAACGCCCCTGGTCCGGTATGGGTTGCAACGATCGGATTGGTATGCAAAACAGGGATATGCATATCTGGGAACATTTCTTGTAACGCTTGCTTAGCTTCATCGACAAAGTCTAATTTGCCAGCATAAGAAATCCCGATCTGCTTAACATTAACTTTGCTTAATTCATCTTTAAAGGCGCCAAACCACTTACTGAAGGTTTTCTTTCCGCGACCTTTCGTAATCGGTAATAATTCGCCATCTTCAAGCTCCATTACTACACGCATATTCAATACACTTGAGATCACGCCAGCAACTCGACTGATTCGTCCGCCTTTGGCCAGATTATCAAGTGACGAGATACCAATGAATAATTTACTGTGATTTTTCACTCGTTCCACACCGGCTAAAACTTCTTCAAGCGTTGCGCCAGCTTCCGCTAATTTTGCAGCCTCAATCACTTGGAAGGCTTGTGATTGATCGATAAATCCACAATCAATGACCGTTACCTCGCTGCTGCTTAAAAAAGTTGCTTGACGAGCGGCCTCAGCTGTCCCGCTTAAAGTATGAGACATATGGATCGAAACGATCGGACTGCCATCCTTTCCAAGCTCATCATAAAGTTCAGCAAAATAGCCGATCGGCGGCTGACTTGTTTTGGGTAAATTTTTGGCCTTCGCCATCATTTCCATAAATTTTTCACCAGTCAAATCGTCATCATCAGGATAAACGACATCGTCGATCATCACTGATAACGGGATAACCGTGATATTTAATTCATCACGTACTGATTTTTCAATCGTACACGAAGAGTCTGTTACAATTTTAACATTTGGCATTCTGATCCTTCTTTCCACACCAGTTTTCAAATTAGATTCAGTATATCAAACCTGAAGAAATAAATCATGGTTCACGCTATTTTCTTTATAAATCTTGAAAGAACTGCGCGATTAAGAAGTTATTCTTTGATAGGTTTCAAAGCAATAAAGATACGGATTTTTTTCATCCTGCTGTCCTTCGACACTTTCGGTTAACTCCCATTGTTCCCACTCTACGGTTGGAAAATAGGCATCTCCTTCAAAGTCAGCATCGATGACTGTCCGATAAATTTTTTGGCAATCAGGCAGAAATTCTTGATAGATCGCTGAGCCCCCAGCAATAAAAGTAATCCCGGCATTTTTTTCAGCATAGGCCAAAACTTCCGCTGGCGAATGCATGATGATCACATTCGGTGCTTGATAGCTTTGATCACGAGTCAAAACGATCGTTTGACGATTCGGTAACGGACGCCCACCCATGCCTTCAAACGTTTTTCGTCCCATCACTAACGTGTGATTTAAGGTAGTTTCTTTAAAAAAGCGCAAATCATTTGGCAAATGCCACGGAAGCCGATTGTTCTTTCCAATCAGCCCATTTTTATCTTGTGCCCAAATCGCAACCAGCATATTGCTCCTCCTAAATATTCGTTCGTTTAGCTGACACTCAGCTTCCTTCGACAATTTCACTTAAATATTCCCAACGAGTCATTTTTTCTTCCAACGCTGCTTCTGTCTCGTCTAATTCTTTTTGCAAGGTTTGCAGCTTAGTAAAATCATCTCCTTGATGATTCATGGCTTCCGTCAGCTCGTCTAGCTTGCTTTCCAAGGTGGCAATATCTTCTTCAATCGTGGACCATTCTTTTTGTTCATTGTAAGAAAGTTTTTTCTTCCGTTCTGGTGAGTGCGGCTGTGTCTTTACTTTAACCGCTTTCTCTTCTTTCACCGGGGTTTGCTGCGCCAAATAATCCAAAATTGAACCAAAGTAGGAGACGATCGCACCTTCTCCTTCGAAGATCAATAACTTTTCAGCCACTTTATCTAAGAAATAACGATCATGAGAAACGGTGATCACTGCACCCGCAAAGTCTTGCAGATAATCCTCTAAAATCGTCAAGGTAGCGGTGTCCAAGTCATTTGTTGGCTCATCCAATAGTAAAACATTCGGCTGTTGAATCAATAGCTTCAACAAATAAAGTCGCCGTTTCTCACCACCGGACAGCTTGCCGATCTTTGTTCCGTGCATAAAACGAGGAAATAAGAAACGCTCCAATAGTTCCGCGACACCAATTTGTGAACCATCGCGTTGTTTGACTTCTTCTGCCGCTTCTTGTAAATAAGCGATCATCCGTTTTTCTGGGTCTAGCGCTTCATTTTGTTGTGTGTAATAAGCCAAGCGAACTGTTTCACCTACTTCAAGCACCCCGCTGTCTAAGGTTAAACGCCCGGCTAATAAATTTAACAAGGTCGATTTTCCCGCCCCATTTTTTCCGGTGATCCCTAAGCGTTCTTTCGATTGGATCAATAAATCAAAATGGCTGAGGATTTTTTTGCATTCAATCGTAAATGAAGCATCCTTCATTTCTAGTACTTTTTTCCCTAGCCGCGTAGTTGCGATGTTCATTTCAATCTGTCCATCATTTTGGACTTGATGAAGGTTTTCCTTCAAATCTTCAAAACGATTGATCCGCGCCTGTTGTTTCGTGCTGCGGGCCTGAGCTCCGGCTCGCATCCAAGCCAGCTCTTGTTTATATAATTGCTTGCGTTTGCCTTCTTGTTCGACCGCAACCCGATCACGTTCGGCCTTTTCAACGAGGTAGGCTTCATAATTGCCGTGGTACTCATACAACTGCCCAAATGACAGCTCAAAAATGCGATTGGTTACACGATCTAAAAAGTACCGATCATGAGTCACCATTAATAATGAGCCTTGATAATGTTTCAAATAATTTTCCAACCATTGAATCGCATCATAATCTAAATGGTTGGTAGGTTCATCCAACAATAATAAATCTGGCGAATCAATCAGTACTTGCGCCAAAGCCACGCGCTTGATCTGACCACCAGATAGTTGACCAATCTGTTGATCCAAGGTTTCGATGCCTAGTTTATTTAAAATCGCTTTTGCTTCACTATCAGCCGTCCAGGCATCTTGTTTGTTCATCGCTTCTTCCGCCAGAGTAAAATGACGTTGGGCAGCAGCACTGTTATTCTCGGCTAATTGTAGCAAAGCCTTTTCATACGCTCGTACGGTCTGCATCAAGGGATTATTACCTTGGAAAACTGCGTCTAGAACCATTGTCTCAGCAAGAAATTGTTGATCCTGCGCTAAATAGCCGATCCGATAATCACTGGCTTTTTCAATGGCTGAAATATCGCCGTCCCCACTGTCACGCCCAGCTAAGATCGCTAGCAAGCTGGATTTTCCGGTACCATTAACACCGATCAAGCCAATCCGATCCTTTTCATGAATCAAAAAAGTGATCCGATCAAATAAAGTTTTATCACCAAAGGTTTTAAATAATTCTGTTACTTTCAATTCTTTCATTTTGAACCATCCTCAAAATTTCTCTTCGTTATTGTAACAAAAAAAAGCCGTAAAGGAAATTTTTCCTCTACGACTTCATTAGAATGAAGTGATCATTCATTATACGAATTTTGATTACCAGTTAAAGCCATCAAATTCAGAAAAATGATGAGCATTTCTTGCTCCATGACCATGTGGACCGCCAAACCCATGATGACCCCCTCTATGAGAGAATCTCGGATCATCAAAATCACGTCCGCCACCAAAGGTTTCTTCGGATTCTTCCTCTGAAAAATGACTTTTTAGTGTGTTCGACAATTTATCTACTAACCGGGACCATTCAGCTTTCTCTTCGTCGGTAAAGTCGGCGAATAATTCCTCACCAAAACCGGGACGCTCAGAAATTTTTTCGGCTTCCGCCTTGCCTAATTCGGTTAATCGAACGATCATTACACGACGATCTGCTTCGGAAGCTTCACGAGTGATCCATTCTTTGTCTTCTAATTTTTGTAGTAGTTCACCCACTGATTGTGGACGCATATCTAAGACAAAGGTTAATTCTTTTTGGCTGATTTCAGGATTTAGTTTCAACAAAGCTAAAATGCGTCCTTGACCGCGATGAGGCCCCATCGTATGGTTTTTAGCTGCACGACTGCGCAAGTAGCGATGCAAGTCATGTTGTAATTTCATAAATTGTTCATTCATTTGGTTTTCCATAATAGCTCTCTCCTCTTTAAAAATAATCGTTTTCCAATAAAAATTGGAAGCAAAGCATTTAGAAAGGTACCTTACATACATATATAATACAGGTACCTTCTTAAATTAGCAAGAGTATTGTTGCTTTTATTACGGTACCTTAATAATTACTTAAAAAAAAGACAAGTATTCAAACGAATACTTGTCTTCGTGCTATTAGAATGATTCGCCATAGACTTCATCAACCGTCTTGGTTGGATCAATCACGATGTAAAGGTTCTTGGTCTTTTCAGAGACTTTCGTTGATTGATATACGTTGTCTAACCCTTCAGTGTCTTTGTCTTTATAAGGGAAGTAAACGGAATCTGGATGCCCTGCACGGTAAATGATTTCCATCCGTTCGATGTCTTCGAATTTACGGGCACGTTCAAACATCCCCATTTCTAAACCACCTAAATTGATGTCTGAAGTTTGAACATGGTCGCCTTCTTGATAAATTTCGATCTTGAAGCCCGCACATGGATGGATTTCAACAAACTCACTACCGTGAATTCTTCCAAAACTTGTCGTAATTTGCTTGATCCACAAATCACCAATATATCGACGATCGATCGTCCAAGTTTCCCCATTACGGAAATAGAACTTTAAAGCTGTCATTTCTCTTGCCATTCTACATTCTCCTCACTACTAATCTAGAATTAGTTTAGCACACCTTGAGTAAACGGTCACATGTTGTGCTTCTACTTCAATTTTTCCAAAAAATCTGCCGTTTCGACAGTCACTCGTTGATGACTGGCCCTCCCAATTAAAGTCGCTTGATCATAAGCTTTGATCGAAAAAGACAGCTTCTGACCGTCAACATCAGTAAGCTCGGCTTCAACCTTGATTTCAGCTCCAATGGCGCTTGGCGCAAGATGTTTCAAATCAAGCTTGAAACCGACCGTTGTTTTTCCTACTGAAAGCCCATCAGCCACTAAACTTTTTGCACAATTTTCCATCATGGCAACTAACGCAGGTGTCGCTAAGACTTCTAAATCACCAGAGCCCATTGAACGTGCCGTCTGATTCTTTGCCACTTGATATTTTTTGGTCAGTGTCTTCATATCATTCTCCTTTTCAAAAAATCTGTCGCATAGGCCAAAAGCACTGTTTTTTCATTATTTAAATGGCCTTCAACTACTTCTTGTTCTAGCGTTTTCAAGGTCGTACTGATCCACGGTCCGCGAGGATAATCAAAGTTACTCATGAGATCGTTCCCTTTTAATGCAAGGTCCTTCAAGGAAAAGATCGGTAAATATTGATACAGTAAGCGGACCTTCGCTAAATTCGGTTCCCGCTGAAAATAATACAATAAATACTCCACCGACAAAGCCAATTCTCGGCCAAGCTGATACAAGGACCAATTGTCCCACTCATGGATTAGTCGGTAATGAAGTGCTGGAACCATCTGGCTAACTTCACGAATCAACTGATTGGAACATTTCCACTCCTTCATAAACTGCCGGATCTCTTCTTCACCAAAATTTAGCATCGTCATTAACAAGGTCCAGGCTTGGCGTTCAGTTGGAATTGCTGGCCCCCGCAACTCAGCGAAATTCAGTAATGCATCACCATGTTCTCGTAATCCCGGACAATAAATATAACACTCAGATTCCACAAAGGAGCGCAGACCGGCTTCCCGAAACGAACCCATCATCAACTTAACGAACTCCACGTTGATTCGTTCCACTGAAATCTTCGCCAACAATGAATGGTATTCTTGAATCGCTTCGAAAGTTTCTGGTTCCAACGTAAAGCCTAAATGACTGACAAAGCGTAACGCTCGCATCATTCGTAGCGCATCTTCATGAAAACGTTCATAAGGATTTCCCACTGCCCGCAAGACCTTATTTCGCAAATCACTTAAGCCGTCAAATAAATCAATCACATTGCCATCGATTCCCACCGCCAACGCATTGATTGTAAAATCCCGGCGTTTCAAGTCTTCCTTTAGTGAACGAACAAACTCAACATGATCTGGTCGACGATAATCTTGATACGTTGATTCAGTTCGGAAGGTAGTGACTTCATATGTGGCTTCCTTTGTGACAACCATCACGGTGCCATGATCAATACCGACATCAATCGTTCGGTGAAATAATTCCTTGACCTCAGCCGGAAAAGCACTGGTGGCGATGTCGACATCGTGGATTGGTTTGTTCAGTAAAATGTCGCGAACGCTTCCTCCGACATAATAGGCTTCATAACCGGCATTTTGTAATTTCCGTAAAATCGGCATCGCCCCTTGAAATTCTAATGGCAAGGCTTCTAGTCTCATTCTGCGTCACCTTCCGTCTGACCATCTTTTCGTTCAAAGCGGTAACGATCCCGCTGATTAAATTTATGCATATTACGATCAAAGGCTTCCGTTAAATCAATCCCTAAAGAGTTAGCCATAATAATCGTGACGAATAAAACATCACCTAATTCTTCTTCAACGGTCTTTGGTTGCTCTGATGCTTTTTTGCTTTTCTCACCGTAATAATGATTGATCTCACGAGCCAGCTCTCCGACTTCTTCGGTTAAGCGAGCCATTTGACCTAATGGGGAAAAATAACCTGTCTTAAACTGTTGGATATAATCATCAACTTCTTGTTGCATGATTTTCATTGTCTTTTGATTCATCAAACCACCTCAAACCTATCTTATCAAAAAACAGTTTTCTTTCCTATCATGTTGTTGTAACAATCTATATTTCGTGCTATGTTGGATGAGGACAAAATTTGAGGGGGTGTCGTATGGAAACGACTATGACTACACGGATTAAGGAAATTTTATTTATTGTGGTGGGTACAGCTATATATGCCTTTGGATTGGTTTACTTGAATATTGCCAACCATTTAGCAGAAGGTGGCGTTACCGGTATCACCTTGATCATTCGCGCCTTGTTTGGGATCGACCCTGCGTATACAACACTAATTATTAATATACCTTTGATTTTAATCGGTGGGAGAATTTTGGGAAAACGTTCTTTTTATTACACCATTCTAGGCACGGTTTGTTTATCCGTCTTCTTATGGATCTGGCAGCGTGTACCATTCACAATTAATTTAGACCACGACCTGTTTATCGTCTCGATTTTAGCTGGTTTGTTCGCCGGTTTTGGCAGCGGATTAGTTTATCGCTACGGTGGAACAACTGGTGGAGCAGACGTGATCGCCCGCATCTTGGAACAGAAATTCGGTCTGACGATGGGAAAATCCTTATTAGTTTTTGATATTATTGTTTTGATCTGCTCATTGACTTATCTAGATTTGAAACGCATGATGTACACCTTGATTGTTTCCTTCGTATTCAGTCGCGTCGTAGACATTCTTTCTTCCGGCGGATATGCAGCCAAGGGTGTCATGATTATCACCAATGAAAGTAACGTGGTCGCTGAATTACTAATGGGCCATCTGGAACGCGGTGTAACCTACCTGCATGGCGAAGGCGGCTTTTCTTCTGAAATGAAACGGATCGTCTATATCGTAGTTTCACAGCAAGAGATTAACGAGGTTAAAAAAATAGTTCACTCCGTGGATGAAAAAGCTTTTATCTTAATCAGCAATGTTCATGATGTTGAAGGAGAAGGCTTCACTTATTTAAGGCCGCAACGGCGCCGCTTCACCTTGAAACGAACTACTTAACATATCAAAAAGAGGACTTCCACTTATCGCGGAAGTCCTTTTTTATTTATTCTCTGTCTGTTTGATTTTTTGTCTTAGCATTCCCATCAACAAATTCAATTGTCGTAATTACTTTTTTATTTTCATCCGTCACATTGTTCCAGTTATAAATTTCCACCATTCCATCAGAGTCTCTGTTAGCACCTATGCCCTCCGGTTTACCAAGCTGTTCCAGTGCCATTTCTTTGGTGTACGAGCCATCGGTTTTTAGGTCGTCAAATTGGGCCTTAGATAGTTCTTTTTCGTCGGCTGTTTCTAACCCATCGATCGATTTTCCAACTACTTTGTCATCAATAAAGGAGATGACAATCGATTTTGCTCCAGCAGGCTTGTCCCAAGTGATCACATCTGTCGTGATTTCTTTGGCCTTGCCCTTATCTTCTTCGCTGACTTTTCCAAAAAACTGCTCAACTTCTTTTTTTGCTGTTCCGCCTTCGCCTTTGTTTTCCGCGTCACCTAGTGTAATTGAATCAAAATCCTGCATGACTTGATCCGCATTATCCGCTTTCATTTCACTGGACGATGAAGATTGGCTAGCTGAACTATCACTCGTGTCATCGTTGTTTGAACAACCACCAAAGAGACCCATCGTCACCACTGCCAAGACAGTCAATAAAAAATATTTTTTCATTAAAACCCTCCGTTTCTTTCTATTCTTCCTCGGCGATACTAATTACCTGTTTCACAAATAATAGAATAGAAATTATATTTAGGACTTACTATTAACTAAATCGTATCATATCCCAGCGATTAAGTGAATTCTTTTTATATTTTCACGATATTCCCATAAAAATAGCAAGCAGGATTTCCGACTGCTTGCTAAAATCATTCATTATTCATGTAAAGTTAATTTCAATCGATTCAATTCATCAGACAAGATGAGGAACGACTCCTTATCGCCATCCTCCAACGCAAGATCAATTTGTTTCTTCAACAAGTCCGCCTGCGCTTCTTTCTCTTGATGCTTCAAATAATTCTCCACCTCTAAGACGATCTCTTCACTAACAGTATCGTTCCAAGAATTTTCGGGATTATCCTCCAAGACCGATAAATATTGGGCATTTTGCCAAGAGTTGGGGAAGACACACTCTAAGTACAAAGGCTGCTGCCAATGCAGGCGAATCTCATGAAAAATTTGATCACTGTTCGTAAACTGCTGACCCTCTACCGTAAGCACCATGGGATCTTCACGTTGAGTGATATCGCGAAAAACGATGCCGCGTTTTGTATTCAAGGCGCCTTCAACGATATGCACATTCCGCAAAATGGCTTCGTGATTAATTAAGTAGTTCAAAATCCAAATCACTTCTCGTCGTTGAAAAGACACATTGTTGATCAACCAAACAAGAAATTCACGTTTTTCAGCTACATTGATCATCTTCTCACCTCTCTACTCTTCTAATAAGGACTGCACCTCTAAATCTCCAGGCTCTAATTGTAGGTAACTTGTTAACACTTTACGAGCCAACTCTATTTGACCGTCTTCTCGTAAAAAGAGACCATAAGCTTTTAAGAAATCTGGCTCATGAGCCAAATCTTCATAAGCTTGCTTGTAGTACGTACCTGCCGCCTCAAAATCTTCTAATTCATTATAGGCTTGCGCTAAATTCCAAGCAGCATAAGGATTGTCTTCTTCATCCATTTGACTGATCATTTCGATCGCCTTATCAGGCTGTTCTTCATTCAAATAGAGATTACTTAACGTTAGCAACGTTTCATCAGTCTTCTCACCTGTTTCAAGTGCTTGCTGTAATAATTCCTCCGCCTTTTTACTATCTCGTAAACGATAGGCGATCTCGGAAGCTAAATGTAACAGTTCGACTTGATAAGGATTTTCTTTGATGCCTTTTTCAGCGACAGTCAAGGCTTCTTCTAATAATTCTTCTTCCTTCAAACTGTCTGTCAAGTAATAATAAACACTTTGATATTGCGGATCAAGGGTTTCTAATTCTTGCAAATAATTGATGGCTTTTTGATGATCATGGAGCTGATAATAAGTGAAGCCTAGCTGGAATAAACGATCGGAGGTGTGCTCCTTCTCTAAGGCTCGTTCTAGAAATGGAATCGCTTCTTCAAAGCCTCCCATCATACTGTAGGCTGATCCGATTCGTTCATCAAGCGAAATATTAGCGATTTCATCGATTCCTTGCTTTTGCAGTTGTCCATAATCATTAATGGCCTCGCCTAATTGATTAGTAGAAAAATGCAATTCAGCTAAAGCAAAAGTAATCAATGGTTCTTCTGGCGCTAATGTTTTAGCTTGCAATAGTTTCGCTTCACTAACTTCTGGAATCCCCAGTACTTGATAAAGATCGGCAGTCACTAATAAGCTCTCTAAATAATTTTCGCTATCTGGCTGGATCTGTTCTAAATATTCAAAGGCCTTATCAATATCGTCTTCTTCAATCGCGATTTCTGCCAATGAAAGATAAAACATATCCTCCTCAGGAAAGTCCGCCAATAATTTCTCTAAAATCCGTTGTGTCTCGCCCAAAAAACCTAAGCTTTGTAGTTCCTCCGCTAAACTAGCCAATAATTCTGGTGAATCTTTTTTTAATGCTTCTTCAAACATTAAATTCGCTTCGGATAATTCTTCTTCTCTTAATGCCGCTAGCATTTTTTCGCTATAACTTGCCATCTATTCTCCCCTGATCTCTGTGACGATTTTTTGATACACTTCGAAGGTCTGAAGCAATTCCCTTTGTGTCGGGATTTTTTCAGTCCCGACTTCGCCGATTTGATTCAATCCTAACAAAGGTTGCTCCTCGGCTAATACAATAATCTGCTGACCATAATCAGCCAACGAGATTCCCGCTGGCACAATGATTGGAAATCCTAATCGCACCAACCATATCATAAAATTTTTAAAATTGAAATGAACATTACCTGCAACAACATTCCACGCCAATTCAAAGAGTAATCCAAACATCGTCTTCATACTATTAGACAATAAGGAGCCGTTTTCTGTTTGAAAAAAGGCCCGCTCAAAGGTTTTGCCAAAATTACGCAATTGTTCACTATGAGTACCATAATAATTCAACAAAGTCTCACTAAAGGCGGCAAAAGATTGCTGCAGCAACTCGTCTCTTGTCGGAAAGTTCAGGTATAGGCTTTGTAAAAAGGAATAATCGCAAACGATCCCGCAACGGATCAAAGTCAATAGATCTACCATTTTACCGGTCGTTTGCTGGTCCGCCAACGTATGGTCAAATAAAATACTGTGAGGTGCTTCGGTGATTTCCATTACTGTCATCATAGTCTTATCAGAAACGATTTGATCCACAAAAGATAAACTCTGGGCAAAGGAACGTAAGGAGACCGGTAGCAGGCATAGCTCCGCTTCGATTGGCGTAACATGCTGCGTGAAGCCTAACAGCTCCATTACCCCTTCATTTCCGATTCCAAAGAAAATCGCCTGCTTTGACCCACGGAAGCGTTCTAAAAAGCGAGTCAATTCTTGAAAATTCTTCATCGTGTTACAGTACCGATTGTTCGGTGTAATGTACCACTCATGATCACTGGTTTTAGGAATAAATTGGCGCAGCTTCTCCGCAAATAAATCATAATACCGCTGGTTGCCACAAAAAAGGATCTGTTTGTTGGTCAAGTCCTTCTTTCGCATCATGGAGGCCACTGTCTCACCATAAGTAACCGGCGTCTCAAATTTACTATTTCGATAGCGTACTTCCATTTCCAACACCTCGCTTATTTTCATTTTATACTACAAAAAAACCTCTCGCAACAAATCTGCGAAAGGCACATGAAGTTTTATTTTTTTACTGATTCAAAAATCCCCAAAACCTTCAAACTTAGCAATTTATTGAATTGCCGTCGAGCCTTGCGGCGTACTTGTTTCCGGTTGTTGATTTTGCGACGGATTCTGTTGTGGCTGGCTTTCCGGTTGAACCCCCGGCTGACTAGAAGCAGGTTGTGAATTTGGCTGCTGTTGACTTTGACTCGGCACGGTCTGTTGCGGTGTTTGCTGTTGATTGGGTTGGCCTTGTTGTGTCACCGGCTGTTGGTATTGCTGATTCGCCTCTTCTTCTACGCGCGATAATTCCTCGTATGTCAGCACCCCATCATTATTCAAATCTGAAGGTGAAGGAGCTTCCTGGATTACCCGCTGCCCGTTTGATAAAACTCGCAGCACTGTGACATGCTCCCCCCACGGCGTTACTAACACCTCTCCAACACTTGAGGTATCTTGTGTTTCGGTTGGTTCCACGGAAGCGGTTGAGGTAGAAGAGGTCGCTTCCGTCAACGATAGCGCCCGTTGAGGAATTGCTTCTTCCCCAGCAGAGCCATAAAAATATAAACCCACTAACATTCCAAGTACCACTACCGGAACGGAGACCAACAATATAATAAAATTACGGCGCTTTTTCTTCTTTTCTTCTCGTTCTAATAAAGCATCCGCCTCTATAAAGGCTTGACGCCACTTAGGATCATGCTGTCTTCTTGCTAAAAATTCATATGAATGCCAAGAATCATTTCGTTCAACATAAAATAGTCGCTCCTCCGACATCGCTTCCCCTTCTTTCACTACTTTTTCTCCTAATTCAATTTTATCCTATGTAGAACTTTTCGTAAAATAAAATATAAGTTAAAAACCTTATTAAATAACCCACTTATATAGAAATAAGCAATAATTAATGGATTACTACATATTTGAACAAATACTACAGTGATAACAAAGTGGAGTCACAGCATTTGGAAGAAGAACAATCTGCAAAAGCCAGTCGCTATTTAGTCTCTTTTCAGCTTTTTTTACCTTTCAAGACAAAACAAAACCCGTCAGAGCCCTAGAGCCCCAACGGGTTTGTCGCTGCAATTATTTAACTGCGTCTTTTAGCGCTTTACCTGGTTTGAATGCAGGTACTTTGCTTGCTGGAATTTCGATTTCTTCACCAGTTTGTGGGTTACGTCCTTTACGGGCCGCACGTTCACGTACTTCAAAGTTACCGAAGCCGATCAACTGAACTTTTTCACCGTCAGCTAATGCGCCTTGGATCGTTGAAAATACAGCATCGACAGCAGCGGTAGCGTCTTTCTTAGTTAAGTCAGTAGCTGCTGCAACTTTTTCGATCAATTCTGCTTTGTTTGCCATGAATGAATTCACCTCCTGAGAAATGAGTAATGATGTTTAAAACATCGACTGATAATTGAGTGGTCCAACCATCAGCTTTAAAATATTGATTTGGTCAATATTCTGTTATAACGATAGCATATGAACCTTGTGATAGCAAGGTTTTTAGCTATTAATGACATAAAATTCATTGTTGTTTTAGCATTTAAGAAAAATGATTGTCACAAAAATAAAAGTATGATAAAATGCCTTATTTTCTCCGTCGAGGGATTATTTTAATCGGTGTTCCCTGAAACTCAAAGGCCTTGCGAATTTGGTTCTCTAAGAAGCGCGCGTAAGAAAAATGCATCAATTCTTCTTCATTTACGAAAACCACAAAAGTCGGCGGCTTAACTGCAACTTGCGTCGCATAGAAAATCTTCAAGCGTTTGCCTTTATCTGTCGGAGTCGGATTAATCGCCACGGCATCCATAATAATGTCATTCAGAACAGAAGATGGTATACGCAAGTTTTGATTCATGCTGACTTCTTCAATCATTAACGGGATTTTATTTAACCGTTGCTTCGTCATCGCAGAAACAAATACGATTGGTGCATAGTCTAAATAAGCAAACTCATCCCGAATCTCTTCTTCAAATTTCTTCATCGTATTAGTATCTTTTTTGACTAGATCCCATTTATTAACGACGATGATCACACCACGTCCTGCTTCATGGGCGTATCCGGCAATTCGTTTGTCCTGCTCACGAATTCCCTCCTCCCCATTCAGAACAACAAGTACAACATCGGAGCGATCAATGGCCCGCATCGCCCGCATGACGGAATACTTCTCGGTATTTTCATAGACCTTCCCGCGTTTACGCATGCCGGCAGTGTCGATCATTGTAAATTCTTGTCCGTTTTCACCGACGAATTTCGTATCGATCGCATCACGGGTCGTTCCTTCGATATCAGAAACGATCACTCGATCTTCACCTAGGATTGCATTGATCAAAGAAGATTTCCCAACATTTGGACGTCCAATCAAACTAAATTTGATCGACTCGTCTTCTTCTTCCTCGTTTTCGGCTGGAAAATGTTTCACGGCTTCATCTAGAACATCTCCTAGACCAAGACCATGACTGCCTGAAACGGGATAAGGTTCTCCTAAGCCTAATGAATAAAATTCATAAATTTCATTTCGCATTTCCGGGTTATCTACTTTATTAACCATCAGGATCACTGGCTTTTTACTACGGTATAAAATTTTCGCAACCGCTTCGTCTGCGTCAGTCACGCCTTCTTTGCCACTAGCGACTAGTAAAATGACATCAGCTTCATCAATCGCGATTTGCGCTTGTTGCTTGATTTGTTCCATGAATGGTTCGTCACCGATATCGATCCCGCCAGTATCAATGATCGAAAATTCATGGTCTAACCATTCACCTTTGGCATAGATCCGGTCACGGGTAACACCGGGAGTATCTTCAACAATTGAAATGCGTTCACCGGCAATTCGATTAAACAGCGTTGATTTGCCGACATTCGGACGGCCAACGATGGCAATTGTAGGATTTGACATAATTTGATTCCCTCGTTCCTATTAATCTAATAACTGATTCGTTCAAAAAAAATGAGCTAGAGGCTCATAGTAACTACTTATTTTAGTATAGCTATTCACCAAGCTTCAACACTTGGCGTTCCGTTAGCAAAACATACTTTAAAAATTAGTGTAATATCAAATGATTGGCATAAATTTCCACAAAATCTATTCTTCGCTTCCATTACCTATCCTTTAGCTCTCCCATAAAAAATAAGGAGCAAAATTAGCAGCTGACTCTCTTTTTTCAAATTCTCCTTAGTTTAACTAAGAAAAGACCTTCTTGCAAGGGAAGGAGTGTTTTTTCATTCATATTTTCTTAAAAATAAAAAAAGACGTGCACACGGCACGTCTTCAATCTTTCGTTACTTACTCTTGTTCTTCTGAGTCGTCGTTTTTCAACGCATCGCCTAAAATATCACCCATTGTGAAGCCAGTATTTTCTTCTGGCATTTCATAATGTTCTTCTTCAGCTGGCTCTTCTTTGGCTTCTTCTGGTTTTTCTTCCAAAGCTTTGATAGAAAGAGCAACGCGATGATCTTCAGGATGAACTTCCAAGACTTTCACTTGGACTTGATCCCCTTCATGTAATACTTCATGAGGAGTCGCAATATGTTTATGTGAAATTTGAGAAATGTGGACTAAGCCTTCAACCCCTGGGAAAATTTCAACAAAAGCACCAAAGCTCGTCAACCGTTTCACTGTTCCTTCAAGAACAGAACCTGGTGCAGCTTTTTCTTCGATATCGGTCCAAGGTCCAGGTAAATTGGCTTTGATCGACAAGGAGATCCGTTCTTTTTCAGGATCAACCGACAAGACTTGGACTTCGACTTCATCGCCGACGCTCAAGACATCTGCTGGTTTTGCTACGTGGCTGTGAGAAATCTCTGATACGTGAACTAAGCCATCGATTCCACCAAGATCAATGAAGGCACCAAAGTCAGTCAAACGGGCAACTTGACCTTTGATAACTTGACCTTCATATAGGTCTGCTAAGATTTCTTTTTTCTTCTCAGCTTTTTCAGCTTCTACCACTGCTTTATGAGATAGGATCAAACGATTCTCAGATGGTTCGATTTCGATAATTTTAAATTTCAATGTTTTTCCCGTGTAGACTGAAAAATCATCAACGAAATGATCATCGATCATTGATGCTGGAACAAAACCACGAACGCCTACATCAACAACAAGACCGCCTTTCACGCTGCTTGTTACAGGCGCTTCGATAATTTTTCCGTCTTGGAATTCTTGCTCGATATCTTCCCAAACTTTTTTCGCATCTAGGCGACGTTTAGAAAGAAGGTAGCTCCCATTTTCTTTGTCTTTTCCGATAGAAGAGATAACGACTAAATCAAGAATATCGCCAACCTTGACTTCATCATTGATATCTTCAACAGGCAATGTTGAAAGTTCTTTGGCCGGAACTACACCTTCTACTCCCGCACCTTCAATACCAACGATTACTTGTTTATCTTCTAAGGCAAGCACCTCACCTTTAACAATATCGCCAACTTGAACTTCATGCACACTTTCCATTGCTGCTTCCATGGAAACATTTTCGTTGTCCATTGAATTTTGTTCTAAATCTGTCATGTCGTTTGTCCTCCTTACCAACAATTCTGCGTAAAATACACTACAATATCTATTTTAGAATAATCCAGATGAAAAATAAAGCGATTTCTTCTTTTTTTCGAAAAAATTAGTAGAATTACGCTTTATTTTACAACATTCTCAGTAAATTAAAAACCTTTTGCTTGGATGATGCCTTTAATCTTCGTCACTACCTGTTCGATCGACATGCCGGTCGTATCAACTAATTCCGCATCCTGTGCTTGGATCAAGGGCGAAACTTCACGATGTGAATCTAAGTAATCGCGTTTTGCGATTGCTTCTTTAATTGTTTCGAAATCCATCTGAATGCCTTTTGCTTGATTTTCTTTATAGCGACGCTGTGCTCGTTCTTCTACACTAGCAACTAAAAAGATTTTTACTTCAGCTTGTGGTAAGACTGTTGTACCGATATCACGTCCATCCATGACGATTCCGCCGGTTTGGGCTAGCTGACGTTGCGCTTCGACTAATTCTTCTCGAACCATTCCATGAGCGGACACTTCGGAAACTGCCGCTGTGACATCCGGTTGACGAATCGCTTCAGTCACTTCTTCATCATTAACGAAAACCAATTGGCCGTGTCCTGATTGTTTGAAAGTGATAGGATATTTCTTTGTCAGTTCAGCTAAAGCCGTTTCGTCTGAGAACGCCACTTGATGTTTGATCGCTAAAAAAGTGACCGCCCGATACATTGCGCCGGTATCGACATAAATAAAATTGAAGTCACTGGCTAACAGCTTGGCTACTGTACTTTTCCCTGATGATGCCGGCCCGTCGATTGCAATTGAAATATTTTCCATATTCTGCCTCTTTTCAATAAATAAGCCGTAATCACAAAGGACTACGGCGAATTGATTCTTTTGTATTATCTAGTATGAAAACCTAGTTTATTCTTAATTGATCACCAGGATTAATTGGAGGATCGAAGCTACCATTTGGTAATAACGTTCTTCCATTTAATTCAGCTAATCTTTCAACTGAAACTCCATTGCGGTCCGCAACTTGTTTTAGTCCATCACCTTGTTGTACTGTAGCAGTTTGACCTTGACCTTGATCAACAGTTGAAGATGGCGTTGTTTGTTGTGCTGCTGCCGCGGATTGAGAAGCTGCTGCTTCGGCTGCTGCTTGAGATTGCGATGCTGCTTGTTGTTCTGCCGCTTGTTGTTGCGCTGCTTGTTGAACAGCTGCTTGCTGGTCAGCCGCTTGTTGTGCTGCTGAATCGCTTGAAGCAGTGCTTTCTTCTGTACTGCTCTCTGTGGCGCTTGATTTTTCAGTTGAAGAAACTTTTGACACTTGCGTTGTACTCTCTGGAGAGGCTGCTGGCTTGTCGTTATCACGAGTGATCCAGAAATAGGCGCCAGCCGGAATCAAAATAAGGGCTAACAATAACGCGACTAGAATCGTTAAGAATTTCGTATTCCCGCCACCGTTATTACCTCCACCGCTGCTACGACGAGATTGGCTGCGTGAATATTCTTCTTCACCATCAGATTCATAAATATGTTGATCCCACGGTTCGTTGTTCGTATCATTATAGCGATCTTTTCTACTCAATTTCTCTAACCTCCTAAATGCTATCGTCATGTATTATATCATAGCACAAAAAAAATTTGCGGCAATTTTTAATTTTTCGTACTAATTTTATAAATTTTTTGAATTATCTCCTGCCACTCAAGTCGTCCCCCACTATTGTCGGGTTTCACTTTGTTAAATGTAAGAACCGCACCATCATTGTCACAGCAAGCAGGATTTTTTTGCTTTAGTGTTTCATCAAAATAAGCCACCAAAAATTCACGGCGACAGTCGGTCGTCGCGATATAATCCAGCATTTTTTGTAGTTGGAGCCTTTTCGTCAGACCCCGCTGATTCAACAAGCCCATTAATTCCTGCTCTTCATTAGGGAAAAACTGCTCCCATTTTTTGATCAACGGGTCTTCGAGGACCAGATCATCGATTTTTTGTTTAATCTCAAACAGTTTTTTCGATTGGTTGGTCTGCTCTTGCAAAAAATGATGAATGTATTCATCCCCATCCTCATATAGCAAAATCGCCTGGCTTGGTCCGCCATCTCGGCCAGCCCGACCGACTTCTTGTAAATAATTCTCTGGCGAATCCGGTAGATCATAATGGATCACGAAGCGAATATTGTCTTTGTTGATCCCCATTCCAAAGGCATTGGTTGCAATTAGAATCCGTAGCTCTCCCGCTAAAAACTGTTGCTGCAGCATTCGCCGCTCTTGTCCAGTCAGACCACCATGGTAATAAGCAATCGCCTGCTGTCCCTTAAAGGCTTGATACAGCTCCTCTACTTTTTTCCGCGTCGCACAGTAAATGATCCCTGAGCCCGATAAATTGGTGATTAGCTCCTGTAGCTTTTTGAATTTTTCCGTTTGATAGACAAAAAAACGAATATTCGGTCGGTCCACTGAATAAATGAATTCAGCCGCTTGCTTCGTTGGAAATAGCAAACGCTGAATATCTTTTCGCACCTCGTGAGTCGCTGTCGCCGTTAACGCTAATACCAATGACCCACCGATAAAGGTGATCCCATCCGCCAGCTTCAAATATTCTGGTCGAAAATCGATCCCCCACTGCGAGATGCAATGGGCTTCATCCACGACGATCAAGGCCAGTCGAGCCTGTTGCAAGGTCTGTTGGACATTCGGGTTCAAAAACATTTCCGGACTCATAAAAATAAATTTATACTGATGCAACCGGCTTAACACCCATTGTTGCTCCCAAGTTGAAAGCAAGCTGTTCAAGGCGACTGCCCGCTTTTCACCAAGGCGCTGTAGTTGCGTCACTTGGTCCTCCATCAAGGAAATCAAAGGAGAAATAACTACTACCGTACCATCCAGCAAATAACCAGGGAGCTGATAACACAGCGATTTACCTGTTCCTGTCGGCAACATTCCTAAAACTGATTCACCGCTTAACAGTGTTTCAATAATTTCTCTTTGCCCTGGTCGAAACTGATCGTAATTAAATTTGTCTTTTAGTAATTTAGTCAGTTCCATGGTTACTCCTTAAAAAATGAATTTGTGAGAGACGGAAATTCAAATAAGACAAGTCGTAGTCCCGATAATAGGCGTCAATCACCTGTTCTTTCTCTAGCGCTGCAAAATCCAACAGCTCAAATTCCTCAAAAGGAAACGTTGGGTCTAGTAGTGCCCATTCAATAAAATGATCATTGATCGTGCCTTGCTTCAAGTGGCGCAAATCTAAGATTTCCGGTAAGCTTTTTCCGGCTAGAAAAAACTCCCGTGTCTTCAGCATACTTTGATTGATGTTTTGTTGATCTAACGCTGCGATCAAGCGGCTCAGCTCTCCCTGATCGAGCTTTGCTAAAAAGAGATCAATAGAACGCTGAGTATACAACAAACGCCACGGCTCAGTCTGGTCTGCAAGCAGTTGAAAGGCCGCCTTTCCTTGAAACTGATGTCCGGAAAATTGATTGGCTAAGAAATTAGCGTTTTCCGTCGGCAGTTGTTGCAAGGTCTCCATAAGTTCCTGTCGAACCCTTTCCACCAGTCCAGCATCAGAGGTGCTTAACCATTTTTTTAATTGCTGTAAATAATAGGGGCGATTCTCGATTGGCAAATACTCTTTTTCACCAAAAGACCAATGGCTCGTTACTTGCACAGCAAATAAAATCAGCTGCCAAACATTGTCTCGCATCCGACCATAACGTAGATTGTTTAAACCGCTTAGATCCATTGACCCTTTAGCCAAATGCTGCTTTCCTGCTTCAGTTAGCCGACCATAGCCGTCATCCACGGTGATCAGTTGCTGATTCATTAATTGCTGCAGTTCCTTTTGAAAGTCTTCTTCCTTGAATTGCGGAAAAGAACCTAAATAGGCTAAATTATCGAAAAAAAATCCATGAAGCAAAACTGAACTAGTTCGTTTTCCTACTAATAAATGGTATAAAGTAGAGATTCTTAACTTGTAGCCAGTCTGAAATAACGTTAAAATAAACAAAGTCATAAGAATAATTCTCCTGTGGAAGGTGAAAAAATGAAATGCGAAATCATTCCTGAGCGCTGTATTGCCTGCGGCTTATGCCAAACGATTGCGCCAGAAATTTTTGATTATACAGATGATGGATTGGTGTTATTTGTCGGAGAAAAGGAAGCCACTCACGAATTTATCCCCGCCAAACAGCAAGACGCTGTCATTCAGGCCGCAAAACGCTGTCCATCCCATGCGATTTTATATCAGAATTCATAATAACATATTTTAAGCACGGCTTCGTAAATGGACTATTTTTTTACAAAATTTGTCCATTTACCTTAGACGAAAAAAAATCTCAGACAATTTGTCTGAGATTTCTTTCTTTTAAACTGAATGGTGCTGTGAGGTCAACGTTTTTTTCGATAACCACGGAAGTAGCTTAGCATGCAACACTAGGAATACACCGCTGACAACGAGTCCTTTGACAATATTGAATGGCACGATTCCAACCAAAATATATCGTCCTAAGCCCATACCTAGCATTTGTCCGGCTGAAAGGCCAAATGCTTTTAAGTAAAGTGGCGTAATCACGAAATAGTTCGCCACACTCATAAAGAGCGTCATAGCTAAAATCCCTAATCCTAGACCCACGACCCGTTTCGAAGCCGTCTTCTTTCTAAACAGTAAGAAGATTGGCAGCGTGTATAATGAAGTGGCGAAAAAGCTAGCAAAATCGCCGATCATATTATCGAAAGAAAAGCCAGTCATCGTCAGATGCAGTAACGAACGAATAAACGCCGTCGCAATTCCTGTCACCGGACCAAAGATAAACATGTTAATCAATACTGGAATGTCGCTAAAATCGAGCTTTAAAAATGGAAACATGGGAACGATTGGAAAAGCGATAAATTGTAAAATCAATCCCATTGCTGCTGCCACCGCGACTGCCGTCATTTTTTGTAACTTTAAGTTCTTCATTTGAATTCCTCCGTTTCGGAATCATCTTCAACGAACTATTTAAGCAATCTTCACACAAAAAAACTCTATGCTTCAGAAAAAGCATAGAGTTACTTGAATACAGACTCACTCAAATAAGCTCTATCTTCTTTATCCAGACTCTACTGTCGGTATCGGAATTACACCGAATCGGCTGCTTGCGCAGTTCGCGGACTATCACCGCCGGTCGGGATTTTCACCCTGCCCCTGAAGACGAACCTTAAATTATTTTTATTGTAATGTAACTATAACAAGTTTACTATCAAAAAACAAGTAAATAAGTTTATTCTTTCGATTGATTCAACAACGTATTGATTTCTTTCGTATTTAACCGGCGATATTCACCAGGACGCAAACCTTTTAAGGTCAAGTCACCATAGCGCTCCCGCTTTAATTTTTGGACAGGTAAGCCCACCGCTGCCAGCATATTTTTAACTTGATGATTGCGGCCTTCATGGATGGTCAATTCCACAATACTTGTTTCGGCCTTTTTATCGGTTGAGAGAATCTCAAAACGAGCGGGTGCCGTCTTTTTCCCTTCGATCCGAACTCCTTTTGTTAATGGATATAACGTTCTTTTTTCTGCGAAGCCTTTAACTTTTGCTACATAGACCTTATCGATTTGATGTTTTGGATGGGCTAAACGCTGAGAAAAATCGCCGTCATTAGTCAAAAGCAAAATCCCTGAAGTATCATAATCCAAACGACCAACCGGATAAATCCGTTCTGGAACAGCCGCGAAATAATCCGTGACGACCTTGCGCTTTTTATCATCCGCTACTGCCGAGATAACACCACGTGGTTTGTAAAACAAATAATACACGGGCTCTTCTTGATAGATTGGCACACCATCGACTTCAACCAAGTCTTTCTTACCAACCTTAGTCCCTAATTCTTTGACAACTTCTCCATTGACTTTGACTCTTCCGCCGGTTATGTAATCTTCGGCCTTGCGTCTTGACGCGATGCCCGCGTGGGCGATAATTTTTTGTAATCTTTCCATTATTGTCCATCCTCTTCTTTAAAGCGATCATAAAACAAATTAAGCGGTTCTTCATCATCCGCTAAATCTTCTTCCATTTTTTGCACGTCTGGCAAGTCTTCCATGTCCTTCAAGCCAAAATAATCCATAAAATAAGTGCTTGTTCCGTATAATATTGCCCGACCTGGGCCGTCGACCCGACCTTTTTCTTCAATCAATTGACGAGCCACCAGTGTTTGGACAGCTCCACTGGATTGCACCCCTCGCAGCTCGTCAATCTCTGAGCGCGTCACCGGCTGTTTATAGGCGATGATCGAAAGGGTTTCTAGTGCTGCTTGACTCAGCCGGTTAGCTAAAGGTGAGCGGGCAAAATCCTTCAATAACGGTGCAAAAACTTTTTTGGTTGTTAAAACAAAATGATTGCCCACTTCTAATATAGTCAGTGCGGAAGCTTCGTTGCTTTCATAATTCTCCTTCAATTCGCTAACCGTTTGGTAGATTTCCGGTGTCGATTTTTTTAACGTGAAAGCTAATTCTTCCAGCCCGATTCCTTCTTCTCCTACCACAAAAAGCATGGCTTCGATTTGACTCAATTGATTCATAAAATGGCTCCTTTAAATATCAAAATCGGCGCATAGGTTTCCGCTTGTTTCGCTGTGGCTTGGCCTTTTTTCATTAATTCCAACAAAGCCATAAAGGTGGTGATCACTTCGTCCTTAGTGTATTGCACAAAAAAAGACTCCAAGGTCAGCCCTTCATCTTCTGACAGTCTTTCTAAACGGCTGCCGATCTCTGCAACTTTTTGGTCAACAGTGATTGTTTCTGTCGTAACTGTTGTCTCAACCGGTTGATTTCTTTTTTTACGCTGCAGCACATCGTGGAGCGCCAAAAAAAGATCAATCGTATTTAGCTGATTCTGCGGCAATGGTAAAATCTCTTCCTCATAATCCGAAAGATCCATTGGTGCCTTTGTATAAAAGAGACTGCGCTCCTGTTCCTTTTCAGATAAAACAGAGGCCGCGTATTTATATTTACGATATTCTAGCAACTGTTGGACCAATGCTTCACGAGGATCTTCGCCTTCCTCTTCCTCATATTCAAAGTCCAACTCCTGCTTAGGCAATAACATCTGACTCTTGATTGACATCAACGTAGCTGCCATCACTAAATATTCACCCGCTACTTCCAGCTCCAGTGTCTTCATTGTATGGATAAAATTCATATACTGCTCGGTGACATCAGCAATCGGAATATCGTAAATGTCGATCTCCAATTGCTGAATCAAATGCAGCAACAAATCCAGTGGACCTTCAAAGACATCTAATTTTAAACTAATCGATTCCATCGTTTGACCTTACCCGCTCCTGCCATTTCGCTAAAAAAGTACACGTGGCTGGTGTACCAATTATTTTTTGATCGGGAAATAGCTGTTGCAGCTCGTTCATCATTTTAAAGCCGACACCTTCTCCGCGATAAGAGGGGTTTAAGCTGATATCATGCAGCACAATTTCCTGATCTTCCAACTGACTGATCCCAATCACTCCTTGGACATTGTCAGATTGTTCATCGTAATAGCAAAAAAGATTATAACGATCATCTTCTTGATAAGTATCAATCTCTTTTAGTAAATGCTGCTGATCTTTTAAATTGGCATGAAAGCTTAAAAGACCCATCGCGATCTTTCGTTGATTTTTTCGATAATCTGTTAACATCATTTCTCCTCCTTATTCATTTTAAGGAACTTTTCTTTCAAATAGGGTTATTGCTTCTTTTAGGCTCTTGGGAAAAATTCCTTGTAGACTTCTGTCATCCGTCGTTTCGTAATATGCGTATAGATCTGGGTCGTAGAAATGTCCGCGTGTCCCAATAGCTCCTGAACCGTCCGCAGATCCGCCCCATTTTCAAGCAAATGGGTCGCAAAGCTATGACGTAGTGTATGGGGCGTGACATCCTTTGTAATTTCCGCCTTAATTACATATTGCTTGAGGTTTTTCCAAATTCCTTGGCGACTCAAGCCATGTCCATGATTATTGACAAATAGATACGGCTCATTCGGCGTTTTCTTCGTCATTAACGGTCGAACTTCCGCAAGGTAACGTTCCAGCCAATGGATGGCGTAATCACCTAACGGAACGATCCGTTCTTTATCCCCTTTACCGACTGTTTGTAACAGACCCATCTCTAAATGGATATCACCCAGCTTCAGGCTGATTAACTCACTGACCCGCAAACCTGTCGCATACATTACTTCCAAAATGGCGCGGTCGCGAATGCCTAAATCAGTAGTCGTGTCTGGTGCTGCAATTAAACGCTCCACTTCAGCGATGGAAAGCGTCTGAGGCAGCTTTTGAGCCTTTTTAGGACTATCGATATGCTGCATCGGATCATGATCCGTATACCGTTCTTGACGTAGAAACTGATGAAAACGACGCAGGCTGGAGATCATCCGGGTTATCGTCGTTGAAGCTTTCCCCGCTTCGGTTAAACTTCCTAAGAAAGCCACAACAAGATATCGATCAACTGCTTGCCATTCCGTAATCCCTTGTTCAGTCAAGAAGGCCAAATATTGTTTCAGGTCTCGTTGATAACTGGTACGAGTATTTTCGGAAAGTCCTCGTTCGATCGATAAAAAATGCAAGTATTCTGTTATTTGTTCTTCCATTTTTTCACCACTTTCCGCTTTATCATACCAAAAAGTCCCTTGAAATGATAGCACGTATCTTGACAAGGGACTCTACAATTCTATTATAACTGATTCGAATTTTTTCTCGAAACTTTACGCTTCTTTTTTTGCTTGGCAGCTTTGGCAGATCCCATGAAAAGTCAAACGGTGATCCTTCACGATAAAATGAAAGCGTGATTCTACTACCCGTTCCACCTCACCTAGTAAATCCTCTTCGATTTCTTCGATGTTGCCGCATTCCAAACAAAGCAAATGATGATGGAAATGTTCCGCGCCTTCTTTACGCAGATCATAACGCGCCAAGCCATCATCAAAGCTGATTTTATTGACGATGTGCAGCTCTGTCAAAATTTCCAATGTCCGATAGACGGTTGCTAACCCGATCTCAGGACTTTTTCTTTTCACTAAAAAATAAATTTCTTCGGCGGATAAATGATCCTTTTCATTTTCCAATAAAACGAGAACGGTCGCTTCACGCTGAGGGGTTAATTTGAAGCCAGAATCATGAAGTTGCTTTTTGGTTTTTTGTAAAGCTAGAATTGCGTTCACGAGAACCCTCCTCAATCTACTTTATAATAATTATAAATAAAACAATGCATTACTGCTGTTTTTCTTAGAATTATTATAGTTTATCAACCTAATTAATGCAAGACATTCTCAATTAGCTTTTTAAACGAATTTCGCCTTCTGATTGTTCGATCAATTTTTCTTTCAGCAGATGGCCGATTGCCCGCTTGAATTGGCCTTTACTGATGCCGAAAGTTTCCTTGATTTCTTCTGGAGCTGACTTGTCCCAAAAAGGCAACGTATGTGTGGCATTGCGTTGCAGCATAGTCAAGACCATCGCGGCATCGTCATTGATCATTTCGTAACTTCGCGGCTTCAATGACATATTCAGCACACCATCAGGCCGGACACCAATCACCCGAGCCTCGACGACTTCTCCTAAGCGTGGTTCTTGATAACGTTCTGAAGGATGGACAAAGCCCAAGTAGAAATCCTCAGTAATCAAATACGAGCCGGCGACTTTTAAGCGATAGATTGTTCCTTTTTTGTTCTCATTTTGCATCTCGCTGTTTCCAGTTCGACTCATGGAATGGAAAATCGCTTCATCCGCTAAGACACCCCACATCCGATCCTTCTCATCCACTCGCAGACTAATCATCAGACGGTCGCCTTTTTTCGGCCATAATTCTTTCATGGTTGGCATCTCATCTAAAGAAACCACCATGTCCTTATCTGGTAAGCCGATGTTCACAAAGGCACCTAAATCACGACGAACATCCGTCACCTCGCCAAAGGCATAGTGACCGATCCGCACTTTTGGAATCTCCGTCGTAAAGATTGCTTCTTTCTTTTGATTCACATAGCCGAAGCCCTCAATAGATTCACCGATTTCATGTGGCGCCTCATCTGTTTTTGCTAGCCGGAAAGTAACTCCATTCTTTTGCACCAAATACATTGTTTCGTTTTCATCAATAATCAGTCCTGTGAAAACTTGACCTAATAATTCATTCATCTTTTTTCTCCTAACAGCTCGTCTGTTTATTTATTCTTCTACTATTTTACTCTATTTACTTTATGAAGCAATAAAACTGATAAAGGAGCTGGGAAAAAATTACTTTCCTAGCTCCTTTATCTACGAATACTCGTTGTTTTAGAAGTGCGGCTTCAACTATTTGAAGCTGATAACCGCTTCTATCTCAACTTTTTCAAATTAATTTAATTCGGTCCGTTTCCTTTGAACCAGCCAGTTTTACAGTTGATGGTGACTAAATACATTGGTAAGTCCGCATCCGTGTACCCTTTTGTCAAAGATGCCCGATTTGAAGTAGCATATAAGTTGTAATAGCCTTCACCATTTTCAACTTTGACAGGTTCCAAACGATAACCGCCTTCCACAATGTACCCACGAGAAATACAGGTTTGGATAACTTTTTCCTTCACACCAGGAGCCCAAGCGTAAGCATCGCTGCTAGTATCGCCAGCTTGGCTACTACTTGTGTTTTGGTTTTGCGTCGCCTTTTCTTGCTCGGCTTTTTCTTGCGCCGCTTTCTCGGCCGCAGCTTTTTCATCAGCCGCCTTTTTCTCTTTATCTTTTAAGGTTTGATCGACTTTCGCTAACTCATCCTTTTGCGTTTGAACCAATGCTTGATTAGCAACGGCCTTCACCGCGTCATTGGCTGCATTGTATTGATCGCGATTGACTGAATCGATCACATTGCCGTCTTTTAATAAGACATCCGCTTTTTGCTTAGCCGTTTCAATTTTGGCATATTGATCTTTGGCGTTGGCTATAGCTTGATTCATTAACGTATTAAATTGGGTATCACCCGTATTGATGGTCAAGTCGACTGGTTCAGCCGCTTTTAACAATGGCTTATCAGCAAGTTTATCTCCATTGATAGCTGCACTCGTGAATAATTGATCCACCGATTGCTGAGCTTTTTGCTTCGCGACTAACTCATCGTATTCTTTTTTGACTGTATCATAGCGCTTATGACCCTTGTATTGCGCTATCTCGTCAGCTAGTTGATCGGTATTTTCATTGACCTTATCCGCAGCTAAGAAGGTCTGCTGACCATCCGTGTAAAAGCTAGCGAGATCCTGTTCAATCGTGTCGATCGCTTTGTTTTCTTTTTTCACTGTAGCGATCCGTTGAGCTTCGACTTCTTTTTCATGATGATAATAATAACCGCCGCCAATTCCTAAAACCGCCACCGCCGCTAATGTGATATACAGCTTCTTGCGATTTTTTTTAGGTCCTTCTCCCGTCGGCTTGGATGCTTTTGCTGCTGATTCTGTAGCTACGGCTGGTTCAGTTTCATTGATAGACTCAGAGGTAACCGCCGCTTTCTCAGGCTCTTCCGCTTTTTCAACTTTGGTTGCAGCTGCTAACGGTTCAGGAGCAATTGACGCTTCTTCCACGGCCGCTGGCTCGTTTGAATTAAGGTCAGAGTCGGTTGTCACTTCAACTGGTTCAGACAAATTTTCTGCTGGTTCTTCTTTTGACTCTTCATTTTCGTCTGAAGGTTCTTCTTTAAATTCTTCTTTTGGTGCGGCTTCAACTGCTTCAGCTTCAACAGCAGGTACCGTCTCTTGATTTTCTGGTTCGAGTTCAGCGTCAGGCATCTCTGGTGCCGCTTCTTCTATCTTAGGCTCAGTTGACTCTGTTTCGTCTGCCTCCACCGTTTTTTCAGCGGACTCAGTTGGTGTTTCATCTATCGGAGTGCTTTCAGACTTAGGTTCGTCTGTTTTATTTCCAGTTTCTAATAGGCTCTCTTCAGGTTCTTCTTCAATGGCGCCTTCTTTGTGCTCACGAATATAACGTGCCAAAATCGGATTCATTTCAGGCATTTCTTCAGTAGAATTTTTTTTATTCTCCTCTTCCCTCATTTTCTCCTCATTTTCTTTAAACATCTTTTGGACGGATTCAATTGGCATATCGGCAAGCTCAGACCATTCGATGGTATCATTTCTATCTTCAATCTCTTTTTGATCATTTAACTGTAATGAAAAGCCACACTTCGGACAAGTTGCATATCCTTCGACTGGTTCAAATCCACAGTTAGGGCATTTTTGCAATGAAATCGGCTCCTTTTTTAAAACTTATGCCTTAATCTATCATATGTTTAGGGAAGTTCCAAGCAATTTTTGATTGAATTAATCAAAAATAATGAATTCTATTTAAAGCGTGCATGATCCATATTCTAAGTGCTCTTGCTATTTAGAAAGACTATAAAACAGCTAGTTTTTGTTCAAAATCGCTGAAAAATTCTCTCATCATTATTTTCTAGCTTTTGGAATAAAAAAACTCCTTGAGAATTCTCAAGGAGTTCGTCTATCTTATTCTAAAAAGTCTTTCAATTGTTTAGAGCGTGATGGGTGGCGTAATTTCCGTAAGGCTTTGGCTTCGATCTGACGAATCCGTTCACGAGTAACCCCAAAGACTCGACCGACTTCTTCCAATGTACGAGTTCGACCGTCATCTAAACCAAAGCGCAGACGCAAGACATTTTCTTCACGGTCCGTCAATGTATCCAAAACATCTTCTAATTGTTCTTTCAACATTTCAGAAGCCGCATGTTCAGCCGGACTAGTCGCTTCTTGGTCTTCGATGAAATCACCTAGATGTGAATCATCTTCTTCACCGATTGGTGTTTCCAATGACACAGGCTCTTGAGCGATTTTCAAGATTTCACGAACTTTTTCTGTTGGCAGATCCATTTCCGCACCAATTTCTTCCGGTGTCGGTTCCCGACCTAAATCTTGCAGTAATTGACGTTGTACCCGAATCAATTTATTGATGGTTTCAACCATATGGACCGGAATCCGAATCGTCCGCGCTTGGTCAGCGATCGCACGAGTGATGGCTTGACGAATCCACCAAGTCGCGTAAGTTGAGAATTTGAATCCTTTGCGGTAATCAAATTTTTCGACGGCCTTCATTAAGCCCATATTTCCTTCTTGGATCAAATCAAGGAATTGCATTCCACGACCGACATAACGCTTCGCGATACTTACTACTAAACGTAAGTTGGCTTCCGCTAAACGTTGCTTCGCTTCTTGATCTCCTTGTTCGATTAACAAAGCAAGTTCAACTTCTTCTTGCGCTGTTAATAATGACACACGGCCGATTTCTTTTAAGTACATCCGAACCGGATCATTGATCTTCACACCAGTTGGCGCAGAAAGATCTTCTTTTTGAGCGGCTTTTGCCGTTTTTTCATTTTGTTTTAAACTAGCCTTTGAAGGTTCACCATTTTCATCAACGACACTGATCCCAGCATCTTCGACTTTTTGGATTAATGCATCCATCGCTTCAGCGTTCAACGCATAAGGAGTCGCCATACGATTGGTTAGTTCATCATAAACCACCTGTCCCAAAGGTTTCTTTTCCTTGATGAAGGCTGCTAAAGCTTTTTGGTACTCTTTGTTGTTTTTTACATCTGCCATAAAATAAATGCCCCTTTCACTTCTAGGCTTGTTTCAAGCGTTTCGTCAATTCGATAATTTGAACGGTCAACTCTAATTCTCGTTGCTGGTTCCCACTTTTTCTGGCCTCAAGCTGCTCTTTTTGTCGTTGTTTGATTTCTTCAGCAATGCCAGCTTGGGAAATGACCCGCGTCAAGTCATAGATCTCACGTTCGTTGCTATCTTCTGACATGGCTATCATAGAGATGTCGATGGCTAACTGCTTCATCGCATCTTCTTTTAAATAGTTCAAGAAGTCCACCAAAACGAAATTTCCATGAACCATCATATAACTATCTAAGTAAAGAAGCAATTCCTGATAGGAATCGTGGATAAATTGAAACTCTTCCTGCACTAGTTGCTCACGAATCGAACTTTCATTCATACTGCGATACAACAGCATTCGCTCCGCCTTTTCTTCTTTAGTCAACACTCGTTTGACTGGAACAGACGGTACAACTGCGATATTGGTCGGCTGTTGGCGTCGTTCTGAACGAATACTCTGGCGTACCATTTGCAACTGCTGCTTCAAGCTGTCCCGCGTGACATGAAACTCGCTGGATAGCTGTCCCAAATATAGATCCTGCTCCACCGGCGATTGGACCTTGGCCAAATCCTGCATCACCGCTTCTAAATAATTCAAACGGTCCGCTTCATTTTCTAGGTTCAAGTCCTTTTTACGATAATGCATCTTAAATGCAAAAGGTGTTTGACGACCATGCCGCAATAAATTTTGCAGTTCAGTCACACCATATTTTCGTAAATATTCATCCGGATCGAGCTTTTCAGGAACGGTCACGGTAGCAAGCTGCAAGCGACTATGCGCTCCTAAGATGGTCAATGCGCGATCGGTTGCCGCTTGACCGGGATTATCCCCGTCGTAGGCAATCACGACTTGACCAGTGATCCGCTCGATAGCGGCAATTTGTTGCTCCGTCAAGCTCGTTCCCATTGACGCCAGCCCAATTTTGATATCTGCTTGCCAAGCGGCTAAAACATCCATGAAGCCTTCGAATAAAATCGCTTCACCTTGCTTGCGGATCTCGTTGCGAGCCTTGTCAAAATTAAATAGAACTTGGCGTTTATTAAATAATTCAGTCTCTGGTGAATTCAGGTACTTTGGCTGATCTTCCCCTGAAAATTCCGCTGTTTTTAACCAACGGCCGGAAAAGCCGATCACTTTTCCTCTAAAATCATTCAGTGGAAACATTACTCGCTGATAAAAACGATCACTAAAACTGCCGTCATCACGTCGAATAAATAACCCGCTGCGTTCCATCAAATCCGCTGACACTTTATCTTGCTGAGCAATTTGAACGAGAAAATCACGCTGGTTCGGAGCAAAGCCGATCTTGAATTCGCGGATCAAGTCGTCGCTTAACCCCCGTTCATGAAGATAAACCAAGGCCTCTTCGCCGACTTTTGTATTCATCAATAAATGATGATACAAATCTCTCGTGCGCTCGTGCAATGCGATCAATTGCTGCTGTCCGCTAGACGTTTGCGTCACGGGTTCTGAGGAAATCTCGATAGCTAAAGGAATTTGTTCCAACTCAGCAACTTTCTTTACCGCTTCAGGAAAACTGATCCCTTCCAGTTCTTGTAAAAAGGTGTACACATTACCACCTTTGCCACAACCGAAGCAATGAAAAATCTGTTTATCTTCGGCGACTGAAAATGACGGGGTTTTCTCTTCGTGAAACGGACAAAGACCTAAATAATTCTTCCCAGATTTTTTTAATTGGACATATTGACCAATCACCTCAACGATATTCGTCTTTTCACGAACCTCGTCGATCACCTGTTGGGGAATTCTTTGCGCCAAAACCTCACCCCAATTCCCAAAAAATATGATAACAGCCGTAAAAAAACGCCCTAATTCTTTCTTCAATCAGCGCGATTTTTTTAGACGAACTTATACAGTTATCATTTTAGCATATTTCTTTATTATTACAAGCTTTCCGCTCATACTTTTATCCCTTTTGAAGCCGTTGAAAAAGCGTTAAAAATTGCTTGTTCATTTGGACCATTTCGGCATAAAACATATTGCCGCCATTTTGGTAAAGATAGCCGCCATTATACATGACCGATTGGACTTGCATATAGCGATACATTTGTTGCTGATTATTACCATATCCCGGGGATAAGACATCACGGGAATATTTTTCCGCCAGTTCCACCGTATTTTTACCGCCGCGTTCTTTAACGTATTGAATATAATTTGTGCCATAATTATAGGCCTGAATCGCCGTGTTTAAGTCGCAGCCCGCCGCTTTGGCTTGTTGATAGCTTTCCGAAAAATGTTTCACGCCACTTTCAATGCTTTCTTGTTGACTACTGATTTTTCCACGAGTGCCATACGCACTTTCCGAACTTTGCATCAGATCGGTTCCTTTGCCTTTGGACTCCGTATACATGATCCCTAAAATAACATCTGTGTAAGTCCCTACCCCCGCCTGGTCCGCTAATTCTTGAACCTCCGGGCGATAGCTATTGACGACTTTTGTCTGTTTATATGTTCGTACTGCAAAGCTCCCGCCAATTACAAGGATGACGAAAACTGCTAGTATTACGATTATTTTTAATGTTTTCCCGATTAATCTCAACATAAAATCTGCCCAACCATCTCTTTTTTTCTTTCTTCATACTACAAGAACACCTTGAAACTTTGAAAGAGAAAACTGTCAGTTTTATATTAAATTAATCATTCTAAAGTTTTCATTTTTTTCTTTTGATTATATTAATGGGAAATCTCCGGAAAAATCGGTATACTTATTATCGGTAGGTGATCTTGTGAGAAACGAAAAGAAAACGGCACAAATGAGTGACGGATCGGAAATATACTATGAAAAATACGGGCAAGGACCAGCGCTATTCTTACTCCATGGCAACGGCGGCAGCGGAAAATATTTTTCGAGACAATTAAACAGCTTTAGCAAACATTTTAATGTTTTCGTTGTAGACAGCCGTGGACACGGGCGGTCTACGAATACACAAAAAGAAACGAGCTTCCAAGTCATGGCGGAGGATTTGGCTACGATTATGGACCAAGAAAAGGTCCAGCAAGCCGATTTGCTAGGTTTTAGTGACGGGGCAAACTTAGCAATGGTTTTCGCTCGAATGTATCCCGAAAAGGTCGATCACTTAATTTTAAATGCCGGTAATACCGTCCCAAGCGGCGTGCGAGTGCTCCCCCATATATTAAGTTACATCCAATATGCAATTGTTTGGATCGGCGCCTTTATTGATACCGGCATGCGGAACTTCTTGCCGATCTTGCGCTTACTTTTCCATGATATCGGTTTGACGACGGAAGATTTGAATCAGATTAAAGCACCGACACTGGTTATCGTAGGCAAGCATGACTCGATCAAAACCCAGCATTCCATGTATATCGCTCGATCCATCCCAGGGGCAAGCTTTGCGATCGTTTCTGGTCAGGGGCATATGTTTGCACGGCGCAATCCTAAACGATTCAATCAAGAAGTCTTACAATTTCTTTTAGACAATGAAGGAGTGATTTAATGGGTAAGTTCATCAATTGGTTTAAAGTTCATTTAAATAAGCTTAAAATGATTTTTTTAATTTCAGTTATCGTGATCGTTATTTTCGAACTTTCAAACGTGGCAAAGACGATTTCTATTGATCAACTTTCGACGATTTTCAGTCGAATCAGCGTTGGCAATATTTTATTAATGGCACTCATTGGCCTTATTTCAATTATTCCTATGATCGGCTACGACTTTACCTTGAATCAAATTTTAGAGCAAAAGCCTAAAAAGCTTTTTGTCTTTGAAACAAGTTGGCTGATCAACACCTTGAATAATATCGTTGGTTTCGGCGGTTTCGTCAGCGCTGGATTGCGGTCAGAATTTTACGGCAAAAAGACCTCAGGAAAAAAAGTGCTGCAGGCTTTATCAAAAATTCTTGTATTCACCATGTCCGGCTTGTCGATCTACGCGTTGATTTCATTTTTCTTAGTTATTTTTGATGACCACAATCAATTTCTGCGACAATATTGGATCTGGTTGATCGGCGGTGGGTTGTATTTCCCTATCGTCTTTTGTCTGAGTCTTTTTGGCAAAGGTGAATACTTAGGCGACCTGAAAAGCTCTCACCGTTTACAACTAATCGCAACTTCCTTTCTTGAGTGGACGGGGGTCCTTGTCAGTTTTATCGCTACTGGCTTATTGATGGGTATCCACGTAAACATTCGTGATACAGTTCCTTTATTTATCGCCGCGACTGTGATTGGGATTGTTTCAATGATCCCGGGGGAATTAGGTAGTTTTGATCTCATGATGATCATCGGCTTATCTGCTCTCGGTACGCCGCGTGAGACCGTCGTTGCTTGGTTACTGCTGTTCCGACTTTTTTACTATCTAGTGCCTTTTGCGATTGGACTAGTGTTCTTCTTCAAAAATTTGGGTTCTACCATCAATATGCGATACAGCGGCATCCCAATCAGTTTATTAAAGGAATTGGTTCATAAATTAGAAACGTTTTTCTTATATTTTACTGGGATCATGTTAGTTTTATCTGCAACAATTCCTGAAGCCTTTATCAAAATGCCCTTTTTGGAACATCTGAATCCGATTCGCTCACGAGTGATCGTCGTTTTTCCAGCGATTCTGTTAGGTTTCTTATTGATTGTTTCAGGTCGCGGGGTCGCAGCTCGAGTACGCCGTGTATACGTGCCATCAATCATCGTCGTCGCCCTGACTTTCTCGTATTCATTATTAGCCGGATTTCGACTTTCCACTGGCTTCTTTTTAGCTTTGCTACTGATTTTTGTTATTTTCTCTAAAAACGAATTGTTCCGCGAACAGTTGGTCTATTCAGCGGAATGGTTGACGATCGATGGCTTGATCATGGGGGGCTTAGCAATTCTCTACATCATCATTGGTGTCTACAACAGCCCCAATATCCATCATCGTCATCATCTGCCGGAATTTTTTCTATTCCCTAGCGAACAGATTTGGATCGTGGGCTTCGTCGCTATCTTGATCGTGTCCTTTATTATTTTATTGTTTGTTCGCTTCTTGAAAAATAAACGGGTTCAAATCGGTGAACCTTTAGATGAGGCTCGGGTTCAACATATTTTGACGAATCACGGGGGCAATCCTGACAGCCAGCTAGTCTTTCTTAAAGACAAGAAAGTGTTTTATTACAACGACGGTGAAGAAGATACGGTCTTCTTCCAACTCTCAACCTTTAATAATAAAATCTTAGTCATGGGTGATCCATCAGGCAAAAATAGTGATTTCGAAGCAGCCACTGAAGCACTGATCAATGAAGTCGATCGCTATAATTACTTGCCGGTCTTTTACGAAAACAGCGAAGAAATGGTGATGATTCTGCACGAATTTGGCTATGACTTCATTAAATTCGGCGAACGTGCCCATGTCTACCTACCGACTTTCACCACCAGCGGGAAAAAGATGAAAGGCCAGCGTGCCAGTGTCAACAAAGCCTTAAAAGAAGGCTATCAATTCGATGTAATCAAGCCACCTTTCTCAGCAGCAACGATGCAAAACTTACAAGCTGTTTCCGATAAATGGTTAAACGGCCGCAAAGAAAAAGGCTTCTCCTTGGGCTTCTTCACCGAAGACTATTTACAGCGAGCACCAATCGCCGTCATTAAAAATAGTGATTCGGAGATCGTCGCTTTCGCCAACTTCATGCCGACGTACACCGATAAATTAGGAACGATTGATCTGATGCGGCATGATCCGGATAAAGCGCCTAGCGGGACGATGGATTTCCTATTTATCAACTTATTCCAATATATGCGGGATGAGGAAGGTTTGGAATATTTCGATTTAGGTATGGCTCCATTGGCCAATGTCGGTACACAACGAAAAAGTTTCACCCAAGAACGGATTGCTTATCTCGTTTATAACTTTGGCTCCCGTTTTTACTCTTTCGGCGGTTTGAAGGAATACAAAGACAAATACGCCAATGAGTGGCTGCCGGAATATGTCCTTTATTCTCGTGACAGCTGGATTGGTTACGTCATGATCGCTCTTCTAATCACCGACAATGCGCCGATCCAAGAAGAAAAAAAATACAGCGGCATTCGTCGATTCCTGTTTAAGGATTAGCAGCTTCTTTTCAGAAGCTGCTTTTTTGATTGTTCTCTTGGAAACAAAAAAAGACCATAGCAACCCACTGCCATAATCTCATTGTCCATGAATATTTTACTTTCAAAATCGCTCCTGCGCCGCCGATCATTCTTCTCTTAATCGTTTGTTCAAGTCCACTAAATCAAAGTCTTTCCAGCTTTCATGTCCTTTTGAATCTTCCGCTGGCGTGGTACCCTTCGCCTTTAAACAAACCGCAAAGGTAACCGGCTCCAATTCTGCTTGATTTATCTTTTCCACTAAAATCTGGTGTTCCCACTCACAGCTAAAATCATAGAGGTAGTCGATTTTCACGCCTTCGCGAAAATCTTCATCAATCAAACGTTCTGCTTCAGAAAACTCGGCGACTCCAGACTCTTTAGGCCCAATCGACTCCTTGCGATCGACAAAGAAACTATGAAGATGGCAATCTTCCCAACTAAAAACCACTTGTAAGATTCGATGCAACCGGCCATAGGAAATACCGGCCGGAATCTTCAATCGGCGCCAAATCGGCGGCTTGTAGCCTTTCAAATCGACACGAACCACGTAGCTTTTAAGCCTCGTTTGTTTATTGCTTTTAGGAAATTGCAAAATATTGTCAGGATAAACCTTCTTCGTCGGCTTATCTAGCTCATAATCCGTTACATTGTAAGGATCTTCAATCTCAAAATTTCCTTCACGCCATTCATCCATAATAGCAAGTTTGGTCTTTGACCAAAAATTAGGATTGCTCATTCGTGTCAAAAATGTTCGCTTGTTGAGATAGATAAAAAACTGCAGCTCCTTACAATCTTCTTGACTAATAATATTTTCATGATACAGGGCATTATAAAGATCCAATAAAATCTGGTAAGCATAAAAACTCTCATCAATGTAGAGCGGCATATGCTTCGGCAGATGATGAATCAGCGCATCTTCAACAATTTGTTTGTCTAATAATTTCTCAGACAATTTGCCTTTATCTACAAAACTCAAATAAAATTCCACTGTGCGAATAAGTCCATCCGGTTCGGCCAGCCCACCAGCAATAAAATAATGCAGCATGTCTCTCGTCATTCGATCAAATAACTTGTCTAGCTTGTCCATGCGAACCCTCCTTCGACACTTATTCTCTTCTTATTAATAGTAAAAGAAAAAAGCGGTTCAATCAACACTGAATTGATTGAACCGCTAAGATTATTTTTTTCCGCCAAAGGCATCCTTCATTTTTCCGAAGAAACCTTCTTCTCTTTGTTCACTAACCGTTTGACCGCCAGCTTCCGCAAAGGCTCGCAGCGCTTCACGTTGCTTGTCGTTCAAGTTTTTCGGTGTAATGATTCTTACCGTGACTTGTTGGTCACCGTTGGTATTGCCTCGTAATCTTGGCGCACCTTTACCACGCAATCTGAACTTCGCACCCGTTTGTGTTCCAGCAGGGACTTTCAATTTCACATCACCATGAACGGTCGGAATATTGATTTCATCCCCTAAAGCTGCTTGCACAAAGCTTAACGGTAAGGTGTAATAAATCTCTGCGCCATCACGATCGAAGAGATCGCTCTCTTTAACCTTGAAGACCACATAAAGATCACCATAAGGTCCGCCGTTGATGCCCGCTTCCCCTTGATCTGCTAAACGCATTTGTTGGCCATCTTCGACCCCAGCCGGTACTTTGACCTTGACTGTGTGCGGACGTTTCTCATGACCTGTTCCATGACAAGTTGGACAAGGGTCCTTGATTTCTTTCCCTGTTCCATGACAAACATCACAGGTTTGACGGCTCATCACACGGCCAAGCGGCGTTTGATGTTCCACATTGATTGTTCCAGCGCCATGACATTTATGACAGACTTCTGGTTCAGTCCCTGGTTTTGCGCCGTTTCCGTGACAAGTGTGGCAAGTTTCTTCGCGATTGTATTTGATATCCTTCTCAACACCGAAGATTGCTTCTTCAAATTCCAAGTTAATGGAATATTGTAGGTCAGAACCTTGTCTTGGAGCTTTTGGATCGGCTTGACGAGAACCACCGCCGCCAAAGAAAGATTCAAAAATATCTTCAAACCCAAAGCCGCCTGCTCCACCAAAACCACCAGCACCGCCAAAGCCACCTGCTCCGCCAGCACCAAAGTTTGGATCAGTTCCCGCATGACCGTATTGATCATAAGCTGCCCGTTTTTGGGCATCACTTAAGATTTCATAGGCTTCAGAGATTTCTTTAAACTTTTCTTCTGCGTCAGGTTCTTTATTGATATCCGGATGGTATTGCTTGGAAAGCTTGCGGTAAGCCTTTTTTATTTCATCATCCGAAGCGCCTTTTTGTACTCCAAGGACTTCGTAATAATCTCGTTTTGTAGCCATTGGCTTCCCTCCATAATTTCATAGAATCGTTAGTATTGTATCACACAAAAAATCGATACGATACTCTTCTTAGATTTTTTCTAAGATGTTCAACTTACTGAATAAACATTTACTGCAATATTCGAGAAGTCGTCCTGGATGTCCGGCTTAACGAACTAGCTTTTTCGGCAATAAGCGAAAATTTTGCTAAATGTGAGAAGCCATTTCTCAAAATTTTAGTCTTATTGCTCAGCTAACTCCTAATTAGGTAATCATTTTTCCAAAAACACGAAAAATGAATCTGATTGTCATTACGCATACCTTTTTTCTAATCTCGCTAAAGCGAGAAGAAAAACTGGCAAAAAGCTGAACGAGTTTGCTAAGCTTTTATAAATTTGAAAGAAAAAAGGCCAAAGTGATGACTTTGGCCTTTAGCAACGAATCAATTATTTGTCGTCATCGTTAACTTCTTCAAAATCAGCATCTACGACATCATCCGCGCCGCCTTGCGCTGCGTTTGGATCAGCATCTGCTTGTTGTTGAGCCGCTTGTTCGTAAAGTTTAACCGTTAAGTTTTGAACGATTTCGTTTAACGCGTCACGTTTTTCTTTCATTTGTTCGATATCGTTGGCTTCGACTGCTGCTTTCAATTCATCGCGAGCATCTTCTGCTTTTTTGACTTCATCAGCGTCTACTTTGCCTTCTAATTCTTTCAATGTTTTATCAACAGAGAATAGTAAAGCATCCACGTCATTACGTAAGTCTACTTCTTCTTTACGTGCTTTATCCGCTTCAGAGTTTGCTTCAGCGTCTTTCACCATGCGATCGATTTCGTCGTCTGATAAACCAGATGAAGATTTGATCGTGATTTTTTGTTCTTTTTGTGTTCCCAAATCTTTTGCAGATACATTTACGATCCCGTTTTTATCGATATCAAATGATACTTCGATTTGAGGGATGCCACGAGGTGCCGCTGGAATATCAGTTAATTGGAAGCGACCTAATGTTTTGTTATCCGCAGCCATTGGACGTTCCCCTTGCAAGACATGGATGTCTACTGCAGGTTGGTTGTCAGCAGCAGTTGAGAATACTTGTGATTTGCTTGTTGGGATCGTCGTGTTGCGGTCGATCAATTTAGTGAACACGCCACCCATCGTTTCGATCCCTAATGATAATGGTGTTACGTCTAGTAAGACAACGTCCTTCACATCACCAGTGATCACGCCACCTTGGATCGCTGCACCCATCGCTACTACTTCGTCAGGGTTAACAGATTTGTTTGGTTCTTTATTTGTTTCTTTGCGGACTGCTTCAACAACTGCAGGGATACGAGTTGAACCACCGACTAAAATAACTTCGTCAATATCAGATTGTGATAAGCCAGCATCTTTCAACGCTTGACGAACAGGGTTCTTCGTACGCTCTACTAAGTCAGCTGTGATTTCATCGAATTTCGCACGAGATAAAGTTGTTTCTAAGTGCAATGGACCAGCATCGCCAGCTGTGATAAACGGTAAGCTGATTTGTGTTGAGCTGACACCTGATAAATCTTTTTTCGCTTTTTCAGCAGCGTCTTTCAAACGTTGCATCGCCATTTTATCTTTAGAAAGATCAATGCCATTCGCTTGTTTAAAATCTGCAACTAAGAAATCGATGATCTTGTTATCAAAGTCATCCCCACCTAGACTGTTGTCACCAGCAGTAGATAATACGTCGAATACGCCGTCACCTAATTCAAGGATTGACACGTCGAAGGTACCACCACCAAGGTCAAATACTAAGATTTTTTCGTCTTTGTCTGTTTTGTCTAAACCATAAGCTAATGCTGCGGCAGTTGGTTCGTTGACGATCCGTTCAACTTCTAAGCCAGCGATTTTACCAGCGTCTTTGGTTGCTTGACGTTGTGAGTCATTGAAGTAAGCAGGAACAGTGATGACTGCTTTTTCTACTTTTTCGCCTAGATAATCTTCCGCGAAGCCTTTGATGTATTGTAAAACCATCGCTGAGATTTCTTGTGGTGTGTAAGATTTGCCTTCAACATCTACCTTGTAGCCAGCTTCGCCCATGTGGCGTTTGATTGAAGAAATCGTGTTAGGATTGGTTACTGCTTGACGCTTTGCAACTTCTCCGACTTGGATTTCACCATTTTTAAATGAAACGACAGATGGCGTTGTACGATTTCCTTCTGGGTTTGTAATGATTTTAGCTTCTCCGCCTTCTAAGACAGCGACTGCTGAGTTTGTTGTTCCTAAGTCAATACCAATAATTTTACTCATAGTTGAAAATCTCCTTTTTCTTTTATTAATTTTAGATTGATTTATTATTGAGCTACAACGACCATTGCGGGACGCAATACGCGGTCATGTAGTTGATAGCCTTTTTGCAAGACAGTGACAATCGTGTCCGCCTTGTGATCGTCATCTACAGGAACGGTTTGAACCGCTTGATGTAGATTAGGATCAAAGGCTTCACCTTCTGCCTTGATTTCTGTGATACCTTCTTCTTTCAATGCAACAGACAAACTTTCAAGTACCATCTCAACCCCTTTTTTCAGGCTGGCTCCTTGATCGTCAGTCACTTCAGTTGCTAAAGCTCTTTCTAAATTATCGATCGCCGGCAACAGCTTCTTGCCTAAGTCTTGTGAACGGTAACGAACAAGCTGTTCACGTTCATTTTTGTTGCGATTCGACATGTTCGCGATCTCAGCGCGAGCTCGCAAGAACTTATCTTCCATCTCGTTAAATTTCTCAGTCAACGCTTCAACTTCCGAAAGTTCCGGGATGTCGATTTCTTCTGCTTCAGTTGGATCAGTTTCAGTCGTTTCAACCTCTTCTAATTCTTCTTCCGCTTCGTGTTTTTTTTCTTTTGCCACCACGCGTACTTCCTTTCTTTTTAGAAATCCTATTAATGATACAAATCCAACGAACGATAATAATCATTCAATGCATTTGTTAACTCATAACGAAAAACTTCCAATAAACCAAAGACCTTTGAATAAGGCATCGATGTCGGCCCTAACAATGCGATCGTTCCACGGCCATGTCCGCGAATTTCATAATTCGCCTGGATCATACTTAAATGATCAAACAAATCGTTGCCGAGTTCAGCACCGATCCGCACATGGATGTTATTGTCTGACGGCAATAAAAGCTGCGTCAACTCATCGGAATTCTGCATTAAAGAGTACATTGATTTTACTTGGTTTAAGTCTTGTTCTGGATTAAAATTCAAAATATTCATCCGGCCACTCACAAAGACCTTGTCTTCAAACGCATCGTTCAAAATCACGTCAAACAAATGACTGATACCTTCGGTAGTTTGAAAATAGCGATGCAAGATCATAGGAATCTCTGTTCTTAATTTCTGATAGACGCTCACTAAAGGCTGTCCGACTAAACGATCATTAATGATCTGGACCATCTTCTCTAAATCTTGACTCGCGACATTTTCCGGAATGCGAAACACTTGGCTTTCCACATTGCCTTTATCCGTCACGATGATCGCTAAAATCTGCCGATCATTCAACGGCACGATCCGAAAGCCGGTTAACGTCCGATCTTTCATTTCTGGACCGAGAGAAAATGCTGTATAGCTGGTCACTTGAGAAAGCATTTTAGCAGATTGTTGAATGATATCATCAATCTCGTGAATATCTTTTTTTAGCGAACTGCGAATCTGATCTACTTCTTGATTGCTCACCTTCGCTGGCGTTAGTAAATGATCCACATAATAACGATACCCAGAAATCGAAGGAATTCGTCCAGATGAAGAATGAGTCTTCTCCAACAGACCTAGCTCTTCTAAGGCTTTCATATCATTGCGGATAGTCGCGGAACTTGCTTTCACGCCTTCTTCCATTAACCTTTTTGATCCAACCGGCTGACCCGTGTTGGTAAAGTCTTGGATGATCAAGCTGAGAATCAGTTTTTGTCTTTCTGTTAACATTCTTCTCATCCTTTAGTTAGCACTCTTTCTTTTTAAGTGCTAACTCGATTATTAATATACCACATCTGTTAAAGAAGTCAAGGAATAAATACAAAAAATTAGCACTCTCTGAACAAGAGTGCTAATCATTTTTATTCAGTAAAAATTCTTGGAAAACATCATTGCCGCGAAACAATCCTTGCTTGGTCAGATGAATCCTTGTATCGCTCTCCACTAAGAGGTTTTGCGCCTTTAATTGCTCAATCAATGGGCCATAAACTTCCGTCAAACTTTGACCAAAACGTTTAGCAAAAACGCGTTTTTCTACTCCTAAAATTTTTCTTAAGCCGAGGAACAATTCTTCTTCGATCTGTTCTTTACGGGTCAGTACTTCTTCCTCCAGCAACGGCAGCTGATCCGCTGCCAACGCTTTTAAATAATGCTGGATTGGACCGCGATTTTTATAGCGCCGATTTCCTAGATAGCCGCTAGCACCTGCTCCTAAGCCAAAATAATTTTGATTGTTCCAGTAGACGAGATTGTGTTTACTTTCAAAGCCCGGTGTCGCAAAATTACTAATTTCATATTGCTTGCGGCCGGCTTTTTCCATTGCTTCGATTGTTTCCGAATACATCTGAGCTTCGATCTCTTGCTCCGGCAGCTGCATTTTCCCTCGTCGTACCCAATTCATAAACATTGTTTGATTTTCTAAAATCAACGAATACAACGCATAATGAGGCAAGTCTAACGCTAACGCTTTTGCCACCGTATCACGAAAACTTTCTAAACTTTGACCGGGAAGCGCATAAATCAAATCTATCGTCACATTGCGAAAATCCTTTTCTTCTAATAAGCGGATCGTGTCATAAACATCTTGTGCCGTATGCTTACGGCCAATTTTTTTTAGCAACCGATCATCAAAGGTTTGCACCCCCATGGACAAACGATTGACGCCGTAATTTTTCATGACTGTTAATTTGTCCGCTGAAAGATCCCCAGGATTCGCTTCAACCGTGAATTCACCTTGATCAAAAGGCAAAATCTCCCGCAGTCCACTTAACAGCCGATCCAATTGGGCTGCGCTCAAAGAGGTTGGCGTGCCGCCGCCGACGTAAACTGTCGCCATTTTCTTTACTGGGTTCTTCACCAGTGCAAGCCGTGCTTCTTTTAATAATGCTTCTATATAATCATCGACTGGCTGCCCCTCAATAAAGACTTTATTAAAGTCGCAGTAGTAACAGATGTGTTCACAGAATGGAATGTGAATGTAAGCTGAAGTAGATTGTGTCATGTAATTCCTCTTTCTAATGCTGTATGCGTTCAAGAGGTATTCTAACATAAATTTTTCTGCTAACAATCTTTCCCCGCTTGATTTCAACCTTCAAAAAATAATCTTAACTATTTCGAGACACAATAGAGGAATATAAAAAAGACTGGAAGCTAAATGGCTCCAGCCTTTGATATCTTCAAGAGCTATCCCCGCGGTTTGCGAAGGATCAACAGTCCCAAAACTCCCACTATTCCAAATCCTATTAAAGAAAGAGCTGGATTTTTCGCCTCATTGGTCTTAGGATACTCCCCAGACGTTTGAACGTTTCGTTTTTGTGTGGTTTCAACACTTCCGGTAGCCATCTTAGTCACTTGAGGCTGCTCGGTCGCTTGAGTCGATGCGCCATCAGTTGTTTTAAGCTCATCCCCCGCTGAATCAACGACTGCTTTGATCCGGTTTACTGCTCCGGCGACATCGTTTGCCCGATTTTCCAAATCTACACCAGTGGCTTTCGCCGCTGCTGAGCCTGCGGCAGCTTGCTTTTGTAGAGTCTGTGCACTATTTTTGACTTGTGAAATATTTTGATCAATCGTCTTTTGGTCTGCTTGAAGTTGCGCTTGCAGTTCCTTGGCATCGGCGATCTTTTTATTGAAGTCTGCGCGAGCCTGGTCAAGTTGCGTCTGCGCTTGCGACCAGGTACTTTCGATCGTTTCATGATCCGTTTGCAGACGATCATTTACTTCAGATACGTGTTGCTGGAAATCCGCGTGGTTTTGACTTAATTGATTTTGGAACTCTTCAAAATCGTTGTGTAAATCTTGCTGACGTTTTTCTCGCCGCTGCTGAGCATCTGCCAAATCCTGAGCAATCTGCTGCTTCCGTGCTTCATATTGTTCAGTCGCCGCTTTCAGTTGCGCGGCGATATTATCTTGCTGAGGTAGTTTTGAGTTGCTGCTTTCCGTTGTTGCTGTAGTTGGGACCGAGCTTCCCGTTGCGTCATTTGTCTCAACTGCACTAACCGCTGGAGACAAAACCAGTCCTGCTGAAAGAGCAATGAGCGCTACAACAAACACTTTCTTATTGGTCATTCTATTCATTCCCTTCGCCGATCATTATAGCGAAGAAAAGCCAAAGCTGTTAATAAACAAATTGGCCGATTTGTCTAAAAAATAATTTATTCGTTTTACCATTGTTCTAGCGTCAAAGCCATTTCCCAAAAATCACACTCCATTTTTGAGCTAATCACAAATGCCTCAATCATTTGTTGTTGCTCATCAACCGAACTCTCTTGATACAAACGATCTAACAGTTGACGTTCCTTTTCCACCTCTTCTGCGGCGTCCGCATAGGTTTCGATCCAACGCTGATAAAGCGGATTGGGAGATCCGGCTTCAATCAATTGAGACCCGATTTCTTGGTAGAGCCACGCGCAAGGAAGCATTCCAGCAAAAGCGGTATTGACTGTCCCATCAATCAATTGACGATACATATGGGAGACATAATGATAAGCCGTGGGAGCTATCGCTGTTTCTTCAATCTCCTGTTCCGTGATCTTTAATTCAGAAAAAAATGTCTCGCGAACTGCCATTTCTCCCAATTCCAAATTTGCCGCATGCTCCTTCAAGCTTGCTCTAACTTCTGGATCATCAGCTTGCTCTGCAATCAAATCATAGAGCTTACCGAAATGCTCCAAATAATAACGATCTTGAAGTAAATAATAGCGAAACACGGTTGGCGACAGATCACCTGTAGCCAATTCTCGAATAAAAGGATGCTCAAAGCTAGCCTTCCAATATGCTTCTGCTTTTTTTCTCGCTAATTCTGTAAACGTCATTCAACTCTTTCCTTTCTCTTTTGTAATCTAGTTCGTTTTTGTACGAACAAAAGACCTCCTTTCAATTGATCCAAATGAAAAGAGGCCTCACCAATAGAAAACCCGACCACAAAAAAGCGGCCGGGGGCATCGTCAATAAAACACACTTTCCCTGCGCCAGTCCTAACTGTATCAGGTTCAATGGGTATGATCTCAGCTTCAATAAGCACCCCTCGTGTCATTCAGTTGAAAAAAGTATAGCACAGCGGCCTATGATAGACGATCGAAATTTCAATTTTTCATGACTGACATCCAAATTATTTTTCATAGCCAGACTATCGGAGTGTGGAAAATAAAATTAATCCACTAGCTTTAGGCTAAATGAAGCCTTTTAATCTAAAGAATTCGACAATGTCAGCAAAATTAAGAAAGGCTTTCGCGAACTCGCTCAGCTTTTGCTTATTGCTGATAAAGCAAGTTCGTGAAACCGGACATGACTATGCCTGTTGTAAAGCGATTTATTCATATGAAAATTTTATACTTTCTTTATAGTGAACGAAAAAATGCAAGAAGAATTAGGACTAATAATCTCTAATTCAACTTGCATCTATAAAGTTCACTCATTCATTTTCATCGAGTTAAAGCAATCAGCACATTTTTTAACTATATATAATTCAAACGTATTCACTGGCCGCTTCTTCCAGCTTCTGTCTTTCTTGCTTAGACCGAAAGATGATCACTAAGCCTTTCACATCTGCGGATATAACTAAGTCTGCCTCATGGATTTTACTGCCGTGCTCCAATGCATAATAATATAACTGGTCTGCCTTCCAGCCTCTGGCCGCAAGGGAAACCATTTGCAAACATAATTTATCTACTTCTGCTTCAATTGTTGGTGTTGCATACACCATCATGGGTGCATAGCAACAGATATTTTTTAATTGATCCATCACAATCATCCCCTTTTCAGTATAACAAAAATTCCAGCACTTAACGGCTGAAAACGTACCAACAACTTTTAAAAAACGAAAGAAAATACAACGCCCTCACTAGCCAGTCTTCCCTTGATGATTAAATAATAATAAGTCAAAATTATCCTAATTGTTAATAATTTTTCAACGAAAATAAACGGACAGCCTTCTAGAAAGCTGTCCGTCTTATTTAGAGATAATTCGCATTTTTTAATTCATTCTGTGCGGCAGTTAACTGTTTAGGGTTGACCAAAACGATCGGTCCTGTACAACCCATTCCACTCTCGGCATAGATATCGGCCGCCCACAAAACTTTCACTGCCTCCTCCAATTCCATGATCTCGATCCCGGTTATCTCACAGGTAACGATTTCCTTTGGCGGCGCTGCAATTTCTTTTGTTTCTTTGTTTGTGGGTGCAGTCAAACGATTACACAGTTCTTGAAGCCCAGCTTGATCCGCTGTTTGATATTCCTGCTGGCTGATGACCCCCAGTTTCCCTCGTGCTAATTCGTAGGCGTATTCCAATGCGTTAGCAATTACCGGGGCGCCACTCGCTCGTGAGATGATACAAATATTGCGGTCATACTTGCGACCAATCCCCGGTCCATAACCGGCACCTAAGGTCTCGTAGTTACCTCCGCTAGTGTACGCAGAAAAAAGCTTCATTAAAATATTTCCGGTCAAGCTATCACAAACGACAACATCCACGCTGCCTAATAGTAAATCATTGCCTCGCAATACATTGCCACCATCTGCTCGTTGACTCTCTCCAAAAGTTATCCCATACCCCTTCTCGTGCAACGTCGTCAACGTTCGTTCAACGGTTTTAGCGCCTTCGACATTTAAAACGCCTACAGTCGGTTTTTCGATGCCACAGGCTTTCGCTGCAATAATACCATTGATCGCATTCAGGACCATCGCCTCATTGCGAGCACCGCTAGTCGTTCCGGTCGTCGTGGCGATAAAGAGCTCTCGACCTAAAGCTGGAGTGAGCACTTTTCCGACCGTCGAAACACCAATTGGAAAATTATAATGCAAGGTCACACAGCCTTGGATATCACCATTGTCCAGCAGTTCCTCCATCAACTCAGCTGCTTCTTTTTGACAATCCGTCGTAGAATAATGGATAAAATCATTTGCCCAGTCGACATCGCTGCCAATCAACACCAAATCAAAGAGCTGCTTTTGTTTAATAGCATAGGCCGCCTGCTTCATTACCGCCATTCCTAGTTCGCTGCCATCGATTGTTAAACCGATCTTGATCCTTGCTTCCATTCGTCCGGTTTCCAGACTGGTGGCTAGATCCTCAAAGACTTTTTTTACGGTTTGTTTTACTTGATCAGACATTGGTTTCACCTCTATTCTACTGAAAGATTGGCAGCGAAACTTCTCAACGCCTGCGCCACTTCTCGTTTGACTAATGCTTCTAAATCCTGCTGATTCTCCTCGTTGACTTTTCCGCTGTTTTTCTCAATCAGGATCGAGACTCCGTCAAACAGATTTGTCATTCGTCCTAAGAAAAGCGACCCCTTACCAACGATCATTGCTCGTTTTTTATTGCCAGTTACAAAATCTTCTGTCGCAAAGCCGAGATAAGGAATGCCGCTAGGAATATGTCCTTGTGTCGGCGCCCAGCCAACTAAGGCCTTTTCGTCAACAAAAGCTTTCAGATCTTTTTTCTCGATATCCTTACGCAGCACACCGATCGCGCCAATCATTTTAAGATTCGCCAACGGGACATCGCCTGCGCCCGCAGGTTTGGTAATATCAGGGTTTTGCATTTCAACCGAATAAACATCCACGTCTTTGATTGTCAGTTGCGCTTTTTCTAAGATACTTCCTATTAAAGCAGTGGTCACTGCTTGCGGACTCGAGCCACTACCAACCTCATGCTTACCGGTCAGATCGTGACGTAAAATTGGATGAATTCCGTCATTTTCACTAATTAGCGCCGCGAAGCCGCCTAGTACATCTTCTAAAATCGGCAAGCCTTTCCCCACATGAGACTTGCCATTCATTCCTAATTTTGCTGTCGCTCCGCCGGCAACTAAAACGACATTTTTATGCGTGCCTGCTGCCACCAAGGAAGCCGCTGTGATCAAGGCATGGGTCGGCCCAGAACAAAAACTGCGAATGTCCGAACCTGTTGCGTGTTCACAACCACATAATTCAGCAATCGATTTCGCGAAATTACCGCCGCCTCGCTGGTTCATATCCCCACAAGCTTCCTCGCTGCATTCGATCACATAATCAATCTCTTTAGGATCAATTCCTTGCTTGGCGATCAATTGCCGCAAAGCCAATACCCCGCTGGCTTTGACAACGAGATTTTCTAACATCACATGAGCATTTAAATTCACATCAATCTGATGGGCCGGACTGACACAGCCAACTAATTGGCGTTCATAATAAAGGCCTTCTCCGTTATTTTCGTCAAGTTCTTGCTGAAGCCAGGTCACGTCTTTGCCGTCTTTGATTTTTGCCGCATCGGCTTTAAATAAGGGATGCTCATTTAACACTGCACGAACTTTCTCCGCAAACTGTGCTTCCAAATGAACCAGTTCAAAAATATCCACCAGCTGTAATAACCCATAAAATTCCAATTCCGGCATAATCTCGCCGAATTTTCCTTCTCGCTTGCCGGTATAAGTTTCACTAACCCAAGGCTGAGGAAGCTCCTTTAACGCTTCATAACTCAAGTTGCCGATGAAGGTCTGATTTGGCGCATAATTCACCACGTCTTCATAACTGCGAAGATGGTCGTAAAGACTGGCTAAATATGGACTGTCTGGCGTAGTGATTTTTTCCGTCGTTTGGGTCGTTCCATTATGCTCGATCATGTCTGGCGTGTGGATCAATACATAACTTGCCCCTCGTAAAGTCGAATAATTCATCTGTATCCCGCCTTAAACATATTTCTGGATCATTTCTTCGACAGCTTCTTTAGTACAATCATCTTTTGCTACCTCGTCAATTTTTTCACCATTCTGATAAATTGAAATCACCGGAAGCCCTAAAATTTTATGTTGGATACAGAAACGCCGAACTTTTTTCTGTGACGTATTAAACTTCGTGAAACGGATTTGATCGCCGTATTGTTCATACAATTCTTCGACAGCCGGCATCAAAGCTAGGCAATTCTCACAAGTCTCTCCCCACCAGTCAACCAACACTGGAGTGTCTTGTTCTAATACTTCTGCTCCAAAATTATCAACAGTTAATTCGATCATCTTGCTGGTACCTCCCTTTTGATTTTCTCAACGTATTTCTGGGCTGAGAAGGCGGCGATCGCCCCATCTCCCGTAGCTGTGACCACTTGCCGCAGCAACTTTGGCCGCATATCACCCGCCGCAAAAACGCCCTCGACTTGTGTCGCCATTGCTTCGTCAGTGATCATATAGCCGTATTCATTCAATGGAATTTTCCCTTCATAAAGCTTAGTGCTTGGAACATTCCCAATAAAGACAAAGATGCCAAACAAACCATCTTCTTCATCGGCTTCGAAACGTGTCAGTTGATCCGTTTTCGTATTGCGAATCGTCATAGCTTCCACCATGCCGTCCCCTTCGATATGCTCCACAACCGAATCAAAAATATAATCAATCTTGTCATTGGCTCTTACTTGTTCGATCGCGATCGCATCCGCAGTCAATTCACTTAAATTTTGAATAATCGTGACTTTACGGGCAAAGGTGGTAATAAACATCGCTTCTTCCACCGCGGAATTTCCACCACCGATCACGAAGACTTCCATGTCCTCGAAAAAGGCGCCATCACAAGTCGCACAATAAGAAACCCCTTTGCCTGCTAGTTCCTGTTCGCCTTCACAGCCGATTGCTCTAGGAAAAGCTCCGTTGGCGCAAATCACCGCGTGAGATTCGTAAACGCTACCATCTTTACAAGTAATTTTTTTGACTTGGCCTGCTAGCTCTAACTCAGTAACTTCTTTACGCAGCTGAATTTCCGTTCCGAATTGCTCAGCTTGCTCTGCCATCCGTTTGATTAGTTCAGGTCCTGACGTTTCTTCTTCTGTCGTTTTGATCGATCCTGGAAAATTGGCGATTTCGTGGGTGGAAACGATCTGCCCTCCAAGCTTCGTTTTCTCTAAAAGCAGCACTTTCAAACGGGCTCTGGCATTGTAAATAGCAGCCGTCAAGCCGGCCGGTCCGCCACCAATAATGATCACATCGTACATTGCTTTGCTCCTTTCCCTCAATGAACCGCCTGAGTGAAACCACTCAGGCAGTTCGCTTTATTCAAATACAGTTTGCTCATCCACCGCGGTCGTCATAGCCGTTAGGGCTTTTTCAACGATTCCTCGCCGAAGTTTTTGTTCTTCGGTCAAACTCAGACTTGGATTTCCTAATGGATGAGGAATCGCGACCGCTGGAACGATCCGATTCGCGCCGACTGTTTGCGAGATTGGAACTACTGTACAAATATGAACCACAGGCAGACCTGTTTTTTCAATTTCTTTCACCATCGTTGCACCGCAACGTGTACAGGTTCCTCAGGTGGAAGTCAAAATAACCGCTTCAACACCATCTGCTAATAATTTTTGCGCAATCTCAGCTGCATATTTCTTCGCGTTGGCAACAGCCGTCCCATTGCCGACCGTTGTATAGAAATAATTGTGCAGACTGCCGATTACGCCTTCTTTTTCCATTGCTCTAACAATATCTAATGGCAATACACGGTTTGGATCTTGGTTGGCATAAACAGGGTCATACCCGCCGTGAGCCGTTTCGTAAGAATCTGCTGTCAATGTATCAACATTTTCGATGGAATACATGCCATACTTCGACGCGCTACTAGATTCAATTCGATCTGGATTGCCTTTGGGAACAATTCCACCAGAAGTCACCAACGCGATCTTCGTTTTGGTTAGATCCTTGATCGCCGCGGCTGGTGCCACATTATCAAACTCAGGCATCGGAAATTCAGTCGCGAATTCCTCGTTTTTCACCTTACGAATCAGCATCTCAACTGCTCGTGCTGAGCCACGTTTTTCATCCTGAAAATTTTTGCGATAACGAACAAAGTAATTGTCCGCGACTGGTGAAACGGCTTCGCCTTTCAACAATTTCAACGTAAGACGCGCCATTACCGGCACCGCTTTACGCATACCGGCCGCACTATTTCTTGTCGGTGTGATATAGGCTGCCTTCTTGTACATTTCAACGCCGGGATTCTCTTCATACATCCCCGTTACCGCTGGAATACCAAGCTCCGTCATTACCGCCTGCGCGACTTCCCCACAGGCGATGCCATATCTGCCGGCATTAAAGGCTGGTCCCGCCACTACGATATCTGGTTCAAATTGTTTGATGCGTTCCAGTACATCTTTTTTGGCACTATCCAAGTTCTCGTTAAAGAAACTGTCGCCGCACACAACGGTGCCGACGATCTCCGCCTCTTCGCCAAATGAATTCATAAAAGCAAGACCTGGTCCTACTACTTCGGCCTTTGAGAATGGTTGGATGTCCGCCTTTTCTTCACCACCAATCCCAGCATAAAACTGGTTGATGTAGTGAACAACTTTAAATTTAGTCATAAGACGCTCCTTTACTGGTTGATGTCTAGCTTCACAAACGAGCTTTTCAGCCTATTGATCGAAGGCTGAAAAAAGTTTGTTCCGCTGTTTTAATTAATATTTGGCGTATTGATTCCTCATTTCCGAAACTTCTTCAATGATGTCATCAACATCTAAAACCATTTCCATCATGCCAATTTGCTCTTCAAAAACATCTGGGTCGACAATTTCTTTAAATTCTGGCTCTACTGCGTGGTATACAGCTAATCCTAGCTGTTTATTGGTCAATGGACCGGCATACGTAGGGTCTCCGTTCGTCACAGTTTCGGCAGCTAACCCTGCCGCTTCTCCTTCAGCCGCGCCAATCAAAACGACTACGTTCTCTGGGCCGAAGTTTTCCGCTGCTTCATTTACTCTACGTTGATTTTCCAAGTCCATTGCACCAGCGGCCGTTCAGACGAAACATTCTGTGGATGAGAATATTACTTCTGACCCTGTTCCCTCGATACAAGCTTCGATTGCTTGTCCGGGAATCCCGTCACGGTCGCCGATCACTAAGACTTTTTTATTTTTTAAATCTAAAGTCATTAGTATTTCCTCCCTATTTATCTTATTAAACGCCTTTAGCAGACATTTTGTTAAACCCTAATTCATTCGTCGCACCGGTAATTGCCTGGATTTCAACTTCAATCGTGCCATCTTCCTTCAAGCTGCCGTCAAAGCCGCCTGCGATAACATCGACATAATCTAATTGTCCGATTAAGCGATCCATTTTCGGTAACTGGATCGTTTCATTTGCGTTCCCGCCAGTCACTACGGCCGTTGCCAATTTATCTGCATCCGCTAAGGACTGACTAGCACCATCTCTACCTGCATATTCATCTGTTACAATGACTGTCTTAATGCCTTTTTCTTCGACTTTTTTACAATTCATGATCAAGTCTGTATCCGGATTGCCAAACCCTTCCTGAGAAATGATCACACCATCTAACCCTAAGTATTCGCTTAGCTTCGCAACGAAATCACTAGAACGATGTTTATCCTTTAGATAGACCGTCTCATTGGTTACGATCACCCCTAGGAAATTGATTTCTTTGCCGTGCTGCTGATACAAATCCGCGATCACTGGATTATTCAAGTGATGATACGTGGTATTTTTATCACAGGCCGACACGCAATTGCCGCTGATAATCGCGCCATCCATTACCTCTGTCGGATAAAGGATTGTTGGCACGATGTGTTTCGCGTCCGTTCCATAGACATACGTATCATGGAGCAGTCCTTGCGTCTGCAACATATAAACGTAACCAACCTTTGGCAACTCCGGATATTGTTGGATCTGTTCTAATAACGGCAGTGTTTCAAATGTTTCAAGTTGGTCAGGCTCAATTTTTTCACCTAGCTTCCCAAGATAATCCGCCGTTTTTAATCCAGCAAAACGCGCGGCCTCTTCATACTGGTGGGGATCAAGCCCTGCTTGCGGTTTCAAGACTAAACAAATTTCGATTAGTTGTGAAAAAGGCGTGAGCTCCGCGCCAGGTCCTTGCATATCGACGATTCCTTCTTGGAAACCGACGATTTTTCCCACCGTCATAACCGCGCAGCCTTTTAAGACATGGGTTCGACCACTGCCTACGACATCGACTTTGTTGATGACTCCTGGGAAAATACCCGTAGCAGAATCTACTTTACATCTTGGTTCAATCACATCTTTAACCGGTGTGATTCGAAGACTGTCGCCGGGTTTGGCGATCTCAATCTCACAGTCGGATAATCGATCATCCTCTAAAACGATTGCTTTGATTTTGGCAGGATTGATTGATAATCGACCCTGCTCAATTTTTTCATCTTCACTAAAAACCACATCTTTGATTTCAATGTTGCCAATCTCGAGTTTCATTGACTCACCTCAGTTCTATTTAATAGCAAGTAGTCGAACACGTGTCACCTCCTATCCTGTCCAACGTACTTTGGGCGATATAAAAATCCACGAAAGCAAAATCTTGCAACACCCCTAAGGACCAGTTAGGTCGCTGCTTGTTTTTTATAAATTTCTCGTAGACGGTTATCGCTGATTCCATATATTCTAAACTCTCCAGATCGATGGACTGAGAGTTGGCCTCTGTTAAAAAAATCGTTTTATAATAGGTCTCATTAGGCTTGATACTCCCGCTTAATGGATGGGATAACAAATACAGCCGTTCATCAATCACTCGCCGCTTGACATAGCTCAAAACATCGCCGTAAGAGCCTTCCACGAAATCAACGGCTTTTTTCTGATTGATCTGTTCTTTGACCATTGGATTATTCGTCACGATAATCATTGGTTCCCTCCTTATTGTTCAATCATTCACATATATTTTGCGACTGATTTTGTAAAAAATTATTTAAGTCCCATCGCATAAAAAAGAGGACAACAACACCTTGTGCCGTTGTCCTCTGTCACTAGCCTGAGAGATTCCCCTTTTTCAAGGGTTGCTCCTTCGGCGCATTTCTGCTCTCCAGAGTTGCTTCCGCTTGCGGTCCCTTTACCTGAGATGTTCACTATGAAACCAGCATGTTCATAGCTTATACCTTCGGTGGCAATGATTGCTCTCTCCCGCAAGTTTCTAAATTTTGTAAACGCTTTCTGTGATTAAATGTAACAATTCTGTTGGAGAAAAGCAACCCAACTTTTGATCTATTTAATAAAAACAACTGTAATTATTCAAATGGTCTTATTAACTAAAAGAAAATCCCTTGTTCACAAATGGGATTACCCATAAAATAACTATTTTATGAAAATAATAGAAATCTCCACAACAAATAACCCATCTCTTTTACCTGGAGATAAACGGTTGAATGTTGCTTGATTCACTTCTATCCAGCGGTCATGAATCAGTCAAACCGATCAAAGTTTCTGGTTGAAAAATGGAACGAAATTTTGAGATCAGCTTGGTTAAATATATTTTTATCGGAAACAAGCGGGCTAGCACCGTCTGCCATTCTTTTGCAGAAAAATAGGACTCAAAATGGCAATAATAATGGCGCAGCACCCGTGTAGCTGTTGTCTTTAAAAAAAGTTGACGAACCAATGGGCGTAAAAATTGAGAGAAATCTTCGTTTCCCAGCGCATTGCGAATTTGAAGGGCAATCAATAGGTTAAGCAATGTCTTCGTATCTTGAGTCTCTCCATAATAATCAGTCAAACGTTTTTCTAACGTTTGACGCTTTAACTTAAATAATTGCTGGGCTGAAAAGGGCTGGACTACCATGTTTGCTCCTCCTTCTTAGTAAAGCTGACACTTGCACTATAAACGAGTAAAAATCAGCTTGTCAATCGGACTTTGAGCTTCTTTTAGCACTTCACAAACAGTCAATAGGAGCTTGACCTTGCTTCTAATGATTTTTAATCCATTTTTTCTTATTTTAGTCATTGAATATAAACAAAAAAATCTGGTGAGCGAATGGCCACCAGATCGAGTTTATTGAATTTTCTTCAATAGTTTTTTTAGTAATAGTTGTTCCTCCGCTTCAAGCTCCTGCGTCAGCTGCGCTTCAAGATCTTGAAAAATCAGGCGAATTTGCTTGATGGATTCCTCGCCCTTTTCGGTCAAAAATAAATTTTTCTGACGCTCATTGTTTTTAGGAATCTCACGGTAGATGTAGTCCTTTTTTTCCAACGTTTTCAAAATGTTCGTTATGGTAGCATCTTGCTTGCCTAAATAATTAGCAATTTTTTTTTGGATTACACCGGGATAACGCGAAATATAATTTAGCGCACGAGCTTGGTGAGATGTCAGACCGATTTTTTTCAAACGAGTCTCGATGAATTCTTGCTGAACCAAGTTAGCTTGATAAATATTTTCGGAGAGATTGTCTTCATTTGTTTTCACTGGTTCCACCCCTTTGTCATTATATTAGCATAAAAAAAATAAAAATACTTTTAAACACAACTATTTTATTGACAAATAAAAAAATCAGGCGTATGCTCCAATCAAAGTTGTAAATACAAGTTTTTATTTTAATTAAGAAAGTTGGAATGAATCATGAAAGAACGAATCGTGTTAATTACCGGCGGCAGTACCGGTTTAGGCTATACCGCTGCTAGTCATTTGAAAAAAATGGGATATCATGTCTACATTACCTCTCGCCAAGCAGCAAAAGCAGCCGCAGCGGCAAAGGAATTAGCTGTTTCCTACGTTGCCTTGGATGTCACCGATGAAGCCTCAATCGAGCAGGCTGCCGAAACGATCAAAAAACAGGAAGGCCGGATCGATATTCTAATCAATAATGCCGGTATTCCAGGCGGTTATGGCCAGCCAGCAGAGATCGACGCGGCGATCATGCGCAACGTTTATGACACAAATGTTTTCGGCTTGGTCTCCGTGACTCATGCTTTTCTACCGCTGTTAGAACAGTCAGAATTCCCAGTAATCGTCAACGTCAGCAGCGGCCTTGGTTCATTCGGTCAAGTGTTGAACCCAGATAAAATCGAATCAAAAGTCAATGCTTTGGCCTACAGCTCATCAAAAGCCGCGGTTTCGATGCTGACTGTTCAGTATGCGAAAAGTCTGCCAAATATGAAGATCAATGCGGTTGATCCCGGACCAACCAAGACCGGAGAAAATTTCAGCAACGGTATGCAAACAGTGGAGCAAGGCTCCGATGCCATCGTCAAATTAGCGACGATTGATGAAAAAGGACCAACTGGTGGCTTCTTCAACCGCGATGGCGTCATTCCCTGGTAAGCATTTTTTCAGGCGATAGCTTAGGCTGTCGTCTTTTTTTATTAGACTGCAGATAGATAAGCAAAGACAAGTTTTAGGAAAATGATCGATCACCGTGCTATCATTAAAAGAAAAACGGGTGATTCCTATGAGAGATAAACAAAACAAGCAACACTTTACGCTTTCAGAACTAGATAAAAATTTACGAGATTTCATCTTAACGACAGATAAAGAGTTGACGGCGACAGACACAATTTCCTATAACCGTGTATTGAATTTTCGATTTCAATACCTTAATCAGCAGATTCAAAAAGAAATATCGACATCAAAGCAATTTGATCACGAGTTGAAGCATAAAATCCGTAATGAGCAAGTTCAAATCAAAAATGTCAATGATGCGTTAAAAACCAAAGAAACCTTTGGTCAAAAAGTCGCCGATGGCATCGCGAAGTTTGGCGGCAGTTGGACCTTTATCATTATCTTTTTGTTAACACTTTTTGCTTGGATCGTCTTGAATACGTTACCGCTATTTTTCGATCCATTTGACAAATATCCTTTTATTTTATTGAATTTGGCCCTCTCCTGCTTAGCCGCAATCCAAGCACCGATCATTTTAATGAGCCAAAATCGCCAAGCCGATCGGGACCGGGTAGAAGCGGATAATGATTATGAAGTCAATGTCAAATCTGAAGTTGAAATCCACTTACTCCACGAAAAAATCGACTATTTAATGGCGAGCAAATGGCAGCACTTAGTCGAGTTGCAACAAGTCCAAATCGAACTGCTACAAGAACTGATAGAACAAAAAAAGACTGAAGATGAATAAGAAAAACTAAAAGCTGATGCGGAAAAGTCGCTAGAATCCTAGTGACTTACCCGCATCGGCTATTTGTATTCGGCTAATTGCTCTTGAAACCACGCCAAATTAACTTCGTGATGCTGCCTAGAATTCTCCATCATTTTGAGAAAATTAGGTCGCAGTTGCTCTGCGGGATTTGCCAGCGCGGCTTCAATCAAACGTATTTTTTCTTGTGTCTGGGCTATCTGTCCTTCTAACAGCTGGACCATTTGTTCTGGCGCCACTTGATCCTCAAATAATAACGGCGTATAAAATGGGAAAGTGATAGGCTCTTTTTTTTCACCATAACGAAGAAATAGGCGCTTAAATTCTTTTTCCCCGGTGGCAGTCAACGTATAACGATTCTTTTCTTTTCCCTCTTTCTGAGGCTCTGAGAAAACACGCTCGATCAGTCCTTTAGCTTCAAGCTGTTGGATATTATAGTAAAATGACCCCTTGGTAAACCGAACAAAATACTTAAAATAATTGGCTTCCATCTTCGCTAATAATTCGTAGCCATAAGAAGCTGGCTGCTCCTTCAACAGACCTAAAATAAGTAATGGAATCATTGAACTGCTCCAAAGCGTTCCATAAATTGCTGAAAATCGATCTTTCCTAATGCAAAATCACGGCTCAACAAATAAATCTTTTCATTTTTCGTCGTTTCCCGCCCATAAATCTCAGCCAAACGTTCATCTTCATCGGACAAAGGACTAAGCACATTGTTCTGATTAGCAAAAGCTTCATAATAACGAAGGCCGAATTGTCGTTGTGACTTTGCGTTAATGTGGATGCCATCCGGATTCGCTGTCAGCTTCTCAGCGCTGACTAGATAACAATGGTCCAGCTTAGCCACCACTTTAGCCATCTCTTGATTAATTTCCTTAAATTCCGTTGCACTTAGACCAAAACCTTGCTTCCCAAGAAAATCAGGCAGCTGGCCAACGATGATTGGCAACTCAGGCAAAGCCAGCTCCTTGCGAAAGTGTTCAAAAACCCGTGTTAGTTTTTCTTCGTAGGCTTTGTAGCGCCCATTTAAACTATCATTTTCCCCTTGATGCCACAAAATTCCAATCAATTCACTGGATTCCATCGCAAACTTGGCTTCTGTCAGTGCATGACGGGTCAATGGTTGATCAGCTCCCCATTCATCGATGGAACTCCCACCTTCAGCACAAGGAATCAAACCGATTTTTTCTGTGGGGTGTTCTTGAGTCCACGCACTGGCAAAAGATGCCGCCGGTCCCACTCCAGCCACTTCACGATCAAAATGAATCGGTTCGGCCATCATTTGCCACCGTCCATTACGTAACATCTCGATCCTTTCGTTATAAATCGGCGGAACATCGGTTAAATAGCCGCGGCCCGCCATATTAGATTGACCAATCAGTAAGATTGATTTCATAATTCTCCACCTCAATTTCAATTATTTTCCCATCTTAGTCTAATTAGACTATGAAGTCAATTTTTAGAATCTTGCTTATTTTTTAAATTGTTGATTTTCAGACGCATACGATCGGACTAAACAGGTTGATCGATTACTATAAAAAGTCCGACTCGCAAAAACAGCCTTTCGTTTTGAAAGGCTGTTTCTCAAAGATTTATTTTAAAATGGCCGCGACTTCGCCACTTTGTTTTTCGCCAGTTTGAACGATTACCTGCTTGTCCTTCAATTCTGGTAAAACAATAATGATGACATTGTCTTTTCCTTTTTCTGCAAGGACGGCTAAATCAACCTGGACTAAAGGATCACCAATTTTGATCTTTTGTCCTTCTATTAGATTAGACTGAAACCCTTCACCATTTAATTCAACGGTATCAATACCAATATGAAGTAGCATTTCTTGTCCATCATCGGTTTCAAGAGCTACCGCGTGTAGCGTAGGAAAGATGGATTTTACCCGACCATTGATAGGTGAGTTGATTTGTCCGGCTGTTGGTTTGACCGCGAAACCTTCCCCCATCATCTTCTGACTAAAGACAGGATCATTAACCTCTGTTATTTCAATAACATTTCCAGAGACGGGCGCATGAAGTTCAACTTTTTTATTAAATAGACCAAACATATTCTTTCTCCTTTCTATTTGTGCAAGATGAGTTACATTTTACTTAGTGAAAAGGGAGAACCTTTCTTTAACCATTCTTAGTGTATAATACATAGGAAAGGGCTTTATTATTTTTATATGAGGTGTACAAATGGATTTAGAATTAGTAACTAAGGGAAAACAACTCTCTGATAATGATCAGACGATCTTAACTTATTTAGTCACACATATTAATGAACTGGAAGGTGTTTCTTTAAGAAAAATTGCCGGAACACTCTATACGTCTCCAGCAACCATCGTGCGATTGGCACAAAAATTAGATTTTTCTGGTTATTTAGAGTTGTTTTATTTCCTCAAAAATCAATACCAGCCGCAAAATCAATTGGTAGAAGCCACGGTGGATATTTCGATTCCTACAGAAAAAATAGCGCCGTCTATCCACACTATGAAAAATATCTATCAAGACAATCAGGAAAAATTTATCACGATTTACGCTACTGGTTTTTCCAGTATCATCGCTGAATACCTTTACAAAAAATTATTGGTGAATGGGATCAAAACCCTCTTTGTAAATGCTGCTGATTCAGCTGGCATCATTAATAATAACGCTGATAATATCAGTATGTTGATCGTCATTTCAAAATCCGGCGAAACTCAAAAGGTGATTGAAAAGATGCAGTTTTCTAAAGAACGCCAAATTCCAACTATCTTGTTCACCGGCAACAGCCAATCGCGAGCGACTGAAGCCGCCAGCATTATTTTTGAAGTCAACGATGAACGTCCGGTCGATAGTCAAAATGTTACTTATAATAGCTTTTTTGGAAAACTATTACTGCTAATGGAGTATATTGTCCAAGAATTTACGCAAAAAACTCAATCAAAATAATGCTCCGCTAAATGTTGGTACGCTGCTTGTTGCAGGGAATCAGGGAAAAAGACTTGCTGCTGTTCTTTCTTCACTAGTTCCGGTTGTTCCAACAAATAATACAAGCCAAAGATCGGCTCATTTTCTGGCGCATAATAGCAGGCGGTGCCAAAAACAGTTGCCGCTAGTTGAGCCAACGCCGGTGTTTGGAAAAATCCTCCGCTGACTGATAAGTCTTCATTTTTAGCGACTAATTGGACTAAGCGGCGAATGTTTAGAAGTACGCCTTCAATCACGCTTCGTAAAAGGTCACTTCTGGTATGTTGCAAGGTCAAATCATAAAAGCCGCCTTTAATCTCGTTGTCCCAATAAGGTGCTCGTTCCCCATTCAGATAAGGCCAAAAGCGTAGACCATTGCTTCCTATTTTGGTTTCCATCAACAAGTTGGGGACTGACGCATAAAAATCAAGTGGATCTATGGCCAGTTGCTGAGCTGCCCAAGCAAGGATAATCCCACCATTATTTGAAGGTGCTCCACTAACCTTCAGCTCGCTATTTAAGTAATAACAGAAATTTTGCTTGTCGGCGTCTAACTGATTGTCCGTAGTAATTTGTCGAACAGCTCCACTCGTACCGATAGTCAAGCTGGCTCTGCGCCCGGTAGCATAATAACTAGCATAGGCCGCTAACGTTCCATCACTCGCCCCAATGACCACCTGTAGCTCCGAAGAAAAGCCGAATAATTCTGCGACACTTGGCAGTAGCGCAAAAGTCTGATTCGTGTCTACCAAACGGGCTAATTGCCCTTCATGCATCCCCAAATAAGTCAAAATTTCATGACTCCATTGTTTTTCCCTTAAATCAAACAGTCCGGTAGCGGAAGCCGTGCTATAGTCGATCACGGTTTCTCCGGTAAAGTACTTCATTAAGACTTCCTTTAAGCCAGACCAATGGAGCTCTGCCGGGTATTTTTCAGCTTGTTGAAAATACAACAATTTCCCAAAGGGCGACATGGCATGGATCGGCGTTCCCGTCAGCTGATAAAAATGTTTGGCTGTGGTTTTTTTTACTTGCTTAAATTGCTCGATTACTCCTGCTGCCTGAAGATCCGACCAAATAAAAATTTGTTCACTATCGTCCTCCGGCATCAGACTATGCATCGCCGTACTAATACCAAGTTTCGTGATTCGCCGCCGTAATTCAAGGGGGATCGTCATGAGCCCCTCCTGCAAAACAGCAAGTATCTGGTTTGCATCCTGGTATTTGACGATTTCATTACCAGACGTTTCTATTGGGTGGTCATTCGTATAAAGCAGCTGATTTTCTTCGATGACTCCTAATTTAATTGCGGTAGTTCCAACATCGATTCCTAAAAATACTGACAAGCTCATTCATCCTTTACAAAGGCGTGTCCGCCAAACTGATTGCGCAATAATGCGACAAGTTTCTCACTTATCTTATCACAATCCTCCGAAGCAAAGCGCGTCATAAGTGATTGAGTAATGACTGGCAGATTCACTTTTAACCGTAAGGCTTCCTCTACTGTCCATTTTCCTTCTCCTGATGAAGGAATGACTCCGGCAATCTCTGTTAGGTCCAATTCTTCTTGATATAAATTTCCCATTAATTCCATCAGCCATGAGCGGATGACCGATCCATGATTGAATACCTGCGCGACCTCAGCCATTTCATAATCGTACGGGCTGTGATGTAGTAAATTAAAGCCCTCAGCAATAGCTTGCATCATCCCATATTCAATTCCATTGTGAACCATCTTCAAATAATGGCCACTGCCAGCTTCACCACAGTACATATAACCTTTATCTACACAGATATCTGAAAATAACGACTGCAGCTGATCAAAGACTTGAGGCGATCCGCCAATCATCATACAAGCTCCTGCTTTTGCTCCAGCGACCCCGCCAGAAGTTCCAACATCAATAAAATCGATGCCGCGTGCTTGGCAGAAAGAATAATTAGTTACACTATCTTGATAATGTGAATTTCCGGCATCGATTACGATATCCTCTTCATGAAGCTGTTGGGCAATTTGTCTTACCATATCATTGGTTAATTTTCCGGCTGGTAGCATCAACCATACAATCTTTTGCTGAGAACCAGCTGCCAACAACTCTGTCAGGTCAGAATAAAAGGTCCCGCCCAAATCAGTTAATTTTTCCGCAAGCTTGAGGTCAACATCAAATCCGCGGACTTGATGTTGATGACTCAATAAATTTTCCGCGATTCCTATTCCCATTTTACCTAAGCCAACCATTGCAATTTCCATCTGATTCCTCCTACTGTCTTTAGAAAAAGAGATTGCAGCATCAGCTTATTTCATCCACTGTGCTGCAACCCATTTTATTAATGTAATTCCGGCCAAGCGTCGCCGTTTTCGCTAATCAAGTCGTCTAATAATTCTTTCGCCACTTGTGCGCTAGGTACCGTTTTAGATAAAGTCAATGCTTGCCACATTTTTTGATAGCTGTTTTCTACATAAGCTTCGACCACTAATTTTTCCACTGTGACTTGTTGGAACATCAACGCTTGTTGGAACGCTGGAATTTGTCCTTGTGCCAATGCTTCCGGACCGTCTGTTCCTACAATACATGGTACCTCTACCATCGCATCATCAGGAAAATTGGCAATTGCTCCGTTGTTTTCTACGATCATGACCATCCGTTCATGGGTATTAAAGGCAATTGCCCGAGCTAGATCTACGATAAAGGTCGCATGAGCGTCGATATCAAATGCGATTCCTTCTGCTGAACCATTCTCAATGATTTGACGAGCATGATAGAAAACGTGTTTTTCGCGCCCTTCCATGACTTCATTTGCCCGGGTAAACTCGGGATGATCTTTCATATGTTCAAACACATAGTCTGGGTATAAATAATATTTTAAATACGTATTCGGTAGATATTCAGGCGTTACCGCTAAAATATCTTTCGCCTTTTTATGGGTTTCTTGCCAGCTTGGATCAGTATGTTGCGTATCAACTTCGATTTGCGTTAAGTAGCCATGTTCAGAGACATAATCGCGAATTTGCTCAATGTATTCATGCCCTTCACGATCTTTGACACTGGTCCACCAGCCAAAGTGATTCAAACCGAAATAGCGAACTTCCAATTCTTCCGGTTTTTTTCCAACGATTTGCGACATTCGCCGCAACGTTCCGACAGGCATATCACAAATATTCAAGACCTTTGAGTCTGGACGTAAAACACGACAAGCTTCTGCTACGATTGCTGCTGGGTTGGAATAATTCAGCATCCAGCAGTCTGGCGAGTATTTTTCCATATAATCGATAATCTCTAGCATTCCTGTGATACTGCGCATCCCATAGGCAATCCCACCAGGTCCGCAAGTTTCTTGCCCGAAGACCCCGTGACGAAGTGGAACCTTCTCGTCTTTTTCACGCATCGCATACTTGCCGACACGAATATGTGCCATACAAAAATCAACCTCACTAAAAGCTGTTTCTGGATCTGTCGTATATAGAAACTCAATATCGGGCGCTTGTTCTTTGAGTAAAATTTCTAATGCTTCTCCTAGTATTCCCTGACGGTCTCCATCATTGTCGTATAATTTCAATGTTTTTAAAGGAAAACGCTCCAAGTTGTCTAACATCATCATTACAATACCAGGGGTAAAGGTACTACCACCACCGGCAATTACTACTGAAAATTTCTTCATAACTATTCGTCTCCTCCACTATCTCTGCCTAAATATTTTTCTAATCGTTCTCGTACTTGGGGAACGGTCAAGCCATAGACCACATGGACATTCTCCCCATTACTAATGACACCTTTGGCTTGCGTTTGATTTTTTAATAATCCTTCGTTGACTAACGCTGGGTCGGCCAATTTCAGGCGTAAACGAGTATAACAATTATCAATCGTTTTAATATTTTCTGCTCCGCCTAAGCCTTCCACGATCACGCCTGAAACTTGATCATCCGAAGCATTCGTTGCCATTACGCCATCTGCAGGAGCCTGAGCTTTTTTATCGTTGTATTCCTTTTTAGAATACAGCTTCGTTTCTTGATCTTCATCTTCTCTTCCAACTGTCTTAAAGTTGAATTTGACGATTAAAAATCGGAACACGAAATAATAAATAAAGAAGAAAGCGACTCCTACTAATAAATAGATCGGCCAGCGAGTTTTCTCTGTTCCTAGTGGGATATTGTACAGTAGGAAATCGATAAAACCATTGGGGCCAATTGCTCGTGAACCAAAAATATTTAACGCTACCATGCTGAGACCGCTTAATGCGGAATGGATCACGAATAGTGCCGGTGCCACGAACATAAACGAAAATTCAATTGGCTCTGTAACTCCTGCAACAAACGAAGTGACTACTGCCGGAATCAAGATTGCTTTAACCTTGAACTTATTCTCTGGTTTAGCGGTTTGATACATTGCCAAGCAAGCACCAATTAAACCAAACATTTTGGAGATCCCTCGCGCGTCCCAAATGACACTCTGAGATAAAACGCGGACTGCAGGATCAGCGATTTCAGCAAAGTAAATATTCCGCGCGCCTTCAAATACTTGACCGCCAACCTCTGCAACACCACCAAGAGAAGTATATAAAAATGGTGTATAAATCAAATGGTGCAAGCCAGTTGGGATTAGCAGACGCTCTAGTGAACCGTATAAGAAAATCCCGAAATTGCCGGTCTTTTGAATCACGCCGCCTAAACCATCGATCCCTTGCTGAACGACTGGCCAAACAAACGATAAAATAATTGCTGCCAATACTAATACAGGAATCAAAACAATAAAGACAAATCTTGCGCCGCCATAAACTTGGAAGGCATTATTAAACGTCGTATCGATAAACCGATTGTGGATCAACGCAACTACTAATCCCAAAATGATCCCTAGAAAAACACCCATATCAAGGACTTGAACGCCTAAAACCAGTGCTTGACCTGAGCCTTGTAATTGATCCGGAGCAACTAGCATTCCTCTTAGCTCCATAAATTTATTCATTGCATATAAGAAAACTAAATAGCCTAATAATGCCGTAAACGCAGCCTCAGCTTTTTTCTTATTCGCAAGTCCTAAGGCAATCCCCACACAGAAAATCACTCCGAGGTTGGTTAAAACCGGCAACAAAGCTGCTGATAAAATGCTTCCAAAACCCATCGTGATTGGATTATCTAAAAAGCCAAACATTTCAATCAGCCGCGGGTTCGTAAAAACATTTCCAATCGCAATCAAAATCCCGGCGATCGGCAAGATCAAAACGGGAACAAACATCGCTTTTGAAAATTTTTGCATGCTATCCATGATTTTCGCTTTCATCTTTCTTCTCTCCTTCTTTTATGATGTGTTCAGTATACGGTCACGAAATAAAAAAATATATAGTCACCGCTTACAACTCAACCTGTTTCACGATTTGAAACAGGTTTCATCCACAAAAAGCTCCGTGACAATCATCTGTCACAGAGCTTTTTTAACTAAATAGAGACTGTGCCAGATTTGACTTTTGGCACAGTCTCTAGTATTAGTATTCTTCCTATTCCTCTCGCCACTTCGCCATGTATTCTCTGGCTGTCTCCGTGACTTTTTCGTAATCTTGATCGGCGACTCCCTTAAATAAATTACCGCCAACGCCAACCATTAAAGCACCCGCTTGCTTCCAAACCAATAAATTAGCTAAATTGATCCCACCCGTAGGCATCAGATTGATCTGAGGCAAAGGTGCTTGAACGGACTTAATGAATTGCGGATCAAAATTATTCGCTGGGAAAAGCTTGACGACTTCCGCTCCACTGATCATTGCCCGCTGCATCTCCGTGATAGTCATACAGCCGGGAAGATAGGGAACTTGGTATAAGTTGCATAGTTCGGCCGTTGCTTGATCAAAACTAGGGCTGACGACAAATTCCGCTCCAGCCATAATCGCCAGCCGAGCGGTCACGGCATCTAAAACGGTCCCAGCTCCAACTACTACAGCTTGGTCAGCTTGATAGATTTCCTTTAACTTGGCAATCACTTGATCCGCATTTGGAACCGAAAAAGTCACTTCGAGGCCATGAATGCCCCCTGCAACTACCGCTTTGGCAGCTTCCAGGGCGCTCGCAGTATTGTTTTCTCGCACAACCGCTACCACGCCAGCTGCTTCTAACCGAGCAAGAATTTGGCTTTTCTTCATTTTGATCGCCTACTCTACATTCACGTGTTCATGTAGTGCCTCTTCGTTAGAGGTTTGATCACGTTTCGCTAGTTTTAATGTTAATGCGTCAAGAGTGATATGCACGGTTTGATCGAACAGCGTTGATAATAACTGAACGGATTTGATGCCTGCACCGGTTTTCGTTGCACCGGGAACGACGATTACTTGATCAGCCAATTGCGCCAAAGGAGATTCTGGATCACTCGTTAATGCGACGATATCCAATCCCAATTTTTTAGCGGCTTCTGTATCATTCACGATTCCTTTGGTTGTACCAGAACCTGAGATTGCTACCCACGTATCGCCTTTTTGAATCGATGGTGTGATCGTTTCCCCCATCACATAATCCGTATAGCCAATGTGCATCAAGCGCATTGCAAAACCTTTTGCCTGAAAACCGCTGCGGCCTGCGCCGATCACGAAAATCCGTTTATTTTTTTGAAATAATGGCAATGCTTGATCCAATTGCTTTTCATCCACCAAGTCCATGACTTGATTGATTTCTGCCATGATTGTTTTAATTGTTTCCATTGTGAATAGCCTCCATAAACTCTTTTACTGCTGCCACGGGATCGGCTGCTTTAGCAATTTTTGAACCAACGATCACCACTTCAAGTAAATCCTGCGCGGCTAATTTTTGAACTTGTGGTAAATCGATCCCACCAGCGACCGCTAACCGTTTAATCGTTGGAAATTTCTGATGAAAATCTGCCACGCTGCCGACAGCATCCAGCTTGTCTTCACGATCAATCGAATGATGCAGTGCATAGATTGCTTCAGGAAAATCACTGATAGCGGCAATCTTTTCATCACTGACTTCTAACAGGTCGATCATCATGGTCTTGTTTTCTTTTTGTGCTACTTCATAGCAAGCTTGAAGGGTGGCATGCGAGGCCGCCCCCATGACCGTGACGATATCTCCGCCATGATGAAAGGCTTGATTAAATTCATAGGCGCCTTCATCGATCGTTTTACTATCGACTAATAAACTGGTTTGTGATAATTCTCCTCGCAGTCTGCGAATGGCTTCATTCCCGTAATCTTTCACTAATGAGGTACCCATTTCTAAGATATCGGTTTTACCATCTAATTGTTTCGCCAATCGGGCAGCATCTTCTAATGATACCCGATCGATCGCTGTTTGTAACTTCATTATTTCACCTTCTGATTTTTTAAAAATGCTTCAAGTTCTGTTGGTGTTGGATAGCCATCGTTATCGCCAGGTGATTGTACGGCCATTGCACCAATCGCATTCGCACGGATTACCGCGTCTTTCAAGTCTTTACCTTCAATTAAAGCGGTCACTAATCCGACTGCAAAGCCATCCCCTGCACCCACGGTATCAACTACTTTCGCGACTTTAAAACCAGGAACGGTAAAGCTCGTGCCATCTTTTTGCTTCACATAAGCCCCTTCTGTTCCAAGTTTAACAATGACTGTTTGTGTCGCTTCGCCGTTGTTCAAATAGAAATCAGCGATTGCTTCTGGTTCGCGACTGCCCATCAAAATTTCACCTTCATTGATCCCTGGCAAAACGATTTCTACATGAGAGGCAAGGTCGTTAATTGTTTCTACCATCTCAGCTTCGCTGTCCCATAATTGGGGGCGTAGATTTGGATCAAAAGTTGTACGAATCTTGTGTTCTTCCAATAATTGGATCAAATAACGGAAAGCTGTCTGTGCTTCTTTCGAGATTGCTGGGAAAATCCCGGATAGATGCGCCATTTTCACATCAGAAAAATCAATTTTGTCTAAAACTTCCTTTTCAAAATGAGCGGCAGCCGAACCTTTACGGAAATAGAAAATGCTTGGATCGCCTTCACTTACTCTATCCTTTAATTGGAAAGCTGTCCAAAAATCTGACGTTTCCGAAATATAATCAGTGCCGATTTTATTTTCGTGCAGGCGGTCAATAATAAATTCGCCAAATGGATCTTTTCCGACTTGCGTAATATATTCACTGCTATGACCTAAGCGAGAGACACCGACAGCGACATTGACTTCTGCTCCTGCTAAAAATTTTTGAAAATGAAGTGCGTCCTTCAATGACTTGTCGACTTCCTCTGATCCAAATAATGCAATCGGTTCACCAATTGTTAAAAATTCACTCATCTTAATTTCCTCTTTTCTTTTATAGTAAAATATATGCTGCAATTAAGTTCAAGACTGTTGCTCCCCAAGCCCATGGTAGGCCGGTAAGTAGAAATGTTTTCGTATCTAGGCCGGCGTATTGAACTGACCATAAATTCCATGATTGTGTGATACAAGCTGAAACGCCCATCATAGATGGTACTACTAATAAGCCATATAAGAAGTATTGATCGAACATGCCTGTGCCGACTAGAATCGCGGCCGTTGCGGCACCCGCGCCATAAAGCATCAATGGTCCACGGAAATAAGACAGCGGTGCAACAATCGCTACAATAATGATCAACGCTAATTTATTATCTGGAATTACTTGTTGGAAGACACTAGTAAAGCCTGACATTGCATGAACAGCGGCTGATTGAAACATCGTTAAGACGAACAACATAATCAGCAAGCCAGCAATATCACTAATCGCATGTTTCGCTGTTTCATTCATCATAGTGACAAATCTTGAATATTTCTTCATATTGCCAGTTGCTGCAAACGCGATAATGGTTGAAAGTAACAACGCAGGAACAGCATCCCACTTAGCAAAAATACTCAAAGCTACCGGCATTACGGGTAAAACATACGTCCACATTGGAACTTCCACGATTTCTGCCTCAGAGTCACTTTCAATAATCTCAGGCGTACCATTACGAATTTTCTTAGCATTGAATAAGATAAAGATAACTAAAATCACCATTTGAATACCCATCGCAACAAAGCCAAAACGTTGATAATGCGGACCCCAAGCGACTTTCGGGAAGAAAACTTGGAATTGAACAAAAAGAACATTGTTCACGTACATTGCAGCCCCGATCGCGATTGTAAAGACTGACACCGCAATGTTTCTAGGTACACCAATCGAAAACATGATTGGAAAAAGAATTACACCAACCGCAATCGCCGAACCAACCCCATATGAGCTAGTAAAAATTAGAGCGATTACAAAAGCAATCAAGATCGTTGCCAAGACCGGACTTTTCTTACCGACCTTTTCTGTTCTGCGGCTAATACTCCCGGCGATCCCAGTATCGACTAATACTCGACCAAACCAAGACCCGAAAATAATATAGGCAGCTGTTTTCCCATAATTTAAAACTGGTTCAGTAAAAATTTCTTTGACCGCTGTGTTGAAAGGCACCAATCCAATCGCTGTCCATAAGACAGCCATAACGAAGAATCCAACCGTTAAATTACCACCCTTCATGGCATAGATAACGAAAATAATAAAGGTTACTGCTAATAAAATGCCTGTTATTGCGCCCCCCATAAGTAGCGCCTCCTAATATTTATTTAGTTCACTTAAAATGCGTTGGTAGTTTGATGCTGGTTTCTTATGATTTTCTATAAAGAAGTCATTTTCTAAGTGATTGAATTTTTGAATCATATAATACGCTGTCAGATAGGCGGCTAACGCTTCTTTTGCCGCACCTTCCATATTCTCTGTGTCGATCTCAGGACGATTAATCGTTTCCATAAAATGATAAGCAAATTTCTCAGCGTCAATCTTAGTATGTTGCTCTGTCATTACCGTTCCTCCTAGTCTTTTATCAGCGACTGTCTAATCAATCGCTTCTTCTAAAAGTTTCTTCGCTTCAAGAATTTCTGCATTTGAGGTTGTTGGATATTCAATCGCGATTGGACGATTCTTCGGTAAAATCGTCAAACCCTTACGCCAATCGATTTCGCCATGGTCAAGTCCAGCGGCCTTTGGCTGATCATTTTCATAGCCAACATCCTTCATATGGATATATTGAACATAGTCTGTCAATGCTTCAGCGGCTTTCATTTCGTCTTCACCAACGAAGCGCCAGTTTCCTAAGTCATAAACATAACCAATGGCTAAGCTCGCGTCTTTAATCGCTTTCATATACGTTTGAATAGCAGCGATCGTTCCTGATGTTTGGGTTTGATCATTTTCAATTGTAATTGCCACACCGCTTTCAATAAGCGTTTTCAATTCATCCTCATGTAAATCCCCTTCAAATGCACCAATGTTCCATTTGATATGTTTTACACCCATTTGTTCTGCTTCTGCTAAATAGTTTTTCAATTTCGGATTAATCTTTCCATCTACATAAACTTCATCTGGAACACTATAAAACAATTCAAGCTTCAAACGTTCAGCCTCTGCTTTGATAACAGGCATCTCTTTTTCAAGATCCTTAAAATATTCACGACGTATTTCAACAGATTGAAAACCTAAATCAGCAATTTCGGGTAATAATTCACTCTGCAATGCACCATTTTCCACTTTTTCAGCAAAAACTAAAAAATTAAGCACTAAACGATTGTCTTTCATAAAACCCATCCTCTCAATTTGTTAACCGGTTTCTATAGATGTATAGTAAACCGGTTAACGAAAAATGTCAACGGTTTCATGATTAAAAAACATTTCTTCAATTACAAAAAAGAGCGGCATCATTTAGAAATCGGTTTCCAAACGATACTACTCTATAAAATTTATTTTAAAAATAACGAATATTTACACCGATTTACGCCAACGAATTGCAGATGGTACGATAATTTCCCCCACCGGTTGTTTGTCCTTCAACAACTCCAGCAAATGTGTTGCCGCTCTTTTTCCAATTTTTCTCGATGGCTGCTCCACGCTGGTGATTCCCGGACCCACTAACTCCGTCAAATTCCAATCATCAAAACCGGTGATTCCAATTTCTGCTGGAATGGAGATATTTTTATGAATCAAAATCGTCAAACTCTCCATTAACACCCGTCCGTTAGAAGCAAACAATAATTTCTTGTTTGGCTGCTGCAAGATTTCTTCGATTTTTCCAGTCATCTCATCTTCATCGTTAACTTCGATTAAGTGACACTTTTTTTGCGATTTAAGGACCGTCTCCTGCACCGTTCGATAGCGATCTTCCCGAGTACTGACATCCTTAACCGGCTCACTAACGACAAAAACATGTTCATACCCTCTTTCCAAGGCTTTTTCAATCACTTCTTTGGTGGCAGCGATATTATTGGTGATCACTGATGTCCAGCGTTCAGGCTCTGTTTGCCGATCCACTAAAAGCAACGGAATATTGTGTTCGGCGATAAATTCATAATTACTCGATTGCCGAGATGACGGCTGTAAAATAATCCCTTCCACACTTTGATCAATCAGTTTTTGCAACAATTCTTTTTCAAGACTAACTGAATTCGCCGCATCCATAATAATCATTTGATAGCCGCTTTTTTCCAGTACCGATCCAATCCCTTTTAAAAGCAACGAAGAGTACATATTTGAAATATCGGCTACCACCACACCGATCAGATAGCTGTGCTTAGATTTTAACGCTTGCGCCTGCTTACTTGGCCGGTAGCCCAAGCGCTCAATCACGTCAGCAATCCGAGCCTTCGTTTCCTTCGACATATTTCCGTAATTATTATTCAGAAAACGCGAAATCGTTGTTTTAGAAACACCCGCTTCTTCAGCGACTTCTTTGATGGTAATTTTTTTCATTTTGTCTTCCCCAACTGTCTTTTTTTTTATTATTGTATCGAACTTTCCTACGATTGAAAAGCAGCCAGGCACCCGGCTGCTTTTTTTCACAATTATTCATCCGTCTTTTCCAATAGATCATCCATACTTAATTGGATCGCATGATCCACTAAGACGGGATTTCTTCTTCGATAAGGAAATGCGGCACCTTCAAAAAGGGTAAAGAGCTGATCGTCACTAACGGTTATTTGTTCGATATAGGGCGGCGTATCAACCTTGAATTCCGCATCCTTAATCGAGAAATAGCGATCAACTTTATCTAAGTTAAAAAAGTAAATCTTTCCAGAACGTTCTGGGCCCCAAGATTGGGACATCAACAGATAATCTTTATAAAAGGCAATCCCTTGAACCATCGCCAACGTTTTCCAAGCACCAATGGAGCGGGCAAATTGCGGTGGTGCTACAGGCAGCTGTGTTGCCTTGTTTGGCTGACCAGCATCAAAGCTAGAGACCTTTTCCTGTGAGGTAGTCGTCAACTCCCCTTGATCATTCAAACGATAAGTACTCATACGCCCATATTCATCTAAAGTGAAATAACCTACCACTAATACACCTGAAGTATAAGTCAAGGCAGAAGCGCGGGCGATATTGTTCAAAGAAATCTGCTGATGATAAGTTACTACTCGCTGATCTTCCAACTGATAGTCTTCCATCACTTTTAAATCAATCGACGCCAAGCCGGCATATAGTCCATCCGTCGTCACCCAGACACGCTGATGCTTCGGATCATATGCGATTCCGCCAAGATGCGGATGCCCAGGTAAAACCACTGTTTTTAAATAACGGTGCGTTTGCCGATCCAGCATATAGATTACCGAATGGTTCTGATGATCATGACTATAGGCTGAGATCAATACATATTTGTCCGTCAAAGCAATGCCCTGTGGCGTCATGGTTTGACTCTTCGCTATTTTACCTGTTGCCAGACTAAGCGTTGCTGCTTCATACAATCCCGGAATCTTATACATCCCAAAATCCTCGACAGCCGCTTTATCAGCAAACGCTGCATGATAAAATCGGTCATAGGGCTCTACGATCTTTTTCTGCTGCGCATCCGTCAGCCCATACTCTGATGCCGCCACAGACCCAGGAGAAGAAAATAAAAGACCTAAAACAACTAGACCGCCAGCAACCCATTTTCGATACAACTTGAACACCTCCACAAGCACAAACATCTCTCTACTAAAAACATAGCAGATATAGGCCAGAACAACAATTAAAGCGATGCGATAAAATAAAAACGAGCTTCCTATGAATATAGACACTCATTATTCTACATACAAATCAATTTTTTTAATAAATTTAATATGTCGTTCTTAAGATGAAGCCCGGATCCATTACGATCTTTTTTCAATTATCCTCTTCGTAACCATTATATTAGGTAAGGTAAAATAGACACTCTAATGCCTTCTAAAGTTCTGACCGAGATGGTCATATTGATTCTATTTTTTCTAAAATAATTTTGGACACAGTTAATAAAATTTTAATGCTAATATCGATTATATCATGATTGTATAATTATTCTGGAACTAGAAATAATAAACTTCAAACACCTTTTTCATTAGAAAAACCTTTTATTTGTTGGAAATGATTGGATTAGCCGATTGATTATACAGCTAGCAACCTAAAATGCACCATTTTATTAATTGCTTCACATCGTTTGTTAGATTTTTCAAAGAGATCCTTTTTGCTTGGTTTGCAGGGTCAAGACTAAACAACAAGAGAACAGAAAAACGTACAGCAAAATTCAAACTGAACTTTGCTATACGCCCACGTGCATTACAAGACTCATTTTTTATGACTAACACTATTTTCACAAATCCGCATTTTGTGCGAAATAAGTTAAACTAAATCGATCTGGAACGAACCGGCTTTGAGTATATTCAAAGAGCCTCCCCATGTCATTAAAAACAAGATTCTCCATGACACCTACACAATTGTTCGTTCCAAGATCTAGATACTCCATATCTTTCTCATCAGCTTTCGTCACTAAAAAACGACGCTTTGCTGCGGCGATATGGACATCTTGATCCTTTAAGTATTGATAGATTGACTTTTCCGCGATAGATTTAGTCAGAATAGGGACTTGATCAAAACGAAAATAGCTGATATCTAGCATCAAAGGATCACCATTTAAGATTCTGAGTCTTTCAACTTGATACAAGATCTCACCTGTAGTAAAAGGGACCTTCCCCTGTAATTTTTCATCTATGATGATTTTTTTTAAGCACAAGACTTTTGTCTCTGTTTCCATTTGATTCGCCTGTTCGATCGCTTCTAAACCATTAAATCCGCCAGCATCAAAGTCCCAGCGATCATCAGCAATAGTTTCTAAAATAAGGACTCCACGGCCCTTGACACTGTAGACCAGGCCTTCTTCTTTTAGCATCAGAATCGCGCGACGAATCGTGTTGCGACTAGTGTTGAATTCTTGCGTCAATACGCTCTCCGTCGGCAGCATTTCCTCATACTCACCATTTTTAATACGTTCTTTTAATTTCATATATATAGGATAAAACTTTGCTCCAGCCATATTGTAATCGATCCTTTCCAGTAACGACTCGATATTTCTAATTCTACTGGATTAGCCGATAATAAACAATCATATTTCCACTTTGATAGCTGAGTCGATTAACGGCTTCAGCACATTGAATACGGCGGTCCCAATTACAACAGCTCCATCCGGTGAAAAATGAAGGTGATCGCCACAATCATATAGGCCTTGTAAAGAAGCTACATCATCAGTTTGTTCGATTCGTGCTGCGATATCGATACAATGTGGGTATGAACGAATAAAATCATTAACTGTAGAACGAATAGCTTCTTTTATCGGATTCCAGGAACTAATCTCACGATTGACAGCACCTTTGAAAGGAGTAATAGTCATTGGTACAAATAGGATTCCTCTTTCAGAACAAACTTCCGATAGTTTTTTGATTGCCTTGATCAAAGCATCAGCAGTAGGTAATTCATTTTCTGGACACCCCGCACCCGGATGGAACAAATCGTTAATCCCGATCATAGAGACCACCAGTTGCGGACTCTTTTCTAGAACATCTACCTTAAAGCGTTCGACTCCTGCTGGGCCAAAACTTTCGTTCCATTCAGATTCCGAATTTCCTGCTAAGAGCAGACGGTTACCAGAGATGCCCGCGTTAAAGGTAGTAACTTCATTTGGATATTCCTCATAAAGCATCGTAGCAACTTGATTACTGAAATAACCTTGGTTGGTTAAAGAGTCTCCGAAAAATCCGATGGTCATTTTAGATGAAGTCTCCGCTTGAATCGTCGTTATTCCAAAATAAAAATTTTGTTGGATATCATCTTCATAATCTAGTACTTCTACTAAATGATGGTCTAGAGAACTCGCTAAAGTATTGATCGTTCCTTTTTGATTGTGCACCGTGATTTCTACGTAAAGCGGTTTGCCTGCATGGATAGGAAATGAAACCGTATCTGTCCAAATTTTACTGAAAGCGGGGATATTGAAAGTTGCCATACCCTCACTAGTTACTGTGACTGCTTGCTCAAAATGAGCATTACCACTAATCCGTAAACTATCGACAATCAAAGGCTGTTCATCATATTGATTCGTCATCTCAAGGCGTAATTGATCACCTTCCGTATTATGTAAAAAGCATAAACGCTGTGGTTTGTCTAAGTTATAGTTAAGATTATGATAGTTTGAAAAAACTTGTTGCCATACTATTTGTTCCATACGTTTCACCTTCATATCATTTTTAGAAAAAGATCTGAGATGCAAGTCTACTTGCAACCCAGATCCGATTTTTTTACTCGACTACAGTCTGTGTTGCTACATCAACTTCTGATTTTTCTTTCTTTGCGAATTTACCATAAGCAAAAGTTGAAGCGAAAGATAGTATAAAAGCTATACCCATAACTAAATAATGCTTTGCCCAAAATTGTGCTGGAATGATTGTGAATGACAAAGGACCACTTGGACCTAATGAAATGGCATAAACTTTGAACATCATTATAAGTGCTCCAGCAACACCAGCGCTCAGAATCGAACAAATGAAAGGATATTTAGCAGGAATCGTGACACCAAACATAGAAGGCTCAGTTACCCCTAATAAAGAAGATGTTCCTGCAGATATAGCAATACCACGTTTTTGCTTAGAGCGTGTCAACAATGCCATAGCGAAATCCGCGCCTGCTTCCGCAACGCATACGATCGTAATGATTGATAACATAAAGCTTTGTTGAGTTTGAGCGATCAATTGGATATTGACTGCAATAAAAGCGTGATGCATACCAGTCACAACCAACGGTTCCCATAAAAGGCCAAACAAGAAGCCAGCAATGATCGGGCTAAAATTAAATAAACTCATGATTCCATTTGTAATTACTGTTGCCACTTGGTTCATAAATGGTCCAATCGCTAAGAAAGTCAAGAAAGCCGTAACAACGATCGCCACTGGGGCCACCACGATTAATTGCAAAGTATCTGGAACGATTTTCTTCAATTTTTTTTCTAGGAAAACTAATACCCATGATGCTACTAGAGGAGGCAATACTGAATTTTGATAGCCTAACTGCATTACTTTAAGACCAAAGATATGCCAGTATTCCGGTTTTACATCTCCATTTATAACAGAAGACATTTGCGAACCGGGTAACAATTGGGCATTGATCAAAACTAAACCTAAGAACACGCCCAACATTGGATTGCCACCAAAGCGTTTGACCGCCGACCAAGCAACTAAAACTGGAATATAAGTGAATGCCGTGTTCGCTATCATTATAATCATATCAGCCAGTCCTTGAATCTGAGGATGTTGTGCAACTAAAGATTCAGATCCAAAAATACCAGCTGAAGTCAAAATATTTCCAATTCCAAGCAGTATACCAGCTCCTACAATCGCTGGTAAGATTGGAATAAAAATATCGGAGAACGTTTTCAATCCTCGTTGGAAAATATTTTTCTTTGATGCTTCAATTGCTTTTAACTCTGCTGCATCCGCTTGTTGAATCCCAGTTTGCTTTTCTACTTCATCGAATACCTTATCAACTGTTCCGGTACCAATAACAACTTGGTATTGTCCATTAGAATGAAAAGCCCCTTTCACTAAGGGTATCTCTTTGACCGCTTTTTCGTCGATAGCTTTTTCATCTTTGACAACGAAACGCAAACGAGTCACACAATGGGTCAACATTTTGATATTTTCCTTGCCGCCAACATGATCTACAATCTCTTTGGCAACATCACTATACTTATCCGCCATTTTTCTTACCTCCCAAAATGTATAAACAACTTTTATTATTTGTTCAAACAGATAATAATGCCCTTTCATTGCTTTGTCAACAGTTTTGTTGAAAACTTTTTTTATTTTTTTCTTGTTAAAAATCGGAGATAAATATCCTCTTATTGAGAACGTCCTACTATCTATGTATTCATACTATTTCAATTATTTGTTCAGACAAATAATTGATTTCTAGAATATACTGTGTTACTATGCAAACGAATACAGTTAGAAATTTATTTACAAAATTATTAACTAAGCTTGCTAATTTACATGTACATTAATTCTTAGAAGCTATAGGAGGCTTTTGCTATGACAAGTTATCAAGCAGTTTTGAATTCTTTAACTGAGAATAGCGTTGAAGAAACAAATGACGGCTTGACTAAAATCATCAAACCCATCAACTCCAAGATCTTTTCGGGTGAATACAGTCCATTAATTTTTCCCGCGCTGGAAGAAAAATATCAAAAGGTGCGCACAATCGACAAAAATTTGGAAAAACTCCGTACTGGAAATAACGTAGTCGGTACAATCGACTTCCCTGGCGATAATGTATCAACTACTACCAAAATTATCGAGTACTTAGAAAGAAAAGTCTCGGTTGAAATCCTTACTCCGCGACAATTAGAAGTAGACGCCGTTTTAATCTACTTTCACGGAGGTTCATTTTATGGAGGAACGCCGGCAGATGTTCATGATTTTTTAAAGGCGATCGCACAAAAAAGCGGCCGACAAATTATTAGTGTCGACTACAGTTTAGCACCAGAACACCCATTTCCGTCTGGAATCTGGGATGGCGCTGCGGTCATACTTTATTATCAGCAAAAACTGCAACGAACAGTCGCGATTGCGGGTGATTCAGCCGGCGGAAACATTGCTCTAGGAGCTTCATACCTTTGCCATGAGATGGGCGCCCCTGCCATAGAAGCACAAATCTTACTTTATCCTGTGCTTACATTTGATTTACATGCTCAAGATTTGTGGAATGTCAACGCATACCCAGTTATTCCTGTTCAAAAAAATATCCGAGACAATCTATTTGAACGTACGTTAAGTTTAAGCATTATCATGAAAGAGTACTATCTGCAACATGACGAAAAAATTGACGCACCTCTGACCTCCCCATTGGCAATGAATGAAATCGGTTTTATGCCAAGAACTCTATTTTTAGTCGGAGAATATGATTTCTTTCGTCAAGCAAACGAAGTATTTGCAAAAAAACTTGTGAAAGCAGCTGTTCCTGTCAGCTTTCTTCAATACAGCGGTATGATTCATGCCTTTGCACCTTTAATCGGCATCTTGCCTCAATCAGAAGACGTTGTTAACGAGATCAGCAGTTTTTTACGTATTTAAATAATAACCTTAAGGAGAATGATTATGCAAATTGCTACTATGCAACAATTTAGTCTTTTTGATCGCTTTAAAAAGAAAGAACCAAAAGTACAAATTTCCGATAAAAAAAATATTAGTACTCTAGAAACGCTTTACGCTCCAGTTGCGGGTAAAGTCAAACCAATTATTGAGGTTAGTGATCCTGTCTTCTCTCAAAGAATGATGGGAGACGGTTTCGCGGTGACTCCGATAGCTAATCAAATTTATTCGCCTATTAATGGGAAAATCATTAGTATTTTCGATACAAAACATGCAATCGGTATCGAGACAACTTCTGGTTTGGAGGTCTTGATTCACATGGGGTTAGATACCGTTGAATTAAACGGAAAACCTTTTAACGTTTACGTTAATGTTGGAGATATAGTCACTCCCACTACCATGATCGCAGAGATGGATATCAAAGCTGTAGTAGATGCTAAAAAAGAGACAGATGTTTTGATCGTCGTCACAAATATGGACGAAGTCGCTGACGTTACCTTAAATGCAGACGGTCTTGTCGTTGCAGAGACTCCTGTCGCACTCGTAACCATGAAGGAACTTAAAAATAGAAAATAAGATTTCCTTGTTGAATTCTATAATTTTTAGTGCTGGTAGAAAAATCCTATCGATTTTCTTCCAGCACATTTTTTACGTTTGAATAGAAAAGAGAAGCTCGAATTAATAAATAATATCGTGTCTCAAAAGAGCTCTGACAAGGAGCTGCATGATTAAAAAAAATCATAAATAAAGTTCTTTTTATAAATCTACTTTTGCAACAAAGAAATAAGCTTCTCTCTTTTCTAAGCCTAATGGTTCTTTCAATTTGATATTTGCCAATATAATCTTACGAATACAAAAGAAGGTTATAAAAAAACGAGCCTCCCAAAATAGGAAACTCGTTAAAGTCTGTTTGAACAGTCCTTTTATTTTTCTTCTGCGTTTGCGTCTTTGAGACCGTATTTTTTGTTGAAACGATCGACACGTCCATCGGCTTGCGTGAATTTTTGACGTCCAGTGTAGAATGGATGAGAGTCTGAAGTTACTTCGACACGGATTACAGGGTAAGTGTTTCCGTCTTCCCATTCAACTGTTTCTTGTGAAGATTTAGTAGAACCTGACAAGAATTTGAAACCTGTCGTTGAGTCCATAAAGACAACTGGATGATATTCTGGGTGAATTCCTTGTTTCATAGTTTTTTTCGCTCCTTTGCCCTGAATCATTTGCTGGTTCAGAGTTATTTTTGCAATTCGCAACATGAATATACTATCATGAATGATTCGACAATGCAATTATCTTTTTTGATTTCGTCGGGGTGATTTTCCGCCGAAGGAAACGTCTTTGAAGGCCTTGAAAACTCCTTCGTTGTTTTTTGATTTCTTTAGGAAATTTATGAACTGTGACGTGTATTCTAATGAGTCGCCTGTCATGTTGTTCCGCAGTTTGAAGATTTCTTCTAAACGATCCGGACTCATTAACAGTTCTTCTTTCCGTGTGCCGGATTTCTTGATATCGATTGCTGGGAAGATGCGGCGCTCAGATAATTCACGAGATAATTGTAATTCTAAGTTTCCAGTTCCCTTAAATTCTTCGTAAATCACATCGTCCATTCGGCTGCCGGTATCAACTAAGGCAGTGGCTAAAATCGTCAGACTGCCGCCTTCTTCAATATTTCGAGCGGCACCAAAGAATTTCTTTGGTTTGTATAATGCGGCTGGATCAATCCCACCACTTAATGTCCGTCCGCTTGGAGGCACCACTAAGTTATACGCCCGCGCTAGACGGGTGATACTATCCATTAGGATCACCACATCGCGTTTGTCTTCGACTAGTCGCATCGCTCGTTCCAAGACTAACTCAGACACACGGGTATGATTTTGTGGCTGCTGGTCAAAGGTGGAATACACCACATCGCCTTTGACACTGCGCTCTAAATCCGTCACTTCCTCTGGCCGTTCATCGATCAAAAGTACGATCAATTCGACTTCCGGATAATTATCGGTAATGCCGTTGGCGATTTCCTTTAAGATCGTCGTTTTTCCTGCTTTAGGTGGCGCGACAATCAATCCCCGTTGACCAAAGCCGACTGGTGAAAAGATATCAATCATCCGAGTAGATAACCGGCCTGGTGTCGTTTCCAATACCAACTGTTTGTCTGGATAAAGTGCGGTTAACGCTGGAAAGTGTGGACGCTCTTTGGCTTCTTCTGGATCTTTGCCATTGACACTTTCCACGTGCATTAAGCCGTAATAACGTTCCGATTCTTTTGGCGGACGTGCTTTTCCAGCAACTTTGTCCCCATTCCGTAACCCAAAGCGGCGAATCTGTGAAGATGAAATATAAATATCCTCGGCGCTTGAACCATAGTTAATCGGACGTAAAAAGCCGTAGCCGTCTTGACCGACGATATCCAAGACCCCTTCCATATAGAAGAAGCCTTGTTTTTCAGCTTGTGCTCGAATAACGGCCAAAGACAATTCTTTTTTATTCATTTGACTGTAGTATGGGATTTTGAAATCCTTGGCAAATGCGTAAATTTCTTTCAGCGTCTTATTTTCAAGCTCCGCCATAGTTAAATAATCGCTCATTATTCCGCCTCTTCCTCGTCGATCATTTCGATAGTAGCACCAAGAGCCGTCAGTTTCTCAATAATGTGGTCATAACCACGTAAAATGTATTCTACATTATAGATCGTTGTTGTGCCTTCTGCCATTAGACCAGCAATCACTAAACAAGCCCCCGCACGTAAATCAGAAGCTACAACTTCCGCTCCATGCAACTTGCTTGGTCCATTTAAGACGATCAGGTTGCCTTCTACCCGAGCATCAGCCCCCATACGAACCAACTCAGGGATGTGGTTCACGCGTTTAGAATAAATCGTATCAATGACTTCCGCCGTCCCTTGCGCCTTTAATAATAAAGGAGTTATTGGCTGCTGCAAATCCGTCGCAAAGCCGGGATAAGGCGAAGTAGTCACATCGACTGTCTTTAAATTCTTCGAAGGCAGAACATCAATACTGTCTTCAGAGATATTCATTTCCACACCGATTTCTTCCAATTTAGCGATAAAACTTTCGATATGTTCATAAATCACATTATGAACCGTCACGCCTTCCCCCATCGCTGCAGCTAACGCTAAATACGTTCCGGCTTCAATCCGGTCAGGAATGATTGAATGAACGCAGCCATGTAATTCCTCTACGCCTTCAATCCGAATCTCATCGGTACCAGCGCCACGAATTTTCGCCCCCATATTATTTAATAAAGTGGCGACATCAATAATTTCTGGTTCTTTTGCGGCATTTTCAATAATCGTTTTGCCTTTTGCTTTAACCGCTGCTAGCATTACGTTAATGGTCGCCCCAATCGACACCACATCCATAAAGATGCGATCGCCTTTCAAACCTTCGTCATCGGTTCGTAGATAAATCACGCCATGTTCGTTAGACACGTCAGCGCCTAGGCTTTCAAAGCCTTTAATATGCAAATCAATCGGACGAGGACCTAAGAAACAGCCTCCTGGTAAACCTACGACAGCTTCACCAAATTTTCCGACTAACGCCCCCATGAAATAATAGGAAGCTCGTAGTGAATTGATTTTTCCACTTGGCATCGGGATCGACACCACATTACTTGGATCGATGACCATTCGATTATTAGAGAACGTCACCTTAGCCCCCATGATCTCTAAAATCTCGATCAAGGAATGAACGTCTTGAATATCGGGAACGCCTTCTAAAGTCACCGGCGAATCCGCCATGATTGCTGCTGGGATCAATGCGACTGCGCTGTTTTTCGCGCCGCTAATTGTAATATTACCTGATAATGGCTTTCCGCCATGAATTTCGATTTTTTTCATTTATTTTCACCTAATTAATTATTTTGAAGTTTATAGACCATTAATTATTTTAGCATAGATTCGCTAGTATAAAAAGGAAGCATTCTTAAAACTATGTATAAATAAAACGGGCTCGCGAACTTGCCTAATTTTTAAACGATAAAACGAAGATTTTTGCTCATCACCAAAACAGTCCTCTCGTAAAGCCCGCTAGCAAAACATGATAGTTCTCACGTAAAAAAAAGAAGCATACCAATCGAAATTGGTACACTTCTCGAATGCCTTAATTGATTAAGCTTTGTTAGCTGAACCGAACCAGTCGATATGTTCTTCAGCATCTTTAACGATTGCAGCAACACCAGGTGCCAACAATTTACGAGGGTCAAAGCCTTTTCCTTCTTTATCTTTGCCAGCTTCGATATATTCACGAGTTGCTTTAGCAAATGATAATTGGAATTCAGTGTTAACGTTGACTTTAGAAACACCCATTGAGATTGCTTTTTGGATTTGTTCTTTAGGAATACCAGAACCGCCGTGTAATACTAATGGTACTTCATGTCCAACAGCATCTGCGATTTCTTGTAAGTGGTCAAATGCAAGGCCTTTCCAGTTTTCAGGGTAAACGCCGTGGATGTTACCAATACCACATGCTAAGTAATCAATACCTGTAGCAACCATTTGTTTACATTCTTCAACGTCAGCTAATTCGCCTAAGCCGATGATTCCGTCTTCTTCGCCGCCGATTGAACCAACTTCACATTCTACAGAGATACCTTTAGCGTGAGCTTTTTCAACAACGTCTTTAGCTAATTTCAAGTTTTCTTCGAATGGTAAATGAGAACCATCAAACATGATTGAAGTATAGCCAACTTCGATACATTCTAAAGCAGCTTCGTAGTCACCGTGGTCTAAGTGAATAGCAACTGGTACAGTGATACCCATTGAATCAACTAAGTTACAGATAATGTCTTTAGCAACTTTGTATCCACCCATGTATTTTGCAGCGCCCATTGATGTTTGAATTAGAACTGGTGCTTTTTTAGCTTCTGCAGCTTTTAAAATCGCTTGAGTCCATTCTAAGTTGTTCGTGTTGAATCCACCTACTGCATATCCGCCTTGACGTGCAGCTTTTAAGAACTCTGCTCCTGATACTACTGGCATAAAAAATTCCTCCTAAGATTTTCTTTTTTACTATTTGGTTAAGCGATGCTTAACTAACGTGTTAATTCTATCAAAGTTTCGACATCTTTGCTACTGCAAACCATTCGATAAAACCTTTACATTTCAACTTTTTTGGTTTTATTTACTGCTATTGCAAGAAGTAAAGCATTTTTCATGAAAAAAGAAGAAAAATTTCAGACGTAGTTAATCCTGCTATATAAAAAAACTGGAAAGTGCGACCACCTTCCAGTTATAGTTATGCTTATTTTGCTTCTTTGTTTTCTAATGATGCTCCAACGAACGCTTTGATCAATGGTTGAGGACGGTTCGGCCGTGAGATTAATTCTGGGTGGAATTGGCAACCCACGAAGAATTTGTTTTCAGGGATTTCAACGATCTCGACTAGACGATTGTCAGGAGAAACACCTGAGAAGACCAAGCCTTTATCTTCAAACAATTGACGATATTGGTTGTTGAACTCATAGCGATGACGATGACGTTCTTGAATCACTTCTTCATTGTCATATGCCGCAGCCGTTTTGCTGCCCTTTTTCAACTTACATGGGTATAAACCAAGACGCAAGGTTCCCCCTAAGTTTTCGATATTCTCTTGATCAGCCATCAAGTCAATAATATTATTGGTCGTATCTGGAACAGTTTCCGCTGAGTTCGCATCTTCAAGTCCAGCAACGTTGCGACCAAATTCAACACAGGCCATTTGCATGCCTAGACAGATTCCTAAGAATGGTACGTCGTTTTCACGAGCATAGCGAATGGCTTCAATTTTCCCTTCGATCCCGCGATCACCAAAGCCACCAGGAACTAAGATACCATCAGCATCCGCTAATTTTTCCGCAACATTTTCACGAGTGACATCTTGTGATTGAATCCAGTTGATCTCGATGTCTGAATCAAATGCAAAACCGGAATGTTTCAATGCTTCTACCACTGAGATATACGCATCTGGTAATTCTACATATTTACCGACTAAAGCAATTTTGACCTTTTTCTTAAGGTTCAAGACTTTTTCTTCTAATGCGCGCCATTCAGTCATATCCGCTTCTGGCACATCTAATTTCAAATGATCACAAACAATTTGATCCATGCCTTGAGCTTGTAGGGCCAATGGTATCGAGTAAAGTGTTTCCACGTCGCGAGATTCGATAACCGCTTCTGGAGCGACATCACAGAATTGTGCTAATTTATTTTTGGTACTTTGAGAAACAGGCTGTTCTGTCCGAACGACTAAAATGTTTGGTTGAATCCCCAAACCGCGTAACTCTTTAACGCTGTGTTGCGTTGGCTTAGTTTTCATTTCCCCCGCTGCTTTAAGGTAAGGAATCAACGTTGTATGGATGTACATCACGTTGTCCGCACCGACTTCAGCTTTCATTTGACGCAAAGCTTCTAAGAATGGCAAGGATTCAATATCCCCTACGGTACCGCCAACTTCAGTAATGATGACATCTGAATCGGTCATCTTTGCCGCGCGCATAATTTTTGATTTGATCTCATTGGTGATGTGTGGGATTACTTGGACTGTCGCACCTAAGTATTCGCCCTTGCGTTCTTTACGAATCACTTCTGAATAGATTTTTCCTGTCGTTACGTTGGAGTATTGATTCAAGTTGATATCGATAAAACGTTCATAGTGACCTAAGTCCAAGTCCGTTTCAGCACCATCATCTGTTACAAAAACTTCACCGTGTTGGTATGGACTCATCGTACCTGGATCGACATTGATATACGGATCGAATTTTTGGATAGTCACTTTCAATCCCCGATTTTTAAGCAAACGACCTAATGATGCTGCCACGATTCCCTTGCCGATTGATGAAACTACGCCGCCAGTTACAAAAATATACTTTGTCATAAATGAAAAAACTCCTTCATACTAATTTGCAGGAAACGTCTAGCAAAAAGAATCTGAAAGGCAAAACCGACTTCTCTTTTTTGAAAGATACGTCCGTAGAACCAAACAAAAAGAAAGCTCCCTATCTTTTTTGATAGGGAGCTTTGAATTCACTAAACACTGACCCTTACTAAAAGGGTGCCCAAGCAGTATAATACCGAGTCTTTGGAAAAATGTCAACAGTAATTCTTGGTTGCTTAATTTTCCTTAATCAAATAGCTTACCAAAAAAGCTTTTCTTTTCTTTCGGATCGGCAGTTTCATCATCTGTTTTAGGCGGGTATTTTTTTTCGATATCAATGATCTCTTCATTCACCGCATGATCTGTCACTAATAACAAACCGATGCTATCTTCAGAATCCACTGTCGCGTCATTGACAATCGTAAAATCCACCGAGTTCTTAGAAGCCAGCGCGATAAAGGTGCTTTGCAGCGTCTCGGGAACTTCTCCATTGATCAACAGCTTGCCTTCTGGGTATTTTTGAATTTCTGTCAGCAGGTGGTCTCGATCGGTAGGATTTCCCATCTCTTTGACGGTCATGCTCAAAAAGCACCGTTCACGAAAAGTTCCTAAATATTTTCTTTGCTCATCTGGATTGACTTGCGGCGTTCCATACCGTCCCTTATCCATATGCTGCTGCAACTCATCTTTTGCCATTTTATTCACTTCCTTATCCATTGTTTCGATTGATTCTAGTATAACAAAAGTACGCTGAAAATGCTGATTCCTTGTAATCAGCTACTAAATACTACATTTGACGAATATGTCGAGCTGCAAAAAGCCTTAAGAAAACCATTGTACTTTTATTCTATCTACTTTATAGTTAAAGATAGTTAAAAAATATGAAAACTGTCTTTTATTAAAAGCCCGTTGATCAACGGGCTTTTGTCGTGTTTTCTAAAAGGAGTGTTTTATGATCAAGCGTTACAAAAAAATGTTAAAACAAGAGTTTCTTCATTATTCAAAAGGCAAGCTACAAAAAGATTTACTAGCGGGATTGACTGTTGCCGCAGTTGCCCTCCCTTTAGCTCTGGCTTTTGGTGTTTCTAGTGGAGCAGACGCTGCCGCAGGAATGATCACAGCGATCATTGCAGGGGTAGTGATTGTTAGTCTTTCTGGCGGCTTTTATCAAATTTCTGGACCAACCGGTGCAATGGCTGCCATATTAACAGGAATCATCGCGACTCAAGGGTTAGCGGGGGTCTTACTAGCGACGTTTATCGCAGGGTTGATTTTACTTTTTGCCGGACTATTGAAATTGGGTAGTTTGACTTCTTTCATCCCCTCACCAGTGATTACCGGCTTCACCTCGGGAATTGCCATTATTATTGCTTTAGGGCAAATCGATAACTTTTTTGGCACGAGTTCTACTGGTGAAAATGCCTTAGCTAAGTTAATAAGCTATAAAGATGGTTTTTCTCCTGATTTTCCGACCCTAGCATTAGGAATCATTATTTTATTGATCCTTCTCCTTTATCCCAAAAAATGGAATCAAATTTTGCCAGCTTCGCTCGTTGCTATTATTCTTGCAACTTTCGCAACCATTATTTTTCAATTTCCAGTGGCGAAAGTCGGCACAATTCCAACTTCTTTATTAACTGGTGAACGCCTGCAACTATCTGCCCTTAGCCTATCTTCTATCAAGCAATTACTTTTACCGTCAATTAGCATTGCGATGTTGGGAATGATTGAGAGTCTATTATGTGGGGCCTCTGCCGGACGAATGACCGGAAAAGACCTTGACAGCAATCAGGAATTAATTGCTCAAGGAATCGGCAATATCATTTTACCTTTTTTCGGTGGTATCCCCGCAACGGCAGCTATCGCGAGAACCAGTGTCGCTATCAAATCAGGCGCACAAACACGTTTAGCTGGTATTTTTCATGCACTATTTCTGTTTTTATCAATGATCCTCTTCGCCCCGATCATGTCACAAATCCCGATGGCGGCGTTGGCCAGCGTGTTACTCATCACTAGCTGGCGGATGCATGAATGGGCAACGATCAAAGCCATGATCCATGAAAAAAACCGTTCCGCCTTACTTTTGTTTTCTGTGACGATGTTCAGCACAATCATCTTTGACTTAAGTATCGCGATCGTGATCGGGGTCATTTGCAGTTGCATCTTTTTCATCGCTAAAAGTGCCCGAATTTCGATAGTAACTGAGGATATTGATTGGAAACGGATGGATCTGCCTGAGTCTCCTGTCGGTTCTGACTGGGCAGTGATCTATATTACAGGTCCACTCTTTTTTATGTCCGCCAATCAATTGAAAAAGACATTAGACCAAGTCATCGACAAAGAAGGTCTGATTTTTTCACTGCGCGGTGTTCCTAGTATCGACTTGACCGCTTTGGATAGTTTCAATGATTACTTTTCTATCGCTACTTTAAACCAGCAAAAGTTGATTTTTACTTCGATGCAGCCAGAAGTCGAAAAACAATTTAACCGCTTATGGGAAAAACGCGAACACTCCCCTATCCAGCATCCAACTGTTGCCCATGCGCTACATGAGATTCACCAGACATTTTAAAAAGCAGGAATACGGCAGACAAGAGTTGCTGCCGTATTCCTGCTTTTATTTGTGACCAAATATTCGCCTTATAAGAAACGAACGAGCCTAGTCCTAAATATTTTTGATTGATCTCTTGACGCTTTTACGATTCTTTAATTGGGTCATCGCTAAATAAACGATTGGTAAATAATTAAAAATGAAACTCAAACGTTGCCAAAAGCCCAGCTGTTTAAAGACTGCAAATTGATTCAATTGCGGCAGTCGAGCCAAGCCATAAATAGCAGCGACAGCGATGCTTAAACAAAATAAAATAAGATACCGCCGACTCATTTGTTTATCACTTTTCATACGATATAAAATGAATAAAATCAATGGAAACAGCAAAAAACCGGCATAACCGATGCCAGAACCAATATTATGGACCCAAGTAGAAAAATTCCACTGCGCATCCGCAGAATCCACGCTGAACAATCCGGTAAAAATACAATCCCCGATTCCATAAGCGCCAATCGCCAGCACTGCCAGTCCTGCTAGCCCATGGGACGCTGGCTTAAAGGCTGAATAAAGTGCTGGCAACGCTAGCACATAAAAGCAACCTGCCACAACTGACCAAATCAGAAACGCTTGGCGAACTGGACTATCCACATCCCCAAATAAACTCATCACACTCGTCATTTGATCCAACTGGGGATAAAAAATACCTAAAACATATGGCGTCAAAAAATCGCTGATAACACCTACCAATAAAAAATAAAAGCCGTAACGCTTTAGGATATTCACACGAACCAACTCCTTTATACTTCCTAACTCCATACTAGCATTGAAGGCCGCGACAGGGAAAAAAATCGATCCTTTTGACAGCTTCTATCAATAAAAAAGTCCCACTAACCAAATGGATAGCGGGACTTTTTTTACACTAACTTAAATCAGATCTTAAAAAGTCAGATTTAATTATTTAGCGATGAATGGGTTGTTTTTTAAGTTGTAGAAAGATTTGATTCCTTTGTATTCTGCAACATCACCCAATTGGTCTTCGATACGTAATAATTGATTGTATTTAGCAATCCGGTCAGTACGTGAAAGAGAACCAGTTTTGATTTGGCCAGCGTTTGTTGCAACAGCGATATCAGAGATTGTTGAATCTTCTGTTTCACCAGAACGGTGAGATACAACTGCAGTGTAGCCAGCTTCTTTAGCCATTTCGATAGCATTGAAAGTTTCTGTTAAAGTACCGATTTGGTTAACTTTGATAAGGATTGAGTTATCAACGCCCATATCAATTGCTTTAGCTAATTTTTCAGTGTTTGTAACGAACAAGTCGTCACCAACTAATTGAACTTTATCTCCTAAAGCTTCAGTTAATTTCTTAGTACCTTCCCAGTCGTTTTCGTCTAAGCCGTCTTCGATTGAGATAATTGGGTATTTAGCAACTAATTCTTCGTAGAATGCGATCATTTCTTCAGTTGTTTTTTCGCCTTCGCCTGAGTCAGCTAAAACGTAAACACCTTTTTCTTTATCGTAGAATTCTGAAGAAGCAGCGTCCATAGCAAGAACGATGTCTTTACCAGGTACATAGCCAGCTTTTTCGATAGCTTCGATAATTACTTCGAAACCTTCTTCGTTAGAACCAAGGTTAGGAGCAAATCCGCCTTCGTCACCAACTGAAGTTGCTAATCCTTTAGATTTCAAGATTGCAGCTAAAGCGTGGAATACTTCTGCGCCATAACGTAAAGCTTCTTTGAATGTAGGAGCGCCAACAGGCATGATCATAAATTCTTGGAAGTCGATAGAGTTATCAGCATGTGATCCACCATTGATGATATTCATCATAGGAGTAGGCAAAACTTTTGTATTGAATCCGCCAAGGTAGTTGTACAATGGGATTTCTAAGAAGTCAGCAGCTGCACGAGCAACGGCAATTGAAACACCAAGAATAGCGTTGGCGCCTAATTTACCTTTGTTAGGAGTGCCATCTAATTCGATCATTGCAGCATCGATTGCAGCTTGGTCGCGTACGTCGTAGCCAATGATTGCTTCAGCGATAACGTTGTTTACATTATCAACTGCTTTAGTAACACCTTTACCGCCGTAACGAGCTTTGTCGCCATCACGTAATTCAACGGCTTCGTATTCACCGGTTGAAGCACCTGAAGGAACCATACCGCGGCCGAATGCGCCGTCTTCTGTATAAACTTCTACTTCGATTGTTGGGTTACCACGTGAGTCTAGGACTTCGCGTGCGTAAACGTCTGAGATAATTGACATGTTTTGTCTCTCCTTTAAATTTGTTTTTGTAAATAGGGGTACAAACCCTTATAACCAATAGTAATGAAAATCGTTGGCAGTTGCAAACAAAAGCCGCGATTTTCTGAAATTATTTAGCGCCTTCTAATAACGCTAAGAATGAATCTGCTTTCAAGCTAGCTCCGCCAACTAAAGCACCATCAACGTTTTCTTTCGCCATGTATTCAGCGATGTTTTCTGGTTTTACAGAACCACCGTATTGGATACGAACAGCGTCAGAAACTTCTTTGCCGTAGATCCCTTCGACAGTTGAACGAACAACACCACAGATTTCGTCAGCGATTTGTGCGTCAGCAGATTTACCAGTACCGATCGCCCAAATTGGTTCATAAGCAATAACCATGCTTGAAACTTGTTCAGCAGATAAATCAGCTAAGCCAGCTTCGATTTGTCCTTTGATCCATTCAGCTGTTTTTCCAGCTTCATAAGTTTCCAAAGACTCACCACAGCAAAGAATTGGCAACATGCCGTTAGCAAAGATTGCTTTCGCTTTTTTGTTGATTTCTTCGTCTGTTTCGTGGAAGTATTCACGGCGTTCTGAATGGCCGATGATGACATAATCCACACCAAGATCAGCTAAAGCTGCAGGTGAAGTTTCACCAGTGAAGGCTCCAGCATTTTCCCAGTAGCAGTTTTGAGCAGAGATTTTTAGTTCTGTGCCTTTTGCTGCTTCAACTAATTCTTGTAAAAATAAAGCAGGTGATCCAATCACTGAATCTACTTTATCATTTGCAGGAATGTTGTTTTTTACTGCTTCAGCAAAATCTTTTGCTTCTGATGCAGTTAAATTCATTTTCCAGTTACCAGCAATAATTGGTTTACGCATTTAAATGAACTCCCTTTTTTTCAAGCTCAGGAACCCACTTAAGAGTGAGCTCCTTCAACACTTGGTATTAGTTTAGGTTTTATGGTTTAAGAGCTGTTAGAGCTCAAAAACTTTTCTATTGTCTAGTTTATTGAGCTAGCTCTATCAGCAATAAGCGAAAATTTCGAGAAACTTGAGAAGCAGTTTATCAAAATTTTAGTCTTATTGTTCAAGAGCTACTCAAGCTCAAAAACTTTTCTTATTTATCGTTGATTGCAGCTAATCCTGGTAATTCTTTACCTTCTAGCAATTCAAGGCTGGCACCGCCACCTGTTGAGATGTGAGTAAACTTGTCAGCAAAGCCTAATTGTTCAGCTGCTGCTGCAGAGTCGCCACCACCGATGATGGTTGTTGCATCTTTAAGGTTAGCGATTGCTTCACAAACACCGATTGTTCCGCGAGCAAAGTTACTCATTTCGAACACACCCATAGGTCCGTTCCAAACAACTGTTTTCGCGCCTTCTAATGTTTGAGCGAATAAAGCGATTGATTCTGGTCCAATATCAAGACCCATTTGTCCTTCAGGAACATCACCAGTATGTTCTTCTGTTGGAACGTCATTTGAGAATTCAGCCGCTGTGATTGAGTCTACTGGTAAAACTAATTTGTCGCCAGCAGCTTCGATCAATTCTTTTGCTAATTCCACTTTGTCAGCTTCTACTAATGAGTTGCCGATTTCCATGCCTTTAGCTTTGTAGAATGTATACGTCATTCCGCCACCGATCAAGATTTTGTCTGCTTTAGGAATTAAGTTTTTGATTACGCCGATTTTATCAGAAACTTTCGCGCCACCTAAGATTGCAATCATAGGACGTTTAGGTTCTTCAACAGCTTCGCCGATGAATTTGATTTCTTTTTCCATTAAGAAGCCAGCTACTGTTGGGATACCAGTAGAAGCGATTCCTACGTTAGAAGCGTGGGCACGGTGTGCTGTACCGAATGCGTCATTGACGAATACATCGCCTAATGAAGCCCAGTATTTACCAAGTTCAGCGTCATTGCCGCTTTCTTTTTTACCGTCGATATCTTCAAAACGAGTATTTTCAAAGACAACGACATCGCCGTCTTTCATGTCAGCAATTGCTGATTCCAATTCAGAACCACGAGTTTCAGGAACGAATGTCACGTTTTTGCCTAGTAATTCGCTTAAACGTTCAGCTACAGGTTTTAATGATTTGCCTGCTTTGTCTTCTTCTGTTTTCACACGACCTAAGTGAGAAAACAAAATTGCTTTGCCGCCTTGTTCTAAAATGTAGTTGATAGTTGGTAACGCCGCTTTAATACGAGTGTCATCCGTGATCACGCCATCTTTAACAGGAACGTTGAAGTCCACACGAACTAAAACCTTCTTGTCTTTCAAGTCAAGATCTTTAACAGTCATTTTTGCCATGAAAGAAAACCTCCGATTAATTTTTTTAAATCTTCTTCATTATACAACTCTTTTCAAGGAAAGAGCCAATGATAAACTTTTATAGAACAGCTAGTTCGTCAAGCCAGAAACCAATAAAACTTCAAAAGCCCTCTCTGTGTCCAGCTATATATTTCTGTTCTAACAAAAAAACGGAGAAGCGCGTCGCTTCCCCGCCTTGTTCAGACAATGTTGTTTTCGTTTAAACTAAATCTTAAAGTTTAGCGAAGTATTCTAAAGTACGAACTAATTGTGCAGTGTAAGACATTTCGTTATCGTACCAAGAAACAGTTTTAACTAATTGTTGGTCGCCAACTGTCATTACTTTAGTTTGAGTTTCGTCAAATAATGAACCGTAAGTCATGCCTACGATATCTGAAGAAACGATTTCGTCAGTGTTGTAACCGAATGATTCGTTAGATGCAGCTTTCATAGCAGCATTTACTTCATCAACAGTAACTTTTTTGTTTAATACAGTAACTAATTCAGTTAATGAACCAGTTGCAACAGGAACACGTTGAGCAGCTCCGTCTAATTTACCGTTTAAGTCAGGGATAACTAGACCGATTGCTTTAGCAGCACCAGTTGAGTTAGGCACGATGTTTGCTGCAGCAGCACGCGCACGACGGAAGTCGCCTTTAGGGTGAGGTCCATCAAGAGTCATTTGGTCACCAGTGTAAGCGTGGATAGTTGTCATTAAACCTTCAACAACACCAAATTCGTCATTTAAAGTTTTAGCCATAGGAGCTAAACAGTTAGTAGTACATGAAGCACCAGAGATAACTGTTTCGTCACCAGTTAAAGTTTCATGGTTAGTGTTGTAAACGATTGTTGGAACATCGTTACCACCAGGAGCTGAGATAACAACACGTTTAGCACCAGCTGTTAAATGTTTTTCAGCAGCTGCTTTAGAAGTGAAGAATCCAGTACATTCTAATACGATATCTACTCCTAGGTCTCCCCATGGTAATTCTTCAGGGTTGCGGTTAGCAAGAACTTTTACTTCTTTGCCGTTCACGTTGAATGAACCTTCGTGAACTTCAACAGTTCCGTTAAAGCGACCTTGAGTTGTATCATATTTTAACAAGTGAGCCAACATTTTAGCGTCTGTTAAGTCGTTGATAGCTACAACTTCCAATCCTTCTACATCTTGGATACGGCGGAATGCTAAGCGTCCGATACGTCCAAATCCGTTAATTCCAACTTTTACTGTCATTTAAGATTTCCTCCTTATGGAATCAAAAAATATATTTATTTTAAAGGGGATGTCCCTTTTAAAATCTCATTTGCGGCGGCTTCATCAGTAATGAGCCACGTTTGTTTTGGAGCATTTTTCATATAGGCGGTGATTGCTTTAACTTTGCTTTTCCCACCAGCTACAGCTAGAACCGTTGGCATCTTCTGGATATCTTCTAATGATAATCCGATGCGTGGCACTTTATGGACGATCGCTCCATGTTCGTCGAAAAAGTAGCCAAAAGATTCTGCAACAGCATTTTTTTGTTTCAGACGAACGATCTCTTCTTCTGACATCTTACGTCTGGCTGCCATATGGACAGCACGACCGATACTGTGAACCACACAATTGGCCTCTTTGATCATCGCCAAGACGCTTCTGATCGAAGGTTCTTTCAGCAGTGTATGATAGGCTTCTTCACTTAATTGCTCTGGCACATAAAGGGCACGATGCTCGCCATGAGCATTAGCCGCCATCAAGGCACTCACTGAGTTGGCTTGGATCGATACTGCTTCCCCAATACCACCTCGAGCTGGAACAAAAAGATTGTGACGTTTCGCTGTCTCTAACGGGCTGACATGTCTGGCAACTTCTGCCATTGTGGTACCGCCCATCACTGCAATAATGTTTCGGCCATCCGGTAATTGACGCTGCAATGCCTCATCAACTAACTCGCCAAATTCACCAATTACTTTTTCCTGTTCATCACTGTTTCCAGAAACAATCAGACAACGTTCGATGTTGAAAAGTGCCGCTAGTTGTTTTTCTAACTGATCCATACCCGTAAACTGTTCCATCAAAAGTTCTAAATGCTGCAACAGTTCCGTACCTTTTTCAGTTAATAACATGCCGCTCTTTGTCGCATCAATCAAACGCTGATCTCTAAGATAATCCGTTTCACTGCGCAAGACCCGCTCAGTTAAACCTAATGAATCAGCTAAGTTTCTTCGACCGATTGGTTGCATCCAAAAAATATTCTGCATGACGCGGTATCTTTTTTTGACAACCTCTAACACATCAGGGGCGATTGCTTCAAGTACTCTTAATTCACTTAACAAAGGAATTCCTCCGTTGGACTTAAGTAGTCCCTCATAGACTTTTAGCGACCCATGAATTCTAAAAAAAAGTAAGAAAGTCAATTTATTTTTTTAAATACGAATTTCTTACATGACAAAGTGTACCAGTTTTAAGCCTTCTACGCAAGGAAAAAGCCAAGATTTTTCACTTGGCTTAATCGAAACGTTTTCTTTTCGATGAACTGGGAATTTTCAGCGCGTCTCGATATTTCGCAACCGTACGCCGCGAAATTTTTTGCTCCTTTTCAGCAAGTAGTTCGACAATTTTTTGATCCGATAACGGTTTGCGTTTATCTTCTTCTTTAACTAACGTCGCGATCAATTGCTTTACTTCATCGGCTGAGGTGTCGTCATCGTTTACTTTATTGACAAAAAAGCCTCGCAGCTCAAAGACGCCGAAGTCGGTTTCAATATATTTTCCATTGACCGCGCGACTAATAGTTGATTCATGGACGTCCAATTGTTTGGCAACATCTTTCAACATCAATGGTTTCAAGGCACCTTGTTTATCCTCAAAAAAAGCCGATTGATGTTGAACGATGATCTTGCCCACTTCTAGGATCGTATCTTTCCGTTGTCCCAGTGTCTTACTTAACCATTCAAATTGCTGCAACTTTTCTTTCAAATAAACTTTGGTTTCCTCATCTGCCTGCTCTTTCAACCGTTTAAAATAATTTTCTTGAAAATTCAGTCGCAATTGTCCGCGTTTATTTGATAGAACTTCCAGATGATCTTCTTCACGAATTAAGGTTAGATCGGGAATGATAAAGTTTGACTCTTGTTCACCAAAACTTGCTCCAGGAAATGGATTTAACGTCCTAATGTAATCCATAATCTGCTGAATCTGCACCAGACTGATTTGATATTCCTTCGCCAGCTGTTCAAATTTTCGTTTAGCGATTTTATCAAAGGCCTCTTCTAATAGAAGATAAGCAAGTTCCGGTGCAAAATCATCTTGCTCCGTTTGCAGCATCAAGCACTCCTGCAAATCTCTGGCCCCAACGCCTGGTGGATCTAATTGCTGCAAAAGCGTCAAAGCATCCAAGTATTGGATGTCACTTGCTTGCAGTTCTTCCTTAATCTCCACTTCATCCACTTTTAAATAGCCATTGACATCGACATATTCGACTAAGGCCAGCATGATTTCACGAATGAAGGTATCCCGATAGTTCAAATGAATCTGATTGATCAAATGCTCAAACAACGAGACTGAATGATCCGCGATTTGCATAAATGAATCATTCTTAGGTGCGCTGCCGCTCATTTGCATCAAGTCACTCTGGATCTTTGGCGCAACGACTTCAAACAGCGGATTCTCCAATGAGACTGTTTCAACGTAGTCTTGCAGCTCTTCGGTATTAAATTGTAATATCTGAATGGCTTGTTGTAATTCCTGTGTCATCGCCAATTTTTGGGTCTGTTGTTGTTTTTGCGAATAGCCTTGTTGAAACTTCATATATTTTCCCCTTGTTTTTTTAAAATTATATGCTAAACTAATAAACGTGCTGCGCCCTTAGTGTAGTGGATATCACGTAAGATTCCGGTTCTTGAGACGGGGGTTCGATTCCCTCAGGGCGCATTGTTATATTACTTTTGAAACACGGCTCAATTGTGATGAGCCGTGTTTTTTTCGTCATTCGTTAAAATAATCGCACTCAAAATCATTGTAGTTCCTATTATACGTTTTTAAATGATACTAATCAATTTACATTAGCCTAACACAAAGATAAGTAAAATACTTTTCACCATCAACAATGACTTAGATGGTGAAAAGTATTTTTTTAATAATTATTTTTTTACTAAAACTGCTTTGCTTTTTGGAAATGTCGGAAACTGATTCAGTGGAATCTCCCAATCTTGCTCTGGGACTGTAAACTGGTACTTATTCACTAGTTGGTCGGAAAAGACCCGTAATGCATGTAGTGTGATCCATTCACCCGCACAGCGATGCATCGCTTCGAATTTTCCGCCGCCTTGGGCAATCATTTCGTACTCTTCATCGTAAGAGATATGCTTTTCTTTGCCTAAATAGCGGGAGATTCGAAATACTTCTGGTGTTTCAATCGTGCGCTTATCATGGTTCGTCCCATAGAGATCTAAGACCACCCAGCTGTCTTTAGGAATCAAGTAGCCATCGATTTCGACGTCTTGAATAGCAAAGGCCGGCAGCATCGGAAAGAAAGGATAATAGCGGCGCATTTCTTGGATAAAGGAATCTTGCAGTTGATCAAATTCCGCATGCAGTCGTTGATAAATATCTGGGCGACTAAAGAGCGCATGCCCCATTAATGCAATCCAAACTGTTAAAGCCACCGTTGGCCGAATCACATTCAACAACTCGACTGCCGCTACATCGATTGGCAACAATTCACCCTCGTCGTCGGTAGCTGAGGCGAAAGCATACAACGCGACCTCTTCTTTGCCTGCAACAGGATGTGTGCGGGCTTCTTCAATCAATGACTGCGCCCATTTTTCAGATTTCTTGCGATTCTCGATTCCCTTGACGTGAGTTTTCGGATTGGTTACTGCCGAGCTAATCATCGAAATTTGATATTCCGCCAAACGATCGATTTCTGTTTGACTCATCTGAGTCAAATCAATTCCGGACCATTCACAAATTGAGCGGAACAGAACATCTTTGGCTACATCGAATAACTGAAACTCGCCATGTTCTTGATCCATTCGTTTGGTTAATGTTCGATCCAAAATGCGATGATAATCCTCCATGCGTTTTGGCGTCATCAAGTCCATAAAAATCGTTTTGCGTTTCTCATGGGATTTGCCATCTAATGTTTGTACACCATCCTCGCCAAATAATGTTTTCAATACAAGTTTTGGCATTGCCCCTTCCCGTTTAAAATTTCGTGAATCATAAAACTTTTGGGCCGCATCTTTCCCGTAGACGGCAATAACTTCTTTATTCAATAGGCGCGCTTTTACCACCGGTGCCTCAGCCTCTTCGCGAAGTTTCGAAAGAAGCAGATATCCTTCATCTAAACGTTCTGTGACATCGGTTAATTTGATTTTTATTTCAGGTACTTTTTCCATAGTAACCACCCTTCAATTATTCTCTCTAAAATTATACTAACGTGTTTTTTTCAAAAGAACAAAATTAAACGCTTGAAAATGATCAGGCTGGGTCATGTTATCGAAAAAAGTCTTTTCGATCTATCAGCTAGCTATTAAAAACTAGTTGCTATAAAGGATCTACTTTTAAGTTTAAAAAAATTGAAACTTCATTACAGATGCGACTCCCACTGTTATGCTAACTCATGTGATGGAAAACAAAAAAAGAGTAGATCATATTGATCTACTCTTCTTCATCCTCATCGTCATCAAAATCATCGTCGTCATCATCAATCACGCTTAGATCATCTTCGATTCCACCAGGGACAACTTCTTCGTCATCCTCGTTTGCATCCGCTCCGATTTCTTGTAAATCAGAGTTGTATGCTGCGATTTCATCATCGTCGTCATCATCGTCATCGTCGATTTCATCCTCATCATCGTCTGCTAACAGATCGGTATCTTCAGGATCATCGTCGTTGTAGTCGATAGCATCTTCATCATCATTGATAAAGGCGTTGACTTTCTTACGTTTCTTACGACGCGGTTTGTCTTCTTCTTCATCTTCTAAGCCATGGTTCACTTCTTCATCGATCGAGTCGATTGCGTACCATGAACGTAATCCCCAGCGATTATCACCAAGAGAAATAAAACTTCCATCAATATTCAAATCGGTATAAAATTGAGCTAATGCATCACGAATCTCACTGTCTGATTTGCCAAGATAGTTTTGGATTTGATTGACTAGATCAGAAAAATCCATTACTTCTCCACGATCTTCCAGAATTGCGTGCGCCACTTCAATCATTGACAATTCATCTTTGTTCAAACCATCAAAAATACTAAGTTCCAAGTATGACACGTCCTTTCAAAGTCTACTCCTTATCATACAAAAACAAAAGCTAAAAAGCAAACCTTTCTTATACTTAGGTAGTAAATTCTAATACCATGTGATAGTCGCCGACTTTTTCTTCCTTCATGTATAAGGAATAATCGATCGTAATAATGCCGGAAAAAGGCCGATCCTTTAGGCTGACATGGAGATTTTGCGCGTAGGTTGTGATCATAAACATGCCATAAGGTGTTTTATAACTCGTTTCCATTTTTTCCCGATAGGCAAAGCGCATCCGCATTCTAGCATCGCCGGAGCGAATCAATTGGACTTGCGAATCTGGTGTCACTTTGACTGTCACCGGAATTTCTTGACCATCTGGCTGGATTTCCTTGTAACGAATGTATAAGGTGTCGCCCATTTTGACGACTTGACCGGGAAGATCAAATACAAAATCTTCTGTTTCGTTATTTTGCATCACCTTTGTTTGGACTTTGATATTTGCGGGAATGCCTTCTTTGATATTCACAGAGCTTCCACCCTTTCTTCATTGTCGTTGAATTCATTTTCGATCTGATAAATGAATTTAAAATTATAATTATCTGTTACTTAAGTCGGATTAAAATCCTTCCAACATTTATTTTTGTCGGTTTTGTCACTTTTGTCAACTACTTCTGCTTTTTAAGCGACTTCATTACGTGCTTCGCGTGTTTTTGTTTATAATAGGAAAAGAAACGATGAAACGAGAGGAAGATTTTATGAAAGAGGCTTTACTGTTTGACCAAGGAATGCTTTCGGAGAGCGAGCTGTTTAATCCATTCGCGTTGACCGATGTACTAACGGAATTCAGCGGCGAACAGCAGCAGCCTGTCATCCACTTTTGGCAATTACCAAAAACCTTGATCTTAGGGATGAAGGATAGCCGTGTTCCCCACCTTAACGACGCGTTAAAAACCGTTCACCAACAAGATTATCGCTTAGTACTGCGTAATTCCGGTGGCTTAGGCGTCATTAATGATACTGGTATTCTAAACATTTCATTGATCCTGCCAAAAGAAACCATTGCAGGTTCAATCGATGACGGCTATCAAGCGATGGTGGATTGGTTTCAGCATACTCCATTCGGCAGCTTAGGCCTAACGGTTGGTGAGGTCGCTGATTCCTATTGTCCCGGAAAATTTGATCTTTCTATCAAAGGAAAAAAAATCGCCGGGATCGCTCAACGTCGGATTAAAGACGGTGTGGCGATTATGATGTATCTAAGCGTTGACGGTGACCAAAATTTACGGGGCGAAATTGTCCGCTCCTTTTATCAAAGTGGCTTACAAGATCAATTTGGGATTGATTATCCCCCCGTTGATCCCAGCAGCATGACCACACTGGCAGAAACAGCACCCTTTGATGTTTCCTTAGCATCGGTCAAAAAAGAACTGCTTCATGCAATGCCGCATCAAGATCAATCCGCTTTCCTACCAAAATTTTTCCAAATGGAGGAATATCAGCGCCGCATCGAAAATATGCGGCAACGCAACACCACTATTCAGGAGGTACTTCATGACTTATAAATATCAACTGCTACCAATGGAAAAAGTTTTTCGTGATCCTGTGCATAACTATATTCACGTTCAACATCAAGTGATTTTAGATTTGATCAATTCAAAGGAAGTTCAGCGCTTGCGCCGAATTAAGCAACTAGGCACGACTTCTTATACCTTTCACGGCGCTGAGCACAGCCGCTTTTCTCACTCACTAGGTGTCTATGAGATCACCCGCAGGATTTGCGATATTTTCAAACGCAATTATTCAAAAGAAAAATTCGGTAAAGACGGTTGGGATGAAGATCATCGCTTAGTCGCTTTGTGCGCGGCGCTTTTACACGACGTCGGTCACGGGCCTTATTCTCATACCTTTGAACATATTTTTCATACGGATCATGAGGCGTTAACAGTCGCCATCATTACATCCCCTGAAACAGAAGTCTTTCAAATTTTGAACAATGTGGAAGAAGGCTTCCCAGAAAAAGTAGCTAGTGTGATTACTAAGACTTACCCCAATCCCCAAGTTGTTCAAATGATCTCAAGTCAAATCGACGCCGATCGAATGGATTATTTATTGCGGGATGCTTATTATACAGGCACGGAATACGGCACCTTCGACTTGACCCGGATCTTACGAGTGATCCGCCCTTATGAAGGTGGGATTGCTTTTTCCATGAATGGCATGCATGCGGTAGAAGATTATATCGTCAGCCGCTATCAAATGTACGTCCAAGTTTATTTCCACCCTGTTTCCCGAGCAATGGAAGTGTTATTGGAACATTTACTGGATCGTGCTCATGAATTATTTCAAGAGGACGCCGAAATTTTTGCGTTTCATTCGCAATTTTTAATTCCTTTTCTTAAAGAAGACTTTTCTTTGGAAGACTACTTGAAATTAGATGATGGCGTATTAAACACCTATTTTGCCAAATGGATCGATGAGCAAGACGTAATCTTAAGTGATTTGGCTTACCGCTTCTTAAACCGCAAGCCATTGAAATCTATCACTGTTGACTCCAGCGAAAATCCATTATTGCTTGAAATGAAATCCTTAGTTGAAAAAGCCGGCTTCAACCCCCGCTATTACACTGCGATCAATTCTAGTTACGATCTGCCTTATGATTTGTATCGTCCAGAAAAGGGCAGCCATCGGACTCAAATTGAATTGATGCAAAAGGACGGATCGCTAATTGAATTGTCAAAAGCGAGTCAGTTGGTTTCTGCTTTGACTGGGCAAGGACAAGGCGATGTGCGTTTTTATTATCCAAAAGAAATGACCCAGCAGAACGCGCAAAACTCTGATTTGTTTGATGATTATTATCAAGCCTTCGCTAGTCATATTCATAATGGCGCTTTGATCAATTGATTACAGCCCAAAGAAAAAAATTTTCTGTTCACATCAGAAAGTTTTTTTCTTTAGCCATTCTTCCACGGCCCACTTATGGCTGCCGCGTTTTAATAACTCGATTGCTTTTTCCGGCGCTTCCCAACTGCTGCCATTTCCAGCCTCTAAAGGTTCCGAAACTTGCTTCCAGCTTTTGGTTCCATAAAAGTAACCGGGATTATAAAAATACGTTCCTCGATGACGGGAATAAAAATACTCATCCGCTTGCCCTAAATAATCGGCTAATACCACCTCAAAGCCTAATTCCTCTAGCATCTCTCGATCAATCGCTTCTTCTTTTGTTTCATTGCCTTCAATCTCTCCGCCAGGTAAAAAATAGGCACCATTTGGCGCTTGGACTAGCGCAATTTCCTTTTTATCATTCATTAAAATCGCATAAGCAGCATAACGTTCTTGATAATTTTTTTCGGCTTCCTTCAGACCAAATACTGGGATCATTGGTACCCTCCTACAAACTCTATTTATAAGCTAGTGTACATTAAAAAAAACTCATAAACAACTAAGAGCCGTAAATCCGAGAAAACAATTCAATTATGGTATGATGAATCTATTAGATAGGAAAGGATGTTTATTTATGAAGATGGCACACACCTGCGTTCGCGTAAAAGATCTAGATGCGTCGTTAAAATTTTATCAAGAGGCTTTCGGCTTTGAAGAGTCACGGCGCCGTGATTTCCCAGAGTCAAAATTCACCCTTGTTTACTTGACTTTGCCTGGAGATGATTATGAATTAGAATTAACCTACAATTATGATCACGCAGCTTATGATCTAGGCGACGGCTACGGTCACATCGCGATCGCTTCAGAAGATATTCAAAAACTTCACGAAGAACAAAAAGCAAAAGGCTTCAATGTAACCGACATGAAGGGCTTACCAGGAACTGAGCCTTCTTATTATTTCATTACTGACCCGGATGGGTATAAAGTCGAAGTCATCCGTTAAGCTGAATACTGCAAACAAAAACCCCCTGAGACAAGAATCTTGTCTCAGGGGGTTTTTACGAATAAATAGCGTTTCAGCAGTAATTTCTTATACGATCTCTATCCTTATTAGCCAATCATTACATTTTCTTCTGGGAGCTTGTAATTTCCTCCTCTTGATTTCATTAAACGCATCGTCAAGGCAAAGCCCACCGTTAGAATACCTACTCTGCCGATATACATTAAGGAAATAATCAATAGCTTTCCTACTACACTTAACGTAGGGGTCAGCCCCATCGTTAAACCGACTGTTCCGAAAGCTGAGAAAGTCTCAAACAATACATATTCGATCCCTCGGAAACGAGGAAGGATTTCAGTTATAGACATCACCATCGTCACAGCAATACAAAGACTCAAAGTAATGAAAAACAACGTCAACGCTTTAGAGACCACCGATGGGCGAACCGTCCGACGAAAGACCTCCGCGTGCTCTCTCCCCTTCAGCATTGAAATCGTCCGGACAAGCAGAACGCCAAAAGTCGTCGTTTTCAATCCCCCAGCAGTTGATCCCGGTGAGCCCCCAATATACATCAGCACAATAGTAAAAAGAATCCCCGCCTGACTGACGTTTCCATAATCTACCGAAAAATAGCCTGCCGTTCTGGCCGTCACAGACATGAAAAACATATTCGCAAAGCGACTAAGAGGCTGACTGTCATCAACGATGAAACGTCCGCCAGATTCTGAGATATAAAAGACGATTGTTCCGACCACTAGTAAGCTTAACGAAACCGTCAATGCCAGCTTACTGTGTAACGACAATTTTTTAGTTTTATGATAATTCATTAAATCCTGCCAAACCATAAAGCCCAAGCCGCCGGAAATAATCAAGCCTGAAATCACAAACAAAACATAGGGATTTTCTTGAAAACCAATCAAACTATCGCCAAATAAATCAAAGCCCGCATTACAAAAAGCCGAGATCGAATGAAAGATCGCATACCAGATCCCTTTAGCTGTCCCATAGGTTGGGACAAAATCAATCGCCAATAAAATAGCCCCTGCTAATTGGAAGCCGATTGCAAAACGTAAAATATAATACATCAACTTCATCACACCAGACAAGCTATCTAAATTCAAGGATTCCTGCAAAATAATCCGGGTCATCAAGCCGACTTTTTTTCTTAAAATTGCGAAGAAAATAATTGGCGTCATCATGAAGCCCAAGCCGCCGATCTCAATTAAGATCATTATGATCAGCTGCCCCCCCATATTCCAGTGCTCACTAGTCGTTAACGTTGTAAGTCCTGTCACACAGGTGGCCGAAGTGGCTGTAAACAGCGCATCGATAAAGGGGGTTGCTTTGCCAGACTGAGAAAAGACCGGCAATGTCAAAAGCAGACCTCCCAACAAAATGATTGCAGCAAAGCCTAATGCAATAAACTGAATCGGATAAATTTTAAACGGCCAACGTTTTTCTTTACTCATAGCTCCTACCTTCAAAAAAAGGTACTACTTTCTCAAGTAGTACCCATATTTTTCACTTTAATCATACGTGTAACTTCCGCACGTTCGTTTTCTTCCAACTTCATCTGGATAAAGTAGATTGTTTCTTCCAACTGAGGAATCGTCATATACTCCAACGCGTTTACTCGCCGACGTGTTTTTTCGATTTCTTTCGCCATCAATTGACAGGTTTTTTCAATCTCAGTCAGTTCCAAAAGCTTTGGCAAAACTTTTGTGAATCGTTTGATACTTTGATCTAGCTCGTCATTCGAATTCAAGAAACCATATTCTAACGGACCGTCGGCTAGATCACTGTCGTGTTGAAAATTCATCACAGGGACCTTCACACTCATAACGTCCTTTTCGATCACATCAAGGGTTACACGTTCTTTCGGGACAGCCAACAGCTCTTCGATGTACTTATCATTCAATAGCGCATCGGCTACCGAAAAATTCTTCATCGCCTGCTGCAGCTCTTCCTCGACTTCCCCTCGCATCTCATTGGTCTTTCGAACCAATAAAATGAAGCGGCGCATCAATTCATCCTGCTTATCTTTCAGAAGCTTGTGTCCACGGCTGGCAGTCGTCAATTGTTTTTTTAAACGTGTCAATTCCATCCGTGTCGGATTCACATTTAATTTTACCATAGGATCAGGCTCCTTCTGTCAAATACTCGTCCAGCATATCGTCCTTAATCCGTTTTAGTTCTGTCCGCGGTAGCATCGCCAAAAGTTCCCAGCCAAGGTCTAACGTTTCTTCGATAGATCGATTTTCATAGAAACCTTGGTTGACATATTCTTCTTCAAATCTTTCCGCAAACTTCGCGTAGATCTTATCAACATCCGATAAAGCGGAATCCCCAAGTACGACAGCCAATTCCTTGGCTTGCTTTCCTTGTGCATAGGCCGCAAACAACTGATTCATCGTCGGTGCATGATCTTTACGCGTCTTCCCTTCACCGGTACCTTTATCCTTCAAACGAGAAAGCGAAGGCAGCACATCGATTGGTGGTTGGATTCCGTTCTTATCTAACTCACGAGACAAAATGATTTGTCCTTCGGTGATATACCCGGTCAAATCGGGGATTGGATGAGTTTTATCATCTTCAGGCATCGTCAAGATGGGAATCTGAGTAACTGATCCCTTCAAGCCGCGAATTCTGCCGGCACGTTCATACAAGGTTGCCAAGTTGGTATATAAATACCCCGGGTAACCACGACGTCCTGGTACCTCCCGACGAGCGGCTGAAATTTCTCGTAAAGCCTCACAATAGTTGGTCATATCCGTCATGATAACTAAAACGTGCATGCCTTTTTCATAAGCCAAATACTCCGCCGCTGTCAAGGCCATTCGAGGTGTAGCGATCCGCTCAATAGCGGGATCATTTGCTAGATTCATAAAGACCACTGAGCGATCAATTGCCCCTGTTTGACGGAAATCTTCCATGAAAAATTCCGCTTCTTCAAAGGTAATCCCAATTCCGGCAAAGACCACCGCAAAATCATCTTCGGTGTTCAGTACTGTGGCTTGTCTGGCGATTTGTGCAGCCAACTCCTTATGGGGAAGACCGAAACCTGAGAATACTGGCAACTTTTGACCCCGCACTAAGGTATTTAAGTGGTCAATTGCTGAGATACCGGTTTGGATAAATTCATCCGGATAATCCCGGGAAACCGGATTGATTACTTCTCCGTTGATGTCGACATTTTTTTCAGCTAAAATTTCCGGTCCACCATCTTTAGGACGACCCAAGCCGTCAAAAACCCGGCCGACCATATCTTCCGAAACACCTAGCTCTAACGGATGTCCCAAAAAGCGTGCAGTGGATTCTTTCAAATTGATTCCACTCGTTCCTTCAAAAATTTGGACCAGCGCTTTATCTTCGTGAATTTCCAGAACTTGTCCACGACGCAGCTCACCATTACTTAAACGGATTTCTAAAAGTTCTTCATATTTAATGCCTTCGACTTTATCAATTGCCATCAAAGGGCCGACCACTTCATTGATCGTACGATATTCCTTAATCATTGGTCATTCCCCCTTCAGCGATGATCGCTTGGACTTCTTTCACGATATCGGCATTGATCGTATCTAATTTTTCTAATTCTGTTTCTGGAACGTATTTGCTTCGCGCGATCCGATCGCGTAAAGTAACAGTTCCGTCGATAATTTCTTTCAAGTACGTTCCTAATTCTAATGCCCGTTGGCCTTCCTTATTGAAGGTCAAAATATTATTCAACATTTTAAACTGTTTTTCTCTTGATGAAAAAGTATCCGTATCATCAAAAGCATTTTGCTGCAAATAGTCTTCTCGCAATGATTTTGTGACTTCTAAGGTCAAACGATCACGTTCAGAAAGCGAATCAATCCCGACTAAACGAACGATTTCATTTAATTCAGATTCCTTTTGTAGCATCCGCATACCTTCACCGACCATTTGAGACCAATTCGCTTGTAAATCATTGTCTAAATATTTACCTACTTCAGAAGAGTATAAGGAATAACTTTGCAACCAATCAATCGAAGGAAAGTGGCGTTGTTGCGCCAAAGTCGCACTTAAACCCCAGAAAACTTTTACCACTCGCAACGTATTTTGTGTAACTGGTTCTGAGGTATCCCCACCCGATGGTGATACCGCACTGATTGCCGTGATTGAGCCTTCCCGTTGATCACTTCCAAGAGCGATTACTCGACCTGCTCGTTCATAATATTCAGCCAGACGACTTCCTAGATAAGCCGGATAGCCTTCATCCCCAGGCATTTCTTCCAGACGACCACTCATTTCCCGCAACGCTTCCGCCCAACGTGAAGTCGAGTCCGCCATAATCGCGATGTTGTAACCCATATCGCGGAAATATTCGGCAATCGTGATCCCTGTATAAATCGAAGCTTCACGTGCCGCTACCGGCATATTTGACGTATTCGCAATTAAAATCGTCCGTTCCATCAAAGACTCCCCGGTTGTCGGGTCGATTAATTCTGGGAACTCATTCAATACATCGGTCATTTCATTTCCACGTTCACCACAGCCAACATAGACAACGATGTCCACATCAGCCCATTTAGCAATCTGATGCTGAACAACGGTTTTCCCTGCCCCAAAAGGTCCCGGCACAGCTGCCGCCCCACCTTTTACGACTGGAAAAAAGGTATCAATTACACGTTGACCAGTAATCATTGGTGCCTCTGGATTTAATTTTTCAGACACCGGACGCCCCTTACGGACTGGCCATTTTTGCATCATCGTGAATTCTTGCGGGCCGTTCTGTGTTTCAATCACATAAACTGTTTCATCGATCGTAAATTCACCCGCTGAAATTTTCTTCAAAGTCCCTGAAATACCATTTGGCACCATGATTTTGTGAGTGATCAATTTCGTTTCTTTCACCGTTCCGACGATATCACCGGCAGAAACGTTCATCCCTTCTTCTGCCGTTGCTTCAAACCACCATTTTTTTTCATGGTCTAAAGCTGCGATCTGTAATCCGCGGCTTAAAAAATTACTATTTGTTTGTTCCTTAAAAGTATCTAACGGACGTTGGATACCATCAAACATTTGAGAAACGATCCCCGGTCCTAATTCTACCGAAAGAGCTTCTCCGGTTGTTCTTACTGGTTCGCCTGGTCCGATCCCTGCTGTTTCTTCGTATACTTGGATAGAAGCGACATCGCCACGCATCTCGATAATTTCGCCGATGACGCCCAGGTCTCCGACGTAACAAATATCTTGAATAGCTGCTTGCTCCATCTTTTCCGCCATTACTAGTGGACCAGAAACTTTTATTATTCTACCTTCTTGCAAGTCATTAGCTCCTTCTTCATATTAAAGTATTCATTTTTCCAAATATTGGAAAAATGAGGTGTATTTTCATCCGTATGTCATTCCTCTATGGTTTTCCGCACTCATTTAGTTCAAACCAGTTTTTTTCATGAACCTTGTTAACTGCGAAAAGAGGAACTGAAATCCTTTATAAAATATTCTGCCCGACTGCTCGTTCGACTTGTCCTTGAATCATAGCTTTGCCGATTCCCAATGTTCCTTCGTGATTCGGGATCAGTACGATTGCAGGAATCATCTGCTCCTCATAGCGCTTAATCGTATCTGGTACAAGCTGTGCAAATTCTTCCGTAATATAGATGATGCCATACTCATTTTTAGCCATCTCGTCGATTTGACGTCGAATCATCTGCTTATCTTTCGTTGTTCGGGTATCAAAATCAAAGAGTTTAAATGGTAAGATCGAGTCTTTATCGCCAATGGCGCCAATTTTATGAGCCATAAGTCTCACGCATCCTCTCTCTAATTTGTTCATTGGTTAAGCCTACGCGTTTACCGGTAATGATTAAACGCAGATTTTTCGATTCAATCGATTTTGCGTTTAACAACGCTAAGACCGGCAATGGTCCAAAGGCTTGTGTTTGCGCCGATTCATAATAGCTCGTCAAATAATCATCGCAAAGTCGTTCTAGCTGACTCAAATCAATCGTATTATTTTCAACGATTGGATCGATGATTTCTCCGTAAGAAGTCGTCTTAAGATAGGTAGTCAACTGCTCTAAATCACCTTCCACATAAGTTAACAATTCTTCTTTTGGAACACTACCATGGCTAGATAACACCGTTGACATAAAGTTACGACTGCGTTTTTGCTTGATGCCGCGGGCGGTCATTAAAAAGTTCGTAAAATCAATAAAGCCAATCACTTCTTTAATCAGCTCTGGTTCACCAATCTTATCTGCGACTTTTCGTTGGCAATACAAATATTTACGGTCCAAAATAATATCGATTCCTTGCAAGCTGTTAGATTCCTCGAAGTGCTCCCGCACCTCTTGAATACTCTCGAGTAAAATCTTCGGCAAGCTACTGGCTTGCCCCGTACGAATCGCCGTCTTGATTTGTTCGATCGAATAAAAACCATCATAAATATAAAGCGTATCAAAATCTTGATCTAATAATTCAGCTTTGATCAGAGCTTTGAGGTTATGAAAAGTAAATCGCATCGTATATATCCAAACAACATCCGGATCAGGAACCAGTTTCACTAATTCCCTTAGCAGATCCGCATTCGCTTGACCTAAAGCCTCTTCAAAGCTCTCATAAAAATCTCCCTGCAAATAATCCCCGTAAATCGTCCCTCTAAGCAGCGTTTCCACCTCAGCCAAATCCTCGGCCTTCAACATGCGCGCCATCAATTCTGGGGGCAATAGTTCTAATTCCTTCAAACGAACCAGCGGATTCAATTCATGATACGTAGATTGTTTCATTCAATTCCTCCTAATTCGTGTTACTGTATTCATTTTTCAAAAAAAACGAAAAATGAGTTTGATTCTCATGCCGTATATCATTCCTCTAGACTGTGTCAATTTGTTAAGAGCTAGCTCGTATTTTAGAATTTTTTTTTCGTACGCATACCATTCTACTAATCTTGCTAAAGCAAGAAGTAGAACTGGCAAAAGAGGAACTGACATCCTAATTCGTATTACTGTATTCATTTTTCTAAAAGCGAAAAATAAAATCCATTACTTCAGCTTACTCAAAAAGTGTTTGAGCAAATTGGAAGCTTTCCCGCTCTTGAATTTCTCGCACCAAACTTTGGTAGAGAAAATTATATTGTACGCCGTCTTTGTCTAAAATAAAGCCCGCCTGTTTGGAAATAGGCGTATCTCCCATCACTAAACGATAGCTAAGAACGCCATTTTGTTCTTCCAACCATTTTTTCGTAAAGATCGACTGGGATTTTTCACCTGGAATAAAAACCAGTTCATCTTGTAACGATAGTTTCTCCAAAGCTGCATGGGCAAAAGCAAGCTGTTCTTTTTCCGACCAGGATTCCATCTGAATAACTGCCTCACTGAAGACCCGCTCCAAGATTGCTTGTTTCTGATTTAAAATCATTTGCTTTTGTGCCACCTGTTGGCGGTTTTTGGCTTGTTTATAATTATTTTCCAGATTTTTTATACTTTTTTCCAGACGTATAGTGTGTTCAGCCTCAATTTCAGTTAATTCTGCCTGAAATTCTTGATCGATCCGCGCCGTTTCTTTGTCTTTTAACTGACGTTGGTCCTGCTCGGCTTGCTGATTCAGTTGTTCCACTATCTTTTCGATTGCTTCCATCAAATAGCTCCTTATTCATATTAATGAATCATTTTTCAAAAAGTCTGAAAAATGAGGTTGATTTTCATGCCGTATACCATTCTGCTACCCAACACATTCTTTTTGATCCTGCTAAAGTTAATTACAGCTTCTTCAGTGGGTTTCTGCAAAAAGCAGAACTGGCATCCTTATTCATATTAATGAATCATTTTTCAAAAAATCTGAAAAATGAGGTTGATTTCATGCCGTGTATCATTCTGCTATCAGCTTGATTCTTTCTCATTAAAAATCACGTAAGCCGCTTTTCGATTTGAATACTGTGAAAAGCAGAAGTAGCATCCTTATACTTGACCGACTAATAAGAACGAGATAACAAATCCTAAAATCGCATAGGTTTCAACCATGGCAGCAAAAATGATCCCTTTTGTAGAATGTTCTGGTTTTTTCGCTAAGATTTGAATCCCAGCCGCTGCAACTCTACCTTGGGCGATCCCTGAGAATAAACCAGTGAAAGCGATCGGTAATGCTGCGCCTAGATAGCCTAACCCTTGAACGACTGTTAAATCGTTAGATAAATTCGTAAAAATCAAGAAGGCGATAACGAAGCCATACAACCCTTGAGTCCCTGGTAATAGCTGTAAAATCAATGCCTGACCAAATTTTTCTGGTTGGCTCGTGGTCAACGCCGCTGCCGCTTCCCCGGTCATTCCTACACCTTTTGATGAACCGATTCCTGAGAAGATCGTCGCTGTCGCCATACCTAAAATCGCAAAAATAATACCACCACTGTTATTGATCAAATACTCCATCATTGTCTAAAATTCCTCCAATTATTTTTCTTGTTCTATATTTACATATTTTTCTTCCGTTTTTAACGGACGGAACGCACGTCCGCCGCCTTCGTAGAATTTCCCAAAAAATTCTACATACTGTAGCCGAGCTCCATGAACATAGGCTGACAGTAAAGATAAAAAGATATTCAAACCATGTAACGCGAACATCAATAAGATACCGACACTGAAACGTGCAATCGGCGGCATGTAGCCCACTAGCATATTAAAGGCCGCCGCGATACTTCCGCCAGAGATTCCTAACGCCATCAGACGAGTGTAACTCACTAGATCGCCGATATAACTAGTAATGCCATACAAATTATAAGCACCCTTTGCCAATCCCTTGATTTTGGATTTTGACTGCAACATCGGTGTGACAACGATCAGTAAAGCACTTAAACAAGCCAACCCGACGCCAATCATAAAGAGTGATTGATTGTTTAACAACATTTTTCCTAACCCGCCGATAATTGCACCGATCATAATTCCTTGCCAAGCAAAACCGTCTGAAACCGCGCCTAAATAATTTTTAGCCTTGATATTTTCAGCCGCCGACAGACCCAAACCGATAAATATTTGGATTACACCAAAAACGATAGACAAAATCAAAATACTGATGACATCGTCACTCGTGGAAAGAATCGGTGGATAGCCTAGTGAAAAACCGAAAAAGGAATTATAGATCAATCCCCATATAATAGTAGGAATGGCTAAAATTTGGAAAAAGCGCATGAAGCGTTCCATTCCTCTTGGCAAAATCGTTCTCAATGCAACAGTCGTCGCGACTAACATCAATGCGCCGTAGCCGGCATCTGCTACCATCATGCCGAAGAATACAAAATAAAAAGGCATGAACCACGGTGTCGGGTCAACTTCATGATATTTTGGCAGACTGTACATCTCTGTCAGCATCTCAAAGGGTCTAACTACCGCATGATTTTTTAATTTTGTCGGTATCTCTTCCTGAATTTCCGTGTCCGTAGGCTCTTCAATCTCAAGGTAAAGATTTTCTTTCCCAATCGACTCTCCTACGAATGTCTCGAAATCAATGAAACTGTCTTTCTCGATCCAACCTTGGATCAGAAAGACCTTATCATCTTTGATAAAGCGATCATGGATTAGCCAGCGATTTTTTCTAGCCAATAAGACTTCTTCAGCTGTTTCCAACGCTTCGATAACGATTTTTTTCTGTCCAATCAAGCGCGTAAGTTTTTTTTGCTCCTCAACTAGCTCTAAAGTCGCTGTTTGGATCCTTGCTAACTCAAGCTTAGGCAGCTGCGCATAATTATAGGTAAAGGCGGCTACGCTATACTGATGAACGACTTCTTGCACCGCCGCTTGTTCCCCACGTAAATATAGCAATACGAAATTAACGATCTGATCGTCGCTGTAAATAATTTCATAATGAAACTGTCTTTCCTTAACCTCATGTTCAAACAATTCCCAATTACTTGCGTCTACTGTTCCTAAAAAACACTTCGTTGAATGCAGGGCATACTCTTTTGGCAAAAAATCTAAAGCCTGCCATTTTAAAAGAATCGCTTCTTGCTCATGCAAGTTACGCTGCCGCTCATTCGCTGATGAAAAACGTTGCTCTAAGTCTTGAATGCTCGCCAACTCAGAAAATAGCGCAGATTCATCAAAAGATTCCTCTAGTTTTCGCAACGTTTGCCGTTTCCGTTTGAGATGCAGTCCTTTTTCACGGCTGCTGCCATGATGTTCGACAAACTGAATCGCATGTGTGATCTCTTCAAGCTGATTATCCAGCTTCGTAAGCGCATCTTGATTAGGCAGTGGATCAAGCTCATTGAAATAATTTTCTACCCACTGGTTGCTGACTGTTTGCTGAAAGAGATCACGGATTTCAACGCCTTGAAATCCTTGGATGGCAGATAAGATCTGTTCGCTATACCCTTTCTGGGCAATCAATGTCAGCTTGCTCATTTTACTGACCGCCATATTCTGAGATCACCCTTTCAATAATTTTATCAATCGTTTCTTGCTTTTTGAAATGATAGTTTTCTTCCATTAATGTAATTGCGTCCTCAGCATTTCGCGAAAGCTCTTGTTCTTCAGTCTCTAATTCTTGAGACAAAAGCTGTTCCCGCTCTGAAAGCGCGGTGGAAAATTCTGAACGTAATGCTTCGCGCTTCTTTTGTAAAGACGCTTTTTTTTCGGATTCATAGTCAGTTAAATCTGCTAATAATTTTTCTTTTACTCGCTCATTCTGCTCTTCAGCAGATTTGATTTTTTCTAAAGCTTCTAACACACAAACCCTCCTTTTTATACAAAAAGGGCGCAAAGCTATGAAGGCCGTTCTTCTCACCCCTTGAAGAACACGATCCTTGAAGCTTACGCCCAACCGTTGTATTTTATGGAATTTACTTTAACCAGTATAACAAAAATATTTTGCAAAAAAAAGTAAGTTTATGAATAAAATGACAGATACGAAAGATAACGATCGAAATTTAATGGTTCATTTTCGGTTTTGATCCTTTATCTTATCCGTTTTCTTTCAGTTTATTGAGGATTTCATAAATTTGGAATGGATTATTTACCTATTAGACTTTTGAGCAGTTGGATGAATGAAAATCAGTAAAAATAAGTTTGAGGTCATTCCCCTTGCTTTCATTTTTGGGATGTGATACTTAATTATTAGTATGTTTCTTATTCTGTTAAAAAATATCGAACCTAACTTATAAAGGAGTGTCTTTTTTTTGAAAAAACCAATCATCGGTATCGCAGCGAATCAACATTATCAAAATAACCAAGATTTTTTTGAACAACAATTTACTTACAGCCCTCAAGGTTTCATTGATGGCGTACACCAAGCCGGAGGCATTCCTGTTTTGCTGCCTATCAGTGATCCTGAGCTTGCCGGTGAGTATATCGAAACAATCGATAAACTATTACTAGCTGGTGGCCAAGATGTCACTCCTTTCTTGTATAACGAAGAGCCGCATCCGAAACTTGGTCCGACAAGCGTTGATCGAGATCGCTTTGAAATGGCTTTGATTAAAGAAGCAATCAAGCAAGACAAACCGATCCTGACTGTTTGCCGTGGGATACAACTACTGAATGTGACATTAGGTGGGACTTTATATCAAGACTTGTCAGAATATCCTGATTGGGAAGTTAAACACGATATGTTTCCAACGGTTCCTGACTTTGGTCTGCATTCGATTACGATTAAAGGCGATTCCACCTTGGCTCCCTTATTTGGAGAACGTGCGCAAGTAAATTCTTATCACCATCAAGCGTTGAGAAATTTAGCCGAAAGTCTCGTCCCAATCGCATGGTCTTCTGACCGGATTGTCGAAGCCGTAGAGAGTCGCGAACGAAACACTAAAATTCTTGGTGTCCAGTGGCATCCTGAATTAACTCGTCAAAATGATCCGAAAGAGCAAAGTCTCTTTGATTTTTTTGTCCAAGAATTCGAATAGTTTTAAAAGAATAATAAGGCTAGTTCGTTAAGCCAGACGTAGATATGCTCGCTGTAAAGCGATTTATTCACGTGAAAACTTTATACTTTCATTATAAAAAACAAAGAGAGCGGGGAACAAAAATTGTTCCCCGCTCTCTTATTTTAATCATCTTCAGGAGTGATTTCACCGAATGAGCTGCCGGCAAGATCCATTTCAGGATTCTTTGCTAGTCGCTCAAAGTAATCTTTTGTTTCTTTAAATACTACCGGACTTAGCAGAATCAATGCGATAATATTTGGAAAGGCCATTAAGCCGTTAAAAATATCAGCGATCGTCCAAACAGCTGTCACAGTCAAATAGGGTCCAATGAAGACGGCGAAAATATACAGTCCGCGAAAAGCAGTAGAAAATTTAGTATTCCCACCTGTTAAGTAGCTTAAGCAACGCTCTGAATAATAATTCCAACCTAAAATCGTCGTAAAGGCGAAAAAGGCTAAACAAGTCATCAATAAAAGTGAAGCGACGGTTTGCGAGATCGGCAAGGCTTCGGAAAAGGCAAAGATAGTCACCGCTGATCCTTCTAGCCCTGTTTCCCATGCTCCAGTCAAGATGATTGCCATTCCGGTCATATTACAAACAACCAATGTATCAATGAACGTTCCGGTCATTGATACCAAACCTTGGCGTACGGGTTCTTTTGATTGCGCCGCTGCTGCTGCGATTGGCGCACTTCCCAGTCCAGATTCATTAGAGAAGATCCCACGAGCGATTCCTTTTTGCATCGCGATCATCATGGCACCCATTGCCCCACCAGAAACAGCCCGTAAACCAAAGGCACTTTGAACAATTTCAACAATTACCGCTGGCAGCTTTGTAATATTCACCACAATCATGAACAAGCATAAGCTGACGTAAATCACGATCATCAATGGAACAATAATTTCTGATACGCGGGCGATTCGCTGCACGCCTCCGATCAATACAATTGCAACTAGGAGTGTCACCACTGCTCCTGAAATAATTACTGCCCATGAATACTGATTGCCAAATAAAGTGATCGTATTCGCTTTGTTAGGATCAAAAAAAGTTTCCGCAGCTGAAGTGATTCCGTTGATTTGAGCAATCGTTCCAATTCCGATCACACCGGCGATCGCTCCGAAAAAGGCAAACATTTTAGCTAACCATTTCCATTTTTGACCTAACCCATTTTCAATGTAATAAAATGGACCGCCTAACGCTTTCCCGTGATCATCAAAAGTTCGATATTTCACCGCCAATAACCCTTCGGCGTACTTAGTCGCCATTCCGAGTAGCCCGGCTAATTCAAGCCAAAACAAAGCGCCGGGTCCCCCAGCTACGATGGCAGTAGCAACACCTACGATATTTCCCGTACCGATTGTTGCAGATAACGCCGTACACAGCGCTTGAAAACTAGTAACATCCCCTGCGCCGCCTTCTTCATTTTTAACCATGTACTTCAATGCGAGTGGCAATTTACGAAGCTGAATCATCCGACAGCCGACAGTCAATAAAACACCGATTCCTAAAATCAATAGGATCATTGGTGCTCCCCAAATTAAAGAATTAAGATTTGATAAAAAATCATCCATGGTATCCCTCCCTTTTCTTGTCATTTTACCATATTTTTTAATCCAACGTTCATTTGATTAAAATAATACTTAGTTCACAATCTTAATAACCTATTTTAAAGCCTTTATGGATTTATCAACCCTTATTATGTGAAATAGATAACTTTGTTTGCCAGCAAAAAAGCATACGAAATGGTTCATTGACCATCTCATATGCTCGTAAATATTTCATATGATAAATTAAAAATCAAAATTATCCGGATCGGCCCCTAAGCGTTCATTAATATTCAACCCATCAATCTGTTTCATTTCCGCGTCGCTTAATTCAAAATCAAACACATCAAAGTTCTCTTTGATCCGTTCTTCATGAACAGATTTTGGAATGACGATGATATCACTTTGCAAATGCCAGCGAATAATCACTTGAGCAGCGGTTTTTTGATGTTTCTCACCGATTGCGACAAGTGTTGGATTTTGCAAAATTTTTCCTTGTCCTAGAGGTGACCACGCTTCAACCGCGATCCCAGCTTGCGTTAAATATTCCCGCAATGCTACTTGTGTCAAAGTTGGATGCAGCTCGATCTGATCCACCATCGGCTTGATTTTAGCAGTCGTCATCAGCTCTTCGATATGATGCTGATGGAAATTAGAAACACCGATAGCTTTTGCTCTTCCGCTCTCGTAAATCTCTTCCATTGCTCGCCATGAGTCATTAAATTTCCCTTCAACCGGCCAATGAATCAAATAAAGATCAACATAATCGAGACCTAAGCGTTCCAAGCTTTCATCAAAAGCCTTATGAGCGGATTCATAACCTTGATCGGCATTCCACAGTTTCGTAGTGACAAATAATTCTTCACGTTTGATCCCCGCTGCGCGGATACCTTCGCCGACACCTTTTTCATTTTTATAAACAGCAGCGGTATCGATCAGATGATAGCCGCTTTCGATGGCCCACTGAACGGAATTCGTCGCGTCCTTTTCATCCACACGCCAAACACCTAAACCTAAACGCGGCATTTCACTACCATTTGATAATCGCTTCGTTTTTTCCATCAGCTTTCCTCCTTATTTATGTGCTACAGGCTATCGTATCTTTTTATTGTGAGGGTCTTTTGACATTGGGTCAACTACTTTGTTTATTTGACTTTGCGATCATTTTGCATAATAGAGATCGATTGCTTCAACGCAGTCCACGCTCCGCCTTCACTATAAACCAAAACATTGGATTTATATAATTGCGCAGAGAAAGCTGTTAAGAAAATCGTAAAGACAATTAAGATCCCTAAAGAAACGAAAGCACTAGACATTTCGGCTGTCCCCGTTGCTAAACGGATCGGCATGCTGTAAGACGATAAGAATGGAATGTACGACGTAATTTTAATAATCATATTGGTTGGATCAGAAGCGCCTAAGATTAAGCCCAGCATATACCCGATCATTGAAAGATACATCACTGGCTGTACTGCCTTGGCGGTATCCTCCGGTTTACTGACTAACGATCCACATAAAGCCGAAAGAACAGCATATAAGAAAATCCCGATCAACATAAAGCCAATAATCAAGGCGACGTTCGCTCCTAAAAGACTCTTGATAGATACATTATTTATGAAACCTTGCAATATCGGTAGATCCTTAAATTGACGGAAGGCGACAACAATCGCTACCACGTAGATCAATAGTTGCGTCAAAGCCACCAATAAAACCCCTAAAAGCTTACCGTAGTAATGACTCTTGGCCTTCATGCTGGATAGTAAAACTTCCATGATCCGTGTACCCTTTTCCGAAGCGATCTCTTGAGCGATAATCGATGAATAGCTCGTGATGAACATAAACATTATGATCGTCGTTAAAAAGCTTAAAATAAATTGGATACCGGAATCTCCATCGTCACTTTTCATTTTTCCATTCTCAAAAGAGACCTTGGTTGAATCAAATTTTGCCGGTTCCATTACCTTTTGCACTTGGGCCGTGGTTAAATTCAACTGACTCGCGCGAATACTTGCTTGCATCGAACTTAAAATTTGTTGCAACTGTGTTTCCGTTGAGGTGCCTAGCGATGCCTTACTATAAAGTTTGCCGGATATTTGATCTTCACCCATTTTTAAATCAAGATAGGCGTCGATTTTTTTATCCTCTAGCTGCTGTTGCGCTTTTTTATCGCCATCCACTGTTTTAAACGTATAATCTTTGTTTTTCGTCTTTGCCAACTGTTCCGCTACCGCTGGTTGGTCAGTCACGATCCCGATCTTGCTGATATCATTGGCATCCCCGAAGAAATGTTGAGACAAATAGAAAATTCCCATAACGAGAAACGGCGCTAAGATCATAATAACGAATGCCGTGGATTTCACGTTTTTCTTGTAAACATCTTTAATGATAATGCCCATTTTACTCATTTGACGCACCTGCTTTCCATTTAAAGATTTCTTCGAGGGTTGGCGGTTGCTGATTAAACATTGGGATATAGCCATCCTTCGTCGCTTCTGTAAAGATCGCTTGCCCAGCGCTAGGATCATCTAAAGTAATATCAAAGCTACCATCCTCTTTTGGCAGGACCGACTGCACACCTGGAAAAGCGCTTAGTTGTTCTTGCGTCAAATGTGATTCCAAATATAATTTACTCCGACCAAAGGATTCGCGGATTTCATGAACCTTGCCATTCAAAACAGTTTTACCGTTATTTAACATAATCAAGTGGTCACAAATTTTTTCAACATTGTCCATGTTGTGACTAGAGAAGATGACACAAGAGCCTTTTTCCTTCAACTCGATGATGCCATTTTTTAATAGTTCCGCATTGACTGGGTCTAATCCGCTAAATGGTTCATCCAAAATAACTAGCTTTGGCTCATGGATCAGTGTTGAGATCAATTGAACCTTTTGTTGATTCCCTTTAGAAAGGGATTTTACTTTATCGGTTTTCTTTCCTTTGACTTGGAATTTTTCCATCCATTCGTCAATTTTAGGCGCGATCTCCTGTTTGCTCTTTCCCCGCAACGAGGCAAAGAATAATAATTGATTTTCAATCGTTACTTTTGGATACAAACCGCGCTCTTCAGGCAAGTAACCAATCGTGTCGTAGTCTTTACCCGATAGTGGATGTCCATTCCAAGAAACACTTCCAGAATCCTTCGATAGAAAATCTAAAATCAAACGGAAGGTCGTTGTTTTCCCGGCTCCGTTTTGTCCAATCAATCCTAAAATTTTGCCGTCTTCGATCGTAAAATCCATATTATCTAATGCCTTATACGTGCCGAAGCTTTTACTCAAGTGCTCAACCTGTAACATTTTCTCACTCCTTATAATTTCTTTTTGAAATAAAAATAGCCAACCAGATAACTGATTAGAAATACCCATAATAAACAAGTTGCCGTATACATTAATTTCCTTGAAATAAAACTGCCAATCATACTCAGAATAACTAAAACGAAGCTCATTACGAAGCTAGTGAAACGAAGTGCTTTGCCGTTGATCTGCAAGTTCCGTTCATCCGTTCGAGCAATTCGCTGCGTTCTCAATTTTTTTGGGTCTTGCATAATCTGGCGATTCCGCAAAATGAAAAGAATAAAAACAATTGTGATAGAGGAAAAAAAGCCCATTAAAAAGCCCACGGCGGATTCACTGATCTCCAACTGATAGACTCGCGGCCCAATCAGAAGAATTACCATGCAAACAATCATGAAAAGGATCGCTATAAAATAGCCTATATTAAACTTACGCAATTTCTCACGATATTCGCGGTCAGCCTTGGATAATTTTTCCATCATTCTTCCTCCTCCTCTTCAAAAATAAAAATATCTTCAATCGTCAAATCAAAAAAACGAGCAATCTTATAGGCTAAAATCAACGAAGCATTGTAACGACCATTTTCCAAAGAAATAATCGTTTGACGTGTCACTTCCAATTGGTCAGCCAAATCACTTTGGGTCAGCTTGCGCTCTTTACGTAACTTTTGAATACGATTCTGCAAACGATCACCCCTTCATGTACAGTGTCCTTTACTTTTGTTTCAAAAAGTATAGCACCCTTTACTTTTTATGTAAAGGGTGCTATACATTATTTTTTCTGTAGTTGTTGGTGAGTCTTCTCAGCGACTGCTTTCGGCAATCCGACTTTTTGTAATTCTTCGATAGAGGCTGCTTGAATATTTTTTAATGATTTAAATTCCTTTAGCAGCATTTTTTTGCGTTTCGGTCCTAATCCATCGATATTATCCAGTTTCGAAGCAAAACTATTTTTACTTCGCAATTGCCGATGGAAAGTGATGGCAAAGCGATGGACTTCATCTTGGATACGCTGCAGCAAGAAAAATTCTTGCGAGTTGCGTTCTAATGGGACGACCGTTAATTCTGGTCCGTACAATAATTCACTGGTTTTGTGCTTATCGTCTTTCGCCAAACCTGCGATTGGAATATCGATCCCTAGTTGATTAGCTAGCACGTCTTTGGCAACATCTACTTGGCCTTTCCCTCCATCGATCACAATCAGATCTGGGAACGGTAAGCCCTCCTTTAAAACACGAGAATAGCGGCGATAAATAACTTCTCGCATAGAGGCATAGTCATCGGGGCCTTTGACAGTTTTGATTTTGTATTTCCGATATTCCTTCTTGGCAGGTTTTCCATCGATAAAAACCACCATCGCCGAAACGGGATCGGTTCCCATGATATTGGAGTTATCAAAAGCTTCAATCCGTATTGGAGCCGGAATATTCATCGCATCGCCTAATTTTTCCACGGCTCCGATCGTCCGGGCTTCACTGCGGCCGATTAAGTCAAATTTTTCATTCAAGGCGACCTGCGCATTTTTACCGGCTAGTTTCACCAATTTTTTCTTTTCTCCCCGTTGTGGTTGCAATACTTTCGTATCCAGCATCACTTCGACACTTGGCTTGTCGATATTATCCGGGATCAAGACTTCTTTTGGAATAAAATGCTCATTTTCTTGATAGAATTGTCCGATATAAGTTAAGAAATCTTCCTCTGCTTCATTATAAAAAGGGAACATTGAAACATCTCGTTCAATCAATTTTCCTTGACGAACGAAGAAAACTTGCACACACATCCAGCCTTTGTCTGTCGCGTAACCAAAAATATCCCGATCGACTAGATCCGTATTCGTCATCTTTTGTTTGGTCATGACGGTCTCAATCGCTCTGATTTGATCACGATATTCCGCCGCCTTTTCAAATTCCATATCGACTGCTGCTTGATTCATTTTTTCGATCAACTGGTCTTGAATCTCGGTGTGTCCGCCATTAAGAAAGTTTTTAATTTCTTCCACCATGTCTTTATAAATTTGTGGATCTACATGGAAAGCATAGGGACAGAGACATTGACCTAAATGATAGTACAGGCACGGTGTTTTTTGTGACGGCTTGCATTTCCGCAATGGAAACAGCCGGTCCAACAATTTTTTGGTTTCATTCGCCGCGTTGACGTCAGGATACGGGCCAAAATAATGAGCCTTGTCCTTCAAAACTTTCCGAGTAATCATCAAACGTGGATATTTTTCGTTGGTGATTTTTAAAAATGGATAGGTCTTGTCGTCCTTCAGCATGATATTGTACTTAGGATCATTTTTCTTGATCAAATTGATCTCAAGCAGCAATGCTTCAATATTGGATTCGGTCACTATGTATTCAAAATCTTCAATCTCGCTAACTAACCGCTCCGTCTTGGTATTATGACTGCCGGTGAAATACGAACGGACACGGTTTTTTAAAATTTTGGCTTTCCCTACATAAATAATCGTTCCATTTTTATCTTTCATTAAATAGCAGCCCGGTTGATCTGGCAGGATCGCTAATTTATTCTTGATTCTTTCGTTCATGCGTTGTTTCCCTTCTCATCAAAAAGACTTTTGAACTGCCTATAGTTAGTATACTACCACTCTTTCTGATGTCATTCTTTCAGGTCTTCTTTTGTAGAAATAAATTTTAATCGTAAAAAGAGAGATACGACAAAATCTGTCATATCTCCCTATTCACGAATAGATTGTGTGACGAAAGTAACTTCTGCCACAACCTTATCCTTAAATTACATATGAGTCTTGATTAACTCTTGTAGTTGATCCTTTGTATGAACACCAATCACTTTATCAACGACTTGTCCATCTTTTTTCAAAACAAGGGTTGGGATGCTCATAATGCCAAATGATGCTGGCGTTTCAGGATTTTCATCCACATCCATTTTTACGATTCTAAATTCATCTTCGTCATATTCTTCGGATAATTGATCTAAGATCGGTGCTTGCATGCGACAAGGACCACACCAGGTTGCCCAAAAGTCGATTAAGACAAGTCCGCTATCTGTTTCTTCGCTAAACGTTTTATCAGTAACTACTTGTGACATTTGAATTCCTCCTATATTAGCTTCGGATACTAATTGTGTATCCTTTTTCTTACTAAAAGTAGTATAGCACGCTGGCTTTTTCTACGCTACTCTTCTGCTTACACTTGTAAACTATTTAAACGTTACCACCGTTGCACCGTTGCCGCCTTGATTTGCGGGAGCAAATTCAAAGCTTTGGACGTTTCGATTATTTTTCAGATAATCAGTGATTCCCTTTCGTAGCGCACCGGTTCCTTTGCCATGAATGATCCGAACTTGAGCAAAATTTGCAAGTAACGCCGCATCAATATATTGATCGACTTCCGCCATCGCTTCTTCATAACGTTTGCCACGTAAATCTAGCTCAGGCTTCACGCGAGCACTCGCACCTCTTTGAACGCCAGTAACGACTCGTTGTTTAGGTTCTTCGATCGGAGTTGTTAACGTCATATCCGCTTCTGCAACAGTCATCTTCAAGATACCTAATTGTACTTGCCACTGATCGTCGCCCACTTTTTTGATCAATGTTCCTCGTTGACCATAAGTTTCTACGATGACTTCATCGTTTGGCTTAAATTGTTTTTTTGCCTTCGCTTTTTGCAGCACTTTATTTTTAGTCAGGTGCTCGTCTTGTTGTAGATCGGCTAATTGGCTCTTAGCATCGATCAACTGATGTTCTTTCACATTACCTTGTCCAGACAGCTGCATTTGACGGATTTCTTTGATGATTTTCTCCGCGTTTTCTTGCGCTTCGTTAACAATTTTATTCGCTTCTTTACGGGCCTTATCCATTTCTTTTTCGCGTTCATCAAAGAAATAAGAATAAGCATTTTTCAAGTCACGATACAACTTTTCAGATTCATCGACATAATGACGAATCTCCAAGTATTCAGTTTCCGTTGCTTTTCGTTGGTTTTCTAAATCAGAGATCATCTCGTTCAAATCTTGGCTTTCCTCGTCAATGATCTGTTTTGCACTCTCAATCACCGTCGCATCTAAACCTAGTCGACGAGAAATCTCGAAAGCATTACTACGACCAGGCACGCCAATCAACAATCGGTAAGTTGGGCTTAACGTATCGACATCAAATTCCATACTGGCATTGATCGTATTCGAACGGTTGTAGCCGTAAATTTTTAGTTCTGGGTAATGGGTCGTCGCCATGACGTAGGCAGATTTCGCGCCGACCGCATCCAAAATCGCGATCGCCAAAGCCGCACCTTCTTGCGGGTCAGTTCCCGCTCCCAGCTCATCAAATAGAACCAAACTGTGTTCATCGATCTTATCTAAAATCGACACGATGTTCGTCATATGAGAAGAAAAGGTTGATAGGCTTTGCTCGATGGACTGTTCGTCACCGATATCCGCAAAAACCTCATCAAAGATTCCCATCACACTTTCTTCAGCGACTGGTAAGGGCATCCCCGCTTGACCCATTAGTTGCAAGAGTCCTAATGTTTTTAAGGAGATCGTTTTCCCACCGGTATTCGGTCCGGTAATTACCACCGCTTGGAAGTCTTCACCAATCATGATGTCATTGGCCACCGCTTTATCTTGATCCAATAGCGGATGACGAGCTTGTTTAAAATAGACATGATTTGCTTGATTAATAGTTGGTACGACTGCTTTTAAGTCTTTGGCAAACCGCGCTTTCGCATTCATTAAATCAAAACGGCCCAAAACATAGGCGTTGTGTAAAATATCCTTTCGAGGGGCCACTAATTCAGCTGACAGCTCCGCTAAGATCCGTTCGATTTCCGTTCGTTCCGCAATTTGCTGCTGACGTAAACGATTGTTTAATTCAACGATTTGTTTTGGTTCCATAAATAATGTCTGCCCAGAAGCACTTTGGTCGTGAACCACGCCGCCAAAAATACCGCGATATTCTTGTTTTACCGGAATGACATAACGATCATTTCGCATCGTGATCAGACTATCACTCAAATACTTCGCATTTTTTCCGCGAATCAATCCATCCAGCTGTTCACGAATCGTCTGCTCACTGCGCCGAATTTGGGCACGGATCGTCCGTAATTCCGAGGATGCTTCATCCCTAACACGTCCGTCTTCTTCTACTGAGCGACGGAGTTTTCCACTTAGCTCAGGTAAGGTCGTAAGCTGATCTTCCCAAAAATAAAGCCGCAAAAATTCTAGCTCGCTATCTTTTAAGTCTTCAATAAAACGAACCAACTCGCTAGTCGTTGAAAGTACCCGAGATACTTCTGCTAATTCCACCCCATTCAAGTTAGCACCAATCTCGATCCGCTTCATGTGAGGTTTGATATTGTTCAATTTAGGAATCGGCAGCCCGCCTCGTAAACGTTGGACCTTCATGCCGTCTTCGGTTTCATCCAGCCAAGCCTGAACGGTAGCTTCATCACTAGAAGGCTGTAGCTGACGAATTTCTTCTTCCCCTTGTTCCGTGGTTAAAGACTGTTGGATCTTATTTTTTACTTGTTCGAACTCTAATGTTTTTAGAATGCGTTCATTCATTTTTTCACCTTCTATATCTAATTAGAAAGGCTTCGCGAACTTCTTTCGCTTTTACGCAATTCGTTCGTGAAGCCGGACATTGAGCGCCTTGATTTTCCACTAATCGGCTCTTTCATTAAATAAACCGAAACCTGTCAAGCAGCGTCTCGGTCTTTACTTTATGCAATAGTTATCCAATAATTTTCGTTACCCATAGATTTTCAAACATCGGACTCAAGAATAGCGAATGTTCGATAATAAAACGGGCCAAACCACTTTTTTCCAATAGATCTTGGACCAAAGCCATTGGTACAAAGCTGACGACTTTCAATAGTAAGAAAATCGCGAGGTACACAATGAACACTTGCAAAATCCCAGCAATGAGTCCATCATATTGCGGGATCATCACCCGAAATAACAAATCTTTAAAAAAGATCGCGATTAAATGGGTCAATAACCAGCCAATAACTAAAATCAAGATAAAAGCAATCCCAGCGTAAAAGGCTTTGTCTAGATTAAAGGCCTGCTCGATAGAATAGTAAACCATTTTGGAATTGCTCGTTACTGACGGATAAGGAACGAATAAATCTAAATGCGATCCCAATCTCTGATAGAACATCATGGCAACGACAAATGATAGTGCGTAGCCGACAACAAATACTAACTGATACGCCAGCCCTCGCCGATAACCTGAGTAAAAAGAAAGTAAGATTGCAAATAAAATTACCAATGTTAACATAGTATCCCTCACTTATTTATTTGCCGCTCTTTTTTGGATCTCACGCTTGCGGTTTTCGTTGACAATTTGTTGTGCCTCTACGTGATTGCGGATTGGCACATCGCCTTGTCCATTTTTCCGCATGATTTCTTTAGCTTCAGCTTCGATCGCTTCGATTTTCTTGATGCGATTTTCCAGCTCAAGATTATGAGCCGCTTGTCCATCTAAAGTGAACTGCTGCTTTTCCATTTTAATCAATTCTTCTTGCTTCTTTAACTGATCCGAAACCGCATTGATTGCTAACAACATCGTAGCATTTTCTTGTGTGATCTCAGGAGATAAAGACATAATCTCATTTAACTGCTCATTGACCAACGCGGTGACCATATCCATATGTTGCTTGGATTCTCGCCCAATGATAGTATAAGTCTGACCGGCAACGACTGCCTTATAGCGGTTTTGCGCCATAGTGATCAACCTTCCTAAAAACTTATTTTACTTAAATCGCATGATGACAAAAATACTAGTATATTATATGCTAAAACCATTCGTATGTACAACTTTCATCAATCAATTACTAATTAAATTAAAGAAAAGAGAAAATTTATGAGCTCAACTGTCCTAAAATTAACAAAATCAGAAATCCAAAAATTAAAAAACTATTACACAGACTATTTGTTACACAAAAATGTTCCCTACAGTGAGTTCTCAGCCAAAAAAAATGGCGTAAGTATTACCGCCTACACGTCTGGTAAAGTTTTGTTTCAAGGAAACAACGCTGAAACCGAGGCGGCTCGCTGGGGAAAACCAGCCACAGCAGCAGCTAAGATCAGTGGGAGTCTGCCGGCTAATTTTGCTTCATTGGCTGTTTTAGGCAGTGACGAAGTTGGTAACGGCAGCTATTTTGGGCCTCTCTGTGTTTGTGCCGCTTACGCGGATAAGGAGCATTTAGCAGCATTAAAAAAATTAGGTGTCAAAGATTCCAAGATGCTGACGGATGACCAGATACGCAGCATGGCAGAAACGATCAAAGAATTGATCCCTTATAAATTATTAGTGCTTCAGCCGGAAAAATATAATGAGATCCAGCCAAAATACAACGCGGTCCGCATGAAAGTGGCCTTACACAATCAAGCAATCCGGTTATTATTAGAACAAATCGCACCGGCAAAGCCCGATGCGATTTTAATCGACCAATTCACCCCTGAAACCAACTATCAAAAATATGTAAAACAAGAGGCACAGCCTGTAAAAGAAAAAATTTATTTCGTCACTAAAGGCGAGCAGTATCATCTTGCCGTGGCCGCAGCCTCAATTATTAGTCGAGCAAGTTTCTTGGAGGAACTAGATGCCGCCTCCCACACTCTAGGAGCTAAGGTTCCCTCTGGTGCTGGTAAGCCTTCTGATGAATTAGCGGCGAAACTATTGCGTCAAGGTGGAATGCCTCTATTAAAAAAATATGCGAAACTCCATTTTGCCAATACTGAAAAAGCTCAAAAACTTGTCTAAAAAGAGAACCAACCCGTGAAAAATTCGGGTTGGTTCTCTTTTTAGATTGCTTTGCCGCCTAGATAAACTTGGCGTACATTCCGTAATTGCTGGATGTCTTTTGAAACATCCCCTTCAACAACTAAAATATCAGCCTGTAACCCTGGCTTCAATTGGCCAGTTACATCAGCTAAATCAAAGACCTCTGCTGGATTTTGAGTGGCTGTTTGAATCGCTTCAACCGGTGTCAGTCCATAACGCACCATTAATTCCAGCTCCTCAACGATTGGCACACTTGGCGCCTCTAACATCACCATATCTGTACCAGCTAAAATTTTTACGCCTTCATCATAGATTGCTTTAAAATTTTGCTCATAGGCGACGACCGAGCTTTCAAAAAAATCTAAATGATGGGAATAGGTTTCGGTAGATTGATTGGAATGATCCACGCCGACCTCTTGGACTTTTTGATTGTAATCTGCTAAAAAATGATAGGCGAACATCGTTGGCGTCCACGCTTGCTGATTGGCGGCCATTTGCTGCCCTTGTTCAAGGGTTAAAAAATTACCATGTTCAATCGTATCAAAACCGGCATCAATACACATCTGGACACCCGGCTGAGTTCCCGCGTGAACGACGCATTTCATCCCTAGACGATGCGCTTCCGCTACACCAGCGTCTAATTCTGCTTGAGAAAACTCGCAAATATCATCACGATTAGTCGTCAGTAACTTGATCCAATCTGCGCCGTCTTTCTTTTGACGACGAATCGTATGGCGAATATTTTCAACTCCGTCCACCTCTTCGATTCCATCTTCATGTCCGTGTCCGCCGGTAATGCAGATTCCTCGATCCGTATGCAAGATTCTCGGCGCTTTGACAAAGCCTTTTTCCGCCGCTAAACGTAATGTCTCCAAAAGAAATTGCGGACCACAGCAATCACGAATCGTTGTTACCCCTTTTCTTAAACAAGTCGCCGCTTGCTGCTGAGCATAGTAAGCGATCATAAAATCATTGTATCGATGTAAATCCGGCTGCGTCCAATAGTAACCTAAGTGAATATGGGCATCCATCAAGCCAGGTAAGATCGTCGCATTTTTATAATCGATTACCTCAGCTTCAGGATACTGCTGCCGCAGCTCTTCTGCCCTTCCTACCGCTAAAATTTGATCCGCCTGAAAAACGACGCCACCCTCTTCAAGCATTGTTTTTCCGTCACCAATGATTACTTTCTTAGCTAGTAATAAAAAAACCAAAAATCCCGCCTCCTTTTTGATAACGCTTACTGTATTAGTGTAACAAAGAACCGCCAAAAATAGTTAACTAATTTTGGCGGTATGAAAGTAACATTGATCTTTAGTTTTTTTGATAGTGGGTAGGTAAGCAAAAACCATATTGGTCTTCGAATAGTTTTCCGATTTGAAATAATAAATCTTCTCTTCCACGAGCGGCGGTAAATTGGATTCCTAAAGGCAAACCGTTTTCCGTCATAACGGTAGGTAAACTGATCGCTGGTTGACCTGTCAAATTAGCGAGCTGCGTATAAGGAGTGATTCGCAAACTTTTTTCAAACATTCTCTCAATCAATTTTGCCAATTCATTTTCGGATAAACTAGATGATACTGTCAATCCATCTCGTATTTCTGGACTTTGCAGATCTTCTGTCAGTTTCGGCGCAGTCGAGGCAGTGGTTGGTGTCAGTAATAAATCATAACGGGTAAACAATTCTTCCATTTGATAAGCTGCTTGATCCCATTCATTCAACGTTTGGATGTAATGGGCTGCCGAAATTTTGCGACCATATTGATAGATTCCCCAAGTCATCAGTTCCATGTCATTTATCTCAAGGGGGCGAGCCAAGTTTTTTTCGATTCCCACAAACATCGCCGCTGTTTCTCCGCCATTCATTAAATAATAGCTATTGATTAACTGACGCCCATTTACTGGATAAGAAATCATCTCTACTTGATGATTTTGCTTAACCAAAAAATCTCTAGCCGCTTCAACGGCCTTCACCGCTTCGGAAGAAACCTCTGAGTCTATGGGAGAATCGATAATAACCGCGATTCTCAATTCTTTCTTTTGAGCTGCGGCGTCTTGTTGCCATTCTATTTTGGAAGCCTGATAAGGCGCTGCACTGGCAACCCCACGCATTCCGTAAAAAAGCCGTTCAGTATCTCGCATGGAGACAGTCAAAGCGAAATCGATCGCCGCTCCCTGCCAACCTCGCCAACCAGAAGGCCCCACCGGCATCGTTCCTCGTGAAGGCTTTAAACCGATCAAGCCGCAAAAAGAAGCGGGAATCCGTATCGAGCCGCCGCCGTCACTAGCCGCCGCCAACGGAACGATTCCCTCCGCTACAGCACTTGCCGCGCCGCCACTGGACCCTCCTGAGTAGTGATCCAACTTCCATGGATTTTTTACCAGACCATAAATCTCCGCATCTGTAATATTTTTAAAGCCAAACTCTGGAACATTGGTTTGGGCAAAAGGAATCAGCCCGTTCTTTATTAATCGCTTAGTAAAGTAACTCGTCTGGCTTGATCGATGTTCTCTCAATAATTTTGATCCCGAGGTATTTAACCAGCCTTTTTTTTCTTGTCCTAACATTTTTAATGGAATCGGCAAACCGGCGAAAGGCCGTTCGAGAATGTTTGCCTGATTTTGATATTCTTGCAGCGCATCTTGTTCCATTGTAGAGACAAACGCATTTAAAACAGAATTTTTTAAACGCGCCTGTTCTGTAAAAACTCCTAGTAATTCAGTAAAGCTGACTTCCTTTCCCCGCAGCTTTTCTGCCCAATAAGTAGCATCCTTCACCCATAACACCGCCTTTTTAAGTTAACTTCATTATCACAAATTTTTTTCGTGAATACTAGCAAAAGACCTGACGAGCAGCATGACAGCTTTACTCGACAGGTCTTTTACACTATCTCGACTAAAATTTTTTCAAAACATCAGACTCTGGGACATGTTTAAAGGAACATCCACGTTCTTCAACGAAAATATCATAGGAACGGTAGTTTATTCGGGAAGATCGTGGAAAATCAGCAAGCTCAATGACACCAGTTAAAATATCGTTTGCGACTCTAAATTGTACAATATCCTTCAGCGCATACTTCGAAGGCGGTATCTGTCCCATGGCTCACACATCCAATCTTTTTTCTTTCTTTTAGTCTAACAACTTTTTGAGTTAATTTTATATTTTACCGAAATTTGACATGAAAGCAAGAAAAAAGAATTATTAGCACGGGCTAATCAACAATCGTTGAAGAACGATGGTGTGTCTTTGGAGCTTTGATTGCTTGCGCATATTGCGCGACAAAATCTGTTAATTTAAAGGTACCTATTTTTGTATTGCGCTCCGTTAGATCACCATAGATCTGCTTAGGATCTTTTTGGTATTGGCTGCTGGTAACAAAAGCTTTCACGATTGCTTTAGGTACTTTTCTTTCTAACAAGCTTTGGGCAAATGCTTCATCGCTGATTGGGACAAAATGCAAATCCGGCAAGTTTGCTTCTTTGGCTAACGATTCGATAAATTCATCGATCGTAAACGTATCGCTAACGACGTAACGAACCGTAACCCCCTTTGGAACTGTCAGAATCAATGGCAATACTACCGCGGCAATGTCTTGCGGTGCTACGTATTTTCTGACCACATTTGCTGGGATGTTGGAATAGATTGCGTGCTGTTCTTTGATCGTCGACAAATCGCCGTATAAATTATTATAAAAGCCCACTGGACGAACAATTGCGATGTCAACATCAGTCATTTTTTTCAACTCTGCTTCTAAATAGTGATATGCGTGAACTGAACCTGCTTCGGGTCCGGCATCTGCACCAACACTGCTTAATTGAACGAGTTTATGAACATTCGCTTCGCTGATGGCTTGGCGGAAAATTTTTCCTTGTTCCAATAATTCTTGATTCAGGTCACCACCTTGGCTGGCTCCTGAGACCATCAAGTAGACGACTTCCTTATTTGTAAATGTCTTTGTTAAAAACGATACATCCGTCATCGTTCCGACAGCCGCCTTCGCTCCTAGGGCCTCAATTTGCGGTACGCGTGCTTCACTTGAGGTGACCACAGTGACCTCATGACCTTGCTTGACCAATTCTGGTACGACGAAACGATTGATATTCCCAAGCGATCCAAGCAGTGCAATTTTCATAAAAAAACCTTCTCCCTTTTCTTAAAAGATAGCTTTATCTTTCAAAAGCGATTATAAAAGATAGAGTTATCTTTGTCAATCTTGAAATCTTAAGACATTCGTTTTATACTGATTTTATGAAAAGAAAAGATGATACGAAACGCACAAAAATGTTAGATGCTGCAGCGGAAATTATTTTACAGGAAGGTGCGGCGGCGATTTCAACAATTAAAGTCGCAAAAGCAGTGGGCGTCGCTCAGTCCAACGTCTATCTCTATTTTAAAAATAAAAATGACTTGCTGTTAAACACCTATCAGCGAGAACTGAGTCGCATTCGGTCAGCTGGGGATACCTTTCAGTACTTTAACGATGCTACTTTACCGATTGAACAACGAGTGGACAGCTACGTCCATTCTATTTATGACTATGCGATTGAGCATCCCGACAGTTTGACGCTGATTGAGCAAATCAAAATGCTGAATCTTTCTGAAATGGATCTCTTTAACACGGATACTGTCGTTATCGACTTAATAACGGAAGCGATCCAACAAGGCTATTTGAAAAACTTACCGGTTAATTTACACATGGTAACGGTTTTTAATATTATGCACCGGCATGCCTTAAACCTAAAAGAAAACCTCTATAGCAAGGATCAGTATTCCTACAAAGAGATTTCGCAAATGGTCTTAGATGCGATAAAAGCCACGAAACGATAATCGTTTCGTGGCTTTTACGTATATTTCTTTTGAAAATAAAACTCCAAGCGACGCTGCAGATGACCGATCCCAATACACAAGATCCAATAAATCAATGCAACTAAGAGATACATTGATAAATAATCAAACGTTCGTCCACCAACGATCTTAGCCTTTTGGAAAATATCTGGCACTGTGATCATCGCCGCCAAAGAAGTGCCCTTAACCAAATCCATCGCCACATTACTCAAAGCTGGAATTGAAATGCGTAGCGCTTGAGGCAAAACAATATAACGCATCGTTGGCAAAAAACGATTGCCTAATGCATAGGCCGCATCCCACTGTCCTTCATTAATCCCCGCGATCGAACCACGATAGATTTCACCGATAAAGGCACTGCTAGTCAAACTAAAACAAATAATCGCCGCTACCACCGCATTTAACTGATAAGGCAAACCAAAATACAGCAAGAATAATAGAACCAGTGCCGGCGTCCCACGCAAAAAGGATAAATAGAAACGGACAAATACTTTTGCTGGTTGAAACGAAACAAAGTTCAGCACGGTCATCACAAGCCCTAATACATTGCCAAAGAAAAAAGCAGCGAGACTGATTCCTAAAGTGTATCCAATCCCGCTTAAAAGAAAGGGCAATGAATCAACCATCAGCTTAAAATCAATTGTTGGGATATACATTAGTCTGCTGAAACCCGCTCAGTCACTGTCTGTTTCGGTTTAACGGAGACATCGGTCCCGAAATACTGCTGGGAAATTTTTGCTAAGGTCCCATCGGCTTTTAAGTCTGCCAGTGCTTCGTCGATTTTTTCTTTTAAAGCTTTTTGTTTTTTATCGAACAGAAAACCGGAAGAATTGGCATTAAAATAGACATCTTCCAAAATTTTTACTGGAATGTCTGGTAAAGCAGCTACCGACATTTTTTGTAAATAATAGTCATTCAAGATCACATCGGTACGTCCGTTCGCTACATCGGTCAAATATTGATCGTTGGTGGCATTGTCGTACGTTACCGGTTTAGCCCCATATTTTTCTGCAATCTTCATATAACTCGTATTCGGTTCACCAGCGGCTTTTTTATCCTTTAAGTCCTTTAAGGAATGGATCCCTGAATCGTCACTTTTTCTGACGATCATGCTATCAAAGGAATACTTGATTGGCGAAGACAATGAAAATTTCTTCTCCCGCCCTTTTGACATCCCAAAATCATTGGCAGCAAAATCAGCTTCTCCGCGATTGACGGCCGTCACTTGACCATCTACATTGTATTCTTTAAAGTTGATTTTTAGCTTCAACTTTTTGGCGACTGCTTTAGCGACATCTACATCATAGCCCACCAATTTATTCTCATCATTATAGTAAGAAGACGGAAATAGTGTCCCTGAAGTAGCAACTGTCAGCGTTTCTTTATCCGCAACCTTTTTCCAACTCTCATCCTTGCTAGCTTGACTACTACCACAAGCGGTAAAAATCAAACTTGCCATTAACAACGTTAAACCTATCCACCATTTTTTCATCGCTATCGACTCCATTCAATTATTGAGACTTTAAATCTTGCTATAGTTATAACACATAAAAAAAAACAGCTATAGAAAGTTGCCTATGAAAAACAGCGCTAACACAGTATTCCAATTACTTCTTTGTGTGATAATACAATTATTTAATAACTACAATTATTTTGCGCAGATAAAAAGAGCATCCACTAAGCCGATGCTCCTGTTTTGATATTTGGTTATAAATAGCGATTCTCTCTTAAAACTGTTTTTTTGATATCCGCCACCGTCTGAGTCCCAGCCAGTTGCATCACCATCTCTAATTCCTTTTTGAAAAACTCAAAGACTTGTTGGACGCCAGTTGCTCCTCCAAGCGCCAGCCCATAAATAACCGGCCGGCCAATCGCCACTAAATCCGCTCCCGAAGCCAATGCCTTAAAAACATGCTGCCCGCGACGTATGCCGCTGTCAAAAACGATCGGCACTCTCCCAGAAACAGCTTCGGCGACATATTGCAAAGAATCAAAAGAAGCGGGTCCCCCATCTAATTGACGTCCGCCGTGATTTGAAACCCAAACTCCTGACGCACCTGAACCAATTGCCCGTTCTACATCTTCCTCTGATTGAACACCTTTAACATAAACTGGAAGATCAGAGTTGCTAGCGATAAATTCAACATCTTTCGGACTCAATTTTTGCTTTGAGGAGCTATAAACCGCATCCATCGTCTGACCGATCCCAGATTGATAAGCTTGCACAATTGGCATTGCTAACGGAAAGGTAAAACCATTCCGGCGATCCGTTTCACGATTACCGCCAACCGTCGCATCGGCAGTCAACACGATCGCCTTCGCACCATTTCGTTTTGCCATCGCTAAAATATCGCGATTGATGCTATCATCTTTACTCATATAGAACTGGAACCATTGAGGCGCATCTGCCCCGCCAGCTTCACGAATTTCTTCCAACGTACAAGACGCATAGGAACTTGCTGTATAAATTGTTCCAAAACGTGAAACGCCTTTAGCCGAAGCCTTTTCAGCCGCTACATTGGCTAACCCATGAGCCGCAACAGGTGCCATGATAATCGGCACTGACAATTTTTCTCCCGCAAATTCTATTTTCGTATCCGGTAATTCAATATCTTCTAGTACATGGGGAATAATCAGCTTATGACTAAAAGCCCTTTCATTTTCTTGATAAGTAAAAACATCTCCGGCACCGCTGCTAATATAGCCGTAACCACCTTTAGGAATAACCTCTTTAGCACCCTCTTCTAAATCGGTCATATTAATAAAATCAATCGCTCCCTCTGCTGTACTTGCTTGATAAATTTTTTCCATCTGAATCCCACCTTCAAAATAATAACGTTTACATTGTTGATGTTACGCTACCTATGAAGTAGTGACAAATGATTTGTTTATAGTCATTTTTTTGTTAGAACGCGTAAAAATAATTCAGTAAAATAAAAAAGCCGAACCTATGAAAGGTTCAGCTTTCTAATTTACTTATTCTTCTTCAGCCATGAATGTATTGAAGACTTCTTCAATCATATCCCATTCAGCGTCTGTTTCGATTTGTTCCAATTCGCCTTCGCTGCCGTCTTCGTTTTCAACGTAAGCGTACGCTTGTAATTCAACGTCTTCATCCTCTGGTGCCCCAGCTGGATATAATAAGACATAATTGCGATTGAATTCTTCTTGACCATCGATCGTCAAAAGAATTTCGTATAAGGTTTCATTTCCTTCATCATCCACTAAAGTAATCATTTCATGTTCGTGATCATGATCATGGTCGTGATTGTGATCGTGTGTGTGTTCGTGTGCCATTGTCATTCCTCTTTTCTAAAGTTTGTTGCCCGCCCGATCCAGATAATTCTGTAAGATCATGACAGCTGCAAGTTTATCAATAACTTTTTTTCGCTTCGAACGTGAGACGTCCGCTTGTTCAACTAACATCCGTTCCGCTTGAACGGTCGTTAGTCGTTCATCTTGAAACTCTACCGGCAAATCAAAGAGCTCTTTGATCTTGTCCGCATAAGCCATCGAAGCTTCTGCACGCGGTCCGATTGTATTGTTCATATTTTTAGGAAGCCCGACGACAAATTTCGTGACTTTGTATTCTTTGACTAATTCACTTAAACGTTCAAAGCCAAACTTCCCTTTTTCTTCGTCGATCCGAATAATCTCGACACCTTGAGCCGTCCAACCAAATGGATCGCTTACCGCGATTCCAACAGTCTTTGAGCCAACATCTAGGCCCATTACTCTCATCGAATATCTATACCGTGATCTTTCAAGTAATATTTAACTAACACTTCCATGACTTCATCGCGTTCATGACGACGAATCAAGTTCCGTGCATCTTGATAACGAGGAATATACGCAGGATCGCCTGATAGTAAATAGCCGACGATTTGGTTAATCGGGTTGTAGCCTTTTTCAGCTAAAGCATTGTAAACAATCGTCAATGTCTCGCTAATTTCTTTCTTACGATTATCATCAAAATCAAAACGGACTGTTTCATCTGTGTATCCCATTTTCTCACACCTCTCCTTGGTATTATCAACAACTATATTTTACTAAAAGAAGACAAAACTTACAAATTTTGCAAGCTGCCAATCTCTTGGCTTTAGAAAATCTTCCGAATTATTATAACACGGTTTAAACTTGAACAGGTGCTTTTTTCTTAAGCATCTTTTTTTCTTTTGGACTAAAGGCTCGGTATACTAGTTAAAAAGGAGGAAAAAAATATGTTAAATAGATTTTTCAAGTTATTGGCCTGTATTATTGGAGTTGAATTGGTCGGCTCGCTTTCCGGCTTTTTCGCAGGTGATATTCCAGCAGTTTATGCTCAATTAAATAAGCCGCCCTTCGCTCCTCCTGGCAGTATTGTAGGAATCGTTTGGACGGTTCTATATGCATTAATTGGTTTAGCCCTATTTTTAATTATCGACAGCAAAGAAAGACGGAAAAAAACAATCGCCTATAGTCTCTTCGGAATTCAATTAGTCTTAAACTTCATTTGGAGTATTATCTTTTTCGGCGGCACCTATTTTTGGATTGCCTCGTTTATTAGTTTATTTCTTCTGATCTCTATCGTTCTTAGTATTCGTGAATTTCGCTTCTTTTCTAATACAGCAGTGATTTGTTTTATTCCTTATCTGTTGTGGATCATCTTTGCGACCTATTTATCTTTTGGATTAGCTATCTTAAATTAATTGGATTAAAAAAAGCGCTTGAGGAGCTCCTCAAGCGCTTTTTGTGTTTGAATTAGTAAAGCTCTAAGTATTGATCGCGTTCCCACTCTGAAACAGTTTGGCGGAAGGCTGCCCACTCCATCCGCTTCGCTTCATTGAAGTTGGAATAGATATGATTGCCTAATGCGTCAACCATGATTTGGTCTTTACGTAATGCTTTAATGGCATTATGGATCGTAGAAGGCAAGTCATAGATTTCTGCTTCTTTTCGTTCTTCTTCAGTCATCACGTAAATGTTGCGATCGACTGCTGCTGGCGGTGTCAATTCATTGCGGATACCATCTAAACCGGCTTCTAATAAAACAGCCATTGTTAGATATGGATTTGCTGCTGGATCGACTGAACGTAATTCTAAACGAGTGGATAAGCCGCGAGATTCTGGAATCCGAATCAATGGTGAACGGTTGCGTCCGCTCCAAGCCACATAAACAGGCGCTTCAAAACCAGGAACTAAGCGTTTATAAGAGTTAACGATTGGGTTACATACTGCCGTATATGCACGCGCGTGTTTCAAAAGACCCGCTAAGAATTGGTATGCTGTTTTACTTAATTTCATTGGACCATCTTCATCGTAGAAAACATTGCCTTCTTCATTAAATAAAGACATGTTGCAATGCATACCAGAACCGTTGATTCCATAAAGCGGTTTTGGCATGAAAGTAGCGTGTAGACCATGTTTGCGAGCAATTGTTTTAACAACCAATTTGAACGTTTGGATATTATCGCAAGCTTCAATCGCGTCTGCGTATTTGAAGTCGATCTCGTGTTGACCAGGGGCCACTTCATGGTGTGAAGCCTCTACTTCAAAGCCTAAGCTTTCAAGTTCCAATACGATGTCACGACGACAATTTTCTCCTAAATCAGTTGGAGCGAAATCGAAATAGCCACCTTTGTCATTTAAATCTAAGGTTGGATCGCCATTTTCATCCATTTTGAATAAGAAGAATTCTGGTTCAGGCCCTAAGTTAAATGAAGTGAAGCCAAATTCGTCCATCCCTTTTAACACACGTTTTAAGTTTCCACGGGGGTCTCCAGGAAATGGTGTTCCGTCTGGGCTGTAGATGTCACAGATTAAACGTCCTACTTTGCCATGATCACTTTCCCACGGGAAGATCATCCAAGTAGACAAATCAGGGTACAAATACATATCACTTTCTTCAATCCGGACGAAACCTTCGATTGATGAACCATCAAACATCATTTTGTCATCTAAAACTTTGTCCATTTGACTAACGGGTACTTCAACGTTCTTGATTGTTCCCATAATATCGGTAAACATTAGACGTAGAAAACGGACGTTCTCTTCTTCGACAATTCGCTTAATATCCTCTTTACTTAGATCTTTTTTCGGCATAATATCTAATCCCTTCTTCGCTCTTCATTTTTTATATTCCACAATCGCTAGAGTTTTGGCCCTTGCGATTGGTATGGATTTTGTTGATGTAACCCGCCTTGTGTTAGCATTTCGTCATAAAAAATACGTCGAACATCTTTATCCGTTAACGGTGGCTTTTCTTTAGCGGCTTTCACTTCTTCTTGACGCATTTGATAAACGTGCTTGATGCCCGCCATGTTCAAACCATCGGATAAATAATCTTTAATTTCTAACAGTACATCAATATCATTAAGAGAATACATCCTACGGTTTCCTTCACTGCGCTCTGGATGAATCAATTCCTGTTCCTCATAGTACCGGATTTGTCGCGCAGTTAAATCTGTCAACTTCATAACTGTACCAATTGGAAAAACAGCAAGCGAACGACGCAATTCTTTTTCCCGCATAACATTTCCTCCTTGTTTTTTGATGTTGAAAAAAGGATACCAAGCGTTAGACCAATTGTCAAGGGTTAATGTTAGATTTTCTTACATAAGGCTTTTAATGTTCGCTTTTTAGTGTTCAACCGTGTCAGATCAACATTTCGTTAATGATCGCAAACTTGCTATACTAAGAATAAATGAAAAGAGGAGAAAAAGATGCCTTTCAAACGTGGCGAACTCGTGGAATTAAAAAATAAAAAAAATCCTTTGGCTGGGTTTATTGGTCAAATCATTCACTATCAAGCAGACACACAAAAATATTTGGTCCAATTTAGCCCTGATCAAAAAGGCTATTTCACCGAATCAGAATTGGAATCAAAAAAGGCCTAAAAAAAAATCTGTGACAGTAAAATGTCACAGATTTTTTTTAGGCAATCAGTATCTCAATTGTCGCTTCTTTTGAAAAGATCGTTAATTTTCTTAAACCAAAAACATCGTCGCAAGGTCTTTATCTATTGGTGATACACTTCATTGACGGCATTCGCTACCGCAACCTTAACATGTTCAAAAGTCAATCCGCCTTGCAAGTACAACGAATACGGCTCTCTAAGTGGGCCATCTGCGCTTAATTCAATACTTGCACCTTGAATAAAGGTTCCAGCTGCCATGATGATATCATCTTCGTAGCCCGCCATGTAAGAAGGCACAGGCGCAACATACGCATCGATCGGCGAATATTTTTGAATCGCTTGGCAAAATTGAATCATTTTCTCACGATCGCCAAAATCAATCAGCTGGATCAAATCCGTTCGCGGCTGATCCCATTTGGGTGTGGATTCTAAATCATATTTAGCTAATAGAGCCGCTGAAAAAATCGCGCCTTGAATCGCTTGACTGACCACATGAGGTGCTAAGAAAAAGCCTTGTAGCATGTCAAAGACGCTGCCTAGCATTGCGCCGCCTTCCGCACCGACACCCGGGGTCGTTAAGCGATAAGCACAACGTTCGATCAATGCTTTTTTGCCGACAATATAGCCGCCGGTTTTGGCAATGCCGCCGCCAGGGTTTTTGATCAATGAGCCGGCCATTAGATCCGCACCTACTTGGGTTGGCTCCATTAATTCGGCGAATTCGCCGTAACAATTATCGACAAAGGTTACAACATTGGGTGCGATACTTTTGACATAGTCACACATTTCTTTGATCTTTTCGATCGTAAACGAGGGTCTTGAAGCATAGCCTCGTGAACGCTGGATCGCTACGACCTTCGTCTTAGTGGTAATTTTTTCCTTAATTCCAGTAAAATCGACGTTCCCATCGGCTAATAAATCGACTTCATCGTAACCAATTTGGTATTCCTTAAAAGAACCGATCCCGTTTCCCTGAACACCGATCACTTCTAACAAGGTATCATAAGGGGTACCTGTAATATACAGGAGGTCATCACCCGGACGCAGCACCCCAAAAAGTGAGGTTGCAATCGCATGGGTCCCCGAAACGATTTGCGGACGGACCAGCGCCGCTTCTGCGCCAAAAGTTTGGGCGTAAATGGCTTCTAAAACATCCCTACCTTGATCATCATTGCCATACCCGGTTGACGGTAAAAAATGTGTTTCTGAAACATGATTTTCTCGGAAAGCCGTTAAGACCTTCGCTTGATTTGATAATGCGACCTCACGAACCTCTTGCAGTCGTTCTCCGATTTGTTGATCGACTTGATCGATCTTTACTACTAGCTCAGGCGCCAGTTTCGTTGTCCAATTCATCTTCCATTCTCCTAATCCAAAGAGACTTTTTCTTAGCGAAGCCCCGCACGATATATTTTTCCTGCTCTTCGTCAAAGTCCTCGCTTAAAACGAGGGTCTCTCGTTTCATTTCACTTAACGCTTGCCCTTCATCGGCCCCTAATGTAATCAAATAAGGCTCAAGCAAATTCATAATCTCCTGTTTGATAGCGTCAGCCAGCAGATCTTTTCCTTTAAGGGATTTAGCTGAGATCAAAACACTAGGAAACAAAGTCGGCGCAAATGAAAACTCGTCGATCCGATCAGCTTTATTATAAATCGTCAAGATTGGAATATCGTCCATTTCAAGTTCTTTCAAAAGCTCTATGACTGTCTTTTCTTGTTGTTGTCGATCTTCTGAGCTGGCATCAACAATGTGCAGTAGCAGATCCATCCCTTTACTTTCTTCTAAAGTCGAATGAAAAGCATCAACTAATTGCGTCGGCAGATCTTGAATAAAACCCACCGTATCAGTGATCGTCGTCTCCATTCCTTGAGGCAAGTGCCAACGCTTGGTCAAAGGATCTAATGTGGCAAATAGCTGATCTTCTGAATATGTATCCGCATTGGTTAATAGATTTAAGATCGTGGATTTCCCAGCATTTGTATAGCCAATCAGCCCCATTTGAAAGACGCTTGATTGCTGGCGCTTCTGTCGACTTCTTTCTCGATGAGCTTCGACTTCTTTCAACTCTTTTTTGATGGCTGAAACACGGCGACGAATGTGTCGACGATCCGTCTCTAGTTTTGTCTCACCAGGGCCACGCGTGCCGATTCCCCCGCCTAAACGAGAAAGACTCTGACCCTGTCCCATCAGACGAGGCAATAAATAGTCTAATTGGGCCAACTCAACTTGCAACTTGCCCTCTTTTGAACGAGCTCGTTGCGCAAAAATATCTAAGATCAACTGAATCCGGTCAATAACCGGTACGCCGATCATTGCTTCGATCGTTTGGCTTTGCCGCGGTGATAAGGCATGGTTAAAAATGACTAGCTCCGCTTCATGAGCGTCTACCAACTCCGCTAATTCCTGCACTTTGCCCTTTCCGATAATCGTTTGTCGATCAATTTTTGGACGTTTTTGCGTTAATGAATGAACGATTTCACCATGGGCTGTTTTGGTTAGTCCAGCCAGCTCATGCATCGATTCTAAATAATTGTGTTTACTTTCATCTGTCTCAACGCCGACTAGGATGACTCTTTCTGTCAATTCGTTTCCTCCTCTAACCATTTTTCAATCGTGTCTTCAATTTCATGAAGTCTTTCCGGCTGTTGGACAAGATCATACCAATTTACCGACATCCGATTGCGAAACCATGTTAATTGACGCTTAGCATAGCGTCTGGAATGTAATTTTATTTCTTCAAGAGCAGACTCCAAGGTAACGTTACCCGCAAAATAAGGAAACAGTTCCTTATAGCCAATCCCTTGAGCGGCTTGAACCTCTGGCGTATTGGCCAATTTTTCCGCTTCAGCTAGTAAGCCTTGCTCCACCATAATGTCCACACGTTGATTAATTCGTTGATAAAGTATTTTTCGATCCGTATTTAGACCAATCAAGAAGCTATCATAAAGCTTTTGTGGCTGCTCTTTCGGTGCTAAGATGGAGTGTCCCGTCAGTTCAAAGACTTCCATAGCACGAATCACTTTTTTACGATTATTGAAATGAATTTTTTCTGCGGCTAATGGGTCGATTGTTTGCAATTGCTGCCACAATGCTAGATTGCCATTTTTTTCTGCGAAGGCTTCATGTTTTTCTCGCAGCCCAGTATCTTCTACTTCTCCTTCACGTCCCAACTTGTAATCCCACAATAACGATTGGATATAAAGTCCGGTGCCGCCAACTACAATCGGTAGTTTCCCACGTCGACTGATATCTTCAATCGCAAGACGGGCTTCGTGCTGAAAATCCGCGGCCGAATAGCTGTCATGAATCCCACGGACATCAATTAGATGATGAGAAATCCCGGCCATTTCTTCTGTCGTAACTTTCGCTGTTCCAATATCTAAACCGCGATAAACTTGCAAGGAATCACCACTGATGATCTCGCCATTGAAGCGCTGGGCTAAATCGATACTCAAACTCGTTTTCCCGACGGCAGTTGGACCGACGATTGCGATGATCTTCATTGCTTGAACCTACTTCTAGCACGAAGCGCTTTCTCTGGAAAATCGGTAATGATCCCGGCAAATTCTTTTTCAAAGCAACTCATCATCGTTTCATACAAATTAGGCGTCCAGGGACGAAGCGACTTTTCAAAAGTTTTAACGATTTCAGGGTTTTGTTTGATCCAATCGTAGCTTGGATGCAGACCTTCAATAAAAGGCGAATCCAAAACTAGCTGATACTTATCAAGAGCATTTTTTTGAATCAAATCATATTGTGCGTCTGGTTCGTATTCATGCATGATTTCTAAGGAATCAAGATTAAAACTCGCGTACCAATAAGTAAAAGGCCATTCTTTGCTAGTCATTACCGCTGATATTTTTTCTTCAATTCCCGGATAATGAAATTTATTCGTTTTGATTTCAATACATAAAAAGCCACGAAAACGCATTTGCAGCAATAAATTCAAGACTTCCTGCAACGTCGAAATTTTTGTCGCTTGATATTTTTTATCAAACCAGCTGCCGGCATCTAGTTCTTTAATTTCTTCTAATGTCAATTCACGAACCAACCCTTTACCGTCAGTCGTTCGATCGACGCTTTCATCATGAATGACTACCAGCTGTTGATCGGCCGTCAAATGAACATCCAGCTCGATGCCATCTGCTCCGCTTCTAACAGCTTCCATAAACGCCGGTAATGTATTTTCAGGATGCGTTCCTGCACTACCGCGATGGGCTATAATTACTGTCATCTATCCTCACCTCGTTGTAATCACAAAATTAACTTATGAATCGGTTGAAAAGCGGTGACCGCTTATTTTTATTAAGACGCCTTGAAATAATGCAAAGGCTGCTTCGTTGAACGAGCCAACTGCTGTCTTTTTTCGTCTAAAATTTCTAATAACTGTTCTGAGAAGGTCTCCATGACCACTCGGCCGCCTTTGTAAGTGTACCCGCCGATTTTAACTGTCTCTTCAGGTGATAGAATAACTTTTCGATGAGAAATATTTTTAAAAAATTCTTCAATCATGTAATTAGGTAAATAAAAATTATTTTGTGCCGTGAATGAGTTCAAATAAATGAAATCATCAATAGTAATATAGCAATCATCAAAGGAGTTAAAAGATACATAATCTTGCATCAAAACGTTACGCTTTGATAAAATCTCATTAATTTTCTTGTTCAATAAATTAATTGTTTCGATTTCTTTGACCTTATGCTCCAGTTCTCTTTCACGATGATGCTGTAAATCAATATACTTTAAAATTGAAAAGACTGCGATACCGGTAATACACGCGCCGATTAATACACCAATAAGTCCAATAAGTGCGATTTCCACATTTTCCCCTCCTAATTCGTTGATAAAAATATTTTTTTCAAAAATAAGACTGCGATTCAACACACTGTTCATTTCGCCAAGTCATTTGGGTATGCATCACAGCAAAAAAAGGAACGATAATTCTTATCTCTGCGTTATTAATAGTACCATATTTTCCTGTTTCTAGGATAGTTCGAGCCAAGCAAAAAACACGAATCATTCTATTTGACCAAGACTGACCAAAGTTGTATACTTTTTTTAGGTTTTAGCAATCAAACCCTGTTTGTGCTAAAATAAATATGATCAATATTTTTAAGGAGGACTCACTATGAACTTAGTTCCTACAGTCATTGAACAATCATCTCGTGGTGAACGAGCTTACGACATTTATTCACGTCTATTGAAAGACCGCATCATTATGTTAAGCGGTGAAGTAAACGACGATATGGCCAATACCATCATCGCTCAATTACTCTTCTTGGATGCCCAAGACTCTGAAAAAGATATCTATCTTTACGTTAACTCTCCTGGTGGTAGCGTTACTGCCGGTATGGCGATTTTTGATACAATGAACTTTGTAAAAGCAGATGTACAAACAATCGTTCTTGGAATGGCTGCTTCAATGGGCAGCTTCCTATTAACAGCTGGTACCAAAGGCAAACGCTTTGCTTTGCCGAATGCTGAAATCATGATCCACCAACCTCTTGGCGGCGCCCAAGGACAAGCAACTGAAATTGAAATCGCAGCACGTCATATTTTGAAGACGCGCGAGCGCTTGAACAACATTTTAGCTGAACGTACTGGTCAACCTCTTGAAATCATCGAAAGAGATACCGAACGTGATAACTTCATGACCGCCGAAGAAGCAAAAGCTTACGGCTTGATTGATGAAGTAATGGAAAACAGTAGCTCATTAAGCTAATTTAAAAGCCGAAGAAAATTTTCTTCGGCTTCTTTTTTTGATTCTTTTTCAATTATTTAATTCTTTTTCTTAGCCATTCCCGCCCTTAAATCTGCAAAAGCTAAGACGTCCTGTAGAATTTTTTCATTTGTTACTTCAAAGGATAATGCTTTTCCCAACTTACTAGCTGCAACAGTTTGATAAAGTCTTTTCGTATAGTCGTCACAGAATTGAAGTAAAACTTCCGCATCAGCCAATTCCTGCGAGTTTAATGAAATCAATGCTGTAAAATAACCCGCTTTTGGATATACCGTACACAATGATTTCCCGCCTTTCTTAAACTTGAGATTCCAGCCCTTCCAATACCCGTTTCCCATCGAACAACTACTATAAGCTAGTTTAGGCTCAACCTGATAGGTGGTTTGAAGGCTATTAATCAGCTTTTCCCATAAAGGATTCGCAATAAATGTGCTGACTTCTTGATCCAAAGGCTGTTGGTCCGCGTTAAATCTTTTATTCCATTCCATCTTAACACCAACTTTCTCGACAATTTCTATAGGTATTATTTTACTTGATAAATCATTTTTCCGCTTGTCCCCCAGTGCTTTTTTACTAAAGTCAAAAAAAAGCTGAAGCATTATTTGCTCCAGCTTTTGTTCTATTCTTTTTGCGAATAGCCATTTTGATAATCAATCTTAATGCCATCCTGTACATTGTAAATGAAGAGGTTAAACGAAATCTGGTCGTCTTCAATACTTTGGGCTTCCATCTGTACGCCGCGAGCGACTAATTCATCCTCTTTAAAATAAGGTGTCACACGATAACGGACATGATGATTGGTTTTTCGAATATAATTTCCAATCTCGATTTCGTGATCATTCATCCCGGGATCATTCAGCGAGGCCGTTCCGGTCATTAGATTCTTGAGATTATTGTTCTCACCAGAAAACTGATAAGCGATCAAATGCGCCCGATTATACAACGGCTCGTCACTATAAAACTTCTGACGCCAACCCGTAGGCTTCACATACAGACGCTCTCGCTCTTGGTGCGGCATCAGGTCTTTACCTAACATACCATTAGCAGTACCTACGCGGTTCAAGTGATCCAGATTGGAAAAACGCGTCCACGTTCCATTATCCAACGAAAGATCACTTTTGGAAAACGCCGGTTGATTACGATTCAACTCAATCGTTTGGTGGGTTCCATCATAATCAGGTATTTCTGAAAGCTGACTAACAGCTACTTCTTTAACCGCCTGATTTGTTTCGTTATTAGGCTTTACTTGCGAGTAAACACCATAAATCCCCGCCAATAGCACAACGATTGCTGAAATAATTTTCGGGGTTTGTTTCTTTGCTGCGATGTTGCTTCAACTCCTAGCTCGTAAAAATAGTTGGTCCATTTATCCGTCTTGGTATTTTACCACAATTTTCACTGTGGATAATCTTATTTCGTTTGTTGCCAAATTTCTTTGATTGCTGGCACATTGCCCAGCTCCGTCAAATTACTTGGCATAATGACGGTGTTACCATTATTTTCAACGACATGCTTGAAGGCTTCGATCCCTAGATAAGCGATCATTTCATCGGTCAAATTACTTTCGGCAATCGCTTGGTTGATTTCTTTGATCCGCGCCGTTTCCGCCTCCGTCAACTTTCTAATTTTCTCAGCTTCGGCGGCAGCGTCGATCCGCGTTCTTTCAGCTCGGGCATCGGCATCGATCTTGGTTTGTCTTGCCCGCGCTTCTGCGTCGATTTGCATTTCAGAAGATTTGGCTTCCGATTCTAAAATAACGGATTGTTTCTTCCCTTCAGAAATCGTGATCAGTGATTCTTTGTCTCGACTAGCAGTAATCAGCTTATTCATTGAGTTGACGATTTCATCTGAGACCGAAATCTCCCCGATATTGATCCGATCAATCGATAAACCATAACCGGCTGTAATATCTTTCACACTTTCATACAAGTTGACATTGATTTCCTCTGTTCCATTTAACACTTCATTCAATTCCATCTTACCAATGATGCCTCGTAGATTGGATTGACAATCTTGGATCATCGAAGTAACAGAATTTTCATTGTCATATACAAAAGCACGAGCATCGGTTACGTGGTACTTGATGGCTTCATCGATCTCAACGATCACGTTGTCCCGAGTAATCACACTTTGCGGCTCGATTTGGATCGGCGTTTGTTTTAGCGATACCCGACGACGCACGACGTAAAGAATCGGAATCAGAAAATGCAGCCCTGGATCGATCGTTTTGACATATTTACCAAAACTTTCTACAACCTTGACTTCCCCTTGCTGTACGATCACCACTAATTGACTCAAAATAAACAACGCAACGATAATCACAATCACTAATAAAATAATATTAAATACTACCAACATAATTCACATCACTTTCATCTCGATTATTATTAATAACGACTAACAGTTCCCGACTGGTAAAATCAACCACTTCCAGCATGTCTTCAGGCTCGGGAGGCCCGTTTAACACTTTATAATCATACCAACTGCCAAAAATCCGAACCAGTCCAGTAATTGCTGAACTTTTGCTGCGAAAACATTTTCTCATCGTTTTCTGCATTTGATAATCTGCCACCCACTCAACTCCTTGTCCTAGTCAAAAATACTTAAATAGTCTATACAGTTTAGTATAGCAAACCCTCCACGAGAGATTTGGCTTTTTTCAAATTTCTTATTACTTTACAGTTTTATAGATTTTTTTTAAGATAACAATAGACTGGAGGCCTTTTTATGGAAACAACCAAAAAACAATGGTGGGGACTTTTGGTCGTCCCACTTGAATTAATGATCGGTGATCTGCTCTTTCCACTTCTTAAGATCGATCAAAATCCTAAAGTAAGTCTGATTGCTTCAACAATGTTATTTGTTATAGGCTTTCTTGTCATGCTTTATTTATTTCACGATTTTCTAAAAGCCCAATGGCAAGTCTATCGGCAAAAACTTTTCCGGCATTTATTAATCAGCATTGTCCTAGTCGTAGGTGCTTTTTTGATTCTCAGCATCGTTCGCGGCTTAATTCCTAGCAATCTATTGCAGCAACGAAATACTTCCGCTACTGATGCAGCCCCATCGTTAAATGCTAGTTGGGCTGTTTTAGCCGCCGTAATGCCATTTATTGCGCCTTTTGCTGAAGAACTGACCTTCCGTTATTTGCTTTTCGGCAAGATTGCCAATAAGGCTTTGCGTTTTGTGATGCTGTTTGGTCAAGGAATTCTATTTGGCTTGGTCCATTGGAACAATTTTAACGGTAACATTTATGCCATGATTCCTTACATGGTACTTGGAATTTATTTAGGCTTGATTTACTGGTTCTTCAAAAATATTTGGGGCTCCATTATGGTCCACTGGATGCTGAATACGATGAATTCTATGCTACCAGCACTACTTCTATTTATTCTTAGTCTTTTCGGCATTCAAACCTAATCCTCCATTGTGAGGATTTTTTTATTCCAACAAACGAGCATACAAGAAAAAAATGTAGGCGCCCATGCACCAAACGAATAGCTGACAAGCGATCAACGCCACTTGATTAATTCGTTTTTGCCCAGCAGTCGCGGACACTTCCCACTCCTTATTCTTGCCGTACCCAGCTCCTGCAAGTATCAGCACGATCGCAGGCAAGGTAAAAATCATGATTTTATTTCCCCAATTACTCACGGTCCAGTCAAACGCAAATTGTATCGGAATTCGTTCAGGCAAACGAGTATAAAAAAGACTTGCCAAAGCCAAAAAAATTAACGCAACCCCGAAGCCCAAGCGAATCGACCACTGATATGTTCTTCCTAACACTTTCTCACCTCCTGTATTTAGCCCATAGTATATTCCTCCCACAAATAGAACTCCAGAAGATTTCAAGTCCCTAAAATCAAAATAGTTTAAAGGATAAGTTCCTTCATTAAAGTAAACACACTTTTTCTTTATCCTTGATTTTAAAATATTCTTTTTCGCATAATTTCTTTTTTTGGACACAAAAAAACCAACGCTCAGCCACAAACGTTGGTTTGATCAGGTTTTATAACCTAAGCGGGTGACGAGAATCGAACTCGCGACGGAAGCTTGGGAAGCTTCTGTTTTACCACTAAACTACACCCGCATGTACAATAGAGAGTATAACGCTTTTTATTAAATCTAACAACCATTTCTCCCAAACAATAAAATTGACAATTTAACCAATACTGACTATCTTACAAATAAGTAGAATCGTTCTTTCGTGACGGTTTAAAAAGGAGCCTTAACAATGGAAACTTTAGCAGCTTTTCAAGCGGCACTTAAAGATCAGACCAACACAATCGCCTTCATCTCTTCTGAAAATTGTAGCGTTTGTCATGTAGATGAACCGAAAGCCCGTAAACTGGCAGAGGAATTTGAGATACCTTTTTATCATTTAGATATTATGCAAGAACCTGAATTGACCGGTTTTTTTGAAGTCTTGACCGTTCCAGCCGTGCTAGTCTATCACGAAGGCAAAGAAATCGCTCGCCAAGCGCGCTTCATTGACTTTCATACATTAGAAAAATTAGTGCAGCAGCTACCGAAACAATCAGAAGAAACCGATTATCAAACTTTATTTAATTAACGCGTTAATACAAGAAAGGCTTTCGCGAACTCGCTCAGCTTTTGAGCAATAAGACCAAGCGATTTCTAAATTGTTTCTCAAATTTCGAAATCGTTTTACTTATTGTCGATAAAGCTAGTTTGTGAAGCCGGACATGAATATGCCTACTGTAAAGCGATTTATTCATATGAAAATTTTATACTTTCTTCATAGTTAAAAAAAGACTGAGCTAAGGCTCAGTCTTTTATTTATTGTCTGTATTATGATGCAAGAAGTAAATCAAGGTCTGCAATTCGTTGGTTAGATCGACGCTTTGGATAATGATATTATCTGGCGCTGTCAAACGAGCAGCAGTAAAGTTTAAGATACCCTTGATACCGGCAGCTACTAATTGATCTACCACTTGTTGGGCTTGTTGCGCTGGCAACGTCAAGATGGCGATCTCAATTTGTTGTAATTTGATTTGTTCTACCATATTGTCTAACGGGTATACGGGAATACCATCCACGATACGGCCGACGATATCTTCTTTGACATCAAAGGCGCAGCTAACACGAATACTATTGCTTTGATGGAATTTAAATTTCAGCAAGGCGCTACCTAAATTACCGACACCAACTAAAGCCACGTTAGTCAATTGATCGTCGTTTAAGATTTTTCCGAAGAAATGCATCAAGTCTTCTACGTCGTAGCCATATCCACGTTTTCCAAGTTCACCGAAATAAGAAAAGTCGCGGCGGATCGTCGCGCTGTCGACTTGGATCGCCTCACTTAGTTCTGTTGATGACACTTTCGTTTTGCCAGCGTTATTCAATATACGTAAATACCGGTAGTACAACGGTAGTCGTTTTACAGTCGCTTTTGGGATTGAATGTTCTTTCACAATAACTCTCCTTTAACAAAAAATTTCATAAATGTTGATTACTGAACTATAATAGCAAGAATGTTAGGTAAATTGCAACGCTCTTGCTCAAAATTTTGTGAAAAAATCACGATATAGTAGAAATGACCGCTTCCAATCGCGTCACTTTTAAAAATATGGTAGACTGAAGCCATTCGGAAAATAAATTTAAGGAAGAAAATAAATGATTTTATTACAAGCAAATCAAATCGCCCGTTATTTTGGGGCGGATACATTATTTGAAAATATTCATCTAGAAATCGCCAGTAAAGGTCGCATCGGCTTAGTCGGTCGCAACGGTGCCGGAAAGTCGACTTTGTTGAAGATTATCGCAGGCATTGAAGCTCCTGACGCTGGTCAAATCATAAAAAATAAGCAAGCAACCTTAGGCTACTTAGCCCAAGATACCGGATTGGATTCTAATGAAACAATTTGGAATGAAATGCTGAAGGCGTTTGAAGCCGTTCGTAAAATGGAAGCAAGGATGCGTGAAGTCGAAGTCGCAATTGGCGAGACTTCGGAAAGTGATAGCCGCTACGCTTCTTTATTAAAAGAATACGATCAATTACAACATGATTTTAACGATCAAAATGGCTATGGCTATGAAAATGAAATACGCAGCGTCCTTCACGGCTTTAAATTCGACGAAAGCTTTTACGAAAAAGAGATCAGCACCTTATCCGGTGGACAAAAGACCCGTTTGGCTTTGGCCCGGATGCTCTTAGTACGACCTGACATCTTGATTCTCGATGAACCAACGAACCATTTAGACATTGAAACGCTGGCTTGGCTAGAGGATTATCTACAAGGCTATTCCGGTGCTCTCTTGATCGTCTCTCATGACCGATACTTCTTGGATCGAGTCGTAAATGAAATCTATGAAATTTCTCGCCATAAAATTCGCCATTACACAGGCAACTACTCCCGCTATCTTGATTTAAAAGCCGCGCAACTGGCGAGTGACTGGAAAGCCTATGAAAAACAGCAAACCGAGATCGACAAACTTGAAGATTTCGTTGCTCGTAATCTTGTTCGGGCTTCCACGACCAAGCGGGCTCAAAGCCGGCGAAAGACGTTGGAAAAAATGGATCGGCTGGATCGGCCTGATGGCAAAGAAAAATCGGCCACTTTTATGTTTGACATCGATAAAGTTTCCGGCAATGTCGTTTTACAAGTGGAAGAGGCGGCGATTGGCTACGCCGAAACATTAGCCGAACCAATTGATCTGGATGTGCGCCGTGAAGATGCCATTGCGCTAGTTGGTCCAAATGGGATTGGCAAATCGACCTTGTTGAAATCGTTGATTGGACAGCTTCCCTTCATTAAAGGCGAGGCTCACTTTGGGACCAATGTGTCCATCGGCTATTACGATCAAGGCCAAGCCGATCTACACGGCAATAAAACGATTTTAGCTGAACTTTGGGACGAGCACCCAACCACACCAGAAAAAGACATTCGCTCTGTCTTAGGCGGCTTTCTTTTCAGCGGTAAGGACGTGGAAAAGACGATTCCTTTATTAAGCGGTGGTGAAAAAGCCCGCGTGGCATTAGCCAAGCTTTCGATGAACAAAGAAAACTTTTTGATTCTTGATGAACCAACAAACCATTTAGATATCGACAATAAAGAAGTTTTGGAAAACGCCTTGATTGATTATCAAGGAACGCTACTATTCGTTTCTCATGACCGCTACTTTATCAACCGGATCGCCAATAAAGTCATCGAGCTTTCACCAGAAGGCAGCAAACTGTATCTAGGTGATTATGATTATTATTTGGAGAAGAAACGTGAAGAAGAAGAATTAGCGGAACTTTTAACAAAAGAGGAAACGCCAGTAGCTGCGCCAAAGAAAAAATTCTACCAAGACAAAGAGCAGCAAAAATTGATTCGTAGTTTAAAACGTAAGATCGAAGCTATTGAAGAAAATTTATCCAACCTGGATGAAAAGATTGATCAGTTGGAAACACAGATGAGCCAACCGGATATTTTGAATGATCATGTTCAACTATTGGAATTGACTAATGAGCTTGAAGCGAAAAAAGCTGAGCAGGAAGAGCAATTAGCCAGTTGGGAAGAGCTTAGCATAGAATTAGAAGAATTCGCATAACCTACAACTTTCGACCGATGACACCACCCTCCTTTTTCGCTTTAATAAAGGAGTGGAGGTGTTTTTTTATGACACGGCGAAGACGTCCGTTTTCAATTTTTCTAGGATCTATTTTAGTCATGGCAAGCTTAGGCATTTTTGCCACGCGCTTTTTAAATATAAATAGTAGTGCTGACAGCCAGCAAGATTTCTCTGAAGCAGCCAATCAGTACTTGCAAGGACACGGACAGGATTTCCCACTGTTGCTCCAAACCGACCCTCGCTGGAAGGACACCGCCTACGGCAGCGGCTCGGATCAAAATAATTTGGCAACGAATGGCTGTGCCATTACCTCTTTAGCTATGATCTTATCTTATTGGGAACATCGAACCGTTTATCCAACCGAAGTTTTACAATGGAGCGGTGATCATTATTATCAAACTGGACAAGGAACAGCCTGGTCGATCTTCCCTGCTTTTGCTCAAAATTATGGGCTAACGATAACTGACCTCGGAAAAAATCAGACGACAATTCAACAGCATCTAAATCAAAACCAACCGATTGTAATTTCCGTTAATCCCGGCGAATTTACTGATGTCGGTCACATTATGGTCATCAAAAAAGATATTCAGAGCGACCAGCTCATCATTTATGATCCTAATGACAATCAAACAAAGGAACATTATCGACAAAAATATTCATTAGATCACTTGATGCCTCAACTGGCAAATGCTTGGGCATACACAAAATAGAGCGGACGCAAATACGTCCGCTCTATTTTGTTGGGGGTTCCTGCTTTTACAGAGGAAAAAGATATTTTTTTAGGGTAATTTCATCATAAAGGATAGATTTGAAAAAGCAGTGAGCTTTTTTAGCTAAAGATAGAATAATTTATGGCGAAAGTATGAAGCTAATTTTTTTTTAGCTTTAAGAGTAAATCCCTTAAAGCGTTTAATAAAAAAATAAATTATTTATTTACTATTTATTATTGTTATTAAGTTAGAATCCCAATTGATTGTATCAGCAATTCACTAAATTATATATGTTATCTTAAAAATAACCTTAGCTAATTAATGTAAAAAGTACTACAAAAAGGTTTACATATTTTGATTTAACGGGTATATTGTGTGTGTAAACTTTAAAGTACTTTTTACTTAAAGAGGAGGATTTTTATGTCAATCAACATAGACTCACAAGAATATTTAGACAAGATCGATGCGTGGTGGCGGACAGCCAACTATATTTCTGTTGCACAAATGTATTTGAAGGATAACCCATTACTACGTCGTCCGTTGCAAAAAGAAGATTTGAAAACTCATCCAATCGGTCACTGGGGAACCATTGCTGGTCAAAATTTCCTTTATGCTCATTTGAATCGGGTGATTAATAAATATGACTTAAATATGTTTTACATCGAAGGTCCAGGTCATGGTGGACAAGTCATGGTTTCAAACTCCTATATCGATGGAAGCTACACTGAAATTTATCCTGAAGTAACTGAAGATGAAGCAGGCTTGAAACGTCTATTCAAAATGTTCTCATTTCCTGGCGGGATTGCTTCACATGCGGCTCCTGAAACACCTGGTTCAATCCACGAAGGCGGCGAATTAGGCTATTCCCTTTCTCATGCTACCGGCGCAATCTTAGATAATCCAGACGTAATCGCTGCAACGGTCGTTGGTGATGGTGAATCAGAAACGGGACCTTTAGCAGCTGGTTGGTTTTCAAATACGTTCATTAACCCTGTAAACGATGGGGCTGTCTTACCGATTCTTTATTTAAATGGCGGAAAAATTTCAAATCCAACAATCCTTTCACGTAAAAGCGATGAAGATTTGACCAAATATTTTGAAGGAATGGGCTGGAAACCTTACTTTGTTGAAGGCAATGATCCTGAAAAAGTTCATCCATTAATGGCAAAAACGTTAGACACAGTCATCGAAGAAATCAAAGCAATTCAAGCCGAAGCACGTAAAGGCAAAGCTGAAGATGCAGAGATGCCTCATTGGCCAGTGATTCTTTACCGCACACCAAAAGGCTGGACTGGTCCTGAAACATGGGATGACGAACAAATTGCCGGAACTTTCCGTGCCCATCAAGTTCCAATTCCTGTTGATTCCGAACATATGGAACATGCGGATAAATTAGTAGCCTGGTTGAAATCTTATCGTCCAGAAGAATTATTTGACGAAAACGGCAGAGTTGTCGATGAAGTCAAAGAACTTTCTCCAAAAGGCGAACATCGGATGTCAACGAATCCTATTACCAACGGCGGAATTGATCCAAAACCTATGAATATGCCGAATTGGAAAGCTTTAGCGATCGATACTTCTAAGCCTGGAGCTGTCGTTGCTCAAGACATGATCGTCTTTGGCGGACAAGCCCGCGATATGATTAAAAACAATCCAAACAACTTCCGGATTTTTGGACCAGATGAAACCAAATCAAACCGTTTGAACAAGGTCTTCGAAGTAACAGATCGTCAATGGATGGAGCCTAAAAACAGTACGGATGAATGGCAATCTTCTGTCGGCCGCGTGATTGATGGACAATTATCCGAACATCAAGCAGAAGGCTTCTTAGAAGGCTATGTCTTAACAGGACGTCATGGTTTCTTTGCCAGCTACGAATCATTCTTGCGTGTAGTGGATTCAATGTTGACTCAACATTTCAAATGGATGCGTAAAGCTAGCGCTCATTCATGGCGCAAGCACTATCCTTCATTGAATTTGATCTCAACATCGACCGTCTTCCAACAAGATCATAATGGTTATACCCACCAAGATCCTGGTGTATTGACTCACTTAGCTGAGAAAAAACCTGAATTTATTCGTGAATATTTGCCAGCGGATGCCAACAGCTTAATGGCCGTCATGGATAAAGCAATGCAAGATGAACAAGTCATCAATTTGATTGTTTCAAGTAAGCATCCACGTCCACAGTTCTATTCGGTTGAAGAAGCTGAAGAATTAGTCGATAAAGGCTTGAAAGTCATCGATTGGGCCAGCACCGATGGTGATAGTGAACCTGATTTAGTCATTGCAGCAGCGGGAACAGAACCTAATTTGGAAGCATTAGCCGCTGTAAGCATCCTAAACAAAGAATTTCCTGAGCTAAAAATCCGTTTCATTAATGTTGTCGATATCTTGAAACTCCGTCATCCAAACATTGATCCTCGCGGATTAAGCGATGAAGAATTCGATGAATTGTTTACGACCGATAAACCAGTCGTCTTTGCCTTCCATGGCTATGAAAATATGATTCGTGATATCTTCTTTGATCGTCATAATCATAACCTTAAAATTCATGGCTATCGCGAAAATGGTGACATTACTACACCATTTGATATGCGTGTCTTTAGTGAGTTGGATCGTTTCCATTTAGCACAAGATGCTGCCAACGCTGTCTTTGGCGAAAAAGCCGCAGAATTCGCAGAAAAAATGGACGAAACCTTACAAACTCATCATGATTTCATTCGTTCAGAAGGAAAGGATCTTCCTTTAGTCGATGATTGGCAATGGGCACCACTAAATAAATAAAACAATACAAGAAAGTCCCTAGAGCAAAATTTGCTCTAGGGACTTCTTTGTGTATTATAACTTATTGATTTTTTCTACTAAGGATTGGAGGATCTGATTCATTTTGACGCCGTTATCTTCCATAATCACTTTTTCAGACAAAATGAAGGAACCGCCAATGCCCACAACATTTGGATTTTCAATGTATTCTAGAAAATTTTCTTCATTGATCCCACCGGTTGGTAAAAATTTTATATCATAGAAAGGTCCGCTTAACGCATTGATTGCTTTCAAACCGCCATAAATATCTGCCGGAAAAAACTTAACTGTTTTTATTCCATAACTTGCGGCCTGCTGAATATCTGTTGGTGTTGCTGTTCCGGGAAAAATTGGGATTTCTTGCTCTAAACAATACTCGATTACTTCAGGTACTACAGCTGGAGAAACAATAAAAGTTGCACCATTTTCAATGGCAATTTTTACCTCTTCCAATGTTCGAACCGTTCCCGCTCCTACTAATAATTTGCCGGAAGCAGACAATTGTTTGATGGCTTCACCGGCTAATTTGCTACGAAACGTCACCTCAATCAAGGGAACGTGATTTTCTACTAAAATTTCCTCAACTTTAGGTAAATAGCTTAAATCGGTGGCGGTATAAAGAGGTAATAATTTCACTTCTTCTAGTGTTTGATAAACATTTTGTGACATTTTATTTTCTCACTTTCTAGCATTCGCTTTAGTGATCGCTTCGTGTAGGCCTTGCATATAAGTGATCCCCATCGCGCGGTCATACAATCCGTAACCTGGTCTTGCGACTTCTCCCCACAGTGTACGACCGTGATCTGGACGAATCACTCCATCAAAGCCAACCTCGATCAAGGCTTCCATAATTGCGTACATATCTAAAGAACCTTCCGTTGACAAATGCGCCGTCTCTTTAAATTTACGTTCACCTAAAAATTCTACATTACGGAAATGAACGAAATTGATTCGGTCACCTACTTCATGAATAATCTTCACCATATCATTATTAGGATCAGCTCCTAAGGCACCTGTACAAAGTGTGATCCCATTGTAAGGAGAGTCCACCATACTAGTGATTCGTTTTAAGTCTGAAAGATTCTTTGTAATTCGTGGGAAGCCAAAAATTTCCCAAGGTGGATCATCCGGATGAATCCCCATTTTGACATCTGTTTCTTCACAAACCGGAATGATTCTTTCCAAAAAGTACTTCAAGTTTTCAAATAAAACATCTTCGGTGACACCTTCATACATCTCAACTAATGAATTAAATTTGTTCAGACGCTCCTCTTCCCAACCAGAAAGCTGGAAACCTTTTGATTGGCTGCTGATTAACTTGTACATATCTCCTGGTTCCATATTGTCTACCACGGCTTGATCGTACAATAACGCCAAACTACCATCTTCATTTTCATAATTCAACGTTGTTTTGGCCCAACCAAAAATTGGTTTAAAGCTGTAGCAAATTAAATGAACATCACACGCCGCTAAATTGCGGATGGTTTGAATATAATTATCAATGTAGTGATCGCGTTCTGAGGTACCTGCTTTGATTGCATCATGAATTGCGACACTTTCGATCCCTAGTAATTCGATTTTTTCTTTTTCGATCGAATCCTTTAATTCCTGGATCTCTGCAACTTCCCAGACGTCGCCTGGAAGTTTGTTTAATAACGTACCAACAATCCCATTGATTCCGGGAATTTGTCGGATATCGTTTGCTGTAATGGAGTCACCTTGCTCTCCATACCATCTAAAGCCCCACTTCATTTATCCAGCCTCCTGTTTGTTTAAAAATCATCCTCATCGTCTTCACCTTCAGCAACCTCTGAAATATGCCAGCTACTTAGGCTGTCCGTCCCTTGAGCAACGACTGCTTCCGCGATTTCTTCCACCGGTGTGCTCAAAATTTGGTGATTGATCGTTTCTAACAACATTGGCAAATTCACACCGCCGATGACATACACTTTTTCTTGCACTTCGCTGTCTAACCCATTGGTAATTAAAACCGCTTGATTATAGGGACTTGCACTGACTAAGTCCGTCAAAACGATCACGCCAGCGTCTTGATTTACTTCATTAATCGCGTTTTCGATCTTTCCACCTAAAGCTTGAACATCGTCTCCTGCATTTAGATTGACGGTTACGATATTATTGGTTTCTCCTATGATGACTTCGGCGGCATCTTTCAAGCCATCACTTAATTTTCCATGTGTTGCAATTACGATTCCTAGCATAGCGCCCCTCCTAATTTTTTAATTTTTTTATTGCAGCAAATCCGCTACCAGAGAAATATTTTCCATATTGATTTTTTTCTCTTTTAAATCAGCTTTTGCGAGATAAAAAGACTGATCCTCCTGGTCGATTCGCGCACTGAAAAGATAGCTGACTTTTTGATTTGACGCATGATACGTTACTTTTTCATGATCAATCTTGGTATTTGGGAACTTGCCCACTAAATGCAGCGGTGCCGAAGCACCCACACTGTCCAAATAATAAATCTTGCAGCTGTCTTTGACTTGGCTTTGCAATTCTTCAAGTCCCGCATTCCCATAACTACCTTCATCTAAAAAGGCATAGGCAACCGTTTCTTGATCATTTTCCGCAATCATTTTTAACATCGCTAAAATCGATGATGTATTCCGCACCAGTGTTTTTCGAGTAGATAATCCTTTCGTTATTTTCCCAAATAGAGCAAAATAACCGGCATAAATCGCCACTATTAAAAGGGTACTCAAAGAATTAAATTGAAAAGAATCTGGAGAAATACGCATATAGATCAATGTCCCTAGAGCACCTATAGCGATTGCCGCCAGTGTACTCAGTAAAATGAAAGTGGTCGTTTTCTTCGCCTGGTCTTTCCGGTCAAATAAATGATACGAACCGATGTTTTCTGGAGGTGTGTCGTAGCTCGTACAAATGACGCGATTGGCCTTTTTAAGATTTCCTACATAGACGTTTCTTGCCGCGTATTTCTTTTGCTGGTTGTATTCGACTACGCGAATATCTTCACGTAATTTCGCAATGTCTGTCACTAGCGCTGTTAGAAATCTTTTTTTACTTTTTTCGGTACGCCGCAAGCGATAGATATATTGGTAACGAAACAACCAATCTTTAAATGCCTCTGTCTGCTCCATCGATTTCTCCTCCTGTTTTTATCGGTTCGTTTTAATTGATCTTAAAGCCCAAATTGTTTCAAGACATCTTTTAAACTTGATTTTGGTGCGGATGGTGTCGCTTGGAAATAAATATCCTCTACACCATAATTTTCATTCATATCTTTTAATTTTTCCGCATCCTCTTTGTTAAGATAAACTGATTTGGTTACCAATAAATCTTTTTCAGGATCTTTTTGCGCGATTCCGCCGATGTTTAATTCCTTCATCGGCACACCATGCTTCACTAAATCATAGATGACGCCAACCGTCTTGGTGATTAGGATGCAGTTGTATTCTTTAAAGTTGAATTCATCCCAATAGAACTTCGCTTTTTCCGGTGTGATCACAATGGTTTTTTGACCTGTCCGGCCACCTGCATTCTTGTATAATTCACGCATAAATTTGTCTTTTGCGACTACTTCATCTACTACGAAGATTGAATTTACACCACTTTTTTGTGAAAGAGTCACCATTACTTGTCCATGAATCAAACGCTCGTCTACTCGAGCTAAATTAATTACGCCCATCTTAAACACTTCCTTCTAATTTTTATAAAATTCCAACTCCGGCTAAGATAATTAAAATCAAGGTTAGCCAAAGCAAGGCTTGTGTAACCTTCAATCCTTTTTTCGTGTAGAACCAATAGACACCCATCACGACCGCTAAAGGTAAAATTCCTGGAACGATCTGATCAAGGATTTCTTGAATAACGAATTTTCGGCCGGAGATTGCGAACTTCAAGGTAGATTCTACTTTGACATAATTGCCGGCTAAAATTCCCATCATGAATAACCCGAGAACTGACAGTGCTTCGATTGCAGTTTGAACGCCAGTACTTTGCATCAGACCCGTTGCATTACGTCCCATTGTAAAGGACTGTCTCGCAAAGAAGACGCCTAAAGCTGCTTGGTAAATCGCAAAGCAGACAAATGGGAACAAAGCCCCCAATGCACTTCCTTGTTGTGCCCATGGAACAGCGATCGCAATAAAGATATATTGAACCGTTCCTGAGTCGATGGCATCACCAATCCCGGCTAACGCTCCCATCAAACCCGCTTTTGTGTTGTACATCAAGTCATCTTGCATCAAGATTTCTTTTTTCTGATATTCTTCTTCTGCCCGTTGTTGTTCCATTGATGACATCAACCCGGTGATAACACCACCACCCCAACTTAGCTGAGTATTAAAGAATAGCAGTTGACGCTTATAGGCTGCCTTTAAATCATCATCATTTTTGTATAATTTTTTCAAGATCGGCATCATCGCATAAAGTAGCGACGGTGCTAAATAGCGTTCAAAAGAATGGGGAATCTCATTGGCGAAATGCCATCTAAGATATGCTTTGGTTACGTCTTTACTAGTAATCTCTTCAGGTGCTAGATTATTATTTGATTCTTGATTCGTCGAAACTTCTTCCGTCATTATCTTTCCCTCCTATAAATGGCTTCCTAATTAGAACCCGTCATCGTAATCATCGTCGTCATCGTCAAAAGAAGTACTTGAACCGTCTCCAGCAGCTTCAGCAGCCGGTGGCGTTCCTTTGCCACCCTTTTGTGATTGAACGAAGATCAAGGCAATCAAGATGCCAAAGATCGCGTAAGTAACCATCGTGATTTCTAGTGATTTCAATACCACACTCATGAAATACGCAAGGAAGAAAAAGACCATATAATCTTTCCGACCAATAACATATACAGTTGTTGCGATCCCGATCGCGGCTAATCCGCCACCGACAACCTCTAGAATATGAATCACTACAGTGCCTTCCAAAGCGTTAATAACATCGGCGATAATTGGTGCGCCTAAAAATAGGGCAATGAACACTAACGGTACAAATAAAACAAATGATGCCAACGTTGGGTATAAAATAATCGAACGTTTCATTGCTTTTGCATTCAAATCTTCCACCGCTTTATCGGTGTACTTCCCTAAGAAAGTATTAATGAAGAAACGGAACTGATACAAATAACTTCCTAACAAACCAACTGGAACAGCAACCGCGATCGCGGCTTCGGGTTTTAAATTTCCTAACAAGGCAACTGGTACTGCGATCGCCGCCGCAATTGACGGTTCCGCCGGCATTGAACCACCTGGTGAGAAGACCCCCATATAAATCATTTGCAAAGCTGCCGTAACGATCATCGCTTGAGCAACATCTCCCATTACAATCCCGACAACTAAACCGGTCATTAATGGTGAAAAGCGCAAGGTTAAGGTAGCTCCTCCTCCTAACCAGCGTGACATTACTGCAGCGACCCATAAAGCAATCAACAGACTCTGCGTTACACTCAAAGTATCCATAATTTCCTCCTTCTAATGTGTACTTATATATTTTTCTAAATTAAAAATTGATTCCTTCAATAAATTCTTCGTAATCGGAATGGGTAATAAATGTACCTTCTCTTTCGAATCCACAAATTCTACGATCTGATCGATAACTGCCTCGTCAGTGGGAAATAACTCCATTTGCTGCAATGACATTGGCAAATTCAGTTCCCGATAAAAAGGCAAAAGCGCCTCGATCTGTTCCCATTTTTCTTCAACTGCTAGTTGATAAAAAATACCATAGGCCACTTTTTCACCATGTAAATAGTTATGACTAGCGGGAAGATATTTACTCATGCCATCGTGCATCGCATGGGCGATCGCATTTCTAGCGTATTTATCGCCTAACCCGCCAACTAATCCAGCAACTGCAAAAACGATTTCTGATAAATGAATAAATTCTTCAGTCGCAAGCCCCACTTTCATATCACTAATGGCCTTGGCTGAATCATTTAGAATTGCTTCCTTACACAATACTGTCGTATAAGTCGCTACTCGTAAAAAGGGTTCGCAACGCAAATGATCTTGCTGTAAGATTGCATCCGATTCATACCATTTAGCTAACGTATCCGCGAGCCCAGCGACAAAATATTCTACCGGTGCATCTACAACCAGCTCCGGGTCTGTGATTAGAAAAGCTGCTTGCCGTAAAAAGTGCTCGGTCTTGCCTTCTGATTCACCAGTCTCTTTATACATTACTGAAAGTGGCGTCCACGGCGCACAGTTACTCGTTAGCGTTGGAATCACACCAAAATTGGTATTTAATCGATGCGCCGCATAGCCCACTAGGTCCGTCAGCTTTCCTCCACCGACCCCAATGATAAAATCAATCTGATGTCCCTCAACATAATCAACAATTCGCTCCGCTCCATAGTAGCTGCACTCTCCAGTGTATTGCAGAAAGTGAAAATGGTACTCAGAAGCATCAAGGAAACTTAGATACGGCTTTGCTTTCTCAAAAGAAATCTGTCCATGAACGACTAAAATGTTTTTAGCTGAGAACTCTTTCAAAACATCTGGTACAAATTCGATTGCGCCAACATGATAGCGATAAAATTGTGGGCCAACTTTGACCTTTAAATCTGTTAACATTGCTTTCCCCCTTTCACAAATCCTAAAACTTACTCTTTCTTAACTGAAAGATTTGCTATATGGCTGAACTGCTCGCTCAGGAATTTTTCCAGTGACGACATCCTCAACATCTCGCAGACATTTAGCGCCCATTTCTTGTAAGCATTCCATTGTATATGCCGAAGTATGCGGTGTCATTACGACATTGGTGAAAGTTAAATACGGATGATCTCGCCGGCCTGGCTCTTCTTCCAAGACATCCGTCGCAAGTCCCGCGATTTTTCCTGATTCCAATCCTTTGACAGCTGCTGCTTCATCGATTAAGGCACCTCGTGCACTGTTAGAAATGTAGACATTGTCTTTCATTTGGGCGATTTCTTTTGTTGAGATCATGTGATAATTTTCTTCGTTCAAGCTGGCGCATAGACAAATGATGTCCGCTTCTTTTAATAGCTGAGGTAGATCGACTTTTTTCGCGCCATAGCTTTCAATGTGTAACGCTGACTTATACGGATCATAAGCTAATACATTACAGCGGAACCCATTACGCAATGTTTCTACCACGCAGCTTCCGGTATTTCCCACGCCAATGACACCAACGGTTTTATTGAACAATGTTCGGCCAACAAAATTTGCTCGGTCCTCCCAGTTGTCATTCTTCACACTCAAATCAGCTTCAACTGTTTTCCTTAAAAGGGCTAATAAATTGGTAATATTATTTTCTGCTACTGCGTCTCGTTCTACTAAAGCTGGGATAATCGAAACTAGGGTATCATGTGCTTGTGCTGCCTCAATATCAATATTGTTATAGCCGATACCATGTCTAGTAATTAAAATAAGTTCATCCTTATGATCAAAAAATTCCTTCGTGAAAAATGGCGTGACACTTGCAATAACGATATTGTAGCCTTGCAACAGCTCGGCTAATTCCTTTCCGCCGATCTCCCCATCAACTGTAAATGAATCCACCTCACCAATTTGCTTTAGTCGATCCAACTGATCATGAAAAATTTTGCCGAAACTACTTGAATTCACAATCGCAATTTTGTATTTTTCCATTTTATAAACTCCTTTTAAACTTCCTTACCCATCCATACGCAACGAATTTTCTTCTACGTTACAGCTACACTGTTTTCTTCTTTTAGAGTCATTCCTTTCTTCAAAATCCTAAAAACTGACAAAATATTCCAGGAAACCGATTTCTGATAACGCATTCAACTATCTGTCTTTATTATACAAAAAAATATTTTTTTGTAAATAGAAAAAATAAAAAATATTTTTGTTGATTTATTTTTGATTACCTAGTATCTTATGGGTATCACTTACTTTGCAAAGGAGTTGTAGAAATGTCTAGCCCGATTAATTTACAGATTAAGTCGCTGTATGAGGACTTCAGTCCTAAAGAGCAGGCCATTGCCACCTACATATTAGAAAATCCAGACAAAGTTGCTCACAGTTCAATCAGCGATCTCTCCACCGAGCTAGGAATTGCCGATTCAACTTTTTTTCAATTTACTAAAACGCTAGGATATAGTGGGTTCAAAGATTTTAAGTTGGCTTTATTGAAACAGGAGAATGATTTGTCTGCCGTTACGATCCACGAGAATGTTCAGAAAGACGATTCTGTTTTAGTGATGGCTGAAAAAGTTTTTGATTCAAATATGAAAACATTAACGGATACGAGGAAACTTTTAAAGGAAGCGGATTTAAATAAAGCGATCAAGCTGATCTCCGAATCTAGAAGACTTTATTTTTTTGGTGTCGGCGGCTCTGAGATCGTCGCTACAGATGCCTATCATAAGTTTTTACGCTCTCCTATTCCGGTAGGACACAGTACGGACTATCATATTCAGTTGATGGAAGCCTCTTTGCTAACACAAGCAGATTGCGCGATTTTGATCTCCCATTCGGGAAAGTCCAAAGAGACGATCCACATCGCGGAAGCAGCTAAGAAAGCCGGAGCTAAAATAATCGTAGTAACTAGTCAAGCAAATTCACCATTAGCAAAATTAGGGGATGTCGTTTTTATCTCGATCTCGGAAGAAATTGAATTTCGCTCTGAAGCACTTGCCTCGCGAATCGCGCAATTAAGTATTATTGATTCACTTTTCGTCATACTGATGTTTAATAATCGCGAACAGGCGCAAGATACAATCGCTAAAGTCCGAAGCGTCATCTTAGGAATAAAGGAAAAATAAAACCCTCACCTCCGAATTAGTTGAAAATACTAATTAAAGGTATTTTTTTCATAACTTTCTTCATAGCTTAAGTTTACCTGCTTTCATTGTGTCAACCGACTAAGCAACTAAAAAGATCATTTCTATTTTTTTAACATTCATAAGGAAATAGAAAAAATTCCTGATGGATTACTTGGTTTAGTAATCCATCAGGAATCTTTTTATAAAACTATGGTATCGCAATCGCTACTACACGCTGGCTTGTCCTTCATTAAAAATTATTCTTTGCAAAAGGCCGTTTCACGATCCAATAAATAAGGTCGATAGTACGCCAAGACATCATTTAACGGTAGAATTTCTTCTCTAAGCTTGATACCCAGCACCTGTTTTAAATACGTTCGTCTGCGAACCATTCGCTCCCAGACTTCTGGATACTCAGTTTCTAACGCATAACGCAATTCACTATCGGCAATCGCCACGCCATCCTCACAGCTGGTCCCACCGTAGCCCGCTACTCTCGGTATAATATCAATTTGAAAGAGCTGTCCGCTTTTGATTTCAGCGTTGCCATTTTTTGAAAACGGTGATGACATCCATTCTTCATCCGCGACGAAATGACCTGGATTCAATTTCCAATGATAGTCGGCTTGAGGCAAGGTCGTTTCAATCTCTTCATAAAGTTTCCCGGCTGCCATTCCAATATGAATTTTTTCTAGCCACGTACAAAAAGCAGAATAGTACGGTTTCGCTACCTTCTCTTCATAATCCGACACGGCCTCCGGCAAGTCTGACTTACTTTCGGCAACATACGCCGCACGACTTGATAGTCCGCCTTTATAACCGACAGAAGTCGAAAAAGTCTTTCCCAACTCAACTTGTTTATTCCTTGGATACAACGTCGCATTCGTAAAACGAGTACCGGTCGCGCAAATGGTTGTGATTGTATTCGGCTGACCAAATTGTGCCAAGTTACCTGCCAATTCTAATTCGGTCTTTCCCAGCTCAACGCTATTCATCGTATTTAAGATGCCAATGCCAGCTAACGTTGCGCCATATTCGTAGTGAGCAATCTCATTCGCGTTATTAATCGTACGAATTCCATTATTTGCTCCAATCAATAGATCAGCACCATTAATTAACCCTGCTTCATCATTAATCACCTGCTTTAAGCTATCAACGATAAAATAAGGCAAATCAAATAATTTATAATTCTCTTCAACGGCTGAGGTGAAATTTTTCCAGCCAATCACTGCTACCTTTTGTCCTTTCTCAATTCCAGCTTCTGTCAAATAATCTTTGAAAGGAGCATCATCCTCCATTGGCTGATTGGGTAGAGAAAAGAATGGAACATGAATCAATTGGGTTTCCAATCTAGCATGTTGTACCATCTTTGTATTTTCATTACCCAGTAATAAAAAGGCCTGCCCATTTTGATGAATAACTAAAAGAGCTTCTTCAAACCGTGGGATAAATCCAGTGAAGTATTCGAAGTTCGATCCATGTTCTCGATCTCCATAAATCACTACGGTATCAATTTCCTTTTCCTTCATCGCCACGAGTAAAGCCTTTTTTCGTTTAGCCATCGTTTCATCTGATAACTCAACGGGAACAATATTCTTTGTAAATTCTGGCTGCACAATTTTCTTGGTAATTATTCGCATAATTTCTCTCCTTTTACATAGTTCTTCAACAATATCTGTACTTTCTCACAACAAACCATCATTTAACACATAATAACACGATAACCAACTTTTGGTAACTTTTTTTAACAAAAGTCTAGAGTTTAAATTAAAAAAACATTATCCAGAACCTCTTGGATAATGTTTTGACTACTATATCAGCGATTATTTCTAATAACAAAAGATTAATCGGTTAGACTACTAAAATATTTCCTTCCGACTCATGATCGTTTGCAAGAAAATCAAAGATCTCTAAATAATCCGTGATCACTATATCAAAATCATAAATGGAACCAATACCATATAAATAATCATGGTCAATTTTGCTTCGGTCGAAAACCAAAATTTTCTTTTTGCTTCTTGCCATCACCGCTTGTTTCGTAAAGGCATCCTCTTCACTATGCAAACTCACTCGACCATTGGAATCCACGGCTTCTGCACCGATAACGCAATAATCAAACGATAAATGATTCATATAATTTTGTGTTTCCATTCCTAAAAAACCGCCGGATAATTCTCTGTATTTGCCTGGAACTGAATGCAAACTTAAATTTTCAACCTTTGAAAGATGATTCATGACTAGTAACGAATTGGTGTAATAATTACAGCCAATCTTCTGCGTGAGTTCTAACGCAACATGAAGAACCGTCGTGCCTGTCTCCAAAAAGACCGAACTACCATCACTAATTTCTTCCGCAGCCCTTTGGCCAATCCGTTTTTTTTCATTGACGAATAAATCCGACTTGACTGATATCGGATACTCCAAAATATTGGAATCCTTATACATCGCTCCGCCATGAAAAAGTTGAATCACCCCACGGGCTTCTAATTCCTTGAAATCTCTGCCCACTGTCATTTTAGAGATGCCAAACTCTTCAGCGATTTCAGCGCTGGTGATGCTGCCTTTTATTTTTACTTTTTCGGCGATCCATTCTTGCCGTTGTCTTTGATTCAACGTAGGTTCCTCCTCAACGCTTTACACTAAAATTTATTTTAACACGGTCAGCCGCTCATGTAATCTTTTTAAGTGATTCATTCAGAAGAAGTCGGCTTTCAAACAATTAGTATTTTTTTAATGCTTTATTTACTTCATTATAGGATCTATACATCGCTTTTTTTTGACCTGCTTGAAAAACATTGCAAAAGACTGCACGAGTTTGACTCGTACAGTCTTTTAGTTAACTATAGCGTTCTTTCATTTGAGTTTTTCGCTGTTTACTGCGAATCCATTTATCTATTTCTGTAATTAATAGAATCAACATCCCGGCTAAAATAGTAATTCCCCATTCAATAAAACTCATTGACTCGGTATGAAACGCTTGCTGCATAAACGGCACGTAAGTTAACAATAGTTGCAGCATGACCATTATACCAATGATCAAAAAAGCTGGTTTATTACTGAAAAATTCTTTTGATAATGCGAATTTAGTCGTTCGAATATTAAACAAATAGAAAATTTTACTAATAACGATAATATTCACCATCATTGTACTTGCAGTGGTTTTGTCTAAGCCTTGATTCAACAACCAATCATGTGCAATCAAACTAATTAACGCTATAAGAATCGACACATATGCCATTTGAAAAATATCATGTTTGTTCATCAAACGACTACCTGTCTTTTGCGGTGCTTGTTCCATAATCTTTTCTTCCGCCGGCTCAAAGATAAAAGCGAATTGAATCGTGATAGCCGAAACCATATTGATCCATAAAAGTTGTGTCGCTTGTAATGGCATATCTTGCTGCATCAGAATTGTAAAGGCAATAATCAATCCTTCCGCAAAGGAGGTCGGTAGTAAAAAAAGGATACTCTTTTTAATATTGTCATAGATTCGACGGCCTTCACGAATGGCGATGGACATCGTTGCAAAATGATCGTTCGTTAAGATCATATCGGCAGAGTCTTTGGCTACATCGGTTCCTTCAATCCCCATAGCCACACCGATATCCGCCCGCTTCAAAGCAGGTGCATCATTGACCCCATCACCAGTCATAGCAGTGACTTTATCGTTAGCCTGAAGAGCCTCGATAATTTCAAGCTTGTTTCTAGGCGTCGTCCGAGCGAACACTTGATGGGAGATAGCTGCTTTCTTTTTTTCACTTTGAGACAGCTGATCCCATTCTTGACCGGTGATGACACGAATTTCTGGTGCCAAACTCAGCTTTTCTCCGATGGTTTTGGCAGTCAGCGGATGATCTCCTGTGATCATTTTTACTTCGACTCCTGCTTTACGCATGTCTTTCAGCGATTCAATTACTTCTTCACGTGGTGGATCAATAATTCCAGCTAAGCCAACCAGCTCGATTCCCTCAAATAGAATTTCATGGCTAATTTCTGTTAGTTCATTGGAAACCTCCTTGTAGCCTACTGCTACTACACGTTTGCCAGCTGCCGATAATTTTCTTACCGTTTGCGTCCATTTCTTTTCTGCAACTTTAGCCATCGGAAATAACTTATCCGGAGATCCTTTAATAAAGATCAATTGTTTGCCTGTTGCATCCTTAACCAGTTTCGCCATATAGCGATAGTCTGAATCAAAGGGCAGCATATCAACTTCTTCGTATGGTGATTCATGTTCCTCACCATAATATTTACGGTACAAAGTCAAGAATGATCCGTCAGTCGGCTCACCGTTGATTCCCCAACGGCCATCTTCCTTGGTTAATAGCGTGTCATTCGCCTGAAAACCTGCTTCCAAAAATAATTCAAGCTTTTCAGAGCCCGCAATCTCCTGGCCCTTTTCTAAAATTTCTCCTCGCGGTTCATACCCATTTCCACTAACTTCATAATGGTGATCTGCTAGAAAAATATCCTTTACAGTCATTTCATTTTTAGTTAGTGTCCCAGTCTTGTCTGTAGCGATCACATCGACTGATCCCAATGTCTCGACTGCTGGCAGTGATTTGACGATCGTGTGTTTGTTCTTCGCCATATCGCTAACACCCATGGCTAAAATGACAGAAGTCGTAGCGGGTAGCCCTTCCGGTATCGAGCCAACAATCATCGTTACGATTGCTAATGATAGGACAGACAAGGAATAGGTCTCAAGCAAAAGGCCTAAGCCAAATAAGAGAACAGCAGCTCCAATCACAACATAGGAAACGCCTTTCCCTAAGCCATCGATTTGCTGCATTAAAGGCGACTTTCGTTTTTTTACTTGAACAATTTCCGCGGAGATTTGTCCGATTTGAGTCTGTTCTGCGGTAGCTGTCACAACTCCTACTCCGCTCCCATTAGTAACGGAAGTAGAGGCAAAACCTCGGTTGATCTGTTCAGCCAAAGGAACAGTCTTTTTCGGTAAATCTTCTGCTATCTTTTCAATGGAATCTGCTTCACCAGTCAAAGAAGCTTCTTGAATTCGTAAATTATCACTGTCAACGATTCGCAAATCAGCAGGTACTTTATCCCCAGCTTCTAAGAAAACAACATCCCCGACAACTAAGTCCTCTGTAGGAATATCTATTCGTTGTCCCTCACGATAAACAGTCGCTTCAACAGCCAACATCTCTCGAATTTTTTCTAAGGCATCTGAAGCATTGGCTTCTTGGTAATAACCTACCAACGCATTGATCACTACCACCAGTCCAATAATTATCGCATCTGAATAATGCCCCATTAAAATGGTCAATAGCGCCGCAACTAGCAAAATGTAGATAATCATATTGTGAAATTGTCGGATAAACAGCCGCCACTTTGAAACTTTTTTGGTTTCTAACTTATTTGGACCATTTTCTGCTAAACGTCTCTGGGCTTCGCTGTTAGTCAGCCCTTGCTCGAAATCTTTGTTTGGATAATCTTCCCTCAATTGTTCGATACTCTTATAATGATCTTCCTGCATTCGTTCTCTTCTCCTTATTTTTACCTACGCTAAAAAAGCACCTTGTGTATACAACGCACCAGAATAAGCTATTCTCTTTGAAAATAAGGAATCTTCTGCTTTAATAACGACGTCTCACCGGCGTCAGAATCCATGCGCCACTCACCTCCATTACTTGTTAAGTCAAAAATAGCAAACAGGTGTTTACAAGTCAAATAACTAGAGTTTCTTTAATAAAAATGCTAAAAAAAATTAACATAAAAAAGGACCTCGTTTATTCGAGGTCCTTTTGATGTTAGAAAAATTATTTTGTTACGCTCACTATGCTAGTAGATCAAAAATCAGACAGATTAGTTTTCATCCTAATCTTCTTAAACCAACACTCAATTTACCATCATTTCCGATACATCTTAAATTCCAAATACAAATCATTATAAATCCCCAAATACTTCGGTCCTAAATCTTTATAGACTTCCAGATGACTGATCGTTTGATCGTCAGGATAGAATTGTTTGTCACCAGAGATACTTTTCGGCAGCATTGCCAAAGCTTTTTTATTCGGGGTCGAATAGCCGATGTATTCAGCATTTTGTTTGGCATTTTCTGGTTTTAGCATAAAGTTGATAAAGTCGTATGCCCCCGTTTGATTCTTCGAAGTCTTAGGGATCACGATATTATCAAACCAGAGGTTCGAACCTTCCGGTGGGATCACATAGTGCAAGTGCTTATTTTCTGACATCATATCGGCCGCTTCGCCGGAGAAGGTCACCGCTACCGCACTTTCTTCGTTTGCCATATACATCTTAATTTCATCAGCGACAATCGCTTTGACATTGGGAGTTAAGCTGCTTAATTTGTTGATAGCTTGATTTAATTGAGGCATCTTTTTACTATTAATAGAATAGCCTAATGTGGTCAAAGATAGCCCCATCACTTCCCGCGCACCATCAATCAGCATAATATTATTTTTTAATTCAGGCCGCCACAGGTCTTCCCAATGTTTGATCTTGTCACTGGAAACAAACTTATCATTATAAACGATTCCTAATGTGCCCCAGAAATAGGGGATCGAGTATTGATTGTTCTGGTCAAAATCCAAATTTAGAAAGCGCGGATCAATATTTTCTAAGCCGTGAATCTTTGTATGATCCAATGGTAGCAATAATTTTTCTTTTTTCATTTTTTGGATCATGTATTCACTGGGGATCGCGATGTCATAGGCGGTCCCGCCTTGCTTGATCTTAGCTTCCATCGCTTCATTTGAGTCAAAGGTTTCGTAATTGACTTTATAGCCGTATTCTTTTTCAAATTGCTTGATCAAATCGGGATCGATGTAATCGCCCCAATTATAGATGTTCAACACTTTAGAACCCGCGTTAGACGAATGATTCAAACGCACCACGACGAAAGTCAACAATAAAATGATGGCGACGACACCAATAATAAAGGACTGCAGCTTTCTCATTTTAGTACCGCCACCTCCTCAAATTCTCGTTTTCGTTTCCGTGCCTTTTTCGACGTATCGCGACTGATAAAGTAATAGCCCACGACTAATAATAAAGAGAAAATAAACACAAGGGTCGATAAGGCGTTGATTTCTAAGCTGATTCCTTGTCGTGCCCGCGAATAGATTTCCACGGATAGTGTTGTAAAGCCATTCCCGGTCACAAAGAAGGTCACAGCAAAATCATCAAGTGAATAAGTAAAGGCCATGAAATAACCTGCAATGATTCCCGGTGTTAAAAAGGGCAAGATGATATTGCTTAACACTTGAAAATTATTAGCCCCTAAATCTCGTGCCGCATCGATCATTGAATCATTCATTTCCTTTAGCTTCGGTAAGACCATCAACACGACGATCGGAATACTAAAGGCGACATGGGACAGCAAGACACTGACAAAGCCCAGCTGGAAGTTTTTCAAGACGCCTCCCAGCATGGTGAACAAAATCAAAAAGCTGGCACCGATAATAACGTCTGGCGACACCATTAAAATGTTATTCAGTCCTAATAACACATTCCGTGAATTGCGTTTTCTCGTATAATAAATCCCCATTGCGCCAAAAGTCCCAATCACAGTCGCTAGCAAAGCTGATAAAAAAGCTAAGACAAATGTTTGCACGACGATACTAATTAAACGACGATCTGAAAACAAATTCTGATAGTGTTCCCAGGTGAAGCCGGTGAAGGAACTCATATTTCCACCTTGATTAAAGGAATAAAAAATCAAATAGAAAATCGGAATATACAATAAGACAAACACAAAAATCAAATAAATAGTTGACCAAGAAAACTTGCTTCTTCTCATTTTACCCGGCCTCCTTTTCTTTTCTCACCTGTCAGCATCATCACGATGAACATCGCGACAATCAAGATCACACCAATCGTTGAACCCATTCCCCAGTTTTGAGTCACTAAGAAATGCTCCTCAATCGCTGTCCCTAACGTAATCACTCGATTCCCGCCGATTAAACGAGTCAACATGAATAAAGAAAGCGACGGGATGAAGACAGCCTGCACGCCACTTTTTACTCCGTTCAATGACAGCGGAAAGATCACGCGACGAAACGTATCAACATTATTCGCTCCAAGATCACGACTGGCGCTAATCAACGAAGGATTGATTTCTTCTAATGCGTTAAAAATCGGCATGATCATAAACGGCAGCTCGATGTAAGCCGCGACAAACATAAAACTAAAGTCGGTAAACAAAAGCTGCTTTTGTCCGATCCCAATGAAGCTTAAAAAATCATTAACTGATCCATTGGCACTAAAGATTCCGATAAAGGCATAGGCTTTCAATAGTAAATTGATCCACGTTGGTAAAACGACTAATAGCAATAATAATTGCCGATGCTTTAATTTTGCTAAAAAATAAGCCGTGGGATAACTAATCAAAAGTGTCATCAAGGTAATCAAGAAAGCAAACAGTACCGAATTGACCGTCATCATCAAATAGGTTTTAGAAGTTAGATACGTATGGTAATTGGCTAGAGTAAAATGACCATTCATATCAAAGAAAGATTGATAAACAATCAAAATCACCGGCGCGATAACAAAAAATAGCAGCCAGAAAAAATAAGGGATAGAGTAAAAACGACGCATATTTTTCATTAAATACTCCCCTTTCTAATCCTCATAGCTGTCTAAACGCGCTTCGAAATCTTCTTCACTTTCATTGAAACGCATGACGTGGATATCTTCTGGTTCAAAGTACAAGCCGACCTTGCTGCCTTTTTTGGCTTTTTTAGTCGAATGCACCATCCACTCGTTGCCATCCGCGTCAATACAATTCATTTCATAATGCACGCCACGGAACAATTGCGTATCAACAGTCACGACTAGTTTGCCGTTTTCTGGTGTCGTTAAGCTTAAATCTTCCGGACGTAAAACCACTTCGACCGGTTCATTGGGACGCATTCCACCATCGACACATTCAAACGTCTTACCGACAAACTTCACTAGATTATCTTCAACCATCTCACCGGCAACGATATTACTTTCGCCAACAAAATCCGCCACAAAATGATTGATCGGTTCATCATAAATATCGACGGGTGTCCCACTTTGCACGATCTTCCCTTTATTCATTACAAAGATTTCATCACTCATCGCTAAAGCTTCTTCTTGGTCGTGGGTCACGAAAATAAACGTAATCCCCAAACGTTTTTGAAGTGCTCGTAATTCATATTGCATATCTGTCCGTAGTTTTAAATCTAACGCAGACAAGGGTTCATCTAATAATAAAATTTTTGGTTCATTGACAATGGCACGGGCAATTGCGACCCGTTGCCGCTGACCACCAGACATTTCGGTGATCTCGCGATTTTCATAGCCAGGTAATTGAACTAGCTTCAAGGCTTCTAAAACTTTTTTCTCGATATCCTTTTTAGACATTTTTTTGATTTTCAATCCGAAAGCGACATTATCAAAAACATTCATATGAGGAAACAAGGCATAGTCTTGAAAGACGGTATTGACTTGGCGTTTATTCGCAGGGATATCATTCATCCGTTTCCCCTCAAAAAAAATATCGCCCTCACTAACATCTGTGAAACCGGCAATGATTCTTAAAATCGTTGTTTTCCCACAGCCTGAAGGTCCTAATAACGTATAAAAACGCCCTTCCTCAATATCAAAATTTATTTTTTTCAATACCGGATCATCTTCGTCGTATTGTTTGACGACATCTTTAAAAGAAATAATTGTGTTTGCCATGACTTCACGTCCTTCTTCTATAAATAGGATTCTGTTGCGACGATCAACACTTTACTGATCCCCGCCGCTTGGTTTTGCAGCCGGTGGGGTTTGCTGGCCTCATAATAAATACTTTCCCCTTTTTCTGCTTGATACAAAGTTTCGCCAAATTGCAAAGCGACTTTTCCTTCCAAGACATAAATAAACGTTTCAGAGAGTGATGGAGTAAATTGTTTATACTGGCCTTTTTTATCTAAGGTCAATAAAATCGGCTCCATCTCTTTTTCATTAGATTCAGGAATCAACCACTTAATATGATAGCCGTGTTCTTCATCACTGTAAAAAGTTGTGTCCTCATCTTTATAAACGATTTTTCGTTCACCCGTTTTTTGCTTGAAAAATTCTGCAGGAGTGATGCCTAAAACTTCTAAAATATCAAAAAAAGTCTCCATTGAAGGAGAGCTTAGGTCACGTTCTAATTGAGAGATGTATCCCTTGGATAGATCTGTTCGTTCGCCTAACTCTTCTTGTGTTAAATTTTTTTGAATTCGTAAATTACGCAGCTTCTCGCCGATCTCCATGGCCGTCACCTCTAATTGTTTTTATAAAATAAGTTTTCTATTAGTAAACTTATTGTTTAATAGCACCTTTTCTAGTATACGAAGTTTTATCTAAAAATCAAGCATTTTGAAAAATTTTTCTTTTGCGCTTTTCATGGAAAATTAGGAAGAAAAGAAGTTTGCTTTTTCTTTCATTTCCGCTAAGATATATAGTAACCGAATTGTCTGCTGTTTTTTTAAATCATTAGCGATAATTCGACCTTGAAAAACGTAGTACTATTAATAGTTGGGGATTCCTAACTTTTGAATTCCCCACATTTTATGATGACTGATTGAATTGTTTTTTAATTTTAGGAGGGATAGTATGGCTGAATACCGCCGTTTACGAGTGTTAAATGATGAGACCGTTCACACTGAAATAGAAACCTTTGCGAAACCTGAAATTGATGAAGGCGAAGTTTTAATTGCTGTTCGCTATTCTGGCATCAATTATAAGGATGCCCTAGCAACAAAAGCCAATACCGGCGTGCTTCGTGATTATCCGATGACACCGGGGATCGATCTTGCCGGGAAAATTTTGACTTCAAATGACCCCAATCTTCAACCAGGTGATTCCGTTTTAGTTACCGGCTATGGCTTAGGTGTGAAACAAGATGGCGGTTTAAGTCAGCTGCAAGTCGTGCCAGCTGCCTGGTGTGTGAAAATCCCTGCAGGTCTGGATGAAAAACAAGTAATGACCTTTGGAACTGCCGGCTTCACCGCTGCTCTTGCCGTGGATGCTTTGCAGAAGCATGGATTGACTGCGGATAGTCGTGTCCTTGTCACTGGGGCAACCGGTGGTGTTGGCAGCTTTGCCATTCACTTTCTAAAACAAATCGGATGCGAAGAAATCATCGCTTTAAGTCGCAAAGAAGATCAAAAAGATTATTTGACCAAATTGGGGGCGACCTCTATTGTCTCGCCAGCCGAATTATTTCCAGAAAAAAATCGTCCGTTAAATAAACAGCTCACTGATTTTGTCGTAGATACGGTCGGGGGTGACACATTAGCCAAAGTTTTACCTTTCGTTAATTATGGTGGCAGCTTAGCTTTATGTGGCAATGCCGGTGGAATCAAGTTAACGACAACTGTCTTGCCTTTTATTTTGCGAGGTGTTAATTTATTGGGCATCGACTCAGTGGAAGCTTCCATGAGCCAACGACAAAAGCTTTGGCAAAAAATGGCTGATGAATGGACTTTACCAGCGGACGTAGCCGTTCAAGAAATCACGTTAGAACAAGTTCCCGCTATCGCGGATGCCTTATTAGCTGGCAAACATGTTGGTCGAACCATTGTTGATTTAGAAGCTTAGTCAGCGTTGGTCGAAGATTTAGACGAGTTTTATGTTTAAAAGAAGTGAATTCTTTATTAGAAACTATATAAACTAGGAGGAAATCAAGTATGAGAATTCTCATTACTTCCGGGGGAACATCTGAAAAAATCGACGATGTACGAGCCATCACGAATCATTCCAGTGGCAAACTAGGTAAAGCAATCGCCAAAACCTTCGCTGCTGACGGTGCAACGATCGATCTGATCACAACCCGGCAGGCGGTCAAAGTCGAAGATGAGAACATCCATCCTCACTATATTGAAACAACCGCAGATTTAGAACGAATGTTAAAAGCGTTAATGTCCGAAAATAATTATGACGCAGTTATCCATAGTATGGCAGTCAGTGATTTTACACCAGAAAGCTCCGTCACGCTGGAAGATTTAGAAACAGCCTTCGCCAAGCAGCCAAGCGATTTGCCAGCAGAACTGGCTAAGCTTGAAGCGCAGCGGACTGAGAAAAAAATTTCTTCTGACACTGATCATTTAGTGATCGTTTTGAAGAAGAATCCTAAAATCATTTCATTGATCAAACAATTACAGCCGGACACGATCTTAGTTGGCTTTAAGTTGTTGGTAGATGTACCGATGATCGAATTATTGAATGTAGCGAAAAAAAGTCTCGAAAAAAATCATGCTGATTTTATTTTAGCCAATGACTTAACAGAAATTTACGGTGAAAAACATCACGGTTATCTAATCAACCAGCAGCAAAAAGTCAAAGAGGCCCATACCAAAACGGAGATCGCTGAATTAATCAAAAAAGAAGTCTTGGAGTTGGAGGAAAAGAAATGAAAACTATTTTATTAGGAGTCAGTGGTAGTATCTCTGCTTATAAAGCAGCTGACATCACTAACCAGTTAACTAAAATGGGGTATAAAGTAGATGCGATCATGACCAAAAGCAGTACTGAATTTATTACTCCTTTAACGATTCAATCCCTCTCCCATCGGCGGGTTCATCTTGATGTGATGGAAGAACCAGATGCGGCCTTGATCAACCATATCGCTTTAGCCAAAACGGCCGATTTGTTTTTAGTTGCTCCGGCTTCTGCCAACACCGTTGGAAAACTGGCTAATGGAATCGCTGATGATCTATTATCAACCGTTGCTTTAGCCCTGTTGCCTGAAACACCCAAAATCATCGCGCCGGCAATGAATACGTATATGTATCAAAACCCGATCGTTCAACGCAACTTAACGACCTTGAAAGAAGTTGGTTACCAAGAAATCGAACCGCGAGAAGCCCTGCTAGCTTGCGGAGATTACGGCCGTGGTGCGCTAGCGAACGTTTCAGATATTATTCATGCTGTAAATACGACATTAAAGGAGTAACTAATGAAAGACCAAAATGTTAAAAGCTTTACTTTGACTGCCATGTTTTTAGCCATCATGATTATTTTAGCGGTGACCCCTTTAGGTTTTATTCCTATCGGACCAATCAACGCTACCACCATGCATATTCCGGTGATCATCGCCTCGATTATTTTAGGTCCGCGGATTGGCGCTGGACTAGGTGCCGTCTTCGGCGTAATCAGCTTGGCTCGTGCCACGGTTGTAATCACACCGATGTCCTTTGTCTTTTCGCCTTTTATTGCCAATCCATTGACGAATCACGGTGACTGGCGGGCTGTTATCGTCGCTATTATTCCTCGAATTTTGATTGGGGTCATTCCTTACTTTGTTTATAAAGGATTGCATCATTTCATGAAAGAAAAAGCACGTCCTGTCAGTCTATTCATCGCTGGCTTGGCGGGGTCTATGACAAACACGATCTTAGTCATGAACTTGATTTTCTTTTTCTTTAAAGACAGCTATGCTGACGTATTGCAAGTAACTGCCAACGCCGTCTACGGTGTCATCTTAGGCATTATTTTCGGCAGTGGCTTGGTTGAAGCCATCGTCGCCGGCATCGCAACGATGGGTGTCTGTGCCGTATTATTACGTTTAATGAAAAAATAAAAAATGCGTGCTAGTAGCTGTTTCAGCTTTCTAGCACGCATTTTTTATTTAGGCTCTTCGCCAATGATCCGGACTTCGGTTTCTAAAGTCACGTCAAATTTTTCTTTGATCGTTTTTTGGATATGGGCAATTAATTCAATATAATCGGTCGCTGTCGCATTGTTGATATTGACAATGAAGCCCGCGTGTTTCTCAGAAATTTGCGCGCCGCCCCAAACTAAGCCTTGCAAGTCCGCATCTTGAATTAATTTCCCAGTGAAATGACCCACTGGCCGTTTGAAGACACTGCCGCATGATGGATATTCCAAGGGCTGCTTCAACTGACGCAATTCAGTCAGCTCTTTCATCCGTTTTTCGATTTGAACCGTGTCGCCAGCCATTAATTTAAAACGAGCGGTTAAAACGATAGCTGGTTGTTCTTGGACCGTTGAGTGACGATAAGCAAAATTCATATCACTGTTGCTCCATGTTTCGATGGTGCCATCGGCTAATAAAATATCCGCTGACTCAAAAACATCTTGCAGTTGTCCGTCATACGCGCCGGCGTTCATAAAGACCGCACCGCCGATACTTCCAGGAATCCCACAGGCAAATTCGAAGCCGGTCAAGGAATGATCCAACGCCACATAAGTGGTATCGATTAATTTCGCTCCGGCTTGCGCCGTAATTACATTCTCTTCGACCCGAATCGTGGTCATTTCTGTTAGCATGATCACTACACCACGAATACCGCCATCTCTGACGATCAAATTGCTGGCATTGCCTAACACAATCCACGGAATAGCCTGTTCACGACAATAATCCACTAATGCCTTTACATCATCATTGTCTTTGGGAAATGCTAGAGCGTCCACGGGACCGCCGGTTTTTGTAAAGGTATAATTCATTAAAGGTTCATCCAAAAGGATTTTCAAATTAGGTAAAGCCTTCGTTAATTCCATTGTTTTCACTTTGATAAGCCCTTCTCCTTCGATACGGATAAATTTTTCAAACATCTTTGCTATTTTAGCACGTGGTAAAAAATCTTACCACCCCTTATAGTTGGTGGCGAATATGCTGACGCAACATTTGGGCACATAATTCATGACTAAGCAAAACATTTTCTTGACGCAAATCGACAGCCTTCCCCTGCAAAGCCGCAATAAATGTTTGGACTAGTTGTTGGAAGCCGCGTTTTTCTAAAGTTGTGGTCCAATCGCCAAAGCGGTGTACTTCTTCTATTTGTCCCCGTTTGATCTTTAGATCAGTTAGCTGCTCCAAAACCATCGTTTGTTCCGGCGAGCTGACTTGATAGCGTTCCAGCTTACCACCGCTCATCAGATCCATCGACAAAATACATTCAGTTGTGGCCGTGGAAAGCTGCATTTGCGCATAGACCATCTGCCCTTTTTCTTCACGAAGCTTAGAATGAACACTCATGATCTCATCATCCAGTAAGTACACCGCTGTATCCACTAAATGAATAAATAAATCATAGATTCCATATTGCGAATCCATCCCATGACTCGGCTCATTTTTTTGCAACTGGATTACTCGTTTTTCTGGCAACTGTTTCAACTGCTCGACCATTGGTGCAAACCGGCGATTAAAACCTACCATGAATAACAGTTCTTTTTCTTTAGCTAAGTCATCCAACGCTTGAACTTCTTGATAATTTTCACTAACTGGTTTATCCATGAAAACTGCTACACCGGCCTCCAAACATTTTTTTGCCAGCTCAAAATGAACCTTTGTCGCCGCATGAATAAAACAAGCGGTGATTTTTTCCGCTAAAAGCTCGTCAATGGTAACAACTGTTTTGGCAAAACTGTATTCATCCGCAATTTTTTTGCGCGTCGCTTCATTTCGCGTAGCAAAAATAAATTCTGCCTGATCACGCATTTCCGCGTAGGTTGGTAAGTAGGCTTTTTGGGCGATACCCCCGATGCCGATAACTCCGATTTTCATAGTTAAGACTCCTTTTTGATCGTTTTTTTTGATGAAATGCTAGACCGGCAACTTTGCTTTATTGCCTTTTTTCGTTACAATTAACTCATCTCAAATGTTACGGAGGAATGGATAATGAAATTAATTTCTTGGAACGTCAACGGCTTGCGAGCCGTGATGAAAAAGAATTTTATGGAAGACTTCAATAAGTTGGACGCTGATTTTTTCTGTCTACAAGAAACTAAACTGCAAGCTGGTCAAATCGAAATGGATCTACCCGGCTATTATGAGTATTGGAATTATGCCGAGAAAAAAGGCTACTCTGGTACGGCCATTTTTACCAAGCACGAACCGCTGAATGTGACCTATGGTTTAGGCATCGAAGAACACGATCAAGAAGGCCGCCTGATCACGCTGGAATACCCCGAATATTTTGTCATCACTTGTTATACGCCAAATTCGCAAAATGAATTGAAACGACTAGACTATCGGATGACTTGGGAAGAAGCCTTCCTAAATTATCTCAATAGCCTAAAGGAAAAGAAACCGGTGATCTTCTGTGGTGATTTGAATGTCGCCCATGAAAATATCGATTTAAAAAATTGGAAGACCAATCAGAAAAATGCCGGCTTCACTCCGCAAGAACGTGAAAAATTCAGTATCTTATTAGAGAATGGCTATATTGATACCTTCCGTCACTTCTATCCCGATCAAGAAGGCATTTATTCTTGGTGGAGCTACCGCTTCAATGCCCGCAAAAACAATGCCGGATGGCGGATCGACTATTTTGTCGTTTCCGAAGATTTGAAAGACAAGTTGCAAGACGCAAAAATCCATACAGAAATCTTTGGCAGCGATCATTGTCCCGTTGAATTAGACATTAATCTTTAAAAAGAGTAAAGCTGGTCCATTAAAACAGACACATAGAAAAAAATATGTTAAAACAATGGCGAAGAGGTGAATCAATTGAATTTTATCGCAATGGACTTTGAAACAGCGACTTACGAGGCACATAGCGCCTGCTCGTTAGCTTTAGTTATGGTAAAAAATAGTCAAATCGTCGGCGAATACTATTCGTTGATCAAACCTGAGACAGACTTCTTCTGGAAAAATATCCAAATTCACGGAATTCATCCCGAAGACGTGGCTGAAGCGCCGAAATTCCCAGATGTATGGCAAGAAATTAAACAATACTATCGAGAAAACCGCTTGATTGTCGCTCATAACGCTGGCTTTGATACGAAAGTTTTAGCAGGCTGCCTTGATTACTATCGCATTCAGCAGCCATCCTATCTTTCCCTCTGTACCGTGCGGACAAGCCGTAAGCTATTTCCAGAGATGCCTAATCATCGTTTGAACACGGTCTGTGACGAATTGGCGATCCCTTTGGAACATCACCACGATGCGTTGGAAGATAGCCGCGCCTGTGCGAAGATCCTGCTTTATCAAGAAGATCATTTTGGGGTCGACCCTTTAAAAAAATTAGTTTTACCGATGTGATAAAACGAAGACTGTTCTCGATGAACAGTCTTTTTTTAGTTGATCAATTTACTCATTAATAAAACATCCAAGAACGCTCCTTGTGAGTCTCGTGCCCCTCGTTGCATGATTGCTTCCATCTCAAAACCAAATTTTTGGTACAAGTGGATCGCTCGTTCATTTCTTTTTTGCACGGTCAATTCTAATCGAGCTAACGGCGAAACAGTTTCGCACCAATAGATCACCTCATCCAATAATGTAGAGCCTAAACCAATGCCCCAAAATTCTTTTAAGACACTGATCCCTAGTTCGCCAATATGAGAGACCGTAAATTCTGGTGCTGCTTTAACAGAAGCCATTCCGACAATCTTTTCATCCGCTAACGCTACTAACAATAGATTATTTTCACTTTCGTAGAGATCAGCTAACTGCAGACTCAATAATTCTTCGCTAAGTCCCAGCCCAGCTTCATCCATGATCAAAAAATCCGTCTCCTCCGCGATTTGGCGGCTGACTTGTAATATTTCTTTTTCGTCCACGGGAATCGCTTCACGTAAAGTAATCTCTACTTCACTCATTTTTCTTCCCACGCTTCCATGATGCGCACTTGAAAGTTTTTCGCCGCTGTTCCATGAGGTGTTAATTCGACTCGGCGCAGATTCTCATCCTGTTCATCCTTAGAAAGAATCAACTCCAAATAATCCTCCGGCACGTATTCCCCTAGTTGTCGGCCCCACTCGATTACTGAAAGCCCATCGCCCTCAAAATAATCATCTAAACCGAGATCGTCCGCTCCCCCTTCGATTCGATACACATCCATATGATAAAGCGGTAAACGCCCTTGCTGATATTCGCGAATGATTGTATACGTCGGACTCTTGATCATTTGATCGATCCCTAAACCTAAAGCGATCCCCTTCGTCAAGGTCGTTTTTCCCGCTCCAAGGTCGCCGGTCAAGACTAAATTATCGCTAGGCTCAGCCGCCGCGCCAATGATCTTTCCTAATTCTTCAGTTGCTGCTGTATCTATTAACGTTATCACGCTGATTCCCCTCTTTTCTACACCCATCAGTATACCGATTTGTGAGCTGTGAGAAAAGGAATTCGTTATATAAAACCAAAAAAAGCAAGAAACCGTGAAAGGAATTCTTGCCAGTTAGTTGCATATTATTTTTGAAGAATCCTGAAAGGAATTACTCGTTTAAAGAGACCTCTTCAGCCTTTTGAACGACTTTTGACTGGATCGTATAATGATCCGTATCCCCAGGAAATAAAACCATGATTGTGCTTTCTTTGCCTTGCGCTTTTAAAAATTCACGATCCACCACCGCTATTTTAGTTTGCGGATTTACCTTATCTGATTCCTTAACAAGAATATCAAAGCCTTCGCCATTCAATTCAACCGTATCAATTCCAATATGGATCAGTAGCTCTTTACCATCTTCCCTTTCGATCCCAATTGCATGTTTAGTAGGAAAAATACTGATTACCTTGCCATTGACTGGTGAAAATAATTCATCACTTATTGGCTCCACCGCAAATCCTGGTCCCATCATGCCTTGTGCGAAAACCGGATCATTGACCTCAGACAGCGGAATCAATTGACCTTCCGCCGGACTAAAAATAGCAGGGGTCTTCTTTTTAAACAATGAAAACATTTTTACACCCCCTTCATTTTGATTGTAATCAGCAAAATAATTAAACTAATCAAGCCGATAAACCCGATCGCTGAATAAAGAATCATTTTATTCTTTTGCGAAGCTTCCACCTGATCGCCGTAGAAATTTTTGTTTACAAAAAAGCATAGTGCGGCGCCAATAATGTTTCCCGTCAGTATTTGCTGGATCATACTGAAACTTAAAAACTTTTTCACCGCATCAGAACCCGTTTCTCTCGAAGTGATAAAGTACAGGCTCGCCGCTTGAAACAGGGTCAAAAAGGAAAGTAATAACGCCAATGCCAACCCAGGAATTTCTAAAACCAGTTGTTGGATCGCTATCTGTTGATCGAAGCTGACTAAAAATAAATAGAAATAAAAAATTGCCGGTAGGATGACCCAATAGCCAAGTAATAGATTTTTGCTCACCTTGATTGATTTAAGCGCTATCATTTTGATTTCTCCTTTTTCGTATGAATGTATTTATATTTCTTTCAGAAAAATAAGTTTGATTCTCAAGCCGTATACCATTCCACTAGTTTCTATCCTTTTTTCTCAGTTCTCAATTTTTTTGATTTTTTCTTTAACAAACTGTGAAAAGTCGAACTGGCATCCTTTTTCCAATAAATTTATTTTGAGGCTTTCTCTAATGAATCGCAAAGAATAAAACGATCATTCTTTAATGGCATAGACGCCATAGGAACGGCTTAAATAATCCATCAAACAATTCAGTGCGATCAATGACTGGCCTTGAATCATTCTTTTACCTACTACAAAATAGTCACAGTAATAATTTAAATGGTAGGTGCTGTGTCTAGCGAAATAATTATCACCAACAGCGGTTACAGCCAGAACCGGAATTTTTCGCATTTCAAAAGTCGTCAAATTCTCTTTTACTTCATCCGTTTCGCCACTTAAAGAAACCACCACGACACAATCCTTCTTAGTAATCATCGGCATCACCATATCCAGCTCGGTTTTGTTTGGCAAAACTAGCACACGCTTATCCACGCTCAACATCATTTTGTAAAATTCATCTATGGCGTTTTTTTGTGAAAAACCTGTCGCAAAGCAATAAATGATCTCACTATGTTCAAACATCTCATTAATTGGCTCCAAGTTGACCGAATGCATGTATTCCAGTGTTCGTTTGATGTCATCCGTTTGTTTTTCAAAAATATTCCGTTCGTCGCTTGTACTTGCTTCATTATTTGCTTCGGAATGCCTTAAAAAATATTTTAATTCAGAATAGCCGGAGAAGCCTAATTTCTTCGTAGTGCGTAAGACTGAAGATTTTGAGGCATGGACCAAATCAGCGAGATCCATGATCCCTAAAGCCTGAACTTTGTCCGGATTGGCTAACATAAAATGCAAAATTTCTTTGTCTAAATCTCCTAATTCTTCCATATGCTGATGAATCAATTGTTCTAATTTCATAAATTCCCTCCTCCCTCACTATTATACGTGAAGGAGGAAGAGTTGGTGGCTATTTTCATGGGATTAGTTCAATTCTGGCCAAAAGTCTTGGTTGGCTTCGATTAAATCATCTAGTAATTCTTTTGCGATCCGAGCGTTTGGTACGATTTTCGATAAAGCTAACGCTTGATACAATTTTTGATACGATTTTTCTGCCCAAGCTTCAACAACTAATTTTTCAACCGCCACTTGCTGCTCCATCAAGCCTTTTTGGAAACGTGGAATCTTACCTTGTGTCAATGGCTCTGGACCATTGCTGCCAACGACACATGGCACTTCTACCATCGCTGTCTCATCAAAGTTCACGATAGCGCCTTCGTTAGGCACGATCAACAGCATTCTTTCATGAGTGTTGTAGGCAATTGCTCTGGCAAGGTCTACGATGTAGCTGGCATGTTCATCGACTTCTAAAGTTGTTCCTTTTGCAGTCCCGGCTTCTGCGATTCGATCACATTCGCTAAAAACATGCTGCTCTCTGCCGGCCATTACTTCGTTTGCTCTAGTAAATTCCGGATTCGCATGCGCCACTTCATCTTGTGGATAGAAATAATATTTCAAATATGTGTTCGGCAATGTATCGGGATCTAATGCATAGACTTCCTTCGCTTTCGCAAAAGTATGCATCCAGCTGGCATCCGTATGCTGTGATTCTTCGATTTCTTCTGGCAATGAATAGCCATGATCTTTAACATGGGCTTTGATTTTCGGCATTAAATCATTGCCATCTTTGTCACGAATATCCGTCCACCAGCCAAAGTGATTCAATCCGTAATAACGAACTTCCATTTCTTTTCGCGATTTCAAGCCAATCGAATGCGCCATTCGTTCTTCGATTCCGACAGGCATGTCGCAAATATTGATGATTTTTGCAGTTGGTCGTAATTTTCTCGTTGCTTCCGCTACAATCGCTGCTGGGTTAGAATAATTCAACATCCAGGCATCAGGCGAATATTTTTCCATATAATCAACTAACTCCAGCACACCGCCAATCGAACGCATGCCATAAGCGATCCCTCCAGGTCCACAAGTTTCTTGACCGACCACGCCATATTTCAATGGGATTTTTTCATCTTTTTCACGCATCGCGTACAAACCTACACGAATATGCGCCATCACAAAGTCGACATCGGTAAATGCCGTTTCTGGATCAGTAGTTGCTACAAACTTGATTTCCGGCGCCCGTTCCTTCAGTAAAATTTCACAGGCATTCGCTACGTGATTTTGACGTTCTTCTAAGTTATCGTAAAACTTGATTTGGCGAATCGGAAATTTATCTAAGTTATCTAACAACATTAAGACAATCCCTGGTGTAAACGTACTTCCTCCGCCTGCAATGACAATTGAAAATTTTTTCATTTTTTATCTGCTCCTTTAGCAATTAGTTTTCTATATCCATCAATGTTTCAAATTGTTCTCTAACTTGTGGCACATCCAGTCCTACGATCACTTGGAAAGCATTTCCGTTTCGAACCACTCCATGGGCACCACCTGAGCGAAAAACATCATCCGGCTGCACCAAGTTTTGATCTTTGACGGTGATTCGCAAACGTGTCGCGCAATTATTGACCTTTTCAATATTTTCGGCACCGCCGAACCCATCCAAGTAAACCGCCGCTTGCTCAGTATATTGATTAGCACCTTCCAGTACAGGCGTCTGGGCGCCTTGTTTGGCTTTGTAATCTTTTTTCGAATAAAGCTTGATGTCCTGCGCATTTTCTTCTCGCCCTGGTGTCGCCAAATTAAATTTAAGGATCAAAAAGCGGAAAACGAAAAAGTAAATGACGACAAATGCTAAACCGATAAAGAGTTGGGTAAAGATCATACTTTTGTGATTTTGGAATAAGGGTATCCAGACTTTAGCTAGCAGATCAATCAGTCCGCCACCCATATCGCCGACCACTCCAAAGGCGTACATTGTTGCAGCCATTGTTGCCGCTAAAAAGGCATGAACCGCAAACAATGGTGGAGAAACAAATAGGAATGTAAATTCCAGCGGTTCGGTGATTCCGGCTAACACAGCGGTCAAAGTCGCTGGAATCAAAATAGCCAACACTTTTTTTCGGTTTTCTGGTTTAGCCGTAAAGTAAAAGGCTGCGGCGATTCCTGGTGAAGCAAAGATTTTTGAATTCCCGTGCAGTGCGAAGCCGCCTTCTGGGAATAATTGCTTCAATGGCGTGGTAGTTTGACCAAATTCTTGCAGATGACCCATCCAATATTTGGTAATACCTTCTTCCACCACCGCCGGTCCATAAACAAATGGTGTGTAGATAAAGTGGTGCAATCCCGTAGGAATCAAGATTCGTTCCAAGAAAGTATACAGCCAAACACCGAAAATTCCCGCGCTGGCTAAGAAGCCTTGTAATGATCCGATTCCTTGTTGAACCTTCGGCCAAATCAAGCAAATCAGAAACGCGATGGGCAACATTGCGAAGAATCCTAAGATTACGATAAAGGATGAGCCTTGGAAGATTCCTAAGAAATCCGGCAACTTCTTATCAAAATAACGATTGTGTAAAAAGACAACGATTGCAGAAATAAAAATCGCACCAATAATTCCAGTATCCAAGGTTTTAATGCCACCGATCAATTTCAGACCACTATCACCACCAGGTTCAGCCGCGAAGTTTACACCAAAGAAATCTCCAAAATACTCAAGCATCGATGAAATGAAATAATTACAAGTCGTGTAGACTACGAAAGCTTCCATCGCCGCACGAGCATTGGCCTTTTTTGCTAACCCGATTGACAGACCAATTACGAAAAGCAGTTCCATTTGATTGAAGACCGTCCACGCACCATTTTCAACAATGCTCCAGATCGCGTACCAAGTCGTCCCTTCATTGGCGATGCTACCAACTAGCATCGGATTTTTGAAAATGATACAAAGTGCCACCATTATTCCCGAAAAAGAGAATAAGAGCACTGGGGTGAACATCGCTCCCCCGAACCGCTGAATCTTTTCCATCATGACAAAAACACATCTCCTTCCAACAATTTATTTTTCCTGTTTACATTTCTGACTATACAGTCTAAATAAACCGTTTACAATAACTTGGAAAGACTTCGGGAATCAGGTTCCAGCTTTGTTCCAAAGTGTCAGCGGCTGGGAAATTTCCCACAGAAAAAGGCAAGAATCCTAAAATGGATTCTTGCCTTACTGTTTGTTCTATTTAATGAATAAAGCTTAGTTCATCAATGTTTGAGCTGCAGTAATAATAGATAATTTGTAAACATCTTCTTCGTTTGAACCACGAGAAAGGTCAGAGATTGGTTTGTTCAAGCCTTGCAAGATTGGTCCAATAGCTTCAAAGCCACCGAAGCGTTGTGCAATTTTGTAGCCGATGTTTCCTGATTGTAATTCTGGGAAAACAAAGACTGTCGCTTGTCCGGCTACTTTTGATTCAGGTGCTTTTAATTGTGCCACACCAGGAATATAAGCTGCATCAAACTGTAATTCACCATCGATTAAATAATCAGGAGCTAATTCTTGTGCGATTTTGGTTGCTTCTGCTACTTTATCCACTTCAGGTGCTTTGGCAGAGCCTTTAGTTGAAAAGCTCATCATAGCAACTTTAGGTTCGATATCGAATAGTTCAGCGGTTTTTGCTGATTCGACAGCGATTTCTGCTAATTCTTGCGCATTTGGATTCACATTGATGGCACAGTCAGAGAATAAGTATTTCTCTTGGTCACGGCCGCGAACCATTAAGAAAGCGCCGCTTGTCCGGCTGATGCCAGGTTTGGTTTTAATGATTTGTAACGCTGGGCGGACAGTATCCCCGGTTGAGTGGATCGCACCAGAAACCATACCATCAGTGATGCCCATGTAGGTCAGCATTGTGCCGAAGTAATTTTCATCTTTAAGAATTTTTTCAGCATCTTCTTTGGTTACTTTACCTTTACGACGTTCAACAAACGCTTCCACCATTTCATCCCAACGATCAAAATGATCTGGATCAATAATCGTAAAATTGCCTAAAGCGATTCCACGAGCGTTCGCAGCTTTTTCAATTTCATCCACGTTTCCGATCAAGATTGGTTCCACTAGTTCCTCAGCTCTTAGACGTGAAGCTGCTCCTAAAATCCGTGCGTCCGTTGCTTCAGGAAATGCCACTTTAATGTTACGGCGAATAATCTTAAATTTTAAACTATCAAATAGATCCACGATAAAACCCTCCAGAAATTTATTTCTTACTTATCATACAACAATTCACAAGAAAAGAAAAGGACAGAATAAAACATCTGTACTACTAATTAGAATCCAATAAACTTGAATGAAGAACCTTTTCACAATCTGTCTCTATAACAGAAACCGTTGTCATACTACACTGTTTCAGGCAGCTGCCAATTGATCGGCTGCTCATTCCATTCTTGCAAGATTTGATTGGTTTGGGAAAATGGTTTTGACCCAAAGAAGCCACGATGAGCCGACAATGGCGATGGATGAACCGACTTGATGATCGCGTGTTTTGTGGTATCGATCATTTTTATTTTTTCTTGCGCCGGTTTGCCCCATAAAATAAAAACAATCGGTTTTTCTCGTTCATTTAAGCGTTCAATAATTGCGTCTGTCAATTGCTCCCAGCCTTGGCCCCGATGAGAATAAGCTTGACCTTCTCTGACCGTCAACACCGTGTTCAGCATCAGCACCCCTTGCTTGGCCCAGCTAACTAAATTCCCGTGTTGGACAGGTGGGATTCCAAGATCACTTTCCATTTCCTTGTAAATATTCCGCAAAGACGGCGGGATCTTAACCCCTGGCTGAACTGAGAATGAAAGGCCGTGGGCTTGGTCCACGCCATGATAAGGATCCTGTCCTAGAATTACGACTTTCACTTGATCATAAGGCGTCAATTCCAAGGCTTCAAAAATATGATACATATCCGGATGGATTTTTTGTGTCCGGTATTCATCTTTTAAAAATTCTCGCAGTTTCAAATAATACGGCGCTTGGAATTGGTCTGCCAGAACGGTTTGCCATTCATTGTGGATGATTTCTTTCACAGCGTACACTCCTAATGTTTTTTTGCTGGCTTATTGCTCATTTTTCAATTACTCAGCTAATTCTTTTTTAAGAATAAATCCGACATGGTTATCCTCTCTGGGATTATGGTACACTATCGGTGAATGATAAGAAAGCTAGGTGAACAATTTTGATCAAACTTATTGCCTCCGATATGGACGGGACATTATTAAACAATCATATGCGGGTTCCGACAGCCAATATCGAAGCCATCAAAAAGGCTCAAGCACAAGGAATTGAGTTTATTACAGCAACCGGTCGTGGAATGAGTCATGCGAAGATCTCTTTAGACGAAGCGAAGATCCATGTACCGATGATTTTATTAAATGGCGCTCACGTGGTGAATGCCCAACGTGAAACGATTTTCACAATTCCCATAGGTCTACAAAAAACACTGGCCGTAATGGATGCCATTGAAAAGGCTGGCTTATACTACGAGATTTTCACCGCAGACCACGTCTATTCAGAGAACCAATCCATGCGGATCGAATTTGTTTCAGAACATCTGTTAAGCAGAGATCCTGAACTATCGAAAAAAATGGCGATCGCCGCTTCCTCGGAACATTTGACCTTGACGCCGATCGATTATGTCGAGAACATTCGCCAAACTTTAAAAGAAACCGGTGAAGACGTCTTGAAGATCATCGCTTTTGATAAAAATGGCCCAGAGCGGCTAAAGAAAGTCACGATCGAATTAGAAGAAATCGGCGACCTGGCCATCGCGGCTTCTGAATTAACCAATATCGAAATCAATCATGTCAATGCCCAAAAAGGGATCGCTTTGAAACAATTTGCTGAACAACGCGGCTTTACTTCAGACGAAGTTATGGCCTTTGGTGATAATTTCAACGACGTCTCGATGCTGACTTATGCCGGAAACAGCTATGCGATGGGCAATGCCGCTTTAGAGATTAAAAAAATCGCAAAACACGTCACGGATACGAATGAAGAAAATGGTGTCGCAACGGCAATCGAAAAAATCCTTTCTGAGTGATAAAAACAAAGGTGTGAATCAACATGACCGAATTTTTTATTCAAGAAAAACAATTAAGCTCGGTGACCCGTACGATTGTGAAAGATAGTAAGGGTGTGCCACTTTATTTAATGGTAGGTCACTGGGGGCGTAAAGGCAATGTGCTGTCTCTCTATGCGATGAATGGGCAGATCGTGGCTTACATCAAGCAAGCAAGCGTGATTCTCGGCCGAAAATTTGAAATTTATCAGGATCACACTAAAGTCGGTGTGCTTCATAAAATTTTTCATTGGCCAGGGGATTTTTACTACATCCAACAGCTTCATTGGGCTGTTTATGGGGATATTTATAATCATCAATATAAAATCAATCACTTTAATCAGCCGGTTATGACGATGGACAAAGCAACCTTACTGACCGGTGATTACTATGCGCTAGATGTCACTGATCCTGCCGATGCACCCGTTTGTATCTGCGTCGCAGCCGTCATGGACTACTGGCTCTATAATCGCAACAAACGCAGGGAAAAAGAGACAGCTCTAGAGATCACTTTTTCACAAAACTAACAGAGGATGAGCCTAATCGGCCCGTCCTCTGTTTTCTCTAAAAATTCTTTTTTCTTAGCTGCGATCGCGTGTTTTTACCGCTCGCTGCATATGATCATACTGATGTCCACTGATCATGATTTCTCCGACATCCTGAAAGCCATCACGTAAATATAAGCGTTTGGCATTAGGATTGGCTTTATCAACATTTAAGCCAATGACCGTCTCTCCTTCATGAGTCGCTAAACGATCCACCGCCGTCAATAACTTTGAGCCGATTCCATGTCCGCGATAACGCTCATCTACCACGATCGAATCTAAATACCATTCATTCGGGAACGCTTCTGGATCAATAAACATATTGATTTCTTCTTCAATGCCCTGTGACCGCAAATAATTTTGCAGCGGCAGATCAATGATCGCCTCTTGACTAGCAGGATAACCAAAGACCGCACCAGCGATTTTTCCGTCGATCTCTTCGACCAAGCCACGGGCATAACCAAAACGATAGGTTGGGTCAGTAAAGCAAGCCGCGATTACTTTTAAAGCACTCTCTTCGCCAAATTCTTCTAAAAAATCCAGTTCCATGTCCTTTAAAATAACCAGTATTAATTTAGCTACCGCTGCACCATCTTGTTTTTTTGCAAATCGAATCATTTTAAAACCTCTCTTTTAATAACGTTTAACATTACCCATCTAGTGTAACATGAGGCGCTTTTTTACGAAAGTGAGGATACTTTGTGATCGCTGAAAAGTCTGCTATGATTGATGCGGGAGGAATACCAATGAAAAAATTTATAAAAATTATTTTGGGGATTGTCATCGCAATTATCGTCGTCTTCGGCGGCTATTTGATTTATTTATTCGCTAGTTACGATCGTTTACCTGACAACCTGACCTTAAAGCCGCATAACCAGCACAATGAGGTCTTGGAAACAAATAAAACCTATCGTGCCATGAGCCATAATATCGGCTATGGTGCCTACCCTCCAAGCTATAGCTTTTTTATGGATGGTGGAAAATATTCACGGGCTTATGATAAAAAGACCGTTGAAGAAAATATGCAAGGCATCGTCAATACGACCAAAGACGTGGCTCCGACTCTAGCTTTTTATCAAGAAGTTGACCAATCAGGGGATCGTTCGCAGCATGTCGATGAGGTCGCTTGGTTGAAAGAACATTTACCCACCTATAACAGTCTTTATGGGCAAAATTACGACTCGTCTTATTTATTCTATCCTTTTACAGATCCCATCGGCCAAGCCAAATCAGGCTTAGTCACCTTGAGCCACGCTGAGATCACTAGCAGTAAACGTTATTCATTACCGATCGAAACGAATTTCAATAAATTCTTTGATTTGGATCGCGCTTTTACCGTCAGCCGTATCCCAGTCAAAGGGAATCATGAGCTGATTGCTATCAACACACATCTATCGGCTTTTACAAAGGATCGTTCCGTGCAAGCCGCGCAATTGAAAAAAATTTTTGATGTAATGGAAACTGAATATCAAAAAGGCAATTATGTTATGGTGGCCGGTGATTATAATCACGACGTTTTAGGCAATAGCCCTGAAGTCTTTAATACAAGTAAAAAGCGCGAAACATGGACTCATCCGTTTCCTAAAGATCAATTGCCAGCAGGTTTTCACCTGCCTAATGGCAATTTAGCCGAAGAAAAAATCCCTTCGGCTCGGGCCTTAAATGAGCCTTATAAAAAAGGGCACACCTATACGACCTTGATTGATGGTTTCTTACTTTCAGACAACATTCAGGTGAAGGATCTCCATGTCAAAGATATGGCGTTCCAATATTCTGATCATAATCCAGTTTATTTAGACTTTAGTTTGAAATAATCGCTACCTCCGACTAAAGAGATTAAGCGAGAAACTACCTCTAAATCATCGTTTATAAGTAAAAAAGCCGAGACAATGTTTGTCTCGGCTTTTTTAGCGATTAACCTTCTCGAATCTGCTGGATGATCGCTTCAGCGGTCGCCGAGTTCATTCGTTCGGAGTGACGCAATTGTTTGGCTACTTCAGCAATCTCATTTTCAGTCGCCCCTGCCGAAATAGCAAGGGAACGACTTTGCATCGCCATGTGGCCTTTTTGGATTCCGTCTGTCACTAAGGCCCGAATCGCTGCTAAATTTTGGGCAAGTCCTACCGCTACAATGATTTCACCTAGCTCAGCCGCGTCAGTTACTTCTAATATGTTTAAAGCAATTTGTGCTTTCGGCAAAACTTTTGTGGCGCCCCCAACGATCCCAACTTTCATTGGCATGACTAGCTGGCCGATTAGTTTGTCTGCTTGGATAGACCATTCACTTAAGCCTTCATAACGACCGTTACGAGCTGCATACGCGTGACTAGCCGCTGCCACAGCACGGGTATCATTGCCGGTCGCTAAGACGATCGCATCGACGCCATTCATGATTCCTTTATTATGTGTCGCCGCTCGATAAGGATCAAGTTTGCTATAATCACTTGCAGCAGCGATCTTCTCCGCTAATTCAGCCGAAATCTGACTGAAAGGCAATTCACAACGAGCCTCGATCAGCGATTCCGTCCCATAATTACTTAAAATACTAAATAGTACATCCGATTCAGGCAATAGCTGTCGTACTTCTTGAGCGACCGCCTCTAACATCGTGTTCACGATATTGGCACCCATCGCGTCCTTTGTATCTACCACAAGATCAAGTGACAGATACCCTTCCGCAAAAGTTCTAATCGCAATCGATCGTAATCCGCCGCCTCTTTGGTAGATCGAAGGATAACTCGTTTCAGCGGTCTTAAACAATAAAGTCTCATTGTGTAGAAGGCATTTTTTAGTGGCTACTAAATCTGAAACATTGCGTAAAACGATTTGCCCCGTCATCGCTTGTCCAATAACTCGCGTTGCTAATCCGCCAGCCTTTGCAATAATTTTTCCGGCATTACTAGCTGCCGCAATGACAGACGGTTCTTCTGTTGCCATTGGAATGATTTTTTTTTTACCGTTAATCACAAAATTTTGTGCGACGCCTAAAGGAATCGACGCTTCACTGATTTGATTTTCAATCAAATTATTCGCAATCTTTTCTGGTAAAACTGTTTCACTGGCTAATTGGGCTGCGTCTTTAGCTGACAGCTTTTTTTCTTTAACCAATGACGCCAAACGTTCTGCCCGCGTCATCTGGTAGAATTTTTTTTGGGCTGTCTCCTGATCCTCCGCTTTTGTAACCATTAAGGCCAAGCCTAAGCCGCCACCGATACAAAGACTGGCAACGCCACGTTGTTTTCCTTCTTGTATCAGCTCAGATAGCAAGGTCGTCACGATTCGGGCCCCACTGGCACCAATCGGATGGCCTAAGGCAATTGCTCCACCATAAATATTAACCCGTTCATCCGGCAAAGCTAACTCTTTTTGAACCGCCACCGATGCTGCCGCGAAAGCCTCGTTGATTTGGAACAGATCGATATCTGCTGTGGTCCGATTTACTTTCTGTAGCAGCTGGTTGATGGCCGAAACAGGTGCAACCCCCATGATACTAGGGTCGATTCCGACTTCACTATAGCCATTAATCTCTGCTAAATAATCCAAGCCATGTTCAATCGCGTAAGCTTTTGAAGCCAAAACAACCGCCGAAGCACCATCGTTTAACGTTGAGGCATTTGCCGCCGTCACTACACCGCCTTCTTTAAAGGCTGGCTTTAACGAGCTGATTTTTTCCAGCGTCGTATCGGCTCGAATGCCTTCATCGGTATATAACGTGCTGCCATCTGCAAGCGGCACCGCCACGATTTCTGACTCAAACTTTCCTTCACGGCTTGCTTGTGCTGCTTTCATTTGCGAATCATAGGCAAACTGATCCTGCATCTCACGAGTGATCTGGTATTGGTCCGCCACTTTTTCGGCGGTTAATCCCATGTGCTTCCCACTAAAAGCATCTGTCAAGCCATCATAGATCATGCTAGACTTTGGCTCCTGCCATTCCTGTGTCACATAATCAAAGCCAGTCACTTTTGGCGCCTGAGACATATTTTCTGTTCCGCCAGCCACCACAACCCGAGCATCACCAAGCTGAATCTGCTGCATACCAAAAATAATCGATTTCAATCCCGACCCACAAACTTCATTGATCGTCGTTGCCGGAACTTCATAAGCAAGCCCAGCCTTCACTGCTGCCTGACGAGCGACATTTTGTCCATTGCCGGCTTGCAAGACATTTCCCATAAAAACTTGATTAACTTCTTGTCCGGTGATCTCTGCCCGGTTAATTGCTTCTTTCACCACGATTGCACCAAGCTCTACCGCTGACACGCTCGCTAATTTACCTCTGTATCTTCCAATTGGTGTTCGTACAGCACTTAAAATGACTACTTCTTCCAAGGGTGCACCTCCAATAAAATTGTTTAAAAACCAGACGTAAGTATAGCACAGATAGTTTTATAATTTCTTAAGATTCAAACTCACCTAATTCTGACCTTTCTATGATATATTTACCAATGGAAGAGGAACAAATCTATTTCTTGATTTCTTTTTTTACGATAGCGGATCGTTATCCGCCGCAAACAATGAATTCTATCAATAAGGATTCAATCATAAGAACTAGGAGGAGCAATATGACTATAGGAATTGATAAAATCAGCTTTCATGTGCCTAATTACTATCTCGATATGACCGATTTAGCTAACGCGCGGGAAACTGACCCTAACAAATTTCACATTGGTCTTGGACAGGATCAAATGGCGATTAATCCTGAGACCCAAGACATCGTTACTTTAGGGGCAAGTGCTGCTGCAAAAATTCTTACTGATGAAGACAAGAAGGACATCGATATGGTCATTGTCGGAACAGAATCAAGTACTGATTTTTCAAAATCTGCTGCCGTCATTATCCATAACCTGTTAGATATCCAACCATTTGCTCGTTCATTTGAAATAAAACACGCATGCTATGGTGGTACAGCTGCCTTGCAACAAGCACATGATTATGTAAGCTTGCATCCTGACCGCAAAGTGTTAGTGATCGCAGCCGACATCGCTAAATATGGCTTAAATAGTGGGGGGGAACCCACTCAAGGTTGTGGCGCTGTCGCAATGCTTATAACGAAAGAGCCTCATATTTTGGCCTTTAATAACGATAGCGTCTTCTATTCTGAAGATGTCTATGATTTCTGGCGCCCGGCTGGTCATGATTATCCATTGGTCGATGGTCATCTCTCAAATCAAATCTATATTGATTCTTTCACACGCATCTGGGAGCAAAATAAAAAAATCAATCAAACAAGTAGTGAAGACTACGCTGCCCTTACCTTTCACTTACCTTATACTAAGATGGGTCGAAAAGCATTACGGGCCATTTTCCCTGAGATGCCAGAGGAAGAACAACAGCGTTTAGAAGCTCGCTATGACGAAGCAATCCTTTACAGCCGCCAAGTCGGCAATCTTTATACCGGTTCACTATATTTAGGTTTATTATCGTTGTTAGATAATAGCCAGTTAGTGGCGGGAGACAGAGTGGGGCTTTTCAGCTATGGTTCTGGTGCAGTCAGCGAATTTTTCTCCATGAACTTGATGGAAGATTACAAAAATTATTTAACCTCGGAAAAAAATCATACGTTGTTGGCACAACGAAAACGTTTGACCATTCCAGAATATGAAAACATGTTCAACGAAAAATTACCAACCGACGGAGGTAGTCATCGCTTCTCCGATCCAACCGACTTTGCTATCAACAAAATCGATGGCGATATTCGTTACTACAATAAATAATTTGACGCAAAAGGAGCTGAGACAGTTATGGCTCAGCTCCTTTTTTACATATAAACGGTGGTCCAGAAGTAGCTTCTGTTCCAACCTCTTATTTTTAGACACAAAAATAGTCTAACAGGTCTAATGGCTGTGTGTTTTTGTTTCATTCTAAGTTTCTAGAATATTTACACTCTTTTCTAGGTCTTAAACGTTTTTGTTCTTGTGATTGAATGTTCGTTTAAGCCTCACCATTAAATAGAGAAATGGTTCTACTGTCTACATCTCTCATCCTGTTAGACCTTGATTCCTTGGTAAGGAGTTCTCAAAATCCCTACTTCCTTCCTGCCCTTTTAGGCACTCTCTCTTGAAATGAATGCCTCCATTCATTTCATGTTGCTTTGATCCTTAACAACTTTAGGGATACTACCCCTTACACCTATTTTATACCATATTTCCAGACTTTTTGCAAGCGTTTACAGTTTTGCTGGTCGATTTTTTTCATGTTACAATGTTCTCCATGGAAGGAATGATTTCAATGAATATTTTATATATATCAATTTCAGGAAACACCCGTGCTTTTGTCGAAAGACTAACAACTTATGCTGCCGAACAGCACCAGGCAGACGCTAAAAATCCACTGATTACTAGCAAAGAGATCTCTGAGAACAGTCCCTTCGAAACAGAAGCGGAAGAATTTTTTACCTTCGTTCCGACTTATCTCGAAGGTGGGAATGGCGTAGACAATGGTGATACTGAAATTTTGACCGAAGTCATGCGGGAGTACTTGGACTATGAGGCTAATTATCAAAAATGTCTCGGCGTAGTCGGCAGTGGCAATAAAAATTTTAATTACCAATACTGTCTTACTGCTAAACAATATAGCGAGGCCTTTGGATTTCCTTTTTTAGCGGATTATGAACTGCGAGGTACCACCAAAGATTGCGAGCGTATCTATGATTGTCTAAAATCTGCTTTAGCAAACTGATTTTTCACTCATCATTTTATTGACATTTTCTCATTAAAGTAGCATTCTTTTTTAAAGGAGTGAAGAATTTGAGAAAAGTCGCAATTATTGGTGTCGGCCACGTTGGCAGCACCACTGCCTATACATTAATCGCTAAACAAATCGTTGATGAAGTAGTCTTATTCGATACAAATACAAACCTCGTTCAAGCTGAACTAAATGATCTAGTTGATGGACAAATGGAACAGCCACATCAAGTTAAATTGATCGCACCAGATTTATCTGAGTTAGCTACCACCGATGTACTGATCTTTTCCGCTGGGAATATTTCGATCCTTAATGGTAATTCAGATCGCTTTGCCGAGCTGAATTTGACAAAAACAATCGTAGAAGAGTGGGCACCTAAAATTAAAGCTTCCGGCTTTAAAGGGATTATCTTAAACATTACGAATCCTTGCGATGTGATTACCCGCTATTTGCAGGAATTAACCGGATTGCCTAAAGAACGCGTCTTTGGTACTGGCACTTCTTTAGACACCGCTCGGATGAAGCACGCAGTCAGCGAAAAAATCAATGTCCACCCGACTTCCGTGAACGGCTATGTAATCGGTGAGCACGGTGAAAGTCAATTTGTTGCTTGGTCCACTGTCACTGTCGGTGGTCTGCCAGTCACCGAGACTTTAACTAGCGAACACCGGATAGAGCTTGATGCAGCAGCGCGCAAAGGTGGTTGGACCACTTTCAGAGGAAAGGGCTATACCTCTTATGGGATTGCCATTCAGGCCGCACGAATCGTCGAAGCGATCTTAAATGATAATCAGCTGATCGTGCCCGTTAGCCATTATCAACCAATTGAAAAGTGCTACGCCGGCTCACCTGCCAAGGTTTCGATTAAAGGAATCAATGAATCGATCCCGCTCAACCTGACAGCAGCCGAAAAGCAAAAATGGCAGCTCACCATCCAAACGATAAAAACAATGTACGAAACGATTTAAAGAAAAAAGGCTGGACGCATTGTCCAGCCTTTTAAGCGCTTTGAATAATTGTGGACCCTTTCTCCCAATCAAATGAGATCAATTTCGCGTTTGGCGTCCGATAATTGAAGACTTTTTCATTCTCCAATGGTTCAAAATAATTTTTCATCGCGCGTATCACAGAGTTATGACAAACCAACAAGTAGGTATTTTCTTGGTCTTGCTCCAATTCAGTTAGCAATGGAACGATACGAGCATAAACATCCATTAGTGATTCGCCATTGGGATATCGCACCGCAAACTGTGTCCGCAACTGCAAATAAACTGACTGCTGATCACTCGTTCCATCAAAGTCGCCATAATCTAATTCAATCAAACGTTCGTCAACGCTCATGGGTAACTTATTTTTTTCCGCCACGATCCGTGCTGTTTCCTTTGCACGTTGAAGCGGTGAATGAATAATTTTTGTGATTGGCTGTGATAAATTAGCGACTTCCTTTGCTAATAGCTCCGCCTGCTGATAGCCGACCTCTGATAAAGCAATATCGCTTCTGCCTGAAATAATTCCTTTATGGTTCCATTCCGTTTCTCCATGTCTTGCAACGTAAAGCACTATAACAACCCTCTCTAATCTAGCTCAAAAAATGAAAAACACTGAAACTGATTTCATTCTATTTTCAAAAAGATGCAGCGTAATAAACTGGTAATAGCCAGTGACCATACCACTTTATCACTAGAATGAAAGAACGTCTACTTTTTTTGAAAATGATTAGGACTTTTTAACCCCGTAGACCCGCGGAATAATTAAATGATCAATCAGCGGGACGAAGCAATTCATAATCAGCAAGATAAAGGTCATTCCCTCTGGCATCGAGCTGAATTGACGCCACAGCATTAATAAAATTCCACAGCAAATCCCGTAAATAATTTCACCTTTGGGGGTAGTCGGTGACGTACTGTAGTCCGTCGCCATGAAAAAAGCTCCCAACATCGTCGCACCGCCAAAGACATGTGCAAACACGATCGTCGGATCTCCTTTTCCAAAAAAGAAAGCCAACAGAATAATCGTCCCCAACATAGAGAAGGGAATCTGCCAAGTGATAACCTTTTTGTAAAGTAAAAATAATCCACCTAGAAGCAATAGGATAGCAGCTGTTTCTGCATTTTTACCGGCAATCAACCCAGTCAGGCTGTCGAGCATTTGTTCTCCCGAAAGTCCTATCCCCGCTTTCGCATCCATCAACGGCGTTGCCGAGGATACAACATCTAAACCATCGAGGGAAAATATCGGACGTGGTTGGACATTTTCAGACATTTCCTTCACAAAAACCAAGCGTAGTACGGCCCGCCCAGTTAGCGCCGGATTCAATAAGTTTTTGCCGATTCCGCCAAATAATTCCTTCGCTACAAGAATCCCTATCGTACCCCCTAAAATCGGATACCACAACGGGACACTCGCCGGCAAACTCATCGCTAACAAGACACCTGTCACGACTACCGAATAATCTTTTGGCAAAGAATTCCTCCGCAGCTTGAACCATAATAGCTCAACGATTAAACACGTTGCGACAGAAATTATATACAGCAACAATGAGCGCAAACCAAAGAAAATAATCGAAGCCAAGACACTTGGCAGTAAAGCAATTAGTACCCATTTCATCAGATGATCCGTTTTTTCTCGATATAATAAATGTGGTGAGGCTTCCATCATAGGATAACGCTGGCTACGTACTTCTTCAAATGCCGATCTTTTCTCCATTACGATTCCCGCCTCTCTTTCAGCGCTTGCTGTCCTGCCACAATATGCTCCGCTAAATGACGACGCGCCGGACAAATATAGGTGCAACAACCACAATTAATACAGCTTTCGACATATAGTTTTTCCAGCCGCTTCCAGTTTTTCTTTAAATAATTTTTTTCAAGTTGATGTGGTAACAGACCTACCGGGCAAACTTCTACACAACGAGCGCATAGAATACAAGGACTAGGCGTACTGTCTTGGTCATGCTTTTCATTTATCACGATCAAGCCATTCGCTGATTTTGTTAATGAAGCTGCCAACGTATCTACCGTTTTTCCCATCATAAAGCCACCAGTAATAATTTTTGAAGGGGTCCCATCAAACCCACCGCAAAAATCGATCATATCTTGAATCGAAGTTCCAATCGGAAAGTAAACATTTTTTTGCTGCATCACATCTCCCACTACAGAACAAATCCGATAACTTAATGGAATGCCTGGGTCAATTGCTTCAGAAACAGCAACCGTTGTAGCGACGTTAATGACCAAATAGCCTAAATCTCTTGTTGATCCATCTGGGGGCTCTTCTTTTCCGGTAATCGTTTTAAACAACATTTCTGTGCTTCCCTGCGGGTATACAGAAGGTACTTCAATAACTGAAAGAGTTGGAATATCTTTACATAATTCTTTCATAACTTCGATTGCCTCTTGCTTATCATCTTCAATGGCTATGATTCCCTCATTGGCTCCTACAGCCTTTAATACAAGCTTGCAGCCTTTAATGAGTTGATCTCCCTGATTTACCATTAAAGCGGCATCCGCCATTAGCAACGGCTCACATTCCGCACCGTTGAAAATGCACGTATGAATATCTTCTTTGGGATTAAGTTTTACATGACTGGGAAAAGTCGCTCCCCCTAAACCTACAACACCTGCAGCTTCCACTTTTTCAACAATTGTTTCTGGTGCCAATTCCTCAATCTTATCATGATAAATTTTCTTAGGCTGTTCTTGAAAATCATTTTCGATCACGATACAAGTCATTTCATCCCCTTGACCTTGATCGATTTCTTCGACTCCAACAATCCTTCCCGAAACACTCGCATGAATATTGGCTCCCAATCCCTCACCCATTTTAGCAATCGTTTGGCCTAAAAAAACCTTCTCACCAACTGAAACAGTCACTTCCGCCGGATCACCAATATGCTGCTGGATCGGAATATAAACTTTTTTAGGATAAATACTTTCTACCTTTTTATAATTATCAATTCCTCTTAGGTGCAAAGCTTGATCCTGATGAAGATCAATCCCACCTTTAAACGCTCGATTCACCATCATAATCCCCCATTTTTCTTCTTATTTTTAGTATAACATGAACATTTTTCAACTAAAAATAATATCCCATACCTAAAAAGAAGGATTAGTTAATAAAAAAAGTTATCGAATGATCGAATCTATACAATTTTAAAAATTGACTTTCCAGAGCAAGCACACCTTCAGCTATCCTTGATTAGTATTCACAGCTAGATAAAATTTAAACAACAAAAAAGACTATCCATATTATGAATAGTCTTAACTGCGTGGCGACGTCCTAATCTCACAAGGGGCAACCCCTCACTACAATCGGCGCTAAGAAGCTTAACTTCTGTGTTCGACATGGGAACAGGTGTATCCTTCCCGCTATCGCCACCACACTATTTGTTTGAGTAAACTTCGTTCACTCAAAACTGGATCAGAAACGTTTTTAAACAACCTTGAATCAATTTTTGGTTAAGTCCTCGATCGATTAGTATCAGTCCGCTCCGTACATCACTGCACTTCCACTCCTGACCTATCTACCTGATCATCTCTCAGGGATCTTACTTTCTTAAAGAAATGGGAAATCTCATCTTGAGGTGGGCTTCACACTTAGATGCTTTCAGCGTTTATCCCTTCCCTACATAGCTACCCAGCGATGCCTCTGGCGAGACAACTGGTACACCAGCGGTAAGTCCATCCCGGTCCTCTCGTACTAAGGACAGATCCTCTCAAATTTCCAACGCCCGCGACGGATAGGGACCGAACTGTCTCACGACGTTCTGAACCCAGCTCGCGTGCCGCTTTAATGGGCGAACAGCCCAACCCTTGGGACCGACTACAGCCCCAGGATGCGACGAGCCGACATCGAGGTGCCAAACCTCCCCGTCGATGTGGACTCTTGGGGGAGATAAGCCTGTTATCCCCAGGGTAGCTTTTATCCGTTGAGCGATGGCCCTTCCATGCGGAACCACCGGATCACTAAGCCCGACTTTCGTCCCTGCTCGACTTGTAGGTCTCGCAGTCAAGCTCCCTTGTGCCTTTACACTCTGCGAATGATTTCCAACCATTCTGAGGGAACCTTTGGGCGCCTCCGTTACTCTTTAGGAGGCGACCGCCCCAGTCAAACTGCCCATCTGACACTGTCTCCCACCACGATTAGTGGTGCGGGTTAGAGTGGTCATAACACAGGGGTAGTATCCCACCAGCGCCTCTGTCGAAACTAGCGTCCCGACTTCTACGGCTCCTACCTATCCTGTACATGTGGTACAAACACTCAATATCAAACTGCAGTAAAGCTCCATGGGGTCTTTCCGTCCTGTCGCGGGTAACCTGCATCTTCACAGGTACTAAAATTTCACCGAGTCTCTCGTTGAGACAGTGCCCAAATCGTTACGCCTTTCGTGCGGGTCGGAACTTACCCGACAAGGAATTTCGCTACCTTAGGACCGTTATAGTTACGGCCGCCGTTTACTGGGGCTTCAATTCGTACCTTCGCTTACGCTAAGCACTCCTCTTAACCTTCCAGCACCGGGCAGGCGTCAGCCCCTATACGTCATCTTTCGATTTTGCAGAGACCTGTGTTTTTGATAAACAGTCGCTTGGGCCTATTCACTGCGGCTGATCGTTAGATCAGCACCCCTTCTCCCGAAGTTACGGGGTCATTTTGCCGAGTTCCTTAACGAGAGTTCTCTCGCTCACCTTAGGATTCTCTCCTCGACTACCTGTGTCGGTTTGCGGTACGGGCCATTGTTTTCTCACTAGAAGCTTTTCTCGGCAGTGTGACATCAGGAACTTCGGTACTATTATTTCCCTCCCCATCACAACTTGTCCTTAGAGAAGCAAGCATTTGACTCGCCTCAAGACTCATTGCTTGGACAGACATTTCCAATCGTCTGATTCCTTAGCCTCCTGCGTCCCTCCATTGCTCAAACAAAAACAACGGGTACAGGAATATCAACCTGTTATCCATCGCCTACGCCTTTCGGCCTCGGCTTAGGTCCCGACTAACCCTGGGCGGACGAGCCTTCCCCAGGAAACCTTAGTCATTCGGTGGACAGGATTCTCACCTGTCTTTCGCTACTCATACCGGCATTCTCACTTCTAAGCGCTCCAGCAGTCCTCACGATCTACCTTCAACGCCCTTAGAACGCTCTCCTACCAACATACCTATTGGTATGTTCCACAGCTTCGGTAAACTATTTAGCCCCGGTACATTTTCGGCGCAGGGTCACTCGACTAGTGAGCTATTACGCACTCTTTAAATGGTGGCTGCTTCTGAGCCAACATCCTAGTTGTCTGTGCAACCCCACATCCTTTTCCACTTAATAGTTATTTTGGGACCTTAGCTGGTGGTCTGGGCTGTTTCCCTTTCGACTATGGATCTTATCACTCACAGTCTGACTCCCAGAGATGAATGGATGGCATTCGGAGTTTATCTGAATTCGGTAACCCGAGATGGGCCCCTAGTCCAAACAGTGCTCTACCTCCATCATTCTTACTCTGAGGCTAGCCCTAAAGCTATTTCGGAGAGAACCAGCTATCTCCAAGTTCGTTTGGAATTTCTCCGCTACCCACACCTCATCCCCGCACTTTTCAACGTACGTGGGTTCGGTCCTCCAGTGCGTTTTACCGCACCTTCAACCTGGACATGGGTAGATCACATGGTTTCGGGTCTACGACCACTTACTCATTCGCCCTATTCAGACTCGCTTTCGCTACGGCTCCGTCTTTTCAACTTAACCTCGCAAGTAATCGTAACTCGCCGGTTCATTCTACAAAAGGCACGCTATCACCCATTAACGGGCTCTAACTTGTTGTAGGCACACGGTTTCAGGATCTATTTCACTCCCCTTCCGGGGTGCTTTTCACCTTTCCCTCACGGTACTGGTTCACTATCGGTCACTAGGGAGTATTTAGCCTTGGGAGATGGTCCTCCCGGATTCCGACGGAATTCCTCGTGTTCCGCCGTACTCAGGATCCTCCTAGGTGCCAGTCAAATTTTGTCTACGGGGCTTTTACCCTTTCTAGCAGACCTTTCCAGGTCCTTCGACTATTTCACTGGACTACCATATCGGAGTCCTACAACCCCAAGAGGCAAGCCTCTTGGTTTGGGCTTTTCCCGTTTCGCTCGCCGCTACTCAGGGAATCGAATTTTCTTTCTCTTCCTGCAGGTACTTAGATGTTTCAGTTCTCTGCGTCTACCTCTAATCAGCTATGTATTCACTGAAAAGTAACATCCTATAAAAGATGCTGGGTTCCCCCATTCGGAAATCTCCGGATCAAAGCTTACTTACAGCTCCCCGAAGCATATCGGTGTTAGTCCCGTCCTTCATCGGCTCCTAGTGCCAAGGCATCCACCGTGCGCCCTTATTCACTTAACCTTATCTTGACTTTCGTCAAGGGTCTTACTAATTCCCATGAGCGATCATGTTCCTTAGTAATAAATAAGCAATTGAACTTATTAAAAAACTCATTCAACGCGGTGTTCTCGGTTTGTTTAAAAAAATGTGTTTCTGTATCCAGTTTTCAATGAACGATTTTTGAGAGTAAACCTCTCAAAACTGAACGAATAAAAGCAATCCTGTGTAGTTTCCGTAACGTTCATCTTAGATGAACTATTTCCTTAGAAAGGAGGTGATCCAGCCGCACCTTCCGATACGGCTACCTTGTTACGACTTCACCCCAATCATCTATCCCACCTTAGGCGGCTGGCTCCAAAAGGTTACCTCACCGACTTCGGGTGTTACAAACTCTCGTGGTGTGACGGGCGGTGTGTACAAGGCCCGGGAACGTATTCACCGCGGCGTGCTGATCCGCGATTACTAGCGATTCCGGCTTCATGTAGGCGAGTTGCAGCCTACAATCCGAACTGAGAGAAGCTTTAAGAGATTAGCTTAGCCTCGCGACTTCGCGACTCGTTGTACTTCCCATTGTAGCACGTGTGTAGCCCAGGTCATAAGGGGCATGATGATTTGACGTCATCCCCACCTTCCTCCGGTTTGTCACCGGCAGTCTCGCTAGAGTGCCCAACTAAATGATGGCAACTAACAATAAGGGTTGCGCTCGTTGCGGGACTTAACCCAACATCTCACGACACGAGCTGACGACAACCATGCACCACCTGTCACTTTGCCCCCGAAGGGGAAGCTCTATCTCTAGAGTGGTCAAAGGATGTCAAGACCTGGTAAGGTTCTTCGCGTTGCTTCGAATTAAACCACATGCTCCACCGCTTGTGCGGGCCCCCGTCAATTCCTTTGAGTTTCAACCTTGCGGTCGTACTCCCCAGGCGGAGTGCTTAATGCGTTAGCTGCAGCACTGAAGGGCGGAAACCCTCCAACACTTAGCACTCATCGTTTACGGCGTGGACTACCAGGGTATCTAATCCTGTTTGCTCCCCACGCTTTCGAGCCTCAGCGTCAGTTACAGACCAGAGAGCCGCCTTCGCCACTGGTGTTCCTCCATATATCTACGCATTTCACCGCTACACATGGAATTCCACTCTCCTCTTCTGCACTCAAGTTTCCCAGTTTCCAATGACCCTCCCCGGTTGAGCCGGGGGCTTTCACATCAGACTTAAGAAACCGCCTGCGCTCGCTTTACGCCCAATAAATCCGGACAACGCTTGCCACCTACGTATTACCGCGGCTGCTGGCACGTAGTTAGCCGTGGCTTTCTGGTTAGATACCGTCAAGGGATGAACTTTTTACTCTCATCCTTGTTCTTCTCTAACAACAGAGTTTTACGATCCGAAAACCTTCTTCACTCACGCGGCGTTGCTCGGTCAGACTTTCGTCCATTGCCGAAGATTCCCTACTGCTGCCTCCCGTAGGAGTTTGGGCCGTGTCTCAGTCCCAATGTGGCCGATCACCCTCTCAGGTCGGCTATGCATCGTTGCCTTGGTGAGCCGTTACCTCACCAACTAGCTAATGCACCGCGGGTCCATCCATCAGTGACGCAAAAGCGCCTTTCAAAGTAAAACCATGCGGTTTTACTTGTTATACGGTATTAGCACCTGTTTCCAAGTGTTATCCCCTTCTGATGGGCAGGTTACCCACGTGTTACTCACCCGTTCGCCACTCTTTTTCTTTCGGTGGAGCAAGCTCCGGTGAAAGAAAAAGCGTTCGACTTGCATGTATTAGGCACGCCGCCAGCGTTCGTCCTGAGCCAGGATCAAACTCTCATAAAAAGTGTTTGAAACAATCTTGCGATTGTTAAGCTCAATTGTAATAATTGACTTGCTAGCATATTGCTTGCTATGTTGTTTGCTTCTATAAAAGAAGCGCCCTACACATTTGGTTTGTTTTATTCGTTCAGTTTTCAAAGGTCTACGTTGTTTGTCGCTTTGTTTCAGCAACTTTTATATCTTAACAGGTTACTGAGTGAATGTCAACAACTTTTTTCAATTAATTTTTGAAAAAGTTTTGAAACTCAAATGACAACTTTGAAATCATAACATTCAGCAAAAAGTTTGTCAAACATTATTTTTCGTTGTCATAGCAACTTGTTTTAACAACGTTATTGATAATATCATACTGAAATATAATGTCAAACACTTTTCATTATTTTTTCAAAATAATTTCAGTGAAATGAAAAATGGACTAGCAAAATGCTAGTCCACCCTCACTTCTATTCCAAAATGGTCACTAATCTTAGCGTCGTTGACACCATCAAAAACAACCTTATAACTGACTATTTCAAAAGTTTTAGCAGCAAACACATAATCAATCCGCAAACCTGATCGATTCTGAGCCCAGCCATCAATCGATTCTTCAACTGTAAATTCCCCAGTTGTCTTTTTTGCCGCTATGAAGGCGTCTTGCAAATCTAAAGGACTTTTTGTCACCAAATCATATCCTTCATTAGCCTTTTTAGCATCGTTGTTAAAATCTCCGATAACTAATAAAGAACCGCTTTTTGCTTTCAACTTTTCTTCTAACGTTTGCCATTCGGGTGCAAAAGAATCATCAAAGCCCCGCCACCAAGAAAGATGTGCATTCGCGATTACTATTTGTTCTTGATTGACAGTCGTTTCGCCAATCACTACTTTCCTTGTATGGTAATCAGCCGGATTAGAACTTTTTGAAACAAAATGGCTTTCTACTATTAAAGGGGTTTTAGATAGTAAACCAATTCCTTCATGGAAACGATCATAGCCGATATGGTTATAACTCCAATTCCAATAGTAGTAACAGTCTAGCTCCTTCAAGTACTCGGTCAAGCAAAACAGAAAATTATCTTGACGAATCGCTTGTTGTTCTTCCGTTGGTTGAAAATAGCCATCGACTTCTACCAACGGGCTTGCAATTCCTTGATTCACCTCTTGCAAGCCCACAAGGTCATACTTTTCTTGAGCGATTCGTTGTGCCAATACACGAATTTGTCGCTGATCATCTGCTTCCATCCAGCTATGAGTGTTTAGAGTTAATACTTTGATCCTTCTCGCCTCACTTTAATAGTCAAACTTTCCGATCGTTTCCCCACGAGAAACGAGTCCAGTTTTATCATAATGGTAATCTTCAATCTTGTCACCATTTGTGAACACAACGATCATCGTCGTCTTTTTGCCGCTTGCTTGAATCTTAGCCAAATCGGCCGTCGCTACGATTTTCCCTGCTTTTACTTTCTCACCTCCACGGACCTTAATCTCAAATGCTTCACCGCCAAGATCAACTGTATCGATCCCCATATGCAGCAACACTTCGATTTCATCATCGGTTTTGATCCCGATTGCGTGTTTAGTTGGGAAAATTGAAACAATCGTACCAGCTACTGGGCTTGCAATCTCGCCATTTTCTGGAATGACAGCAAACCCTTCACCCATCATTTTTTGTGAAAAGACTTCATCTTGAACACGATCGATCGGGATTAGTTCCCCGTTGGCAGGAGCTACAAATTCTTGCTGCGCCCCTTTAAAGACAACTGCTGATTTTTCAGGCTCAGCTGTTACCGGCTGCGGGTCACTAGTTGGAATGGTCGCTCCCGAGTCCAAGAGATCTTGAATATCCGATTTCAAAATATCCGCCTTTGGACCGTAAACTGCTTGGACACCATTATCTTTTACCAACAAGCCCATTGCACCAGCCTTTTTCCAGGCTTCTTCATTGCCTACCACACCATTATCAGCGACCGTCACTCGTAAGCGGGTCATACATGCGTCAACATCCGTAATGTTTTGCGGACCACCTAATAAGTTAATGATTTTTACGATCTGAGAATCTGCTGAGGCTGTTCCATTATTTCCATCACTGACACTGTCATCGTTGTCTACTTCATAATTTCCATTTCTTCCTGGAGTCGCGTAATTGAATTTCTTAATCATAAAGTTTGCGAATAAGTAAGTGAATACCCCAAAAGCAATACTTGTTAAGACGAAATTCAATAAATCATTACCTAGTCCTGCTCGAATTGCCATCGGTACGCGGGTCAACAATTCAATATTCCCAAAAGAATGAACGCGCAAATGAATCAAGTCTGCCATCGCAAAAGCCGCCCCTTGGATCACGGCATAGCAAGCATAAAGTGGAACTGCCACAAACATGAACATGAATTCCAACGGTTCTGTTACACCAGTCAAGAATACGGCAACCGCAGCAGAAAGGAACATTGATTTGTATTTTTTCTTCTTATCAGGGTCAACATTGCGATACATCGCTAATGTCAATCCCATTAAAATACCGGTTGAACCGATCATTTGACCAACTTTGAAACGAGCTGGTGTCCATTGTGTCAACACGTGTTGATATTGTGACATATCTCCATTGTTCTTCAAGTTGACTAAGTCGGTTGCCCACGCTAACCACAATGGATCTTGACCAAATACTTGGCTACCCGCTTGTGCCCCAGTCAGAATTTCATAGGTTCCACCTAGTTGCGTATAATTCATTGGGATCGTCAGCATATGGTGCAACCCAAATGGTAGAAGCAGCCGTTCAAGTGTCCCATATAAGAAGGGGGCCAAAATCGGTGCCGTATCTTGAGAATTAGCAATCCACTTACCGAAGTCATTGATTCCGGTTTGAATCACTGGCCAGATGAATGCCAAAACCAAAGCGACGATCACGGAGCGAAGAATTACAACAAATGGAACAAACCGTTTCCCATTAAAGAAAGTCAAAACTTCTGGTAATTTACGGAAGTTATAATATTTATTGTAGGCAGTCGCCCCGACAAACCCAGCAATAATCCCGACGAAAACCCCCATATTCAACGCGGGAGCTTCTAAGACACTTGTGAAATAGCCATCCACCATAATTTTTTGTCCGAATAAAGTACGGGTTACCGCGTTAGGATCAGCTAACATTTCCGCAGTCACACCGAAGATCGCACCGGTAATTCGATTAATTAAAATGAATGATAACCCAGCTGCAAATGCACCACCCGCACGCTCCTTCGCCCAACTACCGCCTATCGCTAACGCAAATAGTAAATGAAGATTGCCGATGATCGCCCAACCAACATTTTCAATCACTCCGCCGGTTGTCACCAACCAACCTAGGTTTGCGTCAATCAATGGTAATGATTTTCCGATACTGATCATCAAACCAGCTGCTGGCATAACCGCGATTACCACCATCAAGGCCTTCCCGAATTTTTGCCAAAACTCAAAACTAAAAATCTTTTTGATACCCTTCATGCTTGTTCCTCCTATTTTTTTGATGATGAAACTTTTACGCAATCGGTTTCGCTAATTTGCATTATATACTCATTCATTTATTTTGTAAACTCTTTCAGCTAAATTAATTTGGTTTTGAGTTTATTGTTTGCCTGCTGAATATTTTTATGATTCATCAACAAATGCTTGACTTGCGCAACCGATTGCGTTTATGATGAAACTAAGAAAACTTAAGGAGGACTATCATGAATAAAGTTCAACGTCTTTTTGACATCGACCCTTGGAAAATCCGCACTACACACCTAGATAAAGAAAACCGCCGCTTACAGGAATCTTTAACCAGTATCGGTAACGGTTATATGGGTATGCGAGGAAATTTTGAAGAAAGTTACAGCGGCATTCATCATCAAGGAACCTATCTAGCTGGTATTTGGTTCCCTGACAAAACACGGGTAGGTTGGTGGAAAAATGGCTACCCGGAATACTTTGGTAAAGTCATCAACGCAATGGATTTCCTACAAATGAAATTATACGTGAATGATCATGAAATCGATCTTGCTGTAGATGAGTTAACTGATTTTGACTTGGAATTAAATATGGAAAATGGCGTTCTTACTCGCAGCTTCGTAGTTACAATTGATGACGCTAAGGTTCGTTTTACTTTCCAACGTTTCTTAAGTATCGTAAAAAAAGAATTAGCGGTTATTCAGCTGACTGCTGAAAGTCTATCAGGAACTGCCCACTTAAAAGTAGTCTCTAAACTAGATAATAATGTGCAAAACGTGGATAGCAATTATGAGGAAATGTTCTGGTTCGAAAAAAATCGCGGACATCAAGAAGATATTAGCTTCTTAACTACTCAAACTGTACCGAATAATTTCGGGATTGAACAATTTTCCGTCACGGGTGCCATGAAACATTTGAGTCCGTCAACCGGATTACAACAAGATGCTAAATTAGAAGTCGCTGAAAGTTTCAGCTATGAACTAAAAGCCAACCAACCAATCCAATTGGAAAAACGGATCGTGATTTTAACGAGTCGGGATGTGCCAGAAGCGGAGCAAAGAGAAACAGCGACGGCTTTGCTTAATGAATACGACGCTTCTTATGAAGATTTGCTAGCAGAGCAAAATAGTGCTTGGGCGGATCGTTGGGCCTTAGCCGATGTCTTGATCAATGGTGATGATGAAGCCCAACAAGGCATTCGTTTTAATATTTTCCAACTTTTCTCGACTTATTACGGCGAAGATCAACGTTTGAACATCGGACCAAAAGGCTTTACTGGCGAGAAATATGGCGGCGCGACTTACTGGGATACAGAAGCCTACGCCGTACCGATGTATCTAGGCATCGCCAATCCTGACGTCACAAAAAACCTATTAAAATATCGTCACAATCAATTAGCAGAAGCACAACACAACGCCCGGCAACAAGGGTTAAAAGGCGCCTTGTATCCAATGGTGACCTTCACTGGGATCGAATGTCATAATGAATGGGAGATCACCTTTGAGGAGATTCATCGAAATGGAACGATTGCCCATGCCATTTATAATTACACTACTTACACCGGTGATGAAGAATACATTCAAAAAGAAGGCTTAGAAGTCTTGACGGAGATTGCTCGTTTTTGGGCCGATCGGGTCCATTTTTCTAAGCGTCAGCAAAAATACATGATCCATGGTGTTACGGGACCCAACGAATATGAAAATAATATCAATAACAACTGGTACACAAACTATATCGCTTCTTGGGTACTGTCTTATACGTTGGAAAATTATAACAAATACCAAGCTCAAGCAACGGTCACGATTACACCAGAAGAACAAGCGAAATGGCAAGATATTATTGATCGGATGTATTACCCAACGGATGAAGAGTTGGGAATTTTCGTACAGCATGATACCTTCTTAGACAAGGATCTAATGCCTACTTCTGAACTTGATCCAGCAGAACGTCCGCTGAACCAGCATTGGTCATGGGATAAGATTTTGCGTTCTTGCTTCATTAAGCAAGCCGATGTTTTACAAGGAATTTATTATTTTGGCGATCAGTTCACGCTGGAAGAGAAACGGAAAAACTTTGAATTCTATGAACCGATGACGGTTCATGAATCTTCCCTTTCTGCCTCGGTTCATTCTATTTTAGCCGCGGAGTTAGGTTTGACGGACAAATCAATGGAGATGTATCAACGAACAGCTCGTTTGGACCTTGATAATTACAACAACGATACTGATGATGGCCTTCACATCACTTCAATGACTGGCAGCTGGTTAGCGATCGTTCACGGCTTCGCTCAAATGAAGACCAGTACCGGAGAACTTAGCTTTGCGCCAATCCTGCCGAAGGAATGGGAAAACTACTCTTTCCATGTAAACTATCGTGGTCGCTTATTAGCCGTAGCAGTTAATCAAAAAGAAGTCACAATCGACTTGAAAGATGGACCGGCATTGGCTATGATGCTTTATGGGAAAGAAATTACGTTAGAGAATACGCTGACCGTTTCTCTTAAACAGGAGGAGTCACATGTTTAAAGGAGTCTTATTCGACTTAGACGGCGTCATTACAGATACCGCCGAATATCATTACTTGGCGTGGAAAAAACTAGCAGATGAATTAGGGATCTCTATCGATCGCGCGTTTAACGAAAAACTAAAAGGTGTCAGCCGCGAAGATTCATTGCGTTTGATTCTAACCCACGGCAACCGGGAAAATGATTTTTCTCAGACGGAGTTTGATCAATTGGCGAAACGTAAAAATGACAATTATGTAGAAATGATTCAGGCAGTCTCCCCTAAGGACGTCTATCCTGGGATTTTAGACTTATTGCAGGCTTTAAAAAAAGCGGGAATCAAAATTTCTTTGGCTTCCGCCAGTAAAAACGGCCCATTTCTACTAAAGCAAATGGAACTGACTGAGTACTTCGATGGCATTGCCGATCCTGCTACAATCAAAGCAGGAAAACCTGCACCGGATATTTTTATTTTGGCTGCAGAAGTAGTAAACTTACAGCCAGAAGACTGCATCGGGATCGAAGACGCTCAAGCTGGAATAGTTGCGATCAAAGCCAGCGGCGCGCTGCCAATTGGCGTCGGCAAGGCTCAACAGCTAGGCCATGATATCGCCTTAGTTGATTCGACCAACGAGTTAACGATTGCGTTTCTAAAAAAACATTGGCAGAACTAATAGTAAGAAAGGAGAGCAGGAAATGACAGCAACCGTAAAAGACGTGGCAAAAAAAGCGAAAGTCTCTCCTTCGACTGTCTCACGTGTAATCAATGATCATCCTAGTATCTCGACGGAAACGAAGCAGCGCGTCCGTAAGATTATGGATGACATGGGCTACTTTCCGAATGTTACAGCTCGAAATTTAGGCAAACAGCGGGCGAATTCCTTTGGGGTGATTTTACCGCCGTTGGATTCGCGGGAGCGTTTAGGCAATCCCCTTTATTTAGAGCTGCTCAACGCAGTCAATGCGACAGCTGCGGAATTTCAGGTGACTACCGCGGTGGCTTCGGCGGATAACAGTGCTACTTTATTGGAAAATGTCATTCGTATGCATCGACAGAAACAAGTTGATGGCTTTATTTTAGCGTATTCAGAAAAAGATGATCCCGTTTCAGAATATCTTTTTCAAAACCAAGTGCCTTTTACTTTGATTGGTCGGCCAGCCAAACGTGAAGCTGATATTATTTACGTGGATAATGACAATCAATTATTAGGTAAACAAGCTACAGAACATTTGATTGAGAAAGGCCATAAAAATATTTTATTCGCCTCCAACGTCAATCAAGAAGTAATCTTCTTCGAACGTTATTTCGGTTATCAGGAAGCTATGATGCTGCAAAGCCTTCCAACCCATCAACCATTGACGATGCTGCAACCGGAAGATTACGTTCAATTTCCGGAAGTAATCAAAGCCACAGGCGCCACAGCACTTGTCGTAATTGATGATATCTTTGCCTTGCGAATGATCCAATTAGCAACACTACATGGCTATAAGGTTCCCGATGATTTGTCTGTGATTAGTTTCAATAATTCGATTTTTGCGACACTGGTCCATCCTTATTTAACGACGATCGACATTGATATTTCGGATTTAGGACGTTTAGGAACACAAAAGCTCATGGAACAGATCGAACAAAAACAATCTAGCGGTGTACAACTTGTTGTACCGCATCACTTAGTTCAACGAGAAACAGTTCGTTCGATTTAAGTAATCATTAAAAACGACTTGCCCAGCTTGAGGCAAGTCGTTATTTTGTTTATACTAGCAAAAAATTGAAAGGCGATGACGTGGATGTTAGTACTGTTTCTTTTGATTCTAGCTTTACTCTATTGTCGTTATCAAACGTATCGTTTGGTGGAAAAACATTTTAAAGTAACGAAGAATTCCACTGCATTGAGCGTTGGAGCAGGAAAGAAAAAGGGCCTGGCTATTGCTCAAATCAGCGATAGCCACTTCTCGCCTTTTTATTCGCCTAAGCGCTTTGATAAAATCGTGGCAAAACTTAATCAAGCAGAACCCGATATCGTTTTATTTACAGGCGATTTAATTGAAAATTATAATTATTGGCAAACCTATGATACCCAAGAAATCAGCCAACAATTAGCAACTATTCGTGCACCAAAAGGAAAATTCGCCATTCTTGGTAATCACGACTATTGTTCGAATGGCAGTAATGCCGTTAATCAATTGCTTGAAGCAGGCGGTTTTACTTTGCTTACGAATCAAAGTACACTGGTAGATCAGCTGAGCCTAACGGGAATTGATGATAGTCAAGAAGGCACCCCTGATTACTCGGTCACACCAGTTAAAGCTTATTTCTCAATCCTAATGGTCCACGAGCCGGATCAAGTGAAACAACTGCCCGAGCTTTCCCATTTTGATTTGATCTTAGCCGGCCATAGTCATGGTGGGCAAATCCGCTTCCCGCTATTCACTTACAAAAATTTCGGCTCAAAAACTTACGATCAAGGAGTTTACAAATTGACGGCCACTACTAGCCTTGTAGTGAATACCGGGTTAGGCACAACGGGTCCACCCTTGCGTTTTCGCGTGATTCCCGAAATTTTATATTTTCATATTTAAAAAGAGTTTGAAAGCGATCCTTCACAGGAAAACTTCCAAACTCTTTTTTATGCCCGCATTTTTTGCTTAATGTAAGGAATCATGATCGGTACTAAAGAAATGAAAACAATCATTAGCATAATCAACGAAAAATGCTCACTGACAATCGGAATATTGCCTAAGAAATAACCCGCCAAGCTCACGACGGTCCCCCAGACAATGGCGCCAAAAACATTAAAGCTGGAGAAAAGCCCCCAGTTCATTTTACTAGAACCGGCGATAAAAGGAATAAAGGTCCGGACAAAAGGCATAAAGCGTCCTAAGAAAATCGTCCATTTGCCTCGCTCATTGAAAAAGTTTTCCGCTTCACGAACCTTATCCTCTTTAATAAAACGTGAAATCGGACTGTGATACAAGGCCTTGACTCCGAGTGTATGTCCAATCCAATAATTCATCATATCGCCTAAGATGGCGGCAATCACACAGATACCGATCACATACGGTAAATGTAAGACATTTCCACCTAGAGCAGTTAAGGCCCCCGCCGCGAATAAAAAGGAATCCCCCGGCAAGAAAGGAAAAATAACCACCCCTGTTTCAATAAAAACGATCCCAAATAAAATCGGGTAAATCCCTACGCCATATTGGTGAACCAATGCCACCATATGAGCATCAATGTGCAAAATAAAATCAATCAACGCCATTTAATATACTCCTTTAAAAAAGATTCTCTTCAATCATACGACTTTTCTAAAAAAATAAAAGCCTCGAGGAAGTTCTTATAGAAAAAAATAATTTTCTTGATTAAATGGTATAATGAAAAGGAATCTACGATATCTATTCACTGATTTCCTTAGATATTGATTCTTCGATTTCACAATAAAAAAATAGGAGTAGCTTATGAGTGTTCTTTCTCACATGAAAAGTATGCAGCGGGAAATGTCAGCTGCTGAAAAAAAAATTTATGGCTTTATTCGTGAAAACAGTGAAAAAGCGGCTAGTATGACTGCCAATGAAATTGCCGAGGCCGCCGGTACTAGCGCCCCTACTGTTGTGCGTTTCTCTAAAAAAATGGGCTATAGCAGCTTGACAGATCTTAAAATCGAACTTTCTGCGGAAACGATCCAAGAACGTAACAACAATACATACAGCGATGTCGATCACGATGAACCCTTCCATAGCTTAAAAAATAAATTAGCTAGCAATGCTCGCTTCACGATTGATGAAACGACTACTCTCTTCAATGAAAAAGATTTTATTGAAGCATGCAAACTACTAGAGGAAAAAGAATTTTGCTATGTCTTAGGTATCGGAGCTTCAAACCTAGCTGCGATGGATATTGTTCAAAAATGGAGCCGCTTAGGAAAAAATATTATTAGCGAGCCAGATTATAATACTATTTTGCCACAATTGGTCCTCCACGAAAAAGAAGCGGTCATTTGGCTGGTTTCTAATTCCGGGTTGACCTCTGAATTGATTGCTTTGGCTGAAACGGCTAAAGATTTAGGTATTCCCATCATTACCTTGACTCAATTTGGTCAAAATCCTTTAGCTAAGCTTTCCGACGTCTGTTTGCAAACCTCTCGCCCAACTGAAGCGACTTATCGAAGTGCTGCGACTGATTCGATTTTAGCGCAATTTATCACCGTCGATCTATTGTTTTATGTCTACATCAGCCGTAACAAAGAAAATGCGGAAAAGATCTACAGCACTCGTGCGATCGTCCAAGAATACCGCAAAAAATATTTTTAATAAACAAAGGGTCTGACAATCACGGTCAGACCCTTTGTTTAAGTTTATAAAAAGAGCGATGCCAAAAAGTTGGCATCGCTCTTTTTGACTGCTATTTGGTTGTCGCTTTGAAAACTTCTTCAGAAGCTAGAACCGGACCTGTTTTTTCTAAAACATGGGTCGCGATTTCATTCATGTTAGTGATTAAGACCATCATCGAGGTGTCTTTACCGGCTGCTTTAATCGCATCTAAATCAACCTTAGCCACTTCTGTATCGGCTGTGACAGTCTGGCCTTCATTTACCATGATATCAAAAGGCTTGCCATCAAGCTCAACCGTATTGATTCCCATGTGCAACAAGACTTCCATCCCGCTCTCAGTTGTAATACCAATCGCGTGTTTTGTTGGGAAAATCGTGCTGACTTTTCCACGAACAGGCGCATAGATTGCTCCGTCAGTGGGCTCAATAAAGTAGCCTTCACCCATCATTTTTTCAGCAAAAACCGGATCCGCTGCTTCTTCCAATGGATGAACCGCACCTTTGGCAACTGCTGAAAATACTTCTGTTGCGTGTGCCGTAGTGGTTGGTTCTACTGTCGTCATCGTTGGCTCAACAACTGTTTCTTCTGCTAATTTTTGTTCGGCTAATTTATCTTTAGGAATCCCAAAGAAATAAGTAGCCACAAATCCACCTACGTATGCTGCAAGTAGTCCTAAGACATACCCCCACCAACGACCGTTCGCAATTAATGGTATCAAAGCAGCTCCAGAAGGTCCGATCGCAATCGCGCCAACACCGCCGACAGCACCGATCACAGCACCACCGATCCCGCCGCCGATACACGCTGTAATAAATGGACGACCTAAAGGTAAAGTTACTCCGTAAATCAATGGCTCACCAATCCCTAAGATTCCGACTGGCAACGCGCCTTTGATCATTTCAGTCAATTCTTTGTCTTTACGCAATTTAATCCAAAGAGCAAATGCCGCACCGACTTGGCCAGCGCCAGCCATCGCTAGAATTGGCAATAGCATTGTTTTACCTGTTTCATTAATCATTTGAATATGAATTGGCGTTAAAATCTGATGCAAACCGAACATAACCATCGGTAAGAATAATGCGCCTAACACAAAACCAGAGAAGGCGCCGCCCACTGCTAAGACCCAGTTGATTCCACCAACCATACCGTTAGAGATAAAGCCGGCTAATGGCATAATTAAGAAAATTTCTAGCAAACCAATCACTAATAAAGAAAGCATCGGTGTAATAATAATATCAACCGCGTCTGGTACAATTTGATGCAATTTCTTTTCAACAATTGATAACAACCAAACCGCAAAGATCACGCCAAGGATTCCACCTTGCCCAGCGGCTAACGGATCACCAGTAAATAAGTTTGTCAACGGCGCTTCCGGATTCATCCCAGTCAAGGTAACAACCGCACCGATAACCCCACCAAGCGTTGGGTTCGCACCGAATACTTGCGCTGCATTCACACCGGTAAAGATGACTAAGTAGCTGAACATCCCATTTTTCATGATGTTCATCACGTCGATAAACTGTTGCCAAGTCCCAGCATCTAGAGTACCCGCTGTCACTAAGTTTGTTAAAACCGCCGCAATCCCTGCAATTAACCCTGACCCAACAAAAGCTGGGATCATTGGCACGAAAATATTTGAAATATCTTTTAAGAGAGCTTTAAAGGGAGAGTTTTTTTGTTTTGCTTTCTGAGCGGCTTTCATTTCCGCCGCTTTTGCATTGACTTTGTCTTTACCAGAACTGTGAGGCAGTTCTTCACCAAGGCCAACACCAGCAATATCTACCATTTCTTTTGCTACCTTATTGACTTTCCCTGGACCGATGATGACTTGTAGTTGTTCATCATCGACGACTCCTAAGACACCTGGGATCGCTTTTAATTTTGCTTGATCGACTTTTTCATCGTCACGCACACTCATTCGAACACGGGTCATACAGTGAACCACGCTTTGAACGTTGTCCATTCCACCGGCACCCTCGTAAATCTCTTTAGCAAGTTGATTCAAGGTTAATTCTTCTTTTGCCATTTTACTCTCTCCCTATCTATCATATTGTATTCGATTTCACTATTTATTTTTATTCAACTAACAGATCAAATACCTCTGCTAGTCGAATACTTGTTTAGATTGTTTTTTTAACAAATCCATCTGCTTGGATTAATTTTTCTGCTGCTTCGTCTTTAGTGCTATCGGTCAAGATCATCACGATCGCTAGTTTAACATTTTGTTCCGCTTCGTCAAAGTAGCGGGCCGCTGTTTCGTAATCTACTTCAGTTGCTTGCATGATAATCCGTTTTGAACGTTCCACTAGTTTTTCGTTGGTTGGTTTCACATCCACCATCAAATTGTTGTACACTTTTCCGATCCCGATCATGCTGATGGTTGAGATCATATTTAAGATCAACTTTTGCGCTGTACCAGATTTCAAACGTGTCGAGCCGGTTAAAAATTCCGGTCCACAATCGACTTCGATCGGCATGGCCGCATGCTGACTGATTACCGCACCTTTATTACAAGCAATTGTCCCTGTAGCTGCACCAATAGAACGTGCGTAGTCTAAACCGCCAATGACATAAGGCGTCCGACCACTAGCTGCGATCCCGATCACCATATCATTTTCTGTTAAGTGTAAATCCTTTAAATCTTGTGCGCCAAGCTCAGCATTATCCTCTGCTCCTTCAACGGCAACAGTCATTGCTTGTTCTCCGCCGGCGATTAAGCCCACGACCATTTCTGGTTCAACTCCAAAAGTTGGCACACATTCGGCTGCATCTAAAACCCCTAAGCGTCCACTTGTACCAGCGCCCATATAAATCAAGCGTCCGTCTTTTTTGAATGCGGCAATCGTCGCCTCGATTACTTTTTCGATTTGCGGTAATTGATCCGCTACTGCATCAGGAACCTTGTGATCTTCTTGATTCATCAAATGAACCGCTTGGGCCACACTCATTTCATCTAACCCAAAGGTTGTTTCGTTTCGACGTTCTGTTGTTAAGTTTTCTAAATTAATCATTCTTTTCCACACTCTCTAAACTAAATTTCTGTCCCGCTTTGATCTGTTGAATCAAGGGACGATCTTTTTCGATTACTTGTCCGACAACATTGACTTTCGGATCAGCCGCTAATGGTCGTTTCACAACTTGGATCTCCCCCATATAGCGTAAATAATCCGCGTTATCGATGGTGACAGCTCCGACTGCTCGTTCGGTTAGCGGTAACGGTGTGACCTGCGGGGTTTTTCTGAAGCGCGCATCCGCGCTGCGAATCACATCTCGGGCTTCGTCTTGCCGATTGGTATGGTCGCCAGATACAAAAGTAAACTGCGAATCCAAAGGGGTTACGTGTAGTTTCAGTGTCTTCTCTTCTATATAAAGGGCAAACTGTTCTAAGACTTCCGTCGATAAGCCGCTGTCACCAATGTACACACGATCTGTATCTTGAAGTAAATCGATTGCCGCTGCCAACGGGTGAAGTCCACGATGCGCTTCTAATGTTGGCAAACCTTGATAAAGCGGTCCCCGTAATTTTTCATCCCCAGGTACAAAGCCTTGAATCGTAAAACCATTCGCTTTTAACCACTGATTTTTCTCGCGATACCACTCGGCTTCAAGGCCCGTTTCAGGTCGTGGATAATAATTGTGCCATGCCTCAAGCCTTTCAAACTTGGCTCCCGCTTCCTTCAATTCTTGAATATCTGTTTCAGTGATTGTTGAGGCATTCAAAGCGATAGCGATTTCATGAGAAAGCAAAGCGATCTGCTGATTGCTGATATGATAATCCATCCGCAATCCGGTAACGCCTAAAGCCTTTAATTCATCGATGCGCTCAAACGAAAAACCTGCTCGATCTAAGGCTGCTCCAGAAATATCGACCATCAACTCAAGCTGATGGGTTTGCGCGATCTTGCCAAGCTCAGTCAAGCGCTGGCGGTATTGCTTCGCGTCATCTTCTGGAATATGTAATGAAGTAAAAATTCCAGAGAACCCATGTTGCGCCATCATTTCAATCGCGGCTCTTGTTTCTACGGATACATCTTCGTTTAAGAAAATAGAAAATCCAAACATGTGACTCCTCCTTTATCAATGAAAACCATTTCAACTTTATGCACCGATTATAAACGCTACAGATTAATTTTGCAACATAATTTCATTTATTTTATTTTTTATATGAAACGTTATTTCTTTGGCAGGCAGAATACTCTTTTTTTGAGAGGTTTTTAGCTATACTAAAACGGTAGTTGAAAGGGGAAAAAAGAAATGAGAATTGCAATAGCTGGAGCAGGCGCAATGGGGAGTCGGATTGGCTTGATGCTTCACGAAGCTGGAAATGAAGTCATCTTAATCGATCGCTGGCCTGAACATATTGAAGCGATCCGTAAGAACGGATTGATTGGAGAATTTGATGATCGAAAAATTGTGGCTCAACTTCCGATTTATTCGCCGGAGGAAATCATCGAAGAACATGAAACAGTCGATCTGATTGTAGCGTTGACAAAATCGATGCAGCTGGAGCAAATGTTTCATGACATTCAGCCAATTATTGGCAGCAAGACCTTTGTTTTTTGTTTATTGAATGGATTAGGACATGAAGAGACACTGGCAAAATTTGTACCGAAGGAAAATATTATTTTTGGTACAACGACTTGGACCGCTGGCTTAGCGAGACCAGGGCATGCGAAGCTAGTCGGTTCCGGCAGCATTGAAATGGAGAATTTGGCACCAAGCGGCAAGGCTTTCACGCTAGAAGTGTTAGAGGTCTTTCAAAACGCTCGGCTTAACCCTATTTATAGTCAAAATGTGCGCTATTCCATTTGGAAAAAAGCCTGTATCAATGGAACCTTAAACGGCTTATGTACGATTTTAGATTGCAATATTGCCGAATTTGGATCATTGACTGTCGCTAGAGAAATGATTGAAGCAATCGTTGCGGAGTTTGCGGCTGTGGCAGATGCAGAGAAGATTCATTTAGATCATTCGGAGATGATTGATGCCATCGAAGCTACTTATGACCCACAAACACAGGGACTACACTTTCCTTCGATGTATCAGGATTTGATTCGCAACCAGCGTAAAACGGAAATCGATTATATCAATGGAGCCGTTTGGAGAAAAGGACAACTAGCTGGAATTAATACGCCTTATTGTGCTTTCTTGACCCAACTGATTCATGGTAAGGAAGAACTACTTAAAGCAAAATAAAAAAAGCGCCGAGGCGCTTTTTTTATTTTTAATAATTGCTATTTTCTTCCAATAAAGAATGAAACGACTGCAACAACAATCACAGCACCAATAATAGAAGGAACTAGCGCCATACCAGCTAGGCTAGGCCCCCATGAGCCAAGTAATGCTTGACCAAGTGCAGAACCGACTAAACCAGCAACGATGTTAGCAATCCAGCCCATTGAGCCGCCTTTTTTTGTAATTGCACCGGCAATCGCACCAATAACTGCGCCAATGATTAAACTCCATAATAAACCCATTCTTTTCTCCCTCTTTCTATATAAGATAATTACATTATTATGTTACTAATGAATCGTATTTTTTTCTATTATTCTGCTCAAAAATGACCTCGTTATAACAAGATTACAATAAAAAAAGGCTAATTTCAGCGGTACCATAGTATTTTCACAACGATTTTCAGAAATTTCTTAACTGAAGAATTTTTTGAAAAGCAAACTTTTTGACTTAGATTCTTTTTTAGCATTCTATTTCTGCTTTTTTACAGCGGCAAGAGCATTCCAAATAAACCTTCAATTTCGCCTATTTTTTTAGTTAAAAATAACAATCAAGAGAGAATAATAGTTAAATGATGTAAATAAAATGATAAAATTTTCAGCAAGATTGAATTGTCAGAATATTTTGGTATTATTGACAAATAATTATCAGAATATTTCAAATCTACAAACTATTCTTGCTATTTAGAAATGAGGCTCTTTATGGAAAACAAATTACAAAAACAAATGACTTCTCGACATATTATGATGTTGGCATTAGGAGGAGCAATCGGCGCAGGCTTGTTTAAAGGTAGCGGCGAAGCGATCGGAATCGCTGGTCCCTCTGTTATCCTCGCTTTTCTTTTGGGAGGCTTAGTCCTGTTTATCGTCATGAATGGCTTAGGTCGTTTAGTGTTAGACAGCGACAATGTTCAAGGCTTATCCGGAATCATTAAACCATTTCTCGGTGAACGTACGTCTGATTTTATCGACTGGCTGTATTGGTCCTTGTGGATGGTCAATATCATTGCTGAAGCGGTGGCAGCAGCTAGCTTTATGCAGTTGTGGTTTCCTCACGTTCCTTCGTGGATCTTTGTATTGATTTTGGCATTGCTCACCACACTGATCAATTTATATTCGGTTCGTTTATTTGCCGAAACGGAATACTGGTTAGCTTTTATCAAAATTGCCGTAATTATGATTTTAATCGCTTTTGGTGTATATCTTGTTGGTCATGAAATCTTCAATATCGGTTTTACCGATACGATTTCTCGGATGAACAGCCATGGGGGCTTCACCCCTCATGGACTTAATGGATTAGTTAATTCACTATTAGTCGTGATTTATTCATATGGTGGCTCAGAATTAATTGCCATTACTGTCAGCGAAACAGAAGATCCTAAGACAGCAATTCCCAAAGCCATCAAAGGCGTTATGGGCCGGATCATTTCTTTTTACATTATTCCGATGATTTTGCTGTTGATCATCTATCGCTGGGATACTTTGGCACATACGAATGTTAGTCCCTTCGTCATGGTATTTGAGAAAATGAACATTCCTTTTGCGACAGATATCGTCAACTTCGTAATCGTACTTGCACTGTTCTCTTCGATCAATTCCGGTGTTTATGCTTCATCACGGACCTTGTATTTTAGAGTCAAAGAAAATACAGGCTTTACTTCAAAACTAGCTGCATTAAACAAACACCAAGTACCACAACGAGCAGTGCTGTTTTGTACAGGTACTCTATATCTAGGCGTCATCTTATCTTATTTCTTAGGCAATAAACTCTTTAACTATTTAGTTGGTTCCCTGTCCTACTCTGTCTTATTGACGTGGATGCTGATTAGTATCGCCGCATTTGTTTTAGCATTGAAGAAAGGAACATTTATCGAACGCTTCTTCAGTGGTTTGGTGATCGTTGTTTTAGGCTTGATCTTCATTGGTATTTTGATGAATAACCCGATTGGAGTCACCCTCTTCACTGCAGGAATCTATTTGATTATCTTCTTCAGCTATCGTAAAAAACAAGTCGATACAATTTCCGAACATACTTAAAAAGAACGACCATTGCGATCCTTAACTGGAGGCAATGGTCGTTCTTTTTGAGTAAACAAAAAGACGATCGAGAGGATCGTCCTTCAAAATGAAACTATTTTTCTTCGCTACCCATGAATTTCGCAACAAAGGCTGCGATTGCAGCACCTAAAGTTGGTGCAAGTAAGTAGACCCAGTAATGAGACAACGCAGTACCACCAGCAAAAATCGCAGGGCCTAAGCTACGTGCCGCATTCAATGATCCACCTGTCAAGTTCAACGTAACGATGATCAAGAAAGCTAATGTAATACCGATTGCTACAGGAGCCATCGTAGCATTTCCATATTTAGTGCTTGTTACCATCAAGATAACAAAAACAAATAAGAAAGTGATCAATGTTTCAACACCAAAGGCTTGAGCCGCACTGATGTTAGGAAAGTCATTTTGTCCAAAACCATCGCTAGGTAATTTTAGTGCATGAATATAAACAGATAAAATTGCTGAAGCAACAATTGAACCTAACGCTTGAGCGATAATGTAAAAAATGCCATCCTTAACTGATAAACGTTTATTGATCATCATAGCAACTGAGACACCTGGGTTAAAGTTCCCACCAGAAATACCGCCTACGGCATAAGCCATGATCGTAATTGCCAAACCAAAGGCTAAACCAATTGTTAAGGTGCCACCTTTAGCAACAACTACTGTACCAGTTCCTAGAAAAACTAGCATAAAGGTACCTAGAAATTCCGCTACATATTTCTTCATTTTCATCCAACTTCCTTCAATAAATATTTGAATAATCATTTTATTTAAATAGCTTTTTTTTGTAAAGCAATAACCCATCCCTCTTATTTTTCTCTTTCTTTTATTATTTATAAGAAATATTTTTTTAAATAAAGATCGTTATCAAAACGTAAAAAACTCTTCTTTCATTTCTTTACACTCGTGGTGAAAGAAAATGAAAGAAGAGTACTTATGTTATTTCAACGATACTAACAACTAGACCAATTCAACTTCAACATCGATATTGCCGCGAGTTGCTTTTGAATAAGGACAAAATTCATGAGCTTCTTCAACGATCTTCTGGGCTTCTTCCTTCTCCACACCTGGTAATGATGTTTCAAGGATAACGCCGATTTGATAGCCGCCATCTTCTAATTGATATAAAGAAACACGAGCTTTTACTTCAGCATCCGACTCAATATTATGTTCTTTCAGCATATGATGTACTGCACCATTGAAACAAGAGGCATAGCCAGCCGCAAATAATTGCTCAGGATTCGTCCCCTCTGAATGAATTGAAGGTGGCTCAATCTTCATTTTCATACTACCATTTGGCGCTTGAACATCCCCATTACGTCCACCATGATTAATCATAGCTGTCTCATACATTTTCTTCAAAAATCCTCATTCCTTTCCTACTTACTGATTATAAGTGTAGGCTGTTTCGGGGGAGATTTCAATGAAACTGCTCACAGGACCAAAATCTGTCAAACGAGACAAGCTAAAGTTGTAACAAACGATTGTGAAAGCAACTACAATTACATTTTTTTGATATACTATGTATAAGGGAGTGATTACTAATGAAAAAAATTATTTTTGCCTGCATTATGGCATCCCTTCTATTGACCGGATGCAAACAGGACTCACCTGATAATTCAACCAATAAGTCAAAACAATCAAACTCTGTCTCCTCAACGATCGTTACGTCAGAAACGACGAGTTCCACTACTTCGGAAACATCTGATACGATCAGTCAAACAACTACAGATGAACCAGTTAGCACCACCCCTTCTAGTACTGCTGATTCAAGCCAAGAGCCAGCAACTGATACAGTATCACAAAATGAATTAGGTGGTTATGCAACCTTTTATTTTACCGGCATGAACGTTCCCGATTCTATCAATATCAATACAAATTCCAACCAACTAACGTTCGATGGCGGAACGAGCCAAGCAACCGTCTATGCTTTCTCGATGCAAAATGTTCCAGTCAAAACGATTCGGGTATTCTCCGCTAACAATAATGACATTCGAACTGTTCAAGTAAGCACGCAGCTTGTGATCGGCGGTCAGATTTCCGGTCCGACCATTTCAAATCAACAAGCGAACGAATTGTATCTCTTCCATAATAAACAAGGTGGATTATCCTTAGTTACGCCAAATTATGCGGGAAATGTTCCCGAGGATCAGCAAGATGTCATGATCGAAGTCTTACAATAAAGGGATGTATCCTTAAGCCAAACAACTTGCTGTTTGGCTTTTTTTATTTTGAGAATGTAAGACAAAAAACCGGAGATCTGAAATCAGATCTCCGGTTGAATAATCAAAAGTGATTATTTTACTGTTACTGTTGCGCCAACTTCTTCTAAAGCAGCTTTTAATGCTTCAGCGTCGTCTTTAGAAACGTCTTCTTTAACTGGTGCAGGAGCGCCATCAACTACAGCTTTAGCTTCTTTCAAGCCTAAGCCAGTTGCTTCACGAACTGCTTTGATAACTTTAACTTTTTGGTCGCCGACAGCTGTTAATTCAACAGTAAATTCTGTTTGTTCTTCAGCAGCAGGTCCAGCAGCAGCACCAGCAGCAGCTACAGGAGCAGCAGCAGTTACGCCAAATTCGTCTTCGATAGCTTTAACTAAGTCGTTTAATTCTAAGATTGTTGCGCCTTTAAGCTCTTCAACAATGTTTTCAATGTTTAATGCCATTTTAAGTTTCCTCCGTTTAGGTAAGTTTTTTATTTTTTATATATTATGCAGCGATTAAGCTACTTCGTCTTCTTTTTCTGCGACTGCTTTCACAGCGTAAGCCACGTTGCGGACTGGCGCTTGAAGAACAGATAATAGCATAGAAAGAAGTCCATCGCGGTTCGGTAGTTTTGCAAGAGCAGTAATTTCTTCGATAGAAGCTACTTTTCCTTCAATGATACCGCCTTTGATTTCTAGTTTATCAGCTGTTTTAGCGAACTCGTCGATAATTTTAGCTGGAGCAACTACATCCTCATTACTAAATGCAACAGCAGTAGGTCCTGAAAATACTTCTTCTAATCCGTTCAAGCCAGCTTTTTCAGCGGCACGAACCAAGATAGAATTTTTGATAACTTTCATTTCAACGTTAGCGTCACGTAATTGTTTACGTAGTTCAGTCACTTGTTCTACAGTAAGACCACGATAGTCAACGATAACGGCTGAAGCTGCTGCGCTGAATTTTTCAGTGACTTCTTCAACAATAGCGGCTTTTTTAGCGATTGCTACTTCACTCATTATATATTTCACCTCCTGATTTTGATGGAAGAGAATTTTTTCGCTCGAAGCAAAAAAATACCCTATGCCACCGTAGACATAGAGGGACTATTGAATGTTCTCAATAAACGTCCTCGGTAGGAAATTAAGACTTACGCCACCTACTGTCTTCGGTACAGTTAATAAATTAACCTTGACTAACTTACCATAGATAAGTTAGTCAAGTCAAGCACTATTCTAAAAATAAATTTAGATAGCAGTTTGTTCAACATGGATACCAGGTCCAAATGTTGTAGTCATTGAAATGTTTTTGATGTATTGACCTTTAGCAGTTGCAGGTTTTGCTTTTACTAAAGTTTCGTTGATTGTGTTAAAGTTTTCAACCAATTTAGCATCATCGAATGATACTTTACCGATTGGTACATGAACGTTACCAGCTTTATCAACACGGTAAGTTACTTTACCAGCTTTAACTTCTTCAACCGCTTTTGTAACATCCATCGTTACAGTACCAGTTTTAGGGTTAGGCATTAAACCTTTTGGTCCAAGCACACGACCTAATTTACCAACTGTAGCCATCATGTCAGGTGTCGCTACAACAACGTCAAAGTCGAACCATCCACCTTGGATTTTTGCAACCATGTCGTCGTCGCCAACGAAATCAGCGCCAGCAGCTTCTGCTTCTTTTGCTTTTTCGCCTTTAGCGAATACTAAAACAGTTTGTGTTTTACCAGTTCCGTTTGGAAGCACAACTGCTCCACGGATTTGTTGGTCTGCTTTTTTAGGATCAACGCTTAATTTGTAAGCAACTTCAACCGTTGCGTCAAATTTTGCGAAGTTAATTTCTTTTGCTAATGCTACTGCTTCCGCAACTGGGTAAGCTTTTGTTGCATCAACTTTTTTTAATGCATCTTGCATTTTTTTGCTCTTTTTAGCCATTTTGTTTCCTCCTTGATGTGGTTATAACGGTAGAACCTCCCACGTGTTCCGTATCTTTAGATAGGGAGCCAACTGAGAAGCTACTTTCTTGGGGTGTCGAAACTTATTCGACAGTGATTCCCATGCTTCGTGCAGTTCCTTCAACCATGCGCATTGCTGACTCAACGTTAGCAGCGTTTAGGTCTTGCATTTTCAACTCAGCGATTTCTTTTACTTGATCGCTAGTAACTTTTGCAACTTTAGTTTTGTTTGGTTCGCCTGAACCTTTTTCCACGTTAGCAGCTTTTTTCAATAATACTGCAGCTGGTGGTGTTTTTGTGATGAATGTAAATGAACGGTCTTCATATACAGAAATCACAACTGGGATGATTAAACCTGCTTGATCAGCTGTACGAGCATTGAATTCTTTAGTGAATCCCATGATGTTGATACCGGCTTGACCTAGTGCAGGACCTACTGGGGGAGCTGGAGTTGCTTTCCCTGCAGGAATTTGCAGTTTAACTAATTTTTCTACTTTCTTTGCCACGAGACATACCTCCTTGGGTCCGTGATGTGGTTAATTGGAGATCAAAATTTCTCCTCCCACTAAAACCGTGTGAACAAAACACACTTTGGTATCATAGCAGAGTTTCTTGCTAAATGCAAGATGAAATTATTTTCAAACTAAAAATTCTGACAATAATAAAATACTTCACAATCTCTTTAACTACTATGAGAATAACAAAATAAATTGTTAATCTTACTTTTTTCAGAAAGCGTATATGTTACACTATGATCGAATTGATGAGGATTTTCATCGGATAGATTAGGGAGGTTTAAAATAATGGAAGTTTTAAAATATCGAAGTGTTTTTGACATTATTGGTCCAGTAATGGTGGGCCCAAGCAGCTCGCATACAGCGGGTGCAGCGCGAATCGGAAAAGTTTGCCGCATGATCTTTGGTGAACGACCAGATTCAGTTGAGTTTGACTTGTTTGAATCTTTTGCCAAAACGTACCGCGGTCATGGGACCGACATTGCTTTAGTCGGTGGTATTTTAGGGATGGACCCAGACGACCCTCGTTTATCCGATTCATTGAAAATCGCTCACGAACAAGGGATGGAAGTTTTGTTTGTTCCTAAAAAAGAAATTGCCGATCACCCTAACACAGTGACCTTGCGCATGATCAAAGGCGATCTTGAGATGTCTATCACAGGGGTTTCCATCGGCGGCGGAAATATCCAAATTACGGAAATGAACGGCTATAGCATCTCATTAGGCATGGGCAATCCAACCTATATCATTATTAATAAAGACGTCCCAGGTTTACTTTCACGTGTTTCGACTATTTTCATGAAGCATGGCTTGAATATCGGGAAAGTAACCATGACCCGCAAAACTCGGGGAGAAAACGGCATCGTACTATTAGAAATCGATGATACACCAGACGATCCAGAAGGATTGAGACAGGAAATCAAGTGTGAAGACGATGTCTTGAGTGTGACTTATTTCAAATAGATCGACTATGAACGTATTTTTATATTATAGATTGGAGGAATTGGCATGTTTTATACAATCCAAGAGCTTGTCGAACAAGCAAAGGATTATCCGACAGTTGGCGAATTAATGATCGCAACTGAAATGGAATTAACGGATCGTACGCGGGAAGAAATCATTGCGTTGATGGAACGCAATTTAGAAGTAATGGAAAGTTCGATTGAAGAAGGCATCGAAGGTGTGACTTCGGTAACGAAGATCACTGGCGGCGACGCGAAACGAATGAACGACTACATCGAAAGCGGTAAATTTATGAGCGGTGAAACAATCTTGAAAGCCGTACGTAACGGGATCGCCGTCAACGAAGTCAATGCAAAAATGGGCTTGGTCTGCGCGACGCCAACTGCTGGTAGTGCCGGTGTTTTACCTGGGGTCTTAATGGCGGCTCGGGAAAAATTGGAATTAAGTCATGAAGAACAACTTGATTTTCTATTTACTGCCGGTGCATTTGGTTTAGTAATGGCCAATAATGCTTCTATCTCAGGGGCTGAAGGCGGCTGTCAAGCCGAAGTTGGTTCAGCTAGCGCAATGTCCGCGGCGGCTTTAGTGGCCGCGAACGGCGGGACGCCTGAAATGGCTTCAAACGCTTTAGCGATCACTTTAAAAAATGTGATGGGCTTAATCTGTGATCCAGTGGCTGGCTTAGTTGAGGTTCCTTGTGTAAAACGGAATGCGATGGGCGCTTCTCAAGCCTTCATCTCAGCCGATATGGCGCTTGCCGGTATTCGCAGTGTCATCCCACCAGATGAAGTCGTGGAAGCCATGTACAAAGTAGGCCGCGCGATGCCTCAGATCTTTAAAGAAACCGCTGAAGGCGGCGTAGCAACAACTCCTACTGGTTTACGCTTGAAACGTCAAGTCTTTGGCGAACCAGAAAAAGCAACCGTTTAATAAGAGGTTGGGTTAGAAGTGTTCCACTTAGTTCCGAAGAAGCTACTTCTGGCCCACCGTTTAACCGTAAAAAGCAGCTGGAAATCCAGCTGCTTTTTCTTATTCCATCAAACCTTCATGGATCTTTTCTAGATTCCATTTCATCATTTTATAATAGCTATCCCCTGGCTCCCCTTTTTTGGCCAACGAATCGGTATACAGCTCGCTATAAATCGGCAGATCAACTTCTTTTGAAAGTCGTTCCATACTCCGTTTATCCACACTCGTTTCGACAAATAATGATGGTACCTTCGACGCACGAACCTTTTCAACTACTTGTTTCATTTGCTCTGGTGTTCCTTGACTTTCCGTATTGATTTCCCAAATATAAGCAGCAGTTAAATCATAGGCCTTAGAAAAATATTTAAAAGCCCCTTCGCTGGTAACCAACAATTTTTTCTCATCTGGAATGTCAGCAAACGCATCTTTTGCTGTCGTATCCAGCTCTTCTAATTGCTTAATATAAGCTTCTGCATTTTTCTGATAATGGTCTTTGTTCTCTGGGTCTTTTTCACTTAACACGTGTTGGATTTCTTTAACATACAAGATTCCATTGGAAATATTCAACCAAGCGTGGGGATCTTCTTGCTTCGTATTACCGGTTAAGTGAATCGGTTCAACTTCCTTGCTGACCGCAAAGTAATCTTCATTTTCTTTCTTATCCGCTGTTTCCATCAATTTATTAAACCAACCGTTTCCCGTTTCTAAATTGAGCCCGTTATAAAAGACAATGTCTGCTTCACTAGCCTGCTTGATGTCTTCAGGCAAAGGTTCATACTCGTGGGGGTCTGTCCCAACTGGCACAAGGCTTTTGACACTGACTTGATCAGCCCCCACTTCTTTGACCATATCTGCAATAATTGAGTTTGTTGCAACTACACTTGTCTTTTTAGAATCGTCTGACGCTGCGTTTTCTTCATCCTTTGTTCCGCAGCCTGCCAATAACAACAAGCTTAAAATCCCGACAAAAATTATTTTTTTATGCTTCATTTAATTGCTCCTTTCTTAGTTGTTGAATCAAGCCCTTGGTAGGCGAAAATAGGAAAGCGGCGATGAAAAAGATCGCTGCCGCCATAACAATTGTCGCACCAGAAGGCAAATTGTAACTATAACTAAAATATAACCCGATGATGGCACTCAATACCCCGAATAGCGTTGATAATCCCACCATCACAGAAAGCTTATTGGTCAATTGATAGGCGGTAGCCGCCGGTGTAATCAGCATAGCAATGACCAGGATCGTTCCAACGGTTTGTAAAGAAGTGACCGCTACTAACGTCAGTAAGAACATCAGTCCATAATTAATCAAGCTAATATTCCACCCATAAGACTGCGCCATTGTCGGAGCAAAAGAGGTCAATTTCAGCTGCTTGTAAAATAGTAAGACCGCCAGTACCACAATTCCCATGACAATCGCGGTTAAATACATATCAGAATCGCGAACAGCCAAAACATTCCCGAACAAAATGTGATACAAATCCGTCGCACTGCGAGCAAAGGAAATCAAAATAATTCCTAACGCAAAGAAGGAACTGAAAACTATTCCGATCGCCGTATCGTTTTTCAAGCGGCTATGTTTTCCAACGAATCCGATTAACCCCGCTGAGACAATCCCGAAAAACGTTGCACCAATAATGTAGCTGCTACCCAGCATATACGAGATCGCAACACCAGGTAAAACCGCATGGGAGATTGCGTCTCCCATCAAGGACATTCCTCGCAAAATGATAAATGAACCGATCACACCGGCGGAAATTCCCACCATGATCGAAGTAATCAATGCATTTTGTAAAAATTGATAATTCGTCAAGCCTTGAATGAACTCATGAAGCACGTTCAACACCTCCTAGCTGTAACATTTGAGTAATTTCTGACCCATAAGTTTTTTCCATATTTTTGGTCGTGTATGTCTGATTCACTGGTCCTGAAGCAATCAATCCTTTGTTTAGCAAGATCACTTCATCAAAGTAATCCGTTACTTTGTGTAAATCATGATGTACGATCACGATCGATTTCCCTTCATCCCTCAGTTCTTTCAACAGTTCGATAATGATTTTCTCGCTCGTCGCATCGATCCCAGCAAAGGGCTCATCTAATAAAATCCATTCAGCCTGTTGTGCTAATGCTCGTGCAATGAAGACACGCTGTAATTGCCCACCAGATAGCTCACTGATTTGACGCTCGGCAAATTCGGACAAGCCAACTTTTGCTAAACAGTCTGAGGCGAAAGCTTTTTCCTTTTTTCCTGGTCGTTGAAATAGTTTTAAATGAGGATAGGTTCCAAATAGAACTACGCCAAAAACATCAATCGGGAAACTTAGATCGATATCTTGTCTTTGTTCCACGTAAGCAATTTTCTTGCGCTGCTTTTTTAATTTGTCCGCTCCATACAAAATCGTTCCTGATTGTGTCGGAACCAACTCCAAAATACCTTTCATCAATGTTGACTTTCCCGCACCGTTTGGCCCGACGATACCGGTTAGTTTACCTGGCGATAACGTGACATTGACTTTTTTCAAAGCAATTTTTCCGCGATAGGCAACGGTTAAATCTTTTACTCGAATCGTTTCCATTAAACATCCCACTTTTCTTTTTAGGCTTACCTAACTTTTTATTCATGATAAACTAAAAAGAAAGCGTACGCAAGGAAAATGCAAAAAAAAAGCTTCCACAAGAAACATTTCTTGTGGAAGCTTCACGTTAATTATTTAAAACTATTTTGCGTCGTTTAATTTTGTATTTTTTACTTCTTCGATGGTTCTTGTTCCCGCAAGCTGCATTGTGATAGAAAGTTCTTTGTTCAAATGATCAAAGACAGACTTCACGCCGGCTGCTCCACCAAGATTCAAGCCATAAATGACTGGACGACCAATCGCTACTAAATCTGCTCCGCTGGCTAAAGCTTTGAAGACATGTTCGCCACGACGTACGCCGCTATCAAAAATAATTGGTACACGTTTATTCACGACACCTGCGATTAACGGTAAAACGTCAAATGATGCAGGTCCACCATCTAATTGACGACCGCCATGATTTGAGATCCAAATACCGTCAGCACCAGCTGCGATGGCAACTTCAGCGTCTTCCGGTGATTGAATTCCTTTGACAAGGACTGGTAAATTTGTTAAATCTTTGATCTTTTTGATATCTTCAGGAACGAGTCCTTGTTTGGCTGCAGCATAAATTTCAGCGATCCCTTTTCCTTCGCCGTCACCACTTGCGCTTTGTTCGCTGTAAGCAGCTAAGTTCGGCATTGGAAGTGGAAATTGGAAGTTATTCACGATATCTTCTTCACGGTAACCGCCTAAGGTTGAATCAGCAGTTAGGATGATTGCTTTTGCCCCAGCTTTAACAGCTTTGTCTAAAATAAATTCGTTGAAGCCATCATCTTTACTCATGTAGATTTGGAAAAATTGTGGTGCTTCAGGTGCAGCGGCAGCCGCATCTTCCACGGTTGTATTTGCATAAGTACTGATTGAAAAGATTGAGCCCGCTTCGGCAACGCCTTTTGCTGTATCTGCTTCACCTTTTTCGTGAGCCAAACCTTGAGCTGCAGATGGTGCTTGGATAATTGGTGTTGCTAATTCGATATCCCAAAGTTTTGTGCTTAGGTCTGCATGATCCACACCACGTAAGACACGAGGCATGATTGTTTTATTATTAAATGAAGAAGTATTTTCTTTCATTGTCCATTCGTCTTCTGAACCGCCGCGAATATAGCCAAACGCACCTTTGTCCATACGTTCTTTAACGCGTCCTTCTAATGAAGCGATATTTACGATTTCAACTGGATGTTCTTCGTTACTTGTTTGATAAGCCATGATAAAGTCCTTCTTTCTTTCGATTACATGAGTTATCATAATACTCTTACAAAAAGTAAGCAAGCGATTTGTCTCCTACTTCCATAAAAAGTTAGCGACCGCTTGATCTACCTGACGATTTTCATGGAGTTGACTGTGTTGCGCGTTGGCTCCAGTGAAAATCTGGTACTCGATTGGATTGCCATGGGCCTTCAATAAAGAATAAGTCGCTAAGGCACTATTCAGCGGTACAGTCCCATCAGAAGTAGCTTGCTCATTCAATTTTCCAGCTAACATAAGAATCGGTAGTTGACTCGGTACGTTTTCAACCCCATTACGATAATCAACATAACGGCTGGCTGGTTGACTCGGGCCATTTTGCAATAGCTCTTCGACTGATTGTTGATTGGCGGTATCCGTAAAATCATTGAAAGGCGCGCCAATCGAAATAAATTTTCTGATCGTTGGTGCATCGTTTGGTTGGCCGTATGTCGTTAAATAGCGTAACGAGCTGACTCCCCCCATTGAGTGACCAACCAGATTCACTTGATCCACTCCTTGTTGCTTCAAATACTTCAAAACACCATAAATCCATTCTGTTTGGTTCCATTCATTGTCTTTGTTTGCCACGAATAACACTTGAATGCTAGGATTGTCTTTTTGCTTACTTAATTGACCATCCACCTGCAGCGTGCCATCAGGTTGGACCGTAATGAGCATTTCTTTTTTAGTCTTTCCATCGGCTGTCAAACGCTGAATCATTCCACCAAAGGAATTGATCGTACCACCATAGCCATGGATAAAGACAGTTGGCACGTCACTTTTAGGATTTGCTGGTCGCGCTTTGCTAGTAGTTGTCTGTGTCTCTGCGTTATTCTCAACGGCTTTATTTCCACAGGCAGTTAGCGTTACTAGCGCCATGAACCCTATTAGAAATAAAAAAATTTTTTTCATCTCACTAACTCCGTTTCCATAATAAAAATTCTCTTTCAATATCCCATTTAGCATACTGACTCGAATCAGATAGTTCAACTAAAACGAGCCGCTTTAGAAAAACTTTTACAATAAAAAAAGCTGAGACAAAAGCCTCAGCTAAACGTGTTAAATTTTGTCGATTTGATCGAAATCTAATTCCGTACTTGTCTCACGACCAAACATATCAATATTGGCTTTCACCTTCGCACGTTCATCATCAATTTCAGTGATGACCCCTTCAAGACCAGCGAAAGCACCCTCGATGATTTTAACGGTTTCGCCAAGTTCAACTTCAAGATCATTTTGACGTGTGCTCATACCGATCGAGCGTAAAATATGATTGATTTCCTCTGGCATCAATGGCGCTGGTTTGCTTCCGGCACCGTGTGAACCAACAAAGCCAGTCACGCCTGGTGTATTACGAACAACATACCAAGAATCATCGGTCATGACCATTTCAACTAACACATAACCTGGGAAAGTTTTGTGGACGATTTCCTTTTCCTTGCCGCCTTTAACTTCTGTTTCTGTCTCTTCAGGAACGACTACTCGGAAAATATAGTCCTCCATCCGCATACTTTGGGCACGTGATTCTAAGTTTGCCTTCACTTTGTTTTCATAGCCGGAATAAGTATGTAATACATACCATTGTTTTTCAAAAGATTCCATTTTCGCCATCGGCTCCTCGTTCTAAAATAAAAAAACCTCAGTGCTCCCAAGGTTTTTTCTCTCAAATAGTATAACATGCTTTTTTTGAATTGGCTACTAGCGAATGATCAAATTGACCAATGCTTGGATTGCTGTGTCCATAATGAAAAACATCAAAGCAAAGATGATCGCCGTTTCGATAACGACTAATGAATCATGACGTAATTGTTTTTTAGAAGGCCATGAAACAAGCTTCATTTCTTCTCTCACACTGCGTAAAAAATTCAATCTGAAATCCCCCTATTTGGTTTCTTTATGCACTGTATACTGATTACAATGCTTGCAAAATTTATTGATCTCTAAACGCTCACCGCGTTTGCCTTCACTGACTGATTTCGTGTAATTTCTTGACCCGCAAACAGTGCAGGCTAGAGCCGCTTTTTTTGTTGCCATAGCGATCTACTCCTAATTCTTGTTAATGTTTTTTTGAAAATAAGGTGGATGACCAAACGCCATAATCGTTGATATCCCCATAAAGTCACAAGCTTACATTATCATCTATCGAATTCTCTGTCAATCTTCCTTTATAAGATTTATTTTTTGCTGAATTCAAACGACCTCGAGAAAGAATTTCTTTATCAGATAGAATATGATAATATAATGAAAGAATGAATTGCTTTATTGGAGGGTTATTGGATGTTATTAAAAAGTCTTGTTTATCCTAAAGAGAATTTGACCACCATTAATGAATCAACCACGCTGCAAGAGGCACTGGATACTTTAGAAGGTACCGGGTTTCGTTGTGTGCCGATTCTTGATGAGAGTAATCAAATTTTCCGCGGCAATATTTATAAGATGCACATTTACCGGCACAAAGCAAATGGCGGCGACATGAGTCTGCCAGTCACCCATTTGCTCAAAAACGCAACAAAATTTATTTCTTTAGATACTTCTTTTTTTAAAATCTTTTTTACGATAAAGGAATTGCCTTATATCACCGTCTTAGATGAGAACCATCATTTTTATGGTATTTTGACTCACAGCACATTGCTGAATATGCTTTCTCAATCTTGGAATATTCAAACAGGAAGCTACGTCTTAACGCTCGTCTCTTCTGGTAAACAAGGTGATCTTGCTACCATGGCTAAAATTATTTCAAAATTTACTCCCATCGCCAGCTGTATTACACTTGACGTTGGTAAAGATTTCAAAGGCCGCAGAACCTTATTTACCCTACCAGCAGGTGTGGATGAAAATAAATTAAATCATATCATTGACTACTTGGAGCGTAAGCATTTTGAAATCCAAGATGTCGAAGCCTTGTCAATGCACGAATAACAAAAATGACTGAGCCCGAATCTGGGTCCAGTCATTTTTTTATAATTGCTGTTTAAAATGCAGGCGTTTATCTAAATAAAACATGATCGGTGCTGAAATGGTCATAATGATCGCTTCACTTAAAGCCGTCCAGCCATAGGTTGGCCAAAAAGGCAACTGTGCCGTTAAGTTCAGCATCCAGGCAATCATAAACATGCTTCCGCTAAAGAATAAAACATTCAAGGCTAAGCGGACTTTGGTATTTTTAATGACATTCTGTAATAAGGCCGTTAATGATAGTGCCAATAAGGTTTGTCCACCGCCAAAAACAACATCCAGCCACCCCATGCCAAAGATCGCATTGTAGACGACGACCCCACCGAAAATTCCCCACAAAAATTTGCGATTGAAAACGACTAAATGGTTCAGGCTTTCTGAAATACGAAATTGGATCGCTCCTGATGCGACTGGCGAGACTAAAATCGTCAGCGCTAAGTAAAGCGCCATAATGATTCCGTTGGTCACGACGACATTGACCCGTTTTTTTTCTACTAAATTCATTCTTATCCTTCTTTCTCCAAGTTTTTTTAAAGCGGGATGGTTGATGAACCGCTTCGCGTATTATAACACAATTTAAGGGAAGGACAAGTTTTCAAAAAGCCTGTTTAACAAACGGACGGCGGCAAAATTGAATCTTTCTAGCATTCGGTGATACAATTTAAATATAAGAATTTTTTTACGAATGAGAGGTGTTTTCATTGCTAGGAATCGATAACGAACTCGAACAATTATATGAAGAGGCCCAACAAAACAAGGTTGCCATCCTTAAGGCCCGCTGGACCAATGGCAATTATGGCTGCTGCAGTACGCGGGCACCGCTGGTGGAAAAATATCGGATCGAATATACACCAGAAAAAAAAACGCTCTATCTTTGGGGGAAATTAGCAGTCACCATTGATCAAGCAACGCAACAGGCGGAAATCTCATCTGAATACTCCCCTTCAAATTATGAAAAGAAAGTCATCACGTGGTTTAGCGAACGGGCGAAGCGATCCTAATGGATAATGCTTAAAATACCTACTCTGTTGGAGCAGGTATTTTTCGTGTTCTTACGAATGTTTTTTTATACCGGATTTCACGGCTTCGGAGAAATAAAATGATTCAATTTTATACAGTTCAGCCCTTCACTCTGTTATAATCAGTTTCTGAAAGGATCGAGAACATGAAATTTCATTATCATTTATTAATCAATCCCGCAGCCGGTAGCGGCAACGGTGGGAAAAAAGCCGAGAAAATCATTCAATTATTAGATGATGGCAACTATACATATACGCCTTATTACACAGAAAAGCCTGGCGACGAAAAGGCTCTGGTGGAACGCTTAGGTGCCCTACTAAGCCCTTGGTCGGCAACCTGCGAAGAGGACCATCTTGATAATTCTTTCCACCTGCTAGTAGTGATTGGCGGCGATGGTACCTTGCATGAAGTGGTCAACCAGTTTTACAGCTTAGGCCTGGAGCTGCCAGTTAGCTATATCCCAGCCGGATCGGGAAATGATTTTGCCCGCGGCATCGGGTTGTCACGTGATCCTGAGAAAGCCTTTGAACAGATTACTTCCGCTTTGCAGCCTCAACCGATCAACGTCTTTCGTTATGAAGAAAAGATTCGAGAAGAATCCGGTTTAGTGCTAAATAATGTCGGGATTGGTTTAGATGCATTAATCGTTGCAACAACCAATGCTTCGACTTCTAAAAAGGTCTTGAACAAATATCATTTAGGTTCAGCCTCCTATGCTCTTTATTTAGTCAAAGCAATCTTAACGCAAAAGACGTTTCCGATTTTAGTGGAACTGAATGGGCAATCCTTAAACTTTGAACGTACCTTCTTATGTACAACGACCAATATTCCGTATTTTGGCGGCGGCATCGCGATTGCGCCAATGGCTGATCCGAAAAAAGATACGATTGATCTCGTCGTGGTTGAAAAGCCCAATCTTCCTGCAATCTTACGCTTTCTCATCCAGTTGCTACGCAAAAAGCACACAGAAAATAAACACTACAAACATTTTACTAGCAGCCGAATTCGAATCGTTTCCGTCGTTCCCCAACACGGACAAGCAGACGGTGAAAATATGGGCGAGCGCTCTTTCGATATCAATTTTTCAACCGCTACCCAATACATCTGGTATGCAGACAAAAGGACGGAAAAATAAATCCTCGGATTTATTTTTCCGTCCTTTTTACATAAACATCGCTGGTGTCATACCTTCCATTCCAATCATTGGATCAATGGTTTGCGCGGTAATTATTTGAGGTGTCAAAATGGTCGGGCCTTTGGTTTCAGATACGGGCTTTTCTAATACTTCAAAAGGTGCTTCCTTCGGTTTTTCCGGTGCGTCGGCAGTCCCTTTAGTGATTCGTTCAATCAAAGTCGTCTTTCGTACGGCCGATTCTTTATTGACACAAGCTTGAAAGGCTTCCTCTTCACCTAACAAGATCAACAAATCCTTGCTACGAGTCACCGCCGTATACAATAAATTTCGTTGCAACATGCGAGAATACTGCTTCACCATCGGCAGCAGTACCATTTTGAACTCGCTGCCTTGCGCTTTATGGATCGAACAGCAGTAAGAGAGTTTGATCTTGTTCCATTCGGAGCGTTTATAGCTGACTTCATTGCTGTCAAATTGGATCACTAATTCATCGACTTTATCTTCCGATTCCTTCGCTGAAATGATCCCTACGATCATCCCCATATCGCCATTGAACACATTCAGCTCCGGATTGTTGACTAACTGTAAAACTTTGTCTCCAATCCGATAAACAACATCGTTCCACTGAACTTCTTTTTTACGTCCATCGTTAGGATTGAAAATTTCCTGCATCATCTTATTGATCGCATCGATCCCTGCTGGTCCGCGATACATTGGTGCTAAGACTTGAACATCTTGGGCAGTGTAACCTTTCTTCTTTGCTCGCTCGACGATCTGCTTAACCACTTCTTCCATTTGAAAGGCGTGACAAGCAATGAAAGAGCGATCCTTTTGATTTTGTCTGAAATCTTGCGGCAGCTTGCCATCTTTGATTTCATGCGCCAGTGGAATAATCGAAGAGCCATCCCCTTGACGATAAATATCCGTCAGTTCCATTTTAGGAATCTCAGTAATCTGCAGCAGATCATGAAAAACTTGTCCCGGGCCCACGGAAGGTAACTGATCCTTGTCTCCTACAAAAATGACCTGCATATTATCAGGGATTGCTTTTAACAAGGTATTTGCAAGCCATGTATCCACCATCGACATCTCGTCTACGATTAACAAGCCACCATCTAATTCTTTGGCTTCGATATCAGGTGTCTCATCGTTGGCATTCAAGCCTAGTAATCGGTGGATCGTACTGGCAGGCAAACCGGTAGTTTCATTCATCCGTTTGGCCGCTCGTCCAGTGGGAGCTGCTAATAAAATCGGAAAGATCGCGTTGGTATAGTCTTTCGGGTCTAAAGATAACTCATTCAACTCAGCGAATAATTTAACGATCCCGTTGATCACCGTGGTTTTCCCCGTTCCGGGACCTCCAGTTAGGATAAATAGCGGTGAACGAATCGCTTCTTTGATCGCTTGATCTTGTGAGTCACCATAAGTAATCTTTAATTGCTTTTCAATGATTCGCAATTTTTTATCCACTGTTTTTTGCGGATAATTAATTTCCTTTTTACGAGCTAACAACCGTTCAATGGAAGAAGCAATTCCCCACTCACTGTAAAACAACGTGTTTTCATAGATTTTGGTTGCTTCTTGCTGAATTTTTTCTTCTTCGACTAGCTGAATAATCATCGTCGCAATTTGATCGGGAGCGATCTCAACAGGTCGCGTGGTTTCTAATAATTGCAAGACCTCGGTTAATAATTGCTGAGCTTCCACATAAGTATCTCCACTTTGGTTGGCATCTTCATTAACTTGATGAAAAATCGCCGCCCGAATCCGCTGTGGACTATCCGCCGCGATACCCAACTGTTCTGCCAAGCTGTCCGCCTTTTTAAAGCCGATTCCTTCGATATCCTCCACTAGCTGATACGGATTTTCCGCGATCACATCCAAAGCTTCATTACGATAGGTTTGAAAAATCGCAAAGGAGAGCTGACTGCCAAAGCCATAGCGCCCTAAACCCATGATAATTTTTTCCATTCCGTGATTTTGCCGCAGGGTTTCGACGACGACCTTCTGTTTCTTGGCATTCAGATTGGGAATCCGAGCCAGCACCGCTGGATTTTCGATGATCTCATCGATCGCTTCCTCACCTAATACCTCAATGATTTTTTCAGCAGTCTTTTTACCAATCCCGGGAAATTTTTCGCTAGATAAATAATTGATCAACCCATTAGCCGAAGTTGGATGCGCCTGTTCGTAGCTTTCCACCAAAAATTGTTTTCCATAGCGAGGGTGTTCAACAAAATGCCCCAAGAAGCGATATTCTTCATCTTCTTGCACATCGCCAAAGCTGCCTGTAACGACGATTTCCTGTTCGAGATAATCGCTATTGGTCTCGCTGACTTTTACCAGCAGAACTTTATAAAAATTGCTGGGGTTTTGAAAAAAGATGGCTTTTAGCGTGCCTACGATGTATAACTGTTCTTCCGACATTTTGTCCCTCCTTCTTAAAGTAATGAGTCGGGTTTCGAGCCTGTTCCTGCTAAAAAGCTGACATCATTCCATTGGATCATTTCATACGGAGGCTGGCTAGATTTTGCCTCTAAAATGGTCAAGCTATTGTTGTATAAACCACCCATATCACGTAATTCTGCTAAGGGTTTGCCGGTTAAAGCCTGGATCGCCGCGGTCAGTGCCGCTCCATGACCGACAAAAAGCAACGGACCCGTTTGGGCTTTCGCTACTGCTTCTGCAACAAAATCATTAATCCGCTTCAACATGTCTTCAATTTTTTCACCTTCAAAAGGTGTTGGATCATAAAGATCCAAATGATTCCGCAGATTCACCATATCTTTTGGATAACGCTCTTCGATAACCGGGATTAATTGCCCTTCAAGCGTTCCTAAGCCTAATTCCCGTAAATCATCCGTCCGGATAATCTCCGTCGGCTGCGCTAATTGTTTATTGATGCCTTCTGCCGTCAAATAGGCCCGCTTCAAACTGCTTGTATAGATTTTCTCAAAGGGGATATCTTTTAATTGTTGACCTAAGGCTTTGATTGCTTCGACACTCTCAGGTAATAAAGGCGAGTCTCCCATCATGCCTTGAAATCTTTTTTCATCGTTCCAACGGGTTTTTCCGTGGCGGGTAAAATAAATTTTCATCCAATCCAGTTCCTTACTCTTTAGATTTCGTTCCTAATTCGTTGACTAGCCATTCACTTAGTCTAACTTATCGTGTTCGTAATGGTGGGTCAATTCTAACTGCGGATAATCTTGCTGGCGCAATGCTTCGTAAACCACCAGCGCTACTGTGTTAGACAGATTCAATGAGCGAACGTGTTCATCGTTCATTGGAATCCGTAAACATTTATCCTCGTTTTCCCGCATAAATTCTTCCGGCAAACCTGTAGTTTCTTTACCAAACATGAAAAAATGATCGGCATCATCTGTGTAATCCACTTCTGAATAGGTTGCATTGGCGAATTTTGTAATTAAATGCAGTGGCTGATCACCTAAGTACTCAAGAAAAGCCGCTAAATCTTTATGATAAGTGATGTTCACATCATTCCAATAATCAAGTCCTGCTCGTTTTAGATGCTTATCGTCCGTTGAAAACCCTAACGGCTCGATCAAATGTAGTGGAGAATTTGTTGCTGCACATGTACGGGCGATATTTCCGGTATTTGCTGGAATTTGTGGTTCAAATAATACAATATGATTGGTCATGCTAGTACCCTTCTTCTTATTAATTTATGATCTTTGCTGGTTTACAGCTTGTTTTATTAGGTAAATGACTGGTGGCGGAACTGCTGAAGCAGAACTGACAGCTAACTCACAAGTGCTGTTGAATTTTTTCAAAACCCAAAAAAATTCCTTATCCTCGTACGCATACGATTCCACTGATCTCGCTGAAGCGCGAAGTGGAACTCGCCGTCGTCTTAAAGCATCGAGGAAATAAATTTTTGGCAAAATTTATTCCTAGTTACGCCGACATATCATTCTGCTAAACTGCTCTTGCCTTAATATTCTCAAACTCGTAGATTCTGGTTTATTTGTATACACTGCGAAAAGCAGAACTGACAAAAAAAAACGTACCAACTCGGTGTCTAGCACGGCGAGTCGCTACGTTAGTGAAGCACTTTTCACTAACTTTTATCAGAACAGGAACCTGATAAAAACCAATGAAAAACAACTTGTTGCTACTATAACATCACGAAGTCACAAATGCAACCTTCTGTTTTCACAAATTTCAATGAAAGCGATTACTCTAATGCCCCTTTAATATCTCGACATCAACCGTTATTTTCTTTAACGGGTTCGCGGCTAAATTCGCTTTTATTTCTGGTGAGACTTGCCATTCAAGGGGTGACATCTCTAAGAGGTCCAATCGGTTATTTTCTGGAATTTCAAATTCATAGGTGACACGTTCCCGTTGGTCAATGGTCATTTCCTCTGTGAAACGTTGAATAACTGCCTCGTTGGAATAACTTTCGCCTTCTGGTCGATAGACTGCTCGCAATTCTTTTAAATAGTTCGTTTGTGGAACGATCTTAACCACACAGCCGTTAGGATTCAATACGCGTTTGAACTCACGGTACTGGGAAGGTGAAAAAATGTTCAAGATTGTATCGAAGGATTGATCCGCAAAGGGTAAATTCGTCAGATCCGCCACACACCAAAATGCGTCTATAGGCTGATTGCTGGCTAAATAAATTCCTTCTTTAGCAATATCAAAACCGATCGTCACAGGATTTTCATTCAGCTGATTGATCTGCTGCAAGAAACTGCCTTCTCCGCAACCGACATCCAGTACATTCCCTGTTTGCATCAGTTCGGTGATTTTTTCGACCACTGGCTGATACATGCCGGAACGGATCATTCGGCCTCGGGGCGCAAACATTTCCTGATCATAATCACTTTTGATTTGATGATCTAAAAAATAAAGTGTGCCCTTCTTCGCTAAGTCAAAACGATGACCATTCCCACAAGTTAGACTTTTTTCTTTTTGAATCATTTCGCGGTGGCATTTTGGACAACGAAACAGTGCTTGCTGCTTAGCCAAAAAATTTGCGCCCCGTTCAATTTTTTTTAACATTTTGCCACTTCCTTTTGGTTATCATAGCATAGTTTTTTTATTCCTACTATCGTCGAGATATGCTAAACTAGTTGCGGAACAAGAATAGATTTTTTTAAGGGACTATTTTAGATGAGAATCAAGGAGGCTATTTAATGATTAAAGAATTTTGCGCTGAAAATTATACAAACATCCCTCAAGCAATCAAAGCTGGAGCGGGTCGGATCGAGTTATGTGACAATCTAGCTGTTGGCGGAACAACACCAAGTATCGGCGTGATTGAAGAAGTCTTAGCTTTCACTAGTGAAAAGCACGTACCAGTGATGACTATGATTCGTCCTCGTAGCGGAAATTTTGTCTATAATGATATTGAATTAAAAATCATGGAAAATGATTTGATCCATGCGAAAAATGCTGGAACGGACGGGGTTGTTTTTGGCTGTTTGACACCGGAGAATGAGGTTGATGAAGAAGCGCTGGAAATGCTTTTAGGCAATAGTGAAGGCTTATTGACGACCTTCCACATGGCTTTTGATGAGCTTTCCAAAGAAGAGCAATTCAAAACGATTGATTGGTTCGCTAAACTAGGCATCGACCGGATTTTGACTCACGGCGGGCCATTGAACATCTCCATCGAAGACAACTTGCCTCATCTAAAAGAATTGATTGATTACGCAGCGGGGCGGATCATTATTTTACCTGGCGGCGGGATCAATGCCGACAACGCGGAAAGAATTGCTGAGACTTTAGGCATCAATGAAGTTCATGGAACAAAAGTCGTGAAATTTTAGAAATTCAATAAAAAGGCCCGCAACAGTCATCAAAAAATGATGCTGTCGCGGGCCTTTTTTGTTTAGCCTAAGTCTTCGCCGTTTGTGGCGATGACTTCTTTGTACCAATAGAAGGAATCCTTTTTCAAGCGCTTCAGTGTACCGTTGCCTTGATCGTCTTGATCGACATAAATAAAGCCGTAACGTTTCGCCATCTCACTTGTGCTGGCGCTAATTAAATCAATACAGCCCCACGGTGTGTATCCCATCAACTCCACCCCTTCGTCGATTGCCTGCGCCATTTCCTTAATGTGATCTCTTAAATAGTCAATTCGATAACTATCATGGATCTGCCCGTCTTCGGTGATAACATCTTTCGCACCTAAACCATTTTCAACAACGTACAAGGGAATCTGGTAGCGATCGTATAATTTATGCAGTGTGATTCGTAGTCCCAAAGGATCGATTTGCCAACCCCAATCGCTGGTTGCTAAATACGGATTTTTCTTTGAACCTAAAAGATTACCGGCGGTTTCTTCGCCAGCTTTTTCATGAGAAGCGATGCTGCTCATGTAGTAGCTGAATGACATGAAGTCAACGACGCCCTCTTTCAAGATTGCGTCGTCTCCTACTTCTTTTTTTATTTCAATTTGATGTTCACGGAAAAATTTATCCATGTAACGCGGATAATAGCCGCGGATCTGTACATCGGAATAGAATAAGTTCATCTGATCAGCCTTGATACTTTCCATCACATCCAACGGATTGGAGGTTTCAGGATAGGCTTCTTGGCGCGCCAACATACAACCAATCTGGGCATCTGGTAACATTTCGTGACACGTCTTGACCGTCAAGGCACTGGCGATGAACTGATGGTGAGCCGCTTGAAATTGTGCCTCGAGCATATTGTCCGTTTTATCCGCCAATAAGCCACCGCTTAGATAACCCGTCATGCCAATAATATTGATTTCATTGAAGGTCAGCCAATACTTGACCTTTCCTTGATAGCGTTTAAACAAGACTTTTGCATAGCGTACAAAAGCATCGACTGTTTCGCGACTTTCCCAACCATTTTGTTTTAAAGACAAGGCTAAAGGAAACTCATAGTGGGAAATCGTCACTAAAGGCTCGATCCCATAGTTCAAACACTCGTCGAAAAGCGCATCATAAAATGCCAATCCTGCTTCGTTTGGCTCACTGTCGTCGCCATTTGGAAAAATTCGCGGCCAAGAGATTGATAAGCGAAAAGTTTTGAAGCCCATTTCCGCAAAGAGCGCGATATCTTCTTTATAACGATGATACGAATCGATCCCAAAACGTTTCGGATAAATTCCCTCCGTATCATTTTTCGCAAATTCTATTTTTTCTGTAGTCATCGGTTGTAGCAGTGAAAGGTTAACTTTATCAGGATTTTCCTCAAAAAGTGCGGTATCCGCTGTTGACCAACCCTTTCCATCTTCTAAGTAGGCGCCCTCCCATTGATTTGCGGCAACGGCTCCGCCCCATAAAAAGTTATCTGGAAATTTACTCATCTTCTCATCCCTTCTAAACAAATAGTGTATAATTGTCTTTACTTTATTAGTCTAGCACAAATGGAAGCGGTTCTAGTTTCAGCTTGGCCGATCCATTTTCTTTTTCGGCATATATTTTCATATTTACGAAAATGATTCAAAAAAAAGGAGTATTCCTATGTTTCCTATTTATGAGTTGTTCAATTACTTAAATCGACACACTTCTGATAAAACTTATTCGAAAATTATTGTCTATCTGTTTACCCATCAAAAAGAGCTCCAACACTTAACTATCTCGCAAATCGCGAAACGCTGCTTCGTTTCACCAGCTACGATGACCCGTTTTTGTCAGGCCTTTGGCTTTTCTTCTTTTTCGCATCTGCGAGAAGCACTAACAATCAACGAACGGATGAAAAGCTATAATTCATTAAGAATGAGGGAAGCGGACTTTCGACAGTTACAAGAGCAGCCAGAAGTCTTCCTAACCAATTACGCTGCTGAAATCACGTTAGCTTCAAAAGATATTCTTGATAAAATAGATTATCCCGCAATCGATCAATTACTTGAAAAAATCCAGCAAGCTGAAAAAATTATTTTGATCGGCTACACTACAACATTAGAACTGGCCCGTAATATGCAAATCGACTTTAGTGCTTCAAATAAATTGATCCATGTACCTGAAAACGAGGACCTGCAAAAGGCCGCGATTCAGCAAGCGGACGAACAAACCGTGATTCTTGTGCTTTCGTCTTACGGAACTATTTTAACCAGCCATATCGATTTAATTAATCAAATCAGTCATTGTCCAGCTTATTCCGTCTTGATCACTCAGCATACGCAAAATCTAATGACCAATCTTTTTGATCAAGTTCTCAATTTAACTAGCACCAATTATGTCCAAATCGGAAATTATCCGCTGGAATTTTTCTGCGACTATTTTGTCCGCCGCTATGCCAGTTTAAACGAAAAAAGAAAATGATGCGCAAACAAGCTGCGAATCATTTTCTTTTTTCTTTGATAAAGCTTTTCAATTTAAACAGCCACTTATTTTCTTTTAGGCGCAAGCGTACAGGAAAGCGCCCAGTTAAATAATCTTTGATTTGGCGTTGACGATCCGGATAGACATTCAGCGGCAGATTATGAATATCAAAGAAGCTGAAATCCGCATAATCATGAGACTCCATTCGACTTTGAGAAACAGTTTCTTGCACCTTGTATACATACGTGATCTCTTCATGATGTTCTTTGGTGTAGATCCCGATCAAATCCTCCACAACACTGTTAAAAGAAAGCAGCTCAGAGATCAAGCGGCGCATCCCGTCTCGCTCATTTTCATTCGGCAAAAGGTCCCCTCCTGGTAAATCCCAAATGGGCATTCCCGGACGGCGAACCAATAAAATCAATCCGTTTCGGATAACAATGGCATAAGCTTTTTTCAAAATTTTTCACTACTTTCAGCATATGTCTTTTGATAATAACTCAGTGATTAATAAACCGCTCCATAAACAAACTAGCAATATTAAAATAAATCAGCACACTCGTTAAATCACTTAACGTAGTTATAAAAGGACCACTGGCAACCGCCGGGTCAAAGCCTAAGCGCTCCATGATCATCGGAATCCAGCTACCAGCCAAGTTGGCAACCGTGATTGCGGCCATCATCGCCGTGCCAATCACAAAGCCTAAGATAAAATTATGTTTCCAAATACCAACGATAATAAAAATCGTCACACCCGTCACAAAACCGGTTACTAGCCCCGTTAAAATTTCTCCTAGAATCATTTTACCAAAATTTTTCTCATTATTATCGGCAATTGCCAAGCGTCTCACCGCCACGGCTAATGATTGAGTTCCGGCATTTCCTGCCGTTCCGGTAATCAAAGAAATAAACACCGCCAGAATACTCGCTTTACTTACTAGTTCTTCATAATGATTGATCAAGGTTGCTGTCGTCATTCCTAAAAACAGCAGTGTGATCAACCAAGGCAACCGCCGTGATGCTGACTTAACCGGATTTTCATCGACTTCTTCAACATTGACCCCGGCCAAACCAGAGTAGTCGCTGGCCGCTTCGTCATCGATTACGTCAATAATATCATCGACTGTCACGATTCCTAATAAATGATCATCATAATCCGTTACCGGCAGTGCCAGAAAGTCATAATCCCGGAAGGTTTGAGCGACATCTTCCTGATCGTCCCCAACATGCACCGCGATCACTCGTTCACTCATGACATCAGACACCATCGTATCGTCATCATTAACAATTAAATCCCGTAACGAAATAACGCCGACTAATTGATTGTCATCATTTACTACATAAGTATAGTAAATCGTCTCGGCAATTTGGGCTTCTTTTTTCAAAACATACATCGCCGAACGCATCGTTTGATTCGCTACAATGGACACATACTCGGTAGTCATCAAAGAACCGGCAGTATCATCTTCATAATGCAGTAAATCGCGAATTTCATTGGCATGTTCAGAGTCCATCAAACTTAAATATTTTGCAACTGGTTTCTTCTCTAACTCATTCAGTAAATCCACCGCGTTATCGGTGTACATTTCTGATAACATATCCGCCGCGTATTGCGGGCGCATTTCATTCAAATACTCATCAACATGTTCATCATCTTCTTCGATCACATCAAACATATCCGCCAGTTCTTTCGGCGACAAGTACGAGTAGATCAGGTGACGCTCATCCTGGTTTAACGATTGATAAAATTGACCTTGATCATAGAAGTGCATTTCTAAAAATCCATCACGGAACTCCTGCAAATGATTCTGGTGCAGCTCCTCCCGTAATTGCTGGAAAAGCGCTTCTAATTCCTCCTGGTTGTCATCCATCAATCTCACCTCGCTCATTTTTATGAATTATTTTTTCTTTACCGAAAAAATAGTTTGATGTTCACTTCGGATACCATTCTGCTAATAACTAAGGGTCTCTCGCTTTGGTGCCTCAGCATTTTGATTCACCCTTCATCACTAACTCCTGCTAAAAGCAGAACTGGCAACCTCGCTCATTTTTATGAATTTTTTTTAATTATATTTTATTCGCTATTTTAGCCATATCAGGAGCTAAAGGAAGCTCTAATGCAATTCTTTCACCGCTAAACGGATGAATAAATGATAGCGCGTAGCAATGTAGCGCTTGCCGTTCGATCCCTAAATCCATCGCGCCGCCATACAGCTCATCTCCCAACAAAGGACAACCAATCGCTGAAAAATGCACGCGAATTTGATGGGTTCTGCCCGTATGGAGCTGGATATCGACTAAGGCGAAATTGGCACCTCGTTTAGCTAACCAATATTCCGTTTCTGCCTGTTGACCGGTCTCAATCACCTGACGTTTTATCAAAGAAGACAAATCCCGACCGATCGGTAAAGCAATCGTGTCATGGTCTTGCAAGCTAGCAATCGTTCCTGAAACCAACGCCTGATATTTTTTGATAAAGCGTTTCTGTTGTAGTTCTTGATCCAGCTTTGCGTGGGCAAATCCATGTTTTGCAAAGAGCATCAAGCCTGAAGTATCTCGATCCAAACGCGTCACGACATGTACGACTTGGTCCGGATAATTTTGTGCGACATAATAGGCCTTGACGCGATTCGCCATGGTCCCTCGTGGATGATATTGCGCAGGGATCGACGCGATCCCTGCCGGTTTATTGACGACTAATACATGCTGATCTTCAAAAACGATCTCGATCGGCACGTCGTCTGCCAATAACGTTTCATGAGGCTCCTCGTCTGGAATCACAACAGTTACCATATCACGGGTATTTAAAGAAAACAAGACGTTTTGCTCCGTCTGATTGACGAAAATTTTTCCACCTTGAAATTTAATTTTAGCTAGTAATTTTTTTGAGATACCTTGATGACGTAAAAATGTCCGTACAAGCAATCTCTCTTGTCCTTGATAAGTCCATTCGAATTTCATGTTAGTCCTCTCGAATAAAGGCATCCTTCACGCGATGCCAAAAATGCATATGCCGATAGGACGCGAAATGAATTCGTTCATCGGCGATTTTGTATTTAATTGAAACAACTTCTTTACTATTTATATCTAATTGGTCAATGGTAATCAAATGCTCTCCGCTGCTTTTCAATTGGACATCGATCCATTCGTGAGAACCGATAATACTTGGCGAGCCAAGTGTCCGAAAGACCCGATTATTTAAAGAAGCGATCTCCGCCAACTGCATCGCGTTGATACTAGGATGAACCACTGCTCCACCAACACTTTTATTGTAGGCCGTTGAACCGGTTGGCGTGGAAATGGATAGGCCATCTCCCCGGAAGCGCTCAAATAATTCTTCCTTAATATAAACATCCGCGACCATCGTGCGACTCCCTTTTCTGATCGTCGATTCATTCAGCGCTAAAAAATGCTGGTGCTGACCGTCGGCTGATGTGACCACGATATCCAGTAACGGATAGCTGACACTTTTTCCTTGTTCGTCACTTAAACTGTTTACCAGTTCAGGCAATTCGTAATCACGCCAGTCCGTGTAAAAGCCAAGATGTCCTGTATGGACTCCTAAAAAGCGCACTTCATCTAATCGATGGCTATAACGATGAAAAGCCGACAGCAAAGTACCGTCTCCACCGATAGTAATCACTAGCTGAGGATCACGATCTACAATTTCTAAATCGTCTTTCATCGCCAGTAAGCCGCGTAACCGTTGGAGGACGCGAATCGATTTTTCTTCTTGGTTATGGATGATCCCGATCCGTAATACCACGCTGTCTCACTTCCTTTTTTTGTTCCTTACGATTAAACAAGTGTTGTGCTTCTTGGATTTCATCACGAATGCTAGACATTTCTTCATCTAGTTGATAAGCTGCCTCCGCCGCCCGAAACAGGCGTTGATCAATATCTTCAGGAATTTGTCCTTTATATTTATAATTCAATGAGTGCTCGATTGTTGCCCAAAAATTCATAGACAGCGTTCGGATTTGGATTTCAGCCAAGAGCTTCTTCTCGCCCTCTAACATCTGGACAGGGTATTCAATCACCAGATGATACGAGCGATAGCCGCTGGCCTTACGATTAGTGATGTAATCACGCTCCTGAATAATCTTCATATCATTACGTCGGCGCAAAATACCCACGACTAAATGAATGTCCTCCACAAACTGGCACATGATTCGCATACCCGCCATATCAGACATTTCATCTTCCAACCGATCTAAGGCAATCCCTCGCAACTCAGCTTTATTTAAAATACTTTCAACGGGTTTTACCCGACCTGTAACAAATTCAATTGGAACATGTTCACCGCTATTGCGGTACTGTTTTCGCAATCCTCGCAGCTTAATTTTTAACTCAGCAACTGCTAATTCATAGGGGGCAAGAAATGTATCCCAGTCTCTCTCCATCGCAAATCCCTCGCTTCTTTTTCCATTCCTTCCTTATCTTATCACAAACCTCTCGGAGAAAAAATTCTGACATTTTTGTTGTTTAACAAATATTACAAAATACTAACATTTTCACAAACACTAGGCTAATTATTTGACGGAATATGTTAATCTATGTAAGGTTACCTTATAATAGGAAAAATATAAATAGAGGTTAGTGTATTGAGCGAAGAAATTGAAATCGAATTCAAGTCGATGTTAACACAGTCAGAGTATGAACATGTCTTCCGTTTCTATCAACTCTCGCCTTCTCAAACCATCAAACAAACCAATTTGTACTACGATACTGTAGATTGGCAGTTGAAAGAGAATCATATGGGCTTAAGGATTCGTCAGTTTGATAACCATGCAGAAGCAACTTTGAAAGTTCCGCAAGCCGTTGGTCTTTTAGAAGTAACCGACTCGTTAACAACTGAACAAGTTGAAGCGGCTCTTACGAAGCATCGCTTTGCTTTTGACGCAAAAGAAATTTTGCAGCGTTTAGACTTATTAAACATCAACTTTAATGAACTAAGACTAATTGGTAAATTAACTACTCAACGTGGAGAATTGAACGTTCCTGAAGGAAAATTAGCACTGGATGAAAGCTGGTACAGTGGACAGCATGATTTTGAACTGGAGCTTGAAGTACCCAACGAACAGTTCTCCTTGCAAGACTTCAAACAATTCTTGCACAAATTTGACTTACCTTATCGTGCAACCCAAAATAAGATCGCGCGAGCAGTTGCAGCTCAACAGCAACTGGATGATAGAAAGGAGGACCCTCGGTGATTGAGATTTATTTGTTTGTTAATCCGATCGGTAAAAAATGTTTAACTATCGAGCGGCGTGTAATTGAACTGATTGATCAATGTGATCTCAAGATCCAATTACGTCTGGTCCCTATTATGAATCTCAAGACAATTTCTGAATTTATGAAACGGATTGGCGGATCAGAAAAAGACCTCCACTTACGTAAAGACTTGTCTCAAGAAATTTATTCTGCTGCTTTAGATGTCAAAGCGGCGCAGCTTCAAGGAAAAAAACGCGGACGCGACTTTTTGATTGCACTGCAACAGGCGGTGGGCGAAGAAAATAAACCTTATTCAAAAAAGTTAGCGATTCAATTATTCACCCAAATTGGTGGCGATTTGGAAATGTTTTTAGAGGATCGTCGTTCTGAATTTGCAAATGAAGCTTTTTTAGCTGATCAACAGATCGCTAACGAGATGGAGATTACTTTGCATCCTTCTGCCGTCATTTACAATTACGATGGAGACTGCGACGCTGGTGTTCGAATTGAAGGCTGCGATACGATCCTTCATATCCTAAATACATATAATACGCCGGATTTATTGGTGGCATTTTTAAAGTCTCAAAGTAAAAATACGTCATTTAAACGGGTTCCACCAGAAAGTCACCTATCGCTCATTTGAAAAAAAAGCTGTCATTGCTTATTAAAGCAATGACAGCTTTTTTATTTTTTGATCCGCACACGATTTTCTCTAGTAAAAATGTATTCCTTTTGTGGCTTCGTCAAATATAGACTAATTTTTTCTTGTCTTAATTTTTTAATTCCTACTTTAAAACTGATCCCACTGGTTTCTTTAATGCAGTAGACTCCACCAGGAATATTTTCAAACCGTGCATGGCCTTTTTCATCAGTCCTCACTATTAGTGGTACCCCGTCTCTTTGAATCTGTCGTTTCCCATTTTTACTATATATAGCAAACTGTTTATCCGCCAAACCAACTCCAGTTCTATCTTCTCGTGCCAAATTCAAATTGAAAGAGCGCATCTTCAATAAGTACGCATGGATCGCTCGATAAACGCCTATAAGCAGCAGTAAAACTGTCAACAATAAACCAATTAAAGTCAGCATCTGTTTCAAATTTCGTGTTTTATTCGCTTGGTCGATTGCTTTCGCCATTTCTTCAGTATAAGGAACTCGATGGCCTGTCACTAATAAGCGGTGACTATTAATCATATAAGGCGTACAGGTCAACAACGTAACAATATCTCGACCCGGATCAATCTCAATAATCGAAGTATCTTTCGGATCGACCACATCGATTTTATCCACCTTATAAGCCAGCTTTTCTTCAAACAAAGTAATGACGAAAACCTCACCGATCTTCACCTCTTCTAAATCAGTAAAAAGTTTTTTCTCAGGTAAGCCACTATGCGCTGAAATCACTGAATGCGTATCAATTCCACCAGTGGGATAGGAAGTTCCTTGCAGAACTGTCGCCCCTTCTTGCAATAGTTTCTCATTCGTCATGTCAAATAATGGTAGTGTAATCTCAATACTTGGGATGCTAATGGCTCCAATTAAATGGCTGCGGATATATTTATCAGAAACGATTCTACGTTCATTGTCATTGGTAAAAGGATCGGCTAATGGAATCAGACCATTTTTCTTCAGCTCTTCGTTGCGTTTTTTCATTTTTTCTTTGGTTTTACGAACTTGCTCTTGATTTTGTTCTTGATTTTGCCGTTGAAACTCTTCCATTCGTTTTTCATCGATAAAATTATTCACCGCATTAATATAAAAGGGATAGGTCATCACTAGCACGCCAGTCAGAAAGACGAAGATCATTAAGATCTTACTAATCATTTGCTTTTTTGCACCTTTTTTAGAAGTCTGGCCCATGCTACTTCACCTTGCTTTCGATCACGTAATGCTTAATCAGTTGCTTCATCAACTTATAGCCTCGGCGTCCTAAAATTTTGAATTTGCGATCCTTCAGGCGCCAAACTTTTCCTTTCACACTTAGACCATTTTCGGTCTCAACTCGATAAACACCACCGGGAATTTGCTGAAATTCAATTTTTCCATTCGCATCACTGACCGTATGAACTAGTTTACCCTCAAAACGAACCACGTCGCGTTTTTGTGTCAACAAGGCACGAATACCTGGCACTGGTTTACCCGCTTCGTAGAGATAAAAGACAAAATTGTAATCTCGTTTCTTCGATTGATAAAGGATAATCTTGCGCCAAACAAAATAGCCAAAAATAATTAAGAAAAACAGACAACCCGCTACTAAATAAAAAACGCGCCGACGATGGTACTTCTCTGTTTCTTTGATTTTCTCAGCCGCTTGGACCGGGTATTTAATCCGATGGGCCTTGACCAATAAACGATGACTATTAACGCCATAAGGTGTACAAGTTAATAGCGTCACTAAGTCGCGATTCTTTTCAATTTTGAGCGCACTAAAGTTATCAGGTTTGACTCTTTCAATCTTTTCTACTTGATAGGCTAATTTTTTTCCTTCTATATGTAGGTAAAACTTGTCCTGCTTCTTTAATTCTTCCAAGTCAGTAAACAGCATTTTATCTGGCAAACCAGAATGTCCTGTGATTACTGAATGGGTGCTTGACCCGCCAACAGGAAAAGAGGTTCCCTGTAAAACAGTCGCACCCTTATCCAACAAAAAGTCATCCGTTTGATCATAGACCGGCAAGCTTACTTTGATTTTAGGAATAAAAATAGCTCCGATCATATGTTTTTCATAGTATTCCTTCTTGGGACTTTTAGCCCCTCGTAGAGAACTTTCAAAAGGATCATCAAAACTTCCCGCTCCAGGAATAATCGTTCGCAGTTTTTTGTTTTCCTGTTCTAATTTATCTAAGCGTTTCTTTTTATCGGCATCAGAACGAGCTTCCATTTTATCTTGAACTTCTTCTAGTCGCTGTTGGTCAACAAAATTATTGATCGAATCAACTACGAATGGATACATAAAGATCAAAAAACCAGTAATAAACATCATTGCAATAGACAACTTCAACAGCAGATCGATCTTGTCGCGTCTCTCTGGTTTATGCATCTGTATCCACCCCCTTTTATGCTAATTCTCGCATACTCATTCTTAAAAGAGAAATTCCAATTGTAAATTTTCTTTCAACAATTTGAATACAAATAAATTATTTTTCACATAATTAGAGACCTCGCAAGCATGTTTGGTTTGATGCTGATATGTTAGTTCTCTTCTACAACTTTTACTTTCTAATGAATTAGTAGAATAGTATGTAAAACGTTCTTCAAAGAGCTCGTTCATGCAGCCGGTCATTGCTTAAAATGTCGAAAAAATTTTCTAACCCGAAAAACATATTTCAGTGGAAGACAAAAAAGAAGCTAGGAAAACTTTTCCTAGCTTCATCCACCATTATTGTTTTAATTCTGCTACTAATTCCTCTAATTCATCGAGACGTAAAGCGAAAACTTCCATCGCATCTTCGATATACGCTGGCTGGGTCATATCGACGCCGGCCCGCTTCATAACTTCGATCGGATAATCGCTACTGCCCGATTTCAAATAAGTCAAATATTTTTCTAAGGCCTCAGGCTCTTCTTCAACGATTCGTTTTGACAAAGCAATCGCTGCTGAAAAACCCGTCGCATATTGATACACGTAATAGTTATAGTAGAAATGCGGAATCCGTGACCATTCATCCTTGATTTCTTCATCATTGATCACGATTGGGCCATAATATTTTGCGTTCAGCTCACCGTAATATTTGCTTAGATATTCACTGGTCAATGGATCACCTGCTGCATCAGCGGTGTGAATAAAATGTTCAAATTCCGCAAACTGTGTCTGACGGAAAATCGTGCCTTTAAAGCCATCAAGGAAATGATTGATAATATAGGCGCGGACCTTCGGATCTTTCTCCGTTTGTAGTAAATAACTAGTTAAAATATTTTCATTGGTAGTCGAAGCGATCTCTGCTAAGAAAATCGAATAATCCCCGTAAACATAAGGCTGAGTGCTGCGAGTGAAATAGCTGTGAACACTGTGACCCATTTCGTGGACTAAAGTATACAACTCGTCTAAACGATCATGCCAATTTAATAAAATATAAGGCTGGGTATCATAAGCGCCTGAAGAATAAGCGCCACTACGTTTCCCTTGGTTTTCAACGACATCGATCCAACGTTCAGCGAAGGCTTTTTTTACCACACTTAAATAATCTTCTCCTAGTGGTTTCAGCGCTTCGAGTGCTTTGGCTTGGGCTTCTTCATAAGTATATTTAATCGGAGCTTCTGCTAAAAGCGGCGTATATAAATCATACATATGCAAGTCTTCAAGTTCTAACAATTCCTTCCGCAGTTCAACATAGCGATGCAATAACGGTAAGTATTGGTTGACCACTAAAGTCAGCGTCTCATAGACATCTTCCGGAATATGATTTCCGCTTAGAGCCGCCGCGCGAGCAGACGAATATCCCCGCACCTTAGCTTTATAATTATGATTCTTCACGTGAGCGCTCAAGGTCGAAGCGAAGGTATTTCGGAATTGATGATAGACTGAATACAAGGCCTTAAAAGCTTGCTCCCTGACCTTTCGGTCCGTACTTTCCAACAGCTGACCATAGACACCATGCGTTAATTGAACATCTTCACCTGCTTCATTTTTAACAACTGGGAATTTTAAGTCCGCGTTGTTCATAATTGAAAACGTGTCTGATGCACTGCCAAAAATCTCACTGGCACCAGCCAGCAGTGCTTCCTGTTCTGCTGGTAAAATGTGCGCTCTTTCCGAAATGATCTGTTCAACAAAATGACGATACAATTCAAGTTTCGGTTCTACTTCAAAATAATTCCAGATCGCATCATCAGAAAGTTGCAGCATTTCCGGTTCAAACCAGCTGACTGCTTCACTGACTTGGGCGATCAAGCTAGACGCGCGAGCATAAAGCGCTTGATTCGTCGCATTCGCGGTATCCTCATCATTTTTCAAATGGGCATATACGTAAATAACTTCAGCTTTACGATAGATATCTAAGACATATTCGATCGCCGTAAGAAAATCCACGGCTCCTTGATGCAGTGTTCCTTTGATCTCCGTAACTTTAGATAATTCAGCAGATAGAGACTGAAACTCCTTTTCAAAGGCCGCATCATCCGCAAAGATTTTCGTTAGGTCCCAGGTCAATTCAGCTGGAATCTCTTGACGTTTTGGCAATTGTTTTGCTTCACTCATAAAAACACTCCTAACTCTTTTCAAACTATTTTTAAGGAAAAAACAGGCTTCACAATGTCTGGTATTCTTCAGCCTACATAATCACAGGCTAATGCAACGGACATCCTAGCTATTTTTCATCCTCAATCTTACCATAATTCCACAAAAAGTAATTTTAAAAAGAGTTGGTTGAAAATAAACTTTAGCCTTTCTTTGACAAAAAAATGGCTTCAAGATAAAGCCGTTCCAATATTTCTTGCTGACTAACTCGATGAAAAAGCCACTCTCGTTGGTTCGCTGCACGATAAGCCAGAAACTTTGTGAAAATTCGTGAAGCATGCTTTGCTTCCCTTTGAAACAAATAACGAAAGAGAAAGACATCTTCTTGATAAAAGAAAAAATAGCGACTAGGCAGATAGATCCACTCCGATAGATACAAGAGATGGCGTCGCTCTTGATAGAAAAACTGCTGCAATTTAAGGATCCCGGGATTGCTTTGACCCAGTTTGACACTCAACGTCTGCTTATTCGCAAGCATATTTTCTTTCGAAGGAAGGATTTTCAGCGGCTTCTGATACTTCTTTGAATGGAAGATTTGCTTTAAAGGAAGTGAAAAAGCCGGCCACTGCTTTTCTCGGTAGGCCAGTCCCTCATTGTCATGGATATGGTAAAGTAAACGAATCTGATTTTTTTCAATCAGCCAAAGGTGCAATCCCTTCTCTTTATCAAAAGCACAAAATTGCTTTTGTAGCGAAGTAAATTTTTCTTTGGGCCACAATCTTTGACCCAACAGCCACCAATCTTGATAATTTTTCTCCCGATAACCAATGATCCGCTCCTTCAAACGTGACCCTTGGATAGTTGAACATTGAATTTCAACTGCTAATTGCTCATTTAACAGATCTGGTCTTTGGGGCAAATCGGTTAATGGCTGCTCTAGCTTCCAGTCGGATTCAAATCGGGAACCCCATTTCAAAAAAAGAGCTTTTAGCTCTAAATGTTCTGGCGTCTCACCTTCACTCAGTCCCACACAATTGCTATGACTAAAATGTGCGAAGTGGGGAATTTTTACCTTTCCTACTTTACGAATCAATCGTTCTCCACAATCTGGACAAAAATAAGTTTGGTTTTCTTTAACCCTCGTCGCTTCAATCATTTTCTTTTCATCAGTATAAGCAAACAACATCTTCTTCACCTCATAAAAAGATACGCAAAAAGTCCTTGCTTATAAAGCATTGACCAAAAAAATACCACCGCTGAAACCAGCGATGGTATTAAAAAACAATTTAGCTGAAATGAGCCCGCGTAATCTCGATCGCATCACGCTGCATCAACAGTTTTCCGTATTCTTCTAACATTTCTGTAGAGACGGAAGAGGCTGAGGCATATTCTAAAATCTCCGCCGTCGTGTCGGCTAACGCATACTCTCCATAAATTTCAGGATCGAAGTACACTTGTAAATAGTACGTCCCATTTAACAGATACAAATCGCACCATGCATCATCTAAAAAATGATAGCTTGCAAGTTCGATCATATCTTCAAAACTGCTTAATTGGAAAACACGCAGATTGTTCTTATTGCTATTCTCTTCAAGACTTTCCGAATTCGCTAAAATCTGTTGCCGAATCAATTGATCAAAGTCATTGACCTCAAATTCAGTCGAGTTATTCATTTTGCTGATATCCTCAGGCGTCAAGTTCTTGCTGATGAATAGTTCTAACCCGTCATTTTTAGGCAGTACTTGAAATGTGACCGCTTCGCTGCTCTTAAACTCATCCTCAATATCGACTTCTTCCAAAATACTGTAAAAGAAAGATTCGATTTCACGATGATTCCCTAAAAGATCCAAAAAAGTGATCCCTCGTTCAGCTAAGTCTTCATTTTCGATAATGACTCGGATCGTATTCTCATTGATGTGTTCCATCTCCATCTTGGCACACCTCACTTTAAAGATAGATTATATGTTCATTGTAACTGATTCCGTTTAAAAGTAAAGAATGCCGACGGATTTTATTAAATTCCTATAAACAAAGACGAACACCCCACTACGAATGTTTCCCATAGTTTTTACATTCATTTGGACGAATCAGAAATACTTGGTTTGATTGATCGTCTAACGTATACTTTTATTGAAGGAGGTTTTTTGATGATCAAGAATATCGTGTTTGATTTAGGCAATGTTTTAGTCGATTTTGATCCAATAAGATTTATTCGAGAAAAAACTGCTGACGAAAAACAGCAGAAACTGCTTATGAAGGAAATCTTTGGTTCAGTCGACTGGCTGCGCTTTGACAAAGGAACCATTACTAATCAAGAGCTTTTGCTGTCTGTAACAGCTCGACTGCCAAAAGATTTACATGGAATCACTGAAGAGTTGTTAACCACTTGGTATCACGGCCTACATCCCTTACCACAAATGGCGGAGCTTCCACAGCAGTTGAAAGATCAAGGCTTGAGGATTTACTTGCTATCCAATGCACCGCAAGACTTTTATCTATTCGAAGAAACTATTCCTAGTTATAGTGCTTTTGATGGTATTTTTATCTCGTCAGATTGGAAATTGGCAAAACCTGAGCATCAGATTTTTCGAACTTTTTATAGCCACTTTCAGCTAAATCCCGCCGAGTGCTATTTTATTGACGATTCTGCGCCGAATATTTTAGCTGCTGAAGAAACCGGCATGCGAGGTTTCCATTTCAGAAAAGACTATTCAGATTTAAAACAAGATTTGTCTCAATTTATCCAGTTATAAAATCGTGAAACCAGTCAACCCAAATAGTTAATGTTTCAATTTTGTTAGTACAAAATAAAAATGCCTCGCAGTTGCGAGGCATTTGTTTCTATAATCCAGCCATTAATTGCGCTTGACGTAATTCATACTGGCGAACATCCCGAGGCAAGAAGCGACGGATTTCGTCTTCATTAAACCCAACTTGTAATCTTTTTTCATCGATCATAATTGGACGACGTAACAGTCCAGGATTTTCTTTCACTAAATCCAGTAATTCTTTTAGTGACAATTCATCTAAATCCATATTCAACTTTTGGAAAACTTTAGAACGAGTAGAAATAATCTCCTCAGTTCCATCTTCCGTCATCTGTAAAATATCTTTCAACTCATCGATATTCAACGGCTCAGAGAAGATATTTCGTTCAACATAGGGAATCTCATGTTCCTGCAGCCAAGCACGTGCTTTCCGACATGATGTGCAACTAGGGGAAGTATATAGTGTCAACATACATATCACTCCTTTTCTTGACTCTCTTATTTTTGTAACAGGTGTAACTCATCTCCTGCTATCTGTTTCTATTATACAAAAAAAAGGTAACAAAAAAAAGAGTTACTTCCCTTTTTTTTTATAAATATTAGTGTTATTTAATTAAAGGCAACCTAATAAAAGCTATCAGGGCTGACAGGTTGATTTAAAATGAGAATACAATGGCATAAAACTAATTTTAACCAGTGCTATAACAACAATTAAATCTGTACTATTGAATTTAATTATTTTTCGAAAAAATTGAACAGAAAATGAAAATAAAATTTTTTTATTTATACGTAAAATACTTAACAAGTTTTATAATTTTAAAAAAACATACTCAAAGCCAAATAATATAACCATCTTTCAAAATAATTCTAAGTAATCAAAATCGTCCCTTTACTATTATTCTTAAATTATAGTTATTTTATTTCACTTCTTTTTTTTGGCTTCTGTACCAAAATATTTTAAAATTTTTTTCTCTTTTTATAGATACAGTTTTCATTCATTCAAAATAATTCAAAATTTTTAAGGACTATTCAAAGATTGGTAGAACTGATAATTAACACCCGTTCTAGCATTCCAATCATTATTTTTTCTCCTGTGTATAATTTTGATTGATTTATTAAGATGTTTTTTTCTTTTTTTTCCAACACCAATAACATAACAAGAACAATTTAAAAAAGCTAGTTTTTTGCCTATTTGCTATAATAGAATTGTTTATTACATTAATATTCTACAAGCAAGCTTGTAGAATATTAATGTAATGGAGAGTATAGCCATTTATGCGACAGAAGCTTTTTCACAATTAATAAAATAATTAGGAGTGATTCTATGATTCAAGCAATTGTATTTGATTTAGACGATACCTTATATGCACAACAGGAACCCTTCACACAGGCGATCAAGAAACTTTTCCCATCTTTCCCCGCAGAAAAGATGCAGGCTCTTTTTATTCAGTTTCGCTATTACAGTGATCTTCATTATATGAAATCAATTTCTGGTGAATGGTCATTAGAGAAAATGCGTCACGAACGAATTCGTTTGGCATTAGAAGATTTTGATTTTAATGCGGCGACTGATGACTTAACTAAGTTCCAAGCTGCCTATGATGAAGCATTGAACCAGATTTCCCTACCGACTGAGACGAGAGAAATCCTTACTTTTTTGACGCAGCAAAAAATCCCGATCGCCGTCATTACAAATGGACCGATCATCCGTCAAAACCAAAAAATCGACGCGTTGCAGCTGCAAAAGTGGATCAAGCCAGAAAATATGTTTATTTCTGATGCTCTCAAGATCCAAAAGCCTGATCCTGAAATTTTTCATTTGATGGCAGAAAAGTTGGCGCTACCAGCGGATACGATTTTATATATCGGCGACAGCTTTGAGAATGACGTCGTCGGCGCGAAGTCTGCCGGTTGGCAAGTCTGGTGGTTCAATCATCAAGGCCGCGAGCTTCCCGCCGGACAGTCCGCTATCTATGATCTAGAAATCAATAGCTTTCCTCAGTTGAAAGAACAACTGTTGAACGAAAAAAAATTGCAGCGCTAAGCGCCGCAATTTTTTTATTCTCCTAGACTCAAAATCATCCGGATATCTTCTTCAGTCAGTTTATTGGTTTGTTCTTCGTTGCCTTGGATCACTTTTTGGAAAAGTTCACGTTTTTCTTGTTGTAGTTGATTCATTCGCTCTTCAATTGTTCCTTCGGCAATCATTCGCCACACTTCAACGACCTTCTTCTGCCCGATTCGGTGGGCACGTCCAGCTGCTTGTTCCTCAACCGCCGGATTCCACCATAGGTCATACAAAACGACCGTATCGGCGCCGGTCAAGTTCAGTCCTGTACCACCGGCTTTCAGAGAGATTAGAAAGACATCTTTTTCACCTGCATTGAAAGCATCTACCATTTTTAAGCGATCTTGGACTTTCGTACTACCTCGTAAATAGAAGCTTGAAAGTCCTTCTTCAGCAAATTCTTGCTCGATAATCGAAAGCATGCTGGTAAATTGTGAGAATAATAGAACACGACGCCCATTTTCTTTGGCAGCTTTGATTAAATCCTTCACTTGTTCCAGTTTTCCAGAACCGCCCTCGTAGCCTTCCATAAAGAGACGTGGGTCATCACAAATTTGACGCAAGCGCGTCAAGCCTGCTAGGATACTTACCCGCTGCTTACGGAAAGTGGCTGAATCCATCTGATCGACTTCTTGCTTCATCCGCTTCAAGTAAGCAAGATAAACTGTCTTTTGTTCTTCAGTCAAGCTGCTTAATACATTGGATTCAATTCGTTCAGGCAACTCTTGCAAGACCGTATCTTTGTCCCGTCGTAAAACGAATGGCTGGATCATCTTGGCAATTTCAGGGACTGCCATTTGGCGGAAGCGTCCGACGCTTGGGAAGAATCCCGGCATAACGGTTTGGAAGAGAGACCATAATTCTTCCAAATTATTTTCGATTGGCGTACCACTCAGTGCAAAACGATGCGGAATTTGTAACGTTCGCAACGCGCTAGACGTTTTGGTGGAAGCATTTTTGACCATTTGCGCTTCATCTAAGATCATATACTGATAGCCGGCTTGTTCGTGCAGATCAATATCTTGACGTAAGCTGGCGTAAGAGGTGATCACGATCTCCTGCGCTCCCGCCAAAGCCTGTTCACGATCGGCACGACTGCCGGAAACGACACAAGAGTTTAGACTAGGCGCGAATTTTTTAATCTCTGCTTGCCAGTTATAAACTAAACTGGCTGGAGTTACGATCAATGCCTTAATCGGTTGCTGCGCTTTTTCTGCCAATAAGAAGGTAATCACTTGAATAGTTTTTCCTAGACCCATCTCATCCGCTAAAATTCCACCGAAGCCATAATCACTTAACATTTTCAACCAGCGAAATCCTGCTGCTTGATACGGCCGTAATGTCGCTTGAAGATTTTCTGGCAGTGGAACTTGATAATCTTCTGGATGCGTCAAATCCTGTACCATCGCGGTAAAACTTTCGCTAAACTGCGCTTGCGGATTATCTTTCAAACGTTGCTCAAGCATGATCCCCTGACTCTTCGGTAATCGAATCAAGCCGTCTTTAGCATTGATTTTTTCTCTTAATTGACCGATCATTTCGCTCGTTTGCTGAAACGCTTCTGAATCAAAAGACAGCACTTCACCGTTGTCTAAAGTATAAAAACGATCTTTTCGCAGCAAACTATTCAATACGTGATCGATCTCGTGGTCATCAATTCCGGTTACATCAAATTTGATATCCAGCCATGAGCCCGATTGATCGACTTCAATCGTTGGTTGGAATTCTTCACCATCTAAGAAGAGCTGTCGTAATTTTTTACCCATCCGAACTTCGGCGTATTTGCGGAATTCTTCAACTTCGACTTTAAAGAAATAATACAAATTGTCTTTGACCGGTATCTTTTTTTCAAATCCGGTATCAATTTTTTGGTACCGATACGTATCAAATAAGTCCAAGATCAACTGCTCTTTCTTGCGATCTCTTAAAATCTCGACATTGTGAGGCAATTTTGGCTGATGCTCTTCATTGGTTGAAAAATAAGCTTTGCCATAATGAAACTCTGCTTCAGCTTTGATCATGCCTTTGATTTTTCGAAAGATCACGACAGCCCGCAACGGCTCTTCTTGCATGATTTCTGAAACATCGCCAGAAACTGCGACCCGGCCGATTTTCCGTAAATAAGGAAAGACCTCTGTGAACAGCTGAGATAGTTGTCGCTGTTCGTAAGTGATGACTGGCTCTTTCAAGCGCTTCATCAATTGTTTCAACGTGATATACGTATCTTGTTGTTCATGAGTCATTAAGTAGTAGGAATTTTCGATAAAACCTAAAAAATAATTACTATAATAATTCGTGAAGCGGTCTTCGATCGTCAAGCCAAAATCATTTTCGTCACGTTTCTCTAACGCAAATAATAAAGGCAGCTCTTGTCCTTCATGAACTTCAGTGTAGGTTTTTTCCCCAAGTTTGATACTCAAATTTCCCGTTTTTTCCATTGCCTTTAATAGTTCCTGCATCCGGTGAACTGGTAACAAGAGATAACGTTTGTCCAGCTTGCCTTTGACTTGCAAGCCAGCTTTACCTAATAACTGATAGGTTTCACTGATCCCAACTAAATCTTCAATCAGATCGCGACAGGTCGGATCGAACGCTCCCGCTTCGATTTGGAATCGATATTGCTTATTCACCGTATAAGCTGAATCAGTTTGATAGGCATGCAAGAAGTCATATAAATTTTTCACGATATAACTGCGTTTATTTAAATTACTACCGATCCGCAAAGAGACAGCCAGCACGTCCAGCTCGGGATGGTAAGGGTTCGTCGGAATCGCTTCTACTAGAAAATCGACGAATAATGATTGCAATGGCTCGGCTTCTTTTTCCAAACGTGAAAAGCCTTGGTTCAATAAATCAGCGAAGGAGACACTACTCTCCATTTTTTTAGGTAAAACTGTTTCAGGCTTGATTACTCGCGATAAGCCTTTTTCTCGCAAATACAATTCCACCGCTACCGTATGTTTACAGTAGCCGTGTTCTTCCCAATAAGGGCAGGCGCAAATATCATTTTCTTTGCCGCTGCCATCTAAATCAACCAGATAAAGTTCGCTGCCTAATACTTCTCCATGCCAAACACGACGAGCTGGATCTGCTTCAACTGATAAGACCCGCCCTTCTTTTAAATAGGTTCTGCCGCGTTCAATTACTTTTTCTGGAATACTCCATCTCATTAACCTTCACTCCATCCTTCTAGCTGGTAACGAATACTGCTGCGCCCCGTCCCGCTAGTCTCCACAATAATTTGTTGTGGGATACGCTCTTTCAATTCTCTCACGTGACTGATGATACCAATCATCCGTCCCGCATTCTCAATTCCTTCTAATGCTTCCATCGCCATCTCCAGCGCTTCTTCATCCAGCGAGCCAAAGCCTTCATCGATAAACAAGGCTTCAATCGCCACACCGCCCGCTTGATTCTGGATCACTTCCGCTAAACCCAATGCCAACGACAATGCGGCAATAAAACTTTCGCCGCCGGATAAAGTATGAGAGCTGCGAGTCGCGCCAGCATTATCATCGTAGACATTGATTTCTAGGCCTGTATTTCCTTTTGAACGACCGGTTGCTTGATTCAACTCGAAACGGTAGCGTCCTTTTGTCAATTGATTCAGCTGTTGATTGGCACTTTGCAAGACCTCTGCTAGGTACCATTGCAAAACATAGCGTTCTAGACTGATCTTTTGCGGATTATCCCCATTCATCGTTTGATAAAGCTGTAACAACTGACTTAATTCGTCTAATTGCTTTTTACTTTTCTGCTGGAGCTTTTGAATTTGCTGAATAATCTCACGTTGCTGTTTAAGTTGATTCTCTTTTGCAAAATACTGCTGTTGAAAGGCCGAGACTTGCTCCTCTTTTTCCTGCAACAAGTTCTGTAGTTGGCTTAGATCCGGTTCTTTCTGATCTTGAACCAATTCAAGCAGTCGGTTGATTCGATCGCTTATTAATAATCGTTGCTGCTGAAAATCTGTGATGATTTCTTCTAACTCAGCAAGGTTTTTAATCGGCGCTAGTAAATCTGCTTGCACTAATTCTGCAGTAGTCAACTGTTCTTGCAACTGTGCTTGGAAAGCGGCTAATTGTTCAGCCGTTACTTGCTGTTGTTTTTTCAAAAGCTTTTGATTTTCCTGCAAACGGATCTGCTGTTGTTCGATTTCCTTTAAGTTGTCTTGATGCTTTTGCAACCGGCTTTGGTAATCTGCTAGTGCTTCGGTAAGCTCATTGATCCGCGCTTGCAAACTGTCTAGTTGCCACTGCTCCGTTTGTTCAATCAGACTTGTAATCCGACCAACCAACGTTTGACTCTCACTTTGAAGTGTCGTCAACTTCGTTTCAAGCTCGACCTTTGCTTTTTCCGCGGCTTCCGTTTCTGATTTTAGCTGCTGAAGGGTTTCTTCTGATTCAGCAATCTCCGACAACGCCTTACTAGTCTCTGTTTGCCGGTCTACAAGAAACTCTTCCAGCTCTTTAATCTCTGCCTCGACACTACTTTGATAATAATCAGAGAAGGCTTGACGGTATTGATGAAGCTGTTGCTCCAGTTCTTCTTGGGTAGCTAAACGCTGGGACTGTAACCTATCAAACGCCTGCTTCGCCATTTCAAAACGTGCTTCCGTTTGTTCCTTCAACGTCTCCAGTTCTTTGATTTGAGCTTCTTTGGTTTCAAGCTCTAGCTGCAGCTGAACCAAATCTTCCGAGCCGAGCTGCAAATGTTGCGCCGCTGCGGGGTGCTCCTTAGAACCGCAAACAGGACAGGGCTCGCCAGGCAACAGTTCTAAACTTAAACGAGCAATCTCAGCAGCTGCCCATTGGCTTTTCAATTTTTTGTAATCGCCGGTTTCACTCGTTAAGCGGTTACTCGTTCGACTAACGGTTTCAACCAATTGTGCTAATTTAATCTGTTGATCTTCTTCCTCTTCTTGCTGCTGGAAAACTTGATTTGCCAGCGCTTGTAACTGATCCATCCTTTGCCGAAATTGTAATTCTTGATAGCGGCGATCTTGCCATTTTTTTTCAGCGCTGATTTTATGCTGCAAGGTTCTTTGTTGCTCTTCAGACCGTTTTAATCCTTCGTTGATCTGGGTTTGCTGTGCTTTTTGTTTTATCAACTGGTCAGCCAACATCTGTTTTTCCTGCAGCAATTGTTCCCGCTGCTTAACGAGAGGCAAGAGAGAAACTAATTGTTGGTTCACTTTTTCTTTTTCAAGCCATTCAGGGCGTTGCTGGTCAAATTCAGCACCTTCTTTTTGACATTGTTCGATTTGCTGCTGCAAGGCTTTCTCCTGCTGCTGATTGGCTGTTTCTTCCAAGCTTTGCTGTTCTTGCAGCTTGATTAATTCTTGGACTCGTTCAAAGGTTGGACGGATCTGTTGGATTTTCTTCTCACGGGCCAGTTGCTTTTTCATTTCTTCAATTTCTGGTAAGCGTGCGTCTAATTGCTGCAAGGTTTGCTGAGCACTACGATAGTGCTGAAAGTTTTCAGCTAGTTCCTGAGCTTTTTGGAATTGTAACTGGGAATTTTTTAGCTCCTGCTCTTTATCAGACAATGCTAGCTTCTCGGTCTGCAATGCCTGTTCTTCCTCGGCTAAATATACGTTAGCCAGATTCAAAGATTCTTCATAGGTCAGGCCTTTTTCGCTTAAAACTTGCTGAAATAATTGATCGATCCGAGTCGTCAACTCGCCTACTGCTTTTTCTAAATCCTGTTTCTGGATTTTTAGATTCTCAGTGAAATTCCGATAAAAATTCGTTCCAAATAAACTTCGCAGGACCATTTCTTTTTCCGTACTATTAGCATTCAAAAAGGTGCGAAATTCTCCCTGCGGCAGCATCACGATCTGCTTGAACTGATCTTTTTGCAAATGCAGAATCTGATAGATTACGTCATTTACCGCATCGACCTTTGTATAGGCTTCAGCTTCTTGTCCTAAATCGTTAAAGACAATTAATTGGACTTTTTGATTTTTCGTCGTCTCGCCTTTGCCATTTTTCTTGGCTAAGGTCTGTTTGGGACAGCGCTCGATGGAATAATTTCTTCCTTGGTGCTCAAAGAGAAATTGTACCCGGGTTTCTTCCGAAGGTTCAGCAAAGGACGAACGAATCTCATTGGAAGAGCGCACACCACCTGACGCATCTCCGTATAAAGCGAAGGTGATCGCATCGAAAATAGTCGTTTTCCCTGCGCCGGTCTTACCGCTAATCAAAAATAACGGCGCTTCGGTCATCTGTTCAAAGTCCACTTCTTCATGTAGGAAGGGACCAAAATTTTCCATAATGATTTTCTTTGGAAGCATCAGTTGATCCCTCCTTTAATCAGCGCCTGCAGTCCTTCTTCGATCCACTGCTTCTGTTGAGGTGACAGCTTCGTTTGAGAAACTTCGGTGAAGAATTCTTCGGTCAAGGTGACCGGTGATTTTTCTTTAAGACTCTCAGCCTTCAAGCGATTCTCAACCGCTGTTTCATAGCCGTTGAGCCGCTGAACTTGAATGATCCGCGGATAGACTTGCCGCAATTGATTCATTAAATTTGGAATGACTGCCCGATCTTCTAAAAGAATAGACAAATAGTCCTCCCGTTCAACTCTTTCATAATAAGCTGGATCTAATAGCTCCTCAAAACTGGCATGCAACTCTTGAATTTCGTGTAATGGAGTCAATTCATGAAAAGTGAAAGTACTTGTCTGGGTGTCAACGATCCAAACACCTTTCGTCTGATCCTTCTCCGATAATGAATATTTTAAAGGGGACCCGCTATAGCGGGCGTTTTCCAACTTCAAAGCATCTTTTCCATGAAGATGGCCTAACGCGACATAATTAAAATCAGTTAATAAACGGCCATTGATCCCGTCTAAGCCACCAACTTCGATCTTCGTCTCAGAATCGGTTTTGCTGCTGCCAGCAACAAAAAAATGACTAACTAGAATCTGGCTCATCGTCGGATCAAAACTCGCCTTCATCTCTTCAATGACTTTCGGCATCGCCGCTTGGATCGTCCGCAACTCTGAATCTTCAAAATAGATCCGCGCATCAACTGGTTCAAAATAAGGCAGTAAATAAAATTGGACGTCCCCCATTACCACCGGTGTGAAGGCTTCTTGTAACCGGGTATGGAGATGGAAATCGGCTTGATCGAACCATGGTGCCCCGGTAGCCAAACGAGTGGCACTATCATGATTGCCTGAAATTGCTAGTAAAGGAAAGCCTTCGGTTAAGTTCCATTTAGCGATCGTTTGATTTAATAACCGGACACTGTCTTCAGAAGGGACAGAACGATCATATAAGTCCCCCGCAATGATAATTGCATCCACCGCCTCTGTTTTAGCGATTTTAAGTATTTGATCAAGAATATATGCTTGATCTGACAGTAGGTCATAGCCATGCAGCTTTTTGCCAATATGCCAGTCAGCCGTATGTAAAACTTTCATTGATCCACCCTTTTCCTCATTTAGTCCTTCCCAAAAGTATAACACGATTCCCTATTTTTTTCTGCTTAGCAAGTGGATGTTGTCTTAGAAAAAATCTTGTATAACCAAAGAAAAGAACGCTGAGATCAATCAGCGTTCTTTTCCTTAGCCACGTATTTAAAATTAGGATCGATCTCATGATCCAACTGATCGAAAGCGCCTTGCACTCGACGTTCGACTTCTGCTAAACCAGCTTTGTCCATTTTTTTAATATCTGAAAGATCGATTGGATCGCCAAAGCGAATAATCACTGGTGTTCGTTTAAATAGCTGAGAAAACTTCGTTGGCCCTTGATAAACAGACGGTACGATCGGCTTTTTTGACAAACGAGAAATCAAAGCCATCCCGCCTTTTAATTCAGAGGAATGACGGGTGCCGCTAGGAAACATAATCAAGCTTTTGTCTGAGTCTTTCAACATTTTGACTGGACGTTTGACTACGCTTGGGCCAGGCTTGTCACGATCCACCGGAAAAGCATTCAAGTGGACTAAGATAAATCGCAAGACTGGATTCTTAAACAGCTCCGCCTTCGCTAAGAAACTAAATTGTTTCGGCGATGCGCCTAACGCCATATAAACTGGGTCCCACCATGTCCGATGGGGAGCGACTAAAATATAATTCCCCTCTGGTAATTTATCTTGATTTTGATAATGAGCATTGCCGTTAACGACCGCTAAAATTCCTCGAGCGATCACACGAATAATTTTAAAAAACATTTTTTCTTCCTTTCAGTTATCTGACTAAACGTAGTATAATACAACGGTATGATTTTTTTAAGGGGGCAATTGAAATTGTTAAAAAAAGGTGAACGAATCGATCAGCTTTACGCGGAAGATATTCAAATCATCCAAAGTTCAGAGGTCTTTTCTTTCTCGATTGACGCAGTACTTTTAGCCAATTTTGCGCGGGCACCTAAATATGGCAAAATTATTGATCTGTGTGCTGGCAATGGTGCCGTCGGACTTTTTTTGAGCCGTAAGACTTCTGCTAGCATTGATCAGATTGAATTACAGCCGCGCTTAGCTGATATGGGGCAACGCAGTATTGCATTGAACCACTTGGATAATCAATTAACGATGCACGAATTAGATTTAAAAAATACATTTGATTTTTTTCGGGCCGATTCGACCGACTTAGTTGTTTGCAATCCGCCTTATTTTAAAGAACTGCCAACCAGTAAAAAAAATCCGAATCCTCACTTAGCGATCGCCCGCCACGAGATCCACGCGACATTAGCAGATGTCGTTCAAGTCTCAGCAAAACTATTAAAAATGAACGGTCGCTTTGCAATGGTGCATCGTCCGGATCGTTTTTTAGAGATCGTTGATTGCTTGCGAGCCAATCGAATCGCACCAAAGCGAATCCAATTCGTTTATCCGAAGCCAGGAAAAGAAGCCAACGTCCTTTTAATCGAAGGAATCAAAGATGGCAAGAAAGACGGTCTGCGTTTTCTGCCACCATTATATACTTATGACGACTCTGGCAGCTACTCACCCGCCTTACAGGAGATGCTTTATGGCAACTGATCATTATTTTTACGTTTTACTTTGCAGCGACCAGTCCTTTTATGGCGGCTATACAACTGAATTGGCTCGCCGTTTGAAAGAACACAATGCTGGAACCGGTGCAAAATATACTCACCCAAAAAGCCGACGGCCGATTCAAATGATCCATGCTGAACGCTTTGCGACTCGCAGTGAGGCTACCAAAGCCGAGGCCGCCTTTAAAAAATTACCTCGTAAGCAAAAAGAACACTACTTACTGACCCAACAAGCAAAAAACGTTTTGTGAGTGACTCACAAAACGTTTTTATTTATTGTCCTTTTAAAATTTCTTTGGCAATCAATGAACAATAATGGATCGAGCCCCCTTCATTTGGATGGACTTGATCATCATAGAACCAATCAGGATGCGTATTACTATAGCCATACCAATCAATCAGGTGAACATTTTTGTACTCTTTCGCAACGGCGTCTAAGGTACTATTCACATCATTTTGCCAGCGACGTGTCGGTACGTGGGTATTTAGTACAAAGACCTGATGCTTGTCGCCTAAAATATTCATAATCTGAGCAAAGTCATCTTGGTTAAAAGGACCATTTGTTCCTAAGCTTAATAAAACGGTATCGTTTAATTCGCCCTTGTCCTTTAAGGTTTGCAACAATGGTGGGCTATCTTTCAATTGCCGACCAACTTCACCATCAACCACCATTTTGGGGAATATTTCCGTCAGTCCTTTTGAACCAGCTAATAAAACAGAATCGCCAAAGGCGGTGATCTTCAAATTTTTCGCTTTCGTTATTTCGCGATTGCTCAAACTATATTTATCAGCTAGACTTTTGGGAGCCTCGGAGCTTTCGGTCGTTTGATCGGTCTGTTGTGTTTCGCTGCTTGATTGAACCGTTTCAGTTTTATCCGCAGCCTTTTTATTTTGCTCAATTTGTTTTTGTAACGCTTGTTGATTGGCATCGACTTGATTCGTCGGTGCGATGATAATACCCACCACAGCAATCAGTGTGAGCAACCCGCTGAAAATAAAGCCAATCTTGCGCCGGCTTTTTAACGGTGCATAAAAAGAATTTTTCAAGGTGGCAAAGCTTTCACGATAATTGAAGTAACGCAACGGCTTTTCTACAAAACGGTAAGACAACTCGGTAACTAAGCCAATCAAAAGAACTTCTACGATCGTATGGAGAAAAATATGATTCGCGACATTCACTTTCGCTTCGTAAAAGATCATGACTGGAAACTGATACAAGTAGATCCCATAGCTACGTTTGCCGATCCAGCTAAAGACCGGATTGGTCAACCAGCGATTCCAACTCGCACCAGGATGAGCAGTAATCGCTACTAACAAGATGCTTAAAAGGCTAACTAAAAACATCCCGCCATAATAGACAAAGGTCAGATCATCTCGTAAAAATAAAAATGCGAGGATCAATAAGATCATCGTAACTAATCCTACGCCATTCAAAATCCGCTTGGCCTGCGGCGGAATTTGTGATTTTAAACGAGTGCTTGGCCAAATGAATGCCAAAGCGCCCCCAAGTAAAATTGAGAATAAGCGGGTATCAGTCCCGTAATAAACTCTTGTTGGATCAGAACCGGGAACATACAAGACCGCCATTAAAATGGCCGAAACAAGGGCCGCTCCTAAAATACTAAAAAAGACATTGGCTTTGTTTTTTATAAATTTCATCAAGAGAACAAACACGACCGGCCAGATTAAATAGTTTTGTGATTCAACTGCCAATGACCAAATATGGGTAAAGGGCGACTCGCCAGCAAACCGATCAAAGTAAGACATTCCGTGATTGATCTGCCACCAATTGTTCACATAAAACAAACTACTAAGGACATTGCCTCGTAAATTGTTTAGCAGATTGCGTTGAAATAAAGTGATGTAGGCTGAAGCACCGATCAGCATCGCCACCAGCGCTGGGTACAATCGCTTCATGCGCCGATAATAAAATTGTTTAATGTTGATTTTCCCTGTCTGCTTCCATTCCTGTAAAAGCAAGTCGGTAATCAAATAACCGGAGACCGCAAAGAAAACCGGAACACCCAAATACCCACCACGCATTTGCGAAGGCAATAAGTGATATAAGATAACGCCTATCACTGCTAAAGAACGAATACCGTCAAAGCCAGTAATATAACGACTGTTTTTAAGTCTTTTTTCCATAATTTATTTTCCAACTTTACTATAGAATATCAATAAAATACCAATTTTAACTATACGTTCAAACGGGGGAAACTGCAACATTTTCTCAAGAAAAAAAAGATTTCCTAAACAATTAAAAAAAAGCTGGAACAAAAATCGTTCCAGCTTTAATCCATCGTTTCTTCGTAAAAGCGTCCTAAAATTCGAACATTCTCAGAAATGCTGACAAAGGCTTGCGGATCTGTTTCTCGCATAATCGCCTCAAGCATTGGCAATTCAAAACGCGTCACGACCGTAAATAAAACCGTCTGCTTGTCATGCTTATAAGCACCTTCCGCTTCATTGATGATTGTAATCCCGCGGCGCATTTGATCTTGAATCCCTTCGATGACGCGATCAGGACATTTAGTAACAATCATGACCTGCATCTTCCGTTGTTTTGTATAAAGCGCATCGGTTAATTTGCCGCTCATAAAAATCGCCAACGCAGAATAAAACATATATTGCCAGCTAAATAGAATTCCCGCCATCAGCATAATCATGACGTTGAAAATAATCGAGATCGATCCAACTGAACGCCCTGTACGTTTGCGGATCGTGATACTTAGAATATCCAAACCACCAGAGGACAAGCCGTTCTTCAACGCAAAACCGATCCCCACTCCCATGATTGCACCGCCAAAGATCGCACAGATGATTGGGTCCTTGGTCAAGGTCGTTTCAGGAATGATATGGATAAAGAAGGACGTTAAAAATACAGTGATGAAGGTAAAAATAGTAAATTTATGACCGATCTTGAACCATGCCAAGAAAAACAATGGTACATTGATTAAGAACAGCGTAATAGATACTGGTACAGTAAAACCAACTACCCGATGAGACAAGGTCGTCAATATTTGGGCAAACCCGGTGGCTCCGCTAGAATAGATATGTCCGGGCTGGTAAAAAAAGTTTACGGCGATCGCCGCTAAAAATGCATAAACAACTGCGACAGATAAGCGGGTGGCGTAATCGTGATGGGGCCACTCCTCTATCTTCTTTTTCATCATGTACTTCCGCCTCATTTCAAAAATTCAATCACATTATACGTATTTTCATGAAAAAAAGAAAGCACCTACCATGGAGGCAGGTGCATCTCTTAGTATTTTCTTATTCTTCTACTTTAGTCACATCGATACTCAACTCATAAAGTTGTAGTGGGGAAACCGTACTTGGTGCATCTGACATCGGATCAGCGGCTTTCCCATTTTTAGGAAAGGCAATCACTTCACGAATATTATCTTCACCAGCTAGCAACATCGCGAATCGATCCAAACCAAGAGCGATTCCGCCGATTGGAGGAAAACCATAATCCAATGCTTCTAACAAGAAACCGAATTGTTCATTGGCACTTTCACGAGTAAAGCCTAACGTTTCAAAGACTTGTTCTTGCAATTCGCGAGTATTGATACGTAATGAGCCGCCACCTAATTCGTAACCATTCAAGACGATATCGTAGGCTTGAGCATATACTTTTTCTGGATGATCCTTCAAGTTTTCAATATCTTTTTCCATCGGCATTGTGAATGGATGGTGAGCAGACACGTAACGACCCGCTTCTTGGTCAAATTCAAATTGTGGCCAGTCAACGACCCATAAATAATCGAAACGATCTTCATCAATCAAGCCAAGCTCTTTCCCAACTTTGGAACGAACCGCGCCTAAAGCCGTCACAGCAGTTAAAAATTGATCCGCCGCAAACATCAATACATCGCCGGCTTCTGCATTCATTGCTTTCTTCAATTCATCGCTGACGCCGCCCATGAATTTCGCGATTGGTCCAGTCAATTCTCCATTTTCATCAACTTTGATCCAAGCTAAACCTTTTGCTCCAAATTGACCAACAAATTGACCTAAACGATCCAATTCTTTACGAGAATATTTGTCAGCCGCACCTTTGGCATTCAACGCTTTGACAACACCACCATTGTCTGAAGCCATTCGGAAAACTTTGAAATCAGTTGCCGCAGCGATCTCAGTCACATCAATCAATTCCATTTCAAAACGTGTATCCGGTTTGTCAGAGCCATAACGTTCCATCGCTTCGTCCCAAGTGATACGAGGGAATGGTAATGTCACTTCGATACCGCGTACATCCTTCATCACTTGTGCGATCATCGCTTCCGTGTATTCTTGAATTTCTTCAGCAGTCAAAAAGCTGGTTTCAATATCAATCTGAGTAAATTCAGGTTGGCGATCGCCACGTAAATCTTCGTCACGGAAACAACGAACGATTTGATAATAACGGTCAAAGCCGGCCGTCATTAATAATTGTTTCAAAATTTGCGGTGATTGCGGCAAAGCATAAAAATGTCCCGCGTGCACCCGTGAAGGTACCAAGTAATCCCGCGCGCCTTCTGGGGTTGATTTTGCCAAGTATGGCGTTTCGATATCTAAGAAATCATTGTCATCTAAGAAACGACGAACCGATTTTGTCAATTGATGACGCATCATGATGTTTTTCGCCATTTTTGGACGACGTAAATCCATGTAGCGGTATTTCAAACGAACTTCATCGCTGATATTTTGTTCATCTTCAATTGAGAAAGGTGGTGTCTTGGCACTGTTCAAAATCGTAATGTCTTCACCTTTGATCTCAAACTCACCAGTACTCATTTTTTTATTGACGGCACCTGCATCACGACGGATCACGGTTCCGGTAATTTCAACAACAAATTCGCTACGGCATTGATCCGCCACTTCCCAAGCTGTTTTTGATTCTTCCGGGTTAAATACCACTTGCACAACGCCTTCGCGGTCACGCAAATCAATAAAGATCAAACCGCCTAAGTCACGACGTTTTTGGACCCACCCTTTTAATGTTACTTGTTGCTCTAAATATTCTTCGGACACGCGTCCGCAATAGACAGTACGTCTAGCCATTTTTTATTCCTCCTACCATTTCTTTTAATCAAATTTTGGTGCTGTCATTTCATCGTAGATCGCTGCGAAGTCTTCATACAGATCCGCCAATGGAAATGCTTTTTCTTCTCTAGTTGCAGAGTCCTTCACATTGATCACGCCGTTCGCTAATTCATCTTCTCCTAAAGTTAAGACTAGCTTAGCGCCTTCTTTGTCCGCCGTTTTAAATTGTGCTTTGGCCTTGCGTCCCATGAAGTCACGATCAGCAGAAAAACCAAAACCGCGAATCGCTTGAACAACTTTTAAGGTCTCCATATTCGTCGCCTCACCTAAACCGACAACATAAGCATCTAAATTAGTCGCGTCCGGTACCATCACATCTTCTTGCTCTAAAGTCAGTAAGATTCGTTCGATTCCCATTGCAAACCCGATCCCAGGTGTTTCTGGTCCACCAAGTTCTTCAACTAAGCCATCATAACGGCCGCCGCCACAAATCGTTGTTTGCGCGCCCATTCCTGGAGCGTCACTCATGATCTCAAAAATCGTATGATTATAATAATCTAAACCGCGAACCATTCGATGATCGATTTCGTAGGGAATGTTCAAATATTCTAGCGTTTTAGTCACACCTTCAAAATAGCCCTTCGCGTAATCACTTAAATAATCTAGAATACTTGGTGCATCCGCAACTACTGACTGATCCTTACGATCCTTACTATCTAGAACCCGTAATGGATTTTCGTGTAAGCGACGCTTCGAATCCTCACTTAGTTCTGCTTCGTGGGCTTCTAAGTATTCAATCAATGCTTGACGATAATTGCTTCGGGTTTCTTTGTCCCCTAAAGTATTGATGACTAATCGTAATTGATTGATGCCTAATTGTTTGAAGAAATCCATTGACATAGCCATCACTTCGACGTCCAAGCTGGGATTTTCGCTACCAAAAGCTTCGACTCCAATTTGATGGAATTGACGTAAGCGACCTTTTTGCGGACGTTCATATCGGAACATCGGGCCTGTATAATAAACCTTGTAAGGCTTCTTGAATTCTGGTCCAAATAATTTATTTTCTACGTACGCCCGAACAATCGGTGCCGTTCCTTCAGGACGTAAAGTCACATGGCGCTCGCCTTTGTCGTGAAAATCATACATTTCTTTTGAAACGATATCCGTTGTGTCCCCAACACTACGGGCGATCACTTCATAGTGTTCAAAAATTGGTGTGCGGATTTCTTGGTATTGGTAATCACTAAAAACTAAACGTGCAGTCTCTTCAACAAATTGCCACTTGTTGCTCTCTCCCGGTAAAATATCATTGGTCCCTTTAGGTCGTTGATAACTCATGGTAAGTCTCCTTTTATGATGGGTATTGTTTTTGTCAGAATTAACGAATAGTAGGTAGAAAAAATATCGCTATCTCATTTCAACAGAGACATTTTTCAAAAATCAAAAAATATTTTATTGTCGTTTCGCATAACATTTTTCTAACCTGCTGAAGCAGGAGAAAAACTGTCAAAAAAAGCCCTTGTTCGTCTTGAACAAGGGCGAAATGATCGCGGTACCACCTATTTTTTAAAAGAGTTTCCTCTTTTCTCTAGCAATTAACGCTTGCGTAACGGAGTGGCTTTGCACGCACTCATCTCCAGACTGTCTTTCGATTACTTACTACGAAATTGCTTTCAGTCAAGGCAATTTTTCCTGTACGTCTTCAGTAATTTACTCGTTCCTTCTTAGATGTTTTTTATCTTCTATTACGCTACTAAAAAAAAGCTCGAAAGTCAAGTGATTTCAGGTGGTCAATCGTGGATAATAAGGATTATTCGCTTTTTTTTCTGCTTTATTCTAAACTAAAAAAAGATGGCACGTTTGCCAATTCAAGCAAAATGAGGAGTGAATAGTATGTCAGAAGTACGAATCGGAAAATCACGGGTATATGCCAGCGCGTTAGGTTTAGGAACCAACGCTGTCGGCGGACATAATCTCTATCCAAACTTGACGGATGAAATGGGAAAAGAAGTCGTTCGAACTGCGCTTAACAATGGGATCACGTTACTAGATACAGCTTATTCTTATGGACAAGGCTGTTCGGAAGAATTAATTGGTGAGGTCTTGCAAGAACCTGAATTTGACCGTTCACGAGTGATTGTTGCGACAAAAGCTGCTCATGATCCAAGTCGAGGTGGAAAATTCAATAACTCGCCGGAATTTTTAAAAGAAGCGGTAGAAGCTGCTTTGAAGCGGCTGCAAACGGATTACATCGATATTTTTTATATTCATTTTCCAGATGAAACCACACCAAAAAACGAAGCAGTGGCTGCTTTGCATGAATTAAAGGAAGCAGGAAAAATCCGCGCGATCGGTGTATCAAACTTTTCACTAGAGCAATTAAAAGAAGCCAATCAAGATGGCTATGTCGATATCGTAGAGGACCGCTTCAGCCTAATTCATCGTGAAGTCGAAAAAGAACTGTTTCCTTATTTAAAAGAAAACCATATTAGTTTTGTTCCCTATTTCCCATTGGCTTCTGGCTTGCTGACAGGTAAATATGACAAAGAAGCTGACTTTGAAGACAGTGATTTTCGTAGTAAAAATCCAGACTTCAAAGGCGAGCGTTTTAAAGAAATCGTCGCAAAGGTCGATCAACTAAAACCACTTGCGAACAACTATGATGCGACGGTGGCTCAATTAGTACTGGCTTGGTATATGAAGCATCCTCAAGTTGATGTCGTTATCCCCGGTGCAAAACGAGCAGAACAAGTCGAAGCAAATGCGAAAGCTGTTGATATTCGCTTAACGCAAACAGATTTCGAACAAATCAACGATCTGTTTCGTTAATCAGCACTCCGTATAGACACCAACCAAAAGGAGCTAGGACATTAATTTGTCTCAGCTCCTATTTCCGTATAAACGGTGTGACAGAAGTAGCTTCTTCGGAAATAAGCCGAAATTTCACAAAAATTTGAGGAGCAATTTTCGGAAATTCCTTCTTATTTCTTGAAGCTGAACACTTCTGTCACAGCCTCTTATTTACGATATTTTTTTCCTCGCCCGCAAGAAAAGCACTTAAATTGTCTAGAGCAATCTTCATCAACCGTTCTCGCGTTTCGATCGGCGCCCAAGCGATATGAGGAGTAAGAAAACAGTTCTTAGCTTCTAATAATGGATTGTCTCTACTCATAGGCTCTTTTGAGACAACGTCTGCACCTAAAGCATAGATTTTTTCTTCATTCAACGCATTCGCTACTGCTAATTCATCCAACAATTCTCCGCGGGCCGTATTAATCAAAATCACACCCGTTTTCATCTGCTTGATGGCAGCTTGATTGATCATTTTAGTTGTTTCCTCTGTTTGCGGCACGTGTAGACTAATAATATCTGCTTGTTGATAAAGCTCCTTCAATGAAACTTGTTCTACCCAGTCGGGAGAATCCTTTTCTCGATGATTCCAAAAAATTATTTTTAGCTTGAACGCACGTGCAATATCAGCTACTGCTTGCGCAATTTCCCCATAGCCAATCAAGCCAAGTGTTTTCCCGCTTAATTCCATTAAAGGTGTATGCCAATACGTGAAATCCTTACTGCGTTGCCACTCTCTTTGATGAACCGATTGATTATGCAGACCGACTTGGTTCACTATTTCTAGCAATAGAGCAAAAGTAAATTGCGCCACCGCATTTGTCCCATAGGATGGAATATTTGTAACTGGAATCCCTCGCTTTCTCGCTGCAACAATATCCACTACATTATAGCCCGTCGCCAGTACACCGATATATTTTAATTGCGGAACAGCTTGAAGTACTTCTTCATCAATCGGTGTTTTATTAGTAAGAACCACATCCGCATTTCCAATCCGCTGAATAATTTCTTGTTTGTCAGTATAGGAGGTTCGATCATAGAGGTTCACTTCTCCAAATTTTTCAAACCCTTCCCAACTTAAATCTCCTGGGTTCAACGCGTAACTATCAAGCACGACAATTTTCATCTTGTTCCTCCTATTTAACCGTTTTCTATAAAATACTAAAAAAGAAACAAAATGAAAAGTATATAGAGTATTTCTAATTGAAAAGCTAAAAAAACAAGTCTGAAAGAATCACGAATGATTCCTTCAGACTCTAAGAATATAACCGCACAGATCAACCTTTGAGAAACTAAATTCCTAACCGTACTGCATACTGGTGGCTGATTGATTTAAACAGTATTTGCGAAAACTTTTTATAAAGTGATTCTGTGGCGGGCTTCTTTAATTAATAGGCGCGAGCAATCCAAACGGTATGCTTCGCAGGTTTTCCACTAACGATATCGACCGTCTTTTCAACCGGTGGATTGAATGGAATGTTACGAGTGGTAAAGCCGGTTTCTTCTTTGATCTTCGCTTCGGTTTCTTCTGTTCCGTCCCATCCGATCAAGACAAAGCCCGGTACTTCGCCAGCTGCTTTTGATTTTTCAATATGAGCTTTCAACTCGTCAAGAGTATCGATATCCGTATGTTCATTTGCTTCGTAACGTTTAACAGCACTATCGAATAAACGTTTTTGCATTACATCTAATTGTTCAACGATGTAATCCTCGATGCCGTCTAAGGACACGGATTCTTTATCATCCAAGTCACGCATTTTAATAACGGCTTGATTATTTTCTAAATCACGTGGGCCGAATTCAACACGTAACGCCGCGCCTTTAAGCTCCCATTCGTTGAACTTGAAGCCTGGGGTATTGTCTGTCGTGTCAATTCGAACACGTAGATCTTTTTGCGCTAATGACGCTTTTAATTCCTTCAAGCGATCTAGGATCTCAGGGTTCTTTTGCCAAGGTCCAACTGGAACTAAGATCACTTGCGTTGGCGCAACTTTTGGCGGCAATACTAAACCTTGTTCGTCTCCGTGAACCATGATCAATGAACCGATCAAACGAGTGGAGATTCCCCATGAAGTAGTATAAACATGTTCATGTTCATTGTTGCGGTTCAAGAATTTGATATCGAAGGCTTCAGCAAAGTTTTGACCAAGGTAATGAGACGTTCCTGCTTGGACGGCTTTCCCGTCACGCATCATTGCCTCGACAGAATACGTATCGACAGCTCCTGCAAAACGTTCAGACGGTGTTTTTTGTCCGCGGTACACAGGAATCGCTAAAGTATCTTCGATTAAGGTCGCATAAGCTTCCAAGATTGCCATTGTCCGTTCACGAGCACTTTCTTCTGATTCATGCGCTGTATGGCCTTCTTGCCATAAAAATTCTGATGTCCGCAAGAATGGCATTGTCTTTTTCTCCCAACGGAAAACATTCGCCCATTGGTTGATTTCATATGGAAGATCACGGTAAGAATTGATCCAGTTAGAAAAAGCATCACCAATCAATGTTTCAGAAGTCGGACGCAATGCGTAAGGTTCTTCTAAAGGCTCGTCGCCAACTTTTGTTAACCAAGGCAATTCTGGTGCAAACCCTTCAACGTGCTCTTCTTCTTTTTCCAAGAAATGTTTAGGAATCAGCATTGGGAAGTAGACATTCCGAATGTCCTGAGTTTTTAGATATTTATTGAAATCCTCTTGAATGTGTTCCCATAATTCCCAGCCATCTGCTTTAAAAATAATACAGCCACGAACAGGTGAATAATCCATCAAGTCAGCTTTTTGGATCGTTTGTAAATACCATTTTGAAAAATCTTCTTTTTGTAAGTTTGTCATTCACGCATCCTCCTAAAATTGAAAATAAAAATAAAAAAACCGTTCCGTCCCTACATATTTGTAAGGACGAAACGGATAATTTCGCGGTACCACCTTGCTTGATCAAACTTAGTTGATCCAACTTTCAGCTCCAATAACGCTAGAGTCGCGTGTCGCTTTCACGACAATCCTCTTTGGTAGGTTCATAAATCCCAGTGGGCGCGTTGATCTTTCAGACGGTGAATCAACTCTCTGCTGCCGATAAAATTTATTACTATTCCAAATGCTTAACACCATATTAAAGACTTCTCATGAAAATTGCAAGTAAAAATTTTATTTTTTTCTAATCTTCTGGTACATAACGTTCTTCTAAGCGGCTCATCCACCAACCTAAAGCCGCACCAAGGAAGCATAAAATAGCGCAGCCGATGAAGCCTAAAAAGCCGATTCCGCTATAATCTGTCGGCACGATCATTACCGTCGAAGCAAAAACAATTCCCAAAATAAAATGATACATCGGTGCGTAATAACGATTGAATACCCAGTCCATCACCTTTGATAAACTTAAAACAGTGATCAAGCCGCCGACTCCGATCGGAATGATTACACCCATATCAACAGTCTTAAAGCCATCAGCCATAGCTTTGTACATGCCCATATAAACTAAAAAGTTTGAAGGACTAAGTCCCGGTACAATCAAACCAAGTCCGATCAACGCCCCGGCAATCATCCACGTGAAAAAGTTTTGATCCACGGTCCCAAAAAGACTTGAGCCTTTCCATAAAAACCAAAAGCCGACGACAAAACTTACCGCTAAAATAATCAAATCTTTGGTATTACGGCCCTTTTTCCCAGCTTCATTCCATAACGCAGGAACCGTTCCAATGATACAGCCGACAAAAAACCATAGCATAATCGTTTCGAATTGACCTAATAAAAAACTAACCGCAAAAGAAAGAACGAAAACACCGGTCAGTCCGCCGAGCCCCACAGGAATAAAAAATAAAACATTCTCTTTAAAATTTTTCGTAATGTGTGCTAAAAATGATATAATCCGTTCGTATATCCCGAAGACCGCGGCTAACGCACCACCACTTACTCCTGGTAAGATAAATCCTGAGCCGATGAACATTCCCTTAATGAAGCGTAAGAACCAGTCGCTTTTATTCGGCTGTGTAACTTTTTCGTTTTCCATAAAAAAATAAGTCCTCCTAAATTCGTTGCTAACAAATATTTCTCGAATCAGAAAAATACCTAACTCTCGATTATTGCGCTGCCGCCAATGATCGGCAGCTTCACCTTAGCAAGTGTACCGATAAAAAGAAAAGGGCGCAAGACCTCTCACTAAGCTCACGTCGAAAACTTAAAGAAATTTTTGAGATTTTGACAATTACTTCTAACTTTGATCAAGACACCGCCCTTTAGCCGCAAAAACTAGCCTCAATTTCATTTTTAAAATTATTTGCCTAAATTATCAATGCACGTTACGCTAGTATTGGAGGTGGTAATTCACAATGGATACTTCAAATGTAAATGAATTGGAACAACTTGGCTCCTTTGAAATCAGCGATCAAATGTTGAAACTGGCGCAAAAAAATCAACGAAAAAATATTTTTTTGAACGCTGGTCGCGGCAACCCTAATTGGATCAATAAAAAAGCCCGGCTCGCCTTTAACCGCTTAGTCGAATTTGGTGTTCAAGAATCTGAGCGAACGCTTAGTCAAGCCGATTTAGTCGGCTGCCCAGAAAAAGAGGGGATCTTGAAACGCTTCAAGCACTTTTTAACTGCCGAAACTGAAACAGATCACTTTCTTCTAGAAATATTAGACTACACAGATGGACTAAAAATTGATAACGAAGATCTCGTCAAAGAGCTGATTGACGGTGTGTTAGGTAATAACTACCCCGTTCCTAGTCGCGTGCTGAAAAACAGCGAACTTATTTTGAATCACTATTTAGAATCAACTTTGTATAATGGCACAAAGCTGGCGGATCAAACTCAAATTTTTCCTACTGAAGGCGGAACCGCTGCCATCGTTTATATTTTCCAATCTTTAAAGGCGAATAAGTTGATTCAACCAGGTGATCGAATTGCCATCAACACACCAATTTTTACGCCTTATTTACAGATTCCCGAATTGGCCGATTACGAATTAGTCGAGGTCGATCTCCATTCCGCTGAAGAGAACCATTGGGACTTATTGCCAAAAGAAATCGACCGCTTAAATGATGCGAAGGTCAAAGCATTGTTTATCGTGAATCCTAGCAACCCCGGTTCAAAAGCACTGAACTCAAACGCACTGGCTGCCATTCGTGAAGTCGTTCAAAAAAATCCGGACTTGATGATCATTACAGATGACGTTTACGGAACTTTCGTTGAAGACTTTCAAACGATTTACGCAGTGGCCCCTTACAATACGCTGCTGGTCTACTCCTTTTCTAAGTTATTCGGTGCGACTGGTTGGCGAGTAGGGTTGATCGCAGCCCACAAAGACAATGTCTTTGATCGTTTGATTCGCCAATTACCTGAAAAAGAACGGGCGCAATTGATTAAGCGTTATGACCTTGTTGTACTCGAGCCTGAAAAACTGCCCTTTATTGAGCGAATGGTTGCTGACAGCCGTTCAATCGGTCTCTATCATACGGCTGGTTTATCGACGCCACAACAAATTATGGAAGTTTTATTTGCACTGACCCATTTGTTAGCTGGCGACAGTGATCCTTATATTGAAACATCACGTGCAATCATCGCCGAGCGCTACAAAGAATTATTCGCGGCTTTGCAGTTACCGACTGATGATGGCAAAGAGAATTCAAAATATTATGCGCTAGTCAATATCTACCAACTAGCTGAAGAAAAATATGGCAAAGAATTTCGCCATTACTTAGCGACTCACTTTGAGTATATGGACTTTTTGAAAACACTAGCAGAAAAAGAAGGCGTCGTTTTGATCGATGCCGTTGGTTTCGGGGCTATCGCTGGCGAGTTGCGGGTTTCAGAAGCGAATTTACCTGCAAATGATTATCGCCTAATTGGCCACGAAATCCTCAAAGTGCTCAAAGAATATCATGACGAATTTTTGGCTAAATAATAAAAAAAGATTTGAGGCTCAAGTCAAATGAGCTTCAAATCTTTTTTAGAGCTTGCTATAAGCAGAGGATAAATAGGCTTGCCGCTCGTCCTCACCTAGCTGTTTCAATGAGCCAAGATGATACCATGATATATTTCGCAGCCCGACATCTTCCAAGGTGGTTGTTAATTGATGCTTGTAGCTTCTCGTACAATGTTGCTCCAAACCTTCCGTTGGTTGATCCGAGGTAGTGAAAACAACGACCGACTCAATCGACAATAAAGGTTGGATGCCATTCCCGCCATCGAAAAAAGCGAATTCATTTAACAGAACCTTGTCAAGAAAGCCCTTTAAACTTGCTGGTGAACTGTACCACCAAATCGGAAAAACAATTACTAATTGCGTTGTCTCTCGCAATAAATTCATGTAGTGTAAAACTAACGGATCAAGAACCAATCCATTCTGATAACCAGCCAGCTCCTCTGTCTTCATGACAGGATCAAAACCGTCTTTATACAAATCAATCACTTTGTAGATTTTTTGATCTTCCTCTAACCCTGCTATCAACGTATTTAATAATTGATGATTGAAACTTTCTTTCCAAGGATGATCGATAATCAGCGTCGTTGTCATAGTCTTCTCCTTCAGTCCTTTTTTTAAAAATAGCACAGAAATATTGCAGTTAGATGTCAGTTAGATGTCAAAAAAACTAAGAAGAGACTAAAGTTAAGTTATCTTGCAAAAAGGAGGAAAAATTATTTCTTACTTTCCCAATATAATAACATTTTTACGCATAATCATTTCCTTTTTACTCCCCTTTGTCACCATTCGCTATTTCTTTCCGCTTTATTTTCTCGCGGGAATAACAGATGTCTTAGATGGTTGGTTGGCCCGCAAGCTCAATTGGACCAGTCAATTGGGAACTTTTTTAGACAGCGTCGCGGACTTAGTCTTTTTTTCTGCGGTGGTGTTAAGAATTATTTTAACCATCAACCTGCCGGCTTTTATTTGGTGGGGAGTCGGTTTGGTGGCGTCTATTCGAGGACTTAGCTATTTTATCGGCTATCTTCGCTTTCGACAATTTGCCAGCCTTCACACATACCTTAATAAAATTACCGGATGGCTGCTATTTTTGACACCGTTGGCCTTGTTATTGCTCTCAATCAAGCTTTGGGGACCTTTGCTAATTTTTTTAGCCCTGCTTTCAGCCCTTGAAGAATTATTGATCATTCTAACTACTACTGCCTTAGATAAAAATTGCCCCACTTTTTTTAAACAAAAATAAACTGCCTCATTGCTACTTATTTTTATTCTCGCTACACTATTACTAGGAGGTGAGTTTATGGCAAATGAAGAACAAAAAGATTTTAACGCCATGCTTCATGAAGACAAAGGAATGCCTAAAATGCAAATCGTGACCGATAAAAAAACGATCCAGCGTTACGGTGGAGAAAAAATGTATTTCGCTCCACCACTTGCTTATGATGCAGTGATGAAAAAGATTCCTTATGGAAAAGTGATTACAGTTGGTACTATTAGAGATTTTTTCGCAAAAGAAAATGCTGCCGACTTTACCGAACCCATTACTGCTGGCATCTTCATCTCAATCGCTGCTTGGGCCAGCTTCCAACGGGGCAATGATCCAACGCCTTATTGGCGGACACTAAAAGCCAAAGGAGAACTCAATCCAAAATATCCTGGCGGAATCATGGCTCAAAAAGAAAAACTTGAAGCCGAAGGCCATACGATCGTTTGCCGCGGACGGAAAAATTTTCGTTACTATGTTGCCAATTACCAAGATTTCCTATATGAGTTGTAACTTTTGAAAAAAGTAATAATCCAAGTACTCTTTTTCCAAAAACTGAAAAAGAGTTTATCGGCATCCCCCTACGATTCCGCTATACCGCTCGTGTAATCATTTATCTACATCTGAAAAACAGAGAAAAGCGTAGCTCATAAAAAAGCCTCCGCCATTTTTTGGCGAAGGCTTTTTTAATTTATTTACCTAAACGCTCAACGTCACGAGCGATCATTACTTCTTCATCTGTCGGGATAACATAGACTTTCACACGCGAGTTTGCGGTTGAAAGTTCTGCTTCTTTTCCGTGGGTACTCTTATTGATTTCTTCATCGATTTCGATACCGAACCAAGACATTTTTTCCATCACTAAATGACGTACTGGATCTGCGTTTTCACCAACTCCAGCGGTAAAGACGATAGCGTCCACCCCATTCATAACTGAAATATATTGGGCAATATATTTACGGATACGATCACAATAAATATCTAACGCTAAGATTGCATCTTCGTTGCCATCGTCCGCACCTTGTTCGATATCACGCATATCGCTTGAAATGCCAGTCAAACCATAAACACCAGATTTTTTATTTAAAACATCGATCATTTCATTGATGTCTTTGATGCTCGCTTTTTCCATTAAGTATGGTAATAATGATGCATCGATATCACCTGAGCGTGTTCCCATCGTTAAGCCAGCTAGAGGCGTGAAGCCCATTGAGGTATCGATTGATTTTCCGCCTTCGACCGCTGTGATAGAACCACCATTACCAATATGAGCTGTGATAATTTTAGTTTCTTCGATTGGTTTACCTAATAATTCCGCTGCACGTTCTGAAACGTAACGATGACTAGTTCCGTGGAAGCCATATTTACGAGCTGAATATTTATCATAATATTCTTTAGGAATACTGTATAAATAGTTTGTCGCTGGCATCGTTGCATGGAAAGATGTATCAAAAACAGCAACGCTTGTCACGTTCGGTAAAATATGACGGAAAGCTTTGATTCCCATCGCATTAGCTGGGTTATGCAATGGTGCAAATTCACTTAGCTCTTCGATTTTTGCTAGAACATCATCATCGATCAAGACAGAATCTTTGAAATATTCGCCACCAGCAACGACCCGGTGACCTACGCCAGTAATCTCATCAAAGGAAGCAATAATTTTTAATTGGATCAACTGATCCAATAACATTTGAACTGCTACTTCATGGTCTTTGATATCTAAAACTTGTTCAAATTTTTGGCCTTCTCCATACTTGATAGTAAAAATTGAATCATTAATCCCGATTCTTTCAACGATTCCTTTAGCAATAACTGATTCTTCGGGCATTTGGTACAACTGCCATTTTAAACTTGAACTACCGGCATTGATTGCGATTGTTTTTGACATTTTAATTCTCCTTCATAGTTAATGATGGCTCGCATAAACAGACGAGCATTTATAAATTTGAAGACTTCCAATCTTCGAATTTTTTGAAAAAATCGGTCACTTGGCTTGGTTCTTTTAAAGATGGTAAGTGAACCAGCAAAACTTTTTCTGCTTGTTTAGCGGTCTCGCCTTTTTGTTGAAGCAATAAAATACTTTTACGAGAGTGTTCTGATTGGAACAATTCGTCTGGTAATTGGATGATGCCTTGTAAGAAAACATTATCCTTCATCCATTTTTGTAACAATGGTCCTTGCACAGTCTCTAAGAAATTGCTAGGTACTAAAAATAGACCAAAACCATTAGGCTTCACATAATTCATCGCCTGCTCCATCAATAAGTGATGTGCATAGCTGTGCTCTTTTTCTGAGTGGGTCGTAAATTTTTCGGCTTGTTGATCATTTGGGTAATAGCCGACAGGTAAGTCACCAATCACATAGTCAACAGGATCGACTAATAAATCTTGCAAACTGTCTTGGTGGAACAATTGTAGATTTTCCCCCATCAATAAACTGTCCGAAGCGGCGATTGCTAACAACGTCTCATCATTGTCAACACCAATCCCTTTGACGGAGTAATTTGCGGCCTGCAGATTGATTAAGGCGGTCAATAATAAATTACCCATTCCTACGCTGATATCTAATATTTCTAGAAACTGTTCTTTACTTAGCGTTAGTTGTTCGATCAAAAAGACAAACAAAAAGCCGATACTGTCTGGGGTTAATTGATGGTTGGGCTGTAATGCCTCTTTTTTTGAGCCTTTCAGCAAAATTAATTGCGTCAATTTGCGCCAATCTTCTTTTGTTAAGTCAAGCGCCAATAACTCTTGATAAAGCGCTTCAACTTTTGCAACGGTTGCTGCATCTGGTTGTTGATCGATCACTCGTACTTTAGCATCATCGACTAAGTTCTCCGCATTTTCGATGTAAGCGTCAAAAAAAGAAGTTCCTAGTGACTGCTGCAATGTGATGATCGCCTTTTCCATCACGGAAAAAGCCGTTTCAATTTTTTCAGGGTTCATCTTGCACCTCACAAACTAATATAACACTCACAATACCTGTTCTATTTTAGCCGAGATATTCAAATTAATCAATCGCTTTCTTATTTTTATTAGGGATTTTCTAACTCAGAAAAAGGGAATTTTAGTAAACTTTTCTGTAGAATTTAAGCGTTTGCTAAAACTATACTACTCCGAAGAATTTGATGTTCCATTTTTTTCATAAAAATAATAACTTTTCTTTTCCATTTTTACCCGAACTACTAATTGCTCCTGACGTTTTTCATAAGTGATCACACCCTTATTAAAGGCCCATGACCCTTTTGCTGAGTCCAGCGTTTTATAATCCGCCAAAAATAATTCTTTGGCGATTCGGGCCTCATAAAGCTGTTGCGTCCGCTGAACCAAATCCGCCGTTTGATGATAGCTGACCGTTAATTTCAATAATAAAAAACTAAATAAAAAAATAGCCAATAAAACGGAGAGTAAAATCCCGCCTTGGCTATTGATAGATCCACGTCCCACTTTTTTGTTTTCCATCGGTAAAGGTGACGCGAAAATCGACTCCTTGATTGTTTTCTTGGCAAACAAATTCCTTCACTCCTGTCAGTAAGGGCTGATACCCTCCAGATTGATGCTTTACTATCTTTTTATTGACTGTGTTTATGACGACCGGAACAATGCGTCCTTTACTCTCTGTCTCTCCCACGATCTCATAGCGTGAGCTTTGTTTGTAATTTACATTTTCCATTTCATTATCTAACTGAAGTAAAAAAATTTCCCATTCTAATTGATGGTAACCGCTAAGAGCCTGCTCCATTTTATGAGCATGTTGGAGCAATCCGGAAAAAAGCAATAGCACGCCGCTCAGCATTAGCAGAGCGACTAAACATTCCAGCAAAGTGAATCCGCTATTTTTTGACAATCCTGATTCCTCCTTGATGATTATAGGCTCGGCCCTTTTCAAATGAAATTTCGATCTGGTCTTTGGAAGATTTTACCGAGTGCAACCGACAGCGTCTCGTCTCGTTGTATAAATCGCGATAGTTGGCCAACGATGCCAATCTTTCTTGACTTTCCTGCCGCAGCTCTGCTGTGACACCGACGTAACTGGTTACGAGGATTATCAAAATTACCAAGCTGATCAAACTCTCTAATAAAATATAGGCTTCATTTTCTTTCAAAGCGTCCACTTCCTAGTTGAAATTGATAGATGACTCGCTGCTGCGCATTGGATTCAGTAAAAATAACCCTTGGAATACTCCCTACGCCGATTTGCGTCGTGGAAATGTTCCCCTTTCCTGCACTAAATAGAATGGAATTTTCACTAACTAAGGTAATCGATTCGGGGACTTCTAATTGCCTCCAAGCTAACTTAGTATCGTTAGTAAAAAAGATAATAAGCTGCTGGTCTTGGTATAAATCAACCTGCGTTCCTCTATGATCCGTGATCGCCATCTGTTGCACATGCAAAACAGATTTTTCAAATTGATAGTAAAAGAAACGTTTTTCTAATTCTTCCTGCCAGCTTTTCAAAGCTAGTGTCGGCAGTAAAACAAAGCTGATAACGACGATTAAAACGATCAATAGTTCGATTAAGGTAAAGCCTTCCACGTCATTCCTTTTTTGCTTTTTCATAAACAGCATATTGCTTTTCATCAACATAGTCTTTTCCAATCAATTCCTCTTTAGTTGGCGTATGGCCATGATCCAATTCAAAAACTTGAATCTGCGTTTCGACTACTTTGACAATCGCTGCATCACTTTTCTTTTGCGCGGCATCTTTTTGATTGATTAATTTTGGCACGAACAACAACAAAAGCAGACTGATGATAAATAAGACGACGAGCATTTCTAAAAGAGTGAAACCCGGCAACTTTTTAGATACTATTTTTTTCATAGAATCCCCTCCAGATTAGTTAAGGGCAGCAACATGGTCACATACAGACTGACGATCAAAAGGGCGACGATCAAAAAAACCAAGGGTTGCAGCCAAGAACATAGAAATTCTAATTGATTGAAAAAACGACGCCAAACTAATTGACTATAGGTCAAGAGTTCTTTGCCTAAATTTCCTCGTGCTTCTCCTTGAAACACGATCCGGCTGAATTCTTTTGTCAAAAAAGGATATCGTTTTAGTTCCTCAGCTAAGGGATTGCCTTGAGCTAAACGAATCTTCAACTCGGCGGCCAGCTCTTGCATCAGCGACTGCCCATCAACTACTAGCAAACATTCAATGATTTGATGCAGCTCCAAACCTTGTTGAAAAAGCTTGCCCCACTCTAATGCGAAATACGCCGAATAATAATTGCTGAAAAGGTTTCCCACTAACGGAATCTGTGCCAAATAACGAAACCGACGCAAATAACTGTTTCGCTTGCCCCATTCCCGCCAGCCTAATAATGACAGTAACAGAACAATTAGTAGTCCCAGTCCGATGATCGGTACATGATTAATCAGCTGCACTGAAAAATCTTCCGCTTGGATCATGCCACTGGCTAACAGCTGCGGCAGCAGAAAAATGCGCATGCCTAATAAAATCATGATCAAAAATAGCAATAATAGTAGTGGATAGGAGACTGCTTTGAGAAAATTTTCTCGTTGCTTTTGTACCAATTTCATTTGCTGAGCGATCCCAACAAAGGTTTGAGCCAGATCGCCATGAGACTCGGCTAATTCAATTTGCAACACTTGGTCTGGAGAATAATTTAATTGAGCAAAACTCATTGCCAAGCTGTTTCCTTGATAAAGGTTTTGTTGAACAATTGATACGACTGTCTGGGAAAATAAATTGGCACTGAGAAAAAAGCCCAATGCTTGTTGCAAGCTAAAGCCGTTGGCCAATAAGTCTCCTAATAAATGGACAAAATCAATTCGTTGTTTGCGAGACAACTTGGTTTCTTTTCTCACTTTTTTCTAAACCTTCCTCCCAAGTAAAACGTAGCTCTTCTTGATAAAAGCGATAAGCCATCAACACTCCCATATCACCATTCGTTGTTGGCAAAAGTTCCTGATAAATGATTCCACGCAAACATTCCTTAAGTAAGGCTTTTTCTCCACCTAGCTCAATCACTCGTGCCTCAGCAGACTCCAAACTGGAGGCATGCAAGGTAGCGTATACACAATGACCAGTTAAAGCCGCACGAATCGCTCCTTGGATCGTTTTTGGATCACGGATCTCACCAATGATCAAAACATCTGGATGATGTCGCAATGACAGCTTAATTAGCTCATCGTAGTTTTGCTGAATTTTTTCATTGACTTGTAATTGTAAAAAATCAGGCTCTTCGATTTCTACAGGATCTTCAATCGTAATGACTTGTCCTTTGAGCTCTCTAGCTAACTTATACATTAAAGTTGTTTTTCCTGAACCTACCGGACCGCAAAATAAATAAAGCCCTCTTTTCTTGCTGTTATTTTGTAGGACCTCGATTTGTTCCGGCAAATGATAGAATTCTGGACTTTGACCAAACTGATGCAAAAAACGAATAACTAAGCTTTCCTGCTGCAAATAATCCCCAACCGTCGAAAGTCGTAAACGTTTTTCTCCTTGAGGCAAGAGGTAGGAGATCGCACCCAACTGAGCTTTACGTTTTTCACTCACGTCCATTTGACCCAAGTATTTAAACCGATTAATCAGCTGTAACGCAGTCGCAGTAGTCAATTCATTTTTTTCATAGGATAAGTTAGTATTTTTATATTCAAAGAAAGAACCTCGGCGGAAAAAGCAATGGTACATTTCTTTTTTGGGCAATAAATAAAAATCCTGCATCTGCTGATTAAAACCGTATTGGATTAATTCATCCGAAAGCTCTTCGATCTCCATTTTCTTTCACCTCACAAATAAGATACGTAAAAATTCTACTCCGTTTCTAACGATTAGAATTTTTTATTGGACTGTTCCTTTCAGCAGTCTAATAAAATAAAATCACCATAAAAGTCTGACTGGTACCATACTGACGCGTGAAGTAGAACACAAAAAAGAGCCGAGACATTCATTTGTCTCGGCTCTTTTTACGAATAAACGATGACTTAGAAGTGTGTTCTGTCCAGTCGCTTGCACGTTTATTTTGTTTTGTCTGGGAAACGGGCTTCTACCCGATAAATTGGCTGGCCTTTTTTTGAAAATTTTTCTTCATATTCAGTCATGATGTTGCCTTCATAATTACTTTCATGCAGATTCAAACACACTTGCTGCAAGGTCATACCATATTTTGAAAAGCTACTTAGTGAATACTCAAACAGTCCTTGATTGTCTGTTTTGAAATGAATTTCTCCGGCAGGTCGTAAAATTTCTTCATCCACTGCTAGAAAATTTGGTGAGGTCAAGCGGCGCTTTTCGTGCTTCTTCTTAGGCCACGGATCAGAAAAGTTCAAATAAATTTGATCGATTTCACTATCTGCAAAATAATTTGTCAGCTCCGAGCCGTCCACATGTAATAATTGTAAATTCGGCAATTCCGCTTCGACTAATTTATCTAACGCCAAAGAGATCACACTGACTTGCATTTCTACTCCGATATAATTGATTTCCGGATGAGCGGCGGCCATTCCGGTAATAAATTGACCTTTACCCATGCCGATTTCAATCTGGATCGGATGATTATTGCCAAAGCGTTCTGTCCAACGGCCCTTCCAAGCTTCAGGGTCTGCTACTACATATTCAGGTCGAGCTGCTAACATTTCTGCCGCGCCCGGACGATTTCTAACTCGCATTTTTTTCCTCCAAAGAATCTATTTATGTATCGTTCATAATAAAGAAACATTTTTCCAAAAAGCGGAAAAATGTTTCTTTTTCACCGAGCATCAGCTTCCGGCAAAAATTCGTTTTAATTGTAAGATGGATTGGTTCATGTGGTGAAATTCTTGGCGTTTATACTGACGAGCGATTTCTAATAACAAACTCATTAGGCCATACCAATAAACCCGTTCCATATTCTCATCCGTTGGCCGAATTCCATAGCGAACGAGCCACTTGCTCCAACTAGATAGCGGAACATAATTGCCTAAGATCGTTCCAATATCTAACGCCGGATCAGCAAACATCACCGAATCCCAATCAACTAAATATAAGTAGTTCGAACATACCAACCAATTTCGATGATTCACATCGCCATGAACGACGGTGTAATTTTTTTTTGCGTAAGTTGGAATATTTTTTTTCAAATAATCATAGACTAATTCAATGAAGCCGTTTTGTTTGATCATTGTCGGCAAATTCGCTTCATAATCCGCTAATAATTGTTGAGGCGAGACTTGTCGGCCGCCCATTTTTTTTAGCATCACTTTCAAAGAAGCCGAATGATGCAAATGATATAAAACATCCACGACATCGTTACGCTGAACGATTTCTTCCGGCTCAAGAATTCGTCCATCTAGCCATTCCTGAGCGGTCAAGGTGTCGCCATCCCCTGTTCGTTTGATCCAAACAAGCTTCGGTGCAATGCCTTCACGAGATAGAGCCGCCAACATTGGAGTGGTATTGCGTTTAATAAAGACACGATCTTCATCGCGATAGCCGATATACGTTTTTCCTGTATCGCCTTTGATCGGCTGTACACGCCAGTCACTATCCAACTGAAACTCCATGAAAAAGGCCCTCCCCTAGCATTTTAAACGTATTTACTATTGTAGTCTGGGAAGTCCGCTTCGTCAAGAGCATGTATGTTCTTCTTTGCCTATTTTTCATTTTGATGGGCTTGGGCAGCTAATTCAATGGCTTCAATATAAGCAGCCAGCAATTTTTTAGTGACTGGTCCCGGCATGCCATCACCGATTGCTTGATCATCAATTTCTACAATTGGCATGATTTCCGCAACGGAACTCGTTTTAAAGCATTCTTCCGCAGCTAATAATTCTTTTTCCGTAAAAGTTTCTTCTCGTAGTTCGATCTCTAAAACCTTAGCCAGCTGACGAATTTTTAATTTAGCGATCCCAGGCAAAATTAAATTTCCATCCGGATGGGTATAAAGCACACCGCCGCTAACCATCCATAAATTCGAAGCAGAAGCTTCCGTCACATTGCCATCACGAACTAAGACGGCTTCATCATAGCCTTTTTGTTGTGCCTCATCTAAGGCCAATAAATTTCCCAACAGGCTAATCGATTTAATATCACAATGAAGCCAACGTTTGTCTTCTACAAAGCCTGCTCGAATACCGATATTTTGCTTGGAAGCTGGTCGCGTTGCTGGTTGGATATCCGCCAGCAAGACTGGGGTCACTTCTTGCGGATCTGGAAAATCATGTAACCGTGGCTTCGCTGTTCCCCGCGTCACTTGGAAATAAATGCGAGCATTAGCTAATCCAACTTCTGCCGCTAGACGATGTAGCCGCTGACTTAGCTCTGTTCGCGTGAAAGGCAAGGTCAAACGAACCTTTTCCGCACTAGTCCAAAGCCGATCCAAATGTTCCTTTTCCATATAGAAACAGCCGTCATAAATTCGAATCACTTCATAAATACCATCGCCAAACTGATAACCCCGGTCTTCTAAATCAATTTTTACTTCTGATTCATCAACGATTCGATCGTTCCATAATACTTTCATTCACTCAGTCCTCCATTTTCTTTATTCTCGCCGGAAGATAAAACCAGCTAAACAAACCAATTTCTATTAACAACACAACAAGCAGCACGAAACTTTCAATGATTGCCAAATGAATCAAACTGCATAAGCTAAAAATAATTGCCGTCGCTACTAACAATAAAGTCAGCACCCTCTGCAAAGCGGCTTTTTTAAATTTACGCGCCACGGGATAAAGCTGGACCGCGCTGATGTAATCAAACTGACTGTACAAGGGGATCATTTGGAAGCCGATCAGATAAATAAATAGCAAGCTGACGCCGACAATAAAACGAAAATCATTTAACGAGACTAGCAACACCCCGCCAACCACTAATAACCGGAAAAACAAGCCGCCATATTCAGCACCACGCAAGGCACCACGGGCAAATAAATACAAATACGTATTTTCCTGCTTGAAGGCGATATTGGCTAAAAAGCCGTCTAGATATTTACGTCGCCGCACCTTCGCTTCCACCTCAGGAACATCGGTAAATAAATTAATAAACTGATAAATCCGATGCAGCCGCGCATTTTCACGGTCGATCATTTTACTCCAATCAAGCAGTCGGCTTTGTTCATTGGTCTGCCAATAAAAAAACAAGGCGACACACAAGGCTAAAATAAAACCCAGCCAAGCTGTAAGATATAAGCTAACGAAAATTGTCATCAAACTAACTGCGAACCATACAAACATTAGCCGTTGAGTCAAAGCATGGGTTTCTTGATAACAAGCGAGCCGCTGCAAGCGTAAATGGGCAAACTTCAACAGCCAAAGCAGCGCCACATAAAAGAAAAAAGTGACGAAACTGCTGTGATTCGCCAACACCACTAAAGGCATCAATGCGCCGCAGATTAGTAACTCTACTGCAAAAGGGAAACTGATCGAATGGACAAGGCTACGAGATAAATAGGGACCCATTTCTTTTTCCTTTGGCAATAAAAAAGTCATATCGGCCGGTTCCGCCAAGGTCGCCAATTTGCCAAAGGGCAAGATCAACCACCAAACGAGGCCGACGATCGGCAAACTCCAAGGAAAATCAGGTGGTAATTGCTTCAATAGATTCGAATAATAAAAGGCTAAGCCGCCTACTAAAAACAAACACACCAGAACAAAGTGATCATTCAGAACATAGCGCATGTACTTCATCATTTTTTTCTGATGTCGCTGGCTTCGCAACTGAAAAAAATCACGCATGCTCTTTCTCCTTCGTCAAGGCCAAGTATATTTCATCTAATGAAGAACCTGGCAAATTAAATTCCATTTGCAACTCTTGCAACGTTCCTTGCGCTCGAACCTCACCTTCATGTAGAACGACAAAACGATCACAATACTTTTCCGCCGTTGCTAAAATATGCGTAGACATTAAAATCGCCGCACCTTGTTCCTTCATCGCAACCATTAATTCTAACAAAGCATTGATTGCCAATGGATCCAGTCCTAAAAACGGTTCATCGATAATATAGAGGCTTGGTTGAATCAAAAAAGCGCATAAGACCATCACTTTTTGTTTCATTCCTTTAGAAAAATTCGTTGGGAACCATTCCAAACGGTTTTCTAAACGAAAAGTTTTCAATAAGACTTCCGCCCGCTGCATCGCCTCGTCTTTTGGGATACCATAAGCCATCGCGGTCACTTCGATGTGCTCCTTTAACGTCAACTCTTCATATAAAGAAGGCGTTTCAGGAATATAACCGATTTTTTTACGATATTCTTCCGGTTCTTGCTGCAAGGTCAAATCATCAACCGTGATATTGCCTTTTTGCGGCGTTAAGAGTCCGATGATATTTTTAATTGTAGTGGACTTTCCCGCCCCATTCAAACCGATCAGACCGATCATCTCACCATTTTTGACTTCAAAATTAATATCTTTTAAAACAGGCAAATGGCCGTAGCCGCCTGTAACATGTTGAATTGCTAAGCTCATTTTGTTCCCTCCAATTTCTTAGCTCATATTATACCAGAATCCTATAATTATTTAAGGATCGGCTGAGCTTTTCCCGCACAAGTAGAACAAGTTATGGTAAAGTTAAGGGAGCATTTACGGTCGTTGATTCTTTTTAAAAGTAGTCAAACGACAAAAAATAGAGCAATAATAAACGATCAGAAAGGATGTTTCTAATGGAAAACTGTATCTTTTGTAAAATCATCAACCAAGAAATTCCTAGCTACAAAATTTATGAGGATGAAAAAGTTTATGCTTTCTTAGACATCTCCCAAGCAACTAAAGGTCATACCTTAGTTGTGCCAAAACAACATGTGACCGATATTTTTGAATATGATGAAACATTGGCAGCGGACGTTTTTACCCGTATTCCTAAAATTGCCCGCGCATTAGAAAAAGCTTTTCCTGAAATGGAAGGATTAAATATTTTAAATAATAATAAAGAATTAGCCTATCAATCCGTTTTCCACTCTCATATCCATTTAGTACCTCGCTACAGTAAAAAAGATGACTTCTCGATTCACTTCGGCAACCATGCGGAACAGCAAAAACCGGAAGAGATGCAAGCAATCGCAGAAAAGATCAAGGAACAGGTGAACTAACATGGGATTGTTCAAAGGACTTTTATTTGGTGCTGGACTTGGAACCCTAGGTGGTTTACTTTTAGCGCCGCGAAAAGGGATCGAGACACGCGAAAAAATTATTATCAATACCCGTGAGCTAGTAGAATTGACCGATGAGCTGAATGATAATCTCACCGATTTCCGCGACTCCCTTGCTACGTTAAAGGAAACCTTCGATACATTGGTTCCCGCCTTTAAAACAGGGGCTGAAAAAGATGTGGAAGAGTTTCGCTTTCAAGCGGAGCCGCGCATCCAGCAGATCCAAGCACAAATTGAGAAAATCAATCAAGCACTCCCGCAACAAGGGGAAAGCCAAAAAGTGATAAAAAAAGGACGGTTTGCTTTAGAGCGGCCTAATCCAGCTGCCGAAGAGAAATAATTCTTCATTTTTGCGGCGAATTGTGTATTTATTGTGAATTTTCTCGGAAACTATTTTTAAGCTCTTCCTTTTGTATTTTTAGGTGTGTTATAGTGGAAAAGGAATAACAAGTGTAAGTAAATTTTAATTTAGGAGTTGTAATACTGAAATGAAAAAAAAGATTCTTTTAGCCACTGCCGGCTTACTTAGTGTTATTGTACTGGGTGCCTGTTCAGGAAGTTCAAATCAAGATATCGCCACAATGAAGGGCGGAAAAATAACCGTAGAAGACTTCTACAATGAAGCCAAAAAAGAACAAACGAACCAAAGCTTGGTTCGCAACATGATTATCTACAAAGTTTTCGAAAATGCTTATGGCGATAAAGTAACAGATAAGCAAATCGACAAAGAATACGAAAAATCCGAAAAACAAATGGGCGACAGCTTCGAAAGTCAGTTAAAATCTGCTGGCTACACAAAGAAAACCTACAAGGAATACTTGAAACAATCATTAGCCTTCCAAGAAGGTCTAAAAGCTCATGTGAAGATCACGGATAAAGATGTAAAAGCGGCTTGGGATTCATTCCACCCAGAAGTAACTGCCCGCATTATTCTTGCAAGCAGCGAAGATGAAGCTAAAGAGATCAAGAAACAATTAGATGACAAAGGTGATTTTGCAAAAATCGCGAAAGAAAAATCACAAGATTCAACAACTAAAGAAGATGGTGGTGAAATCAAATTTGATTCACAATCATCAACTGTCCCAGCTGAAGTAAAAGAAGCAGCCTTCAAGCTGAAAGATGGCGAAGTTTCAGATGTTATCACTTCAATGGACTCTTCTACTTACCAATCGAGCTACTACATTGTTAAAATGGAGAAAAATTCTTCTAAAGGCAATGACATGGACAAATACAAAAAAGAATTGAATCAAATTGCTGAAGATACTAAAATGGCTGACCAAACCTTCTCTTCTAAAGTCATCGCTGACGAATTGAAGAAAGCCAACGTGAAGATCAAAGACGATACTTTCGAAAATATCTTATCTGACTTCTTAACAACCAACAGCTCAAGCAAAAAAGCAACTACTGAATCAACGAAATAAGAGACACAAAAGGGGAATTCCAACAGGAGTTCCCCTTTTTTTGTTATTCATGCTACAATAAAGTCACGAATACTTATAAGAAAATGGGTGAAGATCGCATGAAACAATTTGCCTCTAAAGAAGCAGAAAAAGATTATTATGAACACGTCGCTGATGAAGCGGAATTCATCGCTTGGTATAAAGAACAAGACCAACCTGAATACGACAAGCCTTCGGTCACTGTTGACATCGTGATCATGGGTTATAACAAAGAAGAAGATCAATTAAAAATCTTATTGATTCAACGTCGGGGAAATCCTTACCGTAATTCTTGGGCGCTGCCAGGTGGTTTCGTTGAACGAAATGAATCAACCAACGACAGTGTCCGAAGAGAAACAGAAGAAGAAACTGGCTTGACGATTGGTCGGAAAAGTGTGGAACAGCTCCATACCTTCAGTACCCCGAATCGCGATCCCCGCGGCTGGGTGATCACTGTCAGCTATTTAGCCTTTATCGGGCAAGTTCCCCCCACTGCTGGCGACGACACGCAAGATGCCCGCTGGTTCAATCTTGAGCGTCACGGTGAAACCATCAGCTTGACTAGCGATGACATTTCCATTGAGATCGAGTTGGAAGCTGGGAAATCCATCGGTAAAGACACGCTCGCCTTTGACCATAATGAAATCATTCGTAAAGCCTTCAATCGTGTGCTTAACAAAATGGATCACGAACCTTTGATCTTGCAAGTATTAGGCGAAGAGTTTACGATCACCGAAGCCAGAAAAGTTTTTGCTAAATTTTTAGGCGTGGACTTTAAAACAGTCGATCACTCGAATTACAAAAAAGCGATGCTGCAATATTTTGATGAAATCGGCGAACGTCCTGTGGGAATTGGTCGTCCATCTAAAATATATCGCTTAAAAGACGAGATCGGCGAAAAAAAATAAAAATTTTACTTACATCAAAAGAAAAAATGTGTATATAATGGAAACAGCAAAAATTTGTCTTTCCATAACGCAGTGAAGATCCCTAAGTGGCCGTCGTAGCGAGTTATTCGACAGCCACTTTTTTGTGCGTTCCACTTCTTACTGAGATAGGAAGTAGAATCAGATAGGCAGTGAGAAAAAACTGGCTGCCTAATCAAAAGGAGGATTTTTATAATGCCAAAAAATAAAAGAGAAAGTCTTATCTATACGTTGATGATGTGTTTCGTAATGGTGCTGTGGATGAGCATTTACAACGTCGGTTTACATAGCGGCGAAGTTAGCTGGAGCGTCTTGAAAGCCAGCTGGCTCGGTATGCCATTAGCTTATTGCTGTGCACTAGTCTTAGACTGGTTCGTCGTCTCCGGACCCGCGAAAAAAGTTGCTTTTCGTCTGCTTCCAACTTTCGCCAGTCCGTTAAAAACAGTCATGACCGTTTCTACCTGTATGGTTCTGCCGATGGTTTTTTTCATGTCATTATATGGCGCTATTGAAGGCTTGAGCCATACACAAGCATGGAATCAATTGTTGCTTCTTTGGGGAACGAATATTTTAAAAAATGTTGTTATGGCCCTACCTTTCCAATTACTCGTTGCTGGCCCTTTGGTACGAAAAGTTTTCCGTAGTCTATTCCCAGAAGGAACCGTCTTAGCTTAGTAAATAAACTCGTCGAGAACACGTTTAGCTTGTGTCCTCGGCGAGTTTTTTAATAGAATATCAACTTCTATTTCTCTAAATTTCGCAAAATCTCTTGATAACGTTTGGTCGCCAGCTCACTAGGCTGACCTTTTTGACAAAAGCTTAACTTTCTTAATTTAGGAACGACTCGCTCCACAATAATTTGATGATCTACTAGTTTCGCTTGCAGTGTTTCAAAGGCTTCTTTAAAACGGTCGTCATTACGGGCCTTTTCATAGAATGATAAAACATACAGATAATAAAATAAATCATAACCACGAAACGGATACTCCACTTGCATGAACAAAGTGCCGATACCGTAATGACATGGACCTAGCGGTAATTTTGTTTCCCAATGACTAAGCAAAAATTCTACCGCCTCATCCAATTCTGATTCCTCCACAAAATTTGTGCGCCGAAATAATTCCAGCCCATTCAGCGTCGGTAACGGATTGGAAAATTCCGTTTCCGGTACCTTACCAAAATAAAATTTTTTACACCACCATCCGCCATCCGCATGTCGAGTATCCAGCAAGTGTGCCAGCGTTTGTTTCATTCGCGGGTCCTCCCCGTGACCCAAACGAACTAGCAAAGTGGCCGCCGGAATCGTTTGACAAGGAAAAGTCGCCCCTTTAGGATAAAGCTTAAACTCACCAGGCTCACGCCAACTTTCCCACAAAAGTTCCGCAACTTTTTGTAAAATAGCCGTTTGCGGTTCCATGCCCACTTCCAATAAATATTCCGCCGCTTCTAAACACGAGAAAGGTGCTCCCTTCCCCAAGCGTCGATCCTCTGTTGTCCAATAATCCCATCCTTGATCATAGCGGTGATCTAAAATAATTTGAATGTCTGCTTCCTTCATTTCCTTCTCCTATTTAGGCTTTAAAATTTTTTAAATCGTTCTTCTTTTAAGTTTAGCATAGCTAGGTCGAAGTTCATGACTGGAAATTTAGCATGCATACGATTTTCTAATTTGTTAAAGCAGAAAGAAAAACTCCCCCATTTTAAAAATGAGGGAGTTAAACTTATTTTACTGCTGTTTTTTTCATTTGTTTGCTACGTAATTGGCCGCAGGCGGCGTCGATATCGGTTCCGTGTTCTTTACGGATCACACAATTGATGCCGTTTTTCTTCAAGACATCGTAAAAACGTAAGACATCGGCTTTACTGCTACGAGAATATTGGTCATGTTCGCTCACTGGATTATATGGAATCAAGTTTACATAGACTAATTTTTTCTTGTTTTTCATTAAGTCTGCTAATTCTTGTGCATGCTCGGGACGATCATTGACACCGGATAGCATAATGTATTCAAAGGTCACCCGTCGATTGGTCTCTTCAATATAATAATCTACTGCTTCCATCAATTTTTCGATCGGGAAACTGCGATTGATTCGCATGATGGATGAACGAACTTCATTGTTTGGTGCATGTAATGAAATTGCTAAGTTCACTTGCAGACCATTTTCCGCGAATTTTTTGATTTTTGGCACTAAACCACTAGTTGAGACAGTAATATGCCGAGCACCGATCGCCATCCCTTTGTCGTCATTGATTACGTGTAAAAAGTTCATGACATTCTTATAGTTGTCAAATGGTTCGCCAATCCCCATCACAACCACGTGAGAAACCCTTTCGTCTTCGCCACGTTCATCAAAATAATGTTGGACTAACATGATTTGAGCGACGATTTCTCCTGCCGTTAAGTCCCGTTGTTTTTTTAATAAACCTGAGGCACAAAATGTACAGCCGATATTACAGCCGACTTGGGTTGTCACACAAACAGACAAACCGTATTCCTGACGCATTAAGACCGTTTCGATCATTAGATGATCCGGTAATTCAAACAAATATTTCACTGTGCCATCGCTAGCTTCTTGCACGACTAATTGTTTCAGTGGATTGATGATAAAGTTTTCTTCTAACAACGCGATGGTTTGTTTTGAAAGGTTGCTCATGTCGGCAAACTCGGTCACACGACTGCGGTATAACCATTCCCAAACTTGTGTCGCCCGAAATTTCTTCTCGCCGTGCTCCAGAAACCATTCAACTAATTCTTCTCTGCTTAAACCATAAATCGAGGGTTTTTCCAAGGTGATTCCTCCTACTTCTGTTCAATGACTCTCTATGTACTAAAAATCATTTTGAAACATTCGCTACATACTATAACTGATTCACAAAGAGAAAACAATCAACTTTAGAAAAAGAAAAAAATAGTCTAGATTTCTCTAGACTATCTTTCATTATTCATCCAACGGATTTTCTAACTCTTCTTCGACTTTTTCCACTAAAACTTCTCGTGGTTTACTACCGGTAGAAGGTCCAATGACCCCATGATCTTCTAACTCGTCCACGATTCGTGCGGCCCGATTGTAGCCGATGCGGAAACGGCGTTGTAATAATGAGATACTAGCTGTCTGCATCTCAATCACTAATGCTTTGGCTTCTTCATACAAATCGTCCTGCGGCGTTTCTGATGGAGAAGAAGTGGTCTCTTCTGTTGGCATCATTTTTTCTTCGTAATGCGCTTCTTGCTGATCGGACACAAATTCTACGATCTGCTCGACTTCATGATCGGAAATAAAGGCGCCTTGGACCCGGATCGGTTTGTTTTCTCCCATTGGCAAGAACAACATATCTCCCCGACCTAAAAGCTTTTCTGCACCATTACTGTCAATGATCGTCCGTGAATCCGTCCCGCTGGAAACAGCGAAGGCGATCCGGGAGGGAACATTGGCTTTAATAATCCCGGTAATGACATCGACACTGGGTCTTTGAGTCGCCAGTATCATATGAATTCCCGCTGCCCGCGCCATTTGCGCTAAGCGAGTAATGGCATCTTCGACTTCGTTGCTGGCTACCATCATCAGATCGGCTAACTCATCCACGATGACGACAATAAAAGGCAGAATCGGGCGGTTCTGACCGTCTTCTAAATTCTTTTGGATCACTAACTCATTGAAGCCAGAAATGTTTCGCACACCAGTGGCCGCGAATTTTTCGTAGCGCTCTTCCATTTCCTGCACGACTTTTTGCAAGGCTTGCGCCGCTTTTCTTGGATTCGTCACGACTGGCGTCAATAAATGGGGAATCCCATTGTACACATTCAGCTCAACCATTTTCGGGTCAATCATCATAAGCTTCACTTCATTGGGCTTGGCCCGCATCAAGATGCTGGTGATGATCCCATTAATCGACACAGACTTCCCGCTCCCTGTTGATCCGGCAACTAGCAAGTGAGGCATTTTAGTTAGATCCGCAGTTTGGACCATGCCGGAAATATCCCGGCCCAAAGGCACTTCCAAAATTTTATCTGGATGATTCGGTTGTGCTTCAATAATATCACGGAAAGAAACGGTACTGATCGTCCCGTTAGGTACTTCGATCCCGATTAATGACTTGCCGGGAATTGGTGCCTCCATCCGGACATCCTTTGCGGCTAAAGCCAAGGCGATATCATCAGTTAAATTAACGATCTTGCTGACCTTTACACCGACCGCCGGCTGGACTTCAAATTTAGTAACAGAAGGTCCCAAGCTGGCTTTGACTACTTTGGCATCGACGCCGAAGCTGTTAAAGGTTTTTTCTAAGACCTTAATATTTTGCTCGATCTTTTTATATTCGTCGCTTTGATCCGTCGCTGGAATCGAATCTAATAAGGTCGATGGCGGTAATTGATAATCGTGATCCTCCGGCTCCGCGTTGATCTCAAATTCAAGATCGCCTGGATCTTCCAGTTCTTCTTCTGGTTGCTCCCTTTTTTTCTGGGGTGCGGGTGCCACTGATTCCAAGTTTTCCTGGAATCCTTCAATCGGAACAAGCGTCATTTGTTCCGGCTCCCGCTCGACTTTTTCTTGATTTTCTTTTGCCAACTGCTCACCGGGAGTCAACGAGCGCACTCGATTTTTTTCCCGTTCGACTTGCTCTGCTTTCAACGCTGCTTTTTCGGCAGCTTGTTTTTCTGCCTTAGCTTGCGCTTTTTGAGCATGGCGTTCTTGTCGTTTTTCATCTCGCAAAGCTTTTTTTTCATCAGATTCAGATAATTTTTCTTTCAGTGTCTTCGTAAAACTGGCTAAATAATCAGTGACTTGATTAAAGTCTAATAAGCTGAATAAGAAAACACCTAGCACTAACAATAAGACCGCGATGATATAACTGCCAATCTGAGAAACTAGAAAATGACTGAGGCTATAAAGTGCGCCCCCCACCATTCCGCCACCAACGTTTTGGGTGATTTGATTGCCTAAAAGATCGACCCTCAAAAGATCCCAGGTTGTTTTCAATACATTCGGATTTTGACTTTCAACATTCGCAAATAATCGAGCATGTAAAATCAACAAAATGCCTAAATAAAAAATCCCGATGCCTAACCAGCGCCGCGGCTTCGTTAGTCGCAGCTTCGTATTTTTGGCGACTAAGAGCGCGCCGTATAAACCTAAAAGCAAGGCTAGGAACTGATACGTATTGCCGCCGATCAAACGTAGAACGTTGGCGATCAGATTTCCGAGAAAGCCGAGACTAAATAAGGAAAAGACTGCGAACAGGATGAATAAGATACCGATTCCGATAATCAGGCGCTGTTCTTGCAGTTGTTTTTGTTTTTTTGTTTTTCTTTTTTTCTTGGTACGCTTTTTCTGCGCCATGCTATCCCTCTTTTCATTCTGTTCTATTATACAAAAAAAAGAAGGCGAACAAAAGTTTTGTTCGCCATTTCCTGTTTATTCTTTTGGTAATGATAATTCTTCGCCAAACCATTTCTTAGAGATTTCAGCGTACTTACCGTCTTCTTGTAATTTCTTGAAGGCATCATTGATTTTTCCGACTAATTCTTTGTCGCCTTTCCGTGCACCAACCGCGAAATCCTCATTCTTGAAGCCGACACTTGAAATATTGTATTTATCCAATTTATTGGCTTTTTTCAAGTAGTAGTCCGCATACACTTTATCAATCAATAGACCGTTGATCCGGCCATTTTCCAAATCGATCATCGCCTCATTGAAGCTGGCATATAAAGTAGCGTCGTTGTCCTTAACAATGTCTTTTAACAGCTTAGGCTCATTGCCAAAGGCTTCATAACCAGAAGACCCTTCTTGCGCACCTAAGATTTTATCTTTCATCTCGGAAGCTTTGGTAATTCCGCTATCTTTTTTCGTGACTAAGACTTGTTCATTTTGTGCGTATGGATCACTGAACAATACTTTCTTTTCCCGCGATTTCGTCACAGTGTAGCCATTCCAAATCAAATCAATCGTACCATTGTCTAATTCATTTTCTTTCATTGACCAATCGATAGGTTGAAAATCGGCTTTGATGCCATATTCCTGGAAGACTGCTTTGGCCAAATCAACGTCAAAACCGACGATTTTTCCAGCTTCATCTTTAAAACCCATTGGCACAAAAGTATCATCTAAACCGATCGTTACTTTTTTATCTTTTTCGATCGTTTTCCAGCTGTCGTCACTGCTGCTCGCTTCTTTCTTGCCACAGGCACCTAAGGTCACTAAAGTCAAAACGGCGACCATTCCCAAAATAATTTTTTTCAATTTCATACGAACTCCTCCTACTTCATTTATGTTTTATTTAATTGGTTCCACCTTTAAAACTTTATCGCCGATCGCTTCAGCAAATACTAAGTCATGGGTTACGACGATCTGGGTCACGCCATCAGCCTTCAAGCCTAAGATCAAATTCTCCACTTGCTGCCGTAACGCAGGATCCAGTGCACTAGTTGGTTCATCATAAGCTAAGACCTTCGGATTCATCGCCATTGCCCGTGCGATCGCTAGCCGTTGCTTTTGCCCGCCAGATAATTGGTAAGGATAATTATTTAGCAGCTCTTCGATTCCCAATAAGCCGGCTAAATCTTTCGCTTTAGCTAGATAGGTTTCTTTATCTTGCTTTAAAACCAGTCGTGGACCGATCGTAATATTGTCTAAGACACTTAAATGTGGAAACAGTTGAAAATCTTGAAAAACGACCCCCACCACTTGCTCTTTATTTTTTGCCCCACTAGGATCAAAAGGCTGACCGTCTAATAAGAAAGTCCCGCTATCAGCTGTTTCCAAGCCTGCTAATGTTCTTAATAAGGTGGTTTTACCGCCGCCGGAAGGCCCGACGATCGCTAAAATCTGCCCATCCGGAATGACTAGATCCAAATTATTGATGACTTTTTTTGTTCCGAAAGATTTGTTTACTTTTTTCAATTCAATCATTTTTTTCACCCGCCTAACGATAATAGTTCAAACGATTTTCTAATTGCTTCAAGATGACCGAGACAACGGCCGTCATTACTAAATAAATAATCGCTACGCCAAACAATGGCAACAACGTCGTGTCACGTTCCATCGCGATTTTTCCTGCCCGCATCACATCAGATAAGCCTAGGATATAGACCAATGAAGTGTCCTTGACTAAATTGATGACCTCATTTCCAACAGAAGGTAAGACGATCTTCACTACTTGAGGAATGATGATTCGTGTGACTGTTTGAAGTGGATTCAAACCAATTACTTTCGACGCTTCGTATTGTCCCACCGGGATTGATTGAATACCGCCGCGGAAAATCTCCGCGTAATAAGCCGCGTAGTTCAATACGAAAGCAAACAGCGCTGCTTCAAAACGATCAAATACGATGCCGGCCAATGGCAATCCATAAAAGACAAAGATCAATTGCAGCAGCAATGGTGTTCCTCGCATGATCCAGACGTAAAAGCGAATGATCCATTGTAGCGGTTTGAAGCGGCTGGCTAAGCCAAAGGATAAAATGATCCCTAGAGGCAACGACCCTAATATCGTATAGCCAAATAATTTCAGTGTAATTTCTGCCCCTTGTAATAATTGCGGCATGACTTCGATCAAATAATTTATCATCCCAATATCCCTCCATTTTTTTGAAAGCTGTTTGACTTTCAAAAGTGTTTAATCTTGAAGCAAGTTCGCTTTAGCTAGGGTAGAAATGTCAGCTAGCCCCAACAATGGTAATCTTTTTCCAAAAACCAGAAAAAGATTTTATCGTCGTACGCATGCCATTTTCCTAATCTGCTGGTCATCTCTTGGTCAAAGCAGAAAAGAAAAACTGGCAAAAAAAAGTCCTCTGGTATTTCTACCAGAGGACGTTTGCTACGTGGTTCCACCTCATCTTTGTTCTCTTCTCGCAAAAAGAACCTCGATAGGTCAATAACTAGTTTGAGAAATAAAAAAAGTCCTTTAGCCGCTAGGGCTAAAGGACGTGAATTACGTGGTTCCACCTTTTTTTATCACCGTCTCACAACGAGCGATCTCAACTGGTCAATTGACCTCTGCTATAACGGGCACTCCCGGATCAGCCTACTTGATTCAACTAATCGACTCAAAGATGTGGTTCACAAATCATCGTTGTCTCTTTTCACCAATCAGAGACTCTCTGGGAACAAATGAGCTGCTACTCTTCTTTTCATTGTCGTTTGATTAAGTTGAGTCATACTTTACACGCCTTTAGAGGGTTTGTCAATAAAAAACCTTCATCTTTTTATCATGAACTTCAAATTTAGTTTTTAGCAACAAATTGAAATTTCGTCCACGGTTTTAAAAAGTCCAGCATAATTAATTCAGCTTGCGGAATTTTTCCGACTAAATTTTTACGGGCATCGCTATGAGGTTCCAGAACAATTTGTAATTCATTTTTGTATTTACCGAATTCTTCATTGCCTACGACGACATCGCCAACTTGAAATTCTTGGGTATTATCATGAACCGGATTGGCAACGTCCGCGTATTTGACTCGCACCATTGTTGAGCGAACCGCAGTAGAGGTAATATCTCCTCTGCGGAAATGTTTCGGATCAGCCACGATTTTTTGCTCGACTTCGGTTACATCTGGTACAAATTCGATGCCTAAGCTGACTTTGTAACGATCGACTGCCGCTACTTTTTCCAACTCTTCATCAGAAGCATAAGCATTCCCGATGATCACCGTATCGATCAAGCCTGTCGCAAACATATGACGCGCTTGCAAATCAATCGGTAAATGACGATGCATCTCTAACGTTGGTAAGCCATCGTTGACATCCCACGGACCATATTCCGCTGATTGGCTCGTAATAAATGCAGCCGTCTTGATCCCATGATTTTTGAATCGTTTGCTGCAATCAATAAAGAAATCATATGGTAGTGCCGAACCTTCTTGCGGATAAAAATTATGACAGCCGTAGATAAACGGTTCGTTCGCTTCATAGGATAAAATATTATCAAGATAAGCCACATTATTACTCATGTTCAACTCAATCGCCAGACCTTCTGGATTATAGCTTAACATCGCTTCTTTATTGCCATCGAAGCCTTCGTCTAAACGAATTCCTTCAGCTCCTAACTCAGCAAAAAAGCTCAGGTCATCATAAGAGATCCCTAAGTCGTTAAAAATCGAAGGAGCGATATCCAGTACCGTTTCCATTCCTAACTCTTTCGCATAATGGATAATGCTACCGAATTTCTCGCTGACTTTCTCTTTACCTTCAGTTACCTCTAGCATACTCATGAAGATGCGAGTATAGCCAAGCTCCGCTGCCTTTTTGATATAATCGCGATCAGCTTGCGGATCGCTATGATCGGGATAAACCGAAATACCTAATTCACGTTTCATTCGTTTTCCTCCTGCTTCTTAGTCGTCTAACCCATTTTGTTCCGCTACTTCTTTGAACCAGTAGCCAGATTTTTTGACCGTTTTAATTTGCGTGTGGATATTATTTGAAATGAAGCCATAGCGATTCTTATAAGAATTCAACCAAGACCAGCAATCAATTGGTGTCCACATGTGGTAGCCAAAACAATTGGAGCCTTCTTCGATTCCTTTATGCAGCCATTCTAAATGCTCTTGGACAAAATCAATCCGGTAGTCGTCCTCGATCATACCTTCAGCGTTTTTGAAACGGTCTTCGTTAGAAACACCCATTCCATTTTCAGAGACATACCACGGAATATTTTTATAATTTTCTTTGATGTTCACCGCGATATCGTATAAAGCTTTTGGATAAATTTCCCAACCGCGGTCTAAGTTTACACGACGGCCTGGCATATCATAGGCATCATAGTAACGGTCTGGCATCCATTCACCAACAGAATTTGGTGCTACATCGGGAGCCTTCACCCGATTTGGATGATAGAAATTCACTCCTAAGAAATCAACGGTATTGTTTTTTAAGATTTCTTTTTCTGCATCGGTTGTTTCCCACAAGACTTTGTCCTGCGTCAACAATTCTTCCAACTCAGCTGGAAAATGTCCGTAAACTGCTGGTTCTAAGAACATTTTGTTGTTCCAAAGCTCCGCGATTCGGGCTGCCTCTTGGTCTTCAGGTGCATCAGAAGCCGCGTACGTCGGAGTCAGATTTAAAATCGTACCGATTTGTGCATCTTTGATGTTTAATTTACGAAAAGCTTGGATCGCTTTTGCTGACGCTAAGTTCAAGTTGTAAGCTACTTGGACTGCTTTCTTTCCGTCAACAATATTTGGATAGTGGAACTGGAATAAATACTCCCCTTCAACAACGACCATTGGTTCGTTATGAGTCGCCCAGAATTTTACTCGATCGCCAAATAATTCAAAACATTTTTGGGCAAAGCCAACATATAAGTCCACGACTTTTTTCGATTCCCAGCCGCCGTATTTGTCGTAAAGCTCAACTGGCAAATCAAAATGATGCAAGTTCATGACGGGTGTCATACCTTCAGTGATCATTGTGTCGATGACATTGTTGTAAAAATCAACTGCGTCTTGATTCACGGTATCGGTTTCTAAATCATCGATCAAGCGGCTCCATTGAATACTCGTCCGCAGGCTATTCATGCCAATAGAGCGCATCATATGGATGTCTTCTTTATAGCTGTTGTAAAAGTTTGAAGCCGTGTCTGGCCCTACTTGGTTATGGAATTTCTCTGGTTCGATCTCATAATGATAATCAAACACATTCGCGTGCTTTTTGTTAAAACGTCCTTCGCTTTGCGGACCTGATGTGGCAGCACCCCACCAGAAATTCTTTGGAAAATTTTTCATTATAAAGCTCCTAACTTTTTTCTAAGTCTATTGTTTTGAGATTTTTTGTTTTCGGGCGCTTAAGCTACCTGTATTATCAGATAAAAAGAAAAGGGATTAGGGATCGAGTGATCCTTAATCCCCATCGTATTCCTTAAATCTCAGTTCCTTTTTTCAATTCTAATCTAGTAGATAGAGATACAAATGGTACATACATTACAATAGCGATCACTAAGTTAACTGCAGCAAGAATTGCTCCTGAAATACTTTGTGTTGCTAAGAAACCGCCAATGATTGGTGGTGTAACCCAAGGTGGCATAACAGTTGCGGCTGGTACCCAGCCAAATTTCGTTGCAAAGTAAGCAGTGGTTACACAGACCATTGGTGTCAAGATAAATGGAATGAACATGACTGGATTCAATACTAATGGCAAACCAAACATCAATGGCTCATTGATGTTGAAAATACCAGGAGCTGCGGCCAAGTTGTTTACGACCATGAATGGTTTATTTTTACGTCCAACTAAATAGATTGCGATAATTAAACCAATTGTTACCCCAGTACCACCCATGTTTACGAATGAGTCAATAAATGGTTTGTTAACGATATAAGGTGCTGCTTTACCAGCTGAGATTGCTGCATTGTTCGCTTCAATCGCTGGCGCATTGATTGCTTGCATGAATGGGTCGATCATATTGGCACCATGTAATCCGAAGAACCATAAGAATGGTGTGATAAATGCGATCAATAATGCTGAACCGTATGAATTAGCTAAGCCCATGAACGGTTCTTGAACCATTGCATAGAAAGCCGCGAACATATCTTCAACGCCAAAACCGGCAATGATTGCTGCAATTACACCAAAGATCGAAATTGTGATCATTGCTGGGAATAAAGAAGCAAATGAACGTGCAACTGCTGGTGGCACGCCATCAGGCATTTTAACAACTAGTTTGTCATTACCAACTAAACGAGTGAAGATTTCAGCTACTAACATACCTACGATCAAGGCAACGAATAAACCAGAAGAGTTCATTCCGCTTGTAGCAGCTCCTAAAGTGAAGAATGACGCAACAGAGACAACCCCTGTTCCGATTGGATCTTTACCAACACCTTTAGCTAAGTTGTAAGCAACTAAAAACGCGATAAAGACTGAAAGAACACCAAAGGTTCCGTTCCAGACAGCGCCGCCGAAGCCTTTCCATGCTTCACCGCCAAAAATACCGTTCATGAAATTTTGGAAAGCTGGAATTGGCAAATTGTTGATCATTACTGCTAATGCCCCTAAAATCATTAACGGCATGGTTACTGTGAAGGCATCCCGAATCGCTACTAAATGACGCTGGTTCCCAATTTTAGAAGCGTATGGGATAAAGTGTTTTTCCATAAAATTGATAAATTTATCCATTGTATTTCCCCCTGTTTAAAAATAGTCGTAAAAACTTTGTTGCCCTTTTGGAAAGACATCCGTGTCAAAGTCCTTTGACGTTGTGACTTTTCCGAGAAAAATCCCCTCGGTTAAAGTCAGCTCCCCTAGTAATAATTCGCTCCATCCATGAATGGACGCTTTAATATCGCCTGCTTGTTGAACTTTTCGGCACATTCCCTGACTGACTAGCCAGCTTCCCACATTCCAAGGACATTCTTGGTCTTCCGTTACTTCAATAATAATTTCTTTTTGACAAATTGGAAAATGTGGTAATAATTGCTCAATGTCAATAATACGACTCATCATATAAGGTTCTAAAGTAATCGAAAGTGCTTCTTGTTCACGGAAACATTTTTCAATCCGTTCGTGAACAGGTGCGTGATAAAGAAATTCTTCAAATGATGAGACATGGGCCTTCAAGTACGTTAATAATTTGCGCAAAGCGAATACGTCTTCGTAGACGAGCTCGTCGACTAATAATGTGGTTCCTTGCATTCGATAAATCAGATACCCTTTAGCTTCACCCGCCTCGTCGAAAGCAACGGCATAAAAACGATGGGCATAATAGTGATTCAGACGTTCCCACCACCAGTCTTCCCGGACGACCGTTCCAACTTGCTGCTGCATTAATAAACGTTGATAAAGCTTTTTGATCTCTGATTCCATCTGTTGCCAAGATCCGCGTTTCACACTCCCCCTTTTTTCACTCGTCAAATAATTAAAAGCTAGCGCCGGTATCCGATAGGTCTTACGACGACTGGTCGGTTCATAGCCGAATTGTCGATAAAAATCTTCTGAGAAAGGTGCGAGCTGCGAGACAGCCACTCCTTTTTGATGAAGATCCGACAAAAGCTCCAGCATAATCGTACTGATGCCGCCTTTTCCCCGATATTCAGGATAACTGGCGACATAACCAACGCCGGCCATTTTGACTCTTTGGTTAAAAAGTTGAATTTCAAAGTGATTCGCCATCACCAAATTGGTCAATTCATCGTCTTGATACACGCCATAACAATCAGCATGCTCATAACGAGATAGAAAAAGCGAATCGTCAATGATCGGTTGTTGTTTCTTAAAAGCGTATTCAATCAAACCTGTGATCGCTTTCAAACTGTTCTGATCACGTGTTAATTTCATTGAATCACTCCTCAATCTATTTAAAATTTATTCGTTACTTAAACGTTGATACAATTCAACGACTTCTTTTGCCATATCATTGAAAGTCAAGCTCGTCATCAAATGGTCTTGGCTGTGAACCGCTAACAAAGTTACAGTCATCGGATTGCCGCTGGCTTCCTCTGTCAATAGACCAGTTTGAGAATGATGGGCTTCCACTAATGCTTGATCTGCCGCAGTTAATTTTTCTTGTGCCAAAGCAAAATCTCCTGCTTTAGCAGCTTGAATCGCTTCCATTGCATCGCTCTTAGCATTGCCGGCATTGATAATCAATCCCATAACGGCTTCTAATTGTTCTTGACTCATTGTTTCACTCATCTTTTTTAGCTCCTTACTTCATTAAATTAAGGGCAGTAGTTAAAACAGCTTCACCGTTCATCATGCCATAATCTTTCATATCAATTACGTCAACAGGAATTCCTGTGCTTGCTAATTTTGTTTCAAATTGGTTTTTCATAAAACGAACTTGTGGGCCTAATAATAAAACATCAACAGGTTTGCTTGCATCTTCTAATTTTGAATCCGCTTCCGATGCAGAAACTGCGAAGATATCAGATTCTAATCCTTGAGCTTCCGCTGCTTTTTCCATTTTTGTTACTAATAAACTGGTGCTCATCCCTGCTGCACAAACTAGCATAATTCTTTTCATAATCGAACACTCCTCAATTTTTTTATTGTTCACTTTATATAAAGCAATTGGCGTGCCAACTTTTTGGACACACAGAAGTCGAGATGATAAGGTTTTCAAGATACACACAAAAAAACTAGGATTACACACTGTGCAATCCTAGTTCTACGCGATTATCTTCTAGCGTTTTAACAATGTAGGCGATGTCATCCTCGGTAAAACGAACTGAAAATTGTTTTTCCAGTAGCGACAAGCTAGCAGCTGTTTGATTGAAGCATAAACGATTTTGCTGATGAAAATACTTGACGTTCTCAAAGGGAGGTCGTTCTTCGGCTTTTTTGATTTTATCAATCAAGAAAGCAATATGAACACTCAACGCTTGCAAGGCCGTATTCTCAATAATCAATTCCTGATCTTTGCGAATCGTCTGTAACGCATCATCAATTACTAGAAATAACGTTTTTACATCTAGCTCTGGTGAAAAGTTTTTCGTCAAGGAGTCCACCATCTCTGGTAACGTGATCTTGCTTCCTAATAAATCTTGGAATTCTAAAATCTTTTCGCGTTTGAATAAATTCATTGCTGGAATAAAAGGAATCTTTTGATAGTGGATCTCCATCGTCCCCACGATCGCTACGATATCTTTGTGCGTAATTAGTTGATCGATGCGATGTTTGAAACTTTCTCGCTCCAGCGACTGCATTTGAATGACTTCAAATTCTTCGAGGTTGACGATTTGAGAAACGACTTCATTCAAGCGTTTTGACACGCCTTCGCCGGTGAAGCAGGCAACGATGATCACTTTCTTTTCATCTTTCGGCGTTGGTTCTTCCAAGCGGACCATTGTTTGGAACATCGAGATCACGCTGGTATAAATTTCTTCAAGGGAACGACCTAGCGTTGCCAGACGCAGACTTTCTAAAACCAGCATCGTACTAGCCATTGAAATGACCCGCGTGCGAATGCCCATCTCATGATAGATTAAATTCCCAAAATTATTCGGTGAGCCCATATCTGTCAACAAGATGATCCCTTCCGTAAAGTTGTCTCGCTGACCTTGTAAATAATTTTTGATTTGAGCATACATTTCTTCCGTATCCAGCGTCAAAGGCATATTAAAGGCAATCCCTTTGGTCGTTCCTAATAACTCTTGAACGGTCTCTAGCATACTAGATGCCGTCGATTTTCCGTGCATGATCACAAGGATCGCTACTTGCTTCTCGTCGATTTTATGTTCCTCGTGGCTGTCCATCGTCAAGAACATGGTGATAAATCCGATCTCATCCAGAGGAATCATAATATTATAAGCTTCTTCAATCCGATTAGAAAATTCGATCGCCAATAAAAATTCCTTTGAATAGTTGCGACGGATATCATTTAAGTTGGGATGAGAAATGAATTGATTCCCGCGAATTCGTTCGATCGTTGAGTTAATATGCAGCGCAAAGGCGAAACGCACTTTTTCATCGTATTCGCGATTCATTTTAGCACTAGCAAAGTCGTAGAGATCATTTACCAATTTCCAAAGATCATCGGAAATAATTTCGCGATAGGCATTAGAGTGGGAAAGTTCTTCTACATATGTCTCAAAATATTGATCCACATCGTCACTAATCAATTCTTCTAAGTCGATCTCAGACAGATTTTCCCGACCTAGTTTTTCCAATTTATAGGTGATTGAATTATAGACCTCCATATCCTTATTCGGATCTTGTCCCCAAACAACATCCTCCGCTCCAGGCTTCAAGGTTAAATAAAGATTCTTCTTATCTAAGAAAGGCGTCAGCATATCTTGGACTTCATTGATCCGCAATAAGCCTTTTTGGACCACTAAAGGTAAGTCCTCTTCCACGATCATTAATTTTTCTGAATCATTACTGGTTTGATAATGCAGGAAGGCTTTTGCACAAACCAGTTTCAAGTCCCGCTTTAATTGCCCGATGTTCCCTTCGGCTTTGTATAACAGAAAGGCCAACAAGCTGCGTTTATCGATAGCGATCTCTTGAACTAAGCGATTGGCTTCTTGCTGCAAGAACTCCTTAATAATCCCTAACCGTTCGTCTAAAGATCGTTCAGCCAAAGACGGCAACTCGATCTGCATAGGAATCCGACGATTGAAGGTCGATAAAAACATCGAGCTGGTTTCCGTCGTTGCCCCAATAATTTGTACGGAGGCGTGCTTTTCTTTGCCGTCCCCTAATGAACGAAAGGTTCCTTTGTCGATAAAGGTAAACAGCATCTCTTGGCCTTCTGGTGGTAAACGATGAATTTCATCTAAAAATAAAATACCGCCATCGGCTTTTTCCATTAAGCCTTCGCGTGTTTCTTCCGCACCGGTAAAAGCACCTCGTTTTACCCCAAAAATATGTCCGTAAAGCAGCTGTGGATTTTGAGCATAGTCGGCACAGTTAAAGGTAATAAAAGGCGCGCTTTCGTCTAATACGTCCGCAGCGACCGCGAAACGATACATGCATTCCGCAAACATCGTCTTCCCTGTCCCCGTTTCACCAAAAATAATCGTATGTAAGCCCCGTGGTGGGTATAAAATAGCCGCTTTTGATTTTTGAATCTGACTTTTCAGTGATTCCTCGCGACCAATTAAATTATCGAAGTTAATATGTTTTTCCGCAGCGACCGCGGCTGATTGAAATTTTACTGGACGACCATCAATTTTTTTAACCGAGCCTTCTTTTGTCAGCTCATTCAAATAGCGACTAATATTTGTCCGGTCGATCCCCATTTGATCGGCCAATTCTTGTGCAGTTTGCTCTGCTGGATTGGACCGTAACAGTTCCAACACTTCATCTTTTCTTGATTTCAAAAAAATCCCTCCCGAGAATGGTATAAACCAATCACATTGTAACCCTTTTCTTACAAAAATTCCACTGCACGGCTGCTTCCTCCCGTTTAGATTGTTTAAAACAAACTGAACGAGGGAGCCAGTTAGTTACTTTCTATTATAATCGACATATTTTTCTTCATCAATAGACCTTGTTGCTTCATTAAAACTAAAAAGCTGTTAGACCCGCTTAATCGGTCTAACAGCTAGTATTAGTCTTGCTCTTTCATTGCCGCTTTTAGTGCTGCGGCTAACGGACTTTCTTGTGGCTCCTCTTGATCATTGATCTTCTTCAATAGGCGCCGTTCTTCGTGCTTGGTCATTTTTTTCGAACGTTCTTTTTTATCTAACATTTTTTCTGTCGTTCCGTCGTATTTACAACGGAAGTAGGAACCATTCTTCCCATCAATGATCTCCATCTTGCGATGACATTGTGGGCAACGGTGATTGGAAACCTTCGGATCTTTGCGGCGGCGATACGTACATTCTGGATTGGTACAGATATAGATTTTCCCATCGCGAGTATTTTTTTCGCGTAACGGTGAGCCGCACTCTGGACATTTTTTGGCGGTAATAGAGAAGTCTTGGTATTTTTTATCACTGTGCTTGACTTCACTGACTAATTTTTTCGTATCCGCTTCGATCTCTTGCAAGAATTGTTTGCTGCTGTACTTGCCGTTGGCGATCGCTTCTAATTGTTTTTCCCATTTCTCCGTTAATTCTGGCGTTACTAATGAAGGATTGACCAGCTCTAGCAGCTGTTTGCCCTTTGGTGAGACTTGCAAGCCGCTATTGGTACGCTCCATCAATTCGGACTTGATCAGCTTTTCAATGATTTCCGCACGAGTTGCCGGTGTTCCTAAGCTATGCTTCTCCATCTGGGCTAGCAATGTGCCTTCGTTTAAAGGCTTCGGCGGCGTAGTCAACGCTTTTTCAATCGTAAAATTCGGTACGACCTTCATGCCTTCTGAAAATTGAATCGCTTTTTTATCAGCTTCAACTGGTTTCCAACCAGCTACCAACACTTTATTTTGGCGGAAGGTGAAGCTCTCTTTGTCAAAAGTCACTGTCACTTTTTGTTGGCTTTCTTTATGAGGTTCCGCAAACAAACCTAAGAAGCGCGTAACGATCATATTGTAGATTCGTTGTTCGTCAGTAGATAATTTTTCATACCGAGGCCGTTGTTCCGTTGGTAACAATGCGTGATGGTCGGTGACTTTGCTGTCATTAAAGACTCGTTGTTGTTTGACTTGCGCCCCATTTTTGATATAACTTTTGACCTCTGGCGCAAAGTCTGCGACTGCTTGCAACCGTTCTTTCATCGTCGCCTTCATATCATTCGTCAAGTATTTGCTGTCGGTTCGAGGATAGGTCACGATTTTATGCGTTTCATATAAGCTTTGAACCAGTGACAAGGTTTTTTTGGCAGAAAACTGGTAGCGGGCATTGGCTTCTCTTTGGATTTCAGTTAAATCATACGGCAGCGGCGCCGGCTCTGTTTTTTCCTTCTGACTAATCTCTGTAACCGTACCTTTTTGTTTTCCTAGCTCTTTGACTAATTGCTCGGCATCTACTCGTTCAGCGATGGCATAAGGATTTTTTTGATTTAATTTAGTTTTTTGTCCCTCGACTTCTAAAGAAATCACGTAATAGCTTTGAGGACGGAACTTTTCGATTTTCTTTTCTTGTTGACGGACCATCGCCAAGGTCGGTGTCTGTACCCGGCCGGCAGAGAGGCTGTCTTCATATTTTACCGTCAAGGCCCGCGTTACATTCAAACCTACTAACCAGTCCGCTTTTGCCCGTGCTAAAGCAGAATAGTACAAATTGTCATATTCTTTGGCTGGTTTCAGCTGTTTGAAACCGTCTTTGATAGCTTTAGTGGTCTGAGAAGAAATCCATAACCGCTTAACGGGCTTTTCAAATCGAACATACTCTAAGATCCAGCGAGCAACTAATTCTCCTTCACGACCAGCATCGGTGGCGATCACTGCCTCCGAGATATCTTTACGCTTCGCTAGTTGTTGAATCGCTTTTAATTGTCCACGAGTTTTTGGTAACGGGGTAATCCCGATCTGCTTTGGAATCATCGGTAATGTTTCCATTTGCCAACTTTGCCATTCCTTGTTTAGATCCTCTGGCATTTTTAGGCTCAATAAATGACCAAGGGCCCAAGTCACGACAACATTGGGTCCTTCGAAATAGTTTTTATTCTTTTGTGTAGCGTTAAGCACCTTGCTCAAGTCTCTTGCAACACTTGGCTTTTCCGCTATAATTAGCTGTTTCATAAAATTCCTTTCTGCTGTCAACCGTCAACGGCTGTTCGTCTTTTAATAGAGCTAGGCCCCAGTACTGTTGTAAATAGTCATCACACTCTTCACACCAGCGTTCGTCCTGCTCTTTCCAAAATGCACTTAAAAAATTTTGTTTTGCGTTACTATATGTATTGGTATTTCGGAACTCATTCCAGCGATTTTCGTAATAATCGACCGCCTCATCTAAGGAATCAAAGCTTGCCGTTTCTTGGATATCTGCCTGCCACTCTTCAAAGAACCACCAAGGTTCATTATCGCCATACATCGTGATTACTTGATACATCCTCGACCCTTCTTTCCACCTCAATCATAAGTACCTTGAAATAAAAATTCAAGAAATATGTTTTCAGCTGAAACAAAATCAATAAAAAGCTCGATATCTAAAAAATTATTCCCGAAAAAATATTGCTTTTTTCTTAATTCTATCCTAACACAACGCGGGAAAATTTAATATCCCATCTCGTGGGGTTATAATGAAAAACGATTATGGAAATTTTTTGAAAGAAGGCTATTATCAATTTGAGTAAGATCAAAAATAAATTGTTTCAACCTCGCGCTACTTGGCAAAAAAATCTAATTGTTTTATGGTTTGGTACCTTTATGGCCGGCATCGGTTTCAGTTTAGTGATGCCCTTCATGTCTTTATACATAGATTCATTAGGCAGCTATACGAATCAACAGCTAAACTTTTGGAGCGGCATCACCTTTTCTTCGACCTTTTTGATTACCGCAATCGTGTCTCCACTTTGGGGTAGGCTAGCCGATCAAAAAGGGCGAAAATTAATGTTGCTACGGGCTTCGCTGGGTATGGCTATCGTCATTAGCTTGATGGGTACGGTCGGTAATGTGTATCAATTAATTGGATTACGTTTGTTGCAAGGTTTTTTTTCCGGCTACATTAGCAACGCCACCGCTCTAATTGCGACTGGAACACCGCGCGAAAAAAGCGGACAAGTACTTGGCACCTTAGCCACCGGTGCGGTCACCGGAAATTTACTGGGGCCATTAGTTGGTGGCGTCACGGCTTCGATCTTTGGCTATCGGCTAACCTTCTTTATCACTGGTGGAATTTTATTCTTAGTCTTCATCCTTAGTCTATTATTTGTCCACGAAGAATTTACACCTGTTGAGAAAAAAGACATGGTGCCAGCCAAACAAATCTTCCAAAACTTAAAATATCCTCATGTCGTGATTGGAATGTTTGTGACTACCTTAATCATTCAAGCTTCGAATAATTCCATTAGCCCGATCATTAGTCTGTATATACGGCAATTGATGCATGGGCATGGCAACGTCACTCTCGTCAGTGGTATTATCGCATCGATTCCTGGGATCGCCACTTTGATCGCAGCACCCCGCTTTGGACGGTTAGGCGATCGCATCGGCAGTGAGAAAATTTTAGGGATCGGTTTGATTTTTGCTATGTTGGTCTTTTTACCGATGTCGATCGTAACCAATGTTTGGCAGTTAGCCTTTCTCCGTTTCTTAGTCGGAATCTCTGACGCTTGTCTATTACCAGCGGTACAAGCACTGATCACCAAATATTCTCCTCATGATGCCGCCGGAAGAATTTTCAGTTACAACCAATCCTTCCAAGCCGCGGGAAATGTCGTGGGACCAATGATTGGTTCGAGTGTTTCTTCCATCTTTGGTTATCGCGGTGTCTTTATCTCGACGTCCGCCTTAGTTTTAACTAATTATCTGCTGGTCCATCGCAACACAAAAGAAATCGCGGAGAAAAATCAACAAGCTCAAGAAACTCATTAATCGTTAAGACTTATTGATGGCAACTTTTTCATTAGTTTTTTATACTATTAATGATAGTGATACTAATGAAAGAAGTGAAGATCATGCTTGAAGGACAATTAAAGTTTTTAGACTTTTTCCTAAACAACACGATTGAAGGAAAACAAGAAGAAGCAAAAGCAATTTTAGTTAAGAGCTTTGCTGATCAAGAGACCAATAATTTAAGCTTAGAAGAATTTAAAAAGCTACAAGAAAAATTATTTCCTTTAATCAAACCAGAAAAACTAAATGAAGTAAAAGTTGCGATGGCTCATTTTGCACAAAGCCTAGCATAAAAAAACGCGGGAACCTTCAATGGAGGTTCCCGCGTTTTTTATGCTTAAATATATTGTAACTCTTTAGCTGCTTGATAGGCGTGATCGATTAATCCGCCACCAAGACATTCCATACCATCGTAGAAAACGACCGCTTGTCCGGGAGTAATAGCGCGAACGGGTTCATCAAAAATAACTTCTGCTCGATCGCCGTCTAATAAACGAACAGTCACTGGCAAGTCTTGTTGACGATAACGGAACTTCGCTGTACATTTAAATTCTTTTGGACGGTCTTCACTAGTAGTAAAGTGGATCTCGCTAGCATCTAAGCTTGTCGCGTACAATGCTTCATGATGGAAACCTTGTCCTACATATAAAGTATTGGTTGCTAAGTCTTTGCCGACTACAAACCAAGGCTCTTGCGTTTTTCCGCCGCCGCCGATGCCTAGGCCTTGACGTTGGCCGATCGTATAATACATCAAACCATCATGGGTACCTTTTTCTTCACCATCAAGTGTGACCATCTTGCCTTTTTTAGCAGGCAGATAGTTGCTTAAGAATTGTTTGAAATTCTTTTCGCCGATGAAGCAGACTCCAGTTGAATCCTTTTTCTTTGCAGTTGCTAAGCCAGCACGTTCAGCGATTGCACGAACTTCTGGTTTTTGCATGCCACCTAAAGGAAACATCGTCTTAGCTAATTGTTCTTGCGATAATTGGCTCAAAAAATACGTTTGGTCTTTATTATTATCGACGCCTCGTAACATGTGAACGACACCATTTTCATCTTTTTCGACTTGTGCGTAATGGCCAGTCGCTACGTAAGCCGCTCCTAATTCCATCGCGTAATCTAAGAAAGCTTTGAACTTGATCTCTTTGTTACACATCACGTCAGGATTTGGTGTGCGGCCTGCACGATATTCCGCTAAGAAATATTCAAAGACCCGATCCCAATATTCCTTTTCGAAGTTGACAGAGTAATAAGGAATGCCAATTTGAGCAGCGACTTTCGCCACGTCCTTATAATCTTCTGTCGCGGTACAAACACCATTTTCATCAGTGTCGTCCCAATTTTTCATAAAAATGCCGACTACATCATAGCCTTGTTCCTTTAACAACAAAGCTGTTACAGATGAATCGACGCCGCCGCTCATTCCTACGACGACTCGTGTGTTGCTGTTAGACACAGTATCACCATCATTTCAATCTAGATTCCGAAAACTCTACGATTTGAAGGTCGCAACTTTTCAGTAAAACGAATTATACAACATAAATCTTAAATTTTCGATAGATTTTTCTTCTAAAGCGCTTCCTGATTGTTTTTTTGTATTGTTTGTATTAATATAAATAATACAAAGGAGGTTAACGAGATGATTTTAGAAATTGATCCTCATTCGGAGGAACCGATTTATTTACAGTTGCGCAAACAAATCATTCTTGGCATTGCTCGTGGTGAATTAGCGCCGAACGAACAATTACCAACAGTCCGTCAATTCGCCGATGAACTGGGTGTCAACACCATGACTGTCTCGAAAGGCTACCAGCAACTACGAGAAGAAGGCTATTTATTAACCGACCGTCGCAAAGGGACCGTCGTCGCACCTTTACCTGTACACCCAAAGAAAAACAGCGAGGAAAATTTGACCCTCGTCTTAGCAGAGCTTTACTTGGCTGAACCCGACGACCAAAAATTACAAGACAAAATTGAAACAATTTTGAACTCCTTTAGAAGGGACGAAAAACAATGATGGTTCTTATAATTTTAGGCATATTGATTCTGTGTAACGTGATTATGGCTTTTGTTAGCGCGCTAGCCGCAAAACCTCATAACTATGTAATTATTGAAAATACTTTTCCAGCAGATAAAATCAATGATCCACAAGTTCTTCATTTTTCAAAAAGCTACCGTAAGCGTCAATTCCAACTAGCGCTTATTTTATCACTTCTTGATCTAATCTTATTGCTTCCTATGAAAGACTCCAGCTTCATACTACTTTTCTTCTTGCTTTTGTATTTAACGATCGGAGCGAATTATTTTATTATGCTCCGTTATATTCGTAAAGGACATCAATTAATCATCGATAACAAATGGCAGCTACCTACCCAGCCCATTCAAATCGACACGAAACTCGTCTTGAATAAGAATCGTAAGCTAGTATCACCTTGGTGGTTTATTTTAACGTTAGGCTTGAATCTCTTATTCAGCTTTCTGTTATATCGCCAAGAACTAGGCTCATTGATCTGGATTCTTCTTGTGACGAATTTAGGTGTTTGGCTGACACTACTAGTGACTTGGTGGGTGATTCGGCGGCTACCGGTTCGCTCCTTGACCGATGATCGGAAAATCAATCAGCAATACAATGATTTGACAAAATTTTATTGGTCAAGTCTCTCCGTCTTTTTAAGTGTTATTCTTAGCGTGCTGATCTATGTCCCCTTATTAACAACAACGATCAGTCCCAACTATTTTACTTTCTTGATGGTCGTTGAATTTGCTTTGATTTTTTTCTTTTGCGGATCAACGATTTGGTGGCTGTTCCGGCTTCGTCAAAAGCAAGACCAATTACTGACTCAATCAACCACTGTGCGTTATTCTGGTGATGATTATTACTGGCGCTATGGGATCTATTACAATCCGGATGATCGACGATTGATGATTCCCGATCGAATCGGGATGAATATTTCTGTCAACCTCGGCAGAGTTGGCGGCAAAATTTTTATGGGGCTCCTTCCAATCATTCTGGTTGTGGCGATGCTAGTTGCCGTCGTTCCCTTATACGTCTTGGACTATCATCCAAACCCGTTGACCTATGAACTAAAAAACGAAACCTTGCTGTTAGACGGTCCCTTTATCAAGGAGCAAAAGATTCCCTTGAATCAGATCGAAGACGTTGCCTTAGTCGATCACTTGCCCACACGCAGTGTTCGGACAAGTGGCTTAGCCACCAATAACTACGCCACCGGCTATTTTCGGATGGATGGCAAATCATCCATTTTATTTATCGACCACAGCTCAAAACCGATTTTAAAACTCGTGACCAAAAAACGTGATTACTTCTATACAAATAAACAGCCTGCGGAAACGGAAAAACTTTACCAAGAAATCCAAGCTGAAAAATAAAAAAAACATCAGGACTAGTTCTTTCAAAGAGCTAGTCCTGATGTTTTTTCGTTCATTCCTTTTGATATCAAATCGGGTAGTTTTACTATTGTAATTTTTTTACTTCGACTTCTTTGACTGCGGCGATTTCATCAATTAAATTTTCTGAAATCGGTGTGCCAAAAGGTAGTTTATTTTTCAAAAAGTCCCGTTCCGGTGCGTCCACTCCGACATTGATATCTTCAGCGATGGGCATACTATAGTTATGAATGTGTCCGTGAAGATTACGAATGTTCAAGGTTTTTCCTAAGAGCATTGGATAATGCGTCAAATAATACTGATGATGATTAAATTTGACGATCGCTCCCACATCTTGAAATTCAAACTTTGGTTCACCATTTTCCATTCCCGGATCATGCTTCTCAAGATACCTAAAAAAAGTCCGGGAATCGTGGTTTCCTTTAATGAACACAATTTTTCCGCTTAATTGCACTAATACCGTATAGATCTCGGCAAAGCCCCGTTCATACTGAGGATGCATCGCCACATCACCTAAATGATAGACGGTATCCTTTTCATTGACGACTGCATTCCAAGCATCAACCATTTGCTGATTCATCTCCTCCACCGAATCAAACAGGCGGGGGGCGAAATCATTGTCACCTAATAGGTTTTCATGAAAGAAATGGGTATCTGAAATAAAGTATTTCATTTTTATCACCTACAAACGTTTTCGAATTCTTTCCTTTATTTTACCACCATTCTAAAAAAAATGCCCTTTTACAGCTAATGAAAAAAACAAGGCCCCTAGACTCGGTAGCCTTGTTTTTGCAATAGTGCTTGGTATTTTAATTTAATGATCGTAATGACTGTTTCCAGTTGGGTTAGGTCCTCGACCTTAGTAGTATCGAACTCCTTGTTGCGAGTAAAGGAATTTCCGGTATCGATTAAATGGAAAACTTTGTTCCATTTTTCGAATTCTGATAAATTATTTAAATTAGCGATAGGAAAGGCCGATCCCTCATAAATCTCCCATAGACGAAAAATTAAAAAGGCAGTATCCACGATTTCCACGTCCGCTTTTTTTTGACTACAAGGCACTAGTACTTTCTTAGGATTATAAGTTAAGTACCAATCTAACAAAATAAAAAATGCTTCCCAACGATACGGGTCACGAAACATTTTTTGCGTGTCCGGCATATCGCGAAAAATCAATGGGATAAAATAATTTTTCTTATATTTTAGGCAAGGAATCGCGTCGATAAAGTAATCGACATAACGAGTCAAATAACTATTGCCTTTGTAATCGCTAATATAATAATCTTCCACACCATAAACTTGGAATTCTTTTGTCAAATTGGCGCAGTCCTCAATCGTGACAGTCAACCCCGACAAGAGACGGAAATCTGAAATAATTTTATGGTGCTCGATTGTATGCATCTTGTGAAGCAACTTCTCACCTTCATTCCAACAATTTATACTGTTAGTGTACCATAATCTTAATCAGTTGAATCTCTTCAACCTCAGAATTATTGAAAAAAAAACTGAAATTAGCGAATTAATCCGATGTTTATAAGAAGATAGAAAGTCATCTACCAGCCAACACCTTATTTTATCGTTATTTCTAGTAACAAAAAAACCAAGACATTAAAATGTCTCAGTTCTATTTTGGCTCGCTAAATTTCTTCTTTTACAAATAATCCACGATCAATCATGCCATCCAGCAAGAAGTAAAACTTTTCTTGGACCATTTCTTGTTTGTTATCTTTGAAAATATCCACCGCTTTTAAGCCATTCCCCGTCGTTACAGACATTTTTAACGTGCTGATGTCTTTGGCTACCGTAATTTTTAATTTGAAGCCTTCTTTGCTTTGGGGTGTCGCTTGTAACGGACGAATCAATTGGAAATTCCCTGAACTCGTTTCAGTAAATCCATTGTCCCGTAACGTATATTTTTTTGCTGTTGGCGCTAGCGCGTATTGGAACTTGGCTCCTTTGACTGTCGCAGTTTTTGAAAATGCCATTTGCTCACCTCATCATAGTTTCTGATTTTATTTTGGGCGCTCCTTTTTTACGGGACGTCCGTCTTTCCTCATATCTAATTATAGAGATAAGTAGCCCGCTTTTCAATCTACTTTGTTAGTTCTTGCAAACTAGCGACTAATTGTTCCGCAAATTCCTCGACTTGCTGCAGCGTGTTTCCATAACCGAAGCTTACCCGCAATGACTCTTTGATTTCTGGCGCATTTTTGCCATACAAGGCTTCTAGCACATGGGAAGGATCGATCGTTCCCGCTGTACATGCCGAACCGGTTGAAACAGCGATGCCTCGTAAATCTAGCTTCATTAACAGTAAATCATTCGAAACGCCATTAAAACGGAGATTTAAAACATGCGGCAATTTATTTTCCAAATCGCCATTGACTTGATAAACAATGCCGGCTTGATCCAACGCTGTTAGAACCGTCTGCGTAAATTGTTCGTACAGAACACGACGTTTTTCTCGCTCCTCTTCCGTCAAAATTTCCACGGCTCTTGCCATTCCACAAACACCCGCAAGATTTTCCGTTCCTGCCCGGCGCTTTTCTTCTTGTTCACCGCCTCTTAACAGTGGCGCTAATCTTGCTTGATCGCTTTTAAAAAGAAAACCCACACCTTTTGGTCCGTTGATTTTATGAGCGGAAATACTTAAAAAATCAATTCCTAGCTCATGAGGCCGAATCACTTGATTGCCATAAGCTTGGACAGCATCCGTATGAAAATAGGCTGGATGATCCTTCAAACGTTCACCGATTTCTTTGATAGGCATTAAATTTCCGATCTCATTATTGCCATACATAATTGAAACTAAACTTGTATCTGGCCGTAAGCTAGCTTCAAAATCAGCCATTGAAAGATTCCCTTGGCGATCGACTGGCAAATAAGTTACCTCAAAGCCTTGCGTTTCTAGGAATTTCATCGTATTCAAAACTGCCGGGTGCTCAATTTGCGTCGTAATTAAATGCCGCCCTTCGTTCTTACGCCCTAAAGCTGTTGACAAAATAGCGGTATTATCGCCTTCAGTGCCGCCGCTATTAAAAATAATTTCATGATATTTAACGCCTAAGCTCTTAGCAACAACTTCCCGAGCCAATTCCAATTTCCCAGCAGCTTGACGTCCGTAATGATGGATACTCGATGGGTTGCCAAAGGTTTCTGACATGACTTCAGTCATCGTCTTGATGACCGCTGGATGCATCGGACTGGTTGCCGCATGATCTAAATAAATATTTTCCACTATTATTCGAACCTTTCTCCGATTTTTAGGATTATTCTAGCACAGTTCAAAAGACTCTACAAAAAAAAGGGCACTACTGCCCTTTTACTCAAAATCTTTCTTTTCCATCGTAAACAATGGACTGACAGATTGATCTTGATGAATGCGTTTGACTGCTTCACCTAACAAATCTGAACAGCTGATGATAGATAATTTTTCTGGATGTCTCGCAGGGTCGGTTGAGACCGAATCAGTAATACAAATATCTTTGATATCCGCGGCATCCAAATTTTCTTTGGCTGGCGGTGATAATAGCCCATGAGAGGCACAAGCAACGACCTCTTTTGCGCCGGCCTTCATCAATGTTTTAGCCGCATTGGAGAAAACTTCTCCGGTATTTAAAATGTCGTCTACCATGATACACGAACGTCCTTCGACATCACCGATTACATAACCAGAATCAGGATCGTTTTCTTCCGCTGTATCGACAATCGCGATCGTTGTATCTAAATACTCTGCCAGACTGCGGGCCCGTTGGACACCACTATTTTTTGGCGAAACAACGACATAATCATCGCCAACCATTCCGCGACGACGATAATAATGAGCAAACAACGGCATCGTAAATAAATTATCGACTGGAATATCAAAGAATCCTTGCACTTGCACCGTGTGTAAATCAAGAGTCAATACTCGCGTTGCACCTGCGTTTGAAAGTAAGTTGGCAACCAATTTTGCGGTGATCGGTTCATGAGGTTTGGCCGTACGATCTTGACGTGCATAGCCATAATAAGGTAACACGACATTAATCGTCTTCGCACTCGCCCGTTTTAACGCATCGATCATGATTAATAATTCTAAATAATAATCATTCACTGGTTCATTAGTCGATTGAACTAAATAAACATCAAATCCACGAACTGTCTCTTCTAAGTTAATGGCGATTTCTCCGTCACTAAACTGCTTCACCGTGCTTTTTCCTAATGGCACTCCACAAACAGCGGCAATTTTTTCAGCTAAAGGTCGATTTCCGTTTAAGCTGAAAATCTTAAATTTATCATTACTTTCTTCTGACATGGTGTCCCTCCAAGTATTTTGGTAACCTCAGTTTAACATATTTTTGTTGGTTTGCTGTAGATTTTACTTTTTGTTGAAGCGGTTATGCATTGGAACTATTTTCTCTAGAGCCGTCTCTTTGTGCAGTCAAAGAAATCGTTCCGTTCGCCCAAGCGGCGGGAATGATTTTATCAACGTTGCCCCAATTGTCATGAATCTTGAAAAAACGTTGTCCCTCAGCCGTTTCTAAAAAACCATGAGCAACTACCCAATGATTGTTGTAGGTACTACCGAATATTTTTAACAGGCCAATCATAACCGGCTCGCCAGCTAAAATCCGTTTCGTTACTCGCTGCCAGGCACCTAAAGTCGTTATCCGCACACGGTAAGGTACTTGATAGCGGCGAAAATAATGATTCAGGCCTACAGCGATTTGAAGTGGGACCGTCGGCAGATCAAGTGGCTGCAATAGCGGGCGCAAACTGTTTATTAAAACATCGGGCGCAAACTGCTGCGGTTCTCTGATTTCAGCGGACAGGCAAGCGGCATCGAGGTTATCTTGCCAATAGGCCAATAGGACGCTACTGGCATAGGTTCCGCAAAGAAAGCCGCTGGGTGTTTTCCACGTGCGATAGTTTTCAAAACTGTTTAACTCGATCCATTGATTGATTGGATAGGTCATTTCATCACCGCCAAATCATTTTATTTTGAGTATTTTCCAAAACTATATCATAATATAGGTGATATCTTATCTGCTTTACAGTTTATCAGAAAAAAGTACAGAATCTGTAAAGCTCTTACTTATTCATGCATATTAAAAATAAAGGAGTCGATTGTTTATGGAGCAAACAAAAATCAAGGAAGATTTGTACGAAGCCGTCAATGGAGAATGGATCAAAACAGCGGAGATTCCTGCTGATAAGCCAACGACAGGGGGCTTTCAAGATTTAGTGGATGGGGTCGATGAATTATTAATGACCGATACGAAAAATATGCAAACTGGTTCAGCAAAGATCCCGTCGAAGCTGATGCAAGAATACATTGACTATTTCAACTTAGCCAACGATTACAAAACACGGGATGCTGAAGGTGCAACGCCGATGCTGCCTTTGTTAAAACGCGTTGAAGCGCTACAAGATTTTTCAGATTTGAATCAACAATTAAGCTCATGGGTGTTAGACGGACTGCCTTTACCATTTGGCTTGGATGTCGACGCTGATATGAAAAATGCCAAAGTCAACGCATTGTTTGCCGCTGCCCCTAGTTTGATCTTACCTGATAAAACCTATTATGAAGCGGATCATCCCCAGGCTCAGCAACTCCTGACAATCTTTAAAGAAATGACGCTGCAATTATTCGCCTTGGCTGGCTATGATGCTGCTTACGCTGAAAAAATGACCGAAGAGGCCTTGCACTTCGATCAATTACTAGCCCCTCATGTAAAAAGTGCAGAAGAAAATGCGGATTACAGTAAAATGTACAATCCCGAAAGCGGCGAAGACTTTGTCGCTCACAGTAGCCAGTTGCAACTAAAAGAGCTGATCGAACATTTAATCGGTGTGCTGCCGGAAAAAATTATTGTGACTGAACCGGCCTATTTCCAAAAGCTGGATGAATTAGTCAATCCCGAAACCTTCCCACTAATTAAAAGCTGGATGCTGGTCATGACTTTAAATGCTTTGACCGGTTACCTTAGCGAGGAATTTCGCCAAGTTGGTGGGACTTACGGCCGTGCGCTTTCTGGTGCACCAGAAGCTCGTCCACAAGAAAAAGCAGCTTATTACCTTGCTTCCGGCCGCTTCGATCAAGTCATAGGCGATTATTACGGCAAACACTATTTCGGTGAGCAAGCGAAAAAAGATGTTCGCCAGATGGTGGAAAGTATGGTAGGTATTTATCAGGAACGCTTAAGTCAAAATACTTGGCTTAGTCCTGAGACTCGGGAAAAAGCCATCGTCAAGCTGAAAACCTTAGGTATCCATGTTGGCTATCCTGATACGATCCCAGCAATCTACAGTCAATTTCATGTCGAAAAAGATCAACCTTTACTACACAATGCGTTGCGCTTCAGCCGTTTAAGTCGCGAAGATCAATTTGCAAAATGGAACCAATTGGTGGATCGCGAGGAATGGGAAATGAGCGCCGACACAGTAAATGCTTATTACCACCCCTTCAGAAATATCATCGTTTTTCCAGCGGCAATTTTACAAGCGCCTTTTTACAGCTTAGAACAATCCAGCAGCCAAAACTTTGGTGGGATCGGGGCGGTGATCGCTCACGAGATTTCTCATGCCTTCGATAATAACGGTGCGTTATTCGACGAGTTCGGTAATCTAAATAATTGGTGGACCGAGTCTGACAAAAAACATTTTCAAGCATTAGCCGACGACATGATCGCCGAGTTTGACGGTTTAGAGATCGCTGACGGCAAGGTCAACGGCAAACTAACCGTCTCTGAAAATATTGCCGATGCTGGCGGATTGAGCTGCGCGCTAGAGGCCGCAAAAAAAGAAGATCAGGTAGATCTTGCCGCCTTCTTTATTAATTGGGCAACGATTTGGCGGATGAAAGCTCGCCCAGAGTATACTCAATTATTATTAGCAATCGACGTCCATGCACCAAATAAGTTGCGGGCAAATGTCCAAGTAAAGAATCTAAAGGACTTTTATCAGACCTTCGACATTCAACCAACCGATGCAATGTACTTAGCACCAGAAAAACGAGTCAGCATTTGGTAATTGATTTCCTTACAATAAAAGAGAGGACTTCAAAAAATGAAGTCCTCTCTTTTTGTTCGTTTCTAATGGCCTTTTTGATACGACATAAAATATGGGAAGGATACAAATGCTACCCCGCCGACGATGTTGCCAAAATATACGGGAATGATATTTGCCAAGAAGGCTGAAAGTCCAATATGACCTTCAATCATCGCATCAGATAATACAAACATATTAGCGACGCTATGCTGGAAGCCTAACAAAACAAAAATCATGATTGGAAACCAAATACCAATCATTTTTCCAGCAGAATCTTTACACCCGTAACTTAACCAAACCCCTAAGCCAACGAACCAATTACAACCAATCCCAGAGACAAAGGCTTGCAACGGGGTTGCCGCAAGTTTGGCATCTGCCACAACCAACATCTCATGTAGATTAGCGCCATTTCCGGTTAAGCCAACCACATGACCAAAGAAAAAGGCCACAAAGATTGCTCCAAGCAAATTCGCGAATGTGATGATCAGCCAATTGTTTATTACTGCCTGCCAGCCAATTTTTTTATTCAACCAGGCCATCGAGACAGCCACCATGTTTCCTGTAACTAGTTCTCCGCCGGCAAGTAAGATAACAATCAGTCCAATCGGGAAAACCGAGGCTCCTAATAAAGTTCCCAAAAAACTAAGTTCTTCTGGCGTTGTTGCAACGATTTTCATATAGGACACATAGCCTAATGAGATCATCGCTCCTCCAATGAAGCCTAGCAGCATTTTTGCCACTAGATTTTTTTCCACTTTTTCAATACCTTTTTTACTACAAATTTCCGCTGTCTCGCTTGGCGTATACATGTAACTCCCACTTTCTTCAATCATTTTCTCAATTCATTTCCTTATCTTACTATTTTATTCACAAGTTAAAAAGAGGATTTCCTAAAAAAATAGCTCATTTTTAACTAGCCCAAAATGAAAAGATTGTTTCCTTTTCATTTCTGTGCTACTATTTTTCACGGAGGTCATCCTCCAAAAATAAATCAGAGTAGGAAATAAAGCGTTAAGTGCTGGAAGGATGGGATGTTGCCTTCTGGACGAAAGACTTAGTCTGCGGTTTTATTTTCGCATTCGCTGCATGAAGATGTAGCAGCTCTATAAGGAGATGCTAGGAATGAAGAAACACCTCGATGCTAGAAGCATCACAACGATGGCGCTTTTGATCGCCATGATGGTCACTTTGTCTCGCCTATTAGGAATCGAGACGCAATTTCTCAAAGTCAGTTTTACCTTTATCCCAGAGATTATTATGGGCATGCTATTCGGCCCATTTTGGACAGGGATTGGTTCGGTGATTGCTGATTTTATTGGAATGTCGCTTTTTGCTAAAGCACCGTTTTTTATCGGCTTTACCATTAATGCCTTTCTTGAAGGAGCGATCTATGGCTACTTCTTTTATAAGAAAGAGATTACTTGGAAAAACTCGATCCAATCGGTTCTCGCTACTACGATCGTGATCAACTTGATCTTAACCCCCCTGTGGCTGGCAATGATGTATCATGTCCCACTAAATAGCTGGGTGATTTGGGCACCACGCCTAATCAAGACCGTGATCTGGATTCCAATCCAAGCGATCATTACCTATTTCTTAGGTGGCGTATTACCTTATAAACGCTGGGTAGCAAACTTCAATCGCGCCCATTAATCTTTGAGAAATAGTTACGTTATTATTTTGTAGTTATTTCTTTCACACAAAGAATCCCTTAAAAGACTTGGCTCAATTTGAGTACAAGTCTTTTTTTGTATTTATTTTTACAAGCATAAAAATCGCTATTGGTTATGGAAAGCGCTATGATTGGAAAAATTTTAACAAGAAAGCTGGGAGAAACATGAAAAACTCTGAAATTTTACTCGTCCCTAAAGATCGTTCCCTTTATTTTTTCCCTGCCTTATCAGATATTGCTGTTTGTTCAGGGAAAGAGCTCCTTACAGCCAGTAATGATTATCTCCACACGTACTTGAAAGACTTTCAATTAATTATATTTTTAGACTATGCTTTTGATCCAGCGATGGCCGCACGCATTCGCCCCTTTACCAATGCCAAAATCGTTCTGTTTTTCTGGAACCACTTTAAGCTGGAACATTACCGCTTATTGAACGCCGCACAAAAGGAACCGGCGATTGATGAAATCTATCACTTTGATCCATTAGAAGCCCGGGATCTCGGGCTACTTCACAATAGCTCCTTTTACACTTGTTCAGTAGGAAGTCCTTTACAACATTGTGATTACGATATTTTCTTCGGTGCCAATGACAATGGCCGCAAAGAACAAGCCTTAGAATTGAAGAAACGCTTTGAAGCGTTGGGGCTCTCGACGTACTATCACATCTTGCCAAAACGGGGAAATGAGCAGGCCGGTTATTTGCCTTACGAAGATTATCTGAAACTCGTTAAAAATAGCACTAGTATTTTAGAAATATTACGAGCTGGTCAATACGGTGTAACCCTAAGAACCTTTGAGTCGCTCTTCTTGCAAAAAAAGTTAGTCACCGCCAATGAGATGCTGCCCTTTTATCGTCTGTATGATCCCCGCAATATGTTTCTGATCACTCCCGATTTAAGCAAACTGACGGCGTTTTTAAATATTCCTTATCAACCCGCCGACAAAACGCTCTTGGATTTTTTTGAGGCCGAGACTTGGGCCCGCCGCTTCGTAGACTATGATCCGAAAGTTTTTGCCGAATATGAATACTATCCCGAATTGATGGAGCATGAGAGCGCGTTGTAAAGGAGACAAAAAAAAGCTCGGACTTTTCATATAGAAAGGTTCGAGCTATTTTTAAAATTATTTATTCGCGCGTTTTTGATACGTACCTTCTGTTGTATTGATTTCCAGCATTTCGCCTTCTTCAATAAAATCAGGAACGTTCACAACTAGGCCGGTTTCCATTGTTGCTGGTTTGCCTGACCCTGTAACTGTTGCGCCCTTGATTGAAGGTTGTGTTTCAACTACTTTCAAGACCACTGTTGTTGGCGGTGTTAAACCAATCACTTCGTCGCCGTAGAATTGAATTTTTACTTCCATGTTTTCAAGTAGATATTTCATTTCCGCTTCGATTGTTGAAATTGGTAATTCATATTGTTCATAGGTTTCAAGGTCCATGAAGATTGCCACATCATCTTGGCTGTATAAATATTGAACCGCTTTTGTTTCCATCATCGCTTTTTCAAATTTTTCATCAGGACGGAAAGTTGTGTCATACGTTGAACCTGAGCGAACATCACGTAGTTTCATTCGCATAACTGTATTTCCCTTACCTGGTTTGTGGTGGCTGGCATCTAAAACTTTGATCAATTTTCCGTCTTGAATAAACGTCATACCGGCACGTAAATCGCTTGCTGCAATCATGAATAAACACTCCTTGTTCTTAATTAATTTTTATTTTTTTAGAATTTTTTTGATTCTTCTACTGATTAAAAAATTCATTTTCAGTCAAAAAATCGTCTTCTACTACATAAAGTGAACCTCATTCATTGTAGCAAATAACCCTTTCAGTTACTAGGAAAAAATTGCTTGTCTAAACTGTTAGTAAATCATTTTACTGCTCGTACTCGGAAAAATTTTCGTTTAGGCAGTTGATTCAAGGTCACTTCTAACGAGGGGCCCATTACTAATAGAACGATCAACGTTCCCAAACCGATGTGACCGCCTAATAAAAAGCCAGTTAAGAAAAAAGTCGCGTCCAATAGAATCCTCGCCGTCTTAACCGTGCAGTGCAATCCTCGCTTGATCAGAATCATTAAAGATTCATAGGCAGCCGAACCCGCATCGGCTAATAAATAAATTCCTGTCCCAATCCCAAAAACAATTGAGCCTAAAATGATCGAAGGATATTCCGTTCCCTTTGGAATCTGATGCAGCAGTCCTAGCCAATCCAACAAGTTTAGACAAAAGCCCAAACCAAAACTATTGATCAGACTGCCAAAGCCGATCATCTTGCGATCATAGAAAAAAATAATCACTAAAACGATTCCATTAAACAGCATACTAATCGTTCCAAATTTCAAGGATACGTGCTGTAGAATTCCTAGTACTAAGGTACTAATAGCGTCAGCACCTAACCCACTGACCACGATCAAGCGCACGCCAATTGCCGCGATAAAGGTTCCTATCAGTGCGAATAATAATTGTTTCCCTACTTTTGCTTTAATCGGTGACTCCTCACTTCCATTTTTTATGTCTAACCTTTCTAAAACCAAAAAACGACAAAAGAAAGGCATCAAACAAGGTATGTTTGATGCCTGAAATTTTATACTAGTTCCATTCTTTCTTAAAACGTGCTTTGTAGGCGTTGAACCGGTCAACTAATGGAACTGCCGCTTCTTTGATGGCACAATATTTATCAACCATCGTTACGATGTAGCCTTCTTTATATTTCGGAGGAGTAATCGTTGCGCCCCACATATGCTTAATAATGATGTCTCGTTCAAGGTCGGATAAGTCCGTGATTTTTTCTGCGTTTTTAACCGCGATACGGGGATGCATGTAAGCATGCGATCCTTCATCAAATTTCGTTGTCCGCCAATCGTAGTAGAATAAATCATGTAGCAAACCAGCACGAGCAGTTGCTCTTGCGTCGCCATTAAATTGTTTTGCTAATTTATAACTATTAAATGAAACACTGATTGAGTGTTCCAAACGAGTTGAATTCATATGTTGGGTATAATTTGCTAATTTTTGGACTTCTTCGGTAGCTAGTAAATCCTCAATATAAGAAACGTATTCCTCGTCATCACGCCAGTTTTCGGTCATGGATATAAAGCCCCTTTTCTTTGTCTCTGTCGCATATTATAGCACGTCTCAGAAAAGTTGGATAGGCTTCCAAGAGGAGATTGTTGAAGTTTAACAGTTCCTTAATAACAGTTACCAAATGGTAAAGACTTATTCAAGTAAATGGAACATCAGGATGCCCGCTGCGATTCCCACGTTCAAAGATTCTGCTTGTCCTTTAATAGGAATATACAGATTTTGATCGGTCAGCGTTAGTAATTCCGGTGTCATTCCTTGCCCTTCATTGCCCATTATCAAAGCAAAATCTGACAGTCTTTCAACAGCTAAATATTCTTTTGCTGCTTTATCTAGGGCTGTTCCAAAAACTTTTTTCCCAGCTTGCTGCATCATTGGAACGATTTCCAATAGATCGCCAGTTTTAACCGATAAATGGTACAAGCTTCCTTGGGTACTGCGCAGTGTTTTTTCATTGTATAGATCCGCACTCCCTTGACCTAAAACCACACCAGCAAAACCAGCCGCATCCGCCGTGCGAATCATCGTTCCAACATTTCCCGGGTCCTGTACATGATCCAAAAGTAGCCACGCGCCAGCAAAAGCCTCAGACTGTTCCTTCGGCATTTCTGCTACGGCGATCATTCCCTGTGGTGTTGGTTGCGTCGTTAAGGCCTTTAACACCTCATCGGAAACTAAATAATAATCAGTCAAATACTCTTCAATCCAATCCGACCATTCCTTTAATCCCCGCTGACTGATAAAAATTTCTCGTAAGACTACCTTAGCCTTCACCGCTTCTTGAATTAAGTGAAAACCTTCCAATAGGTAGGTCTGCGTTTGTTGACGATATTTTTTTTGCTGCAACTTTTTGGTTGCTTTGATTAATTCATTTTTACTTGATTGGATTTCTTTCAAGCTGTCACCTCATTTAATTTGTCTACGCTGTCTTTCTCCGTCTGTCATTATAGCACGCGAATTCTTGTAAGAACTAGTAAAACTCGTTATCATGTAAGGTAAGAAAATACTTAATAGGAGGTTTTTCTAATGAAGATGCACTTAAATGTAACTGGACGCGTTCAAGGCGTCGGCTTTCGCTATACAACCTATCAAATCGCGATTGAAATCGGCTTAACGGGTACGGTTAAAAATGAAGATGATGGCAGCGTAACGATCGAAGCAGTCGGTACGAAAGAACAATTAGACGAGTTTCTAGAAAAATTAAATAAACCGGAAAATTCATTTGCCCGTGTCGATCATATCCAGCAATACGAAGATCCAAGCATCACCGATTTTAAACAGTTTAAGGTCGTCTATTAAAAAATTGACAAGGTTCTCTGCTTTTTCCGAATTAGATTGAAAAGGCTTGGGTTATCTAGTATAGTAATTCCTGTATAAATTTTTATTAGCAGAGGAAGAAATAAATGAATAAATTTAAAAATTGGCTTTTAGGTTCGGGGCTTTTAGGTGCCGTTATCCTACTTTCGGGCTGTGTCCGCTCAGATAAAAACGGAAACCCGGATACATCCGGTCTCGTTTATCGGATGTTAGTTGTTCCCTTAGAAAACTTTCTAAATTGGATGGTCCAAAATTTCAATTGGTCTTACGGTTTGGCGATTATTGTCTTAACAATCATCGTTCGTTTGGTTATCATGCCTTTAGGGATCAATCAATCGAAGAAATCTTTGATCCAATCAGAAAAAATGCAATCGATCAAACCACAAATTGATGCTGCACAAGCAAAAGTAAAAGCGGCGTCAACCCAAGAAGAACAAATGGAAGCACAGCGTGAAATGCAAGCTGTCTACAAAGAAAACAACGTCAGCATGATGGGTGGCATGGGCTGTCTGCCGCTACTGATCCAAATGCCGATTTTCTCTGCTTTGTATTACACAGCACGTTTCTCTGAAGGCATTCAACACTCGACCTTCATCGGCATCGATTTGGCAAAACCAAGTTATATTTTAGTAGCTGTTGTCGGGGTCGCATACTTGTTGCAGGGGTATATTTCACTCATCGGAATTCCTGAAGAACAAAAGAAAACGATGCGCAGCATGATGATCGCTTCGCCTCTTATGATCGTCTTCATGTCCTTCACTTCTCCAGCCGGAGTTGCGTTGTACTGGGTAGTCGGCGGGATCTTCAGTTGTATCCAAACCTTTATTACAAACGTTTTGATGCGTCCACGGATCAAAGCACAGATCCAAGAAGAGCTTAAAAAGAATCCACCAAAACAAGTGGTGACAAAGCCAATCAAACAAGCGGAACCGATCAATCCAAAACAAGTCAATCAACCTAAGAACCAAAATAAAAACCATAATAATAAAAACAACAGCGGACGAAACGCTGGCAAACAACGTAAATAAAAGTAAAAACCATCGCTCTTCGGCGATGGTTTTTACTTTGTCCTGATTAACTATCTTAAAATATCGATCAAGTCTTTCTTAGCTGCTTCAGAGGCAGGCATGACAGAAAATAGCAGTCCTATTGCGCTTGAAACACCGACAGCCAACGAGACAGTAAATAGATCCACGGACACCGAAATATCCATCATTTTACCGATTCCATAAGCCACCGCCATTCCTAACAGATAACCAATAATTCCGCCGACTAACGTCAAGGTCATTCCTTCTAATAAAAATTGCAGGCGAATTGCGCCTCGCGTCGCACCCAGGGCACGACGAATCCCAATTTCTTTGGTTCGCTCAGAGACCGAGATATACATCATATTCATCACACCAACCCCGGCGATAAATAAAGAAATACCCGCAACCGCACTAATGAAAAGCGTGATACTGCTTAATACTTGACTGATTCCGTCAGTCATCATCGCCATATTGGAGACTTGATACTCTCCCTGCTGTCGCATCGCTCCAGCTTCTTGCAGTTTTTTGATGGCTTTATCCGCAACTTTATTCAACTGACTACCACTGGCTAAAGTTAAGACCACCGAACTTGTGTATTGCTCATTGCCAAAAAAGTAGCTGTAGGTTTGACGAGGAATTTGAATTTTAGCTTCTCCCATCGAGAACATGGTCTCGCCCTCACCAGATGGAAAAACCCCAACGATCGTAAAGACTTGATTGTCTAAGTTGAAACCGCGACCCACCGCAGCTTTCGCTGAGCCAAATAAGTCTTTGGCTAAGGAAGAATCAATGGTCACGACTTTGCTTTGTGTTTGATTATCATACATCGAGATCGAGCGGCCATAGCGAACCGCTTTGCCCTTTTTAGCAACGACGGCGATACGATAGTTTTTTGTCTTATCTTTGACCTGAACATCCTTATAAATATAAGAAAGATCATTTTGGGGATAGGCAACCGCTTCGACGCCTTCAACATTTTTCAACAAACTAAAATCAGAAGCTTGGATCATATCGATGTTGGAGGAATAAAGGGCGTCATTTCCCGGAACAAAATCAATATTCACTTCTAATTTTTCCGAATCATTTGCCGTCAAACTTTCGATTGTGTCTCGTTCAAAGCCACGCCCTACCGACAAAATAGCAATTACTGCAGCAATTCCAATAATTATCCCAAACATCGTTAACGCACTGCGTTTTTTATTTTTAAAAATAGAGCCTAAGGAAGAGCGCCAATTCACATAAAATTTCATGCTTCAATCACCGCCCTGTCTTCAGTGATCGCTCCGTCTCTGATACGAACGAGCCGGGTACAATAAGGAAAAACTTCGGGATCATGAGTTACTAAGAAAATCGTCGCCTGATCACGGCGATTTAATTCCTTAAACAGCTCCATAATTTCATTGGACGTATGGGTATCCAAAGCTCCCGTCGGTTCATCCGCGATAATGAATTTTGGTTGATTAATTAGCGCGCGGGCGATTGCCACCCGCTGCTGCTGTCCACCAGACAGCTGCCGGGGATGTTTTTCCGCCTTATCGGCAATCCCAACTTTTTCCAATACGGCCATGACTTTTTCTTTCGTTTGATGAAAGCCGTAGCCATTATAAAGTAACGGCAGCTCGACGTTTTCATAAACGGTATAATTTTCAATCAAGCTAAAATTTTGAAATACAAAACCAACCATTTGATTCCGGGTTTTTGACAAGCGATCATCCGTCGTAGCCACCAGATTTTCTTCTTCAAATAAATACTGTCCTTCAAATTTTGTATCGATGAAACCTAATAGATTGATCAGCGTTGATTTTCCAGAACCAGAAGGACCCATGATCGCGATCATTTCTCCGGCATCCGCTTTTAAGTTGATATCTTTTAAAACATGGAGGGATTCTTCATCGTTACGGTAATATTTATTAATATGCTTAAGTTCGATCATTTAATCCACCGCCACTTCCTGACCATCTCTTAATGACTTGTCTGGATTAGAAATAATTTTGTCTCCATCTTTGAGGCCATTTTTTAATAGGAAGTAGTCGCCTTGATTCTCTGCTTGAACCGTCACTTCTTCTACCTTGCCTTTGCGATAGGCAAAGACGTATTGGGTTTCCCCGGTCTTTCTCACGGCTTTTTTAGGCAAACGAATCTCATTTAACGGCAAGACAACCTGAACATTGTAGCCATATTGTAAATTTTCTGCCGGCTTTACGATAAAACTATAGTTGGATACCGAGCTCGCCGTACTGCCAGCTGCTCCAGCTTGCCCAGCGGCCTCACTTGCTTGGTCCGGCAGCTTATTGATATGCGTAATTGTTCCGCCGATTTCTTGATTCGTTGTGATCGGCTTAATCGTAACTGCTGCATCTTGATGAACCTGTGGATAATCATATTCTGAGGCTTTGGCCTCGATCGTCACATCATTACTGACGACTTTTACAACTGGAACAGACGGATCATTTTTTCCTTTTTCATTGATGTAGGCAATTCCCGCGGTTGCACTTGTTACCGTTGAACTGACCTTTCCACGAATTGTATTGACGCTTTGATTAGCCGAACTTAACTCCACATTCGCACTTTCTAGCGCTTGTCTGGCTTGCACAACGGCATCATTTGCTGCATCCACACTACTTTCATACTGTGTTTTCTCTTGCTGGTATTGCTCTTTTTTTGCTGCGCCGTCTTCGCTATTAGCATTCGTATTATTATAATTCGTCGTCGCAGTATTTAATTTTTGCTGTTCTTTGGCTTGTTTGTCTTGGGCGATTGCTAACATTTCTTGCGCGTTGCTAACCGCTAAATAAAGCTTGTCTAAATTCGTACTTTGCTCGTCCGCTTGCTCTTGATATTCATTGTTGGTATAGCTCAGCAAGACAGTCCCGGATGCGACCTCTTGCCCGTCTTGAATATTTATTTCAGAAATTTTTCCTAAGGTTTGATCAAAATAATAATCCTGTGTGTGGGTTGCTTGTACGATTCCGTTAAAGGTCAACGGATCAGATTTTTTTAATACGACTGTTTGATACCCACTGCTTGCTTCATTTTTAGTTGACTTCATACGCGAGTAAACGAAAGCTCCGATAAATAATACTAAAACCAGTACCCCCGCGATAATACTCCAACGGATTCTTTGCTTCTTTGTTAATTTCCTTTTTTTCATCGACTATTCCTCTGGCTCTGCTTTGAATAAATGGACAATCACTAAAATAGCAGGTAACAAGAAAATTAATTGAAAGACCATCCCAACAATCGTCGTAATCAAAGAAATATCCATTCCCTCTACTTCCATCTTCGGTTGCATCATAAACCCAATAGCTGCACCAAGAATACTCCAGCCAATATTGATATAATAAGGTAGCTTAGTCGGTGCGATCTGATCCGCCAATTTTTTATTAGCAATAAAATAGAAAATAACTAAAGCGATTGAAATCACTAACGAAAGAATTGAAATGGTCTTCACTAGTGGATTATTCAAATAATCAAACATTTGTTGACCATAATCTCCCATCACTTTATAATCACTCAATTTGGGATTTAGTGATTTAGGCAACCCAATTACTCCTGTTACAACTGACAACAATCCTAAAATAATTAAAATCATATTCCACGTCTTTGCTTTTTTCAAATGCTTTTCCATCTAATCACTCCACTTCAACTATTTTCATTACTTTATGAAAGTCATACGACAACCCTAAAAGATAATTTCATAAAATAATTAATATTATACTACTTGCAGATAGCCCATTAAAGATGATTTCAAAAAATTGTTCATTTTATCACAAAATAATGATTAAAAAATAGCGAGGCTGTTTCCAATCGCTGTCTGCAGAATTTAACTAGAAAAATTTGGTAGCTTTTTAAAATTAGATTGCCTGTAAAAAAATTCATCCAATCAATGTCCTATCGTTAATTACTCTTTTGCCCTCGTAAAAAAAATAGAGATGATAAACCGCCATGAAGGCTGATTCACCATCTCTAATACCCTTATAACCCGTACGGGATTTGAACCCGTGCCTCCGCGCTGAGAACGCGGCGTCTTGACCCCTTGACTAACGGGTTATTTTAGCACACTGAAAAGTATACTGCTAAATTATCTTTTTAGAAAGTGTTTTGTCTTTTTTTCTTTGATTTTCCATATATGCGTTTATTTATTCGTTTATGTTGTTTATATAGTTATTAAGTGTATAATAGATTGTGTATTCAAGTTTCTGATTTACCCCTTCAAATAAATTACTCAGAGCTTACTAGGAGGACTTATGAATCTATCACAAAGGCAAGAAAAAATCATCGAGATCGTAAAACGTGAGCAGCCTTTAAGCGGTGAAAAAATCGCCGAGCACTTAGGGATTTCACATGCCACCTTACGAACAGACTTATCCTTCTTGACGATGGCTGGTATTTTAGAAGCCAGCCCCAAAGTCGGCTATACCTATACAGGTGTGGGAATCGAACAATTCTTATTCGACAAGATCTTTTCGGTAAAAGTGGAAGAAATTATGTTATCGCCGCTTTTGACCCCACAAGACACGTCGATCCACGACGCGATTACGAATATGTTTATGTATGATGTCGGTTCCATCTATGTGACGGATAAAGAACAACAGCTGGTTGGTCTATTGTCTCGCAAAGATCTATTACGCGCATCTCTCAACAGCAATCTGCAAAATACGCCAGTAGCTGTCGTAATGACTCGAGCGCCTCATTTACAGACTTGTACCAAGGATTTTACCATTTTAGAAGCGGGCGCTCTCCTACTTGATTATCAAGTCGATTCGCTGCCGGTCGTTAGTGAAGAAAATCCGAAAAAAGTCATTGGCAAGATCACAAAATCAAGAATTTTTAATTATATTATGCAGCAAGCGAAACAAACGGAAACCAATCGATAGGAGCGAAAAAAATGAAAAAAAGTGTACCATTATATATGATCTCTGATTCAGTCGGTGAAACCTCTCTGAAGCTAGTCAACGCTGTTACGGCACAGTTTCCTACTGTGGAATTTGATTTGTCTTACCGCTTTCCATTTACGAAGGATGAAGCAGAGTTAAAAAATATTTTAGGTGATGCGTTGAAGGACAGCGCTGTTGTCGTGACGACTTTAGTTAGCGACAACTTATCTCAAATCGTTTCTGATTTTGGTGAACGAACTGGCTTGCAATACATCAACTTAATGGCACCTTTCATGGACATCGTTCACCAAAAAACCGGTGTTGCGCCGCTAAAACAAGCTGGTGTGGTCCACAAGCTGAACAAAGAATACTTTGATCGGGTTGCGGCGATCGAGTTTGCGGTTAAATATGATGACGGAAAAGATGCCAAAGGCTTTTTGGAAGCCGATCTCGTTTTGTTAGGAATTTCTCGGACTTCTAAAACACCATTGAGTATGTATCTTGCTAACAGCCGGCTAAAAGTAGCGAACTTGCCTTTGATTCCTGAAGTGCCACTGCCGGAACAAATCAAAAACGTCCCTAAAGAAAAAATCATCGGACTAGTGATCGAACCTGATGTGCAGCAGAAAATTCGAACTAGTCGTTTGGCTTCTTTAGGACTGGATGAAAATTCTCGCTATGCAAATATTGATCGAATCAAAGAAGAAGTCGATTATGCGCTAGGTGTTTATGATGAGCTAGGTGCTTTTACACTTGATGTCACTAACAAATCGATTGAAGAAGCAGCAACATTGATTTGTGAGCACTTAGATAATTCTTTGTAAACTTAGGAGGCTGTTATGCTATCTACCCGAGATAAGTATTATCAAATGTTGGAAAAGGAATTTAGTACGAAAGAGGCGATCATGACAGAGCTGATCAACCTCGAAGCCATCATGCATCTGCCAAAAGGCACTGAATTATACATTAGCGATATCCACGGCGAATTTACGGCCTTTGATCATATTTTACGAACAGGTGCTGGAAATATTAAAGAAAAAATCAGTTTGCTGTTTCAAGATCGTCTGACCGAACATGAAAAAGATAAGCTGACGATCCTAGTCGCTTATCCCCGCGAGGCGCTTTCTGACGATGCATTTTTCGCTTACCGTGATTGTTCATGGTATCGCAAAAAAATTCGCCAGTTATTGGAATTACTAGCCTTTTGTTCAACCAAATACACCCGTTCAAAGGTTCGTAAAGCCTTGCCAAAGCAATACGCATATATCATTGAAGAATTAATGTACACAGATACGATTTATTCGGATAAGGCCGCCTATTTTGATCAAATCTTGACCCATTTATTAGATTTAGAGCAAGGTAGACCCTTCATTACTGCACTGTGTCAAAGTATCCAACGTTTAGTCGTCGATCATTTGCATGTGGTAGGTGATATTTACGATCGCGGTCCGGACGCTGATAAAGTAATGGACAAACTAAATCAACACCCTTCCGTCGATATCCAATGGGGCAATCACGATATTTTATGGATGGGCGCTTACGCCGGTTCACGGGCTTGTTTACTGACGCTATTGCGTATCGCGGCTCGCTACAATTACCTATACGAGATCGAACAGGCCTACGCATTGAATTTGCGACCGCTCTTTATGTACGCCGAGGAACATTATCAAAAAAATCCGATTTTTACGCCGAAGGAAAAAAACAGCAGTGAAAATTACTCGATCGAAAGTCTCGATAGCTTGGAAAAAGTTCACCAAGCATTATCAATCATCCAGTTTAAATTGGAAGGTCAATTGATCAAGCGTCATCCTGAATTTGAGATGGAGGATCGCTTACTGCTGGAAAAGATTGATTTCGAAAAGGACACGATCCAACTGTCAGGAAAAGAATATCCCTTACAAGGAAGCTGTTTCCAAACATTGCAAGAGGACCCTCATGCGTTAACGGAGAAAGAAGAATATGTAGTGGATATGCTGCTGACCTCCTTCCAACAATCCGCAAAAATGCAAGAGCACATGCAATTGCTGTTGGAAAAAGGCGGTATGTATCGCGTTTACAATCAGCATTTATTATTTCATGGCTGTTTACCTTTAAAAGCAGACGGCTCCTTTCTTCCGTTAAAGACCGAAGGCAACGAATATGCCGGCAAAGAACTGCTGTTGTTCTTTGATGAGCAAATTCGAACCGGCTGTCAAAATCAGCAAAGCGATAGCTCCGAAGCCGATTGGATCTGGTATTGCTGGACCGGAAAAATCTCACCGCAATTCGGTAAAAGTGCCATGACGACCTTTGAACGCTATTTTATCGCTGATAAAGAGACTCATAAGGAAGTCAAAAATCCTTACTACAAGTTTCGCGATACCCGAGAAACTTGTCAGATGATTTTAGAAGAGTTCGCCTTATATTCACAGAATTCTCGGATCATCAACGGTCACACACCGGTGAAAGTTAAAAGTGGCGAATCACCAATCAAAGGCGACGGCATGCTTTTCGTAATCGACGGTGGCTTATCGAAGGCCTATCAAAAGACGACCGGGATCGCCGGCTACTCACTACTGAATAATTCTTATGGATTTCAATTAGTCACCCACGATCCCTTTGAATCAATCACTAATCTTTTAGCCAAAAAAGCCGATGAAACATCATTGAAGCGGGTGATCGACCGGGAACTGACGCGAGTTCTAATCAAAGATACGACCGTCGGAGATAGTTTAGAAGAACAAATCGAAAATTTAACTGGTCTGCTTCACTATCAAGAAAAAAATGACAAAACCAGCGGCACTAATTGATGCTGCTGGTTTTTTTATGTATAGTAAATTCGAGGTGAAAACATGATTTCTGCATATATCAATATCTTTTTTATTTTTGTCTTGATGTTTATCGGCTATTTGCTGACTTACAAGCAATGGTTCTCGAATCAAATTGGTGATGCTTTTTCAAAACTTGTTTTGCAGATCGCACTGCCTTGCAACATGTTTCTGACGATTACCAAAAATTTTTCCCGCGCTGAATTTTTGCACTTAGTCGGCGGAACGGTGATCCCGATCCTTTCGATGCTGCTGACCTTTGTGATCAGCTTTGTCTATCGGCGGTTCTTTCGCATCACGCCAGCTCGCAAGGGAATTTTCTCTACGATGTTTACTTGTTCCAACACGATTTTTATCGGCCTGCCGATTAATCTGGCGATCTTTGGCGAGAAGTCGGTGCCTTATGTATTGCTTTACTACATCGTCAACACGACGCTATTTTGGACAATCGGTATTTATTTGATTGCACGAGACAATCCCCAAATCGAACAAGCGACCGTCAATTTCCATCTGTTGCCGATTTTAAAAAAAATCTTTTCACCCGCCTTACTAGGCTTTCTAATTGGTTTATGTGCGGTCCTTTTAAATTTTCAGCTGCCAAGCTCAATCGCGACCTTCCTCGCCTACTTGGGAAATTTGACGACGCCCTTGTCGATGTTTGTGATCGGCATCATCGTTTATAATGTGGGGATCAGAAATCTGACACTGAATAAAGATATCTTAGGAGTGCTGATCGGTCGTTACGTGATCTCTCCTTTAGTTGTCTGGCTTTTAGGACTGTGGATTAGCGTACCGCCCTTGATGCTTTCGGTCTTTATTATCCAAGCCGCCATGCCGGTACAAAATTCCGTACCAATTCTAGCCCGTTCTTACGATGCGGATCAACCCTTTGCCGCCTCTGCGTTAGGTTATTCGGTGCTGTTGTACCTCGCTTATATCCCTCTATTATTGAAATTGTTATTATAAAAAAGCCTTCGAGTTTGTCCTCGAAGGCTTTCGTCTTATCCTTTATTTCGTAATAATCTTATCGATGCTTGCTAAGGCATTGGCCATTCGAGCAACGATCGCTAGCTGATTCAAACGATTGTCCCGGACTTTTTCATCCTCTACCATGATCATCGTTGCGTTGAAGTAACGTTCGATCACTGGGCGAAGATTCGTCAAGGTTTGATAATTTTCCGCCATGCTTTGGTTGGCGAATTCGTCAGAAGCTTCTTTAACGGCTTCGTACAATTCTTGCTCGCTGTCGTTTTCGAATAACTTAGGATCGACTTTGTAAGTGATCGTAGCTGGATTCATCTTCTTAGTCAAATTAATCACCCGAGTCAAAGCTTCCATTGCTTCTTTAAAATGCTCATCTGTTACATGCTGATCAAAAATTTGAGCCGTCCGGAAAATTTGAACTAAGTCGTCTTGACTTGAATCCACTACGGCATCAATGATGTCATGACGAACATTGTGGATTTGCAGACGTTGACGCATCCGGCCTTTGAAGAATTCGATAAATTCTTTTTGGTCGCGATTGAAATGAACGCCATAATCTAAGACGTCTTCATTGATGGCATCCACGATCGCTCCTTGCATATCCGTGAATGGGAAGGTCCAGCCTTGTGCTTCGACGATCCGTACGATCCCGTAAGTTTGACGACGCAATGCGTAAGGGTCATTCGAACCGCTAGGAATCATCCCTACAGCGAAGAAACCTAACACGCTGTCAATCTTATCAGCAATCGCTAAAACGGCGCCAATCGAGGTTTGTGGCAATTCACCTTCAGCGGAGATTGGCAGATAGTGTTCCCGAACCGCCGTAGCTACAGCGGGACGCTCGCCTTTCAATAAGGCATATTTTTCACCCATGATCCCTTGCAACTCAGGAAATTCGCCAACCATATTCGTCACTAAGTCAAATTTATAAATTTCCGACGCCCGCTGCAAATCGATTAATTCTGCTTGGTCTAAGCCAACCCGCTCGCCGATGACTTTGGCAATAACACCAACCCGCTGCATTTTTTCATACATGCTGCCAATTTTTTCGTGGAAGGTCACGTTCTTCAATTTTTCGACACATTCTTCGATCGATAATTTTTTATCTTCTTCAAAGAAAAATTCGCCATCTTCTAAACGCGCCGCTAATACTTTTTGATTTCCTTTAATGACATTATCTAATTTCACGCTGTTTCCATTCCGAACAGAAATGAAATGCGGCAACAACATCCCTGCTTGATTGCGAACTTCAAAATAGCGTTGGTGTTCCTTCATAGAAGTGACTAAAACTTCTTCCGGCACGGACAAGAAACGTTCCTCAAATTCACCGACAAAAGCGGTTGGATATTCCACTAAATTCGTAACCTCTTCTAATAAATCGGCATCCAAATCAATCACCCAATTATTTTTTTCTGCGATTTCTTCGATTTGGGATACAATCATTTGCTGACGCTTGTGGGCATCCGCAATGACAAATTGTTCTTCCAATTTTTCTTCATATTCGCTAGGTTCGCTAAGTTCCACTTGGTCGCCTAAGAAGCGATGGCCTTCTGTTGTCCGACCAGTTTGCACGTCTAACAATTCAAATGGGATCACTTCATCATCTAGTAGAGCCACGATCCAATGAATCGGACGGATGTATTCAAACATCGTATCGCCCCAGTGCATCATCGTCGGGAAGTTCAAGCCTTTCACCACATCTAAAAGCCCCGTTAATACTTCTTTGCTTTCTTTCCCATGGATATATTTGGTCACGTAAACATACTCTACGCCATTCAATTCACGGAAAGTGATCGCGTCGGTAGTCAGACCTTGACCACGAACAAATCCTTCCGCTGCTTTACTCCAATTGCCTTCCGCGTCTTGGGCGATTTTTTTCGCTGGGCCCTTAACTTCTTCTTGCACATCTTCTTGACGATCAGGAATATTGGTCACCCGAATTGCCAAACGACGAGGGGTTGAAAACGTTTCGATTGATTCAAAGGTCAAACTGTTTTCGGTTAAGAATTTTGAGACCTTTTCTTCTAATTGTTTGATGCTAGGCCAAACCACGTGGGCTGGCATTTCTTCTAAACCGATTTCTAATAATAGATTTTTCGCCATCTTATTTGCCCTCCTGATTTAATAATGGGAAGCCTAGTTTTTCACGTTCAGCCACAAAGATCTTAGCAACCGAGCGTGCCATATTCCGAATACGAGCTAAGTAACCAGCCCGTTCTGTTACCGACACCGCGCCCCGCGCATCCAATAAATTAAAGGTGTGGCTGCATTTCAAAATATAATCATAGGCTGGATGAACTAGATTTTCATCAATGCAACGTTTCGCTTCTTTTTCAAATTTGTCAAAGTTATCTAACAACATTTCTTGATCGCTTTCTTCAAAGGAATATTTTGAATGCTCATATTCCGGCTGTTTGAAGATTTCACCGTATTTGACGCCACGACTCCATTCTAAGTCATAGACACTCTCAACTTCTTGAATATACGACGCTAGGCGTTCTAATCCGTAAGTAATTTCAGAAGTGACCGGATGACATTGCAGTCCGCCGACTTGTTGGAAATAGGTGAATTGAGTAATTTCCATTCCGTCTAACCAAACTTCCCAGCCAACACCGGCACAACCCATCGAAGGATTCTCCCAGTTGTCTTCTACAAAACGAATATCATGCTCCAAGGGATCGATTCCTAAAAGACGCAAGCTGTCTAAATACAATTCTTGGATATTTTTTGGTGAAGGCTTCATGACTACTTGAAATTGATGATGTTGATACAAGCGGTTGGGATTTTCTCCGTAACGACCATCGGCTGGACGACGTGAAGGCTCCACGTAAGCCGCGCGCCAAGGTTCAGGCCCGATCGCCCGCAAAAATGTATAGGGGCTCATAGTTCCCGCTCCCTTTTCCGTGTCATAGGCTTGCATCAGCATACAACCATTATCTGACCAAAATTTTTGTAACGTCAAAATCATTTCTTGCACCGTTAATTTGCTCATTCTGTTTCCTCCTGTATTTTCTATTATTCTTGGAACTTTTATCTGCTATTAAATAAAATTGGAAGCTTGTAGGGTAGTTCACTCGCAGCTGAATTAACTCCAACTGACAGCTAACTCATTTAGACGGAATTCTATTCTCATACGCATACGATTCCAATAATCCGCTAAAGCGGAAAGTAGAACTCGCAGTCGACTCAAAAACCAATAGACATAAATTTTTTCAAAATTTATCCCCACCATCGTCGACATATCATTTTTCTAACCTGCTGAAGCAGGAAGAAAAACTGACAGCTAACTCATTCAGAAGGAATTCATTTTTCCAAAAAAACGGAAAAATGATTCTATTCTCGTACGCATACAATTCCACTAATCCGCTAAAGCGGAAAGTGGAACTCGCAAAAAAGCCCCATGCCGAAATAAATCGGCATAGGGACGTATCAACGCGGTTCCACCCTACTTCCAAGCATCTGCTTGGCAGCTTTCACTATAACGTGCTCACAAACGCCAACAAAATTTGCTTCCCTGCTTGGCTTTCACCTCTCCAAACTCGCTGTGATCTTCCACAAATTTTTAATTTGATCTTCGCACCTATTCAACTTGGTTCTATAATAGCGACTCAATGCCCCTTTTGTCAAATCTTTCTCCTAGTCAAAAGATACTGGTTGGAAAATACCATCCTTTAGTTGCATTGTTTCAGTGAAGCCTAATTGTTTCAACAACTCTTTGGTTTCGTGGAAATGACAAGTTAAAGTCGTCGTCTCGTGGCTATCGCTTGTAATAATGATTGGACACTCCCGCTCCTTTAATTGCTGCAACAAAAATGGATTCGGATAGGGGGATGTCCGCCAGTTACGGGAGATTGCCCCGGTATTGACTTCCACCATCCCATCGTAGGTCTGAATAATGTCGATCACATCATTCAATGCCTGCAAAGCAATCGCTTGGTATTCGGAACTTTCTTCATCCAACCACGGCTGTTTCTCATTGAACTTAGTGATCAAATCAAAATGTCCGACGATCTTCGAATGGTTTTGATGGATGTGCTTGACGACCGTTTCATAATAATCTTTCACTAACAGCATTTTGTCGCCTTGATACCACTCATTCAGCGTCTGCATCAGACTTTCCGGACTTTCATCGACACTGCGAAAAACTCCTTGCCGCGGCGGAAAATAATGGACTGAGCCGACAGTATAATCATAGCCATCGATTGGATCGGCACTATAATAATCCCATTCCAAGCCTAAGCTGATAGTTAATTTATTCGCCAGCTCCTGTTGTACTTTTTTAACCGCCGCTTGATAGGCTCGCTCATCTTGGACGCCTAAACAACTAGGATCAAAGAGTGCGGGTGAATGGCACGTAAATCCCAAATCGGTGAAGCCCAAATCGATCGCAGCTTGCGCCATATCTTCTAGCGTATCTTTTCCATCACACCAGGTGCTGTGAGTATGAGCGTTTGAATAGAACATCGCTGATTCCTCCTATTGCATCCGTTCTTGTTTGATTTTTTTATCAACTACATGACGGTTCGTTAATTCTTGACGGACTTCCGTCAAATCAATTCCCATTTCCACCATCAATACTAGTACATGATACACCAAATCGGAAATTTCAAAAACGGTTTCGCTGCGGTCTTCTTTCATGGCGCCGATCACTACTTCCGTTGATTCTTCCCCGACTTTTTTCAAGATTTTTTCAAGTCCTTTTTCAAATAAATAGCTGGTGTAACTCCCTGCTTGCGGCTTTTCTTTGCGACCCTTGACTAATTCATACAACGCGTCGATGGTTGCTGCTTGTTCTGCGCCAAACAACAGATCATTGAAACAACTTTCCGTTCCCGTATGACAAGCCGGCCCATCTTTTTTCACTTTCGCAACTAGCGCGTCTTGATCGCAATCAACTTTTAATGAAACTAAGTGCTGGTAGTTCCCGCTAGTCTCGCCTTTACGCCATAATTCTTGCCGACTGCGAGAATATAAGGTCATTAATTGATCCTTTAACGTTAATTCATAACTTTCTTGATTCATATATGCCAGCGTCAACACTTCATTAGTCTCGAAGTCTTGCACAATCACCGGAATCAATCCTTGCTCATCAAATTTTAGTTCTATCATCTTTATCCCCCTCATGGCTAGACGATTCGCACTGGAATGTTGGCCGCTAATAATTCTTGTTTTAAATCAGGAATCTTTACTTCGCCATAATGAAAAATCGACGCCGCTAAGCCCGCCTCGATCTTCGGCAATTGAAACAAGTCGATAAAGTCCTGACTATTGCCAGCCCCACCAGAAGCAACGATCGGTAACGCTGTAATCTCACTAACTGCCTGTAACAGCTCCAAATCAAAGCCTTGCTTCACACCATCGGTATCCATGCTGTTAAGGACTAATTCGCCAGCGCCTAATTGTTCGCCTTGACGAATCCATTCTAACGCTTCTAAGCCGGTATCTTCGCGACCGCCTTTGGCAAAGACATGCCACTGATCACCGACACGTCGAATATCCACAGATAAAACGACACATTGACTGCCGTAACGTTTCGCACCTTCTTCAATTAATTGCGGTCGACGAATAGCACCAGAATTGACGCTGACCTTATCCGCACCACAGTTCAGCACGCGTTCAAAGTCACTGACCTCATTGATACCGCCGCCAACCGTCAACGGAATAAAAACCTCTGAAGCGACGCCTTTTAAAATATCCGTAAATAAACCGCGACCTTCCGCAGAAGCCGTGATGTCATAAAAAACCAACTCATCTGCTCCTTGCTCATTGTAAAAACGAGCCAAGGTCACCGGATCACTCACATCTTTCAAACCCGCAAAATTAACCCCTTTGACTACGCGCCCAGCTCGGACGTCTAAACAAGGAACGATTCTTTTTGCAATCATTGTTCGTCACCTCCAGCAGCCAGTACGTCTTCCAATTTCAAACTTCCGTTATACAAGGACTTACCGACGATCGCACCGGAAATACCTAACTGCTTCAATCCTTCGATGTCTTGAAGCGTTGCAACTCCGCCGGAAGCCACAATCTCAACCTCTAACTGATTCAACTTTTGATACAGCGGCAAATTGATTCCCTCACCGGTTCCATCGCGAGAGATTTCCGTGAAGATGATCGTCTTGGCTCCCCATTTGACTAATTGCTGACAAAATTCAAAGGCATATGTCTCGGTTTTTTCCAGCCAGCCTTCAACAGCTACTTTCTCCTCCTTAGCGTCTACCCCGATGGCGATTCTCGCGCCGTATTTTTTCAACATCGCTTGGGTGAATTCCGGGTCTTTCTGAGCGATCGTTCCAAGAATCACCCGATCAACCCCCGCTGACAAACAGTGTTGGATGGTTTCTTCATCTCGAATCCCACCGCCTACTTCTACAAATAAATTCGTATGCTCCACGATTCTTTTAGCGATGCCAAAATAGTGAAGCTTGCCAGCCTTGGCACCGTCAAGATCCACTAGATGCAGATATTTCGCGCCGGCTTCTTCAAAAGCTTGGGCAAAGGCTACTGGGTCATCGCCAAAAACTTCTTTTTGCTGGTAATCGCCTTGATACAAACGAACTACTTTTTGATCTAACAGGTCGATTGCGGGAAAAATTTTCATACTGGCACCTCCGTAAATGCTTTTAAGATTTTCAAGCCGACGTCACCGCTTTTTTCAGGGTGAAATTGCGTGCCGTACACATTTTTATTTTCCACGATCCCGGGAATCGACAAACCGTATTCACTATCAGCAACTAAGCTTTCCTGACAGTCACTAGCGTAATGACTATGCACATAATAAACAAAATCACTTTCAGACAAGCCCTGGACTAAAGGGCTCGCCGTATTTTTGATTCGTAATTGGTTCCAACCGATTTGCGGAACTTTCAAATCAATTTGCTCCGCCTCAAAGGCCGCCTTCATTGAAACGATTTTTCCCGGAATCAGTCCTAAACCTTGATGCTGACCAAATTCATCACTTTCATCGAAGAGCAGCTGCATCCCTAAGCAGATGCCTAAAAACGGTTTGCCAGACGCCGCCAACTCTTTGATTGGTTCCACCAAGCTTAGTTCCTCTAATTTCTGCTTCGCATCGCCAAAGGCCCCCACACCAGGTAAAATGATCCGCTCCGCCCTTTGCAATTCAGCCAGTGATCGTGTTACTTTGCACTCAACCTGTAAATAATCCAACGAGCGCGCCAAACTAAAAAGATTCCCCACACCGTAATCAATAATCGCTAACATCGTTTCCCTCCTCTATCTGCTTTTTGCAGATTTGATGATCTTTACGAAAAAATTGGCTTAATTGATCGTCCCTTTGGTTGAAGGAATCTCATCCGGTGCCGCTTGGTTGATCGCCACCGCTTCACCGAGTGCCCGACCAAAGCCTTTAAAGCAGGCTTCAACAATATGGTGACTATTTTTGCCAGCGATTTGATGCAAATGGATCGTTGCCCCTAATTCACGAGCAAAAGCGATAAAAAATTCTTCTACTAGCTCCGTGTCAAACTGCGTCCCAATCTTTTCACTAGGAATATCTAATTCGATCACTGCCATTCCACGACCGCTAATATCGATCGCCGTCATGACTAGCGCCTCATCCATCGGCAATAAAAAACTGCCATAACGAGTGATGCCGCGGCGTTCGCCTAAACTGTCAGAAAAAGCCCGACCAATCGCGATTGCGATATCTTCAGTCGTATGGTGGGCATCCACTTCGATATCTCCATCACAAACCAACTCAAGATCAAAGCGTCCGTGACGAACGAAGAGCTCTAGCATATGATCTAAAAAGCCGATACCGGTTTTAATTTTCTGCTGACCTGTTCCGTCAATCGTCAAAGCTAATTGGATCTTTGTTTCCGATGTATTGCGGATAATTTCTGCCTTTCTCATGAAGTCACCTCTGTCAAATTTTTTTTAACGGCTTTGATCAACGCTCTCATCTGCTCTTGCGTCCCTACTGTGATCCGCAAATACTCTTTGGCCCGCGGCTGGTTGAACCAGCGAACTAAAATTTTCTTTGCCCGTAATGCCTGAAACAAGGCTTCGGCGGAAATTTGAGAGTGTTTTACAAAAAGAAAATTTCCCTGACTATCGGTTTGTTCAAAACCTAGCGCTGCTAATTGCTGCTTGCTCCACTCACGAACATCAATCGTTTTTTGAATCGTCTGATTGACATAGGCTTGCTCTTGCAACACGGCACTGCCGGCCGCTTGAGTCAAGGCGTTGATATTATAGGGATTTAAACTAAAGCGCAGCCGATTCAAATCAGCAATCACTTTCTTATTGCCAACCCCAAAGCCCAGACGTGCGCCAGCCAATTGACGTGATTTAGAAAAGGTGCCGACGACAAAAAGATTTTCGTACTGAGTGATTTTCGAAATCATGGACGTGCAGCCAAAATCAATATAGGCTTCATCTACCACTACTAAACGATTGGGATGACGTTCTAAAAAATCGCAAATCGCCTGCTGCGACAAATAAACGCCGGTCGGTGCGTTAGGATTCGCAAAAATCACCGTGCCAATCAATTCATCATAATCCTTCAGCTCGATCGAAAAATCCGCTTTAAGAGGAACGATCGTAGTGTCCACGTCATATAGCTCGCTATAGACTTGATAAAAGCCATAAGTCACATCGGGAAAAGCGATTCCCTGTTCCGTGAAGCCTTGAAACAGATAAGCTAAAACTTCATCACTGCCATTGCCTAAAAAAAGCTGATCTTCCTTCACTCCTAAATACGCCGCAAAGGGTTTCGCCACACTGCTCCACGCAATGTCTGGATAGCGATTTAATTTCTGGGCAGCCTCGGCGACCGCCTTTTGAACCTTCGGCGCTGGCGGATACGGACTCTCATTGGTATTGAGTTTGATAAATTCCGTTTCATCCACCTGCTCACCAGGGGTATAGGGAGTTAAGCTTTGGTATTTTTGATTCAAAAAGGTCATCCACGTTCCTCCTCACTTATTTTACAGAGTCGTCAGCCATACGGAAGCTCATTGAACGGGCATGGCCGTCTAATTCCTCCGTCTTGGCAAATAGTTCAACCGCCGATCCAACTGCTCTTAGCGCTTCTTCTGGATAGTACAAATAGCTGCTTTTTTTGATAAAATCATCTACCGATAGCGGCGAATAGAAACGCGCGGTCCCTTCTGTCGGCAGCGTATGATTCGGTCCAGCAAAATAATCACCCAATACTTCCGGCGTATGGTGCCCTAAAAAGACACTGCCGGCATTCTCGACCTTGCCTAACAAGGCGAAGGGTTCCGCCACAGAGAGTTCCAAATGCTCAGGCGCAATCTGATTGGCAACCTCGATTGCCTCGTTCAAGTCTTTGACTAAAATGATTTTGCCATTATTTTCTAGTGATCCTGCGGCAATTTCTTTACGTGGCAAGTTTACTAATTGTTTTTCCAATTCAGTTTCCACGGCTTCAATCAGCTTTTCTTCGGTCGTCACTAAAATGGCTTGCGCTAATTTATCATGCTCCGCTTGGGCCAACAAATCGGCCGCAATCCAACGAGGATTTCCGGTATGATCAGCCACAATCAAAACATCACTCGGTCCGGCGATCATATCGATATCCACCTCGCCATACACCATTCGCTTAGCAGTGGCTACATAAATATTCCCAGGACCGACGATCTTATCGACTTTCGGGATCGTTTCCGTTCCGTAGGCCAAGGCCGCTACCCCATGTGCGCCGCCAACTTTATAAATCTCATCAACACCGGCGACTTCCGCCGCCGCCAAAATCGCATCAGGAACTTTTCCTTCGTTGTCTGTTGGTGTAATCATGACGATTTTTTTAACACCAGCAATTTTTGCAGGCAGTACATCCATTAAGACCGTGCTTGGATAAGCCGCCGTTCCTCCCGGTACATAGACACCAACACAAGCTAAGGGAATCACTCGTTGCCCCATCACCACACCGCTGTCCTCAGTAGCGACGAAGCCTTGTCGAACTTGTTTTTTATGAAACGCAAGGATATTGCCCTTCGCTTGGTTAAAAACCGCCATCAATTCTGGTGAAGTCGCTTCGAGGGCGGCTTTTTTTTCGGCAGCACTAACCGCTAATGCACCCAGCTTGACTTGGTCGATTTCTTCGACTAATTGGAATAAGGCCTGATCCCCGTCTGTCCTGACTCGCTGAATGATTTTTTCAACGACACTTGACACGTCCTTGGTTTCTGACATTTTACGGGCAAGAATTTTTTCCATCGAATCTTTTTCCGTCGTGTACACTCTCATAGCTGCTGCCTCACCTTCTCAATTACTTTTTGGATTCGTTCTTGCTTAAAGCGCCAAGTCGCGTGATTGATAATCAAGCGAGCCGAAGATGGTGCAATTTCTTGAATGACCGTCAGATCATTTTCCCTCAAAGTCGTTCCCGTTTCGACGATATCAACGATCACATCTGATAGTCCTAACAGCGGCGCCAGCTCGATCGAACCATGTAAGTGGATCAGCTCCACGGAACGGCCGATACTTTCATAATATTCACGGGTGATCTGAGGGTATTTCGTTGAAACTCTCAGAGGACGAGAAAAATCCTCCTGGAACTCATTATGGGCCGCCACTGCTAAGCGACACTCTCCCATGTGCAGATCAAGAAATTCGATTACCGCAGCTTTGGTTTCTAATAAGATATCTTTTCCTACGACACCAATATCTGCCGCGCCATGTTCCACATAGATCGCCACATCACTAGGCTTCACTAAGAAGAAACGCAATTTATTCTCTTCATCACAAAAGATCAGCTTGCGATTGTCTTCAAAGACATCCTCAGAAGCCACTCCCGCTTGCGTGAATAATTGATAGACGGCATCCCCCATCCGCCCCTTCGGTAAAGCGATGTTCAAGTATTTCGAAGTCTGGGTATCAGCCGGCAGTTTTTGGCCAACATGATTCAGCTTCATGCCAAAGCCAATCGCTCCTTGACTCTTGCCTTGACGATGCATCAAGCGGTCATAACGACCTCCGTATAAAATCGTTTCCCGCGCTTCCTTGATGAAGCCTTGAAAAAGTAAGCCGCTATAATAGTCGGCATCATTAATGATTGAAAAATCCAAGCGCAAACGGATCTTGTCTGACAATTCTTCTTGTTGCAGCGCTTCGTATAATTCTTTCAACTCTTCTAAGCCAGCTTGAGCCTTTGGATAGGCAGCCAACAAGACTTTGGCTCGTTGATATTTTGTTTCAAAATCACCAGATAGACGCACTAATTTGGCTAAATTTAATTTTTCTTCTTCTGAGAGTCCCGCCTTGTTTGTTAATTCGTCGATGCCGTGAGAACTTTTGTCCCGCAAACAGTCCAAAACTTTCGGGCGATCTTCTTCAGGGAAGCGATCACAAATACCGGTCAAGATTCCCATATGAGAAAGATCCAGTGTCCCTTCGCCTACCTGTGCCAAACTTTTCCAAGCCAGCTTCAAGACTTCCAGCTGATCCTTCCACGTGATCTCATCAATGATCTCTAAGCCGATTTGATAAATTTTTTGATATTCCCCGGCTTGCCGATCGTGGCGGTAAACATCCTCCACGTAATACACCTTGCGTGCTTCACCAGAGGGCGTATTCTTCGCGATGGAAAGCGTCACATCCGGCTTTAAGGCCATTGTCCGGCCGTCATTGCCAGTAAAGGTGATGATCGATGAATTCCGTAAAAAATTATAGTTTTGCTGATACATACTGTATTCTTCAAAATTATTTAAATGATAAGGCTGGAAATCATGCTGCGTATACAATTTTCTCAACTGAAGTTCGATTTGTTCATCTGGTCGTAATACCTGCCATAATTCTTCCACTCTTACCACTCCTATTTCTTTTATCCGTATTCATGTCGTCATTTTACAGCTACTCTTTAATGATAATTAAATGAAGGTTTTCTAAATATATTAATCATTTTATCATGAATTAGCAATCAAAATTTGAAAATCATTCAATTTTCATAGCTAGAATAAAAATATATAGCAAATTAGAAAAATTTTTCTGCTATACTTTTTTTATACTTAGTGACTATAACTAACCAAAAGACATTTTTGGAGGTTCCTATGAAAAAATTTTATTCCACCAGTCCATTCGTTCATTTCGTCAGCTTTTTCATTATTGGCTTGTTTATCAGCTGGTTCGTTAGTCTGATTCAAGACGGCTGGTCACTCCGTCTGTTTCTGAATTTTCCTATTGTGATCTTCTTTTTACTTTTTTCCTATTTGTTAGAAGTGAAAGGCGAGCTGACTAATTATTCCAAAGGGATTTTTTACGGCGGTTATTTTTTTAGCGTTGGAAGCTTCATGTCTCTTATCATTTACCACAATCCTTTCAGCTTCAAACTGCTGTTTCTCTATGTGTTTCTAGCTTTCTTAGGAGCAATCGTTTGGCTTTTTATTTGTCAGCATTTTGCTCATTCGAAATAAAAAAATAATCTGCGGCTCCTGTAAAGAACTGCAGATTATTTTTCGTCTCTTGGTTTTAACACATCTTGCCACTCACTCATTTGATCAATAAACTTTTTGCTTTTCAAATGCAGGCCAATATATTCTTCATAAAGCTGATCCAATGTTTGACGGATGGCTTTTTTGGTTTCTGGCTTCAAATTGATCGTGTTGATATTTTCATAGGTTACGCTGTTGAACATCCGCAGAAAATAAATGGCCCGCGGGTCTGCATGATAACGGTGTTGATCCAAATGCCAATGCTCCTCGCAAAGAATCCCATTATATTTTGAAGAAAAATCAAAAGCCCCGGTCTTCTTGCCACACACACCGCAAGCTTGCCAGTTTAGTGAGATGCCGAAGCGCTGCATGATCTGAACTTCAAAAATATTCATGATCGTTTCCCCATCAGCGCCTTCATTCATCCGCTGCAAGGCTTCCCGAGTAAAGCCGTACAGAGCTGGATCATAGACATGATCCTCGATCGCAGCATCAGTTAGGCCTAAGATATACGACCCATAGGCATTTAAAAAAATATCCTCCTGCAGCTTCCGCAACGGCTGAACATCTTTTGCACTATTCAAAAAAGAGAGCCCATCTGTTTTTAAATTCCCGATGTAGACCGCTTCGGTAAAAGGTTGGATCGCCGTACTTAACAGATTGTTGGGACGGTGAATTCCCTTAGCAAAGAACATGACCTTCCCTGCCGACTCAGTAAAAATTTTAATCAACTTGTCTTTTTCCTTATAATCACGACTAAACAAAATCATCCCTTTTGTCTCACCGATTTGCGCCATAACTTTTCACCTCGTTTCGATCTTTCTATCCGCAGCTAAAGGCTGGAACATAAATATGTCCCAGCCTCAAAATTTTTTAATAATCGTCTTTTCGATAGCCGTAATCTTGTAAATAAGTTTGCTTGTCGCGCCAATCTTTTTGGACTTTAACCCATAGCTCTAAATACACTTTATCCGCTAAAAGCGTCTCAATATCTTTACGAGCTTGCGTGCCAATATTTTTCAGCATCTTGCCGCCTTTACCGATGATGATGCCTTTTTGACTGGTTCGTTCGACAATGATCGTCGCTTGAATATGCACCTTGTCATTTTCATCCCGCTTCATTGATTCAGTCACCACGGCCACAGAGTGAGGAACCTCGTCACGCGTTAAGGTCAAAACTTTTTCTCGAATCAGTTCTGACACGATAAAGTATTCCGGATGATCCGTGATTTGATCTTCCGGGAAATATTGCGGTCCTTCATCCATTTGGTCCACTAAGACGTCTAATAGATGTTCAACATTGTTGCCTTCCGTCGCTGAAATCGGAATAATTTCTTTGAAATCCATCACTTGGCGGTAATCATCAATGATCGCCAAAAGCTCATCGGGATGAATCGTATCGATTTTGTTGATAACTAAATAAACGGGAACATCTTGCTTGCTTAGACGTTCCAAAATAAAATCGTCACCACGGCCACGCTTTTGATCAGCGCTTACCATAAAGATGATCGAATCGACTTCTCGCAGTGCACTATAAGCCATCTCTACCATATAGTCCCCTAAACGATGTTTTGGTTTATGGATGCCTGGTGTATCAATAAAAATAATTTGCGCTTCTGGTGTCGTGTAAACCCCTTGGATTTTATTGCGAGTCGTTTGTGCCTTGTCGCTCATGATCGCGATTTTTTGTCCGATGATACGATTTAGCAACGTTGATTTTCCAACATTTGGTCGTCCAACAATCGCTACAAAACCTGATTTATGTTCTGACATGTAATAGTTCCTTTCTGAATAACCTTTCTCCTCGATACCACTTTTATTTGAGGAAGAGCTCGACGATCTTTGGTAAAAAGATCACCATACCAACGATAATGGCAAAAACCGAAGTAACCAAGACGGCACCGGCAGCCATGTCTTTAATTTTTTTCCCGATCGGATGAAAATGACACTCTGTGACCATATCCACCACGTTTTCAAAAACCGTATTAATAATCTCCACAATCCAAACAAGAAAGACTGCTAAAATAATCCACAGCCATTCCAGCAAAGACAGACCTAATAAAAAACTAACAAAGATCGCCATCAAGCCAAAGGCCACATGCTTGCGCATGTTGCGTTCTTCCTTAAAAACGGTGCGAATCCCTTGCAGGGCAAATTCAAAAGAAGTGATAAAATGCTTATTTTTTTCTGTCTTATCTTTTAAGTCCATAGGCATCCAAAATCTCTTTCTGTAGACCAAACATCTCTTTCTCATCTTCAGGAGTCATATGGTCATACCCATTGATATGCAAAAAGCCATGTACGGCTAAGAAGCCTAACTCGCGATCAAAACTGTGTCCATACTCCTCTGCCTGTTCAGCTGCACGCTCTGTTGAGATCATAATATCGCCGAGATTGCGGGGCATCTGCTCCATTTCATCTAGCTCATCCATAATGATCGGCACTTCATCTTCACCCTCTTCTTCCAGAGCAAAGCTGATTACATCTGTTGCAGCGTCTTTTCCACGATAGTCGCGATTAATCACACGAATCGCGGCATTGTCCATAAATGTAACAGACATCTCAGTATCTTTTGGTAGTTTGAGATAATCCGCCGCAAATTGCAGCACGCCATCGATCTCTTTGATTTTATCTTCAGAAAGTTCTTCTGTTTCATCAATAAAAGTAATGTCCATTACGCTTCCCCTTTTTTCTCTTGCTCTTCTTTCATTTTCTCCGCTTCAGATTGCATACGAGGATACTTGATTCTGGAATGGAAGGTCGAGCTTAATCCACTGATTAGTGATTTTTCAACAATTCGAATTTCTTTAAGCGTTAAACCTGAGTCGTCCAATTGACCGTCGCTGATCCGTTCTTCGATTAAACTATGAACAAATTCCGTAATTTTATCCAGTGACGGATGATCCATCGCTCGAACAGCTGCTTCACAGCTATCGGCGATATTGACTACACCAGCTTCACGAGTCTGAGGTTTTGGCCCAGGATAACGAAACTCTGCTTCCATTATTTCTGCATTTCGTTCCTTCGCCTTAATATAAAAATACTTCATCAATGTTGTGCCATGATGCTGATAACAAATGTCGATGACCATTTGCGGCATCTTATATTCTTTTAAGATTTTCGCACCTTCAATTACGTGACCGAAGATGATCTGCTTACTATCCTCTGGCAACAAGAAGTTATGGGGATTTTCTGCTCCAGTTGGCAAATTTTCCACAAAGAAATTTGCGTGACGGATCTTACCGATATCATGATAATAACAAGCCACTCGCGTCAATAATGACCGGCCGCCGATCTCCGCTACCGCGTTGGCGCTTAAATTCGCCACCATCATCGAATGATGATAAGTCCCAGGCGCTTCTTCTAATAATTGTTTCAGCAGCGGATGGTTAGGATTACTTAACTCATTCAGCGTGATAACACTGCTATCTGTGACCAAAAGCTCGATATACGGCTGCAAACCCATCCCCATAATAAAGGACAGCATGCTTGCCGCAAAAGCTCCAAGTAGCATTCCCCACGTTTGACTGTCCGCAAATGATAGCCCTTGATAAATCGTCAAAATAATCCCCCAAGCGATTGGGAAGGCAATGATCCATAATGATGCCTGCTTGACTTGATCTGATAGTCGTCTTTGTTTTACCATCACAGCTAATGTCCCAGAAAAAAGATAGGTCATTAAGATGACCGGTAATATATTCGTACCGATAGCATTGTAATAAATAAACAACGCAAAGACCGTCTGGAAAACAGCAGCTAATGCGCCTGCGCGACGATTAACAAATACGGTTAAAATCAATGGCACAAACGCCGCTGGGAAAAACAACGCCAAATTAGTCGAACTGCTGCCTTGAAAAGCTTGCAGGATCTTCATAATAAAGACACCGATAGTCATGCTAGCACTGTAAAACAGAATAAAGCGTAATCTTTGAAATTCCACTTCAAATTGACGGCTGTAAAACCATAACAGCACCCCTTGCAGGATTGCTGCCAAGACCATTGCAATCATTGGAAAAATCGATGTACTTGAACTCGTTAAGCCCAATAGTTTCAGTTTGTTAATCGCGTTGGCGTCGATCTGGCTGCCTTCACGAACAATCACTTCTCCTTGATAAATCATGACCGGCTGAACTGATTCGCTGGCTTGTTCCTTCAATTCATCCGTCCGCTTTTGATTCAGGGAATCATTCACGATGATCCCTTCCTCAAGTAAGTAACGAGCCGCAAGACTAGCCGTTTCGGAAAGATTTAGTTCTTGAATCTTATCGATCGCTTGTTGCTTATATTCTTCTAAATCGCTTTGACGAATTCGCTTCGCCATTTGCTCATCCACTAACCTCAAGCTCCCAGTTTCAAGCTTATCAAGATCAGTGGCGCTTAATTGCACGATTGCTTGATAAAAATCGTCTGGTAATTGCTGATAAAAGGTAACCGTATCTTGATCTAAGCCTTCGAAGCCTTTTTTAACCGCCGCCACTCGTTCATCAACTGTTGGCTGTGGAATCTTTTCTCCATCCTTGGCTTGCGAAGCCTTCGATTGATAACTTTTATCGAGCTCACTATTCGACTTTTGAATCAATGAAATCAATTGACTGATCCGATCGTGCTGGGTCTGAGCCAAATCTGCTTGGTAGGTATATTCCGGCGTTACCGCTTCAGCAGCTAATTGACGTTTTTGCGTCGTCTCCGCCTTGTTTTCAATCGTTTTATTCGCGCGAATACTTTCTGAGGCGACTTGGCCTTCTTTGTAGTCGACACTTTTTTGTACAACACTAGTCAGCATCGTCACCATCAAGATGACTGAAAAGACGGCTAGCACTAGCGGTATAATCTTTGAACCTAACTTTTTCAGCAAGTTATTGATGGGTCGATTTAACATCCAATTCCCTCCCAGCTTATTTAAAAATAGTCAAACTAAACTTGGAATAGTCCACGTTCGGGTTTTATCACAATTATCTGTTTATAATCATGGACTGCTAACTATTTTTCTTAGTGACGCAAATTCTCATGTTCATAAGCTTCAATGATTTCCGCAACAACTGGATGCCGCACGACATCTCCCGCTTCAAAATTCACAAATCGAATCTTCTTGATTCCTTGCAACGTCCGTTCCGCATGGATCAAACCGCTGACCTGACCTTTTGGCAGATCGACTTGACTCGTATCACCATTGACGATCATTTTTGAATTGAAACCTAAGCGGGTTAAGAACATTTTCATTTGTGAAATAGTCGTATTTTGTGCCTCATCTAAAATGACAAAAGCATCATCCAACGTCCGACCGCGCATGTAAGCTAGCGGTGCGATTTCGATCACGCCCCGTTCCAGTAAACGATTCGTATGCTCGACACCAAAGATTTGATGCAATGCATCATACATCGGGCGTAAATAAGGATCAACTTTTTCTTTCAAGTCTCCCGGTAAAAAGCCCAGACTTTCCCCTGCTTCAACTGCTGGACGAGTCAAAATGATTCGTTGTACTTCGCCTTTTTTTAACGCAGCAATCGCCATAACAATCGCTAAATACGTCTTACCAGTACCGGCAGGTCCAACGCCAAAAACCACATCGGATTTGCGAATCGCTGCAATATAGCGACTTTGTCCAATATTTTTCGGACGAATCGGCTTTCCGTTGCGGTCCTTTAATAATTCTTCCTCATACATCATAATAAATTCGTCTAAATGATTGTCGCGACCTAAGCGTAACGCCGTCATCACATCTGGCGTCGCAACTTTGATTCCGCGATCAATCAAGACTTGTAATGCTCGAATAATCTCAACAACTAATTTCGCTTCATCCTTCGGTCCAATGATTTGGATGGTTTCACCACGAGTATTAATGGTTGTCTCGGTATTGTCTTCTAAAAATTTTACATGTTTGTCATGGGTTCCTAAAAGCATACTGATGTCATCTTTGCCATCAAGCTTTATTTCAAACGACTCAAAATCGCTGTTAATCAACAAGCCTTCATCCCTTCATTCTTCGTTCCCTCCTATAATACCACACTCTAAATAAAAGAAAAATTGTCTTAACTCTCACTAAAAGAATCCTAAACTTTAGTTATTTAAGAAATAAAACGATTAGTATACAGGCAAACGATCTTTTGGCGAACTTTTAAAACAGCTGCCTTCATCTGTTGGCATGCCGCGATTTTTATCATACGAAAAAGGTTCTGATCGTCGTTTGCCACGTTTTTATTAATCAGGCTACAACGTGAAGTGGAAATCGCAAAAAAAGCCGAGAGAAATCTCTCTCGGCTTCACTATTGCTTACTTGTTCAGGAGTTCCTTGACGACTGCATTGACTTGATTGCCATCGGCTTTGCCTTTGACTTTCGGCATCACTGCCCCCATCACTTTACCAAATTCCTTTGGTGACGTCGCTCCCGTTTTTGTAATTGCTTCTTGAACAATTGTACGAATCTCTTCTTCACTCAGTTGAGCCGGCAAATAGTTTTCAACAATTACGATTTCCTTTTTGACCTTATCAGCCAAATCGGTGCGGTCAGCTTTTTCAAATTCCGTTAAAGAATCACGACGTTGTTTCATCTCACGAGATAAAACGGTCAATTCTTCCTCTTCATTCAAATCCTGACCTTTTTTGATCTGCTCATTTTGAATCGAAGCTTTAAGCATCCGGATCACTTGCAAAGACTCTTTATCTTTTGCTCGCATCGCTTGCTTCATGTCTTCATTCAAGGTAGTAAGTAGTGACAATAGAATCACTCCATTGACAGACTAGAATTTCTTACGTTTTCTAGCTGCTTCTGATTTTTTCTTACGTTTCACACTTGGTTTTTCATAAAATTCACGTTTGCGAGATTCTTGCAGAGTCCCTGCTTTTGAAACGGAACGTTTGAAGCGACGAAGAGCATCGTCAAGAGATTCATTTTTACGAACCACTGTTTTTGACATATAAATTCCCTCCCTCCGGGCTTGAAATGTAACCGTTTTTGTTATTGAAATATACTTTCAACCAACAAGACCGTCCATAAGTCATTATATCCAATGGTCTATTTTGAGTCAAGGTACTGAAGAATTTTAATTCTTAATTTATTCATTAACATTTTGGCATTTTTCACAACGGCCGTAAAGTTCAAAGCGATGCCCTTCGATTGAGCAGTCATCTAGCTGTTCTTTGAAGAAATCCATTGGACACATGTGGATCTCTTTGGTCATTCCACAGACCGTACAAATAAAATGATGATGATGTTCAAAACTTTCGCTGCAACTAAAGCGGAACTTCATTTCCCCTTGTAGCTCGGTGTCTTCAATCAAGCCAATCTCACAAAATTCACGTAAATTGCGATACACCGTGTCATAACTTAATCCTGGGAATTGTTCATTCAAATGATTATAAACTTCACGGGCAGAAACGTAACGATTCTTTTTAATCAAAAAATCCAGTAAGGTTTCGCGCTTTTTTGTGTACTTAAAGCCATGCTCTTTCACTTTTCCCAATGCTTTCTCTAACAGTGTTGCTTGCGGCATAGTCATCCCTCGATTCAAAGTGTAATGATTCCGAATAAACAATATGGTATAATAAATTATCTTTGATTGCAAGGGAGAATCTCTTTATGAACAGCGAAAAACAAGGCGAACTGGTAACGATTTTTATTATTTCCGATTCTGCTGGAGAAACCGCCTCGAAACTGGCTCAAGCTTCAATGGCACAATATCCGACAGTCGAATTTTGTCTTTTCCGTCGAACCTTCATTCATTCGGAAGAATTATTGTTAAAAGCATTAAATGACGCAAAAGCAGAAAACGGCATGATTATTTATACCTTGATTGATCCGAATTTATCAAAAATAGCGAAAGAATTTTGTGAGCATGAGGACTTGTTTACGATGGATCTATTGAATCCAGTCGTAGATGAAATCGGTCAACGAGCACATGTGGAGCCAACCGGCGAACGGGGCGCACTTCATCATTTGAACGAAAATTATTTCAAGCGGATCAAAGCAATGGAGTTTGCGGTGAAGTATGACGACGGCAAAGACCCTCGCGGTTTTTTAGAAGCCGACGTGGTTTTACTTGGTGTCTCACGTACTTCAAAAACCCCGCTAAGCTTATACTTGGCCAATAAAAATCTTAAAGTTGCGAATTTGCCGCTGATTCCGCAAGCACATATTCCAAAACAGCTGTTTGAAATCGATCCGAAAAAAATCGTCGGCCTGACGAACGATCCTGAAGTATTGATTGGGATTCGTAAAGAACGGATGCGGGCTTACGGCTTGAATCCTGAAACAGCCTATTCCGATCGCGACAAAATTCAAGCGGAACTGAAATTTGCCAATGATCTTTATCAAAAACTTGGCTGCGAAGTCATCAACGTAGCGACGCTTTCGATTGAAGAAACAGCGGCAATGATCATGAGCGCCTTAGACTTGGAAGACCATAGTTATTACTTTATGGAAGAAGAAAGCTGAAATCATCACGATTTCAGCTTTCTTTTTTGCTGTCTTTGACGAATCTCTGTTAATGGATAAGGCGTCATTTGATACACGTCATTCAGCCAGTTATGATAAAACAAATGCGCATGTGCCCGCCAGTAATTAGTAATTTTTTCGCCTTCGTAATAATTTTCTGGCTGCGCAGTCGTTAAGCCACGTTCATGATCCCGCAAATATTCTTTTTCCAGTGTATCCGTATCGTATTCAAAATGTCCCATCAAAAAAATATCGTGTTCGTCCTCTGAGAGTAATATCGCTGAGCGTGCGTGATCATCTTTGGCGATTACTTTGATTTTTGGTTGATTTCGCACTTGTTCTTCATTGATTCCAGTATAACGCGACTGCGGCATCCAAAAACGATCATCAAAGCCACGAAAGAGTCGATGCTGATGTTCGATTTCCTGCTGATAAATGCCAAACATTTTTTCTGGAAAAGGCAGCTTATCGATCCCGAAATGATGATACAAACCCGCTTGTGCTCCCCAACAAATATGCACGACCGACGTCACCGCCCGCTGACTCCACTCCATGATTTCCACTAACTCAGCCCAATAGTCCACTTCGGTAAAAGCCAGCTGCTCCACCGGCGCCCCCGTAATGATCAAACCATCGTAACAAGTATCAACGATTTGGGAAAACTCCAAATAAAATTTGTCTAAATGATTTTTACTCGTATTTTTCGCGTAATGACTGGCAACCTTTAAAAAATCTACATCGATCTGCAACGGACTTTGACTAATCAGCCGCAGCAAATGAATCTCCGTATCGATTTTATTTGGCATCAAATTCAAGATCAATAGTTTCAATGGACGAATATCTTGGTGCTCCGCCCGCATATTATCAATGGCGAAGATGTCTTCGATTTCTAAGACCGACTTTGCAGGAAAATCAACGTCTAAACGAATCGGCATACGTTATCCCTCCAATTTATCAAAGGCTTTTTGCAGATCTTCTAAAATGTCCGCTACATTTTCAATCCCGCAAGATAAACGAACAAGTCCTGGAGAAATCCCCGCTTGTCGTAATTCTTCATCTGTCAACTGACGATGAGTCGAAGTCGCCGGATGCAGCGCACACGTTCGAATATCCGCTACGTGAACTTCTAACGAGACTAAGTCCAAAGCATCTAACCACTTCGCCGCCGTTTCCTTTCCGTCAGCAAATTCGACGGAAATGACACCGCACAAGCCATTTGGTACATATTTTTGTGCCAAAAAATAATCTGCATCCGACTTCAATCCTGGATAATAGACTTTTTCGATGGCTGCTTGTGTTTCTAAAAATTCAGCCACAGTCACCGCATTTTGATAATGTCGATCCATCCGAACAGACAATGTTTCTATTCCAAGATTCAACAAAAAAGAATTTTGCGGCGATGGGGTCGCTCCAAGATCACGCATTAATTGAACCCGCGCCTTCGTGATATAGGCCGCCGCGCCAAATTTTTCAGTGTAGACGATCCCGTGATAGGTTTCATCTGGTTCGGATAATTGCGGAAATTTCCCGTTAGTCCAATCAAAGGTGCCTGCGTCCACGATCACTCCGCCTGTTTGTACGGCATGGCCATCTAAATACTTCGTCGTACTATGGATCACAATATCAGCCCCGAATTCAATTGGCCGACAAAAATACGGTGTTGCAAAGGTATTATCGATAATAAAAGGAATCGCTAGTTCTTTTGCTACTGCTGAAAATTTTTCAAGGTCTAATACTTTTACTGCTGGATTTGCGATCGTTTCACCGAAGATCGCTTTTGTATTTGGCTTGGCTGCTTGTAACAATTCTTCCATCGACGCATCTTGATCAACAAAAGTTACTTCGATCCCCATTTTTTTAAGCGTATGAGCAAATAGATTATAGGTCCCGCCATAAATGTAGCTGGAAGAAATCAAATGATCCCCCGACTCTAAAATATTCAACACCGCGTAAAAGGTCGCTGCTTGTCCTGAGGATGTACATAAGGCACCAACCCCATTTTCCAAAGCCGCGATTTTTTCTTCCACCGCACTGGTCGTTGGATTGGCTAAGCGGGTATAGAAATAACCATTCGCTTCTAAATCAAATAATTTCCCGATCTCTTCTGTTGAGTCGTAAGCATAGGTCGTACTTTGGGTGATTGGCAAAACCCGCGCCCCACCATTTTCCGGCTGATAACCAGCGTGTAAACATTTCGTTTCAAATTCCATCATCATTTCCTCCTTGTTAGTTACCATTTTTAAACTTTTTATGTTAAGTGATTCTTTTTATAAACAGGTTTCGTTTCTCAAACCATTCACTATCCTGCTGAATTTTCTTGCTAGCAACTTAGCTGCTAACTCACTAGAAAAGTTTTCTGTTTTCACAAACCGAAAAAAGATACTTATCTTCGTACGCATACGATTCCACTAAATATTTGCTCCAAGCTTTGTTTAAAAAATAATTTTCAGCTGATACTCCTTATCACTGCGAAAAGTGGAACTCGCAAAAAAGGCACTCTCATCTTTTCATATTATGAAAGGACGGGAGTGCCGTGGTACCACCTTAGTTTATCAGGCTCTTGCAAGACTGATCTTTTGTCGTATTGCTACGAACTGCTGTATCGGGCACACCCGTGTCTAATCGACAATCGCTCTGAGACCATCTTCTGATTCATCACTGCTGCTTCTTTTCAGCTACCGAAGCTCTCTGTGGAGTCTGATGAATCCTACTCTTCTCTTCATCGCAATTAAAATATTTGGACGCCTTCTTTTTCAACGGAAAGGACATCAATCGATGCCTCATGATCATAGGCCTTTAATGCTGTGACTAATTTTCCAGTATTTTCTGGTGGCGTTAAGACTAATACAGTCGGGCCCGCACCACTTAGAAAACTGCCGTATCCACCGTAGGCCTTGCAAAATTCACGAATCTTTTTCAAATGAGGAACCAAATGCTGGCGATGGCTTTCGTGTAAAATATCCTTCTCCATCATTTTACCGGCTAATGGCAGATTCCCATTTAACACTGCGGCAATCATCACGTTGCCGATCGAACTGGCTGTGACCGCATCGCGATAGGACATTTCCTTTGGTAAAACCGCGCGGCTTTCCGCTGTCAGTAATTCATGATTTGGAATGAAAGCAATCACATCGCAATCAGGAAAATGATGCTTCACAAAATTTACTTCATTGTTATTAAAGCTGGCGACGACAAAATCGCCACAAATCGCCGGAGCCACATTATCAGGGTGTCCTTCAATTTTTGTTGCATAAGTCACTTTTTGTGCCGTGGTCATTCCAAGCTTTCCTAAACGATTGGCTAATTCAATTCCCGCTACGACCACTGACGAGCTGCTGCCTAAGCCGCGAGCGATGGGAATGTCTGAGGTCATCGTTAATCGATGTGGCTTTAAATTAGGCGCTAAGTCTAAAGCCGTTTGGATCAATAAATTTTTTTCATCGGAAGGAATGTTGCTTCCTAAGTGATGAACGATCTGCCAATTTTTTATTTCCTTACCAATCTCGATAGTCAAATATTGAGACAAAGCGATCCCACACGAATCAAAGCCGGGACCTAAGTTGGCGCTGGTTGCCGGGACGCGGATTTTCATAGAGCGGCCACTCCTTCACGTAAGTGTCGGCGCATATCCTCCAAGTCACTCATCTTATTGATCTGGATATCTGTTTCGTTAATCGCTGTATCGGGGTCTTTTAAGCCATTTCCGGTAAAGACGGTCACAACTGTTTCACCCGCTTTGATCCGACCGTTTTTCACGTGTTGGATCACACCGGCAAGCGAAGCCGCAGAGCCAGGTTCCACAAAAACACCTTCTTGAGCGGCTACTTTGCGATAGGCATTCAAAATTTCTTCATCTGTCACAGAGTCAATATAACCCTGCGATTCATCACGAGCCGCTTCGGCTAACTGCCAACTCGCTGGGTTTCCGATACGGATCGCCGTTGCAACTGTTTCCGGTTGTTCGATTACTTTTCCGGTAACAATCGCCGCTGCGCCCTCGGCTTCAAAGCCATGCATTCGCGGAAGCTCCGTCCCTTTTTTTTCATGCCATTCTTTGAAGCCCTTCCAGTAAGCCGAAATATTTCCGGCATTACCAACCGGAATTCCCAAAACATCTGGCGCTTTTTCTAATTGTTCGCAAATCTCGAAGGCCGCGGTTTTTTGTCCTTCTAAACGATAAGGGTTGACTGAATTTACTAACGCCACTGCTTCTGTCTCTGCAATATCCCGCACGGCTTTCAATGCTTCGTCGAAATTTCCCGGTATCGAAATAATATCCGCCCCATAAGCGATCGCTTGCGCCAATTTCCCCATCGCAATTTTCCCATCTGGTATCACGACGTAAGCTTTAATACCAGCACGTGTAGCATAAGCCGCAGCCGCAGCACTAGTATTTCCGGTTGAAGCACAAATAATTGCCTTCGCGCCGTCCTCTACTGCTTTTGCTACCGCCATCACCATGCCGCGGTCTTTGAAGGAACCCGTTGGATTCAAGCCTTCATACTTTCCGTATAACGTGATGCCTAACTCTTTTGATAAATTCTTCAAAGGAATCAAAGGTGTGTTTCCTTCAGCTAAAGCGATCTGTGGTGTCTTATCCGTAATTGGCAAGTATTCTTTATATTGCTTTAATAGACCTTCATACATAGTTTATTCCCCCATAACTTTCATCAACGATAAGATTTTGTAACTGGTTTTGTCTTTGATTTCTTGTTGAATGGTCAACATTTTGGTTTCTGAAGTCTCATGGGTAATCAAGACCACTCGGGCATTTTCGCCATCGCCTTTTTCTTGAACGACTTGTTCAAAGCCTACTTGAGTCTCTGTCATAATCTCAGCTAACTTCAAAAATTGTCCAGCTTCATCCGGCATCTCTAGTGACAAGAAATACTTGCTGATATTTTCGCTTGGCGGAGTAATTTTGGTTGGCTGCGTATAGCCCGTAAACCGATGCCCCACCGTATTTTTCTTCATCTTATTAACAATCGTCATCAAATCCGCCACGATACTGGTTGCCGTTGGTCGTGCACCTGCACCGGGACCATAATACATTGATTCGCCGATGCCTGAGCTTTTGACGAAAACGGCGTTCATTTCATTATGGATTGAAGCCAATGGATGTTCATGGGGAACTAGAATGGGGCCTACCTCAACAGAAATGGTATCGTCTTGTTTGATTGTTGAACCAATTAATTTGACGGTATAGCCCAGCTGATCCGCAATTGAAACATCCTCCGCCGCTAACCCGCGAATTCCCTTGATCTTGACTTGATCCATCGTGATGGTCATCCCAAAAGCAAATTTACTCAAGATTACCATTTTATAAGCCGCGTCGATCCCATCAACATCATTTGTTGGGTCGCTTTCCGCAAAGCCCAACGCTTGCGCTTCTTTCAAAGTCTCTTCGTAAGAGCGATGCTCCTGGACCATTTTTGTCAGCATATAATTCGTCGTGCCATTGACGATCCCTAAAACTTCGGTAATATCATCTGCCGCTAAACTGTTGGCGATCGTCCGTAGGATTGGAATGCCTCCGGCGACACTGGCTTCATAATACAAATTGCGCTGTTGCTCCCGAGCGAGATCAACTAATTCACTGCCATGCTGTGCCAGCAAATCTTTATTGGCTGTCACGACATTTTTACCAGCCATCAAAGCTTGCTTGATAAACGTTTTAGCCGGTTCGATTCGGCCCATGACTTCCACAACGATGGAGATTTCTGGATCATTTAAGATCGCCTCCAATTCGGTCACTAACTCTAAGTGGTATTTATCCGCTAATGCCTGCTTATCTTCTTCTGGACGGACCAATGCTTTGGTGACAACCAAGGGACCGCCAATACTTTTTTCAATTTTTTCTTGATGATCTGCTAAAATTTCTAAAACGCCGGTACCAACCACGCCTAGTCCTAATAGACCCACCTTGACTGTTTTTTCCATAATCCGCCTCCATTTGATTACATTCGTATTAAAAGTAATTTCATCATATTCTAATAGTTAGGTTTCAGTATAACAAAATTTCTACAAAAAAAAAGTGCTTTTCCAAAAAAATTGGAAAAGCACTCTTTTACTGGTGCAAGACGTGTTGAAAGGTTTGTTCCAAAACATCTAAAACGTGTTGATCATCCAAGCTGTAAAGCATCGCCTTACCATCCCGTCGCGCTTTTACCAAACGCTTATCACGCAACAATTTTAACTGGTGAGAAACGGCTGATTGCTCCATTTCTAAAGTATCGCTAATCGAAGAAACATTACGTTCGCCTTCTTTTAGAAACATTAAAATTTTTAGACGGGTCGGGTCACTCAAAACTTTAAAAAATTGACTGACTGCTTGAAATTCTTCGTGTTCCTTCATTTAAAACCCTCATTTACTCTGCGACTTTACGAATCGCTGCTTCATAAGTCGCGATTTTTTCAGCCGCGGCTTCGTGTGAATCTCCTTTGACACCAATATAAAATTTAATTTTTGGTTCTGTTCCAGAAGGTCGGATGGCTAACCATGAATCGTCTGCCAATGTGTATTTCAACACATCAGAGGCGGGCATTTTGATCTCCGTTTCGTTGCCTTCACTGTCGATCGCCTTAGCTGTTTGGAAATCTTCAGTTAATGTCACAGCGACATCCGCGAATTCTTTCGGTGCTTCTTTACGCAGGTTGCCCATGATCGTTTTGATTTCTTCCGCGCCTTTTTCACCGCTTAAAGTGACTGAGATAGTTTTTTCAGCGTAGTAGCCGTATTCTTCAAAAATTTCTTGCAAGCCGTCGTACAACGTCTTGCCTTGCTTTTTGTAATAAGCCGCAACTTCGGCTAACAAAACAAGTGCTTGAATCGCGTCTTTGTCACGCACAAAGGATTTGATCAAATAGCCATAGCTTTCTTCAAAACCAAACATAAAGGTTTGTGAATGATCGTCTTCATATTGTTGGATTTTTTCAGCAATAAATTTAAACCCAGTCAAGACGTTGACCATCTTCACGTTGTACGCATCAGCGATCGTCGTCGCCAATTCACTTGAAACGATTGATTTAAGAACTACCGCATTTTCTGGCAATGTCCCCGCTTGCTTGTGGGCTTCCAATATATAACGAATCACAATAGCACCGATTTGATTTCCAGTTAAGACTTCATAACGGCCGTCCGGCAAGCGAACAGCGGCACCTAGACGATCGGCATCGGGATCAGTGGCGATCAATAGATCCGCATCTTCTTTTTCACCTAGTTTAATCGCGTATTCAAAGGCTGAATGTTCTTCTGGGTTTGGTGATTTTACTGTTGAGAAATCTGGATCAGCAATGGCTTGCTCAGGAACTAAAACAAATTTTTCGAAGCCTGCTTGCTTCAACGCTTTTTCCCCCAGCATTTTACCTGTCCCATGCAATGGTGTGTAAACTAATTTCAGTTCCTTGCCCATTTCATTAATCAATGCTTGATTGATCGTAACTGATTTTATTTCTTTTAAATACTCTTTGTCGACTTCTTCACCAATAATATTGATCAAATCGCTGTCTTTCGCTGCTTCATCAGACAGAACTTCTACCTCTAAAGGATTTTCCACGGCGCGAACAAACTTAGTCAGCGCATCCGCATCTTCCGGCGGCATTTGTCCACCATCTTCACCATAAACTTTATACCCGTTATATTCTGCTGGATTGTGAGAAGCGGTGATCATAATACCCGTGAAGGCATTTTCAAAACGAACCGCAAAAGACAATTCTGGTGTTGGTCGTAAACTTTCAAAAACAAACGAAGGAATGTCATGTTGTGCTAAAGTTTTGGCCGCTTCCATCGCGAATTCTGGTGACATATGACGAGAATCATAAGCGATCGCTACTCCACGACGTTTTATTTCAGGATCTTGTGTATCCATAAAACGTGCTAAGCCTTCCGTTGCTTGACGAATCGTAAAAATGTTCATCCGATTGACACCAGGGCCTAAAATCCCTCGCATACCAGCCGTTCCAAATTCTAATTGTTTATAGAAAGCATCTTTTTTCAACTCTGGATCTTTGCCTAAGTCTTGTAATTCTTTACGCATTTTTTCATCTAATTTATCTGAATCGATCCACTGTTCATAAACTTGTTCCCAAGACATGAAACACACCTCTTTCAAAATATTCTTACCATTTTAGTATACCATTCCTGTTATATTCAGCAAAGAAAAGATGAATTTATTCGTGAGTGTACGATTGAGATGCCTTTATTTATAAAAAAAGAAGACCCATAGTCTTCTTTCTTTAAAACGCTAGTTTTGCGCTTCAATATATTTATAAACTTGTTGACCGGCGATTCCGCCTTCACCAACAGCAGTGGTGATTTGACGCAAATCTTTTTCACGAGCATCTCCGATAGCAAAGACGCCAGGAATTTTTGTTTTCATTTCAAAATCGGTTTCGATCCAGCCAGCAGCATTAGTGATGCCGCTATTTTTGAAAGGCTCGGTCAAAGGTTCTAAACCAACATAGATAAACGCGCCGCCCGCTGGCTCAGTATGTACTTCACCCGTTTTGACGTTGCGAATTTTTGCACCAGTGACTACCATTTCATTACCGACGATCTCATCTACGACACTATCCCAAATAAATGAAATTTTTTCATTAGCAAATGCCCGGTCTTGGATAATTTTTTGTGCTCGTAATTCATCACGACGGTGAACGATCACGACTTCAGATGCAAAACGAGTTAGATAGATTGCTTCTTCTACAGCAGAATCCCCTCCGCCAACAACGATCAGACGTTTGTTGCGGAAAAAGGCGCCGTCACAAACGGCACAATAAGAAACGCCCCGACCAGCAAAAGATTCTTCCCCAGGGACACCTAACTTACGATGAACACACCCTGTAGCCACAATGATAGTCTTAGCTTGATAGCTTTCCTCTTCTGTGATGACTTCTTTGTAATCGCCATGATCCTTAATATCTTGAACGATCCCATAAGCATTTTCTGTTCCAAATTTTGTTACACCATCATACATTTTCATGGCTAATTCTGGTCCCATAATGGATTCAAAACCTGGATAGTTTTCTACTTCAGCAGTATTGTTCATTTGTCCGCCAGGTGCACCCCGTTCGATCAAAAGAACTTTTAAGTTCGAACGCGAAGCATATAAGGCTGCGGTCATCCCAGCGGGACCCGCGCCGATAATTATTACATCATACATTCAGACATTCCTCCATTCGGCTTAACTTTACAACTCAAACAAGCTTCTGTCGATAAATCTGCTTACTATTTGTCAGCATTTTGTTTGATTGGCGAAAGCTCATTTACATAAAGAAAGAAGCGTGATCAAACATCCTCACACTTCCTTCTTTACGAATGAACGTTGTATCAGAAGCAGCTTCTGACACAACCTCTTTCAAAAATTATTGTTGATTTTTCATTTGCTGCATCATTTGACGAACTTTTTTCTCTGAAGGCTTTTGCCCCATTGACATCATCATTTGACGTAACATATCCTCGTTGATTGGAGGATTCTTTTTGAAATAGTCTTGCATATATTTACGGGCTAAGAAGAAACCGCCGACAGCACCTAATAGGGCCGCAATCACTGCGATCAATACTACAATTCCAGTTGATACCATTTTCACCGCTCCTTTCCTGACATTCTCATCCATTTTACTAAAAGATGCGCTAAAAGAAAAGCTGTTTTAATAAACTTCAATAACATCCTTCAAGCAACTGGTGTTGAGTCATTTATCACTGAGCGAAAATCAGTGAAAGCTGCAATCGTTTAATGACCATTTCTTACTGAGTACCAATAAATTCAAATTAATTATAAAAAATGATGAAATTAAAATGAGAATGTGCTAAAATGCAAAACAATATCTTTCTCGCTGGTGGCTAAGTGAAGAGGTGTAACATGAGAGATTTTTTGAAATCTGTAAATCGAATCGTGGTAAAGATCGGGACTAGCTCGTTGATTCATCCAAATGGCAAAGTGAATTTGGATGGAATTGATCAACTGGCGTTTGTGTTAACCGATCTTCGCAACAAAGGCAAAGAAGTGATCCTCGTCTCTTCTGGCGCGATTGGCGTTGGCATGGACAAACTTAGAATTGCGGAGCGGCCAAAGGAAATTCCTGTGCAGCAAGCGGTGGCAGCTGTCGGACAATCGGAACTGATGCATATCTACAACCAACGCTTTTTAGGTTACAGTCAGCAAACGGCCCAAGTTTTATTGACAAGAGATGTCGTAGATTTTCCTGAGAGTCGCAGAAATGTAATCAATACATTGGAACAGTTAATGGCGATGGATATTCTTCCGATCATTAATGAAAACGATACGGTGGCCGTTGATGAAATGGATCACACGCGAAAATTTGGCGACAATGACGAATTGTCCGCCATCGTCGCTCAATTGATGAACGCAGATGTCTTGATCATGCTTAGTGATATCGACGGGTTTTATTCAGCGAATCCCTCAGAGGATAAGCAAGCGGTGCTTTACTCAACTGTTTCAACCATCAATCAAACATTGATGGATCAAGCTGGTGGCAATGGTAGTCGTTTTGGGACTGGTGGAATGATTAGCAAATTAAAAGCGGCCCAACGAATTTTAGACGCTAAAAGCGCGATGGTCTTAGCAAATGGAAAACCACCTAGAATCATTTTTGATATTTTGGCAGGCGTTGAAGTCGGAACATTATTTAAGGAGGGCCTCCATGAGTGAATTAATGAATCAATTAGGCCAGCAAGGCAAAAGAGCCGCCCGGCAATTGGCGCAATTAACAACCGCGGAAAAAAACGAGTATCTGTTCCAATTAGCCGCTGATTTGGAAACGGCAACGGAGAGCATTTTGCAAGCCAATCAGCAAGACTTAGATCAGGCGACCGCCAACGGCATCCCTGAACCAATGATCGATCGGCTGCGCTTGACGAAAAATCGGATCAAGGAAATGGCCAAGGGTGTGCGGCAAGTCGCCGGACTGCCAGATCCCATCGGTAACGTGGAAAAAATGTGGCAGACCGAGGATCAATTAATGATTGGACGCCAAGCCGTACCTTTAGGTGTGATTGGCATTATTTTTGAATCCCGCCCAAATGTCACGACGGATGCCGCAAGCTTATGCTTCAAATCAGGCAACGCAGTCATTTTACGAGGAGGCAAAGAAGCCTTTTATTCCAACCAAGCGTTGGTGAATTTGATGCAGCAAACTTTGAAAAATAGAAAATTAGATACTGGCATGATTCAATTTGTCAGCGATACCGCCCACGAAATCGCCAGTGATATGATGCGCTTGACGGAATATCTTGACGTATTGATCCCTCGAGGCGGGGCTGGCTTGATCCAACGAGTCAAAAATAATGCCACCGTTCCGGTAATTGAAACAGGCACAGGCAACAATCATGTCTACGTTGATAGCTATGCCCAATTAGAAATGGCCAAAGAAATCGTCGTCAATGCCAAAGCCCAACGTCCTTCTGTCTGCAACGCGATTGAAACTTTGTTGGTTCATGAAGACATCGCCCCTCAATTTTTACCGCTTATTGAACAGGCGCTGACTGAAAAATCAGTTGAACTGCGAGCAGATCAACAGGCCTTGAATGATTTGGAAACAGCTACTTTAGCAAGTGAAGCCGATTGGTCTACCGAATTTTTAGATTATATTCTGGCGGTCAAAGTCGTTGCTTCCATTGATGAAGCGATCGAGCATATTAATCGCTACAATTCAAAGCACTCTGAAGCGATCGTTACAGACAATTATCAAAATGGTCAGCGTTTCTTGAAAGAAGTCGATGCGGCGGCGGTTTATATTAATGCCTCCACCCGCTTTACCGACGGCTTCAAATTTGGTTTTGGGGCTGAGATTGGAATCTCGACGCAAAAACTCCACGCTCGCGGTCCGATGGGTCTAGAGCATTTGACTTCTATGAAATACATCGTTTATGGAAACGGCCAAATTCGCGAATAAAAAAAACCGCCTTACGGTTAGACCCCAAATAAATATTTTGGGGATCTGACTGCAAAGCGGATTTTTTTATTGTCCTTGAATTTTTTCCAATAAATCCGGATCGAAGGTTTGCGATTTCAGCATCGCAATTTCAAAGCCGTAAGGCGCTTTTTGATTTTTCTTATCTTCCCCTACATAAGGGGTCTCTAAAATTTTCGGCAGCTCTTTTAATTGCTCATGATGAGCAATGTAATTCAGCGCATCAAAGCCAATCGTCCCAAAACCAATATTGGCGTGACGGTCTTTGTGAGAGCCTTGCGGATTTTTTGAATCATTCAAATGAATGACCTTCAAACGATCCAAGCCGATGACTTTATCAAACTCCTCCAGCACACCGTCAAAGTCTTCTTTGACATTGTAGCCAGCATCATTCGTGTGACACGTATCAAATGTCACGGAAAGTTTTTCATTCAAGCTGACCCCGTCGATGATGTAGGCTAGCTCTTCAAAGCTTTTACCTAGCTCCGTTCCTTTGCCAGCCATCGTTTCTAGCGCGATTTGAGCTCGGTGTTCTTTGGTTAAGACTTCATTCAAGCCTTTGATAATTTGATCCAGCCCAGCCTTTTCGCCAGCGCCAACGTGCGCGCCAGGATGCAAAGTGATTTGCATCGCACCTAAAGCTTCGGCCCGCATGATTTCATCTCGTAAAAATTGAACCGCGAAAGGAAACATCTCCGGTTTTTTAGTATTGCCTAAATTAATAATATACGGCGCGTGCATCACGATATTGGATAATCCGTGCTCCGCCATAAAGGTTTCTCCCGCTGGAATATTCATTTCATCGACATCTTTGCGGCGGGTATTTTGCGGCGCGCCACTATAGATCATGAAGGTCGAAGCCTGGTAGCTTGCTGCCTCCTGAGCCGCTCCTAGAAGCATTTCTTTGCCTTTCATACTTACATGAGAACCAATTAACATAGTTACCTCCTATTTTTTATAAAAATAATAATAAACTCGTCATTAATGCTAGGCTGATCAGAAAGCTGAGTGAGGACGTGAAGCCAACTACTTCGGCTCGCATGCCCGCCGCCACACTATTGATCACGCCAAAAGTTGTAATCGGCCCAACTGAAACGAGACATAAAACGATTTTGATCATGGACGGCAATGGCAATAATAAAAACGATAGACCTAATAATAAACCGGCACCATATTTAATTGCCAAAATACGTCCAACTAATACCAAATCCTTCCGCGGCAAGCGTAACTCCAAAAATAACCCAATCATAAACATCGACAGAAAGGTATTGGCGTTTGCGATCGGCTGTACCAGTTGAAAAAAAGCGGTCGGCAACTCAACATCCAGCATGCGCAAAAACAGCATGATCAAATAGCACAGAAATGGTACCGAATGACCTAGCCGGCTTAAAACCTTTTTCGTGCTGGGTCGTTCTTCATTACTACCGGTCACCCCCTCAATCACGACATTCGATCCGCCAGCCAGCATGATGCTGTTGCCGATATCAAAAAAAGATAAAATCGGAATCGCCTGGGGCATGAAGCTTTGCACAAAGGGAATCGCAAAATTTCCGATATTATAACCAGAAACGCCATACATTAAAAATTCTTGTTCTTCGCGTTCCTGTTTTTTAGACAGAACATGACCAATCAAAATCATGACTACGTTTAAGCTCACCCCTGCGACAATCAACAATAGCAGTTGATTTTTCACCTCTAGCGCTTGTAGATTCACGATGATCGCCGCCGGCAAGGTTACATTCACTACGATTTTGGAAATGATCGAGCCATCGGCCTTCCTCAATACATTGAAGCGTTTCGTCAGATAGCCTATCAAGATAATAACAAATAATCCCAATGAGTTTAATGATACTGCTCCCAAATAAATCCCTCACTTTAAGCACTAAACCGTTTTCTTCTTAAACAAAAGAAAGAGGATTGCGCCAACTCCGTGGTGCAATCCTACTTAATCTTCACACTAAAACTGTAAAACAAAATATTTTTTCTTGCCGCGACGGACTACGATGTATTCATCAGCCAATTTGTCTTGGTTGCTTAACGTGTAAGTCACGTCCTGGACCCGATCGCCATTGATGTAGATCGCGCCGTTCGTAATATCTTCACGGGCTTGTCGTTTGGATTTTTCGATCTCCGCCGTCAGTAAGATTTCGACTAGATTCAAATCATCTTCGGCTTGCACTTGGTAACTTGGTACATTTCTGAAGCCTTGTTTGATTTCTTCAGCATTTAATTGTTTCACTTCTCCACTGAATAAAGCTGCTGAAATATTGACCGCTTGTTCATAGGCTTCCGCGCCATGAACCAAGGTGGTCACTGCTTTGGCCAATGCTTTTTGGGCTGCTCGTTGTTCTGGAGCTGCGGTAAATTCTTTTTCGATTGCCGCGATCTCATCCAAGCTCAAGAAAGTAAAGTATTTCAAGAATTTGATTGCATCGCGATCATCCGTATTGATCCAAAATTGATAGAATTCGTAAGGCGTTGTTTTTTCAGGGTCCAACCAAACGGCATTGCCTTCAGTTTTCCCAAATTTCGTTCCGTCAGCTTTGGTAATCAATGGCATCGTCAAACCAAAAGCCTGCTTGCCTGCTTCACGGCGAATCAATTCGATTCCAGACGTGATGTTCCCCCACTGATCGCTACCACCTAATTGCAACAAACAGCCGTAGCGTTTGTTCAATTCATAGAAATCATAAGCTTGCAGTAATTGATAAGCGAACTCAGTGTAAGAAATGCCTGATTCGATCCGGCGTTTGACACTTTCCTTACTCATCATGTAGTTGATGGTAAAGTTTTTACCAACATCTCGCAAGAAGTCGATCATTTTTAACTCGCCTAACCACTCGTAGTTATTCGCGACGATCGCTGGGTTTTCTTTATTTTCAAAGTCAATGATTCCTGAAAGCTGATTTTTGATACTTTGTGACCAGCTTTTTACGGTATCTAAGGTGTTTAACTGACGCTCCGCATCTTTAAATGAAGGATCGCCGATCATTCCGGTTCCCCCGCCGACTAGTGCAATCGGCACATGACCATTTTGTTGGAAGCGACGCAAGGTTAAAATCGGCAATAAATGACCGATATGCAAGCTGTCTGCAGTTGGGTCGAAGCCGATATATAATTTAACAGACTCTTCATTTAATTGTTTTTTTAGGGCTTCTTCGTCTGTTACTTGAAAAATCAAGCCGCGGTCTTTTAGTTCTTGAAAAAAGTCTGAACGCATTTTTTTCCTCCTTATTATCATTACCAAAAAATTTGATTTTCATCGTTGGTGAGACTCATCAAACAACAACGATTTATACTTTCCCATATTAACCGAAAAAATAAGGAAATAAAAGCCATTCGCTAGATTTCTTTGAAGTTCTCTTCCATTAAAAATGACCTTGAAAGAAATTTTCTTCCTCGATATAAATAAGCTTTGTTTTATATTAGTTAACAATTACTTGAAGTTTTCATTACAAACATTGCATCCTCTTGTTAATAGAAGCAAAACTTTGCTATAATTCAACAGATAATTAAAATGTAGAATTTAATGAGGTGAACTTTTTGGCTCACAAGAAAAAAATGAATAGGCAGTCGAAAAAGAGCAGTAAAGGCAAATCAAGAACTTCTATGGGGGGACCTTTTGCTCTAAATGTTTCACTGCGAGTGGTCAAGTCATTGTTGCTTGGCTTTGTCGTAGTGCTTTTTCTAGGCGGGATGCTCGCTTTAGGAGTCGGCGCCGGTTATTTTGCCCATCTTGTAGAAGGTACTCCAACGCCAACCAAATCAGAAATGAAACAAAAAGTTGGTGATATCGCAGAATCTTCCAAGCTGCTTTATGCCGATGATCAAGAATTGGCAACGATTCAAGCAGATCCTATCCGCGAAAAAATCAACGCTGATGAAATCTCGCCATGGGTCAAAAAAGCGTTAGTTGCAACGGAAGACGAAAATTTTTATGAACATCCTGGGGTCGTTCCAAAAGCAGTTGTGCGAGCCTTATTAGGTGAAGTAATTGGGTTTGGTGCAGGTTCAGGCGGATCAACGTTAACACAGCAGTTAATCAAACAGCAAGTGTTGACGAATGAGACCTCCTTTAAACGAAAAGCCAATGAGATCGTTCTAGCTCTTGATGTTGAAAAATATTTAAGCAAAGACGAAATCTTAACTGCCTATTTAAACGTCTCACCTTTTGGTCGAAATAATAAAGGGCAAAACATTGCCGGTGTCGAAGAAGCAGCGATTGGTATCTTCGGTGTTCACGCCAAAGATTTGAACTTGCCACAATCAGCTTTCATCGCCGGTTTGCCACAAAGTCCGATTGTTTATAGCCCCTATACCAACACAGGTGATCTGAAGCAAGATTATTCATTAGGGATGGATCGCAAGAACGATGTCTTGTTTAACATGTATCGTGAACAAGTGATTTCTAAAAAAGAATATGATGACGCCAAAAACTATGATTTAGCTAAAGATTTCCAAGCTCGTCAAGATGTTGAAGTTCAGCAGCATGGCTTCTTGTATTACACTATTTATAACGAAGCTATCAGCATCGTTGCGAAACAACAAGCCAAAGAAGATGGTATTAGCGATGCGGACTATGCTAAAACAGAAGTCAGCACCCGCTACATTGAGCAAGCGAAAGTAAAAATGCAAAATCAAGGTTTAATCGTTCATTCAACGATTGATAAAAATATCTATGACGCGATGCAATTAGGTGTTGCCCAATATGGCCAAAATTTGGATGATGGTTCAGGTACGACAGTCGAAACGGGTTCCGTCTTAATGGATAATAAAACTGGCCGCATCTATGGTTTTGTCGGTAGTCGTGATTATTCATCTAACCAAAATAACCATGCCTTTGATACGGCTCGACAAGCCGGATCATCTATTAAACCGGTCTTAGTTTATGGACCTGCGATTGATCAAGGCTTGCTTGGCAGCGAATCCCGGATTGCCGATTTCCCAATGAAATATCAACACGGCGAAGATGCTGGTAAAGCACTAGAAAATGCGGAGAATAAAGGGTCGAAAACCTTCCAAACAACTCGTGATGCAATCGCTCAATCAACCAATATTCCAGCTTATCATGTCTACCAAGACATGTTGGCTAAAAAAGGCTCAGATCAATTTGCCTACGATAATTATTTAAAGAAAATGAACTATCCTGCCTCTCATGACTGGGGCGTCGAAGCGGCACCGTTAGGAACCACTAACGTTTCTACTTTGACCGAGGTAAACGGCTTCCAAACCTTAGCCAATGACGGAGTCTATCAACAAGGCTACTTGATCGACTCCATTACTGATAGTACTGGTAAAGAAGTTTACAAGCATGCTAACGCACCAGTTCAAGTCTTTTCTAAAGCAACTGCTTCTATTATGAATGATTTGATGCGCAGCGTTATCGATGAACAGCGAACAACGCCCTTCAAGCCAATCTTAAGTGGTATTAATTATCCATTAAGTACAGCTGACTGGGTTGGTAAGACTGGTACCACCGATAACTACTCGGATAATTGGCTGATCGTATCCACACCTTCGATTACTTTAGGATCGTGGACTGGTCGGGACGACAATAAACCAATGGCAGATGGCGCAGGAAATCGAACGGCCACTTACATGGCTTATCTAGCTGATCGGATTTATCAAGTAAACCCGACGATCTTCGCGCAAAGTGAAAAATTCGAATTATCTGATGACGTAAATCAAGTCAAAGTTTCAAGCTTTACTGGACTAAAGCCAGGCAAAGTTAGTCAAAATGGAACAACTTATCAAGTACCTGGCGGCGAAACAACGTCACTTTGGGCAAAAGATGGCCCAGCAGAGAATAAATACGATTTCGGCATCGGTGGCAACGACGACGAATATAAAACGTATTGGAATACCCGCAACAAAACAGCCGCTAAAGCTAAAGAAGATAAAACCGATGATTAACAGATATAAGATCTCTCTATAATAGAGAGATCTTTTTTTACGGTTGTTTCTATTCAAAGTTTTTGGTATTCTACCGAAAGATAAGGAATTAATAGGAGGAAACAAAAAATGACATTTGAAGCGATTTTACCTGAATTGAAAAGAGGAAAAAAAATTATTCGTGAAGGCTGGGGTGGCTTTGAATTATATGTAACCCTTGTTGAAGGGGATGTTTTTGACAATGCACCAGTCACACCCTATTTTTTGATCAAAACTGCTGATGAAGGCTTTTCAAGCTTTGCGCCCACCGTCTGCGACATTTTAGCTGAAGACTGGAAAATCGTCGAATGATGACCTTCGATTTCACCAATCAGGTCGTTTTCGTAACAGGTGCTGCCTCGGGCATCGGCGCCGCCCAAGTACGAGCTTTTCTGACTGCTGGTGCTAACGTTTTTGGCTTTGATCAGCAAGTGGGAGAAATGCCGCAGTTACAGAAAGAATTTACTGACACGTTTGCTTTCTTTATTGGTGATATTCGAGACGAAAATCAATTACACCAAGGGATAACAGCTTGTCACGAAGTATTTGCTTCTGTTGATATTTTATTGAATACTGCCGGTGTGCTAGATGATTATTTGTCGCTGGCGGAGACGACTACTGAGCTTTGGGAACGCATTTTAGACATCAATGTTAAAGGGATGTTCAGCCTAACAAAGCTTTTGCTGCCAGAGCTTTTAACAAACAAAGGAACTGTCATCAATATGGCTTCCATTGCGGGACTTGTTGCCGGTGGTGGTGGAATCGCCTATACCACTAGTAAACACGCTATCATCGGTTTCACAAAGCAACTGGCCCTTGATTACGCCGCAAAAGAACTCCACGTCAATGCCATCGCACCTGGGGCGATCGACACGCCGATGAATCAAGCGGATTTTGCTGGTGATGGACAAATGGCAAAATGGGTGGCTGAAGAAACACCAGTCAAACGCTGGGCCGCTCCCGCAGAAGTAGCCTATGCGACTTTATTTTTAGCCAGCGACGAAGCACGTTACATGCAGGGAAATATTTTGCCTATCGACGGCGGCTGGTTGTTAAAATAGCTTGCAAATTTTTTTAGATCGTTTAAGATAATTGTTAGCGTATATGCGCACTGCGACACTTCAAATCCTTTGGTCGCAGTTATTAACAAGACCCTGTCTTGTAAAGGAGAAATGACAAATGAATCTTGAAAAAAGTTCAGCCCAGCGCTGGACGACCACTGACACGGCTAAAATGGCCGTTGTAACAGGACTTTATGTCACAGTTACTCTCGTTTTATCCGTCGTAAGTTTTGGCGCGATCCAATTCCGACTAGCGGAAATGTTCAACTACCTGCCGCTATTCAATCGACGGTACACAATTTCTGTCACACTAGGTGTGGCAATCGCCAATCTCGCATCACCATTAGGAATCGTCGATGTCTTGCTAGGCAGCTTTTCGACTTGGATCGTCCTGTTGGTTTGTCGCCGAGTAACGCGAAATATTCCTAGTCTCAAGCTTAAAATGATCGTCACCGCTTTGATCTTTGCCTTCTCCATGTTTACTGTGGCCGGCCAACTGAGCTTCTTTTATCAAGCGCCCTTTTTCTTTAATTGGCTAGTCATCGGCTTAGGCGAATTACTTTCGATGTCATTAGGCGGTGCCATGATTTATTTAATCAGCCAACGAGTGAATTTAACGAAATAAAAACAAGACGCGTGAGCTGAGGGGCCCACGCGTCTTTTGTATTTTTGTTTAGTCACAATAAATTGCGATTGATTGATACGGTTTTAGTTTAATATTTTTGTCTATCACTTCATCCTCATAGTTGTTAATCAAAACCTTCCCCGTTAAAAATTCGTCAGGAATTTCGATCGTCGTCTCTTGTGGGAAAAAGTTATTGACCACTAACAACGACTGCTCACCCAAGCGACGAAGATAGCCATAAATTTGTGGATGATCCGGTAGAAAGGCTTCATAGCTTCCTTCCGCGATCAACGGATAGTCTTTACGCAAGCGAATCAGTTTTTGATAGTAGCTGAAGATGGAGCCTTCCTGCAGCTCCTTCGCAACATTGATTTCATTCGCCGTTTTCCCTACGGATAACCAGGGGGTTACGGTTGAAAAGCCGCTATATTTTTCGCTATCCCACTGCATCGGTGTGCGAGAATTATCACGAGATTTGGCTTTGACGATCTCAAAAGCTTCTACTTCATTTTTCCCAGCGTCTAACATTTCCTGATATGCATTTAAACTTTCCACATCGACATACTGATCCATCGAAGTGAAGTCGGGATCGATCATCCCGATCTCTTCCCCCATATAAATGTATGGCGTGCCACGATTCAAATGGATCGCGCTAGCTAGCATTTTGGCACCCTCCACGCGATAGTTATCCACATCAACAAAACGATTCAAAGCACGAGGTTGGTCATGATTATTCCAGAAAAGCGCGTTCCAGCCATTCTCTTCACTCATTTGCGTTCCCCAAGTATGAAACAATTCTTTCAATCTTGCGAAATCAAAAGGCATCCGAGTCCATTTTTTCCCGTCTACATAGTCAACCTTTAAATGGTGGAAATTAAAGGTCATATTCAACTCGTGTCGCTCAGGCTTCGTATACAAAATACACTCTGCAATCGAGGTAGCACTCATTTCCCCAACGGTAATAATTTCTGAATCAACACCATAAGTCGCTTGATTCAAGTCATGCAGATATTCATGATTAATGGGGCGATCGGTATAAGCCGGCTTGCCATCATTTTCAGCACAATCCTTTAATTCTTCATCCTTACCGATCAAATTAATGACATCAAAGCGGAAGCCTTTGACTCCTTTGTCCATCCAGAAACGTACGACTTCATACAGTTCTTCTCGCAGATCAGGATTGCGCCAATTTAAATCGGCTTGCGTCTTGTCAAACAGGTGCAAGTAATATTTACCTGTATCGCCAAAGGGAGCCCAAGCATTACCACCAAATTTTGAAACCCAATCCGTTGGCTGATCTCGCAGAATAAAATAGTCTTGATACTTCTTTTCACCCGCTAGTGCTTTTTGAAACCAGATGTGCTCTGTGGATACATGATTCAATACCATGTCGAACATGATATCAATTTTTAGTTCCTGAGCGGCGGATATCAAATCTTCCAATCCTTCCATCGAACCAAACAAAGGATTGACTGACTTATAATCGGAAATGTCATAGCCGTTATCTTTTTGCGGACTAACATAAACTGGATTCAGCCAAATCATATCTACACCTAATTGTTGCAGATAAGGAAGTTTTTGTTTGATCCCAGCTAAGTCTCCCACACCATCTTGGTTGGTATCCAAAAAAGATTTGGGATAGATTTGATAGATTACTTTCTCTTTAAAACTCATGTTAATGCCTCCAGCTTTATAATTCAGTTGCGATTAGAATTTTTTCATCGCTTGTAACAGGTGCTTCTTCAATCAGCGAATCGACTTGGAAATCAGTAGAGTTCGTTACGATGATTGGTGTTTGAACTTCATAACCAGCTGCTTTGATTGCCTCTACATCAAATTCCATTAACAGCTGACCTTTTTTGACACTGTCCCCTTGCTGAACATGACTAGTAAAATATTTCCCATCAAGTTGGACCGTGTCGATTCCAATATGGATCAACACTTCGGTTCCAGCTGTACTGATCAATCCAATCGCATGTTTTGTTGGGAACAATAAACTAATTTGACCGTCAAATGGAGCGACTAATTTTCCTTCACTCGGATCAATCACAACGCCTTGACCCATCATTCCTTCCGCGAAAACGGGATCTTTAGCACTACTCAATGGGTGCAGCATGCCAGCAATCGGCGCAAATAATTCGACAATTGCACCTGATTTTTTCGGTGTATCGTTACCTAGCGTTGGAACATTGGCTTCTTCCTCTCGATCCAATTTATTGAACAATCCGATACGACGGAAGGTCAAAGTTAATAGGAATGGTACCGCGATAGCGATAATCATGCCAATGGCGAAGATTAAATAATCTTGCGGACGAATCGCTAGGATACCCGGCAATCCGCCGACACCAATCGATAATGCCCGCACTTTGAACAACGTAATGAACAAACCGGCAATTCCACTACCGATCATCGCCGCGATAAATGGATACGTATATTTCAAGTTAATCCCAAACATCGCCGGCTCAGTGACACCTAACCAAGCAGAGATTACAGATGGAATCGAAACTTGTTCTTCTTTTTTATTGCCACGGTGAGCAAAAACTACGGCTAAAACAGCCGCACCTTGTGCGATATTTGATAAACAAATCATCGGCCACAGATTTGTTGAGCCGAAGTCAGCAATTAGTTGCGAGTCAATAGCTAAAGTGGTGTGATGCAACCCTGTAATAACCAGCGGTGAGTACAACGCTCCAAAGATACCACCGAACAACCAACTAAAGCTGGACGTTAAACCGGCATTTACAACAGCGGAGATTGCGGTTCCAATTTTCCAACCAATTGGCCCTAAAATAATGTGAGCGGCTAAAATCGTTGGGATCAAAGAGAAGAATGGGACGAAAATCATAGAGATTGCTTCTGGAATATGTTTCCGGAAGAAACGTTCTAAATAAACTAATAGGAAACCTGCTAACATCGCTGGAATTACTTGGGCTTGATAACCGATTTTATCAACGGTGAAAAAGCCAAAATCCCAAGTCCAATTTTTCGCGATTTCTGCAGCAGTCGTGCCATTTACGGCATAAGCATTCAACAGTTGTGGGGAAACTAACGTGATACCTAAAACAATTCCTAAAATTTCGGTGGCGCCCATCTTACGCGCAATGCTCCACGTGATGCCCACTGGTAAGAAATGGAAGATCGCTTCACCAGGCAGCCACAAGAAACCATTCACACCGTTCCAAAAAGTGGAAGCCTCAACAATCGTTTGACCGTCTAACCAACCCATTGGCACTGCTTCTAAAATATTACGAAATCCTAAAATCAAACCGCCGACAATAATTGCTGGTAATAATGGGGTAAAAATTTCTGCTAATACGGTAATGGCGCGTTGGACTGGATTTTGATTTTGCTTCGCTGCGGATTTTGCTGCTTCTTTCGAAACACCTTCGATACCGGCTTTTGTAATAAATTCATTGTAAAAAACGGCAACATCATTGCCGATGATGACTTGGAACTGTCCGGCGTTAGTAAACATTCCTTTGACGCTTGGAATATCGTCGATTCGATCTTCATCCGCTTTCTTTGGATCATTCAAGACAAAGCGCATCCTAGTGGCACAATGAGTCACTGCGGAAATATTTTTCTTGCCGCCAATCGCGGTTAATAATTCCTGGGTGTCCTTTTCATATTTTCCCATCTTTTTTCCCTCCGTTGTTTAACTTGTATGGATAAGTTCGGTTGCTATCTTTACTATAAAGGTAATCAAACTTTTTGTAAATCGCTTACATTTTTGTTAAATGTTTTTTTATTAGAATAATTTAATTTTAAACAATGATAACAGATTTTATAAAAGAAATATTTGTATTGATATTACCCACCTGTCGGCAAACAACCCAACAGGTTTTATATAAAATAAGAATTATCTCATTTTTATTGCCTGTCTTAGTCGGAAAGCGTTTTACTTTTGATTTTTTTCTTTGTATACTTGGAATACTGATACGGACAAGTTAGAAAAGTCGATTTTTTCTTTCACTTATTCGCAAAATTAAGTAGGAGGTTGGAATGAAAAATTACGAAGTCATCTATCAGACGATTGAACGAGGAATTTTAAAAGGGATCTATGAGGCAGATTCCTATTTACCTAGTGAAAATAAATTGCGTCAGACCTATCATGTCTCCCGCGACACAATTCGTAAGGCCTTATCTCTTTTAATGGCCAACGGCTATATTCAAAAAATCCAAGGTAAAGGCTCACTTGTTTTGAAGCGAGAGCAATTGCGATTCCCTGTTTCTGGTCTGACCAGCTATAAAGAACTGCAAAATTCCTATGGCTACGAGAGCCGCACTGAAGTGGTTAGCTTAAAAAAAATTACGATTGATGAAAACGCCACACGCGTGACTGGCTTCGAAGCCGGCGTCGTTTGTTGGGAATTGATTCGCACCCGAGCGATCGACCAGAAGAAGGTCATTCTTGATAAGGATCTACTTTCAACCGCGATTGTCCCAGAGCTGGATACTGAGATCGCCAAAGATTCTATCTATCGCTATTTTGAGGATCAATTACACTTGAATATTTCTTTTGCAGAAAAAGAAATCACGATCGACTCATTGACTGAAGAAGATCGCGATTTATTAGATTTGAATCAACAGGATATTAATATCGTCAGCGTCAAAAGCCGAGTCTTTACTAGTGATGCCCGCCAATTTCAATATACTGAAAGTCGTCATCAAGTCGATAAATTTCGCTTCTTTGATTTTGCCCGCCGTCACCCATCGACTATGTAAAAAGAAGACGTGACAAAAATGTTCGGCTTATTTCCGAAGAAGCTGCTTCTGAAACACCGTTTATTTCTAAAAAGAACCTGTGACAGTAACTTTGTCACAGGTTCTGCTTTTTTATTTTGTTGAACCTTTTTCAAAAATACCATGTGGTAGTTCGATGGTTTTTTGTTCGATCTCTTCTTTGTTCATCATCTTAGTTAGCAGACGCATTGCCACCGCACCGATATCATATAACGGTTGTGTCACACTGCTTAGACGAGGACGAGCTACTTCTGTCAGCAATGAATCATTGCTTGTAATGATCTCGAAGTCTTCAGGAACTTTGATGCCTTTATCGATTAAGCCGTCTAATAAGCCGATTGCTAATTCATCGTCTGTAACATACGCTGCTGTTGCACCGCTGTTTAAGATACGATCAGTTAAAGCCAAGCCTTCTTTAAAATTGTAAGGTGCTTCAAAAATCAAACCTTCGCTATAGTCCAAACCATTGTCTTTCAAGGCTTCCTTATAACCGCCCATACGTGCTTGTCCATTGATTGGATCAATCAAGGCACCACTGATGAAAGCAATTTTTTTGTTGCCGTGTTTTGCTAATAGATCAATTGATTCCTTCGTTGCTGCTGCATAATCAATGTTAACACTGCCAACTTGTTCATCGGGATCAATTGAACCTGCTAAAACGATCGGTGTTTTTGAACGAGAGAATTCCGCACGGATCTCATCAGTAATACGATGGCCCATGAAGATTACGCCATCTACTTGCTTCGCTAACAAATTATTCAACACATTCACTTCTTTTTGCGCTTCGCCGTCAGAGTTGGCTAAGATGATGTTGTATTTGTACATTGTAGCGATATCATCGATCCCACGAGCCAATGATGCAAAGAACATATTGCTGACATCTGGGATAATAACCCCGACCGTCGTTGTCTTTTTACTTGCTAAACCACGAGCGACTGCATTAGGACGATAATCTAAGCGTTCAATAACTTCTAACACCTTTTTGCGTGTTGTTGGTTTTACATTTGGGTTGCCGTTGACCACACGAGAAACGGTTGCCATTGAAACATTTGCTTCACGGGCAACATCATAAATCGTAATTGTTTGTTTTTCCATGGATATACTCCTTTGAATTTGTTTTCAGAAAATATCATTTACATTTCTAAAAGATAATAGCACGTTGTTTCACGTATTGCAACCGTTTTACACTTTTTTTCTTAAATATCTGTAAGCGTTTTATTAGAATCATTTTCCATTAAACTTTAGTAGTGTTACAATTATTATAATGCTAAATGAAAGAAGGATGTTTAATGAACCACGAAAAAGTTTTAGAACTGCGTAAATGGATGGAAAAAAACAATGTAGATTTGGCTTATATTTCTGATGCTAGCCACATTGGCTACTTCTCCGGTTTCGACAGTAATCCGATGGAACGGGTCTTAGCTTTGTTCATTCCAATCGAAAAAGATCCATTTCTTTTTGCTCCCGGCTTAGAAGTCGAAGATGCCAAGGCAAGCAGCTTCGAGTACGATGTCGTAGGCTACTTAGATAGCCAAGATCCTTTTGCGTTAATCGTAGAAGAAATCAAAAAACGTTATGGTGCTCCTAAAAAAATGGCACTAGAAAAAAATCAATTAGTCTTAGATCGTTACTTGCGTTTAAACGAAGCCTTTCCGGCAACTGATCTTTCAGCTGACTTAACTCCGTTAGTCCAAGAGTTACAATTGTATAAGACTGAAGAAGAATGTCAACGCTTGATTGAAGCTGGTTCAACTGCCGATTTAGCCTTTGAAATTGGTTTTAGACATGTCAAACCAGGTGTGACCGAAGAAGAAATTGTGGCAGAGATCGAATATGAACTAAAGAAAAAAGGCATCAAAGAAATGTCTTTCCCAACCGAAGTATTGGCTGGACCAAATGCAGCTAGTCCACATGGTACTCCAGGAAAAAATACCTGCAAAGAAAATGAATTAGTATTATTTGACCTAGGAACGATCGTTAACGGGTATTGCAGTGATGCGACACGAACTGTCGCTTGTGGCAAACCAACCGATCATCAAAAAGATATTTATAACATTGTTTTAGAAGCCCAATTAAAAGCGCAAGAAGCTGTAAAACCCGGAGTAACTGCTGGGCAACTCGACAAAATCGCTCGTGATGTGATCGAAAGTCACGGCTACGGTGAATATTTCAATCATCGACTTGGTCATGGCATCGGTACTACAATTCATGAATATCCGCAAATCGTCGGCGGTAATGACTTGGAGATCAAGGAAGGTATGTGCTTCTCAATCGAACCAGGAATCTACCTGCCAAATGATGTTGGTGTTCGTGTGGAAGACTGCATCTTTGTAACGAAAGACGGCTGTGTACCATTTACGAAGACTTCAAAAGACTTAATTATTCTATAAAAAAAATGGCTCTCGCAATCGAGAGCCATTTTTTTATTCAGGATTATTTTTTTCAACTTCTTCTTTTAATTCTTCTTTAACTTCAGAAAAGTCGGTCTGATTCATTTCTTTGGCTTTATCTGCTAACGCTTCGGCTCCCTCTGAGACCGTTTCAGCAGCTTCTTCTTTGCTTTCTTTAGCATCGATGATGATATCATCTGATGCTTCCTCAGCAACGTCCTTCGCGTCATTAGCCGCTTTACGGAAACGATCGGATAAATCCGAGCTTTGACGTTTCAAATCTTCTAACGTATCAGAAGTGATATCATCCATTTCATCGGCTGAATCACTGACTTTATCTTTGACGTTAGCTGCCAAATCACTCGCTTGCCCGCTTAAATCAGAAGCACGATCTTTCACGATTGAGCCCATCTCATTCGTCTTGGTAACAAAATCATCCGTGTAATCCGAAGCTAAGTCTAACCAATCATCTGCTTTCTTCGCTAAATCATCACGCATTTCTTTTCCTGATTTTGGTGCTAATAATAATGCTACGACCGCTGCCGCTGTTCCGCCAATCAAAGCACCGGTTAAAAATTTTCCGCGTTTTGCCATTCCTATCCCTCCGTTTTGGTGGTAGATTTACGATGCCTAAAGAATTTCAACGTAGTTTCTCCTACTTTACCAGCCACGCCGGCCTTCGCTGCGCTCTTTCCAACGCCGCCAACTTTACCAGCGAGGTTTCGACTCGTTGTATTCAGATCAGAAACACTCTGACTCAAGTCCGCCACTGCTGTAAACAATGGATCGATTGTTTCCACTTTACCATTAATATCATTCAACAAGTGGTTACCCTTTACTAATAAGCCTTCTACTTGTTGCATCAGCAAATCGACATCTTTAGTGAGAACATCGATCGTTGTATTCGCCTCAGTCACCGTTGTTTCAACCTTTCCAACGGTTTTAGAAACTTGGCTCAAGACCCGAACTAAAAAGACTACCAGTACAACAAATGCAAGTGCCGCAATAATTGCCGCTATGCCACCTAAACTCATTTAATCGCCCCTCTCTTTTTCACTTATTATGCTAACTTAAATTATACCATTCTCATGGATTTTAATGAAAGAGAAAGAATTACAATCAAATAAGAAAAAGAAAAAGTATCTCAATTAACATACTTGAGATACTTTTTCTAAATTCTGTACAATACCTTGATAAAAAATTTCTAAATCACTGATCAGCTCCGCTTCAACATAAGGCTGACCATTAAGACGATCGACTTGTCCGCAAAAATAATTAGTCATAATCCGTTCGATTTGTTCGATCTCTTCATTATTCAGCGGCCAATCAACAAAAATTCGTTTGAAGGCAGACTGCAAAAAATGAGAAATATTTTTTTCGTACAATTCTAAATAGTCATTATTATAAAAGGCTGTAAAAAAGACAGACTGCTCATTGGCATAATTCATCCACGTTTTCCCTAACTCTAAAAACGCCCCCATTTTGGCACGCCCCATTAAAGAATCCATCAGCTCTTCACGAAACTGCTGCATAGCTTGGTGAATGACTGCCTGCCGTAATTCTGTTACGCTACCTGTATGCGTATATAAAGAAGGCGATTTTACATCTAAACGGTCCGCAATTTTATTTAATCTCAGACCATTGATACCAGATTCGTAGACTAACTCCATCGCACATTGTATGACGATTTCTCTATTTAATCGAGTGGTTCTCATTGCATCTCCTTTCTAGTTATTCATTTCAATTTTTATTATATAACAAAATAAAAAATATTTTTTATTTGATTTTTCGATAATTATCATTAGAAAACATAATAATAAATTGATTTAAAATAACAGCTAAAATAAAAAACGCAGAATCACTTCTGCGTTTTTGGTGTTACTTTTTTGGTTTGTTATCACCACTTAATTCTTTCCCTAAAGCAATGATGTAATCGTGCAATTTATCTTTAATCTCTGGATGCTTCAAGCCATATTCGATGCTAGTGGTCATGAAACCAAATTTATCGCCGACGTCAAACCGTTTGCCGGTAAACTCTTGGGCAAAGACGCGTTGGGTTTTATTTAGCGTATCGATTGCATCGGTCAATTGGATCTCATTGCCTGCACCTGGTTTTTGCGTCGCCAAGACATCAAAAATTTCAGGTGTTAATAAATAGCGGCCAATGATCGCCAAATTACTTGGCGCTTCTTCTGGTTTTGGTTTTTCAACAAAGTTTTTCACATTGAACAAGCCTTTAGAAACTTCTTCACCGGGATTAATAATTCCGTATTTTGAAGTTTCAGCTTCAGGTACACGCATCACTGCAATCGTTGAAGCATGGGTTTGCTCATAGTCATTCATTAATTGTTTTGTTAATGGCACATGATCCTCCATCAAATCATCGCCCAGCATAACGACAAAGGGTTCATTGCCGACAAAAGCCCGTGCTTGTAATACAGCGTGTCCTAAGCCCATTGGATGGGATTGGCGAATAAAATGTAAATTCACATCTGTGGTTTCTTCCACTAATTTCAATAATTCGGTCTTGCCTTTTTCTTTCAGATTCATTTCTAATTCAATGTTTGAGTCAAAATGATCTTCGATTGGGCGTTTTGCTTTGCCCGTCACGATTAAAATATCTTCGATTCCAGATTTTAATGCTTCTTCTACAATAAATTGAATCGTTGGCTTATCAACAATTGGTAACATTTCTTTCGCCATTGCTTTTGTTGCTGGCAAGAATCGAGTGCCCAATCCCGCCGCTGGAATAACTGCTTTTTTTACTCGCATAAGTCCTGTCCCACGCTTTCTTTTATAATGTAAATTCATTTTCAAACGTACCTTCACGCATCATCAAATCGCGACACGCTTGACGTACATCTTTATCATTGTATAAAACATCATAGATCATTTCCGTGATTGGCATGCTGACATCCATACTGTCAGCCAACTCTTTCGCCGCCTTCGTCGTTGAAACACCTTCGACGATCATCCCCATGTTGTCTAGCACTTCATCTAATTTATGGCCTTTGCCTAATAGATTACCAGCTCGCCAATTCCGTGAATGAACCGACGTACAAGTCACGATCAAATCACCGACACCGCTCAAACCGATAAAAGTCAATGGATTTGCCCCCATTGCGACGCCTAACCGGCTGATTTCCGCTAAACCTCGTGTCATGATTGCCGCTTTGGCATCATCCCCATAATTAAGTCCAGCTAAAGCGCCAGCGCCTAGTGCAATAATATTTTTTAAAGCCGCACCCATTTCAACCCCGATGACATCTGGATTGGTATAAATACGTAAATATTCATTCATAAATAATTTTTGAACATAGGCTGCTAAGGCTTCATCTTCATTAGCCGCTGTAATTGTAGTGATATCATGGACCGCTACTTCTTCTGCGTGACTTGGACCAGATAAGACCACCACGCCTTGACGACGCTCCTCAGGAATTTCTTCTAATAACACTTCAGAGATTCGTTTATGGCTGCCTTGCTCCAAACCTTTACTTGCATGAATAATCACTGGCTGGTTCTCAGCGACTTTGGCAAACTCTTGAGCGACTGAACGAATGGCCTTGGTTGGGACGACAAATAAAACCGCATCCGCATCTTTAACTGCATCCTTCAGATTTTTTTCACCTTTGATGCTTTCAGGAATTTTTAAATCGGGTAAATAATGGCGATTGGTGTGATATGTATTGATCTCATCAATCTGCGCCTCATGATTTCCCCAGATGGTTACTTCATGTCCGTTTTCGGCCAAGGTTTGCGCCAATGCCGTTCCCCAAGAGCCCGGTCCTAAAACTGCAACTTTTTGCTTCACAGAGATTTCCTCCTAATTAATAATGTAGACAGTCTCTCTACCTAATTCTTATTTTATTACTTGCTTTCAGCTAAGAAGATCTTCTCAAGCAATTGAATCTATCATAGCATATTATAACAATGCCTGATTGACTCCTTGATTTCTTTCATAAAGTTTAACAGTCGAATTTTTCTTACGACGATAATAAAACAATGTCAGAGCACCGACAAAAAGAATCAGTGACAACATTTGCGATACTCGAATACCGCCAAATAAATATAAACTGTCGGTTCGCATACCTTCGATAAAGAAACGCCCAAAGCTGTACCAAGCCACGTAGCCTAAAAAGATCTCGCCTCGTTTAAACGTCCATTTCTTTCGCAGCACAATCAGCAGGATAAACCCGATTAAACTCCATGTCGATTCATACAGAAAGGTTGGTTGACGAAAAGCCCCGTCGATATACATATTGTTAATGATAAATTGTGGCAAATGCAGCCCTTCCAGAAACTGTCGTGTTGTTTCGCCACCAAACGCTTCGTGATTCATAAAATTGCCCCACCGACCTAACGCTTGGGCAAACAACACACTAGGTGCCACTACGTCTAAAAACAGCCAGGGATCAATAAAATGATGTCTTGTGTAAACGATTAAAACAATCGCCGCAGCAATCAACCCGCCATAAATTGCTAAACCACCGCTGCGGGTGTTAAAAATTTGAATTGGGTCAGCCAGATAGGGTCCAAGATCGAATAAGACATAATATAAGCGTGCCCCGATAATCGCGATCGGCAATGCCCACAAAATAAAATTCGTCATGTCGTCTTCTTTTAAACCGACTCTTACTGCTTCACGATTCGCCATCCACAAGGCGATTGCTATCCCGGAAACAATGATGATCGCATACCAATAAATTTGAAGACCAAACAATTCAAAGGCCACGCGATTTATTTGTGCTACCATACTACTGATCCGAGTTTTCTTCGATTAATTGGGTAAGCCGATCTTCAAAGGTCTTCGTTGCATCGTAACCCATCGTACGTGCACGGAAATTCATCGCCGCCACTTCAATAATGATGGCAACGTTTCGCCCAGTTTTCACTGGAATCTTGACTTGCGGAATTTTTACTTCCGCGATTTCTACTTCAGTATTACCGCTGCCTAAGCGATCATATTTTTTATCTTTCGACCAACTTTCCAAATAAACAACTAATTGGACTGGCATGGAGCCGCGCACTGCGCTGGCACCAAATAAATTCATGACATCAATAATACCGATCCCGCGAATCTCGATTAAGTGCTGCAAAATTTTAGGCGGTTCTCCGACAAGGGTCAGTTCATCTTGCTGATAAACATCCACACGATCATCCGCGATCAACCGATGTCCTCGTTTTACCAACTCTAACGCGGTTTCACTTTTCCCGATGCCACTGTCTCCTTGAATCAATACACCTAACCCATAAACATCAACTAGCACACCATGAACGCTGGTGCGTGGAGCTAAGCCGCCATTTAGAAAGCTCGAAATTTCACCTAATAACCGTGAGGTGGAAATCGGTGAGCTTAACACGGGAATATTCCGTTCACTAGCTGCTTCGATCATTTCCTTTGGTGGTGTTAGCCCCCGAGAAACGATGAAGGCTGGTGTATCATCGCTACACATCCGACGCAGTACCATTAAACGCTCTTCCGGCATCATACGTTCCGCGAAGGTAATTTCTTTATTTCCAAAAAGCTGCAGGCGATCATGGGAATAATAATTAAAATAGCCGGTCAATTCTAAACCCGGACGAGAAATATCGCCGGTAGTAATAACCCGCTCTAGACTTTCTTCATCACCTGTCACTACTTCTAACGAAAGTTTTTCAACAAGTTCTTTTACTTTTACTGTTTCAGCCATCTAATCCCTCTTTTCTACACTTCCGCTCTATTTTATCATTTTATCCAAAGAGTGACTAGGTTCAGCTAGGCATATCAGATAAGAATCATAAAAGGCTTTACAAAATGTTAACGAAACCTCATAAAACGTGGTAAAGCAGAGAATTAAATTACAAAAAAAGCCACTCGGAACCTAACCTAATTAGAGAAAATTATCTCTGTCACGGATATCATTTCATTATGCTAAACTGTTCCAACATTATTAAAGCAGAAAAAATATTTTTAACTCTCCAACTATCCAAACTGCGAAAAGCATCACTGACAGCTATCTCTGCTAAAAGAAATCATTTTTCAAAAAACTTGAAAAATGATTATTATCTTCGTCACGCATACGATCGGACTAAACTGTCTAATCGTTAACTTGGTGATAACTCATTATTAGCTTTTATTCATGATGATACTGCCAAAAGTCCGACTCGCAAAAAAAGATAGGTGATTGCTCACCTATCTTTTGTCTGCGTATTTATCTATATTGTGATCTGAGACGATCGCGTTGACGAGTGCCATCGCGACGGCGACCAGAATGGAGACGGTAAAACTAGAGAATCCGAAGCGGAAGTTTCCTAGTAGGTTAGAAGTCAATTGCAACATACCAGCGCTGATCACAAAGCTGAAAAGTCCAAAGGTCAATATGTTCAGCGGCAGTGAAAGCAGGATTAAAATTGGTTTCACTAAGGCATTTAAAATTGAAAGGACAAAGCTTGCGAGAATAGCCATTGTAATACTTTCCACAAAAACTTGGTTAGGAAAGAGCACTGATAAAGAAATGAAGATCAGTGAATTAGCTATTACGCGCTGTAGGTAGGTCATTAAAAGTCGCTCCAGTCATCATCGTCGAGCTTATCCGCTTGCTTACGTTGGCGGGACGATTTTTTCTCATAGTCATTGTAATTATTGTTGCCATAATACGGATTGTTATGTCCATAAGAATCACGGCCTTTTGGTCCAGCTGGAATCACTAATGCCAGCAAGATATACAGAATAACTGGCGCGCCGATAAAGCCGAGACTTAAGAAAACATAAATCACACGCACGATTGTCGGATCAATCCCGAAGTATTCGGCGATCCCTGCTAGGGTACCGGTCAGTACCACATTATTTCGTGACTTTTGTAATCTCTTTCGCATATGAATCTTCCTTCCTTATTATTCCCTAGTTGTCAAAATCTTTCAAGAAAATGCTGCCGGTCGTTGTAGAGACATCGATTTGTGCCATCTCATCGGCAACGCGACGGAATTGCAATAAGCGATTCGTCTTTTCTTTCTTCTCTCTGACTACTTCATAATCAGATAGCCGGTCGTTGATACTGCCTAAGCTTGTTTTTGCTAAGCCTTCTAAACCAATGGTCTTGTTCAAGGATACTTTCACATTTCCATTGACTGAACTTGCTTTGATTTTTTGTAACGTGTCATGGCCCGCTGTTAATTTTACATCACCATTGACTAGTGAGATCCCATAATTTTGAATAGCTGCTTTGGTGGTGATACTACCATTGACTGTTTCAATAATGGAATCTAAGATTTCACCTTCGCGAATCTCAATGTTGCCGTTGACGCCTTGAATTTCTAACATGGTTGCGTTGATTTGTTTGAAGCTGATATTGCCGTTGGTTGATTTCGCATATACATCTTTTGCGTCCATCGCTTCAACATTCAAATCACCATTCAATAATTTTACAGCTACGTGATCGTAAGTCCGTGTTGGTAAATAGAAGACCAAGTCGGCTTGTACCCGTTTGTTCGGGATTTGGAATGAGATATGATCTTCATCCACTTCGATTTGGCTGCGTTCCATCAATGACTGTAATGGCGTTGCTTCGTTCATTTTACCATAAAGCTTGATTTTCGCATCGACTTTGATGTCTTTTTCATCCCAAGCCTTTAAGGTCACTTTACCGTTAGCCAATTTGATATCGATCAAGGTTGGTTCAACGTCTGTGTATAAGAATTGGTGTTCAAATTTAGAAGTAATCAGGCCAGGAACTTTGACATTAAAGTCTTTCCAGTCAACATTTTCTTCTACTGTATCTGAGACTGTCTTGAAGGTTTTCTTCATTAGACGGCCTAATTGAATCCCGGCTTCACCCAGCTTTTCACCAACTTGCGAGAAAGTTTCGGTTGCTTGATCTTTCAAATCATCCGGAATATCGAAACGATTGCGGCTGCGGTTCTTACGACCTTCGTGTTGATCTTCTTGAACATTTTTCAATTGTTCTTCTTCAGCTTTCGCTTGACCTTCCAAATCAACGACCTGCGCTTCTAAGTCTTTGATTTCTTCTTCCACAGTCTTGCGAATGTCTTCATCTTCATCTGCTAAAGAATCCAACTCTTCCTTCGTGTTCAATTCCATCAAAACTTCTTGTTTCTCATGGAGCGCCGCCTTCAACTCATTCTTTTGTTGATTGATTTCATCGATATGAGCAGAGATGTGGTTGGCTTCTGTTGCTAAATCATCAAAGTACGCTTCCAGATCTTCCAAGTCCTGTTCTTCAGATCCATTGGCTTCTTTTTCATTTTCCCAATCATCTACCAAATTGGTTGCTTGGTCTCGATGATAAGAATCCACTTTGTCAGCAGCTTGTTTGATCTGCGCTTCATCTTTCGCCTTGGCCATACTTTCTAATAAATCTAAACCTTCTTCAGTTGATAAAATTCCTTTTTTAACTAATTCTAAAATACGTTGTCTTTCATTCATAGAAATTGCCTCCTTCAAAAAGCAAATACCTTACTTTTGTTTACATTCATATTATGCAATGTTTTTATAGATTTGTCATAGGACTAAAGACCCATCTTTTTATCCGACTTCCTGAATAGATTGTTGCTTCTATAAATAGTCAGACAGAATCAGCTTAGGCTAAAAAAAGTTTTCGATTGTCTTCAACGAATTGCTGAAAGGAGATCGGCTCGCGGTTTAAAACCTGCTGAACTATTGGTGTAACTTTTTTGGCATTGCCTAATTGCGTAATCAAATACAGCATCACCATGACATTGACGTAATCTTTTTTGATTCCTCGGTGAAGCATCGTCTTGCGAAATTTCAATAGACTAGGCTGACTATAGCTAATTTTTTCGCCTAAGACCTGAGTCATGATCTGTGCCGCTTCTTCATAACCGATTGCTTCTGCGCCAGTGATCTCCAATTTTTGATTCAAATACTCCTCCTTCAACAGGCACTCTGCTGCTACGGCGGCAATATCCCGAGTATCGATGAAGCTCGTTTTAGATTTGCCAGCAGGGACAAATAGGTCTTGTTCCTTTTGAATATCCGCCAAATGGGTGGTACTTAAATTCTGCATGAAAAAACTTGGCCGGATAAAGGTATAAGGAATTGCCAGCTCATTAATTTTTTTCTCAATCTTATGATGCGGGGTGACCGGATTTTTGTCTACACCGATCAATGAAACAAAAACGATTTGCTTGATTTGCTTGGCTTTAACTGCTTCTAAAAAAGGATACATATCAATCGGAGGATTCGCCAACTGTGGCGGACGAACAAAAAAGACCCGATCGACAGATTCTAAGGCCTCGTCAAACGTCGCCGGGTCTAAAAAATCAAAAGGCTTTACTTCGACAGTTGGAAATTTTTTGAAATCCCCAGCCACTTTTTCTGGCGTACGAGTACCTGCGACGATCGTCACGGCTTTTTCAGCCAGTATCTCAATTAATGGGAAGCCGATATTCCCGGTGCCACCTAAAACTAATAGTTTCTCCATCTGATTTACACTCCATTTAATTTCTGTAATAGCTCATTCAATTGCCGCTTTTCTTCTATTGAAAGAGGAGCAATAAATTTTTCCAATACGTGCTCACTAATTTTCTCGCCTGATAGATACGTTTGTTTCCCGCTATCCGTTAAAAACAACTCATAGGAACGACTGTCATGGCTGCTACGCTTTTTAATAATAAAATTCTTTTGCTCTAAACGTTTCAAGATTACCGAAAGCGTCGGTTTGTCCATATCCAATAGTGTGACTAATTGCTTCGCCGTAGTCGGTCGCTCCTGCTGATAACGATTGATCTGCTGAAGCACTGCCCATTGTGGCGCCGTCAAATCTTGCTTTCGTAATTCGCTATTCAAGTCATAGGTCAAATGTTTTGAACTGTTCATAATTAAATAGCCGGTATTTTCCATTACTCAGCCTCCCGCAATATAGTTAGTACACTAACTATATCTCGAGAAGGAAAGAAAGTCTAGCGAACGCTCTAAAAAAACAAAAAAAACAGATGAAGTCTCCCTCACCTGTTTCCCCTCAATTTAAAAGTTTTCATTGCGATTACTGTTTAATTCGGTGATCTTCCCAGTTGCTAAGTAAACGATCCACTCACAAATATTAGTGACATAATCCCCTACTCGCTCCAAGTAGCCCGCTACATGCAGGTAATCCGTTCCACTAATGATGGTATCTGATTCTTTTTCCATCGTGTTAGTAGTCATATCATAGATTTTTTGGAAATAATCATTCACTCGTTCGTCCATCTTGGCAATCATCCGCGCGTCTTTTTCATCCGTCTTCACATAGGCGATCAAAACATTGTCTACCATTTTTTTCACGTAGTTGGACATTTCGTTGATTTCTTTTTCAACTTCTAAAATTCGTGGCAAGCCCTTCAAACGAATCGTTGATTTCGCAACCGAAACCGCATGATCCCCCATCCGTTCCAAATCCGAACTGGCCTTCATGATTGTAATGATCGTCCGTAGATCAGTGGTCACCGGTTGTTGCAGAGCGATCATCTCAAAACTTTTTTTCTCTAGACGGACCTCCATGTCATTGATCTCAACATCGTGATCAATCACCTCTTGTGCCAATTTTTTATCATGGTCAATGTATGAACGAACTGATTTATGCACTGCACTGGAAACCATCATACCCATTTCGTAAAACTGATTGTGGAGATTCAATAAATCTTCTTCAAATTGTGTACGTAACATCGTTGCCCTCCTTATTTCTGTTCTGGTCGTTTTCATGCTAGCCCGCCATACGACGACTGGCTTAGCCAAATTTTCCTGAGATATAATCTTCGGTTTCCTGTCTGGCCGGGTCTAAGAAAATCTTTTTCGTTTTGTCAAACTCAATCAGCTCTCCTTGTAAAAAGAAGGCAGTGCGATCAGAAATCCGTGAAGCTTGAGACATATTGTGAGTCACAATGATGATCGTGTAATTTTCCTTTAACTCCAACAACATGTTCTCAATTTTCCCTGTGGAAACAGGATCAAGCGCACTGGTTGGTTCATCCATCAAAATCACTTCAGGATTGACCGCCAAGACACGAGCGATACAGACCCGCTGTTGCTGTCCACCAGATAAGGACAAGGCGCTTTCATGTAACTTGTCCTTCACATCGTTCCAAACGGAAGCGGCTTTCAAACTTTCTTCCACCACTTGATCCAGTTTGTTCTTGTCTTTTTCCCCTTTTAATTTTAACCCATAAATGACATTCTCGTAAATCGAAAATGGAAAAGGATTCGGTTGTTGAAAAACCATCCCGATTTCTTTACGGAGTTTTACCGTGTCGGTCTTAGGACTATAAATATCTTTATCTTTGTAAACGACGCTGCCGGTGATCGTCACACCCGGAATCAGATCATTCATGCGATTCAGCGAACGCAAATAGGTCGATTTTCCACAACCTGAAGGTCCGATCATCGCTGTAATCTCGCCCTTTTCGATGGCCATGTCAATCCCTTTTAGGGCTTCCTTTTCTCCATAATATAAATGAAGATCCTTAGAAGTAATAATCTTCGACATTCAATTATCTCCTTTTTCATACTAAAGAATTTATTTTTCCAAGGTCAGGAAAAATAAGTTTGATGTTCAAGCCGCATATCATCCAACTAGATCCGCTTCTTTTCGTTTCCAAAAAACCTACTATATCGTTTCAGCTCTTAGTAAACTGCTAAAAGTTGGACTGGCATCCTTTTTCATACTAAAGAATTTATTTTTCCAAGGTCAGGAAAAATAAGTTTGATGTTCAAGCCGTATATCATCCAACTAGATTGCTTCTTTTCGTTTCCAAAAAAACTACTATATCGTTTCAGCTCTTAGTAAACTGCTAAAAGTTGGACTGGCATCTTATATAGATACTAAACTTGAATTACTTTTTTCTTACCCAAAATGGCCTGATACATAATCTTCGGTTGCTTGGATTTTCGGACGAGTAAAGATTTTTGGAGTTTGATCGTATTCAATGACATGCCCTAAATAGAAAAAGGCAGTATAGTCGCTAATCCGAGCTGCTTGCTGCATATTATGAGTCACAATAATGATCGTATAATTCTCTTTTAATTGAATCAGCGTTTCTTCTACTTTACCAGTTGAGATTGGATCCAACGCACTAGCTGGCTCATCTAGCAATAAAATATCCGGCTTCATTGCGATTGCTCGGGCAATACACAAACGCTGTTGCTGTCCCCCTGAAAGAGCCAGCGCACTTTTATCAAGGTTATCTTTCACCTGATCCCATAATGCCGCCTGCTTCAAACTTGTCTCAACAGTTTCTTCTAATTGATGTTTATCCCGCATGCCGTGCTGTTTTAAAGCAAAGGTAATATTCTCGCGAATTGATTTGCTGAAAGGATTTGGCCGTTGGAAAACCATCCCGATTCGTTTGCGCATTTCGTAAACATCGATATTGTCCGCGTTGACGTCTACATCTTTGTACATAATTTTTCCGGTAACTCTGGCACTGCTGATGCCGTCATTCATCCGATTCAATGAACGCAGATAGGTTGACTTCCCGCAGCCAGACGGTCCGATCAAAGCCGTGATTTTATTTTTTTCAAATTCCAGATCCACACCTTTTATGGCTTCATTGTCGCCATAAAAAACATGCAAGTCTTCTGTATGAAGCGCGATCTCACCAGGCATACTAATGAGGTTGCGTTCGTCCCAATTATATTCTTTCATCGAATTTCTCCTAATTCATAGTCAGCAATCATTTGTTTCAAACTCACCAATAAAAAATTTATCTTTACGCTGAAGTCATTCTTTTATGAAGTCGTTTACCGATTGCACGGGCACCAAAGTTGAAGAGTAAAACAGCTAGAATCAAAACGGCAGACGCTCCAGCTGAAACACTGTTTCCATCCGGCATTGTTCCTTCTGTATTGATCTTCCAAATATGGACTGCCAATGTTTCCGCCTGACGGAAAATACTTAAAGGACTTGAAACGCTTAGTGGGTTCCAGTTGGTGAAATCCAAAGCTGGCGCACTTTGCCCTGCAGTATAAATCAAGGCCGCAGCTTCACCAAAGATCCGTCCTGAGCTCAAAATTACCCCGGTTAAAATCCCTGGCAATGCGTCAGGTACTACGATCTTCGTTACCGTTTCCCAACGTGAGAGACCTAGCGCTAAGCCAGCTTCACGTTGTGTGTAATGAATCGCTCGCAAGGACTCTTCAATATTTCTTGTTAACAAAGGTAAGTTGAACAAGGTCAAGGCTAACGCCCCTGATAAAATCGAGAAGCCGTAGCCAAACTGGATAACGAACAATAAAAAACCGAACAAACCGACAACGACTGAAGGCAATGAACTTAAAATTTCGATCGATGTCCGAATCACGTTAGTCACCCAATTATCTTTGGCGTATTCCGATAAATAAATCCCGGCTCCTAATGAGATTGGCAAGCTGATGATCATAGTGATCAATAACAAGTAAATCGAGTTAAATAATTGAATCCCGATTCCGCCGCCCTTTTGATAAGCCTTCGAAGGCGAGGTCAAAAATTCCCACGAAACATGGGGCAAGCCGCGAATCAAGATATACAGTAATAGAAATGCTAAGATGGCTACGATCAAAGCGGAGACGCCATAAAGTACGCCGGTTGCGATTTTATCTGCGCGTTTGGCTTTATCCATTGCTTATCTCCCCTTTCTTTCCAATGTAGCGAATCAAAATATTGAAAACTAATGACATAAATAATAGGATCAAAGCCAATGACCACAGCACATTATTTTCTACTGTGCCCATAATCGTATTTCCGATCCCCATGGTTAAGATCGAGGTCAACGTGGAGGCCGGTGTCGTTAAACCAGTCGGCATTAACGCCGCATTCCCGATGACCATTTGGATCGCCAACGCTTCACCAAAGGCCCGAGCCATTCCAAAGACCACCGCCGTTAAAATACCCGGTACGGCTGCCCGTAAAACCACTTTATAAATCGTTTGCCAACGCGTTCCGCCGAGAGCTAATGACGCTTCCCGATAATGACGGGGAACTGATTTTAATGTATCGACAGTCATTGTTGTGACTGTCGGTAAGATCATGACGAATAAAACGAAGGTTCCAGACAAGATCCCAAAACCTGTTCCACCAAAAATCGAACGGATAAAAGGAACGATCACAGTTAAACCAATGAACCCATAAACAACGGAAGGGATTCCTACTAGCAGCTCAATGACCGGCTGTAAGAATTTTTGACCTTTCGTGGGTGAAATTTCTGTCATAAAGACCGCCGCACCAATCGCGAAAGGTGTTGCCACGATCGCCGATAAAAAGGTCACCATAAATGAGCCTAAAATCATCGGTAGCGCGCCGACTAACGGCTGGCCATCTGGACCAGTGGCACTTGGGTTCCAAACCGTTCCAAATAGAAAGTCGAATACATTGATTTTATCTACGAAAAAGGTTGATAACCCTTTACTTGCTACAAAATAAAAAATGGCTCCAACCACAAACACAATCAACGCGATACAAACAAAACTAATAAAGCGTCCCCGCTGCTCAATTCTCGCACGTTTTGATTTTGTTGTGAGGGCTTTTTTTACATCTTCATTTTCCAAGGCTGACTCCTCCTGATTTCCACGAAACGCAGTGATTCGTTAAGAAACAATTAGTATTCTTGCGATTATTTTCTTTTGAGGTTCATTACTTTTAAACCAACAAAATCATTTTACCTGTTGAAAATCAATTTCTTTTTAACCTTCTGTAACGATTGGGTGACATTTGTAAAGAACGTGTAAACGACTTAGGAGCCTCATCGTAATTGAGTTTCTCAACTGCATCAATAAAAAATAAACAGGCCGCAGTACCTTTTTTAATACTACAGCCTGTCTTCTTCAGACTTCCTACAATTTTTCTTTAGCTCGTGTCCTCAGAAGATTAATCACTGCAACGATTATCCCATAAAGGATGCTCCCAACAGGCCAGATGATCCAGCTATACTGCCAATTCCCCGTCCAAAAACTATACCCTAAATAGATCGCAATCAAAAGTAACCAAAAGATAGCTGCGATCTCACTTGAAATCGGGGTACGTTCTTTGACTTTTTTACTATAATCTCCTTCTTGCAAAAGTTTCAACATACTTTCCCAGCGAATCCCATTAATAACCAATAAAGAAGTGGAGAGCGCTACCATTATTAACAACAAACAAATCGCTAGTCCTTTGTAAAAGGTATTTTCCGTAAAAAAGCTGAGAAACAACGGAGCGATACTCAAAAGAATTAATGTAGTTGAAAGAATTATGTGCCAAGTATAGCGCCCGCGATAATTTTTTTGCCGTGACTTGACCATTCCATTCACACCATATTCTGTTTCAAAAACTTCCTCATTTAAATAAAGATAGGAACTCGTTTTTGAGCGGCTATAAATAAACAACGCGACTGCTGGTAATACCAATAAAAGCATCCATAAAAAACCTGCAACGCTAACCATGTTTACTGCTAAAAACGTCGGATCTTGTCTGTTAAGGCTTCCTAAAAAAATCAAACCTACTGGGGACAAGATACATAAGAACACGCCTAAAGCGATCCACTTCGCGGATTTTTCCTTGAGGGTCAAGAATTCCTGCGCCTCTGCTAATGTAACCTTGCGGGCAGCTTGTAGCTCCCCTGCTTCAATATAATCAACGCTTTCCAACTCATCCTTAAAAAGATAATCAGTTGTCACGTTAAAAAGCTCGGATAAATGAATCACCTTTTCAATATCCGGGATTGATTGCGCGCTTTCCCATTTTGATACCGATTGACGAGAAACATCCATTAATTCTGCTAACTCTTCTTGTGTCCAACCATTCTTCTTGCGTTCCTGAACAATTTTTTCAGCGAGTATCATGTCATCCACCTCTCATTTTTATTGATCCTTGTTGCTATCATTAAAATACAAGAAAAGGTAGTTACCTACTACAAATCACTGGTTGTTTCTTGTCAACTGGCAGTTGCAAGGGCTTTACATTCAACTTTTTCTACTAAATTCGCATGATATTAGTTATACATACCGAAACGCGATCATGGGAATTGAATCCGTCAAAGAAAAGAAAATGCTTCTTTTTAAAAGTATAACGAGCTTTGGTACAAAATGCTGGTATTATGCTCATCTATCCATTCTTTAAAATTAAAAACTGGTTGTCAGTTTATCGGTCAACCAGTTTTTTAAGAATTACTTTTTATTATAATCTCTGCCAAATTTTTAATTTAATCCTGCCAATCCCACCAATTCTGTTTTTCTTTTGGCAAGCGGCCTTCATGATTCGCATAATGAACAGCCAAGCGATAGACGTACAAGGCGCAACGATCAACTTTTGTTCCTTGCGCTATACAATCCTTTAGGTAAATAGTTTCAGGATCTTGATTTTTCAATGATGCAACTGTCGGATAGCCGGCTTTAATTAAATGCTGCTCCATATTGAGGCCGATGCCGGGGATTTCTTTCAGGTCATTTTCCATCAAAGCTCATCCTTCCTGATACTCCGCAAAGGTCAAGACATACCCATCCGGATCTGCAATGGCAAATTCTTTCGCACCATAGAAAGTCCTGTGGACCTTGGTATAGATCGGATAAATTTCTTCAATCTGCTGATAAAGGGTGTCAAAATCTGTAACAGTAATGTACAACGAAATGGAGGGCTGAATCTTTTCCGTTGCTAAGATGGGATATTCCTTGGCTAAATTATTTTTTTCTTGCACCATCAAGGTGAGCGTATCATTTGATAAAATCGCAAACTGCAATGTTGGTCCTTCTTCTGGAACTGAGGCTAGCACTTCCAGCTCAAGCATCTTTTGATAAAATTCAACCAATGTCGTCACATTTTCTACCATTAAATTGGTCGTTATATTTTTAAACATTTCTAACGCCTCCTTGTTGTTACATTCATTTTAGCAAGGAAGGCAGAGAAACGATTGTAAAAATGCGTCAATTTTTGTAGCGAGCTAAAAGCTCCAGCGGGTTGATCCCAAGATAGCGTTTGAAATCGCGATTGAAGTGAGGCTGATCGTAATAGTCGGTCACTGCCAAAATGTCCGCCGGCTTAGCTTGCTGAGCCGTTAATATTTGTAAACATTTTTGGAATCGTAGGATACTTAGCACCATTTTAGGTGTTAGTCCATAATTTTGGGCAAACAATCGTTGAGATTGGCGTGGACTAAAATTCAACTGTCGATACAACTCTTGTGTCTGTTTTGGAATGTTATTGGCAAGTCGTGGAAAAAGCTCAGTAAATTTATTTGGTTCAAGTCCCGCAAATTTTTCTACTAAATACTGTTGGAAGAATTCCTGCGCCGCTTCAAAACCAAGTGAAAAAAATTTTTCTTGATCGAAATCCGTGAAAATTTCCTCAAGCAATATGAATTTATCCATCGCTTTCTCCGCCGAAACGCCTGTTAATTGATGAAAAGCTCCCGGCACCATTCGAGCACCGAAAAAATAGGCTGGGCTCTGAATTTGGTAGTTAAAATCGGTTTGGCGAGTTCCCGAAAAGCCGATTATTTTTCGATCAAAATCTACAATCAAATCAATACAGCCGTCAGCGATGATGACATTCTGCAGATGGCTTTTCTGGTCTGTTTTTGGAAACATCGACCAAAAACAGAGAATAAATTGATTCTCGGTTGAACAATTTTTTTCGCGATAGGTCATGACGCGCGTGAATTCTTCATTTAATAAAAAAGGAAGTTGAATCGGATAGTACAACTTAAGCGCTCCCCTCTAAAAAAAGGGCATGGATTCTTCCATGCCCTTATATCTTATTTGATTACATTGCCTTCCCAATCACGTTCGACCTTCATGTCAGAGATTGGAATATAGCCGAGTTTGGAAACGACCTTTCCTTGAACATCCTCTGAAAGCATATAATCAAGGAAATCCTTGACTAATTCTTTTGGCTGACCCTTAGTATACATGTGCTCATAGGCCCAGATCTTCCAGAGATTGGTACTGACATTTTCATCTGTTGGCTGGATATCATCGATACTCAGTGTCTGAACTTCTTTTGTTACATAAGAAAAAGCGGTATAACTGATTGCTCCCGGCGTATCAGCTACGATCTGCCGCACCATCCCACTGGAATCTTGTTCCTGTGCTCGAATCGCAGTTTTCCCATCTAAGACCCACTGTTCAAAGGTAGCACGTGTACCACTACCTGACGCACGATTCAAAATTACAATTTCCTGATCTTTGCCGCCGACTTCTTGCCAATTTTTGATCTCGCCTAAGAAAATCTTCCGCAGATTTTCTAAGCTAATATTTTTCACGCCTACCCCTTTATTGACGATTGGAGTAATTCCAACAACCGCAACTTTATGATCGACTAATTTATTTGCATCAATCCCATTTTTCTCTTCCGCAAACAAATCCGAATTTCCAATATCTACAGCTCCAGATTGGACTTGGCTCAAACCCGTTCCGCTTCCGCCACCTTGGACATTGATGAATCTTCCGGGATTTTTACCTTGATATTCTTCAGCGACCGTTTCAACGAGTGGTTGCAGTGCAGATGAACCCACAGCAGTGATTGACTCGCCGCGATCGATCCATTTTGAACAGCCTGACAAAAGTAAAATCATTCCTAATAGAGGAATTAATAACCATTTCTTCATGAAAAATCTCCTTAACATGTTTCCTTTGAATTAAGTTACATTAAACAAGCTAGTCCATTTTATCCTATCAAACCCTGAAAGCGCAAATAATTTTTATAAGAGGGGCGAAATTAGCCGGGCAATGCCTTCTTTAAATTTAATCAAAGTGCCACGCTGATCGTATTTTTCTTGGGTCAACAGCTCAGAACACGTTGAATCCTGATAAAACGCTGCTCTCACCTGTTCTGCAAAATCACTATCATAAACGATCGTGTTCACTTCAAAATCCAATTTGAATGAGCGCACATCAATGTTCGCTGAACCCACCGAAGCAATTCCGGAATCGATCACCATTGTTTTCGCATGGATAAATCCATTCTCATAGGTTTCGATAATCGCACCGTATTCAATCAGTTCGGCAACAAAGGAATAAGTCGCCCAGTAAACTAGCAAATGGTCTGGTTTATTAGGAATTTGGATTCGTACTTTAACACCTGATAATAGCGCCAGCTTCAACCCTTCGTGAATCGATGCATCGGGAATATAATAGGGTGTTTGAATCAAAATTTCTTTTTTAGCTAGATTGATCATTTTTAAATAAGTCATTTTGATTTGCTCATGTTCACTATCCGGACCGCTGCTGACAATTTGCAAGGCCAGTTTGCCTTCTGACTCAATCTCCGGAAAATAATCCGGTTGATAGACAACTTCATTTTTTTGTTGAGAATTCCAATCCATCAAAAAGCGGTTCTGCAAAGTATAAACGGCATGACCACGAATCCGTAAATGATTGTCCCGCCAATAACCGAATTTTTCTACTAACCCTAAATACTCATCGCCGACATTAAAGCCGCCAGTATAGCCGATCTCTCCGTCGATCACTACAATCTTACGATGATTACGATAATTCATTCGTGGATTTATATAAGGCAGAAACAATGGAAAGAAAAATTCCACTTCCCCTCCAGCTTCAATTAAAGGAGCAAAAAAGCGACGGTTGGCTTGCGTGGAGCCCCAAGCATCCAGTAATAATCGGACTTTTACGCCACGATTAGCGGCTGCCATCAGTGCGGCGCGAACCTCAAGCCCTAACGCGTCTGCCCGATAAATATAATATTCCATATGGATGTGAAACTTCGCCTGCTGGATATCTTCTAGCAATGCATCAAATTTTTCTCGTCCATCCGTATAAAGTATCACTTCATTATTGGTGGTATATAATGAACTTTCAAAAATCGTCAACATATAGATCAACTGTCTCGGATCAACTTGATCAGTATTAGGCTTAGGAAACAATCCGCGATGAAAGGCCCGCTGCTGCTGCTGAACTTCAACGTTCATCCCTATTTTAGTTTGAATCTTCAAATCAAAGATCCGTTCCTTTGAGATCCCTTTACCGAAAAAGATATATAAAATAAATCCCAATACGGGAATAAAGGTTAAGACTAATAACCACGCCCACGTATTGACCGTATCCTTACGTTCACGAAAAACAATAATAAACGATAAAATTGTATTGATAATTAAGAAAAATAACCCCATATGCTCTGTCACAAACGACATGCCCCCAACTCCTTCTTATAAAGAATAGCCGAGAAAAAGCGGATTGTAAACCGACGACTTTAATGATTTGTCGCTTTTTCTAATCGCATATCAATGTGAGGAATGTCATCTTCCAAATAAATTTCCGAACAAGCCGCAAATCCAAAGGACTGATAAAAATCGGTTAAATGGGCTTGTGCCGAAATAATCACCGGCCGCTGGGGAAAACGCTCTTCGATTGCTTCCATTGTTTCCGTAACAAGTTTTCGTCCTAACTGTTGCCCACGAAATGCTTTTGCTACCAAGACACGGCCAAAATGGATGCCGTCACCCGTTTCATAAATCCGTGCATACGCCTGTAACATATCATTTTCCATCAAACAAACATGGAGCGCTTCACGATCGATTTCATCGACTTCTTGATACGGACAGTTTTGTTCAACGACAAAAACGGCGGTTCGTGCTTGTAAAATAGTCAATAATTCTTGTGATGATAATTGATCGGTGGTTTTGATCATAATTGCCTCCTGTAATTTTCTGTTTGAATTAGTGTAACCTATTTTTCGTCTAATGTCCGCTAGTTACTTTGATCCCGATGATTCCGATAATCAACAGCAGCACAAAAAAACTAGTGAGCAAAGACAAGTGATCGTGAAAGAACAGCAGTCCTACGATAATTGAACCAACCGCTCCGATTCCTGTCCAAATCGGATACGCCAAACTCATTGACAAGGCGTGTAACGATTTCGCTAAAAAGAAAAAGCTAGCTGCCATACCGATTAAGGTTAAAATTGAAAAATTCAACCGACTAAACCCTTCACTTAATTTCATCATCGTTGCCCAAAAAACTTCGAAAGCTCCTGCCACAATCAATGCTACCCATGCCATAATAAATTCCTCCTCAATTTTTTTAATTTCCCCGCCGTCAATTCAGCCCCCAAAAAAGACAAACAAAAAAAGGGAGTCCAATTTCTTCAAAGACCTAACGAAATTGGCTCCCTTGCTCGGCAGCGGTTAAATTAAATTCATTGCTATTCTAGAACCTTTTAACTTAAAAGGCAAATTTTTGCTATTAAAAAGGAGGTGTGACAAACGTCTTGTCGCACCTCCTTCTTCCAAATAAACGGCGTTTCCGTCGTAGCTTCTTACTAACTTAGATTTTTAAGAAACGACGCATTGAAATCACTGAACCTAGGGAACCAATCATATAACCGCCGACGGCCATGACAATGTCTAAGATCCAAACAATCTCGTTAGGACGCAATAACGCCAGGTTTGATTGCAGTAGATAAGGCGCTGCTAAACCGTAAACTTGTTGGTAACCATAAGTCAAAATTAAAATCGGAACGATCGAACCGATCAAGCCGATCCAGCCACCTTCAAGGAAGAAAGGCCAGCGGATGTAGCCATTTTTCGCTCCCACTAGACGCATGATCTGAATCTCGGTTTTCCGTGAGATGATGGTGATCCGAATCGTGTTTGAGATCAAGAAAATCGCCACAAAAATCAATAATGCTGCGGCTGCTAGTCCCCACGTCCGAACGACTTTCGCCATTTGAATGATACGGTCGGCTGAGTTTCCGCCGTAATTCGCTCTAAAGACATTCGGCAATTGACTCGCTTGACGTGTGACCGGTCGAATATATTGAGCATCCGTCGCACTAACTACATAGACATCATAAAGGGGATTGCTGTCGCCTTCAAATAAATCCCACGCGTCACCCATTTGGGCTTGGATTTTTTTTAGCTGATCCTCTTTACTAGAGAAAGTCACTTTATCCACATGGTTGATATCTTGTAAATCTGTTTTTAATTCTTTTAATTCTTTTTCTTTTGTACCGATATCAACAAAGACCGTCACTTCGACATTGCCTTCGACATCATGAGCTAGCTTTGTCGCATTCATGATCACAGCTAGGAAGATTCCTGCCATTGTTAACGTGATCGTCACCGCACTGACTGATGCCAACGTCATCCAGCCGTTACGTTTGACACTCTTGATACTTTCCAACAAATGTCGGAAGAAATTTCTAATCATCAAACTCATATTCCCCTTCCGCTTCATCTCGAACGATCAAACCATTTTCAATCGCGATCAAACGATGGCGCATCGTATCAACAATTGTCTTGTTGTGCGTCGCCATAACAATGGTCGTTCCTTGATTATTGATTCGCTCTAATAGATTCATGATCTCCCAAGAAGTATCCGGGTCCAAATTCCCTGTTGGTTCATCCGCAATCAAAACTTTAGGTGTATTTACAATTGCCCGTGCAATCGACACCCGTTGCTGTTCCCCACCAGATAATTCATTTGGGAAAACGCGGACTTTATGTTTCAAGCCGACAAGATCCAACACTTCCATGACACGTTTTTTGATTTCACGCGGTTTACGACCAATTACTTGCATTGCGTAAGCAACATTTTCATAAACCGTTTTTCTTGGTAATAATTTGAAATCCTGAAAGACGACGCCGACATCACGACGCAAATAAGGGACTTCTTTATTTTTGATTTTCAATAAATCATGACGAGCAACATCCAACACTTTCCCAGAAGTTGCTTTTTCTTCGCGGTACATCAATTTGATAAAGGTAGATTTTCCGCTACCAGAGGGACCAACAACATAGACGAACTCACCTTGCTCGATATGGACCGAAATCCCACGTACAGCAGTTGTCTTATTCGGATATTTTTTTGTTACATCCTGCATTTCAATCATGCTTTATCTCTCCAAACCTCTTAAATTCTTTGTTATTATAGCACGTCAACATTGCAACTGGCTTTCATTACTTTACAATTTGATTTCATTTTAGCTTAGGCTTCTTGTGCTAGACGCCATTTCAAGTAAGCATCAATGAAAGGATCCAAATCACCATCCATCACCGCTTGGACATTTCCTGTCTCATAATCGGTTCGGTGATCTTTCACCATTGAATAAGGATGGAACACATAGGAGCGAATTTGCGAGCCCCAACCGATTTCCTTTTGCTCGCCTCGTAGTGCGGCCGCTTCTTGCTCTTTTTTCTCAATTTCCAATTGGTAAAGTTTGGCTTTCAATGTCTGCATCGCGGTTTCCCGGTTATGAAATTGTGAACGCTGCGCCTGACTGGCAACGACCGTTCCGGTTGGCAAGTGAGTGATCCGAACAGCAGAAGATGTTTTGTTGATATGCTGTCCACCGGCTCCACTTGCCCGGTAAACATCCACTTTCAAATCATCTGGATTGATTTCAACTTCAATATTTTCATCTAATTCAGGCATGACTTCCACCGAACAAAATGACGTGTGACGCCGACTAGCTGAGTCAAAAGGCGAGATCCGAACTAAACGATGAACGCCTTTTTCCGATTTTAGATAGCCATAGGCATTGGTACCTTTAATCATTAAGGTCACACTCTTAATGCCCGCTTCATCTCCTGCTTGATAATCGATCGTTTCTACTGAAAAGCCATGCTGTTCTGACCAACGTGTATACATCCGCAAAAGCATCGAACCCCAATCCTGTGATTCTGTTCCACCCGCTCCAGGATGCAGTTCCAAGATCGCATTGTTTTTATCATAAGGCTCATCCAATAGTAAGGACAATTCAAAGCCTGCGACTTTTTCCTGCAGCTGCAACAAACGTTGTTCCAACTCTGTTTGCAGTTCACTGTCAAATTCTTCTTGCTGCATTTCCCACATCAGATTAAGCTCTTCGCTCTCATTAGCGATCGCTTGAAATTGATCATAGGTTTCTTTTTCGCCATTGTTGTGATTGATCAGTGCTTGGGCTTTTTCCGAATCATCCCAAAAATCGGGGGCCGTCATTTGGTTTTCTGCTTCTGCAATGTCTTCTTCTAACTGTTCGAGGTCAAAGAGACCCCCTGAAACTAGTCACTTGCTCTTGCATCGTATCTAATAAATTCCGGATTTCTGCGTTTTCCAATTTTATTCCCTCTTTCTCATGAATAAAGAAAATATTTCCTCATTCAATCCTAAAAACCTGCTTAACAAAAAATTTGAGTGATCCATTCGTAAAACAAGAGCTGCGACATCTAAATGTCCCAGCTCCTCTGAAAATCAACTGTTGCGTGAAGCTCTTATAATCCTTTACCGTGGCAATTTTTGTATTTCTTACCACTGCCGCAAGGGCATGGATCATTACGTCCGACTTTTTCGACATGAACCGGTTGTTGTTTCGTTTCAGTCAAATTTTTAGGATCGCCATCGGCCTCTACTGGGTGTTCCTCTTGGTTTTGAGCAACTTGTTCCCGTTGTACATTTTGGCGAATTTCCGCTTTCATGAAGAGACGGGTCACTTCAAATTCGATTGCTCCTACCATGTCTTCAAACATCTTGTAGCCTTCGGTTTGATATTCAACCAATGGATTGTTTTGCCCGTAAGCTCGCAAGCCAACTGATTGACGTAATTGATCCATCGCATCGATATGGTCGGTCCATTTTGTATCGACAACTCGCAAAATAACGACTTTTTCAAATTCCAATAATTGTTCTGGACTTTGTAATTGCGCTACTTTCGCATCAAAGACCTCTTTAGCACGACCATATAAATAATCTTTCATTTCTTCTGTTGTTTTGCCTTCGAAGTCGGCTTTTGAAACTGTGTCTTCGTGAACCAAGGTTGTTCCGGCAAAATCAGCCAACGCTTCAAGATTCCAATTTTCTTTTTCCAATTGAGTATGGCTGTCGACTACCCGTGAGATCGTCCGACGTACCATGTTCAATAATTGCGGCGATAAATCCTTTTCGCCCATGATGACATCTTGACGTTGTTTATAAATAACTTCACGCTGTTCACGCATCACGTCATCGTATTGCAAGACGTTTTTACGTGTATCGTAGTTATTTCCTTCCACTCGTTTTTGGGCAGATTCTACTTGACGAGTCAGCATCTTGCTTTGGATCACCGCATCTTCGTCTTCGACTTTCATCCGGTCTAAGAACGCTTTGATCCGTTCAGAACCGAAACGTTTCATTAAATCATCTTCCAATGAAAGATAAAATTGTGAAACACCTGGATCTCCTTGACGACCTGAACGTCCCCGAAGCTGATTATCGATCCGGCGTGATTCATGACGTTCGGTACCAATTACGGCCAAGCCGCCTAATTCAACAACGCCTAAACCAAGCTTAATATCGGTTCCTCGACCAGCCATGTTGGTGGCGATCGTTACAGAACCTTTTTGCCCAGCGTTCATAATGATTTCCGCTTCTTTAAAGTGGTTCTTGGCATTCAAGACTTCGTGAGGAACTTTTTCCGCATTCAGCATGTTTGAAAGTAATTCAGAAGTTTCAACTGCCACAGTACCAACTAGAATTGGTTGACCTTTACGATGGCGTTCTTTAATATCTTGCACCACGGCATGGAATTTACTTTCTAAGGTTGGGTACAATAAATCTGCGTGGTCCGCCCGGATAATTGGACGATTCGTTGGAATTTGAACAACTTCAATATTATAGATTTCACGGAACTCTTCTTCTTCCGTTTTAGCCGTACCAGTCATCCCAGATAGTTTTTTGTACATCCGGAAGTAGTTTTGGAAAGTAATTGTTGCCATTGTTTTGGTTTCATCTTCGATCTCGACGCCTTCTTTAGCTTCGATCCCTTGGTGCAACCCGTCAGAATAACGACGACCATCCATAATCCGTCCAGTAAATTGGTCAACGATTAGGACTTTACCTTCTTGAACCACATAATCAATATCGCGAATCATGATGAAGTTCGCCCGCAAGGCTTGATCCAAATGATGGGTCAAGGCCGTGTTTTCTAAGTCATACAAGTTTTCTAAGCCGAAGTTTTCTTCGGCCTTTTCGATTCCTTGTTCAGTCAAACCGATTGTTTTTGATTGGATATCGATTTTGAAATCTTCATCTTCTTTTAGACGCTTCACGAAATTATCCGTCCGCGTGTAAAGAGCCGTTGATTTTTCAGCAGCACCAGAAATGATCAATGGTGTCCGGGCTTCATCAATCAAAATTGAATCCACTTCATCGACGATTGCGTAATTCAATGGACGTTGAACCATTTGACTTTGGTAAACCACCATATTGTCACGTAAATAGTCAAAGCCAAGCTCGTTATTCGTGCTATAAGTGATATCACAATTGTAAGCTTCGCGTTTTTCATCGGCTGTTTTTGAGTTGATGTTCAAGCCAACACTTAAGCCAAGGAAATTATATAATTCACCCATCTCAGTCGAGTCACGCGTAGACAAGTATTCGTTTACTGTAACAACGTGGACACCTTCACCAGTCAACGCATTCAAATAAACCGGCATCGTCGCTGTTAAGGTTTTCCCTTCACCTGTTTTCATTTCAGGGATATTTCCGTCGTGTAAGACGATCCCACCCATTAATTGGACATGGTAAGGATACAAGCCTAAAACCCGTTTCGCTGCTTCACGAACGACCGCGAAAGCTTCAGGTAATAACTCGTCTAGTGTTTCTCCTGCCTTATAACGTCCTCTAAATTCATCAGTCTTGCCGCGTAACTGCTCATCTGATAATTTTTCCATATCATCAGCATACGCTTCAACTTTATCAGCAATGCTGCTTAGACGCTTTAATTCTTTTTTATCGTTTTCGATCATTTTTCTAAGAAAGTTTGCCATTCGTTTGTCTTATCTCCTTTAGTTCTTTTTCTATTTTTTGATAGAAACCCGCTAGTATATTTTATCATTAGTCCAACAGAAAAGAAACTTCTGTTAGCGAATAATGGCCTACTTAATAGAATGATTAAACTTTCTTTTAGTATTTTTGATTCTTCCTATCACATCAATGACCGCTGCTTCTTTTTTTCAACTGATTTCAAAAGCTTTATTTTGTCTGAAAATAAAAAAACCTTCCAGCTTCAGCTGGAAGGCATTATTCTTTGATTAATCTGTTTCGATCAAACCATATTTGCCGTCTTTACGACGATAAACAATACTTGTACCATTCGTTTCAGCATCTTCAAAAATGAAGAAGTTGTGTCCAAGCATATTCATTTGTAAGACTGCTTCTTCGCTGCCCATTGGTTTTAGTGATAAGCGTTTTGTACGTACGATTTCTAATTCTGATTCTTCAGAATCTTCAGCATTCACTAACACTTCCACGTCACGTTCAGGCACACCGGTCTCACGCGCTTTACGATTAATTTTTGTTTTAAATTTGCGGATCTGACGCTCTAATTTATCCACAACCAAATCAATACTTGCATATAAATCTGGTGAAGTTTCTTCGGCCCGAAGAACTAAGTAAGGTAATGGAATCGTTACTTCAACTTTCGCAGTTTTTTCTGTGTAAACCTTCAAATTTACATAAGCAGTTGCGTCCGGAACATCAGTGAAGTAGCGTTCTAACTTACCTACTTTCTTTTCAACGTAATTGCGGATAGCTTCGGTAACTTCGATGTTTTCTCCTCGAACATTATATCTAAACATACGTATTGCCCCTTTCGTCTTACCAACTGAAGATTGAGGAAGGACCACTCTTACCTCTCTTCTTAACCCTATTATAGCGAACTCTAATCCTTTTGCAAAGTAAATCGCTACCAATTTTGGCAGTAAAATTTTAGCATTTATCGAGCAAAAGTCAGAGTTTTCACCGTTTCTACGCCATTTTGATAGAGCAACTCGGCCCCGTGGACCAATGTGCGGCCTGTTGTATAAACATCGTCCACTAATAAAACTCTTTGATTTCTAATTTTTTCTTTTGATACCTTCAACGTAAAAGGCTGCTCCATTTTTAACCGCTCGGCACGTGTTTTTTCTGACTGAGGCGCCAACTCTTTACGTTCCAATAAAAAGTGATATGCCGGTTTCGTCAACTCTAAGCAGCCAATGACTTGATTAAAGCCCCGCGTAGCAAAACGTTCTTTTGAAAGAGGCATTGGGCAAATCAAATAGTCACGATAATTTTTCAGTGTTTGATTCAGTTCAGCGGTAAAGGCTCCTCGTAAACGATAATCTCCAGTAAATTTATAGCCTTCGATCCATTGGCGAAAACCTGCATCATAGTAAAAAAGTCCGCGATTTTCTAAAACAAAGCCGACTTGCTTTTGCCATTGAAGACAATCGCCGCATAATTCAGCTGAATTGGGACGACCACAACCGGGACAAGCCGCCTTCTGTTCAATCACAGTGAAAAGCTGCTGACAATGAAAACAGCGGTGACTGCCTTGAAAGAATAATTCCAGTAATGTCAGATTTTTAATCAGCTCTTTTTGACAGCAACTACAGTGCATCGATCAAACCCTCCTGCAACGCTTGTTGATTATGTTTTCTAATCTCTTTGATTGCTGTTTTAATGTCCCTTGTCATTTCACTAGTCACAAAGACGACCTCCGCTTTGGAATAAGCTCCTTTGCGATCAGCTCGACCAGTAATCTGGACTAGCGCTGCTTGATTAAAAACACGATGCGACGCTTGTAAAACCACCACCGAAATATTTTCAAAGGTCACACCTCGCTCTAAAATCGTCGTTGTAAGCAGCAAGTCATACCGACCTTCACGCATATTTTCAACTTTAACCAAGCGTTCCTTATCTTTGGAGAACACGGTTGTCAATCGACTATCAGCCAAATTGGCTTTAAAATAGCTTTCGATTTTTGCTAATAGCTGGATACTCGGACAAAAAAGCAAAACATGATTTTTTGTTAATAGTAAAAGTATCCGCCGTAATATTTTTTTATTCAGATGGCCTCGATTTAATGATTTTTCTAAGTTCAGTGTCCATAGGATCTCCGGCAAAACCAGGGGACGCCGATGATAGCGTGCCGGCAAGTAATAACGGCAATCGACTGCTTGCCTTAATTTTTGATCCGGCGTTGCGCTTAGAAAAATTCGCTTTGCTTTTTCCCGTTGTGCCCGTTCCACCGCTTGAGGCAGTAATGGATCTGTACTGTAAGGAAAGGCGTCCACCTCATCTACAATCACCAAATCAAAAGAGTCCTGATAGCGTAACAGCTGATGAACGGTGCAAATAACAAAGGTATCTCCGGCATCTTTTCGTTCTTGTCCGTGGAACAGACTGATCTTTTCTTTAGGAAAAGCCTGTCGGAAGCGTAAATAGAGTTCATTACAGACATCTACTCGTGGAGAAGTCAGCACCACCCGCTGTCCCTTTTCCAAAACCGCTTTGATTAACGGAAACAAAATCTCTGTCTTCCCTGCACCAGTGACTGCCCACACCAAAAAGGTTTTCCCAATCGGTTGATCTGTGACTAAGCGCCGAGCAATTTTTTCCTGAGCTGCAGAATAGACTCCCGACCAAGCTAAGACAACTTTTCTTGCGGACAATTCTTTCACAGGAAAATAATAAAGAAAAGAATGACTGGTGATCCTTCCTAACGCTAAGCAAACCGGACAATAGAAGAACCCCGCCGGCAGCGCTGCTCGGGAAAGATTTCCACAACGTTGGCAAAGCCAACGCTCTCCCACTGCGTTCATCGCTGGGATTTTTCTAGCCTGATTCAAGTCAACATCAGGATAAAAGACTTGCCACTCTTGTCGCAATAACCGCTGGCCTGTGATCGCCATTTAATCACTCCTAAAAAACATTCTTATCAAAAGATACGCAAAAAAAGAAGCTTGGACATTAATCTAATCCCAGCTCCTACTTACATATAAACGGTGGTCCCGAAATAGCTTCTTGGGAAATAACCCACACACTTCTTTCACAAACTCAAATTAACCAATTCGATTTTACCAATTTATTAAAAACGATATATTCTTTATTCAGATTGACCTGCACGACTTCATAGTTGGCATTCAGCCAGCCATAAGCACCCTTTTCTGGATGGCGGTAATCGTTCGCCCACCAATCGAGATCATGTCGGGCAGTCAGTGGCAAGCCGCTTCTAGGAAACAACAGCTCGTCAAATTGGGTGAAGGTCAGCGTCACTTGAGAGCCGTTATTATTTTTTAAATAATGGGTAATTGCATCATATTTTTTTACACGGGTCATAGTCATCTCTCACCTTCAAAATTTTCAATTCTCACTTGTATCCTTACTTGATAGTTGAAACCGGCCCTACTTTTCTCCTATACTGAAAACAAGAGAAAAAAAGTGAGGCTAAATCATGCTGCAAAATTATCGTACGATCAAACAAGACCATCAACATGAGATCGAAATCAAAAAATCTCGTTTCATTTGTTTCTTAAAGCGAATCAACTCTGAAGAAGAAGCTAAAGCCTTTATCCAACAGCTGAAAAAAGAGCATTGGAAAGCGAATCATAACTGCAGCGCTTTTGTCTTAGGTGAGCGCAGCGAGATCCAGCGTTCTTCTGATGACGGTGAACCTAGTGGAACCGCCGGGGTACCGATGCTTGAAGTATTAAAGAAAAATGATTTGATCAATGTCTGTGCCGTCGTGACTCGGTACTTCGGTGGCACCAAGCTAGGAGCCGGCGGATTGATTCGTGCGTATTCAGGCGCGGTCGCCCAGGCTATTGCCGATATTGGCATCGTTGAGGGCCGGCTACAGCAAGAAGTTCTGATCCAATTGGATTATTCGAACTGGGGCAAACTAGAAAATTTCTTAACGGCTCAAAAAATCACCGTCAAAGACACGCAATTCACTGATCAAGTGGTCGCCACTTGCATGGTGGATGAAACACAAGTTCCAGCTTTTGAAGAACAGATTACCGATTTATTAAATGGCCAAGCAAACTTTACTTTAGGCGAGATCAGCTATTTTGAACAAGTCATCCAAGAGGCCTAGCTTCTTGGATTATTTTTCTAAATAAAATTCAAAACGGCTACCAACATACTGCGTACGCACATACTCAAATGGGCGTTCATCCGCTAAATAGGAAACTTGGCGCAGGCGTAAAATCGCGTCGCCACGTTTAACGGCTAAATACTCGGCTGTTTGCTCCGAAGCTAAAACAGCAGAAACGGTTTGATTAGCACGTCCAATCTCAAAGCCCTTTTCTTGCAAGCTATGATAAAAAGAATCTGTGATTTCTTCTTTACTGAAACCTTCGACTAGTTTTGCAGGAATACTTGCCACTTCGAAACAAATTGGCACTTCATCTGCATAACGAATTCGTTCCATCCGCAACACTTGCTCGCCTTTGTCTAAGCCGAGTTTTTCTGCTTCACTAGAACTGGCACGAGAATTAAAAAAGGAAATCGTTTTGCTAGAAGGAATCTTCCCCAAGGATTCCATGATATCAGTAAAGCTCGTTGTCCCGCTCATTTTTTCTTGGACTTTTTTACTGGCGACGTAAGTTCCTGAACCGATTTTCCGCTCTAAGATCCCCTCGTCCGATAACGTTTGGATCGCTTGACGCAAGGTCATTCGACTGACGCCAAATTTTAACGACAATTCACGCTCAGAAGGTAAGCGATCGCCCACTTTCCACACGCCATTTTCAATCTCATGTTTTAATTGATCATGGATTTGAATATATACGGGCACTTGATTTGCCACATTCCATCACTCCTGTTGATTTTCTATATTTATTATAACTGGTATATACCTAATGTACAATAATAACCCTTCCCAATTTCCCAACTAACTAGTCGATTGCCTGCAATAATCAGTTATTGACGTAAAAAAAAGAGTAGACCATTTGAATCGGCCTACTCTATTCTTTAACTTTTTACTTCTTCTTTTAATTGCTTGTTAGCGGTCGCCATCATTAAACGAATCCGATTCAATTGATTGACGATGGAAACGCCTGGATCATAATCGATCGCGGCAATATTGGATTTTGGATACTGATGACGCAATTCTTTAATGACACCTTTACCTACGACATGGTTCGGCAGACAACCAAAAGGCTGCATGCAGACGATATTATTGACACCGGTCTTCAAGAGATCGATCATTTCACCAGTCAAGAACCAGCCTTCACCCGTATGATTTCCGATTGAAAGAATCTTGCTAGCATCTTCCGCTAATTGATAAATCGAATGAATCCCTGTGAAACGATCCGAAGCTCGCAACGCTTTATCCATCGGTTTTTCCACGAATTCAATTAATTTGATCGCCATCTCAGCCAGATTTTTGCTCTTCTTAGACATTCCCATATTGTCATATTTCCAAATTTGATTGTATAAAGAATAGTTCATGAAACCAATCAAATCCGGTACAACTGCCTCGGCACCTTCCGCTTCTAACAGCCGGACAATATCATTGTTGGCGGTTGGCGAGTATTTCACCAAAATTTCTCCAACAACACCGACTTTTGGTTTAACTTCATCAGAAATCGGTACCGTATCAAAGTCTTTGATGATCTTTTTCATATTCATATTGAACAGAGTCAATGAACCATTGCGAACATTCCCTTTGACTTTTTTCAACCATTCCTCGTGTAAGGCATCGATCTGTCCTTCTGCTAATTCATAAGGCCGCGTACGGTATACGACGCGTTCAAAGAGGTCGCCATAAAGAATTGCCACAACGATCCGTTTCAGCATTGGTAAGGTGTACTTGAAGCCTGGGTTGCTTTCCACTCCTTTGTTTCCTAATGACACCGAAACGACGGGCACTTGTGGGAAGCCGGCATCATTCAGGGCCTTGCGCAATAATGGAATGTAATTCGTCGCCCGGCAGCCGCCACCAGTTTGACTCATCATGACACTGGTATTGTTTAAATCGTATTCGCCACTTTGCAACGCTTCGACCAATTGTCCGATCGAAATGATCGCTGGATAACAAGAATCGTTATTCACGTATTTCAATCCAACATTGACGGCCTCACGGTCCATCGCTGGTAAGCAGACGACATTATAGCCTGAAGCCTCCAACGCGACATCGAATAAGCCAGATTGGTGGATTGGACTAAGCATTGGCAAGAGCAAGGTATGTTTTTTCCTCATTTCCTTCGTGAAGACGATTTTTTCTGGTTCTTCAAAACGTCTAACGAGTTGGAAGTTAGATTTATCCCGCTCATTGACTGCTGCTTTTAACGAACGTAAACGAATTCTGATGGCACCTAAGTTGGACCCTTCATCAATCTTCAAAACAGTATAGATTTTGCCGTATTGTTCCATGATTTCTTCGACTTGGTCCGTGGTGACCGCATCTAGTCCACAACCGAAGGAATTCAATTGAACAAGCTCCAGATTTTTGGATTTGGCCACCACTCGAGCGGCCGCATATAAACGTGAATGGTAGACCCATTGATTGACGACCCGTAAATTACCGACATCGCTTAAATGGGAGACACTGTCTTCGGTTAGAACATGGAAGCCTTCTTGGGTAATGACTTCCGCGATTCCGTGATTGATCTCTGGATCTAAATGATACGGACGACCAGAAAGAACGACGCCTCGCTCGCCTTTTTGATTCAGCATCAGAAGCGTTTCTTCCCCTTTTTGGCGAATATCATTTTTGAAGGTTTCTAATTCTTCATAGGCATGATGCAACGCTTTGTCGACTTCGGTTTGGGTGATCCCTAAATCTTGGAAGCAACGTCCTAAAACTTTGGCTACTGAAGCTTCATTGGCTAAATTCAAATAAGGATTACGATAATCCACCTTGCCGTCACGGATGTCATCAACATTGTTACGGATCACATCTGGATAGCTTTGGACGATTGGACAGTTGAAATGATTGTCGGCTTCTTTTGATTCTTCCCGCTCAAAGACCACACCAGGATAGAAAATCATTGGTACGCCACCATCGATTAAGGCTTGAATATGGCCGTGAGCAATTTTGGCTGGGTAACAGGCCGTATCACTTGGGATCGTCTCCATTCCTTGTTCATACAATTCTTTATTTGAGCGTGGTGATAATTTCACGCGGAATCCAAGGTCGCTGAAGAAGGTATGCCACAAAGGATAATTTTCATACATATTCAAGACCCGCGGAATCCCGATTTCTCCTCGCACCGCTTCTTTTTTACGTAATGGACGATATTTGAAGAGCCGTTTATATTTATACTCCACCAGATTGACTTTTTTATCTTCCCGTTTCACTTTGATCCGAGCGCCTCGCTCACAGCGATTGCCGGTGATAAATTGCCGACCGTCGGAGAATAAAGTAACCGTCAGCATACAATTATTTTCACACAATCCGCAATGAGTAAATTCTTTTTCTGCGGTAAAGCTGTCGATCTCCGCCAAAGATAAGGTCTCAGTCGTTTCACCGACCTCATAATTTTCTAAAGCGATCAATGCCGCGCCGAATGCGCCCATTAAACCGGCGATTGATGGACGAACGACTTCACGGCCGGTCACCATTTCAAATGCCCGTAACACCGCTTCATTGTAGAAAGTTCCACCTTGGCAAACGATCTTCTCGCCCAACTCTTCGGGACGACGAACCTTAATTACTTTATAAATAGCATTTTTAATGACGGAGTAAGATAAGCCGGCGGAGATATCCCCAACTGAGGCGCCTTCTTTTTGAACTTGTTTCACTTTTGAATTCATAAAGACAGTACAGCGAGAGCCTAAGTCCACTGGTCCTTTTGATTTCAAGGCCGCTTGCGCAAAATCTTCTACTTTATAATTCAATGATTTAGCAAAGGTCTCGATGAAAGAGCCACAACCGGATGAACAGGCTTCATTCAACTGGATCGAAGACAGCGCGCCATCTTTAATCGTCATCGCCTTCATGTCTTGTCCTCCGATATCTAAAATAAAATCAACGCCTGGTTGGAAATGATTCGCCGCTTTGTAATGCGCCATCGTTTCTACTTCACCGATATCCACCTTCAAGGCGTTTTTGATTAATTGCTCCCCATAACCAGTTACTGCTGCTTTTCCGATAAAGACATTCTCAGGTAATTTTTGATACAAATCTTTTAAGACGGTCATCGTCGTTTCTAAGGGTTGACCTTGATTGTTGCCATAAAATGAAAACATGAGATTACCGCTCTCATCGATCAAGGCCACTTTGGTCGTGGTAGAACCGGCATCGATTCCTAAGAACGCCACGCCCTCATGTTCATTCAAATCCTTTTCTTGCGCTTGGGCTTGCCCATGACGCAGCCGAAAATCAGCGAGATCCGCCTCGTCTTTAAATAAAGGCTCCAACGTATCAGAAGGTGATAGGTGTCCTTCTTCTGCCGTAGTCAAACGATGCAGCAATTCTTCTAATGAAGAAACCGGTGCTTCTTCTGAATAAAAAGCGGCGCCCATTGCTACAAAAAGCTGTGGATTTTCAGGAAAGATCACATTCTCCGGGGCGATGTTCAAGGTCTCGATAAAGCGTTGACGCAGTTCAGACATAAAGAATAACGGTCCACCGAGAAAAGCGATGTTCCCTTTGATTTTACGACCGGCTGCTAAACCGGCGATTGTTTGATTTACAACGGCTTGAAAAATACTCGCCGCGATATCTTCTTTCGCTGCTCCTTCATTGATCAAAGGCTGCACATCGGTTTTGGCGAAAACGCCGCAACGAGAAGCAATCGGATAAAGTGTCTTATAATTTTTTGCCAGTTCATTGACCCCGTTGGCATCCGTCTTTAACAAGACTGCCATCTGGTCAATAAAGGCTCCCGTCCCGCCGGCGCAGCTACCGTTCATCCGCTGCTCCAAAGCACCCTCAAAGAATGTAATCTTCGCATCTTCTCCGCCTAATTCAATCGCCACATCCGTTTCCGGAATGACTTCTTCCACGGTGCGTGTACACGCGATCACCTCTTGGACGAAAGGAATGTCTAAAACATCAGCTAGTCCCATCCCACCGGAACCTGTGATACTCATCGTCATTTTTTGGTTGCCAAGTACCTCTTCTGCTTCTCGCAGCACACATTCTGTGGCAGTTTTCACATCCGAAAAATGCCGCTCGTATTTTGCAAAGAGACTTTCATTTTGTTCATTTAAAATGACCAACTTGACGGTTGTAGAGCCTACATCGATCCCCGCTCGTAATGTCATAAATATTCCTACCTTCCATTTTTAACAACACGTGTTGATTAACTTACAAAGTGTTTGTTATACTACTCACGTATATTCTAAAAAGATTTTGCACGTTATGCAACTATCAAAATCATTTCATTCGTGTGATAAGCAACGTTCCAACCCGTTCTGTTGTAAAAAATGAAAGGAATTTCCCATGCCCAAAAAAATCGACTTAAGAGTGAAACGAACGAAAAAAATGATCATGGAAGCTTTTATCCATTTAGTAGAAGCAAAAGGCTTTGATAATATCACTATACAAGAGATCGCTGATGAAGCTATGATCAATCGAGCAACCTTCTACGCCCATTTTAAAGACAAGCAAGATTTATACGACCATATTTTCAAACAAGCCATCGATGCCTTCACTGAAGTCCTCGATCCCGATCAGATCGTCCAAGGCAATCGTCTGAAAGTCAAACAAATCGAATTTGTCTTAACCAATATTTATCAGCAGATCCAAGCCAATCGAAAATTCTTTTTGACGGTCATGGATGCCTCTGGAAATGAAATGCTGCGGAAAAAGATCGCGGAAATTTTAGATATTAAATATGCCCACGTCTTCAATCGTTTAAAGATTACCGAGAATGATATCGAAGTGCCCCTAGACTTTATCATTGAATACATGACGTCGATCTTTGTTGGTACCCTCCATTGGTGGATCACCAGCGATACAATGATGGATGCCGGTAGTCTAGCGAAGCTCGTTATCAAACTAGTAGGCAATGGCCATTTGACGATTCTGGGAATAGAGATTGATCGTTAAATGAGAAAAGCTTTCGCGAACTCGCTCAGCTTTTGAGCAATAAGACCAAACTATTGATAAATGACTGAGAAACACAAAGTTTTAACTTTGATGTTGAACAGTTCCTACTTGGTGTTTCTCAAATTTCGAAATTGTTTTGCTTATTGCCGATAAAGCTAGTTTGTGAAGCCGGACATGGCTAGACCTGCTGTAAAGCGATCTATTCATCTAAAAATTTATACTTCCTTTATAGTCAAAAAAAAAGTGCGCTCAGAATATCTGAGCGCACTTTTTTAATGATTTCTAGATTTCCATTTAATCGTATGACGCGTAGGGCGTAGAGTACGAACACGGGGAGCTTGCCCCTTTTCTTTGGTTACTTCTAATGAATGATCCTTCACTGTGCTATAAATTTTTGTTACCGTGTCTGTCAGTAGTTCTTTTACTTCTTGCACTTTATTCATTGCCATCAGCTCCATTCTTTCTCTCTTCTTTAATGTAGCCTAAATTTGAAAAGGCTTCAAGCAATTCAGCTGGTCAAATTGCGATTAGCGGGGAAAGCGTAACTGACAAAAAATTTTACAGAAATGGAGCATTTTTTCAAAAGTCGAAGAAGCTAGTTAGTTTTTTAACAGCGTTTACTGGAAAATATATAAAAAAACGTGAGCTGCATCTGCAACTCACGTTTTACGTTACTGGGGTAGCTGGATTCGAACCAACGCATGAGGGAGTCAAAGTCCCTTGCCTTACCGCTTGGCTATACCCCAATGGTGGAGGAGAGTGGATTCGAACCACTGAACCCTAAGGAACGGATTTACAGTCCGTCGCGTTTAGCCACTTCGCTACTCCTCCATCTAGGTTTTTATTATTTAAAAACCCGACTCAGTTATAATACCTAATCTCAAAAAAAAATGCAAGTATTATTTTTCAATTTTATTCATGTAAATTCCAACTGCGGATCACATTCTCGATTCCGTCATCTAATGTACGAAAACTTCCTAGTAAACGATCGTCGCTATAAGCCTGAAACACTTTGTTTTCTGGGATTACTTCACCAATCATTTTCTTACCGATCACTAGCTGCGTAACAGTCACCGTTTGACCATTGATCGAGCGTTCTTCTTCTTTGATCTGAACTTCGATATCTTTATTTTTTTTAGACATAGCATTCCCTCCGACTGTCATTTTATCATACTCCAAAAGAAAACAACAACTGGCTACTCTAATTCTGAGTAGCCAGTTGCAATTATGGATTCGTTGTTACTGCTCGAATGACTTCATAGCCAGCGTTGGTTAGGATTTCTTTGATTCGGTCCGTTTCTTTACTGCTTAATTGAATCTCAACAATTGTTCCATTATTTTTGTGATTGGCAATGATTGTCAAAATACTCAACTCATTATCGGCTAACAGCTTCGTCACTCGTGCCAACACGCCTTTTTTATCTTCAATGATCTTTAATTGAACGCGGGTGCCGCCTTCATGATAGCCGGTCAGTTTCAAAAAGGCGTCGAAGATATCATTATTGGTAATAATGCCAACTAACTTTTCCCCTTCTAATACCGGCAATACATTGATTTTGTTTTGCCGCATCAAGAAAATGCCATCTTCTAATTGCGCATCTGGCGAGATCGTTTTAACCTCTGTGATCATAACGTCCGCTACTACCGTCTTATTCAACAAATAATTAACTTCATGGACACTTAGGCTAGTCGCTTTAGAGGGCAGCGCTTCTTGAATCGTTCCTTCAGTGATCAAACCGACTAGTTGTTCATTTTCAAGAACAGGCAAGCGGTGGATATCATATTTTTTCATTAAATCGACCGCATCAAAAATTTTTGTCTTTGGCGAGACGGTCACTAATTCACTCGTCATAAAATCTCTTACACTCATTTTTATTACCCTCCTAGATAGGCTTTCTTCACTTCGTCGCTGTCTAATAATTCTTGGCCGGTGCCTGACAAAACGACCTTCCCAGTCTCCAAAACATAGCCACGGTCTGCAATCGATAACGCCATTTTGGCATTTTGCTCGATCAACAGCACCGTTGTACCTTGTTCTTTGATTTCCTGGATAATATTGAAAATTTCTTTAATGAAAATCGGAGCCAACCCCATTGAAGGCTCATCTAGTAACAACAAGCGAGGCTTTGACATTAAGGCTCTCCCCATCGCTAGCATTTGCTGTTCGCCACCAGATAAGGTGGAAGCATCCTGTGTCAATCGTTCCTTTAAAATCGGAAATTTTTCATAGACATGCTCGTAATCTTCTTTTAACGACCCATCTTTCCGTAGATAAGCACCCATTTCTAAATTTTCCAAAACGGTCAAGCCAGAAAAAACATGGCGACCTTCAGGTACTTGAGAAATTCCTTGAGCGACAATCTTTCGTGGGGCTCTTTTTTGAATCGGTTTACCTTCAAATTGAATCGTTCCTTTTGATGGCTGGATCAAACCTGAAATGGTGCGAAGGATCGTTGTTTTTCCCGCTCCATTAGCACCAATCAGTGAAACGATTTCTCCTTGATTGACCTCAAAGCTGACATCCCGCACTGCTTGAATCATTCCGTAATGTACTGAAAGGTTTTCGATTTTTAACATTATAGGTCACCTCCCAAGTAAGCTTTGATGACTTCGGGATTGTTTTTGATCTCATCTGGATCGCCTTCTGCCAAGACCCGACCATATTCCAGTACATAGATGCGTTCACAAACATCCATAACTAGACTCATATCATGTTCGATCAAGAGGATCGTGATTTGAAATTCTTGTTGGATTTTACGGATCAACCCTGTTAAAGCTGCCGTTTCCTGCGGATTCATCCCTGCCGCTGGTTCATCTAAAAATAAAATTTTAGGTTTTGTCGCTAATGCTCTCACGATTTCTAAGCGGCGCTGCTCTCCATACGGCAAATTGCGAGCTAGATTTTCCGCTTTGTTTTGTAAATCAAAAATCGTTAATAATTGCAGTGCTTCTTCTCGCAAGGCCTCTTCTTTATTATAAAAAGTTGGTAAACGCAAGACGCTCGAGAAAAAGCCTTCCTTATTTTTACTATTCATCGCGATCAGTACATTGTCCAACACCGTCAAATCTTTAAACAAGCGAATATTTTGAAACGTTCGACTCAAACCTAAGTCTGCGATCGCATAGGGCTTTTTACCGTTCAAACGCTGACTTTGACCATCAACTTCTAAGAGAACGTCCCCTTCACTAGGTTCATATACACCGGTGATCAGATTAAATAAAGTAGTTTTTCCAGCACCATTGGGACCAATCAAACCGACTAATTGATTTTCTTCTAATGCGATATTGACATTGGAGACCGCCGCCAAACCGCCAAAGTTTTTCGTTAACTCTTTAATTTCCAACAGAGGCATTTTGGTCATCTCCTTTTTTGAATTTATTCAACAGCTTCTTCACGGACAATTCTTTTGTCCCTAGTAAGCCACCTGGCTTAAAGATCATTAAAATAATCAACGCCAACGCATAAATAATCATCCGTAAAGCACCGAAATCTTGGAGATACATATTGATGATCCCTAACAAAATGGCAGCGATAAAGGTTCCTGTGATACTTCCGATTCCGCCTAAGACGACCAGAATCAAAATATCTACCGATTTGGTAAACGCGAAGTCCTTCGGTGCGATCGATTGCAAATAACCGGCATAAAGCGAACCAGCGATACTGGCAGTCATCGCGCCAAAGGCAAAAGCCATGACTTTATATTTCGTCGTATTTACACCCATTGCTTCTGCAGCAATCTCATCCTCACGAATCGCCATCGTAGCACGTCCTGCACCCGAGCGAATATAGTTGACGATAAATAAGGTGGTGATCGCCATAAAGCCATAGACCATCTGCCAATCAACAAAAGGCTCGATCCCAAACAAACCGGAAGGACCATTAGTAATGTCTTTAAAGTTAATCAATAAGATACGGATGATCTCCGCTACCCCTAAAGTTGCTATGGCTAAATAATCGCCACTTAAACGTAGCGTGGGAATTCCTACCGCAACTGCGATGATTCCAGCTAAAATGACACCGACAGCCATGCCTAAAAAGAAACCGGCATAAGTTGGCATACTCATCGAGACTAACGCCGCCCCATAGGCACCAATCGCCATAAAACCGGCGTGACCTAATGAAAACTGACCAGAGAAACCAATAATTAAATTTAATCCGACCGCTAAGATGACATTGATTCCGATTTGGACCATGATATTATCTAAAAATAGGTTGACCATGCCCGCCGAATAAGCAATATACAAAGCTGCGTAACCAAGCACGATCAGAGCCAGCCAAATCAAATTGTATTTTAAATTCTTTTTCATTTGATCCACCTACACTTTCTCTTTCACATGTTTGCCTAATATTCCGGCCGGACGAACTAACAAAATCAAAATCAAGACCGCATACACGACCGCATCTTTAAAGTCCGAGAAGCCTAACGCCGTCGTGATTGTTTCGATTAAACCAATCACGAAACCACCAATCGCCGCACCAGGAATAATCCCGATACCGCCTAAAACAGCCGCGATAAATGATTTCAAGCCTGGAATATAACCCATCATTGGATCAATCGAATTGTAATAAAGACCAATCATCATCCCGCCAGCAGCAGCCAACGCAGAGCCTAATGCAAAGGTAAAAGAAATCGTCCGATTAACATCGATTCCCATCAATTGAGCCGCGTCCGTGTCGACACTAACGGCTCGCATCGCTTTTCCCATCTTGGTCTTTTGGACAATTATATTTAAGGTGATCATCAAGAATAATGAAAGACCTAAGATCAATAATTGAATATTAGAAACACTTAAAAAGCCGATGTTAAATACTTGCAACTTAATCACCTGCGGAAAAGGCCGCGTCGTTGAACTAAAGAAATAAATCATCGTGTTTTGCAATAAATACGAAACTCCGATTGCCGTAATCAAGGCCGCGATCCGAGTAGAGTTTCGCAGTGGCCGATAGGCTAAAAATTCGATTACTACGCCTAGAACCGCACTACCTGCCATCGATAAGATCAGTGCAGGGAAAAAGCCCATATTAAACTGATTAATTAAAAAATAGCCAATAAAAGAACCAATCATATAAATCTCACCATGAGCGAAGTTGATCAGTTTAATAATACCGTAAACCATTGTATAGCCTAGTGCCATCAGAGCATAGACACTCCCTAGAAAAAGACCATTTACAATTTGTTGGATAAATATTTCCATGCATATCACATCACTTTTCTAAAAAATTAAGGTTAAGCAATTCTTTGCAGCCTTTATTCGAAAATAAGGGTCTGTGACAGATGATTGTCACAGACCCCGGTCTGCTCCGAAATGTTAAGGATTTACCGTTTCAGCAGAAGATTCTTTTCCATCTGTTAGACCAAGAACGACCGCTGATTTCACAGGGTTGTGGTCTTTGTCCATCGTAATCTTACCAGTAACACCAACGAAGTCTTTCAAGCCAGCTAAGCCTTTATCAATCGCTTCTGGTGTCGCTTTGCCTTCGTCTTCAATCGCTTGTTTGATCATGTAAACAGAATCATAAGCCAATGCATTGAATGAAGATGGCTGCTTGCCATATTTGTCCTCAAATGCCTTCACAAACGGTTCTACTTTGTCGGTTGCTGGAGCTTTAGTTGAGAAGTGACCAGTATAATAAACATTTTTCACATTGCTTGCGCCTGCAGTTTCAATCAATTTTTCATCCCCAAAACCATCAGCACCGATGATTGGCTGTTCGATTCCCATTTCACGCGCTTGCTTGATGATTAAGCCTGCTTCCGTATAATAACCAGGAATATAGATAACATTGAAGTCTTTATCTTTGATTTTAGTCAGCATTGCTTGGAAATCTTTATCGCCAGCGGTAAAGTTTTCTTCAGCGACGATCTCACCTTTATACGTATCTTTGAAGGCCTTTTTCAGACCGTTCGCATAATCACTTGAGTTGTCCCCTAAGATTACTGCTTTATCGGCTTTTAGATTGTCATCTGCGTATTTCGCTAAAACGATCCCTTGAAAGCTATCTTGGAAACACGCACGATAGATATAGTCTTGGACCTTGTCTTTTTGAACCGTAATCGCATCGTCTGTTCCAGAAGGAGTAACCGCTGGAACCTTCGCCTTAGTTAAATTCGGTAATGTCGCTTTGGCCGCGCCCGATGTCGCCGGCCCAATGACTGCTACAACTCCGTCTTTAGTTGTCAAATTCGCTGCAACCGAAGCTGCCTCGTTATTATCAGATTTATTGTCTTTTGCGATGTATTCAATTTTTTTGCCGTCAATCCCGCCGTCTTTGTTGATTTCTTCAACAGCTAATTTGACGCCTTCGTTTTCCGCTTCACCATAAGCTGCTACCGCGCCGGATAATTCGAAATTCCCACCGATTTTAATCGTCTTCGCATCTTCTCCGCTAGTATTATCGCTTGCTTTAGGCGATCCACATGCGCCAAATAAAAACAACCCTGCTGCCAATGCAACTACTGTTCTTTTCTTCATCCTGTTTCCCCCTAATAAAATAATGATAATTGGTTAAGATAATAAAGAATATATAGGAAAAAACTCTCACTGTCAATTAAATTTTCTGAATATTTTAATAATTCAACAATACTCAAACAATTTATAGCGCTTCCATTCCTAATGAGTAGCTATCAAATAACTAAAAAAAAAGCTTCCGACTTGTAAATAGTCGAAAAGCTCTTTTTTAAATAACTCATTTTTTTATTCATACCGCATCAATAATGGGCTTCTTTTTAAGTCCCTTAAATAAAGTTTTCGGAACAATTCAGTCAAAATCTTAAATTATTTTCCATACAACATCTACTTGTTTTCAAAAAAGCAGAAGACAATACAATAACCTATGGATTTCTTTATTAATGAAAACGTAATCTTGAAGATATTTTTAATTTAATTTTCATCAAAATTCCCCTCTAAAAAGTGGTACTGAAGTCGCCTTTTTGACATTGCCTTAAGTCAACTGTTCTTCGCTAAATAATCCGGCTCCTCTTCATCTACCAAATTCTTTTTCAACGAAAAATGGACAGGTACATAATCAATGCCGCCTCGAGCAAAAGGATTACAGCGCAAGATCCGAAAAATCCCCATTGTGCTGCCTTTTATCGCCCCATGTACTTGAATCGCCTTGATCATATAACTGGAACACGTCGGATAATATCGACACGAAGGCTGGAACAAAGGCGAGATAAACCGTTGATAGCCTCGTACGATCATAATTAGTCCTTTGCCAATAAAACTCATTTCATCACCTCAAATTTGGCTGGTTTCGCGAACACACCAGGTCGCGAAATCAGACATCAAAACACTTTTCCTACTAGCAAAAAGAGATTGCCCCAAAAATTTGGTGCAACCCCTCATACTAGACATTCTGTTATAAACAGCTTTATTAATGTACAAATTCCAAAATATGCCGCCACACGCCAGGTAATAAAACCTTAAACGGATTACCTCCGCCCATAGCGCCATAGCCGATCATACTACCAACAATAAATAATAGAATACCTGCCAGCAAAATCGCTACGATTCGGATTAAGCTACGTAAGATATGTTCACTCGAACTCATATATCCACTCCCTTAAGCCAATACTGTTGCTGTGTTCGCCGCCTTCTTATCTTCAGAATTCACACGTTCTACATCGGCACCTAATTGTTGCAACTTCGTATGGAATTCATAGTATCCACGATCTAAGTATTTTAGATTGCGTACACGGGTAATTCCCTTCGCCCGTAAGCCAGCTAATACTAAAGCTGCTGCCGCACGTAAATCCGTAGCATAGACTTCTGCACCTTGAAGTTCAGTTGCACCTTTGATCAACGCAACATTGTTGTCAATTTTCACTTGTGCATTCATTCTACGCATTTCTTCTAAATGTTGGAAACGATTCTCAAAGACCGTTTCTGTGGTTGTGCTGATACCTTCAGCTACCAATTGAATAGCTGTCATTTGCGCTTGCATGTCCGTTGGGAACCCAGGATGAGGCATTGTTTTAATATCTGTTGCTTTCAATGTCTTAGGACCAATGACTCTTAAACCATCATTTTCTTCAGAAATTGAAACACCCATCTCTGTTAATTTAGAGATCAACGGACGATTGTGTTCTGAAATTGCGCCTTCAATCAGCACATTGCCTTCAGTCATTGCTGCTGCCACCATGAATGTTCCAGCTTCGATCCGGTCTTGAACAATCGGATGAGAAACCGCATGAAGATGTTCTACACCTTCAATACGCATGATCTCTGTACCAGCTCCATGAATGTTTGCGCCCATTTTGTTTAAGAAGTTCGCTAAATCAACGATTTCTGGTTCACGAGCGACGTTTTCAATAATGGTTGTTCCTTTAGCTTTAACAGCAGCCATCATGATGTTTTGCGTCGCACCGACACTTGGAAAATCTAAGTAAATCGTATCGCCGACTAATTCGTCAGCAATTGCTTCGATATAGCCATTTTTTTGGATAATTTTTGCGCCTAACGCTTGGAATCCTTTTAAATGCAAATCGATTGGACGTTTACCAATGGCACAGCCGCCTGGCATAGCTACCTTAGCATGTCCATTACGAGCCAACAAAGGACCCATTACGACGATTGACGCCCGCATTTTACTCACATATTCATAGGGAGCTTCCACGTTTAATTGACGCGTTGCATCCACTGTGATTTCTTTTGTTTCTTCATTAAACTCAACATCCGTGTTCAAAAAACGGATCACTTGATTCATGGTAAAGACATCAGAAAGAATCGGAACATTGCTTAATGTTGTCGTTCCTTCTTCAGCTAATAGAGTCGCAGCTAAAATCGGAAGTACAGCATTTTTTGCTCCTTCAATCTGTACAGTTCCATTTAATTGTTTGCCACCACGAACGATGATCTCTTCCATTGTATTCCCTCCAAAAAGCTAATCGAATTCTCTTATCTTATATGTACCTAACTAAATGTCAAAAAAATATTTTTACACAAAAGGATAATCTCTAAAAAGAAGTTGCTACAAGTATAACCTAAAGCAATCGCCAGCATCATCAATGTCAGTCGGACTTGCGTTTCCTTAAATGATTTAAAGAGATTCTCAATCCGTAACGATCGTAACGCCCAAAAAGCTAAATAAATAAAAGCAAAATGCGACACGATTCTGACTAGTGCGTCGATTCCAAATACCTGCATAATCAATTTCCTTTCAAAAAAAATCAACAGTTGGATTATATCACAGTTTCATGTAAAGAAGAATAGTTTGCTTACTCAAAAGCCTATAAAAAACCTTTTAAAAAACTTAAGCTTTTATAATTTTTCATTTAGTAACTGTTATATTTCACTTAGACTTGAAAAAAGTTTTCTTAAAAATTCTATTGTGCCTTATTTGTCATAATAGCTAATAATAATTGTTTATTTTAGTTTTTAAGGCTGACTCCCAATTCCCCCTGTCCTCTTTTATTTGAGGAACAATAAAAATATTGGACTAGGCAACTCTTCTTTCTTTTATAAAAAAAGAAGATCAACTTGAGATTGATCTTCTTTTTATTTAACGATGTTTTGAAACTTTGATTCGATTCATAGCACGGTGCAACGCAACTTCGGCCCGACTCAATTGGTCGGTGTCTTGTTTTTCCCGCGCTTCTTGAATCCGCGCTTCCGCCCGTTGTTTTGCTCTTTCAGCACGTGACACGTCGATATCGCGTTCACGTTCAGCCGTGTCGGCGATGATCGTTAAGACATTGTCCCGAACTTCCATAATTCCCCCGTTGACTGCGATCCAGTCAACGTGTGTATCAGAGTCCGTACGACGAACTCGAACCTCGTCGATCGCAAGAGGCGCAATGATCGGTGCGTGGTTCGGCAAGATCCCGATCTCACCCGCAACTGTTTTTGCAACTACGATAGTTGCATTGTGATCATAGACGTTACCATCTGGAGTAACAACGTTCACTTGCAGAACTTTGTTTTTTTCTTGTTCCATCGGGCACCTCTTTCTAGTAGCCTAAAGTTTTTGCTTTTTCTACTACGTCTTCGATAGTACCTACACTACGAAATGCTTCTTCGGGAAGGTCATCGTATTTTCCTTCAAGGATTTCTTTGAAGCCTTCAACAGTTTTTTCAACTGGAACATATGAGCCTGGAAGACCAGTAAATTGTTCCGCCACGTTGAAGTTTTGTGACAAGAAGAATTGAATCCGACGTGCACGTGACACAATCACTTTTTCTTGATCAGACAATTCGTCCATCCCTAAGATTGCGATAATATCTTGTAACTCGCGGTAACGTTGTAAGACACGTTGAACTTCTGTCGCTACACGATAATGTTCTTCACCAACGATTTCAGGTGCTAAGGCACTTGAAGATGAAGCCAATGGGTCAACGGCTGGATAGATCCCTTGCTCTGTTAACTTACGTTCCAAGTTGGTTGTTGCATCTAAATGGGCGAAGGCTGTCGCTGGCGCAGGGTCAGTATAGTCATCGGCTGGCACATAGATGGCTTGGATCGAAGTAATCGAACCTTTTTTAGTAGAAGTAATCCGTTCTTGTAATTGACCCATTTCAGTTGCCAAGGTTGGTTGATACCCAACGGCTGATGGCATCCGACCAAGTAAGGCAGATACTTCTGAACCTGCTTGAGTGAAACGGAAAATGTTGTCGATAAATAGCAACACATCTTGTCCTTCTTCATCACGGAAATATTCAGCTAAAGTTAAACCAGTTAAGGCAACTCGCATCCGGGCACCTGGCGGCTCGTTCATTTGTCCAAACACCATGGCCGTTTTTTCAATTACGCCTGAATCTTTCATTTCATAATAAAGGTCGTTCCCTTCACGAGTCCGTTCCCCAACACCGGTAAAGACGGAAATCCCACCGTGTTCTTGGGCGATATTATGAATCAATTCTTGGATCAATACAGTTTTACCAACACCGGCACCACCGAATAGTCCGACCTTACCACCTTTTAAGTATGGGGCTAATAAGTCGATAACTTTGATCCCTGTTTCTAAAATTTCGTTACTTGTGCTAAGCTCTTCAAAGCTTGGCGCTTTTTTATGAATCCCGCTTTTTTCTGCATCTTCAGGAAAAGGCGCTTCTTTGTCGATAGTTTCACCTAAAACGTTAAACACACGACCCAATGTTTCTTTCCCTACTGGTACTGAGATTGGTTTGCCGGTATCGACAACTTCCATCCCACGTTGCAAACCATCCGTAGATTCCATGGCGATCGTGCGAATAACACCATCACCAAGTTCTAAAGCTGCTTCAAGAACGACTTTTGTTTTATCATTTTTATAAACAATCAACGCATTGTTGATGTCTGGTAAGGATTGATCTAAAGAAAATTCCACGTCGACAACGGGACCAATAACTTGAACAATCTTGCCTGAACTCATGTTTTTTCCTCCAATCTTGAAATTATTCTAACGCGGAAGCCCCGCCGACAATTTCTGTAATCTCTTGGGTGATCGCCGCTTGACGTGCACGGTTGTATGAAATGGTCAAATCATCAATAATTGAACCAGCGTTATCTGTGGCGGTCTTCATCGCTGTCATCCCAGCTGCGTGTTCCGCCGTTTTGGCATCAACGATCGCACCGTAAATCAAGCTTTCCGCATATTGCGGCAGCAATTGATCAAGGATCGCTTCTTTTGATGGCTCGAAAAGATATTCCTCACGATACGTTTGTGCTTCATTTGGATCTAAGTCAGAGATCGGCAGCATTTTTTCTACTCGGAACTGACTAGACAATGAATTGACGTGATGGTTGTAACATACGTACAGTTCATCAAAGACTTGATTTTCATACATACTAGTTGTCATTGAAACGATTTTTCGTACTTCATCAAAGCTTGGTTGATCCGATAAATTGCGCAATTCATAAGCTAATTTAACGCCGCGAGCTTTGAAAAAGTCCGCTCCGGTTCCACCAATGGCTAATAACACATATTCATCGGCAGAATCATGATCATCTTCAAGCATTGTCATCGTTTGTTTTAAAATCGAGCTATTGTATCCGCCCACCAAACCGCCATCAGAAGTAATCACAATATAGCCCGTTTTTTTGACTGGCCGATTTAACAACATACTGTGATAGTTGATGCCGCCTAATTGACGACCAGAATTAGCCAATTCGGTTAATTCACTGGCTGTTAAGTGAGTTAAGACTTCCCGTACCTTTGAAGCATACAATTGGAATTTTGACGAATACAGTTCAGATTTCGTTAACTTTGAAGCAGAAACCATTTGCATAGCTTTGGTGATTTGGCTTGTCTTTTTCGTCGATGCAATCCGTGTTTTGATTTCATTTAAGGATGCCATGATTTTTTCTCACCTCGATTATGCTTTTTCTTTGTTAGCAGTTGATGCGTCAAAAATGTCTTTGAATTCTTGGATCGCGCTATCTAATTTTTCAGCTTCCGGCAATTCTTTCGTCTCACGAATTGTCGCGAATAAATCAGAATGGTTCGTTTCTAAGTATTCAAATAATTGCGCTTCAAAATCTAAAATACTATTGACTGGAATACTATCAAGTACGCCATGCGTCAAGGCATAAAGAATCACGACTTGTTTTTCAACAGGAAGTGGATCATGTAATTTTTGTTTTAGAACTTCAACCGTCCGACGACCACGATTTAATTTTGCTTGTGTTGCTGCATCTAAATCTGAACCGAATTGGGTAAAGGCTTCTAATTCACGATAGCTGGCAAGGTCCAAACGAAGGGTCCCGGCTACTTTTTTCATCGCTTTGATTTGTGCTGAACCACCAACCCGTGACACGGATAAACCAGCATCAACGGCTGGACGAATACCAGCGTAGAACAAATCGTTTTCTAAGAAAATTTGTCCATCAGTGATTGAGATCACGTTAGTAGGGATATAAGCGGAGATATCTCCGGCTTGTGTTTCAACGAATGGCAAGGCTGTTAATGAACCACCGCCTAATTCGTCAGAAAGTTTTGCTGCACGTTCTAATAAACGTGAATGCAAGTAGAAAACATCCCCTGGGTAAGCTTCACGACCTGGCGGACGACGTAATAGTAATGAGAGTTCACGATAAGCAACGGCTTGTTTTGATAAATCATCGAAGACGACCAAGACGTGTTTGCCGTTGTACATAAATTCTTCACCCATTGCTGTTCCAGCGTAAGGCGCAATAAATAATAGCGGTGCAGGTTGAGAAGCACCAGCTGTTACGACGATGGTGTAATCCATCGCACCAAATTTACGAAGTGTTTCCACTTGTGAACGAACGGTGGATTCTTTTTGTCCAATAGCGACGTAGATACAAATCATATCTTGACCTTTTTGGTTGATGATCGTATCAATCGCAATCGAAGTTTTCCCAGTTTTACGGTCACCGATAACTAATTCACGTTGGCCACGGCCGATTGGAACTAAGGCATCGATAGCTTTTAAACCTGTTTGCATAGGTTCTGAAACGGATTTACGTTGCATAACGCCGGGAGCCATAGCTTCCACTGGACGCGTTTTGCTCGTTTCGATTGGGCCCATGCCGTCGATTGGTTGACCTAGTGGATTCACGACCCGACCAATCATGTTATCGCCAACAGGCACTTCCATGATTTTACCGGTCCGTTTTACTTTATCTCCTTCACGAATGGACTCAAATTCACCTAGAACGATGATACCTACATCATTGCTTTCTAAGTTTTGTGCCATTCCGTAAGAGCCGTTAGAAAACTCTAACAGTTCTCCACTCATTGCATTTTCTAAGCCGTGGGCACGGGCGATTCCGTCCCCAACGTAAGTAACTGTTCCGATTTCTTCAACCGACAGTTTGTTGTCATAATTTTGAATCTGTTCTTTAATTAAAGCACTGATTTCTTCTGCTTTGATGGCCATTCATTTCACCTCTTCTTCTCTACTTTTTACTAAGTGCTGCTCGTAGACCATTTAATTGGCTGGCGAGGCTGCCGTCGATCACTTGATGATCGGCTTCAACAATGACACCGCCGAGAATTGATTCATCAACTAACGGGGTTAACGTGGCCTTCTGGTAGCCAAAAACATCAGCGACTTTTGCTTCAAGTTCGTGTTTCTTTTCTTCAGAGAGCGGAACAGCCGTAGTGACTGTACCGTGTGCAATTTTATTTAATTCATCATAGCGATGCTCGTATTCATCAATCATGAACGGAAGATCATCACTGCGATTGTACTCAAAAACAACTAGTAGAAAATTTTTAATGATCCCTTCAAAGTTGCCGGTAAAAGCATCCATAATCGCTTTCTTTTCGGCACCTGTTAAACGAACATCCGTTAAAATATTTCCTAGATCGGGAATTTCTTTACAAATTTCTCGAACGGTCAACAACTCTTGATAAACGGCATCGGCGGCTTTATTTTCGATCGCCAATTCAAACAAAGCTTTTCCATAACGTTTACCAACAGTGTATTTATCAAGCTTCATGTTTCGTATTACCTAGCTTATCCATATAGTCGTTGATCAAATCTTGATGCGCATCTTGTGAAAGCTCTTTGCTCAAGATTTTTTCTGCGATTTGTAGGGAAAGAGCAGCCACGTCATCTTTAACAGAGGTCAAAGCATTGTCTCGTTCGTCTTTGATTTCGGCTTGCGCCCGATCTTTCAGACGAGAAACTTCTTCTTTGGTGTCTTTGATGATGTTTTGGCGACTTAATTCGCCGCTTTCCTTCGCATTTTTGATGATGTCTGCCGCGTCACTACGAGAGCTGGCTAACTGAGTTTCACGTTCTTTTTCCAACTCAGCTGCTTTGTTTCGTGATTGTTCGGCAGAATCTAGATCATTGGCGATCTTATCTTCACGTTTTTGTAAGATGTCTTGGACGGCACCCCACGCGAATTTTTTCAATAGCGCCATTAATATCACGAATGATAATGTAACAGCGATTAAATTACCGAGCGTTGTATTGACAGTCTCAGCAATAACTAGATTCGGCATACTCGGTCTTCCTTTCTGTTCGTCTTCCTCATTTAAGGATCGTCATTCGCTCCTTAGGCTTAGCTATAAGCCTTAATAAAAAAGCGTCATTTATTAACCTTGGAAAACCATCAACATACCTAATACTACACCTAGAATTGGCACAGCTTCGATCAAACCAACACCGATAAACATTGTTGAACGAATTTGTCCTGACATTTCTGGTTGACGTGCCATAGATTCAATTGCTTTTGAGATTACTTGTCCGTTACCATAACCAGCCCCAATTGCGGCCCCCATGATTGCGATTCCTGCACCGATAAAGTTCATAATAAATTTCCTCCTAAAAGTGTGTTAAATTTTTTATTCTACCTCGATTTTATGACTGATATAAACCATCGATAGAGTTGTGAAAACGAAAGCTTGGATACTACCAATAAATAATGAGAATGCGATCCAAATCATTTCAAGCGGAACAACTAGTGGCAAGGTGATCCAGCCAGTACTAGTTACAACACTTGCAATCAATGAAAGCAGTACTTCACCGGCAAAGATATTGCCGTAAAGACGCAGACCTAACGTAATAACATTGGTGAATTCTTCCATCAACTTGATCGGGAACAAGCCCGCAGGTGTAAAGAAAGAATTTTTAATGTAACCACCTAAGCCAAATTTTTCTGACCCAAGGTAATTCGCCAAGGTCAATACTAGTAACGCCAACCCCATTGTTACAAATGGGTTTGCTGTTGGACTCTTCCAATACGTGACATCGTTTCCTGAAACGATTTTAGTGATAAGCCCGATTTGGTTTGCCACAAAGATAAATAAGAACAACGTAAATGAGAACAAACTAAAATTTCTGACTTCTTTACGCGGCATGTTGTCACCAACAATGTTCGTCGTAAAATCAATGACCCACTCAATTGCGTTTTGTTTGCCTTTGGGTTTCAATGATAGGTTGCGTGTAAACGCAAAAACAATGAGAAAGACGATGATACATGTCAAAACAATCATTGACGTTACCGTACCGTCAAACCATACGGGACCTATATGGAAAACCCAAGATTTTTCATTCAATCCAGTTCACCTCTCTTCTCAGCGATTCGCGTCAGCTCATGCTTGCTTAGCGCTGCTCGTCAAAATACTATCGTATGTTACCACCAGAGAAAGAAAATTTCAAAGAATTTTCCTAAAAATTTTCGAATAAGTCAAAGAAAATTTTAAGTGTGTTATTTTATTCTTGCTAAAATCCGCTCTGGTTACTAATTTAGCCCGCAAAACAGCTAGTATAGATTGTAACTAATCGTATCAAAATCCATAGTGAAGTAAAGAAATTATCATTAAATATGCGAAAAAGAATATTTTGTTAACGAGAATAATTTTTCAACGTCCGACTAATCTGTCGATCGACATCTTTTCGCTTCAACGTTTCACGTTTATCATATTGTCGTTTCCCTTTGCCGATACCGATCAAAACTTTGGCGTAGCCATCCTTCAAATAGACTTTCAAAGGCACGATCGTGATTCCGGCATTTTTTAATTCTCCGGCCAAACGTGCGATTTGTTTTTTATGAAGCAATAATTTCCGTGTTCGCAAAGGATCATGATTGAAAATATTTCCTTGCTCATACGGACTAATATGGACATTGTATAAAAAAGCTTCGCCGTTTCGAACACGAGCAAAGCCGTCCTTCAAATTGATCCGGCTATTGCGAATCGATTTGATTTCCGTTCCTTGCAAAACAATCCCCGCCTCCATCGTGTCGATGATCGTATAATCATGACGGGCCTTTTTATTTTGTGCAACGAGTTTTCCTTCCCCTTTTGGCATCTGCTATCCCTTCTTTCTACCTGGTTTTTTCTTTTTGGCCACCGATTTGTAAAAAGGCTTCTTGCCTTTTTTCTTTTTCTTCTCTTTTCCCGCAGCGGGACGATCTGAATTTTTCGGATGATTTTTATTGGTATTTTGATTATTCTTGCGTCCACCGGTTGGCTTGCGGCGCTGATTGTTGCGACGATTGTTTCCTGGAACCTCCAGTGCGGGAATTTCTTCGGCTTCAAGCAGCTCAAAATCAATTTCCCGTGTTTCAGGATCAGATTTCGTGACCTTTACTCGCACCTTTTGCCCTATTTTAAAGGTTTGGCGTGTCCGTTCACCGACTAAAGCTAATTGATTTTCAATAAAGTGGAAATAATCTTGTTTTAATTCATTGAGATGGATCATACCTTCAACCGTATTCGGCAGTTCGATAAAGATCCCGAACTTTGTAACAGAGCTGATTATCCCATCAAATTCTTCACCGACTTTATCCGCCATATACTCCGCTTTTTTCATGCTGTCCACTTCACGTTCAGCATCCACTGCCCGACGCTCCATCTTCGAACTATGATCAGCGATTTCAGGCAGTGCCTCTGCCCACTTGGCTTTTGTCGCTTCCCCTTGATCCTGACTATAGGTCCGAATCAGACGATGAACAATCAAATCAGGGTAACGACGAATCGGCGACGTAAAGTGCGTATAATATTCAGCAGCTAAGCCATAATGACCATAGTTGTCTTCAGAATAGCGTGCCTGTTGCATGCTTCGTAAGAGCATCGTATTGATGACTGGTGCTTCCGGTTTGTCTTCTACCTCGTCAATAACTTTTTGTAAATCTTTCGGCGTAATGGTATTTTTTGTCCCTTTAACTAAAATACCCAAGGCAGATGCAAAATCAAAGAAACGCTGCATCTTTTCTTCCTTCGGCTGTTCGTGGATTCGATAGATAAAAGGCAACTTCAAGCGATTAAAATGCTCTGCAACCGTTTCGTTGGCGGCTAGCATAAAGGATTCGATCAATCGTTCACCGACTCCTCGTTCCCTCAACTCAATATCCATTGGACGGCCCTCTGGATCAACTAAAATTTTCGCTTCACGATCCTCAAAATTGATTGCTCCACGTTGGATACGACGGGCTTCAAGGATCTGATGCAGTTCTTTCATTAGTTGAAACATCGGCACTAGCTGTTGATAACGTTCTAACGTTTCTGGCTTTTCCTCTTCCAAAATCTCATTGACTGCCGAATACGTCATTCGCTCAGTCGTTTGAATGACACTCTGGAAGATTTCATGCTGAACAATCGTTCCACTTGGATCGATCTCCATCTCACAACTCATCGTTAAACGTGGCACCTGCGGGTTCAATGAACAGATCCCATTTGATAAACGCTGAGGAATCATTGGAATTACCCGATCGGTTAAATAAACGCTGGTTCCTCGTTCAAAGGCTTCTTTATTTAAGATGCTGTCTTCTGTCACATAGTAGGAAACGTCGGCGATATGAACACCTAAAAAATAATTACCATTGTCTAGTTTACGAACAGTCACCGCATCATCTAAGTCTTTCGCATCAGCACCATCGATTGTCACGATCTGTTGCTCCCGCAGATCTCTGCGACCAACTAGATCCGACTCTGAAATTTGATCCGGCACTTGCTCTGATGCGGTCTGGACTTCTTCAGGAAATTGTGTCGGAATCCCTTGGGCAATCACGATCGATAAAATATCCATCCCTGGATCATTTTTATGACCGATGACTTTTGTCACCATTCCCTCAAGACTGGTTGCATAGCCTTTTTCCGGATAATGGGTGATCTCAACGATAACGACACTGCCGTCCACCGGTTGAATCCCTTCAGCTGTGATAAATACTTTAAACTGCGCACTTTTTTTATCCTTTGGTGTTACGTAGCCAAACAAATCCGATTCTGCGATCTCATCCACATCAAAGGCAGTGAACTCACCAACCAATTGTTGGACTTTCCGTTCTTTGATGGAAACGACTTGGCCTTCTGCCCCACGATCAGCAAACAGATCCGCTGTTTTTTGAATATCGATCATAACGATATCGCCATCCATTGCAAAATTCGTCGCATCCTTCGGAATGAACACATCTGGTTCTTCCGGATCGATCGTTACAAAACCGAAGCCTCGTTCGTTACGACGAAAGATTCCTTCAACTTCGATTGGTTGGAAAGGCAGCTTGATGCGACCCTTTTTATTAAACTCTAAGGTCTTTTCCCGTTCCATTTGCGCAACCGTTTGAACCAACAGCTTGTAGTCCTCACTTTTACGCATGTCTAATGCTTCTGCCAATTCTTCCATTGAAAGACTTTTTTTAGTGGCCGCTTTCAATCCAGCCAGTATTTCTGCTTTAATTGTTTTTTTCTCCATTATTTCTCTCTCCAGCCAAGACCCGCTAAAAAATCAGCAACGTCTTGTTCAAATTGTCTTCGTTCAGGTCCTACCGTAATAACATGTCCGCTTTTAGGATACCATTTTAACGTAAAGGCTGCCTGCTGCAACTGTTCCGCCGTTTGAAAAACCCCTTCCGCTTCAATCATCTCATCTTGACCTGCCTGTGCCATAAAAAAGGGCGCTTGGATCGCAGTTAATTTTCCATAAGCTCGTCTCGCTTGCGCCTCGATTGTAGCAAGTTGTTTTTCGACTAATGGATGATACGTCGTCAGCTTTTCATCCGTTAGGACTTCTCCAGCTCGTTCGATTACTTGCTTGGCATATAATAGGAAGTTTTCAGCTACTTGCGTTTTCACTGGCGCGATTGGTGAGCAAAAAAAGCCGCCTCCAACAAAGTCCTTTGAAGCTTCCGTTAATAAACGGGTTGAAAAAATACCCCCCATTGATAATCCTAAAACGGCAATATCTCGATAGCCTTTTGCTTGTAAAAATTCTACTGCCTGTTGACTATCTTGCCACCAATGCTCTGAGCTTTCATGCAAAATATCCAAAGGGTCTAGCGTGCCATGTCCCTTAAATAGCGGGGCGTAAACTGTATAATCTAATTTTTCTAACGAACGTGCCAGCATCCGTACATCATTCGGACTGCCAGAATAAGCGTGCAAAAGTAACACCGCCCGCTTTCCGTGGGGCAAGAACAACGACTCAGGTAATTGAACCATTCTTTCCACTCCTTTTCTTCTATCTTAAAGTGTACTTGATTTACATTAAATACAAAATTAGAAAGGCTTCGTTCAAAAGTTTGTTCGTGAAACTGAGCCACAAAAAAAAGACCTCTCAAGCGAGAGGCCGTTTTATTTGCTTGATAGAAACATTAAGACGAAGAGCAAAATCATCCAAACCGCACCTAAAACTGCAGTCGATCGTTGCATCACAGCTTCAAAGCCGCGCGCCTTTTGTTTTCCGAACAATTGATCCGCACCGCCAGTAAATGCACTCGCAGCACTATTTTGTTTGCTAGGCTGCATCATAATCGTAATGACGATGATCACTGACAACACTAAGATAACGCCCAAAATAAAATTATACAAAAGATGACCTCCTTATTCCAAACTACCTCATTTTTTACTTTAGCATAATCGAAGCTGTTTGACTAGAGAGGAAAACGAACTTATTTTCTTAAAACGTCTGCATATTCTGGTTTTTCTTCAAACTCTTTTTTAGCAAATGGGCAAAGAGGGATGATTTTTTTACCATCTTTACGTGCTTTTTCAACGCCAGCCGCAACTAATTTTTGTGCTAATTGTTGGCCACGGTAAGTTGGGTCAACAAAGGTATGATCGATGATCATGATTTCAGGACCTGCATTTGACCAAGTCATTTCGCCCGCTTCGTTTCCTTCGTCGTTTAGTAAGACAAAACGTTCTTTTTCTTCTTTGATTTCCATAATAACGCTCCTCTGAATAAAAGTTTTTGATGAACTATGGGATACCCTTAATTAGCTTAGGAAAATCCCGTTATACTTCTGCTTTTACAATGTATTTCAAGGCGCCGCTCGGACACGTATCCACGACATAGCTGGCATTTTTCACACTGCCATTATCCGGGATGATCCACGGTCTGCGTCCCACCTCAAAAATTTCTGGATTGCCTCGGACACAATTTCCGATATGCGCGCAAATATCTTTATTGTAATAAATATCAATGCCCTCACCATGATATTTGCGATAACCTTGAGCCAATAATTCTTCTTCATTTACAGGCTCTTGATCAAATTTACTTCCGTCCATTTTTTATCACTTCCTTTAAGTAAGATTATAAAGAAAATCAAAAAAAATTTACACTAAATCGTCTTTTAAGCTAAGAGTTCGATTAGAGTCTGCATCGCCTGATGCGCATCACCCTGATCCGGAAACGCCAAAGTAAATGTTCGTCCGCCTAAGGTCTCGATTAACAATTCAAAGACACCTGATTGTTGCCGCAAGGAAAAGGGTTTCAAACTTTCTGCCGTAAAATAAACGTTTCGTGGTTCCTTGGTCAGATCATCTTCTTCTAAAACGTGCAACCCGCGGTTAGAGAAAATCAATAATTTTTCGGTTTGATCTTCGTAAATCGCTAACTGATTCAGACCTTCTTCGGGAAAAAGCGCCCGCAGTTGTGCTTGCAATAATAAAAAGCTAGTCTCCTTCATGGGAAGCTCCTTGTGAAGAAAACGCGGGAAATACCTTATTCAAATAAGCTTGCCCTAATTCATAATAATGCTCCGCGTTCTCACGATTTTTTTCGATCTCCGCGGATGTCAATTGGCGAATCACCCGAGCAGGCGAGCCAAAAGCCAGCGAGTTGGCTGGAATAACGGTTCCTTCGGTTACTAATGAGCCCGCTCCAATCAAACTGTTTTCTCCGATCTCCGCGTGATTTAAAATGGTTGAGCCCATTCCTATCAAAGCCCCTGAATGAATCTTACAACCGTGAATGATACAGCCATGCCCGACCGTCACATAGTCACCGATCTGAGTTGGCGCGTCATGATCCACATGCACGATCGACCCATCTTGGATATTACTTTTTTTACCGATTGAAATTTTGGTGCTGTCTCCTCTTAAAACACTTTGAAACCAAATCGTCGAGCCAGCCTCAATGGTTACGTCTCCAAATACATCTGCGCTATTTGCAATAAATTCTGTCATCGTCCTCACCTCAATTTCAGTATAGCATGAGGCTATCCTTTCTTTTGTAAAACAAAGAGCCTTAAAAATAATTTTAAGACTCTTGCTTCCTGTTTATTCATAAAAGACGCTAAGCCCAATCACCATTTCTAAAAATTGCGGTGCGACTGCCGTCTTGACGAATCCCGTCAATGTTCATTTGATCAGAACCAATCATGAAATCCACATGATTTTTGCTCCGATTCAAGCCATGTTCGATCAGTTCTTCTTCATTCATATCGACTCCGCCTGCTAAGTTAAAGGCATAGGCATTGCCGATAGCTAAATGATTCGAGGCATTTTCATCGTATAGTGTACTGAAGAAGGTAATTCCTGATTGAGAGATTGGTGAAGGGTCCGGCACTAACGCCACCTCGCCTAAATGCTTGGAACCTTCATCCATTTCGACTAATGCTTTCAAGACTGCCTCACCTTGCTCCGCCTGGACATCGACAATCGCACCGTCTTTGAAAGTCAATTTAATGCCGGTGATCACTTGTCCACCGTAAGCTAAGGGCTTCGTTGAAGATACGACTCCGTCTGCGACCCGGCAATCAGGTGCGGTAAAAATTTCTTCTGTCGGCATATTGGCCATAAATTCAAAGCCTTTTTCATTAATACTGCGAGCACTGTCCCACACATGATTTACGGGCAGGCCAATCGTTAAATCAGTTCCAGGCGCTTGATAATGCAATGCTTTAAATTGTTCACGGTTCATCATGGCTGCTTTTTCCTGCAGTCTTTTTTCATGTGCTGACCACGCTTGAATCGGATCAGTTTCATAAACTTTAGTTGCCTTAAAGATCGCGTCCCACAAAGCTGTTACTTGTTCTGACTCAGGCAGTTCCGGGAAAACTTTAGCCGCCCACGGTGCTTCCGCCGCAGCTACTACCGTCCAACTGATTTTATTCGCCGCTGCAACTTGTCGCAGACCAAATAATAATTTGCGATCATATTGTTGATAAGCATCAATTCGTTTCGTATCCACGCCAGCGAACAAGCTGGGATCTTGTGAAACGACACTGATTCGGCTGATCCGCCGAGCAACTAAATCCTCCATCTCCGCCTGCTTGTACGCTGGAACTTCCCGCAATTCGTCAAGTTCCATATTCAGTACCTGTTCTCGTAAAATTGTGTCATCTGTCCACCGCAAAATGACTTGACTCGCTCCGGCTTCATAGGCTTTTTTTACTATTAAACGAGCCAACGGTGCCTGATTGACGGAAATGTCTAACTGAACTAACTCTTTCGCCTGAACGTTGACTCCTGTCTTCACAATCAAATTCGCATATGCGTCTAAATGTTCCATTAGATCTTTCATTTTTCCACCTCTATAGTGTTCCTGAAGATAAAATATATTTTTTCTCGTACCGGCTATACATAACCACCGCGACCACTCCAAAGACGACTGGACCTAAAATCGAATAAATGGTTCCCGCAAGGTCGCCTTGCATTGCTGGTTGAACGATCGTAAAGACATTGGCAAAACCAACCACAAAGGTTACAACAGTTACTGCAATATTGGCCATTGTCTGAGTCTTATATATCTCAAACGGTTTTTCGATTTCCTTTTTCTTTTTAAATCCAACAAAAGCGATCGCCAAGAACATATAAGGAATCGTCATCGAAACATTCGTCATCGAAACTAGGACTTGGAAGAAATATTTCGCACCGCTGCCGCCAAAAGAAACTAGAGCCACAATCGCAATCACGATCGCCGCTTGGACTTTCATTGCGTTGACAGGCAAACCATTTTTAGTTTTAGTTAAATATTCCGGCCAAACTTCTTTCGGTGTCCCTTCGATCAACTGCTTCAAAGGCGAGAAGATCAAGGTGAAAAATGCTCCTGTCAACGCTAAGAACATCGACAAACCCATGTAGCGCGACACCCAAACACCCATCGTGACAGAGGCCGCTTCTGTTAAATGCAGCGCATGGCCTAGTTGATAACCCATATTATTCATGGCGATATAAGCAACATTTCCTAAAGTTACTTCTGCATCAGAAAACTGTGTAAAGGCAAAGGTCCAATTCGTGAAGGCTCCCATCATAAAAATGCCCACTGCATATCCCACCGCGATAACGATTGCCGAGATCGCCACTCCTCGAGGGAAAGTCTTTTCGGCATTCTCTGTTTCATCCACTAAGCCGCCAACAACTTCCAAACCGCCATAGGCGAAGATCGCAAAAACTAGGAACCCAAAGACTTGAATCATCGTCGAATAGTCTGCATTCGGTGACTGGAAAAATGCCCCTGGACTCAGTGGCTGTGCCATATGTCCATTCAGTAAAAGAATCGCCAGACCACCGATAAATAATACAACATTAATCAATGCAACGGCCGTTCCACCGATTGACGTCACTTTTTTAATGCTGTCTAATCCTCTTGAAGAAACAAAAGTAATCAAAATAATCCAGAAAATAGCTAAGACTCCTAATGTTTGTACGCCGGATAATCCAAACGGTGTCCACTGTTGTGTTTTGTCTACGCCAAAAATCGCATTCGACAATGGAATCCAGATCCCCGAGCCTACGTTAACCATCCAAATAATATATGATGCATACCACATGAAAGTACCAATAAAAGCAAATTTAGGATTAAAGGATTCCGCCATCCAAGAATAAATGCCGCCTTTTCGATCTTTAAAGGCTGCTCCATATTCGGACAACATAAAAGCAAAAGGTAAAAAGAACGTAACTGCTGCTAAAACGTACCACAAGATCGAAGCGTAACCCATCAAATAAAATGCGCGAGTGATGTTGGTGAAACCAAATACCGATGTGAAGATCATAAGAATCAGTGAGATTAACGTTAATTTCTGTTTTTTCGGTTTCGACATGAATGTTTCCTCCAATTTTTATTTTTCAGCGAGCCAAGCATATCCTTTCTTAAGATTTAAAGAACTCTTCTCTTCAAATTAAGTTACACGTATTTAAAGAAATGATTTGTTCTTTCGAAAAAAAATCGCTTTATTACTAAAATTGTAAGTATTCGCTACCGCTAAAACAACAGGATTCCCGAATAACTTAGTAAAGCATAACCTAACAAAGAAAACGCTTTCTTTTTTATAATAAATAACCTCCGTTTTCTCATCAGGTCATTCCTTTTTATTTTTAACTTGATAAAATTCATTTATTTATAAGCTTTTATATCATGACGCAAGTTTTTTTATTTTCACTTGTCTTGCGATCCAAAATTAGAAAAAAAATACCCCTTCTCATGAATAAATCATTTCATGTGAAGAACTACTCAAATTAAAATAAAAAGAGACATGGATTTTTCATCCATGTCTCTAACGTTCTTGCTTAGCCTTACTCAGCTTCTTCCATAAACTGACTATTATAAAGTTGTTCGTAGAATCCGCCTTGTTCCAACAGTTCATGATGCGTTCCATGTTCAATGATATTTCCATCTTTCATGACTAGAATATGGTCCGCATCGCGAATCGTTGATAAGCGATGCGCAATCACGAAACTCGTTCGTCCTTCCATCACTCGATCCATTGCTTTTTGGATCAATCCTTCCAATCGTGTATCGACGGAACTAGTGGCTTCATCTAAAATCAAAATTTTCGGATCCGAAATGATCGCACGAGCAATCGTCAATAATTGTTTTTGTCCTAACGAAACATTGTTACCTTCTGAATTGATCTCCATCTCATAACCACCGGGCATCGTCCGGATAAAGTGATCGACGTTAGCAGTCTTAGCGGCATCTACGACTTCATAATCCGTGGCTTCCAATCGGCCAAAGCGAATGTTATCACCGATCGAACCTTCATACAGCCACGCATCTTGCAACACCATACCAAACAACGAACGGACATCGGACCGGTTCATTTCTTGCGTATTCACACCATCAATTAAAATTTTACCACTGTCGATGTCGTAAAAACGCATCAATAAATTAATCAAGGTGGTTTTCCCGGCCCCTGTCGGTCCAACGATTGCGACCGTTTCTCCCGCCTTAACTTCAAAACTCAAATCCTCGATCAATGGCTTCTTAGGATCATAGCTGAACTGCACATGGTCAAAGACGACGTTTCCTTGGAGTGGTTCTGGTAACGCTAAATCGGTCTCGTTCAACGTTTCTTCCGGTTCATCTAAGATTTCAAAGACTCGTTTTGCTGAGGCCGAAGCACTTTGAATCATGGATGACAGCTGGGTAATTTCTCCCATTGGTTGACTGACTTGCCAAATATATTGAATGAAGGCTTGCAACTGACCGACTAAGATCACACCGTGAATGACATTCCAGCTACCTAAGATCGCCATTGCAATGTACGTTCCATAAGCTGTTAATTGAACGAGTGGCTGCATCAAACTTGAGACAAAAGCCGCTCGAAAGCCGAAATGTCGTAATTGATGATTGACCTTACTAAAACCAGCTAAAGTTTCTTGCTCACGCCCATACAGCTTCAAGACACTGAAACCAGTCATGTTTTCTTGTACGTAACCATTTAACTCTCCTAAAGAATTCTGCATTCCTTGGAAATCTTTTTGAGAGACTTGGACGATCTTTCTAGAAATCACGATTGACAAAGGAATCATGATCATTGATAGCAGAGCCATCATCGGATTGATGTAAAACATCATGGCAACTGCCAGCAAGATCCCTAAAACCGCATTGATAGATTTAATGATCGCTTGTTGCATCGCATTGCTGACCGCATCTACGTCATTGGTTACCCGTGACAAAATATTTCCTTGTTGATTGCGATCAAAATACGAGACCGGTAAACGATTGATCTTGGCCTCGATATCCTCACGCAAATCTCGCATTGCGGATTGGACAACATTGGCCATTAGCCAGCCCGTCGCTAACTGGGTGCCACAATAAGCGATCCCGACAATCACAATCACGGCTAACCATTTAAATACATAATCAAAATTGACTGCTTCGCCTTGAGTAATATTTTTGCTGACCTCAGTTGTCGGCAAGCCAGTCAGATAAGGCATCCATGTGCCTAATACCAAGGTCGCCACCGCTAATACAAGAACGAGGATAAATGTTTTTTTATAAGGATTGATATAGCGCATCAATCGTTTTAAAGAAGAAGTGTATTTTTTCATGCTAATTCCTCCTTCGATAATTGTGATGCGGCAATGTCATAATAAATCGGACAGTTTTCAAGTAGCTGACGATGGGTCCCAATACCAACGACGTCTCCTTCGTTCAAAACTACGATTTTGTCAGCGTGCATAATCGTACCCACCCGCTGAGCGACAATCAGAACCGCCGCTTGCGTCGTTTCTTTTTTCAAGCGTGCTCGTAATCTAGCATCTGTTTGATAATCTAATGCAGAGAAACTGTCATCAAAAATATAAATCTCTGGTCGGCGAATCACTGCGCGAGCAATCGCCAGACGCTGCTTCTGACCACCGGAAAAATTTCCGCCGCCTTCTGCCAACTCTTCTTGATAGCCATTCGGTTTTTGTGAAATAAATTCGGCCGCTTGCGCAATCTCCGCCGCTTCTTCCATTTCCGCTTGGGTGGCATCTTTTTTCCCATAACGAAGATTTTCTTCGATCGTTCCGGTGAATAATTGGGCCTTTTGCGGAATATAGCCGATTTTTTCACGTAAATCTTTTAGCCGATAGGCCCGCACATCTTGACCGTCGACTAAGACCTGTCCTTCCGTTACATCGTAAAACCGTGGGATCAACTGGATCAATGTTGATTTACCTGAACCGGTACTACCGATAAAGGCGACTGTTTCTCCCGGATTGGCGGTAAAACTGACATTACGAATTACCGGACTTTCCGCATGCCCAGGATAAGCAAAAGTTACATCTCTGAATTCCAATGTACTTTTCTCTTTTGGTTCCACAATTGCTGCTGGATTGTCTTTAATCAGCGGGTCCATATCAAAAATTTCTTGGATTCGTTGCGCAGACACATTAGCCCGTGGATACATCATAAAGACCGTTGCGAAAAGCATAAAGGAGAACAACGCATGGAAAATATATTCGATGAAGGCGATCAACGTACCAACTTCTAAACTTCCTTGATCGATCTGAATTGTCCCATTCCAAATAATCAATACCATCACAATATTAAATAGAAAGAAAAAGCCCGGCTGTGCGACCGCCATTAAGTGAAACAGGCTTTTCGAACTATTGGTGTATGCATCATTGACTAAACGGAAACGCATTTCCTCAAATTTTTCATTCACAAAGGCTCGAATCACTCGCAAGCCTGAAAGATTTTCACGCAAAATACCGTTGATATTATCCAAATTATTCTGTTGCTTGGTTGATAATGGCTCTGAATATTTCGCAATCAACAAAACGGCTAATAATAAGATCGGCAAAGCCAACAGCACATAAATTCCTAAGCCGGGGCTGGTTCGCATAATCAAATACAAACTCATCCCAAACATCATCGGCGTCATGAACCCGGTCGTTAAAATATTTTGCATAAACAACATGATTTGATAGGCATCGTTTGTCGCTCGTGTAATCAAGGAAGGTACCCCGATTTGTTCATATTCTGAATGAGAAAAAGTCTGGACTTTCTCAAACAAATCATCTCGAATCGCCGCTACCATGCGAGAGGTGATCTGAGAGCTGAAATAACGCAAAGAAATACTCATAATGATTCCAACGACTGTAATTGCAATCATTACCATTCCCATCCTCTGAACATAGCTGAAATCGTTATTCCCAATCCCCTTATCGATCATCATGGCCAAAATTGTTGGCAGCCCCAATTCGATTAAAATAAATCCAAATACACTGATGAAATCAAAAAATAATAACTTTTTGTAGCGCCAAGTATACCGCAACATCAACTTCATTTCTTCTCGCCTCTTTCTATACCGTAATGTCTCCAATATAGCATAAATAAAAAACTTTCGCCTAAGAGGAAATTGTTTTTTTATACTCAACTTTTTTTACTTTCTGAAATTTTCTTAGGAAACCTCATTTCACTTCCTAGTTTCTATACTTCTGATTTATTCTGTGATAAACTATAAGTAATTGTTGTAAGAACAACCCAAAGTACGGTGAAATTGTTTTTTCAAGCAAGAAGCAAAGACGAGGCTTCTTCTCAGCGCTTTCGCACAAGCTAAGACGTTGAGCATTAGGAAAGGCTTTCTGAACTCCATCCGCTTTTAAACAATCCGATCAAAATTTTGTTCAGTCGTAACTTAGACTTACCAAAAGACTTACCAAAATTTTCGCTTATTGTGAAAAAAGCTTGTTCATAAAGCTAGACGTAAAAAAACAGGTGGCACCCGCCCCTCATTTTGTCGTGGAAAAAATTGCTATTAAGCAAATAAAGGAGATAGATTCATGATTTACAAAGTTTATTATCAAGAAACCAAAGAGCGCAATCCAAAACGTGAACAAACTCAATCAATTTATGTCGAAGCTGACAACGAAGAAATGGTTCACAACTTATTACGTGATAACACCCCATATAACGTGGAATATATCCAACTTTTAGAAGGCAACCATTTAGAATACGAAAAAGAAAATGCCGACTTCAAGTTAGCGGAGTTCTAATATGAAACTTTCGCTAAAAAACAATGAAACTGGTGTCTTTGCCATTGGTGGATTGGGCGAAATCGGAAAAAATATGTATGGGGTTCAATTCCAAGATGAAATCATCATTATTGATGCCGGGATAAAATTTCCAGAAGATGATTTATTAGGGATTGATTATGTCATTCCTGATTTCAGTTACGTTACCCAAAACATCAACAAGGTCAAAGCACTCGTTATTACTCACGGTCATGAAGACCATATCGGTGGAGTGCCCTACTTATTAAAGCAGGCCAATATTCCGATTTATGCAGGAGCTTTAGCTTTAGCTTTAATCAAAAATAAATTAGACGAGCATGGTTTACTGCGGGATGCCGAACTACACGAGATCAATGAAGATTCCGTAATTCGTTTCCGCAAAACATCCGTCAGCTTTTTCCGGACAACCCACAGTATCCCTGATCCATTAGGTGTAGTTGTGAAGACACCTTCTGGAAACATCGTAGAAACGGGCGACTTCAAGTTCGATTTCACACCAGTCGGAGAACCTGCTAATCTTCATCGCATGGCTAAACTTGGTGAAGAAGGCGTCTTATGTCTACTTTCTGATAGTACCAATGCAGAGGTTCCAACCTTTACCAAATCAGAGCAGACGATTGGTCAATCAATCTTACGAATCGTAGAAAAAGTCGATGGTCGGATTATTTTTGCCACCTTCGCTTCTAACATTTCTCGTTTGCAACAAGCTGCATCTGCCGCCGTTGCGACCGGTCGAAAAATCGCGGTCTTTGGTCGCAGCATGGAAAATGCCATCGTCAACGGTCAAAAATTAGGCTACATTACTGTACCTGATGGGACCTTTATCGATGCTCATGAAATGAATCAATTGCCAGCCAATGAAGTTATGATTTTATGTACCGGCTCGCAAGGTGAACCTATGGCGGCTCTTTCCCGGATCGCTAACGGGACCCATCGTCAGATTCAAATCCAACCAGATGATACGGTGATCTTTTCAAGCTCACCAATCCCTGGGAATACGACCAGCGTCAACCATTTGATCAATCTGCTGTCCGAAGCCGGCGCCGAAGTAATTCATGGAAAAGTCAACAATATCCATACTTCCGGACACGGTAGTCAGCAAGAACAAAAATTGATGTTGCGCTTAATGAAACCAAAATATTTTGTTCCCATCCATGGTGAATTCCGGATGCTGAAGATCCATACTGGCTTGGCCCAAGACACCGGTGTCCCAGAAGAAAATTGTTTCTTGATGGAAAACGGTGATATGTTGGCCCTAACAGCTGATAGCGCTCGCCGCGCCGGTCACTTCACTGCGACCGATGTTTATGTTGACGGCAGCGGGATCGGTGATATCGGCAATGTCGTTCTCCGTGATCGTCGAATTCTTTCGGAAGAAGGATTGGTTTTGGCAGTAGCGACTGTTGATATTGAGAAAAAAGAAATTTTAGCTGGTCCAGACATCTTATCCCGCGGATTCGTTTATATGCGTGAATCAGGTGAAATGATCAACGAAGGCCAACGGATTTTATTCCATGCGTTACGAGAAGCGCTGAATGAAGGCAATTGCAACGAAGCGAAGCTTAAAAATGCAATGGTCGGTGCCTTACAACCGTTCTTATTTGATCAAACAGAACGCCATCCGATGATTCTGCCAATGATCATGACTCCAGATAATTAATCGAAAGCACTTATCTGTTTTACAGATAGGTGTTTTTTTATTTTGATTGACTGATAAGGTTTCTCTTTTAATTCTTATCTAACCGTCCTTTTTACGCAAAATCAATTATTTTTTTCTTATAAACACGTTAAATTTGATTGACAAATTGATTTTTTATTTGCACAATGAAAGTTAGATAAAAAGGCGCATTAACTATCACTAGTTATTTTAAAAACAATTCAAATCAAGATAAAGGAAGATTAACAATGGTAAGAACACAACGCGTTCATCGGAGCCACATCATTGACGGCGCCTATCAGCTGATTCTCAATGAGGGCTTTAAGAAATTTCACGCTCGTAATATCGCTCAGCACATCTCCTGCTCGACACAGCCAATCTATCGTGAGTTTGAGAATTTGGCTGAATTGAAGGCGGTACTAAAAAATCGTATCTTAGTGAAGTACACGGATTTTTTAGACGATCAAGACCCTAAAAATCTACGAGCATTGTCCGCCACCATCGTGAATTACGCGACGGACTACCCCGAAGAGTTTTACCGCTTTTTCTTACAGGATTCTGAAACGATCCAAGCCGTTAAAGAAGTAACCTATACTTTCTTTACAACCATCTGCGCAGAAAAAGAGCATCCTCATGCTTTTGATTTCTTTTGGCAGTATTGTATCGGAAAAGCTGCTTTGGCGGTAAACAATGCCAATCACACGGAAACGTTGGAGGAAGATTTATTTTTTCAAAGCTTCCTTAGCTAAAACTCAAAAATAAAATAAACAAAAAAAGCCTTAGAGAATTTTCTCTAAGGCTTTGTCATATTATTGCTTATTAACGTTAGTTGCTTGAGGTCCGCGATCGCTTTCTTCAACATCGAAAGTTACTGCTTGTCCTTCTTCTAATGTTTTGAAGCCGTCGCCTTGGATTGCTGAGAAATGTACGAATACATCGCTGCCATCTTCGCGAGTGATGAAGCCAAAACCTTTTTCTGCGTTAAACCATTTTACTGTTCCGTTTTCCATGAATAAAATCCTCCTCGTGCTTTAGCACTTATTGATTGTAACATTGCCAGCCTACGAAAAGGGCATCGTCTATATACCAACTCGTATCTAAAACAAAATTACACTAATATTTTAACATTGGTGTTATTCTCTGCGCAAGGGTTTTCAATCTCTACTTTAAGTACTTTTCTTCACGCAAACTGAAATATTTGGTTTCTCCGGTGATAATATGGTCCAATAATTCGATTCCCATCATCTCACCACACTCCCTCATCCGTTCTGTAAACTCTAAATCATTTTGCGAAGGGACTGGATTTCCTGAAGGATGATTATGACCTAAAACTACTCGAGCCGCGCTGATTCGCACTGCTTCACGAAAAATTTCTCGTGGATGAGCGATACTTTGATTTAGCGAACCGATAAAAAGTGTTTTTTGCGAAATGATCTCATTTTTGGTATTGAGAAAAAAAGCGACCAGATGCTCTTGCTGATAATCCTTCAACTCACTAATCAACTGCTGCCCTAATGAAAGACTCGACTGAACCCTTCCCATTTTTGGCTGCAGTGCACAATTGATTCGGTAGCCAAATTCCATCATCGCTTTTAATTCGATCGCTCGTGTCTCGCCAATTCCCTTGAATTGCTGTAACTCTTGCACGGTCGCTTGTTTTAATTCATATAAGCTTGGAAAGGTTCGTAAGATTGTTCCGGCTAATTCCATAACATTTTGCTGACGCGAGCCGTTCCGTAAAATAATCGCCAATAATTCTTGGTCCGATAAATGTTTTTCACCAGTTCGCAACAGACGTTCCCGCGGCCAGGAACTTTCCGGTAGCTCTTGCAACAATAAACTTTTTTCCATAAAAAACTCCTTTACCTACTTTTCTTTAAAGTACGCAAAGGAGTCAACGTTATGCTTCTAAAAAGTCAATCACCTGGTGTAAGGTGGGTAGTACCGCTACTGTCTTTGCTTCTAATTCGCTAGTTGGCGCAACAATATCCGGAACCATCACCACTGGTACCCCCGCACCTTCTGCTGCTAGAATCCCATTTTTAGAGTCCTCTAAGACTAGGCCGTCTGCCGGATTAATCCCCAAGCGATCTGCAGCGATCACAAAAATTTCTGGATCAGGTTTCGCAAACTTTACATCTTCGGCTGAGACGATATCAGAAAATTTGTCGCGAATGCCAGCATGCTCCAATAATATTTCAATGACTGGTCGCACATTGCTAGAGGCCAACACACGCGGGATATTCTTTTCTTCCAAATAGGTTAATAACTCGTGAACGCCTGGCTTCAAATCAACCTCGCCTGTTTCGAAGCGGTCATGAGCCAGCCCCCAGCTTTCATCGATGAATTTTTGAACCGTCGCTTCACCGTGGTCCGCATACATTTCATGGAGCGCTGCCCAGACTTCTTCGTCCGAGATCCCAATGAAACGCTTGTAGGTCTCTTTAGTGAAGGGGATGTCATATTTTTCAGCTACTATTAAATTCGCGTCCTGATAAATCGACTCTGTATCAAACAACAACCCATCCATGTCAAAAATAATTCCCTTAGTTTTTTTCATCGCTTCCTCCTATATTTAATAATAATTGACGTACTTCAGAGACGAAGTACAACGATCCTGTAATTAAAAGTAAATCATCCTCTGCCATATCCTCCAACAATTCCCCCAACCCAAATTGCCATAGTGAAACGACGCTAAACTGATTGTTTTCCCGATCATCATAGCGGGCGAGATCCATTGCCTTAGGATATTCAAAGGTGGTTAAATAAATCCGTACATTGGGAATTTCTTGTAACAACGCCAGCATTTGATCAATATCTTTTGTCTCTAAGGCTGAAAACAGCACTTTGACATTGTAATTACGAAATTCTTTTTTAACATTTTCTACTAAACGCTTCATAGCGTGGCTGTTGTGAGCACCATCCATTACGATCAATGGCTCATCGCTGACCTTCTCCATCCGAGCCGGCCATTGAGCATTGGCTAAGCCTTTTTGAACCGTTTTCTCGTCAAAAGGTAGCCGCTGTTGTTCACAATACAAGCGGAACAGCTCGATAGCGACTCCCGCATTTTCTACTTGATGACGTCCTAAAAGTGGGACTTTCAACGAAGAAAGCTTACCCGCTTGGTCGTTAAAGGTAAATAGTTCTCCCCACGTTGGATCAGGGTGTAAATAGTTGACGGTATATTCTTTGCCATAGCGATACATCCGAGCTGTTTCCGCTGCGGCTTTTTCAGTAATCTCAATTAGTGGTCCTTTATTAATTTTACCAGTCACAACAGGAATATTCTTTTTGATAATGCCCGCTTTTTGAAAGGCGATCTCATTTAACGTATCCCCTAAAATGTCCATATGATCATAGCCGATCGTCGTGATTGCCGTCAACATTGGCTCCACAATGTTGGTTGAATCTAATAAGCCGCCTAAGCCGACTTCCACCACCGCTACGTCTACTTCTTTAGTCAAAAAATAATCCAACATCATAGCCGTTAAAATTTCAAATTCAGTGATGCCATTGATTTCTGGCTGCTGATCCAATTCTTCCACTAAAGGTTGGAATTTTTCCACCAACTGAATCAAATCCTGATCACTGATTGGCTTCGCGTCGATCGCGATTCGTTCGTTAAACTCTTCGATATAGGGGGAAGTAAAGCTCCCTACCGTCACTCCTGCTTCAATTAACAAACTGCGTAAATAGGCCACGGTAGAACCTTTACCGTTGGTTCCGGCAATATGGATCACGGGAACCTTTTTTTCAGGATTGTCTACTTTGTTTAATAATGCTTGCACACGTTCCAGCCCTGGTCTTGAGCCAAATTTTTGGCGGCTGTGAATCCAAGCAATCGCTTCTTTTATCGTCAAGATTTCTCGCCTCATTTATTCTTCAACTTTTTTATATTTCTATTCGTTCTCTTGCCTCTCTAGTATAGCAAAATTTATCTGAGAAAGATTGTCTCGCGCAAAAAAGCAGAGCCTGTGACAAAAATCTTGTCACAGGCTCTGTTTACGAGTAAACGGCGTTCCAGTAATAGTTTCTTGCTTGAAGCTAACCACTTCTATCACGGCCTCAAGAAAATATTATGAAATCGTACGCAAGCTTTCGATCCGATCTTGTACGGCCGCTTGTTTTTCTAAATAATCTTTTTCTTTCGCCCGTTCTTCATCAACGACCGCTTCAGGCGCGTTGGCAACAAATCGTTCATTGGCTAATTTTCCTTGAACTCGTTTGACTTCGCCAGTCCATTTAGCTAATTCTTTTTCCAGACGTTTGATTTCTTCTTCGATATTGATCAAGCCAGCCAGTGGCAGATAAATTTCAGCTCCGGTTAAAACGGCTGACATCGCTAAATCAGGCGCAGTAATATCGCTAGCAATAGTCAACTCTTCTGGATTACAGAAACGCTCGATATAGCTTGTATTTTCGATTAAGAACGCTTCAACCTTAGGGTCACTAGTTTTGATCAACAAAGTGATTGGTTTTGAAAGCGGTGTATTCACTTCAGCCCGAATATTCCGAACCGAGCGGATTAATTCCTTCAAGACTTCCATGCCCTTCGCGGCGGTCTCATCGTTGTTCTCCGGTTGAACCACCGGATAATCAGCGACGACTAATGATTCGCCGGTATGTGGTAGTTTCGCCCAAATTTCTTCCGTCACAAATGGCATGATTGGATGCAATAGGCGTAATGTTTGATCCAAGACATGGACTAAGATACTCTTGTTGGTTTTCTTAGCCGCTTCGTCTTCACCGTAAAGAATTTCTTTACTCATCTCGATATACCAGTCACAGAAATCATCCCACATGAAGTTATACAATTGACGTCCGGCTTCGCCAAATTCAAATTGGTCAAAAAGACTCGTCACTTTTTCAATCGTTTCATTCAAGCGAGTCAGAATCCAACGATCGGCAACCGTCTTCTCACCAGAGAAATCAATGTCTTCTGACGTGAAATCCTCCACGTTCATAATCACGAAACGAGAGGCGTTCCAGATTTTATTGATAAAGTTCCAGGCAGCGTCCATTTTTTCATAACTGAAGCGCACATCTTGACCTGGTGCAGAACCAGTGGATAAGAACCAGCGTAAGGCATCTGCACCATATTTTTCGATGACATCCATTGGATCAATTCCGTTGCCCAAAGATTTACTCATTTTACGGCCTTGTTCATCACGAATCAACCCGTGGATCAGCACATTTTTAAATGGTCGTTCGTCCGTGAACTCCAAACTTTGGAAGATCATGCGGCTGACCCAGAAGAAAATAATATCGTAGCCAGTGACTAACGTGCTAGTTGGGAAGTAGCGCTTATAATCTTCACTGTCTTCATCTGGCCACCCCATCGTAGAGAAAGGCCATAAAGCAGAGCTAAACCACGTATCCAAAACATCTGGATCTTGTTCCCAATTTTCGCTGTCGGCAGGAGCATCCATACCTACATACATTTCACCGGTTTCTTTGTGATACCAAGCAGGGATCCGATGACCCCACCATAATTGACGAGAGATTACCCAATCATGAACGTTTTCCATCCAAGTCATAAAGGTACTGTTGAAGCGTGGTGGGAAAAATTCTACCGCATTGTCTGTTGCTTGATTTTTCACCGCTTGATCAGCAAGAGGTGCCATCTTAACAAACCATTGGGTTGATAAGCGCGGTTCCACAACGACACCTGTTCGCTCTGAATGTCCGACACTGTGAACCATTTTTTCGACTTTAATCAAACGACCGATCTCTTTCAAATCAGCGACGATCGCCTTACGAGCTGCGAAACGATCCATCCCAGCATATTTGCCAGCCAGTTCATTCATGGTGCCATCTGGATTCATTACATTTACTCGCGGTAAGTCATGACGATTACCCACCTCAAAGTCATTAGGGTCATGAGCCGGTGTAATTTTCACGGCACCCGTCCCAAATTCACGATCCACGTAACTATCAGCGATGATTGGGATTTCTTTGTCCAACAATGGCAAAATCGCTTTTTTACCAATCAAATCTTTATAGCGATCATCTTCTGGATGAACCGCGATTGCTGTATCGCCTAGCATTGTTTCCGGACGCGTCGTTGCGATTTCTAGCACACCACTGCCGTCAGCTAATAGATAAGAAACATGGTAGAAGGCGCCTTCCACGTCTTTATGAATTACTTCAATATCTGATAAGGCTGTTTTTGCTTGCGGGTCCCAGTTAATAATATATTCGCCGCGGTAAATTAAGTCCTTTTCATATAAAGAAACGAAAACCTTACGAACCGCATCTGATAACCCATCATCCAGAGTAAAACGTTCACGGCTATAATCCAGTGATAAGCCTAGCTTCGCCCATTGTTCACGAATGTGTCCAGCATATTCTTCTTTCCATTCCCAAACTTGATCGACAAATTTTTCACGACCAAGATCATAACGGGAAATCCCTTGTTCCCGCAATTTTTCTTCTACCTTTGCTTGAGTTGCGATACCGGCATGGTCCATTCCCGGCAACCATAACGTGTCAAAGCCTTGCATCCGTTTTTGGCGAATGATCATATCTTGTAAAGTCGTATCCCATGCATGGCCTAAATGCAATTTTCCCGTTACATTTGGCGGCGGAATCACGATCGAGTAAGGTTTCGCCTGTTTATCTTCTGACGGCTTGAATAAATCTTGATCTAACCATTTTTGGTAACGACCCGCTTCAACTTCTTGCGGATTGAATTTTGTTGGTAAATTTTCAGTCATAACTGTTCCTCCTAAAATTGATTGATAAAAGTTTTGGCTCGGTTCGTTTGCGGATAAAGTTGGGCTGACAGCTATCTCAAAAAAAATTCTTTATCTTCGAACGCATACGATGAGGCTAGACTGCAGACACGCCGTATTGAATCAAACATGGATGTCGATTTTAAGCTAGATGAACTGCAAAAAGCCTCACTCGCAAAAAAAAGTCCTAAAACACAAATGTGTTTTAGGACGTAAATTACGCGGTACCACCTAAATTGCAGAAAAATTTTCTGCCGCTCAAGCATGTGTTAACGGTCATGTGCCGTGCGTTCCTACTGATTTCAAAACGCAAACTCCCAAGCTACCTTCTGTAAGTCAAAGTGAAAATGTTGCAGCAGATCATTTTCTCTCTAAAACATTTGAGCTTACATACTCTTCTTGATCATCGTATGAATCATTCTACAATGAACTTGAAAACTTGTAAAGCCTTAGCGAGCTTATTGACCATCAAAATAAATCAAGGTCTGCAATTCCGAAGTTAAATCGATATAGTGAACATGCACATTTTCTGGGACCTTCAAGGGATCAGGGGCAAAGTTTAAAATAGCCGTAATACCACTCGCCACCACTTGATCGATGGCACCTTGAGCAAACTGGCTAGGAACCGTCGAGATCGCCACCGTAATTTGCTTTTCTTCTAAGACCTCGCTTAACTCTTCAATAGAATAAATTGGATAGCCGCAAATCTCTGTGCCGACTTTCTCCGGATCATTATCAAAAGCGCAGACAATATTTAAATTCTCATTCCGTCTAAAATTATTATTCAGCAAGGCTTGGCCCAAATTTCCACAGCCGATTAAGGCAATTCGTTTTTCTTCTTTCGTCTCCAACATGTCGCTAAAAACTTTGATTAAGTCATTGACATCATAGCCATACCCACTGCGTCCTAGCTCGCCAAAATGTGAGAAATCACGGCGAATCGTCGCCGAACCAACTTGGGTCATTTTGCTAAGCTCAGAAGACTTCACGCGATTGACACCATTTTTTTCTAAATTTTTTAAGCAGCGCAAATACAATGAAAGACGTTTCGTCGTTGCTTTTGAGAGAACGGGTTTTTCAATTATGCGGTCCATAATGACGCTCCTTTGTTAAAAGTTTCACATAAATAATTTTAGCATGAATGTTTTTGTTTAACAATCCTTTGTCAAAAAAAAAAGCGCCAAATGTTGCAAAAGAGCAAGAAATCAATTTCGATTTCTTGCTCTTTTTTAATTATAATAAGTCAGCAAACTCTTCCGTTTTTTCGCTTTGCTGCGGTGTAATTTCTTCAATTTTCAGCCCCGCTAAGCAACGAGCCATCATGCCTTCAATATCAAACCGTTCTTCCAACTCTAGAACTTTTTCCAAATTAGGACGCGTCTTTGGTTGCGGCGGTGCAAAAATCGTACAACAATCTTCAAAGGGCTGAATCGCTAATTCAAATGTGTCAATCTTTTCAGCCAGCTCGATGATCTCCGTCTTATCCATCGTTACGACTGGTCGAATAATCGGCGTCGTAGTCACTTCATTGATCGCTACCATGCTATGAAGCGTTTGAGACGCCACTTGCCCAAGTGATTCACCGTTGATGATCACCAACCCGTGACGCCTTTCCCGAATCGCATCTGTCAAACGCAGCATCATCCGACGAGTCAGCGTCATCCAATAGCCTTGAGGACTGCGTTTCTTGATTTCTTCTTGAATCTCAGTAAATGGTACTTCGATAAATTGGATGCCCCCAACGTATGGTGTTAACTTTTCAGTTAAATCTTTGGCTTTTTGCAAGGCTTGCTCACTTGTGTAAGGTGGACTAGCAAAATGAACGGCTTCAATCTCAACGCCTCGTTTCATCGCTAAATAACCTGCTACCGGTGAATCGATCCCACCAGAAAGCATCAGCATTCCTTTACCACTCGTACCTACAGGCAACCCGCCAGCCCCTTTGAGCGTCTCATAAGATAGATAAGCACTGTCGCGGCGAACCTCAACCCGTAAATTGATATCTGGCCGTTTCATTTGAGCCTTGATTTCTGGACAAACATCCATTACTGCATCGCCTAAATATTGTTGCAAGCCATGGCTATCTAATTCAAAATCATGGTCGCTGCGTTTGGCGGTAATCTTGAAGGTTTCTTTACCTGTGTAGATTTCTTCCATAATTTGTTGAGTCATTTGTTTTAATGCTTCAAGATTTTTTTCTACTTGAATGCTGGGTGAAAAAGTTTGAATACCAAAAACTTTTTTTAATTTTGGCAGCACCAAACTGCTGTCTTCACCATTTAATAAGATATGCATCCGATCGCGATCTGCGTGAATTTTCAAGCTAGGAAATTCCATTAGTGCTCCGCGAACATTTTGCGCCAGCTGCATAATGAAGCTGCGACGATTTTTGCCCTTCGTCGACAATTCGCCATAACGCACCATAATTTCAGTATATTGCAAGATGATTCTCCTTTTTCGTATTATTGTATTTATTTTTCCAAGTTTGGAAAAATAAGTTTTATTCTCAAGCCGTATATCATTCAGCTATACTGCTCTCTTCGATTATCGCTCTTAGAGCCCTTGTTGGGAGCTACTTAAAATTGATTCTGCGAAAAGCTGAACTGAAATCCTTTTTCGTATTATTGTATTTATTTTTCCAAGTTCGGAAAAATAAGTTCGATTTTCAAGCCGTATGGCATTCCCTAATTAATTTTTGAAAATTTATCATACAGATGGTTGAAGACGACCATGAATTGTTCGGCCTCCGCCATCGTATTGGCTTCGTCTAAGCTGACACGAACGGCCGTTGTCGCTACATCATGAGGCACATTCATCGCATGCAAAGTCGAACTATCAACTTTTTTACGGCTCGAGCAGGCACTGGTTGTCGAAACAAAAATTTGTTTTTCTTCCAAGGCATGGACTAAAACCTCACCGCGAATAGCTTTGATTCCGAAAGTCAAAATATGCGGCGCAAAGTTCTCGTCACCTGAAAAAATCGTCACCTTATCATAACCAGCTAAAGCTTCTTTCAAATACTGACGGATAATCTTTGTATGATTTGGACGTTCGGCTTGTTTTTCTAAATGCATCCGTAAAGCGCGGCTCATGGCAACGATTCCCGGCACATTTTCGGTCGTAGCTCGTTGACCGCTTTCTTGTCCACCACCATTTAAAAGTGGTGCTAATTTTTTTCCAGCTTTCCAATAAATAAACCCGACTCCTCGAGGGCCATGAAATTTATGGGCTGAGAAAGTTGCGAAGTCCACCCGTGGAGTTAACCATTGCGCTTGATCAACTTTTCCGATTGCTTGGACCGCATCCACATGAAAATGAATCGTCGGATAGTCCGCTAAAACCTCACTAATTGCTTCAATCGGCTGGATTGCTCCCATTTCATTGTTGACACCCATCACGGAAACAAGAATCGTTTCTGGACGAATCAACGCAGCTAGTTCCTCGATTTTTACAAAGCCTCTCTTATCAACTGGAGCAATACTTACTTCAAATCCCAGTTCTTTCAATTGATTGGCCGTGCGGCTGACCGCTGGATGTTCAACGCTAGAAATAATAATATGATTGCCATATTCACGTTTTGTGATAGCAGTGCCTTTCAAGACCCAATTATCGCCTTCCGTACCACCACTGGTAAAGAAAATCTCATTGGCTTGTACCTCTAAAAGCTCGGCGATTTGCTTGCGAGCTTGTTGCAGCAAACGATTCGCTTGTGTCCCTAAATCATGAAGACTAGAGGGGTTGCCGATAATACGTTGGCTAGTTTTAACATATGTATCAAGTGCTAACGGATAAATCGCAGTTGTTGCACTATTATCAAAATAAATCATTCTCTGACCTTCCTTCAAAAATTCTTTCCTATTATAGCGGGTATATTGGAAGTCTTCAAGTATTCCTTACAAATAGATAGTTTTCTTAAATACCAAATGGCGATTGCGGTGATTGCTGGAAAAATTTTTTATTTTCTCAGAACATACAATTTCACTAATCACGCTAAAGAATGAAGATGGACTGACAGCTAACTCCGCAGTAAAGAACCCATTTTTCAAAAGCATGAAAAATGGGTTAATTGTCGTTTCGCATACGATTCCACTAATCACGCTGAAGCGTGAAGTGGAACTCGCAAAAAAAAGCTGAGCATTTTGCTCAGCTTAGACTAAATCTCGGTTATTAAAATAGAAATCTTCAATGCGTTTGAAGGCGCCTGGCTCTACTCGTTCCAAAGCCGTGCCGATCTCATCTAAGGCATCTTGGTAACGGTATTCTTTGTTGAATAATTCCAAGCTGTTATCGATCGCCACCTTGATATCAGGGTGAGTATGACGGTAACGGTTCGCATATTGCATCATTTGTTCAGTCAACGCTGCGGCATCAACTAAGTCATAAGTCTTTTGATCTAATAATTCTATATCTTCGTCACAAAGGCTGACCAATTTGTTGATGTCCTGCATATTGATACGAATTTTGTTTAATGACTTGCTTAATTCTTCTACACGATCTGTTGCCACGAAGAAGAATTCTAAGTAATCCCCTGGTAAGCCTGGTAAACGTTGTTGTTCCACGTAACGTTTTAGATTACGTAAACGGAATTCGTATTTCTCGATTTTTTCAGAGGCTTCTTTCTCCCCTTTGCGTAACTCGTGTAAATCTTCATCGATCTCAACTTGTTTAGTTTCGATATCGTCTAAGACTTTGAAGGCATCTTTATAAAAGACTTGAACTTCTGAGTAAGGCAATTCATGTTTATCGATTTGTGGTTCCATGTTGCGGTTACGGCGTTCTAACTCTTCGATCTCGGTTTGGAACCCGCGAGCGCGACCTAATTCGTTATTGTTTAGGGCATAGCTTTGTGATGTATGATCTAACTCTACCATCAGCTGATGATTGTTGCGAGATGCGTGCGAAATGTATTCACCGATCGTTTTGCGATTTGTTAAGACATATTTTTTCGCTTCAAATTCTTTTTCTAATGTTGTATATAAATCATCGATTAGCTCAGCTGTTTCTTTGTTGGCAGTTTCCACTGTACCTAGCTCGATTTTTTCTAGATCTTCCAATGAGCGTTCGACATGTTTTTTGACTTGTCCTAAACGTTCTTCGAAATTATCTTCTGGCAAGACAAAGTCATCAGCCATCATTTTTTTGTGGGTCTTTTCAAGTTCATCAATTTGGCTAGGGAATGTTTTGTCCAAGTCTTCATAAAGAGCTGGAACTTTTTGCATCATTGCTTGCACTTCATAGGTATGCTTTTCAGCGTCATCTAACACTTCTCGTGCTTCGATGGGATCACCTGAAGTGTTCAAGGTTACGAATTGAGTAAATTCGATTTCAACATTTTTGACCTGCTTTTGAATCTCTGGTAAGGCTGGACCAAAATTGTCTTTCTTTTCTTTTAAGTCTGTTTTTAATTCTTCAAACACATCTAACGCTTGTTGAACTGCTAATGAATTACGTTCTTCTGTTTCACGTAACTCTTTTAAGCCAGTCCGAATGCCTTCGACTTCTTCTTCCATCTCCGTCATCGTGCGTTCAGCACTTTCGATGGCTGATTTGCCTTTCATGAAACGGAAGGTCTCATTTTGACTTTCAACTTCAAAAATTTGGCTTTCCAATTCAGCAAAAGATTTCGTCGAAACATCGGTCCATTTCTGATTCCATTCACGGAAAGTATTTTGACTTTGACCGACGAGATGCATTTTTTTCACTTCGTCGACTTCTTCCACGACAGGAAGATCGAATAACGCTTCTTTCCTTTTATCAAGTTCTTTTAAGCGATCTTGATTTTTTTTCTTCATCAGATAACCAATCAAGTATAAAACGGCGGCCAACACGACCAAACCGATAACAATCCCTATGATTACATTACTTCCCATGTATGATTTTCCTTTCAGCGATCAAGATTAATTTTATTTAATGGTGCATTTATTTTCAGTTTTTTGGCAAAAACATCTAACGTAGATTATAACACAAAAGACTTTTCTCTTCACTATGTACTTTTAAATACGACGATTTTTTTGCACAACCACTCCTCATATTAGCATTTTTTAAAAATCGCTTCAATGTAATAAAATTAAGAAAAGTGTAATTTTATCTTTTTTTCTACCAAACGATGACAGAAAGCCTCTTGAAATTGTACGGGTTTTCCGCTAATATTAGAAAAACATTAAAACGAGAGGTGATTAACGTGAAAGTAATTAAATTTGGCGGAAGCTCTGTTGCTTCAGCTGAACAACTAAAAAAGGTCTTAGCCATCGTTACTGCCGACAACAGTCGCCGCTTCGTGGTTGTTTCTGCTCCGGGAAAGCGAAACAATAAAGACAAAAAAGTCACCGACTTATTAATTCAATTTTACAATGCTGTCTTGTACAAACAGCCTGCTGAAGAAGTCATTCGTGAGATCGTCTCACGTTACACCGAAATAGCCACAGAGTTTCAGGTAGAAGAAAGCATAAAAAAACCTTTTTACGCAGAACTAAAAGCTCTGCAAGAAAATTTTGATGAAACGGACCCTTACGCTTTAGATAGTTTCTTAGCCAGCGGTGAGAATTTAAATGCTCAGCTAATTGCGGCCTGTTTTCAAAAAAGTGGCGTAAATGCCCGCTATATTAATCCAAAAGAATTAGGCATCCTAGTTTCCAACGAACCTCAAAATGCCCGCATTCTTGAAAAATCCTACGAAAAAATGTATCAATGGCGGGATTCTGAAGAAATTTTGATCATTCCTGGCTTTTTTGGCTATACCGAAGATGGGCACGTCTGCACATTTTCACGCGGCGGATCAGACATCACCGGCTCCATCGTGGCTGCTGGGATGCAAGTTGATCTCTATGAAAACTTTACCGATGTGGACGGTATTTATGCTGCCAGTCCAAAATACATTCACGAACCAGAACTGATCGAGTACGCGACCTATCGTGAAATCCGCGAACTGACCTATGCCGGCTTCACTGTCTTTCATGATGAAGCATTGATGCCTTCTTACAAAGCAAAAATTCCGGTGATCATTAAAAATACCAATAATCCGGAATGCCAGGGAACCTTGATCCAAAAATCCTTTGAAAATAAAAACCGGAACGAGGTCGTTGGTGTTGCCAGTGACGGTGGTTTCTGCGGGATCACTGTCGGAAAATATTTATTAAACCGGGAAGTGGGAATCGTGCGCCGCATTCTCCAAATTTTAGAGGATCTGCATATCGGTTTTGAACATATGCCTTCGGGGATTGATGACATCTCCATCATTTTACGTGAGCGCCAGTTAACTCGTGATACTGAAGCAGCGTTAATGAAACGGATCGAAGAAGAAATCCAGCCCGACCATTTATCCATTGAACACGGCTTATCTGTCGTAGCTTTAGTTGGTGAAGGAATGCGGGAACGCCCCGGTACCACCTCAGATAGTACCGCTGCCTTAGCCCGCAAGAATGTCAATTTGCGGATGATTTCCCAAGGGGCCGATGAACGCAGCATTATCTTTACAATCCGCAGTGAACAAGAACGCTTAGCAGTACGCTCGCTTTACTATACCTTCTTTGACTAATAGATGTAGGCAGGTAAAAAAGCTGCCAGCTAGCTCTTTAATAGAAGTTCCATTTTCCAAAATCGGAAAATGAATTCTCATCTTCTCTGCGCATACCATTTTTCTAATACGCTAAAGCGTAAAGAAAAACTAGCAAAAAGGAAAAGCTCATTGTCATTGAGCTTTTCCTTTTTGTTTGTCTAATTCTTTTTTGATTAAGGGTTCTGGTGCAAAGTCAGCCTGCCAATTATCAGGCTTCATTACCTTGTTCGTCACGGGATGATAGCGGGGCTTGCCATCAGGGAAAACTTTACCCATGTTCGCTTGATGCACGATTTCGAAGATTGGTTTAGGATCGACACCGATCAAGGCGAAGGAGCCATAGGTAAAGTATAATAAATCGGTTAAGGCATCGACTTGCGCCACCAACGGATCTTCTACCGGTTCAGCTTTTTCCAAAACCTTTGCTTTGGCCTGGTCAACACTTTTATGCAGCTCGGTTACCAGCTCTTCAAATTTGACAGTGTCGCCTTCTGCTGTACCATATAAAAATTCAACGATTTCTTCTACTTTGAAGCCCGCGCGAAAGCTTCCGCGTTCGGTTGAAAAAGCTTGGGGTGTTGCTGGCGGCTGTGGTTCAAAGGTTTGATGAAATTCACGGGCCATTTGATACGGTTCTTTTGTCATTTTCTTTGCTCATTTCTAAATTATTTCAAAATGCTTTAGCGCTTGATAAATACCATCATGCTCATTCGTCGCAGTGACATAATCGGCCGCTTGTTTGACTTCAGCCAGACCATTACCCATCGCAACACCAATCCCGGCTTTTTGGATCATTTCCATATCATTGTAATGATCGCCAAAAACGATTACTTCTTCAAGTTTAATCCCAAACGCCTCAGTATATTTTAAAATTCCTTGATACTTCGAACCATTTTTAGGCACAATATCAACGGCGTAAGGATTGGAGCGTTGAAAAGAACACTCAGGTAATAGCCGCCGCAATTTTGCTGCTTCGGTCTCGGCGCTGAAGAGCACACATTGATAAATCGGTTCTTGTAAGATCGATAATTCTTTGTAACGGCCCTTTTTCCGATTGGGACTGAAGGACTGCAATAATTTACGCGTTGTTTTAACGGGGAACCAAGTTGGCATCCAAGCAGCGATTTTTTTTAATAATTTATTTTGCGACCACTTCATTAAGTGGCTGCCATCCATCCGGTCGAGAGCACCAAAAATAATCTGACGATGTTCGTCATCGGCGAAATCAACGATTTTTTGCAATATCTCTTTAGAAAACGGACGTTGATAAATCGTTTGGTCTCTTGTATACACCAATTGGCCATTATACGTCACGAACATGTCCAACGGCAGCTGATCGATCCGCTCTTCAATTTTGACTGGACCTCTCCCTGTAGCGATACCGCAGAGAATACCACGCTCTTGCGCCGCTTGAATCGCTTCTCTCGTGCTAGTAAGAACCTTTGAATCACTGGTGATCAATGTCCCGTCAATATCAAAAAAAATAGCTTTTATCATAGTGTCCCCTCATTTAAAATAAGTCCATTTGACTTGGATTCAATCCTTCATAGTTTAAATCCAAGATTTTTTTTAATTGTAAAGCATTATCCGCGGCATCGCCACCAGAATTATTGTTAAAGATGATACCTACTTGATTAGAAGCCTGATCCACCCTTTTAATTTTTTCCGCCAATGTTTCCAACTCAGCGGCAGTGTAACGATAAAGTGTCCGTTTCTTTCGCCAATCGCCTGTCCGGTCGTTCCAGTAGGCTTGGTTTCTGCCGTGAAAACGAAACAAGCTGAAGTCTGAATTAGTGACGGTCGTATCCAGAGGAACGGTATCTGGTAGTTGCGGCTCATCCACCATCACTAAGCTGAAAGCCAATTTTTCCATCAGTTTATGGGTCTTAGTAACGAATTCTTCGCTATACCAGCTGTAATCTCTTAATTCCACCGCCACCGGTAAGTCTGGAAATAAATTTCGCAACGTTTCTAAGTAGGCGACATTTTCTTTTGTACATTTAAATTGAGCAGGAAACTGCGCTAAGAAACAAAATAATTTATTGCTTTCAATCATCGGCGCCATCGTCTCTAAAAAATGCGTCTGCAACTCAGTCAGTGAACCATAGCTGTCTTGCCATTTGCTTTGTCCGGTAAATCCTGAATAGAGCTTCACCACAAAGCGAAAATCTGCCGGAACTTGCGTCAGCCAATTTTCGACGGTACTTTTTCGGGTAATCCCGTAATAATTCGTATCTAATTCCACTAAAGGCAAGTAGCCGGCATATTCATATAACGAAGAGCTTTTCTTGCCGGTCAAGCTGCTGTGTTCATTAAAAGAAGTTAATCCAATTCGAATCATAGTATCCTAGCCTCTCTTTGCTCCTTAGTATACAATAAGCATAGCAAAAAAGTTGTGAGAATGCGCAACTAACGAATGGAGTAATGAAAATGAAACGGATTTTGATTTTACACACCGGTGGGACGATCTCAATGAGTCAGGATGCTGACGGTGCAGTACGTCCAGATAAAAAAAATCCTTTACTAGCTGCTGGCCAAGAATTGCGATTACCAGCAGAGATTGAATTGATCGTCGAAGATTTTTCAAATCTGCCTTCCCCTCATATTACCGTTGAAACCATGTTCAAGTTAAAAGAACGGATTAAGACCGCCAAAGCAGCCGATATCGACAGTGTCGTGATTACTCATGGGACTGACACCTTGGAAGAGACTGCCTATTTTTTGGAAGTCACCATTGGCGATCTATTACCCATTATCTTGACTGGGGCAATGCGCTCCATCAATGAACTGGGCAGTGACGGTTTATACAATTTTGAATGTGCGATTCGGGTTGCCGCTTCAGATAGTGCTCGTGACAAAGGGGTCTTAGTCGTGATGAATGATGAAGTCCACAGTGCCCGCTACGTGACTAAAACCCATACGACAAATGTCGCTACCTTTAGAACACCAACATTAGGACCAATCGGCTTGGTAACAAAATCAAAAATTTTGTTCAAACAAGAATTACCAAAAGCCACTCATTATGACATCGAAAGCTTTGACGCCCTGATCCCTATCGTAAAAGTCTTTGCCGGAATGCAAGGAGATTTCTTTGAATTACTAGATCAAGGAATCAAAGTCGATGGGCTGGTTGTAGAAGCCTTAGGCGCTGGTAATTTACCTCCTCAAACCTTGCCGCCTTTTTATCATTTATTAGAAAAAGGGCTGCCGATTGTCTTGGTTTCTCGCTGCTTCAATGGAATCGCCGAACCGGTCTATGATTATCATGGCGGCGGTGTCGAGTTAGCTCAGCACGGTGTGATTTTCTGTAACGGAATCAATAGCCAAAAGGCCCGGATAAAATTATTGATCGCTTTGAATGCCCATTTGAATCAAGCCGAACTAAAACAATTTATGGAAGAGTAGAAAGGCTTAACAAATAAGCTGGCCATCACTAAAACTGCCATTTCAATATTCTTAATTATAGAACAGGCATACTCCTTTAAAAATAAAAAAAAGTTGAATCGAGCAGCTCTGCTCTTCTAAAAGCCTAGCTTTTAGAAGAGGCGTTCTGGCCCTCGATTCAACTTTTTTTCCATAAAATATTCGCTTCGCAAGCAAGCTGTTCACCTAAACGAATCTCATGCCGCGTCTTTACTTCCTCTGCTTCAATAATTTCATAAAAACTTTCGATGTCGTTGCCATACAGCACTTCTTTATCAAATTTCACATTGACATAGGTCGGCTGGTGCTTCGTCATGAAATCATAGCCTAAAACATCGATCAGCCAGTTGAAATACATCGCATTGTTTACGTGATGATTACTGTCGAGATCATAATAGCGCACATGATACAGTTGTTTTTGTTCCCCTCCGACCTTTTCGATCTTCGGCCAGCGGCGAATTTTTTTCACCTGAGGCGATTCATAAGGCGCCATTAGGTCTGCATCCACGCTACTCATCTTCCGATTTTCAATATCCATTAAGACAAAGGACATGTCTATCTTCACTAACTCTTCATCGTTGGCATCATAAACCCAATAGCTACGATAACAAAAGAATCGATTAAATTCAGTCGGTTCAGTCACGATCCGAATCTGTTCTCCCACTTGCGGCAGACGTTGAATCGTTACTTCTGTCTGGGTGATCACCCAAGTAATTCCTAGTGTATTAATGAAGTCCGTTCCTCGATTTAATTCATCGCTTTGATCCGAGGATGCTTTAATGGCAATACTTAGTAATGCCGGAAATGTGATATTTTGATTGATGTCACATTCATAATAGGCAACTTCGTGTTCAATGGTATATCTCTTTCCCAATACCTTTCCTCCTGCTATTTCGTACCTATACATTCATTTGTACGAAACTTATTTGCTGCTTTTAAATAATAGCACAACAATTAGACTTGGCCTAAAGCTAAGACACGATCCACCGCATCGCCATAGCTCTCACCAAAAATATTTAAATGAACCAATAAATAGTATAACTGATAAATCAAAATCCGATCTTGCCAACCTGCTCGCATCGGAAATGTCTCCTGATAGGCATCGATAAACTCTTGTCGGAACCCGCCAAAAAGCTGTGACATAGCGATATCCATTTCTCGATGACCATACGAGACGGCTGGATCAACAAATATCGGCTGTCCTTTCGTATCAAAAAACGTATTGCCACTCCAAAAATCACCGTGGAGCAGCGTTGGCTCAACGGTCATATCGCCCCACTGCTGATAGACCCACTTTTTGAAACGCTGATAATTTTCTTCGCGACGCTTCGTCCAACGATTTCGATCATTGGCTAATTGAATCTGCACCTCCAAACGATTGGTAAAATAAAAATCCCACCAATTATCTAACAAGGTGTTGCGCTGCGGCAATAAGCCCATAAAATTATCGGCTGCATAGCCAAATTGATCAGCCTTTACGTGATGGATACGGCCTAAATCTTTCGCCAAGTCCTTTTGGTCCCCTTCTCCAGGTTCGATCCACTCCATCAAAAGATAAGCAGCGTCTTCAAAGGAACCATTTTCATGTACTTGCGGCACTCGAACGACTTTAGCTAACTCAGCCAATCCGTCTACTTCAGCTTGAAAGAAATCGGCCGTCATTTGAGGATGATATTTCAAAAAATAGTCTTGCTGTCCATCGGTAACACGAAATGCTTGGTTAATATCTCCGCCAGCAATTGGCAAGGCTTTGTCCTGCAACTTCAAATACTTCAGCAACGTTTCCATCTCGTCAACTCCTTACAACAAGTATATTTTTTGTAAATCGTTCATTTCTCCTTGAGTCACACCGATGCCTTTTTGAATAAATTCTGAGATGCTTCCATAGTGTTCTTTGATTTGATCAAAGCTCGTTTGCAAATACGCTTCTTTGGCTGTCATCATATCTTCGATGCCATGCAACGCATTGGCTGGAACGCCCGCGTGCTCCGCTTTTTTGTACATTTCTTGAACAACCTTCTTCAAATAGCGGTTAGTTGCCAGATAATCCTTCATCACGGTATCGGTATCTACTCCTAAACCTTCCAATAATAGCATCGCTCCAAAGCCAGTCCGATCTTTGCCAGCAGTACAATGGAATAGTAGACTTTCGGCTTCGCCAGTATTTCCCAGCACTAAGTCAAAAAACTTCCGGTATTGTTTCCGCACATGCGCGTCAGTGACAAAATGGGTATAGACATCAATCATTTGCTGGAAGGCAGCTTCGCCATCCTACATGCGCGACAACATTTTTTTCGGAGAAGCAGAGGCTGTCTCTGTTTCTTCAATCGGAAAAATAGGTAAGAAGATATTCTCCGCCTCTGGAATATCTTGATCTGGCTGTGACGTCCGTTCTTCCAACGAACGAAAATCAACCACCTTTTTGATTCCATAATTGCTTAAATAGGTTTTATCCTCTTCGTCTAAATGATTGATGTTGGCTGAACGGATTAATTTTTTTGGTGCAATTTTGCGTCCGTCCTTTGTCTCATATCCGCCAAGCTCTCGCATATTCTCCGCGTGTTGGACAGCTAAATGTTTTGTCATCATACCAACCTCCTTTTTGCTAAAAGTATAGCACAACCTCAAAGAAAACGCTTTTTCGGTTCCGAAAGCACGAATTTAAAAAGGATCTGAAGCACAAGTGCTTCAGACCCTTCCTGCTTAAGCTAATGCCCCCATTGGGTCCCACGGTGCTAAAACAGTTGGCTCTGCTTCAAAAGCCGACAACTGCTCCGGCGTTAAAAATTCCTTACGAACAACGATTTGATAGGTGTATTCATCCATCCATTCGTCGCTCATAACGAAGAAGCCTTTGTCACCGACTTTTTCGCCCCAGCTATTTTCAACTTTCCATTTCTTAGATTGTTCGTTGATGATATCAACACCCGTCAAGACCATCGCGTGAGTCATCATACTTTCACCGTAATCCAAACGTTCCGCCTTAGTCATGGTCAGGTCCACATCAAACAAATCTTCCACATCATAAGCGTCTAACGCCATGATCCCGCTGTCTCTTGTGGATGATTGACCAACATCACAACCAAACCAAACCGATTCGCCTTGTTCTAACTGTTTGACAGCCAAGGCCTTGAAGTCTTCCATTTCAAGGTTCAAATACTTCACTTGCTTGCCAGCCACTACATTGCCTAGCATATCGACAGTGTAGGAGCGCATAAAGGGTTTGTCCGCGGTTGGTGCATTGATAATACTGACGTAATCCTCTAAGTTCACCCCAACATATTTTTCGTAAAAGTTTTGCGGTGTTAAAGCTTGGTCCAAGTGATAATTTTTTTCTTCATCACGGTATTCAAAATCAAAGACTTCCGGCGGAGTGCCTAACGAGATTGCTAACAGATTGTAAACCTCTTGCAGCATCGCTTCACGATTGGCTTGAATTTCTTCAGCCGTCGCTTCTTCAGCCACCATTTGGCGTAGCAGGACCGCATGCTTGCGTAATAATTTATTCAAGTAATTGTTTAGATCGCGAGAATTTGAGCTGCTGCTGCTTTCTGGCATTACCGCTTTTGGCACGACACCATATTTTTGAAACAATGACACGATCATATCCCATTGTCCGCCATCTTGTTGCGGTGTTTGCATTAAGAAGGCTACCTCACGGCTTGCCGTAGGTTGTTCCGCCGTTGCAAGAATATTTTCGTAGAAATAATTCGCTTTTTCATACTTATCCCAAAAGAAGGTGTAATTTTGCGAAAGCTCAAAGTCCTTCAACTGGAAGGTAGTCAATAGTTTATGACGGAAAGTATTCAACGCCGCGAACATCCAGCAGCGACCTGATTGTTTTTGATTGGCAACTTTTCCGGTAGCAAGATCAATGGAAAAGACCGGCGTATTTTCTACATGGGTCTGCACATTTTCAGCAGAGGCCCGGATACCGTTTTTAACGACTCCTCGTTGCAAGGCAACTTGTTTAGAATTTTTTGCAAAAGCTTCTCGAAAAGCTTGTGTACGTTCATTTTCAATTTTTGACATAAAAAAACGCCTCCTTGCACCCATTTTACGCTTAATGAGGCAAAGAGACAATTAGTTTACAAACTCGGCTGTAAGGCTTGTTTGCCTTTAGCGATCCAGCTACCGAAGCGTTTGCTTGAAAGCAGAACCGTCAGTAAGGTGCTGGCAGCAAATAAAAGCACTACTTCCAACGTATTAATTTCAATGTCGAAATCTAAGGCTCGCAGACCTTTGACTAAAAAGCCGTGGAGCAGATAAACCGTCAGCGTATTTTTCCCCCAGTGAGAAAAGAAATACCGGCGTTTTGGTACTAAAAGTAAGAAGGCGGTAATTCCAATCAGTCCTGCCGCGAAAAAAATCAAACGTTGGGGGCCGCCCAATAACGGCTGATTCAAATAATCTTGATAGGGTTTCGACCCAAAGACCCAATATTTATTGATCAGATCGTTGCCTTGAATAAACAGAAACAAACCGCCAAATAAAATGGGTGCCAGCCATTTTTTCGGATACTGCTTCACCTTCTCGATAGAAGTTTTCGGCAACCAATAACCAACCATAAAGTATGGGAAAAAGGTCAGCGTCCGTTGCATCGCTAAAAAGCGATCAAAAATCGGAAAGTAGCCTACCAAGACCGCGACGATCACACTGCCGATTACTACTTGCTTGACCGAAAAACGGCGAGTCAGATGCAGAAACAGATTCCAGCAAAAGAGACTCAGTAAAAACCATAAGGACCATTGCGGTGTTCCCAGTTCCATACTGAAGGAATCCTGCAGACCAATCAACGTATAATAGCCTGAATAAACGAGTTGGAAAAAAATATACGGCAGCAGTAATTTCTTCACCAATTTACTGACTGGCTTTGGCCCACTCTTAGCAAAATAGCCAGAAATCAAAATGAAGGCTGGCATATGAAAAGTAAAAATAAAGTAGTAAAGATCATTATAAAAAGCATGGTCATTGATAAAGGGTTGTAAGAAATGACCAAAAACTACTAAGATCATCAAGAAAAGTTTGGCGTTGTCAAAATAGGCATCGCGTTTTTCCATCGTATCCCTCCTCATCAACTAGTATATCGAGGATTTTTTCATACTTCAAAGGGATTGCCCAAGTTTAAAAAAAAGGTCATGCTTTCCTCAATCTTTCCTTCGTATCTCACTCTTTTTTTCACAATTTCTTCATGAATTAGGTGTAAAAAAAGAGAGATGATCGAATGATCACCTCTAGTTACTCCGGCAGTAGGACTCGAACCTACGACATCATGATTAACAGTCATGCGCTACTACCAACTGAGCTATGCCGGAAGAATACTTAATAATAATAGCAATTTTTAATTAAACGCGCAATCATAATCTAGCAATTTGTCAGGAGAATTTTTATGCCAAAAGGACTGCATCGAAAAAAAACGGAAGCAAGCCGGAAACTTCCACTGCTGTTTTGCTTACTGCTTTTATTAATAGGTATCGGCGGAATTTACCTGAAATACAACCAACAAAAAGCAGTTGAAACAACGATCTTTTTTCAACCAAAAGTGGCAGAAACTACGGACAAGCAGACAATTGAACCAAAAAACGCAATCTCGGCTTCGATTGAACAAAAGCTATTGAAGAAAAATTTTAGCGGAACGGTTCTAGTTTTCCGGCATGGCAAAATTATTCTAAATAAAGCCTACGGTTGGCAAGATCAAACTAAAAAAATCTACAATACCATCTCGACACAATTTTGCATCGGTTCCGTCCAAAAAGGTCAAACTGCCTACTTAATCATGCAAGCAGTCAAATCTGGCAAATTATTTTTAGACGAGAAGCTCAGTGATTTCTATCCACAAATTCCCAATAGCGAAATAATCTCGATTAAGGATATGCTAAATATGAGTTCCGGTTTACGAATCGATGAAAAGAAAATCGCGGCATTAAACACCTTAGATCCAAAAGAAATTTTAGCCGAGACAGTCAAACAGACAACGGTCGCTAAAAACGCCAGTTACTCCTATCAACCTGTTAACTACGTCTTGTTAGCTGGTATCTTAGAGCAAGTTTACCAAACCAATTATCAAGCACTCTTTGAAAAAGAGATCATCAAGCCAATGAAGCTGACAGAAACCAGCTTTTACTCCACAAAAAATAAAAAACAAGCTCTTTCCTATTCAGTCTCGCCTTTAGGACCTCTTTACAGTAATACGACTGCCAGCTCTTACGCTGATGAATTAGGAACCGGAAATGTTTTTATGTCTGCTGAGGATTTGTATCACTACTATCAAGCATTTTACAATGATCGTTTTTTAACTACCCAAGACCGAGCAGAACTTTGGAGAACTTATCCTGGCGAAAAATATGCTGGTGGGATTTACACGATGAAAGATAATATGCATAGTCGTGGTGTCAAAGCACGGTTTGAAACCGTCGCTGATTTTTCCAAGGATGGACAAACCGGAATCATCTTATTATCCAATGTTTGGACTCAAAAGAACGGTTTCGATGAGTTCGCACAGCAACTTTATTACCAAGTCGCGGCTGCTTCATAAGCGACTTGGTTTAATCCTTATCCATTCGGATTTTTTCCTTCTCAATAGTTGACAAATAGCCGTTACTTCGTTATTCTATATCTTGTATTAAATAACTATGCCGCCTTAGCTCAGCTGGTAGAGCGTTTCCATGGTAAGGAAGAGGTCGTCGGTTCAAGCCCGACAGGTGGCTTAAAAAAAGAACAATCGGTAACGCTGTAGAAGCAGTGTTACCGATTGTTCTTTTTTATACCTTTAAAGGAAACCGTTTTAATCAACGAATAATTTTACTGGAATTAGAATTCAGAAATTCCTCAACTTCTATAGCGCTAAATTGATTATCATCTCCGTAAACAGTGTGCTTCAAGGCGGCCGCAGCCGTTGCAAAATCAACCATGTCCTGACCATTGCTCATTGTCAATAAAGCATGTAAGATTCCTCCAGCAAAGGCGTCTCCGCCACCCACACGATCAATAATAAAATCTAATTCATGCATCTTTGATTCGAAGTATTGTTTATCCAACCATAAAGTTCCGGTTAAATCATTTACGTCTGACGAATGAACTACCCGTTTTGTTGAATAGATTGCTGTCAAATTAGGATACAATGCTTGGATTTTCTCATAATAATACGTAAGATCCGCTTGTTCTTTTTCCTCGATCCCCATCAAATAGAGCGCGTCTAATTTCCCAGCAGAACAATAATCAACCTTTGGTAAGATTACCTGCAAAGTTTCAGCGGCTTCTTTCTGCGTCCAAAGCTTGCTACGAAAATTGATATCAAAGCTTATCTTACAGCCAGCCTTTTTAGCAGTGGTAATTAATTCTAAAGTTAATGCTCGCCAACTACTTGATAAAGCAGGAGTAATTCCCGAAACGTGGAAAATATCAACTCCTTCAAAAAGGTCTAACTCAGCCCACTCATTTTCAGTAATTTGAGCAAAACTTGAATAAGCACGATCATATAAAACTTTTGATGAGCGTTCCCCAATACCACTTTCCACGTAATAAGTGCCCAAGCGTTCCCCGCCTTTTAGTAAAAATTTGGTAGAAACATTTGAACGACGAAGATGTTCGACTACCCCACTTCCTAGAGAATTGTCTGGGATCTTACTTGCAAAATAAACTTCGTGACCATAATTTGCTAAGGAAACGGCAACATTCGCTTCGCCGCCTCCATAATGAGCAAATAAACTTTCTGAACGTTGCAACCTGGTCCCCGCTCTTGTTGAAAGGCGAAGCATGATTTCACCTAGTGTTACCACTTTTGCCATACAAAATTACCCCTTAATTGAATGGAATTTATCCATATATTGCTTTGCCATTTCAGTGACTCCTGCAAAATCACCCGTTGCGGCTGGAGCTAATAAATTCCCGCCCACTCCAACTGCGACTACGCCAGCTTCAAACCATTCTTCCATATTAGCTAGACTCACCCCGCCAGTTGGCATAATATTTAATTGTGGTAGTGGGGCTTTGAAAGCTTTGACAATACTTGGACCAAAGGCGCTGCCAGGGAAAAGTTTAATAATATCAGCACCATATTTCAGTGCCTCTTTCATTTCTGTGATCGTCATACAACCAGGTAAGTATGGGATTTGATACAAATTACAAATTTTTGCCGTTTCCACATCGAAATATGGGCTAACTACAAATTCGGCCCCGGCCATGATCGCCAAGCGAGCCGTAGTAGCATCCAAGACAGTTCCTGCACCAATAATTACATCGGGTTGATCTTGATAACTTTCAACTAACTCCTTGATGGTTTCATCTGCTTGTGGAACCGTGAAAGTTAACTCAATCCCTGTTACGCCACCAGCGATTAAGGCCTCACTGGCTTTGATTGCTTCTTCTTTTGTCGCACCGCGAACAACCGCGATTACTCCAGTTTTTTCTAATTTAGCTAAATTCATCATTTTTTTCATTTTATTATCTCTCTTTCTATAAAAACATGTTTATAGCAAAAACAGCTGGCTTCACTCATTTTAGATTTATTCTGGCAAAGCCGCTTTAGATACCTCGTTTATTCGTGAATAAGGAGATGTACCCAAACTCGGTCACACCTCCAGTAAACACTTTTTTAAATCATAGGTTCGTCCGGCCATGCTTGTTCATACGGATGACCAGTTAATTCTTCCACCACTTCTTTCGCTTGTGGTGTAACATCTGCCTTTGAACCCCCCGCTTCTAAACGGTCAATCTCATGTTTCAAAACTTCATGTGTTTGACGATTCAATTTGAAGGTAAAGGACATCAATAAAGCTAACAAGATTAGAACCACTGGAGCAACAAAGAAAATCAAAGCGATTCCTGTTTGGATATGTTGCGGGGTGTTAACAAGACTCGTCATTGTTTTTGAATTAAACCCAATCTCTGCTAACAAAATCCCAGCAATCCATGAAGCAAAAGCACCTGTTGATTTTCTAAAGAAAGTCATTACTGCAGCGTAGATCCCTGCTCTGTCTCCACGTGTCATTACCCGATCTACGTCTGGAATAAATGGGAATACATTCCAAGGAGTAAATTCCAAAATAGCCCGTGCACATTGGTAAAAAATGGAAATGATAATCAAGACCCAGAAAGCATTCTGAACATGCAAAGCCCAAGTCAAGAAGTAGCCGACCATCGTTATAATAATCGTAGTATAACTAATTGTAAACAAGAACTTCGGTCCATGAGTAAGCATCAGTTTTGCTGCTACTAGCGTTGAAACAATTCCAAAAATTGATAATGCTTGAAGTGTCCACGGTGTATCGGCCTTCACACCATGAATACAACAAATAATAAATGTTGGTAACATGGTTGAATAAAAATCTTTCCCAGTAAACGAAAGCAGATAAATCGCTAAATGCTTACGAAATGCTTTGTTTTTGAACGTTGAAAAATAGTCTTCAACTGTTTTTTTAACAAATTGGCCCAAAGTTAATCTAGGGCGGCTTTCTAATTCAGCAATAAATTCTGGTGTCAATGGACGTTCCCAAGTAGTACGGTAAGAAATGAAAATGGCAACCACGAAAATAATCGTCCAAATAATCCCTGTGATCAAATAAGCATTTGGATTTTGCATATGTTGCAATGCGGCTAAAACAAGAAATACAATCGCTGTTCCACTCGCAGAGATAAACATCCGTGAACCAGATAGGATCGTTCGTAACTTATAATCATCAGTCATTTCTGTTGGCAATGTTTCCCAAGGAATTAGGATCATCGCGATTGCTAATTCAATCGCCACGTAAATAACTAAGTAATAGACCCAATTATCTGCTCTTACCCAAAACAGCGGGAATAAAATGGTAAAGAAAATGCCGCCTAATAAAATGAAGAAGTGTCTACGACCAAATCGCTGACCTAGCTTTGTTTTATAGAAACCATCTGTGATCGCCCCAAAGAATAATGAAAATAGCGCATCCACGATTCGACCAATCCCAGTGATTGCTCCAGCAAATGCTGGATTAATCCCCTGACTCAAGACAAAAGCGAATATTACTCCTGAAACGATATTGTTCCAGCCGCCTCCCATTAAATCTGTCAAACCGTAGCCAATTCCTCGACCAACAGTGATTTTTTTTGGTTGATAGACCCAATTGCTTTTTTTACTCATCTACGTTCTCCCCTGTCTTTCTAACTTTCGAAAAAGCCAAAATATTGGCGCGCATTGTCGTAACAAATCGCTTTAACAATATTTCCTAGATATTCTTCATCTGCTGGAATTCTTCCTTGGTCTACCCACTCGCCAAGTAATTGACAAAGGACGCGACGGAAATATTCGTGTCGAGGATAGCTTAAAAAGCTGCGAGAATCTGTTAGCATACCAGTAAAGTTCGCAAGTAGACTTTGTTGAGCCATCGTAGTGATTTGATTGCGCATTCCCTCACATGTATCGTTAAACCACCAAGCACATCCCAATTGAAGTTTTTGAACCATGCCGCCTTGGAAACTTTGCATAGCTGTTGCTAATGGTAACCAATCATTAGGGTTTAAAGAATATAGGATTGTCTTTGGCAATACACTTTGTTCTTCTGCTTCACTGAACAGCAAAACCAGGCTAGACGTTAATGATATTTGATCACCCATCGAGTCCCCACCGACATTGATACCAATTTCACGTTTCATTTTAGACGAATCATTTCTCAACGCATTCATATGCATTTGCATAGTCCAGTTATGCTTGGTGTATTCCTCCATCAAATGTAATTGGATGGCCGTCGTGAACGCAGCTATTTCGGTTGAAGTAAATGCCGTTTCTCCTTGTAAAGCTCTTGCCAAAATGTGATCCAATTCTTCTTTTGAAGCGCCATGATAAAAATAAGTATTTAAGCCTTGGTCAGCTAACCGCCCACCCTTTTCATGGAAATAAGCAACTCTGGCAGATAAAGCTGCCTTCAAATCAGTAAAAGTCTTAATTGTTTGATCAGCGGCTGCGGCTAGTTTTTCAATATAATCTTTGTAGTTCTTATCTGTGATGGTCCAAGTATTATCAGGTCTGAACGTTGGCAATACTTTAAACGAATTATTCTCTTTCGCTAAGGCTTCATGGTATTTCAATGAATCCGCTGGATCGTCCGTCGTACAAACAGCTTTAACCTTCATCATTTCTAGTAATTGTTTTGGCCGATAGGCATCCGTTTGAATTTTCTGATTGGCTAAACTCCAAATTTCAGGTGCGTTCTTTTCTGTAATAGTCAGTTCAATACCGAAGTACCGACGCAACTCTAAATGTGACCATTCATAAATAGGATTGCCCGGTGCCTTTTCGATTGTTTTTACAAAGGCTAAGAATTTTTCGTAGTCATCGCCGTTCCCACTAATTAAAGACTCCTCAACTCCATTTGCCCGCATCAAACGCCATTTATAATGATCGCCTGCACCTTTATCATTTAACCAAAGCTGAGTCAGATTACTGTATTGTTGATTTTCTAAAATCGCCTGTGGTTCTAAATGACAATGGTAGTCAATAATTGGTTGATCTTTTGCATAATCGTTAAACAGTTTTTGTCCCCATTCATTTTCTAATAGAAAATTATTATCTAAAAACATGTCAAAGCGCTTCCTTTTCTTTATATTTTCTCAAGGCAGTTGAACTGCCTTGAGAAGAATGACTAGTTAGCTTTTTCTAAAGCTTCCCAAATTCCATTTAAATAAACAGCACCTAGTGCGCGATCATATAAGCCATAGCCTGGTCTTCCTGTTTCTCCCCAGATCATGCGGCCATGATCGGGACGGATATAGCCATCAAAACCATTGTCATGCATCGCCTTTAAAATTTTGAACATGTCCAATGAACCATATTCTGATTTATGTGGTGCTTCATAAAAATCTTTATCTTGGATAAACTTGATATTTCGAACATGCGCAAATGGAATACGATCTCTTTTACAAAATTCCGCCATGATCGCATAAACATCATTCGCTGGATCTTCAGCAATACTTCCAGTACATAAAGTAATTCCATTGTATGGGCTGTCTACGACGTTACATAACCAATCTAAGTCTTCACGATTTTTTACAATTCTTGGTAATCCGAAGATTGAGTATGGCGGATCATCCGGATGGACAGCCATTTTTACACCGACTTCTTCACAAGTTGGAATGATCGCTTTTAAGAAGTAAGCAAAGTTTTCTCGCAATTTCGCTTCATCAACATCTTTATAAGCTTCGAATAATGCCTTTACCTGTGACAAACGCTCTGGTTCCCAACCAGGTAGCTCAAACTCATTACTAGAATTTTCTACTTTTTTGATAATTTCTTCTGGATCTTCAGGAATATCAGCAGCTACATAGGCCAAAGTAGATGACCCGTCTTCTAAGCGATAGTCTAAATCAGATTTTACCCAATCAAAGACCGGCATAAAGTTGTAACAAATTACTTCAATTCCAAATTCCGCTAAATTACGAATCGTTTGCTTGTAGTTTTCAATATATTGATCGCGACTTGGCAGACCAATTTTAATATCGTCATGGACATTCACACTCTCAATTACTTTAAGAGTTAAGCCCGCCGCTTCGATTTCTTCTTTCAAAGCTTTGATACGTTCTTTCGGCCAAACTTCACCAACTGGAATATCCATCAGCGTACCGACGATTCCCTTCATTGCAGGAATTTGACGAATTTCTTCTAATTTGATTTTTTCCTCGTTTGCACCATACCATCTAAAGGTCATTTCCATTTTCTATTTTCCTCCAACTTTACTAACGTAGCTGTGGAGCGTATCACGAACTGCTCCAGTCCCTACTAGCATTTCTTTCATTAATTTTTCAATTTTCTCACCAAGTCCAACTTGATAAAGATCTGAACCAAAGATTAGCTGATTTTTTAAAATAGCTTCCACCGCTTGATGAATCACAGCCTCATTTTGTTCACCTAAGTGTAAGCCAGCGAGCTGTGCTTGGAGCTCTTCTAACAATGGATCGGGACTAGGATTAAATTCATTTCCTTCATCATCAATCGCCATTAAATACCGTAACCAAGCCGCAATTGCTAATGGAATAAAAGTTAATTCTGCCACATCTCTATCGTTAGCTGAGACATATTTCTTGATCGTTTCTCCAAAGCGGATCGCTACCTTTTGAGAGGTATCACTGGCAATCCGTTGCGGCGCATCTGGTATATTAGGATTCGGTAATCGTTTGTTGATAACTTCATCGATAAATTGTTTTGGATCGATAATTCCCGGATTTTCTACTACCGGTAATCCTTCAACATAACCAATCTGTTTAATTAAGCCAACCAAATCTTCATCTTGCATTTCAGCAGCGATCGATGTATAGCCTAACAAGCAGCCTGTAACTGCCAATGCTGTATGCAATGGATTTAGGCAGGTCGTTACTTTCATCACATCTGCTTTATCGACTGTTTCTCGGTCCGTCAAAATGACACCGGCTTTTTCCAGTGCCGGCCGTCCATTTGGAAATTGGTCTTCCACTACTAAATAGTGAACAACCTCGGTATTGGCAAAAGGCGCGATATTGGTTCCTTTATCCGTATGAATAATTTCCATATCTGAAAATCCAAGTTTCTCTAAAGTTTCTTTTACTCGTTCCGAAGGGTTAGGAGTAATCCGATCAATCATACTCCAAGGAAAAGAAACCTTTTTTGAATCACTCAGATAATCAATAAACCCGCTTTCTACATGGCCTTTTTCCAACCAAGCATTGGCAATCGTCAAAATACTATCTTGGAAACGTTGACCATTTTGCGAAAAATTATCTGTTGATACCATTGCGATTGGCAGTTTACCTGCAAGATAACGCTTATATAAAAGTGCAGCTACAATACTCATTGTATGGGCTGGTTTTTCTGGACCATTGTTGATGTCCGATTGAATAATTCCTGTGAAGCCGCCAGTTGTATCCGTTAAGCCATATCCTTTTTCTGTAATCGTAAAGGTTGTGAATTGTAATGTAGGATTTTCAAAATAACGAATCACTTGTTCATAACTTTGGGCATCACTTGGATTGCAATAAAAACTATCCGCAGTTGCCGCCAAAATACGTTGATCCAATGTTCCATCTTCAGACATTACAACCTCTAAAATATTATTATTGAACTCGTGGTAAGCTTTTTCCACCACTTGATTGTCGAATGTTTCACAAACGATCACGCCAGAAGCCAGCTCATTTTGATTCGCCAAGCGTTGTGCAAGTTCCGCGTGAAACCCGCGATATAAGTTCCCACCACCAAAATGAATCCAAACTGGGGCTTTTTTGCCTTGATCTTTTAATTCTTCAACGTTGAAGCGTGGTATTTCAACCTTTTTTTCCTTTAGCTCTTCTATTGAAGCTTGCCAGTTTTTAATACTGATCATTAGAAATCCTCCTAAACTAATATATTAGTTTTTCTTGACAATTGCATTCTATATCCCTTATCACCTGTTGTCAAGTAAAATTTAATCCGTTTTCACGAATAAATAGAAAAAAACAGCTCGATACTAATATATTAGATTAAGACGCTTTTTTTTGTTATACTTGCTTCAACAACTCATGAAGGAGACAACTATGATTGAGAACAGTTTACAATCTCAGGCCTATCAATCGATTCGGAAAAAAATCATCTATTCTGATTTAGAACCTGGAAAAAAGATATCTGAAAAGGGTCTTGAAGGGATGTTCAATATTGGCCGAACGCCGATCCGCGAATCCCTTATCCAATTAAGACAGCAAGAATTAGTCTATACGATCCCCCAAAGTGGGACCTATGTTTCTCAAATAGACTTAACTTCTGCCCAAAATGCTCGTTTTGTGAGAGAACAACTTGAACGCCAAATCATGGTTGAGTGTTGTGCCAAAATGACTGATCAAACTAAAAAAATACTTCAAACTATTTTGGAGGAACAAGAAAAAGCCGTTCACCAAAAGGATGAACGGACATTTTTCCATGTGGATAATTTATTTCACGAAGCATGCTTTGAGATTGCTGACCGTAAAGAAATTTGGGATTGGCTAGATCATAATAATACTCATTTAGAACGTTTCCGCTGGTTACGAGTTACCATTAAAGGGCTAAAATGGGAAACCATTATGGAACAACATTATCAGTTATTTGAAGCCTTAATTTCAAAAAATACTGAAGAAGCTAGTTTCTTAACCTCACTTCACTTACATATGATGCTAAATGAACAAGAGGCTGTTGTAAGCCATTATCCTGATTATTTTAGAAAACGTTGATTTTTTGATAATTATCCAAAAAATCTTACTACAAGCATGAAAAAGGAGCCAGAAAAATTTCTGGCCCCTTTTTTTGATTATTCGTTATTCATCTTCATCGTCTACATTATTGATTCGTTCATTGACGTGACAAATATTACTTTGAGCGGATTCTACTAAGGCTAATTCCGTACCGATCAATTGACTATTAATAAAATCAATCACCATTGGCATATTCATCCCTGCGTAAAGTTCAATCTCTCGTCCTTCTAAAATCAGTCGAGAAACGACATTACAAGGAGTCCCTCCCATTAAGTCTGCCAGTACCACAAAATCTTCTAGCTGTTCAATTGTTGCTTCAAATTTTGCCCGAAAATCCTCAGCTGATTCAGATGGAAGTAACCCAACCGTATGGATATTTTCCTGCGGTCCCATGATCATTTCGGTACTCTTTTTTAATTCTTCACAAAAGAGTCCATGACTAACTAAAACTAATGCCTTACTCATCTATCTTCCTCCATCTGAATTATTTAGAGATTACGCCTAGTGCAGATAAGGCGACACAGACAACCAATACGATAAAGATCGCTTTTGTTGATGTCATGTTCTTTTTACCTAACATCCAATAAACTGCCCCAACAATACCAGCTGGTAATAAGCGCGGCAAGATCATATCTAAGTTGTTTTGCATATTTAAGGTAACGTCCCCAATACTTGGTGCCCATGAGAATTTTACATTGATCATCGTTGCGACTAAGGCACCCACCATGAAGACCCCAAGTAAAGTAGCGGCGTCAGTCAAAGCAGTTAAACGGTGCTGCATCGTCGTTACTAAAGAAATTCCTTCGCGATAAGCAAATTCCAACTGTTTCCAACGGAAAATCATGACAGCGATTTGAGCAATGATCCAAATAAAGATACCGGTTGGATTTCCGTTGATCGCCATATTGGCAGCTAAAGCTCCAAAAATCGTTGGAATCAATGCCGCAAAAATTGAATCACCAATCGCTGCGAAAGGCCCCATCAAACCGGCTTTCAACCCAGAAACCGTTTGTTTTCCGCCGATTCCCTCTTTTTCTTCAATAGCCAAATCAATCCCGGTAATGATTGTATTGAAAAAGTTTGAGGTATTGAAGAATTGTGTATGGGTTTTCATTACTTCTTTTAATTCAGGTGTATCATCACCATAAATTTTTCTTAATTGCGGCAAAATAGTATACAGATAACCAGAACCTTGCATCCGTTCATAGTTCCAGCCTAATTGGAAAGTAAACAAGCTTCTACGATTAATTTGTTTAAAGTCTTCTTTCGTCAACTTATAATTAGATTTCGTCATCTTCGATCTCTCCTTCTGAATCATTGGAATCATCCGCCTGTTTTGGTGCTGGCGCATTTGGAATCATTTGACCATTCTTATAACTGATTGCTGCTAAAGCAAATCCAATCAAGGCAACTGCCAACATTGGCAATGAATTGAAGACCCCGTCAAAATGTTTCACGACTCCAGCTACTCCTGTACCTAATACTTGCATATTCGTAAAGACTGTTCCTAATAAGGCGGTTAGTGTGAATCCTAAAATCAAATATGGGAAATGTTTTTTGACTGGCAAGTAACGTAATAAAATTGCAAACCCGACTGCTGGTAAAACAGCACCTGCGACAGATAATCCATCACCTAACCATTTTAGATCCCCATTCAGGACAGCTACGACTTTTTCAACTAAGCCGCCACCAAAGGCTAATGCTAGAAAGACTGGTGTCATCCGAGATAACGACCAAGGAAGAGCACCCATCAAGAAATTACGTTCAATCCCTTTGTAATTCATATCTTCGACTAATTTATCGATTCGATGTGCGAAATACGTATTAGCAAAACGAGCTAATATATCTAATTGAATCATCAAGCTGGCAACTGGCACCGCGATCGCTGCGATTGCTTGTTCAGGGTTCATCCCTAGCGCAACGGAAAAGGCTGTCGCTAAAATTGTCCCTGAGTTAGCGTCAATTTTCGACGCACCACCAAATGTCCCAACACCTAAGACGGTTAATTGCATACTACCACCAATAATAAGTCCGGCTTTCAAGTCACCCATGACGATTCCGGCAAATAATCCGGCAAAAACGGGTGCACTTAATGAAGAATAAATCTGTAACTCATCTAAAATTTGATACCCTGCATATAATGTTAATAATAAGATCTGCCACCATAAGATATCCATTTGTTTATCCCCCTATTTTGCTAAAAGACTCATGAAGTCTTCCGCTTTATCACTTGGAACCATTTGTGCAATTAGATGTACCCCTTTATTATTCAACTCCTTGAAGACTTCGACGTCTTGATCAACGACATTGATTGATTTTGTAATTGATCGTGTTTCGTCTGTCTGAGACATATTCCCAACGTTGATTTCTTCGATTGGTACTCCTAATTCTACTAACTTTAATAAACGATCTGGTCTGCGAACGACGATCAATAACCGTTGTGAATCGTATTTTCCAGCCAAAATATTATTCGCTGCTTTTTCAATTGGCAAAACGCTTAGCTTTACGCCAGCTGGTGTAGCTAACTTTAAGCCGCTTTTTTCGATATCGCTTTGAGCCACCTCGTCATCAACAACCATGATGCGAGAAATATTTAGTTTTGTCGTCCACAGATTGGCTACTTGTCCATGGATCAAACGTCCGTCAATTCTTACTCCGATAATGCTCATATTTATCCCTCTTTCATTTCTTTATATAGTGGTTCTTTTAATAAACTAATTTCAGGCTGGTACGTTCCTTCCGTCTCGAAGATCACAATCTCATTTACGCCAACAGTCAATAAGCCTTTTGGTATATAAAGTGACAGCGTTGGACCGACTTCCCAAAAACGGCCAATATTGGTCTGGTTGACAAAAACGACACCCTTGCCAAATTTTGATAAATCAATAAAACAATCCCCCAGCTCATCCAGCGTAACTTCATAATGATAAAAGCTTGGTTGATTTGCTTGCCATTCTTTTGAGAAGTCAACATCCTCAACTGTATCGAGAGGCAAGCAATACTGCTCCCAATTGTTAATAAAATGTAAGTCTGCCATGACGCCAGTCCGAATACCTTTTCTTTGGGTATCTGCGAATAATTTATGACCGTAATTTACTCGACCCATGTTTTCAATCAAGATGTCTATTTGATTTTCAGCTTGAGGCATTGGAACCTTAATATCTTCGCCAATTTCGGTTTGATATTGCGTCGCTTTTAATTCCTGATTGACAAATAGTTGACTGCGATCTCGCCCGTCAATCACCCGCAAACGTTCTTCTTCTGCATCCCTTTTGATCGTCGTGCGATAAAGCAGATAACCTGTATTTTGGCCTAATGCTTCCATCGACTGCGTATTTTTTGATCGAATCGGCTGACTAATCGTTTCCAATGTCGCAAATAAACTGACTTGGTTGCTTAATGGAATATTTTTCTTTTCGATATTTTGCTTGATTAACGGTTTCATTTGTTGAATCTCAGGAAATTTTACGTGGATCATCTTTTGAATCGCAAAATATTTCTCAGTCGGATTTCCCTGCTCATTTAGTGGCGCTCCGTAGTCATAAGACGTAATCTGTGGTAAATCAATCACACCACGAGCCGAGCTGCCATTCATGAAACCAAAATTGGTTCCCCCATGAAACATATATAAATTAATACTGCCACGAGTTAAAACTTCACTCACTGCTTCAGCTAATTCTTGTGGATCCCGCTGAATGATGGGTTCTTTCCAACGATTGAACCAGCCGTCCCAAAATTCCATACACATCAAGGGCCACTTTTTGTCATGTTCATCAAAGAAATTTTGCATAGATTCAAAGTTTTCCTTCGCCTTAGAACCAAAATTACCAGTCACTAAAATATCTTCGTCGATCATACTGCCGGCTCTCAAAGTCGCCCGCCATGGACCATCTGAGGTAAAGAACGGAGTAGTGATCCCTCTTTCTAGCATCAGATCCCGGATCGAACGTAGATAATCCTTGTCTTCCCCATAAGAGCCATACTCATTTTCAATTTGAATCATTAAAATATTTCCGCCATTAGACAGCTGGTGTGGAACGATTTTCTTCATCAACACATCATAGTAATCTGCCACATGGTTCAAATAAGCGGTTTCATTCGAACGAAGACGGTAGGACTCAGTTAACAACCAAGCTGGAAACCCGCCAAATTCCCATTCGGCACAAATATAAGGAGAAGGTCGAACGATTGCATATAATCCTAGCTCTTGAGCGATCGACAGAAATCGTTCTAAATCTAATATTCCTTCAAAATGAAACTCATTTTTTTGCGGCTCGTGTAAATTCCACGGCACATAGGTTTCAACAGTGTTAAAACCCAAAGCCTTTAAATTATAAAGTGAATGGTACCAATCGTTTGGATCCACTCGAAAATAGTGAATCGCGCCTGACATAATCTTAAAGGGCTCTCCATTCAATAGAAAATCCTCTTTTATTTCAAATGTATTCAAAAGCTCGCCCCTTTCATTGAAAGCGTTTTTAATATATTAATATATTAAATTAACTTGAATCGAATGTCAACTGTTTCTATTCCCACACAATGTGTTAAAATCAAGGAGTAGCGGGTACTCAAAAGATTCTAATGAAAATTTTAGTCCCTATCCATTAATTGGAGGAATACTATGGCAATCCCAAAATATCAAATCATTAAGGACGAATTAAAACAGCAAATCATTTCTGGTAAATTTGAAAATGGCGATAAATTTTATACCGAAGCAGAATTGACCGAGATGTTTAACGTCAGTTCGATCACAGTTATCCGCGCGTTAAACGATTTAGTCAAAGCTGGTTTTTTAGTGCGCCATCAAGGCCGTGGTTCTTTTGTCTCGCGGGCACGCAAAGGAAAACTCGTTGAATTTTCGGATATCGAATTATTTCCCATCAGCCATGATCAAGTGGAAGTCTTATCGATTATAAGAGGCAATGACCCAACTATTTTAAGCAAACTAGAGCTTTCAGATACCGCCTTTTATTACTGCATCGAACGACTACGAACAACGGAAAAGATTCCATACATTTACCATCGAACCTATTTGCCTGAACAATACGTAAATTCAAATTATCCTGACTTGAGCTATTATAATTCCATCTATCAACGCTTCAAACAGGATTATAATATCCATATGAATGAAGAAGACTTCACAGAAACAAATGAAATCAAGTTTCCTACGCCAGCAGTCGAGGCGGAAAAATTACAAATTTCTACCGCTGAACCAACGGTTTTTCAAATTCGTGTGACTAAACGAAAAGATACACAGCAAGTGTTGGAATACGTTGAGACCTACAAAAAATGGAATTTTTATAAAATCGAATTAGTTTCAAAAAATACTTAACTAGGTGAAGATCGAGTGTTTACTCGATCTTTTTTACGGCAATTTTTTTGAAATGTGTCTGTACATTTGCTGGATCCACATGTCCAGTTCTACGTTCTTGTGCATTTGCCATTCCTGTTGCCATACACAGCTTCAATTGTTCTTCTGTTTCCAGACCTTCAGCTAAGGCGTATGCAAAGCCGGCAATCGTCGAATCACCGGAACCGACAGGATTAACTACCTCGATTGTAGGAATCTCGATTCGATAAAAATTCTCTCGATGCTTCGCTAACGCACCTGCTTTTCCTAACGACACCACAATCCATTCGATTCCTGAGAAGATCGGCGCAAGGAGTGCCCCCTTAATAGCTGAGAGGTCTTTTAAAGAAAATTCCTTCCCTAATAACCCTTCCAATTCTTCCAAATTAGGCTTGATCAAATAGGGTTTAGCTTTTCCTTTTAAGACTTGCTTCAAACTTTCCCCGGAAGTGTCAAGGAGCACTTTGGCGTTTTGCGTTTTTGCTATCTCGATCAGCTGTTGATAAAAATTACTTGGAAAGCCCTTAGCAAGACTACCTGAAAGAGTCACGACCGTAGCTCTTTGAACTAACTCTTGGAATTTTTTCAAAAAGAGCGCTGTCTCTTCTTCTGAAACCGTCGGACCCGCTTCTAGAATCTCCGTCTGATTCCCTTCATGTAAAATCGCGATTGAATCCCTGGTCTCTTCTTTGATCGCTGTAAATTCTTGTTTGATACCTGCCTGTCTTAATTGATCCGCGATAAAGGCACCATGAAAGCCGCCAAGCACGCCGGTAGCTAATACATCGCCACCAAGATCATGGATCACTCGGGTCACATTCAAGCCTTTTCCGCCAGCGGTTTTCGTCACTTGATCCGTTCGATTAACGGTGTCCAGCCTTAATGTATCCAAAGGATAAGAGATATCAATCGACGGATTCATCGTCACTGTTACTATCATGCCCTCACTCCTACTTGGTCATTTCTGTTTCTGCCACTTGAACCTTCTTATACCAAGAGCTGGCGGTTTGGTTGACTACTTTATTTAAGCTTTCGATATTTTCGCGTCCTTCAGTTTTCAGCCATTCTCTTGCTGCTGTTTCCCCAGCTTCTACGAAAGGTTTCACGCCATTTTTCCACGTTGCGCGTCCGCATAAGACACCGTTAAAAGTTGAACCGGCTTCATTGGCAAACACTAATGTTTCTTGGAATAGCTGGGTAGAGACGCCTGCACTCAAGAAGATGAAAGGCAAATCAGTGGCTTGACTTTGTTCTAAGAAATACTTCGCAGCTTCCTCTTTCGTGTAGGCAACTTCTGCTGTCCCAAAGCCTTCGACAAAATTCATATTAACCGGAACTTCCACTTTCAAAACGTCCACTTTGTATTGTGGTTTTGAAAATTCCTTCATCATTTCATTGACTTTATGCGGTTTGACTTTGGCATATTCCAAGGAGTTAGCATCCGCGATTTGAGCATCATAAGAAACTAGTTCTAAATAAAACGGCAAATCTTCCTCTGCACATTCGCTACCTAACCGTTCAGTGAAAACATGTTTTTGATGATTGATTTCTGGATCTTCATCTACATCGTAGTAAAGCAGGAATTTAATCGCATCCGCGCCTTGTTCCTTCAAACGTAGAACAGACCAATCCGCCAACAAATCTGGCAAACGTCCCGGCGTTGTCGCATCGTAACCCGTTTTTTCATAGGCTAAAAGTAAGCCCGCATCTTCATGGCGTGATTTTGCGGCTGGCAATCCATATTCAGGATCTAATAAAATAGATGAGGCATAAGGCGTTAATTCGCTAGAAACTAATTTTTTGAAGCCTTCGATGTGTTCAGTCGTTGGTTCTGTTCCCAGCGCATGAATCATTTTTTTCAAAGCCCCTCGTTGATCAATGGCTAACGCACTGATAACCCCGTCCTTAGTAGATAGGCGGTCCATCGCTGCCTTTTTACCTGGTGTAATTGTATGCATGGTTCTTCCTCCCAATTGACTACTTATATTCATGAATGATTACGCCTTTTACGACGCGATTGACTGTTCCTGTTGGTGACGGTGTATCTGGTTTATTTGCGACTTTGACTGAAGTTAACAATGCGACCGTTTGTGCCACCATGATATACGCTAGCGCTAAATAACCATCCGGTAATAAAGTGGTTTCAGTTTCAAACTCGAATTTGTCGCCAGAAAAGTTTCTTTCTCCAGGTTGAGTAATCGCAAACACACCGGAAGCGATTTCATCTCCGCGAACTTCCTCTAAGACATCCAAATCATAATCACGGGTATAGACAGCATTGTTCACAAAACCGAACATCACTGTTTTTTCATTAATAAATGATTTTGGCCCATGTCGGAAGCCCATTGATGAATCAAACACCGTCGCAATCTTTCCAGCGGTCAGCTCTAAGATTTTCAACTGTGCTTCTCTGGTTAATCCGGCTAAACTACCTGATCCAACATAAACAATTCGTTCAAAATCAAGTTCTACGATTTTTTGAAGCTCCGTTTCTCTAGCAATCACTTCTTGACCTAAGCTGCTTAAAGCCTGTACATAGTCTTGTTTTTCTTCGATCGCCGCTTGGTCAAAAGTTAATAATGTTCCTAAGGTCATGCAAGAAAAACTGCCGGTCATAGCAAAGCCATCATCATTAGAACGTTTCGGCATTAATAATAGGAAGCCATTTTCTGCTTTTTGAGTGATTTGCGCCAATTTTCCTTCTTCCGCGCAGGTGATTGCCAAGTGGTGAATCGTGTCCACAACTTGATCAGCAATCGCAACTGCTGCTAAGCTTTCCGGACTATTTCCGCTGCGGGCAAAGGAAACTAGCAAGGTTGGTTCCTCTTTAATCAGATATTCTTCTGGTGCAGCCACGATATCCGTCGTACCAATACTTTCAAAACTAAAATCTTTCAGTGCTCCATGCTTGCGTAAATATGGAACGACCGTGTCCCCAACATATTGCGAGGTGCCTGCACCAGTAAAGACCACACGAGTTCGTTGACCATTTGCTTGTTTTTTGACTTCCGCTAAGAAAGCTTGCAGTTCTTTTGAAGCATTTTGAAAGAGCGTAATCGTTTCTTCCCAAAGCTCAGGTTGTTGACGAATCTCACGGGTCGTAATTTCAGCACCCATTTGTTCTAGTGTTTCTTTTTCAAGGGTAAACATGTGACAACTCTCCTAACTATTTCGAATATGGCGAATCTGGTAATGAAACTGATCCGCTCGAGCAACGCTTAATGTAAATTCAATAATTTCATTTTTCATATTGTAAGTTTGCCGTGCAAGGTGCAGAACGGGTGCCCCTTCATTGATCATCAGCTGTTTAGCATCTTCCTTTGAGGCGATACTTGCGTATAATTCTTCATCAGCTAAACGTACGGTTTGATTGAAATCCTCAGAAAAAAGATCATACAATGGTTTACTCCGCAATAATTTGTCATCTAAAGTCATAAAAAGCTTGACCGGTAAATAGGTATCTTCGATCATCAACGGTTCACGATCCGCTGAACGCAACCGACTTAACTTATAAATAGCTTCGCCTAATGAAAGGTTCAAATGTTTTGCGATAAACTTATCGGCCTCGATTTGTTCAAAGGATAAAATACGTGTATCAGGATGTCTTCCCAAACTTTTCATCTGTTCGGTGAAACTATAAGCACCCGCAATATCCGCCGCTTTTTTCTGGATATCAGAGACAAAGGTTCCTTTACCATGCCGCCGATAAATGTAGCCGCCGCTTTCTAATTCCTGCAGAGCCAAGCGGACCGTCGTCCGACTCACTCCATATTGGGCAGTCAGCTCACGTTCAGAGGGCAGCTTGTCGTGTGGAATCATTTGCTTTTCGATCCGTTCCTGCAACAAATCAACCAACTGATAATACAAAGCTTTGCTTTTAAAAGAATTTTCCATGGGATTCTCCTACTTTCGCAACTGGTTATAACCATAGACCAATACTAAGGTGGTCTTTTCTAATTTGTCAACAAGAATAAAAATTAAAATCATGAATTGATAGCAAACCTTGCTATATCAACGTTTAATTGAAGCGAGTTAACTATGCGATGTCACGATTCAATCCTACATAGCAAAAAAATCAGTTTTCACTAACAAAAATCTAATACCAGTTCTGATCTTTTTTACCTTTATCGAATCCTTTCCATATTTTGGCTGCTGCCACTAGATAGCCAAACCAGTCCAACGCCTCCAATTAACTAAAATCTTACCTGTTTTAAGGCAGTCCAAATTTTTCCTTCCTTATACAGAGCAATTTTTTCTTTAAAAAAGAACGATCAACCGCGGCCTGTTTACTTTTTCTTAATCAATTACAGCCGTTTTTTGCGGTTTTTCTTCGATCCAATTTTCTGAATCTTTACAACACCATTGCAAGATTGCAGTTTTGCGAACCGCTTTCAAAAAAAGTGGGCGCAAAAAGTGGCTCTAATCCCTATCAATCCACTCTTTTAATTCCTTCTTAAAAGAGATTAAGTATTTCAAAAGCACGGTTTTAACTAAGTTTTGTTACATTCATACATTACACTGTAACGTATTGTTACTGGTTTATAACCTACGCAAGGAAAAACGATGGTAAAGTATGTCTCGTAGTCGAAATGACTGATTTACATCAAAAACTTTTTTGGAGGAATTTACATAATGAAATTTGGAAAAACTCTTGTACTTACGACTTTACTTACAGCCGGTGCAGTATTCGCACTAGGAACGAACGATGCACACGCCGCAGAAAACTACACTGTTCAATCAGGTGATACGTTATCAAAAATCTCAATGAAATTTGCTGGCGACAACAGCTTAGTTAATTCAATTGCGAAAGAAAACAACATTTCAAACGTTGACATGATCTTTGAAGGTCAAAACTTAACGATTGATACAGATGCAAAAGGCAACACTACAGTTGCTCCTGTTCAAGAACAAGCAGCTCCTGCAGCAGCTCAAGCTCCTGTCCAAGAAGCAGCACCTGTTCAAGAAACAGCTCCAGTACAACAAACACAACAAGCCGCTGCTCCTGCCGCTGAAGCTTCAACTCCAGCAAGCACGAACTCTGCAAAAGAATGGATCGCACAACGCGAATCTAGCGGTTCTTACACAGCAACAAACGGTCAATACATCGGACGTTACCAATTATCTTCTTCATACTTAAATGGTGATTACTCAGCTGCTAACCAAGAACGTGTAGCTGATCAATATGTTTCTTCTCGTTATGGTTCATGGGAAGGCGCTCAAGCATTCTGGCAAGCAAACGGCTGGTACTAAGTCGAAGCCAATAAAAAAAAGCTCTCAAATTGAGAGCTTTTTTTATTTACTCATTTTTAGGGCGCAAGAATATTCAATGTTTAAACTTTTGCGTTATGATAGGTCTGTCTTTTTTTTATAAAGCATCGGTTACATTCACAATACTTCCCTCACCGCTGCTGGCAGCTCCTCTACTGTTTTAACTATTTTTTCTGGCTGAGCTTCAGCTAATTCTTCATAATGGCCAAAACCATATAATACGCCAATACTTCTCAGCTGGTTAGCCTTTGCTCCGAGAATATCAAATTTCCGATCCCCAATCATGACAGCGGCAGAATCCTTCAACTGAGCCAAAGCATAAGCGATCACGTCAACTTTCTTAGAACGCTCACCAATTAAATCAGCCCCAAAAACACCCGCAAAATATTTCGTTAAGCCAATACCTTCAATAATCTGACGAGCAAATACTTCCGGCTTCGAAGTCGCCACCGCTAACGTATATTCTTTTGACAGGTCACCCAGCATCTCTGCTACCCCATCATAAACAGATAACTGCTGAATTCCATGCTCTGCAAAGTATTCACGATAGAAGCCTTCTGCTTGGCGGGCTTCCTGATCCGTCAATTCATATAAATGGTGCAACGTCTCCCGTAACGGCGGCCCAATAAAACTGTGGAGCGTCTCCTCATCAGGAATCGGCAGAATCATCTTCGTCAGCATATAACGAATACTCTTCAAAATTCCTTCACTAGAATCAGTCAATGTACCATCAAGATCAAACAATACTACTTTTTTCATGTTTTCCCTCCTATTTATTCTCTTACTGATTCTACCTATAAATAGTGGCAGAAGCAAAATTCTTGCTGAAAAGCGAACTATCAGATAAACTTACTTTTAGTAAGAACTTAGGAGGAATTATTATGGACACACAAATTCGCGGATTACACCACGTGACAGCTATGACTTCAAGCGCCGAAAAAAATTATCGCTTCTTTACTGATATTTTAGGCTTACGTATGATTAAAAAAACCGTCAACCAAGACGATATCGAGACTTATCATTTATACTTTACCGATGATGCTGGCGCACCAGGCACTGACATGACGTTCTTTGATTTTCCAAACATTCCTAAAGGGACTAAAGGAACCAACAGCATCTCTCGAACGGGCTTCCGGGTTCCAACGGACGCTTCCTTAAACTATTGGACCAAACGCTTCTCTGACCTGAATGTCGAACATGGCGAGATCAAAGAACGCTTCGGTAAAAAATACTTAGAATTTCATGATTATGACGACCAATTATTCCAATTAGTCTCAGATGAAAAAAATCATGGTGTCGCTGGCGGAACACCTTGGAAGAATTCAAATGTTCCGGCTGAACACGCAATTATCGGCTTAGGGCCAACCATCGTGACGGTCGCAAAATTTGAACACCTAAAATTAGTTTTAGAAAATCTATTAGGCTTTGAAGAGACCGCTGAAGAAGGCAGCCTCCATCAATTTGAAGTTGGCGAAGGCGGCAATGGCGCAACGATTCTCGTAGACGACCAACCAGATATGATTCCTGCCCAAGAAGGCTACGGCAACGTTCACCATTTAGCCTTACGAGTGGCTGATGATGAAGCATTACGTGATTGGATCGAAAAAATCAATGCCTTGGAATTCCCAAGTTCAGGCTTTGTTGATCGGTTCTATTTCCAATCCGAATATTTCTTAGCAGCACCAAATGTGTTATTCGAGCTAGCAACAGATGGCCCTGGTTTCTTGCAAGATGAAACCTATGAACATGCAGGTGAAATCTTATCCTTACCGCCACATCTACAATCAAAACGTGAAGAAATCGAAGAATATGTACGACCTTTTGATACTTCAGACGCGAACCATAAACGTCAATAAGGAGGAAACTATGCTTTTCTTTCCCGCAAATGAATTGACGACGAAACAAAATTATAAATTTTTAACCGGCAGCATCATTCCCAGACCGATTGCTTGGATTACTACTCGCAACGAGGAAACAGGCATAGTCAATGCCGCCCCGTTTAGCTACTTCAATGTCGTAGCTAAGGATCTGCCGCTAGTTAGTCTTTCGATCAATCGTAAAAGTGCTGAAATGAAAGATACGGCAGCCAACCTGCTCCAGCAAAAAGAAGGCGTCATTCACATCGTCAATGATGAGCTGCTACATGAGATGAATCAATCTGCCGCTTCACTGCCATCGACTGAAAGTGAATTAACTGGAACAAACTTGGCATTAATAGATAGCCAAGCCGTCTCTGTTCCTGCGATTAAAGCAGCGCCGCTTTATTTCGAAGTCCGGTTGCATCAATACGTTCCTATTACTGGAACCGATGCGAAAATTATCAGTGATCTTTTTATCTTAGAAGTCTTGAATTATCATTTTTCAGAGAGCCTCTTTGATCAGGAAAAAGAATACATTGACGCGTTAAAATTAAATCCCTTGGCACGCTTAGCAGGCAATACTTATAGTCATCTTTCTGATTTAGTTGACATCAAGCGTCCAAATTAAGAAGCAGCGGACTTATTGAAGGTCCGCCGCTTCTTTTTTTATAAGTTAATTAAGTACCTTCAACAATTATTTTTTGATATAGTAAGCCAGAACAGATAAGGAGTGAACCAACTTGAAAAAAATAGGAAAGATTTTACTACGGCTGATAATTGGATTGATCGTGCTGATTGGTATTCTATACGGAGCCGTATTTCTTGGCCATCGAGTCTTTTTCCAAATGCCACATACAGCTGAAGCAACGATTCCAGTGTTGGGAGAAGGGGATTTTGCTTTTGGTGCTGCCAGTCGTCAGCAGCCAAAAACGACTGAAGAGTATATCAAAGTCTTAGCTCAGCAAGTAAAATCCTACAATGAAAAGACTTCAACCTTGTGGCTAAACAATACTGAAACAAATCAACTATTAATCGCTCAAGATATCAAAACAAAGAAGATCTATCGGATTGAACCTGATGGCCGTTATAAAACCATCACTTCTGATGAACTAGATAAATTAGGCGGCCGGCAAATGAAACTCAATGGGGACTGGGCCCAACTCAAAAAAGATGGTGCCTCTGGTGCGGTCGTAGCCGTCGATCCCGCAGCATTGACCAACTATTATACATTCCAACGTTACGAACATTTAGGTACCTATGATCCCTTCATTACCTATGCTCACGAACTTTTCCATGCCATCCCACAAGAGACTTGGAAAAAGACCACTTACGACAATACCGAGCGTGACGAGCGCCTAGATGATAGCGCCGCACGTAGAACCCGAATGCTATTACAACAACAATTGACCCTTGCTATCAGCGATCCACCCAATCGTGAGGCTCACATTAAAGATGCTCTAGCAACGTACAAAGCCTATCAAAAGAATGATCAAAAAGATTATCAAGCCACTATCCTTAGTGATCGCTTGGAAGGAACCGCTTATTACTATGAATTAAAAGCTAGTCTCTACGCCGGCTACCCTGCCTGATACGATAAAGACAGACGACGATGTCTATCGCGCCCTTAGTGTGATCCTTAAAGATGACAATCCTGCTTACCGTGATTCAGGCGCAACGATTGAAGGCTATGCTATCGGCGGTTATTCCGCGATTCTTCTAGATCTACTGGCAAAAGAACAGAATCAAGATCCAAATAGCTGGAAAAAAACAATCGAAGAAAATGGCGAGACCACACCCTTAACCCTACTAGAACAAAAATTTGAAAATACTCCGCTGCCTGAGGCAAAAGTGATTCCTTCTGAAAAGAAATACAAAGAATGGCTCAAGCAAACAGACAACATTAATCCAAAAGGCAATGGACCAGAAAACATCTTCAACCTTGCATACGGTATTCTATATTAGAAAAAAAAGCTTTAGCTTCCAGAATAACAGGAAGCTAAAGCTTTTCATTTTTTTATTTACGTAAGTCAACGATCGGCACATTACCGTCAATCACACCGCTCGGACTTTTCAGTTTAATCAAAGCTAAACGATCATCATACTCCAAACTCATTTGATCATCTAAATAAATTTTAGAATATTCTTTAATAGGAATTTCTCCCACATCACTATCGATGTCTAAAGTATAATCTGAACGATCTTGATCCTGCGACAAAACTAGCAAACGAAAACTTGTATCTAAAGAACAAACGCCCATTTTCGAATACTTTCCCGCACCATCATCTAAATCCAGAACCACTATACCTTCTTTTTTGAAACTTGAAAGACGATCTTTTAATTCATCCGCTACTTTTAAATACATTTCTATCATCTCCTCAAAACAAGCATAGCATTTTTTCATGTATTAAGGATAACCATTTGCTCAAATGTAATTTCACAAATTTATTCAAAAAAAAGACAATCAATTGATTGTCTTAAAAACTCCGGCAGTAGGACTCGAACCTACGACATCATGATTAACAGTCATGCGCTACTACCAACTGAGCTATGCCGGAATAATACCGTGTGGCGACGTCCTAATCTCACAAGGGGCAACCCCTCACTACAATCGGCGCTAAGAAGCTTAACTTCTGTGTTCGACATGGGAACAGGTGTATCCTTCCCGCTATCGCCACCACACTATTTGTTTGAGTAAACTTCGTTCACTCAAAACTGGATCAGAAACGTTTTTAAACAACCTTGAATCAATTTTTGGTTAAGTCCTCGATCGATTAGTATCAGTCCGCTCCGTACATCACTGCACTTCCACTCCTGACCTATCTACCTGATCATCTCTCAGGGATCTTACTTTCTTAAAGAAATGGGAAATCTCATCTTGAGGTGGGCTTCACACTTAGATGCTTTCAGCGTTTATCCCTTCCCTACATAGCTACCCAGCGATGCCTCTGGCGAGACAACTGGTACACCAGCGGTAAGTCCATCCCGGTCCTCTCGTACTAAGGACAGATCCTCTCAAATTTCCAACGCCCGCGACGGATAGGGACCGAACTGTCTCACGACGTTCTGAACCCAGCTCGCGTGCCGCTTTAATGGGCGAACAGCCCAACCCTTGGGACCGACTACAGCCCCAGGATGCGACGAGCCGACATCGAGGTGCCAAACCTCCCCGTCGATGTGGACTCTTGGGGGAGATAAGCCTGTTATCCCCAGGGTAGCTTTTATCCGTTGAGCGATGGCCCTTCCATGCGGAACCACCGGATCACTAAGCCCGACTTTCGTCCCTGCTCGACTTGTAGGTCTCGCAGTCAAGCTCCCTTGTGCCTTTACACTCTGCGAATGATTTCCAACCATTCTGAGGGAACCTTTGGGCGCCTCCGTTACTCTTTAGGAGGCGACCGCCCCAGTCAAACTGCCCATCTGACACTGTCTCCCACCACGATTAGTGGTGCGGGTTAGAGTGGTCATAACACAGGGGTAGTATCCCACCAGCGCCTCTGTCGAAACTAGCGTCCCGACTTCTACGGCTCCTACCTATCCTGTACATGTGGTACAAACACTCAATATCAAACTGCAGTAAAGCTCCATGGGGTCTTTCCGTCCTGTCGCGGGTAACCTGCATCTTCACAGGTACTAAAATTTCACCGAGTCTCTCGTTGAGACAGTGCCCAAATCGTTACGCCTTTCGTGCGGGTCGGAACTTACCCGACAAGGAATTTCGCTACCTTAGGACCGTTATAGTTACGGCCGCCGTTTACTGGGGCTTCAATTCGTACCTTCGCTTACGCTAAGCACTCCTCTTAACCTTCCAGCACCGGGCAGGCGTCAGCCCCTATACGTCATCTTTCGATTTTGCAGAGACCTGTGTTTTTGATAAACAGTCGCTTGGGCCTATTCACTGCGGCTGATCGTTAGATCAGCACCCCTTCTCCCGAAGTTACGGGGTCATTTTGCCGAGTTCCTTAACGAGAGTTCTCTCGCTCACCTTAGGATTCTCTCCTCGACTACCTGTGTCGGTTTGCGGTACGGGCCATTGTTTTCTCACTAGAAGCTTTTCTCGGCAGTGTGACATCAGGAACTTCGGTACTATTATTTCCCTCCCCATCACAACTTGTCCTTAGAGAAGCAAGCATTTGACTCGCCTCAAGACTCATTGCTTGGACAGACATTTCCAATCGTCTGATTCCTTAGCCTCCTGCGTCCCTCCATTGCTCAAACAAAAACAACGGGTACAGGAATATCAACCTGTTATCCATCGCCTACGCCTTTCGGCCTCGGCTTAGGTCCCGACTAACCCTGGGCGGACGAGCCTTCCCCAGGAAACCTTAGTCATTCGGTGGACAGGATTCTCACCTGTCTTTCGCTACTCATACCGGCATTCTCACTTCTAAGCGCTCCAGCAGTCCTCACGATCTACCTTCAACGCCCTTAGAACGCTCTCCTACCAACATACCTATTGGTATGTTCCACAGCTTCGGTAAACTATTTAGCCCCGGTACATTTTCGGCGCAGGGTCACTCGACTAGTGAGCTATTACGCACTCTTTAAATGGTGGCTGCTTCTGAGCCAACATCCTAGTTGTCTGTGCAACCCCACATCCTTTTCCACTTAATAGTTATTTTGGGACCTTAGCTGGTGGTCTGGGCTGTTTCCCTTTCGACTATGGATCTTATCACTCACAGTCTGACTCCCAGAGATGAATGGATGGCATTCGGAGTTTATCTGAATTCGGTAACCCGAGATGGGCCCCTAGTCCAAACAGTGCTCTACCTCCATCATTCTTACTCTGAGGCTAGCCCTAAAGCTATTTCGGAGAGAACCAGCTATCTCCAAGTTCGTTTGGAATTTCTCCGCTACCCACACCTCATCCCCGCACTTTTCAACGTACGTGGGTTCGGTCCTCCAGTGCGTTTTACCGCACCTTCAACCTGGACATGGGTAGATCACATGGTTTCGGGTCTACGACCACTTACTCATTCGCCCTATTCAGACTCGCTTTCGCTACGGCTCCGTCTTTTCAACTTAACCTCGCAAGTAATCGTAACTCGCCGGTTCATTCTACAAAAGGCACGCTATCACCCATTAACGGGCTCTAACTTGTTGTAGACACACGGTTTCAGGATCTATTTCACTCCCCTTCCGGGGTGCTTTTCACCTTTCCCTCACGGTACTGGTTCACTATCGGTCACTAGGGAGTATTTAGCCTTGGGAGATGGTCCTCCCGGATTCCGACGGAATTCCTCGTGTTCCGCCGTACTCAGGATCCTCCTAGGTGCCAGTCAAATTTTGTCTACGGGGCTTTTACCCTTTCTAGCAGACCTTTCCAGGTCCTTCGACTATTTCACTGGACTACCATATCGGAGTCCTACAACCCCAAGAGGCAAGCCTCTTGGTTTGGGCTTTTCCCGTTTCGCTCGCCGCTACTCAGGGAATCGAATTTTCTTTCTCTTCCTGCAGGTACTTAGATGTTTCAGTTCTCTGCGTCTACCTCTAATCAGCTATGTATTCACTGAAAAGTAACATCCTATAAAAGATGCTGGGTTCCCCCATTCGGAAATCTCCGGATCAAAGCTTACTTACAGCTCCCCGAAGCATATCGGTGTTAGTCCCGTCCTTCATCGGCTCCTAGTGCCAAGGCATCCACCGTGCGCCCTTATTCACTTAACCTTATCTTGACTTTCGTCAAGGGTCTTACTAATTCCCATGAGCGATCATGTTCCTTAGTAATAAATAAGCAATTGAACTTATTAAAAAACTCATTCAACGCGGTGTTCTCGGTTTGTTTAAAAAAATGTGTTTCTGTATCCAGTTTTCAATGAACGATTTTTGAGAGTAAACCTCTCAAAACTGAACGAATAAAAGCAATCCTGTGTAGTTTCCGTAACGTTCATCTTAGATGAACTATTTCCTTAGAAAGGAGGTGATCCAGCCGCACCTTCCGATACGGCTACCTTGTTACGACTTCACCCCAATCATCTATCCCACCTTAGGCGGCTGGCTCCAAAAGGTTACCTCACCGACTTCGGGTGTTACAAACTCTCGTGGTGTGACGGGCGGTGTGTACAAGGCCCGGGAACGTATTCACCGCGGCGTGCTGATCCGCGATTACTAGCGATTCCGGCTTCATGTAGGCGAGTTGCAGCCTACAATCCGAACTGAGAGAAGCTTTAAGAGATTAGCTTAGCCTCGCGACTTCGCGACTCGTTGTACTTCCCATTGTAGCACGTGTGTAGCCCAGGTCATAAGGGGCATGATGATTTGACGTCATCCCCACCTTCCTCCGGTTTGTCACCGGCAGTCTCGCTAGAGTGCCCAACTAAATGATGGCAACTAACAATAAGGGTTGCGCTCGTTGCGGGACTTAACCCAACATCTCACGACACGAGCTGACGACAACCATGCACCACCTGTCACTTTGCCCCCGAAGGGGAAGCTCTATCTCTAGAGTGGTCAAAGGATGTCAAGACCTGGTAAGGTTCTTCGCGTTGCTTCGAATTAAACCACATGCTCCACCGCTTGTGCGGGCCCCCGTCAATTCCTTTGAGTTTCAACCTTGCGGTCGTACTCCCCAGGCGGAGTGCTTAATGCGTTAGCTGCAGCACTGAAGGGCGGAAACCCTCCAACACTTAGCACTCATCGTTTACGGCGTGGACTACCAGGGTATCTAATCCTGTTTGCTCCCCACGCTTTCGAGCCTCAGCGTCAGTTACAGACCAGAGAGCCGCCTTCGCCACTGGTGTTCCTCCATATATCTACGCATTTCACCGCTACACATGGAATTCCACTCTCCTCTTCTGCACTCAAGTTTCCCAGTTTCCAATGACCCTCCCCGGTTGAGCCGGGGGCTTTCACATCAGACTTAAGAAACCGCCTGCGCTCGCTTTACGCCCAATAAATCCGGACAACGCTTGCCACCTACGTATTACCGCGGCTGCTGGCACGTAGTTAGCCGTGGCTTTCTGGTTAGATACCGTCAAGGGATGAACTTTTTACTCTCATCCTTGTTCTTCTCTAACAACAGAGTTTTACGATCCGAAAACCTTCTTCACTCACGCGGCGTTGCTCGGTCAGACTTTCGTCCATTGCCGAAGATTCCCTACTGCTGCCTCCCGTAGGAGTTTGGGCCGTGTCTCAGTCCCAATGTGGCCGATCACCCTCTCAGGTCGGCTATGCATCGTTGCCTTGGTGAGCCGTTACCTCACCAACTAGCTAATGCACCGCGGGTCCATCCATCAGTGACGCAAAAGCGCCTTTCAAAGTAAAACCATGCGGTTTTACTTGTTATACGGTATTAGCACCTGTTTCCAAGTGTTATCCCCTTCTGATGGGCAGGTTACCCACGTGTTACTCACCCGTTCGCCACTCTTTTTCTTTCGGTGGAGCAAGCTCCGGTGAAAGAAAAAGCGTTCGACTTGCATGTATTAGGCACGCCGCCAGCGTTCGTCCTGAGCCAGGATCAAACTCTCATAAAAAGTGTTTGAAACAATCTTGCGATTGTTAAGCTCAATTGTAATAATTGACTTGCTAGCATATTGCTTGCTATGTTGTTTGCTTCTATAAAAGAAGCGCCCTACACATTTGGTTTGTTTTATTCGTTCAGTTTTCAAAGGTCTACGTTGTTCGTCGCTTTGTTTCAGCAACTTTTATATCTTAACAGGTTACTGAGTGAATGTCAACAACTTTTTTTAATTAATTTTTTAAGAAGTTGTCGTCATCACTTTATGCGACTTAGTTATAATAACTTAACGAATCTAAAGTGTCAATACTTTTATTTTAAAAAATAAATATTTTATATCGACTAAAACAGCTTTAAATCAACGTTAGTTTTTTACAACTAAATAATACTAATTCAAAATTTCAAGTAAAAGAACAGCATAGAAATATGAACAATATTATTTTATCGAAATAAAAATTCCATCCAATTAAGGATGGAATTCGCGTGGCGACGTCCTAATCTCACAAGGGGCAACCCCTCACTACAATCGGCGCTAAGAAGCTTAACTTCTGTGTTCGACATGGGAACAGGTGTATCCTTCCCGCTATCGCCACCACACTATTTGTTTGAGTAAACTTCGTTCACTCAAAACTGGATCAGAAACGTTTTTAAACAACCTTGAATCAATTTTTGGTTAAGTCCTCGATCGATTAGTATCAGTCCGCTCCGTACATCACTGCACTTCCACTCCTGACCTATCTACCTGATCATCTCTCAGGGATCTTACTTTCTTAAAGAAATGGGAAATCTCATCTTGAGGTGGGCTTCACACTTAGATGCTTTCAGCGTTTATCCCTTCCCTACATAGCTACCCAGCGATGCCTCTGGCGAGACAACTGGTACACCAGCGGTAAGTCCATCCCGGTCCTCTCGTACTAAGGACAGATCCTCTCAAATTTCCAACGCCCGCGACGGATAGGGACCGAACTGTCTCACGACGTTCTGAACCCAGCTCGCGTGCCGCTTTAATGGGCGAACAGCCCAACCCTTGGGACCGACTACAGCCCCAGGATGCGACGAGCCGACATCGAGGTGCCAAACCTCCCCGTCGATGTGGACTCTTGGGGGAGATAAGCCTGTTATCCCCAGGGTAGCTTTTATCCGTTGAGCGATGGCCCTTCCATGCGGAACCACCGGATCACTAAGCCCGACTTTCGTCCCTGCTCGACTTGTAGGTCTCGCAGTCAAGCTCCCTTGTGCCTTTACACTCTGCGAATGATTTCCAACCATTCTGAGGGAACCTTTGGGCGCCTCCGTTACTCTTTAGGAGGCGACCGCCCCAGTCAAACTGCCCATCTGACACTGTCTCCCACCACGATTAGTGGTGCGGGTTAGAGTGGTCATAACACAGGGGTAGTATCCCACCAGCGCCTCTGTCGAAACTAGCGTCCCGACTTCTACGGCTCCTACCTATCCTGTACATGTGGTACAAACACTCAATATCAAACTGCAGTAAAGCTCCATGGGGTCTTTCCGTCCTGTCGCGGGTAACCTGCATCTTCACAGGTACTAAAATTTCACCGAGTCTCTCGTTGAGACAGTGCCCAAATCGTTACGCCTTTCGTGCGGGTCGGAACTTACCCGACAAGGAATTTCGCTACCTTAGGACCGTTATAGTTACGGCCGCCGTTTACTGGGGCTTCAATTCGTACCTTCGCTTACGCTAAGCACTCCTCTTAACCTTCCAGCACCGGGCAGGCGTCAGCCCCTATACGTCATCTTTCGATTTTGCAGAGACCTGTGTTTTTGATAAACAGTCGCTTGGGCCTATTCACTGCGGCTGATCGTTAGATCAGCACCCCTTCTCCCGAAGTTACGGGGTCATTTTGCCGAGTTCCTTAACGAGAGTTCTCTCGCTCACCTTAGGATTCTCTCCTCGACTACCTGTGTCGGTTTGCGGTACGGGCCATTGTTTTCTCACTAGAAGCTTTTCTCGGCAGTGTGACATCAGGAACTTCGGTACTATTATTTCCCTCCCCATCACAACTTGTCCTTAGAGAAGCAAGCATTTGACTCGCCTCAAGACTCATTGCTTGGACAGACATTTCCAATCGTCTGATTCCTTAGCCTCCTGCGTCCCTCCATTGCTCAAACAAAAACAACGGGTACAGGAATATCAACCTGTTATCCATCGCCTACGCCTTTCGGCCTCGGCTTAGGTCCCGACTAACCCTGGGCGGACGAGCCTTCCCCAGGAAACCTTAGTCATTCGGTGGACAGGATTCTCACCTGTCTTTCGCTACTCATACCGGCATTCTCACTTCTAAGCGCTCCAGCAGTCCTCACGATCTACCTTCAACGCCCTTAGAACGCTCTCCTACCAACATACCTATTGGTATGTTCCACAGCTTCGGTAAACTATTTAGCCCCGGTACATTTTCGGCGCAGGGTCACTCGACTAGTGAGCTATTACGCACTCTTTAAATGGTGGCTGCTTCTGAGCCAACATCCTAGTTGTCTGTGCAACCCCACATCCTTTTCCACTTAATAGTTATTTTGGGACCTTAGCTGGTGGTCTGGGCTGTTTCCCTTTCGACTATGGATCTTATCACTCACAGTCTGACTCCCAGAGATGAATGGATGGCATTCGGAGTTTATCTGAATTCGGTAACCCGAGATGGGCCCCTAGTCCAAACAGTGCTCTACCTCCATCATTCTTACTCTGAGGCTAGCCCTAAAGCTATTTCGGAGAGAACCAGCTATCTCCAAGTTCGTTTGGAATTTCTCCGCTACCCACACCTCATCCCCGCACTTTTCAACGTACGTGGGTTCGGTCCTCCAGTGCGTTTTACCGCACCTTCAACCTGGACATGGGTAGATCACATGGTTTCGGGTCTACGACCACTTACTCATTCGCCCTATTCAGACTCGCTTTCGCTACGGCTCCGTCTTTTCAACTTAACCTCGCAAGTAATCGTAACTCGCCGGTTCATTCTACAAAAGGCACGCTATCACCCATTAACGGGCTCTAACTTGTTGTAGACACACGGTTTCAGGATCTATTTCACTCCCCTTCCGGGGTGCTTTTCACCTTTCCCTCACGGTACTGGTTCACTATCGGTCACTAGGGAGTATTTAGCCTTGGGAGATGGTCCTCCCGGATTCCGACGGAATTCCTCGTGTTCCGCCGTACTCAGGATCCTCCTAGGTGCCAGTCAAATTTTGTCTACGGGGCTTTTACCCTTTCTAGCAGACCTTTCCAGGTCCTTCGACTATTTCACTGGACTACCATATCGGAGTCCTACAACCCCAAGAGGCAAGCCTCTTGGTTTGGGCTTTTCCCGTTTCGCTCGCCGCTACTCAGGGAATCGAATTTTCTTTCTCTTCCTGCAGGTACTTAGATGTTTCAGTTCTCTGCGTCTACCTCTAATCAGCTATGTATTCACTGAAAAGTAACATCCTATAAAAGATGCTGGGTTCCCCCATTCGGAAATCTCCGGATCAAAGCTTACTTACAGCTCCCCGAAGCATATCGGTGTTAGTCCCGTCCTTCATCGGCTCCTAGTGCCAAGGCATCCACCGTGCGCCCTTATTCACTTAACCTTATCTTGACTTTCGTCAAGGGTCTTACTAATTCCCATGAGCGATCATGTTCCTTAGTAATAAATAAGCAATTGAACTTATTAAAAAACTCATTCAACGCGGTGTTCTCGGTTTGTTTAAAAAAATGTGTTTCTGTATCCAGTTTTCAATGAACGATTTTTGAGAGTAAACCTCTCAAAACTGAACGAATAAAAGCAATCCTGTGTAGTTTCCGTAACGTTCATCTTAGATGAACTATTTCCTTAGAAAGGAGGTGATCCAGCCGCACCTTCCGATACGGCTACCTTGTTACGACTTCACCCCAATCATCTATCCCACCTTAGGCGGCTGGCTCCAAAAGGTTACCTCACCGACTTCGGGTGTTACAAACTCTCGTGGTGTGACGGGCGGTGTGTACAAGGCCCGGGAACGTATTCACCGCGGCGTGCTGATCCGCGATTACTAGCGATTCCGGCTTCATGTAGGCGAGTTGCAGCCTACAATCCGAACTGAGAGAAGCTTTAAGAGATTAGCTTAGCCTCGCGACTTCGCGACTCGTTGTACTTCCCATTGTAGCACGTGTGTAGCCCAGGTCATAAGGGGCATGATGATTTGACGTCATCCCCACCTTCCTCCGGTTTGTCACCGGCAGTCTCGCTAGAGTGCCCAACTAAATGATGGCAACTAACAATAAGGGTTGCGCTCGTTGCGGGACTTAACCCAACATCTCACGACACGAGCTGACGACAACCATGCACCACCTGTCACTTTGCCCCCGAAGGGGAAGCTCTATCTCTAGAGTGGTCAAAGGATGTCAAGACCTGGTAAGGTTCTTCGCGTTGCTTCGAATTAAACCACATGCTCCACCGCTTGTGCGGGCCCCCGTCAATTCCTTTGAGTTTCAACCTTGCGGTCGTACTCCCCAGGCGGAGTGCTTAATGCGTTAGCTGCAGCACTGAAGGGCGGAAACCCTCCAACACTTAGCACTCATCGTTTACGGCGTGGACTACCAGGGTATCTAATCCTGTTTGCTCCCCACGCTTTCGAGCCTCAGCGTCAGTTACAGACCAGAGAGCCGCCTTCGCCACTGGTGTTCCTCCATATATCTACGCATTTCACCGCTACACATGGAATTCCACTCTCCTCTTCTGCACTCAAGTTTCCCAGTTTCCAATGACCCTCCCCGGTTGAGCCGGGGGCTTTCACATCAGACTTAAGAAACCGCCTGCGCTCGCTTTACGCCCAATAAATCCGGACAACGCTTGCCACCTACGTATTACCGCGGCTGCTGGCACGTAGTTAGCCGTGGCTTTCTGGTTAGATACCGTCAAGGGATGAACTTTTTACTCTCATCCTTGTTCTTCTCTAACAACAGAGTTTTACGATCCGAAAACCTTCTTCACTCACGCGGCGTTGCTCGGTCAGACTTTCGTCCATTGCCGAAGATTCCCTACTGCTGCCTCCCGTAGGAGTTTGGGCCGTGTCTCAGTCCCAATGTGGCCGATCACCCTCTCAGGTCGGCTATGCATCGTTGCCTTGGTGAGCCGTTACCTCACCAACTAGCTAATGCACCGCGGGTCCATCCATCAGTGACGCAAAAGCGCCTTTCAAAGTAAAACCATGCGGTTTTACTTATTATACGGTATTAGCACCTGTTTCCAAGTGTTATCCCCTTCTGATGGGCAGGTTACCCACGTGTTACTCACCCGTTCGCCACTCTTCTTCTTTCGGTGGAGCAAGCTCCGGTGAAAGAAAAAGCGTTCGACTTGCATGTATTAGGCACGCCGCCAGCGTTCGTCCTGAGCCAGGATCAAACTCTCATAAAAAGTGTTTGAAACAATCTTACGATTGTTAAGCTCAATTGTAATAATTGACTTGCTAGCATATTGCTTGCTATGTTGTTTGCTTCTATAAAAGAAGCGCCCTACACATTTGGTTTGTTTTATTCGTTCAGTTTTCAAAGGTCTACGTTGTTCGTCGCTTTGTTTCAGCAACTTTTATATCTTAACAGGTTACTGAGTGAATGTCAACAACTTTTTTTAATTAATTTAAATTTCAAAAGTCATTGTTCGGCTTTACTGCCTCGACAACGTTACTTAATTTACCACTTAATTTAATATAGGTCAACTATTTTTTTCAAAAAAAAAAAGAACTTATTTTATAAGTTCTTTTTAGCTGATCATTATTCAAATAATGGTACGCCTTCTATTTCTATTGTTCCGAGGATTTCTCTGACACTATCCGGTGTCTCCCAAGCAAAATCTTTAGGCAATTCGGTAGCTTCTTCGCTCGTCATTTCAAAAACATATAGAGGCATGTTGGCGCCGTTTGATTGCGTGTTCGTCAATTCTACTAAGCGGATGCGATTGACATCAATATATAAATTACTTTTCAAAAAATTCAAAAAACTGGCTAATACAGTTGTTTCCGTTTGGGTATCAGTGCGAGCAAACTCTTTACTACTTTCGGTTTCGTGAACTAAAAAACGTTTCGATCCATCTTCTAAATGCAACATGATTGTTCCTGATACTTGTTTCGTCACAATTTTCACCTCTACATTAGCTACTCATAAATCGACCTCATTGTACCACGCTTTCAGAAAAAAAGAAATTCTTTGCATAAAATCATTTATTATTTTTCATTGCTTTCTTTCAGCAAATAATCAATTGCTTCGCTAATCCAAATAGGCATATTTTTTTCAAGTGAACGAAAACCAATATTTTTATTTCGATTCGTAAAGTAACGTTTCCGATGATAGGCTGTTTCCACGGGATGCTCCGTTAAGGTCCGTAAGGACAGACTAATTTTTTTGGTATATTCATCGATATCGATAATCTGAACCTTAACCTTCTGCCCAACTTCTAAAAAATTGTGAATGTTTTTCGTATAACCTGATTGTACTTCTGATACGTGAATCAACCCTTGCGTTTGATCGTCCAATGAAATAAACGCTCCATAAGGTTGAATTCCAGTCACGCGACCTTCAATAATATTTCCAATTTTATATCCCATTCATTTCCCTCTTTTCGCAAGAATCATTATACTGTATTTAGGGAATAAATAGAAGTTAATCAACAAGGGGGAAGGAAATTGACTGATTTTAATGAACCGATTAATCGGATTGGAACCAACAGTGTAAAGTGGGACACGATTTTAAAAACGTACAATGAAAAGGAACTCCTACCTCTGTGGATCGCCGATATGGATTTCAAAGCGCCACACGGTGTTTTAAAAGCCTATCAAGACGTCATAAACCATGGAGTGATCGGCTATGCAGATACTCCGGAGAGTTTGTACGAAAGTATTATTGATTGGGAACAGCGACATCATCAACTTACTGTTGAAAAAAGTGAGATACTGTTTTTCTCTGGTGTGTTAGCTGGGATCACGACCGCGCTTCAAGCGTTGACAGAACCAAACGATGCCATCTTGATCCATGATCCCGTTTATCCGCCATTTGCCAATATCATCACAACGAACCGACGCAAATTGATTCGTAGTCGTTTAATTGAAGAAGACGGCCATTTCATAATGGACCTGGCTGACATCGAGGAAAAATTTAAACATGAAAAGATCAAGCTGATGATTTTATGCAATCCTCACAATCCTGGCGGACGCGTTTGGACTAAAAATGAGTTAAACCAACTAGGCGAGCTTTGTAAAAAATACGGTGTCCTCGTCTTGAGCGATGAGATTCATCAAGATTTGGTGTTTGCGCCTCATGAGATGACTTCTTTTTTTGCTGCGGGGGATTCTTTCAGCGACTTTAGTGTTCAATTTACTTCCATGACTAAGACGTTCAATTTGGCTGGAATCAAAAATTCCATCGTCTTCGTAAAAAACGAGCGGTTGAAAAAACAATTGACTCGCAAGCAAGAAGAAAACTTCCAACAAGAAATCAATACCTTTGGTTTAGCGGGAATGGAAGCCGCTTATCGAACAGGAGATACTTGGTTGAAAGAACTATTAGACTATCTTCAAGGCAATGTTGCTTATACGCTGGACTTTTTCCAAAAGCATTTGCCCAAAGCAGCAATCATGAAACCAGAAGGAACCTATCTATTGTGGGTGGATTTTTCTGACTACGGTTTTTCTGATGAGGAATTGGAGAATTTATTGGTTCATAAAGGTAAAGTCGTGCTAAACACGGGAGTAAGCTACGGTCCTAGTGGCAAACAGCATATGCGTTTGAATGTCGCTTGTCCGCGAAAAACGCTTGAAGAAGGACTGCAACGCATCGTTACCGCCTTAAATTAAAAAAATACGGCCAACTGGCCGTATTTTTTATTCAGTAACTTCGATTGATTCAATCACGATATCATTGACTGGTTTGTCTTGTGGCCCACGTTTAGCAGCACCAATATTATCGACTACATCCATACCTTCTACTACGTGTCCGAAGACTGTATGGCGGAAATCTAACCAAGGTGTCCCACCTTGTTTGTATGTTTCAACGATTTCACCAGGGAAGCCCGCTTCTTCTAATTGAGTCATCATGTTGGCTGGCACATTTTGATTGTTTACAATAAAGAATTGGCTGCCGTTTGTATTTGGACCAGCATTGGCCATTGATAAGGCACCGCGTAAGTTAAATAAGTTGCGCGAGAATTCATCTTCGAATTTTTCACCGTAAATACTTTCCCCTCCCATACCTGTACCGGTTGGGTCGCCGCCTTGAATCATGAAATCAGGAATTACGCGGTGGAAAATCACGCCGTCATAATAGCCTTTTTTGGCTAACTCAACGAAGTTTTTCACCGTTTTTGGTGCTTCTTCTGGGAATAATTGAACTTTGATATCCCCCATATTTGTTTTAATCGTCGCTTTCGGACCTTTTTCTTCTGCTAAGTTTAATTGTGGAAATTGAGTCACTTCAATGCCCTCCTTTATTTTTGCTGTATCTATCATAACAAACTTTTCTTGATTTGCCACCTCTTGAAACTAAGCGGTTCTTTCTCTTTGATTTATTTGTTACAATTGATCGGAAAGAAAGGGTGTTGACATGGAAATTTATGATATTACAATCGTTGGCGCAGGGCCAATCGGAATGTTTGCTGCTTTTTATGCTGGGATTCGTCAAGCAAAAACTAAATTAATCGATAGTTTGCCGCAACTCGGCGGCCAATTGACGACCCTTTATCCTGAAAAAAATATCTACGACATCCCCGGCTTTCCATTAGTCAAAGCCGCGGATTTAGTTGGCAACTTAGAAAAACAACTACGGACTTTTGCTCACACTTATTGTTTAGACGAGGAAGTCTTGGAATTAAAACAACACGAGGACTATTTAGAATTGGTTACCACAAAAGATAGCCACTACACGAAAGCTGTAGTATTAGCGATTGGTAATGGTTCTTTCCAACCGCGAAAATTAATGATCGACGGCGCTGAAGCTTACGAAGATCACGGCATCGACTACTACATTACCGACTTAATGAAATATGCCGGAAAAAAAGTCGCGATTGCCGGCGGTGGCGATTCAGCGATTGACTGGGCATTGATGCTAGAACCGATTGCAGCGGAGGTCTCCATCATTCATCGGCGGGATAATTTCCGTGGTCACGAACACAGCGTCCAGCAATTAAAAGAATCCTCGGTGAATATTTACACACCATATATTTTAAAAGAACTACATGGGAAACAAAATTTGGAGGATCTGACTTTACAAAAGGCGAAAAGTGATGAGACAATTAACTTAAACATCGATTACTTGATCGTCAATTATGGTTTCTCTTCCTCTTTGGATCATTTAAAATCTTGGGGCTTAGAAAGTACCCGGCAAGCAATCTTAGTTGAGTCAGATATGCGGACCTCGATTCCCGGCGTTTACGCTTGCGGGGACATCACTACTTATGATGGAAAAGTAAAATTGATTGCGACTGGTATGGGTGAAGCTCCTACGGCTGTTAATAATGCCTTGCATTATATCGACCCTAAAAACCGGACACAGCCGGGGCATAGTTCAAGTCTCTTTCCACAAAATCAAGGCTGATCCAATCATTTTTAGAGGGTACTGATACAAGAAACTATACGGCTTGAGAATCAAACTTATTTTTCCTGAACTCGGAAAAATAGATACTTTAATACGAAAAAGGAGGCAGCTTATGGTTTTTGAAACGACAGCGCTGGAGCAAAAGGCGCGGGAACTATTGGAAGAGCGTGGCGTGACGATTCGCGACATCGCTGATTTGGTATACTTTTTACAAAAGGATTATATTGATAAATTGGATATCGAATTATGTATTCACAGTGTCAATCGTGTATTGACTAAAAGAGAAGTCCACAACGCGATCATTACCGGTATCCAACTGGATAAATTAGCGGAAGAAAAAAAACTGGACTCGCCTTTACAAGATATTTTGGAAGAGGATGAAGGTCTGTATGGGATCGACGAGATCATGGCCCTTTCAATCGTAAATGTCTACGGCTCTATCGGCTTTACCAATTATGGCTATATTGACAAGGTTAAGCCCGGGATCTTAGAAAAATTAAACGCTCACGACGGTGTTCATGTCCATACTTTTTTAGATGATCTTGTAGGTGCGATTGCAGCGTCTGCCGCTAGTCGTTTGGCTCATGAACATCCACGGAAATTAGATTCGATCGTACATTAAAGAGCATTAAAAAAAGAGCTTAACGCTCTTTTTTTAATGCTCTTTTGCCAATGATAATTGGTAAAAGCAAAAATATTTCTAATAAAATAAAAAACAGAATAAAGCAATGGAGAAAAAAAGTCTCCGGTAAGACATTGATGATCGGGTCAGTCACTGGATTAAAGATCCATGCGTCATTGTTGAAAAAGACCCCATGAAACATAATAAAAAAGCGATCAAAGTTTACTGCCATCAAAAAGGCCACCACGACCGGAACAACTACCGCGATCCGAAACGGCTGGATCAACTCCCATAAGCGGTGCTGCTTCACCAACCGACGCAGATACCAAATGCTGGGGCCCACGGTCACGATCAACAAGCCATAATTCAGTAAAAAGAGCTTCTTCACTTCATAAAAATGCAAGGCCCCACTCGCTGACACCGGAAAATCCGCCATTTTTAATTCCGTGACCCAAGGTGTGTTCAAATAACGCATCAGCTGATCGAAATTATGCAGCAATTCCTTTTCTGATAGAATCGTCATATCCAATAAATTCAAATGACCAATGTCCCATTGATAAAGCCAACGAGCATTGATCGTCAGGGTGATGGCTAATGTCAGCAAGGTCACGAATAAACAAATCAGTCCGAGAACTTCCAACCACTTCTTATTCATCGAAGCTCCATTCATCTAATGAATCCACTACGTAGGTTGGCGCAACAGGTAGCGTTGGAACTTCTGCTTTTTGAGTAAAGCCCGACAAGACCAGCAGCGAATCGATTTGATTATTGATTCCTGCCATAATATCGGTCGTGTAATTGTCCCCTACCATAATCACCTCTGATTTTTCCAGACCTAGAATTTCCACGGCTTTATCCATAATGATCGCTTCTGGCTTACCAATATAGATCGCCTTTTGCTGCGTTGCCGCTTCAACCAAAGCAATCACCGAACCAGCTCCTGGTAGCAGCCCCCGTTCGGTTGGAATATTTTTGTCGGGATTCGTGCCGATGAAAGTCGCGCCTTTTTGAATCGCCAAGGTTGCCGTTACAAATTTCTCGTAGGTCACTTGCGTATCCAAGCCGACTACCACATAATCAGGATTCTCTTCTTCCCAAACGTAACCCGCAGCTAAGATCGGATCAATCAGTCCTGGCTCACCAATTACGAATACTTTTTTGCCTTTAGCCAGCGCATCCATGTAATCCGTTGTCGCCAACGTCGCCGTATAAACGGTTTCTGGACTGACATGGATCGAAAATTCATTTTCTAAGCGAGCCGCCACAGTCGCCGGCGTCTTCGTTGTATTGTTGGTTAAAAATAAAAATGGAATCTGACGCGCCTGTAATTGTTCAACAAAGCGACGCCCCGCAGGAATCGGTTCGCTGCCACGATAAATCGTTCCATCTAAATCGATCAAATATCCTTTGTACATCCCACTACTCTTCTCTTTGACGAATCACGAAGCGTTCGTCTTTTTCTTTTGTCTTGGTTGGTGTTTCTTTTTTCGGCTGACGGTTTTTGATCACAGGTTTCTTTCGCTGCTTCTCAGCTACCGGCGCCTTCTTTTCCTCTACAAATGCTTGCGGCTTGTCTTTCCGTTTGCGCTTGCGTTTTTTGCGGGGTTGCTGGCGTTTTCCGCCAGTTCGTTCCAACACAAAATAAGCACAGCCGAAATTGCAATACTCATAGAGATAATCTTCTAACGTGTCGATGCGTTGTTCTGGCAGACTTTTACGATTGTCCTCGTTAAAAAAACCCTTCAACCGTAATTGGTCATAGCCCCAATCACCAACAATATAATCATAACGCGTTAAGACCTCACTAAAGCGTTCACCTAAACGATCGGCATCAAAGCCTTCACGATAATTTCTAACTAAGCGATATTGGCGTTCGCCAATTAAAAGGTTGCTCTCATCTACAAAAACGACGGACTCGCCTTTTTTCTTTTCTTCAGCGGGCGTCTCAACGATTTCATCTAAGACTTCTGTCAGTTCTTGTGTAACTGATTTTTCAGCCGTTTTCGTATTTTCTTTTTTGTCGCGTTTTTCTTTTGTCATCGTTTCACCACCTGATTGTTATTATACCTTGTTTTTATTTGGTTGGGTAGTGAGTGTGGAGATAGTCTCCCAAAACACTGCGGATAAATGCCGGGAACAAAAACTCATAGCGCCCAGCGATCTCGATCGTCGGGAAAAACGGCACAAACATATAATGATCCACCGTTGCCAACGTATATTCCGACTCAGGATCTACCAATTCTCCCAGCCAGCGAACTTGATGATTGATCGCGTCGTATTCGATTCCATCATAAACCAAATGACCAAAGACTTTACCGCGAAAGCCCATCCCCATCACAGGAAAATTAATCAAAAAATGACGATTTTTTTCCATTTCTAAAATCAAACGAATCAAATTATTCCCATCTAGCGTGACTTTGATCAAATGCATAGGGTGTGGCAAAGCGGTGTGCAACTGATCTTGATTAACAATCCCCGCTGGAATATCGGTTAAAAACAAGCCTGAATTCAAAATCGCAACATCCGTCTCCGCCGCTTCCTTCACCGCTGCCAATGCGTAGTCAATCATCGGGTGCTCGTCGTGAATATCAGTTGACATCGAAAAAGGAACCTCTGAGACTGTCTTAGCCGCCAGCAACTTGTGTCCAGTTGCCAGATAGCCTGTGATCTCCTCTTGATCCTCCGGTAATTCCAACATTTTTTCGGTGGCAAAGGTACGGGCCGACGTTTTTTGGATGCGATGCTCGTCATCAACAGTCACGTGAACTTCACCAACATAATAGCCATATTTCCCAGCCGCCGCCAATTGAACGCCATTGACCATTTCCCCATGCTCAAATAAATGATGGGTATGGGAACCCAGAATCACATCGATGGCGGGAAGTTCGCGAGCGATCCGGCGATCGGCACTGATCCCTAAATGACTCATTAGAACGAGCACATCGACTTTGGGCCGAATGTCCGCCACCAAGTCCGGTAAAATGTCCATTACTTGACGGATATCCCAGCCGTTAGGACTATACGTCAATGGAAATGGCGCAGTAAACGCTAGTAATCCGACCTTCGTTCCTTGCTCAGTCGTAATGACCTTGCATGGTTGCGACCAAGCGGGAGGCTGAAGCGTTTTTTTATCGAATAAATTGTCTAACAAAACATCAAAGTTCGCTTGATCATACAACTGATTCAACTCCGCTTTAGAATTGCCGACACCTTCATTGTTGCCGATCGTCGCCGCATCATAATTGATTTGATTCATTAGTTCTACATTGGCTTGCCCATTGGTTGCTTCGGTCAATGGATGCCAACGATCCACAAAATCCCCCAAATCCACGGTAATGATTTTTTTCTCAGCTGCTTCCTCTTGTTTACGGTTCAAAAGAAAACGCCGAATCTTCGGCCAATTTTCCAAATGGGAATGGAGATCGTTGGTATGTAAAAGAATAATTTTTTCCATTATTCTACCTCTTTTCAACTCTTCTAGTTGCATCTATAGTAACATATAGCTGAAAAAAGGCTGAAGGAACACCTTCGCCAGCAATGCTGAAAAAACTAAACTTAATACATCCATTTTTATTTTGAAAGAAAGCAGGTGAAACAATGCAATTTGAATCTATTCTTGGAACGATTTGGCTAGACGCCAATTCGGAGGCTCTAACTCGCGTTTCTTATACGCCACTCATTGAGAATCCTTTGGCGAACCAAACAATCCTAGAACTAGCCCAAAGTCAGTTAGAAGAATATTTTGCTGGTAAGCGTACAACCTTTGATCTTCCCTATCAGTTTGAATCCGGCACTCCCTTCCAACAAGAAGTTTGGCAGGCCCTAACCGAGATTCCGTACGGCGAGACTTGCAGTTATCAAGCGGTCGCCGAAAAAATCCAACGACCGAAAGCCGTCCGTGCCATTGGACAAGCCAACCGCAACAACCCGTTGCCGATCCTTGTTCCTTGCCATCGGGTCATTGGAAAAAGCGGTAAGCTAGTAGGGTATTCTGGCTCTAGCAAAGCCGGACTACAGATCAAAGAACAATTACTCACAATTGAAAAACCCACGATGAAAGAGATGACGCTTTTTTAATCGGATCGCTTCCTTAATCAAAACACTCGTTTTTTACATACCACTAAAGGCTTGTATAAAACAACAAGACCGCGGCTGCTTGCGCAACTGCGGTCTTGTTTTAACTTGAAGAGGAAGATGACGCTGCTTCATCGGCTTTGACACAATCAATCGCGATCACTAATGAAATAATCAGCTCTTCCAGCGCTTCGTTAAAAATCGAGATCTCATAAGTATCCCCCCAAGAGATCCAGCGTTTATTGATTTCCGCTACTTTCTGCCCATGCTGCGAAACTTCAAAATCCATGTCCCACCAGTTGCCGTCAACGGTTAATCCTTCAGCCGAAATTGAGTATTTAGCCTTTAAGAAAGACAGATGCTTACTGATCTCAATGGCTTCTTTCCCGTTCATCTCAACAAAGAATTTCGGTAGTAGACTGATGACTTTCTTCGTAATCTTACTGATCTCACGACCTTGTTCATCCTCAATTGTGAAGGTCTTAGGAATCTTTAAAAAACTTCCCTTCACGTAATAACGGGGCTCCTGATTCTCATCCATCACCGTATATTTTTCACCGATACTAAAGACTTTTTGCTTGATATATAATTTTTTCATCAGGCTTCCTCCTACTTATCTGACAGATCGCCAGTATTGATAACTGGTTGGGTTCCTTTGTCGGTAATGATAGAAACCAATAAATTATTGATCAGTTGGACTTTGCGATCATCGGTAAAATGAATTTCTTGCCCATTTTCGATTTGTTCCAAGGCCATTTGCGTCATGGTAACTGCCCCTTCAACAATGGTCTGCCGCGCAGATAAGATCGCCTTCGCCTGTTGCCGTTGCAACATCGCGTTTGCAATCTCTGTCGCATAGGCCAAATGATTCAGCCGTGTCTCAATCACTTCCACACCTGCCATTGCCAAGCGTTCTTGCAGTTCTTTGGCTAACTCTTCCGAAACCTCGGTGGTATTCCCCCGCAAGGTCAAATCATCGTCGTTAAAAGTATCATAAGGATATTGTGTTGCGATGTGCCGAATCGCCGTCTCACTTTGGATCTCGACAAAATCCAAATAATAATCCACATCGAACATCGCCTTCGCCGTATCCACCACTCGATAAACGATGACGGCGGAGATTTCAATCGGATTTCCATCCGAATCGTTGACCTTCAACAAAGAGCTGTTGAAATTGCGAACCTTCAATGAAATCGGAATTTTTCGTGTCAGCGGTGTCGTGATAAATAAGCCGTTTGATTTGATGGTTCCTAAATACTTTCCAAAAAACAGCACTGCCATCGCTTTATTTGGTGCTACGATCGTCAATGAGCTTAAAAACAACAGCGCAATCACCCATAAAACAATCCCTAGAACAAAAAACGCGGTGTTCCATGTGTGACTCCCGCTTAAAATCAGCCCCGTCCCTGCTAAAAGAAGTGCGAGCAGCCCCACCAAACCGATATAGCCGTTTATATGAAATGCTTGTTTTTCCTTCATCCTGCCACCTCCGAAATAGAATACATTCAGTTTACTCCTAATCGCAAGCGGCTTCAATCGATTGATATAAATTGAAAAAAACAAAGAAAGACAGGAACGCCCTGCTCTTTCTTTGTTTCGTTTTGCTTACTCTACCGATTGAAGAACTTCTTTACGACTAGCTAAGTTCTCACCATTGGTGGCAATGACTTGTTTGTACCAATCAAAGCTATCCTTTTTACTACGCTTCAAGCTGCCGGCACCTACATCATCTTTATCGACATAGATGAAGCCGTAGCGTTTCGCCATTTCCCCTGTTCCGCCGGAAACTAAATCGATACAGCCCCATGACGTGTAGCCGATTAAATCAACACCGTCCTCCAGCGCCTTATCCATTTCCTGAACGTGTTGACGCAAGTAGTCAATCCGATACTCGTCATGGATCGCCCCGTCTGCTTCCACTTCATCAACCGCGCCTAAGCCATTTTCCACCACCATCAATGGAATCTGATAGCGATCGTATAATTGATTCAAGGTATAACGCAATCCTACTGGATCGATCTGCCAGCCCCATTCGCTAGTTGCTAAATAAGGATTTTTCATACCACCAAATAGATTTCCGCCGGTGCGGTCGCCATTTTCTGCTTCCACGGCGATACACGTCGTCATGTAATACGAGAAGGTATAAAAATCAACCGTGCCCTCTTTGATTTCTTTTAGATCTTCTGGCGAGCGTTCTAACGTAATGCCGTGCTGGTTAAAATAGTTTTCCATGTAAAACGGGTATTCGCCCTTCACGTGAATATCGCCGCAGAACCAATTCAATTTTTGATTCATTTGCTGACAAGCTAAGACATCTGCCGGAGCACAAGTCAATGGATACATCGTGATATACGCCAGCATACAGCCAATCTGAAAGTCCGGATTGACCTGATGCCCCAATTTCACCGTCCGAGCGCTGGCTACAAACATATTATGCAATGCTTGATAACGGCGGTGCTCGTCATCTTTGCCATCAATAATCCCTAAAAGCGACCGGCCGCCAAATGGTAACGTCCCAAAGTTGATCTCATTGAAGGTCAGCCAATATTTGACTTTGTTTTTGTAACGGTTGAAAATCGTCTCCGCAAAATTCACATAAAAATCAATCGTGCGACGATCCGCAAAGCCATTGTACTTTTCACCGAGATGATACGGCAATTCAAAATGGCTAATGGTCACTAATGGCTCGATGCCGTGTTTGGCACACTCATCAAAAACACGATCGTAAAAAGCCAAGCCCGCTTCATTCGGCTCCGCGTCATCACCATTTGGAAAAATCCGTGACCAAGCAATACTTAAACGGAAGACTTTGAAGCCCATTTCCGCGAACAGCGCGATATCTTCTTTGTAATGATGATAGAAGTCGATGCCGCTATGACTTGGATAATATTTATCAAGATCGATTTCTTTAGTAAATTCTCTTTGTTTGTGCAAGCTGCCTCCCATCATATGATCGGGGATACTAGCTCCCTTACCGTCAAGGTCCCAGGCTCCTTCACATTGATTGGCCGCCGTCGCGCCGCCCCATAAAAAATTAGTTGGAAATGTCATATTTTTCGTCCTCTCTCAATAAACCGAATTAGAATACCGCGGTCAGCAGATCGTCTGCCACTGCAACTTGTTGATTGTTTGTTTCGATCACGTCTAAAATATCGTGACTGTTGGTGATTACCACAGATGTTTCCACAGAGTATCCACGGCTAGTAATTAAATCAATATCAAAATCTAATAATAATTGACCCTTCGTTACCTTTTGATCTTTGACAACATGGGCTGTAAAACCTTCACCATCTAGTTGAACGGTATCCATGCCTACATGGATCAAAATTTGTAAGCCATTGTCGGCAGTAATCCCGACCGCATGGAGAGAAGGAAAGACCATTGTTACAACACCGTCGACTGGCGAATACATTTTGCCTTCTTCTGGCAAGATCACGATCCCTTTGCCTAACATTCCTAAAGAAAAGGCTTCGTCTTTGATTGATGATAAAGGCATTACTTTTCCTTTGATCGGTGCCACCACCGTATCCGTCAATGACGTGTGCGCAGCTTCGGTATTTTCAACGATTTCGGCTTCATCTTGATAGGTAAAGTAAGTAAATAAGAACGTTGGAATCATTGAGATCGCTAAAGCGATGGCAAAATTAATCAGCGTGGTAGAAACCGGCATCGCTTCGTTGAAGTAGCCAGGAATTCCAAAGATACCTAGCCCTGCCATTTGATGCACCAACATGCCCTGCATTCCCATGAAGGAGCCAGCAAAACCGGCGAAAATACACGCGGCTACAAAATATTTGATTCTCGGTAGCGTCACCCCGTAAATCGCCGGCTCCGTCACACCAAACCAGCCTGAGATCCAAGCAGGTAACGCCAAGTCTTTTAATTTTTTATTTTTCGTCTTCATCCAGATCGCCATAACCACTGCGGTTTGGGCATAGCCTGCTCCTGTTGCCAATGCAAAAATCGGTGTCGCCTGACCAGAAGCTAGCTGAACGATTCCAACCGCGACAAAGCCCATGTGTAAGCCAAAGACCACGATCACTTGCCACAAACTGCCCATTAAGAAACCGGCTAAGATTGGGCTGAAAGAATAAACCGCCATTACGCCGCCAACTAACAAATTAGAGAGCGTATTCATTGCTGGGCCAATCAAGACAAAGCCCAACGGTGCCGCAATAACAATCGTAAGCATCGGTACCATAAAGGTTTTAACGACATCTGGAATGATCTTCATTAACGGTTTATAGATCAATGACGCAAAAATCGTCGTGAACACCACCGGCATCACCGTGCTGGAATAGCTGACATTGATCGTGTGGCCTAAAATATCCAAATCGGTCCCTTGTAATGAGGGATACATCAAGAGCGCTCCGATTACCGCACCGACAAAAGGATCAATCTTTAATTTTTTCGCCGATGTATAGCCTAGGAAGACTGGGAAGAAATAAAACATCGCGTCCCCAGTTGCGTTCAATAATGTGTACAAGCCACTTTCCATGCTAATGATTCCAGTGAAGGCACACAAGGCTAAGATTCCCTTGATCATTCCGTTACCGATCAAGACCGCCAATACCGGACCCATCATCGCTGAGATAAAATCGACGACCATATTGCCAAAGCTCTGTTTCTGCTTCGGCGCATCTGCTGGATTAAGCGTGCCGATCAAGGCGCAGACATCTTCATAGACTTCCGGCACATGATTACCGATCACGACTTGATATTGTCCGCCACTTTTCATTAACGTCACGACATCATCCATTAGTTTGATGGCTTCGTCATTGGCTTTACTTTCATCGTGGAGCTTAAAACGCAACCGGGTGACACAGTGGGTTAAGTCCCCGACATTTTCTTTTCCTCCGACATTTTCAACAATTTTTTTTGCTAAAGCTTCATATTTTCCCATTTTATTTTTCACCTTCCATTTCATAATATAAGAAGGTTTGGCCAACTTAATGTTACCATCCATTTATTCACACAAGCCGCTATTTTTACTGTCCTCCTTCTTGAAGGCCTGTACTTAATTACCTGACTGCTGTTTTGGTTTTATAAACTAACCGCTGAACATGAACGATCAAATACGATTTTTCCTGTTCGCTTAAGGGATAGGCATACTTACTTTCAATCAGCCCTTCGATTCGCTTAATACAACCGGCGGCTCCCGGATACTTGTGCTGAATCAACTGACTCAAGCCGTCATCTTCCTCATGATACAGCTCTCCTTGTAAGACCCGCTGCGAGAAAAATTTCAGATGGGTAATGAACCGATTATAATAGACATCCTCTTTATCAAATTCCAAATTAAAATGGTATTTCACGATATTCGTGAGGTCTTGCATCAATTTGGTTACTTCAATCGTTTCCTTTAAATTATTTCCCATTCGGGCATTCACAAAATGAATCGCGATAAAGCCGGCTTCATCTTCAGGCAGTTCCACCCCGAAAGTTCGCTTGATCAGCGCTAACGCTTTTAAGCCCACAGAAAATTCCTGCGGATAAAAACGGCGAATGTCCCACAACATGACATTCGTTAAATGGATTCCCTCACCATGGCGCTGCAGAGTGGTATGAAGATGATCCGCCAACGAGATCGCCATACTTCCGCTTAATCGTTTTCCCAACAATTCATTCCCATACGTGACGATTTCCTCAGCCAGCTGCAAAACTTCTAAAGGAATTTCTGACAGGAGTTGCTGTAGCCGAACGTCGAGCTTCCCATTTTTCAACGTATAAACTTGATTTTCTGCGCTCTGAAGGACACTTTCGCCAGGGCGTTTCTTATAAGCAATGCCCCGACCGCAAACAATGATCTGTTCACCGGACTCATCTAGCGCCAAGACTGCATTATTGTTCAGTACTTTTTCAATGACCATGTTTCCCCTCCATTAAAAAAACCTGTTTACAAATAAAGCATAACAAAAATATGCTCCACTTATAAACAGGTTTAGCTTGCTAAAAGCAATTACCATCCTGATAAATCACTTGTATATATATATAATATAACTAATAACAAAAATAATGTAAACCCTTTTATTAACATTAACCAAATTTTTATTAAAAAAAATTGAAGCAATGATGTTAGACCCACCCTTGCTTCATAGCCAGATTTTAATGAATTTTTTTTTGATACTGCAGACACAAAAAAACAGGCCCTCGCCTGTTGGTCCATGCTGTTTAAATCAGACACATGCCGGATCCTACTTAGTGCTGCTTCCTTCCAGACCTGACACAATTCACAGGCCCGGCATTGTCCTGCCTTTCGGCAAAAAATAGTATAACAAACTCTAGTCCGTTTGGCTAGTCTTTTTTTTTCGTGCTCGTAACTGACGGAAAAAGTTGGTCAAAAGCTGACCACATTCTTCTTCTAAAATCCCGCCTTCTACATAGGCGCGATGATTGAAGCGTTCATCGGTCAACAGATTCATTAAAGTACCCGCAGTCCCGCCTTTCGGATCATAGGCTCCAAAATAAACCTCTTCAATCCGTGACAAAATCATGCCGCCGCTGCACATTGGACAAGGTTCTAAAGTAACAAACAGCTGGCAGTCTTCTAGGCGCCAATTTTCTAATGCTTTACAGGCTTCACGAATCGCGAACATTTCCGCGTGACTCGTGGCATCTTGACTATGCTCCCGCAAATTATGACCGCGTCCGATAATTTTGCCTTGATGGACGACCACCGCCCCGATGGGCACTTCAGCAATCGCTTCCGCCTGCTTCGCCTCATTGATTGCCGCCTGCATAAAAATGATTTTTTCTTCTTCCGTCAATCGACTTTCTCGTTCCATTTTTTTCCTCGCCTACCGCTAATTGATTAACCTACTTTAGCATATCCGAAAAAAATAAGCAGTAACAAATTTATGCAAGTTACGCCATAAAAAAAACGATCATCAAGTCATAACTTAATAGCTGCTACTTGATGATCAGTATGACTTTTACATCATTTTATCTACAAAATCCATCAATTTGCCCTTCAAGTCTTCGGTCGTATCTTTGATGGACTCACCGTAGACAGACACACGCTTTTTTCCGCTTTTGATCTTGTCTAAAATACTCATAATGTTATCTAAATCTTCATCTGAAAGTTTATCAACGATTGAAAGCAACGGCTCATTGCCATCAAACTTATCATTAACAAAACGTTTCACTTTATACCGATTCGAAACATGACGAGCTTTTTCAATTAATTTTCCCGAAGCAATCACGGCTGTCGCTGTACTAGCAGCTACAACAACGCCCACTCCGATTTTGACTTTAGTCGATCTTTTCATGGTATCAGCTCCTTTCTCCCATGATACCATACTCTTAAAATTAACAATAATAAGAGCTACCAGGAAATGAAAGCGTAAACGAAAAAACAGAAAATGAATTGATTTGGCTCGTCCACCAGAGGATGGTTGTAAAAAAAAGCACGTCTAAACTCCCTAAGAAGTTTAAACGTGGCTTAATTTCTAATCACGACTGCGATTACCACCAAATAGTAGAATCAAACGCAGTAATTGTAAAAATGTTGCTAAGGCGGCGGCAACATACGTCAAAGCCGCGGCAACTAAAACTTTGCGGGCCGCTGCTAATTCTTCTTCATCTAACAGCGCGCCTTCACGTAAAATACCTAAGGCCCGGCGTGAAGCGTCAAATTCCACCGGTAAGGTCACTAATTGGAATACTAACGCTAATGAAAAAGCCAAAATCCCAATATTGATCAAGGTCGCGTTCCAACTCATGATAACACCTAAAATAATTAACGGAAATGAAACTGTCGAGCCGATATTGGCAATTGGTACAATCGCTGCTCGCAAACGCAACGGAAAATAATTTTTCGCGTCCTGAACTGCATGACCACATTCATGGGCTGCTACACCGATCGCTGCCACCGAGGTTGATTGGGCGGTCGCTTCTGAAAGGCTTAGCATTTTATTTCCGCTATTGTAATTATCCGTCAAATCTCCAGCAATTTGCTGTACACCCACATCATTGATCCCTTGGCTGTGTAAGATGTATTCTGCCGCCGCTGTTCCGGTTACTCCTTTACGGCTGCGGAAATCATCATATTTCCGAAACGTCGAATTCACATAAGCAGACGCTAGACCTGAGATCACTAAGCCTGCAATGACTAATAAAAACGTGGGATCGAAAAAATTATAAAACATTCCATTCCCATACATAAACATTCTCCTCAAATCAAAGATAATTGACTATTCTAATGAATAGTTTCCTGATTATAGTTTACCATGAAAGCCGTGAATTTTTTATGAATACAACTCTAAGAATCTCTAGTAAAATTACAGTTTCTTAACGAATTCCGATTTTAATTTCATCGGACCGAAGCCATCGACTTTACAATCAATATTATGATCACCTTCGACTAAACGAATATTTTTTACTTTAGTTCCTTGCTTGATTGCGCCTGAAGCACCTTTGACTTTCAAATCCTTAATCACACTGACACTATCTCCGTCTTGCAATTGGTTGCCGTTGCTGTCTTTCACAACAAGACCTGCTTCAACGACCTCATTTTCCGACCATTCGTGTCCACATTCGGGACAAACAAATAAACCGCGATCCTCATACGTATATTCTGACTGACACATAGGACAATTTGGCATATTCTTCCTCCAATATTTTTTCTGAATCCTTAGTGTATCGAAAAAAACGCGGCTTGAAAAGCTTTTCTCAAACTATTTTAACGACGGAACTTAACAAAAAAATAGAAGGCGCCAAAATGATCGGCCCCTTCTATTTACAATTACTCGTTTCCGCGATAGTTTTCACATAAAGTTTGGATTTTACGGTAGATCTCTTGGCACATCGCCTGATCTTTCGCATTGGCCCCACTGGCTAACGGATGTCCACCGCCATGATATTGCTTTGCCAGCTCATTAATGACAGGGCCTTTTGAGCGTAAGCGAACTCGGTAGTACCCTTCCGGCTGTTCAACAAAGACCGCCCAAGCGAGTACCACATCGATCGTTCCAGGCAGCGGCACAAGGGCTGCCGTATCTGAATCCTTGATGCCATATTTATTCAAAATGGCTTGATCTAAGATCACATAACCAGCACCATTTTCATCAATCTGCAAATTTTGATACAGATAGCCGGAAAGCTTTGCGACTTCCAATGAAATCTGATCGATTTCACGATTCAATTTGGCTGCATCAAACTGATAATCTAGTAGTTGGGCTGCGACTTGTAAGGTATGTGAGGTCGTCGCTGGATATAAGAAACGGCCTGTATCCCCGATAATCCCACCATATAATAAACGAGCGGCGTTTTTGGTTACGACCAACCCTTCCGTAAATGCCAAATCTGCAATAATTTCGCTACAACTGCTAGCCTCGGTATTGACCCACAAAAGATCGCCATAAGGATCGTCATTTGGATGATGGTCAATCTTAATCAATTTATCCCCCAGCTTATAGCGTTCATCGCTGATTCTAGGTGCGTTAGCGGTATCTGTGACAATCACTAACGAGCCTTCATAAAGTTCATCTGCAACCTGATCCATTTCCGCCAAAAAGGCTAACCCTTCGACCGGTCCGCCGACTTGGTAAATTTCTTTTTCTGGGAAGGTCGCTCGTAAGATTTCCGCTAAGCCACACTGCGAACCAAGCGCATCTGGATCGGGACGCATGTGCCGGTGGATCATGATTCGATTATATTGTTTAATCATTGCTACTATTTCTGCTGTAATTGTCATACCATTTCCTCTTTCTAAGAACGCTCCATCACTTGGCATACCACAATCGCTTTAGCCACGATCACATTATCAATGTAGACTTCCAAGTCAACTTTGGCAGAGCGCCGTCCTAATTCTAATGTTCTTGAATGAATCTCAATTTCGCTTTCTAATTGGATTAAGCGTAAATAATGTAGATTCATTTGTTCAATTAAAGTATTTCGCCGTTGATCCATTAGAATACTCCGCTGCGCAACATTCGCCACCAACTCACTAAGGACCCCAAAAGAAATCGTGCCAACACTGTTGACCATCTGAGGAGTAACCTCGAATTTGAAGTACGGTTTTTCCAGCGGATTATCCTCGCGATCCGTATCAACCGTCACAATGTCACCAACAACTTGATCCGAGATCGTATTTGACATTTGCGGCTGGCGTTGAACTAATTGCATTGCCTTCATCACATCTTGACGGCTGACCATCCCCACTAGTGAAAGATCATCCTTGACTACCGGCATCATTTCAAGTCCATCCCAGATCATTTGGTGACTGACTGATGCCACACTCATACTAGGCTTCACAACATTCGGGTCCCGTGTCATCACCCGATCAATCATTTGACTATCCGCTTTTCCTAAAACATCCTTCGCCGTCACCACTCCTAAGAGTCGCATACTTTTATTCACCACAGGAAAACGGGAATGACCCGTTTTTTCTGATAGGCGATGGTAGTTGGAGATTGTGTCGCCCGCCTGTAAATAAACGGTTTTCTCCAACGGCATATAAATATCACTGACTTGCATAATATCTTTTTTGATCAATTGATCGCTTAAGGCCCGATTGATCATGGTCGCTACAGTGAAAGAATCATAGGTCGTACTTAAAACCGGTAATTCTAAGTCATCGGCAAGTTGCGCAATCTCAGGCGTTGTATCAAATCCCCCAGTAATCAGCACCGCAGCACCATCTTGCAGCGCTAATTTTTGTGCCCCTTCCCGATTCCCGATAATCAATAAAGAGCCGGGCGTAATATAGCGTCGCATGGCATCCTCAGTCATGGCACCGATAACAAATTTATTCAAATCCTTATCTAGTCCGTTAGATCCGCCTAAAACATCGCCTTCGATAATCCGGACAACTTCCCCAAAAGTCAACCGCTCGATGTTTTTCTTCAGCTTCCGTTCGATTCGTATCGTTCCTACTCGTTGAATCGTTGAAACCAAACCGATATTCTCAGCGTCCTTAATCGCCCGATAAGCCGTTCCTTCACTCACACCTAAATTTTTTGCGATACTGCGGACAGAGATGCGCTCGCCCACAGGCAAATTTTCAATATGCTCTAAAATCAGATCGTGTTTTGTCGCCATAGTTACCTCCCGATTTAAAATTTATCTATTATAATAGTACAGCTAAGCAAAACTAGTATAACAGAGTCCTTTAAAAAAAAGAAGTCAACCGTTACCATTCACGTAACAATCAACTTCTTTTGTACTATTCAACTGTTTAATTAATTGCCCTTTTTCTAAACCGGAACAGCGAGATCAGTAAAGCGATGACACAGATCGCTAAAGAGGCTATAAAGGTGACCCGCATACCGAAGATAAAAATATCTGGTCGATTCATGATATAGGTCGTTACCCGCTGACCGTAAGAAGCACTCATCCCGCTATATAGAATCGTCGTTGATAAAGCAATCCCGATAACCATCCCTAAATTACGAGCAAAGGAATTCAAACTGCCGGCGACCCCTAGATTTTCTTTTTCGACGCTGCTCATAACGATCGTGTTGTTAGGCGATTGGAACAATGCATTGCCCATTCCCATAATCGCTGTTGCTAAAACATAGTACCAGATTGGGCTTGTTTGATTCATAAAAACATACATTAATTGAGTGATGGACAGCAGCAGCAATCCTAGTAAAACCAATTTTTGCGGTCCGATTTTATCCGTCAGATAGCCGCTAAGCGGAGAACCAATGACCATCAAAAAAGGAAAGACCATCATTAATAATCCAGCATAACTAGCCGTTAAACCTCGCGCATCTTGCAAATAGAACGGCATGACGACATTCACGAAAAAATTGGCCGAAAAAATCAATAGTGCGGTAATCAAACTCATAGTAAACAACTTATTTCGCAAAATACTGAAGACCAAAAGAGGGTTTTCCTTGCGCTTTTCCACTTGTATAAATAAGACAAAAAAGATCACCGCAACTACGAATAACAGCAGTGGCAATTGATGAATGTAACCCACCTCTTGACCAATAAAGACGGCTCCAAAGAAGCTCATGATCGTTATTGCAAATGTTACAAAGCCGAGCCAATCGATCTTCTTCTTCGACATCGTAATGTCTTTTGGTAAAAATTTTTCACCGATCAAAATCGTCAGAATGCCGACAGGAACATTAATCCAAAATATATAAGACCAAGAAAAGTGGGCTAAGATTAAGCCGCCGATACCAGGTCCGGCAATCGAGCCTAATGAAACAAATGCGCCAATCGCACCTAATGCTCGTCCCCGTTCATTCATCGGGAATACTTCGGTGGTGATACCGGTATTCGTCGCCATCGTCATGCTGGCACCGATCCCTTGAATCACCCGTCCAAAGAGCAACATCGTTAAGGAATGATTGAAGCCGCACAAAAGTGAACCAACAGTGAAAATCACGGTCCCGATTCGATAAACCTTGATTTTGCCGAAGCTGTCACCAACTTTTCCAAAAAGCAGTAAGCAGGCACAGACAACCATCAAATAAATCGAGACGACCCATTCCGCTTTGTTCATCGGTACCGCCAAATCTTTGGAAATCGTCGGTAAAGCAATATTTACAATACTAGAATCTAAGGTAGACATGAAGGTAAACATCGCCACTGAGACTAAAATCCACCAGCGATTTTTTTGGACCACCGGATCTTCTTGATATGTTTTCATTAATGCATTTCCCCTCCACTAAAAAACGATTGCTCGTTTGAATACTCTTTTTCACTGACCCCCACAAAAAGGGAACGTAAAAAAATGAACCATAGCTAGTTTACTGGATACCTTCGAAAAAAAGCAAATCAAAAAAAAAAAAAACGAGAGATTACTCTCCCGCTTTTCTTGTATATTTTCCATCTTCACGATCTTCGAAAGTCACGAAATAGCCATTCGTAATTCTTGTTTCATAAACGTGATGGCAATTAGGACATTCAACCGGCATCGCTTCTTTTGGATGCTCTTGAACGTTCAATACTTCATCAACAAAAAAATGGGTGCCACAGTTTGGACACTTTAATGGTTTTTCTAACATTTGACCAGCCCTCTCTAACAATTCTTCTCCTTTTATCATACTCCTTTTTGCCAAAAAAATTGAGTGGAAAGTATTAAAAAAACTTCTCAAGTCATCGTGGACTTGAGAAGTTTGAGCTTTTTGTCTATTTACGACGACCACGGCGCTGATTTGCTTCCATGATCACCGGTAAGATCACCGGACGACGTTTCGTTTGTTCAAACAAGTAACGACTCAAATGATCGCGAATATCTTGTTTCAATTTGCTCCATTCAAAATCATCGGAATGCAAATGCTTTTCAACAATCTCACTTGTCGCTTCTGCACTCTCCTTGATCAAATCACGGCTAGCCTTGATATAAACAAAACCACGTGAAGTAATTTGCGGAGCTGAGACGATTTTTTTCAGTCTACGATCGATTGTCACCACGATGACAAAAATCCCGTCATCGGATAAGACCTTGCGATCCCGCAAGACAATATTACCAATATCTCCGACACCGATCCCATCAATCATGATATTGTCAGCTGGAACACTGCCAGCGGTGCTCATGTGCTTATTCTTATATTCCAACACATCGCCGCGACCAGTAATAAAAATATCTTTGAACGGTATGCCCAACTCATTGGCCAAGCTTGCGTGAGCCGCTAATTGACGATATTCTCCTTGGACCGGAATAAAATATTTCGGTGCCATAAAGCTCATCATTAACTGTAAATCTCTCGGATTGGCATGACCGGAAACCCGCAAGTTTTCAGAGATGCTCTTGACGATTCCCCCTGCTCGATAGATCATGTCTTCCGTTTTCGCTACCGTTGTTTCCATGGCGATTGTTGGAGTAGTAGTGATGTAAACTAAATCCCCATCTTCGATCTTCACATTGCGATGAGAACCATTTGCCATTTTTTGTAAGGACTTAATCGGTTCACCCATCCGACCAGTTTCTAATATAATCAATTCTTCTGGCTGATATTTCTTCATTTCCTTGATGGTCACTAAAATATCTTCTGGTACTTCTAATTTATTCAAGCGCATCGCTGTTTTGATGATCCGATCCAAGTCTTGCCCGGTCAAGACAACTTTACGACCTGCTTTTTCAGCGGCATTCAAGATTTGTTGAATCCGTTGTAAATTACTGGCGACAGAAGCGACGACGATCCGACCATTCCATTCATTGATGGTGTCATAGACTTCGCCAGCGATTTCCCGCTCAGAAGCAACTTGAATCGCATTCTCTGCATTTGATGATGAACTTAGTAAGGCTAGTACACCTTCTGAACCAATCTCGGCTAAACGACGATAGTTCGTCGCATACATCGGAATTGCCGTTGGATCGAATTTGAAATCACCCGTATAAACAATACTTCCTTCATTCGTCTTCAAGCTGATCCCCACTGAATCTGGAATCGTGTGAGTCGTCCGGAAGAAGCTGATTACCGCCGTGCCAAAATCAATTTCCGTGTGCTCATCAATCACGTGGAAGTCCTTAAACCCTTTACTTTCATCGTTTTGATCCACATTTAATTTCGCCAATTCGATCGTTAACTCCGTACCAAAAACCGGTACAGCCACTTCTGATACCAAATAGGGCAAGGCTCCGATCGCGTCTGCATGTCCATGAGTTAAAAAGACTCCCGCAACTCGGTCCGCATTTTCAATTAAATAGGTAAAATCAGGAATCACAACATCGATCCCTAACAATTCATTTTCTGGATACTTCAGTCCGCAATCGAGGACAAAAATATCATTATCCACTTCAACTGCGTACATGTTTTTACCATTTTCACGTACACCGCTGAAAGGAATTATTTTGATTGTACTCAAAATATCCACCTCTCTAGTTCTCTTTTATTTATTTTATCTTTCGTCTCAGCGTGCTCAGACCCCGAAATCAGTACGGTCTGTGCCAATACTCATAAGCTATTATACATGATTTTTTCTGAAAAACCATTGATTAAGAGAAAGGTGCAGTGGACTTGTTCAGCTTCCGAGCAACAAGACGGAACTTTCGATAAATCGTTCCTCAGATTTAACAAAAGTTTTGCTTGTTGTCGAAAAAGCTAGTCCACGGAACCAGACAGCTAGAAACGTATAGTGGACTCATCCAGCTTTTGTCCGTTCCACTTCGCGTTTTTATTGCAACTAATGGAATGGTATGCGCTACGAAAATCAAATTTATTTTTCCCAGTTAAAACCGTATACTGCCGTAATCAAGCAAAAGAAAAAGCCTATGACTGGAACCAGTCATAAGCTTTTTCAGACTTTATTATTCAAATAGACCCATCGCATGCATCGTCTCAGCAATCTGCAAGGAATTCCAAGCAGCGCCTTTTAATAAATTATCAGAGACCACCCACAAATGAACACCCTTTTCTTCATCTGGATCTTTGCGAATGCGTCCCACGAAGGTTTCTTTTTTTCCGACACTATTTAAAGCCTGCGGGTAAATTTGCTGACTCGGATCGTCTTCCAGAACTGCACCAGGTGCCTTAGCGATCAGTGCTTTGATTTCTTCTACCGTTGCTGCTTTTTCCGTTTTAATGTAAACCGACTCTGAGTGTCCCGTAATTACAGGAATCCGAACGCAAGTCGCCGAGACTTTAATGCCGTCATCCGCCATGATTTTCTTCGTTTCATTGATCATCTTCCACTCTTCGTTAGTGTAGCCCGCGTCAGTAAAGACATCAATCTGTGGCAGCGCGTTAAAAGCAAGTGGGTAATGTTTCTTGTCTCCACCGCTCGGTAAAATATCTGCTGTCCATTCACTTACTGGTTTCTCTGCTAAATAATCCCGAGTCTGTTGTTTCAATTCTTCTACCGCTTGATTACCCGCTCCCGACACCGCTTGATAGGTGGAAACAATGACTCGTTTTAAACCAAAGACTTGGCGGATCGGTTCTAAGGCCACCATCATTTGAATCGTTGAACAATTCGGATTCGCGATAATTCCGTGGTGCTCTCTTAAAGCCTCAGGATTGACCTCAGGGACTACCAATGGCACTTCCGGGTCCATCCGAAAATGACTCGTGTTGTCTACCACGACTGCTCCTCGTTCCACGGCCTCTGGAGCAAACTTCGCCGAAATCCCGCCGCCGGCTGAAAACAATGCTAAATCGATTCCTTCAAAAGAATCCGCTACTAATTCTTCAATCGTTTGAGGCTCTCCCTTAAATGAAAGTTGCTTCCCTGCTGAACGCTTGGAAGCTAAGAATTTTACTACTCCCAATGGCAATGAACTGTCTTCTAGCATTTTAATCATTTGTGTTCCTACAGCACCGGTAGCGCCGACAATCGCAACATTCATTTTTCTCATCGTAATCACTCTTTCGCTTCACATTTTTTTAATATTCTACCATAATCCCTCCGAAACGCAAGAAGCTTTTATTATAACCTGTTTGAATCTTTATAATTAGAAAAAATCCTTTAAATATCTTCCAATGTAATCATTTTTAACTTTCTTTTTAAAATAATTAGACCTATTTAATAAACATTAAACTACTTTATTACCCGAAATATTGTAAAATAAATTAAAAAAACACGTTTTTTTGAATATTTTTATTGTGATTTTCTAATAAAAGATTTAGAATTAATATGTAAGCGTTATTCACGGGAGGCCACTATGGATGTTAACGGGTATATTATTAGACAAAAGCGCGAGAAAGAAAAATTGAATAAAGACGCCTTTGGAACGATTTGCTCCCCAACTGATTTGGAAGTGATCGAAGAGACCAACGAAGGTATTTTGGAGGTTATTTTAGATCTTTGCACAACAATAGAGATTCCTTATCAACAAGCTTTCCCAGAAAGCATTCTTTTAGTAGAAGATTCTTTATTAGATATTATTCGCGGTCTGCATTTACGCCAGCAATACTCAGCTGTCTTAGATTTATTAGACACCTTTGGTAAAAAAATAAACTATCAGAATGCTCGTATCGTGGGGCATCTAATGTATTTCCGTGCCTACGCAAATTTATTTGGCAACCAAGACCCACAAAAAGCCATCCATTATTTCCAACGAGCCTATACCCTTTTTCGTGATGAACGACGCTATGAGCTAATGGTTTTGAAAGGCTTAGCCACTTGTTATCAAGCAAATGAAGAAAATAAGCGCGCGCGGATCTTTTTTGAGCGCGCCAAACAAATGGAGGATGAAATGAAAACTCAAAAACAGTTAGGCCCATCTTATTATCAAGCCGCTTGCTTTTTCGCTGATCGAGGCAATCAAGAGAAAGCCCGTGCTATTTGTGACGAAGGCATTGAAACGTTATTGGAAGTCAACATGACTGATGGCTTAGAAGAGCTTTACTTTGAAAAAGCGATCATTCAAGACGACCAAAGAGAACAAATCGAATTGTTGAAGCAAGCCGATTATTACGCGAAGCTAAATGAAAATCTTAGTTTGAAACAAATGATCAACGAAAAATTGAATAGAATTTAAAAAAACACTGAGACAGGTCCAATTTCACTACCTGTCTCAGTGTTTTTAATTACTAATCGTTATTCAACGACACTTGTACTCTTTTCAGTATTCTTAACCCCGCGGATTTTTGCCGGTTTATCTGGATGATAAAAAATCATGTACAGTACCGCTACGATTATCGGGATGACTGCACAAAAGATATACAAATGCTGATATGAACCAAGCATTCCTTTTATGGCACCTAAGAAATACGGACCTACCCCAAGTCCCAGATCCAAACCGATAAAGTACGTGGATAAAGCAACTCCGATTCGCGCCTTCTCGACTAGTTTTAAAGTGACCGCTTGTCCATTAGCCATGAATGTTCCATAGCCTAGACCGATAAACGCACCTGCCACCAGCAGGATCGGCGCATTCGTCGCGATAGCCAAAAGAATCAGACCAATCGTTAAACAGATAAAACTTGGATACATGACCGCATTTTCTCCATGTTTATCAAAGATTTTCCCCGACATCGGTCTTGTCAAGGTTACTACCAACGCATAGACCACAAAGAAGAAAGCCCCTGTAGTCACTAAGTGTAATTGATCGGCGTAAATCGACAAAAAGCCCAATACACTTGAATAAGCGATCCCAATCAGAAATGCAATCCCAGCAATGAATACTACCTTTAACTCAATAAAACTTTCTAAACTAAAGGTATTAACTTTTGCTCGATGTTCTTCTGATAAAACAATGTTGCTGACATCAAATTTAAAACAGGCCAGCATAGTAATAAAGGCAAGTACCACTGCAAGGATAATGATGGCTTTGAATCCGACTAATGGCAACAGCAGCAACCCGATAAAAGGACCGATAGCGGCGGCCAAACTGGTACTTAATCCGTAGTAATTGATCCCTTCCCCGTACTTAGCTTCAGGAATATAAGCAGTAACAATCGCATTGGCCGCTGTAGAAACCGCCCCGTAGCCAAACCCATTCAAGAAACGAACACCGTCTAAAATCAAAATATTACTGCTGATTAAATAAGCTGCTGTTGTAATCAGGTAAAACAGCGCGCCATAGCGTAAGACTGCTCGACGCCCGAATAATTCCAATTTCTTTCCAATGTATAGACGTGCCAACAATGTACCAATGATATAAATCCCGACTGCAAAACCAGCTTGAGCCGTTGATGCGCCTAAGCTTTGCGTTGCATATTTTGCCGTAATCACAACAAAACAATAGTAAACTAAAAAAACAACAAAATTGATCAATGTAATCGTAATAAATCCTTGATTGAATAACTTTTCTTTTCCTTTAATTTTCATTACCTACTTTCATCTAATACGCGAAGCTTTCACTTAATTTTTTAAGCTCGGAAATTTTTTCTGCGACTTTATTGTAATTCGACGGATACCGATCAACTGCTTGGCTGACAAACAAATCCCGGGTATGATCAAACTCTTCCAAAAAACTGTCATATCGATCATTTTGATCTCGTAGTTCCTCACTTCTTAACATCAAGGCATTTTGATACGCGTCATTTAAAAAAATCAAAACTGCTTCTTTATCAAACCGAACCTTATATGCTGATTCCAACCGTTCGATCATTGCGTATGTCCATTTGTTCATAGATAACCACTCCTCATATTTCCAAACGTTCTAGCGACTAGACTATTTGGTTTGTTTGACTTACCTGACCGATTATACGGATAAAAAGAAAAGAAAAAATCAGATTTCATGTTAGGAAAAGTCTTTGCAAAATCCTAGCAAAAAAAGACATTAACATTTGTTAATATCTTTTCTATGCATATTTTTTTATAAAACTAATCGGTGCATATGATATGATATTCTCAGCAAACAACGGAAGGACTACAGACAAATTGAATAATCTAGCCTTAACAGACTACTTAGCACAAAAAAATTTCCCTATCGTCACGAAAGAATACAAAAAATATTTACTCTATGAAGGAATCCAAGATCACCACGTCTACATTTTGAAAAGTGGTGTCATCAAAACCAGCGTCATCTCAAAAGACGGCAGAGAATTCAATTTAGAGTACATCAACGATCTCGAAGTAGTCTCATTACTAAAGGACGAATATTCTCAATTTATCGATGCTCCCTTCAATATTCGCGTAGAATCAGCCAAAGCAGAGCTTTATCAAATTGACCGTATCGAATTTTGGAAAGACATCAATCAGAATTTTGATCTGCAAATTTATGTTAAAAACTATTATCGTGAACGGTTGATGAAATCCATGAAGCGTACTCAGCAAATGCTGATGAATGGGAAATTTGGAGCCGTTTGTACCCAAATCTATGATCTATATGACAAATTTGGAATTGAAGTACATGAAGGTGTTTTGATTGATTTTGTTGTGACCAACGAAGATATCGCCCATTTTTGCGGGATCAATGCGGCGAGTAGTGTCAGCCGTATCATGAATCAGTTAAAAAGTTGTGGTGCGATCAAGATGCACAACCGAAAAATATTAGTTAAAAATATCGAACTGATTAAAGATAATATTATATTTTAAAGATACTTCTGCCAAAAAAGTTCAACCAAAGAAACCCCCCACTGTTCTCTAGTTTTAGGAGCGTTTTTCTGGTTGAACTTTTTTAAATCTCCGTTCCGTATTCCACCGGCTTATCAAATTCTCCCGGTGCTTCATCATAAATATGTCCATAAATAAAAACCGGCATCCCAATAAAACTATATTTATAGATTTTCGCCACTTCTACCTTAGGTGTGTTGACGCAGCCATAACTACCTAAATCCGTTTTAAACGCACCCGGCTGCCCAAAATATTGCAGCTTGTGGTCTGTGTCGTGGAGACCAATTTCCGTAATGGTCTGACCATGGCTTAGTAGCGGCATCCAATAATCAACCGGCACATTGTATGTCCCATCGCCAGTCGTTAAAACGCCGCTTAAATCGACATTCCGCCGTTTGTCCATGATCGTATGAAACCCTGGGACCGTAGCGGTACCTTTTGCATAACGCCCGGTAATTACGTCCGTCTCAACCACCATCTCGCCTTTGTTAAAGCAATACATTTTTTGATTATCTAAGTCCACTTCTACATAATTCTGAGTGACGTGTAAAGGCTGCTTTTTCGTTTCCCCTTGAATGACCAGCGAAATCTCACTAGTCTTTGGTTGTTTCAATTCTTTCCGCATTTTTTTCGCTGATTGCTTGATGTCAATAAACCAACCGTAGTTGCCAACATTTTTATAACGCAGCGTTTGCCCATGAACATTCGTAAAGGTTACCTTTTTATAAATTGTTGAATACTCTTTTTCCAAATTCGCCACCCATTGAGTGATCTGCGCGTCATCAAAATTTCCTTGATCATCAGTCAGCCCCACTAATATCGGTGCCGTCACAGGAATCTTTTTTTTATTCACTGTTACGTTAATTTTTCGATCAGTCAACGCTTGAAGTTTCTGAAGGACTTTCTCTTTTTTTAAATCTTTGGTCGTTACTTCTGCTTTGCGATAAAAGTCACTCAAATTATATTCTGGCTGTAATTCACCGTTCTTCAGATCTTTCCATAATTTCTTTTTGATGTGTGACGAATCGATGGCGGTCCCCTCTTTTTCCGACTGAATCGCAAACTGTTTATTTTGATAAATGACTTTCGCGTTTCCCGGCATTTTTCCGACCGGGAAAGTTGTCTGATTGACGGCGTCAATCACTCGTTCGTGCGCGTCTTTTTTTATCGGCAGACTAAGCTGACCTTTACGAATATTCTTTTTTAGATAGTCATTAGTTATTGCATAAGGTTCAGTGATCTGAATGCTTCTCCTTTGTTTTTTCTCAACCATTTTTATTTCTACTTGTTTAGTTTCTGCTTTTACTTTTGCTGCCGCCTTACTAACTGAAAGTCCGCCTACTTCAACATTTGCCACGGTTGAACCAAAGAAGAAATGCGAGCCAAAATACAGATAGATCGATAAAAAAAACATCATTGCCCCCGCAACGATTCCAACAATCACCAACACCCTTTTATTTTCATACTCCTTCAACCATTTTCACCCGCTTTATCAACATTAATTATTCATATTATAAAACGAACAAGCATTTATTTAAAAATCTCAATAATTAATAATATTTAACATTTTTGGTGAAAAAAAGCGATTTTGAATCTGCTATGAGATTCAAAATCGCTTTTTAAAAATTGCTTCATCCTAAAAGGATTATTACATCTTTGTGTGGTCCGTCCGTGAAATCACATCACGACGTTGCTCCGCTGTTAAGTCACGGAATTTCACCGCATAACCGGATACTCGGATTGTGAAGTTAGCATATTTTGGATTATCGATATCCTTATCCATTTCCTCTAACAATTCACGACCAAAGACATTGACGTTTAAGTGGTAACCACCTCTGTCAAAATAGCCATCTAAAACTTGACGTAAATTATCCACTTGCATCGCTTCATCATCTGTCCGACCTAGAGCACCAGGATTGATGGTTTGAGTATCAGAGATACCATCTTGTGCACAAGAATAATTTAATTTCGCTGTTGAGTTCAATGAAGCCAACAAGCCATTTTTCTCGCCTAAGAATTTGCCGTCTTGATAACTTGGGTTCGCACCTGGTGCCAACGGCTTCCCAGCACGACGTCCATCTGGAGTATTCCCAGTATTTTTACCATAAACCACGTTTGAAGTAATGGTCAACAATGACAAGGTTGGTGTTGATTCACGGTAAGTATGTTGACGTTTGATTTGCGTCATGAAGTACTCAAGAATCCAGTTCGCCATTTCATCCGCTTCGTCGTTGTCATTTCCGTAAGTTGGAAATTCATTTTGCGGCACATAGTCAATCGCTAGGCCATTTTCATCACGGATTACTTTTACATTGCCGTGTTTGATTGCCATCAATGAATCCGTCGCGTGAGAGATTCCAGCGATCCCAGTTGCGAAAGTCCGTTTCAAGTCTGTATCCATTAAAGCTAATTGTGGTGCTTCATAAGCGTATTTGTCATGCATGTAATGAATCACATTTAAGGTATTCACGTATAATTCAGCTAACCAATCCAAAACATCCTTGTAGCTGTCCATAAATTGATTGAAGTCAATGCTGTCGCCTTCTAACGGACGGAAACGCGGACCTACTTGCATCTTAGTCATTTCATCAACGCCACCATTGATCGCATAGAGCACCGCTTTAGCTAAGTTGGCACGAGCGCCGAAGAATTGCATGTCTTTCCCAATCACTGTTGCAGACACACAGCAAGCGATTGCTGCATCATCTGAGCCCCAGTGTTGACGTAATAAATCATCATTTTCTAATTGGATCGAAGAGCTTTCCTTTGCAACTTTAGCCGCATAAGTACGGAACCCTTCTGGTAAATGAGACGAATATAAAACCGTCAAGTTTGGTTCTGGTGAAGGTCCCATGTTTGTCAAAGTGTGTAAGATTCGGAAATCATTCTTCGTTACTAATGAAGACCCGTCCATATTCATCCCTGCTAATGACAATGTCGCCCAAATTGGGTAGCCAGAGAATAATTGGTTGTACTCAGGTGTCCGAGCAAATTTCACCATCCGTAATTTCATGATCAAATGGTCGATCATTTCTTGTGCTTCAAATTCGGTGATTACACCATTGTTTAAATCCCGTTGGATATAAATATCTAAGAAAGCAGAGATCCGGCCGATTGACATTGCCGCGCCATTTTGCGATTTGATCGCTGCAAGGTAACCAAAGTATAACCATTGAATCGCTTCTTGCGCGTTAGCTGCTGGTTTTGAAATATCATAACCGTAGCTGGCAGCCATTTCTTTCATGTCTAACAATGCGCGATATTGTTCAGAAACTTCTTCACGTAATTGGATCACGTCGTTTGTCATAACTTTACTACCGACATTTTTCCAATCTTTTTTCTTTTCTTTCATTAAGAAATCAATTCCGTATAATGCAACACGACGGTAGTCACCAATGATCCGACCGCGGCCGTAAGCATCTGGCAAACCAGTAATGATTTTGTTTTTACGCGCTAAACGCATTTCATCTGTATAGGCATCAAACACTCCTTGGTTGTGTGTTTTGCGCCATTTATTGAAAATGAATGACATTTCGTCGTCCACGTCATAGCCATTTGATTCTAATGCTTTGTTGGCCATATTGATACCGCCAAAAGGCATGAATGCTTGTTTCAATGGTACATCTGTTTGTAAACCAACAATTTTTTCTTCTTCTTTAATCAAGTAGCCTGGTGCATGAGAAGTAATCGTTGCAGGAACATCACTATCCATATCGTACACGCCATTTTTTTTATGTTGTACTTCAAATAGTTCTTGTAGTTTTTCCCATAATTTTTCCGTGCTTGGCGCAGCGGCTTCTAAAAAGCTGTCATCACCTTTGTATTCTGTATAGTTTCGTTTGATAAAATCTAACGTATTAACCTCATGCTGCCAACGTCCTTCGTTAAAGCCTTCCCAAGGTGAATTTGTTTGTTTAACAGTTTTATCGATTGTAGTAGTTTCCATAAGAGCGCTCCTTTGTTAAATAGTTTCAAGCTAATTTAAAATGATTATAACAAAGGAAACAGTTTTAAGAAAGGGCTTTTTTACCCTCTATATGCTGAAAAACCTTTTAAAATAATGACGGTTATTCTAATTTTAGCTCTATTCTGTTATATTCTTCACTATAACAGAATATGTAATTGAGAAAGACAGGTGATCTTTGAGAGTTCCTTTTGCTCATTAAAATACATTTTCTTAACGAAAGTAAAACTGAAAAACAGATGACTGATACAGAATGGTTTGTGAATCCTCTAAGCCATAAACTCTCATAAAAAGAAAAAAAGATTTAAGAAAATTTAATCTCATTATTCTAGTGCTTCCTTCTAATTCACTAAGAATGCAAATATATTGTTATTCAATAGACGGTTAAAAAAGCGTTGCTAGTAAAACACTTTGATATAAAGAGCTTTATTCTCAATAATGATTATTACCTAAAAATAATTTAAATTATTGAATATATATCGATTCAGTCAATGGGATCGACTAATCTTAATTATTTTATTTCTATCTCTAAAAAAATGACGAGATATTAACAATAAAAATATCTAAATGGATTAAATTGGTATACAATATCAATCATATGTATTTGTCCACTCGGGAGGCTCTTTATGTTAAAAAGGTATATTGAAAAAAATATTTTTCGCCAAGTCTATCTCTGCCAACAGTTGTATCAGAAAAAAAGAATCTCGATCCAATTAATGGCCGAACGATTAAACGCTTGTACCGTTACTATCAACAATGACCTAGACCTACTAAAGGAAACTTTCGGACAGGAAATCGCTACGTTTGAGCGAACAAGAGACACCTGTTTTATCGCTTTTGACTCCACCTATTCCTTGTTAGAACTATCCCAGCGAATTTATCGGCGCTCAGATTTTTTACGGGTATTAAACGAATACTTGAAGGGGAATACACATTGGGCGGAAATTGCAGAAAAAGAATTTCTTTCTACTAGTAAAATTTATCAAATTCGGAAAGATATTTTTACTTTCGCAAAGGAGCTGGGGTATCCTTACTCTTCTCACGCCATTGATTTTCCTGAAAAAGACATTCGCTACTTGCTATTAGCGATTTCACGATACACCGGCGATGCTTCAGCGATTCCCTTTAACAAAATGATTGCGACCGCCGCAGAGGAATTGATTACTTACGTAGAAGAACATTTTTTTGCTCGAGCATATCCTGAAAATGAGCGAGAGATTATCATTTCCGGCATCTTACTAAGTAGCCAGCGCGCACGGTGCTTTGCCATTCACTTTTCTGAAGAAGAAAAGCAGATGGCTCAGCAAACACCGCTATTTGCGCTATTGCAAACCGGCGTGAAAAAGTTAACTTCGTCTATTTTTACAAACGAAGAGGAACTGTATTTTATCTATTCACTCTTCAATGCACGAAATTATACCTGCAATAATTACGAGTTGCTTCAGAAGGATTTTGAAGTTGTGTACCAAAATCATATCAAGCGCTATCCTGAAATCGAGCGGTTGCTTCAACAGCTCCGTTCCTCCTTAGAAATCCCAGCAGAAAATGAGCTGCTACTAAAAAAGGCTTTTTTGCCCTTTATTCGCTCCACTTGGGCTAATTTGCAATTATTCCAACCAGATTTAATCTATCTGAAAGATAGGCATCAACTACAAACCTATCAAGAAATTAAACATGTCTTGAATCAGTGGTCAGACACTTGTTGCACTAGCATTCAATGGAACGAAAACCTCGTTTGTAAAATGACACTGATCCTTGATCTATTACGGAAAAACAGCTTCAACCAAAAAATCGAATTATATATCGTCACGCCATCTGACTTCAATTTTTTATATTATCAGAAGCATCTAAGTGATTTGCTAGACGAACGGCATTTTGTCATTAGCAATATGATTTATCACACCTTAAATGACGTAGTCGACGATGTATTCTTTTGTTCAAGACGTATTATTGTTTGTGATACCGCCCTTTACCAACAAAATTTAGGTAGTGAAAATACATTGATTTTCCCTGTTTCGCTCCAAACAATCGACGAAACGTGTCTTAAGATCAATCAGCTTATGCATCCGACTGAAAACGAGGTTGGGACAGAAGTGTTCAGTTCCGAAAAGTAAGACGGAATCTCCGAAGAAACCACTTCTAGACGACCGTTTATCCATAAATAAGAGCTGGGATTATGTTAATATCCCAGCTCTCTTACTTTATTAATGAGTAAATCCATATGTCTTGATTTCAGTTTTTTCATGGTAGACAACATGCGCTTTATTTAATGCTTCAATTGCTTCTTGCATATCTTGAACGTAATCACACGCCATGTTCATACCAAAATCAGCTCGAATGACCAGCCGTTGAATGATTTCTTGATCCAAGTTCTTAGGAAGTGGGTAAGCAGGAACTTGCCATCCCTTCATTAAGAGACGATCTGCCAAATCATACAGGTTCCATTCACGAGTTGCATCTTCTTTCAATTTGTAGCAGACAATCGGTAATTGAGACCCGTCATTCACGATTTCAAATAAACCTGTTTCTTCGATCGCCTTTGCCAAATATAGCGCTACGTTATGTGTACGTTCATGAATGGCTTTATAGCCATCAAATCCATAACGTACAAAATTATAATATTGGCCGATTAATTGGGCTGCACTATGAGAAAAATTAATCGCCATTGTTGGTAGTTCACCGCCTAGATAGCTGACTTTGAAGATTAATTCTTTAGGTAAATATTGTTGATCACGCCATAGTACCCAACCCACACCAGGATAAACCAATCCATATTTATGACCAGAAGAATTAATTGAAATAACATTTTTCAAGCGGAAATCCCAAACTAGATCAGGTTCAGTGAAAGGAGCATAGAAACCACCTGATGCCGCATCAACATGGATATAAACCTTATAATCCGTCTGCTTGTTATATTCTTCAACTAGATTATCTAATCCTTTAATATCATCATAGCGACCTGTATAAGTGATACCCATGATCCCAACGATTCCGATCGTATATTCATCAACATAATCCATTACCTTGTCCAAATTGATCGACATATGTTCTTGATCTAACGGTACTTCGCGCATTTCAACATCCCAATAAACACAGAATTTTTCCCAGCAGACTTGATAGCCAGATGAGATCACCAAATTTGGTTTTTTCGCATTAAGATCCAACCCTAACTTTTCTGCCCGTTTTCGCCACGCAAATTTCATCGCCATCCCGCCTAACATACAGGCTTCGGAGGAACCAATGGTTGATGTTCCCATAAATTTTTCATGCTCACTAGCATGCCATAGATCAGCAATCATGTTCACACAACGATTTTCTATCTCTGTCGTACGAGGATATTCTGATTTATCAATAGCATTTTTTTCTAGTGTCTGACTCATCAACTTAACCGCTTCTGGTTCCATATACGTTTGGCAGAAAGTGGCTAAGTTTAAACGGGCATTCCCTTCATCTAACATTTCGTCTTGTACCAATTGATAGGCTACACGCGGCTCAATAGATTCTTGGTTCAATTTATATTTAGGTAAATCGACTCGTTCACTTTCTGATCCAAAAATTGGTTCTAAATATTCTGCTTCATCACGATTTTCTTTTCCATATAACATATCTATATCCTCCTAAAAATCCTTTTGTCTTAATTAATGTTTCAATGTATGTTCTTCTTTTTGGACGATTTCATGTTCACCACGAGCTGCCGGATAAACCGCTGGATTCATATCTCCTGCTTTCATATGAACGGGCTCTTCCAACTTTTTATGACCTTGCTTGTCATGCAGCTCATAAATAATAAACGGTAAAATCACTGTGATTACAAAACTGATCAATAGTATGATTTGGTAGGTACGGTCCTCACTCTTTGCAATCGATGCTGGGGGAACAAAAGAAATCAACAAAGCAAAAACTGATAATAGTAGTCCGACACCAGCAATGATTGTCTTTCCGATTGTTTTTCCCGGCACGTTATAAGAACGTTCCAAGTTTTTCTTTTTATACAATAGTACGAAATACCCGATAAAGAATAATAAGTACCCAACTAAATAGATAACTACAGTCAATGAGATAGCGACTAAAAAGGATAAATTATTTCCGCCACCACCGAAGGTCAGTACTGCACCCCAAATCGTTACGATCACTCCTTGAATCATAATTAACGGTACTGGCACACCATGCGTATTGGTTTTACGTAAGAAGTTAGGCAATAGCCCCCGTTGCGCTGCCGCAAACATTCCGCGAGAAGGGCCAACTACCCAAGAACTTACTTCCCCCATTACGCCAAAAGCAATCATCAACGCGATAACTTTCACCAGCCAACCTAAATGACTGTTAAAATGTAAAATCAATAATTGGAACGTTTGGATCACTCCAGCGCTTAAAGATAATTCATTTTGGGGAATCACTGCTGCAACTGAAAAACCACCAATCGCATCTAAGGCAATCGCTAAAATAACCAATAGAATCATTGCTAACGGATAGTTTTTCTTTGGATTTTCCAGTTCATTAATATGAGAAGCTGATGCTTCAACTCCCATGTAAGCCAAGATAAATGACACAAAAACTACGAGTGTCGATACTTGTGAAAAATCTGGAATAAATGCTTTTTTACTAATAGCGATCTCTATTGGATTGCCGCCGATGAAATACGCTGCCGCTAATCCAAATAAAATTACAGATGGAATAAGAATCCCAATCACAAATCCAGCTTTTGCAATTTTTGCTGTCCGCTGTGTTCCGCCTAATTGTGAAAAGGTCAGTCCCCAAAAAATGATTAAGAGACCGATATATTTCATTAAAGGATCAGTATTTAACGCTTGAAGATTCAATACATACGATAATGCCCCTAGAATGAAATAGATCATCGTAACGAAACCTACCGTAATTTGAAACCATTGAAAAAAGATGGCCGCAAATCCAAAACGTTCGCCTAATGTTTGACTGACCCAGCTAAAGATACCGCCATTCTGCCAGCCTTCTACCGTAGACATCTCAGCCGCACATAAAGCTACAGGTAAAAACCATAAGATTCCGCCTAGTAATAAAAAGAACACTAGGTGCAGCTTTGAAGTTGCAAACGTTGGATATTCATAAACGGTTAAAACCATCGAGGCCGTCAATGCAAAAAAGCCAAATAAAGTTAATTTTTTTTGATTCATAGAACCGCTTCTTTCCCTTTTTTTACCTGATTATCGTTGACTAGCTTCAGGGAAAAGACATTGATACACACTGACTAAACATTTCTTAGCACCTTCTTTCTTACACGAATTAGTATAGCCAGCAGGTAGAAAGTTTTTTTCCTTACTTTTTTAAATTGAAGGATGCGACTTTAAAAAAATAAAGAATTATTATTGGCACTCATCGAATGAGTTATGTTCGCTAAAACAAAAAGGCTTTGGTTCTCTCCAATTTTGGAGAAGACCAAAGCCTTTTTATTTTATACACTATATTCCTGAATATGATCATTCATTAAGCCATTGGGAACATCGTGCAGCCGATACCCATTTCCCCAGTACGTAATGATTCGCACATTATCAATATGAGCATGAGCGATTTTCTTACGAATATTCCCTACAGCCGTTGACATCTGTACGAGGCGGGACTTACTCACTTCATTATTCCACACCTTGTTACATAGCTCGTCTCTGGAAATAATTTTACCGCTGCCTTCAGCAAGCGCCGAGATAATTTTCTTCTCGATATTATTTAACGAACTGTAAAAAAGTACCAAGTCTTGTTTCTTCTGTTCCGATTGACGAACCAATCCTTTGGAAATCGTTTCTGCCTGCCCTTCGCGTTTATCACTTAACAATAAAAACTCGCGCAACTCAGTCAAGGTACAATCAATCGACAAACAATGATTGTCATCAATATTCGGTACTGGTTCATCCGTCCTTCTCAAATAGTGTAAATCCTTTTCAAGTACGATCGGTAAAATATCAGTAAATTCCTGATTCGTCAACGTTTCACTAAAAATGACAATATCAAAAAGAGATAAGATATCCTCAAAATACTGCGGCTTATCAACATCAAAAAATTCTTTTAAGACAAAAACTTCGTAATCCAGTCGTTGCAATTCATTCTGAAAATCTTGCTCGATAATAATATTTCTGGTCAGAATAATCACTTTTTTCATCTTTCATCACTCCCATCTTCCCTTTTCACTCACTTTTTCAACCATCAATGGTACCCCTATCATTGATCTATCTCTAAAGAACGAATACCGTTCTTTATCTCGTTTACGACTTCCTGAGGCAAATCCTTCTTTACCTCAACGGCTTCCATCAATTGATTTTTCAAATTCAATCCAATTGTTTGAGCTTTTTCTTCCACACTTTGGATAATCCTGCGACTCAAAGTCGTCGCTTCCAATAGCGTATCAGCGGCATCCTCGCAAATAAATAACTCTAGTGCAGCCCGCTCTTCTTTTAAAAATACGTAATTGAACAATTCCTCGTTTCTCTCCTGTAAGTACATATATTGTTCTAAAAGCTGATCGTACTTTTCTTGTAAGCTATCCTGTTCAGTATTACATATAAATGTTTTTGGCTGCTTCAGAATAAAGCTGCGCCTTTCCAAACTATCCTTGTTGTGATAAACGACTTTATCCATTAAAACTCGTTCATTCATTGCTTCTAACTGCCTTGTCAGCGTTTTACAATGATTACGATAAGCAGAAACTAGCTCTTCTAACGCGCCTCTAATTCCGACCAATCGCTCTACTTCATCAGTTAGTTGTTCATTCTCTATTTCTAATGACTCAACTTTTCCATTTAATTGTTGGATTGACTGTTCTTTTAATTTAGAGATGTTCAAATCCTTCAATTCTTCTTCCTCATTTCATCCTAATTTCCCATTACAATTTCTCTGTTATTATGTATATTTTTTAGCTATCTATCAGTAAAATAATAGGAACTGCTCTGAGATATTCTATAGTAGGAAAACTTATCTTCTCACTTATTATCGACCAATTTTCAGACTATCTTTGCTAGCCCTTCTTGTTTATAGAACAGAATCAGTCTCACTATAAAAATAGATCTCCATCTTAAAAGCTTCTATATAATCAAAAATTAGAAATTTTTTTCGATATTTGGATCGAGAGGTTATTGAGAATATTCGATCAGCGTATAGAAACCCATTTCAATAACCACGGTTATCTAATCGGTTAAAAAAAATACGGTTGCACTTTAACCCAAAAAGCATAATAATTATTTTTATTTCAAATAAATGATATTTATGTTTTATTATACATCTATTTTAAAAAAATTATAAAATATTTTTTATAATAAATCAACAGCATATTAATTTTTAAAGAAACCTTTTTTTTAAAATGTTTTTTGCTCTACGAAATTTCTAATCTTTTTACCATTAAAAATACATAAAATTCAGTTTAAGAAATATCGAGCATTCTTTCTTGCATTTTTGGAGAAGTAATCGTGAAAAAACCCCACATAATAATAATTATCTTTAAATAATTGTTGAGTATTTTCTTCTGTCCATAAAGGTAAATAGAGTTTTTACCTTAAATTAAGGATCATTTCTATGTTAAAAAATTCCTTGAGTAAAGAAATGTTAATATATTTTTACTTAAAAAATAATAATTATAAAGATATTATGTATCAAGTTCAGAAAAAGAATATTTATTCATTTTTTCTAATCTTTATTAATTGTTTGATTTTTCCATTTTTTGAAAATCTGGTTATTTTTCTACCTACAATTTTTTTGTTGCTATTTAAAGCAATTCCAATTAACCCATGCTTATTTATAATCGTGGTAAGGATTATAAACTAGGAATGAAATAAAATGCCAAAACCCTTGATATGATACTTTTCCCATTCTTTTAATCTTTAATAAGAATCATTCTCTTTTTCTAAAATCCTCATAGATTCTTTGGCATTTCTGCCGGACCGCTAATCTATAGAAAGCTCTACAATGATTCTTATGAATGGATCAGCCGAAGCAATGACTTAATAATGCTGTATTAATATGAAATTCTTCTCTCCACCAAATCTAATCTATGTTCGCTCGTTAGATTTAAAAGAACCACTTCATTAAACTTAAGTTTAATGAAGTGGTTCTCTCTAAGAATGATTTACTTTTTTAAAAAGCTTTCTTGACTCTAATACAAAGAAACTTCCGTTTCGACAATATCTTCCTCTAAATAATCGAAAATTCTTTTATTCAAACGATAACCTTGTCCCCAAACAGTTTGGATGGCTTCATCGCCTAATACAGGTTTTAGCTTCTCATTTACTTTTGAAACTACTTTAGACAAGCTCGCTAAAACGGATTTCGTTGGATCTTTCTCCCAAATTTGGCGGCTAATTTCCTCTCTTGAAACTGTTCGATCACCAGACTTGATCAAATAGTAGACAATTTCTTTTTGCTTCAATTTCAAATTCAACTCGGATAACTTTTGTTTTACCGTAATTTGGTGAACGCGTTCTACGTCCTTCAACACAATACGAGAAAGCTCTGCTGCTAATAAGACTTCACGCATTCGCTCCAAGTTCCCTTCGACAGGAATCCAGCCATCAAAAATAGTCTCAGAATCTTGACAACTAATCTCACTTGAGCGACGAAAAATCTTAAAATTTCCCTGAGGCAACAGCGTGATCAGCTCCTCTGTTTCCTTATCGTAAAGTGTCTCACTAAAAATAATCGCTTCAAATTGATAAAGAAAATCCTCACTGTATGATTTATTCCGAATCAAAGTAATCATACTACTGGAACAATACACTTCATGTCCTAACTGCTTCAGTTGACGTTCGAAGTTTTCTTCATATAAAGGGACTTTGGTCAAAAGTAATAATTGCATGATATGCTCCTTTCGATAGCTTCAAATTTCTATTTGGTCTCTTTTTCAGAACAGTAACTAAAATTATGCAGCCTTAACACTAAGACAGTCATTTTTATAGAATACGTCCGAAATATAATTATTTTTTTAATTAAAATAATTATATTATAATGTTATTTGCAGGTCAAACTTTATCCTAAATTGCTTTTTATATTTTTTATTTTGCTTAAAAATTACTTTATAGCTACAAATATAATAACCGCTCATCAATATTTACCGAAACTTTTTTAATACAAAAAAACTGCCTCGTTCTGAACCAGACAGAGCGAAGCAGTTTCTTCTATTTTACATTCAAGATCCACATAAAACCAATAAAGACGAAAAATAGTGCATACATGATCGGTGAAACTTCCTTTCCACGTTTGGCCGCGATCATGGTAATTGGATAGAAAATGAAGCCTAATGCGATTCCATCAGAAATACTATAGGTCAATGGCATACCGATTAAAATCAAGAAGGATGGGATCGCGATCTCTAACTGATCCCACTTGATTTGACGCAATGATTGTGCCATTAACACACCCACGACGATCAATGCTGGTGCGGTAACCTGTGAAGTTACGACGGATAATAGCGGAGAAAAGAACAATCCAAAGATAAAGAAAATACCGGTGGTAATTGCCGTTAAGCCAGAACGACCACCGACAGCAATTCCTGCTGAGGATTCAACATAGGCTCCAACAGGTGAAGTTCCTAATAATGAGCCCGCTAACATCGCGGTAGAGTCAGATGCTAACGCTTTTCCGACCCGCGGCATTTTATTATCCTTCATAAATCCAGCTTGATTGGCTAATCCTACTAAAGTCCCTGCTGTATCAAAAAAAGTAACCAGCAAGAATGTCAAGACAACAACCCAAAGTTGCAATGTATTAATATCTTTTACATGCTTCAAGGCCACTAAAAAAGTCGGTTTTAAGCTTGGTGCCGCTGAAACGATTTGAGTCGGCGCATGAATCAAACCAGTTGCTAATCCTAATAAGGTCGTAGCCACCATGCCAATAAAGATTCCACCAGGTACACGACGTACCATCAAGATCGCGGTCACGATCAAACCAAAAACAGTCAGCCATGTCGTTCCCACGCTCATAGATCCCAAGCCAACTAGCGTCGATTTATTGGCAACAATGATGCCACCTTCACTTAAACCTAAGAAAGCAATAAATAAACCAATCCCACCAGAAATCGCATATTTTAAATCAGAAGGAATCGCATCAATGATCATTTCCCTAAGTTTAAAAATCGTGATCAGGATAAAGATTAGTGAAGCAACAAAGACTCCAGCTAATGCCGTTTCCCAACGAATCCCCATTCCGATACAGACTGAGTATGCGAAGAAGGCGTTAATCCCTAAAGCAGGTGCGGTTGCGATGGGATAGCGAGCCAAGACACCCATCAAAATGCAGCCTAAGGCACTGGCTAAAGCCGTCGCGGTAAAGACTGCACCTTCATTCATTCCTGAGGCGCCAAGTACGCTAGGATTGACGAATAGAATATAAGCCATCGAAATAAAGGTTGTAAAGCCCGCCAATATTTCTCTTTTTACTGTTGTATTTAATTTTTCAAGTTCAAAATAGGAATTTAATTTCCGTTTCATGAATGATCCCCCTACAATCGAAATAATGTTCGTAAAATAATTGCATGTTTTTTCAAACAACGAGGATAATCATATAATAAACATGATAATAAGTAAACAATAATGTTGGAAATCGTCAAAACGCGAACATTCGCTACGGTGATTCTCCGTTTCTATTTTTCTGATGAACATATTAGTGGACAAATGATGCAATCCTCGATAACTTGATTAAGGATCAAATCGAATCATTAGAACAAATTTTTGTTGCTAGTGTCAGCAGAGCGTTAAAAAGTTTTTGAAAATTATCAGGAAATTAAAGGAGAATCACTGTGAAGCAATTAACCTTCAAGCAATTTTGGGAACTGTCTGAAATTTATACCGCTCCCTTGAATCTTTTTATTATTTTACTAGGCTATGGGATCGCGAAATTTCAATTTAACAGCCGCCCCAGCCCGGAATTTTTTCTATTTATTTTGATTATCGTGATGTTTCATATTACCGTGAATGTCTTCAATCACTACATGGATTATCAAAATGCTTCGGATGATAACTACAAACAACAGACAAACATCATTGGACGAGATCATTTGGACCTACGTTTTGTCCGTAATTTTTATTTAGCTAATTTAGTTGTTTCCTTTTTATTGGGATTGCTTTTAGTTTGGCGGACGAATTGGGTGATTGGCATTCTAGGGGTGATTGGATTTTATATCGGATTGTTCTATTCCTATGGACGACGACCGCTGAATAGTTTGCCCATCGCTGAAGCTTTAACCGGGACCGCCAGCGGCTTTTTTATTACCGTTGTCAGTTACTATCTTGCCGTTTATCAACATCAGGTCGTGACAGCTGCGATGGTCGGCAAAGTCTTTCTGATCAGCCTGCCGCTCGTCTTGATGATGTTCAATAATTTATTGGCAAATAACACTTGTGACTTGGAAGAAGACATTGAAAATCATCGGAAAACGCTCGTTTACTACTTAGGGAAACCCTTAGCCGTCAAGGTCTTATTGGGTGTTTATGTCTTCAGCTTCATTTGGTTAGCTGTTTTAGTATTCGCTGGCCTCGCTCCGTGGACTATTCTGTTTTTACTGTTGCTTTTTCCAAAAAATTGGCAAAGCCTTAAAAAATATCGAGCCTTGCAAGACAAAAAAACAACCTTCCCCATTGTGTTGAAGGCCATGTCAGCGATCATGGTGCTTTATCCGCTGCTTTATTTTGTTGGAACACTTTTTTATTAATCAAACGCCTGCTTGAAGGTTCAAGCAGACGTTTTTTTACTAGACGAAACGTTCTTTGTACTCTTCAATAATCTTGATCCCCGAGCTGGTGCCAAGACGCTGGGCTCCGGCTTCGATCATTGCTAGTGCCGTCGTCAGATCACGAATGCCTCCGGCCGCTTTGACTTTCACTTCTTCACCGACAACTTTTTTCATTAGTGCCACATCTGCTAGTGTCGCCCCACCAGTTCCAAAGCCGGTCGAGGTTTTGACAAAATCTGGTTTGACTGCTCGAGCAATCTCGCAAACAGTGACTTTTTCTTCATCCGTTAAATAGCAATTTTCTAAAATCACCTTACTGAGGATGCCGCCTTCGCGCGAAGCTTTGACAATCGCGGACATTTCTTCTTTTATATACTCACTATCGCCGGCTTTTAATTTGCCAATATTAATCACGTAGTCAATTTCATCCGCACCATTTTTAATTGCGTCTTGGACCTCAAAAACTTTCGTTGCAATCGTTGTTTGTCCTAGTGGAAATCCAATCGCCGCTCCTACATGAACTGGGCTGTCTTGTAAAAATTCTCGGCACTGCTTTACGGGAAACGAATTGATCGCTACCATTTTAAAGCCATAGTCATCCGCCTCTTGGCACAACTGGCGAAATTCATTTTCAGTCGCATCTGCTCGTAATAATGTATGATCGATTTGATTCGCTAACGCTTTTAATTCAATCATTCTGACTACTCCCTTCAGGATTTACTGATACTCCTATAGTACCATGGACTCCTACCTTTTTTACTAAAAAAAGGTACTCGAGCTATGCGAGTACCTTTAAAAATTAATCTAATTCACCTGGCCAAGCAGAAGTTCCACCTTCGACATTGGTTACATCGTAGCCTTGGGCAGCTAGAAAAGCACAAGCCCTAGCTGAACGAGCCCCTGATTGGCAAATAACATAGTATTCTTTTGTCTGATCAAGCCGCTGGCTGTGTTCACCTAACTGACTTAACGGGAAATTTTCCGCTGTCGGGACATGACCGGAGGAAAATTCTTCCGGCTCTCGAACATCGAGAATCCTTAGTTGTTCTTTTTGACTTAATGGATAAAAAGCGGACATTGCAATTGTCTTAGTCATAAATTAGCTCCTCTGGTCGAACGGTTTTATATAAAGCAAAGGCACCGTCTAAATTTTTTACGTTGAATCCGTTTTGTTTCAGCATACGTTCGGCGACATAGCTACGAAGGCCGCTGTGACAGCTCACAATATATTCCTTTGCTGGATCCAATTCATTCATCCGTTCCCGAAGTTGATTCAAAGGAAGATTGATGGCATTAGGAAAGCGTCCCTTCGCTAACTCATCAGGGTTCCGGACATCAATTAATTGTCGCCCTTTTTCCTGTTCTGCTTTTAGTTGGTACCATTGAATCGATTCGCTGATACCTTCTGCTAGATTGATTGCCCCGTAGCCTAACAAATTAACCGGGTCTTTAGCGGATCCAAAAGGTGGGGCATAAGTAAATTCTAATTCTGGCAGATCAAAGATCGTCAAGCCACCTTTGATTGCTGTAGCTAAAATATCGATTCGTTTGTCGATCCCATTGGCACCGACACCTTGCGCGCCGTAAATGGTTCCTGTTGTAGGGTCGAAAACTAATTTTAAGGTAACTTCACTGGCCCCGGGATAATAGCCGGCATGGTCTTTGCCTAAGACATGAATGACTTGGACATCCAGTCCCGCTTGTTTGGCCACTCGTTCATTGAGTCCAGTTGAAGCAGCAGCCAAATCAAATACTCGGACAATCGCGGTACCGATGCTGCCACGATTTTTCCGTTTTAATCCTGCAATCACATCTGCTACTTGACGACCTTGTCGATTGGCGGGGGAAGCTAGCGAGATCAATGCATCTTTACAAGTAATTTGCTGTTTGACGACGATTGCGTCTCCCACGGCAAAAATATCGGAAACACTCGTCTGATAGTTTTCATCGACTAAAATTCCCCCGCCTAAGCCAACCTCGATCCCCGCTTCAACAGCCAGAGTATTTTCTGGCCGAACACCGACAGAAAGAATCGTTAGGTCAGAAGAAATTTCTTCCCCATTGGTTAAAATAATTTTTTTAACCGCTTCGATCAATTCCTGAGCAGACTCTCCGGTGATTACTCGGATGCCTTTCGCCTTCAATTCATTTTCCACAAAGGCCGCCATCTCTTCATCTAGTGGTGGTAACACTTGAGGGGCTTTTTCAATGATCGTGACGTCTAACCCGCGAGTTTTCAAATTTTCTGCCATTTCAAGCCCAATGAAACCAGCACCAATGACTGTCGCTTGTTTAGGCTCCTTCTCCAATGCCTCCATGATTTTGTCCAAATCAGGAACATTTCTTAAGCTATAAACGTTGTCAGCTGCTAGTAAACCTGCCATTTCAGGAATCAAAGGCTTGGCACCCGGTGACAAGATCAATTTATCGTAGCTTTCTTCAACAGTCCCTTGCTGATTTTTGATCGTAACTGATTTAGTCGCTGGGGAAATTTTTGTAACCTCATGAATCGGGCGGACATCTAAATTAAAACGAGCTTGCAGCGAGGCCGGTGTTTGAACAAGCAACGCATCCCGCTGGGGTATTTCACCAGAAACATAATAAGGTAAGCCGCAATTAGCAAAGGAAACGAACGGGCCTTTCTCCAACACAATAATCTCTGCGTCCTCCATTAACCGCCGCAATCGTGTCGCTGCCGACATCCCGCCTGCGACTCCACCTACAATGATAATTTTCATTCTATTTACCTCCTCTTGTCGAACCTTGCCAACGATTCATTCCACCTTGAATATTGATTGCTTCGTAGCCCATTTGTTTTAAACGCTTGGCTGCTTGTTTGCTACGCATCCCCGATTGACAGATCACATAAACTTCCTTTTTCTTTCCTTGATAGCTATCAATTTTATTTAATGGATGATTGATTGCTTGGGTAATATGCCCACCCCGGTATTCACTAGGGGTACGAACATCTAGCAAAACAATTGATTGGTTCAGTCTTTCAGCTAGTTTCTGTGTTGAAATAGTCGGGATCTTTTGAAATAAATGAAACATACTTGCTTTTTCCTCACATTCTTTTTAATATACCTACAAGGGTATTTTTATCATAAAAAAATTAATTGTGTCAACGATTCTGTTTAGTCCACTTTCCCTCAAATCATAAAATTTGACGAGGGATACCCTAAGTAGGTATATTCTTATAGAAATAAAGGAGCGTCTGCCAATGAAATTAGAAAAAAATAAAATGCTTAATCGCTTAAAACGAACCGAAGGCCAGATTCGTGGTGTACAAAAAATGATTGATGAAGAACAGGAATGTATCGATGTAATTACTCAATTAAGTGCCGTACGTTCCAGCATTGATCGGGTGATGGGGATGATCGTCGCTGAAAATTTAAAAAACTGTTTTGAACATCCAGAGAACGATCCCACTGAACAAGCGGAAAAATTGGAACAAGCTATCAATATGATTATTAAGAAATAAGGTGAGAATATGAATGTCGTCTTCCATATCGACGAATTAGCAAAATGGTCAGAGACCGCCAGCAATGTCAAAAATTTATTAAAGGAACCCGTAGAGGTCAAAATTGTTGTCTTAGTTAACGGTGGTGCAATTAAAGGCTACTTGGCGCCAGAAAATCAATCATTTATTTCAACTGCTGGAATTACATTCCACGCCTGCAACAACGCCATGCGAGCAAATAAAATCGAGGCTGCGCAACTGCCACAAAACGTTGAAGTCGTCCCCGCTGGTGTGCTGGATTTGATTGAGCTTCAAGCTAAAGGATACGCGTATATCAAACCGTAAATTAAAGCATCAGAAATGCCGAAGGGCTGAAAGAAGACTCCCCAAAAAAAGGAAAGCCTGCTAAAAAAATCCTTTGCTTTTTACCTAGCAACGGTATACTATTATCTTCAAATCGATAGAACAATTCGTTTTATAAAACGTTGAAGGAAGATGAATCCTTTGGTCACGCAAACTATTTATTTTGTTATTCCAGCTATGGTCCTCTCCAGTTCTCCATTTGTTCAAAAGCCCTATCGACAGCCATTACTACAGCTAGAACGTAAACTCGGTAGTAGTTTTTCAATCAAGCTGATTTCATTACGAGGGCTTATCGACAACGTTAATCCAGAGGGGCTTTATCTCGTCCCCGAAAATGGTCTTGCCGCGTTAGCCGCTCTTGAGATTGATCTTCCAAGAAAAATCAACGTTCCTTCAAATATTTTTGCCGTTGACGTACAAGTAGATATCGTCAAAAAAATATTTGTCGCAATCAGTCAAAAACAAATATAAAAAAATCCCGCTCCATGAATTAACGAGATTCATGGAACGGGATTTCTTATGCACTGATTTTTTTGTAAACATCGATGATTTCTTTGGCTAAATCGGTAAAGGCGATGGACGTCATTAAATGATCTTGACTGTGTACCGTCAACAAGTTTAAGCTTATGTGTTCGCCCTGCGCTTCTTTAGTCAGCAGTCCTGTTTGTGAATGGTGCGCTTCAACTAATGATTCTTCCGCCAACTTGATTTTTTCATCGGCCAAAGTAAATTCACCATTTTTGGCTTCTTGGATTGCTTCCATCGCGTTACTTTTGGCATTACCGCCATGAATGATCAGACCCATCACAGCTTCCAAGTTTTCTTCTTGCATCCGTTCACTTCCTATCCTTTGATCATACTGACGGCTTGATCAAGTACCTTCTCACCGTTCATCATACCGTAGTCGGTCATATTGATCACATCAACAGGAATGTCTAGCGGCGCTAATTTTTCTTCGAATTGTTTTTGCATGAACCGAACTTGTGGTCCTAACAAAACAGTATGAATTTCTTTTTCTTGGATCTTATTTGTTGCGTCAGCCGCCGCTGTGGCAAAAATATCCACATCTAGCCCTTTAGCCAACGCTGCTTTTTGCATCTTAGTAACGAGCATACTGGTACTCATTCCCGCGTTACAAACCAACATAATCGTTTTTTTACTCATTTTTTGCCACTCCTTGTTCTTCCAATACTTCGCCATTGGTGTCGATCACATTTTGGAACCAATAGAAGGAATCTTTTTTGCTGCGATTCAAGGTTCCGCTGCCATCATTGTCTTTGTCCACATAGATAAAGCCATAACGTTTTTTCATTTCACCGGTGCCGGCAGAAACTAGATCGATAAAGCCCCAAGGTGTATAGCCCATTAAGTCGATTCCGTCATAGATTACCGCTTCTTGCATCGCTTCGATGTGTTCACGTAAATACTCGATTCGATACTCATCATGGATGCCCCCATCTTCGGTGATTTCATCCACTGCGCCAAAACCATTTTCTACGATAAACAAGGGTAATTCATAGCGATCGTTGAACCAATTCATCGCATAGCGTAAACCGGTAGGATCAATTTGCCAGCCCCATTCAGACGCTTTGACATATGGGTTTTTCACTAAGTCGTGAGCTTCATCATAATCATAAGCGGGACCTTTATCATGATCTTTAATGGCAAAGGACATGTAATAACTAAAGCCGATATAATCGACGGTACCTTTGGTTAATTGGCTTTCATCTTCAGCCGTAATATCTAACTCAAATTCTTTCCGTTCAAAATAACGTTTCATGTAGCTTGGGTAGCGGCCTTTACAATGAACATCGGTGAACCAATAACGGCGCTGCATTGCCACTGTTGCCGCCATCATATCAGACGGACTGCAAGAGTAAGGATAGATTGGAACCATCGCGATCATACAGCCGATCTCAAAATCAGGGTTGATTTTGTGACCAAGCTCAATTGCTTTGGCACTTGCCACCAATTCATAGTGAGCGGCTTGATACATAATCTTTTCCCGATCTTCTCCTGCTTCAAACTTCAAACCAGAATTCGTAAAAGGAGCGAAGTCTTCTTGGAAATTTGCTTGATTGTTGATTTCATTGAAGGTCATCCAATATTTGACTTTGTCCTTGTAGCGGTTAAAACAAACTTCTGCAAAACGAGCGAAGAAATCGATCATTTTGCGATTGCGCCAACCGCCGTATTCTGTCACTAAATGATAAGGCATCTCGAAATGAGATAACGTAATCACCGGTTCAATGCCATATTTTAGACATTCATCAAATAAATCATCGTAAAATTGTAAGCCGGATTCATTAGGCTCCGGCTCATCCCCTTTAGGAAAAATTCTTGTCCAAGCGATCGAAGTCCGAAAACATTTCAATCCTAATTCTGCAAAAAGCTTCACGTCTTCTTTATAACGTCCGTAAAAGTCAATCGCTTCATGGTTGGGATAGTTTTCTCCCGCTAAGACACCTTCTGTGATGCGACGAGGAACACCATTGGCTCCTACTGTCATCACATCTGCCACACTGATCCCTTTGCCGCCGTCTTGCCAGCCGCCTTCTAATTGGTGGGCGGCAACCGCGCCGCCCCATAAAAAGTTTTCTTTAAAAATACTCATGCTCCTACCTCTTATCTTTGATTAAACCGTTGCATTACCTTCGGCTGTTTTATTTTCGTTTGCTAAATCTTTTTCGATTTGTTCTACACTTTCTCCTTGTTCTTGCAAGTAGTTCAATGAATCTACTTTACGAACAAATGGTAGATAGATGAAGAATCCTAGTGTTAGAACAAATGCTTGTAATACAGCTGTTCTCCAGCCGCCAACTAAGAATCCTGAAATAATTGGTGGTGTGGTCCACGGAACTTGAACCGCTGTAAATAATGGTACTAAGCCGGTGTATAGTGAGAAGTACGTTACTACACCAGAAACCATTGGAGTCAAAATAAATGGTACTGCCATGATTGGATTCATCACAACCGGTGTAGCAAATAAAATTGGTTCATTGATATTGAAGAAGGCTGGTAGTAAAGCCAAACGTCCTAATTGTTTGAACTGAGCAGATTTCGCGAACATAACCATGAACATCACGATCCCAATCGTCATCCCTGCACCAGTCACTGTCATAAATTGATCTAAAAATTGTTGTGTTACGATGTGTCCGCCGTTAGCAACCGTTAATTCTTTGCCTGAATTTAAAATCGTTGTATTTTGTAAAGAGTTGGCTTGTAGAATCGGACCCATGATCCCGCCGACTAGGGTTGAACCGTGTACTCCGAAGAACCACAAGAATGGAACCAAGAAGCCTAACATCATGGCACCACCAAAGGTATCAGTTACCCCTTGCATTGGTGTTTGGATCACTTTATAGATAGCTTCGACCACTGTCGTGTTAAATACTTTATCAAAGATGATATAAACCACTAATGAGAAAGTGGTGATCACTGCCGCTGGAATCAAAGCAGTAAATGAATTGGCTACGTTTGCCGGAACTTGTTCTGGCAATTTAATGCGGATGTCGCGTTTCAAGAACCAAGAGTAAGCCCAACCAACGAACAAACCAACTAAGATCGCGCTGATCATTCCTTGACCGCCTGTCCAGGTTTTATCGATAACGTTAGAAACCATCGCTTTCGTTTCTGCGTTGGTGGCAGTTGAATGTTGTGTCAAAAGGAAGACAACTAAAGAAATCATCCCTGCTGGCAAGCCTTCAAAGCCTTCTTCTTTAACATATGAATTTGCGATACCCATAACAGCAAAAATTGACATAATAGCAAATGATGCGCCGTACGCTTCGTTAAAATAAACATCTAAACCACTGTTGGCTACCCATTCTGACACGGCTGGAACCGGAAAATTCGCTAACAATAAGAAAACTGAACCAACGATCGTAAAGGGCATCGTGTATAGCATCCCATTACGTAACGCCGTAATTGCTTTGGTATTTACAAATTTTAAAATAGGGGGTAATAATTTCTCGTTAATCCACTGATTCATAAAAGATTCTCCTTTAAAAAAATTATTTTGCTGCGATGGCCATTCCACATTGTATCCGTTTACAAGTTCATCATAAGGGATAGCCGCGCTCATTGAAATACTTTTGGAACAGTGAGAAACATGTTCCAAACAAAAAAACAATTTTTTATTTCTTAGTATAAAAAGCCATAAAAAAAGCAATACCAAGACCGTTTATTCAGTCTTAGCATTGTTTTCTTGTTGATAGGCTTGATGAGCAAGAATCTCTAACAGCGCGATCACCGGAACTTGAGTCGTTAAATTAATTGCCGCATCGGTGGGATCGGGACCAGAAACTTCTGGCATATAATAGGAGATATTGAAATCCGCCATTTGCGCGATCGTAGAGTGCTGATCATTGGTGATACTCAATATTTTTGCCCCATAACGCTTAAAGTCCTCGATTTGTTTAATGATTTCCGTTGTTTCACCGGAAACAGACAAGGTGATCACCAAAGTTGTATCTAACCCTCTCGTTGGAACCGGGATAAACGGATCCGTGATTGCGTAGGCGTTAAATTTCAAATTAGAAAAGTAGCGGCTGCCGTAGGTTCCTAGCGTTCCGCTTGTTCCAATCCCGGTAAAAACCAAATGCTTACTGGTTAAAATTAAATCCACCGCTGGATCAAGGACCGCATGATAGCTTTCGTTATTGACTTTTTTTAGAAAGGCATCGACATGGACATTCGCATCATAAAACGCTTCAAATGATTGGCGCTTTTGCGAAAGCTCCTCCTTTAACGCGTATTTAAATTCGGAGTAGCCTGAGTAGCCCAGCTTATTCAAGCCTCGTAAAATCGTCGAAGTGGACACGTGACAATTATCGGAGAGCTCGCGAATCGTCATGCTGTAGACTTCTTCCATATGCTCCAAAATATAGCGGTAAACCATCAGCTCCAATTCATTTAATTCTTTGACCTTTTGCGAATCAAACATTCGTTTTCAACTCCTAAAAATGATCCTCTTTATTCTTGTTATTATCTCATAAAAATAAAAAATTACACAGCGTATTCAAGCCTCAATTAGCCTTACTTGAGAAAGGCTTTCGCGAACTCGTTCAGCTTTTTGCCAGTTTTTCTGCTCGCTTGATTGAGATTAGAAAAATGGTATGCGTAATAACAATCAGAATCATTTTTCGTATTTTTGGAAAAATGATTTCCTAATTAGGAGTCAGCTGAGTAATAAGACCTAACGATGTCGAAATCGTTTGGCTTATTGCCGATAAAGCTAGTTCGTGAAGCCGGACATGGCTAGACCTGCTGTCAAGCGATTTATTCATGTGAAAAATTTATACTTCCTTTATAGTTAAAAAAAGAGCTGCGGTCAATCATTGACCCAGCTCTGCTGCTTTTCTATTTTTTAGATGACGTCTTTCTTGTTTGCGTTTAATGGCTTGGCGAATCCCGACACGATAAACCTTTGGAATAGCAAAAAAGAAATTTTTAGTGAATTGATACGTTTCATATTTATTAATAATAAATGGGATGATTGTTTGTCCCTCATATTTTTTTACATGATAGGTAATGAAATTACGGATAGCTTTCTCCCGGGCAATACCTGCTTTTCCTTTTAGCGATAAGCAAAATGACAGGATCTCATCAAAATAGCGGTTCTTTGCTGCTTCATAATTTTCATTCACGAATTGATCCAATTTAATAAAGTCTGTTAATCTGCGTGCAAAAAAGATCCGCGTTTGATATAGCGGCGTCACGATATCTTGATCAAAATCAGTTAAATATTTTTCAAAGGCCTGCTTATCCGCTAAGAATGACGACTCCTTTTTATCGAAGAATTCTCGATCGACTTGATTGATCTCGCCTAAGACTGCCAAATAATCCGCAATAAATAGAGGCATCTCTACTTGACGAAAGGCTAAGACACGATCCGCCAGCTTTTGATTCAAAGCAATTGGTCGCCGGAGTGTGTTGTTGCGATAATAAGCAAAGACATAGCGTTGCCATAGATCTTCTGGAAAGGCGATCGGTTTTGCGGTCAGCCATAAAAGTTCATCTAAGGCTAGATCAACATGAGCCACGCCTTTTTTGATATCCTCCGCGATGCTCTGGGGAATTCCTAGATGATCTTTAAAGTGCTGAATCCCTAAATGAACCTCTTGACCGGTTTGCTTCGACTCGATCACAAATTGATACTTCAGAGGCCGGCCACAATCACATTTTAGCTGACTACGTTTGCCTCGTTCATAGTCATCGTCAATGTTCAGGCGAACAAACTCCCAGTCAGAGGTAAATAAATATTGATTTTGCAAAAACAACGAACGCACCTGATATTTTTTTTGTTGATTAACCAGTTCTTGCTGTGGTTTCGTTAATTGCTGAAATAAGCTTTTTCTTTCATTGTTGTCATAGGTCACATGGCATTCCAATGGGTAATCACTTAACCCATAATTGTTTGGATACCACTGAGTGTAGACTTCTAAATAATTATCCATTGCTTGTCTATTTTCAAAGATTATTTCTTAGAGTCAAATTTTTCTTCGACGTCTTCGATCAGTTCTTTTACTTCTTCTTTCAATGATTTATGGGGAAGCTCTTCATCTACGGCATTTGAGCCAGAGCGAGCAACTTCCTTTGGTTCACTGGAATTACTGCCGGCCATTGCTTCTGATTTATGTTCTGTTTCGTTAGAATTAGTCCCCGCCAACGCTACATCGTCATCTGTTTTTGGTGCCATTGAGCCTCTTAATCGGCGTTTTTTTTCATTATCATAATTCGTCATCTTACTTCACTCCTTGTCCTTTAAAAATAGTTTACCTGATCCCTCGAAAGAAAGCCAAAGTTAGCCATTTGTCGAAGCTTTCTCTTAAAAATTTCCTTGAATCATCCATGAACCCGCTGCGTAAAATATTTTAATAAAAATGGCGAAGCTAAAGTCGTGAATAGAATAATCAAAATAAAAGCGGAATAATAATCTTGACGGACTAGCTCCGCCTGATAACCTAGCTGTAAAATAATCAGCGCCATTTCACCGCGAGAAACCATACCAGAACCCACCATCAAGCTGCTACTTTTTGAAAATCCAGAAAACCGACTGCCGATAAACCCACCTAACAGCTTAGAAGCGATCGCCAAAATAGTCAAAGCTAAAATGAAAAATCCTTGTGGAACCAACCGTGTGAAGGAGACTTCCAACCCGATATTCACAAAAAAGACGGGAATGAAGACCGCATAACCAATCGCCTCGACATTCAACTGAACTTCTTGTCGGACTTTCGTTTGACCGATGGCAACCCCTGCAAAAAAAGCACCGACGACCGAGCTCAAGCTAACCAAATCAGCGAGATAAGACATTCCTAAACAAATAATCAGCGAAACAATGATCACCGAAGACTCCGCCAATAATTTATTGCTTAATTGCATCAAATACGGCGCACCCCAGCGAACCAAAAAGAAAATGACACAGAAGTATAAGACTTGTTCCACTAGAATCAACGGTAATTTAGCAGAAGCCGTCGGTTCACCTGTCAGCATTGACATACTCAAGCTGACGATCAAAATAACTAATAGATCATCCGCTACTGAAGCCCCTAGAATCGTCGAGCCTTCTTTCGTATTGATCGCTCGCAACTCCTTCAATACTTCCACCGAGATACTCACCGACGTCGCCGCTAAGATTAGCCCTAAGAAAAAAGATTCATCCAGCGCGACCCCAAAGCCATAGCCGCTTATTGTACCTAGTGCCACTGGAAAAATAATTCCTAAGACGGCCACATAGAGACTCGGACGAAGGTATTTTCTTAACAGCTTCAAATTACTTTCGATGCCGGCTAAGAACATCAAAATAATCACGCCGATCTCCGAAAAATCCGAAACTAAAATATCCGGATGCACAAACCTCAGCCCCGCATTCCCTAACAGAATCCCGACTAACAGCTGTCCAATCACGGATGGAATGCCCATCCGCCTTGAAAAATGTCCAGCGATCGTTGTTGTAAATAAAATCAACGTTAAAATGCCAATAAATTCCATGACAATCCCCTTTCATTTTTTGAAAAATTGATACCCGATCCAAAAAAGCAACAGCAGCCAACCGATTCCGCAGCCAAACAAGAGCCAGGTCACATAAACAGGCGGCATGTAACGCAGCTGAATCGTATTTTTGCCCGCTACTTGGTTGATAGTCGGTGTACCGATATCTGATAAAGCCAGCGGCTGGATTTCTTGATTGCCCGAATACAGTCGCGTATTTTGATAAACGATCACAGGTACTTGAGTCGTTCCCGCTTTTTTGGCGGTCCAACTCACTTGCAGCTGCCCATGCTTGATCGTTTTAGAAAAGTCTTTTCCCTCTGCTAAAATCTGCTTCTCATAACTTACGTATTTATTTTCATTGTTCTCGTGATAGATCGGCAAATAATCCGGGCTGGATTTTTCAACCGACCGCAATGCCAAATCCAGATCCGCCGCAAAAAAACTGGCTCGTGCTTGCGCTTCCGGCACCTGGACAAAGGTATGCTTGGCAGCCAAGCTCTGATTGTCCCAGCGTTGTAACTCTTGTATAAGAACCTGAAGATTTTGACCGACACTGATCAAACTAACAATTGCCAAAAGGACCAGTGCGCTTTTTTTCCTTGGCAATTGTTCAAACATCAACGCAGTAAATAAGAAGAACAATACAGTAAAGGGGGCGAAAAAACGAAAAGGAAATTGAACGAGTGAAACAAACGGAACCTGATGAGCGATTAACCAATCCCACGGAACGATACCGGTAGAAAGAAAGAAAAACAATCCGCCAATGATAACTAATTGTTTCGTAAAACGTTCCAGTCTGCGCCAATAAAAAATACACAGCAAAAGACTGGCAACCAGCAGCAGCCATAAAAATTTAGGATACTGCAGCCAATAAGAACCGCCAAGATCGATCGCCTTTTCACTCATCTGCTGATTGGTAAAAGGCATTTTTAACTGGTCGCCGGAGTTAATCAGAAAAAAACTAAGCCAAACATTACTGGATAAGCTGGCATATAGAACTAACGACTTCAAAAAATCTTTCACCGTATTAGACCAGCTTGCTTGCCTAATACCATAATCAATGAAAAAAGGCAGATAAATCAAGCTCACCATCACCGCCGTTAACATATGGATCTGAGTCATGACAGCGATACTCACCGCAACCTTCAAGATTGGAAAGCGCTGATTCTTCATATCGATGATTGGCAACAGACACAGTGGCAGCAAACTGGTTCCCCAACTAGTAAACCCTTGGTTCAAGACCCAATAATTAATCGAATAAGTCGTCATGAATATAATGGAGCTCAAAAGAGCTGTTGATTCACGGACCTTTGCATAGCTCAACAGTTTAAACAGCGAGCAGCCGGCAATCAAATAGACTAAGAAATTCGATAGGACTTGATACTTGAACCAGCTACCAGCAAGCAAGACTAGCACACCTTGCAAGTAAGAAAAAATCGGTCCATAAATCGCGTTCACGATGCGACCAGATTGTTGAAAGCCAAATATTGAAATAAAGTAACTGAAAGTTCCAGTTCTGATTTGTTCCGCCGTTTCATAAAAACGATTGTAATGAAACAACGAGTCCGCGCCTAAAATCAGCTTATGAGTAAAGAGTTGAGGCATCACAAAAAGCCCCGCAATCAACGTTAAAACTAAATAATAATGCCAACGTTTCATAAAGGACCTCCTCTAAATAGACTTTATTCTTACTCTAGCCTATTTTAAAAAGAAGTGAAACTAAAACGCCTAACACAATCAGCTAGTCCGCTGAACTGTCCCCCATACGATTACAGTCCCTATAATCGAGATCACGGTTCCAATCAACAACATGGCTTGAACGGACAGAAAGTTCAGCATTTGACCCCCTACTAGTGAACCAATAATACCGCCAACTGTATTGGCCATTGCCATTAGTGTCTGGCCTTTGACTAAATCCTTTTGGGGAATGATTTGATTGGTATAATAGACCGATGCCATCGTATGCATCGCAAAACCGATCATTTGTAACCCTTGAGCCAAATTAATCATAAAAAGATTTCCTGCAAATAAAATAATCAGCGCTTTGATTGAAAAGAAAAGGGCCGCACCACGCATCAAGGAATGAATCTTAAAACGTTTCAGCAACCAAGAAAAGAAAAACATCGTCGGCAATTCACTCAATGCGGCGATAGACAACGACGTACCAACATTTGCTTCACTGCCGCCTAAAGGCTGCATGATCTGGAACATATAACTATTGACGATCGTATGAAAAACAAATAATAAAGAGGCGCCTGCCAATAAGCCCATAAAACGTTTGTACTTCTTCATAAAAGAAAAAAGATCAATCGGTTCTTCAAGCTGATCTTCAGCCGTCTCTACCACTAACAAAGAGTCTGAATAATTGCCCCCGTGTTTTCGTGTATCTAAAAACAAGGTAATCACCATAAAGAAAAGAAAAATGCCAATCAATAAAAATAAAATTATATTCGCCGAAAAAGCTTCAATCAAAACCCCCGTTACCGCCGCTGCCCCGGCAAAAGCCAATGAGCCTAACCCACGAGCCAAACCAAAGTTCAATCCGTAGCCGCGACTAATAAAAAAAGTTCCAATTGCAATCGTCAATGGCTGCAGCAAAACTAAACAAGCATACAGCAGCACATACACCACCGCGACAATCAAGAATTCTTTCGGCAAAAGGACTAAGACGCCAGAAAATAAAACTAACAGAGCCGCCATCCCTGCGGCTAATTGCGACAGCCGAATACGTGTCATCCGATCAGCAAACGAAGCCAAAAACGGCTGAACGATCGCCGCTAATAAATTTGCCAATGCCAGTACCATTCCAATCTGCCCATTCGTAAAATCCCGTGATAACAAAAACACAGAAGTGAAAGTTCCTAAAACCGAGTAGCCCATCCAATAAGGAACCTGCATCCCGATATATTGTAAATTTAATTTCAGCTGCTTTGAATTTTCCATATTTCCTCCAAACACTCCATTTTCAATTCATTATACTTGATAAAAAATGGGAAAACAGAAGAATTCAAAAAAATAAATTATGCTTGGAACAGACGGAAAAAAATAGGCTTAGAAAGTTTTCCCCTCTAAGCCTAGTCGTTTATTCCGTTACCCAAAGTTTTTTGTCATCTTTATACGGCCATTTTTTCGCGCCGTTTTCAATGATATGCATGCGTGAAGCATCGACCCCTTCGTCACTTAAAATAGAAACTGTACGTTTCGCGCCGCTGCCGCCGCCAGGACAGACAACATAGATTGGGTTATCCCCTTCTTTAAATTGATCCGCATGATCTACAACCACTTTTTCAAGCTTCTCTGTATCCACTGGATAGGCTGGGACACTGATTGAATTCGGTAAATGGCCTTTTTTGAAGTCTGATTCTGGTTGGATATCAATAATTTGATAGCTGTCCTTCGACTCACTCTCAATCACTTTTTTCATATCCTTAGGTGTAATCATCTGCCAATCGATATCAGCTTCAGCACGATCTTCCTTCGCATCCCCTTTTGCACAACCAGTTACTACGACAGCAAAGACTGCCAATAAAATCATTACCATTCCGTTTACTCTTTTTTTCACTTTAAATCCTTCTTCCATATCAAATTTTTTTGCATGGAAAACTTTCATCAAGCCGAAAATTCCCGCTGTTTTGACTAGTTACAACAGATCGTGCAGCTAGTCACAAATAATGTCGTCACGCTAGTGTTGATGAAAGAATTCCTGCCCGTTCTTAGAGACTCTAAGTATCCTTTTTTTCATGATCATAAACGATACGCTGACAATTCTTTCACCTCCACCCGCTTGTATGTAAGGGCTATCTCCAAATAAAGTATATAGAAAAGAGAAAGGCTTTTCAATAACTATTTAATTGGTAAAATAAAAAATGGAAATAATAATAAATAGCGTTAATTAAACACTCAGACAAGATTTCAAATGTGGTAAGATCTATTTTTTATAACAATCATTATAATAATTAAAAAAATCAAAATAACTTTGAAGCATCGAAGGGAATCGCTTATAATCTTAATAGTAAGAAGACGGTTTCACAAGACGAAAAGGAGGTTTTTTAATGCTACTTTTATCCCCTACAGACATCCGCCACGTTTTTTCTATGAAAGATGCGATTGAAGCGGATAAGCTGGCCTTTCGATTATTTAGTGACGGTAAGACCGATGTCCCGCTAAGAACACAGATTGTTTCAGAAAAACAAAATGGGACATTTTTATTCATGCCGGCTTATGCCCCTGATTTGGATGCTGCCGCTTTGAAGATCATCAATATTTTTCCCAACAATATCGACAAGGGCTTGTCCTCCGCACCAGCGCAAGTGTTACTAGTGGATGGAAAAACCGGCTACGTCAACGCTTTGTTAGACGGTGCCACAGTCACCCAATTACGAACGGGCGCAGCTTCCGGTGTCGCCCTGGACATTTTAGGCCGGAAAGACGCGAAAAGAGGTGCATTGATCGGCACCGGCGGACAAGCCGCTGCCCAATTAGAAGCTATGCTTTGCGTTCGAGAGTTAGAAACGGTCTTCGTCTATGACAAAAATTCCGAACGCACTAGAGCCTTCGCCGAAAAAATGGACCAAGAGCTGAAGCGGTATGGGACCAAAATTTTACCAGTGGAAACTTCTGATGAAGCCATTAGTGAAGCAGACTTGATCATTACTGTCACCCCTGCTACTTCCCCGGTTTTTGATGGCAGCAAGGTCAAAGCAGGCGCAACTGTTAGCTGTGTGGGCTCTTATCAACCCCACATGCAGGAGATGGACCCGGTGATTTTAGAGCGGTCGGCGAAAATTTATTTTGATTCCCAAGAAGCCGTGCTCTCTGAAGCCGGTGATATTTTGATTCCACTGGAAGAAGGACGGATCACCAAAAAAGATTTCACTGGTGATATTGGTGACGTGCTAGCCGGAAACATTGTTGGTCGTGAGCAAGCTGATGAAATCATCGTATTTAAAACCGTTGGCATTGGCGCACAAGATTTAGTCACGGCACAAAAAATTTATGAGCGTGCTCGCGAAGCGAAAATTGGGACTGAATGGTCTTAATCATAAAAAAAAGGAGGAAAAAAATATGCCCCATTTATCCGTAAGATTATATCCAGGTCGTTCGAAGGAAGTAAAGCAAGACTTCGCTAACAAGTTGCAGAACCTTGTCGTAAATGAATTAGGTTGTGAACCTAACGTCGTTTCAGTCTCCTTTAAAGAGATTCCCGCTGACAAATGGAACGACGTGATCGATGATGAAATCGCCGGCGAAGATATTTACATCGAGGCTGATTTTTAAAAGAGTCGAGCGTCATTCATTGCTGTAAAAATCAAGAGCTCTCTTCATTAGTAAGTTCTCTAGAATAAGAAGAAAACCTGCTTTGAATTGAAAAAGATTTCCAAATAGACATTCTAAAAGCCACTAAAAAATCAGTTTATCCTTCTGATTTTTTAGCGGCTTTTTCTTTTTAGATAGTTATAATCTTCGGCTGACGCTGAACAAAAGGTAAAAATTTTTCCAACACGTCTGTGGTGCGTAATTTTAAATAGCCGGTCGTCGTTCCGTCGCTGCAACCGTACCATTCATTTTCGACAACCTCTTGATCTAGCACTAATTGCACTTCTTTTGATTCTGCTATTAACGTGCTAAAGATCGTCGCAGCTCCGATCTGAGTTTCCAGCATCCTTTCCATTTGATCCGCTGAAGCAAAAGAAACCCGAGCGACTTGTAAGGCCTGGCTAAAATCCTTCGCTTTAAATTGCTTTGTTCCACTCGTTACGAATAAATAAAAAGCTGTTTTTTGTCGATTACAGAGAAATAAAGTCTTCACCATATCCATCGACAACCGCTCATTGATTTGCTGACAGTCCTCCATCGTGATCACCTCATCCGTAGCGACACGTTGAAAATCAAGCTTCAACTTTGCTAATGCGTGGTAGACCTCTTTTTGCAACGCCGTGCTATAATTCTTGGGACCATCTGTAAAAATCTCACTTACCAAAACCATTACTCTCATTCCTTTACATTGAATAGTTGCTAGCTGTAATTTATCATAGGTATATCAATTACAAAAACGAATTTTTAACATACTTAGCATGAGAAAAACAGATAGAAGGGAGAAGCCTATTATGGATATGAATATTCAAAAATATATCGCTTTCGTCAAAACGGTTGAATTAGGCAGCTTTACTAAAGCGGCGAAGGTTTTAAATTATTCCCAATCTGGTATCAGCCGAATGATTAATGACTTAGAACAAGAATGGGGCTTCCGTTGTTGGAGAGCGGGATTGCGATTAACCTCTGATGGGTTGAATGTCCTGCCCTTTGCCAAAGAGCTGGCGGAAAAATATCAAGCATTGCAAAACCAATTGGCCGAGCTGGGACATTTAGATACAGGCCTAATTCGGATCGGTACATTTTCCAGTGTCGCGACCCATTGGCTGCCGGCAGCAATCAAAAAATTTCAAATCAAATACCCTAAAATCGAATTCGAATTACTGCTAGGAGACTATGAAGAAATCGAGCAATGGATCTTTGAAGGTCGGGTCGATTTTGGCTTTTCACGTTTGCCGGCTCAGACTGACTTAATCGAAGTGTTTCTAGCAAGTGATGAACAGCTGGTTGTTTTACCTGCCGACCATCTTTTGTTAGCAAAGAAATCAATTTCGCCTCAAGATTTGATTGATCAACCGTTTATCCTTTTAGAGCGTCAAGGTACTTTCGACATTACGGAGCTATTAGAAAACTATCAAATCCAGCCAGATATTAAATATCGGACATGGGATGATTATTCTATCTTGTCTATGGTTGAACAAGGATTAGGTATTAGTATTTTACCAAAATTAATTTTGCAGCGTTTAGCTTACAATGTGGCTTTGCGCCCACTCGATGTTCCTATATCTCGCCAAATCGGGCTTCTTTATCGCGACCAACAATTACTTTCTGTCGCCAGCCGTGCATTTCTTACCGATTTCAACCATTAATTTCCACCTATTCGTTCAATCAATCACAAAAATTTTGGTTATTGTGGTTTTTCTATTTCATTTATTGTTATAATTATTAAAAAACAGAGAAAGTAGCGTGAGTTATGGCACAGATTATTTTTTATATTTTGATTGGGTTAATTATTTTTCAAGCAATTATGCTAGTACGTGACGTGTTGATGCATCGTGACGACCTCGGCCCGGGAAATTGGATCATCAATGGAATCATCGGTTTTATCGCTGACTTCGCTGACACGATTGGAATCGGAAGCTTCGCGCTGACGACCATGATGCTGAATGTTACGAAGCAAAACAAGGATGACCGCAAGCTGCCGGGGATTTTAAATGTCGGCCACGCGATTCCTGTGTTGACCGAGGCAGTGATTTTCGTCACGGTCATCGAAGTTGACCCAGTGACCTTAGTCACGTTGATTTTAGCAGCGATCGTCGGCTCTTGGTTCGGATCGAAGTTTGTGACAAAACTTTCCGAAACAGCGATTCAAAAATGGATTGGCTGGGCCTTGCTGATCACAGCTATTTTAATGCTGTTAAGACAAACAGAAGTGATTGCGTTACTAGGAAAAGGCAATACTGCGATGGGTCTGACCGGAGCAAAATTAGTGATCGGAATTGTGGGGAACTTCTTTTTCGGCGCGTTAATGACTGTCGGTGTCGGCTTATACGCTCCTTGCATGGCGATGGTCTACATGCTAGGTATGACACCCCTGGCTGCCTTTCCGATTATGATGTGCTCATGTGCTGGGCTACAGCCAGTCGCAAGTATCAACTTCATTCGTGAAAAAGCGTATTCAAGAAAAATCGCCTTAGCCATCACGATTGGAGGAATTCCCGGGGTCATCATCGCTTCGCAATTCTTGATGGGACTTGATATTACGATCATTACTTATTTAGTGATTGTTATTATTTTCTATACCGGTATCCAATATATTTTAAAATCACGCAAAACGGTTACCGCCTAAGCAAAAATTCCTCACCCGTATGGATGAGGAATTTTTTGTCTCACTTTTTAATGATCGGCCTTATGAAAAGCCTTCACTTTTTCTAAAATCAGCAGCACCAATACTAAAACTAAGATCGAACTGGAAAGCAATAGCGAATGTAGACCATCTCCTTGAGCTAATAACAACTCCCGTAAAATGGCCGTGATACTGATCAAAATCAAGTAACGGACCGGAATGTGGTGGCCTTCTTTGATGTAACGCATCAGCATCAAGATGACCTCAAGTAAAATAAACAGCGTGGCGATCTCTTCAATCAATAAAGATAAATCCTCCATCGAACTAAGCGGAATCACGTGTGACACAATATTAATAATTCCCTCCGCCATGACAATCACCACGACGATCACTAATAACGCCAACATAATATCAACAATCGTGCTAATCAGTTTTTCAAATTGCTTAAAGGTCCCTTTCATAAACAACCTCCCACTCTAATAAATTAATTATAGCGAAGCTTTCGATTGAAAACAAAATTATCTGATTGCTTTCACTTAACTCTTGAAGAAACGAAAAAAGCCTTAAAAATGTACTCCCCTCAAAAGTTAGACCAAGAATCTAACCTCTGGGGGCACCACAAAATTGAAGGCCTTTTTTATGAATGTAACTTTGCTTCACGTGCTAAAGCCAAACAGCCAATCGTTCCGGCATTATTGCCTAATGCTGGCGTGACGATATATTCCTCTAAAGCTGGTGTTTTCACGTAGTCATTGACCAATTCTTTGAAGCGCGTGCGAACTTTTTTGACTAAATGCTCTTGTTGCATCACACCGCCGCCAAAAATAATTACATCAGGAGAAAACATCAACGTAGTATTATACGCACATTGAGCAATGTAATCCGCTTCGATCTCCCAAAATGGATCATCTTCACTCAAGTCTTGCCCTTTGCGGCCTAAGCGTTTTTCAATTGCCGGACCAGCAGCCATCCCCTCTAAGCAATGGCCATGAAAAGGGCAAACACCTTCAAAATCATCTTCTGGATGGCGACTAACCAGTACGTGCCCCATCTCTGGATGACTAAAGCCTTCGACAAAGTTGCCTTTTTGTAACGCGCCACCACCTATACCGGTACCGATTGTGTAATAAACCACACTGTTGACTCCATCGCCGCGACCTTTCACGTATTCGCCATAACAAGCTGCGTTCACATCGGTCGTCCATGCCATCGGCAAATCGAAATGCTGCTTCATTGCGCCGACAAAATCATAATTTTGCCACGCTAACTTCGGTGTTGATGTAATGTAGCCATAGGTTTTCGAATCCCGATGAATATCGATTGGACCAAATGAACCAATACCGATGCTGACTAGCTGCTCCTCGTATTTCTTAAAGAAGCCGATCACTAACGCCATCGTTTCTTCCGGTGTAGTTGTCGGATAGCTGGCCCGTTCGATGATTTCTAAGTCATTATTTCCTACAGAGCAAACAAATTTTGTACCGCCGGCTTCGATCCCGCCAAATAATTTTTCCACTAAGCTTCACTCACAATCATTTAGTTTTATTCCACATACAGAGTTACGAATTTCGCGTGTCCGATGTTTTCAAGCTCTATTGTATCATTATTTATTGGCAGCGGTTCCTTTGTTTTTTCTTTCAAGTCAACTTTTTCTGCTGAAAGAAGCGCGTGGCTGAATTTGATAGCCGCTTGCCCATCTTCATTTAGCAAACCATTGTATAGCCGTAAAATATAGCCTGGGCGATCTTCTGCTTTTTTCAACACACTCAACGTTAAATTACCATTAATCTCAAATAGACTAAAGCTTGCCGGCAATGTTTTTGCCACCTCACCTAGCGTGAAGATCAAACGAGAGTTTAAAAACTCCGCGTATTGATAGACTTCGATTGGAGTGACCGCCTGCTTCGCCAATTGCGCAACATTCGCTTGATCAAAGCTTTGCGCGAAATAAGCAAGTGAAAATTCAAAACTCATAGTTTTATGACATTGAGCATCGGGTGTCTCGATCACTGACTCACCGGATGCGCGACCAGGACGATACATCAAATTTTCTTTTCCCATGAAACCGTATGTCCGAAAAATCGTTAAACAAATCGTCTCGAATCGCTCGCCGATAATTTCAAACTCCCGCACTCCTTTTGGCATGACGGCAACCCCGTGATCTTCGTCAAATAAACCAACAAATGACTGACATGTTTCAATCGCGATCGGTTGTTCATTCCATTGGTCTTTGTGAGCATTCCACAGAGCCATTTCCTTTTCGAAAACAACGGGACGTTGCAGTGTTCCAAATTGTTGATCAGCGATTGAAAACTTCGCAGCGATCCCTGTATCAAACAGCACACAAACACGATGGCTGTCTACTCGTTGATTGTCCACAGTCAATTTGAAATCTAGTAATGGAGATTGTTTCTTCAAAGCCACTTCGAGGATGATCGGCAGCTCTTCAGATACCTGCTTTTTAGCACGTTCAGCTAAATTTTTCGGGACTTTCAACAGGAATTCTAAACGGATAGATTGATAGATATCTGATTGTTGAATCGTGATCTTTGGCTCAGTATCCATCGATGAAACTATGAAATCTTTGACTGGCGGCGAGTAATTGAAGGAATCCCCATCATCGCCGTTTTCTTCAATAATCCCTTGATTTTTGTACAGAACTTCATTGGCTTTGTCTAAAATATCCAAGCTGCCGTTCGGATTGACGGTGATTTGATAATGTTCATTTTCAAGCGTCGGTGTTTTCGATGTTTGCAAGGCTGTACTGCTATCACCTTTTAGATCAATCGTTAATTGGGTATAGCCGATACTAGGAACTTTTGTTGCTTCGATCGCTATTTTGGCTTTGTAAACTTTCTCAGGCAGATAGATTTCTTTGACTGAATTCAGTACATTCCCTTGATTCAAAACATATTCTGTTTGATCTACCAGCTCTAAGATAGTGTAAGGAAAGGTATTCCCCGCTTGATCTAAAATCGCAAATTCCTTTTGCGGCAAATACACCTCTGCCTCGATCACTCCTTCACGGATAGTGTCATAGGTATTGAAGAGCGTGAAGGTGATCTCTTGCGCTTGCGGATTATTGATGGCTGTGGAGATTTGACGCAAGGTCAATTCAACTAAGTTCAGAGAAATATCCCGCGCCTGTTTGTATCGCATATAGACATCTTCATTCGTCGTATCCGAAACACACGAACCAATGGAATCATGAGCGGCATTCTCAAACATCAATTTCCAAATTTCTTTGATCGTTTCCACCGGATATTCGAAGCCTAATTGCATTGCCATCGTCAAGATCGGTTCCATCACATTCACTAAATAATGTTGGATTTGAGTATTCAAGGCCTTCAAGTCTGGTCGTGACGAGAAGATCGTTTTATGGATGCGCATTAATTTTCCATTGATCAATTCTCCGGCGATCTCTTCTAATTCTGGTTGACGTTCTTTGACCGCGGCGATATATTTTTCAATCGTTGAGAATTGCAGCTCGTATTCATCCTTGTATAGTGCATTCATTTGATCGACCAGCTCCGGTAAATTTTCTCGTACAGGCGCTTGATCAAAACCATTTGGAAAATAAACCTGATCCGTCGAGCTGCGTCCCCAAGTTGTTTCAAACGGCTCTTGATGTAGAAACTCCGCCAAATCAGCTGATCGTTCAGGAATCGCCCCACCAATGTAATAACCGCTCGGAATTTGATAGACATTTACGACCGAGCCGTCTTCGCCACGCCATTGATACTCTGTATGAGCCACCTCATCGTCACTCACCCCACGCCAAAACATCGTGTCGCTAATCCCAAATTCGCGATAAATCTGCGGCATACTGGCAGCTTGTCCAAAGGAGTCCGGCACATAACCGACATTCATGTAATCGCCAAAGTCTTCACAAATTTTCATCCCGTACAACATATTTCGTACAATGCTTTCTCCTGAGATCACCAGCTGATCCGTTTGAGTATACCAAGGACCAATAATCAGTTTGCCTTGCTTCACTAATTCCTTGATCCGCTCTTTATCCTGCGGGCGCCAATTTAGGTAATCGTCTAACAACGAAGCTTGACCATCTAAAATAAAACTATCGTAAGGATCATCCTTTTCTAACTGCTCCAACACTTTTTTCAAATCATGCATCAAATAAATTTTTGAACGACTGGTAGTAAAATACCATTCGCGATCCCAATGGCTATGTGGTACGACGTGTACTGTTTTTTTCATGCAAAAGTTCCTCTCGTTTGATTAAAATAGGCACTTAACGATTTTCATCGTCAGTGCCTATTAATTTTTATTGTCTAGTTTAGCAAACTAGATTTTTCGGCAATAAGCGAAAATTTTGTTAAGTCTGAGCGAGTTTGCAAAACTTTTCTTGCTAATTTTCAAAGCTGATATCAATATCGTCTAATTCGATTTCTTCTGCTTGTTCTTCCTGTTTATTGAAGTTCACAAATAGTGGTGCCACAAAACCGATGAAGGCAGCACCTAAGAAAAGTCCTAATAAGTAGGCCCAGCCATTGCCGACTGTAAAGAACCCGTAGATCCCACCGACTGGAGGCATCTTGTCATACATCCCAAAAGCAATTCCTAAACCAGAGGCGATCGCGCCACCAATCATATTGATCGGCACTAATTTTAGCGGGCTGACTAAGGTAAAAGGAATCGCTCCTTCCGTGATTCCAATGAAGCCCATGATAAAATTGTTGCGGCCAGCGTCTAATAATTCTTGATTGAAACGTTTCTTATGGAATAAAGTTGCCAAAGCATAGCCAAGCGGTACGGCACAAATCGCTACATTCACAATAATTGCTGGTAAATAAACGCCTTCTGCTAATAAAACATTGCCAGCCATCCAAGCGGCCTTATTTACCGGTCCGCCTAAGTCAGAGCCGATCATGGCTCCCATGATCATCGCAAGCAAGATTTTATTTACATCATTTGCGATCATGTTACGAATCCAATCAACGAGACTCGTATTGATCAAGGCGAGTGGTTCCGATAATAGTGCTCCCATTATGAGCGCCACCGATAATGTCGCGATCAGCGGCAAAATAACCAACGGCATCACACCAGAGAATGATTCTGGTAATTTGATTTTTTCTTTTGACCATTTCGCTAAGTAACCTGCTAAGAATCCGGCGATCACAGCGCCAAGAAAGCCTGCATTGGTGCTGGTTGCCACCGCGCCACCGATAAAACCGGCACCTAAAGCCGCTTTGTCACCAATCGAATAAGCCACAAAACCTGCTAACACCGTATTGATTAAACCGATCCCCGTCCAACCAACTTGTTCGATTAAATAAAGAGCATGTTTGAAGCCTTCTGTTTCTGCGTATGGGTCTAAGCTCGTTAGTCCCATCCCCAAAGCGATCATTTTCGGAATCGCAACGACTAGCGAAGCACCAATAATCAACGGCAGTACAAAACTGATTCCACTCATTAAGTGGCCTTTTACATCTGCTAGAACTCTCTTCATCATTCTTGCCCCTTTTCTTTACTTGGTTTGTCTCTGTTGGACAGCAGCAATACATTTCTTCAAAACAGCTTCCGGTGCTTTGATACAAGTGTTGATATTTACACGAAGCTGAGGTTTTCCATCAAAACGTTCTAAGCCTACGACTTTTTGATCCGTTGCCAGCAACAAAAAGTCCGCCGCTTGTGCTTCTGCGAGTGTGATCTGATTGACTTGTCCTAGTGAGCCTTGTTGTTCGATCTTGACATCATACCCCAATTTTACCCCAGCCTTTTCTAAAGCCTTTGCTGCCATCGGTGTGTGTGCCAAGCCTGCCGGACACGCGGAAATTCCTACAATTTTCATTTGATCTTCTCTCCAATCATTTCTTGTTTGATTCTGTCTACTAATTGCTCCTTGTCTTCAGATTGTTGAATTTGCTGAATAAAATCGGCTTCTAGCAAAGCGGTCGCTAAACGGCTGAGCATTTCTAAATGAACTGTTCCTTCATCTTTTTTCGGAACGAATAATGCAAAGATGTTTTTCACGGCCGAGTCATCAAAGGTTTCCCATTCGATTGCCTTCTTTAAACGAATGAACAAAACAGTTGGTGCCAATACCGTATCCGTCTTCGCATGCGGAATCGCAAAACCATCCTGCAGACCCGTCGAATACTCTGCTTCCCGTTCATTAAAGGCTTGGCAGGCTTCAGCAACATTTGCAACATACCCAGCTTCATAGGCGTACTGAGCAATCACTTCAAATAGTTCTTCCTTCGAAGCAGCTACCACATCTAAAAGAATATTCTGTTCTTCAAAATCCATAGCGGAAACTCCTTTCTGATAGTTTAGGAAATTGCTTTTCCTTACGAGCCCTACGATTCCATAACTGTAAAATTACTAAGCGGTGATCGTAATCGGCTTTGCTTTACACGTTTAATTTACGAGGTTTAACGTCTTCTGTAAACGCTTTCAATTTCCAACAAATTTGGCAATCATTAGTAAAGCGATTTCCAAATAGATTGCCAACCTTTTTGGAAAACGCCGGTACTACCAAAGGATTCCAATCTTTTCTTCTATCATGTATGATTAAATGAAGGACCGGAGGTGGAACAGGTGTCAAAGCTCGCTTATCAACGATTAGATGATTTATTGGAATTATTAGCCCAACAAACTGCACCTCTTGCAATGAAGGAATTAGCTCATACTTTTTCTATTTCCGAGCGAACCGTACGAACAGACATCGCGAATTTGAACGACCTGCTAGACAATGTCGGTGCCACGATCAAACTGGTTCGAGGACAAGGCTATTTATTGTCGATTCTTTCCACTGACCAGTTCAATGATTGGTGGAAAGAAAGCATGACTACCACGGATTCCTTTTTGACAACCAGTGAAGAGCGACAAAATTTTTTACTCTTTCTACTATTCAAAAATGAAAGCCCTTTATCACTAGACAATTTCTTAGACCAGCTATTTATTAGTAAAAATACCTTTTACTCTTATTTAAAGACGGCACGTGACAACTTAATGATCTATCAATTAAAAATCGTCAATCGCCCTAATATCGGTTTTGAGCTGATTGGCAATGAATTTGCGAAGCGCCAAGCAATCAGTGACCTCTTGATTGAAAAAGATTTACAAGAATATTTGGTTGGCTTCACTGAAATGGAGCTAGCACTATTTGACAACATCGATTTGGAGCTTTTGCAAAAATTGGAACTATATTATTTAGCACCATTGGAACTTTTAGATTCTGATTATTACCACAAAAATATTCTTTCTCATTTTGCTTTAGCCCTTAGCCGCTTTTTAGCTGGCCATAGGATCAGCAACTTTCCAATGCGTGTACCGATCTTACAGTCAGAGGCAAAAAAATCATTGACCCGCTTTTTAACAGAGCTTGATCAAGCCTTTGACGTAAAGCTGACAGCTGGTGAGAAGGAATACTTGACTTATTATTTAGCATTAAACGCCCCACGGCTTGTTGAAACGGAAGCGGCTAATATCTCTTCGACTGAGACCGCAAAGGTCATTGTTGAAGAACTATTACAAGCGATCAAACGTACCTCAAATTTTGACTGGATACACGACAATATGTTGAATGAGGATTTGACTTCACACATTGCCGGTTTCATCAATATGAACTTAATGGAAGCTCGCCGCAGCAATCCTTTGCTGCAAACAATCAAAAAATCTTTTCCCTTAGCTTACGATTTATGTCTGACTCATTTAGAGACACTAGGCAGAAAGCACGGGTTGTATTTTTCACAGGATGAAGTCGGGTATATCGCCTTACATATCGCTGGTGCGATGGAGCGAAATTCTATCAGCAGCCATCGAAAATACCGCGTGATCCTTGTTTGTGGAACCGGCCGCGCCATGAGCCGGATCATAGAAGCGAAAATTAATAAATATTATCAAGAAACCATCGAAGTGGTCGATCGTCTCTCCTATGTAGAGTTGCAGCAATGTGATCTGACAAAAATTGATTTTGTAATCACCACGGTTCCCCTAGAAAAATTAAGCGTGCCTCACATCTATCTTAATATGGCAAAATTAGATAAAGAAATCGTTAAAATCGAAGACTTTATAGGGAATTTTAAAGGATCAAAAACAGAGATTTATTCTCTGTTTGATGAGTCCTTCTATTTTCATGGCAAGGTAGCTAATAAAAGACAGCTGCTGACAAAGATGACCCAACAGCTGGTCCAAAAGAATGTCGTCCCTGAAGAATTCCACGAAAGTATTATGGCGCGGGAGGCAATCAATCAAACTAATATTAATGAATGGCTGGCGATTCCTCATCCGATGTCGCTACTGGCGAAACGTTCCGCAGTATCCGTCGCCGTTTTGCCTGAGGGAGTCGATTGGGGCAATGGCAATCTCGTTAAAATCGTTTTTCTATTTGCTATCAGTAAAGAAGATTATGAAGACACCGAAGAAATTTACAGCTTGCTTTTAGAATTGATGGAACGAGAGGATGTTCAGCAAGCAGTTCTGCAGCAAAATAATTTCCAAAATTTCTTAAAAGAAATCAAAAAATTATAAAAGGAGCTGGAAAAAAATTCCCCAGCTCCTTTTATAATTTACTCTTTTTAAATCATTTCTAAAACTTCCTTCGTCGTTGCCACCTGACCTAGCTTAGTAAACAACTTTTCAAAAAAGATCTGATGCAATTCAATATCACGATCGGCGCAGGCGTCTTCAACCACGATAACTTTATAACCATGTTGATAGGCGTCCAAAGCTGTCGCGTAAACTCCGTTAGCTGTAGCGACACCGGTCAGAATGATTGTATCAATATCTCGGCGTCGTAACTGCAAATCCAAATCAGTTCCAAAGAAGGCTCCTGGATTATGCTTTGTCACTTTAATAACATTTTTTGCGTTGGAATCCGTCGCAATCGGCATCACAAATTCTGAAAATGCTGCAGGTAAATTTACGTACCCGCCGCTACGTTCTGAATTCAAAAATTGCATCGTTGTCGGATCAACGTTAACTAGCGTAACTAGGCCAGCAGTATTTTTTAGCGCTGCTGCTAATTGATTATTTTTTTCAAGCACGGCTGAAGCACTATAAGGCTGCAACTCTCCCGTTCCCATAATTCCCTTTTGTAAATCAATCACGACCAAAGCTGTTCTAGCTAAATCAATTTTTTTCAAATAAAACACTCGCTTTCTAACTTAAAAAAGTTCCTTCCGTAATTTACGCCTTTTTCTAACGTAAATCCAGTTAAAATTTTCTTAACCTCAGAAAACAATCGTAAGTTTACGCCTGTTCCGTTAAAAACTGATAGACCGCCCCGATCAAATTCGCTTGATTCAAAAACTTACACGGCATAATCGACGCCTTCAATTCCTTCGCACCATTCTTTTGCAGCAGTCGTTTGACACGGACTTCAAGATTTTCCAATAAGTCCGCTCTAGTTGAAATTCCGCCGCCGATCAATACACGATCGGGGTCTAGCGATACTAAAATATTATAAATCCCAATACTTAACGCATCATAAAATTGATCGATCTGTTCTTGCGCCAACTCATCACCAGTCGCTGCCAAGTCAAAAACCTCTTTACTTGTATACTCGCGGTCTTCTGCTTTAAGCTTCGAAAATCGCTTCGCCATACCAACCGGGCTGCCAAGATCACTCAAGGTTTCCAAGGTTGTTGGATTGATGATTTGGTAGCCAAACTCCCCACCAAATAAATTCGCTCCGGTACGTAGCTTGCCGTCAATTGCGATGCCACCGCCAATCCCAGTTCCGATGATCATAAAAGCCACCGCTTCAATTCCTTGCGCATTTCCTTGCCAAACCTCGGCCAAGGTCGCGCAATTCGCATCATTTTGAAACGTTACCGGTACTCCCAAGAAATCCGTCAACTCTTGCTTGATCGGAAAGCGGTGCAAATACGGTACGGCGCTCACTCCATAAATGACGCCTTCCTCTGCATTGACTGCCCCCGGTGCGCTGATCGCGACCCCATCTGTAATCTGGTGCTCCTCTACCAACGATTTTAAATACGCTTTCATTTCGTCCCACGTTTTAGGTGTAATAAAACTCGGCAGCTCAGTTAAGCTATCCTTCTCCCATAAACCGCTTTTTATCGCTGATCCGCCGATATCGATTGCTAAAATTTTTTGAGCCATTTCTTGCTCCTCCCAGTTCATCCAGTTTATTTAGTAAAAAGGACAAAGGAAAACTCTTCGTCCTTAGCTTCCTCCCCAAAATTGTAAAGAAGATACTGCATCATCGCAATATCTTCTTTACCGAAAAAAACAAATTCCAGAGAAAAAATCAGTTTGAATCCTGCTCTTTCAAAGCTAAATAATGCATTGCCAATTGACAATAGGTCATATTGGCCCAAGAAAACCATTCCCGAGTATACTGCTGAGGATCATTTACATCAATTCCCTCATGACATTGAATCGTACCTGCGTCCGTCGTCGCAATTATTTGAAGTTTTCTTTCGATTTCTGCTAGATCATCAGAAGTTAAGCCTTCCATCGCCAAGGAGATCGGCCAAACATAGTTTGGTGGCGTGTGTGGACTACCAATTCCTCGCAAACATTTTCCTTCATAATAATAAGGATTAGCATCACTTAAAATTTTGTTTCGCGTAGCTAGATAAACGGGATCATTTTTCTCACAATAGCTTAAAAATGGTAATGAAAGTAGGCTTGGCACATTGGCATCGTCCATAAACAAGGAATTACCTAAACCATCCACTTCATAAGCATAATAATGTTCACCATGCTCATTTACTAAACGACCGTATTTTTTAATCCCGGCTGTAACCTCGTCTAGCAATCGAACCATTTTTTGAGTAAGCTTCGGCTGTTTATTTTCCGCTATCATAGCTAACAACTGTTTCAAAACAACAGTAATAAATTGATTTCCTGGAATAAAATAGCCATAGTAGCACGCATCGTCACTTGGTCTAAAGCCACTCCACACCATTCCGGTATACGCAATAGGACGTCCTTTGCCGTCACAGGGAATTGTGTCTGAAGGAGGACAATCTGTCCGAACAAACGTATACGGCGAAACTTCATGATGCTGTTCGCAGATAAATGTATCCACAGCCACTGAGACAGCCTCCCAGAATTTTGGTGTCAAATGTTCGTCATAGCCTGTTTGATACAAATGATAGCCTAAGAAAAAAGGCGCGCATAAAGAATCAATCTCAAATTTTCGTTCCCAGACTAACGGAGAAATAGGTACATTCGATGTATCGTTACTATAGTGCCCGCCATCAGCCTCTTTATTAAAGGCATTCGAGTATGGATCATGCATCAAATAAGTCAATTGTTGTTCCAATACCCCGTGAATTAATTTTTTTACATCAGGCACCTTCTCTGCAATCTGCAAATAAGGCAATACTTGGAATGTCGAATCCCGCAACCACATTGCTGGGATATCTCCTGTTGCCACAAAAATCTCGCCATTTTCACGAAGCGAAACAGTATTTGTGATCGTATCAATGAAGGCCTGCCGAAATAATTGAGTTTGTTTAGCCGTGGGTAATGCCACTGTCTCAGCATATGCGTTTAGTTCATCAATTAACTTTGCTTGGTTGATCATTGTATTTCCTCACTTTTGCATTGATCAAAGTAAATACCATAGGTCCGGATTTCACCACTGTTGAAATCCGCCAATTCATATTCCGTGACATTTGCTGCAACTGTCCGGATGAATTTCCCTTCTAAATCCAGTATTACAATATTTGCTAATTGTTTAAACAATAGCTTACCAGATTGTATTTTCACCGTATCTGCCGCGTTATAAAGACGTAGTTCAAATCCAGTATTATCAATTGTTGGCAAGAAGCTACTAAACACGACTGATAAATCTTCAATGGAAATGAGGGACTGTCCGGCTATTTCTTTCTGCAAAGGATTCACAGGGAAATATTGGATTGGTGTTGTAAACCGATTGATCGTCTGCGTTTGGTAATACAAATCTTCCTGGGTCGCTGCCAGATAGGTCATTTGCAATTCCTGCGGATCAAAATGAGAATTGATCACAATACTTCCTTCAAACACCAACTTTCCTAACAATTGGCTTTGCGGCGTTGGAACCACTTTAGTTTGTAATCCAGAAGCATCTCCCGGTCTTCTCAAGGTATCTGGACGTCCTAAGAATCCTACACCTCTGAATAAAGTGACTGCTAACTTTTGATACTTTTCGCCGACAATTTGGAAATCTTTCGTTCCCTTTGTTAAAAAGCTCCAACTGGAATCTTCAGCATGAATGTTGCAAAAGTGAAGCATTGGTCGCATGCTTGTCGGTTCTTCTTTATAGCCAATCGCCTGCCAGTCATGTAAATGGATATCTTCCACAGGTCGTTTGATAACACCAAATTGTGTATCGGCATATGAATGGGTCGCTTCAACATCCGTCTGAATTAATAAACGTAAGCGATGATCCAAGACTTGATTATCAATAGTCATTTTCAGGTCAATGGCTGAACTATCTTTTGCTAATTCCAATTCCAATGCATAATGAACGACCCCATTTAGTTTTTGTGCCTTACGAGCAGCTAAATCATATGGAAGCTTCCATTGACCGCTAACAGTCATTCTACTGATTAAACTTCCTTGTTGGATGTTCACATCACCGGCCTCACTGAAATCAAGATTCAGTAGCCAATCATCAAATGCTGGAGAAAAATCATAGGTGTCCCCCTCATCTCCACCATCTTCAACCTTCAAGAAGTCCACATACCATTTTTGATTGATCTTTGAAAATAAATCGAATTTTCCATTTTGAAATTGGATTAAGAACTGATCATTCTCAAGTTGCTCAGCTGTTTGGATTCGCTTAGCTGGAGTCTCAGTCTCCACAATCTGTAACTGTACCCAGCCCATCGCTGGCACTTCGCAAGCCACAATAATCGTCGTTTCATAATAATACTCATTAATCATCGTTGACCGATCACGGCGTAAACAGCCAGCATTTTCCTTTTGCTGCTCCACAATTTCAAAATCAATCTTATTCCCGTTTTGATCGACTAGCGCAAAAGACGCACTCTTCGTAGAAACAAGCATTTTCCGTGAACGAGTCATTGCAAACGGCAGCGGATTCCAAATAAATAAATCATTCTCTTGATTACTATTTAACGAGATACTAAGCTTTCGTAACAAATAATCCATACAAGATTGAGCTTCTTGCAAGGCATTGACACCGCGCATTAAGATATCTTGGTTGGTCTTATCACTGTTACACCCACCAGCGCTATCATGAGCTTGCCCACGAGCAACTGTTTTCCAAAGGCTATTAAGCAACCCTTGTTTTGTTTCAATACCATGTGTATTCGCCAAAGCGGACATCGGCTCTAACTGATAGGTCAATACTCGCTCTAATTGATCATAGATTTGTTTCAAATCGTAACGTGAAGAATAGATTCCTCGATGAATTTTCGAGTCGGATGGATCAATAAATTCTCCAGAAATTTCCTTAAAGGAAGAAGTTTCCCGTTCTAAAGCTTTAAAGAAATCAGGGTAACTACTTTCAACAAAGCGTACTTCTTTTTCAACATCATGATTGGCTTTAGCGATACGTTCTTTTAAGTTGAAATCGACAGCCCGTTGATCTCCGCCTACCGGTAATAAATGCACACTGCTTTTCGTCTCGGTCGAGATTCTATCAACTAATTCAGTGAAATTATCTTGTTCAATTAAGTCAACACCTGCATAGTAGCCATTTTTGATATTAGCTGTTAATACTTTCGACCCATCATTACTTGTCCAATAAAAATAGCGTGTCTTTGCGTCCTTGGGCATTCCTCGCCAAAATAAGGCTTGTTCAATCCCGAAGCCATTAAAAATTTTGGGCATGTCTTGGCTTTGACCGAAGGAATCAGGCAAATAGCCAATCCGCATACAATTACCTAGATTTTCTGCTTCTTGAATTCCGATTCGTAGATTCCGAACAGTCGATTCCCCAGAAGTCGTCATCTCATCAATCTGGGTAAACCACGGACCAACAAATAGGCGCCCTGCGGTTACAAATCTTTTTAGCTGTTCCGCCTTTTCCGGGAAAATGGCTAAATAATCCTCAATGATCGACATTTGACCATCTAATGCATAATAGTCTAATTGATTACTTTCTAACGCTGTAAGAACTTCATCCATATGAAATATAAATTGAACCCGTGCTTCCTGACGAGTGAAATACCATTCAAAATCCCAATGAGTGTGTGCTACCGTATAAACATCCTTCATAACAAAAAATTCCTCAATTCTTATAGATCAGTTTTCTATCCAATATTTTCTGCCATTAATTGCGCAGCTTGTTTTTCTTTTTTTTCTTTAACAATCCGTTGTTCTGCACGTTCATTGCGTTGGTTTAGCACAACAAATGGCGCATATAATACAACATCCAAGACAACTAATACCGCCGTCAAAATAACTGGACTAAGATGGAATGCTCCCAAGACCCAAGTACTTATAAAAATTGGTTCATTTCCTGAGTTCAAAACAACCAAGGGTACGACCCAACCTAATGAAGTTACGATATAGGCAATAATCGCGTTAATAATCGGTACTAAAATCCATGGGATAAACATTAACGGATTTAAAACAATCGGCAGACCAAAGATAACCGGCTCATTAATCCCAAAACAGCCTGGGATAAGAGCTAATTTTGCTACTTCTCGCTCTTTCTCACCTTTTTTAGTGAAGATCAGCATGGCGATAATCAAACCAAAAGTGGCTCCTGAACCACCAATCATGGCGTAAACATTCGTCATTGTATTAGGTGAAATCGTAATCCCAGCAAAGCTTTGTGTTTCTGCGAATTTCGCTACATTTTCTAAGAACAATGGCAACCAGAAAGCCGAAACAACACCCCAAACGATGTTGAACCCATGTAAGCCAAGAAACCATAAAATTTGTTGTAACAAAATGACTACTAAAATCGCCGGTAAGCCAGTTCCAACAGATAATAAAGGCTTAATTAAAACATCCGAAATCATTTGTAATAATGAAACATAGCCAAGCGATTCAATTATGATTCGGACAACACCGAAAATTAATAGTACTTCACTGATTGGAATCAGTGAGAAGAATGAATCGAAAACATTTTGCGGAACATTTCCAGGCATTTTTATCGTAAATTTACTTCTCGTAAATTTAGCAAACAACGCTACTGAGATCATTCCTACGATTAACCCTGTAAACATTCCTTCATAACTGAAGAAGGAGGTTGAAAATCCTTCAATTATTTTTGCTTTCGGATCTATAAAATTTACATTTTTGGGAACCATTACAAAATACGCCGCGAAAGCTAATAAAGTTGCGATAATAGGATTTAATCGTTCATTATTCTCTTTACGTTTCAACTCAACTGCATATGAATAGGCAGAAGAAAAGACGACAATTAATGCCACTATTCCTAATGTTGCGTTTCCTAAGTAACCGAATAATTCACTAATATTTGTTAAAATGACATTATCGATATGTTGGTTCTTAATAAGTGCATCTAGCTGCATTTTAATTAAATTGGAAAATGATCCCACTACTGTAAATGGAATAGTTCGTACAAAAGCATTCTTAATCGCCTGTAAGATAGTGTTGCCTTCTACCCAAGCCGAAGCTTTCAGTAAAGGCTCTTGGACTTTTTGCATATCAAATTTCATTATCGATACTCCTTAAAATTTATTGGAAAACGTTTTCTAGATTTAATTATATACAAATATATAAATTTGTAAACACAATATTTTTTAAAAACATTTACAAATTTCAAAAATGATGTTAAATTGTATATACAAACAAAAGAAAAGGAGGTATACAATTTGTACAAATATCGAGAGATCTACTCAGATATCAAGCGAGATATTTTAACAAATCACTATCGTGCTGGGACTTTGTTACCTACTCAAGAATATTTTGCTGAAAAATACGACGTTTCGCGAATTACGTTAAAAAAAGCATTAAATTTATTAGAAAATGATGGATTAGTATTTAGTAAACAAGGATCTGGTACCTATATTCGACCTCAAATAGACAATAGCGACAGCGAACTGCTGCCATTAGATTTACCCGTTGGTGTAACTTACTCTCATCGTGATCAAAAAATTTCTAGTCAAACACTATCTTTCGATGCGCGACTTCCTCTAGCAGATGAGCAACAGAATTTAAATATCACTGCTAGTGATCCTGTTTACGAATTCAAAAGAGTTCGTTCAATCAATGACCAAATCTACAGTTTGGAACATGTTATTATGCCTACTCAAGTGGCACCATTAAACGAAGAGATTTTACAAGGATCTGTATATGATTATTTGGGGCATGTAGCAAAATTACAGCTGACCGATGCACGTCGAATTATTTATGCGGATCAAGCAAATGCTGAAATTAGTGCCGCTCTTAAGATTGATGAAGGTTTTCCAATTTTAGTCATTGAACAAATTGCTTACGACCAAAAAGGAACTGCTTTCGAATTTTCAAAATCTTATTTTATTAGCAATAAAAGTAAATTTTCTCTAGACATCCATTTAAATCGCAAATAAAGAAGGAGTGAGTCGCAAATTTCGACTCACTCCTTCTTTGTTTATACTAACCGATCAACATCATACACAAATCCATTATTATCGCTTAATTGTTTATAGAACTCGCCGCTTTTCTTAATCGTTCGTTTTTGTGTGGCTAAGTCTAACGAAACTAGCCCATAACGATTTTTATACGCATTGATCCACGACCAGCAGTCAATAAAGGTCCATAGATGATAACCTTTGATATTACAGCCATCCTCGATTGCTTTCCATAAATAGGCTAGATGATCTTGGATGTATTCGATTCGATAATCATCAACCACTTGCCCCGTTTCATTCATGAAGCGGGCTTCATCCGCAACGCCCATTCCATTTTCCGAGATAAAGGCTTCGATGTTACCATAATTTTCTTTGATATCCATACATAGATCGTGGATTCCTTTTTCATAAATTTCCCAGCCACGATACTCATTCATGCGACGTCCTGGCATCACATGATTTTCGAAGAACCAATCCGGTAAAAACGGTCCTTCAGGGTTGATTGCAGTCAACCGAGCCTTCACGCGACGGGGTTCATAATAATTCAAGCCTAAGATTTGAGCCGTATTTTCTTTAATCTCAGCTAAATCGTTCTCAGTATAATCGGCTGGCAGTTGATCATACTCACGTAATAGTTCAACTAATTTTTCTGGAAACTCACCCTTCACCATCGGATCTAAGAAACTCCGTACATAAAATAAATCTGCGATCTCCGCTGCTTTTACGTCCGCATGATTCTGGCTCCGTGGAAACGTTGGGCTTAGGTTCAAGATAACGCCGATTTTACTTGGTAGTTGATATTTTTTATGAGCAGCGATCGCTTTAGCATGGGCTAAGACAGTGAAGAAAGCTGCTTGTGCTCCTCGTTTAAAGTCAATGATATTGGGATAATGGAAGTCTTCTAAATAAGAGCCTAAAATTGGGCCTAACGGTTCATTGAAGGTGAACCAGTGATAAACCAAATCACCGAATTCCTTAAAGCAAGTATCCGCAAAATGAACATACGCATCCACGACTTCTCGTGACTCCCAGCCACCTTTGTCTTGTAGCACAGCCGGCATATCAAAATGATAAAGATTGGCGAATACTTTGACGCCATTTTGATTCATCTCGTTAAATAAATCGCGATAAAAAGCGATGGCTTTGGGATTGACTGCACCAATTCCATCATTTGAAAACATTCTTGCCCATGAAATTGATACTCGGAAAGAATTATGACCAGTTTGCTTCATTAGCTGCACATCTTCTTTGTAGCGATGGATATGATCCGTCGTTACTTCTGAACTGATTCCTTGATAAAAGCGGTAAGGTTGTTCTTTGTACCAGCGTTCCCAAACGGTTTCTGCTTTGCCAGTTTCACCACGACCCTCGGCTTGTTCTGCTGACCAAGCGGACCCCCACCAAAAACCTTCCGGAAATGTTAGTTGTTGTTTACTCATAGTATCCTCCTCAGACGTATGCTCTATATTGAATTCTGTCCCATCATAACATCCCACCAAAAAAAATGAAATAGTTTTTAATTCAAAAATATATACTTTTTATTTAACGCTATATTTTTGTTGGAGATTTTATTGCTAAATTCGTGTAAAAGTATATAATGATTTATAACTTTACATTACTTTAAAAGGAGGTCCGCATGAAAAAGAATTCAAAGTATATGGAAATTTATTTGGACGTGAAGAAAAAAGTTGAGGACGGTACGTATGCCATTGGTGAAAAACTACCCTCAGGCACTGAACTCGCGGGCTATTATGATGCCAGTAAATTAACGGTCAAAAAGGGCTTAGATTTATTAGTATCCGAAGGAGTGTTACGCAGCCGAAGTGGTTTCGGTACAGAGGTTTTACGTAAACCGATCGATAATTCCAAAGTTTTTGGTCCTAACGAAGGCTTAATGAGCGTCGTTGGTGAGGAGCATGTTGAATCTGAGATTCACACATTTTCTATCGAATTGCCTTCTAAAAAAGTTGCCGAAAAGTTGACGATCGATCCAAAGGAATATGTCTACAATATTATCCGTAGTCGTTTCGTCGATCAACAACCTTACTCTTTGGAACAGACCTTTATGCCTTTATCGATTATTCCTGGTCTACAGCCAAAGCATTTAAAAAAATCCGTTTATGCGTATATTCGAGATGAACTGCATTTAGAGATCAATGCTTCTCATATTTGGATGAAAGGTGTTCTAGCCAGTGAATTTGACGCCAAGATATTAGGGATTGAGCAAGGAGATTTCATGATTGAAATTGAAAAAAGTGTTTCCTTAGCTAGTGGGATCCCTTTTGAATACTCCATCACCAGACATTTATACCAAGACTTTATTTTTGAAGCGGTATTCGTCGAGAATTAAAGCTGTGAGCTGAATCATACAGCTCTTTTTTCTGCATTCCGAAAAAAGATATATATTTTTAAAAAAAGTTATTTACTTTTATTAGCATTCGGTTTATGATAAGTCCGTAGTAAGTGCTTACAAAAAATCTGAGGAGGATTTCAAGTGGATAAACCGAATAAAAAGGAACAAATATTTGAACGATTTGGGATTATCGCAACTAAACTAGGCAATCAAATACACCTACGAACTTTGCGTGATGCCTTCGCTACCTTCATGCCCTTCATGATGTTAGCTGGTTTTGTAACTTTAATTAATTATGTAATTTTAGAACCAACCGGGTTTATGGGAAAAATTGTCAATCCCAAAACCCTAATGACAATCCAAGAGATTGGTATGTCTGTTACGAATGGAACGTTAGGTATCACCACCATTTTAATTGTTGCGGCAGTCTCTTATCATATGTGTATTAGCAGAAATTATTCCAATCATATCGCTGCTGTTTTAGTATCTATCTCAACTTTCATGGTGTTAACTCCGATGACAACCATGTTTACACCAGAAAATGCAAAAAAAGCAATTGAGGTCACAGGCGTGATCCCAGGATCGCATACAGGTGCATCAGGTATGTTCGTCGGAATCTTCGTTGGTCTTTTAGCAACTGAACTGTTCATTAAGCTCTCAAACAATGAAAAGCTTCAAATCAAAATTTCTGGGAATATCCCGCCAGCTGTGTTGAAATCCTTCAACGTATTGATTCCGATAATTATTACAGTTACTTGTTTTGCCTTAGTATCATTTGCTGTCAATCAATTACTTCATATGGATGTCAATACAATGATCACTAAAGCAATCACTGGTCCTTTGAGTAAAGTAACGACTGGGTTGCCTGGCTTTCTCTTGATTACTTCTATCGCTAACTTGTTCTTTGGTTTTGGGATTCATCAAGCCGTAATTTCTGGGTCTTTACTTGATCCGTTCTTATTGCAAAATATGCAGGAAAACATGGCGGCTTATGCCAATCATGAACAAATTCCTCACATTATCAATATGGCCTTTAAAGATACCTTCGCTGTCATGGGCGGTTCGGGAAATACGATCGCATTATTGATCGCCATCTTTATTTTCAGTCGTCGTAAAGACTACAAAGACTTTGCTAAATTATCGGTCTCGCCTGCTTTGTTTAATATCAGTGAGCCGATTATCTTTGGACTGCCGATCGTGTTTAATCTTAGTTTGATTATTCCTTTCGTTTTGGCTCCGATCTTTTCCTTAGTTATTGCGTATTTCGCAACAGCGGCTGGCTTGATCAATCACGTAGTTGTCCAAATACCGTGGACAACGCCTCCTGTTATCTCTGGGTTTCTAGCAACCGGTGGTGATTGGCGCGCCGCAGTTTTACAAATCTTCATCATCGCTGTCAGCGTCTTTATCTATCTTCCTTTCTTGCGGATCGATGAAAAAGTGACGGCCAACATGGCTGCCAAAGGCGAATAAGATTATGCCCCTGTTTAAAGGCGATGCTCAATTTGAGCGTCGCCTTTTTTTACAAACGAAAGCCGTGAGTTAATTGCTGCTCCTGCTTTTCTTTAATTACATAAGCTACTTGGGCATCTATTTTTTCTTTCGCATCGGATGATTCGTAGCGCTCAATCTTCCAATCAAGCTCCTTCAAGTTCTCCATTAATTGAACTTGTTGTTGCAACACCGCTTCCTTATGATCCTGTAATAATTGTTTTCGCTGTTCGATCGTCTTTGAGCCTTCCATACAACATTCGATGTATTCTTTGATGTCATGGATCGGCATTCCAGTATTTTTTAAGCAGCAAATCGTGTGTATCAAATTCAGGTCAGATTCAGTGAACTCGCGATAGCCTGATTTATTTTTAGCGACGAAAGGCAGCAGGCCTTTTTTATCGTAATAACGCAGGGTGGAGATGGTTAAATCAAATTTATCCGCTACTTCTTTGATTGAATAAGTCGTCATCTTTTTTCCTCCTGAAACATTCTTCTTGCCCTAAACCATGGTTTAGGCTTTATGCTAACCATAGTTCAAAAAGAATAGTTAGTCAAAACGGAGGATTTACTATGAAAACAGCATTAATTACTGGTGCAAATAAAGGCATCGGCTTTGCCCTTGCGAAAGCCTTAGGCAAAAAAGAATGGCACATCGTCATCGGTGCTCGAAATGAAGAACGGGCAAAAGCCGCTGTTGAAAAACTTCAATCTGAGGGAATCCAACAAGTCGATTCTATTTTAATCGACCTTAGCGAGTCCGCGACGATCACTCAAGCAATCAACACAGTCAAATCAAATTTTGCAAAACTTGATTTACTAATCAACAACGCTGGAATTCCTAGCGGACACGGATCAAGCTTAGAGGAAAATTTAGACGATTTGCAAGCGACGATGCAAGTCAATTTCTTCGGTACCTTTCAGTTAACACAAGGTCTACTGCCGGTATTAGAAAAGAATCATGGCCGGATCGTAAACATCACGATCCCAACTGGTCCAAATCCTTTTTGGAATCCTTTTGCCTACAAAGCGACGAAGGCCGCGCAAAATGTTATGATGCAGGCGCTTGCCATCGACTTTGATAAGGAAAAGAAGGACTTGGAGATCTTCAGCGTTCACCCAGGTCCAACGACTACCGATTTAAATGGCAATATGACCGCTGAAGGCTTTCACACTGCAGATGATGTTGCGGGGAAAATTACGGAGCTTCTCCTAGATGGTACTTCTCATCAAGGAGAATTCCTTGAAATCTATAGCGAATTAAAATAAAAGCGAGGATGGTGCAGAAGCTACTTCTGCACCACCGTTTATCCGTAAAACGGAGCTAGGATTATTATTGTCCCAGCTCCGTTTTATTTGAGATAACGTGTATACAAATAGGTCAGCCAGTCAGAATCGTTGCGGCGATTGTCAAAAGCTAGATAGCCTTTGTATTTGTAAATGTATTCGTTTTTCCAGCCGCCGCTTTTCCTGCGTTTTTCCAACAGTAAGGCTGTCAGTGCTTGTGTCTGCTTATGTTCTCTTAGTTGACCTTTTTCCGCGATGTAAACAAGATCGGTGAAGGAAAGAGTATAGCTTTGCGGAAACATACTTTCCGTGATATGAGCACTGATTGGTTTTTGATTGGAGAGCCGACGAAATAATTGATGCCGCAACATATAATCCAGACCTACTTGAATCAAATGCTTCACCTGCTGGTCATCCGCAGTGACAATTTCTTGATAGGTCAATAATGCTCGAACCGTTTTTCCGATACCGATATAACAAGGCGTCGCTTTCATACAGCCGCCATATTTACAGATGCCTTTATGAGCCCAGCTCGTTGTTTGCTCACGCTCGAAGACTTGATACTGTTTGATCCATTGCAGCGCGTTTTGAGCCTCTGGGGTATTGCCTAGTCCTAAACGACAGTAGGCTTCCAATAACAACGCATTGTAGCAAGGAACGATTTCTTCCAACTTGCCGGTATAAGAAAACCCCTCTGACGTAGCAACGTGTTGATTCACAAAAGTGACTAGCGCTTGGGTTTGCGGTAGCTGCTCGGCATTGGGAATCTCAGCCAATCCGATCAACGCAAAAATTTTTCCCAATGTCGTTAAGTCGGTTAGCTGCGTATATTTCGCGACGATCTCTGATTCTTTGAGCCATTCTATTGGCTGTTCGATCTTCTCATTATTGTCGTATTTGATTCTCAAACGTAAGGCTGAATCCATCGCTTCCCTCATCTTTCTTTGACTGGTAAATAGATCACTACTTCGTTTTCATCCGCTGGCGTGACACTGGGGTCAGTGAGATAGACTTCGAAAAAGGGATCAACTACTTCATACTGATGCTCATCTGCCCATTTTCCTAGCTGGGCATAAGCGGCCGGCAGTTTCTGATAATTTCCTTTGAAATGATAGCTTACGCAGCCTTGGGCGATCAATTGACGCGTAGCCAAGTTTTTCTCTAAAATCGGGATTGAGACTTCCACGTCGTAATGATCAGGGGTGTACTCCATACTATGATAAATCGTGATTGGCGCATAAACCGTCGTTGCCTGCTTGAGCTCCACTAAAGCCACCACTTCCTGCAATAATTGACTAAAGTCTTTAACGTTAATGATCTTTCTAATAGAAATAATCTGCCATGAAACAGACTCATGATAAGTAATCTTCTCCGTCTCTTGATTAAAAAGAAAATTCCCTCCGGCTGCCAAAGTGGCGAGGTCTCCTTCAAGCGCGGCTTGGAGATCATGATAGTCTACGATTTTCTGCTGGATCTCTCCTGCTTTTTCAAGTAAACGATCATGGAGATACAGCTCATCGGTCAATGCTAAACGAATTTCCGCCAGCCGAAACTCGTACTGTTTTAATTTTTGAATTTTTAGCGCGGTAATTAACTGCTCGCTGGAATAATAACGATAGCCGTTTTCCTGGTTGACTTCTTGGGGCTTTAAGAGATCGATCTCATCATAATAGCGCAGCGTCTTGGGAGAAATATGACTGACTCGTGAAAATTGACTAATGCTTAACATCGGCAGCCCTCCATTTCTGTTCTCTCTTTGGTAGTTTACAGCTTCCGGTTAATGGAAGGTCAAGTGTTAACTTTTGTAGTCCTGTAGCCTTTACTCAGCCAACGCACGTTGGACGGCTTTATGCGAATGAATCTCGGTCGTGTCGAAGACTGGAATCGCTACGTCCCTTTGTTGGATCAATAAGCCAATCTCCGTACAACCTAAAATTACCCCTTCTGCCCCAGCTTCAATAGCCTTAGCGATCACATTCAGAAAGGCTTCCTTTGATTTCGTCAAAATTTTCCCCTGACACAATTCAGCAAAAATAATTTGATTGACGAGCTCAATATCCGATTCACTTGGAATCCAGACGTTGATCCCGCTATCGATGATTTTTTGTTTATAAAACGTCTGGGTCATCGTGTATTTTGTTCCTAACAGCGCGACCTTCGTGAGCTTTTGTTCTTTCAACACCTCGATCGTCGCCTCGGCGATATGTAAAATGGGAATGGTCAAGTGTTCAGCGATTTGCGGGGCGACCTTATGCATCGTGTTGGTGCAAATCACTAAGAAATCAGCTCCCGCTTGTTCCAAACGCTGCGCTTCCTGGCCTAAAAGTTCGCCGCTTTTTTCCCACTGATCATTAAGCTGCTGTTTTTCAATCACCTCAAAATCGACACTGGCGAGCTTGATTTTTGCCGAATGCAGTCCGCCTAACTGCTGATTCACCAGCTGATTGATGCGGGTGTAATAAGTCACCGTACTTTCCCAACTCATGCCGCCAAGCAATCCAATCGTTTTCATGGATGCGCCTCCTCTATTTTTAGTCACGTTAATTATAGCAAGAAAGCTGGGATAACTCGACAGTTCTTATGTTGGCTCAGCCTTATTCAAATATGCTATGCTACTAAAAAAGGCAGGTGATAGGATGTATCATGGAGAAGTCGTTCGGAAAATCCGAATCAATAAAGGACTCACACAAAAAGAGGTCTATTCAGGGATTGTCTCGAAGTCGTATGCGATTGAATTTGAAAAAGGCAATCACAGTATTTCGGCTACCTTGCTTCTCGATATTCTGGAGCGAGTCTCAATTGATATGGATGAATTTCTTTATATTAGTCAAGGCTATCATTTGCCGGAACAGGCGGACTATATTTTTCGCTACTCAAAATATAGCAACGATCATGACTTACTAGCATTGAAACAATTACTGGTCGAGCTTCAATCTTATCACGGAAAAATTGCTGAAGTCCGAATCGCTGAAGTTCGCTCACGGATTCGAATCATTGAAGCCGTGCAAAAAACAGGGAAATACACTCCCGCTGTCGTGCTAGAGGAAGATAAAGTGACAATCATTCACTATTTGACCAATCTGCAAACGTGGACGCTGCAGGAGATTCAATTGTTCGCCAATACCTTAGAATTTATTGATGCTGAAAAACAACTGATTTTCTTCAAGCAGTTATCAAAATCCTTAGAGCTTTATCTGGAGTATGATCGGGGCCGGGAAATTTTTTGTAGTCTGCTGGTTAATTTGATTCGCGAGACACTAGATGAGAATCTGCTGGACTATGCTGACGTCTTAATCGAACAATTATTTTTACTTACAACAGACTACAAAGAACTTTTCCAACGACTCTGCGCTAAATTTTTCAAAGGAATCTTAAAAATGAAACACGGTGATCCTGCTGGTTGGAAAGAAACTCAACGCGTTCTGTCTATCCTTTACGAATTGGACCATCTAACTTTAGCCAAAGAATTAGAATCGCTACTTTAAACCGTTTCTTAATTGAAACGGCTTTTTTGGTCCTGTATTCAAGACCAAAGCAAATATTTAATTTCAATTATGATAAAACTATTCCTATCGACAAAGTAATCACGAATGGAAAGGAATTTTTATGGAACAGCACTTAAAAAAAGGCTCTACTCAGTAGCCCTTATCACTTTGCTTTTTACTGTCCAGCCATTGACAGTAAATGGAGCAACACAAGAATATTTGATTGATGGCGTAGCTTATCGTGCTGACCAAACCAGTACTGAGAATTTATTAACCTTGCATGGCGATCAAGGAGAAAGCTTCGTCCTCCATCGCGACGGCTCTGATTGGTACACAGATACGGGTAAAGTCCAGCTGGTGCCTTATATTCCTGAAACTACCGTGGAAAAAGTGGAAGCTGAATCATCTTCGACAGAAAATAGTGAATCAACTACGGTTTCCAATCAAATAGAAACGACAATTGATCCTACTACTTCTTCAAGTGTGGAAAAGCAAAGCACGCCAGAAATTTCTGCTACACTTTTGGTTCCGCAAGTCACAATAGAAAAAGCTCCTCAACCTGAGGAAACAGTTATTTCTAGTGAGGCGACTACCAGCGTATCCGATACAGGTAACATAAACACAACACCAGTCAGCTCAGAAACAACGGTTCCTTCCACTGAGGATATTTCTACAGTTGCTTCAGTTGTTCCCGTCAGCCACGTCTTTCATCCTGAGAACCATAGTCTTCCGAAAACAGGCAGCGATCAACGATCCGGAAATTATTTTACCTTCGCTGGCTTCGGACTGTTAATAAGCCTCTTCAGCTGGTTATGGTTCGTATCAAAAAAACAAAAAATTTAATCCACTCATTTAGGAGGAAATAATTTGACCCATAAACAATCTGATACATCTTATAGGATGATTTTATTTACCACTTTCATCATGTTGCTTGGTTTCTACTTAGTCAGTCATGCTGAAAGCCTCATCCCGGTTTCCAATCTAGGTTATTTTTCCTTAGTACTCTTCGGAAGTATCGCCTACTGGCTCGTTTTTGGTTCCATGGGCTATCAAAAGCTTTTTCAACGACCCATTCATTTTTGGAAAAACTTTTTTAAATATTTTTTATTAGCCAATCTCTTCGCATTTTTTTTGGGCGGCTTGATTACCTATCTAACTCATCTTCATAAAGCCAATCCGGCGGACGATAATCCGCTCTGGTTCTTCTTTTTGATCATGCCTTTCGCCTTGATTGGAGAAGAGATATTCAGTATTTATTTCTATAATCTATTTAAACTAAAGCTTTCTCCCCTTGTGGCAAATTTATTCGTCTGTATCTTATTTGGCTTGATTCACTATTGGACGTATTTCAACGGCTCCGTGATCCTAACGATCATTCAAGTCATTGCCGTCCAAGGTTCTGCACGTTTTTGGTTCAACCAAAGCTATGAAAAATCCGGCTCACTGCTGACCAGCTTTGCGATTCATTATGTTTATGATTTTATTGGTTTCATGCTGGTTTTCTTCATCCATCGATGAATTTCTCCAGTAACTAATAATCCAATCAAAAATGGAGAGAAGACAAAAATTTGTCCTCTCTCCATTTTATTAAGTTGCCATAGTGGTCTTTGAATTCAATGCTTCTTCCAACTGCTGGTATTGTTCCTCGGTCAAGTAGGGCTTATACGCGCGTTTGACCTGCTCTGCTGACTCCGGTGTGATCTGTCCATTGCTACTATTGATGTCTGCTAAAATATCAGCGAATTCCTCTTGAGAAACCTGGCCTTGCTGCTGTCCTGCCGACATCTTTTCAGTGAATTCTTCCACTGAAATCGTGTCACCTTTTTTTGGCAATTCGATTTTTTGCTTCGAATCTTTTGTGTCATTTTTAATCGTCAGCTTCAGTGACAGAGTCGCCTCAGCATTTTTCGCATCGGCCTGCATAGTGGTTGTTTGGGAGTGCTTTTGGGTATTTAACGTCGTTGTTTGTTTATAGCTTGATAATTGATCTAGTTGCTTTTCAGCATCTTTGATGGATGCTTGTTCTTTCTTACTGCCGTTTTCCTTCACGTAGTCGAAAAAGCCTTGAAGGTCTTTTTTTGTGAAGGTTCGTTGGATCGTATCCCCTTCTTGCTTAAAGGAATCAGTATCTAACGTAGCGAGATAATCAGCAAAGTGCTTCGTGTTGAAGCTGGCCGTAATATCACTCGTCTGCTTTTTTCCAGTAGTATTTTTTTCAAGATCTTCATTGGTTAAGTGGATATATTTCCCTTTGAACTGTTCAAACTCTTTGGCGTCGATCGGCATCTCTGCATTGAATTCTTTTGCGATCTCTAACGCCTTCGACATAAATTCTGTACTTAAATAAACGGACGGATCGTTTTCTTTCATATCAAAATACAGATTCAAGGGGACCGTTTGCCCTAACGCCGCAATATTCATATTGATCTTAGCCAATTTTGTTTCTGTGTCTTTTTGATAATCCCCAGTAATTTTAGTGCCGCTGACCATTTTTGCGATCATCTCCATCGATGCCCGCGTGGGTGCATCTTGATCATTACCTTTGATTGCTAGCTCGTCAACTACGATTGAATAGTTCCCTGCATTCATTTCATTTTGCTTTGCAAGTTCCGCCGAAAATTCCTTTTGATTTTCTTTTTTACAACCCGTAAAAAAAAGCAGCGCTAGCGCCATAATTATTATCACTTTAAGTTTTTTCATTTTTCTCTCCTCAATATAAGCTTTAAGGTAAAAACGTTTTCTTTCATCATATAGGTATTCCTGTTTAGATACAAACCATTTAGCAAACAATATCTCTTTTTTGATAAAATTATTGGATTTATAAAAGACCCTAAACGAAGGTCTGCGGTATGCTATTTTTATAGTATTATTTTATATAAAATATAAATCAACATTTATTATTCAAATCATCTTGGTTAATCAAAAAAGCCAGAATCTAAAAAAAGATTCTGGCTTTTTTAGCGTTAGCAAAACAAAAATGACGATTACCAAGTGGCTATTTTCTTGCTAGCAATTTTCCTTTTAAATGCTGATACGTCAAAAATTGCTGCCGGGTCCGTTTGATAGTTTTGTATCTTTTGGGCTGCTTTTTATAAAATTCTTGATGATAATTTTCCGCTGGCCAGAACGTCTCCGCTCTTCTAATCTCCACGATGATCGGCTTTTTATAGCGATGAGAATCAATCACCGCTTGTTTGGCTTTTTCAGCGATTCGACGTTGTTGGTCATTTAACACAAAAATGATTGGGCGGTATTGATCGCCACGATCTTGGAATTGGCCAGAAGCATCTGTCGGATCAATGATCTGCCAATAAAGTGTCATTAATTCTTGATAACTAACGACCCGCGTATCAAAGATAATTTCTACCGACTCCACATGTCCGGTGAAACCGCCGCTGACCTGATCATAATTCGGTTGATCCTCTATTCCACCCGTGTACCCTGACAACACTGAAACAATCCCAGGATGCGTCTCGAAAGGTTCTACCATACACCAAAAACAACCGCCTGCAAAAATTGCCCTCTCTTGATGGGTTGGATCACTGATCCTATGTTTTTCTTGGACTGGTTCTTCCATTCCCGATTCATTTCCAGTCAGCTCCTGATAAAAATCAGCAACATCCGGTGTCAAATTATTTCGGCTTGCCAGTGGCCGCAGCTCCGCCTCCAACTTGGCTGTCTGCTCATTAAAATTCCCACGTGCTGCTAAAGCATTTTTTGCATTCGTCAGCAAGTAACGTTCCCAGTCTCGCGTGTTGGGATTTAAGATCAGATTATAGATTTTTTCTAAAATTTTTTCTTGGTCTAAAGCCATCATACCCACTCCCTTTGAGGCAGTCTGCAAGCTAAAATTCAACTGCAATTTACCACAAATTGGTGGAATTATCGAATGGTTGGATTGTGACAAAAAAAACGACCACAAAAGTTGTAGTCGTTCGTTGAAATTAAAGCAATTCAAATTGAGCTTGCTGTGTATCATTTACATTTTTTCCAACAAAAACAATAAATTCCCCCGCTTCAATTCCAAACTGCATATCCTTCATATAGTAAAATAAATCACTTCGCCTAATCGTGAATGTTACCTTTTTTTCTTCTTTAGGAGACAAATATACTTTTTTGTATTTTTTTAATTCTTTTACTGGTCGAACAACCGAACCAGTTACATCTTGAATATAAAGCTGAACCGTTTCTAAATATTCATATTCAGAATTATTTTTTATTTTAATACTGACGGTTAATTGATCCGTCATTTGCTTTGAACTCAATGATAACTGACCGTAATTTACCGTTCCATAGCTTAAACCGAAGCCAAATGGAAATAGCGGGGAATTAGATCTATCTAAATATTTCGAAACAAATCTGCCTCTGTGAGTGCTACTGTTTAGTGGACGGCCTGTTTTGAATTCATTGTATGACATTGGTAATTGACCAACATTTTCTGGGAATCCCATACTGAGTCTGCCAGAAGGATTCACTTTTCCAAATAAAATATCCACTAGTGCATTTCCCCCTTCAGTTCCAGGGAACCAAGCTTGAATAATCGCATCCATCTGTTGAACTTCCTTAGTAAACGTCAGAGGACGACCGCTAATCGCAATTAGAATATTCTTTTTTCCTAACTCAACCAGCTGTTTTATAAACTTTTTTTGAATTTCAGGGAGAGAAATATCTGTCCGACTGCCCGCTTCACCACTTTGCATGGTGTGTTCTCCCATTGCAAATATAATGATATCTGCGTTTTTTCCAGCAGCCAATGCTTTATTGAGAGCTAATTCTTTTTCTTCATCAGACATTCCTAATGAGTGAATTTGCTCTTTCGTAGCTCCAAATTCACCCAAGAATTGATAATCTGCTAATAGGTCGCAGCCCTTTTCAAAGGCAAATTTTTCTTGCTTTAGTTCTTTTTCAAGTGCTGCTTTGATTGAAACAACATCGGTACTTTTTCCATGAACAGCCCATAAGCCGATTAAATCTTGTTTGTCACCATAAGGCCCGACCAATAAAATTTTTTCTTGGTTCGTTTTTAATGGAAGTACCTCATTTTTATTTTGTAATAAAACGATCGACTCTTGGGCAACTTTTCGTGCCAAGTTCCGATTTTCTTCAGTCAATAAAGTGGCTTGCTCCTGATCGACATTGCTACCACGATAAGGGTCTTCAAATAGTCCCAAATCATTTTTTAATTTCAGAACACGCCAAACAGCGCTGTTTACTAAGTTTGAATCAATAGCGCCCTCAACAACTAATGCTTCCAATTCATTTGCATAGCAGCCGGTCTTCATATCAATATCATTTGTTGCGTTCATCGCTAGAAGCGTGGCGTCTCTTTCATCTTTGGCTACACCATGAGAGATCAACTCTTGTACCGCGGCATAATCAGAAATAATCACACCATCAAAACCCCACTCTTCTCGTAAGATTTCTTTTAATAAAAATTTATTACCTGTAGCAGGCATCCCATCATACGTATTGAACGAGGTCATTACTAGCTTTGCTCCAGCATCCACAGCAGCTTTATATCCGCTTAAATAATCTTGGCGTAAGCGACGTTCGCTCATATCAACCGTATTGTACTCTCGTCCTGCTTCTCCAGCACCATAAGCGGCAAAATGCTTCACACAAGATGCAATTCCCTCAAGTTTATCACTTTGCTCTTGTTGTAAGCCACGAACCATCGCCTCTGCAAAATCGGCATTCAGTTGAGGGTCTTCTCCAGTTGACTCTAGGCAACGCCCCCAACGAGCATCTCTTACTAAATCAACCATCGGGGCATAGGTAACATGTGCTCCTGCAGCTCGCGACTCGCGTGCAATAACACCATATGCTTCCTCAATTAATTCAGGATTCCAGGTTGCACCTAATCCTAAAGGAATGGGGAAGATCGTGCGATAGCCATAAATAATATCAGCCATAAAAAGTAACGGGATTTTGTGGCGACTATTTTTTAAATACTTTTCTTGAATGTCTCGCGTTGTTTCTGCTCCAGTGACATTTAAAACCGAGCCAACGACATCAATTGTTTTTTGAGTGATCCCTAATTTTTTCTTTGGTCCAACAGCTAGCTCCTCACTATGGAAAAAATCACCGGATAGCTGAACCAATTGACCGACTTTTTCGGTCCATGTTAACGAATTCAGTAGCTCTTTTAATTTAGTTTCTTGCATTAGTCATTAACTCCTTCAGCTGCTTGTTCTTCCTTATGAGTACGTAAGTCTAAGCGTTTAAACCACGGATACCACAAGACTGGTGATAGTATTAGTTGAATAAATAACTGTAGCAAAATAATTGAGATACTTCCTTGAACAGCCGCATGAAAACCAAGCGGCAACCCAAAAATAGCTTGAACGCCTATGAATTTTGCCACAATTCCCAATTTCGTCAGTACATAGGCCAAAGTCAATGCGATTGCGTTGTTGGTAATAAATGGAAATGCCAGATCAAAATTCAATACTAAAGGTGTCCCGAAAATAACTGGTTCAGTAATACCAAACATTGCTGGAATAATCGATATCTTTCCGACTTGACGATATTGCTTGCTTTTCGCCCTCAGCATCAGCAATACCAAACCTAAGCCTAAGCCGCTCCAAGTAATGATATTAAAGAATGCCAGACCCACGATATTCGGTGGCGTCAATCCTGCTTGTACAGCATTCAAATTTTCAAGATCCATCGCTAGCCATAGCGGCGTAACAAGTGGCAGAATCACATTTGTACCGTGAATTCCAAAGAACCACAACACTTGCTGTAAGAGGCTTAGTAAAATCATCGCTACAATTGATCCACCTACACCTTTTAACGGTTCTTGAATGATGCTGTAAACAAATTGATGCATGCTGCCAAAGGAGGTCATACTAAATAATAAATCAACAATTGCAAATAAAACTCCAATTAAAATGGTTGGAATCAAAGCTTCAAATGTTTTCGTTACCATTGGTGGAACACCCGCAGGCATCTTAATCGTCCAGCCACGATGTTTGATTGCTAAATATAATCGCGCACTTACGATCCCTACGATCAAAGCAGAGAAAACGCCTTGTGCACCTAGCCAGTTTGTCGGAATCCCCATTGAATCATCTGTCATTTTTCCTAAAGGTGTAATGATTAGAAAACTAATCAATGAAATGATCGAAGCGGAAATCGGATCTTCATTCTCATCTAATTTCACTACTAAATGGTACGCAATCAGAATGGCAATATAGACAGCTAATGCGCCAAGTGTCATAGTGTTTACTTTAGAAAGAAGCGCAGTCAATTTATCCAGTTTAGCTAATGCTGGTACCATTCCCATCAGTACAACAAACAATACGGACATTGACCCAATGAAAAGCGGTCCTAAAGTTGCCATCATAGCACCAGAGATTGCTTTTAAATAGGGGTTAGCTCCTAACTTAGCAAACCAAGGATTCAGTTTATCAAATAGATTGGTAATTTTTTCTTTCAATGTTGCTCCTCCTCATTAAACGAATATTTATAACGCTTTCATTATAGATTCGTTGGTAGTGCTAAGTCGTTCCGCTTTTTTACGACAAAGTGGAAATTTAATTACTTTTTTTAAGAAATTGTTGTCGAAATTTTTGGGGTGACATACCAAACTTATTACGAAAAACATTGTAGAACGTTTTATTCGTCGCAAAACCATTATTCAAGCCAATTTCCAAAATTGTTTTGTCTGTATCACGCATCTCTTTGTATGCTGCATCTAAACGAATCGAGTTAAGATATTCTGTAAAAGTGATCCCCATGAATTTTTTATAAAATCGGGAAAAATAAGATGGATTATAATTAAATATCTTTGCTACCTCTTCAATCATCAGATTTTGAGTGTAATGGTCCTGAATATACTGGTTGACTACTTTCATTTTCTCTAAATATTTGAATGATTTAATTTCATAGATATTTGTACTAGAAAATGTATTCCTTTCGCAAAGAATTGCTAGTAATTCATAGACTTTGGCTTTTACATAAAGATGCTCCGCTAATCTATTAGATGAAAAATTCTGATAAATAAATAGTAAACATACCAAAAGCTCTTTCGTTTGCTGTTCCGGAATCGCCGAAAATAGAAATTTTTTTAAATACTGCTCTTCGGTAATTCGCTGTAAATATTCAAGTGGAAATTGAATTACTAAACACTCACCTAAAATTGGACTTCTAGTAGAATGAACATGATTCGAATTGATAATAATGCATTCTTTGGCTTTCAAATGATAGGTTTGTCCGGCGAATATTACTTCCAACTCTCCAGAGAAACAAAATAACAGCTCCAAGCTTTCATGCCAATGAGGCGGAATCAAACGATCAGAAGATTTTGATTGGAATGAAAAAATTTTATAAGGATAATTATCCGTGGGTGAAATCTTTTCATACTTCATATTACAGCCTCGCTTTCTCAAATTTTTTTAAATTGCTATGCGATCAAATTGTCACAATTAAGCACAAGAAAACTCAAGGATCAAACTAGTCGTCTGATGTCTCCTTGAGCTTTCAATTTTAATCGATTATGAAGATATTTCAATCTACCTACAACAATTCTCTCCTCAACGTCGCATCATCGATCGGTGATAAATAACTTGGCGCGATATCTAAAACAGTAAAGGCCCCGTAACGCTGCTCTTTCGCTAAACGTGCGCACGCTCTGGCGTAAGCGACCAGTACGCTGGCAGTGAATTCGGGATTGCTTTCGAGTTGCAGATTGTATTCGATGACTTGCTTCGTTTTATCGTGAGTGGTTTCGGTCCGCAGCACGGTTCCTCCATGAGGCATCGCCTGATGATCTCGTTTTAATGCTTCAGCTGAAATAAAATGAACCGTTGTATCGTATTCATCAAAATAATTCGGCATCGTCACGATTTCCTGTCTGATTGCTTCCTCGTCAGCTCCTTCGGCCAATACAACAAAGCATTCCCGCAGATGTTTGTCTCGTGTCGTCAGATCCATTTTTTCGCCGGCTTTTAATTTTTCAATCACGTCATTGTTGGGAATCGTATACTGGATCGCATCGGCAACGCCGACAATTCTGCGCAAAGCGTCGGAGTGTCCTTGGCTAACTCCTTTACCCCAAAATGTATACGTCTCGCCTTCTGGCAAAATGCTTTGGGCATATAAACGATTCAAGCTGAATAATCCCGGGTCCCAGCCGGTGGAAATGATTGAGACAGTTTGATGCTCTTTAGCGACCTGATCGACATTTGCAAAATGCTCAGGAATTTTGGCATGGGTATCAAAACTGTCGATTGTATTAAAGTTTTTTGTGATTGCTGGTGTTTGAACAGGTAAATCTGTTGCTGAGCCGCCACACAAAATACACACATCAAGCTTTTCCTTGTAGTCTTCTAATTCAGCTATGGGATAAGTCGAGGCTCCGTCGGTTTGGACTGCTGCAGGATCTCTCCGGGAAAAAACACCTACCAATTCCATATCCGCATTTTGTTTCAATGCTCGTTCAACCCCACGCCCTAAGTTTCCATACCCAATAATTGCTACTCTAATCATTCGCCGTCCTCCTAAATGTATTTATTAAAATTATACAATAAAACAAGAGCCAAAATTAAAAAAAGCTCATTTTAATTTTGACTTAGAGGCGCAAAAAAGAAGCTGAGACATTAATTTGTCTCAGCTTCTTTTCACGTTTAAACGGTGTGACAGAAGTAGCTTCTGTCTCCACCACAATTTTTATAATAAATGATTGTCCTTCAATACATCGCCTATATACGTGTGTTCCACTTTCTTCACGAAATGCCCCAGTACTTTTTTCTCAACGTAAGGCAGATCCATTTCAGAAAGCTTCTTCCGATCACTTAAATAATACACCGAATTGGCTAATGTGCGAATGTCATAGGCTGATGCATAAACTTCCGGCACACCTCGTTCAATATCCAAGAAGGAATAGACAGCTTCCATCGCGGTACGAACAGAATATTCTGTGGTAAAGACGGTGTCTCGCTCGGTTTCAGCGAAATTCCCAATAAAGGCCAAATTTTCTGAGCCATTTGGAATGACTAATGGGCGGTCTCCCGGTTCTCGCAACATGAAATAAGAAGTGATGAAAGGCATGTAAACGGGAATCACAACACAAGACTCTTCAGAGAATTTCTTGATATCCTCTTCTGGCACACCTAAATGGTACATCAATTCTTGGACGATTTCTTGCCCACTACATTGTTCGATCGGCTTCTTAATATAATTTCCTGGAGTGTTGGAAAGAAGTCCATAGACCCAGGTTACTGTTTGTTGATCTTTTTGTTCTTTAAAATGTGGTTGACGGTGAGTCGCGAAGCTCATTAACCAATTCGAATCTTTGATCGTGATGATCCCACCGGTAACAACTTTACCCGTCCGTAATTTCCGTTTGGTCAAGCGGGAAATATACGGTTCAATATCAAAATTTTCCCATGTAACGGTTGCAGAGACAAACCAACTTTCATCCGGCAAATTGTCACAAAAAACTTCTGGATGACCGAATTCATTTGATTGTTTCGCCAAGTTTTTCCAAAGGTTCCAGCTACCGCCCAATTCATGCGTAATTGGTGCTGGTGTATGATGGTCCCCTTCGGTTGAACTTTCTGTGATAGACCCGTTAGTAACAAAAACTAAATCATTTTCCGTCAAAGCGATTTCTTCGGCTTGACCTGAATGCGTCAGCAAAATTTTCTGGGCTACTTTTTTATTTGGTGTCGCTTCAACTTGAATATTATTGATCTTCGTTTCATATTGGAAGTCTACACCATGGTCATTCAAGAAAGATAACAATGGCTTCACTAAAGATTCATATTGATTGTAGCGAGTGAATTTCAACGCGGTGAAATCTGGCAACCCTTTGATGTGGTGGATAAAACGCATCACATAACGGCGCATCTCAATGGCGGAATGCCATTTTTCAAAGGCAAACATTGAGCACCAGTACAACCAGAAGTTTGATTCAAAGAATTCTTCACCAAACACGTCTTCGATTTTTTTGCCGATTAATTGATCTTCGGATGTCATAAACAAATCAACTAATTCTTTTTGCGCCTTTTTCGATAAGGTAAAGTCCCCATCATCGGCCGTCCGTTCACCACGATTATGGATGATCCGGCAATTAGATGAGTTAGGATCGTCATGATCCAACCAATAAAATTCATCTAAGACAGAGGCATCTTCCACTTCCAGTGATGGCACCGAACGAAAAAGATCCCACAAACACTCAAAGTGATTTTCCATTTCACGACCACCCCGCGTGACAAAACCATCATGGGGAATAAATTTTCCATCCAACGAACCGCCAGACAATGAAAGTTCCTCAAAGATATGAATATGTTCACCCTTCATTTGACCATCTCTAATTAGAAAAACTGCAGCGGCTAAGCCCGCTAAGCCTGCTCCTACAATATAGGCGCTCTTGTCGTCAACGCCTTCCGGTTTTCTCGGTCTAGCAAATGCCTCATAGTTTCCATTCGTGTATCTCATGTTGTTCCCTCCTATTTTATTTTCTCAAGTGCTCCGCCAACGATAATAAAATCATTGGCTTTCTTTATTCAGCATACCAGTCAGAAAATAATAATAGAAATAAGACGCGTTGAACAATCTGGAAAACTAGACTAATTGAAGTATTTGTCTAAAAAAAGAGCAAGCAATCAAAAAACGATTACTTGCTGATACATTTATCCCTCTTGTTCGGTCATAATTACTGGACCGTCTTTGGTTATCACGATGGAATGCTCATATTGGGCACAAAAACTGCCGTCCAAGGTCCGAGCAGTCCAGCCATTGCCATCGACCCCCGCTTCCCAAGTTCCCGTAGTGATCATTGGCTCGATCGTAATCGTCATCCCTTCCTTCAACCGGGTTCCTTTACCGGCAGCACCAAAGTGTGGAAAGAATGGTTCTTCATGAATCGTCGGACCAATTCCATGAGCTAGGAAATCTTGAACGACGCCGTAGCCTTTGCCTTCTGCATACGTTTGGATGGCGTGACCAATATCCCCAACACGATTGCCGACTTGGGCTTGTTCGATTCCTAACATCAACGCTTCTTTGGTTACATCCATCAGTGCTTGATGCTCCGGCGTGATTGCGCCAACCGCATATGTCCAGCAGCTATCCGAGATTGCGCCATGATAATCGACACAAAAATCGACCTTCAGAACATCGCCCGTTTTCAACCGATAATTTGACGGAAAGCCGTGACAAATTTCATCATTTACGCTCGTACACGTCGCAAATTCATAACCTTCGAAACCAATCTGAGCCGCTGTCGCTCCAGCCGCTTCAATTTTTTCCTGCACGAAGCGATTGATTTCTTTGGTGGTAATGCCGGGAACAATAATTTCCCGTAATTGTTTGTGGACACCCGCTAAAATAGCACCAGATTCTTTCATCTGTTCAATTTCTCTTGTTGATTTTAAAGTGATCATTTATTTGCTCCTTCATTGATACTTGAACGTTATAACACGAATCGCTTTCAAAGAAAAGGCCAACGATTAAAAACCGTCAAGAGCTTAATTTCAGCTTAAATTGATTCAATGGACCACTTTGCCAAAGATCTTTATTTTTTAGATAAATCTGTCCATACTCAATGATCCAGCCGTGAAGATTCTGGGCTTTGATGGTATCTAACGTCTCAGGCCAAAAGATATGCTGCTTCAAATCCTTATAACCCGAGGATAAAAAACCAAGGTTTTCAAAAATTCGTTGCGCATACTTGTCTGCGATAAACGTCGAATGGTCAAAAACGTAGACTAACAAAACATCCGCCGTTTCTTCACCAATTCCTTTAATCGTCAGCAATTCTTTCCGCAGTTTTGAAAAATCTTGTTGCGCAATTAATCCCAAATCAAATTGCGCTTCAGCCAGCCACGCAAATAATCGCTGGATCGTTTCAGATTTGCCTTTATAAAAGCCACTAGGCCGAATCAAGTCTTGTAATTCTGTTTTTTCTAACGCCAGTATTTTTTCTGGTGAAAACTGGGTCGCATCCGCTAGATTTGTCAGCGCGTAATCAACATTGCGCCAGTTGGTATTTTGAACGAGCACCGCACCAAGTAAAATCTCCCATTTATTATCAGTATCCCACCAGCGACGGTGTTCCATGACCTGACTAAAGGCTTCATATAATTCTTCGATATTTGTGACCATTTCTATCTCCTTAGCATTTTGCTCTAACTCTAATTATATTAGAATCCGAGTAAACACGCTTGTATAGTGTTTCTCCTTATGTAAATTTGAGCGAGAATAACTTTACTTCGTTACTCCATTTTTTGAAATACTACAAATTAATTAAAAAATAAATCCGGCTTGTGTGACAAACCGGATAAACAAAATTATTCAATTATAACCCATTAAAGATTTTCAGAGCTTGAATCACATTTTCTTTGATTGCATCCGTGGCAAGCAACGATAGTTCGTCAAAAAATATTTCTGTTGACGAATTATTTATGACTTTCTTTTTCAGCGCATCTCCAGCAGCCATGTTCATGTAGGTGTAATAATTGATCTTTCGAATTCCTTGCGAAATTGCCTTTCGGTAATCTTCTTCAGAAACACCCGAGCCACCGTGCATCACTAATGGTTTCCTTTGGGTGGTTGATCGGATTTCAGCTATTCGTTCAAAATCCAATTTTGGTTCAAACATATACTTTCCATGAACTGTCCCGAAAGAGATCGCCAAACAATCCACCTTTGTCGCTTCTATAAAGTCTTCGGCCTGTTGAGGATTGGTAAAGAGATCAACATTGCTAAAATCAGACAAGCTTGATTCACGTCCTTCTCCTCCAGCAATTGCTGAATTGGTCATTTCACCTAATTCAGCCTCCACAGAAACATTGACACTATGAGCAATTTTGACGAGTTCGCTAGTTTCCTTGACGTTGGTCTCATAATCTTTCAATGACGCATCATACATAATTGAAGTAAATCCTAGTTTGATTGCCTTCAAACAGGCGGTCAAACTTGCCCCATGATCTAAGTGAACAGCTACCGGTACTTTTGCATTCTTAGCATAAGCAACCATCAAAGGTCCGATTTCTTCAATCGTGATCAAATTTTCATGAACTTCCGCATGTTGAATAATGACAGGAACATTCAGATCTTCCGCTGCTTGTATGACCCCACGCAGACATTCCATATTAGGAACATTGAAAGCACCAACTGCTCTTTTCTCCATTTCTGCTTCTTTCAACAATTCTTTTAACGTCACTAACATCCTTTATTCACTTCTTTCTTGTTTAAAATCTACAACAATTCGAAAGGCATCCGTAGTCACCGCTTGCTGAAAAGCTTCTTGAATCTGGCTCAGGGGATATATTTTTGTAATAAAAGGCTTTACATCAATAATTCCTCGACTGATCAATCTCGCCGCACGGATAAAGTCCCGTTTATTTGAATTTGCTGTCCCCATTATTTTCTGCCCTGTTTTATGAATATGATCAAACTTAAGCTCCACTGGATTATCTGGATAGTACGACGAATAAAGAATCATCGTCCCTGTGTTAGATAAGCTTTCTAACAAGCTAGGAATTAGGCTTGCAATCGGTGTTGTATTAAAAATAATTTGAGCTCCCAAATTCTCAGTCTCCGCTAAGACTTTTTTAGTTAAGTTTTCCTTTTCAGGGTTTACCACACAGGCAGCTCCCAAATGTTTCGCTAATTTCAAACGTTCTTCATTAGGATCGGAGACGATCACAATACCTCCTCTTTTTTGCGCCAATTGTAGATGAAGCATTCCCATGATTCCAGCACCGATAACTAACACATAATCACCAAAATGAACATCCGCAGTCTCGACACTGTGCAGAACACAAGATAACGGCTCTGTTAATGAAGCTTCTTCCGGCTGAACATTTTGATAGGTAAAAATATTTTCCGGATCAACGATCAAATATTCAGAAAGCCCCCCCATCCCTTTATAGGGAAGACCTGGTTGTTGCTGGCTGTGATCAAAATACAAACAATTTTGCTCTTCCCCTACACGGCAATAATAGCAATGTCCACAAGCCAAATTTGTTCCAAAAACTACTTTATCGCCTTGTTTCCAATCTCCTTTTACCGTCGCTCCAACCCTAGTAATTTCTCCAGCTATCTCATGTCCGCCAATGAAAGGAAATTCAACTTTTTTTACCCCGGTATAAACACGCTGTTCCCATGTACAAATAGCACAAGTATCAATTTGAATTAGAATTTTATCTACTGGTACTTCTGGTATCGGAGTCTCTTCTACCACTAAATTTTTAACGTTATAAAATACCGATGTTTTCAATCAGCTCACCTCATTTTTTTCATTTAACGCATTAAAAACGACGTCAGAACAAGTAACTTCGTACCAACGTCGTTATTCATTTACAGTGAATTAACAATCAAGCCTAATGCAGCAAGAATCGCACCGCCAACAATTTGGATCACTAATACTTTCGTTGGAGTATATTTTTTCTGTTTCAATAGATAATAGGTTATTAATGTAACTCCTAGAGGTAATATACCTTTCACTAACGCATCTAATACATCCGTCTGAATAGAAAGGCTTTCTTTCCCACTTAAATGGATACTCAACGGTGTCGCGATCTTAACAAAGTTAGCTGCTAAAGAACCAATGACAATCGCACCTAACGTTTGCGAAAACGTCATAATGTACGAGAGTCGCCCACCCGCCATCATTTTCTGAATGCCTTCTTTTCCTTGTTCATACCCCTGAATCCACAAAAAGTAAGCGATTACAGTCATAATGATCCAATGCAGTGCGAAAAACATTACTGGTCCCATGAAGATATTACCCTTAGCTCCGAATGGTAGCGTGAAAGATAGCAATATTGGAATCAAAGTCCCTTGCCATAAAGTGTCTCCAATACCAGCTAACGGGCCCATCAAACCCGTTTTCAATCCATTGATTGTTTGATCATTGATATCGGCTCCTAACGCGCGCTCTTCTTCCATCGCGATCGTCATAGCTAAAATTGGGCCACCAAATGAAGGTTCCGTATTAAAAAATTGCATATGTCGTTCCAAAGCTGCTTTCATTTCTTCATCGTCTTTACCATAAAGCTTTTTCAGGATAGGGCTAAAGGCATGAACAACACCGGTCGCTTGTAGTCGTTCATAATTATAATTGGCATGAGAAAAGAAGGTCCAGCGCCAAAAGGCTTTAACAACATCTTTTTTTGTCAACAATTTTTCTTTTGAGGTTTCAACAGCTTGTTCCATTATGCTAGCCCTCCATTCTTATCTTTTAAATACAATTCAGTAAATACATATCCGATAATTACTGCGAAAACTGCAATTGGAACTGATGGTAGACCAGAGTAAATCACTAACATAAATCCTAATGTGAAAAATAGCAATGTCCCTTTCCCATTCATAGCCCGCAGATTCATTGCGATCCCAAGTGCAGGTAAAATCCCACCAATAGCTGATAATACATCTAATGGACGACCACTCAAAGCATCAACGATTCCTTCTACTGCATCCGCACCAAGATAGGCTGCTGCAGCAACTGGAACAACAGTAATTAAAAGTAAAAATAATTGCGGTGGAACGATATGCAGCCAATTAATCCTATCAATTTTTCCTTCTTCCGCTGCCTTATCAGCCATATGCACAAATGTAATATCAACGGTCATGTGAGCAACCCAGATCAACGTTCCCAGCAAACCAATCGGCACAGCCAACGTGGTAGCAACCGAGGGACTTACATTCGCTGCTAGAGCTAAAGCAGTGCCTAGCGTTCCAGCTAGAGCAGGATCCATTGCGACTGTTCCGCCAGCTGAAATAAAGGCTAAATAAGGTAAATTGATAGCGGCACCGACAATACAACCCCGAACCGGATCTCCTAGAATCAATCCGACGACTGTTCCATTAACTAATGGGCGCATCCAGCCATGAGTACCTACCAGTGATAACCAGGGCGTTCCATTAATGCCAAGATAGTAGACAACCCCTATCAAGATTGCTTGGATCAAACTTATTTTCATTTTGACACTCCCTTTACTAAATTATTTTTAAAGCAACCCTTCAATTGCTTGCGAACCTTGATCGGGGATAACATGTATCTTCATTTTGACGTTGTGACTGATAATTCCTCGGAATGTTTCTTTTTCTTCATCCGAGGCAGAAATGTTTTTATGGAAAGTTTTGCGATCTTTACGAGCGCCCATACCTCCAATAATAATTTCATCAAAATGAACACCTTGTTCAATCAGTTTCAGATAAGTCTGCGGCTCTTTTGCTAAAACGATAATTTTATGTCCGTCAGGAATCGCAGCTAATAATTTTGCTCCATCTTCTACTCCTAAAATCGACAATTTAATCCCATTCGGTACCGCCATCGACATAATAGATTTTGTGAACTCATCACTAGCGGTCGCGTCATCGACAATGACAATATGATTTCCTCCTGTATATTGTAGCCATGCAGTCATTACTTGCCCATGAATTAAACGATCATCTATCCTAGCTAAAACTATTTCTCCCATCATAAACACTCCTATTACTATTTTTGTTTGAATTTTTTTTACGTGAAAATTCAGCAGATCTTCATTCCTATACGATTCTTAATTTGTTTTCAATTTTTCCATTTCTTCTAAAAATTCTTTAATTCCTTCTTTTCCCGCTAACATTGACGCTTGATACATTTTTTCTAAATCAGCACCAATCATTCTTTGATTAAAGGCTTCAATCATCATTGGCAAATTGACACCTGAGACCAAACGGTATTTATGATCTTGTAGTTTATTGAATGATAAAGCAGCTTGATTGTATGGACTGGCTGAAAACAGATCGACTAAAACCAACACGCCTTCTCCATCATCTAGTTCACAAATACCTGTCTGAATTTTTTCGCTAAACTCATTAATATCATCACCATGTTTTAGGCCTAACGTTTGACAGTCTTGTTGTTCTCCCATAATGAGAGTCAAACTGTCTAGTATTCCATTAGCCATCTCTCCGTGTGTTACGATTAAAATTCCTGTCATTCTTGCTCCCTCATCCTCTTAATTTTTTTCAATACAGCGACTACCAATTAAAATGCATAACGGTTTTCTTCCAGCCCGGATTAGCAACGAATTTTTCCATAACTTTCTTGAAATCTTCTCCTGTTGAAATTTCTGAAACTTGTTCCGGTAAAATTTTACTTAACGCTGTACGATAATCTGGTTTCATCATTCCTTTAATTACAGCTTCGAAATCACTCGTTGAAGAACGACTACTACCATGAGCAGTTATGCCTTTCTCCAATATATCTCTAGTGTCGATAGGGACTAATTCCTCAGTAACACCCATAAAAATAATATCTGCCAATGAATCTGCGATCTCAATTGCTTGATTCAAGGCGCTCTGACTAAATTTTCCACCGGTACATTCAATCAAAACATCAAATTTCTCTTTTGAATTTTCGAAATCATAAGATAAAACATTCCCCGTACGAGCAAAATAAAATTGCGCAAGTTTATCGTCAGAGGCACCAAAAACAACAAATCGTTCAGCATCAACACCGTATAAATATTTCAACATGACAGCCGTAAAATATCCGACTGGGCCATCCCCAAACAGCGCAACTTTCGTTTCTGGATTTTCCAATTTTTCTTTGACATGACTGATTGCATGATGTGAAACAGATGATAGTTCCGATAGAACAGCAATCTCATCCGGAATCTCCGCTGGAATTAATACCAAACAACTTTCAGGATGAACCAATCGACTCTGCGCCATTCCGTCATATCCGCTGCCTAAAAATGCATTTCCTTTAGAATAATTCACTGGGACTTCTGGCTTCTGATTAATTTCAGGATGTAGAATTTGCCCCGGGATATTAGGAACAACAACTACTCGATCGCCAATTTTAAATTTTTCAGAGCTTGTTTCCTTTACAATACCAATCCCTTCATGTAATAGCGCCATCGGTAATTTTTTTGCCAACGCCTCGGGTCTTCTCAATCCTGCAAAATATCTAAGATCCGCATGACAAATACTTGCATAAGTTGGTTCAATCGCTACCCAACCTTTTGGAATTTCCCTTATTTTTTTAGTCTCTTCAATTCTTCCCGGCTTAACTAAACTAAAAACCCTTGATTCAACAGAATTCGTCATTTTACTTCCTCCTTGTTCATTGAAGCTCGTTATCGCTCTTTATAACTCGTAAACGAGTATAGCACCATTAACATACCGTGTAAACGCTTTATTTTTTAAAAAAACAGCATAGTAAAGTATAAACATATAAATATATATGTTTATACTTGGATTTATTTTTTTATAAAAAACACAGAAATATTTTATTTACGCTGCTTTTTTTATAGATTACAAAAGAACATCCATTTGTTTTATCTATTTAATTATTATATTTATCGAATTCTATCAAGAGTCATTTGTACTCGAATTAGCTTGTTTTCATTTAAAATCTATTCATCTTTATTGACACATTGATTTGTTTTTCATAGACTTAATATGGAAAAACGATTTAGATAAAAAAACTTACAACTTTTTTTAGTTTACCTAAAAAAGTATGGTGCTATCAGTGATGTTGGGATAAAACGCCCTAGACAGAAATGTTCTATGACCCACTAGTAGAACTTTTTTTATAATTTATACATCGATGATTGAGAAAGGAGGGATTAAATGCTAACAGAAGAACGTCGAACAAAATTATTGGAAACGATTGAAAACAAGCAATTTATCTCAGTCAATCAATTATCTGAAACTTTCAACGTTCATGAAACAACAATCCGCAGAGATCTCGATGAATTGGAGTCTCAAGGACTTGTAGTAAGGATTCATGGTGGAGTTGTGCCTGCAAGTATTAAGCAAGACGAACCAACTTTTGAAGATAGAGCAACTGAAAATATTAACGAGAAAGTAAAAATCGGAAAATATGCCGCTAAGTATATCAATAGTGGTGAAGCAATCATTTTAGACTCGGGAACAACAACCTTGGAGATCGCAAAAACTTTAAATGAGATGCCCCAGCTTCAAGATATTACAATTATCACCAACGACGTAAATATTGCCTCAGTGTTACGATCTAATCGAGGTATCACGACTATCGTTACAGGAGGAACTCTTTTTCATGATAGCTATATGCTTAATGGTCAAATTGCCAACGAGTCATTGCAGAAACTTAGTGTCGATAAAGTGTTTGTTGCTACTCCTGCGTTAAACATTGAAAAGGGGCTGACCCATTTTAACGAGCTCCTGATTACTACAAAAAAGAATATGATTGAGGCGTCCGCGAAAAAAATTGTTGTTACAGACCACACAAAAATCGGTCGCCGAGCACTCTACACCTTTCTGCCAATCAATCAAATCGATTTATTGATCACTGATAAGCAAACAGATAAAAAGTTAATCGATGAGATGTACAAAAATGGTATTAAGCGAATTGAAACAATTTAAGTCTAAGTAAAATATTTTATTACTAATAAGTTCTTTAACTATATTGAGAGATCAAAAAGTTAAAGGGCTTTTTGATGATAAGTTGTTCTGCGAATGAAATTCCCTCCTGCCACTCTAGGCTCTATCGCCTCTCAAAGATAGTGGTTCCTTTCCACTGTATCTACATAATAGTCTGTACATCAAAATTTTCGATCGCCATATTTATATTCCAAGTTTGCGTGACAATCGGATATCGTTAAACTACTCTCTCCTTTTAGGTAGAACCTACAAACGATGCCAGGCCAAACCTTATTAAAATACTTGCTAACTCTTTACGTACATTTCATTTGTATCATGGATCTCTACATCTATTCTTTCACGTAAGACATGAATAATTTTACTCATACTTTCTTTGTAATTCTTGTGAATAATTTTGATTACGATGTCTTGGTGCTAGTATGATGTGCTATTGGTACTGCCAAATTGTTGTGCTAATTATTGTTTGTCGATTTATTTTTTTCTTCTTCGCTTAGATTAGATGGGATTAATGGACCATTTTCACCTTAGCGACTGGAAAAATTTTTTTACTACTTCGTTGAAAATCCTCTAAGCCCACAGTGAAAGAATACGGATTTCAAAATATGTAAATAAAAAAAAGTGGATTTCTCCACTTCATAAATAGTTTAATTTTTAGCTTATCGCCGTTAATACTTTCTGCTTTATTTTTACATTCTGAATTTTCGCTGACTAGCTTCTTTTCTACTTATTCCATCACCTGATCTTGAATAATCCCAGCGGCCTTCAAAAACATACAAGTCACTACCGGACCGACGAAGGTAAAGCCGCGTTTCTTCATATCCTTAGCGATCACCGTGGCTTCCGGTAATTGATTCGGCACTTCATCCCTAGTTTCATACTGGTGCAACACGGGTACGCCACCGAAGAAATCCCATAGATAGTCCGCGAAACTATCGTAATCCTCCAGCAAGTTCACGATCGCCCGGGCATTTTGAATGACCGCCTTAATCTTCCGAGGATTACGGATCATCTCGGGGTCATTCATGATTTTTTCGACATCGTCAGAAAAAAAAGCGGCGACCTTGCGAAAATCCATTTCACTGAAATGGCGCATGAAAGTTTCACGTTTACTAGCAGCAGCTTGCCAGCTTAAGCCTGCTTGAAAAACACCGACCGTCAGCAGTAAAAATAATAACCGATCATCTTTCGTTGGTTTTCCCCATTGGTCACTGTACCACTGATAGCTTTTCATCTTTTGTCGCCTCCTGTCAGAATTTTATTGTATCATGCTCTTTTCATTTGTTGCTATTTCCTAGTGTGTAGCCGACTGCCCCCACCACAGCTCAATCATCATTGAGATGCACATTAAACCCAAGTTTTTTACCAACTATCAGATTTTTTAACAATACGTATGAAATAACAAATAAAACAAAATTTTAATCGTATACCTGCTTTTTTCTGACATTTCATTCAAAAATATCATAAAAATTTTAAATAAATGACGAATTATCACGACCCCACTGATTAATACTCGATAAAATCAAAAGTAACATTATGCTAGAATAAATTATAAATTAATTTTTAGTCTGCCCCTGACGCAATTGTCCTTCTTTATCTTCTGAATCGGATCGAACTATAGAATAAAAGAATAAATTTAGGAAGGTGGAACCTGATGTTTAGAGAGCATTTTTTGACGAGTCAGCAACTCAAGAAAATCCAATTTTTCAAACAAATGGAAGAATACCCGGAGGGCGAATATTCCGTTCACACCCTTAGCCAAAATTTTGGAAGCAGCTATCTACCTTTTTTGCAGATGCTGCAAGAGCTTGATGAAGTCTTGTTCGAATTGAAGGAGACTCCTTTATTTATTGGACCATCAAAAATTTATTGGAAAGTTGATCCGAGCCGCTCAAATAACTTTTTAATGTCACAAGTCAAGCGATCCATTCCTTATCGCTTTTTGATTACTTTACTACTGCATCCAGCAAAAACCTTAAAAGAATTCAGTAAAGAAACCTTTGTCAGTGAATCGACCATTCTACGCCGAATGCATCCTCTCATCGACTATTTGGAAAAATGCAATATCCATGTCAACTTTTCTAAAATGGAATTGAATGGGCGTGAAGCCGTCCTACGTATCGCTTATATCAAAGCGTTATGGGCCGCTTCATTAGGCGACGATCTAATCGACTGCAAGCACTGCTTTAATGACGAGGAACTACTACTTGAATCGCTGATACCCTTGCTGCCACTCCAACTTCATCCCAAGTTAGTACGTTTAATGCTATGCGTCTGCCGCTTGCGTAACGATCAAAAAAAATATTTAGACGAGGCACCGTTTGAAGATATCCTTTTTTCTCAAACAGAGCGCCACCTAGATACTTATCTTTCGACCACTTTAGATTCTCCGACACAGATCACTCGTAATATTGAATTTTTAAATTATTTATTTTACTACTATCCTTATTGCGTGAAAAGAGATCCGCAAACGATGAACCCCATGATGCTCTATTATGCCAAAAATGTCGAAGAACGAGACCCGCTATGTTTAGCCATCGACACATTCCATCGGTTTTGCTCGAAGGAATTACTGCGGCAAACACTTAATGAGCCGGAAGAAAAAATCTTACTGACTAATATTGCCCGTACCTTTCTCAATTACTCGATTCAAAAAACAGAAATCCCATTACTTTTTGAAACTGGTGATAAGGAACAATTTTTACAAACTGAATTGTATCACGAGCTATATCCAGCCGTAAAAACAGCCATTAAAAAGCTTAGCCGCCGAAAACAATTAAATTGGTTAGCGACGATTTGCGATTCGATTTCAAAGACTTTGTGTTTGAACTTGCTGCCGCTCTTTATCGTTAATGATGAAAAGGTCCGGGTCGGCTTAGTCGCCATTCCAAATTATCTCTACTTGCAGCACGTAGTAAAATTTTTAAACAATCTCAGCTTTATCGAAATTGTTTACCAGCCTACTCCAGAGGATCGGATCGATTTATTCATTACTTCCTTTAAAGAGCTGCTGCCAGATCAAGAGAGCTCTTATTATTTAATCAATCTTTTAAACGCCAATTATGAAACCAGACTTTTACCACTCTTACTAAGTATTCAAAACAATAAAAAGTTTTCTGGGTAAGGCGTTCTGGAACCTCTTTACTAAAAAAAAACGTTGGAAGCCTCGATGGGTTCCAACGTTTTTTTTTAAGCTTGTGACAGCTCTTTATAAAAAGCTGCTTTAGTCGCTGTGATGTAAGGCGTTAGCCATAAATAGCCAATCCCTAATGTAATGAGTGCCAGAATATGCCAACCAATGAAAGTGATATCCAACCAGAACAAGCGACCTTTATGTCCACTCATCAAACGACGGCTGGCCGTGATTGTTTCCAACACTTTAGGCTTCTCGCCCGTTTGCTTGATTTGATCGTAATAAAGAAAATAGCTTTGTGAATAAGAATAAGTTTTGACTATTCCAGGAATAATCAGTAACAAGGCCCACAACGTAGAAAAGATATTCGTCAATAGTGCAAGTAAAATGACGCCTACGATGAACACCCCTTGGAAGCCGCGAAAAGCATCCTTGAATGGTTCGATCTCAGTCTTTTCACCTCGTAATAAATCTAAATAAGTCCAAGAAATCCCACTCATAAATAAGGCGCTGACAATCGAGGAAACAAGATTTGCTCCCGCTCCGTTACTGTAATTTTGCTGATAGTCTGAAACAGATGAAATCATCCCATCACCAGATCCATGAAGTAAATAGCCAATCATTCCCGATAAGAAAACAAAGAATAGCACGGCAATACCTAATAATGTAGGAATTAAGTTTAACAGCACAGCCTGCCCCCATCTTCCTTTTAATGCTTCCTTCGCTTCTGCTTTTAATTCAGCAGTCGTTTTCATAATTAATACCCCCTTTTGTTTTCTAATTATATAGGAATTGATTATAAATGTCTTATAAATCAATGCTTATTTCGATTGAATGTCGCTTGCTCATTATATTTCATCTAGCAGTTGCCAAAAGGCAGCTAACAAATTTGACTGATAGCGGCTTTTTCGCAGTAAGGCAGTGATATCATTAGTTAACGACCATTCTTTGATTTTTATTTCCTTCAAACGGCCGCTTACCAATTCTTCTTCCACTAAAATCTTTGGAAGCACCGAGATCCCTAGTCCCGACTTCACCGCCGCGATTAACGCTTGAGAATCCACGCTTTCCCAAATTGGAAATACTTTTTCTCCTTGCAAGACCGCTGATGATTCAAAAGTTTCCCGTACCGCACTGCCCCGCTCGCGCAATAATAAAGGCTGCTCTAGTAATTCGTGAAAGGACAACTCAGCCGCCAGCTGTGCCGCTTCTGCCACAACACACAGAGGGTATTCAGCGATTTTTTTGGCTTCAACCGATTGTTGAACAATTTGACCTTCAATAAACGCTAAATCGACTTTTCCTTCTTCTAGCCGTGCAATTGATTCCGCCGCCGGAAAAACTTGAACCTCAAAGCTTGCCGCTGGCTGAAGTGTTCGGAACCTTTGTAAAAGCTGGGGCAGTTGGGTTTGGGCAAAGGTAATGCAAGAAGCGATCTTTAAGGGCGATTGCTTTTCTAAATGCGGCAACCGGGCCTCCACCGTTTCAAATTCTTCGATCATCGGCTGGATTTCTTTTAAAAATAATTCTCCGGCTGGTGTCAGCTTGACGCTGCGATGAAGCCGTTCAAACAGTTGGGTCTCCGCTTCGTTTTCTAAATCTTTGATAGCATGTGAGACAGCCGACTGGGTCATGTATAAATTATGTGCCGCTTTCGTAAAATTTTTGGTCCGAGCGATTTCGCGAAAAATCAAACACTGCTTGAAGTTCATTGCCTTCACTCCCATGAATTGAATTCATACCAATAAGACCATAATATCATTTCACACATGACAAACAAAGCCTTACACTAGAACTAGTCTGTTTGGAAAGGATCAACTCATGAAATCACTTAAATTCTATTTATGGCTTTGTTCAGTCAATTTGTTTATCAGCGCATTTACTTTTGGTGGCGGCTATGTTGTCGTTCCGATGGTGCGTAAGTATTACGTTGAGCAGAAGCACGTCTTCTCCAACGAAGAATTAATGGAAATGGCGGCAGTTGCTCAATCCTCGCCTGGGGCAATCGCCATCAATCTCAGTATCCTAGCCGGAAAAAAAGCTGGCGGCACTCTTGGCGCCATCCTCAGTGTCATTTGCTCGATCTTGCCGCCGTTGGTTATTTTGGGCTTCATCTCTAGCTGGTATGAAGCTTTCGCCGCGAATCAAATGATTATGGCGATTCTAAAAGGCATGCAAGCTTGCGTCACAGCCTTGATCGTCGACGTCGTGATCGATATGTATCAATTGTTACGTAAAGAAAAATCTAAACTGCTTAATCTACTAGTCCCAATCGCTTTTATTGCCAATGTTTTCTTCAATGTAAATATCATTTTTATTTTGGTGTTCGGAGCAGTGATGTGTTTACTTCAAGTTCGCTATCAACAAACAAAGGAGGCTAAATAATGCAATTATTCTGGACGTTTCTAAAAATTGGGTTGTTTAGCGTCGGTGGCGGTTACGCGATCATTCCTTTGATCCAAGAACAAGTCGTTAATCAACAAGGCTGGCTGACGGATAAAGTGTTTACGGATATCATTACGATCTCTCAAATGACGCCGGGACCGATTGCAGTAAATACTTCCACCTTTGTCGGCATGCAAATAAACGGGATTGTCGGAGCAATCGTCGCAACCGTCGGCTGTATCTTAGGCGGCTGTGTCATTTCCATCGGACTGTACTCCTTTTTCCAAAAACATCAAGAATCCTTTTATGTCTCAGAAGTATTAAAAAGCTTAAAGGCCTCTTCGATCGGTCTGATTATGTCCGCTGGCTTTACCATTTTACTGTTGACTTTCTTTGGTTCATCAGAATTATCAAGTATACTCAATGCTCATATTGATTGGCTCGCTGTGATTCTTTTTGCTGTGTTCTTATTTATCTTGCGCAAGTTTAAGTTGAATCCAATTTTATTGATGTGTCTTGCAGGTGTTGCCGGTTTCTTTTTATATTAAACAGCCCTTCAATATTATAAGCTTTCCAGGTTTGTTCCCGCGAAAATGAATGATAGAATAAGGAATCAACTCTATAAGGAGAACAGACTTACATGACTTATGCACTTGAAATAAAAGATTTAACTAAAGTCTACCAAACGGGTGTCGAAGCCTTGAAAGGCATTGACTTAGCAGTAGAAGAAGGGGATTTTTATGCCCTCTTAGGTCCGAATGGCGCGGGAAAATCCACGACGATCGGAATCATCACTTCCCTCGTTAACAAAACTTCCGGTAAGGTAAAGGTTTTTGACTATGACTTAGATACTAATTTAGTCAATGCCAAGCAACAGATTGGGTTAGTCCCACAGGAATTCAACTTCAATCCTTTTGAGACCGTCCAACAAATTGTCGTCAACCAAGCGGGCTACTATGGCGTACCGCGGAAAGAAGCCATGAAGCGCAGTGAAAAATATTTGAAACAATCTGATTTATGGGAAAAGCGCAACGTACGGGCGCGAATGCTTTCAGGCGGAATGAAACGGCGGCTGATGATTGCTCGAGCTTTGATGCACGAACCTCGTTTATTGATTCTAGATGAACCGACCGCCGGTGTGGATATCGAGCTGCGGCGTGAAATGTGGGAGTTTTTACGAGAACTGAATGCCAATGGTACGACCATTATTTTAACGACCCATTACCTTGAAGAAGCGGAAATGTTGTGCCGTCATATCGGGATTATTCAATCAGGGGAATTGATTGAAAATACCAGTATGAAATCATTACTGGCAAAATTACAATTTGAAACTTTTATTCTTGATTTGGCCCCCTATGATAAACAACCGAAAATCAATGGTTTTAATTATAGTTTCGAAGATGAGCAAACATTAGCGGTGGAAGTCGAACGAGATCAAGGGATCAATGAATTGTTCGACCAGCTGACAGCGCAAGGAATCAAAGTCTTGTCGATGCGGAATAAATCAAACCGTTTAGAAGAACTATTTCTAAAAATCACGGAGGAAAATCATGTTTAATTTATATTTCACTGCGTTAAAAAGCCTCGCTGCAAAAGAAACCAATCGTTACATGCGAATCTGGGTCCAAACCTTAGTCCCACCAGTCATTACAACGTCATTATATTTTGTCATTTTTGGTAATTTAATTGGTGGTCGGATCGGGGATATGGCGGGCTTTTCTTATATGGAATTTATCGTTCCCGGCTTGATCATGATGTCGGCGATCACCAGCTCGTATTCCAATGTCTCGTCTTCTTTTTTCTCTCAGAAGTTTCAAAAAAACATTGAAGAGATCTTAGTCGCTCCGGTGCCGACCCATATTATTATCTGGGGCTTTGTGATTGGTGGCTTAGGCCGCAGTGTTTTAGTAGGCGCACTGGTTACGATCATTTCTTTATTTTTTGTGCCCCTCCATGTTTATTCTTGGTTCATCGTGGTTGTGACATTATTGATGACGGCGATTTTATTTTCACTAGCAGGCTTATTGAACGGGATTTTCGCCCAATCTTTTGACGATGTTTCCATCGTACCGACTTTTGTCCTGCAGCCCTTAACCTATCTTGGCGGTGTTTTTTATGCCATCTCTATGCTGCCGCCCTTTTGGCAAGCCGTCTCAAAAATCAATCCGATCGTCTACATGATCTCTGGTTTCCGTTATGGCTTTCTCGGCGTGATGGACGTGTCAATCGTCGTTTCTATGACAATTTTGATCCTCTTTATCGCCGTGCTTTATAGCATCTGCTGGTACTTGATTCAAAAAGGCCGCGGACTACGAAGCTAATAAAAGCGGGCTCTTAGCAACTGCTAAAGGCCCGCTTTTTTATTATTCACTTTTTAGTAATAGACTTCATCAAGAAAAAGTCCTTGTGCGGGGGCCGTCTCTCCCGCTGCTTTTCTAACTTTCTCCGTCAAGACTTCATCAATAACCTCAAGCCCCAAATCACCTGAACCGATGGCTAAGATCATTCCCATCAAGATTCGCACCATTTTATGCAAAAAACCATCCGCAATAAACGTGAAATGCAGCATGCTGCCTTCTTGCTCAATCGCAATCTCATCAATCGTCCGAGTCGTTGATTTTTTAGATTTTTTCAAAGCCGAAAAACCTAGAAAATCGTGAGTCCCAATTAATTTTTCACAGGCTTCCTGCATTTTCGCAAGATCTAATTCCTGTGGTACATAAAAACTGTGGTAGCGTTCAAAGGCAGTTGGGATGGGATCATTCCAGACATAGTAGCTGTACTGTTTGCCTTTAACATTGTAGCGTGCATGGAAACGCTCCGGCATTTCTTCGACTTTTTTCACCACGATGTCACTTGGCAAATAACGATTGAAAAAGCTTAGCATTTCAGGTCGAGATAACTCCGTGTTGGTTTTAAAATTTGCCACTTGTCCACGAGCATGGGTCCCCGCATCCGTCCTGCCTGATCCGGTGATTTCAATTTTTTCTCCGGTCATCTGGTTGATGACACTTTCAATTTTGCCTTGGATCGTTTTATCTGAGTCTCCTAGCCGTTGCCAGCCAAGATATCTTTTCCCATCATATTCGATCGTTAATTTTATATTTCGCATGAATAAGGCTCCTCTTACTTTCGATTATTCTCCAGTAGTCTAACACAAAACGAACACTTTTACTGATGAAAACAAAAAGTCATTGTTCCTCCCAGCTTGTGTCAAATGAAACTATGCTTGAAGATTTGAGATTACTAATTTTAACCCACAAAAAAAAGCGGTTGGGACAGAAGTGTTCAGCTTCAAAAAATTTCCGCTTATTTTTCGAATAAGCTACTTCTGTCGCACCGTTTATACGTGAATAAGAGCTGAAACAAATTAATGTCCCAGCTCCAAAAGATTCACTATTTTAGTCAGTCATTGTTCAGTTGCTTTAATTGGTCGATCCGGCTTTGCAGATCATCATAGACACCCGTGATTTCTTTTCTTGTTTGCGTGATTTCAACTGAAATTTCTCGTGCGCGAGTATGAATTTGTTGCGCCTCCTTTTCAGATGATTGCATGATCCGCTGAGAATCATAGCGAGCTTTTCCGATCATGCGGTCCGCCTGTTTACGGGTGGACCTCAACACGTCGGCGACCTCTTTTTGGGACCGAAGTGCCTCCTGCTTCAAGCGTTCATTTTCTTTCTTTTCACTTGTCACATGATGACGCAGCTCAGTCACCGCAGCTTCTTTTACCAGCGCCTGTCTGCTGCTTTGCTCATGCAGCAATTCTCTGATTCGCTGTTCTTTTTTCCAAAGAATCAGTTCCTGCTGCTCGATCTGCTCTTCCTTTTTATCCAAATCAGCAATCAATGAAGCCACTTGCTTTTCTAACTGATTAATTTTGTTATACCGCCAAAGCTCTCGGTTCTTTTGCTGTGCGATTGCTTCTTGGCATTTCTGCTGCAGCATTTGGATTTCTTTTTCCAGAGCTGGCAGCTGTTGTTTCGCCTGTTGCAATTTTCTAGTTTCTGCCCTAGCGTGTACTAATTTTGATCTGAGTTGCTCCAGCTCTTCTCTTTTTTGCAGTGTCTCCGTGTCTTCTTTAATTTGTTTTATTTCCATTTCCAACGTGTGCATCTTCTCAATGTTTTTAGCTTTCTCCGCTTCCCAACGTTGGATCGCCTGTTTATAATTTTCGTTTTCATTTTCAAGCCGCTGTCTTTTTACCGCCATCTCCTGAGGATACTGCTGCAGCGCTGCTTCTTTTTCAGTCAGAATCTGTTTTAATTCCATAATTTCCTCTGATTGCTTCGAAGCGATCTTATCCGCTAATTGAGCAATCTTCGCTTCAGACTCTCTAGTAATTTTTTCATCAGGAATTGCGTTAATCTTATCCATGATGGTTCGGTTTGAAAACCATCTACTCTTTTTCTCTTGTGCGCACATGCGAATCCCTCTTTCTTTGGTCGTATTTTCGGATCAATGAAAATTTTTCCCTACTCTTTATGAACGACTTGGTTTACTCGCAAAAAAATAGGGTCTGCATGCTTTAAAGGCATTGTTAAGCTATCTTGGCAAAACTTCAAGCAAGTTGGAGTACTGATGCTTATGTATTTTTTTCAATCCATGAGAAACATGGTATCAATCGCTTTTTTCGCTAATTCTATTATAAGCGGAAGTGGCTGTCTATGACTATGAAATCCCAGAGATTTCTCTTTTTTTTCAAAAAATGGTCATTTTTTGTCCGGAAATTTTTTTAGGAGATTAAAAATAAGCAGCTCAAAAATTAACCAAAAAGCCAAAGCACTTTTATTTAAGTGTTTTGGCTTTGTTCAAATATTTCTAATTAATTACATGGCTTGCATACTCAAGACTATTTACATATGCTCGCTTAATTCGACTTAATGCTTCTAGTAATAATTCTCTCGGCATACCAATGCTTAACCGTACAAATCCTTCACCATCTTGTACAAAATAGCTGCCAACAACCATTGTTAGGTTGGCCCGTTGGAAAAATTCAGTCATTTCAGTTTCGTCTTTAAACCAATTTTGTACATTGATCCAAGCTAAGAATGAAGACTCCGCGGGCATGACTTTCGCTTCCGGAATCTCTGCGAAGAACTCATAGATTAGCTGCATATTCGCTTCTACGTAATCGATCATCTCATCTAACCACGCTTCACTCTCATTATAAGCAGCTACAATCGCTGGTACCGCAAAGACGTGAGGCGAAGTAATCGAATTTCGCTTCAATTGTTCTAGCAGTATTTCTCTGATCGTAGGATTGGGAACTACGACATAAGAAGTCTTCAATCCCCCTAAATTGAAACCTTTATTGGGTGATAGACAAAGAACACTATGTTGTTTAATCTCAGGATGCGCATTCCAAATTGAAGTGAAAGTCCGTCCTTTATAAACGATGTCCCGATGGATTTCATCACAGACTAACAAGACATTGTAGCGAATACATAGTTCAGATAGTTGATAAAGCTCTTCTTTGGTCCAAATGCGACCGGAAGGATTTTGTGGACTACAGAAAATAAAGACTTTAATATCATTCTCCCTCATCTGCTGTTCCATATCTTCAAAATTAAGATAATAGCGATTATCGCGATTAATCAATGAGCTACAAAATAATTTTCGATCGTTATTCTCTACCGCTTCAGCAAATGGATCATAAGCTGGTGTATTAATTAAGACACCTTCGCCTATCTCTGTAAAAGCTTGTATAACATAATGCAACGTTGAAACTGTCCCAAAAGTCATCTTGATCCATTCTTTTTCCATGTAGGTATCATACCGTCGCTGATTCCAATCAATTACCGCTTCATAAAAATAATCCGGTACATAAGAATAGCTATAATCCCCAATGCTGGCTCTTTTCATTAAAGCCTTTTGAATCGCCGGTGCTACTTCAAAGTCGATATCAGCTAAGTCCATCGGAATAGCATCCTCATTTAATCCAAATTTTTCTTTAAGAACCTGATTACTCCATTTACGCGCATTTCCTTGCTTGCGATCAATGACTTTGTCCAAATTATACATAATATTCACCTACAACTAGTAATTCCTTCGTCGTTTGATTCAAAGGGACCCCAATTTTATTTTCGATCATCACGTCATCTTCAATCCGTACACCACCGACGCCGGGTAAATAAATACCCGGCTCGACACTCATTACCATATTTTCCTTTAATAGTGTTTCGCTTTTAGGATTTAAGATTGGTCCATCACCGCCCATACCGATACCATGACCCAAGCCATGACTAAAAAACTCACCATAGCCTGCTTCTGTGATCACTTTTCGTGCGACAGCATCCACTTCTTGACCCGTCACACCGATTTTAACAAAATCAGCCGCCGCTTGTTGCGCTTCCTTCACGACTTGATAGATTTCTCTCAATTCTTGATTTGGTTCCCCTAAAGCAACAGTTCGCGTCATATCTGATTGATAATCATCTAAAACAATCCCAAAATCAATCGTGATAAAATCACCTGATTGAAAAGCTCGTTGGGTCGGGCGTCCATGTGGCAATGCGCTACGAGGACCACTGGCAACAATCGGATCAAAAGCCATAGCTGAAGCCCCTTTTTTTAAGGAAAGATAATGGATCAATGCCCCCAGCTCGTTCTCTTTCATTCCAATTTTAATTTTCGGTAATAGTTCTGCAAAGATTTCATCAGTCATAGCACAAGCCTTTTTAATCAATTGAATTTCTTTGTTAGATTTGATTGCTCGCAATTGCTGAATCTGTTTGGACCAAATTGTTACTTCAAAATTTTCTGAAAATGCTTGATATTCTTGTATCGACAAACCATTTGGTTCAATGGCTACTTTCGTAATCTTTTGCTTTTTCAACCATTCAAAAATTTTTGGTAAATAACTTCCTTGCGGGACTTCGCTATTTTCAAAACCACTCGTTAAGTCTTTGATTTCTTGCCGGTAACGTCCATCGAAAAATTGAATTTGTGTCGTTGGAGTGACCACTAGATAGATACCACTCCCACCTAAGGAGCCAAAATACTTTTTATTCTCCTTATTCTTAATGATAACGGCTTCATTATTCGATTCTTTCACAAGCTGTTGTAACTTTTCAATTCTCATTTATTAAGCCTCAATTCTAGAAATCTAAATCCAAACCATCCAAAATATCTGTTTCACCTGGGTCAAAAATATTTTTCTTTTCTTTTTTCTTCGCTTCATCCTTCAACTCATTGCGTTCCATAATTTTGAAGAAAGGTACATAGATAGCCACCGCAAGAACTAATTGCAAAGCATTCACTAGAATTGTTCGCCAATCGCCATTCGTTAAAAAGCCTTCCAAGAAAACGCCTACGTATGGTGGATCAAAAATTGGTTTGTTGATCAATCCCCAGTGCATGAAAAACATTGGTAAGGTTCCGATAATCGCTCCGCCGAAAACATGCGGGATAAACATTAGTGGATTCAAGATAATTGGTGCACCAAACAAAATTGGTTCATTGATTCCAAACAACGCTGGAAAAAGTGAAACTTTTCCGATTTGACGATAACGTTTTGATTTTGAAATCAAACAAGCAACGACACAGCCGATTGAAATCCCACAGCCAGTAAATCCGAAGAAAGCACTTGATGCTCCCGCCGTATAGAAATGAGGAATTGGTTGGCCAGCCTGAAAAGCTGAAATATTCTCTGCAATAAATGCAACCATAATTGGACGAGTAATTGGACTGAAAACAGATGAATGAATTCCAAAAAAGAAAATCAAACAAATGCAGAAATTCAAAGCCAATACCGACCATGGATTATCCATCGAACCAACGAGTGGTGCCAAGAAACGCGTTAAGATCGTTGGAGGTAATTCTCCAGAAGTTTGCATCAAAGCAAAACGTCCGATTATAAAGGTTCCACCAACAATTAATGTTACAGGAATAAGCTCAAATGATTTTGAAACAAAATCCGGAACTCCTTCAGGCATTCGAATTGTCAGATTGTGTTTTTTACAAAGATGATATAATTCTACTGTCAGTAATGCCACAAACATCGAAGTGAATAGTCCTTTAGCCCCTAAATTAGTGATATCTAACATCCCATTTTTATCAAAAGTAGCAGTCATAAATAGAAAGCCAAAAAGTGATAACGTTACTGCACCGGGAATATACAACTTGTAATGATTTCCTAAATTATAGGAAATGGCTGCACAGGCATATAGGCCGATTAATCCAGTTGACAATGTTACTGGTAGATTGAATAATTCCGCATTGCTAAGTATAAACTGACTGAAGCTATTGGTTTCACCTAGCATATTGGGAAGAGCTGGCAAAATAGCAAAGAAACTTCCTAAAATAGTGAAAGGGGTCATTGCAACCATCCCAGCCTTGATCGCACTTAAATGTCGTTGATTATCGACTTTGTGCGCTAGAGGGACGAAGAATCGGTTCATAAAAGCCTCAAATTTTGCAAACATAAGATTTCCTCTTTCTTTTCGTTTTATTAGACTGCTTGTTTCGCCAACTGATGTTTCTTATAGGTAACCAGAGCAAGCTTCATTACTGTGGCACCATCCATTTGCCCATAAATATCTTTATCGATGACCGCGTAAGGAATGTCTCTTGGTTCAGTGATTGACTGAATAAAATCGATTTTATGAGTGATTTGCGGTCCAATTAAAACAATATCCCAACCATCAATTTGACTTTCAATTGAATCTGCCGGTATCGCAGTGAAATCAAAATCCTCATCCTTTAATTTGGCGCTTTGTTGAACCACCTTGCGCATATTTTGCATTAACATATTCGTAGAAAATCCTCCAGCACAACATAATAAAATTTTCATATCTCATTCTCCTCTATCTTTTTTATTGTAAGACGGTAATTAATGTTTCGATTAAATCACGAGCTAGCTGACTTGTCATATAATGATCTTGCGCATGAACCATCAATAAGCCAACATTTGATGATTCAATATCTTCATTCAATTCGCGACTGATCAAATCAGTTTGAATATTATGGGCTTCTAGATCTAAGTTGCGTGATTCAGCAATCAAGCCTTTTGCCAAGTCAAAATCTTTGGTCTTTACGCACTTCAACGCTTCAAAAGCTTTGGCTTTACTTTCCCCTGCTATTGAGATAAGCTGTACGATTTCTTGTTCTTCTTTTGTCATTATGTGTCGTCTCCTTTAAATAAAATCTACCATGCGATGGTAAGTATCTTCCGTAAAATTTTTTATTAACCCTAAAAACAACTCAATCATCTGCTGAATGTCTTGCTGATTCACAATGGAGTACGCACAATGACCATATCGAACAGGTAGGATCGTAACTACTGTTGGCTTGCCTTCATTGACTTTATGCGCCTCGCCACCATCAGTCCCACCGGAATTAAACATATCCAGCTGCAATGAAATATTTTGTTGCTTCGCTGTCTCTTTCACATAGTGAATCATTTCTAAATTGGGGGCTAACGTCCGATCAAAATGAGTCAAGATGGGGCCTTTGCCAATTTGACGTTGATTGGTATGATCACGAACAAATTCACTACTAAACGTCGCGACATCGATAACAAAAACAATATCCGGATTTATCAACTGAACAGCTGTCTTCGCTCCTCGAATCCCAACCTCCTCACTACTTGTATTCGCAAAGTGAATCGTTAATGGCAGTTCTTCTTGGGCTAACGTTTTCATTAGTTCTCCCATCACAAAGCAAGCAAGCCGATCATCTAATGCTTTTCCAGCATATATATCTCTAGTATCGAATTTTTCGAACTCTGTCGCGTAACAAGCCATGTTTCCAACTTCAATACCTAACTCTGCTACTTCTTCAGCTGTTGTAGCACCAATATCACAGTAAAGATTCTTCGTTACACCATCATGATATTCGCCATTAACCACACCGCTGATTTTCCGACCGTCAAATGTCGTAATACGGATTTTTTGCAAGTGTTGGGCAATCGGTTTTACGCCTCCCACTACCATTAAATGAATCAGTCCTAAACTACTGATGCTTCGTACCATGAAACCTACTTCATCCATATGTCCGCAGATCATAATACTTTTGGGACTCTTTCCGGGTTTCGTAAAGATCAAACTACCTAACCCATCGGTTCTTTTTTCATAGGGTAACTCCTCTAGTTCCGTTAAAATTGCTTGACGGACCTCTTTCTCATTACTGGCAATTCCGTCAGCATTGGAAAGATTCCTCAAAAATTCAATGTTCAATTAAATTCCTTCTTCCTAAAACTCGTTTTAATGTATAGTAAAATTCATGATAATCTTTACTCTCGACTAGTGTTTTAATAGCTGCTGGATGATTCATCAGCTTACTCAGTTCTTTCGAAATGATTTGATGGACATCTAATTGTTCCGCTTTTAGTGAAACCATAAAAATAATTTTAGGGGATCGCTCTGTCCCGCTCGTTCCTTCTGGTAATAAGCACACAGCGAGTCGATTCTCTTTACCTGACATAATCAACGGGTGAGGAATGGCGATTCCATTTTGATAAATGGTGGATAAGTAATTTTCCCGTTCCATCAACGAATCTTTATATCCTGCAAAGGCAACTTGTTCTTCGACTTGATCAGCCAGATCCACTAAAATATCAGAATATGCTCGGTGTGTTTCGATCTGGAACAACGACTGAGAAAATAATTCAAAAAAGGATCGTTCAATCGAAAAATTTTCATCGCTTTTCAATAAGCTGAGATTTTCACTGACTTCTAAATAGTCCAATTCACTTTGTACTTCACTCATTAAAATCACTGGACAATCAATGGCAAGCGTTAATTCAATGATTGAAAAAATCAAATCAGGATAGTAGTCTTGAATTTTTTCTATTTCAAACATTGAAAAAGTCTGGATTTTCGCTCTTGGAAAAATTCGTCGTAATTTCATCTCCACCAGATACGCCATTCCACCACCCGATGAACAAACAACCGCAATCCGATAAATATTCTCAATCAGACTTTGCTGCCATTTATGGTAAGGCACTGTCATGTGGGTCGCTAAATATCCAATTTCATCTGAAGCGATCGTTAACTGGAATTCTTCTTCCAGCCACTTGGCGAACAGTACAGCAAAGTTGAATATTACCGGGTATTCTTTGCTAATATGTTCCAAATAAGGGTTCTTAAAATTTACTTCTTTACGAGATCGCTCAATCAACGCTGCAACATGCAAATAAACTAAATCTAGAAATTCTTGATCACTTGAAAAAAATGTTTTTTGTTCTTCGTCCATCTGTTTAAAAAAGCCGGTAATTTCTTCTTTTAAAAGCTGTTTATTACTTGAAATTTCTAATTTTTTAGTCTTTGCTAAAAGGCTGGACTCAAAATATTTATGAATCGCTTCATCTGTCGGTGACACTATTGACGTTCCTTGCAAAATCGTTGTTAAATGGGAGTCTGAAATAATTTCTTTAGGAGTATTTGTTTTAATCAGCAATAATAGAAATAACTCCTCTTCTAATCGTCGAAACTCCACATAATCAATTTCCCAGTTCTTTTGATTAATTAATTGATAAAGATTATCCTTTAGCAACTTTTGTGTTGATGAACCAAATCTTACTTCTATTTTTTTCAAGAGCTTATTGTTTCCTCGCTGATACAAATCCACCAACAATAGGAGACGATTTTTTAACGTACTGACGATTCTAATGCCATAATGAGCCTTGCGCTCTAATACCATAGAGCTACCTTTTAAATACAATGCTACCTTCGATAAGTCTTTTTTTATTTGACTGCTGCTGACTAATAACTCATCACCTAGTTCTTGTACTGTCTGATATTCTTCATTGATTAACAGCAAACTTAGCAAAGACTCCACACGGTCTTTTTGCATCTCAATCGTTGTATTAGAAAATTGATCGAGATACGTCAAAAACTTTTTTTCATCTGAGATATTTAAGTGATAACCTAGCCTAGGTGACTTATCGATCACGAATCCTTGCTTAATTTCTGATAACTCACGTAAATCATTACGAATAGTTCTAGAAGAAACCCCGATGATTTTTGCTAACTGATCGACTTTTAAATAATCTTTCTCTTTTAAAGCTTCCAGTATTTGTATTTCCCTCATCTTCACCTCTCCTTTTGCAAACGCAATCATTTACACGCTTAGTATAAGAAAACCCTTTCAATTAGAAAAGTTGAATTTTTTCCACTCACTTGTGCAAAGTGTGTCTGGATTAACGTCTGAATTTTCTAACTAGTAAAATAATTCTTTCTATTTTGCTAAAAGCGTATCAACTCTACAGCAAGCTCACAATAGAAAAATTTAGTTAATGTCCTTCGCTGATAACATACTTATTTATAAAACATCAAGTTGAAATATATTTCTCATTTTATCGATAGTTCGAAACGAAAACATGTCGATTTTGTATCATGAAATTATTACAGGAGCACCCACAGAATCGTAGTTCCAAACACAAAAACCCCCAACCATCTTATTGATGATCGGGGGTTTCGGTCTTACTATCTTTTATTATGCTTTGGGGAAGCGAGCTAGTTTGGCATAGCCGGCTAGTTCTTCTTCGATACGTAAGAATTGGTTGTATTTTTCAACCCGTTCGCTGCGGGCCATGGAACCCGTCTTGATTTGTCCGGCATTCATCGCTACGGCGAAGTCCGCGATGAATGTATCGCCTGTTTCACCCGAACGGTGAGAAATCATGGTTGTATAACCGTTGGCACGAGCCATTTTTATTGTTTCGATCGATTCAGAAACCGTACCGATTTGGTTTAGTTTGATCAAGATTGAGTTGGCCACTTTTTTCTCGATACCTTCAGCGAAGATTGCTGGGTTTGTAACGAAAATATCATCGCCGACTAGTTGAATTTCTTTACCCATTGTTTCCGTCATTTTCTTGAAGCCGTCCCAGTCATGTTCTGAGAAACCATCTTCGATTGAGATGATTGCTGGGTATTTTTTCACTAGCTCTTGATAATAGGTCAACATTTCGTCAGAAGACATTTCTTTGCCTTCAAAAGTATATTTCTTAGTTTCATCGCTGTAAAATTCACTTGATGCTGGGTCTAATGCGATGGCAATTTCTTCACCAGGTACATAGCCGGCTTCTTTGATGGCACGATACAGCATTTCGATTGCTGCTTCGGTGCTAGCTAATTTAGGCGCAAAGCCGCCTTCATCACCAACCGCTGTTTCGTAGCCTTCTTTGCCAAGCACACCTTTTAGCGTGTGGTAAGTGTTGGCGATTTTTTCAACACCATCACGGAAGCTTTCACGCTTCACTGGTGTAATTAAGAATTCTTGTACGTCAATCCCTGAATCGGCATGAACTCCGCCGTTAATCACGTTGAAGAATGGTTGTGGCAATTCAAGATCGACACCGCCAAGATAACGATACAATGGCACACCTTGACTTTGTGCGGCAGCCCGAGCAACGGCCATAGAAACACCTAAGATCGCATTGGCACCAAGACGACCTTTGTTTGGTGTACCGTCTAAGTCAATCATAACTTGATCGATTTTTGCTTGATCGAAAGGTACTAAACCTTTTAATGCGTCATTGATTTCAGTATTGACGTTTTCAACGGCTTTACGAACACCTTTGCCCATTAAACGATCGCCGCCATCTCGTAATTCCACGGCTTCGCGATCGCCTGTTGAGGCCCCACTTGGAACCTCTGCGCGACCTAATGTGCCGTCGGATAAAATCACATCTGCTTCAACTGTAGGGTTTCCACGGGAATCAAAGATTTCTCTTGCTTTTACTGTTTCAATTACTACTGTCATGTCTATTTCCTCCTCAAATATAAATACAAAAAAGCCTGTTACAAGTTGAGTACTTCTAAATACACCTTGAGCCTCTCAGCCAAAGTGTTAAAAGTATTGAACTTATAACAGGCGCCATCAGCTGAATAATTCAGCAGTCAGGAGGGAGCACCATCCCTCTTACAAGTAAACGATAGCACGTTGTTTTTTTTCTGACAAATAAAAAGACTTTTCAATTTTTTCATTTGCTAGCGATTCGAATTTCCTGAATCAATGAAAAAAGCAAATCTCTCAAAAGGAAAGATTTGCTTTTACTAACTTTATTTTCCAATTACTAAGCGTCTCGTGTAAACCGCTTGACCAGAATGCATAGCAGCATCATCAATCGCTGAGACGATTCGAGCTTGACGAGTAACCGGTGGTGTCCAATTGGTATCGATCACGTCATCAAGACTGCTTTCATCCAGTTTATCCAAGTACTCCTTAGTAAACTTAATACTGTCTGCTAGATAATCTAAAACTAATTGCCGATCCGTTACTACGACTTTTGCCGCTTCTTCCGGCGAATGACGATAATCTTCGGTATCATCTGGTAAGTCCAACGCAAATTTTTCTGTCCAGCCAGCACTTGTCCAAAGTGCCTCGGTCCCATTTAAAGCTGAAATCTGCAGATCCAATTCGCGAGCAGTATGCCACATTAGCCACGTCACTGATTTAATCAATGGTGCCGGCATCTTGTTAGCCTCTTCTGTGGTCATTTGTTCAAAAGTATCTTCAAAACGTTCCTGTGCGCGATCCAAAATCTCCATTGCCAATTGCGTACTTTTCATCGTAATAGCCTCCTAGTTCATCTGAATTCGTTCTTCTTCAACTGTACTACGGAGCTTTATTAAGGGCAACTATTCGACTTATTCGGCTGTCGAATACAAATACGCCAGATCGCTTGCGACTTGCTGCGCTTCTGATGAATCAGCAAATTGAAACGTCAATCTCTGATTTGAAAGAGTCACAACTAGTTGATTATTTTCTTGTTGCAACTTGAACGCTTCTTTCGAAAAGAATGTATGCTGAAACTGATTCAAATCTAAATTAGGCTGAATCACCAACATGCCTGCATCATAAAATACCACTGGCACCTCATCAACGGTTTCCAACAAAGTAAAGTTCATTAATTCTTCTTCCGAAAGCTGCTGGTCAATATACGCTTGCAAAATCAAAAATTGCTGCGACTGATTAAAAACTTGTTTGAATTCATTCATCCGCCTACTCCTCGATCAAAATTGCTGGAATACCAAAGCCAGCTAAAATCCGTGCAGACGTATAGGTATTTAACCCTTTTCTAAAGGTGATATAAACCTTACGATCTTTCGGGATTTCGTTGATCCGATCACGCAGCTCGTTCATAGGAATATTTTTAGTTGCTTCAATCGAGCCGGATGGGGATTTATTAGGTTCACGAATATCTAAGAAAAAGGCGCTAGCTAAATCTTCAGCTGGAATATCTTCCGCTTTGATTGTTTCCACCACGTTGGTCATTTGATTGATTGCCACATAGCCGGCAATGTTCAATGGATCTCTCGTGGTTGAATACGGTGGTGAATAAGGTAATTCTAAATCAGGCAGATCAAATACGGTTAGATTGCCAGTGATGGCTACGGACAGTTCCCCCATTCGTTTGTCGACACCTTGTTCTCCGACGGCTTGTCCACCTAAGATTTTACCGCTATCCGCGTCGAAAATAATTTTAAGATTCAAACGGGTCGCTCCTGGGTAAAAGTAGGCATGATCAAAGGGGGTCACAAAAACAGATTTGTAATTCGTGATGCCCGCCGCTTTCAAGGCATGCTCGGTCATTCCAGCATAACTAGCGGTGTAATCAAAAATTTTCGCTACACCGGCCCCGATATACCCCCGATAGCGCATCGGTGTACCATTAACCATATCAGCTAACATGTGACCTTGACGATTGGCGGCACTGGATAACATACTTGAAGTTGCTAGCCCGGTCACTACGCTGGTGGTTTTAATAATATCGCCAATGGCATAGATGTCGGCTACGTTTGTTTCTAATTGATCGTTGACGATGATTTGTCCGTCCTCGGATAATTCGATACCGGCCGTTTTAGCGACTTCATTATTTGGCGCCACCCCAGTCGCAAAGAGAATCAATTCGGGATTAAGTCTCGTTCCATCGGATAACAGAACCTCTTGTCCAGCTTGACGAATTTCTTCTACTCGTGTGTTTAAATGAACATGTAAGTCATTTTCAAGCAATTTAGCATAGATCAAATCCGCGATCTCTTCATCATAAGGAAACGCGACTTGCGGCAATTGATCCACTAGAGTTACGTCCATTCCGCGATGTTTAAAGTTTTCTGCTAATTCAAGACCCATCACGCCGGCTCCTAAAACTAAAACACTCTTAGGATCGTGTTCATCAAGATAGGTTTTGATCTCTGCGGCATCTGTCACGCTACGTAAGACAAAGCCATTTTCCGCTTCTGCGGCCCCTTTGATTGGCGGTAAAGTTGGACGAGCTCCTGCTGAAATAATTAATTTGTCATAATTGGTCGCAATCGTTTCGCCAGTCGCCAAATCTTTGACGACTAATTGTTTATTTTCTGGATCAATCGTCTGAACTTCATGCTTCGTAAAAACATCAATATTGTTCTTTACCTTTAATATTTCTGGCGTCCGTTCGATCAAGGAATCCAAATCCTCAATTACACCACCTAAATAATAAGGCAGTGCGCAGCTTGCGTAAGAAATATTTTCTCCTCGTTCATAAATCACGATTTCGTGTTCTTCATTCAAACGACGTAAGCGGGTAGCAAACGAAGGGCCACCTGCAACCCCACCTATTACTACAAATTTCATGGTTCCATCTCCTCTATTTAAAAAATAAGTTTTAGCTTTAAACGTATGCCCGCTAACGAGAGAAAGTTCCTTAAAATACGCTTCCACTATAGCTTGGCATCTCTAATTCCGATAGTACAATGTTTTCAACGAACCGGCAAAGAATTGTTCTCGTAAAGAAAAAAATTAGTTCCTGAAAATGGCTACCTCAATGAGACGGGTAGAATAAGCTTTTACATTAGGAAAGACTTTCGTCAACTCCCTCAGCTTTTTGCCAGTTTTTCTGCTCGCTTTATTGAGATTAGAAAAATGATTCCCTCATAGGCGTCAGCTGAGCAATAAGACCAAATGATTTCTAAATTGCCTCCCAAATTTCGAAATCGTTTTGCTTATTGCCGATAAAACTAGTTCGTGAAGCCGGACATGTGAATATACCTGTTGTAAAGCAATTTATTCATGTGAAAATTTTATACTTTCTTTCAAGCGTATAAAAAAGAGGTGGGACAAAATTTTTGTCCCACCTCCTTCTTCCGAATAAACGGCGTTCCAGTCACAGCCGCTCATTTCTTAATCATTTATTTCCCACTGCCAACTGTTTTTCTAGTATCCTGCACGCCTCGCCAACATACTCTGAACAAGGGCGTTTGCCAATGATTTCTTTACAATAAAGTGAACCACAGGCTTGCTGGAAGTCTTGGTTGAGTCTGTCTATTATTTTTTCGGTCGCAGCTCCCACACATTCGGCTGGGTCGTTGGTCTTTGGGGTGCCTTTTAACTGATTGGTTACGATATAACAGCCCGCTAACGCGCCGCACAACCCTTGGTAACGGCCGCCGCCATAACTTGCGCCTAGTTCAATCGCTGTTCTTTCATCGATCTTCAACTCAGCACGATAAGCTAAAACTATTGCTTGACAACAATTGTATCCTGCTTGAAAAGATGCGATTGCTTGCTGTTGTCGCTCCATGATCATTCCTCTCTTCCTCCTCAGAACCAATTTCTGATTCCTTGAATCAACGATTCTTTATCCTACTATTGTACTTCTTTGACTGTTAGACCGGCTTCTTGGATAAAGGCTGACGGTTCGGTTTTTTTCTCGTTAACAGCTTTGGGGAAAGTCACATACAATCTTTCCTTCGCTCGCGTGATAGCGACATACATCAGTCGTCGCTGTTCTTCCATCGTCGTCGGTGGTGCGCCTTGCTCAACGGCCGCCTGCAAATCACAGTCTGCTTTTTCAACCGTATGATAATTTGGCAAAGCGTCCTCGTAAACACCTTTGATAAAGATATTCTTTTTTCCTAGTCCTTTGCTGGCATGAATAGACAATAAATAGACGGCGTTTAGTTGCTGTTGATCGTATTCTTTTAAGCGTTGCTTCATTCCTTGATTTTGCTTCTGAGCTTCTTCAAAGCTTGCCATTAAACCGGGCCAATCCTTGGCTTCCGTTAATTCCTTTGCCAGCCAATCAGCTTCTTCCATACTTAGTTCCTTTTTAAATTTAGGGGTCGCTAGGATAGCTTCCACAAAAGGCGCCAGTTGCAGCTGCTGGCTTTGATAAAAAGTGTAGATTTGTTTGAAGAATTCTTTTGTCTTCGTTTGCGCTGATCGATCAAGCTGCTTTTCAGCTACTAAGAAAGTAACTAGATCATTGATTTTGAATTTGTTTTGGGTGAAAAGTTCCGCCAAGAAAGCCGCGCTAGTGCCGAACTTTATGTAGTGATAAAAGGCGTATTGTTGAATGATCTTTTTTAAAGCATCATTTTTTTCTTTACTATTTGTTGCGCCCGCGATTTTTTGTAATTGTTCAAATAAATGTTTAAACAAAGGCAGCCCGAAGATTCCTAAAAGATCATCATTGGATTGTGTGACAAAGGGAACTTTTTGTTCAGCTAATTCTTTTAATAAAGACCTTAGCTGCACCCGCGTTGGATACAAAACGAGCGTGTCGGTATAATCGGGTTTTCCGTCCTTTTTCGGCGTTTGAGTCGCCAGCATTTGAATTTCTTTACCGATCCAAGCAGCTTCTGCTTCATCATCAGGAAAACTCAAAGCGGAGATTTCGTGAACGGCTGGCTTGATGGCGGTCATGGTTTTAGCCAATCGATCATGGGCGTTATGTTGAATCAACCGATTTCCCGCCTCAACGATCGGTGTTTCTGAACGATAATTCGTCATGAGTGTCAACGAAGTCTGGTTGTATTCTTGGTCAAAGTCTATGATATAGCGCGGTTCTGCCCCTCGAAAATAATAAATACTTTGATCATCATCTCCTACGATGATCAGTTTGCCGGAAGACAGGTTCTGACTCTGCTTATCTGGTGGACAGATCAAGGCGACGATTTGCTTTTGCAGCGGATTGATATCTTGAAACTCATCAATAAAAATGTAGCGGTATTTTTGCTGCAAGCTTGCTCGTGCAGTGCGATCATTTTCTAAAATCAATTTTAAATTATAGAGCATGTCATCAAAGGTAATAAATTGCTGACTCTTTTTAATCACGGCTAGCTCTGCTAAAAATTGCTGAAAGATCTGGCTTAGCGTTTGATTAGGCAAGAGATCTTTTCCATCAAAGTAAGTAGCAACAAAACCGATCATCGCTTGATCTGAATAGCCCATATTGCGCCAATAGCTGATTCGCGACAAGAGACTGCGATCCTCGTATTTATCAAAGTTATATAAACGATACTTCTTAATTAGTTGATTGACTGTTTGCCCATAAAGCTCTTCATCGATCGCTCCTTCAATTCCCCACTGCTTGAGTGCTGGATTGTGCCGGATCAATTCTTGATATTCTCGATTGAACCAACCATGAAAGGTTTGGACTTGGAGCCGGCCGTAACCTCCTAGATAATGGTTTACTCGTTCCTCCATTTCCAATTTGGCTTTGCGGGAAAAGGTACACATCATGATCGTTTTGGGGTCGACCTTTTTTTCTAAGACTAAATATGCCGCCTTCCCGCAAATCGTTTGGGTCTTGCCGCTGCCAGCACCAGCAATAATCCGCAGATGGGTCCCCATCGGAAAACGGATCGCCGCTAATTGCTCCGGACTGAACTCTGCCCCATTATTTTGCGCCAGCAAGTGCTGCAATGTGGCTTGATCATTGAAAACCTCTGTTTCCAACCGCTCCTTATCTTTTGAAAAATTAAGCATGAAAAAGAATCCTCTCTACAATAAAACATCCTTGTCTATTATAGCGGAATCGTGGAATTATGATAGACCTTGATCTCTTACAAAAAGAAGCGAGTAAAAGACAAACCATTTTTACTGTCTTTTATTCGCGTCAATAGTATTTTTCCGATAATTTAAAGGCGTGGTCCCAGTAATTTTTTTAAAACTACGGACAAAATAACTGGGCTCTACAAATCCTAATTCATCACTGATCTCGGTAATTGACCAATCGGTGGTCTCTAATAATTGCTCGGCCCAATACACTTTCAATTTTCCATAGATTTTGCTAAAAGGTTCACCAAATTCTTCTTTAAGTAAGCGGCTCAAATGACTCGGGGATAGATTAGTCACCGAAGCTAGTGTCGGCAGATCAACGTGACTGCCCTTATTTTCAAACACTAAATCGATTGCCGGCTGCAGTAGACGATTTGTCGCCTGATACACCCCATCTTCTGTTTGTAGTCGACTTTCCAATAACGATTGTTGAATATCCTTTTGCACAAACGCCAGATCCAAACCTTCTTCTAACGGTTTTTCATGTTGCGACAAGCGCAGCGTTTGTTTGTAAGCCTTAATTAAATAATCTTTTTTGATTGCTTCACTAATGATATATTCACTGAGCTTTTCTAACATCTCGGCCGATTGATTCAGGTCCTCTCGATTAAATCGCGGATATCGGGCAATCAAGTCTTGGTGTTCCTGCTTAAAATCAGTCACAAGCTGTTGATCTCCCAGCTGCAATACTTGCTCCAAGTCATTCTGTTCTTCCGTCAGCAAAATTTCTCCCGCCATAATCGCGCCCGCGTAGTGACCGTCAACTATAATCGGGATCGCCATGTCAACAATATCAAAATGACAGCGATAAATGAAGGGCTGGCCCGTTCGTACTGCTTCCAGCCCACCTCGTGAATCACATTTTTCACAATACGCCGAAAGCTTCGGATGATTACGAGCCAACTGACAAAAAGGCTGGACTTGGCTATGCTTTGTAATCGGCCGACCACGATAATCTACTAAAATAATTGCTAAGTGCGTCGCGATAGCGATACTTTCTTGCAACTTTTCCCATTTCGTTAAGTCCAGTACTTGTTCAATATCAAATTGTGTTCCCTTCATACGATCACCTCATAGCGACATTATAGAACCTTTTTTGTAACAAAATAGTTCTATTTAGCAAAATAATTCAATTGTTTTTCATAAGAAAACGGTAACATTCTTCAATGATTCTTTTATGATAACGCTTTATGATAACACTGTAAATAAAAACAAGGAGGATTCATTTTATGAGAAAAGCACTGATTTTACCAACAAAATATGTTCAAGGCGAAGATGAATTATTAAATTTAGGGTATTTCGTTACCACCTTCGGCAAGTCTGCCTTATTGATTGCCAATCCAGATGACGTTGAGCGGGTACGTCCACAATTGGATGCGACCGCAAAGAAATTTGATATCACTTTTTATGAAGGCGGATTCAACGGAGAAGTTACTCGTGAAGAAACAAAACGATTGCAAGCAGTGGCAGAAAAATATCAAACCGACTGCATTATCGGACTCGGTGGCGGGAAAGCCATTGATGCATCAAAAGTGGTCGCTGAAGGTGAACATTTGATTATTGTTCCAACAATCGCTGCGCAAGATGCGCCAACCTCTCACTCTGCCGTACTTTACCACGCAGATGGCTCTTTTGATGATTATGCTTATTTCAAACAAAGCCCTAGCGTTGTCCTAGTCGACACAAAGGTCGTCGCAAAAGCACCCACTCGTTTCTTAGTTGCCGGCATGGGTGATGCTTTATCCACTTACTTTGAAGCCCGGGCCACTCATAATTCTTACTCACGGGTCAACGCTAGTTTACCAATGGGATCTCGTGAAGGATTGACTCCTCCTGCCAGTGGGACTTATGCCGCACTTGCTATGGCAAAATTATGTTGGGAAAATCTTCAAGAAGATGGGCTACACGCAAAGATTGCTTGTGATGCCAACTTACCAACTGAAGCATTGAATAAGATCGTTGAAACAAATATCTTATTGTCTGGTTTAGGTTTTGAAAGCGGCGGCTTAGCAGCAGCTCACGCGATCCACAATGGGATGACGGTTCTAGCGGGCACACATCACTATCTACATGGTGAAAAAGTTGCCTTCGCTACTTTAGCACAATTGGTTTTAGAAGATGCTGAAACAGAAGAAATCAACGCAGTAATGGATTTCATGGCTTCAATCGGATTGCCACTTACATTGGCTGACCTTGGTGTTGAATCAATCAGCTTTGAAGAAGCACTTGAAGTTGCCAAAATCGCTTCTATTCCTGAAGAATCGATTCACTCAATGCCATTCCCAATCGTGGAAGAAGAAGTTGCCAATGCCATTATCGTCGCCGATCGGATCGGTCAAGCTTACAAAGACGCGCATCAATAATCGACAGTCGTGTTACTAGCTTGCCTCAGCGAGTTAGTAACACGTTATGCGTTATAGCTTTTTAGTAGGATGATATACGGCTTGAATATCAGTTTTATTTTTCTGGAAGAAAAATAAATACATTAAATTGAAAAAGGATGTCAGTCCTACTTTTTGCAGTTTATACGAAGCGGAGTCCGAAAAAGTTCGACTAGAACTAAAAAAGTAAGAGCTAGTAGGATGATATACGGCTTGAAATTCTGACTTATTTTTCTGGAAGAAAAATAAATACATTAAATTGAAAAAGGAGTTTTTCCATGAAAAAGGCAATTCTATTAGTCTCACATAGTCAAAAAATCACTGACGGTATCAAAGAAATGATTGAGCAAATGGCTCAAAGTGATTCACTGGAAATTTATTCATTAGGCGGTACTTCAGAGGGTGAGCTTGGCAGTGACCCAACGAAAATTGTTGATGTTGTCAACGAAGCCGATTCCGTTGAAGCGTTTCTCGTTTTTGCCGATCTCGGCAGTGCCGTTTTAAGTGCGGAATTAGCCTTTGATATGTTAGAAGAAACACAGCAGTCCAAATACATTTTAGTTGATGCGCCGTTAGTTGAGGGAGCTTTCGCAGCAGGAATCACCGCTAGCGTTTCCGATGATCTCTCTCACATTATCGCTGAAGCAAAGAATGCACCCGGAAAGGGATGGGAATAAGATGAAAAAAATAATCAATGAACCAAAAGATATTATTGAAGAAATGTTGTCTGGCATCGTCGAAAGCTATCCAAGCCTCGTTCATCGAGTGGCAGATTCTCGTGTTATCGCAAAGAATTCAAGTTTAGCACAAGTCGGTTTAGTTTCTGGCGGCGGCAGCGGCCATGAACCAGCCCATGCAGGCTTTGTCGGCGACGGCATGTTGAGCGCCGCGGTTTTAGGGGATGTTTTTACTTCACCGACTCCCGATCAAATTGAAATAGCGATTGAAGAAGCCAATCAAGGCCAAGGCGTTCTATTGATTGTCAAAAATTACACGGGCGATATTTTAAATTTTGAAATGGCTAAGGATTTGGCGGAAATGAATGAGATTGCTACGGAGATCGTTGTCGTTGACGATGATATCGCGGTAGAAGACAGCACCTATACCGCTGGCAAACGCGGCGTGGCTGGGACGATCCTCGTTCATAAGATCTTAGGAAATGCCGCTAAGCACGGTGCCAGCTTGACTGAATTAAAAACTTTAGGTGAGCGAGTCGTGGCAGCAACAAAAACAATCGGGGTTGCTTTGAAAGCTGCAACAGTCCCTGAAGTGGGTAAGCCCGGCTTTTCATTAGCCGAAGATGAAATTGAATTTGGTGTAGGTATTCACGGCGAGCCTGGCTATCGTAAAGAGCAATTGCAGCCGTCGAAAGCTTTGGCCCAAGAAATGGTTACTAAGCTATTGGCTTCCTATGAAGAAAAACCGCAAACGATCGGCGTATTAGTCAACGGCATGGGTGGAACACCTTTGATGGAGCAATTTGTCTTTATTAATGATGTCTTGCATCTATTAGCTGAAGAAAATATTTCCGTCAGCTTCCATAAGGTCGGAAATTATATGACCTCCATCGACATGCAAGGCTTGTCTTTAACATTCATTGACTTAGCCGATCAAACTTGGCAACACGCCTTGACCCGCTATGTTTCAACTATCTCTTGGTAAACAATCGCAAGGAGGAAAAATAAATGAAGGTCACAACAAATGACATCCAAGCGTGGTTGCAGGATTTCGCAGCTACTATTGAAAAAAATAAAGATTATCTAAGTGAATTAGATACGCCGATTGGTGACGGTGATCATGGCAACAATATGCATCGGGGAATGACCGAATATTTAGTTGTCTCTATAGGAAATGAGCCAAGCTCTATCGCTAATAGCTTTAAAGTCTTAGCGATGGCACTGATCTCAAAAGTTGGCGGCGCGTCAGGGCCTTTATACGGCTCCGCCTTTATGAACATGGCGAAAGCTGCTAAAGATCTTCCTGAAATTACTACTACTGAAGAATTAATTTCGATACTAACGGCTGGTTTCGATGGCATCAAAAATCGTGGAAAAGCGGAACTAGGCGATAAAACAATGTTAGACGTCTGGGGACCTAGCATCACTCTTTTAAAAGAAGGACGTTTCTCCAGCCAAGAAATTGAGCAACTGAAAGAACAAACCAAAGACTTACAAGCTAAAAAAGGGCGCGCCTCTTATTTAGGTGAACGCTCCATCGGACACATTGATCCAGGGGCCGCTTCCAGCGCCCTATTATTCCAAACGTTACTACCTTATTTGAATTAATCAGCCAAGTGTACCTCGACCGAAACCTTCGAGGTACACTTGTTTTTTTTCATTGTTCGCTCCTCTACTAATATCCAGAATACGTTTCAATCGTATTTTTTGATAATCATTATTATACTAAAAAAAAAAGACTAACTCGCTTAGCCGTTGGAGTGAACCTTATGGAAAAACAACGAACCCTTAGTAAATCAATCATTATTCTCGGACTCTTTTCTTTTATCACCTCGCTGTCTGGGGAAAGTACTAACTTAGCGCTACCCACGATCAGTCGAGCCTTAGCGATTACGAATAATCAAGCGACATGGATCGTTCAAATTGGCTTGATTACCACAACAATTTTATTAGTCGCCTTTGGTCATCTCGGCGATGTGTTGTCGAAAGAGTTAATTTTTTTAGTCGGTGGGCTTTTATTTACCATTGGCTCCTTAGTCAATGGACTGGCACCGACCTTTGTCCTGCTTCTCTTCGGCCGAGTTATCCAAGCAATTGGATCGGCCATGATCATGGCTAATTCAATTGGTTTGACGACTGAATATTCTACTCCCGAGACCCGCGGAACAACCCTAGCGGTCATTTCGATGTTTATCTCAGTTGGATCGATTTCAGGTCCCGCTTTAGGCGGCGTGATTTTGTCGGTCTTCTCTTGGCGTTGGATTTATTTGATCAATGTTCCCTTAGGACTTATTTTTAGTTACCTTGGATTCAAAACCTTCACGATTCCTAAATTTACAAAAGAATTGTTGGAAGCTCCTTTAAAAGAAGCCAATTGGCTGGGGCAAGGTATTTTTTCGGTTGGGATCATTGTTTTATCCCTTTCTAGTCTCTTTTTCCAAGATATGCAAGCTCGCTATCTAGTCGGCAGTCTAGCCTTCGTTGGTGGTGCGGCCTTGACGGTTTTTTCTTTTATTCAGGATGATCATAGTAAAAGCCCTTGGATTTCCCCTAGCGTTCTTCGCAACAAACGCTTTATGCTTTCGATGTTCGCTTTATTTTTAGCGATGCTGACTAATGTCGCATCAAATATCCTATTACCTTTTTATTTGCAAAGTTTCAATGAGGTTAATCCTTTGATTAGTGGCCTCGTGATGGTTTTACAATCAGTCGTCATGCTGGTGATTTCACCAATCGCGGGACGGTTGTCCGATAAGATCGGCTCTAGTAAATTAATTATCAGCGGTCTAATCGTCTTAATCCTCTCGCAAATCGGTTATACCTTTTATCCCTTATCAATTAATTGGCTACTGATCCTGTTGCCAATTTTATTAAATGGTGTCGGGATGGGGCTCTTTTTATCGCCGAATAATTCATTGGCGATGTCTTTTGTAGAGAAACACTTCACCGGCGTTGCTGGGTCCTTGACTTCTTTCTTTAGAACGATCGGGATGAGCTTAGGTATCAGCATCGCTTCTGCCGTGCTCTTTGCCCAGCTTCCCGGGGTCCGCTACATTACACCTAAGCTGGGGGTAACCTTTATTCAAGCTTTCCACAATGTTTTTTGGGTGATGGCTGCTTTAGCAGTTCTCTGCCTAGTCTTATCCGTCTACGCGATTTCTAGTGATAAAAATAAGGGCAAATAAAAATAGTTCTGCCAACAATCAGCTCTTTCTGAAATTTTGGTATAAAACGAAAATAAGTCTATTCTGATTCCAATGAAAAGGAATCAGAATAGACTTATTTATATTTATGAGGCTCAAGCATGCAAGCTTCAATATTTGCCTAGTGCTTAGAATAAGGCCGCCCTTTGAACCAAATCATTTGGTATTTGATTCAAAGTCAGCATACGCTATGTTCTTATTCAGCTAATTCTTCAAATTGTGAATTGTAAAGAGAAGCATAAAGTCCGTTTTGAGCCAATAGTTCTTCGTGGCTACCTTGTTCTTTGATGTCTCCACCTTGCATGTAAAGAATCTTGTCAGCGTCTTTAATGGTTGATAGACGGTGAGCGATAACAAAGGACGTGCGGCCCTTCATCAAGTTGTTCATCGCTTCTTGGATCAAGCCTTCTGTCCGAGTGTCAACTGATGAAGTGGCTTCATCTAAGATCAAGATCGGCTTGTCGGCTAAGATCGCACGAGCAATCGTCAACAATTGTTTTTGACCTTGTGAGATGTTTGAAGACTCTTCATTCAATTCCATCTCATAACCACCAGGTAAGGTCTTAATAAAGTGATCCACGTGAGCAGCTTTGGCAGCGGCGTAGACTTCTTCATCTGTCGCGTCTAAACGCCCATACCGTAGATTGTCCATGATCGTTCCTTTGAACAACCAAGTATCTTGTAACACCATTCCGATGTTTTTCCGTAGATCTGCACGATTAAAGTCTTTGATATTGTGGCCATCGATTTTAATTGCGCCGGAATTGACATCGTAAAAACGCATCAATAATTTGACCATTGTTGTTTTACCTGCACCAGTCGGTCCAACGATCGCAACTGTTTGGCCAGGATCGACATGAGAAGTAAAGTCTTGGATAACGATCTTGTCTGGTGTGTAACCAAACTGTACGTGATCAAAGTCTACCATGCCTTTTGCTTTATCCAATTGCACTGGATTCTCAGCCATTTGATCTTCTTCGTCTTCGGCTAAGAATTCAAAGACCCGTTCAGCTGCGGCAGCCATTGATTGCAACATATTCGATACTTGAGCTAATTGCGCGATTGGTTGCGTTAAGTTACGAACGTATTGGATAAAGGCTTGGATATCACCAACTGTGATTGTTCCATTATAAGCCATGAATCCACCGACGATCGCTACACCCACATAACCTAAGTTTCCGACAAAGTTCATGATCGGCTGCATCAAACCAGACAGAAATTGGGACTTCCAAGCAGATTTGAATAGTACTTCATTTTGTTCTTTGAATTCCTTCAACGAGTTTTCTTCATCATTGAACAAACGAACGATCGTGTACCCACCGATGGTTTCTTCAACCTTCCCGTTGATAACCCCTAGATATTCTTGTTGGGTTTTGAAATATTTTTGCGAATTTTTCACAACAATCAAGATCAAAATTAATGAAATAGGGACGATCAAGATCGCAACACCCGTCATTTTCACCGAAATCGAAAGCATCATTACGATAACTCCAATGATGGTGAAAGTAGACGTGATCAACTGCGTCAAACTCTGGTTCAGTGATTGTCCTAATGTATCCACGTCATTCGTGATACGCGAAAGAACTTCACCAGTTGTCCGGCTTTCAAAATAGTTCATTGGCATCCGATCGATTTTTTCAGAAATTTCTTTCCGCATCCGATACGTGATCTTTTGGGAAATCGTTGACATGATCCAGCCTTGGATGATTCCGAATAAGGAAGCCACCACATATAGACCAAGCATGAATAAAAGAATACCACCGATTTTATCAAAATTAATATCGCCGGTACCTTGATATTTTTTGATTAAACCGTTAAATAATTCAGTAATTGCTTTTGATAAGATTTTTGGACCCCAAATATTGAAAATTGTTGAGGCAATCGCGAAGATCATTACAAAGAACACCGCGATTTTATACGCCCCAAGATACGAGACTAATTTTTTCAGCGTACCTTTGAAGTCTTTGGCTTTTTCCACTGGCGCAGACATATGTCCAGGACCACCACCACGAGGGCGATTTTGTTTTTGTTCTGCCATTTTATTCGCTCCTCCTTAATCCGCTTCTTCTATGCCTAATTCAGCATTGCTTAATTGTGACTGGGCAATTTCTTGATAGACCTTAGATGATTCCATCAATTCTTCATGACGACCTTGCGCTACGACCCGACCTTCTTCTAAAACAATGATATTGTCAGCATGGAGAATCGTCGAGATTTTTTGGGCCACGATGATTTGCGTCACATCTTTGATATTTTCAGCGAGGGCTTTTCGCAACGCCACATCTGTCTTGTTATCAAGTGCTGAGAACGAATCATCGAAGATCAAAATCTTAGGATTTTTCGCTAACGCACGAGCAATCGATAGACGTTGTTTTTGTCCACCAGAGACATTCGTTCCACCTTGAGAGATTTCACGATCAAAGCCTTTTTCATTCGAATCGATAAACTCTTCTGCTTGTGCGATTTGAGCGGCTTTTTTCATTTGTTCATCAGTAATATCAGAATCGCCAAATTTAATATTTGAAGCAATATCACCAGAGAATAAAATTCCTTTTTGAGGTACAAAGCCCATGATCTCATGTAATTTATGCATGCTCATTTCACGGATATCAATCCCATCAACGGTGATTCGTCCGCCAGTTACGTCGAACAAACGTGGAATCAAGTTAACGATGGTTGATTTTCCTGACCCAGTTGAACCGATCAATGCCGTTGTTTCTCCAGGTTTCGCTGTGAAATTGATATGATGCAAAACATCTTCATCGGCATCACCATAACGGAATTGGACGCCTTCAAATTTCACTTCACCCTTGAAATCATGATCATCTTTTGGTTCTTCAGGATCAACAATCGTAGGTTTTGTATTCAAGACTTCATCTACCCGTCCTGCTGCTACATTTGAACGCGGCAAGATGATTGAAACCATTGATAACATCATGAAGGCCATAACGATTTGCATCGTGTACGTAATGAAGGCCATCATGTCACCGACTTGTAATTGTCCCATGTCCATGTTGTGTCCACCGACCCAGACGATCAGTACTGAGATTCCATTCATTAAAAGCATCATTAACGGCATCATTAATGACATCGCCCGGTTCACGAACATTTGCGTCTTCATCAAGTTCGTATTCGCTACATCAAAACGTTCCTCTTCGTATTTTTCACGAGAAAAGGCCCGAATAACTGGCAATCCAGTGATGATTTCACGAGAAACCAAGTTGACACGGTCAACTAAGTTTTGCAACGCTTTGAATTTTGGCATCGTTGTTAATAGTAAGGTTAAGACTAGAACTAAAACAGCCGCCACGGCCACACCAACGATCCAGCCCATTCCTGTTCCGGTTTTATAAACTCGATAGACCCCACCAATACCTAAGATCGGTGCATATAAAACCATCCGCATGATCATGACGATCCCCATTTGAATCTGTTGGATGTCATTGGTATTACGAGTGATCAATGAAGCAGGTGAGAATTTTTCCATTTCATTGTTGGAAAAGGCTAATGTCTGTTCAAATTGGCCAACCCGTAAATTTTTACCGACTGTTGCGGCAACTAATGACGCGATCAAACCAACGATAATCGCAGCAATAGCTGAGACGAAGGTCAAGCCAATCATTTTAGCACCAGTTTTCATCATGTAATCATTTTGGATTTTTTGGGTATTAACATTTAACGCCTTGTATTCAGCTAAGGTTAATTGAATCCCAACTGTTTTTAGCGAATCTTCACCAACATCGCCTAAGCTTTTCTTCGTCGCTTTACGAGCAGCATCAACTTTTGCTGGCATTGCATCATTTTGTGTTTTGACTTCGGCGCCGATTTTTTGTGCTTCCGCGCCTTTGGCTTGTGCTTCAGCCGCTAATTTTTGTGCTTCCGCACCTTTGGCAGCAGCTGTTGCGCCATCTGTTGCACTTGCCGCTGCTTTACCAGCCGCTTGCGCTTGTTCGCCTAATGCCTTCGCTTCTTGACCTAAAGCTTGAGCTTTCGCTCCGTCTTTAGCGATGGCTTGATAGTCAGTCAGAACTTCTTTTGCTTCTTTCCCATTGGTTGAATCTTTTGATTGGGCGGAAGCAATCATCATCATAGGTAGATTGAAGATTTTTGCTAGTTCATCCTTCGTTGTTCCTTTTTGCAAGTCTAATTTGTAGATATCGACCTTTTTCCCGTCTACGGTTTGAGTTGCTTCTTTGTAGTTATCTTTGATTGTTTGCTTCTCTTTGTCGGTCATGAAAATCTCAAGCCCTTGAAGCGTTGACTTTCTGATTTTGTCTGGTGTCGACTGTTCAAGTCCTCCCTGTTGAATACCAACGTCTACGATATCTGACGTTAAACTAGGCAAACTTAAATCACTGGATGCTTGCACAATTAAAAGCAAGAACACAGCGATGATCGCGTACCAGTATTTTCCAAGATATTTAAAAATCTTCACTATTGATCACTTTCCCCTTCCGCGGATATTTTTTTTGAGTAGTCGACAAACTTAGCAGTTAATTCGAGATATTTTTTAGTATCTGCTTCTCCCATTAACTCAAATACTCGAATAATTTTCGTCCGCATTTCCTGTTTTTCAGCTTTCGCTACTTTTTCTCCAGCTTCCGTCAAGCTGACATTGATCTTACGACGATCGTCAGGATCCATCGTGCGAATGATTAAGCCGCGCTTTTCCAAGTTTCCCAACACAGCTGCGATTCGTGCTGTAGATAAATTAAGTGTGTCTGCTAAAAATTTAGGATTGGCAGGTTCACCTAATATATCTAATGCCTTAATGACGATGTTCGCACCTTTGCTGCTCTTTTCGATCTTACTGAATGCGCCATGGCGATTTTGTACCATCAGCTCCATCAGTTCACGTTCAGCTTCTTCTGCGAATGTCATACGACTCCTCCTTCTTAAAAAAATCTAGTTTCTCATTAATGCCTAATAGTGTTAGTTATTAATGCTGTTTGATATTACCTCTTATAAAATGTAAATGCAAGTATTTTATTCAGAAAATTAAAGAATCCGTTTTTCTTTAAATAAATTTTGAAATATATTCCCTTGACACTTTTAGACAATCAAAAAAAGCCTTCTAGCTGTAAGCATTAACAGACCTGAAGACGATTAAATTTGGTTCAGACAAAACCATTTCCAAATTGCTTCTCAAACTTCGAAATCGTTTTGTTGATTGCCGATAAAGCGAATTCGTTAAGCCGGACATTGATATGCCTACTGTAAAGCGATTGATTCATTTTAGAATTTTCTTCTTTCTTTTATGCAAAAAAAAAGCCGCCGAATCAATCGGCGACTTTTTACTTTTTGCTTATGGGTGAATATATTGTAAACCTGCTGCACTTAACGTTGCAGTGTTTGGTCCAGTCGGTGTTGGGAAGCCCATACCGCCTTGAGTAATTGTAATTGTATTGTTTGATGCGTTGTATGATTGAACATACGCTACGTGTCCATAAACTGGATCAGCATTCCATGTTCCAACTGATTGTCCTTGTCCAAAGACTACGATTGAACCTGGTGCCGGTGATCCGTCTACTTGGAAACCATCAGCCGCTGCTGAAGCACCCCATTGACAGCCGTTGCCCCAATAAGTTCCAGCCCATGGTGCCACACTTTTAACGTACCAAGTACATTGACCAACCGCATACATATTACCTGAACCTGTATGATCGACTTTTGAACCGCCACCGGTTGATGGTGTTGGTGTTGGCGTCGGAGTAGGTGTTGGCGTACTAGAGTTGTCGGTTGAACTTGTTTCTGTCGCTTCAGTTGAAGAAGAAGTTGTTGTGCTTTCTTCACTGGTGCTAGATGAAGCAGTGGTTGAGCTGCTTTCAGTTGATTCTTTTGCTTGCTCTTGTGCTTTCGCTGCATCTTCAGCTGCTTTGGCTTGTTCCGCTTCAAAAGCTTTTTGCGCTTTCGCCGCTTCTTTTGCTTGGCGTTCTTGCTCAGCTTTTTGCGCTTTAGCTGCCGCTTCTTGTTCTTTCAAGATACGCGCTTGTTCTGCTTTTGCTGCTTCTTGATCTTTCTTCAACTTAGCTTTATCTTGTTCAGCAGTTGCTTGTTCTGCTGCGTAATTTGCTTTCACAACATTCAATTCTGCTTGCTTGTTAGCAATTGAATTTTTTTGTGTTTCTAATTCTTTTTGGTTTGCAGCAATTTCTGCAACTTTTGCTTCATTATCTTTAACTTTTGCTTCAACAGCTTTTTCGTCAGCTTTTTGTTGCTCCATTAAAGATTTGTTTGCTTTAACCATTGTCGTCATCGCTTGAACACGACCAACAACATCAGATAATGAATCTGCTTCTAATACAGCTGAAACGTAATTCGTTGCTTGTCCTTTTACTTGTGTATCACGGGCTTGATTATTGATAACTTCATTCCGTTTTGCGATGCGTACTTTTAAAGTAGCGATTTTATCTTGTAATGTTAGTGTTTCTTGATTTAATTTTTCTTGTTTCGCTTCTAATTCGTTAACTTTTCCGCTAACTGTCACAATTTCAGCAGTTAATCCATCGATTTGTGTTTGAACGTCGGATTGCTTACCTTGTAAATCACTGATTTTTTGATCTTTTTCTTGAATTTGCTGATCATAATTATCGGCAAAAGCAATATTGGGAACCGCTGATACGGCGATTGAACATACCAACAATGCTGATAATAAACTCTTCTTCACTAATTATTCCTCCGGCTGTTACTTTAATTTAAAATCTAATCGATCTCATTAAGACAGAAGTAATTCTAACATAGTGATATATCATACAGATAAAAGAAATATTACAAATATATTTCAATCTCGTTTTATTTTATTTTTTACAACCTCATAATTACGCCTTGTGAATTCCAAAAGCATTGTATATCAAACGTTATTTTATGTTGTTTCCGTAAAAAAAAATTGATTCGGATCATTTGTGATCCGAGTCAATTATTTTTGAATGATTATTTTTCCATCTTCCGTTTTGAGATAAGTTATATTTCCTTTCGTATAAAGTTTTGGATATGGTTGTTTTATTTTCTTGATTCCTGCTTTAAATGAAAGATCGGATTCCTTAAAGCAATAAATTCCTCCAGGTAAATCATTAAAGGTAGCTACTCCTTGTTCATTGGTCGCTCTAACAAATGGAATATTTTCTCTGCTGACAGCATTTTTTCCATCAGCTGAATAGAGCCCATAGTGAATCCCCGGCAATGGTTTTCCTTCACGATCTTTCCGAAGCAAGACGAGATCAAAGCGTCGCTGTTTTAATTTGTAAAGATAAATTGCACGATAAATTCCAAATAATAAAAAGCCAACACTTATAACCAAACTGATCAAAATCAAAAATTGCTTAATCCGTGAGTGATTTTGAGCTTTTTTTTCTTGAGCGGCGACTTTTTCCGTATAAGGTACTCGGTGCCCAGTGACTAACAAGCGATGACTATTGATCCCATACGGCGTGCAAGTCATCAAGGTCGCGATATCTCGACCGGGTTCGATCTTAATCGCTGAGGTATTAGTCGGTTCGATGACTTCGATTCTTTCTATTTTATAAGCCAACTTTTTATCCATAACAGTTAAAACAAATAACGCTCCTTTTTCTACATCTTCGAGATTGGTAAAGAGCTGTTTTTCTGGCAAGCCGCTATGGGCGGAGATCACGGCATGCGTATTCGCTCCACCTAATGGGAAGGAAGTCCCTTGTAATACCGTTGCCCCTTCTTGCAATAGCCTTGGATTCGTCTGATCGAATAACGGCAATGTCACCTTTAACGTCGGTATACTGACGGCACCGATCAAATGCTTTTGAATTTCCTGATTACTCTGGATTTTTTTTTCGTTTTTGTCTGTAAAGGGATCAACTGAAGGAATCAAACCGTTTTTTGCTAACTGGGCATTTTTTTCTTTCATTTCTTTTTCTAATTGCTTTTTCTGTTTCTGATTTTCAAGTCGATTATTTTCCTGCAATTGACTGACTCGTCTTTGATCGATTAATCCATTCAACGCATTAATGTAAAGAGGATATGCCATCACCAGTATTCCCGCCAAAAAGACTAGGATCATAAGGACACGGCTAATCAATTGTTTTTTTGACCCCTTAGGTGCTTTCGCCACGGTACCCACTCCGATCCACTCGATAATCGTTCTTTTGTGTCTTTTTTAAATATCTGCGCCGCCCAGATAAATGGAACTGCGCATCCTTCACTCGCCAAATCTTTGCTTTGATGAAAGGTGCTTGATCAAACGCCAAACGATAATTATCCCCCGGAATCTGGTGGAAAAAGACTTCCCCATTTTTTCCACTTGTTGCTTCAAGCAATTCTCCATCCAGCTTGATCGGCCTTTTTTTCCAACGGCTTAAGATCGCTACTGGCATTTCTGCCAACGGTTCACCTTGATCATATAAATAGAAGATTAAATCATAACGATTTTTCTTAGCTTGATATAGTACGACCTTACGCCAAACAAAATAAGCGAAGCCAGTGAGGAAAAGTAGACAGCCGGCAAGAAAGATCAGTAATCTTCTTTGGTGGTAGCGCTGCGTCTTCTGAATTTCTTTTTTTGCTGCTTCTTTTGGATAAGCAATCCGAGAGCCTGTCAATAAAAGGCGATGGCTATTAATACCGTATGGCGTACATGTTAGCAGTGTGACTAAATCTTTCTCTGATTGAATATCCAACTTGCTTAGGTCATGCGGCTCCACTACCTTAATATCTTTAATCTGATAAGCTAGTTTTAAATTTTCAATATGCAGAAAAAACGAATCGTTTAACTTCAATTGGTCCAAGTCAGTAAACAATTTTTTATCGGATAAACCCGTATGTCCCGTGATTACCGAATGTGTTCCCTTACCACCAACCGGAAAAGAAGTCCCCTGCAAAAGGGTCGCACCTTTTTTCAGCAGAAGCTTATTGGTCTCGTCATAAACTGGCAGACTGATATTAATTTTGGGAATAAAGATGGCGCCGATAGTATGCGCTTCAAAATACTCTTTCTCTGGACTCTTTGTATCTGACAAAGCATTTTTAAAAGGATCTTCAAAACTGCCAGCACCAGGAATTTGTGTTTTTTGATTTTGCTTCTTCATTTCTGCAACACGCTGCTGTGCCTTTTTTTCATTACGTTGGCGCATCGAGGATTGAAGTTTGGTGATCCGCTGCTGATCCACGTAATTATTAATCGCATCCACTACGAAGGGATAGATAAAAATAAAAAAGCCCATCAAAAACATCAACGCCATGACCAGTTTTAAGAACAGATTAAGTTTATTTTTCTTCCGCTGATCCAATCTTACCCCTCCTGCAAAATATCTTATGTACAAAAAGGAGAAACTTCTATTTAAGAAGCTCCCCCTTCTATTAACCGCTACAAGCTAGACTTGCGCTGATTGTTTTTTAGAACGTTTGTACCAAATCGCCGCTCCAGCCATCAACATTGCACCGATCATTAAGAACAAGTAGATCCCTTTGCCACCCGTTTCAGGTAAGAATCCAGCAGGGATGTTTTCTACCTCTAAAATTCCAGCTGGGTCTCCATACCCATCTTTTACGATCTCAAACTCGAATGGCTCATCTAACACAACATAGCCATTTGGAGCTTCTGTTTCGACTAAGGCATAAGACTCACCATCTTTGAAACCTTCTGAGTACATCAAACCGGTCACTTCGAAATTCCCTTGGTTATTGGATTCCAAAATTTCTGCATCGGTCCATGTTGCTGGGTCTTGATTAGTGATATCTTCCCAGATCACATTACCTTCTGCATCTTTTGTTAAATAGTGCGTTGGCGTTTTTTGGTCATCAAGTTTAACAACTGCAAATTTTGCGCCTTGTAAGATTTCATTTAAGTTTGGATCTTTTTTGATGAATTTCTTCCCACCCGTGTAAAAATCAGTTGGTTTGTCTGGATCTTCAGGTTTATCCGTCGGTACCCAATTTGCGCCATCATCTAATGAAACCTCTGCATCATTGGTTAACAGTTCATCCGGCAGTGCCTCCGATGTGACAACCATTTGGTAAGTTAACTTGACTTCAGTTTTTCCAGCATCCCTTAATTCATTCAAATCAGCTTCTGATAGTTCTACAATAAATCCATTACCTTTCCCTGCTTCAGTATGGCCATTAATAGTAATACTTCCTAATCCATCAATTGATGCGGTATTATCAACATAATCTAGCCCTTTAGAAGGGACATCTTTGATCTGTAATGTCTGCATTAAGTCTGTTAAGGGAATTGTTACTTCATAATCAATTGTATCGCCAATGTTGACTGTTCCATAACCATTCGCTGTTACTTCACCAGACGTACTAACTGCTACCTTCTCACCTGTTCCTTCAGATATCTCATTCTTTGGATAAATATGGATGTCCCGATTCTTTTCCCGTGTGTTAGAATCCCCTATCTTGAAGATTGGTAATGCTACCACCATTGGATTCTCAGCTTTTTCTGTTGGATGAATTGAAGCGGTCTCTACAAAGACATAGACTGCATCACGTCCATCTTTTTTATCTGCTAAATTTTCAAACTTAACGGTTCCATCAGCAGCGGTAACATCAGACCCTTTAGAATCTGCATAATTAAAATCTCCTGCTCGACGGTTATTCGCATCCGCTTGAATCTGTGCAACGACTAATTTTTGGACCTCTTTAAACGGCATATTTGGATTAGATGTTTTATAATCTGCTAAATATTCATAATACTTATCGGTAACATCAAAGGCCTCAAAAGTAACACCATCTAAGCCATCAATTCCTGCCCAATGATCATCTTCCACACCGGTATTTTGATGTGGAGGATAGTCATCAATTACTTTTAACTTATGGATTGTCACATCTACACTATCCGTTCCAAATGCCTCAGCCTCTGATCCTAATCCTAATAATCCCGTCAATCCTGAAAGCATCATTGCCATTACCGCTAAAAATTTAATTATTTTTTTCATTTCCATCTCCTCCTGTTATTCTTCTTTTCCAAATCATTATTATCATCATTACTAACAAAAAACCGATAAAGGATATCGTCATTTTGGCTTCACCTGTTGACGGCAGCCTCCTACTACTGGTTGTATTACTTCGAGCCCTCGTTGTCGCGGATGGATAGGAACTGTCATAACCTAACGCGTTAGGTAATCTTCCTCGATTATTTTCACTACTAGACTGCTGGTTATAGATCCGCGGTCTCTGGAGTTTCTGTACATTTGAGGGGATAGTTCCCGCTACTCGTTCTTCCATTTCTTGATCCGCAATCGTTACTGATTGATCCCACGAGTCCGGTATGATGACTTTGATTGCTTTTGATGCTTGATTGATCTCATATCCTGAGGCGGTCTTCACTTCCTCAAAATAATAGGTTCCCGCAGATAGTCGAAGCTGATCTGTCAGCACCAATCCATTAGCATCCGATTGATATTTTTTTAAGCTAGTATCTGACAAAGGGTCTCCAGAAGTCCGCCAATGATTTTCCTCAGCTGTTTGTTGATCAGTTAAATAGAATCGTTGACCGTTTTCAAAACGGTAGAGAACAAACTCTGCACCAGCTAATGGCGCCTCTGTACCATCTAAATTTTTGGCGAACTTATAAAAATATGGATCTCGTTGATAATCAGCGTCTTTGAGATATAAATCTACTTCCATTTGCGGTTCATTAAAATCATTTAGGACCGGCATCACTAGCATCAAAGGTGCACTTTGGACTTTCGTATTTAGTGAATTTGTTTCTATCAGTAAATAAGCTGCGCTCTTTCCGTCTTTCACGTTTTGAAGCGTCAGTCGAGCGGTTCCTTCGCTATTAAGTTGCAGTTCGCCACTTTCTGCTAAACTCAAGTGTTTTGAGGCAAAATCTAACGCTTTTTTACGGTTGAAATTGTGCCAATGAGTGACGAGAGCTTTTTGATCTTTTTCACGATCGCCTGAATTCCCAACCGATACTAGATTTCCATCCATATCTGGGGTTCTTCCTGTCAGCAGCCACTCTTGATACAAGTTTGTCGCATCATAAACCAAATATTTTGTACCTGTCACTGCTTGATTTTCATTTTTGTGATGCAAAACGATATTGGTGACACCAACTGCCGTTGCTGCTTGTGCTGTCAAAATTAGGTTTGTCCATCCAATTAGCAAAAGTGATGAGATAAAAAGGAGAAGCTTCCAGTGTTTCATACTAGTGAGCCTCCTTTCTATTCAGCCATAAATAGAAACCACCGATTGCTGACCCACCAAGAATAAAGAGGATTGCCCATTGAATTGTCTTCCTCATTCCCTGTCCACCGGTTTCTGGCAGAAAGCCTCTTTCGGTCTCGGGTATTTCTGCCTTATTTAATGATTTAATTTCTGCTGTAGGAATTGGTTCTTGCTTTGCAATAAGATCAAGTGAAATTACACGGCTTGCTGAATCTACTTTCAACTGTTCTGAAGAAGTTTTGACTTCTCCCCTACTTGATAAGCTGAGTTGGATATCCGATTGCTGTGTAAGATTTTTTAAGACGTAATCACCTAGTCCAAATTCAGTCAATCCAGTCTCGCTCGTTTTTAAATCCATCACAACGAGTTCGTCTGTTTTCTCATGCATCGGTTGACCCACCAAATTCTCCGAAGAATTTATTTCGAAACGGTAAGGCTTGAATTGGCTAACTAATTGAACATCTTCCTGCGTCAAATCATTTTCTTTTTCCAACGGCTGACTAATCGCCACCTGATCTGGTACTTCAAACTGCAAGGATTCCTCAGTTAATGACAAATTCACGGACTGAACACCTTGGTAGTCAGCAGACTCTGAAACATTCACTGCATACTGACCCAAAGGCAGATTCTCAAAGTGAGCGATTCCGTTTTCATCACTTTTAGCCGTTAGCGCAAGTTCTTCCGACTGCAAAGAAATTTTTTCTTCATTTAAAGGATCTCCAAGCTCATTGACTACTCGAAAGGCAACTGCCGCATGCTTACTTATTAATTCAAGGTTTGGAACTGCTTGGTCATCAACAAACAGTTGTGTTTCAATCTGTTCATCTTTTTCTTGAACCTCAAAAAAAACCTTCTCTGGCAACTCGTACATATCCACATTTTTCAGTAAAACTGAATAAACACCTATAGCCAAGTTTTCAAATGTCAGCTTACCCGTTTCCTTTGACCCAGCTATTACAAGGTTTTTCTCTTGTTGGAGTAACTCAATCTCTAGCGGACTAGCGGTTGTCATCGATGAACCATCTATCAGAACATCAAATCCTGCTTGAATCGCCTCAACTTCTACCGTGTGTTGTAATAAAAACTGGTATGCTTGCTCTTGTGACCCTTCATCAGCTGTTTCTGATAAATCAATTACACGTGCATTACCTTGGTACACTGTTGTAGAACGTGGAGACTCAACATAGTCAGGAAATTCCTCCATAATGATCTGTAGATTTTCCGAATGGTTGAAATGGGTTCTAATTTTTTCCTCCCACTCCTGTTGGATCATTTCTTTTGATTTGCTCTTATTCCCTAAAAAAATGTTTTCTGAAGTCTCTACTGTTTCTTCAATAGATGATTCTTTTAGAACCGGTATGCTTTCCTCAACAATTGGTTTCTCATCCAATTCTTCTGTTTCATTAGCCAGCAATTGCGGACCCTCTTTTGTACTTTGGACAACATATGGTCCTGAGAGCTCGCGACTCAAGGTATTGGTTTGAACTACCGATTCTTCTTTCGAATTTTCAACAAGTCCTTTTTTTTCCTCTTCAGTTACAACCTTTTGATCTAATTGAAACTCAAATGTCAAAATATCTGTCGAACGATCGGTCTCAAATTCAAAGGTTCCATTATCACTGTAATAATTTGATGCTTCATACCAGCGAGACTTACTTTTTTTCAGCGTTTCAACAAGTGTCTTTTTATTTATGCTATCCACCGATAGACTTCTATGTTCAACAGCTGATTCTGCTAAACTTTCTTTGCCGATCGTCCGAAACTTAACGGTTGATGGCATCAAACACTTTTTTTGATAACTGATTCGCCATTGATTTTTTTGCTGACTTTGATGTGTGTCAATGGTTAAAGCAAGTTGTTCATTCTCAATTAGTATAATTTCATTCTCTTCAGCCAAAGCTATCGAAGGAACAGATAGCACACTACCAAGAACATTAAAAGAGAGAATCAAAACAACAAATAATGTTATCTTTTTTTTCATTTTAACTTTACCTCCCAACTATCAGATATTACCCCCCTTTATAATAATAAGAAAATAGTAAGTTCGCTAATTAAATTCTAACAATTACCTGATAATCATACAAAAAATTAGCTAATAATTCTTCTTTTGACAAAAACAAATTTTTAAAATCACTTATAATTATCAAAGCCTTGGTATATTTCAGTTAAATATAAGAAAACACTTGTCTGGTAACCGTTTTTTATTATTTAACTCTTTTTTTTTAATTTTTTTTGCTATAATTGGTTTATAAGGATGTGATTTTATGCTCTCGGAAATGTCTTCTGTAATCCTAGATAAACCGGCCAAAAGAAAATTACAAATCATGAATTTTTTATTTAATGAAACACTTGACTCCATCTCGTTGACATTGCTTTGTGAAAAATTCGACTATACATATCCAACTATTCAAACACTAACCAATGAATTGCAGCATGATTTTGAGGCAATTGGTTTTTTTGATTTTTGTATTGAAAAGGGCAAGATAATTTGGTGTCCCGAGCACTACCCTTGGCGTACCTATCAACAGTTCTTGATTCGACAATCCATTCCTTATCGCTGGTTAAAAGCAACCTTGCTTTCTCCAGAAAAAAAGGTCGTAGCATTTTGCCAAGAAAATTTTGTTAGTCGCACAACCTTGACTCGAAAAATGAAACCATTGTCAGATTTTTTAGCAACTTTTGATATTCGTTTGAGTTTAACCAAAATGCAGTTGTTAAGTAAAAATGAAGCTAGTATCCGCATTATCTATATCAATTATTTATGGTTAGGTTCATTTGGCGAGGAACTCACACAAAAAAACGAGCTAGCTTCAAAAGAACAGCAGCTACTAGAAAGCGATCAGCTAACTCACTTAAATTTTATTCACCCTAAGGAAGTAACTCTTTTCTTTGTCGTTGCTCGTCTACGAGTAACTGCTGGCTTTTATTTAAGAGAAGCTCCTTTTAAAAAATTAATTCTTCCTGATTCTATTTCAACTCTCTCAACCTATGTCTGCTCCTTTATTAACGATCCAACTCAAGTAGAACGGCATGTTGAGTTCCTGGGCTTTTTGATTTACTACTACCCCTATTTCGTGGACGAAGCTGACGAACGACTTCCTTTTATTTATAAATATTTTCAATCCATTTCTCAAACAGCCCATCCGTTCACGGAACTAGTCTACGAATTACTAAATTATATGACGAAACGATCTAAGCTTCGTTCATTGAACCAAAGAGAAGACCGCCTGTTAAAAATGAACCTTTTCAAGACATTTTTGAACTTTTCAGTTTTTAGGGAAACTCCTTTTCCTTCGGTAGACCTCACTTTATCCAATGTCTTACAAGATTCAACAGAGAAAAATCTGCTCGCTGATGAAATAGAATCCTTTCTAAAAAAAGTCTGTCGCCGCAAGAATTTTGACTGGTTGAAAAATCAGCGTAGAAAAATAGCATATACATTAGCCACAACCATTTTTCCTTTTTATAGTACACAACAGACTCCTGTCAGCATCAATGTCACAGTTGTTCCAATACCAGATTATTTAGCCATGAAAGAAATTAAAGACTATCTCGAAAACTTAAAATTTGTGAATTATTCGCCCTTCTCACCCGATTTAAAAGAAATCGATGTATGTATCGCTTCGTCTGAAAAGCTTTTAACTGATTTTTCTACGCCTGTTTCGTTCATTATCCCTTTCGAACACTCTGATTTTTATAAAAGCCGCTTGTTTGATCACTTGCTGGCTGTTCATACTAAAAAGAAATTTAGCTAGGTGATATTCTTTGGCTCAAGTCTCCATTTCGTCTAAAATTAAACTGAAACGAAAAAGGGGGAATTTGTATGCGTTGGCGAGGGGATCGACAAAGTTCAAATGTGGAGGATCGTTCAGGAAGTAACGGCCGACCAGTAGGGAAAATCGCTACCGGCGGCGGTCTTGGGTTATTTTTAATTGCTATTGTTGTTTTCTTTATTTCCGGTGGTGATCTAAGTACCGTGACAGATACTTTAGGTGGGGGTGTTACACCCGCTACCTATGAAACAGAAAATGTTTCTTCAAAAGAATACATCGATCAAAAAGAATTTGCGGCGGTAGTTTTTGCCCATTTAGAAGATTATTGGGATGGCGAATTTGCCGAACGGAATGAAACCTATCAAAATCCAAAGCTGGTGCTGTTCACTGACAGCGTGAATTCAGCTTGCGGACAAGCCAGTTCACAAGTTGGTCCTTTTTATTGTCCCGCCGATCAAAATGTCTATTTAGATCTAAGCTTTGCTGATGAATTATCGAATAAATACGGCGCTACAGGTGATTACGCGATGGCTTATGTGATCGCCCATGAAGTCGGTCATCATGTCCAAAACGAACTAGGGATTTCTAAACAACTAGAAAAAATTCGACAGCGTGTCTCGGAAAAGGAATATAATAAATACAGTGTTCGCTTAGAGTTGCAAGCCGATTATTTGGCCGGTTGTTTTTCTAAATACTTAGCCGGCCAAACCTATCAAGGCCAGCCGATCTTAGAAGAAGGCGATATCGACGAAGCCATCACTGCCGCCAATGCCATTGGTGATGACACCTTACAAAAGGAATACCAAGGCTATGTCGTTCCCGACAGCTTTACTCACGGAACAAGTCAGCAGCGAATCAATTGGTTTAAACGAGGCTACAAATATGGCGATCTCGAACATGGTGATACCTTTAATGAGAAAAATCTAGACTTAGCCGGTGCGGCGTAAAAAAGTGTCGGTCAAAATTGACCGACACTTTTTGATTACCAATTTATAAACCTCCGTGTGGAGCTAATTTATTCTTCTTTTTCAGAACAGATCACTGCATCAGCATTATCAAAATAAACTTGATCAAAAACAGATGCATGCAATTTATATCCTTTACCCCAAAAGGTCTCAATAATTTGCCCTTCAACACCTTTACCAGCGAGTTTGCCTTTTAGCCGTTTTACTAATGTAGACAGCTGAGACATATTAGAATTACTTGACTTCTTATGCAAGATCACCAAACATAATTCATCTCTAGAAATGGCGGTGTCTCCTTGTTCATATAAAACACGCAGCAACTTCATTTCTCTATTGTTTAAGTCCAAAGTAGACAAATTATATTTTGCACTTCTTTTTGGTAACGTGAAAAACAATCCTTCTTCACGTTTCTCCAAACAACTCAAGGCCTCTCGAATTGCTTCAAGGGACATTTGATTCGCAATATAATCAGAAAAACCTTCACGTCTCAACTGCTGAACTTGTTTTTCAGCTAACAACTCGTTAGATTTCCGTAATAGTCTTAATGGGTACTTTTTTAATTTATTCATTATCCTAGTTACTTCTAAATTATCGATCGTTTCACTTAAAATAATTTGATTAAAGTTAGATAAAAAATCCAATGACAATTCATCTTGTAAGCATAGTTGCAAGAGCTGCATAGATGAGAAGACCTCATGGCCCAGTCGCTTAACTTGTAATTCAAAATAAACTTCACTTATCGGACTTTTTGTCAACAATAAAATGTGGCTCATATAACCCCCTACTTTCTGTACCATGATTGACGACCTAATCCTTGAAAAATATTCTTTTAAATTTCCAGATTGCTTTTCTTCATAATTCTTCTGACCTAAAAATCAAGAAGCCACAAGCCGAATCCTTTAAAATAGTCTAGCAATTACGTTGCTACTTCTGACTAAATAGTTATAAATGTAAAAACTCTAATCTACCTTAAAAAAAATAGTGATTCACGGCCTTTCTACGCTTCAGTAGCAAACCGCTTACTACGATTAGCAGCAGTAAACCAGCTAAGGCCCATTCATAGTTATGAGTATCATTTGTCTTAGGCAAGCTTCGGGTGTTGTTGCTTGATGGACCTGTCGCGCTATTGGATTGATTTACTTTTTTCCCTCCTAAAGTATTAGGTAGGTTAGAACGATTAGGTGTTTCTGGTACAAGAGTATTTGTGATCGTATAACCATCCACCTGTGATACATAACCAGCCGGAATATTTTCTTCCTTAACGGTATATTCATACTCTCGTCCGCTCAGATCACAAAGTGGCAATTCTTCGAAAGTATAATGCCAATTCATTTCATCTGTAACTGTTACTTCACCGATCTTCTGACCATCTCGCATGAGTGCGATTAAAACAGAGTCTGGTCGAATGCCAGCTTGATTTTCTTGATCATCCCAAATCTTTCGACCATTTATTTCTGTCGTTAACAACTTATTAGTCACGTTCAGTCCATTTGTTGTTGCTTGATAAGCTGGTGTTTGATTATAGTTGGCCGGAATGTCGATTTCTTTTACTTTGTAATGCATTTGACGACCTAATTTGTCGGCTACAGGTAACCCAGCAATCTTTAATGGTGTAAAATCTGGACCCATGATTTCAAAAATTCCTTGTGGGCTCGCTGGCGTTCCTACCTCTGTAGCTAATGATTCGGCCATTCCGTCTGACCATGAATAAAGTTGGAAGGTAATTGTTTCAGGACGTGTATTGAATTTGTTGTCAAAATCGTCCCATTCTTTTTTAACCATCAGCTCCACCGTATTCAAATTATTCGTGAAGGTCACTTTTTCGCCTTGTGCAACTTCAAGAATTTGTTGCTGTTCTCCTGCTTGGCCGCCACTTGGTGTATAGGTACTCGCTAAGCCGGATAAGTTTTCCTTTACCGCGTATTGAATAAGTTGACCCGCCTGATCGTATTTCGGTAATTTCGTAAAGCTACCGCTCCATTTATTTCCCTGACCATTTAAGGTGATTGTTTTCTCAACACCATACACCTCTTCAAATGTTTGCCAATCAGCTCCTGTTTTCACCATTAAAGTAAAGGACAAATCGGTTGGTCGCGTACTGTAATAATTGTCTTGGTCTGACCAATTTTTTTCGACTGCAATCTCTGTTGTGTCTAGATTATTTTTAATATTGTTTCCTGTAACTTCCGGTGAAAAACCGGTTATCGCTTCTTCTTTTACTCGATACTGAACCTCTGCTGATCCTTGATAGTTTTGCGGCAGATTGCTGAAGGCATAGCTCCAACTATCGTCCTTCGACACTTGCTGTGTTACTACCTGGTTGTTTCGCGTATAAGCTTGCCAAGTATTTCCCTTATCCAAACTATACTCTAAATGAACAACGATACTATCTGGAATTAGGTTATAGTTTTCTGCCAGTGAATCCCACGTCTTAGTCCCTTTTATTTCCGTCGTTTTCAGTGTATTGATCAAATTCGTACCACTTACCTTGGTCGTAAAGCCGGTTGCTTGTTCAGCTATACTGTATTCATACGCTACCGGAGGTGTTACCGAAGTGTCGTATTTTGGCAACTTCGTAAAATGATATTGCCATTGATCATCCGCCGTTACTCGGACTGTTTTATGAAGAGCTTTACTTCCCGCAGCACCTTTTTGATAAAGCTCAACCTTAATGCTTTGCGGCAATACAAACTGGTCATCATTATCAACTAAATTCCAAGTTTTTTCACCATTGACCTCAATCGTTTCTAATTCATTTTGGACTTCTAGTGGCTGCCCGACAATATATTCTTTCCCTTCATCGCCATAAATGATTTTCCCAGTGTTGGTAACTTGAATCTTGGTTAATTCAAAGCTTCCTAGATAGCCTAAAGGGTTTTTCGTTTCTTTGACGGTGTAAACTTTATTCGCTTCAAGATCAAAGGAAACAAGACCATTTTTGTTAGAGGTTTTGACTACATCGTGCTCAGGATTGCCGTCATAACTCAAAGTAAACTCTGCACCTGGAAGTTTTTTATTCCCATCAGTCTTAACAAATTCAATGACACCTTTATAAATTTCATTTTTCGCTGTCACTTCGCTTGTTTTATCGGGTTCGACGTTCGCTGGAACTGTATCAGTAGATAGTTGATACCCATTTGGAGCGGTTATTTCTTTTAATACATACTCTCCTGGTTTTAAATTATCGATCTCAATCGTTCCATTCGTGGTTCCAAATTGATCGATGTTATTTCCCAAAGCATCTTTAGTCACTTGGGTCGTTCCATCTTTCTCGTACAATTTGAACACTGCACCATCTAATAATTTAGCAGAATCGGCTGTATCTACCTTAGTTAACTTGATTCTTCCTACTTTTTGGTTTTCAACTGTAATTACTTTTCCAGTTTCTTTATCCGTATCATTGGTGATTTGATAGGTAATCCCTTGAGCCAACTCGTCACTAATGTAATAGCCATCCGCCGGGTTGATTTCAATTAACGTATATGTGTCATACGTCAAATTACCAAAAGCTGCTTGTCCTTCGCTATTCGTAATTTGCTCTGCGACTAGCTGCCCATTCGCCACGGGACCACGATAAAGGGCTAAGGTTGCCCCTTCAACAGCTTTTCCAGTATCTTGATCTGTTTTTTTGACGACTAACTTCCGTACTTCTCCTTCCGCCGTACCACCCGCATCTGGAACCACAATTTCGGTCGTTTTATCCGTATCATTGGTATCTATCTTTATATTATCTCCAGTGATCGTCACTTTATTTGAAACTGGAACAGTAGCTCCGGGGTTTCCTGTATAAATAATCGTTGCATCGTAAGTGACGGTGTAGTGCTGATTAATATCGTTAAAAAGAATTTTAAACTGTTGCTCAGCGGTCTCTAGCTTGAAGTCATCCGTCACATCTTCTTTCGTCGCATTATTAACGATTTTTACAGTGGAAGGAATGACTTTCAAGTTTTGCCAGCTACCATCGATCAGTTGAACATTTTTAAGTGTTAACTTTGCTGGATTAACCTCAATTGAATAATGAATGGTATCGCCGTCTTTACTCTTATCATACTGATGCGTCTTATTTACATAGCTATTGTTATTCGTATATTGAACTGTTGCTGTAACCTCTAACGGTTGATTCGTATCATCTTGATACTTTGCTTTATTGGTGGCACTACCGATAGCAATCTCACCCTTATCAGTGATTACTTTCGTAGTAAATGTGATCTTGTATTGATCTGCTGCTCCCTTTTTAAAGCCAGTCACAACTAAGACACCATTTTTGCCGCCGTCCACTGTTACACCATTGAAGGTTTCGGTTTCGCCTTTTTCAACTAGCTTAAAGGTAAATCCGGCTACTTCATTGCCTGCTGTATCTTTGACTAAAGGTTTTACAGAAGAATCATAAACTTGGCCTTCAGGAATCGGATCCGTTAGAACTGCCTTGTCGCCATACGGAACTGCTGTCGATGTATTCAGCCCGATCGTCCAATTTACTTGGTTCGTCGTTGCATTAAATTCGCCGCCTTTGCTTCCGGCAATTTTTTGCCGCTGATCGCCAGGCGTTTTGAACCCGCTATTTCCTTTATTGCTCCATTCACGCCCACCTTGTATATAGTGATAATCAACTTGATTTGTTACATCCATATTTAGTTGGCTTTTATCATAGCTACTTTGATAAGTAATAATAAATTTACTATCGCTTTTTTTACTATAATCGAGTTTAAATTTTTTATCAGTAATACCTGACACTGTATAATCCTTTGGATCAACGATTGTCGCTGTATTGTCATTTTGCCCTTTTTTCACTTCTTTTACTGTGATCGAGCTAGGAGCTTGATCACAGGTCGAGTTTGTTAACGTATCACTGATGTACCAGCTATCTAGTGCTGTATGTTCACTATTTACTGTGATGGTCCAAGTGACCTTGCCGTCATTTTTCTCGGGTGAAATCGTTCCTGTTCCCTTATCGGACGACTTGATCACACCTGAATTATCATGAGGAATTGGTACATTCGGGTTATCACCATTTCCATTCCATTTTATTGAATTATTATAGCTTGTGGCTGTTCCGCCTTTTGTGGACGTGTACATCGTGAAGTTAAAGCTATCTGAGATGCCTTTTGGAAAAGTTAATGTATAGCCGTTCGTGCTTTCAGCGACGACAACCGTTTTCCCGCTATTAATTCCACCCTTGTTAAACGCGTCGCTGATCATCTTTTGTAACTGCGCTAATGTCAATTTATTTCCATCCGCGTCCGCAGGTTTTTGTCCACTCGTCATAACATCAATAAATTTTGTGTCTGCAGGAATATCCATACCAGATTTCGTAAATGTAATCGTCCAAGAGATAACCTCATTTTTCGTATCATATTCTCCGGCAACCTTTTTCAGCGCACTGGCTGAATTAAAAGTAGCTGATGCATTTGCTTTCACATCGCTTGTTTCTTTAGAAGTTAGCTGAGCTTGATTGACAACATTTGCTGTCAAATTTGTAGGTGTGGGTGCTTTATTCCCTGAGGTATCTGTTTTTAATTTGTCAAAATCAACAGTCGTTTTAAAACTAATGACATAGGCTTCATCACTCGTTGGCAACCCTAAAGTAAACGTGCTGGCACCATTTGCTGGTTTTCCGGTGACTTGACTGGTTACATCCGTTCCTGGTTCAATCCGATTTCCTGACGCTAAATCGACCTTGTAGCTCATCACTTTAAGAGCACCGCTATAGGTTACTCCAGCAGGTAAAGTATCAGTTAATTGACCATCCGTCATTGCTTTGGCCGTGTTATTAGCGATTATTTGCCAAGTAACTTCCCCCTTGTTCCCTTGAATATCCTTGGCATCTGTTTGTGAGAGTACTTTTTTAGATAGATCTTTAGAATTCGGCACGACGATATCAGGAACAACATGGACATCGCCATCGACAAAAGGAATAACGATTGTCGTTTCTCCTCCACCTTCCCCATCTTTTAAGCTGACATTTCCTGCAACATTCAATGTTCCTTTAATTCCGGAATTATTTTCTACTGCTTCAGTAAAAACAATTCGAACCGAACCATCTTTTTGAATCGTGAATTGTCCAAAAGTTACGCCATTTGTATCTGACAAATTCCCTGTTAAAGGTCCATTACCTTTAATCGTAAATTTCTCTGGCAATTTAAAATCAAAATAGTCTCCTGCTTTGATATTTTTGCGTAACGCTTCCGGTAAACTCCATGTATATTGCAGTAAAAGACTATCATTGACTTGGATATCTTTACCGTCAATTTCTTTACCATCTTTCGTAATTTTGGCAGAATCAAAAATTGTTTTATTTCCTTCTGAATCTTGTTTCATTGATTCCGATCCAGAAAGACTCGTAATATCTCTGCCTTGATTCTGTGGTTCAACGGCTTTACTGGCTCTTTTCGCTACTTTGGGGGTTTCCTTTGGAATTTCTTTTGGCGCTTCGGTTGATTCTTCTGGAAGTGTTTCTTGAACGTCACTTGCTGTTTCTGATTCAACGGTTTCATTATCTGACGGTTGCTGATCTTCTGAAAGAATTTCCTCACTAGAATTATTTTTTGATTCCTCTGTCTGAGGAATGTCCACGTGGACAGTAATCGGTGAACCATCCTTCAATAAATCCTCTGCTCCTGTTTCCCCGTGTTGCATGATCATTGGATAAATTTTTATTTCCTCTACGAGTGCCGTCTTAAAGGAGACTGTTCCATTTTCATTTACCTTCGTAGCTGTCTGCTGAAGAAGCTGGTCATTTGAACTCGCAAATGATGCGCCTGATAAACTAACAATCTCCTTTAAGCCTAGTGATTGTCCGTCACTCATTAACCCCAGACCAAATTGAGTATCTTCATTACTAGCATTTTTCTGATAAGAATAGTTCCAATCAATGGTATCCTCTTCCAAATTTACAGAGTAATCCAACGTCGCATTTCCATTCTCATTTTCAAATAATTCAACGGATTGTGTGTTAAGCGTTTCTGCTACCGCCACTAAACCAGTACATAAGTATTGTGCAAAAGGCAACAAAATTGCAAATAACAGTACTAACGTCTGACATTTTTCCTTAATTTTCATAGCTTCCTCCTTTTGGTGACTTATTTTTTAGTTTTATGGTTGGGAAATTATCTCAATTATCATTTGACTATTTTTCTTCTCATTTTTAGATATTAAGTTATTAATTGTTTAGATTTTTTGCTGCGTCTTATAAATATCAATCGTTATTAAAAAGATAATAATTATATCTATGAATTCAATTGACTTTAAAACAATCAATTAATAGTTTCTTTTTATAAAAATCAGAATAATTTCCCTCTAAATAAATCTTATAATTTTTTATACCCAAAAAAATTTCCTAAATTTTACGCATGTTTTAAAAAAAATAACCAACAAGTAATAAAATGTTGATATAAAGCTATATCTTTAGAGATAAAAAAATCTTTAATTTTTTTTTTTAGATATTTAAGGAATTAAGATAGTACAATAATTCCTAAAGAAACAAAAAAGTCTTTGTACTGATTATATTAACCAGTACAAAGACATTTTTACATCACTGTTTTATAACAATTTTTATTCCATGCTACAACAAATCGCATAAAATAGCGATTTGCTAATTAAGTTGGAAATAAACCTGAATTACTACTAACAACAGCCAAACTGATGATTTTTTTTATATTAAAACTTGGTTCTGAAAGAGAAACATAAAAAACTTTACTATTTCTTTTCTTAAAATCAAGAATTTCAAAATTACTAACAATTAAATCGTACTCTTTACTCTCCTGCCATTTTGTCGCGGTAATATAAGAATACCTGTTGAGCTCCGTCAAATAGTAATCCATCGTTGACCTAACAACTATTGGACTACCTTCAAAGAATAATCCTACATGAAATTTTTTCTTTTTCTGCTTGATTAAAAGGCTGTAATTAATTCCGAAGTTAACGAGCAATTCTTTATTATTGCCATTTTTATACTCAATTCCCTTAAATTGATTGGATAAAGTCCTTCTTAATTCTTCAAAAAATTTTACGGCTTGTGGGCACAGATCACTTTTATAATTTCCTGAATAGGTATCGCGTTCTTTACTGATATTTCCTGCAAAAATGAGTTGCTTCCAGAGAACCTTTGATAGATTATATCGTGTATTTTTAATTAGCTTCTCATCCTTGTGATCGCCACTGTGCTCGAGAAAAAAATCAATCACTTCTTCACTATAATTACCACTATCACGCTCTATTTTCACGATCTCCTCGTAAAGTAGGGAATGCGTTGAAGAGTCATAATGACCCATCAAAAAAAAGAGTAAAAACAACTGTTCATTTTTGTTGTTTAGCCAATGATGTCTAGCATAATTTCTTCTTATTATGTCGTTTATCTCTTCTATAACTGCTGAATCAGCTAAATGATGAATAAATAGATTTCTTTTCTTTAATGCATAGGTCCGATTGGCAAATCCATCTTCTAAAACTACTTTTTGATTTTCTTTACGATCGTAACGTTTTGTAGTGATATAAAAATACAATCCTAGTTCATAGTAGCTAGAATGACCAAAGTCTACCTGAAATCTCTTAGCAAACTCTTCTATGAAGTGAGCCGAAAGATATTCCTGCGAAATCTGATCGATGACTTTTTTTTCGTAAGTTTTAGAAAATAGTGACGTATAAAAATAACGAATTTGCATTTCTGAACCTCTTAAACGATTATCGGCGATTTTAAGATTAAATTCAGTAAGTAAAATGTTTATTTCTTTCAATTCAGAATAGTATGTATGTCTACTAATTTGATGCGTATCACAAAAATAATTGACATTGATCGTCGTTTTCGTGAAAATCTCACTTATAATTTGAAACTTCCGTGAATCTCCTAGTAGATATATAAATAAATCTCTCAAGTTATTTTCCAACGACATTTCAAGAATATAATAGTCATTTTTTATAACCAATTTGTATCCCTCTAAAGCACAGAAAATACTATTAATATCCTTGACCAATTTAATTAACGTTGGTCGCGTAAGTGATAGCTCTCTGGTAACTTCTTTTTTGGACAAACGGTAACCGTTTTGTCTCAAGCTTACAATAAATTGAATAATTTTTTGATCCCATTTATTCAACAACTCTCTTACATACATATGTTCCCTCCTAATCTACAATCGAATTTCAGCTTTCTAAATAAAGAGTAGAATGCATTACTTTTTATACTTATTTTTGAATTTTATATTTATTCTAAAAGATAGTTTAAAAAAGCTTTTAAAAGAATAACACCCATATTTTATTAAAAAGCTTGTGTTTCTTGCCTTTATATTGTAGAAAACCACCATAAAATAACTATATACTATTTTCTTTTCAAAAACTTATTTTTTTCATATTTTTTTTAAAAAAATTAATTAAAAACACACTTTATGCTTTAATTTGGAAATATATATACTCTAAAGGAGTTGAGATCATACAAACAACCTCTATTTTAGTGCCAATTCTATCTAAAATAAAAACGACGAGCCCATTTTTAAAAGGTCGTCGTTTTACCAAAAGCTTAATATGCTGTAATTCATACTTTTATCGTTGTATATTATTCTTACTCAGTGAATTTTAATAGATTACTGTTTTGATCTATCACTGAAAAACTGGAGTGCTTCAATGGCGTCAGATAGAATTGTTCATCGTTAATTTTCTTGATCAAAGCCTTGATCTCGTTACCACCTTTGGTCTTCAGTCGATAACGACCACCCTTCACCGCTTCAAATTCGACTGTTCCTGAATCGTCACTGATACCAGTTAATAGTTTTCCATCACGATATACTTTGTGACGACCATTCCGGGAATACAACGTGAATAATTGATTAGCGATTGGCTGATGATCTTCGTCAATAATTGTCAGCCGCAGTAAATAGCGACGATTAGCAATCCGAACAGCTTTGAGCCAACGATAGAACCCATATAACAACAGCAAGACTAATAAAAAGACCCCGCCGAGAATTCCAATTAATTTCAGCCAACGATCGCGATTGCCTTGATTCAATTTTTTATCATCCTTAGACGGAACATAAGGAACACGATGTCCGCGGACTAACAACCGATGACTATTAATCATATAAGGCGTACAAGTCAACAAAGTGACTAAATCTTTCCCCTGCTCAATATGTAAATAATCGGTATTGGTTGGCTCGACTATTTTAATCTGATCCACCTGGTAGGCATGGATCTGTTTATTAATATGGATGTAAAATTTATTTCCCATTTTTAACTCAGGTAAATCAGTAAACAGCTTGGCTTCCGGCAATCCGCGGTGTCCTGAGATCACTGCGTGGGTATTCGCCCCGCCAGTTGGATAAGACGTACCTTCAAGTAGCGACGTGCCTTTCGATAAAAATAGATCATTCGTTTGATCGAAAATCGGCAGTTTGACCTTCAGCTTCGGAATATCAATCACACCAATCGTGTGCTGCTTAAAATAATCTTGCGTTGGTTTTTCAGGGATTTTTTTCTTTTTAACCTTGTCAGACCACGGATCAGCGCCGGGATTATTACCGTTGGCGGCTAGTTCTTGATTCTTTTTCTCCATTGCCGCCTGCGCTTGTTTCATCGTTGCTTCATTTTCTGAGTTGGCTTTGTGCTGATAATAATTGATCATTTGCTGATCAAGGATGTTATTCAGGCTATCACTGACGAAGGGATAGAGCAATGCGCCAAATCCAATCAATAAAAGAAGCATCATAAACAGATCCATGAAAATTCTTTGTTTATTGCGTTTTTGCTTTTTCACTAAACGTTCCTTTCCGCTATCTCTTGCTATGTATAAAGATAGAGCTGGGACATTAATTTGTCTCAGCTCCTATTCACGTATAAACGGTGTACCAGAAGTAGCTTCTTCAGAAATAAGCCAAAATTTCTCGAAGCTGAACACTTCTGTCCCAACCTCATCTAATCAATTTATTTTATGCTTCGAATTGTTTTCTGCCACGAGTAAAGTAGATACCTGCGATGATCAAGGCAATAATTCCTACCGCGATGAATAAATAAATTCCTTTTCCACCCGTAGAAGGTAATGCGCCTTTGTGGACATTAGGGATTCCATCGTTTACTGTTGCGACGATTCCAGCAGTAGAAACAGCGATTTTTGTAAATGCTGAGTCACCTTGTGGCAATGCGTAACCGTCGGGTGCAGTTGTTTCTTGTACATAATAATTTCCCAATTTTAAATTTGATAGGCTATAACTACCATCCGTAGACGTCAAGTCGACTTCTTTCCAGCTAGTGGGATCGGTTAGTTCACTCTTCCAAGCGTAAGCATATTCACCAGTCGCAGGATTTTCTTTTTGATATAAATAATCAGGAGACGTTGAATTATCCTTCGCTACTTTGAAAGTCGCACCGCTTAATTTTTCTTTCGTATTAGCGTCGACCTTATCAAATTTTAAACTGCCTAACGCCCGGTTTTCCACAATTATCGTATTAGCTGCTGAGTCATGTTTATTATCGGTGAACCCTTCCGGATTTCCTAAAGTACTAGAATCTTCAATCACGTAACTTTTATCCAATTTTCCATTTGCGATGGTAAATTGGATAGTTTGCGAATCCGTTGTTTGAGTATAATTATTCGGTGATTTAACTTCTTTTAACGTATAAGATCCATCCAATAATCCGTAAAAATCAATTGAACCATTAGTAACTATTACATTCTTGTTATTAGCTTTATCACCAAATTGTGCCACATTGGTAGACATATCTTTGTCAGCTGTTACTCCAGCTTTTGACCAATCGCCATTCTCTTGCCCATTTTTATTTCCGGTATAAAATTGACCAATTGAATTTTGTAAAGTGAACTCTGCACCATCAATTAAAGCTGTTGCATTATCTGTTCCCACTTTATTGATCGTGATTTTACGATCGATTATTTTATTTTTAGGATAAAGATGAATATCTGTATTTACGTCGTCAGTATACTTTATGTTATTACCGTCCATGACTGGCTTTTGATTACCATCTAGTTCAGGCTTGTAAGCGGGCAACACTAAAACCATCGTTGATTTTCCAACGGGAGTCGGATCAGCACCAGGCTCCTCACTTTCTACAAATAGATAAACAGCATCTTTTCCGTTTGATTTTGCAGGTAAAGAAAATTTTGCAGCACCTTGTCCCTCAGTAATCGCAGTTGCTTGACTGGTCAAATTTTTAGTATCTAGTTTTTCTAAATCCGCAATTGCATCCGTTCGGGATTCAGAAGAACCAGTGATTTTCGCATAATAACTGTCTGTTACGTCATAAACATTAAAGGTGATCCCATTTAATGGTGTCCCGGTAAAACGGCCATCCTCAATCCCGGAGTTAGGAATTGCTGTTTGATCTTGACTAAATTTTTGCTTATGCAATGTGACGTTGACATTACCAGTGTTATCTGCAGCATTAACTGTCGTTTGACTGCTTAGTCCAAAGGTAACTACGAGTCCTGTTAATGCCAGTATCCCCATTATAATATTACTGAACTTTTTCATTTTTCTATCTCCTCGTCCTGTTCTTCTTCTCTTTTTCTTCTGCGCCATAGGATCAAAAGCATCCATAAAATAATCAGTCCACCAAACCAGATCAGTACCGTATTGAACCGATCATTCGTTTGAGGAAAGCGGAGAATACCAGAAGGTTGTGTTTTACTTATTGCTTTTTTCTTTGTCGTTTGAGCATTTCCGTTAATAGGATGATGTAACTTTCCTAAAATAGTATTAATCAAGCCATTTTTTGGGGGCGGTGATTCTATTCGTTTATTCACCACTCGTAATATATCTTCATTAGTAGAAAAACTTTTTGATGTAACAGTAAAGGGAACCAATTCGTCGCCTTTTTCGTATCCATCAGGTGCTTTGATTTCTTTTAATCGATACGTTCCATAAGACAGACCAGCGATTTGAAAGGCACCGTTCTTATCAGAAATCACCTTAACGATCTCGGAATCACTAGCCGAATTCGTCCAGCTATAGCCATTCACAGTTTCTTTTAAATATTGCTTTTGTTCATTTAAAACATTGAATTCGGCCTTAGGTAACCCTTTGGAAAAATTCTTTAGATCGACCTTACGAAATTTTTTTCCACCAGTTTTGATCGCAACTTGCTTTGTGAGTGTTTCACGATCAGTAATCAACTTAGCGGTATTTAGAAGCGCTTGATCGATTTTTTTTCGACCGTTGATTGTCATCGTATAAGCTATCGTCAACGGTTTTCCTGAATATTTTTCAAAATCAGCGATATTTTTGATAGAAACCTCATAGCCATGTTCACCAAGCTTTTTCGTAAATAAATGAGACACATCTTGACCGTTAATGGTGATTTTAAAACTAGCTTGATTCAACCTTAAAGCGGCATCGGCCTGATCAACTATTTTAAACGTTTTATAGTCCAGCATATCAGCTGGCAGCTTCACTGAAACTTGATAGGAAATGGCTTCCCCATAATCATAGCTGGCCTTTCCATCAAGAATGGTTTTCGTAAAATCCGGTGTCTGATGTGCCTTCTCTTCTAACTTAGGATACAAATGAATCATATTTAAAGTATTTCCATTATCAAAAATTGGTAAGACGACCACTAAATCACCGTTCTTCGTTTGACTATTTTCCGGATCACCGCGCTCATGGAATAAGTAAACTGCATCACGTCCGTTAGACTTGGCATTTAAAGAAAACTCAGCTGTCCCAGCTTGACCTGCGATAGTTTTCGTAGTTGTTTCCGCAATACTCTGACCTCTAGGACCTTCATCCGCTAATTTTTTTTGTGCATCTTCTGCCGATACGCCAGCTGATCGCAGTTCATAAAAGGCATTCGTTTGATCATAAACATCAAAGATGACGCCATTTAAACCACGATATTCTTGCAAAAGCGATGCATGAGCATCGTTTTTTTTACCAGTATTTTCACTGTCGGCTGGCATCTCACCATTGGGAAAAACAATCTGATGGATCATAAAATGAATTTGGTCTGTCTCTGCGGCTTTCACCGTTAATGTTGCACTATTTAATAGTGGCAAGATGCCAAGAATAAGCAACCAGCGAACTATTTTTTTCATTTAGGCCACCTCCTTGCGGTTGCGGCGATAAATCAAGTAAATGGCTGAACTTGCTAGTGTGATGCAGCCAACTAGAAAATATCTCCAGGTTCCCTGACCACCAGTAGCTGGTAAGAGAGCTTTCGCCTGTTTAGCAATTGAGAAATCAATCTGATTATTGGCAGTTCCGTCAGTCAGTGTTGTTTTTAGATTAAGCGTACTAGGAACTGTCACGGTTCCATCCTGATCGATCGTAATAACGATTGGCTCTTTTAATGGAAGATAATCTTTATTTTCGTTTGCTGTTTCCGTTAATGTATAAGTTCCAACTGGTAGATTTTTAAAGGTTAGTTCACCAGCACTATCAGTAGCATTACCTGTAACATCCGTTTCGATTATATTCCCTTTGGCATCCTTCAATTCAAAAGTAACATTTGCTATAGGTAGTTTATTATTATCCGCATCTACAGTCGTCAATGTCACATCAAAGGATTTCAACTGATTAGAGACAGTCACACTATTAGAATTATTTGCCGCTGTAGGACTGACAACAATTGGATAGTTGTTCTGAGCATCCGATAATTGCTTGTAGCCCGCAGGCGGTTTAACTTCTTTAAAGGCGTATTCGCCAGCATTCAAACCGTCTACATTAATCTGACCCTTTGCATCCGTCACTAAGTCGATTTTCCCAGCAATCGTCGATCCATCTTTTTTCCTCAAATCAAAATGAGCGCCGGCAAGAGATTTGCCATTGTCATTCTGCTTTATTAAGGTCGCTGTCCCTGAAAATTTCTTATAATAGTAAGTAACTGTTAGCGGTTGGTCAGAAAAAATACCATTATCATTTGTTGGACTAATTTTTGCTGGATCGGTAGTTGAATCATATGGATCAGCCATGTATTGTGATGCAGTTGTAGCAGTTGTCTTTGTATAAACATAACCTTGATCTAATAAAGTCTGATTGGTCTGCCAATTAACCAACGGACTTTTAGCAGATTCCAACGTGCCTGAAAATTGTTCTCCAGTCGTTAACTCTTTTCCGGTATCCTGATCAACATATTTCGTATTGATGACTCCTTGGGGATTGAATTGAAAGCTGTTCAGTTTAAATTGCTGTAGGTTCTTTGCACCGCCTGTTGAGGCACTTACAACAAGAGATAGAGCTTCTTTTGCATCAATGACTCTATTCCAAGTAAATTTATTGTCAAAAACAACGGTCAGTGTTTTGGTTGAGCCACTATATGAAACTTTAAAAGGATAAAACTTTCCGTTCATATAAGAACTACCTACACTTTTTGCACTGCTTGCATCTGGCTCTGCCCACCAGCGCGTATTTCCATTGATTATTTTTTGTGAAGTTGTAACAAACACGCCGTATGGATAAGAAGTGATACTAGGTACATCAGCTGCCCAACCAAACTGATCCGCAGCATTTGGAGCACTAGGATTAGGTTTTTGATATCCATTTCGATAAGTGTCAAGTTTAAATCCCACCGCATTTTCCAAACCACCTAACCCTAGATTCCCGCCGGCTACACCAATTGCGTTCGTATTACCTGTATGAAAACCAAATGAGATCCCATCAGCTCCATTTGAATCCGATCCAAGATTCACGGATCCATCCATAATAAAATCACTATTCAAGTCAATTTTATTTTTTAACGTTAGATTTCCAACTTGATTGTTACGGTTTGGTGTTAAAGTAATGATCCCACTGCTTTGATTAAATGTAGCACTACCCAAAAGATTGAAGTAGCTGAGAAAATTATCTTTCGTAACTGTAATTCCTGTACTAGCAACAGCAGCACTTCGTGTAATTTCTTGCGGTTTGCCTGTTGCTGCAAACCTTTTTTCAGCGGCTTTTTTTTCAGCAGCTACGGTTTGATCATCGGCTTCACCTAAATCAACTTTATCCTTCGTTGAACTTGTCGTTGATTCTATTGAAGCTGTGGTTCCATTACTTGTAACAGAAGATGTGGTAGTTTCTGATGGTATCGCAGAGCTTTGTTCAGACTCTTCGATCTTTAAATCGATCGGCTGAGTCTCTGCCAATATATTCGTCGATTCCCCTTGTAGATTTTTTTCAAGGATACTAGGAATTATTACTACTTCTGAAATTCTCTTTGTTTCAAAAGACATTTCATTATGCCTTGCATTTTTTGAAAAGCTTGATTCTACCAGCTTCTGGGTCTGAGAATCAATGTCATAACCTTCCTCCCCAGCATTGACCTTCAAGTTTGTTATTGTCACTGGCTGTTCATCATTTTTTAGAGATAATTGGAGCTGATTTTCCTTCTCAGTTTCTTGCTGATCAACCACAACCGTCCACCTGATCTGATCTGGCTTGACTTCATATGAAAGCTGAGCTTTACCCTGCTTAGTATCAAATAAATTGATTTTATGATTCTGTTGAGTGGTTTCTTCTGCTTTTGCTGTTTCTCCACCGAGCCAGTAATTGAACATCGGCAACACTAAAACTAAAACAAGGAACATCGTCCTTATCAGCTTTTTTTCCATATCCATAGTCAACCTCCAAAAGTTTTCAGGTGCTGTATTCGATGCTTATTCATCAAAAGTGATGACAATCACAAATCAGTCTAGACCATTAAAAACAGCTAAAATAGCTCGTATCAGCTGCCCTTTAGCTTATTTTATTTGTAGAGAAAAAATATTTTTAACGACTTTTAGGTAATCATAAGTAAAATTAGATATTTTAGGCAAATCATTTGTACACCGTTATTTTGAATTATGTAATATTTTCACAAAAATCCTTTTCTTACTAGACAACTACCTTTTTACAATAGTTATTTATTTATAAGTTGACTAAAAATCGTAATAAAAATAATTTTCTATCTAATACTCGTGCTCGCGTATCAGAAAAATAAGGCAAATCAATTTAAAATTCATTCCTTCCATAGTAAGCTGAAACTATACTTGATTAGAAGGAGGAAGTAGTTATGCCTTGGAACATCAATGATTATCCCGCTTCAATGAAAAATTTAGACCCCTTGATTCGCAAAAAAGCGATCGATATTGGAAATGCCTTATTGAATAACGGCTATCCCGATGACCGAGCGATTCCGATTGCCACCAGCCAAGCAGAAAAATGGTACAAAGATGCATCTGCTGATGAAAAGAAAGAATTTCAAAAAGCCAAAGCACCACAGAAAACAGATACCCATGCTCGTAATAAAAATATTAAAAAGTTAATGAATGCTGATGTAAAAGTAAAATATGAAGAAGATCAATGGCAAGTGATTTCAGAAGGCGCCAGCCAAGCCAGCGATTTATTTGATACAAAAGAAAAGGCCATCGAACGCGCTAAGGAAATCGCAAAAAATAAGGAATCCTCCGTAAAAGTCTATAAACAAGACGGACTGCTTCAACAAACATTTGATTATTCAGAGTAAATAAAAAACGGCGATCTCCTTTTAGAGATCGTCGTTTTTAGCATTAACTATTTTTTAAGCTGTTTTAATTCCCAATGTTTTTCCTTGTTACTGAATTCCCCCCTTCTCACTAAAAACATAAAGTACTAATTAAATAATAAAATAAGTAGTTTTTTTATACGAGCAAAAATAGAGTGATATGTTTTTCCAACTTACCTCAGCTGCTTTTTTTATAAAAAGTCCCACTTATAAGACAAAAAAAAATTATCTAGTCTTTTTCTATTCCTTCAACGCAACTATAAAAATAACTGGATTTTAAAAATGCATCTTACACTGTATCTATCCCATCTATCTCATAAGATGCTCTAAATCAAGAGGTACAAACTGGGCTACCAGAAAATAACCATTTGATAAAATTATCTTCATTCTAGCAAATCATACTTTTCCTTTCTTTCATCGTGATATAAATATCTTTTTTCCTTCTTGCAATACGCTATATTAAATGTATCTTATATTCTTACTAATTTAACGATGAAGGGCGGAATGGAAAAATGAGTGTTACTGAGCAAACTTGTACAAATCAAAACCACTGTACCACGTATCTAAGTTGTCACGACTGGACCAATGGCTGGCAAGATATTTTACGAAACTCCTCTTTGTATATTCCTCAAAAAGACCGGCAACCTTCTTCTGCGATTCCCATCCCCGGACGGAATGAAACCTTAATTTCACTGACTGACAAAACTTATATCGCCAAAAATAAATCTCTGACTGTCTTAAAAGATAATTCCGAAGAAACAGGTTTTCTTGACTATGGCTGCTCTTCACGCAGTCTAAAGCAATTAGGCTGTTTTGGAACATATAAATTCCCATTAGTAAGTCTATCTTGTGTTCTTTTTCCACTTGAGTCCCCGGATCATTCTATCTGGCTTAATCCGCTAGATATTGTAGAAGTGTCTGAACAAGCGGGGTTTAGCTATATTACAATGGCTCATGGACCTGGTATTGTCACTTCGTTTAGAAAACGTAGTATTCAAAAAAATGCTGAGAATGCCCTGCTGATTTTGGCGGTCCATCGTAAAGATCATTCTTGGAATACTAGTGATTTAAGCGTTCCGATGGATTATTTATCCTTATCCCCGAGTCCTTTTACTCACGCCATCGCCAAACGTCCTTTGTTAAGACGTTTCCCGATTCCCGAACAAACCTTAAGCAAAACGCTATCAAAGGAACGAATGATTGCTCATTTCTTAAAATTAGACAGATATATTGCATTTGATCAATTGAATTATCAAACGTTGGCTGAAATGCTAGCTGATTTTTAGCTGTAACTAAAGGACGATTAACGAGTTTCTGAATCCTCAGAAATTGGTTGATCGTCCTTTTTAAATAAAAAAGTAAAATTTCCTTACTCCCTCAATTTTGCACCTTTTTCATACTAAGATTTGTACAAATACTTTTTATAGCGGTATTCTTTTTATTTTATTCTTGCAAAATTGAGGGGTATTCTGCAAAATTCGCTGGTTGTGCTGCTATCCTCCTTTCCGTTATTCTTTATTCACCGGCCGGGAAAACGAATTTGGAGGAAAAACGATGAAACAAAAAATGGGAAACAAATTGCAAGTACAAATCGAACCAGCAAATGGAGAGAAGCTGCAAAATGTCAATTTTCAAAACGTCATCGATGCACCTGAAGAAGACGCGATCCTTGAACTTGGCGAAATTATGACCGCACTTGCAATCGAAGGCAGTTCACTAAAGGGTGTGGTCCTAACAACCCAAACACGTTATACAAACTAGCGGGAACGACCCATGAACTAGCCAACCCTGCTGGCTCTCCAACAAGAAAAATAATAGAAGGTCACGTCATCCCTTGGGAGCCAATAAAGTTGGCTAGGTATTAGAAAATTAAGGAGGAATTTTATGCTGAAACTAGTAGCGATTTTTAAAAATAGTGGCGGAAAAAGCCACACCTGGAGCTTTAGCAATCCGGATACCAACAACACACCTGCACAAATTAAGGGCTTGTTGGAACGGATCGGCGCACTGAACTTGTTCCATTCAGAAGGGTTTGATCTATTTGATACAGTAGAAAGTGCCAAGTTTGTCGAAACAATTGAGACAGAGATTTTTTAATGATCAGTTACAAAAGGGCGGCGACCACTGTCGTCCTTTTCTAAAAAAAAGAGGGAGGAAACTAGCGAATGATGAAACTGATCGTCGACTTCAAAACCAGTGATGGCAAAGCTCATCGCTGGCAGTACAGACAGCCACAAACGACTCTTAAAAAGACAGAATTAATTCAACTTTTTGAACGTCTTAAGCTGTTGCAGCTTTTTCAAATAGATCTTTTGTCTATTGAACATGCTAGCTATCAAGAAGTTTTGGAAACACCGCTTTTTACTCCGCACCATACGCATGGCTTTGCTTCTGTCCAATCTTTTTTAAATCGAGGAGAAACCATTCATGAACGAACAACCTTTTACCCATCAACAGCTGTTTGGCTTGAAAAAATCAACGCTGGAAAAACGTATCGTCACGTACTACAACAGCTCCGGCGACAGCGATGCCACCATTCAATATCTGATGACGCTCCTGATCCGAAAGCGCTTAGGTGATGAAGAATTTGACCTATTTCTTTCCGATCTGGTCCACCATTTATTTATGGAACGAAAAGTAACCAAAACAGTAAAAAAATTCTTCTTTTACTTTAAAGAATATTTTCGTTCAAAAGAATGGAAATACTTATTAATTCGGTATTTCCCCATCCGTCAATACGCTGAAAAAATAATCAAATCAATAAAAAAACGCACTGATAAACAACAGCCTCTGCCATTAAATACGACTTGAAAAAAAGGAGTTTACTATGAAGAAGCACACGCGAAAATTAGTAGCAACCTACAAATCTAGCGATGGCAAACACTCTCGCTTTACTTACAAAAATCCAACGACCGACAAGTCTTCTGAAGAAATCAAAGAAATACTGGAACTATTAACGCTCTTAGATATCTTTGAACAAGACGGTGTCAATCCATTTGAAGAAGTTATCTCTGCAAAATACGTCGAAACGATTGAAACACCAATTTTTGATATCTCCGAAGAGAAACAATCTGAAACCGGCGATGGGAATTCTCCTAATAAAGAACCTGGACTGGAAGAATCAACACCTGAAATACCTGCTATTCCAGAAAAGCCTGACACTCCAAACGGTTCTTGTCTTAGCCTATTCAGCAAATTCTCAGAGGCTTTAAACCCGGTGCACCTTCTTACTTTTAAATATCCAGCAAATTCTTCCACACAGGTACTGACAGGGACACGCTTATTACACTCCATCAGAAATAAATTCCATGAAAGATCTCCGTGAAATAGTATTTTGTAAACAATACCCAGATACCCAGCATAAGGACCTGCTCCTTATTAGACGCAAAAAAGTCCAATCATCACTTACGATGATCGAACTAGATGGTACTCTTAAAGCCAATTAACTCACTATTTATTAAAAGACAACTGCATGGAAAACATATTGGATTGTTCCACTTTCAATCATGATGAACAATCCCAAAAGGATGTAGACTATCGCACTGATCCACGTGCCGTATCTTTCTAGTATCTTATCAACTGCCGGAATACTGGAAAACAGCCAGCCTGAAAAGAAGAAGACATTTAACATGATAAAGAAGACTACTAGTGTAATGATGACTTGCTGAGCGTTTTGTGAAACGAATAGCGGAGTATAAATACCCAAGTTATCAGCGCCACAAGTCGCGATCGTAATAAAGGACGTACTAATCAATAAATTGTATTTCTTTAACGAAGAAGAAACGATTTCATCAGTATCCTTTTCTCCCTGAATCAATAATTTGATCCCCATATAAATCGGGATCAATCCTAAAAAGCCTAATAACCATTCTTGCGGAACGAAATTCAGAACGAAGGCCATGGTTAATGCCCCACTGACTAGAACTGTGGTTCCTAGCAAATCGCCAAAATAAATTGAAACATGATCTTTTTTCGTTTTAGCTTTACTAAAAATAATCATCAGAATAATGATGTAATCAATACTAGTAGAGATATAAGCGGTAATTCCTGAAATAATTGTTTGAAGCATTATTTTTCCTTCTTACTTTTATTTAAGTAGTCTTCGTGCATTCAACGTAGGCAAAATGGTTTCTCCTAAACATACTCCCTATCATAAAAGTCAGCTAGCTTGGGACCTTGACTCCCCTATTCGCATTCTATGCACTATGATGTTTACATACGATATTTTCTTCATCCACCCATTCAAAATCCTGAATGGTCTCATCCAAGATATCCATGAGTTGAATGATTTTGGAAGTAGTCATTGAATAGAAACAGTATTTTCCTTCCATCCGCTTCTCAATGAGTCCACATTCTCGTAAACAAGCTAAATGCTGAGAAATACTGGACTGTGAACCGCCCACTTGAACTATCAAATCCGTCACATTTTGTTCACCCTTTTTTAAAGCCTGCAAAATGCTATAGCGCGTTTTATTCGAAAGCCCATGGATTAGTTTTAACTGTAAAAAGTAATCGTTCGACATCAACTCACCTCATATTAACTATTTATAACGCGATTCATATTAGCATTTGTTAATATGAAAAACAAGTATTGTTCATTTTTCTGCCCCCTTTTATTTGTTATAGGTCTGTCCCTAAACGGAGAAAATTTGGTTTTTCGTGATTTTTATGGGTAGACAGCTTATACTAAATATAGTGATGAAGAATGGAGGTTGTATAGTGATTGAATCATTTATCGAAAAAGATATTATTCGACAAGTCAAATTGATCGAATACCTTTATGAGCTGGAAAAGCTGAGCTTACGTGAGACTGCTAAGCGATTGCAAGTGACGACGAATACAGTGAAACGAGACTTCAATAAAGTCAGCCTGATTTTAGAAGAACAGATTGAGTTTTCGGAACTCACTAGTACAACGATTTCCATTGTTTTCAATAGCTCTTTTACACGATATGATTTAATCAAAACGATCTACCAAGATTCGTATTTTTTAAAGACCTGCGCCTACTATTTGCTTGGTGAATCCGATTATTTGACTCTCGTAGAATCAGAGTTTATTTCAGTTGCCAAAGCGTTCACTATAAAAAAACAAGTAGAAAGCTATTTTAAAGCAGCAGGGATTATGAACGAAAAGAATACCTTTATTCAGAATGAAATCCGTTATCGTTTAGTTCTTATCTCTGTTTGGATGCGTTGTGATATTCTAGATAAATTGATTGTTCCGAGCCAATATAAAACAGCGACTATTTTTGTAGACCAGGTCTTATTTAAGTTTGCTAACGGTTATGAAAAAAATAAAAGGGAATATCAGTTTTTATTGTTTAATACCTATTTGTCGATCAATCGATGGAAAACTTCTTCTTTGACTTATGGCAAAGAACCTCTTGCTTATTTGAAGAATACAGCGACTTTTCAACAACTAATGGATGTAAATGAATTGATCTTGATGCAAGAAAAATTACCGGAAACAGAAATTCAGTATCTGACTTCAATCTATAAAACGATTCCTTTAAATGCAAGCAATTATTTAATTGTGGAAATGAACTATCAGAGGGAAAGAGAATTGATGATCGAAAAAAATTTTATGGTTCGACAATTGATCAAAAATTTTGAAGATGAATTTGGCGCTGATCTGTTCAATCAAATTTTATTTGAAAAGCCCTTTATGAATCTCATCTATTCTCTTTGGCAGGAAACCCAATCTTTTTCTGCGGAAAAACATTTTTATCTAAGCGATCAACAATTACAATTAGTGGAAAGAATTAAGCAAGTCCTGGAATCTTGGCAAAGGCAATTTCATTTAGAAACAGAAATTAACTTCAATCAGACTACACTTGAAAAGTTCTGCTCCCAAGTAACGGCAAGTTTACTGCAAAAAAGAACTACTAAATTCGTTTTCTTCTTTATCGCAGAAGATGAACTGTCTCACACTATCTATCGTGAAAACTTAAAACGTTGGTTGAACTTGGACTACAATATTATTGATAGTACTATGTATTATTCCTTAGATACGTTACCGGTTTATGTCAAAGAATGGCCGAGTATCATTATATGTGAGCGATCTTTAAAATACGATTTTACGATTCCCGACTCACTGACCTTTTTCCCAATCTCGAGAAATTCGATTTTAGAAGATACCAAAAATATTTTATCTTATGTTTATAACTGGAAAACTGAATAGTTTATCTAATGAAAACAGTTGTACCTTAAAAGGCTATCTTAGCACTTAGGTTCTAACTGTTTTCTTTATTTTGTTGCGTTTTATGAAAATTCGTGAAATTAATTAGAAAATATTTCAGAAAAATAATTGTATACTACTCTCGAAAAATAAATAAATACATTTTATTAAAGGGAGTGTTTGCGATGAATGCAGTAAAAAAAGGAATGATTTTTTCTATTGGTTTATTGTTATCACTGACTTTTCTAAGATTTACAACCCCAGATGGTTCTTCTGATGCAAGTGCAAAAGATATGATTCCTCCTAAAATTGAGCAGATTTCAGATTGCACGTTGACACTGCAAGAAGCGAAACATTTTGATCCGCTGAAAAATGTTCAATCTTTCGACAATGTGGATGGAAACCTGACCGAAAAGATAAAACTAAACAGCAATATGAAAAAGGATACCATTGGAAAATATGAACTGATTTACTCTGTAGCGGACAGCAGCGGTAATAAAACTTCAAAAAAGCGAACAGTCACAATTGTTCCAGATAAAGAAGTCACTACAAGCGATGAACCTGCTTCGGTTGAAACGGAACCTGTTGTAACTGACATTCAAACCACTGAAGATACTACAGACATTTCTGAATCTGCAGAACCAATTTCGGATATTGCCCCTATAGAAAATGAATCAGCTCCGGTTGAGGTGAGGAATGACCCTACTCCTGAATCAGAACCAGTCATGACTCAACAACATTCTACAATCAATTTTCTAGGTGTAACCATTCCTTTTGTAAATTGTAATGGTGCTAGCGCTGCTCCAAATAGTGGTGCTGGTACATGGACAGGTACAGGAATGGTCAACGATAACGCGCCTACTCATTTCATCGGACATAACCCCGGTGACTTTGCGCCAGTAATGAACATCACAGTTGGCACACCGATTACTATTGTTGATGGCCAAGGAAATACTCGTACTTACACCGTTTATGAAGTACTTGACGTCAACGATGATGGAATCAATGCCCATGATCCAAACGATGATACTTGGGCTAGAGTGATTGATGCTGGAGGAGAACGCATTTCACTTCAAACCTGTATCACGGATTCGATGAATCGAATCGTTTTAGCAAGATGATAATGAGTCTGTTAATCAATAAAATGGCTCCTGTAAATTGTACACAAAATGCGTGTACAGATTTACAGACACTTTAAATATAGAACACAAAAAACAACCAGCTAATTTTTGGAGGACCAGCTGGTTGCCTGAGTAATGAAAATGAAAGGTTCCACATTTTTATGGAGTAGCTGTACTATACCTAAAATTCCATATCATATTTTCTTTTATTTTTAACCTCATAGCAAAAAGTACAATTTTCTTTCTATTGATAATAAATATGTACCCTGTAGGACTCGAACCTACGACCGGACGGTTATGAGCCGTCTGCTCTAACCAATTGAGCTAAGGGTACTTTTCTAATAAAATTAAGTAGATTTATTTCGTACAAGTGTTAAAATTAAGAAAAGGAGCGCCAGACTTCCCCACAGTTATAACTCTAACTGTACTGACGTTCCTTTTTTTATAATAGCAAGGAAGACCTCTTCCCTGTATTAAGCATATAATGTTCCTGTAAATTGTACAAGTAATAACACAAAAAACAACTGGCTTCATATCGGTGGAAGTCAGTTGCTCTTAGGCTTTGAAACCGAAAGGAATTTCAGTGGAGTAGCTTTATCTTATACTAATTGAGTACTATTCCTTTGATTCTTTTTGACCACCAAGTAAAATTGTTTGCTACAATTTTCAATAAATAGCAGTATTCTAAATACACCGACAGGATTCCTTATAGAACCTATAATATGAGACAAACGACACAAACCCGCTCTCACTACTCTTGAGGAAATTGTGTCGTTTGTCTTTTTTTCAAATCGCTAGTTGTTGACCAGAATGAATCAAGTCCGGATTGGTAGCCTATTAATAGTGGCTAAATTCTGATACGTTGTGCCATTTATCAGCGGTGTTTTTCCTGATTGAACAATGTGATAACCTGCTGTACTGCTATTCCTACCATTCACTTGCAAAATCTCCGCATTACTCCGACCTATCCAGCTAATGATTTCATCTAAGAATAACTTTGTTCCACTAACTTCTCTCACTGAGTCACTATCTCCTTTTACCCATGCAGGAATCGTTTGGCCTGTAGTCCATTATTTTTATGCTTAGTATACTCATTTATGAAGCATCAAATGTAGTTGGAATCCGGCTGCTATCGAAACTAGAAAAAGTACTTTGATTGTTTGATAGCTTATTACCACCTCCATTCACTATTTACTATCCGTATTTTCCTGTTTTCTATATATATTGCTTGATTGTCATTAATTATTTTTAAATCAAGTTTATCTGAATATTCTTCAATTATTTTTTTAGCCGATTTTCCCATCTCCCAATTTTTATAATGAGGAACAACATAAAAATCAACTAAGTTTAAGCCCGTATATTTCTTTAGATTAGGGGCCTTTTCTTTCTGATCCATTTCAGCTGAGTATTCAATGTCTGGAGCTACAACAATCACACCTGCAGACTCACCAATATATAGTTTTCCCGATTGTATTTCTCTGATTAAAACGTTATCTGCTCCACTTCTTATTAATTCTTGCAATAAGAAAAAGGTGTTTCCTCCAGCAATATAAATAATATCGCTATTTTCAATTTTATTTACTATATCACTATATTTTGCGGTAGAAACATATAATTCATCAACTATCAGACCCATTTTCTTCAATTTCCACTTTCCAATTTTCGTAAAAAAACCTAATTTTTCTACATTACTGGCAGTAGATATGTAAATTACTGATTTATCTTTCAAATTAGGTTCGACGATTTTTACTAAGTCCGCTACTTTATGAAACATTGAAACTAATAACATCTTATACATTCCGTCACCTCGTGTCTAAATCATCTTACACATTTACGTTATCATATATACGGCTTATATTATAGTTTCACCTTGCTTTATATGGTCTGTTATAGAGACTCTTTTTGACGATGAATTATGATAATTCGCTTTTATAGATCGTCACGACTAGATTTAAAAAACTGTATTTTCTTTGATGTCTGCTTAACTCTTACTCTTGTGATGCGGCGATTTTCTTGCAAAATACTATAATGCTCCGTCCTAATTAGTTTCACTGATCTGAATAATTATTTTGACAAACATAAACATTTGAAAAAATATAATTTGACACTTGTATAGACATGTGATAAATTCTTTTCATAAACAGAAAACGTTTTCTAGTTAAAAGGAGGTATCAGTAGTGATTTCTCGAAAATTTCGCGTAATCTATGATGATCTTGCTGAAGAGATCATTTCAGGCAATTTTGAAATTGGTAGCTATCTTCCTAGCGAACCCCAGTTAAGTGAATACTATCATGTCTCACGCGAAACTATTCGAAAAGCGTTAAATTTATTGACACATGAAGGAATGATTCAGAAAATCCGCGGTAAAGGATCATTAGTTCTTGGTCAACCACTCTCAGCTGAGGATAGTTTATTAGATTCAACAAAGACAAATTCTTTGTCACAAAAGCAATACAAAGTGGTGGAATTTTCACATGTACAGTTGTCTGTAAAGCAATTTATTCATGATCCAAATGAAGTATTGGATCGATTGTCTTTTTATAAAATCGGACAACTTTGTCTTTTGAATAAAACACCAAGTTTTCTTCAATATACCTATCTTGTCACCAGTCTATTTCCCGATCTTAAAGAAGAAGACATTGATGGTAACTTAGATAAACTTATACAATCCAGCATCAACCAACCCGTAGGATTTATTAAACGTGAAATTGTTATTGAATCGGCTGAATTTATTGATGCTCAATATTTGGAAATTCAAGCGGGTGATCCTTTAGGGGTAATCAAAGAGAAGACTTATTTAAATACTTCAGAGCTTTTGATGGTTTCTTCAGCGAAGTATACTGCTCAAAATTTTCGTTACAATGACTTTATAAACAAATAGGAAGAAGGAAGAATATGTTCCATATTTTTGGAAAAAAGCCCCCTGTATTGATCGATGATCCAAATGTCTATTCACCAGTAGACGGGAAGATTATCTCGATCGAGGAAACATCTGATAGCGTTTTCGCGAGTAAAGCAATGGGAGATGGTTTTGCTGTCATCCCTTCACACGAAACAATTAAAAGTCCCGTGGCTGGTAAAGTTGTTCTTGTGGCTACCACTAAACACGCGATTGGTCTAAAAATGAAAAATGGCAATGAAGTCCTTGTTCATATGGGCGTTGATACAGTCGATCTAGATGGAGAACCTTTTAGTATCAAAGTTCAAGTTGGTGATGTTTTAGAAGGCGGCCAAGTATTAGGAACGATGGATTTATCTCTAATCGAAAAGCAAGGATTAGCAACTGATGTGATCGTAGTTTTTACAAATAGCGAACCTTACTCTTTTGATGCCCCATTAAAAACCGGAATCAAAGTAGCTGGTGAGCTCGTTACTACATTAAAAATGAAAAAGGAGCAATATTCAAATGACTAAAAAGGTAGATTATTCTGCTCTAGCAAAAGAAATTATAGATGGTGTTGGCGGGGAAAAAAATGTCAATAGTCTAATTCACTGTATTACGCGGCTTCGTTTCTACTTAAAAGATGAAGATATTGCAAAAACTGACGAAATAAAAAACCTAGACGGGGTAATAGATGTCCGCCAGGCTCAAGGTCAATATCAAGTTGTCATCGGATCAGCTGTTGAAGATGTTTATGATGAAGCAATTAAGCAACTAGGTTCAGATAAAGCTGATCCTGAAGCAACTGCGGCAGTTGTTGCAGCAACTACCACAGAGAATCAACAGGACCACCAATCATTATTCACTACCGTCAAAAATAGCTTCAATGACTTAATTGGCTTTATAACTGGTTCAATGAGCCCAATTGTAGGCGCTTTAGCAGCGGCTGGTATAACTAAGGGCTTGCTTGCATTATTAACAATGCAAGTACCAGGTGTTAATATTTTACCATTAATCTCATCAGATTCAATTACTTTTACCGTAATCAATGCGATGGGTGATGCGATATTTGTCTTTCTACCCATTATGGTAGGGGTAACTGCCGCTCGTAAATTGGGCTCAGATATTATTATCGGTGCTACCATCGGTGGTGTATTAGTCCACCCTAACCTACTTAACTTAGTTGCTGGAAAGGCCGTAGGACAGACTCCTTCTTTACTTTCGATTGGAAGCTTTGATGTTTCCTTATTAAATTATACGTATTCAATCTTTCCAATGATCTTAGCTGTGTTCTTAGCAGCTAAGTTAGAGAAATTTTTGAAACGTACATTACCTAATTATTTGCGTTTAATTTTTGTTCCGTTGATTACGATTTTCGTTATTAGTGCCATTACTCTTTATATAACTGGTCCAATTATTTTAGGTGTCTCGAACGTTTTGGCTCACGGTATTCAATGGCTATTGCAAGTTTCTGGTCCAATTTCTGGTTTCATAATTGGAGGAATTTACCAGCTGCTTGTAATTTTCGGACTTCATTGGGGACTGGCGCCTATCGCTCTTAATGATTTTGCAACATTACATTACTCTCTTTGGAACGCAATTATTTCAACAACCATGATTGGGCAAGGAGCAGCCGTATTAGCAGTAGCGTTGAAAACGAAGAAAACTTCTTTACGTGAACTAAGTATAGGCGCGACTATTTCTGCTTTTGCCGGTGTCACAGAACCCGCAATTTATGGGATCAACTTAAAATATCGCCGCGTCTTTATCTCTGGCTTGATTGGCTCTGCCTTTGGTGGGTTGATCACAGGGTTATTCCATGGAAAAATGTGGGGTTGGGCTGGCTCTTGGATTGGTTTCGCTTCATTTATCAACCCAGAAAAAGGAATTGATCAAAACTTTTGGATATTCTTGGCAGCAAGTATCGTAACAACCGTTGTTGGTTTTTTTGCGGCCTACTTCTGGGGGTACAACGATAACATGATTGAAGAGCAAGCAATGGCTAAACCAAAAAAACCTTAATAAAATAAAGCGACTAATTTCGATTGGTCGCTTTTTCTTTAGAATGTGAGGAACTAAAAATGATATCTTTTAATCAAGAAAAGCGCATTTTTCATCTATCCAATAATAAAATTAGCTATCTGATTCAAATTGAAGAAGGAGAAACCTTAAGTCATCTTTATTATGGTCCATCTTTACCAAGCTACTCAAACTTGAGAAGTTATCCTCGAATAGATCGCTCCTTTTCTCCGAATTTACCCCATGCTCAAAATCGGCTCTTTTCTTTGGACACACTTCCACAAGAATATCCCAGCTTTGGTTCTGGCGATTTTCGCACGCCTGCAATACAAGTTCGCAACGAAGATGGTTCCTATGCCTTGTCGTTACAATATGATAGTCATCAAATAACTCATGAAAAACCAAATTTAGAAGGTCTACCTCAAACATTTGGGAAGGATTCTGAAACTTTGATCCTCTTTTTAACAGACAAAGTTAGTGATGTTTGCGTACAGTTAAATTATACGATTTTTCCAAATCTATCTGTAATTGCCAGATCGGTTCAACTCCATAATCATTCAACAAAACCAATCCAACTGGAAAAGGTAAGCAGCGCTTCAGTCGATTTTGTTAAAGAAGAGTTCGAATTACTCCATCTTCCTGGCGGCTACTCTAGGGAACGGATGATAAAAAAGGCAGCCATTCCTTCTGGCACAATTAGCCTAACCAGTAATCGAGGTGCCTCAAGTCACCACCAGAATCCCTTTTTTGCATTGACTAGACCTCATACAACGGAAACAAGCGGCGAGGCCTTTGGGTTTCTATTGATTTATTCTGGAAACCATGAGAGTACCATTGAGAAAGATTCGTTTGATCAAATCAGAGCACAGATCGGGATAAGTCAGCAACATTTTAGTTGGGAATTAAAACCCGGAGATTCTTTTCAAGCTCCGGAAGCATTATTAACTTATAGTAATTCCGGTTTACAAGAACTTTCTTCAACCTTTTATGAAGTTATTGAAAGCCACTTAATTCGCAGTAAGTACAGACATGAAGATCGTCCGGTATTAATTAACAACTGGGAGGCAACCTTTTTTGATTTTAATCATGAACGGCTAACCAAAATTTTGGAACGCGCCAAAGATATTGGTGTTGAGATGTTTGTACTGGATGATGGATGGTTCGGACATCGCGATGATGACCGCTCTTCGCTTGGTGATTGGTTCGAATATCCTAATAAGATCGCTGGAGGCCTAAAAAAATTCAGCCAAGAAGTTCATGAAAAAGGTCTTAAATTTGGTATCTGGGTAGAGCCTGAAATGATTTCAGAAGATAGTGAGCTTTTCAAAAAGCATCCTGATTGGGTATTACAAATTCCAGGAAGACCGGCTTCACCTGGAAGAGATCAATTTATTTTGGATTTATCACGGCCAGATGTTCAGGAAAATCTTTACCAACAACTAAAAAAATTATTCTCATCCATTGACGTAGATTATGTTAAATGGGACATGAATCGTAATATGACTGATATCTTCTCAAAACTATTAAATCCATCTGAACAAGGTGAAGTTGCACATCGCTATATTCTCGGTCTTTATTCTTTACTTGAGAAACTTACTCAAGAATTCCCGACTATCCTGTTCGAATCTTGTGCTGGCGGCGGTGGTCGCTTTGATGCGGGAATGTTGTACTATATGCCACAAATTTGGACAAGTGATAATACTGATCCTATCTCGCGGATCAAAATTCAATACGGCACTAGCCTTGTTTACCCGCTTTCAACAATTGGGGCTCATGTGGCCGATGTTCCCAGCCATCAAACTCGACGAATTACTCCAATTGAGACAAGAAGCGACGTGGCAAGCTCTGGATTATTAGGCTTGGAATTAGACCTAGCAAAATTGACTCCGGATGACCTACACATTCTGAAAGAGAAAATAGCTTTTTATAAAAATAATCGTTCCCTGATTCAATTTGGCAAATTCACTCGACTCATTTCTCCCTTTGAAAATAATGATGCTGCATGGTCATTCATTTCAAAGGATCAAACGGAATGTCTTGTCTACTATTTTCAAACTTCACAGCAGCCAGAACCAGCATTTAAACCTTTAAAATTGTGTGGTTTAGATCCTATAGCAATTTATCAAAATGACAATGGTGATATCGTGGCCTCTGGAGCTGAATTAATGCGGCTCGGCATCTGGGTAAATCAAGTAAAACACGGAGATTTTTATTCATTGGTTCAAAAATTTACGAAGATTGGAGTCATAACTAATGATCGTACAGACGCTTAAACTAGATAATAAAAATGGCTTTAATTTTGATCTGATATTTTATCAAAGAGCAGAGATTAGTAAGCAAAAGCAGCAAAATCCCCTTATGTTAATTTTCGCCGGAGGAAGTTTCACTTCTCTTTCCAAAAGAGAACAAGAACCTATTGCTTTAAAATACTTAAGTGAGGGCTTTAACGTAGCTTTAGTAAACTACAACCTACTAACTCAAAATGTTCCTTTATTTCCCAATGCCGCCTTATGTGGTTTCGCTGCGATCGAGCACTTTCGAACAAATATGCAAGAGTATCATATCAACGCTAACCAAATTATTACGGCAGGGTTCTCTGCCGGTGGTGCTGTTGTAGGTATTATGAACTCGATAATCAACGATTCAACTTTTTTACAAAAACATAATCTTGATCCAAATAAAATAAAACCCAATGGATCTATTTTAGGCTATCCCCTACTAGAGCTAGCTTCATTAAAAGCGCCCTATCCTCCAAGTTTTCAACAGTGGGTTCCTAGTGAACCCTTCTATCAAAACGCTAATCTGGGAGTAGGATCTTTGACTCCTCCAACATTTTTGTTTCATACGGCAAATGATGACTTGGTTCCGGTTTCCAACACTTTAAACTATGCGCAGACATTAAATAAGTATCATATTCCATTTGAAGTTCATATCTATCCTATGGGGGTACACGGAATCGCTACAGCCAGAAAAATTTCGGCAACAGATCGAACAGGTGAAATCAACCCTTCTGTTGCAACGTGGATGTCACTCTCATTAACGTGGTTAGAATTAGTCCTCAGCATTTCCTCTAGATTGAATTAAAGATAGATGATTCGATCTTTGCTTATTTTCTTCTTTATCAATAAAAAATAATGACACCCAATCATCGTCAGTGATGATTGGGTGTCATTACTTTTTATAAAGCCACTCTTCTTATCTATTCGATTATTTTGCTGAATTTCCTCAATTTTTAGGATGAGTAAAAACTTGCTCGGCTTGAACTCAATACACTATGTAATATAGAAAAGCCATGTGGAATTTCTATATTTTGAAGAATCCTACCAAGTTAAACGTGTTAATCTATTTTTGAATAAAAAAGCTGATGATGGCAAAAATCGCGATATGTGCTGGATAGAAATAATAGAAAAAACTGCGCATGCTTCGGCCTTTCTCTCCGTTGTATAGAATGATTGGTATGGCAGTGAACATCATCATCCATTGATAATTATCGCTGAAAGGATGTTGCATATTACCACCCACAAGGGTAATGATGGCAATCAATAGCAATGCACCAATTTGAAGACCTTTTTTTCCATGAAACAGATAAAATAAAGCTGCTAACAAGACAAAAAGGAACCCACCTTCCGTGATGAACAACGTTGGCACAAGATAGGTAAATACTTGGAAAATATGTATAACTAACGAATTGCCATGCTCCATAGTTGTCATGATCACTAATGGTAGCACACTTACAATGATAGGCACGATAAGCCAAAGAATTCCCTTTCCAATCGAACGCGTTTGTTTTCCTTTTGCCCCGAGTCCTAGATAATCGATGGCCTGCATAAAGACTGTTCCCAAAAATAGCGTACCGAAGATATTGTTAATCACAATACTATCGCCAACCTTGAAATAGGTATTTAGGATCAGATTGATAATTCCCATGATCCAAAAGCCTAGTAATAGACGAAACATATATTTTTTACGATTACTTGTATATGCAAAGCCTTCCGCACTCTCAAATAGAAAAATCGGTGCACTAATTCGGCCAATCCAATGAAACCAAACCGGTGTTCCTAAAAAATAGAAAAATTCAGCAATATGGTCAATAACCATAGTAACAACCCCAAGAACTTTCATTTGAAATCCAGTTAACCCTTTTTGCATAAGAATAATAGCTCCTTTTATAATTTTATAATTTTCACACACAACAGTATAGCCGCTACTAACAATAAAAAACATTTTTCCAACATAAATTCAACTAACAGATTTGTAAGTGAGGCTTATTCACAAGTGACTAAGAAGAAGAAAAGGCGGAATCCGTTTAAGAATCCGTCTTTTCTAAGTTATATAGTATTAGATAGTTAATTTCACTTTTTTTGCAGCATAGTAATCAATGTCTCTTTCGATAAATTAGATAAGTCGCCACCAGCAGTAGTCCAACTCCGCTGAAAGTGATCCATGGATTAACACTATCATTTGTCTGTGGATAGGCGTTGCCTGCGTTTGATCTCTTTTTAGAATATTCTTTTACTTCGCTACCATAGTCTCTGACTCCAGAATCGCTCATAATTTCTTTTGTAGAAGGAGTCGTAGTTGGGGTAGTTGATTTTTTATGCTTATTCGTTACTGATAGTGTCAATAGTTGTGTGAAATTTTCCTTATTAATCGTGAAAATTATCGGCGTTTGATCTAACTCATAGCCTGATAAACTCTTCTTTTCTACGAACTGATAGGTACCAAATGTCAGGTTTTTGACAAAAATCCGACCAAATTTATCAGTTTTATACGTCTGGAGCACCGTACCATCTTGTTTCTCCAAGTCGAAGACAACACCTGCTAAAACTTTAAATGTATCCTTATCCTTTTTTTCAAGTACTACTTGCCCAAGGTTGTCTGTCTTCTTTTCATTTTTTACTGTTAAGGTATTAGTATCTGTCTGACTGTTCGCTACAATAAGATGATGTAGTGTTCCATCAATTTGATATCCAGCTGGAGCTTTCGTCTCAATCACTTCGTATTTTCCTAGAGGAAGATTATTAAAGTAAGCTTCGCCGTTTTCATTAGACTCTGTTTTATGACTGAATTCTCGTTCATGATCGTTTCGGATTGCAAACTCTGCGCCACCTAACGGATGTCCATTTTGATCAACCTTAACGATTTTTGCACTTCCCAGTGGAAGGTTAGAGTGTTCGTTTTCCCAATTAGAAATAGTAATTGGTGTCTGAGCATCATACCCAACACTAACCTTTTTCACAAGATTTGTCGCCTCATAACCAGCTGGAGCTTTTAATTCCCTGACCTCATAAATTCCTTGTACCAATCCAGCAAAGAAGATTTCTCCTTGTGCATCTGTGATTCCTTTTTGATAATCCTTTTGTCCTAACGCTCGAATACCGAATGTTGCATTAGCTAGCTTGTGACCCGTATTTTTATCTGTTTTGACAATTTTCAGAGATCCTTTTTGAATTATGGTTTGCTTTTGATTCGTCCAATTTCCAATATTTACATCTTGACCATTTTCACTAACTTTTACTATTAATGGGTGTGAGGTAAGCTCATAATCTTCTAATGCTGTCAATTCAGCAACCGTATAAAACGCACCTGGTTTTAAGTCTGTGAAGGTGACCAGACCATTATCATCTGTTTTCTTCTTTATAAAATTCCGCTGACCAAATTCTCTAACACCAAATTCTACTCCCTTTAACGGTTGGCCTGTTGTAGCGTCGATCTTTTTCAATTGGATACTACCTTTTTTTTCCTCTTTTGGTTTGTTTGTTAATTCAATCGATACTTTTTTCTCATGGGCACTCGCATAGATAATTTGCGGATGTGCATCAATTTGATAGCCATCTGGTGAAGTTAATTCCACTAGCTCATAATAGCCGGGAGTCAAATTTTTAAACTCAGTGATTCCTTTATCATTCGTTGTCCCCTTGGCGAAGTCATGCTCACGCAATCCTCTTAATCCAAAAACAGCCCCGGGTAGATTTTCATGATTCACCGCATTTGTCTTATGGATCTCTATCTCGGCCAATGTAATTTTCTCTTTATTATTCTCCGCTTCAAGCATTATACTAGGTGTCTCTTTATTAATCGTTACATTATATATAGCTGATGATAGTTCATAGCCCGCAGGAGCCTTAGTTTCGGTTATCTCATAATCGCCATAATCGAGTTCACTGAATTTAAGATTCCCATCGTTTCCGGTTGTTTGGACATCAATAAAATTTAAAGTGCCTTTCTTTCTAATCCCAAAATCGGCCCCAACAAGTGGTTCTTTGGACTCACTGTCTTGCTTGTGTAAAACGACCTCGCCATTTTTCTCGTGTTCGATATCTGGCAACCATGGATTATAGAAATTATGAATCTCCATACCATCTCGTTGATGAAGATTTTTAACAAACACATAGCCGTTGATACTTCCTGAATGATAAACAACTGTCGCATTCGGCGCGATTATACTACCGATTGTAAAACTATGAAAATAATTTTTGCCATTGTCTTTTCCATAGTTGTCTTCACCGGTGCCAGTAATACCAGGCTTCGTCGTATCCGGATAGCTTCCATCATCTTCTAAATAATTCGTGATACTTTTCGCATTTGGAAAGTAGAACGACAATTTTCCAGCTAACTGACTGTATGTGCCGGCATCTTGTTGAGCCGCACCAGAAATACTAGTGCCATTCATCACTACTTTTTCAGCCATAGAAGACACGATAATCTGCTTATATTTACTATCGTTCAAATATTCATCCGGAATTGTTAACGTTTTAATTTCTAAAGGAGTCTGTCCGCTCTTTACACTCAAAATTAGAACTTGTGGGTCATCAGCAGATACAGATAATTTCAATGTCGAGTTTTCGAAAACAACCTGTCCCAACTTCATAGTCAATTGATCCAGTTTACCAGCCAATTGGTCTTCTTGTGCCTGCAAGTGAGAAAATGCACCTTCTATGATCTCATCGTCTGCCTTGTAAGCAACTGCTGAAAACCATTCTCCCAAGTTTTTATAAATCCAATCTGGCATGCTATTACGTCCTACAAGCCAGCCTTGTGTTTGACCATTCGTTGTTCGATTCTCTACAACCGGCTTGACCCAATCACTTGTAGCACGATTATCTATTTTTCCTCCGATCAGCAAATTGACAAATTGATCATCTCGAATCGGATCACCAATCGTTGTATTATTTTCTCTGAAAGAAGCTCCATAAGTAAACGTCTGTAAATCAGTAGGAAAAACACTATCACCTTTCACAGCAAGCGCACCTTCAGTATCTGCCATATTTGCAGAGTGCTGCCCTGTCAAGTATGCGTTATAATCCCAAAGATCACCAAGCTTCGTCTGATTATCTGGCGATAGTGGGTGAACAACCGCCCCTTTGGCTTCCATATCTCCATTTTTTCCCTTTTTACTGTCCGCTGCCTTTGGGATGATTTCATCGCGAGATGAAGAATTCGTCGTTTCAACTGCTTGTCGTGAGTTTTCATTAGAATCACTACTTTTTAGCGCTGTTGTGTTTGTTGGCGTCGTTGAAGAGCTAACCTCCCCATTCCCTGTAAGCTCTGGTTGTTTAACCGCTTCATCGCGTTCAACAATTTCAAACTTATCTTCTGTTTCTTGATTGGTTACCTTGTTTTTAGCATTGATTTGATACGAACCAACTTTTAATACTTGAAAATCATAAGTAAGTACATTTTCATCGCTGATTTCTTTAGTAAGGGTCATCCCCCTTTCTGGTGTAACGGTGACAATTGTCTGATCCGGATTATCTGTCTTAATGATTATTTTTCCTTGATCTCCTACTTTTTTAGGCGGGACATCCACAGATATTTCCAATGTTTTTTCTGCCGCATAAACTTGAATCGCTTTCAAACTTTGGAAGATAAACGGTAGCATCAACATCCCAACAAAAAATAAATAGCCTAACTTTTCATATTTTTTCTTCATGGCTATTCCTCCTTTTGTGGGAGTATAGACTTTTAATAAATAACTTACAAATAATTAGTATTACGCTTTCAAACTGTTCAAAATAAAAAGTTTTTTTTAGTTCTTTTGATTTTTTTATGCATGTAAAAAAGATTGAAATAATGGTAAAAACAATCCAAAATTTTTTAAATAACATGTATTCTTTTCTAACGCATTTTTAAAGTAGTTTATTCTTTTTGATAAAACAAAAAATAACTAATCCACCCAAAGTTCCATCGATTTATATTCATAGTTTCATTTTTTTATGTGGAAATAGACTCATTAATAGATCAAATGAAAGCATCACTACTTGCTTAAAAACTTCAAATAGGGTTTCTCGGTCGTCGTAATAAAATGACCCATCCTCTTCTCTTACTCTCTTCTTTTATCGGCCATTTGCTGAACGATGGAGTTTTGTCTTACCCACTGGTTCATTAAGCTAAGCTGCTGGCTAATTTCATCAATCCTAATGAGACCATTATTTCATTAAAAAAATTATTGTATTATTGATTATTCCAATGGATACTAATTATTATTAAAAAAATAGTGTTAGTAAAAAGGCTGAATTTATAATTTTAAATATATTTTATGCGTAACAGATATTGCTTTTTCCTATCAAACCAAAAAGCTCGTCGCATAAGCAACGAGCTTTTTGACATATCATCATCTATGGCATGGTTCAGGTATCGTAAATAAGCGATATTGGCAAAATATTTGATGTCTTTTCGATACGTTATGTTCTGCAAAAACAAGGTAGTTTCAAGAAACGTCATCTGCCAACTGAACGGCTTCTTATAGTACTCCTAAAAGTTTTTCTTTACTTATTCATTTCAAATCCATCAAGTTATACTATTGAGCTTTCAACCCTATTGATGAAACTTTTTTTGGAAATTAACACGAATTATTAGTCTAATTTTGATTTCCTAGGTTTATACATAGCGGTCAAAATACCTAATCCCACTATGACGATCCCCAATACTGTCGGCAGAATCAAACCGGCTCTCCCGGATCTTGGAATCGTCATTTTACGAAAGTTTTGGACGCTGTGAGGGACCTCATCACTGGCGTTTATTGAAAACGCTGGTTGATAGTCTCCATGACCAGTTAGATTTTTTATTTGGTCTTGCGCGGTCGTACCTGTTGGATCAGCCGTAAATGTCCACCAACCGCCTGGTAACTCATACCCTTCAGGAGCTTTTTTTTCGAACAAGAGGTACTCTCCTGCTTTTAAATTGGGAAAAGTTACCTTTCCGTGATTTGTTCCGCCGTCTTGGCTCACTGACTGATCCAATAGTTTCCATCTTGTATTGGGTTTCGTAGGATCTTGATCACCATCAGGATTTTCTGGATCAATTTGATAGAGTTCAAATTGTGCTAAAGCAAGACGTTCTTCTTCTGGATTAATTTTCCAGAATGAAAAATCGATACTCTTCTTTTGATTTAGCAAGACGTACTGGCCTGGTTCAGGATTATCAGGGTCGTCCGGCATGATCAGACCCGGATCATCCGTTCCATGATAATTAAAATCAGCTAAATGATAGCCCTTTTCATTATTGGCTGTAGATTTAAAGGTCCAGTGTCCTGTCGGCAATTGATACCCTGGATGATAATTATTTTGCTCAACTAATGCATAATATGCATCGTCTTTTGAAGCTTGAACATTGAACAATTTAATACTGGCATCATCCTCGCCCCAATAATCCCCCAATTTGTTCCAATACGCATCACTGCCAGCACTACCGGGTTTTACCTTCAACCCGGATAGATCACTACCACCAAGGTAGCTGTACAACCCAAAGTTAACATTTGGACCATTGGAAACACTCTTTAAAGCCGTTTTTTTATCCTCATCATATTTATAAACTTTAAAATGCTCAGCCAGTGATGTTAAACGATTTCTGATATAAAGTTCCTGGCTCTTATCACTTTGATCAACACCAAAGCCCGTGTCGGAATAATTCCCCGTTACTGATACAGTATGGATACCAGAGAATTTCCCCAGCGGAGTATTATTACCGTTCCCTGTCCATAAGACCCACCAAACTTTATTTTCCGACAACTGCTCGTAATGAGGATATGTGACTGTTCTTTCCACCAACGCAAAAGTTCTCGGATTTCCATTCTCTTCCAATGGAACATCCATTCGAATTCGACCTAAAGCGTCAGTCTCAACAGGATTCTCATCGGTAGTCATTCGCTGCCAATAAGCACCATTGTATTTCTTATCTTTGCTATCATAAGCTGATGGAGGACTCATATCAACCGGACCACCATTAGATGGCCAGTCCACCAATAAATAAACATCGAACAAAGCAGCCCCTTGTGCCAAGGGTTCCCCCAGATCATCCACTGAAGGCATTGGCTGATTGAAGGCATCCAATTTGTTGATAGTGAAAGGAATGGCTTCATTGTCCTTGACATAATAAAGTTTCAAGACCAACGTACCATCAGAAGCTGTCGTGACTTCTCCTGATTTTACAGTCATTCCACCAATGTCTTTGTACTGGTATCCAACAAAATTTTTGGGTACACCTTCCACTGTTTCTCCCACAAATCCCACCTTTGACTCTTCCAAGCGGAGAGAGAAATCAGACTGGTCTTCTCCCGTTCCTTCACTTTGAACCCAATGTTGTACGCGATACTGGGCTTGGGCTTTCTTTTTATTATAGACATAAACTATTTGTCCGTTACTACTAGCAGAAATCTTAAATTCCTCGGAAACTACTTCTTTCAAAACTTTATCATAATTTACTGAAAGGGTTTTATCATAACCTTCGGGAGTGGAGGTCTCGACGAAACGATACGTCCCATCCTCTAAAACACCCGTTTGAATAACACCTTTTAATTCCCTATAATCTGCTGTTGTATATGTGCCCACCGTGTTCCACTGATTATTACTTGTCTTCTTTTCAAGTCTGAAGGCAACGTCATTCATTGGTTCATACGTATCTTGGTCTAGCTTGACTAGCCGAGCCGTACTTGCATTGATCGCAATTTCACCATAAGGGTTTTTTACGGTTCCTTCCGCCTTGACCGGAAATGTAGTCCCTTCTTCAAATTCTGTGCGTAAGCCCCCATCTTCATATTTATACCAGAGATGAGCCGTATTTTGTTTTGCTATTGGATCTCCCTTATCATCATACTGAATATCTTCTGGTCGATAACCCAAATTCATCGAGATATTATACGTAAGGGCTTGACCGCCCACTGCGTTGGAATCACCATAGACCAATGTAAAATAATCCTCCAGCCATTCACGTTGATCCTCTGAATTTAGATTATTACGAATACAAAAATCAGCCGCTTTTACGGCGAACTCTGGTACTTGTACATTGGTATTATTAGATTTCCGTGTAATCGTCCGCGCACCTGCTGCATATTGTGTATCCGTCATTTGACTCAAAGTAGGAATCCGATTATTTTTTTCCGATACATTTCCAAAATTAATCATAATGGTACGAACGGGCTGATTATTGATCTTTTCCTCATAGATACCGTATTGATATGGAGCCGTCTGGATTGCTTGACGAAACTCTGTTTTTGACATGTTTTCCTGTTCCAATTTGGTAAATGAATACTCACTTTTAGGTAGCTGAACATCCCCAGCTCCACCTGCCTCTCGATAAACTGGACCAAGACCATTATCTTTTAAGACATAAGAGCGATAGACAGCATACCCATCTGTTATTCCGCCCTTTTGCTGATTATGAATATCCGCATCCATTTGAATCGGTCGATAAGTCAAGGCTGAAATATCTAAACTGTTGACAACTACCTGTGGATCTAATTGATCTTCCACGTACATCTGAGAATCCAACTTTGATATCTTTTCTCCCCAATAGTTACGATAACTGCCATCTAAATAAAAACCGGTTGGATTATCATCCCAATTGACATAATCTCCCCCTAATTCAACTGCATTCGCCAAGTTAACATTGATATCATAAATAATATTATTGTTTGATTGATTGGGTGAGTATTTGAATTCATAACCTTTATTCGGTTCCTCATTCAACTTTTCAAACTTGATAGTTTTCGCGATATCACCAAAGGTCACCTGTTGAATTTTATCTTCCCCAATAACAGTTTGATTTTTCAAAGAACCTGGAATTGTAAACTTTACTCCCGTAATGGAAGTAATGTCGAGTCCTGTTGTTTCAACTCCTGCTCCAAACTCGACTACGATAGCGTATTCAGTCGCACTAATCCCCTGCCAATGCCACTGACCAAGAATCACATCTTTTTCTATGCCATCAATTTTTACTTTAGCTGTAAAATTTACTGGTGTACTAGAGACAACCGACCAAAAACCCCAGTTCTCATTTTCTGGCAACTTAAGTTTAAACTCATCGCCTGCTTGTAACCCTGATAAGCCTGATAATGACCAAGTAAAATCGAAGGTATAATTTTCACCAGATTTAGCAGGTGTAGTTTGAGACAGTGGTTGATTGACATCTTGATAGATAGACCAATCATTGACAGTCACGAATTGCGATATGTCCTGTGAAGCCTTCTGTTTACCTGCTCGCTGCTGTGGTGATGCCTTCTCCTGACTCTCTTTTGTGGAGGTTGTTTCTTTTTCTGTGCTTGGTACAGTTATGCTATTTGTCTGCTGTTCATCTGTGTCACTGCTAACAACTGATTCATTTGATCGTTCAATTGTATTTCCCGTTTGTTCACTAGTTGATTCAGCCGTCGTTGTTTCATTCGATAGTTGTTGCTGTGCTTGCACGATCGGCGGTACAAGTTGAAGCAGTAATAGCACAATCAGCAAGAAACTAAATAACTTAGTACATTTAATCCAGTCCCACCTCATCATACACACCTTCCTTTCTATCATGCAGCGTAATTTCATTTATGCAATTTCTCTGATCGACGATTGCGTAAAATTGTTAGCAATATTAGTATCAACATGAGTACTGATGTAATCACTGCTGCCAAAATTAGTATTTTCTGTTCCTCAGTCAACCCAACTTTTTGAGCCTTTTGTTTTTGGCTTGGTCGATAAGGAACTCTCTTTCCCCGAACCAATAATCGATGAGAATTCACGCCATAAGGTGTACAAGTCATAAGCGTTACATAGTCTTTTCCTTTATAGGTTCGCAAATGTTCGGTTTGTTCTGGTTCAATAACGGTAATTTGATCGACTTGATACGCCAATGTTTTCTTTAAGACCGTGATATAAAATTGATCTCCTGTTTTGAGTTCGGTTAAATCAGTAAATAGTCTTGCGTTAGTAAGACCCGTATGTCCCGTTAAAACAGCATGTGTTCCCGCACCACCAACAGGCATCGTAGACCCTTCTAAATGTCCAACCGCTTTTTTTAGAACTTTATCACTGGTCCCATGATAAATCGGTAATTTAACTGAAATTTTGGGGATTTCAATCTTCCCCATCGTTCCTTCAATATTTAACACTTTATAATAATTTTGCGGCATCGCAATCCCTGATCCCGGAATAAAAGGATCATGGGCGGGTTGGCCAGTCAGATTATCATTATAGACTTCCGCTTTTCGCCATTCTTGAGCTATCTCTTCTTTACTCAGTTGGTCAACTGACTGCTGATAGTTGTCCAATGTTTTTGTGCTATTTTGTTGATTCAGATAGTTACTAATGTGCGGGTATCCTACAATTCCAAATCCTGTGATTAAAAGAATGAGCGTCAATAGTTTTCGTTTCATTCTTTCACTCCATTTCCTTCGTTATGTAATAAAGGCCGAGGTAAAATTCCCCCTCGACCCTTCAACGTGTTTCTTGCCTATTTATGTGCCTCTTTTTTTCTGTTTAAGTTAAAGATAATCGCCAATCCTACTAACACAATTCCAATAACGGTCAAGAACAGCATGCCCACACCACCTGTTTTAGGTAACGTAAAGCCACGCGAGTTCTCAATTGGTTTGGTTATAACATATTTTTCAGAAGCTCCGCCTTTCACAAAGGTGATCTTTTCAGGTTCATCTAACAAGTTATACCCTTCTGCCGTTTTCGTTTCCACTAACCAATAAGAAGTACTAGTTGTCTTGTCATCCCAAGCACGCAAACCTTCAAACGACGGCACATAGAATGTGTTTCCGTCTAAGCCATAATTTGGTGCCGGCTTCAGGCCGGCGGTATTTGGAACCATTACCCAATCTTTCGCGTCTGCATAAGATGTAGTCGTTCCCTCCATATCTGTGAATGACCCACCTGGTTCTAAAATCGCTACGATATAGCTATTAGTTTTGTCCAAAACAACCTTGAGGTATTTAGCCTTTCCAGCATCATCAGCTGTTGCTGCTAGTTGGAATTCCGCCCGACCTGTTAAGTCCGCTACATCACCAGTATAAGTTTTATCTACCTTGATCTCACCTGTCCAAACTTCTGATTTGGGAGTTTGGTCACTGTCTGTCCCGTGTTCATTTTCAAATTCAATTGTCGCATCATTCTCGATGATGTTTTCATCATCTTCACCATTATTAATATTACCATTGACCTTCGTATCAAAACTGATCGCGAGTTTTGTCACATCAGGGGTAGTCGCGAGTTTTGCAATACCTTCTGCAGTTAGACTGATTTTTAATGTTCGGTCAGCACCCGTATATGAAATACTATAATCATCAACCGCAGTTAACGTTACTTTTGTTACATCACCACTATCGGTACCTGTAACTTTTACAAAACTATCACCGGCATAATCTAAGCGTGCATCCAATATATCTGTCACTTCGAACCTACTATATGTCTCAAAATCCGATGGCACATTGGCACTAATCGTCCACTTTACAGTGTCCCCTACCATGATCGTCTCTTTATCTGGTGTTTTTTCTGGATTTAATCCTTCATTTTTAGGATAGACATGGACATTCGTATTCCACCCTGATCCATCAGGAGTAGTCATCGGGACCGCTACAATAAAAGGGCGTGCTCCAGAAGCAATTTTTTTATCCTCGTTTCCTGTCCCTTGAACTTGATGACCAGACGATGCCGCTAGGTTTTCTTCGACATAATAATAACCAGCAGCTAAGTCAGAATATTGTAGAAGGCCATTTTCATTCGTTTTTCCATTTTCACCTGCATCAGATTCCTCTAAAGACAAAGTATACGTATAATTCGTACCAGCCTTTGAAACAGTTAAACTAGTACCCGTTCGTGAATAAGTCCAGCCATCCTTATCTGATGGCGGGATTGTAGGTGCTCCACTACCTGGAGTCAACAGCCAGACATCAAATTGGACCCCTTTAATCGCGGGATTCGAAATCCCTGGATTTGAAATCTCTGTACCATCGCCTTCATTACCAATCGGTGTTTTATCATCTGCCCAATGCTTATGAATAATTAAGTTTCCTTTTTCTGGTCGAGGTTGAGGTTGCGTTGTATCTTCGGCGATTCCTTGCAGTCCGCCAGCAACTAGTGTAAATCCAACAAACAACAGCGCGATAATTTTCTTCAATTTCTTTTTCATTTTTTTCATCTCTCTTTCTAGCTATTGGCTACCTTATTTTTGGGGTTAATTAACTACATGACAAAGAGTTCATAAATTGACTACAAAAAATTCCCAGCCATGTTCAGTCTAATTCACTAAAAGAATCACCTCGTTAACTAAATTTCATTGCCGTGAATTTATTCTTTACTTATTACTAAAAAACATCACTAACAATTAACCCATCTAAGCTTAATATTTTTGTAATTTAGTTAGAACTAATTATCAATTATATTATAATTTAATCCGAATTTAATAACAAGTATTTTGTTGGAATAAATATCAAAAAAAAGTAAAAATATATCAAAAAAAGAAAACATAATACTGAATTTTGTCGAAGAGTATGATTTAACTCTTACATTACATTTGTCATTTTATTTTACTGTATAAATACTTTATTTTTAATTCTAGTTTTAACAATTATTTTCATAGTATATTTGTTATTTATCATACGGATAAAACAATTAATGATGCCTACATTAACAAAACCTAATGTTCTATTTATAGCTTATTTTTAATAAAAATCATTCAACTGATTAATTTTTAATCTTGGCTAACGCTAGTTTGCTTCCTATAAGGTGAAACCATTCAAGAACTTAAAAGGTTTCCTGAAATTACTTTGTTAGTAATCATTTAGATTCTTTACCTAAATAGCATAAAAATTGCATCGTCTTTCCTTTTTTTAATGCACTTCCCTAAAAAAATATTAACTGCTTATTTATTAACAGTTGGATAAACAATTATAAAAAGCGCAAAATATTAATTTTCTTTCGCTGATCATCATGATGAAATTAAAAGAGATAGTAACTTTCTTACAATTCAAATATAAAAAGCCCGTTACATTCATACCATCTGAGTGCGTAGTTATGACGCTCTTTTTATCATGTGATTTTCCACCCTTCTTAAATAATTTGTGCGTTAATCAATGTCACTATCACTGCTGTCACGATTTTCGCTACTAGTTTGAACCATTTCATTTGAAGCACCATTTCGATGCAAAAAAAGATTTCCACCCACTAACAGCCCACGGACCAACTTAAAATGACTCGTAATGTCTGTGATGAAGTACACTACATAACCCTTGTTCCTTGTATGACCTATAAATAGATACAAATGAGTCATCACTAATGCTGGAAAATTATCTTTATTAATCGCTGGATCAAGTTCTTCTTTTCAGCCGTAACAGATTCAAATCCCCCATCAGTTTCTTGTGTTGTTATTCCTACTTGTATTCTCAATATGTCGATCGCTTCATCCATCATTTCTCCAATCATTCCCTTCTACAAAATAAAAACCCCAATGACTCATAATCAGTCATTGAGGTTAATTCTCGTCATTGATGTGACCTTGTTCCCTTGAGGAACTATACTTATCTGTTGAACACCCGAGAATTAGATGGTCCACCAATTGAATTTGAACCGTTTTACACGCATTTATCAAATTCATAGTAAATTGGATGTCTTGTAATGAAGCCGTAGTATCTCCGCTTGGATGACAATGGACAATAATAATGCTGGAAGAATTCGCTAATATTGCTGGTTTTAAAATATCTCTCGGAACAGCGATTGCTTGGTTGACAGTTCCTATATGGCGATATTAATGAAAGTTGATTCCTTTTTAATATTTAAACCAGCTATTATAAGATGCTCTCGATCTTTGTCTTTTAAAAATGGTGCAAAAAATTCATATGCTAGATGTGTACTAGTAATTCTCCTTGGTCCATACAAAAGTGTAGACTCCTTTACCATTTGTAAAGACACAATATTCACTCGCTTCTTAGGTTCATATTTCGGTGGTTGTTTTGTCATTGTTGAGACCTTCTTTCGATTATTTTTTCGTCAATCAACTGCCAGCAACGTAACTGCATTACCTGTGGTACTTGTTCATTTACCTCTTTAGTGATGTAGCGATTTTCTTTGGTATGTAACATTGCTTATTCCTCCTTTAAACACAAAAATGATCCAATCATCAAATTAAGATGATTGAGCTGCATGGTAATACTATATATTTATATACCAAATTGGTTCTATTTGTTGTGTATCATAAAATTAGTAATTGTGCTTATTATTTTAAGTAAAAAATGAAAAAGATAAATAGAACTCCATCAAGTCTATAAGAGCAACTTGATGGAGTATTCACTAATTAATTATTTTCTCTAGCTCTCTTTACATACACGAAATAGAGTGTTGCACTTGATTTGACAATTCAAGATAAAAAAAAACAATATCAACAGTTCTTAATTGAAAGTCTATGCACTATGGTCTATAGTTTATGTATATCTGTGGATACATATATGAAATGGTTTCGTCAAAAGTTGAACTAAGTGATTGAATGAAGAAAGGATGTATCATTTTGAAACTCAGTAACGCATTTATTCAAGCTATTGCAGTATTAGTAATGCTAGCAGAATTACCAGATGATTCTTATTTGAAAGCTTCAGAAATAAGTCAAAGAATGGGAGTCTCCCATTCTTATTTACAAAAAATAGCAAAGAAATTAAATACCGGGGGTATTATTAAATCAGAAGCTTCAAAAAAAGGTGGCTATTCCTTAAATAAAGAAGTTAAAAATATTTCATTTTACGACGTATTTAGAGCTGTTGAAACGAAGAAAAGTTTTTTAGGAAATCTAAAAACAGACATCTTTCATTCAATGTTTTTATCAAATGAATTAGTTCATCAATACGGAAATTTAACAGTAGATATTTTGAATGAAGCAGAGGAAACATACCTCAATATTCTAAAAAAACATTCTATTGAGGAGATTGTTCCAAAAGATAGTGAAGGGGAATTATTGAAAATTGATTGGCGGCAGTATTTACAAAATAACAAGTAATTATTGGAAGGGGATTATTTTATGGAAAGCGGCAATTTAGCAGAATGGGTTGCAGGGATTTCTAAAGTAATAGCTATTATTGGAGCAATTACTTTTCCAATTGTACGCGAAAGAAAGCGAAAAAAAGCTTCAATCAATCGTTTAGCTCGTAGAGAATATGCCTTAGTAAGAGAAATAGAAAATGACTTGAAAGACTCTATAGATGATGTTACAAATCTAGATTCATACAAACAATTTGAAAGCTTCAATTCAATGTTAATGATTATTAGTGATGATGAGGAGCTAATACAAATCTCTGAAGAGATTACTGATTTATTGCTCAAGCAAACTGATGCGGAGTATTTCAATCAAGCACTTAGAACGTTGCTTCAAAGATTAGAGTCTAAGTATAGTGATTAGTAAGGAGGAGAAAAATGGAAACAGGAAGTCTTGCCGAATGGGTCGAAGGAATTGCGGAAACAGTCGCATTAATTGTGGCTCTATTCTTACCTATTATTACTGAAAGAAATAAAGCTAGACGAATTAAAAATAAATTACAACGTATTGGATTGAGACTAGCAAAAACTGCTTTAGAACAAAAAATGGTACATAATGAAATTGAAATGGTAAAGATAAATGAGTACAAAAATTTTAAAAGGTATATAGGAATAGTTTTTACTTTCAATGATAATCAGGAGTTGTTTAATACACTTTGGGAGATCGATTCAGATTTAAAAAAACTATCAGACGATTATTCTGAACAAATCAATGAATTAGAAAAGATCAATAAATTATTGTGAGTGTCAAAAATTCTCAAAATTACTAATAAACCCAATCAATAAAATGTTGTGCGCACCCCGTCAATAGTGCAGTAAAATATTTAAAGATTTTAAGAGCTGCTCTTTTTTTATGAAGGGTAGTTTTTTTAAATTAAATCCCCTAACTAGGAGTAAATTCGTTTTTTGTCCTAGTTAAGGGGTAGTATCAATGGATGATTGGGCTATTCTTATATATTGAATTTGTTTCTTTAAATCCTTCCTTTACATTTCAAAGAAAAATGGCTCATTTGATGTATAAGCAACTATTCTACAATTTATCAAAAACAGCTACTAATTAAAGGGACTTTATATGTTACAAGAACTTTTAGTTCCTTTCTAATCGCTTCATAAAAGTATCAATAGCTTGTGTATCTCATTTATTCCATATTCAGATGTCTAAGTTTACTTGGTTGAGAAAGAATCTTTTGATATTCTTATATTCCACATGATAAACGCCTACCTTTGCTAAAATTCATAATCATCTTCAGACATTTCTTCTGCTTCACCCATTAGATACCCTGCTCCTACCTGAGAAAAGAAATCATGATTTGCAGTTTCAATGGAAATTCCATTCATAACGATTGGATTTACATCATTCACTAGAGCATCCTCAAAATAAATACTAAATCCCATATTTTGAAGAGATTTATTAGCATTATATTTTACAAATGTTTTGATATCCTCTACTAAACCAATTTCAGAATATACTTCTTCAGTGTAAGCAAATTCATTCTCAAGAAGCTCTTCCAACAAAGCATACATCCAATTTGTAAAATTCTCTTTTTCTTCTAATGGTAATTCTTCAAAATCTTGGCGAAATTTATAACCAAGATAGGTTCCATGAACCGATTCATCTCGGATAACTAGCTTAATAAGCTCAGCTAAATTTGCTAATTTATTTTGACCACGATACCAAAGTGGGATGAAGAAATTACTGTAATATAAAACTCCTTCTAAGAAGACACTAGCCACCTTGATCTGCATAGATGTTCCGTTCTGATAAATCTCATTAATTTTTTTTGCTTTAAATTGCATTCTTGAATCATTATTCATCCAATCATAAATTTCTTCAATATCCTTAAATGTATTAAGGGAAATTAAAATAGTCCCATAAGTTTTAGCATGAATAGATTCCATGAAAGTAAAGTCAGTCAGTACAGCTCTTTCTTTTTGAGTTCTAGCACTTTTCTTTAATGCATACAAACCTTCTTCTGACTGTAATGTATCTAATAAAGCAAGTCCGCCTACGGCTTTTTTTACAACCTTTTTTTCCATATCTGAAAGCTTCTTCCAGTCTAATAAATCATTAGAAATAGGTACCCTAGTGTCTAACCAAAACTGAGCAGTTGCTTTATCCCAAACATACTCATCTAGCTCATCTTCAACAAGTTGCCAATTCATTGTTTTGTATAACATATTCGCACCTCTCATTATTTGATATTCTGTTGTTATAGACTAATTCTTACCTTAAATCCCTTTTTATAAATTTCCAAAGTAGTATATAACTATTTTTTATTTGCCAATCTATATTGCATACTTGACCGATACCAACTATTGGCAATTCCAAGTTCTGAAGCAATAACCATTTTACAAAATGCACTATTTATCTTAAGAAATATCTTTACTTAAAAATTGTAATCAGACTCATCCATCAATTCTTCTGCATTCACGGTATTTTTATAGCTATGAGCAGACAAATTATGCTTGCGCAACTCATTCAGATGCTTATTTATATTTATTAATATCTCATCATCAAATTGGTAATTTCTATCAATACCTACACCAGTAAAAATATTATTAGCTTCTTGTTTTATTAGATTTATAGCTATTTTTTTACTATTTTCTATGTTATAAAAGTCATTGATTAAATGGATTGCTGAATTTACAAAATAATCAATAACATTAATTGCCCAATCTTTAAAGCTCTCAGTTTGTTCAGGACTAGCTTCTTTTAAAAGGATTTTCACTTTATGATTAAGATAATAACAATGTAGCGACTCATTTCTAACAATCATCTCTAACATACTACCAAGATTAACAAAATACTTATCTATCCATAATTCAAAAAGATATGCTAGATAAGCATAATTTAAAAGGCCTTCTACACACATTGCTATAAAACGCTTTTTAATTGGATCGGTTCCTTGATAGATTTCATCAATTTTTTCTAGATATTTTCTTACATGTGGCTCATTATCAACCCAATTAAATTCTTCCTGAAGATTAATATCTCGGTTAAAGACACATAAAATTCGATTGTAGGCCTTTGTGTTAATCATTTCTGTAAACTGAAGATTATTTAAAATCGCAATTTCTTGTTGTGAACGTTCACTATTTCGAATAATCTGTCCTGATTCAATAGATTGATAAGTGGAAAGATTAGTTAGTAGAATTAATAAACGATTAAGCTGTTCCCACTCTTGCAAATGTAGTCTTTCCCATTTTTCTTTATCATCTTCAATAGGGATACGTGTATCTAACCAAAAAAGGGAAGTTGCTTTCTCCCATACAACATTATCCAATTCATCTTCAATGACATTCCAATTAATTGCTTTATAATACAAATAATTATTTGACATAGTATCTCCTTAAATCATACAAGATTCACAATTATTAACACTGTTAAATTCATCATCCTCAGTGTAAGTACGTACATAGTAAAGTGATTTAATCCCTTTAGTCCAAGCATAATTACGAAGGCGATTTAAATCACGAGTTGTTAATTTTGAATTTCCAGGACTTTTCCACTCATAAATTCCCGATGGTAATACTGAACGCATGAAGAGTGTTAAGCTCATCCCTTGATCAATATGCTTTTGTGCTTTTGCGTAAATATCAATAATTTTTCGTTGATCCATATTATAGGCAGTTTTGTAGTATCTAAGTGTTTTGTTTGATAAATACGGAGCAGGATAGAAAATTGACCCTACCTTCTTCTCCTGACGATTTTCAATTAACTGAGTAATTGGGTGAAGTGACGCGCTTGTTTCGTTAATATATGAAATAGAACCATTTGGAGCAATGGCCAGTCTATTACGATGATAAAGGCCATCCCTCATAATATCTTCTTTTAATTGATTCCAATCACTAACGGTAGGCAATGAAATTGATTTAAAAATTCCAGCTACTTTACTAAACTGAAATTTAAAGTCTTTATCTAAATATTTATCAAAATAAGTACCATCAGCATATCGAGAGAATTCAAAATCATGAAAAGTTTCTCTTCTCTCCACTGCAATTTGATGGCTTGTTTTCAATGTGTAATAATTCATAGCTAAAAAGAAAGCATCTACAAATTCTTGAGCCTCTTCAGATTCATAATCAAGACCATTCAATGCTAGAACAGTATGGAGACCCATCGCACCTAAACCAATCGTGTGATATAAAGAATTTCCCTTTGAAATCGTGGGTGCTTCCTCGATGTTAACTTGATCTGTGACAGTCGTAAGAGCTCGTACTGCATATTCAATAGATTTATCAAAATGATTTGAATTCATGAGACTTACCATATTCATAGAACCAAGATTACAAGAAATATCCGTACCTACCTGTTTATAGCTTAAATCTGTATTTAATATAGAGGGTTCTTGAGGTTGAAGAATTTCTGAGCAAAGATTACTCATAATTATTTTCCCCTTTACAGGATTAGTACGATTAGCAGTATCGATATTCAAAATATATGGATAGCCTGATTCTTGTTGCAATCTTGAAATTTCCTGCTCTAACTCACGAGCATTAATTACAGTCTTTTCAATGTTATTATTTGCCACTATATTGTCGTACTCTTTTGTTAGATCAACATAAGAGAATGGGACACCATAAGCGCGTTCAACATGATAAGGATTAAATAAATACATTGGTTGATTAGTTTTAAGTAACTCGTAATACTTATCTGGTACGATCAGACCTAATGATAAGGTTTTAACACGAATTTTTTCATCTGCATTTTCCTTTTTCGTCGATAGGAAATCAAGAATATCTTGATGAAAGACATTAAGATAAACGACACCAGCTCCGTTGCGCTGACCAAGTTGGTTACTATAAGAAAAAGAATCTTCAAGTAGCTTTATAACTGGTAGGACTCCTGAAGAAGCATTAGTGATTTCTTTAATTGGGGCTCCCATTGCGCGTAGGTTTGAGAGATTGACCCCCACACCTCCCCCAATCCTAGAAAGTTGTAGTGCAGAGTTGAGATTTCGTCCAATAGATAGCATAGAATCATTAACATCAATAAGAAAACACGAAACCATTTCACCCCTTCTTTTCTTACCCGCATTTAAGAACGTAGGTGTTGCTGGTTGGTAACGTTGTGAAAGTAATTCTTCTAGAAGTCTAAAAGCCAGATCTTTATCTCCATTCCCAAGATAAAGTGCATTAAAAACTACACGATCCTCAAAGTTTTCTAAATAGAACTTTAAGTCGTCTGTTTTCATTGCATATTGATTATAAAACTTATAAGCAGCCATAAAACTCTTAAACTTAAAACCATAATTATAAGCAAAGTTAAAGAGTTCTTCTACAAATGCTCTATTATTGTTGCCATATGAATCTAATAAACTTTCTTCAATATAGTTGTGTGTAATAAGAAAATCGAGTTTTGCTTCTAAGTTCTCAAATATCATTAGTTTCTCTTTGATTTCTGTATTCAAATACTCTTCCAAGGCCTTTTTATCGTAATGAAGGGGTATTTGTCCATCTATGGGGACATTTAGCATATTATTAAGAACGAAATAGTCTTGCGTCATTTTCTATTTACCTCATGTTTATATCATTGGGTAGGTAATCCCACCAATATAAATCCTTTCTTTAAGTATTTATACTTAGTTCAGCGTTGAGTCTTAGTAACTTTCTCAAACCTCACTTTTATTGTATGTTTATGACAAAATTGCTTTTTCTGTTTTGTTTGGAATATATATAAACATTCAAATTAGAATAGCCTGCCTATAATCCTATTTGCATGTTTATTTTTTCTGCAATCCGTTGAATATCTTTTTTCGTTCCCTTCAATTCAAATTTATCTAGAACCGGAAAACCAAAATCTTTCTCATACTGATATGCTGTCAAGCAAAACTGCTTATTGAAGTTTTGATTACCGCTCCCAACAATTCCTAAACAGTATTTGCGGTTTTTACTATAAGCAATCAATTGACGTAAAGGAGTTGTTAAAATTTCAGTATCTCCTGTTTCAACGCCATTTCCCCCTTCAAGATAGCTAGGTAGGAATGCAAAATAAGGTTCTCTAATTTCAAATGATAATGATTTCCCATTTTTGACAAGATCTTTTACGTTAATGTACTTCAACCTTTTTTTATACTCTTTTTTAAAATAGTAATCTAAGTCCTTAAGAAAACTAGTTGTATTTCCACTAAGACTTATATAATATACTGGGATAGTTTGCATTCAATTCACCTCTCTTATAAAATATCTACATACAGTACTTAGAAAAATATCGAAGCACTATATGTAGTGTTTATTATACAAAATATCTATTTTAGAAAAATTGACAGTGGTCAAGTTTTTTAACTTTTAAAGGGGAGAAAACGATATGGAAAAATCAGGTTGTCTTTACAGAGTCCCACTATTTAATCCTCTTACGATAGATGAAAAAAATAGTATACAATGCCTAATCCATCATAAAACATTTCAAAAAGGAGAAATAATTTTTTCTCCCAATAGTGAGGAACAACTATCCATTATTTCTTCGGGAGCTATGAGAATTTATAGTATTAGTAAAACTGGTAAAGAACAGTTTATACGAATAGTAAAAGAAGGAGAATATGAGGGGGAGAATTATCTTTTTGGATTAATAAATGATTCACTCTATGGTGAGGCTATTAAAGAAACCAAACTTTGTATTCTCTATAAAACTGACTTCAATAGGCTGATTGAACTCTATCCACAACTTAGTTGTAGGTTACTTCAATTAAATGCTTGCAAAACAATAGAGATAGAAAAACAGTTACGTCTATTAGCACTTGATCGAATTGAAGACCGATTAGCCTTATATTTTTGTCAATTATTCACCCTACCTGCAATTATTGAAAATAAGACTATTATTCTCCCAATGTCTATGAAGGAATTAGCAAATTATCTAGCTACAAGCCCCGAGACTATCTCTCGAAAATTAAAGAACCTTCAGGAAAGAAAACTTATTATCCGGAAAGGTAAGAAAATAACACTCCTAGAAACTTTCTGGGACGAGTACGATTTTTTGTGAAATCGCTAAAATATAAAGATATAAATCAAAAGAATACTTAGTATACATTGATAAAAGTTCAACACTTTTTAATTTTTTAGATTATGCTGCAAAGTTTAATCATGAAAGGATAACTTCTTGTTTCAAAATAAGATTAAACTAAAATTCCCGGTAAATAATTCTTTTCAGTACAGACTGAAAACCCGAAGAACATTTGCCTTGCTTTCCACCCTATCTAGGGCATAGTAACGGATGTAGGATAGAAGTTTAGATAGATTTTGAGAGATGAAACTACTTGATTCATTAGTATTTGAGTCTGTCCGATACCATAATAAATCCTATTGTCTTCAAATTGGACGCGATCAGGAACCAACATAAGTTTATCAATCATGAGGGGACTTTTTAATACCACGCTAGAACCCTTTGAAAGAACTCGCATAGTAAGTGGTTTTCAAAGTATAAAAAAGGAGAAACAAAAACTCGTTTCTCCTTATATAAGCTTTAATACTGTATGTGCAAAACTCCTTTTATACTTACCACTTCGATCTTTTAGTAACATATAGAGAAATAACGTATTATAAGGCTATTTGAATCTATTATGATTCTGTTTTGCTTTTTCTTTAAATAGTTTTCCAACAGATTTTCCCAATTCTGCATATTCATCACCAATATTTTTTCCTTCTTTTGTATACATTTGTCCAAGTTCTTTTCCCTCTTTTTTTAAGCGATTTATTTTTTCTCTAAATTCCATAATAAATTCCTCCTTTATATACTAGTTGTTTTCAGCTATTGCTCTAAATTTTTTTTCATGAATCAAATAAGAAATTAAGATTAGTATTTGACCAAGAATGAAAAAAACAATTAATACATATACATTGTTTATTAAGTTGATACCGTTCAGGCTAAGAATGCTTCGTAACCCTTTAATGCTATAGGTCATAGGAAGACAGTTATTAATAAATTGAAATAACTTTTTGGATAAGATAATAGGATATACACCGGCTGCTGACGATGTTTGAAGCATAGTAAGTAACAACACAATTAGACTACCAATTCCAGGGATCAATTTATTGAATCCAACAATAATGCTAGAGAAAGTAGCCGAAGTTAAAAAGAGAAAAGCTCCTAGTTCAAAAAGTGAAGTCATCGGTACATGAATGAAGAGTTTATTTCCAAGTATCAATAAAAGGACTTGCATAATTCCAATTGAAAAAGGAATAAGAAATTGTTTTGTCCAATAAATAAATAGAGATTCTCCTTTCTTTTTTAAATTTCTCATAATGAATTGATTAACAAAAATTGTACCTACAAATAATGTCAATGAAAAGAGATAGGGAGCCATAGCTTCGGCGTTGTTTTTTACTGGATGAATATCTTTTATATTCAATTGAATCATATTACTAGCTGTTTCAGGAATACCCATTCCTTTCATCTTACTAATCATTGTTTGAGATAAGTTAGTATTAACTTTGTCAACAAATTGTTTCATTGTACTAGTAATTACTTTTGAAGAAAAGTAGTTCAGTCCTTCAGAAATGGTTAGATTGATTGAAGGACTTTTTTGTGTTCTTGGATAATTTTTTAGACTATTTTGAAAATCATTATCAAAGCTAATGATTGAATAAACAGTTCCATCTTCTAGATCTTTGCAAGCTAAGTCCAAATTTTTTTCTTTTTTTATATCAAACAGCTTACTTTCAATTAATTTGTCCTTAACAATAGTATCTTCGCCCTCTACGAGTGCTACTGGAAGCTTATCCATATTTCCATATGGATCCTTAGAAGCCCCTAAAAACAAACCTGAATATAGCATAGGAATTATTGATAGGAATGTTAATACAGACGCTAAAATCATTTTTCTTTTCATTTTTAACACCTCTTAAATTAATTATTTTATTTTGAATCGACATTCTGTAGATATCCAAGGACTACAGATATGATAAATCCATAGATTTTATTTGTCAACAGAATTATATTCTTTTTTTTATTCGAAAAGAACTTGATAAACAATAGCTCCTAATTTCTTTTATCAGAGCAGTAGATCGTTACATAGGAAAAAAAAGTCCAATATTATAATGTCATAATGGAAAACCTATAAAAAAACGGTCTATAGTTATGTTACATCTGTGGATTACGTTTGGACATGGTTTAACCGCGAGGACATATAAGTATTTTACTAAAAAAAAGGGTGTATCATTTTGAAAATCAGCAACGCATTTATTCAAGCTATTGCGGTATTAGTACTGCTAGCAGAATTACCAGATGGTTCTTATTTAAAAGCTTCGGAAATAAATCAAAGAATGGATGTATCCCATTCTTATTTACAGAAAGTAGCTAAGAAGTTAAATAACGCTGGTATTATTCGATCAGAAGCTTCGAAAAAAGGCGGTTACTCACTGGAAAAAGAAGTTAGAAATATTTCATTTTATGATGTGTTTAGGGCAGTTGAGACAAAGATGTATTTCTTGGAAAATATAAAAATAGATATCTTTCATTCAATGTTTTTATCAAATGAATTGGTAACTCAATATAAAAACTTAACAGTAAATATTATGGTAGAAGCCGAGGAAATATATCTCAATGCACTAAAAAAACATTCTATTGAGGAGATTGTTCCAAAAGATAGTGAAGGAGAATTATTGAAAATTGATTGGCGGCAATATTTACAAAATAATAAGTAATTATGGAAGGAGATTATTTTATGAAATTCTGTAGTGTCGCAGCATGGGTTGCAGTAATCTCAAAAATATTAGCTATAATTGGAGCAGTTGCCTTTCCAATTATAGATGAAAGAAAGCGAAGAAAAGCTTCAATCAATCGTTTAGCTCGGAGAGAATACGCGTTAGTAAAAGAAATAGAAAATGATTTGAAAGACTCTATAGATGATGTTGTATATCTAGAATCATACAAACAACTTGAAAGTTTTAATTCAATGTTGATGATTCTTAGTGATGATGAGGAGTTAATACAGATTTCTGAAAAGATTAATAATTTATTTCTCAAGCAGACTGATACGGAGTGTTTCAATCGAGAACTTAGAGAGTTGTTCCAAAGATTAGAGTCTATGTATAGTGATTAGTGAGGAGGAACAAAAAGGAAACAGGAAGTCTCACTGAATTGGTCGAGGGAAATGTTGAAACAGTAGTAAACTTTTAACTTCAAAAAAATCGACCACTTAAATACAAAAGTCACACCAAGAATCAAAATACACAATAGGATATTCCTATTGTGCCGTGCAATCGAATTTAGATGTATTCTATTTAACAAATGGAAGGAAAGATTAGTGATTAGTAATTTAGACAGAATTTTTTTAGATATCTTTATAGCCAATTTTCAAAACTCAATAGCATCCAACTTATCGTTTAGCTTATAAAATAATTATTTCGATTGTAGTAGTTAATAGAAAAAGTTGGTTGCTGTAAACGGGAACGTTAAATCAAAAAAATAAACAGCACACAAAATTGTATTTGCGTACTGTTTATTTAATTTCTCCATTAACATAGTTATGATTTAGCTATTTTTATAATCACTATTACAGCATTGTTATATGTGTTGCAATAATGTTTGATGCACCCAACCTTTTTTAAGTTAATATTGTTCTAAATAAAGGAGTGATTTAGCTAATTAGGATTATTAAAATTTTTTTATTATTATCTTTAGGATTAATTGGATATTTTGTCATTACAAAAACAACATATGACTATCCTTATAGAAACTATAAGACTATTTCCAAAATAGAGAAAGAAGTTGGAAAAATCGATAGAGATAATTTGGTGATTTATAAAGAGATTCATAAGCCTTTTTACATTTTCGAGGGAAAACTATCTAAATCTAATAAAGTTATTTGTCTTGAGATTGAAGAACCTTCATCATCACTAAAAGTAGTTAAGATTACCAAAAATAGAGCTATTTATGATTTATCGTTTAGTAACTTTCAGCGTATGCAAAAAACATTTCAGTTGAAATAGTTTCCGCAATGCTATCTGATAGCCCTAGTTCATAACTTATGCCATATCATTTATATTTTAGTGTCGGTTAAGTTCATTCTTATGAAGTAAAGCCTATAAGTGAACGGGGGGGTTGCTATCAGTGGAAAAACTCATATTTCTCTTATTTATTTTTTCTATCTATAAAGAAAGCAAAAATTATAAACCTGATATTTGAAGAAAAGAGGATTAACTTTTTCGAACATTTTATGTCTGTGGATGAACTTGGTGTTTCTACTCATTTGTGAAGCGTAAAACGACGGTTTGTTTCACTATTTTAAGAGAGACAGGTTCGATTCCTGTCATCCACATTTTCTTTAATACTTTTAGTCGGTATAAATCAACCTTTATGATTGGAGTTCCCTTTTTCACCTTTGTCCCTACCTTAACTAAACTTTCAAAACCTTGTCCATTTAGCCCTACAGTGTCTAAACCAATATGCACCAAAAATTTCGATTCCGTTTCGTCCAACAATATTGAAAGCATGAAGTGTCTCTGATATTAACGAAATTGTCCCATCACAGGACGCACAAACCACACCATCCGACAATTTAAAAGTAACGCCCTTTTCCATCATCTTCGAAGAAAAGACTTCATCAGCTATTTAGTTCAAATGAAGCAATTCTCCTGTTATTGGCGAATACAGGTTAGCATCTCTATTTTTTTAACTAAACAATTCTATGCCTCCTTACTTGAGTTACATGATGAACTCAAAATCCCCCCCTCAGTATTAACTTCACCATACACTTAAAAACTTTAGCATTTGCTAAAATTGTAATAGCGGTGAAGCCTCTCGAAGAGTGACTCTCGTTGATAGCATACTGATGTTAAAATTCAATATAATTTTTGTAATTTCACTCATGACAAATAAATTTGTTTTTTTAATAAAATGAAAAGAAGCGAATATAACACAATCGGATTGTGTTACATCCAGCTATACAATAGTACATTCAAAAACACACACCCTCTTTTTTATTTCATTATCTTTTTTATAAAAATAGATAATTGCACAACAATAAAAAGCCTTTTAGTTTTATTTTTTGATTAATAAAAGAATATACATTTTGGTGTTTTTTCTATTTTCTTACATATGTTTATTTGACACTCATTATAATTACCTATGGTCATAATTGCTTCAAATTAAACATACTAAATTCAATGCAAGTTAACGTTCAAAACAAATTATTTTTTTATAGTTTTATAAGGCCATGGTACTTAATCAAAAAAGGAAAGATGTTAAATGCAAAAAAATTACTGTTAGTAATAACCTTAATTAGTACTTTTATTGTAGGAGGATCTACGTTTTTAAGTAATAGTGCTTCTGTAGGTGAAAAACAATCTGCTTCCTATTCTAAAACTGAGAAATGCAAGAATGACTTGGCAAAGAAAGCCGGTGTTAATCCCAATGATGTTGAATTAGACATGGCTCCCCAATAGCCATAGTCAATGGTAATACTCGTGCGAGTTAGCTTAAAAAATTTGGTTTATAGATAAAGTCTAAGTGGAGTAGCTTCTATAAAATAGAAACTACTCCACTTTTGTAATATAAATTTGAAAATTCTCTATGATTGAACTTGAATTGATTGTTCATATGAATATCGTATCAATAATCACTTTCATCAATACAATTATCAAAGTTTAATTGGTAGCCCTTTCCCCAAAATGTTTTTAATACTATATAATCAAATCCCTGCGATATTAATTTTTTTCTAATACTATTAATACAAGAAGATAATGCCGATAGTCGAGATTGGGTTACTTCATTAAACATCTCTAAACATAATTTTTCTCTTGAAACCATTTGTTGATAATTTTCGAGTAAATATTTATAAACATACCTTTCCTTATTTGTAAAATTACACAGCTTAACGTCATCAATTTTTTTGTTTATGTCATTACTACTTTGTAAACGAAATATTGATTCTCTGAATTCTTCCATATTAGTGGAAGAATCAAAAAGAAAGTGTACCCCCAGCTCATTCCATTTTCTTTTGTTCTCTATTGAAGAAGAAATGGTCGTAATTCTTATAATCGTATCAAACTGGTAGATTATTTTTCGTAAAACTATAGCTAAGAAAGTATTAGAAATTGTTTCATCAAAGATAATTATAGAAAAAATTTGTGACAAAAATTCTATGGTTGTCTTTTCTGTAAGATCCTCTTGATGTTTTGCTAAAATGAATATATCGAGCTCTAGTTTATCAATATAATTTCTAAATTTATCGTCCTGCTGTCTATTATTCGTGACATAAAGAATTTTCATTATCTCATCTCCTATAAAAAAGAGATCGAGCAATCTAACAATTGCTTGACCTCCATTTTTAATCATTTTATCGTTTCCACTACATGTAACCATACTTAAACTTAAATCATGGTTTAGGTACTACGGATAAATTCCAATTTACACTTCCATTATAGATACCTGGAGTAACAATAGATGGATCTAAAATTTTCAATTGTACCGTTCCTAAATCATAATCAAATGTCTTGTTTTGTAAACTAGATGTTGCTTCCATCACTTTACTAGCGGTAGTTGTAATTTCAAGATTTGGCACACCTTTCACAGGATTTTTTTCAGAAGGAGGTTGTGGAACTATCAAGTTCGGATCAAAACTTGTTTGATTATTCTTATTGATTTTTACGTTTCCTTTATCATTAGAAGTCATAATACTAGATCCCGGAATTATTTTATCCGTCCACTGTAACTGTGCAGTCAGCTCCCAGCCTTTTGATTCTTCTGAGTAATCCCTTACCCCTATATTATATTGCGGCGTTTGCTGTAAATCTTTTCTTTTTATTGGAATCACTTGAGAACTACTATTATCTGATAACTTAGTTTCTGAAAAGTCAAAATTTTTAGGAAAATAGGCAATATCTAAATCATTATTACTATTATCAGGAACCTCATTATCTGGACCTGTAGCAGGCTTAACAGGCTCCCAAATAGCCTTAAAATAGATCGCATCTTTATTGTAATCAATAATATTTTCACCAGCAACACATGCCTCAATTTGATCGTTGGTCAGTTTAGGATCTAAGGAACTCGATTCCCAGCCTCTAAAGCTAAAGCCATCTCTTAAAGGGATATTATTTTCTTTAAAGCTTAATAAATCGCCCTTGCTCTCCGGAGGAAATATTTTAAACTTTCTTTGTACTATACCATCAATGTATTCTTTCTTCTTGGTTCCATCTTTAAAATTTCCACTATTAGCATCCAAGAAAGGGAAATCAAATTTTTCACGATTATCCGTTTTAAAATTGTAATTAGCCAAAAAAGAAGTTGGGGACTCGATTTGACCATTAACAATAAGAAGTTTCTTAAGACTATTACTATAAAAAGCTTTATCTGATAATATAAGCGATTTCTGAGGATTAAAATAAGTTAAATCAATAAATTCTAATGCTGAATTACCGAATGCTCCTTTCATATTATTAAGTTCGGTCATCCTAGAATTTTCTAATCCTAATAACTTTGTCAACGATGTTGTATTAACAAAAGTATCCTCTAACACCTGTATTTTTTCTAAATTCCAGCCATTTAAATTGATTGTTTTAACATTGGTAGTTCCACCAAAAGTCCCGTACATTGAAACCAGTTGTTTAGACGCTTTTCCCCAGCCTTCACTAGACAAATTCAACTCCGTTAGCTGTGTATCATTCCAAAACATAAAATCCATTATTTTTAATTCTTTAGGATAGTCCTTATCAAACCACTTCTCTACAGGTTTTATCGAGTCTGCACTTAAACTCCAATCCAGACTAAAAAAATAGGACAAATCTTTTACATTAAATGGTTGCCAAGTATTCAGACCATCGATAGTTTCCAACTTGCTATTTAAGTAAAATGTACACCCCATATCAGTAACCTTTTCCACATCCCAGGTTGATACATTTACGTAAGTCAACTTAGGAGCATTTTGTACCATAGCTCTTGTTGAAGTGGTATTATAAACTTCCAGATCTTGTAAATCTAACCTTGACAAATTTGGAAAAGTCTCTATCAGATTTGTGGCTACAGTTCCAGTTCCTTGTGAAAATGCATAAGCCATTGTCCCAGCCGCAATAGCTTTCATTTTATTATACGCACTAGCTGTAACACTTGTAATACTGCATTTTCCATTTGAATCAAATTTTTCTTTCCAAATAGAGTTACTTGGTTCCTCTATTTCTTTAGCAGTCTTACCACTAGTAAAACTGACAAATACTCTATAAATTTCTCCTCCGATTTTAACTGCGCCAGGAATGATAACATCATTTGGAGCAGTCTGCTTGTATCCTTTAAGGGTTATATTTTTATTGGTATTATCTTGATCCCCCCAATACCACATTTTATCTAATTCTGTTATATCAAGAATTCCGGAGCTTTTTCCTACGCTGCTTTCTTTAGCTTGTTGTGAGTCTTCACTATTCTGGGTGCTAGTATCTTCATGTTCAGTCACCCCCAAAGAGGGTTCAGTTATTTCAGAATTAGCAGTTTTATTGCTTTCGCTTAATACACTGGAACTTTCCATACTTTCTAATTGACTTGAGTTTTCACTAACTTCAGAGCTATCAATTCCAGTATCTGAATTAAGATCAGTTGATGAAGTTGACGTTTCCTTCATAAGTGTCTCTTCATCGGTTTGTTTTTCTACACTAGCGTTAACTGACCTAGACAAAAGAGGGATTACAATCATTGAGGTCAAGAATACAATAAAAATTTTTCGTTTCATTCACATTTCCCTCTCTCTCTCTATTGTAATTGGCTATATATTTGAAAAGCCATAATCCCACCGATCACTAACAATAAACAGGAAGTAACTATGCTTAGTATGTTGACCACCAATATTTTTTTTCCTGTTGAATTAGTAACACAATTTTTATACTCTTTCAAGAATACAACGATCCCTATAATAAGGAACAGTATTCCCAAGCAAACAGCTACTATTGGTTTAGTATACAAACCTTATCCCTCCTTGATTCTGAAATATCTTTGCATCACTTTAACTAAGGTCAATAATAGTATTCCCAATACTCCATAAAAATTTGTATCTGCCCCCAATTTAGGTAATGACTTTAAACTATTTGTACTAGAACTTTTATCTTTAGGGTATGTCTGAGTCATCAGTATATTTCCCTTATCTATGGGTAGTTTGTTCGGGACTATCTTTCGAAACAAATGGGTTTCTACCGACGTATTAGCTTGATCTGGCTGGTCTGTGGAAGTAGCAGAATAGGCAATGGGACTATGGTTGAAAGAAAGTAATACTAATGAGCAAATAACAATCAATCTCCATAGTTTACTCATGTCTTTTCCCCCACATTAAAAATATTGTTATTAATATAAGTACATTCAAGATTGCTAAAAGATACAGTGCATAGTTCAGCCATGAAGAAATCCGCACTTGAAATACAGATTTTTTATTAATATTCGTTGCTTCCTTTTCCGTGATAATAAATCTTTTTGAAAACCGCCATGTATTTTCTTTTGTCTTTAACTTCCCCTCAAAAATATAATTACCTGCACTCAGTTCATCTTTTTTATAATCAATCTGAAAGGGAAAAACAGAATAAGGAGCAATATTAATCTCATTCTGTTTTTTTTCTTTAACTACTTCTTTATTTTTTTCCTTTACTACTTTTCCTGTCATAACAGCCGTTCCAAATATGTAAGGATTATTATTTAAAATCATTCCTTCAATAATCTTTTTGCCATCTGACAATTTTGCTTGAACTTTCTTTAATTGTACAGATATATTTTTATTGAATGTTGTGTTGTTCTCGTTGGTTAGCACAACACCTAAAGTATAGCTATACGTATTGCCGATAGATATAGTTTTACTTTTATTATCACTATTTTTTTTTTCTGATACAACAATACCTCCCATCAATACACCTGGTTGCGATTCTTGTGGCATTTTTATATTAATAGCTACATCTTTAGTGCTATTTTTAGAAACAACCACTTCTTGTTGAACTGGGTCAACAACAGTAGTTAAAGGCGTCTCCAATTCACTCGCATTTGGAAGTTGTCCAGTATAATCAATTAATCCATTTGTATTAGTATTAGCATCTGTGACTTTCACTGTAAACGTTCTATCTTTGGAAGAAGTATTTTTTATTGTTAACTTAATCTCATCTTGAGATCCCGGATTTTCTCTAAGATAAAAATATCCAGCATCTGGATCGAGTTGATTCTCATTATGAACGCCTTCCACACTAAAAGTACTGAAGTCAGATTGATTCGCATAGGCTTGGTCAATATATCCAAAAAATCCAATACCTAGCAAGCAAGCTATAATTACTCTTTTTTTTAACATAGTATTTCTCCTTGTTATAAGAATATGGAGCAACACAATTCAATTAACAGAATTGCGCTACTCCGTCACTACTTATGGTGTAGGTGTTAAAGCTAAATTCCAATTTACCTCCCCACCCGAATAAGTACCCGCCTTTACTTTAGAGGTATCTGGTATCACAAGGCTTGCATCACCAATTTTATAGTCGTAAACGCCATTATAGCTAGCTTTTTCACTTGTAGGTATATTTTCAGCTGATAAGATATTTACCGCAGAACCAGCACCTGTTGTAAGTGTTATTTCACCATCTAATCCTCCAGCAGAAAGGTGTCCTTCTCCATTATCCTTTGTCAGACTCTCTAAATTGGCCGCATCAGCACTACCCGTATTATTTTTAATAGGTGATAGATCGTTTTTATTGTCAAATTTTATAGAAGAACCTTCTGGAGCAGTAGCCCAGTTTAATTCTGCTGTCAAAGACCAACCTCTTTGATCTCTAGTCTTATCCTTAACACCTACATGAAATGAGTCCCCTGATTTAGCTGGTTCAAAAGGGACTGTTTGCTCGCCCGAGTCTTGCAAACTCGTTGCTTTTGTTGAAAATTTTAGTGGAACATAACTAATACCAAAAGGACCTTGAGGTGCTGGATCAGCAGGATTTCCTGGATCTGGTTTAGGACCATTTGTGTCTGGATCTGGTGGTGCTGGATTCCCACCTTCAATCGTTAAAGTAGCTGTGACAGGTGTCTTTCTTTCCGCTGGATCAGGCACACTCGCGTTTGTCGCGGCATGAGCTACACTTGAGCTTATAAGACCCAGAGACAATAATGGAATTGCTAAAAAAATACTTTTTCTCATTTGTTCATATCCTCTTTTCATTCATTTTTATTGTGGAAAACTATTTTTCCAGTAACCACACAAAAAACTTTATCACCTCTTACCCTTACTGTTTTTCTTATTTTTTTATATTTTTCTCGTTAACATAAAAAAAATAAGTAATAAACGAGAGCGAATTATCTTTGAACACTATTATTCTCAACAAAAAAGTACTTGACGAATGATCCGCCAAGTACTAAATCAATCTCTCTGAAATTTACTTTTCACTAAAATATCAATCTTTTAGTTTTCAACATTAATTTCAAATTTTATATTGTTTCTTAAAGCTCTAGAATAAGGACAAATACTGTTAGCATATTTTACCATATGCTCAGCATTTGCTTTTGACACATTAGGAACAGTGATAGTCAATTTCACACCTAACGTAAATGTATGATCTTCCATTTCATACAAATCAACGGTTGTCGCAACAACTGTGTTAGTATCAATCCCCATCTTATCCTTTGCGACTGCTAGTGCTTGGTTAAAACAAGAACTATACGCAGCAGCAAATAATCTCTCTGGATCTGTTAGCCCATTTTCAAGTTTCGTACCAGGCATCGCTATATCATATAAAAATGTCCCGTCTATTAGTGTCGTCGTTCCCTCTCGTCCGCCGCTGTTAAGAACGGTTGTTGAATAAATTTTTTTTTCCATAAATTCCTTTCTCCTTTCATTGCTATAGCAATAGTTATTAGCGCTAAAAAGAGAATAACATTTTAATTTAAACGCTTTTTTTATTTTTTTTTTTAATACAACTAAATTGTTTCAAATTTACACAATAGAAGACTCTTGTTAGATTATTAAATATCTTTCTCTAGTCCTTTTTGTATTGTTTTATAATCGGCCAAAACTTATCTTTTTCAGCCCTAGCTCTTGAGGCCTTTGCTTCTTCTAAAGAGTCATATGTCCCTAAATAGTATCTTTTTTGTGCTAAAGTAATATATGCCAACCATTTCCCGTTAACACGACACACTCCTTTAACACCACTTGTATTATTGTTAGGAACTTTAGAGTTTAGACATTCAACAATTGTTCCTTCAGCGAATGTTCTGTATTCCTTTTTCCACAAACAGCCACAGCTCCTAGTATGTTGGCTAACCAAATTGTAATGATTTGTTACTGTTGTTCCTCCACACTTACAAATGCAGTTCCAGCTTGTTCTAGAGTTTATTTTATCTCCAATGGGTTTAACCACTATTAAATTGCCAAATTTTTTTCCACTAAGATCATATTTTTTTTCCCTTATGCAACCACAATCCTTAGTATAATTATTGACGAGGTTGCGAGTAGGACACTCGATGGTTTTGCCACAAGTACATCGGCATTTCCAAATCCATCCCCCACATTTTTCTCTCTTCTTTGTAGGTTCAATTACTTTAAGGCTACCAAACTCTAATCCAGCAACATCTCGATAGTTGTTTTGTGAAGAACACCCACAGCTTTTAGACTTTCCAGCTTTTAGATTCGATAAATAAAACTCCTTGATAGTACCACAATCACATCTACAACGTGCCATAGCATAACTATCCTTTTTACTATATGATAGAACTTCTAATTTCCCATATTTTATATATTTATCTCTACCACTGTGTTTCATAAATAGTCAATACCATATGCTTTATATCCTCTAAAATAGTATTGCTGGATATTGAAAAAAGCATACCCTCTCCCATAGATTCTTTTCCCCCCCTTAAGGAACGATCACAAATAATTATATGAGGCCGAGTATATAAATAGTCGGGGATATCCTCCATTTTATAATACAAGCGATCATCAATAGAAACTGTTTCAGAAGACAACCATTTTTTTAGATTCTCTCTATAATTTATATGGGCATACGCATCTTCTGCGACAATCAATAAAGGCATGGAATTGGTAGAAACTTCTGGAGTTAAAATAGATGAGATTCTAGAACAGAGATTGTCGATATTTTGCGAAGTAAAATGAGGAACCATCCCCTCACAATATACTTCCCATAAATCTAGAGTTTTGGCTAGCCGATTTTTTACATTCATTTGACTTTTGCTTAAATATATTGATCGCTCAAATAAGAAATAATTTAAATTCCACATTGAATAATAAATAAAATTGAAAAGAGAAATCTCAAAAAGTATATTTCCTCTTAAATGACGTTTAAATTCCTTTTCAAGCAGATCCATCAAGATATCAATACTCTTGAAATTTCTTAACAGACGCTCTTTTTGGTATTTATAGTCCATTTCTAAAAATACATAACTTGGAGGATTGTAGGAGATCGATCGACAAATGACAGATAAGAACATTAATTCTTCTTCTTTCAGACATATACTATCATCCAAAATTGAGTTATCATCGAAGACTTCCTTAATCTGATCGTAAATTAGACCTGAACAGATATACCCTTCTTCATAGTTAGATATAACTAAACTATTTTTTTTCTGTCTAGTTAGCGCCAAGTAAACAGTATACTTTAATAAAATAAAATCACTGTCCCTTGCTCTGTTTAAGAATTTTGCTAATAACTTTCGAGTTAAAATATCAGATGTTTTTAATATTTGTTTATCAAACTTTCTACTTAAAAAATCACATCTCATACATACTGATAAAATTAATAATCTATACTTTATTTCAGATACATGGCCTGAACCTAACCAATTCTCGCCTAAGACCTCTTTGAAAAACATATCAACTTGCTTTTTCATTGAAAAAGCTGTGGTAACAGAAACAAATTCTTCTTCAACTATAGATAAATAGTCATATTCGCCTTGAATATATCTAGCACACACATTTAAAAACTTAGAATCTGTATAGATTTTTTTTACAAGTTCATATCTTGATATCTCCCCGGTGAAAAAAATTGTGATATCAGAAGATGTACAATCATCTAATATTATAAAGGGACTTAACAATACCCTTATCTTTTCATAATCTGCTTTAATTGTGTTGCTCGTAACATTCAACTTTTTTGAAACCTCTATAATATTCAAAGTATGTAAGTCGAACAAGAATTGAACTAGTTTGACTCTCCGAACGATATCCTTTTCTATGTAATCTTGAATCATGATTTAGTTACCTCCAATTTGAACTTTTAAATCTACTTCTATAAAGCTGATTATTGCATCCTACATTCAGTCGGTATTACCCTTATGATATATGTAAAAAAAAAATGTCTTTTCATTTTTTTTAAGTTTTTAAAATGAAATAAGAAAAAGAAACAAAAAATGTATTATTCTAATTTCAAGAAAATAATCATACCTGGTCTCGAAGTAGTCTAAATGTATTGGCTACTATATTTATTTTCTTAGCGCTGTTTTTTAATAATTCCTATGCTGAGAATACTGGGTACTCTAGATAAGTGGTAGAAAAGTCTCAGAAAGCCTTTTTCTCTTAATTTATTTACCCCCCTAGGGGGGGATTTATTAATTCAGATAAAGTTGTGTTTGGCGAGTCCGTCAGTTGTTTACAGCAGTATATGGATACAAAAAATTTGCATTTCAAAATAGAATAAATAATTATAGAGATTTTTTGTAGAAATAGAATTAAATTAATATATTTAGGTGTCATTTAAGAAATCTTAAAAAAGTTATTCTACTTAATAATAGTTTAAATCCCTATATTACTTACTATGGACCTACTTAAAAATGTCCGCATCGAGTTCTTGAACGGTATCTTTTAGTAGCTGAATCCCTGCCGCACTATTACCAAATTTGTCTAAAGCAGGACTAAAAACTCCAATACCATATGAGTTTGGTACTGCAGCCATTAAGCCACCACCTACTCCACTTTTAGCAGGCACCCCTACATGAACAGAAAACTCTCCTGATTCGTCATACAATCCTGCAGTTGTCATGATTGATTTTACAATTGTGGCACTCTCCTCGGAAATGATTCTCTGATTATTCCAAGGTGCAATTCCCTTATTTGCTAAAACAGCGGCTAATTTCGCAATTCCAGTAGCAGTTACGTTGACTGAACATTGTTTAAAGTAGATCTCTAAAGTTTCAGACACTTCTTCATCAATCATTTTATTTCCTTTCATATAATAGGCTAACGAACGGTTAATATCCCCGGTCTTAGATTCTGATAGATAGATTTCTTTGTTTAATGTGATATCCGTGTCATCACAAATTTGCTTCATAAAATTTAAAATACGTTCGAATTTTTCGTTTGCGTCTCTTCCACTAATCAAAGAAGTTGTCGCGATAGCACCAGCATTTACAAATGGATTCATAGGATGTTTCCGATGATTAATTTCCATATTCATGATTGAATTAAAAGCGAAACCAGTTGGTTCCGTATTAATTGTTTCGAAAACTTTTTTTATTCCACGATCCTTAATGGCTAACAATAGGACAGGGACTTTTGACATACTCTCAATGGCAAATCGCACATCAACATCTCCAGCCTTCATCAACTCATTGCTAGTTAAATCATAAACGGCAATTCCTAATTGTTTGGGGCTTACCTCTGCTAAAGCAGGAATATAATTCGCTACTTCTCCATTTTTATAATAGTCGAAATTTTTATCAACCAATTGTTTCAACGTATAATCATTCATTTAAAAGACCTGCCTTCATTTTTTATTTTTCTGTAGATTGAAATTTATGTCTGCATGCGTAGATAGCAAACGGGATTATCAAAACAATGACATAGGATACGATTAGAATCATTTCGTAAACACCATGTTGACCGGGCATAATACTAGCCGGTGGAACGAAAGAGATACAAAAAGCAAATAATGAAGTCAAAAGACCTAAACAAGCAATAATTGTTTTTACTACTTTTCCTCCAGGAACTTGATAAGCTCTTTCTAACGTGTCGTGTGAAAATACCAATTTTAAATATCCTGCGAAAAACATAAAATATAACATGAGGTAAATAACGACGGTTAATGACATTGCTGCGAGAAACGACAAATTATTCCCACCGCCACTCAATGTAAAGACAGTTGCCCAAATTGTTGCTACAATTCCGTTAGCAATCATTAATCGCGCAGGTACGCCATGCGTATTTTCTTCTGCAAAATACGACGGTAGTAATCCTTCCTCCGCTGCTACATGGAGAGCCTTTGATGGAGAAGTAACCCATGAAGAAATTTCTCCAATGACACCTAAACAAACTAATATCGCAAGAACTTTTGCAATCCAAGCTAAATGAGGATCAATATTTCTTAGTAGAAATTCAAGCGATTGAATCACCCCGGTGTTAAGAGACAAACCGTGCTGAGGAACTGTTGTAGCAACAGTCAGTCCTCCAAAGGTATCTAAAATAATAGCCAAAATTACCAAGACAAACATAGCTAAAGGATAATTTTTCTTAGGATTTTCCATTTCATTAGCATGACTGGCTGAGGTTTCTACCCCCATATAAGCCAAGATAAATGAAACGAAAACAACCAATGTTGGTAATTTTGAAAAATCAGGAATCAATGTTTTAAAGGATAGTGTTGTTTGTAAAGGAGCTCCTGAAGTAACATAATGAATTCCTAGTGCAAACAAGACTAAAGCCGGTATTAAAATTCCTGCAATAAAACCAATTCGAGCAATTAATGAAGTGTATTTTGTGCCCTTTAATTGGGATAATAAGATAGCCCAAAAGATAATCAATAGGATGGCTAGCTTTAAGAACTTATTGTTTTGAATGGCACTAATACCAGTTGCATAAGATAATGCTCCGGTTAAGAAATACAACATAGTTAAATAACCTACAGTAATTTCAAACCATTGAAAAAAGATAGCGGCAAAGCCAAATCTTTTACCTAACGTACGGCTTACCCAGGTATATACACCCCCTTTTTCCCAGCCTTTAACTGTGGCCATTTCAGCCGCACATAAGGCAACCGGAATGAACCATAATAAACCTCCTAATAGTAGGAAAAAGACTAAACTGAAACCAGATGTCGCGAACGTAGGATATTCATATAGTGAAACCACCATCGAGATCGTCATAGCTAAAAATCCAAAGAACGTCAATTTCTTTGTAGGAATTTTCGTCTTACTTTGTTGCATGAAGCTTCCTCTTCTCTATTTATTCTCATTGTCAAAGAAAGTAAAATCTAATCCTTCTTCTTGTTCTTCTTTTGTCGTAGTAATTGTTGTATAACGCATAAGCACACTTAATATCACTGTTGTTATCAAATAGGCATAAACAGCAACAAGAATGACACCGATAATCTGAATCCCTAGGAAATACCAACTATTTAACTCACTCAGGAGGTGACTGTTGGTAGCAAATATAGCTACTAGAATTGTTCCAGTGAAGCCCCCCATTCCATGAACGCCCCAAACATCTAATGCATCATCCCATTGTTTCTTCTTCCGAAAATCAACAGCTGCATGACAAATAATTCCGGCAATCATCCCAATTAGTATGGCATTCTCTGGTTTTACATAACCTGCACAAGGAGTAATCGTTGCTAATCCAGCAACAGAACCTGTCAGTACATCTACAAAATCAAAATTATTACCCCTTACCTTCGCAACAATTAGCCATGTAATCATTGCAAAAGCAAGCGCAACGAAAGTTGAGCCGAATGCATTTACTGCTTGAGAATCCGCACGCAAAGCACCACCAGAATTAAAGCCAAACCAACCAAACCAAAGCAATCCTGTACCAATGGCAGCGGCCATAAGGTTACTGTGACGATTTCGTTGATCTAATGGTATTTTCCTTTGACCAAGTTTTAAAATACATGCTAATGAACCAAATCCTGCTGTTGTATGGATTACTGCACCACCGGCAAAATCTCTAAACCCTAGTTGATCCAAAAGACCACCGCCCCAAATCCAATGGCAAACAGGGAAATAAACAAGCAGATTCCATAAAATTATAAGTAAAATATATCCCTTCAAATTCATTCTCCCTGCAAAAGCGCCGGTCATTAAAGGAACGGTAATTATGACAAACATCAATTGATATAAAAAGAACATCAGAAATGGAATGGTTGCCCCATGAAATAAGTTCGGAAGGCTAGTAACATTGTTCATTAAAAAATAATCAGTTGGATTACCTATAACTCCACCGATATCACTACCAAATGACAAGCCAAATCCACCGAATATCCACATAATAGTTGTTATGCCAACGGACAAAAAGGATTGGCCCATAATTGTTAATATATTATTCTTCCTAGCAAGTCCACCATAAAAAAATGCTAACCCTGGCGTCATTAGACAAACCATGGCAGTACATAAAATCATGAATGCTGTATCTCCCATATTGATAGATAAATTATTCATTTTGTTCTCACCTCTTTCCTACAAGAACGAGTATATATAAATCGTGCTACAGGCTTTTATCTATTTTTTTATTCGGACACGTGAGTAAATAAAAAAAAAGAGAACACTTAAAAATAATCGTCTAAAAAGGACTAGTTATGTCTATAAAAAACGACTAATGGAATCAGAGACTTTCCACTAGTCGCAAAAGATAGGTTATAAAAATTATGCCCGTCGCTAAACTAAAGCAATATGTTTTACTTGCAATCTTTTTTCATCATTCAGGTATTGTAAAATGATCATCAGATTTTTTAAATAAATACATTTTGATAGAATTAATAATTTATGCATATAGAAACCTTTCTATATTAAATATTGCCTACATTATCTTATAACAAATGAATGAGAGTTTTGTTTGGGACGAAATGGAGGTAAAACATAATTTTGTTTCTCCAATTCATTTTTTCTTACTAAATAACACTTCACACCAACTGATATAACCACGGTCCTTTCTTCGAAATACAAGATAGTCCCTTTTTCTATAGAACCATCTATCGTTTTCACTTCTATTAAATCGCCTACGTTTAAACAGGAGTTAGATTCTGTCATATTAATCACCTCATAGTTTTATTTTTTAGGAGAACAATTTTCTACAAAAAAAGGTATTCTACTTATTAGTTTTGGACCTCCTTTTAAAATCTTCAATCTCCGCCCTAACTGCAGCAGTAATAAAAATCAACAACGAAATTAGTGGAACTAAGCACACTATGATGCCAAAAAATAGTAGCACGATGAGTCACAATCCTTTCATTATTAGAATAGTAAAAATAAAGAGAATTGTTTTTTTCATTTTTTTATATACAAAATAGAAAAATATAAAGAATGCAAAATAGAATTTGTATTTTCAGCCTAATAAAAAAAATTGTCTGTTCTTAAATAATGATAAGCTAAGCAGACGATTGATAAATCGCCAAAAATTTTCCCCATTGAAGCAACGTACATTGCTTCTTTGAATATATAAGAATAAAAAATAGCAATCAGCTAGGTATCAGAGAACCAGCTGATTGCTACGGGATTAATGAAATACATACAAAAATATACATCGTATGGAACATGTTTACTATACTTAAAATCTGTGGATATCCAATTTTTATGTTAGGCTTTCTAGAAGAAAAATAAAAATGCAATGTCATAGTTGAATGATATTCTGTGTGTAAGCTTATTCTCTCATAGAGCCTATAATAAAAGACAAAAATACAAAAAAATCTCTCTTCAAAACTTTTATGCCGTTCTTCTTTTATATTTAGCATTTGAATCATTCCATCTTTATCAATAGAAAAAGTCGTTTTAGCTTCTTACTTCCATTAATAGCATCACTATAAAAAAGGAACAATCTTAGCAGAAGTAATCCAATAATTTATATTTTGTTTTTTTTCATAGTTTTTCTCACACTAGAAATAAAATCCACGAACAGAACTATCAAGTTTTTTTAGATAATGTCATATAATCAGTTATGTTTATATTTGTTACGTTAACCTAAAAACATCACTATTTATGATACGGTTCCCCCGCATTTATCCTCATTGCGCGATAAATCTGCTCTACCAGAATCAGCCGCATCAACTGATGTGGATAAGTCATTTTACCGAAAGACATTTGGGCATTGCTGCGTTTAAGTACTTCATCACTTAACCCTAACGATCCACCAATAACGAAAACAAACTGACTATTACCGCTGGTCTGCAACTTATCTAATGTTGCGGCGAACTCTTCGCTGCTGGGATTTTTCCCATTAATGGCTAAAGCGAAGACGTACTCGCTCTCTTTGATTTTGGCAAGAATTCGTTCGCCTTCTTTAGCTTTGACTTGGATCATTTCAGCTTCGCTGAGTTTTTCTGGAGCTTTTTCATCGGGAACTTCCATTAATGAAATTTTGCAATATTTTGATAGGCGCTTCGTATATTCGGCAATACCTTGGACAAGGTATTTTTCTTTTAGTTTTCCCACGGATATAATTTTAATGTTCATCAGTTTTCTTCCTTTGATTGTTTTATTTAGTCGGTCTTCGTATTTTTCCTATGTAGCCCTAGATAACTACTTTTCCACCGCAATTTGATTAGGCAAAGCAACTCAACATATTTTTTCCACGAAGTTATGCACACTAATCACAGGTTTATCCCCAGCTTTTGGCTTACTTTTTCCTGTTTTAGGGGTATTTTTGAATACAAACGTATGTTTCACACCGACTTATCCCCGTTATCCACATTTATGTTGATAACTTTTTAAGTTCTATTAACAAACTTTTTCCTTAGTTTTCCACGCTAGCTGTGGGAAAAAAGTTTTTTCGTCATTTATCCATAATTTCTTACAATTCTTTTTCATAAAAAAGTCAAATCAGTATAGTAGACTTAACTTATAGCAAAATACTATACTTAATATAACTTAATTTATAGCAGAGGTGGAGAAAAAATATGGCAAGAAAAGATATTACACCGACTCCTAGAAAGTCTGGTGGTTTCTTCAGGCGTTTTGGTCTAAGTTTACTTGGCGGCGTGATCGGCGCGGTTTTGACGATCGGCGTTTTTTATGTCGCGAATGGTTCCTTGTTATCTCCTGATAACCAAAATGCTAGCGGATCACCAAGCGCCGGCAATACAAAAGTCAGCAACATGAAGGTGGATGTGAATTCCGACGTGACTGAAGCTGCTAGTAAAGTACAAAATGCAGTCGTTTCTGTTATCAATTTACAAAAGCAGCAATCACAAAGCGGCTTAGGTGGATTTTCAGATATTTTTGGTAATGGCAGCGAGCAAGAACAATCGGATGACAGTGGGAATTTAGAGGAATCTTCTGAAGGTTCCGGCGTTATTTACAAGCGTGAGGGCAACACGGCGTACATCGTAACGAATAATCACGTGGTCGAAAAACAAGATGGCCTTGAAGTCTTGTTGAAGGATGGCTCAAAAGTGAAAGCTTCTTTAGTCGGTACTGATTCTTATACTGACTTAGCGGTTTTAAAAGTGGAATCCGACAAAGTTGCTGACATCAAACCTGCAACATTTGGTGATTCAAGCAGCTTGAAAGTCGGCGAACCTGCGATTGCTTTAGGCTCTCCATTAGGTTCTCAGTATGCAAACTCCGTAACGTCTGGGATTATTTCATCGTTAAATCGTCAAGTTGTCAATCAAAATGAAGATGGTCAGACGGTCAACATCAATGCAATCCAAACGGATGCGGCGATCAATCCAGGAAACTCTGGTGGCCCGCTCGTCAATATGGCTGGTCAAGTGGTTGGGATCAATTCCAGCAAGATCGTCCAAACGGAATCAAATGTCAGTGTTGAAGGTATTGGTTTTGCGATTCCAAGTAATGATGTCGTGAATGTCATCAATCAATTGGAAAAAGATGGCAAAGTAATTCGTCCAGCATTAGGGATTACGATGGTTAACTTATCCGACCTTTCAACGGAACAATTAAAAGAAATCGTCAAAGTTCCAAGCTCTGTGACCCAAGGCGTCGTAGTAGCCAGCGTTCAATCATCAACCCCAGCGGATCAAGCTGGTTTGAAGAAATATGATGTCATCACAAAAATTGATGATACAGATGTTTCTACCGGTGTAGAATTACAATCAGAATTGTACAAGCACAAAGTTGGCGATACCGTACAAGTCACTTATTACCGGAAAGAGAAAAAAGAGACAGCTTCAATCAAATTAAGTCTCGATGCAAACTCATTAAAATCCAATAGCCAACAACAACAACAAAATAATAATCAATAAACAGGAATTAAGAGCTGCGAGGATTCGCGGCTCTTTTTTTCTGTCTTCAGGCAAATAAAGAAAAAAGCCCAGAGTAAAATTCCTCTGGACTTGATTGCTCAATTATTTTCCTACTTCGAACTTTTCGCCGGTCTTAGCACTCTCGTCTAAAACTAAAATCCCTTTTTTCTCTGGCGCATTTGGTAAATGCAATTCCTTCGCGGAACAGATCATGCCATAACTTTCCACGCCTCGCAGGCTGCCTGGCCAAATCATCATACCATCTGGCATCATCGCACCGGGTTTGGCTACAACGACTTTTTGGCCCGCTTCGATATTGGCTGCGCCACACACGATTTGTAATGTTTCGCCGCCGTCGATCTCTGTTTCTGTAATATGCAAATGATCAGAGTCGGGATGTTCGACGCAGTTTTTTACATAACCAACCACAAATTTAGGAGCCCGATCCGCGACTAAACGCTCTTCAAAGCCGGTTAATTTTAATTGCTCATTTAATTGGTCGATTTCTTTTTCTGTCAGTTCCACTTGCCCATTGCCTTTGATTGACAAATATTCTGAAACATCAAAAAAGTTCCAAGCAACGGTGATACCTTCTACAGTTTGTACACGAGCGATATTGCCTTTTCGTTCGACCCGATTTTCTTTATTTTCATCATTCTTGACGATTACCATTAAGGTATCGCCGACATTCTTTTTATTATACGCAAAAATCACGCTGCTACCTCCAGTCATAGTCCTCTCGTATCTTAACAAATCTAGCGGACCTTGTGCATGAGATTTTTTTCATTTCTAGTTTAATTTTCAGCAAATTGCTTGAGTCACTAGTTTCATTGCAAAATAAAAAGCTGAGACATTAAACTAATTCTCCGCTCCTTTTTTAAAATAAACGGTGTGATAGAAGTAGCTTCTTCGGAAATAAGCCGAAATTTTTGAAATTCCTTCTTATTTCTTGAAGCTGAACACTTCTATCCCACCTTCATCCTTTTATTTTGTCGTTGGATGTACGATCAGTACGTCACACAAGGCTTCCTTGATGACATAACTGGCGACACTTCCCGTCATAAAACGTTCCACTGCGTTTAACCCAGACTGACCAACCATAATTAAATCAATATCATATTTCTTCGGTAATGTTTGGGCCATCGCTTCTTTAGCTGATCCGTAAGCAATGATTCCTTCGATTTTATTGTAGCCAAATTCCTTACCTACCGCTTTACACTCATTGATCAAGTCCTTGGCATCGGTAGTTAATTGGTCCATAATATTTTCATTCAATGGAGAATAGCTCATGAATGTATAGATTTGATGATCGATCACATTGGCCACATAAACCGTTCCGTGATTTCTTTTCGCGACGTTCAATGCTTTTTTGAAGGCCTCCATTGCTTGATCGCTACCATCGATTCCGACTAATATATTTTGATATGATTGTGTGAACATTCCGATCTCCTACCCTTCCACTCGTTGCAAGAAGCCAGCGATTTCATCTTTTGTTTTACGATTTTTATTGACTAAACGGCCCATTTCCTCGCCGTCATTAACTACAACAAAACTAGGAATCCCAAAAATATTCCATTCTGCAGCTACATCGATGTATTCATCTCGATCGACTTGAATAAATTGAAATTGAGGAAACGCTGCTTCGATCTCCGGCATTTGCGGCTTGATAAAGCTGCAGTCACCACACCAGTCAGCAGTAAAGAAAAACACATTCTTGCCTTTTTCCGCATAACCCGCTAATTCTTCAATACTTTTAGGGATAATCATTCCGTCACGACCTTTTCTTTTACTACTTTGATTATACACGTTTCCGACTTTTTGAGAAAGAAGAGGCGTCAATCCTAGATCAATAGCGAACAGGAACGTGTTCAAAAAAGATTGGCGCATGTTTTTCATTTCCGGGGTATCAATGGTAAAATAAAGCGAACAGACTGAAAGAGGAGGCAAGACTATGAGTACAGCGAAAAGATTCGCTCAAGGACTGGCTATCGGCTCGTCAATCGGATTAGCTGCAGGAGTTGCGACAAATCACTACTATCGAAAAAAGCAAAAGCTTTCTCCTGACAAAATCTTACATCAAATCAAGGCAGACTTTCTAAAAGAAGGCCCGATTGAAGGCTCTTGGATCTCTTTTGAGACCGAACGCATGCAAAAATTCGCGATTACAATGGATGTTCTTTCTGGTGGGATCACTCGTACCGAAGACGATCAATTAGTCGCCTATGAGTTTATAGCGGACGCGAAGACCGGTGCCGTTCTAAGTATTGACCGTGTGATTGAATAAGTAAAAGCTCTCAACTTTTCAAAAAGTTGAGAGCTTTCTTTCTTCTTATCTTATAAATTGATCGGTTCGCCGCCGGTCACTCCATAAATTTGCGAGGTGACATAGCTAGCATCATTAGACGCTAGAAACACATAAACTGGGGCTAGCTCTGCAGGCTGTCCCGCGCGTTCTAGTAATGAATCCTTACCAAATTCCGGCAGTGCATCCTTTGGTTGTCCTTGATCTAATTGCAGCGGTGTCCAGATTGGACCTGGTGCCACACCGTTGACGCGAATGCCTTTTTTCGCTAGCTGTGCAGCTAAGCTGACTGTGAAATTCGCAATAGCGGCCTTAGTTGTCGCATAATCCATTAAATGGTCGCTAGGGTTGAAGGCCTGTACAGAAGTCGTTGTGATGATACTGCTGCCAGCTGGTAAATGAGGAACCGCCTTTTGAACGAGATCAAACATTGAAATAATATTGACCTTGAAGGTATCTTCTACTTGCTTGATCGGCAGTTCTTCGATTGACGGCTGCGAGATTTGCTGAGCAGCATTTAATACCAACGTATCCAATCCACCAAAGGCCTCCACAGTTTTTTCTACCATTTCCTTCGGAGCCTGATCTTCCCGCAAGTCATAAGGTAATAACAAGGCTTTTCTGCCCGCTTTTTCGATATATCCTGCGACTTCTTTGGCGTCTTTATCTTCTCCCGGAAAATATTGAATCGCCACATCCGCGCCTTCTCTCGCATATGCGATAGCAGCTGCGCGGCCGATTCCAGAGTCTCCACCAGTGATCAGTACACGGCGATTTTCTAATTTTTTGTTTCCAACATAGCTTTCCTCACCACAATCTGGTTTCGGTGCCATCTCATCTTGTAGTGCCGGAGTGTCTTGATCTTGCTTTTTAAACTTATGCTCGTGAAACATTTTTCTCGGGTCGATTAAGTTGGGTTCAGTCATTTTATCTCCTCACTTTCTACTATAAGCTTAATAGATAATCAAAAAGATAAAAAATATTTTGCTTATTAGCTGAAAATGAAGCTATATCAAACTGTTTTTGCCAAAGAATCAATGAACCACTCTTCAAATTGGTTTGCATCCACGTTGATTGCTACTTCAGCATTAGCAGGTAGCCCCAGGAAATTTTCCAGATCAATTAAGGAAGCACCGTAAGTTAATGAGGCGGCCGTTTCGATCTCTACTCTAGTAGCAACTAGCGAAAAAATTTCCGGTTTTACGATCAACGCAATGGCTAAAGCATCGTACATACTCAACCCTTCCGAGAAACTGCCGCTGCGGTAATGAGTGAACAGCCGATAGATCATCTCGCCGATTTCACCAAATCCTTTGATTTTTTCTGAAGTGGCTGGCATGATCTTGGCTTGGTCCCCTACTTCTAACGGCGCAACTTGGATCGGTACTCCGCTATCAAAGACCATCTTCGCCGCTTCTGGATCAGCCGCAAAGTTAAACTCTGATAGAACGCCGGAATTGCCTCGACCAAGACTACCGCCCATCACGACAATCCGCTCGATTTTCGGCAAATCTTGTGGATATAAGTGCAGGAATAAGGCGATATCCGTTAAGGGACCGATTCCGACTAAAATCGTTTGCTCAGCCGCTTGGCTAACCACCTCGTGCATCGCCGCCACCGCTGTTTGAGTAGTCTCCGCAAAAATCCGTGGCTCAGGAAAATCATAACCATCCATGCCTGACGCTCCATGAATTTCACTCGCATCAATCCGTTCACGAACTAACGGCGTTTGACTACCCAAAACAACGCGTGGTTTCTTTTGATAAAGGGCCAATAATTTCTCAGTGTTGGCTTTTGTATAAGCTAAACCGACATTACCAAAGGTCGGGCAAATCAATTTCACCTCTAGTTCTTCACTAAAAAGGGCTAAAGCTAGGGCGACGGCATCATCGATCCCCGGGTCGGTACTGATAATGATTGATTTTTTGTTCATAGGCTCTCCTACTTTCTATTTCTCAAAAATATCATACAATAGCCGGCTTTATTTCGCCAATCAGCAGCCAAAAAAGAGCTGGGAGATTAATGTAATCCCAGCTCTTTTTTACATATAACCGTTGATCCAGAAGTAGCTTCTGTCTCAACCTCATGAATTTATTTTACCAAACGATAGATCGCATCTGCATAGATCACTGCAGAATTCAAGATGTCTTCTACTGACATGTATTCGTTCGCTTGATGCATCGTATCTTCAAAACCTGGGAATTGAGCGCCGTAAGCGACACCACGTTCTAGTAAACGACCGAATGTTCCGCCACCGATGACCATTTCTTCCCCTTTGATACCCGTGTGTTCTTCAAAAGTATCTAACAATGTAGCAACCAATGGATCATCTGCTGGTACATAGTGAGGCAGCATGTGGTGTCCACCTTGTGTGACTTTCACATCTGAGCCGAATAGTTCATCTAATTTGGCTTTGATTTCTTCAGCTGTTGTCCCTTTAGGATAACGGAAGTTCAAAGTGATATGGTTGTCATTGTCTTGACCATCTTTGAAGCTGAAGATTCCGGCATTCATTGTCACTTCGCCCATTTTTTCATTGTTGAAAGCGACGCCTAATTTTTTACCATAAACATCTTCATGGATATAGTTTGCACTGTTTTCGATGAAGGCTTTCGCCCCTTTGTCGAAGTCATAATTATTTAAGAAGACTGCTAAGAATGTTCCAGCATTGGTACCTAGTTGAGGGCTAGCGCCGTGGGCAGCTTTACCATCTAAGTGTAAAGTAACTGTATTGCCTGATACTTCCGCTTTTCCGCTAACTGGATTGTTTTCTACATAGTCGGCAAATTCTTTCGCTAATTTTTCAGCAGCGTCGCTGTCTGCAACTTTAACTTCTGCTACCGCATTGCCGGGAACCATATTTTCACGAAGTCCAGCTTCGAAGTTCACTAACACATAGGCTGTTCCGTTTGTTCCGTCAAAATGAGGAATCATTGTTACGTTCCCTTTTTCACCGTTGATGATTGGGAAGTAAGCATCTGGCGAGAAGCCAAAGTCAGGTTTTTCTTCATGTTCGAAGTAATAGTCCATATCTCCCCATCCGCTTTCTTCATCAGTACCAAAGACGAAACGAATTTTTTTAGAGATTGGCAACCCTAATTCTTTAATAATTTTTACAGCGTAATAAGCTGCTACAGATGGGCCTTTGTCATCGCTTGAACCGCGAGCGTATAATTTTCCGTCGCGAATTTCTGGTTCGTAAGGATCTGAATCCCAACCGTCACCAGCAGGTACTACGTCTAAGTGACCGAAAATTCCTAATGTTTCATCGCCTTCACCAAAATCAAAATGGCCGGCATAGTTGTCGACATTTTTAGTTGTGAAGCCATCGCGTTCTGCGATTTCAAGCATTTTTTCTAATGCTTCCACCGGTCCAGGCCCGAATGGTGCTTCTTTGGTTGCTTTGTCGTCTTCACGTTCACTTTTAATACGTAATAAAGTGAATAGATCCGCTAATAGATCGTCTTTGCGTGCTTCGACTTCTTTTTTAAAATCGATTGTCATTGAAAGATTCCTCCTTATTCGTTTTAATGAACTAATTTTTCAAGGAAAAATTAGTTCGATTCGAATGCCGTATATCATTCAACTAATCCATTCACATAAATGATACTCTCTACTTTTGAAACTTTTTTATTTCTTACGTAAACTGCGAAAAGTTGAACTGACACCCTTTAATTAAAACCATTATAATGATAGCATTCTCTGGGCTATAATAAAAATGAAAACTCTTTAATAAATGCTAGGAAAGACGCGGCTTTTTCACGTATAATGAGAACCATAATGAATTTTTTCGATTGAGCCACTAAATAATCGTCAAAAAAAATCTACTTAATGAAAGCGGGTGACAAAATGACGCAATTAACAGAAGAAATTTTACACCAAGTGATTACCTCACGACCTGAAAATTCTCACAAAGGAACCTTTGGGCGAGCAGTCTTAGTCGGCGGCAACGCGCAATATGGTGGCGCAATCCTTATGAGTGCGGAAGCCTGCATTAAAAGTGGCGCTGGACTGACGACCGTAATCACTGCCGAAAAAAATCATGGCCCTCTGCACACACGTTTGCCAGAAGCGATGGCATTAGATTTTTCTGAGACAGCTTTGATCCATGAAATACTAAAGAATGCGGATATCATTTTGATTGGTCCTGGCTTGGGACTAGATAAGGACGCACTGATCCTGCTAAAACGAATTTTAAAAAATCAACGGCAAGATCAATGGCTGATCATCGACGGCTCCGCGATTACTCTGTTTAGCAACGCTCAGTTATCCTTAAACTATCCAGCTCAAACCGTCTTCACACCTCATCAAGCGGAATGGGAACGCTTGAGTGGACTCGATTTCATCCATCAAACCGATGAAAATAACCGCTCGAAGCAGGTCCTTCTAGGGGCTAAAATCGTTTTAAAAAGTCATCGCACGACGATTTACGATGAGGCGGTGGCCTATTATCATAATCCTCTCGGCAATCCTGGGATGGCGACTGGTGGCATGGGAGATACCTTAGCTGGAATGATCACCGGTTTTTTGGCTCAGTTTGAAAAAAATACGGACACGATCGGTGCCGCCGTTTATCTCCACAGTTTGATTGGCGACGAGTTAGCTAAAGAAAATTATGTCGTCTTGCCAACAGCGATCAGCAGCGCTATCCCTCACTATATGAAAAAATACACAGACGAAAGGAAATAACCATGAAAAAATATCCCGGCTACGTACGTAAGCCCTTCTACTATGAAACAGATAAAATGGGGATCATTCACCACGCCAATTATATTCGCTGGTTTGAAGAAGCCCGTGTCGATGTGCTTTCCTTTATGGATTACCCGTTTGAAAAAATCGAAGCGGATGGAATCATGATTCCGGTCTTAGGCGTCAGCAGTGAATACAAAGAAATGATCCGCTTTGGCGATGAGATCGTCATCCAACCGATCGTTACAAAATACACCGGTACCCGGATGAATTTCGAATATCGGATTTATAAAGGGGATACCTTGGCTACCGTTGGTACTAGCCAGCATTGCTTTATGTCATCCGAGACCAATCGTTTGGTCCATCTAAAAAAACAACATCCTCGATTGCATGAATTGTTTTTAGACTATTACGAATCGACGAAAGAATCGCTATAATATAGAAGAGCCTCTGACGATTAAGACCGTCAGAGGCTTTTTCCTTCTTTTTCTATTCACAAACAATAAGATTTTCGAAAGTCTCAGAGTGTATCTGCTCTAATTATCCTTTTCTAAATTACCTACAACAAAAATATATGAGCAAGCACCTAGTAATGCAATTCCCGCAATGAAAACTAATGCAGACGAGAAGTTTCCATTTGCAACTAAAAAGCCAATAACAATTGGAATCACGATTGAAGATAAAGCTCCGCATAGGTTAAAGATACCACCAGCGAGTCCCAACAAATTATCCGGCGCTAGCAACGTTACAAAGACCCACGTGATAGTTGCAAGTCCATTCCCAAAAAAGGCGATTGACATAAAGGTGATAATCAAATAGGGATTCGACGTATAGTTTGCTCCCATGATCAACAAAGTTAATAGTAACCCTGTAATAACAGGAATTTTTCGTGACATACTTTTTGAGAAGCCCTTTTTACTTAATTTGTCTGATACATAGCCTGCCAATATTACTCCTACAAAGGCTGCTAAATATGGGATACTTGATAAAAATCCTGTTTTACTCAAAGATAGACCTTTTTCTTCTGTTAAGTAAGAAGGAAACCACGTTAGAAAGAACCAAAATGTTCCACTTATTGCAAATTGACCGAGATAAATTCCGATTAGTTTTTTAGTAAATAACTTTTTCAAATTTTCTCTCGTCAATTTTGCTTTAGGTTTTTCATCAGTTATTTCTTCTTCAAAGATTGCACCGCCGTCTTTAATATATGTCAATTCACTTTGGCTGACCCATTTATTTTTTTGTGGGTCTGAATAAATGATATACCATACAAAAGACCAAATAATCCCAATAGCGCCGGTAACAATAAACAATCCTCGCCAACCAATTGAATTATGGATAGCATATAAGATTGGCATTGAAAAAGCTAGGCCTAGAAATTGAGCTGAAGAATAAATACCAATTGCTGTGCCTCTTTCATTTTCAGGAAACCAATAAGAGATTGCTCGGTTATTTGCTGGCATCACAGGAGATTCGAAAAATCCGACACCTAAACGTAACCCTAAAAAGTGGCTAAAATTATGAATTCCGGCTTGAAAGAGTGTCATTAAAGACCAACCAAATAGACTGATAAAATACATAATCCGTGATCCAAACTTATCTAACAAAATTCCACCAGGTACTTGCATAGCTGCATATATCCAACCAAAAGCTGAGAAAATCAATCCTTGTTGAACCGTTGTCAAACCAATTTCCTTGGCTAATTCAGGCATTGCTATTGAAACATTCGTACGATCCATATAATTAATAACAATATTTACAAAAACCAAAGCAAGAATTAAATAGCGCATCTTAAACTTATTTTTAGGTTGTTCAACATTTTGTAATGTGTTCATTTTATTCTCCTTAGTATACTCTGACTTCAAACAATGACTTGAAACTGCTGCCGTTCGTCTCTAACAATTGCACTTCGATTTGATCAACCACTTGTGAATCCACTTTATGATTTCTTTGACGAACCCGATTATTAGCCACTTTAACGAGCAATTTGCGATCGTTACCGGAAATTGCCCAAATCTCGTAATCCTTGATTAATTCAGGCATTATCTCAAATGGCGTACGATGATGGTGTAAATTAACCAGGTCCTCGTTAACCTCATCATTTAATGTCAAAATGATCTCTGAAATCTTTTGTGGTTTTTTCCAACTCAATGTAATTTTCTCTGATTTTTTTGAGTTTAATTGAGAGACCCATAAATTAGGTGATCCATAGGGACGTTTATATCCATTTAAAAGCTGATTTCCAGAATAACCATCGGTCTCTACTTTAAATACAACATTTTTCCGATTTATTTTTTGATTCGTCCAGTAAAGAATCGGAGATTTTCTAGCATAGTCATGGAGTTCCGGTTGCTTCAATTCTTGAATTGGATCTTCTATAAAACTTAAGACACCTGGAATGACAGTTGGACTCAAAAAAGTAAAAACATTCACATTTTCTTTTAGTACAATAAAAATAGTTTGCTCTTCTGAAAGCTCAGGTAACGTAAGTGAATGCCATTGACGACCTGCTTTTGTTAACTGGATTGTTTCTGATGTTATCTTTTCTTGAGGAATATAATTTTCCTTACGACCAGTTAGATAGAAGTCTACTTCTAAGCAGGTCGCTCCCGTAGCTTCCAACAGAATACTCAATTTATTATTCTTTTTCGTTTTATAAAATTGAAATCCCTGTCCTTTTTCTAAAGACTGTTTCGTTAAACACTCGGATTCTGTATTGATTTCTTCCAACTCACTTGTGACGAATACTTGTGCTTCTTTTGCTAAATCATTTTTGTCTTCGTTTTTTAAACCAATGACAGAACCATCATTTTTCAGCAATTCCTGTTGATACTCCACTAAATGATGCTGGTAAATTTCTCTAGGAGTACAATTCAGATTATGAGCCATTGCAGCAGCGGTTCCTGCCGCTTCACCTAAAATAGCGCAAGTGGCCATAACTCGAATCGTTCCGAAAGCTACATGACTTGCAGAAACATTCCGTCCAGCAAAATATAAATTCTCAATGTTTTTCGAATATAACATCCGATAAGGTAAGTGGTAAATTCCATCTGCTACTACATGACGAGCACCCGCGGCTTGTGTGTACATTCCCGTTGCTGGGTGAAGGTCGATAGACCAACCTCCAAACGCAATCCGATCCTCAAAAAAAGTTTGTTTCTCAATATCTTGTTGAGTCAAAACGTAATCACCAATAAAACGTCGTGATTCTCTTTTTCCAGGAATTGTCCCTACCCATTCCAAGTCTAATGTGTCAGCGTCATATTCCCCTGAGTTCTTAATATAGTCCCAGATACCATATACTACAGAGAGCAGCTCATCCCTAATCTTTTCATTATCCTTGATTGTGTCTAATTCACCGCCCCATTCAATCCACCAATAAGCACAACCACTATCAGTTGGATTCAATGTTCGATTTTTAATTATTGATGTATCTTGGATTTTTTTAGCAAAAGTGGGAGCAATAAACTTAGTTTTTTCACCTGTATCTTTTGTATAAAATAGTAGGGTACTCCCCAGCAACTCATTATCAGAAAGTTCGGGAGCTAAAGATTCACCATAAGTACTTTGGCTTTCTCTCCCTATATGAAATTCTGCTTGTGCATTTGCTCCAACTGTTCCATCTCCAGTACAGTCTATAAAATAATCACCTAAAAACTGAAATACTTCCTCTGACCCTTGGGTTCTTGCTACTACCCCAACAATTTTATTTTCTTCCATCGTCACGTCTAGAACTTCTGTATTTAGATAAAGTTCAATATTTTGTTCTTTTTTTACTTTTTCGAGCAATAATAAATCCCACTGAAAAACATTCCCTTGAGGATTTCTAAATTGATTTTCTAAAAATAATTCTCCCATAATTCCGGTTTCTCTAGCGTAACGATTGACGCCATGTTTAGTGGCCCCACAAACCCAGACACGAACTTCACTACTGGAATTCCCACCTAATACGCTGCGATTTTGTACTAACGAAACCTTTTTACCTGCTCGTGCTGCAGCAATGGCAGCGCAAATACCAGCTAGTCCTCCACCCACTACTACAATCTCTTTTTTTATTTCTCTCATGTAACCGCTCTCCTAACTTTGATAGTTTTATTATAATATTTGTGATATATTCAACAATGTATTAATCAGTCCTGTTTTTGGCTTTTTTTGACTTTTGGAGGGAAATCATGGAAACGTTAAAAATTATTGATCACATTTGGTGGGAAAAAAAAGAGGAGTTTTTGTTAGCGGAAGATCAAGATAGTTTCTGGGTCATCTACTTACTAATTGAAGGAGATTGTCAATTTAGGATTGGGGATACTTCTGGTATTGCATCGAGTCCTAGTATACTGATTTGCCCGCCGAATATAGTATTTGAAAGAAAGGCATTAACTCCTCTTTCTTTTCATTTTTTTCGATTAGACTTAATAGGCCCCCATTCTTACTTACATTTACAATCTGGCCTTCATGAAATAACAAAGGAACGTTTAGTCTTGAATGAAGATATTTTGAGACAATATGTATACGATTTATCTGCTTATAGCTTTTTTATTCGAACACATTTAGTTCAAGACTTTCTACTTTTTAATAGCTTCCCCTATCGAAAACCAATTCAATCATTAACTCAACCAATGATTCATAACTCACGGGTTCTTGAAATACTTTATTATCTTGATACTCATTATCAAGAAGATCTTTCAATAGCTGATTTAAGTAAAAAATATTCTTTTAACGCTTCGTATCTATCACGGTTATTTAAAAAAGAGACCGGTTACACACCTAAAGAATACTTGTTAAACGTTCGCCTAAAAAATGTCCAACAATTGCTTGTTTCGACTAACTTACCGATTGAAGAAATTGCAGAGTTAACTGGATTTAAATACGGTTATTATTTATCTAAATATTTCAAAAAAATTTTTGGAATTTCTCCAAATAATTTTCGAAATAAGCATGTACTATAAAAAAAGGAATGATCCCTGCAATAAACAGAGATCATTCCTTTAATAATTTAAGTTAATTAATTATATTTTTTCTTCAAGTATAGATAGAATGGAATTCCTAATGCTGTAATCGCAATACCGACCATCGCTAATTGGAATTGGTTGATCAATGTCATCACTAAGATGAAGACTCCACCAATGATCGCAACGATTGGAATGATTGGGTAAAGCGGTACTTTGTAAGGACGAACCAAATCTGGTTCTGTTTTTCTCATTTTGATAACTGCGATAAAGACTAATGTGTAGAAGATCCAGATAACGAAGACCAACATATCTGTCAACATATCGAATCCACCGATCATCATCATACCGATGGCAATCACTAATTCTAAAATTCCTGCGATATAAGGAACTTGGTTTTTGTTTAACTTAACTAATTTATCAGAGAATGGTAATTGTTTTTCAAGACCCATTGTATAAGGCAGACGCATACCAGTCATGGTGTAGCCGTTGATTGTTCCGTATACAGAGATCAAGATACCGATGGTTACTAATTTACCACCCATACCGCCGAAAATTGTGTTAGCAACTTGCATTGCAGCACTGTCATTACCAGCTAGATCAGAGATATTCATTGTACGTAGGAATGCAAATTGAACTAATAAGTAAACAACCATGATTCCTAAGATCCCACCTGCAATCGCACGAGGTAAATCACGGGCTGGTTTTTTCAATTCGCCGGCGATATTACCGACGTGAATCCAACCGTCATAAGCAAACATTGTTGCTAATAAACCGGCACCTAATGCTGGGGCGAAGCCGCCAACTGCTGGGCCTGCTTCTACTGGGAACAAGCTAACCGTTACATCGCCTTGACGTAACAGACCGAAAATGACGATTAATGCCAAAGGTACTAATTTACAAACTAACGTAAATGATTGGAACATTCCGCCGGCTTTTGAGCCTAGGAAGTTGATCAACATGATTGAAGTTGCTGCGACAATTGCGATTGGCACTAACAGTCCTTGACTCATGCCGAACAAGTTAATGAACTGAGTTGAGAAGATGATCGCCAATGCTGCGACGTTTGCTGGGAAATAAATGATTACCTGCGCCCAACCTAATAAGAAACTCCAGAACTCGCCATAAGCGCGTTCGATGTAACGTAGCATACCTCCTGTTTCTGGGATTGCTGCGGCTAATTCCGCTCCGGTCAAGCCGGCACAGACGCTGATTAATCCTCCCAAGAACCAAGATAACATATGTAAACTTGTTGATCCTGTAACTGCTGCCACACTTGCGGCTTTAAAGAATACTCCCGCTCCGATTACGGTACCCATTACTGTTGAAAGGGCTGGGAAGAATGTCATTGTCCGTTTTAATTCACCTTCGTGTGAACCAACGACATCTTGCTGGTCGACTGCCATAATTTTTCCTCCTTATGGTTTGTGAAGCGGCACTTTGCTCACTTCTTAACTTGATTTTTTAAGAACATCAGACCTTATCACCTGATAAATTAAATAAAATAAAGAATTGCTCTATAACAACTATTCAAGGCGTAAAGTCTCTGTCCGGAGATTATTCTAACATGAGCAAAGAAAAAGGGAAACGTTATTTTTAACATTTCCTTTTTTCTTACTCTCCCCTCATGCTGCGTTAAGAATTACAGACTATTTTAAGAATTTACTTTCCCGAAAGAGATTTTTGTTTCGACACCTTCAGCTTCAAATTTTTCTGACAATCTTTCTAACATTTCGTCGGTCATTTTATCTAAATCAAAATGAGGATTAAAGTCCCACTCTTTGCGAGCGTCGCTGTCGTCGATTGAGTTTGGCCAAGAGTTGGCAATGCCTTGACGAACGGGATCAACATCATACTTCATTTCGAAGTCTGGAATACGACGTTTGATTGAAGCGGCGATTTGTTCAGGTTCAAACGCCATCGCTGTAATATTAAATGAGTTACGATGTTCTAAACGGCTAGCATCCGCGTTCATTAATTTTACGATTCCTTCGATTGCATCATCCATATACATCATATCCATATAAGTTCCTTTATCAATGAATGATGTGTAAGATTTGTTTTTCAATGCTTCGTAATAAATATCAACTGCATAGTCTGTTGTACCGCCACCAGGTTCTACTTTATATGAGATTAAACCAGGGAAACGAACGGAACGAGTATCAACACCATATTTTTCATGGTAGTAGTTTTCCAATAATTCACCGGCTACTTTCGTGACACCATACATTGTTGTTGGATGCATCACGGTATCTTGTGGTGTATTATCTGGTTCAGCATCTGGTCCATAGGCCGCAATTGAAGATGGTGCGAAGAATTTTGTTTCTGGTCCGATTTCACGAGCCACTTCTAAGGCATTCATCAAACCAGTCATATTCAAGTTCCAAGCAAACGCTGGACGTTTTTCGGCTGTAGCTGAAAGTAATGCTGCTAAGTGAATAATGGTATCTACTTCATAACGTTTTGCCATATCTAAAAAGTTTTCGTAGTTTGTTACGTCTAATTCTTCAAATTGACCATTTTCAACGACTGGACTACCTTCAACCGTACGAATGTCTGTTGAGATAACATTTTTAACACCTAAGTCTTTACGTAATCTTTCCGTTAATTCTGATCCGATTTGTCCTAACGCACCTGTGATTAATACTTTTTTCATGACTGTGACTTCCTCTCTCATTATCCTATTTTGGTTTTGATGATCAGTTTTATTTGATGATATCTAATTCTTTACCGACTTTTTCGTAAACTTTGATTGCATCATCTAACATTTCTTTTGTATGACCGGCATTCGGCATGTTCCGTACACGGCCAGTTCCTAAAGGTACAGTTGGGAACACGATTGGTTTTACATAGACGCCGTTTTCAATTAATTTCTTAGAGAATTCTTGCGCTAATTTTTCATCACCAACAATAACTGGTGTGATTGGTGTTTCTGATTTACCAATGTCATAACCAATCCGTTTTAATTCTGATTTGAAGTAATTCGCATTTTCCCAAAGTGTTTCAACATATTCAGGATGGTTTTGAATCAAATCAATCGCTTCGATACAAGCACCCGCAGCTCCTGGAGTTAAAGAAGTTGAGAATAAGAATGGACGTGCTTGAGATTTTAACCAAGTGATTAGCTGTTTTGTCCCAGCGACATATCCGCCAACAACACCGATCCCTTTCGATAACGTACCCATTTGGAAATCAATATGATCTTGCATGTGGAAGTGTTTCACTGTTCCGCGACCTTCACCCATAACACCCGTTCCGTGAGCGTCGTCTACATAAGTGATCACATTGTATTTTTCACAAATTTCTACGATTTCAGGAATCTTAGCCACGTCGCCGTCCATTGAGAAGACGCCGTCAGTGATATACATTACTTTGTTGTATTCGCCGCTTTCAGTTGCTGCTTTGGCTTTCGCTTCTAAATCTTCCATATCTTGGTGATTGACGCGGATGATTTTTGCGCCGGATAAACGACAGCCATCAATGATTGAGGCATGATTCAATTCATCTGAAAGGATCGCATCGCCTTTTTTCATCACTGCTGAAATTGCGCCCATGTTACAGTTGAACCCTGATTGGAAAGCAATCGCTGCTTCCGTCCCTTTGAACTCAGCAATTTTTTCTTCTAATTTTTGGTGAATGTCTAAAGTTCCGTTGATTGTCCGAACAGCTCCGGCTCCAGCACCATAATGTTTCGTTGCTTCAACGTCTGCTTCGATCAATTCTGGACGAGTAGCGAATCCTAGATAGTTATTAGAGGCTAAGTTGACCATTTTTTTACCATTCACAGTAATGATTGGTCCATTGCTTCCTTCTAAAACATCGATTGTGTTAAACAATCCTTTTTCCTTTAAATCTTCCAAATTCGTTTCTAGAAATTGGTCAAGAACTTTTGAACTCATAACAATTCTCCTCCATACTGATTATTGCGCAATTTAAGTTGTTATTTTTATTAGCGAAAAAAGCGAACAGCTTATTTTAATGTTTGCGCTTTCGTAATTTACACTCTTAGTTTATCGACGATTGATAACGTTTACAAGTTTGTGAACAGACAATTCTTTGAATTATCATAAAACTCAAACCAATTCTAATAGATTTTATTTAATAATTGGTCTTGGCCCCTTTTTAACATAACATCCAAAAAAATATTACTTAAATGGAGAAAGCTTTTAAATGAATGATCTTTCACAATAAAACGCAAATTTATTGATTAATCCTAAAAAAATACTTATTCAATACTTTTTTAACGGAAATATTTGAAGCTAGTTTGCTCACAAAGAAATTTTGACTATCAGTTAATTTGAATAAAAAACATTTTTTTCTATCACGAATTTTTTCTAATACAATTCAAATAAAAAAGGGAAACGTTTTCATTTAAATTGAGATTTTAGCTTTTTTAGCCATTTATTTGTGAAAAACGACGGTTTTTTACACAAAAAAAGGCGTTCAAAAGGAAATCTTTTTTATTTTCTAAGCCAAATTTTGAAGTGTTGACATTAAACCACCAACTTTTTCATCTGTTTTTTATTAGCGCGCAAAAAAGAGCCGCCACATGATGGACCGCTCATCGATAGATATTTCCTTAAACAAATAGAAACGAGATGCTAGACTCCGCATCTCGTTTAGTCATTCTTATGGCAAATCATTTCCCGCTGCAAAATATACGTCATACCATTCTTGCTTCGTTAACGTAATCGCTCCGCCAGCCGCACTTTCTTTAATACGCTTAGGATTCATCGTACCCAGGATCACTTGCATGTTCGCTGGGTGCCGTAAGATCCAGGACACCGCGATCGCATTTTTATTCGTATCATATTTCTTGGCTAATTTCGCCAATAGCTCATTTAATTCTGGGAATTTGTCGTTATCAACAAAGACTCCTTCAAAGAAACCATATTGGAATGGTGACCACGCTTGGATCGTCACATCATTGCGGCGAGCAAACTCCAAGATGCCGCCATCATGATCGAAAGAGCGTGTATCCGTCATGTTGGTATGCATTCCATAGTCTATCATCCCTGTATGCATGATAGAGAATTGCAATTGGTTGATCATTAGTTTTTGATCTACAACGGCTTGCAACATTTGGAATTGTTCTGGATTGAAGTTGGATACACCGAAGTGGCGGACTTTGCCATTGGCTTGTAAAATATCGAAAGCTTCCGCGATTTCTTCAGGTTCCATCAATGGATCTGGACGGTGCAACAAATAACTATCTAAATACTCGATCCCCATCCGTTTCAAAATACCGTCTACTGAATCTAATAAATATTGCTTTGAAAAGTCATAGCGCTTCTCATCACCGGTGACGATACCACCTTTTGATTGAATGAAAAATTTATCTCGCGAGATTTTTGCTTCCTTTACTGCTTCGCCAAAAATCAATTCTGATTTCCCATTACCATACATATCTGCTGAATCAATAAAATTGATTTCATTTTCTAAAGCTGTATCTAAAACTTCCGCCGCCTCGGTTGAAGTTAGCGCTGCCATTCGCATGTTGCCTAAAGCGATTGCTGAAGTTTCCCAATAGCTGTTGCCGATTTTACGTTGTAACATAGGGTTCATCCTCTCTGAAGAAACTTTTACTTACCTCTAAAAGTATAGACTATTTTGAACAAATTGCTAGTGAAAAAGATGGGACAATTAATTGTCGACCCTCCACTTATTCCTGTCAGTATCAAACAGCTCCGGCTTGACCCTCTTTGACTTTCTCCGTATGCTAGTTTTTATAAGGGAGGGTTCCTTGATGTATTCGATGCTAAAAAAAATCATTACAGAAAAAGATATTTACCGTCAAATTTTACTATTAGAGCAGTTGCTTAATCACTCCCAGCTAACCGCGAAAGAATTGGCAGAAAAAACTGGAACGACCCAGCGGACCATTTTTTCTGATCTTCAGCTCATCCGCGATTATCTGCCAGAAAATTGGGAATTAGATACAGATAGTAGCGGGATTCGTTTAGTCACTGATGGGAATTCGCTAACCAATGATATTTGGGAAGTGTTTTTACCTCATTCAGTAAGTTTACAATTAATTAAACAGCTGTTCTTTACTAAAGAGCTGAAGGTCTCTGAGTTTCTCGCTGAAACAGGAATCTCATACGAAACGCTGAAACGCCATAAAAATAAAATCAATCAACAATTAGCTCCTTATCAGATAAAAATCAAATTAACCACCCATCAAGCAAGTTTAACTGGTGCTGAAAGTGCCATTCGAATTTTCTATCATCGCCTGCTGCTCCCCTTCACCCATAACAATTATTTCTTTGAGGATTATTCGATTCATGAGGAGCATTATTTATATTTTCTAACTAGGGAACTCGCTGGTGACACGGCAGTCGATACAGAACAGATTTTTGGTATTTGCTGGTTCTTTATTAACAGCATTCGAATCAAGGCAGGCTGCCGGATTGATGACTTCAGCTACGATTTCAATGATTCCTTGTTTAAGCTATACGCGCCGCTTTTGCAGCAGCTCTATAAAAAAGAAGGCATTTATTTGCAAGGCTCGGATATCTTTTTTGCTTTTTTCTGCTTTTTAGAAAGTTGGAATTACGATAATCACTTAGGGTCTCAGGTTGCTAAAATCCTTACTAATGATTATCTCTTTTTATTGGAACAAGCCCAACGAACGGTTCAGGAAATTGCAAATGAACTGCAGCTGCCTCAACTGCTAACGACTAACCTAACTGAAAATTTACTGCTGCTTCTATTAAAGTATGCCGAATCACCAGCATTATCGCAGCAATTTCAATTAGAATATCAGGAATTGTTGATCCAGCATAACGAAGGCTATCCAAGTCTAAATGATAACGGAAGGAAACTTTTTGAGGGGCTTCCACAATTTTCTACGATTGAAGACACCACTTATTTCGTGAATCTTTTTCTGCTTTTGAGCCGCCAAGCCATTTCATCCATTCACTCGGATACTAAGATCGTTTATTTTATTTTTCAAAGCGAACCCGCTTGGAAAAGTTTCCTTTTTCAAGAGCTGACTGATTTTCTAGGTAAACGAGTCAAACTTGTTCCCATCGAAATTTCTCAATTATCTACTGCTGAGATTGCAGAAGGGACTTTGCTGGTGTCAAACATCCCGTTGGACTCGATAGCAATTCCGGTTTTCTATTTATCAACTACGCCAACAAAAAATGAGCTCAGTCAGTTGATTGAGCTCACCTCTAGTTCTTATTTCTAAACGAAACGGTTAGACGGCTATGAATTATTGTAGCGGCTGACCGTTTTGGCTTTTCTTTGGAAGATTCCTTTACTGATTCGCTTCTCTAGTTCTACTACAAAGAATAGTAGTAACGCATTTCCAAGTATCACTGTTTGTTGTCCTAAGCTTAGTGCTGTCGTTCCTATCAACTGTTGACCGATAGGTAAGAAAACGACGGCGGCTTGTAGTGAAATAAGAATACCTAGTGAAATAAATAGTACTTTATTCTTCAACATACCACGATTGATTGAACGATCAAGCCTTTCACGACAGTTGATCATGTAGACCGCTTGGCCGATCACAATATTTTGTAGTAGGATGGTCTGCTGCAAAGCTGCCCCTTCAAAACGCATCGATAACAAGTAGGCAGGGACCATGATCAGTAAGGATACATAGATAATCCTGAAGAAGCTGTAGCCTGTCAAAATCCCCATCTTTGTATCTCTTGGCGGGCGATTCATCGTATCTTTACTAGCCCCTTCAAAACCTAACGCATACGATAAAGTAATCGTGGTGACCATGTTGACCCATAAAATTTGAATGGGGGTTAATGGCAGTGGGCGATTCATTAATAAGGCAAGAATAACGATCAAGCCTTGCGCCAAGGCTGTTGGTAAAAAGAAATTGATTGTTTTCTGCAAGTTGTCAAAAATTCGCCGACCCTCTTTGACTGCCTTGATAATCGTATAGAAATTATCGTCAGCCAAGACCATGTCTGCGGCTTGTTTACTGACTTCGCTACCTTTGATCCCCATCGCAATCCCAATATCTGCCTGTTTTAGTGCAGGAGCATCATTGACTCCATCGCCAGTCATTCCGACAACTTCTTCCTTCTTTTGCAGGGCGGTCACGATCCGTAACTTATGCTCTGGTGTTGTCCGAGCAAAGACGTCTACCTGCTCAACTTGCTGTGCCAACTCTTCATCTGAAAGGCGATCAAGATCCGCTCCTTCTAAAATTTTTGAGGTGTGCTTTAAGCCAATTTGTTTACTGATCGCTTGTGCCGTCGCTTTATGATCACCTGTAATCATTTTTACAGAGATTCCTGCCTGCTGTGCCTTTTCAACGGCTTGAATGGCACTTTCTTTTGGTGGATCAATGATTCCCGCCAAACCAGCGAAGGTTAGTTCTGATAATGATTCATGCGTCAATGCTTCTTGCGGGCTCACTTTTTTATAGGCAAAGCCTAGTACCCGTTGGCCTTTGCTGGCTAACTGCTCGCCTTGATTCTCCCAGTTGGCTTTTTCTTCCGTCGTCAAGTCAGCTTTTTCCAACAATACTTCAGGTGCACCTTTAACAAAAATCACTTGCTCATGATCAGCGGGATGCATCGTCGCCATATATTTATAAGAAGAACTAAAAGGAATTTTACCTAAAACTTGTTTTAGGATTTGTTTTTCCTCAGCTATGTATTTTAAGAGTGCCAACTCAGTCGGATTTCCTTGGATTGTTTCAATCGCTTGGTCATCTTGGGTTTTTAATTCCTGACAATTATTCATAATTTCTTTTACGATCGGCGCTTCTTCCGTCACAACTTCGGTTACAGTCATTTCATTTTTCGTTAACGTTCCTGTTTTATCCGAGCAGATAACCGTCATCGAACCTAATGTTTCCACTGCTGGCATTCCTTTAATGATCGCATTTTCCTTCGCCATTTCTTTCACACCCATCGAAAGGATCATCGTTAAAACGGCTGGCAACCCTTCTGGGATCATCGCTACAATCAGCGCAATACTGGCAGAGAACATCAAGTTCCAATCCATACCGTATCTAAAGGTAGTAAAGAATAGTAAGAACACGATCAGTGCTAAAATCCCTCTAAAAATCTGTTTGTTCAATTGATGCATCTTTTTAACTAGCGGGGTCGTTTGCGATTGGATTGATTGTAAGGCCTGATTGATTTTACCGATCTCAGTATCATTTCCCGTTTCGACCACGATCCCTTTAGCCGATCCTGTCTGAACCAGCGTTCCTGAAAAAGCCATATTCAATTGATCACCGGCAAGCACATCCCGGTCAATAGCAGCAATACTTTTTTCAACTGCTTCTGACTCTCCAGTTAGGATAGATTCTTCGATGCTTAAGTCATGGACTTCAATCATTCTTAAGTCTGCGGGAACGACATCCCCAGCCTTTAATACTACGACATCTCCTTGGACTAATTCTTCTGAAGCGATTTTGATTGGCTGTCCTTCATTCAGAACAGTCGCCTCTTGTCCCATCATTTGTTTCAGTCCATCTAATGATTCTTCTGCCTTTCGTTCTTGCCAATAACCGACAAAACCGTTCACGATGACAACTAAGAAAATAATGCCGCCTTCAACAAATTCTCCTGTTGCAAATTTTAAAAGCGCCGCAACGATCAGAACTACCATCAATAAGTCCGTAAAATGTTTAGCGATTTTCTGCCAAGTCTTTAATTGCTTTTTTTCTTCTATCTTATTTGGTCCATTTTTCATCAATCTTGATTCACGCTCTTGTTTATTTAGACCTTGCTTTTGTGCTGCGGTCTTCTTTAGCATTTCTGTACTCGAAAGTTTATACCATTTCATAATTATTCCTCCATATCATTTACTTGATACCCTTAGTATACGGAGAAATAAGTTTTTCTAAGGTCGATAATTTCAGTCCAACCTGAAATAATTGAGTAAAAGAAAACTGTACTTTAAACTTCAAAAACAGCTTCATCGCGGCAGCAAACACTTGGTAACGTTTTCCGAAATAAGGTGTCAGTAGTTTTTACTAACCTGAACAATCGATTTTTTCAAAGAAAAAAGAGTAGATTTCTCTACTCTTTAACCTTTGTCTATTAAGTTTAAGCTAAATGAGCCTTCACATATTCTTCGAAAGACGTTGGTTGATGCCCTAATAATAAGGCCAACACATTACTATTGCCATCTAAGCCCCAAGTCGAATAAGAATAAGCCAATTGTTTGAAGCCTTCGCGGAAATAAAGATCCTCAGCATGAATCATATCTAAGAAGGCTTCAACCTCCATATAGGTAGCTGTAGCTTTGTTTCCGGTTAGCTGATTGAAGATGCTTACTAAATCATTCGGTGAATAAGGTTGTGTTCCAACTAATTCATAGGTAGCTTTGTTATGTTTTTTCGGATCAGCCAGTACGCTTGCGATCACTTCAGCAACATCCTCCGTCGCCACATAGCCAACCTTCGTATCAACATTATAAAAAATACTGTAGGCGCCGCTCTCTGCCACTGCTTGCGGATTGAAATTGTGCATGTAATGCATTGGCTGTAAGATCGTATAAGAAAATTCAGAAGACATTCCTTTGTAGATCAAGTATTCTTCGACATCTCGCTTAGCCGTATGCTGCAATAAAGTGGTCAAAATCGGGTGAATTACTGAAACAAAAACAAAATGAGCCACGTCATGTTCTACTGCCTTATCTGCCATTCGTTTTCCAATCAACGCCTCTTCGGCTGAAAACAATGGTGGAATGTAGACAACTTGATCGGCCTTCTGCATTAATTCATCAATGAAATTCAATTGGGTCAAATCCCCAACCATCGCTTCTTTAATTCCAGGTAGATCTTTCACTTTAGGATTGATATCTGTAGCCAAAATATCTAATCCAGCTTCAACTAATTGCTTGACGATCACTCTTCCGGTATTACCCGCTGCCGATGTAACTAAAATCATTTCCTTTCCCTCCTTCTTTATTAAATTAATTGTAACACTTATCACAATAAAGATGCAAATGCATTTACTTATCCATCACTTAGTGCTATTATTTAGCCATTAAGAAAGGGGTATCATGATGGAACTTACAAACAAACATATTATCATTACTGGTGGAACAACCGGGATCGGATTTCAATTAGCACAAGCACTCTTAGCTTTAGGAAACGAAGTGCTGGTCGTTGATTTCAGCGCAGAGAATATTGAAAAAGCGCTGGCAGCTGAACCAAAACTAAAAGCCTTAAAGGCTGATTTAAGTAATCCACAAGAACGAGAAACCCTTGTGAAAGATTTAGAAAAAGTTTTTCCTGATTACGATGTCTTAGTCAATAATGCCGGTATCCAACGCTGGATCAACTTACAAAACAGCGATAAAAAAGATTGGAGCTTCTATCACCAAGAATTAGCGATCAATTTTGAAGCACCGCTTCATTTGTCCCTATTGACACTGGATCAATTATTAAATAAAAAAGAAGCTGCGATCATTAATGTTTCTTCTGGCCTCGTTATCAATCCAGGCGCTTGGGTTCCGTTTTATACAGCCGGCAAAACAGGGCTTCACGGCTATTCTCAAGTATTGCGTCTGCAGTTACAAGATACCAATGTGAAAGTCTTTGAAGTCTTCCCACCAGCAGTCAACACAAACCTTGGAGGTTCTGGTGAGCATACTTACGGCGTGTCCTTGGATGATTTCATTCCAGCCGTGATTAAACAAATTCAATCAGACCAATTTAACATTACTTTTGGTACTTCGAATGAACAGTTCAACGCCACTAAAGAAGTCAACGACCAAACTACGCAAAATACATGGAATATGTTTAAAGAAAATCCAACCTTTTTAGAATCCTAAATATAAAATGGACAGAAGCTCTTGCTTCTGTTCCTTTTTTTCGCTATCTTCATTTATAGAGAGAATGAAGGCGAGGCAAAAACATGCATACCATTAAGGAAACGGGCTGGGTTCAGCGAATCGCATTGTTGAATCAAGAAATAACGAATCTATTAAATCAACAGTTACAGTTTCCAGCCATCAACGCGAATAATTATTTTTATTTGCTCAAACTATTAGACAACCCTGGTATCACTCAAAGTGATTTTAATGCGCTGATTAAGGTGAACCAAAGCACGATCACGCGGGCGATCAATTCATTGGTTGAAAAAGGCTATATCGAAAAACTGCCTGCAAAAGACAAGCGCAGTCAATTATTGCAGCTGACACCTTTAGGCACCGAAACAGCTCAAGGGATCAAGCTGGAAGTTGATGCTTTAAATCAGCACCTATTTGAAAAAGATGCTGCTCAATTCGACCAACTTTTGACAAAGACTTCAACCGCTTTAAAAGACTATTCCGAAATTAAAACTGATCATTAAATAAAATGCTCCCTGTCATTTGTTGACAGGGAGCATTTTATTTATCAGGTTTAGTTATTTACCATTAAATTAATGCAAAAAGTTTTGTAGATCATCACCGTATTTATCAATCTTCTTAGCTGAAAAAACTGTACCTGCCACTAAAACACCACCGACGATCAATGTACTAGCCACCATAAACTTAAATACTGTTTTCATCTCTATTTCCTCCTAAAATTTTTTGACTTTTGACAATTCTCTATGTATTTACCTTAGCACAAGTGCTGCGATGTATCTCCTAATATGCTTAGCCCTGCTTTAAATCAAAATTTTTTAAAAGAAAAACCCCGCTCATGTGAGCGGGGTTGACTATTCATTATTTGTTTAATGAATCTTTCGCTTGGTCAGCTAGTGCTGTGAAAGCAGCTGCATCGTTAACTGCTAAATCAGCTAACATTTTGCGGTTGATTTCGATACCGGCAAGTTTAAGACCGTGCATTAATTTTGAGTAGCTCAAGTTGTTCATGCGAGCCGCTGCGTTGATACGAGCGATCCACAATTTACGGAAGTCGCGTTTCTTTTGACGACGATCGCGATATGCGTAGTTGTATGAATTCATTACTTGTTCTTTAGCTGTTTTAAATAGAGTGTGTTTAGAACCGTAGTAACCTTTAGCTAGTTTTAATGTCTTTTTACGACGTTTACGAGTTACTGTTCCACCTTTAACACGTGCCATGTTTAATTCCTCCTAATAAATAAATCATTGAATTTTTTAAGTTGTAAAGCGGGTTGCGCAATTATTTCATGCGTGCCAATTGTTGGCGGATACGTTTGTAATCGCCTTTTGATACCATAGACGCTTTACGTAGTTGACGACGTTGTTTTTTAGTTTTCCCGTGGAAACGGTGACTTGTGAACGCGCGGAAACGTTTTAAACCGCCGTTACCAGTGCGTTTTACGCGTTTTGCTAAACCGCGGTGTGTTTTTTGTTTTGGCATGACTAAAATTCCTCCTACTTTTCATTTCGCCTACTCTTCAACTAAGTCGAAGAAGCATTCTCAAAATTATTGCTAGTCTTTCTTCTCTTTCGGTGCAAGCACTAAGAACATGCTACGTCCGTCCATCTTCGCTTTTTGTTCCACTGTTGCGATATCATCAGTTTCTTCAGCTAAGCGATTCAAAACTTTCTGACCAATTTCTTTATGGGTAATGGCACGGCCCTTGAAGCGGATCGAAGCTTTCACTTTGTCACCTTTTTCTAGGAATTTACGTGCGTTACGAAGTTTAGTATTAAAGTCATTCACGTCAATTGTAGGACTTAAACGAACTTCTTTAATATTGATCACTTTTTGCTTCTTGCGAGCTTCACGTTCTTTTTTCTGTAATTCGAAGCGGTATTTTCCATAGTCCATAATACGTGCCACGGGTGGTTTTGCACCTGGAGCTACTAGAACTACATCAAGGTTTGCTTGTTCAGCAATCTTTAAGGCTTCTACTTTCGAAATAACACCTAGTTGTTCGCCGTCTTGTCCGATCAAACGTACTTCACGTGCACGAATGCCGTCGTTAACCATCATATCCTTTGCTATGGTCATTCACCTCCAAAATTTTTGAGAGAAAAAAAGCAAATAAAAAAACGAGTTCTTTATGAACCCGCACCTAGTTCGACTCATCAAAACGATCAGTCATTAACTATCTAGCCCAGCGAGATATTCGCATAAGGCGAGAAGCGGGTGCTTCTGCTTTCATTTCTCAACTTGTATAGTATACAAATTATTTCAGCAATTGTCAACAGGTTTATTTCTTTTCTTCTCTGTTTTCAGAAAACATTAGTTGAGTTTCCTTTCATTTTTGTGTTAAGTTAAATAGGAAGGAAGTGATAAGATGGAGCAATCTTTTTTTAAAGAATTGATTCATTACAATAAACCAAAGGAATCGCCCTTTCGCTTGATCGGCGCTGGCCTTTGTATGATCTGCGTTTTATTCACCGGCTATTTAACTCATCAGTTGGCCATTTCTAGTTTCGGTTCATTAGGTATTTTTACCTTTCTCTATTACCAACGCCTACCTCTAAAACAATTAATGCTTCGGTTATCGATCGTTGGGGGCTTTTTAACGGCAGGAAATTTTTTCGGGATGCTTTCAACTCACGCGGCTTGGACCGCACCAATCGTAGTTGCGGTGATTGGCTTTTTAGGACGATTCTTTTTTAGTCTTTATGGCATCGCAAAGCCGGGACCCTTCTTTGTTGTGATGGTTACGGCAATGGGCGTCAGTACCAAGATCCCCTTAACTAAAATCCCCGTCATGAGTGGCTGCTTTTTTATTGGCGTCCTATTTGCGCTCGTTTTTGCTTTCATTCTACATTTTTTAGAAACAGACCCTGTCCCAAATAATGACGTTCCAAAAACAGTGACACAGCGGATCAATCAAGATCCTGCCGCCATCATGGACAGTCTTTTATATAGCGGTATTTTATTTTTTGCAGTTTATCTAAGCGTTGGACTCCAATTAAAGAATCCTTATTGGCTCGTCGTCTCTTGTGCTTCCATTTTACAAGGAGACAATCTGCGCGCAATGGCTCACCGAAATATTCAACGAATTTTGGGTACAGTGGTAGGCTTAGCTATCGCGGCTTTATTATTGAATTTATCCTTATCCGTTTTCGCAACTTTACTAGTGATCACCGCTTTGTTTGTAACGGTTGAGTTTTTCGTTAAACGCAATTATGCGATTGCACAATTTTTTACTACTCCAATGTCCTTAATGCTTTCAATATTAGTCAAACAGCAATACCTTTACATGCTGTTGCAGTTTCGTTTTTTAGGCATCGTGATCGGCAGTCTGTTAGGTTTATTAGCTGCTTGGCTGATGACTACTAGCCTAGCTTTTTATAATCGTAAATTCCATTCAATTGAATAGAAAGAAACTGAAAACCGAGTGTCCTCACTCGGTTTTTGCTATAATGAGAATGAGAAAGGCTTTCGCGAACTCGCTCAGCTTTTGTTTATTGCCGATAAAGCTAGTTCGTGAAGCCGGACATGAATATGCCTGCTGTAAAGCGATTTATTCATTTGAAAATTTTATACTTTCTTTCTAGTCAAGAAAATGAAGGAGGCACCATTATGTATCGATTAATTGCTTGTGACTTGGACGAAACATTGTTAGATAAACAGCGTCACGTTTCGCCCAAAACAAGAGAAACGATAAAAAAAGCAGAAGCACAAGGTTTGATCTTCGCACCAGCGACTGGCCGCGGCTTCTACTCCATCAAACAAACGCTAGCTGAATTAGCTGCCGATAACAAAGCGCAACATTACATGATCGGCTTCAACGGCGGCGTAGTCGTTGAAAACCAAGGTCCTACCATTATCAAGGATTTTCCGCTAACTTATGATGTTCTGGCGCAATTGTTTGAATTCGGTTCAAAATACGAAGTAGCGATCCATCTTTATACTTTCGAGCAAACCTATGTGTATCATAGCAATCCTGACGAAGATGCCTATTTAACGACGATCCCTCACGAGAAGCGTTTAGACGATGACATTGATTTTCTAAAAAATCAAACCTGTTACAAAGCCTTATTCCAAAACTTGGACCGTCATTACTTAGAACAAATTGAAACCGACCTGCCTGCCGATTTGAAAACGGCTCTAGAAATTAGTTATTCATCAAATCGTTACATCGAGTTCAATCCAAAAGGCGTCAATAAAGGCGTGGCTTTGCAAACATTGGCGGATCATTTAGGGATTCCAATGGAGGAAACCATCGCGATTGGCGATAACACCAACGACCTGGCGATGATCCAAGCAGCCGAATTAGGGGTCGCCGTTGCCAATGCTGTGCCGGCTGTCAAAGTCGCCGCTCAGCATACGACTACCGCCGACCATGAAAACAGCGCTGTCGCCGAAGTGATTGAGACCTTTATTCTTTAATTTATTGCTGCACTAGCTGGTTGTACTAGAAAAATTTCAGAACCATTTTGCCTCACGTTCGAGGAAGTGACTTCTGATATACCGTTTATTCAAAAAAAGGAAGTGGGACGAAATTTCGTCTCACTTCCTTTTAGCGTATTCGCCGCCATAGGATCAAAATCAGCCAGGCGGAAAGGCCCAAACTGATCACTAATGAAATTAGCCAACCCGCTTCCGAATGAACCAAAGGCAATGGCATATTCATGCCGAAAAAACCGGTGACGATCGTAGGGATCGTCAACATCAAAGACCAGATTGTTAAGATTTTCATCGTGTCATTCAGATTATTATTTAACAAATTATTGTAGGTACCGGATAATTGATCCAAGATTTCACTGGATAATTTGGTCATCTCCACCGCCTGCTTGGCTTCAATCAACGCGTCATCCAATTCCTCTTTTTCCTTATCCGTGAAGCTGGAAAAGATTGCTTGAACCTTGACCTGCTCCAACAAAACCGCGTTTTGTTTCGTGGCCGTTACCAAATACACTAAGCCAATTTCCAAATCGGACAACGCCAATAAATTTTTATTGGTGGTTTTTTCTCGTAATTTCGCATTTAAGACAATCCGTTGACTATCCACCTCTTCAACTAAAGGGAAATAGTAATCAGAGATCAAAAAAAGTGTATGGAATAACAGACTCGCCGTGCTTTGGTTCGGTTCATTCTGTAACAGATTCTCAATAATATTTTCCACATAAGCCGTCCGTTCATTGACAAACGAAAAGAAAAAATGATCCTTCAAAATGAAGGCCATCGGACTCGTTTCATAATGATTGTCTTTCTTTAAGAGGTTCGGCACATTAAAGATCAATAGCAAAGCCTTTTCCATCGGATCATATTCCACCCGCGCCCGTTCATTATCATCTAGCGCATACGTCAACATCTCATCGCTGATAGAATAGCTAGCTCTCAATTTTTTGATCTCGTGAGGCTGTGTCGCATCGACATTGACCCATGAACACATCTCTTGATTAAATGTTTGTTTGCTGTCCATTAGAACCTCCCGGTATAAAATCTTGTTAAAATCAGTATAACAAAATCTTCACTTCTTTATTAGTTTTAACCTATTAGAAAACATTGAAACAGTTAATTGAAATAAAAGAACCTTTTATCACCTGTACATTAATCTTTCACTCTTAAACAATAACTGATTCCAAAAAAAGAACCATGACCTGACTGCCATAGTTCCTACTTAGCCTTATTCCGCTGTAATTCCTTGAACCTCTAAAATTTTCTCATCGATCATGCGGATCACTTCATCCCGTGCGTCAGCATTGTCAACAAAATTCAAACGATCACCATCGATTTGGATTTTGGGACTTTCATGATAGTCTTCATACCATTGATCGTAACGGCTGTTTAACTCCTTGTAATAATCATACAAGGTGGGATCAAATTCTAATTGCTCGTATTCACGTCCACGCTTTTGAATTCGTTCCATCATCGTTTCAAAAGAAACCCGGATGTGGACCAATAGATCGGGATGCTTTTTATGAGCCGCATAAGGCAACTCCTGCATCATATTGGCTAACAATTCATCGTAAACTTTGACCTCTGTCTCGGTTGCCCGGCCAAGATCAGCGTTTAAATGAAATAATAAAGAATCTTCATAGATTGAACGATCCAAGACATTGTTGTCGTCTTGCATCGCCTTTTTAATACTATCAAAACGTTTATTTAAGAAATAGATTTGCAATAAAAATGCGTACTGCTCTGGATCAGCATAAAATAGCGGTAACACTTCATTATCATCAATCGATTCATAAAAAGCCTGACTTCCTAGATGCTCTGACAGCATTGCGGTCAAACTTGATTTCCCTGCTCCAATGGTTCCTGCTAATACGATCACGCTCATAAACCCCCAACTCGTTTCATACAAAATATAGTGCGTATTTTTCAACTTATCCAATATACCCCCAATATCTTGTAGCGTCAAACAAAATATCTACAGAAAAACAAACTTTATTCTTCTAAGGAATGTTTAAAAAATCGTAGCTTTTCAAAAACTTTTCAGCGGTTTCGTTTACTTGTAGGTCTTCTCTGAGTAAAATGGGAAGAGACTAAAATGGCTTATTACTATTAAGTAATAATTTCGTTTATAATAAAGAAGTCGAGAAACATGAATTTTTCTCAATGAAAACAATAGCTAAACAAATAAAAATGAAAAATACATACTCTAAAACGAAATAGGGGTTTTTTTAATGAAATCGATTGGCACGGGTTATGCCAGTGGAAAAATCATCTTAATGGGAGAACACTCGGTTGTTTATGGGGAGCCGGCGATCGCCTTTCCTTTTGCCGGAACAGGTATCCAAGCGACGATCAAGGTAAATAAACTTGAGTCGTGGATCGAATCCAGCTTCTTCCACGGACCGCTTTCAGCCGTGCCGAATACGATGCGCAATGTAACGGTCTTACTGTGGTATTTAGTAAAACATTTTAAAATTCCAGAACCTTTCTATTTAAAGATTGAAAGCTCGATTCCAGCCGAACGGGGAATGGGTTCAAGCGCTGCCGTAGCAGTTGCGATTACCCGGGCTGTTTTCGATTGGATGGAAGAACCGGCGACCCAAGAAAACGTCTTACACTTTGTCAATCAAGCGGAAGCGGTGGCTCATGGCAACCCTAGCGGCATTGACGCGACGACGATTAGTGGAACTGAACCGATCCTTTATCAAAAAGGCATCGGCTTCCAACCTTTCCAATTAAACATGGACGCTTTTTTAGTTGTGGCTGACACTGGCGTAAAAGGACAGACGCGCAAAGCAGTGAAAGATATCGCTAAACTGATGGAACTGCGCCCTTATGAGACCAATCAGCAAATGCGGACACTTGGACAGTTAACCAATCAAGCTCAGCAAGCCGTTTTACAAAATAAGCCTCGCGTCTTAGGCGACTGTATGAACCAAGCTCAAGGCCTCTTACGCTTATTAGGTGCCAGCAATCGCAACTTAGACCACCTAATCGAAACGGCGTTAGAACATCACGCATTAGGTACGAAGCTGACCGGTGGCGGCCGCGGTGGTTGCATGATCGCTCTAGCAGAGAATGAAACAAGCGGACGTCAGCTGCAGAAAACATTATTAGACGCTGGCGCACGTGATACATGGATTGAAGGGTTAGGTGTCTACGCACATGTTTAGTGGCAAAGCTCGAGCTTATACGAACATCGCCTTGATCAAATATTGGGGCAAAGAAAATCAAGAACTAATCATTCCAATGAACAACAGTTTATCGTTAACGTTGGATGCTTTTTATACTGAAACGACCGTCACTTTTTCCGAAGAGTTGAAGGAAGATCATTTCTACTTAGACAATCAACTGCAAGATCCGAAAGCGACCTTAAAAGTGAGTCGCTTTCTTGATTTAGTCCGCCAAAAAGCCGACTGCAACCTTTATGCGACGGTAAAAAGCCAAAACTTCGTCCCTACAGCTGCAGGTTTAGCTTCTTCTGCTAGTGGTTTGGCCGCTTTGGCCGGCGCTGCTAGTGCAGCATTAAATCTAGCCTTATCACCGGAAGAATTATCGCGGCTTGCACGTCGGGGCTCCGGCTCTGCCTGCCGCAGCATTTACGGCGGCTTTGCTGAATGGCAAAAAGGGACTAGCGACGAGACGTCCTATGCAGTCGAAATACCAAGCAACGACTTCGAAAATGAGTTAAGTATGCTCTTTGTCGTGGTCAATGATGCCCAAAAAGATATTTCTAGTCGCGATGGCATGCAACGAACGGTCGAAACGTCGGCTTTTTATGATGGTTGGCTACAAACTGTTCCGCAAGATTTACAAAAAGCCAAACAAGCCATCACTGAAAAAAACTTTATTGCCTTAGGAGAGGTTACCGAAGCCAGCGCCTTAAAAATGCACGGTACAACCTTAGCCGCGAATCCGCCCTTCACCTATTGGTCGGCAGAAAGCATGCAAGCCATGAATCTCGTCCGCCAAATCAGAACTGCCGGCATTCCTTGCTACTTCACAATGGATGCTGGACCAAATGTCAAAATTTTAGTCGAACGTAAAAATGAAGCAAAGGTTCAGGCTGCCTTAGCCAAGCATTTTGATTCCCAACAATTAATCCTTGCTCACGCAGGACCAAAAATCGAAATTTTATCAAAGGAGGACGCGTAAATGATTGAAGTATCTGCCCCTGGAAAACTTTATATCGCCGGTGAATACGCCGTTGTAGAACCGGGACATCCCGCGATCATCGTAGCCATCGACCAATTCATTTCCGTCTCCATCGGACCGGCCAAAAAAAGCGGAAGTATCCAATCCGCCCAATATAGCGATCTACCCATACGTTGGACTCGCCGGAATAACGAATTAGTCCTAGACATTCGTGACAATCCTTTCCATTATATTTTAGCGGCGATTCACTTCACCGAGAAATACGCCCAGGAAAAAGGCAAAAAATTGGCCTTCTTCGACTTAAAAGTAACGAGTGAGCTAGATAATTCTAATGGCCGGAAATACGGTCTAGGCTCCAGTGGTGCTGTCACAGTGGCGACGGTCAAAGCGTTGAATGCTTTTTATAAACTGAATCTTTCGCAGTTAGAATTATTTAAATTAGCGACCCTCGCTCATTTAAATGTCCAAGGCAACGGCTCCTGTGGAGATATTGCCGCCAGCTGCTACGGTGGTTGGTTAGCCTTTTCTACCTTCGACCATGACTGGGTCTTAGAAAAAATGACGACCGAAAAATTGACCACTTTAATCGAAAATAACTGGCCGAATTTACAAATTGAACCATTGCAAGTCCCCGAAGACTTGCGCCTATTAATCGGTTGGACTGGCAGTCCAGCATCGACTTCTGATCTAGTCGACCAAGTCCATCAATCACGGGATGAAAAACGCACCTCTTACGAACACTTTCTACAAGACAGCAAAGCTTGCGTAGACGAAATGATCCAAGGGTTCAAGCGAAATGATGTATCCTTGATCCAGCAAATGATTCGTGAAAATCGCGAATTACTGAACCAATTGACGACGATCAGCAACGTCTTGATTGAAACCGAGGAATTGAAACGGTTGAATGATCTCGCTGAACAATACGGTGGCGCCGCAAAATCTTCCGGTGCTGGCGGTGGTGATTGCGGCATTGTGATCGTTGACAAACGTGCAGGAATCCTGCCTTTAATGAGTTCTTGGGAAAAGGCTGGCATCACGCCATTGCCTCTTCACGTCTATCATTTTACGGAGGATCGCCATGAATCGTAAAGACGAACATGTTTCATTGGCTCGAGCTTTCCATCAAAAACCAAAGGAAAATGATTTCGATGCGATTCGGTTATTGCATTCTTCCATCGTAACGATACGTCCTGAAGAGGTCGATTTAAGTACCAAAGTTCTCGGCCTCAAATTAAGCGTCCCTTTTTACATCAACGCCATGACCGGCGGCAGTGAAAAAACTAAAAAAATCAATCACGACTTGGCCATCATCGCTCGTGAGACGGATCTAATGATGGCAACTGGTTCTGTCAGCGCAGCATTGAAAGATCCAAGTGTGGCAGATTCCTACACGGTCGTTCGAAAAGTAAATCCTCATGGCCTGATCCTGGGCAATATGGGGGCTGGTCGAACTAGTGAAGATGCCCAAAAAATCGTGGAGCTGCTGCAAGCAGATGGTTTACAAATCCATTTAAATGTTCCGCAAGAATTAGTCATGCCTGAAGGCGATCGTGATTTTCATGAATGGCCGCAAAATATCCAACAAACCATTCAAGCACTGAATGTTCCTGTCATCGTCAAGGAAGTCGGTTTTGGCATGACACGAGAAACGCTTCAACAATTACACTCATTAGGAGCGCAGGCAATCGATGTTTCCGGTCGCGGCGGTACTAGCTTCTCACAAATTGAGAACGCTCGCCGGAAAAAGCGGGAACTAACTTATTTGGATGATTGGGGCCAATCGACGGTCGTATCACTTTTAGAAGCTCAGTCTGTTAATGATCTGACCCTTCTGGCTTCTGGTGGCATTCGAGGTGCCTATGATATTTTTAAAGCTTTGTGTTTAGGTGCTAAAGCTGTTGGTATTTCAGCGACGATCCTTGATCAGCTAATGAGTGATGGCATCGAATCCACTATTGCTATGATCGAAGACTGGAAAATTCAGCTGCAGCGTTTATATCTAATGACTAACAAAGCAACCACGGCAGAATTAAGCCATAACCCGATTATTTTAAGCGGTGCACCTAAAGAATGGTGCCAAGCCCGCGGAATTGATTATAACCAATTAGCGACACGCAAATAAGAGGTGGAGATCAATTGATCTCCACCTCTTATTTTGCCTCATATAAAGAAAGTATAAATTTTACACGTGAATCAATCGCTTTACAGCAAGTATATCCATGTCCGGCTACACGAAAGCCTTCATTAATCAGCCTCTAACGTCTCAATAGCCGCTGCAGCCAATTTTTCTTTTCACCAATACGAATCGTTCCGCTTATTTTTTTTGCTTCGAGCAAGGATTGAAACAAGATATTATCTTGCAGCAGCAACTGGTTAATCACCAACAGCCGTTTAATGATGCGTAGCTTCTTTTCATTTGCCGCCTGTTTCTCGTCAGTTTCCGCGACAGCAAGGCGGGTATAATCCCTTTGAATGATTTTCATCAGTTCGTATTGCTGTGTCAGTAAATAATTAATTTGTTTGATCTCTTGAGGAGTCACAGAAATTTGTGCATTCGAAGGAGCCAAGCCATTCAATGCAGCTACATAGTCTTGCATATCTAACATAAAAATATGATTTGCCTTACTGGCCATCAATTTTTTTTCATTTACTAGATAGTCAATCAAGGCGCCTAATCGCGCATTGGATTCACTTAATTCTTGTATCTCACGCTTCAATTTTTCCATGATCTTGAATCCTTCCCCCCATCTTAATTCTAGTCTATCGTTTTTTGAGGGTCAGAACAATCAAAGAGATTCATTTAATCTAAATAAAATGAATTTTTTAAATAAAATCCTGCATTTGAGTTAAATTCAAAAAAAGAACCCTCACTAGGAGAGTTCTTTCACGAAAATTTATGCTTTGTAATCGTAAGCTGTCACAATAATTTCTTTCAGCTCGCTGATCAATGGTTCTTTTGGATTTGCTGTTGTACATTGGTCTTCGTAAGCCAGTTCAGCCATACGATCAACCGTCGTATTCAATGTTTCTTGAGTCACGCCTTGTGCTTTCAAGTTCATGTCGATTCCAACAGTCACCCCTAAGTTGTACACTGCTTCAATCAATGCCTCTACTAATTCTGCATTGGTATTGCCTTTAAGTCCTAAGAACTTAGCGATATCAGCATAATCAGCATCTGCACGGAAGTAGTCATATTTAGGGAACATCGCGTGTTTTTGCGGATCTTTCGCATTGTAACGGATGATATGCGGTAATAGAATCGCATTGGTACGTCCGTGAGGAATGCCGTATTCTCCACCGATCTTATGAGCGATTGAGTGACAAATTCCTAAGAAAGCATTGGCGAAGGCCATCCCTGCCATTGCAGAAGCATTATGCATTTTTTCGCGGGCTTCTGGGTCTGCTGTTTTAACAGATGTTTCAAGGTTGTCAAAGACCATCTTGATTGCTTGTAAGCTCAAGCCGCGAGTATAATCAGAAGCCATAACAGACACGTATGATTCAATCGCGTGAGTCAATACGTCCATCCCAGTATCAGCAGTTACAGAAGCTGGTACGGTCATAACGAATTGTGGGTCAACGATTGCTACGTCTGGTGTCAACGCGTAGTCTGCTAATGGGTATTTCACGTGTGTTTCGCTATCAGTGATAACGGCAAATGGTGTCACTTCAGAACCTGTACCAGAAGTTGTTGGGATACATACGAACTGAGTTTTTTCAGGTTTGCCGATATTATACGTCCGTTTACGAATATCTAAGAATTTTTGTTTTGCGCCGAAGAATGAAGTGTCTGGGTGTTCAAAGAACATCCACATGCCTTTCGCCGCATCCATCGCAGAACCGCCACCTAAAGCGATAACTGTATCTGGTTGGAAATCATTGAATATTTCTAAGCCTTTATAAACTGTGTTGGTTGAAGGATTTGGCTCAACATCAGAGAAAACTTCGATTTTCACATCATTTGTCCGACGTCCAAGAACTTCGCGAACGATATCCGCATAGCCAAATTGAACCATGCCAGGGTCACAAACTAACATGACACGTTCAACATTTTCCATTTGGGTCAAATACAATAGAGAGTTCTTTTCGAAGTAGATTTTTGATGGTAGCTTAAACCATTGCATATTATTTCTCCGTTTCGCTATAGTTTTAACATTGATTAAGTTAATAGCAGATACGTTTTTAGATACAGAGTTCTTCCCGTATGAACCACAACCAAGAGTCAATGATGGGATCATTTCATTGTAAATGTCACCGATACCGCCTTCTGCAGATGGTGAATTAACTAAAATACGGCAAGCTTTCATACGCAACCCAAATTTCACTTGTAAATCTTCATCTTCTGTATGAATAACTGCTGTATGGCCTAATCCGCCTAACTCAAGCATACCTTGGCAAAGATCGAAACCGTGTTGGTGATCATTTGCTTTGATCATCGCTAAAACTGGAGAAAGTTTTTCACGAGATAATGGATAATCTGCACCGACACCATCTAATTCAGCGATTAGAATTTTTGTGCCAGCGGGAACTTTGATTCCTGCACGTTGCGCAATATCTTCAGCTGAATGACCAACGATTGCAGGATTTACTGCATATTTGCCTTCGTTCATGACAGCGTCTTCTAATTTTTTCAATTCATTTTTCTTCACAACATAAACTTGATGTGCTTGGAATTCTGCTTTTACATCTTCGTAGACTTCTTTGTCTACAATAACAGCTTGTTCAGAAGCACAGATCATACCGTTGTCAAAAGATTTTGAAACGATTAAGTCGTTGACCGCACGTTTGATTTTCGCTGTTTTTTCAATGTATGAAGGAACGTTTCCCGCACCAACACCTAAAGCTGGTTTACCAGTAGAGTAAGCTGATTTAACCATGCCTGGTCCGCCTGTCGCAAGAACGATGGCTACACCTGGGTGATTCATTAACATTGATGTTGCGTCGATCGATGGTTTTTCGATCCATTGGATACAATTTTCAGGAGCGCCTGCCGCGATTGCCGCGTCACGAACGATACGCGCAGCTTCAGCAGAACATTTTTGAGCGCTTGGATGGAAAGCAAATACAATTGGATTTCCTGTTTTTAAGGCGATCATTGATTTGAAGATTGTTGTAGATGTTGGGTTTGTTGTCGGTGTTACGCCACAAACAACGCCGACAGGTCCAGCAACTTCGATTAAGCCTTTTTGTTTATCTTCGCCAATCACGCCAACAGTTTTATCATTCTTAATGCTGTTCCAGATGTATTCTGAAGCGTACATATTTTTGATTGCTTTATCTTCGACGATCCCGCGGCCGGTTTCTTCAACGGCCATTTTCGCTAACATCATGTGTTTGTCTAATGCTGCCATTGCCATTTCGTGAACGATATGGTCAACTTTTTCTTGATCGAAGTCTTCCATTTCTTTCAACGCAACATTTGCTTTTGCTGCTAATTCATCAATCACTTGTTCAACGCTGACTGCGTCTTTTTCCTTTTCAATCGCTTTAGCCATGTGTATCCTCCTAAAAATTTTTGTGTTCTTTTTCACATAGACATCATACAACACCCTTGAGAGTTTGTAAATAGTTTTTGTGATTTTTTTCACACCAGCTTTTTTTATTATCAAATGCGATGAACACAGCCCGTCTATAACATATGCTTTTTTTAGAGATTATAGTATTGAGTTTCTAATAAAAGAACTTTTTTCACAATTATCTTCAGGGTTAACAAAACAATCCACAAAAAAAGAGTGGAACAATAAATGCTCCACTCTCCAAACGGATACTTCGTTTATTCTTTATCTTCAGGTTTTTCTTCAACAACTGTTTCTTGCGGCTCAGTTACTTCAGGTTCTACCACTTCTGGTCCAACTGGCGTTGTCGCCGGACGAACATTGGCTGTTACGGTTCTGATTGATGCACGATCAAAGACTAGATAAATGCCTTCACAGTCTAAAGTAACAGTCTTATCATTCGTATTAATTTCATGGATCACACCGTGTAATCCACCGATCGTTACGACATCGTCGCCAACTTTCATCGCATCCAAGACGTTTTGGCGTTCTTGTTGTTGTTTCTTTTGAGAACGGTTCATCATGAAGAACATTCCCAGCATTACTACGATCAAGATGATCATTGAAAAGCTTCCCATTTTATATTTCCCCTCGCATTCTTAGTAAATCCACTTCTAACTGTAACAAAATTTCTAAAGTTTCACTAGCTTTTTTATTCAGACTTTAGAAACTTTTTGCGTTTTGTTTATTAAATCCATATTCTTCAAAGAAGGCTTGGCGGAATTCTAATAAATTATCATCCATGATTGCTTGACGAACTTGCTTCATCAAATTGATTAAGAAATATAGATTATGATAAGAAGTTAGACGAATACCAAAGGTTTCATCACAATGGATCAAGTGACGAATGTAAGCACGAGTATAATTACGACACGTGTAGCAATCACATTTTTCATCTAATGGACGAAAATCATAAGCATATTTCGCGTTCTTAACAACTAAGCGCCCTGCTGACGTCATACATGTACCGTTACGAGCGATCCGCGTCGGCAATACGCAATCAAACATATCCACGCCACGAATCACGCCGTCGATTAATGAATCTGCAGCGCCCACACCCATCAAATAGCGGGGCTTGTTTTCTGGAATCAATGGTGTCGTAAATTCTAGCACCCGATTCATTTCTGCTTTTGGTTCACCGACAGAAAGTCCGCCGATAGAATAGCCAGGGAAATCCATGCTGACAAGATCCTTGGCGCTTTGACGACGCAAGTCTTCAAAACCAGCACCTTGAATGATCCCGAATAATCCTTGCGTTGTTGGGTTAGCGTGCGCTTTTAGTCCACGTTCTGCCCAACGTGAGGTCCGTTCCACTGATTTTTTCACATAGTCATAGCTTTCATCAAATGGCGGGCATTCATCAAAGCTCATCATGATGTCAGAACCTAATTTATTTTGGATATCGATCGCTTTTTCTGGTGATAAGAACATCTTCGAACCGTTCAAATGGTTTTTGAAATGAACGCCCTCTTCAACGATATTCCGCATATCCGCTAATGAGAACACTTGGAAGCCACCGGAGTCCGTCAAGATTGGTTGATCCCAGTTCATGAACTTGTGCAAGCCGCCCGCTTCCGCAACAAGATCTTCTCCAGGCCGTAACCATAAATGATAGGTATTGCTTAAAATAATGCCGGCACCCATCTCTTTTAAATCTTCTGGTGACATTGTTTTAACCGTTGCCAATGTGCCTACTGGCATGAACATTGGCGTCGGAAACGTTCCATGAGGAGTGATAATCTCTCCCAAACGTGCGCCTGTATGTTTTTCTTTCTTTATTAAACGATAAGAAATGGCAGGTTCAGTCATTCAATTTCCTACTTTCTTCTATATGTATTGTGTATGTATTAGTCTGCAACTTGTACCATAATAATGGTTTTATAGTCGTTTTGCAACTTTCCTTCCAGACTTTAACGCTTCTTATAGAAATCATGTTCATAACCACACAAAACAAATTTTTTTTATTTAATTTTCCACATTTTCCTATTTTAATAAGAACAAACTTTTCTTTTTCCCAGAGTGCTTGAACGAACAAAATAAGCAATCCCATGCTTTTACTCGAAAAAACATAACTAATAAAAAAACTTTAGATGAATTATCACTTAAAACACGTTAAAAAGAGCTTAATGTGAAGAAAATACTTATCTAAGGAAAGCGTTTACAGTTACAATATTAACATTTATGATGAAGTAGTAAAAAAATATTAGGAGGGAAACAATGGTTAAAGCGACTGAGAAAAAAACAGAACCAATCGATGTTGACGGCGTAATCAATGATCTGGCAACGAAGGGAAACGACGCGTTAAAGGTGTTAGCAAAATTCGAGCAGGCAAAAGTGGATCAGATTGTTCACGAAATGGCAATGGCCGCATTAGACAAGCACATGTTATTAGCAAAAATGGCCGTAGAAGAGACCGGCCGTGGAATCGTTGAAGACAAAGCGATCAAGAATATGTATGCCTCTGAGTATATTTGGAACAATATCAAAGACAATAAGACCGCTGGCGTAATTCATGAAGACAAGCAAAAACATCTGATTCAAATCGCTGAACCAGTGGGTGTGATCTGTGGTGTGACACCTACGACCAATCCCACCTCAACAACGATTTTCAAGGCTCTGATCGCTTTAAAAACACGTAATCCAATCATTTTCGCCTTCCATCCAAGCGCGCAAAAATGCTCTGCCGAAGCAGCACGGATCATCCGTGACGCGGCGATTGCAGCCGGTGCACCGGAAAATTGTATCCAATGGATCGAGCAACCTTCCCTTGAAGCTACCCAAGGCTTGATGAATCATCCTGGTGTAGCGATTGTTTTAGCAACTGGCGGTGGTGCAATGGTGAAAGCTGCCTATTCAACTGGAAAGCCCGCCCTCGGCGTTGGTCCTGGAAATGTCCCCGCCTACATCGAAAAAACCGCCAATATCAAACGCGCAGTCAATGACCTACTTGTGTCTAAAACTTTCGACAGCGGCATGATCTGCGCTTCCGAACAAGCAGTCATCGTCGATAAAGAGATTTATGAAACGGTCAAAAAAGAATTTCAAGCGCATCAAGTTTACTTCGTTAAGAAAAATGAGTTGAGACAATTGGAAGCGGTCGTTATGAATGAAGGCAAATATGCTGTTAATCCGAAGATCGTTGGCTTCTCTGCAAAAGCAATTGCTGATCTCGCAGGGATCGGTGTTCCAAATGGGACCAAAATGTTAGTAGCAGAATTAGACGGTGTGGGGCCTGACTACCCGCTGTCTCGCGAAAAGCTTTCACCAGTCTTGGCAATGATCAAATCAAATTCGACTGAGCATGGTTTTGACTTATCTGAGGCAATGTTAGAGCTAGGTGGTTTAGGGCATACGGCGGTTATTCATTCAGAAGATGAAGAAGCACAATTAGAATTCAGTTTGCGCATGAAGGCTTGTCGCATCTTAATCAATTCACCTTCTTCGGAAGGCGGAATCGGCGATATTTACAACGAATTGATCCCATCATTAACGCTTGGCTGCGGTTCTTACGGGAAAAACTCAGTTTCTCACAACGTATCAGCCCTTGACTTAATCAACATTAAAACGGTAGCGAAACGGAGAAAAAACATGCAATGGTTTAAACTTCCACCAAAGATCTATTTTGAAAAGAACTCTTTGTTGTATTTGACCCAAATGGAGAATGTGGAACGGGTCATGCTAGTTTGTGATCCTGGGATGGTACAGTTCGGCTACGCGGATATCGTGCGAGAAGCATTAAGCAGACGGAAAAACGATGTCAAAATCGAAGTCTTCTCAGATGTGGAACCAAACCCATCCACCAATACGATCTATAAAGGATTGGAAATGTTTGTAAACTTCCAACCTGACACGATCATTGCCTTAGGCGGCGGATCAGCGATGGATGCAGCAAAAGGCATGTGGATGTTCTTTGAACACCCAGACACGTCCTTCTTCGGCGCAAAACAAAAATTCTTGGATATCCGTAAGCGGACTTACGGGATCGAAGCACCAGAAAAAACTCAGCTGGTCTGTATTCCGACAACTTCAGGAACCGGTGCCGAAGTAACCCCATTTGCAGTTATCACAGATAGCGAAACTCACGTGAAATACCCATTAGCTGACTATGCCCTGACGCCAAATGTCGCGATCATCGACCCGCAATTTGTTTTAACATTGCCAAAATCAATCGCAGCCGATACCGGGATGGATGTCTTGACTCACGCGATCGAATCTTATGTCTCCGTTATGGCCTCTGATTATACTCGCGGCTTGAGCTTGCAGGCGATTCAGATTGTCTTTGACTACTTGGAAAAATCGGTTAAAGACGGCGATGAAGAATCGCGGGAGAAGATGCATAACGCTTCTGCGATGGCCGGGATGGCCTTTGCCAATGCCTTCTTGGGAATTTGTCATTCGATCGCTCATAAGATCGGCGGTGAATATGGGATTCCTCATGGTCGGACAAATGCGATTCTCTTGCCTCATATCATTCGCTACAATGCGAAAGATCCGCAAAAACATGCGATGTTCCCTAAATATGATTATTTCCGGGCACATACTGATTACGCAGACATTGCGAAGTTCTTAGGGTTAAAGGGCAAGACTACCGAAGAATTAGTTGAAGCTTTAGCTTCAGCTATTTATGAGCTAGGTACGTCGATCGGCATCGATATGAGTCTCAAAGCGCAAGGCGTAACGCAAGAGACACTAGATTCCACAGTTGACCGGATGGCGGAGCTTGCTTATGAGGATCAATGTACCACCGCGAATCCAAAAGAACCGCTGATCAGCGAATTGAAAGAGATCATCATCACTAGCTACGATTATAAAGCGTAATCCGGTAGAGCCGTTTTACTCCTAAGCAGTGTTCGCTTCACTGCAAAAAAGCCTCCGATGAAAACAATCATCGAAGGCTTTTTTAGCTCTGCTTGTGGCAATTCAATAAAATATGATTCAACTGCTTAAATATTTTCTGGATCAATTTCTGGTGCTTTGTGGAATTTGATCAATTCATTGACGATGATCGGTACAATCGAAAGTAAGATTGAGATCACCCAATGGTTCATACTAATAGGTACCAGATAGAACAATTCTTGTGTCTGAGGAACTAGCGCGATGACTGTCGTGATTCCAATCGCTAACCAGGCCATTTGAGCCAACGATTTATTTGTAGCCAAGTCCACTCTGAAAATCGATTTCGCACTACGCACATTAAAAACGTGTAAAATCGATGAATACGCTAAAACTAAGAAGGCGACGGTTTGACCGACTTCCAAACTTGGTGGGGTGAAATAGCTGACGTGGTCAACGAACGCTCCCACATAAAATCCAATCAAAGTGACGACGGTAAAGACCGCGGCATTCAATCCAATTTTTTGCCATAAACCGCGAGCAAAGATCCCTTCATTTCGAGGAATTGGTTTTTCATCCATAATTCCTGCTTCCGCCGGTTCACGGCCTAGTGCGAAGCCTGGTAAGCCATCTGCTACAACGTTTACGAACAACAATTGAACAGCGGTAAACGGGGCTCCCCAGCCTAACAACATCGCAATCACTACGATAAAAATCTCCGAAATGTTACAGCTCAAAAGGAAATTGATCGCCTTACGAATCCCTTGATAAACGGAACGTCCTCGAGCTACCGCATCAACGATCGTCGCGAAGTTATCATCGGTCAAAATCATATCCGCTGCACCTTTAGCAACATCCGTCCCCGTAATTCCCATCGCACAACCAACATCACTGGCTTTCAAAGCGGGGGCATCATTGACACCATCTCCGGTCATTGCCACAACGGCACCTGTCCGCTGCCATGATTTAACAATTCGAATCTTGTCTTCTGGTGTTACTCGCGCATAAACAGAAAGGTCTTTCACCTTTTCATCCAACTCTTCATCGGTCATTTTTTGTAACTGCGCGCCAGAAAGTGCTTCTTTGCGACTCTTCATGATTCCAAGTTCTTTGGCGATAGCTCCAGCTGTTACGACATGGTCGCCAGTGATCATCACCGTTTTGATTCCCGCTTTTTTGGCACGGGCAATCGCAGCTTTTGATTCTGGACGAGGCGGATCGATCATCCCGATCAAGCCCATCAGACGTAAATCTTTCTCTAACGCTTCTGACGTAATTTCTTTTGGTTCTTCATCATGAATCGCATAACCAACAGCGATTACTCGTAACGCTTTTTTTCCGAAGCGATCATTTACGATTGCCGCCTGGTCAACATCACCATAATGAAATTTGGGCAACAGTACATCAAAGGCCCCTTTAGTAATTGAGATGAATTTTTTCCCGCGTTTATGTACGGTAGTCATCATTTTTCGTTCAGAGTCAAACGGAATCTCACCGATTCGCGGATACTTCTCTTCAAGCTCTGACTTAGTGTGATAGTTTTCTTCCACAGCTCGAACAATCGCCGCTTCAGTCGGATTTCCTTTGATTTCTAATTCATTATCATCATTTTCTACAACGACATCGGTACAAAGAGCCGCCGTGCTTAAAACTTCCATCGCCTCTTCGGTCATACCTTCTTCTGTATCAACAACAGAATCACCATGAGTCCAGACACGGCGTACCCGCATTTTGTTTTGTGTTAAGGTTCCGGTTTTATCGGAACAAATGACATTGGCTGAACCAAGGGTTTCAACCGCTGGCAACTTGCGAATAATAGCATTTTTCTTCGCCATTTTTTGCACACCAAAAGCCAAGGTTAATGTCACGATGACCGTCAATGTTTCCGGCACTGCTGCTACTGCTAATGAGATCGCAGTGATAAACATGTCCAACATCGGTTCGCCTTGCATTTCACCAATGAAAAACACAAAAGCCGCAGCTGCCAAAGCGATCAAACTGATCCGTTTGCCTAAATGATTTAATCGTTTTTGCAGAGGTGTTTTTTGCGTTTCATCACTATTTAATAACCCGGCAATTTTCCCCATCTCGGTCTTCATACCGGTTTCCGTAACGATTGCCTTACCACGACCGTTTACAACTGTGGAGCCTTTGTACAGCATATTCAGACGATCGCCCAATGCTTCGTCCTCTTCACCAATATAATCGGCATCCTTCATGACCGGCTCGCTCTCGCCTGTCAACGCAGATTCTTCCACTCGCATTTGCGAAGCTTCCACGATACGGGCATCAGCAGTAATCAGTGAACCTGATTCCAAAAGCAACGTATCCCCTGGAACTAATTCTTCAGCATCAATCTCTTGCTGTTTGCCATCACGTAAGACAGTTGCTGATTGCTTGTTCATGTCTTGTAACGCAGATAATGCTTTTTCGGCGTTACCTTCTTGTACAATTGCTAAAACTGAATTGATCACTACAATCGCAATAATCAAAAAACTCTCAAAATAATCGCCGTGGTCCGTAGCAATCGCCGTGTAAAGTGAGATAACTGCTGCAACAAGTAAAATAATTGTCGTGAAATCGGTCAAACTATGGAAGAATTTTTTCGCTACCGATTCCTTCGGTGCATCTTCAAATTTGTTTTTGCCGTTATTTTTTAATTTTTCTTCAACTTTTTTTTCTGTCAAACCATTATCTAAATCAGCTTCATATTCCTTAATCACAGTATCTGCTGTCTCTTTGTAGGATTCCATCCTATTCCTCCTCTTGTTATAAAAAAACTACCTATATTATTACTATAACACAGAAAAGGCGGCTAACTCAAAGTATACAACTCGTTTTTTGTCAAAAAGAAACAAATCAAATATATCAAAATAACCAAGCGTAATCGCTTCCATAAAGTAATGGTTTATGCTATATTATAGATACAAGGAAGGAGGAACTTAGATCATTCGAAGGATTTCTCGATAAGTAAGTAGAAAAAAATAAACACTAAAAATTGTTAGTAATACAAGATTCACCGAAAAGTTGTCAAAAGTATGCGTGTGAAGTATTTCCTTATAAATAGTGAATGCGTATCACAGGTTGAGTAACACTATCAAACACACAAGTAAAAAGATACGTAATTGAGAAAAAAGTTTCTTAAAACTGAATAAAAGTGAAAACGTAATAAGAACAAACATTTATGTTTATAGTCAAGAAATTCATGTAATACTTTGCATGTATCATAAAGTAATATAAAATTCGAATGAACTAATCCTTCCGAAATTCTAAGAGCCAGGCTTATCGAGAGCCTGGCTTTTTTTTGCGAGTTCCTCTTCGCGTTTTTAACGCGATTAGTGGAATCGTATGCGTGTGAAAATTTCGGATTTTTTTGGGTTTTAAAAAAATACTTCTAATTAATTTGAGTAGCTGTCAGTTTTTCTTCCTGCTTTAGCTGGTTAGAAAAATGATAGTCATACGAAGATTTTGTATTTTTTAGGATGACACTTCCACATAAAAAAGCCAGCGAATTTCTTCGCTGGCTTTACTGATATTATTTTACAAACATCGCATCGCCAAAGCTGAAGAAGCGATAACGTTCTTCGATTGCATGGTGATAGGCTGCTAATGTTTCTTCCCGACCCGCAAATGCACTAACTAACATTACTAAGGTTGATTTAGGCAAGTGGAAATTGGTTGAAAAAGCTTGAACGACTTTAAATTCATACCCAGGGGTAATAAAGATATCGGTCCAACCGCTATCGGCTTTGATCTCGCCATTGAATTTAGTACCGATGGTTTCCAATGTACGGATCGATGTCGTTCCTACTGCGACGATTTTCCCGCCATTATTACGGACGTCATTCAATTGAGCAGCGGCTTCTTCAGTTAAACGATAAAATTCGCTGTGCATTTGATGTTCAGCGATATTATCGACACTGACTGGACGGAAGGTCCCTAGCCCGACGTGTAAGGTTAAATAAACCAGTTTCACACCTTTAGCCGCGATTTTTTCTAGCAGTTCCGGCGTAAAATGCAAACCAGCCGTTGGTGCAGCGGCTGATCCGTTTTCTTTAGCGTAGACGGTTTGATAGCGTTCTGGATCTTCCAGCCGTTCTTTGATGTAAGGCGGTAAAGGCATTTCTCCTAAGGATTCTAGATTTTCTAAAAAGATTCCTTCGTAAGAAAATTCTACGATTCGACCGCCGTGTTCTAATTCTTGTTTGACTTCCGCTTTTAACCGACCATCACCAAAAACAATTTGCGTACCAACCTTAGCACGACGAGCAGGCTTGATTAATGTCTCCCATTCGTCCCCTTGCGTATTGTTTAACAGCAAGACTTCTAAGTGACCGCCAGTCTCAGGTTTTTCTCCATACAATCGAGCAGGTAGTACCCGCGTATCGTTCATAACTAGGGCGTCACCGGCATTCAATTCATCAATGATCGCATCGAAATGCTTGTCCTCTATTTTCCCCGTTTGATGATCCAAAACTAATAAACGCGAGCTGTCGCGTTTTTCGAGAGGCGTTTGAGCAATTAATTCTTCAGGTAAATCAAAATCAAAATCTTCAGTTGTTAACATAGCTTCTCCTCTTTTCCTCGGCTATTCTACCATGCAGAAGATTTCTTGAAAAGCCAAGTAGTAGCCTCAAAACAAAAAAACGCGTATACTTACTAAAAATAAGTTAACTTCAGGAGGACAAACGATGCCATACTTTCATCATGTTTCCTTACTTACACAAAACCGGCAAGAAAATCTTACCTTCTACACGCAGCTTTTAGGTCTGCGTTTTGTCAAAAATACTGTCAATCAAGAAAATACCCGCATGCTTCATTATTATTATGGTGACTATCAAGGTAGCCCTGGCTCAGTCATCACTTTTTTTATCGTGCCGCATCTTGGTCAGCGACGGGATGAAGCTCACTATCTAGCAGAAATTGGGTTGAATGTCCCGAAAGATAGTCTAGACTTTTGGCAACAGCGTTTTGAAACACAAGGCATTGCTGTAGAAAGAAAACCGACAGTGCTTAAAGTCCAAGATCCGGATCAAGTCAGCCTGACTTTTTATGAGACAAACCAAGCAGCTCCAGCAAAGGAATTGATCGTCAACAATGAGATCCCGGTCGATAAACAAATTTTGGGCTTAGCTGATATTAATTTCTATGTCCCTGATCCACAAAAAACGGCGGACTTTTTTAAACAGCTGCTAGGTTGGTCGACTAAAAATCAAACGATTCAACTAAGTTCAAATGAAAAAATCACTCTTACTGCAACAGCTGCTAACGAAAAGACTCGGATGGGCCGTGGCAGTATTGATCACGTCGCCTTTGCGGTGAAGGATGATGAAGCGTTGGATTTACTTTATAAAAAAGCCCGCCAACAAAAGTGGCAAATCGAAAAAATTATTTCTCGTGGCTACTTCAAAAGTCTCTATATTCGCGAACCTGGCGGAAATCGAGTAGAGTTCGCCACAGAAAGCCCTGGCTTTACGATTGATGAACCTTTGGAACATTTAGGTGAACAGCTGGCCTTGCCACCTTTTCTGGCCGATCAACGTGCCTCGATTGAAGAAAAGCTCTATTCAGAAAAATAATCAGAATGTTAACAGTTTTTCAAGCATGCTTGGAAAACTGTTTTTTTTCTCCCCTCAAAAACATCAATTATTAGGAATAAGATAGCGAAAACAAATCTAATCCTGTTCTTTTTTAATTTAACAATTCTTTTTACAGCGCTTTATTTGCGCTTTCAATGAGCCTGTCATTTGCTTTTTTATCATTCTTTGTAGCATACTAAAATTATAAGTCTGTTAAATTTTTTACATTTAGGAGTGAAAAAATGATTGAATTTGACCACGTTTCTAAAATTTATAATGGAAACAAAGTAGCTGTAGAGGATGTTAACCTCTCCTTTGATAAAGGAGAATTCATTTGTTTGATTGGTACTAGTGGTAGTGGAAAAACAACAACGATGCGGATGATCAACCGCATGATCGATCCAACCAAAGGCACGATCACCATCAATGGAGAAGATATCCAAAAGAAAAATCCGGTAGAATTACGGCGCCAAATTGGTTACGTCATCCAAAATATCGGCTTGATGCCGCACATGACAATTCGTGAGAACATCACTTTGGTTCAACGGCTATTGAAAGTCGATAAGGAAGAACAAAATAAAACGGCTGAAAAAATGATCGACCTGGTTGAACTACCGCGGGACATGCTGGATCGTTATCCGCATGAATTATCTGGTGGACAACAACAACGGATCGGTGTTGTTCGTGCGCTCGCTGCCGATCAAGATGTCATCTTGATGGATGAGCCTTTTGGTGCACTTGATCCAATCACCCGTGATTCGTTGCAAGATTTAGTGAAAGATTTACAAGAACGTTTAGGCAAAACGATTGTCTTTGTGACCCATGATATGGATGAAGCTTTGAAACTGGCCAACCGGATCGCCATTATGGACAATGGGAAAGTCATTCAATTTGATACACCGGAAAATATTTTACAAAAACCGGCGAATGAATTTGTTGAGGAATTACTCGGTGAGGATCGCTTACTGCAAGCCAAACCGGATACTACTACCGTAGGTGAGATCATGATGAACACAGCGATCTCAATCACACCGGAAAAAAGTTTACAGAATGCGATTCGTTTGATGCGTGAAAAACGGGTTGATACGTTGCTGATCGTAGATGAAGACAATGTCTTAAAAGGCTTTGTAGATATCGAGACGATCGATCGTGAACGCCGCCGTGGCAAAGCGACGAGCATTGGCGATATCATCAATCCAAATGTTTTTTATGTGAAAGAATCCGCCTTAGTCCGCGATAGCTTGCAACGTATTTTGAAACGGGGCGTAAAATATGTGCCCGTCGTAGACGACAAGAAACATCTTGTCGGTATTTTGACGCGGGTCTCATTAGTAGACATTATTTACGATGTGCTGTGGGGCGAAGAAGAGACATTTGGCGATGCTGCTGAAAATATCGTATCCAGTGAGGAGGCGTAAAGTATGCAAGCTTTTATTAATCAATACGGTGGACAAATCCTTACTAAAAGCACGGAACATTTGTATATTTCTGCCGTGGCTTTAGGCCTTGGGATTTTAGTCGCTGTACCTTTGGGTGTCCTACTGACGCGTCTACCAAAAATCGCTAGTTTTGTAATTGGCGTTGCCAGCGTTTTACAAACGGTGCCCTCATTGGCCTTACTGGCTTTGATGATCCCACTTTTAGGAGTCGGGAAAGTCCCTGCGATTGTCGCTTTGTTCATCTATTCCCTACTGCCAATTCTGCGAAACACCTATATTGGGATGAAAGGCGTCGATCGCAACTATGTTGATGTCGCTAAAGGGATGGGCATGACCAATCTACAATCAATTTTTTCGGTTGAATTACCAATTGCGATTCCAACGATCATGGCAGGGATTCGACTGGCGGCCGTTTACGTAATCGCTTGGGCAACCTTGGCTTCTTATATTGGAGCCGGTGGACTTGGTGATATGATCTTCAGTGGGTTGAATAATTTCCAACCGCCGTTGATCTTTGCGGGAACGATCCCGGTAGTCATCATCGCCTTAGTCGTCGATTTCTTATTAGGTCTGCTGGAAGTTCGTATGACGCCAGCGGCATTACGGAAGGAGGAATAAGCTATGGGTAAGAAAATGAAAACCTTGATCCTGCTTGGCGTCTCATTACTTTTCCTAAGCAGCTGTTCCTTCCCAGGATTAGCTACCAATGATGATGAAGACACCATCGCCGTTACTGGCGGGATCACCTCAGAAATGCAGATTCTCGGTAGTATCGTGGCGGGTATGGTAGAACATTATACGGATAAAAACACGACCGTGATCAATAACCTAGCTACCAATATGATCAATCATCAAGCGATGTTGAAAAAAGATGCTTCGATCTCATCCGCTCGTTACACAGGGACCGACTTGTCCTCAATCTTGCAATTGCCTGCTGAAAAAGATCCAGACAAAGCTTTCAAGATCGTTCATGATCAATTTGAAAAACGCTTCGATCAAACGTGGTTCCCTTCTTATGGCTTTGACAATACTTATGTCTTTTTAGTTCGTAAGGATACCGCTGAAAAATACAATTTGAAAAAAGTCAGTGACTTAAAACAAGTAGCTGGCGAATTAAAGGCCGGCGTAGATACTTCATGGATCACTCGTAAAGGGGATGGCTATGAAGGATTCAAAGAAGCTTACGGATTTGAATTTTCTTCTATTCTACCGATGCAGATCAGTCTCGTTTACGATGCTTTATCCGCTGGTAAAATGGATATCGTTTTAGGCTATTCAACCGATGGACGGATCGCCAGCTACGATCTTGTGATGCTGGAAGATGATTTACATTTCTTCCCACCCTATGACGCAGCACCGATCGTTTCCAATGAGCTGTTGAAATCTGACCCTAAAGTCAAAGACGCGTTGGACCGCTTAGCCGGAACCATCGATACCGAGCAAATGCAAAAACTGAATTATAAAGCCGATAATGATCTCGTTGAACCTGAGATCGTCGCAGAAGATTTTCTAAAAGAACATAACTATTTCGAAGGGAAGTGACCGAAGTGGAAAATCTAAACACCTTTCAACAATTTATTCAATATTTTCAAACGAATGGCAGTATCGTTTTCCAACAATTTATTCGCCACTTTCTCATCTCGATCTATGGTGTAATCTTTGCGGCGATCGTCGCGATTCCAGTGGGGATCTTCATCGCCCGCCATTCAAAACTAGCCAACTGGGTGATCCGCTTAGCAAATATCATCCAAACGATCCCTTCATTAGCCATGATTTCTGTCTTGATGATCGGTATGGGCCTCGGCGTCAACGTTGTAATCTTGACCGTCTTCTTGTATTCCCTATTACCAATCATCAAAAACACCTATACAGGCATGCGCCAAGTCGATAAAAACGCATTAGATGTGGGGACCGGCATGGGGATGACAAATTGGCAACGGCTGTACATGATTGAACTTCCCTTATCCGTTTCTGTCATTATGGCAGGGATTCGGAATGCGTTAGTCGTTGCGATTGGAATTACCGCTATTGGTGCCTTCGTCGGTGCCGGTGGATTGGGAGATATTATTATCCGAGGGACCAACGCTACCGATGGGACGGCAATCATTTTAGCCGGAGCGTTACCGACCGCCTTAATGGCGATCGTCACCGATTGGATCTTAAGTATCGTGGAACGGAAATTAGATCCCGCAACAAAAACCAGTAAGTAAGAAAAAAAGGGTGTGACAGAAGCTACTTCTGTCACACCCTTTATACGTGAAAAGGAGCTGAGACAAATTAATGTCCCAGCTCCTTTTTTTATTTCTTCAAATGGTAGTTATAGGTACTAATGATAATATCGTCGCGATATGACAGACGGAAACGTAAACGTAACGCAGTCTGGTTATGGAGCGATCGTTTCCAAGTTCTGTTCGGAACAAATTCTGGAATCAAAACAGTCGTCGTATAATTGTGCTCACGAGCGTTCTTACTTACCCGGTCGACGTAACGACTAACAGGATTAACAATCGAGCGATAAGGTGAACGAACGACAGAGAAACGAACATCGGGGAATTTCTCGCGGAACTCCCGGCGAATTTCTTTTTCCTTCTCTTCATTTTCTTCTAAAGAAACGTGCATTGCGATCACATAATCTCCGATTGAGCGAGCATAATTGATAGCCCCGATATTTACTTGGGTCACATTTCCGACCAAAACGATCACGGTATTTCCATCATAATCGTGCAATTCCACCTCATCAGCCAGACGCAACTGCTCCGCCACATTTTTGTAATGACCATGGACCTTATAAAAAGCATAGATCAAAATCGGCATGATAATGAAGAAAGGCCAAATATCAAGTAAACGATAAGCAAATAGAATTACCACAATGGCAAAAGAAATCAAGGCGCCGATAATATTCGCAATCGATTTTCTAAACCAATGAGGGCCTTCTTTGCGCCATTTTAAGACCATTCCCGTTTGCGATAACGTAAAAGGAATAAACACTCCGACTGAATACAATGGAATCAAACGCTCCGTCGAACCTTGGAAAATCAGCAACAAAATGATTGAACCTAAAGCTAAGGTAATGATCCCATTAGAATAACCTAGCCGGTCGCCGCGATCTTGGTAACGGTGAGGTAAAAATTTATCTTTGGCTAAATTATAAGCTAAGACTGGAAAAGCCGAGAAGCCGGTATTGGCAGCGACGGCTAAAATCAATGCGGTCACGAATTGCAATACATAATACATGATCCCCTTGCCAAACACGGCTTCACCAACTTGTGATAAGACCGTCACTTTAGCTGTGGGAACAACGCCGACCCAATAGCTTAAAAAGGTAATTCCACTAAAGAAGAAACCTAGAATTAAGCCCATCATGGCTAGAGTTCCCGCCGCATTTTTAGCCCGCGGTTTTTTAAAGAACGGAACGGCATTACTGATTGCTTCTACACCGGTTAATGAAGAAGAACCAGATGAGAAGGCCCGTAGCAGTAACGCGATCGTCACACCCGGTACTACAGCTCCTACTTGTGCTGTTGCGTGCATCGGTGCTGCACCAGTTAAGATTTTTACAAAGCCAACGACAATCAAAATCGTGATGACTGCAATAAAACTGTAGACCGGTGTCATTAACAGTCCCGCGCTTTCACGTAAGCCTCGTAAATTCATCAGCATCAATAATAAGACAATAATGACAGAAATCAAAACGCGATGATGATACAAGGCTGGGATGGCGGAAGCAATCGCTTCTGCACCAGCTGAGACCGATACAGCCACCGTCAGCATATAATCGACTAGGAGCGAGCCCCCGGCGATCAAACCAGCGTTCTTTCCTAAATTCTCACTACTAACGACATAAGCGCCGCCGCCATGAGGGTACGCATGAATAATTTGACGATAAGACAAAATCAATGACGTCAATAATACTAAAACGACAACTGCGATTGGCAATGAATACCAGATAGCTGCCGCGGACAACGTCACTAGAACGACGACGATCTGTTCTGTCCCATAAGCAACTGAAGACAACGCGTCTGATGAAAGCATCGCCAAAGCCGCAAAACGTGATAGATTTTGATCATCATTTTCCGACGACTTCAGTGGCCGACCGACCAGCAAGCGTTTAAGATAATCCACAAGACTCACTCCTTATTCTAACTAATGTAATTTCATTCAAATATTATGTTCGATCCTAATACGATCTATTCGCGCTTATCCTTTTTCATAAGCGAATAACTAGTCGTTCAAAAAAATACAAACAAGCGAAATATTACTCGTCCTCAATCTAAATGTCAATGGTTTTTTCAAAGTCTTTTCATAACCTAAGTAAAACATGAAAACAGGCAAAACAACAGTAATACGCTGTTGTTTTGCCTGTTGATTTTTAATGGAAAATTTTACTTTCATGAGCGACTTTCGTCAGCTTCGTCAAATGCGGTTGTAGCAATGGATAAGCCCACGTGCCTAAGATACCGAAGACGATGAATAATACGATCATGATGATGATATCTTGACTGGCGTTTGGCCAATAGATCCCACCGGCACTCTCACGTAATAAATTCACCGCATGGGTAAACGGCAGCCATGGATTGACCGCTTGGAAGAATTTCCCAGAGACTTGGATCGGATAATTCCCACCACCACCTGAGATAGATAGAACCAAGATAATGATTGCGATCCCTTTGCCGACTGTCCCAAAGAGCGCTACTAGCGCGTAGACGATCATCATAAAGGCCAAGGCCACTAAGACAGCGAATAACACACTATAGACCGGATTCTTCACGTAGACACCTAATAAGAACATATTCCCAAGAGTTACGATCAGCGCTTGTCCAACGCTGACGGTTAGGTAAGTCAACATCCGCGCACCAAATTGTTCCCGTTTGGTATATTTGCCGCGGTCTTTTTTATCTAAGACAAACTCCGTCGTCGTGACACTAGAGAACAACACTGCACCTACCCATAAACAAAGGGCGGTGTAAAACGGCGTGCTAGCAGATCCGTTATTGGCGATTGGATACATCGTGTTGGTTTGTAATTCCACTGGAGTCGTAAAGAAATCACTTTCCTTTTGAGCATCCAGTTTCAATAATTTCAATACTTGACCGAAATCAATCGTCTTGTCACCTTCTCCGATTGCTTTCGCCGCTTTTTGAATCCCACTACGTAAAGTTGGATAATCATTTTTGATTAAATCGGTCGCAAGATTCAAGGCTTGTTCAACTTCCGGCAGTTTATCATTAGCTACCTTCAAGCCACCAGTTAAATCTTGTTTGACTCCAGGCCAATCATTTTGCATGAAGTTCGCTGCTAAGCCCAATTTTTGTTCAACGACTGGCAATTCATTGTTGTAAAGGTCCACCCCTGTATTGATTCCATTCACAATCTCATTCATGTGACCATTTAGCAACGTATTCGCGTCATGAACTTCTTGACCGATCGCTGGCATTTGTTTTTGGTACTTCTCTAAGAAAGTAATGGCGTTGCTGACGGTTCCTTCCGTTGAATTCAGCAAGGCAGCAAAATCAATTTGCTGTGCTTGATTCAACACACCCTGAGCTGTTGTAATGGTGTTGATTAATCTATCAAGGATTGTGCTGACAGTTCCCGATACTTGTTCCACATTAATTTTAGAAATAGCCGCATTCACCTGATTGGCTACTTCATCAATACCGTTTAAAAGTTCCTTTGCCTCATCCAAATTATTATTCTGGACAGCATTATTTATTTCACCAAAGTGCTGGCTCAAACTAGTCAATACATTATTAAGGTCTCCCAATTGACTGATAATTGTATTAAGAGAATTGACAGCTTCTGTATTCCCGTTGTCTTCCGCGACCTTTTTTAGATCTTCGATAAATCCAACTAATTGTTTGATGGCATCTTGTTGCTTCGCTATATTTGTTTGAAAATCATTGATTAAGTTCTCAATATTTTGTTTGTCCGTGTCTGTCAATTCATTTTTATCTAATAACTCTCGTAGGTTCCCAGTGATTGATTCAGTCGTCTCTGCCACTTGCCCAATCGACTGCAAGGTGACTTGCACACTGCTTGAAATACTTGGAACGGCTGCTTTTAATTTTTCAGCGCCGTCTTTGGTAGTACCCGCCAAATCGTTGGCTTGGCTGCCTAGTTTTTGGATATCCGGTAAAACCGTTTGGACTTGATGAATAATGTTTAGCCCTTGTTTGGCTTCGTTGATCCCGTCATTCATCGTCTTCTCAATCGAAGCAAAATCACTATCGACTTGAGCCAACTGATTGCCGGCTTGTTGGATCTCTGGGATCTTTTGTTGCAAGGTCAAAATGACGCTGGCCTGCTTTTTGATCTCAGGCATTTTTTGATTTAAAGTAATCAGCTTTTGACCCATCTCATCAACTTGCGGCAAGTATTTTTCAAATTCGTTCGCCTTCGCTAGTTTTTCCTTTAGCTCAGGCATCTTACCTTGAACTGCTACGACTTCTTGGGTGTACTTATCGATTTCGCCTAAATTGTCGTTGGTCGTCAAAATCAAATTCTTGACCTTGTTGATACTAACTAGATTGGCGTCAATGTCGTAGCCAATCTCGTTGAAGACTTTCAATAAAGTCGAGCTGGCGGTCTTGATAAATTCTTGACTGATCTCTTGTTGGATCGAGCCGGCGCCTTTATCAGTAATCTTCGGAGCGATCGCGTTGATTTTTTGATTCAAATAATATTCGATCTTCGGTTTCTTGATATCTCCGGAAGTAAAGCTTAGTAAATCTTTGGAAAATTCTTTAGGCAAATAAATTCCCGCATAATATTTTCCTGAGCGGACACCGTCAACGACTTGTTTCTTCGAGTCAACGAAACGCCAGCCTAATTGTTTGTTTTCATGGAGATTTTTAACGACTTCTTTCCCGATTTCCACGTCTTTGTCTTGGAACTTCGCCCCCGCATCGGCACTATAGACCGCGATTGGCAGTTCTCCCGTATTTGAATACGGGTCCCACAACGCTTTGATATTAAACCAAGCATAAAGTGAGGGAATGATGACTAACGCAGCCATCAGAAAAATGGCGATCGGATTTTTGAAAATTCGTCGCCAATCTAGTCGATACAGAGTCCATGTATTTTTAAGGGATTGTAAAACTTTCATTGATTTCACCTACTATTTTTTCTCGCTGAACTAATGTAGCACGGAATTTCGGCTAATTTCAATTCTGATGGGTATCTGAAATCACCTTTTTTGACATTCCTATCGATTTGTCATAATTGTATCCCTTTTCACCTTGTAAATACTAAAGAAATGCTTAAATGCTAAGCTTCTTTATCTTGATAAAGCGATTCAAAAGCTGATCCGCTTGCTGTTCGATTTGTGCTTGATCCCCAGCAGCTGCAGTCAAATTTAAGATTGGGCTTACCTCTAGATCACGTAAAGCGATTGGCTGGATGTCATTGCCTTCTTCACGCAACTTGATCGCCGGGTGAGGGATCTTATCGCCACAAGGTCCCGCAACTAAATAGGCGAACTCGTAGCCTTCCTCAATGGGACGCAGACGATAATACCCGTCCATCAAATCCTCGGTTCCTTCAAAGTTTCCTTTGACTAATCGCCATTTTTCTTGATTCATTATTCCGCCGCCTTCTTAACAATGATTTTTCCAGCAGCCGGATGACCTTCCAATCGCTCATGAGCGTTGATCACACTGGCCAGCTCAAAAGGCAAAATTTCAGCGATCGTTAAATGAAGCTGATCGGAAAAATCAGCTAAAGCAGTCAAAGCCTCTGCATCAGAATAATCCTTCGAGGGACCAAAAGAAAAATAATTTCCTTGCTTGCTTCGTACCGCTGGCAAATCATTTAACGCGACAAAATTTCCGCCGGCTTTCATGATTTGCATCCCGGCTTCGCCTGCACGACCGCCCTTCGTTGCATCAATCACGGTATCAGCCTGATCTGCAAACATTTTTCCCGCATCCGCTTCGTCGTAAGCCACAAATTGATCCACGCCAAGTTGACGAACGGGCGCTTCATTTCGTTTAGCAGCCGAAGCTAAAACGGTTTTTCCTTGAGCCTTCAAAAATTGGACCAGCAATGAACCAACGGCCCCGGAAGCGCCTTGCACCATTACTGTTTCACCAATCTTATCGCCTAGTAGATGCGTGATTAAATTATAAGTTGTCAGCCATGGTGTCACTGCTCCAGCAGCCGCTTCCCACGACATAGCCGCTGGTTTTTTTACGACCTTTTTGCCTGGAACGACGATCTCTTCGCCATACGTTCCGCTAATAGCATGGACGATCACCTCATCGCCGACTTCCACATGCGTGATGTCGTTGCCGACTTCCGTTACGATTCCTGCGCCGTCATTGCCTAAGACATAAGGAAATGTTACTTTTCGAAATTCTCGCATCGCCCCTTGTCGTAGCGCTACGTCATAAGGGTTGATCGCGAAGGTGACGATTTCTACCCGCACATGGGTCTCGTCAACCGGACGAGGCTCTCCTTCAATTTCAGTCAATACATCTTTTGCTGCTCCATAATCTTTGATTGCGAAACGTTTCATCTTCCTACATCCTCTCTATTAAAAATCATTGGTTGATAACGAATTCCTGAAGTGGTTGCTTCCTCACCATTCAAGCGAAAGCCTAATTTATGATAAATCGGTACGGCATAGGGCGAAGAATTCACTGTTAATTGTTCGGGAGCTAATTCTGATTGCATCGCTTGGTACAACTTTTTGGCAATCCCTTGACGGTGGTAGGCTTCGTCGACAAATAATAAAGCAATATGTGCGGGTAAACGTACAGCTAAAACGCCACAAATCCTCTGATTCTTCTTTCCACACCAAAGCTTTACTTGATCCGCGGCGATTTCTTTTGGCAGCTTCTCATCTAAATACTTCATAAAATGAGCCACGCCTTCCTCGGAATAATCCGGCGCTTCAAACCGCATAAAGACTTTTTTGATTAAGGCCTTAGTCTCAGCGAAATCGGTAAAAGACCCATTTGAAATCTCTAACCCCACGTCAGCTCCTCCTTTTAATTGCTTTATAGTCATTGTAGCGATATTTTCTGACTTCTTCCAATTAAATGGTCCAAGCTCTTTCAAGCAAGGTTTTTCCGATTAACTTAGTCAAAGTAACTAATCTTTCAAAAATCAAAAAAGACTGGTTTGATTTTCGTTTTTCGTGCAACTGTACTAATTTCGTTTAGCGTGATTAGTCTAATTTGCAAAAAATCAAGTGTCTCTCTCAGTTGAGAAAAACACCTGATTCGGTTTCTTAAATACTTTTAGAGCGTTAGTCTAACTCGACTTTGCCAGTATACAATTGATAATACATTCCGCCTTCTGCTAGCAAGCTCTCGTGGTCCCCCCGTTCGATAATGCGGCCATGGTCCATGACCATGATCACATCAGAATTTTGGATCGTTGAAAGGCGATGGGCGATCACGAATACTGTTCGCCCTTCCATTAGGCGATCCATCCCTGACTGAACAATACTTTCGGTTCGAGTATCAATGCTAGAAGTTGCTTCATCCATGATCATTACTGGCGGATCAGCGATGGCGGCACGAGCGATCGCCAATAATTGTCGCTGACCTTGTGACAAGCCCTCACCGTCGCCCGTGATAACTGTCTCATATTTTTCCGGCAGGTGTTGGATAAAGGTATCCGCATTAGATAACTTAGCCGCTTGATACACTTCTTCATCTGTTGCGCCTAAACGACCATAACGAATATTTTCCTTGACCGTGCCGGTAAACAAATGGGTATCCTGTAAAACGATCCCTAAAGATGAACGTAAGGAATTTTTTTTGATTTTTTTAACATTGACCCCGTCGTAACGAATCTTGCCGTCTTGGATATCGTAAAAACGATTGATCAAATTCGTAATCGTGGTTTTTCCGGCACCGGTTGCCCCGACAAAGGCGACTTTTTGCCCCGGCTCTGCGTAAAGATTAATGTCGTGAAGCACTAATTGGTCATCATTGTACCCAAAGTCCACATCTTCAAAGCGAACATCACCAGTTAAACGAACATAGGAGATGGTCCCATCCTCATGGGGATGTTTCCACGCCCAAATACCTGTACGCTCATTGGTTTCAATTAATTCGTCGTCCACAACCTTTACATTGACTAAGGTCACGTAGCCATCATCAACTTCGGAGGCCTCATCCAATAAATTGAAGATCCGTTCGGCACCGGCTAAGGCCATGATGACGAAATTAATCTGCTGAGAAATTTGGCTGATTGGTCCATTCAAGGAACGGCTCAGCTGTAAGAAAGAAGCAATCATCCCCACCGTTAAGGCAGACACGCCATAGACAGCAAACAACCCACCGATGATCGCGACTAAGACATATTGGATGTTCAATAAGTTCATCATGATCGGCATCAGCATATTTGCCGTCCCGTTGGCTTTGGTGGCACTCTCTTTCAATTGCTCATTGATGACATCGAAATCTTTGATCGCGGTCGTCTCGTGATTAAAGATTTTAACGACTTTTTGTCCGTGCATCATTTCTTCAATATAACCATTGACCTTCCCGATCGAGCGCTGCTGTTCCCCAAAATAGCGGCCGCTACGGTTAGAAATGAAACGCAACATCACAAACATCAACGAGACTGAGACGATCACAAAGCAAGTCAGTGGCACACTTAATGAAAACATCGCGATAAAGACTGACACAAAAGTAACCGCAGCCATCATTAGATTCGGGATGCTTTGGGAAATCATTTGCCGTAAGGTGTCGGTATCATTCGTAAAATGACTCATGATATCGCCATCCGCATTGGAATCGAAATAACGCAACGGCAAGGTTTCCAGATGATTAAACATCTGGTCACGGATTTTTTTCTGGGTACCTTCAGAAACTTTAACCATGATCAAGTTATAGGAAAGCGTCCCAATGATTCCCACGACATAAATCAGCGCCATCGTCATGATCGCTTTTAACAAACCGCTGAAATCTGGATTATTCTGACCTACTAACGGCGTGATGTAATCATCAATCACCACTTGTAAAAATAAGGAGCCCCGTACATTGGCAAAGGCGCTTAATAAGATCATGAAAAAGACGATGAATAATTGGATTTTGTATTCTTTAACCATAATTGTCAGCAGACGTTTGATGGTTTTTTTCGGATTCGCTGGAGGCGTCATTTTATTCTTCATTTTGGCCACCAAATCCTTTCTGCTGCGAGTCGAAGACTTCTTGATAAATCTGATTCTCCGCCAACAATTCTTCATGCGTCCCGATACCATTGATCTTCCCATCATCTAGGACAATGATTCGATCCGCATCTTGGATCGAACTAACTCGCTGGGAAATAATAAAGGTCGTCGTTCCAGGAATTTCCTGCGCGAGGCCTTCACGAATCGCTCGATCTGTCTTCGTATCTACCGCACTGGTGGAATCATCTAAAATCAAAATTTTCGGTTTTTTCAATAGCGCTCGCGCAATCGTCAATCGCTGCTTCTGTCCGCCGGAAACATTATTTCCGCCTTCAGAGATCATGGTGTCATACTTGTTGGGAAATTCTTGAATAAAAGGATCGGCTTGGGCGATTTTCGCTGCACGAATCACTTCAGCTTCCGTCGCCTCCGCATCACCCCAGCGTAGATTTTCCGTGATCGTACCGCTAAACAGGACATTGTTTTGCAGGACCATTCCGACTTGATCACGAAGCGTCTCTAAATCATACCGGCGGACATCGTTGCCTCCCACTTTAATCGCACCATGAGTCACATCGTACAAACGAGGAATCAGTTGGACTAAGCTTGATTTCGAACTGCCTGTGCCACCAACGATCCCGATCACTTCCCCAGATGCGATTTTCAAATTGATATTTTCTAACACCAGCTTGTTCATATCATCTTTGTAGCTAAAGCACACATCTTGAAATTCCACCGAACCATCCGGTACTTCTACTAAAGGCTGATCACCATTTTTCAAATCGCTTTCTTCATTTAAAACTTCCGTGATCCGTTCCGCCGAGGTCTGTGCGATCATTAATTGAACAAAGGTCATCGACATCATCATCAGACTCATTAAGATCTGCATCGTGTAGTTGAACATACTGACCAATTCACCGGTGGTCAAAGCGCCCTTGTCCACGATTAACTCCGCCCCCAGCCAAGAAAGCAGCAGCATACACGTGTAGACAGCTACCTGCAGCAGCGGCATATTAAAGGCGACGATTCGTTGCGCTTTGGAGAAATTATCGAAGACCATTTTAGACACTTGGCTGAATTTTTCTTCCTCATACTCTTCGCGGACATAGGATTTCACTACACGAATCCCTTGTAGATTCTCATGCACCACATTATTCAGACGATCATAAGTTCGAAACACTTTTTCGAATAATGGATGGGCAAAGCGAATGATCAAACCTAGACCGACGATCATGATCGGCACGATTACTAAATAAATCATCGATAATTGCTGATTGATCTGAAACGTCATGACTAATGAGAAAATCAAAATCAGAGGTGAACGGACCAAAATTCGGATCACCATTTGATAGGCGTTCTGTACATTCGTCACGTCGGTCGTCAATCGAGTGATTAAACTAGAACTTGAAAAACGATCGATATTAGAAAATGAAAAACTTTGGATCTGTTGAAACAAATTGTGACGCAAATTTTTAGCGAAGCCCGCTGAAGCTACCGCCGCCGTTCGACCGCCTAAGGTCCCCATCGCCAACGCAAACAGCGCGCATAGAAATAACAGACCGCCATATCGTAAAATCGTGTTGCTATCACTTTTTTCGATCCCATGGTCGATCAATCCTGCCATGATCAAGGGCATCACTACATCCATCACGACTTCTCCCATCGTAAAGATCGGCGTCTGAAAACTTTGTTTCTTATACTCTCCGACATTCGCCAGTAATTTTTTTAGCATCTTTTTCACGTCCTTCCATTAACAGCTTTTACCTATTTAGTATAGAGAGTTTTTTCAAAAAACTCTAATATAATAGCTAATTTTTCATAAAAAAAAACAGAGAACAGACTTTTTGTCTGTTTCCTGCCTTTTTCTATTTTGTCATTAACGAATACTTTTAACGATCGAACTAATATATGAAAAATCACTCTCTGTCAAAAAGTCATCGACTATTTTTAGATTGCTATAGGAATAATTTTTTATTTGATAATTTGCTACCACTAGATCATAATCCTTGAAACTCTCATCCTGTTGGAAATCGAGAGCAGAACCTGGATAAGCCGTCGCTACCACTCGATAATAAAAACGATTTTGAATCAATTCCATCAGCATCTTAGCATGATTTTCACCAGAGTCGCTTAACACCAATACCTTAACTTTAGAAGACTGCGCGTCTAAGGAGTGGGCCAGTCCATTCCATTCCTTAAATAAAACCGTTAATACCGAAAAATAGAATTGGCTGAACCAAGGATCACCACCTGTCCGCTCCATCTGTAAAAGCAACTGCTGAATATATTTCGTAAAGTGAGGATACTGAATTTTGGCGTTTCGGGCAAAATAGGCCGCAGAATCAAATAAAATCGCTCGTGGTAACGGAAAGACTTGATAAGCCGCATGAATCTGCAATAATTTTTGTAAGAGGTCCTTGCGATTTTCTGCGGACAAAGACAGTTCATAGACTGCTATCAGTTCATCTACAAAATGTTCCAGCTCGACTAAGATCTCTTGGCAATTTCCATCATAGCGACTAATGAAACAGGCACAAAACAAACTATTAGCCACCTCATAATACCAGTGTTCCGTCACCTTATACGGGGAGTCTTTGATTGTTTGATCTGCCGCATCACGCAGCTCCAAAATATTTTCGATCAGGACTTGATCCATATCCATCTTTTCTTCTTCTGTCAAAACAAAGCCTTGGGAACTCCTTAAAATGATCACTGCTAATAAATAGCTGCTTTCTAGGATCTCCCGATCATTATAGGCGATGGCAAAAGAGTCATTAGCCGTCCGAATAAATTCAATCGTTTTACATCTTTCCAAATCGAAGGGCCACTCATTCAACCCATATTTTTCTAAGAATAACTGAACATAAAAAACCCGGACCCAGCGCTCATTCTTCGCCACTAACCGAAATGGCCTGCGTTCCAAGACTAGTCCACGTTCACCTAAAACTTGGTCAATTTGCCGTACCATCCGGTAAAAAGTCGCCTCGCTGATGTATAACTTACTGATCCAATATTCTGCATCTTCATTTGGATTAAAAAAAATCTGTTCCAGAAAAAGGAACGCCTCTGATTCTTCCATCAAGTTTCGCGCCAATTGCCGCGTCTTATTATGCAACGCATCGTTTAAACGGATTCCTTTCGTACGCGAATACTCAATGCCGACGTGTTCACCCCAATCATTATTGATTGCATCGACATCGTATAAAATCGTTTTCATTGAACAATCTAACAAATCAGCAACCAATTCCGGGTTTTGCCAATCTAATAAATCCCGCAAAATGCCAATGATCGCTAACCGTCGTTGTGTGGTATTTTTAAGTAATCTTCGCACAAACAGCCCTCCTAAAACAATCGTCACAATACTTCAAACCAACTAACTTTTTTTATTTCATTGGATTATAACAATCTTTTGTCATTATATCATAAAATAACCTTTTAAAAACGGAAAAACCCTGACATTTATCTAATCTAAATTTGCAAATAACGAATACAAATAATAATTTTGTTATTTTTCTTTTCGAATATTCATCTATGCTTTATTATCTAGACAAATTGAAAGAAGGGGTGTTTTTTTGAAGGTATCGAAAAAAAAGCAACCAATTATTTTGGTTGTTATTGTATGCCTCCTGTTAGCAATTGTCCCGACACTTTTCTCCTCCATTTCCGACGCACACGTCCTTAGCAAAAAAGACCAAGATGAGCAGTTCGTTAAAATTTATGGTGCTGACACGCTCACTATTGGTCCTTGTAGCTCTTTCCACCCCCAACAATACTATAAAGCCGTAGACGAAAAATCCCAACCGCTCAAATTAAACTACACCAAGATCAATACTAGTAAACCCGGCAGATACGCCCTTGTTTTATCTGCGAAAAATGGCAAAGACTACGATGAACGAACCGTCTTCATAACCGTCAAACAGGAAAAAGATAAAACATCTTCCACCCAAAAAGAGCCAGTGCCGAACACGGAAGAAGCCACACCCGAAACTGCCGAGGCTTCTAAGAAACCCACACAGTCACCGCCCGTTCAACAAGAAGAGCCAGCAACAGAAAAGCCTTCGGAATTACAGACTCAAGATGAACAAGCGGCGGTTGAAACAGTTCCAAATGAACGTAAACATAATGAAGCCCTACATAACGAAACACCCAATCATAAAGTCATACATAATGAACCAGAGACAACTGAAACAACTGCCCCGACGCAAAAAATTCAGCCGAATCAACTTTCCTTCCACGGTCACTCGCTGCCCTATCAAAATGCAGGACAAGGAAGCGGACAAGGACTTATCGATAGCGGCGCCGTGATCGCTACTTGGGGCGGAAATCCTGTACAATCCGGCAATGATAATCAAAATACGCATTTTATTGGACATAATCCCGGAATCTTCGCTCCTTTATTAACGCTTAGCGGCGGTGACTCTATCATCGTCACAGACAGCGGCAATATTGTAACGACCTACATAGTACAAGGGATCATCCAAGTCGATGACAGCGGCAGAGATATTCACTCAGGACAAGACTACTGGGATCAAATCACCTCTACCAGCGGTGGTGAACGCATCACATTGCAAACTTGTCTCAGTGAGACCCATAATCTCATTGTTTTCGCACAAGCTTAATGGACTTTACATATAAAAACAGGCTGACAATCAAAATTTTTGTCAGCCTGTTTTATTTATTTTTTTCTCCATCATATAACGGATGAGGTGTCCCAAAAGCATGGTCAAAAAAATGATCCCAGTCACTATCTTCAGTCCTGTAGGTACATAGCCTGGTGAAGCTCCAATTCCTCTGAGATGACCGATTACCAGTAAACATATGCCACCTAAATTATAGGTGATCAATAATAACTTATTAATCACTCGAATCCTTTCCACTCCTGACCCCTCCATTCATATTAGGAATACCAAACTGATTTCTAAAATTCTGAGCATCGGCTAAATAATCCCAAATACTGAGTTTCTTCTGACCTAATAATGTATCAATACTTTTGCGGTACAAGTTGCTCAAGGCAATCAGTTGATCAAAATCCGGCGCGCTTTTGTTTAATTCCCATTTGGAGATTGTTTGCGGTGTAACGTGTAAAAGCTTAGCGACTTGTTTTTGACTCATTTTTTTCTGAGTGCGAAAATATTTCAGCTGTTCTCCAATCTCAACCATTTCACTCTCCTGCCTCTCGGTCTTTCTAAATAAAGTATACAACGACAACCTTGTGTCGGACTATAAACCTTTAGTAGATAATTCGTTGCTTAATAAAAATAAAAACACAACGAATCGTTGAATGCTTATTTTTATAGAATTACAGGGCTTTTTAAGTATCGAAAATCCATGCCAAGATTTTAATTTGGGCACAAATTTTTTAACAAATAAAAGATGCCATGAACATCTTACCTGAACGATCCCGGTAAAACATTCATAGCATAAGTTGCTTACGATTGATCTTATGTAAAATTCGGAGTAACGGCTGACATTGTTTCAATCCCAACGCTGATCCGTAGTGCCCTATCGACTTCCGCCATTGAGCAATGATCCAAATGGCAAACTTTCTCTTTCAATCTTGATTTATCAATCGTTCGTATTTGTTCCAATAAAATCACTGAATCTCGTTCAATTCCAGTGCCATTCGATTTGATTCCGATATGTGTAGGTAATTTAGGCTTCGCCATTTTGGCTGTGATCGCTGCAATAATAATCGTTGGACTGAAATGATTGCCTAGATTATTTTGGATCACGAGCACTGGACGAATGCCTCCTTGTTCAGAACCAATAACTGGCGATAAATCTGCGAAATAGATATCACCACGTTTAACCATATTTTACCTCCCAAAACCTAAAATAATTGCTTTACCCTTATTTATTCTAATCTTGATAAATCCTTGGTACCCGTTCTGACAGCATGCAGCAAACTTCATAGTGAATGGTTCCTAAATGATCCGCTACTGCTTGCATCGGAATTTCTTGTCCATGATTCTTACCGATCAAGGTCACCTTCGTCCCTACTGGATACGCTCGCGGCAAACGAATCATTAACTGATCCATACAAACGCGACCAATGATCTCACAAAACTCGCCTTCAACTAACAATGAAAAACCTTGCATCTTTCGCAACCAGCCGTCCGCATAACCGATAGGAACGGTCCCGATCCATTCAGCTTCCGGAGTATCATAGGTTTTGCCGTAGCCAACGCCTTCGCCAGCCGTTAATTGTTTGACTTGAATCAGCTCTGAAACGAGTTCCATCGCTGGATTCAAAGCGTAAGGCTCAACTAATTCATGTCCAGATGGATTCAGCCCATACATCGCGACGCCATAACGAATCATATTGCCAGGCATCTCTTGATCATGCCATAGTGCCGTTGCACTATTACTCGAATGAACATAACGCGGCAAATGATCCAATGCATCAGTAACAGCTTTAAATCGTGCCGCCTGTTTATGCCAATAGCTTTCATCCTTTTCATCCGCCGTAGCGAAATGCGTAAAGAGTCCTTCCCAAATCATATTAGGCGAAGCTTCAATAAAAGCAGCGGCTGCTTTAACTTCCTGCGGCGTCAGAAAACCCAACCGGCCCATACCAGTATCCGCTTTGATATGAATTTTGATTGGTGCAGTTGTTTCTGATAAATCCTTTAATACTTCTTGCGCTTCTTCCAGCCATTCATACGTCGCCACTGTAATAGATAGATCATAATCCACGACCAATGATAAATAACTAGGAAAAACTACACTTAAAACTAAGATTGGTTCGGTGATTCCTGCTTCTCGCAGCTCGATTGCTTCATCCAATGTTGCGACACAAAAACCTGTCGCTCCGGCAGCCAAGGCGGTTTGTGCCGTAGCGATCGCCCCATGCCCATAACCATCCGCTTTGACAACGGCAAAAAGCTCATTTCCTTTTGGCAGGCGTGCGATCTCATTCTCAATATTTTCTCTCATTGCACTTCTATGTATAATAGCTCTGGTAGGCCGATGATACGTTACAACCATAAACTGAATTTCCCTCTTTCTATTCTTCTAGCAATACTTGCGCGATCGCTAGTTCCTCAGTGTGGGTCAAGCTGACAAAAACCTTCCCTTGATGAGGTGATTTTGTAAAGGCGGGTGCACCGTTATCATCTCGTAAAATCTCTAACTCTTGAAAACTCACTTTTCCAATCCCAGTTCCCCAAGCTTTGGAAAAAGCTTCCTTGCACGCATAACGCCCTGCTAAAAATTCTACCTGACGATGCGAAGAATGACTAGCAAAAAGGGTCAGCTCAGCAGGAGTTAGTATCCGTTCCACAAAATGCGGACGTCGTTCAATGATTTTTGCCACTCGATCTAACTCTGTCGCATCAATCCCGATTCCTTTGATCATACTCTCAACCCTTTCACGTAACACCTTTATTTTACCAAAGACTGTTTTAAATGCTACGGTTTTTTTCAAAGAATCTCTACAAAAACTTTTATAACAAATAAAAAACCATCAATCAAAAAGATTGATGGTAATGATTAAAGAATATTAATCGTTCGAACTTGTCCGAATCACAAAGCCGCGTTTTTTATCGTTGCTGCGGTTCGTGTTTTTGTTGTTACTATTGCTACGTGACTTGTTGCCGCCGTAGTTTTTATTTTTTTGGCTAGAGCTATTACGGTCGCGATCTTTACGGTAGTTGTCTTTACCACGTCCGCCGCCACGGTTATTATTATTGCGTTTACCGCCACCGCCGCGATTGAAGCCGCCTTTTTTATTTGAAGGCAATGGGCGTTCTGGTGTGATTTTTACCGGAACCGCATCTGAAGGATCTTTGGCGATCGTCTTCAATAATAATGCTGCTAATGCTTCTGGAGAATAAGCTGCTAATAATTCTTGAGCGGATTCATTGTATTTTTCCAACGTATCAGAATTTTCGCCGATTTGACGTTGGATTTCTTCCATCGCCGCACCTAGTTGACCTTTGAAGGCTTCTTTTTCGGTTGGTGGACGCATTGGGTTCATGCGTTTTTTCGTTAAGTTTTCAATGACATGCAAGTAGCCCATTTCGTTTGGTGTCACGAAAGTTACTGACATACCGCCTTTACCAGCACGACCAGTACGACCGATACGGTGAACATAGCTTTCTGGATCTTGTGGAATATCGTAGTTGTAAACGTGTGTCACGCCTGAGATATCTAGTCCACGTGCAGCCACGTCAGTCGCTACTAAAATATCAAGATCGCCTTTTTTGAATGAACGCAATACGCTCATCCGTTTTTGTTGTGAAAGATCCCCATGGATACCTTCAGCTTTATAGCCACGCGCTTCTAAGCCACGAGCTAATTCATCAACACGGCGTTTTGTACGGCCGAAAACGATCGCCAAGTCTGGTGTTTGAACATCAAACAAGCGCGTCATTACGTCGAATTTTTCGTAATCTTTTGCCCGAACATAATATTGATCGATCAAATCAGCTGTCATTTCTTTCGCTTTGATTTTCACGTGTTCAGGTTCTTTCATGAATTTCACGCCGATTTTTTTGATTGCGTCAGGCATTGTTGCTGAGAACAATAATGTTTGACGTTCAGCAGGGACTTTGCTGATGATTTTTTCGATATCTTCTAAGAAGCCCATGTTCAACATTTCGTCTGCTTCATCTAAGACTAATGTTTCAACGGTTTCTAATTTCAAGGTGTGGCGGTTGATATGATCCAACATCCGTCCTGGTGTACCTACGACGATATGTGGACGATCTTTCAATCCGCGAATTTGACGGCCGATATCTGCGCCACCATAAACGGCTTGGACACGAATTTTTTTGTCGCGGCCTAAACGGAATAATTCTTCTTGCGTTTGGATAGCAAGTTCACGAGTTGGTGAGATGACAAGACCTTGTAAAACATTTTTAGTTGTGTCGATCTTATCTAACATCGGCAAACCAAAAGCGGCTGTTTTCCCTGTTCCCGTTTGTGCTTGTCCAATCACGTCTTTTCCGGCTAATGCCAAAGGAATAGTTTGCTCTTGGATCGGTGTCGCTTCTTCAAAACCTGACCGCTCGATCGCTACTAATAGTTCTGGTGCTAATTTTAGTTCTTTGAATTTCAAATGATATCCTCCTAATGTCTGTTGACCTTATCATTTAGAGCGTATGTTTTGGTATCCATTCGTAGTCTGCAGCTGTAAAGACAAGCTGACGTTCCTGACGATACTACCGAAAAACCGCTCCGCGAAGTCACGCGGAAGGATCATCTCTCACAAAAAGTGGCTGAAACATCCTTCATCTGAAAAATGTTCCAACCCTTCTCAAAATAACTGGTAAGCCAGTTTTATCTGCTACTGGCGAATCTTTAATTTATTGGATGACTCATTCAATCATTACTTCATTTCTCGGCAATGGCTCATTCTAACATATTCTTGCGTTTTCTGCAAGTTTTCACTATTCTTGTAAAGCTTCCACGACTTCGATCAAACCCATCCCATTACTACCCTTCAGAACAATACTGTCCTCTGCTTTTAAACTCGCCTTGATAGTAGCGATCATTTGCTGTTTCGCTTCTTTGTTAAAGTGATGAACTGCTAATGTTGGATAGCGATCGGCCAAAGCGACTTTCAGACCTTTGATCTCTTCCCCGTATAAATAGATTTCTTGAAAGTCTTGGTCGTTGATATGATCTACCATACTCGCGTGGAGCGCATACGACTCTTCGCCTAATTCAAGCATATCCGCTAAAACCGCCAAGCGGCGACCTTCCGTCGGTAATTTTGCAAAGGTATCTAACACAAGACCCATCGCTGTAGGATTCGCGTTATACACATCACTTAAGATATCCGCACCGTTTCCGGCTTTCAACCATTGCGTCCGATTTTGTGTCACTTGGACATACGCCAGTCCTTGGAAAATTTCATCCGTTCCTAGTCCAAACCAACGGCCGATTGCCATCGCAATCAGGGCGTTTTGCACATTATAGCTGCCGGGCAGCGGAATTTGATAGCCGTTGTCATCGACAGAAAAGACGGTCGCGCCTTTCGTCTCGTTTAAAATCGACGCTGATAATTCGCCGGACTGAATGCCAAATGTTTCAATGGTTTGCGAAAGAGAATGTACACGTTTCGTCAGCAAAGGTTCATCCGCCGGAATAACCAAAAGTCCATCCGGAGCTAAGCCGGTGGTAATTTCCATTTTCGCATCCGCAATTTTTTCTCTTGAACCTAGATTTTCAATGTGGGCTTCTCCAATAATCGTGATCGCCGCTACATCTGGTTCTGCCAACTCAGATAAAACACTGATTTCACCTGCCTGGTCCATGCCCATCTCAAGGATCAGTTTTTCTGTCCCTTCCGGCATATGTAAAATAGTATAGGGCAAGCCAATATCGTTATTATAATTGCCTTGCGTTTTATACGTCCGAAACTTTTGGCTAAGAACGGATTCGGTCATGTCTTTGGTGGTGGTTTTCCCGTTTGAACCGGTGATAGCAATCACATCTGGATTTTCTTCCAGTAAATAATAGCTGGCTAAAGCTTGGAATGCCTGCAGTGTGTCTTTCACTAAAATCACTGCGATGTCTTCCGGTGCTGTCGCTAGATCATTGCTCCATAAAGTAGCAGTTGCGCCATTTTCAATCGCTTTTGACACAAATTCGTGACCATCGTTTGTTCCTTTCAACGGAACAAATAAATCGCCAGCGGAAATTTTTCGTGAATCGAATTCGACACCAGTAACGGTCACCTCATTTTCCGTCAATACTTCACCTTGAACGGCTTTCTTGATGATTGTCGTTGTAAAATTCATGGTGTTCCTCCCCAATTTTTGTTTCAAACTATTAAGAAAGACTTTGCCAACCTGCTTTATTTTGCAATTATTTTTGCTTACTCTCAAAAGCTCTGTTGGAAAGCCGGACATAGTTAAAAGGAACTTGAGACTAATTCTTAGAGAATCAGGTCCCAAGTTCTGATCTAACATCATTGGTGCTTAATTATTTATTATTCAAAAGCAGCTTGCTGTTCGTAGCGTTTCAACCCTAATTGAATCAACTCTTCAATCAAGTCACCGTATTTCAAGCCCATATTTTCCCATAATAAAGGATACATACTAAATTCTGTAAAGCCTGGCATCGTGTTTAATTCATTCAAGAACAGTTCATTCTTGTTGGTCAAGAAGAAATCACAACGGCTAAGGCCAGTGCCACCTAACATAGTGTAGGCTAATTTTGCGTAATCTCGGGCTTTTTGCATCACGTCTTCTGGTACGTCAGCTGGAATTGCCATTTGGATCGTATTGTCGATATATTTCGCGTTGTAATCATAAAACGCGACTTCTTTCACGACTTCACCTGGCAAGGTTGTCCGTACATCGTCATTCCCCAGTACAGCGACCTCGATCTCACGAGCGTCGATGCCCTGTTCAACTAAGGCACGGGAATCATACCGATAGGCTTCTTGTAAGGCATTTTGCAATTCTTCACGGTTTTCAGCACGCCTGATGCCGACACTTGATCCCATGTTCGCTGGTTTGATGAACATTGGATACAACAACGTGCCTTCACATTTATCAAAAATTTGTTTTGGATTTTCTTTCCATTGGTTCTTCAGGACAGGCACAAAAGGAACTTGCGGGATGCCAGCGGCTTGCAAGATATATTTCGTCATGATCTTGTCCATCGCACAAGCACTCGTCATTACACCAGCACCGATATAAGGCATGTCTAAAGTTTCTAAAAAGCCTTGAATCGTTCCATCTTCGCCGTTTGGTCCATGTAAAACCGGAAAAACGATCGCATTATCTTCTTTAATATCTCCTGCAGCAATGACTTTGCCGCTAAACCCTTCAACAACGTTTCCAGTCGTATCCCAAGTCAGGCGCAACACTTCATCTGTTTCTGGTGCTTCCGTTAACAAGGGGCCTTTGACCCATTGACCGGTTTTATCAATGTAAACAAGTTGCACTTGATAATAATCAAAATAAACCGCAGAAATAACTGAAAAAGCCGATAAAATCGCTACATCGTGTTCCGGACTTTTTCCACCATAAAGTAAAATAATTTTCAACTGAGTATCCTCCATTACTTTCTGATCCCTCATATTTTAGCACAAAAATCATAATCCCCAAAAAGAAATTTTACAAGTATTACGAAGCTTATCATTTTGATGACAGTTGTGACTGCTGGATCAAGCCTTCGAGCGTGATAATAAAATGCTGACGATCCTCATTCGTATAGGGTTTTGGGCCTTTCGTTCGCTGCTTTGCTTGCCGCATTTTACTACCGATAAATCGTTGGGTCAACAAGCTATCGATATTCATCTGCGTATATTCCATACCCGTTTGATGCAGCACATGCTGTGCCTTGGGTAAAACTAATGAAGCCAAGCCATAATCCTGCGTGATCAAAAAATCTTGCGGCTGAATCAATGAAACAATTTTAAAGTCGGCGGAATCTGCACCGCGATCGACATACACAAATTCGACAAACGCCGGATATTCTTTTTTTGAGTAGTGATCGATACTGGTAACAATCACTACTGGCAAGGAATATTTCTGCGCGATCTCGATCGTCGTATCTTTTACTGGCGAACCATCGCCATCAATCACCAAACGCATTTTTCCCCATCCTTCCCACCACTAAAAGTCCCAGCAATAATAGGACGATCGAGGTGAATTTTACTTCATTCATCATAGCAAAAACGGCTGAATTATGTAATGTATTCAGCAATAATAAATCCTTTGCCGGCAGTTCCTGCAGCTGTAAGGCGATCAGCATAAAAATCATCAATAAAAATTGATGGGTGATACTGCCTTTATTTGACGTCGAAAACTTTGCGGTAATCCGTTGCTTTTTCTCGATCTCAGTCGTTTGATAATACAACCGGCTTAACCAGCTACTAGTCCCATTTTGGAAAAAAGTTAGAACAAAAATCGCGATGGGAAATAGCTGTGGCAAGCTTAATAGCACGAGCCCAGCTGCCAAGCCAACTAATTGAACAACTAATGGATTGCTAAATCGTTTTCGTAACCTTCCCGCAAATAGAAGTGAGGCAATGACACCTAATAAATAGGGTAAAAATAATAGAGTAGCTTGAGCGGAAATCCCTTTAAAGACGGCCACATAAAAAGTCCCAAATAAAAAGATGAAATTACCAAACATACCGTTTAAAAAAGTCAGTGCATTTTGCCACAGCGGCACTTTCCAATGATCCTTCTGACGATGGATCACCAGCAATGCCAAAATAAAAATCCCCGCGAACAAGAAAATCCCGGTACTTAATAATGTTTCATCCACGAATGCACGGCCGCTGCGTAATAAAAAGAGCGCCACAAAAAATAATAAAAACCACATCAACTCCGGTACTGAAAAAACATTCTTCGTCAGCTCTTTAAAATCCAATTCATAGTGAGGATAATGCTTGACCGTGTGATACGCACAAATATAATAAAAGCCTAAAATGATCGGCACAAGAATCGTTTGCACTGGTACTGCTAAAGTCAACGCTAAAAAAAGCGGCAATAAAACAATCAGCGCAATCAAATACAGCGATGTCGTCATCGTTTGATAGCCTTTTTCTCTTTCTAAATAAGTGACACTTGTATTGGCTGGAGTCAGCCAAGAAGCACTGAGCCCTAAAAAGGTACTACCTAACAAATAGAAATTTGTGTGGACTGCCCCGGCTAAAGTCAAGAAAGAGCCGACACCGCCTAACAGCAGCGCCACCATCAGCAACGTGTATTGATCAATCGCACGATGGAGTCCGCGAATCAAAAAAATTCCGGTCATGCGAAAAGTATAAAATAAAACAAAGGGTAAGGCCGAGATACTGCTGCTAAAATCCAGCAAATGGATAAATAATAAATAAGGCACCACAATCATAATGTTGGCTAAAACAAAAGGGGTGGTGCGAGTAAATTGACGAAAAAACTGCTTAATTGCTTCCATAAAAATTCCTTCCGCTAATAAGGGATCAACGTGATGGCTTGTTGAAATTCCTCTATCAAATGTTCTGCTTTGTATTGCGCGAATTCCGCCTGATGCTTATTTAATAAGTTGCGCATCTTCATGGGTATGAAGACTTCCGCTAATTGATTATCTAACACAAAATTCCGGGTGATCTGCCATTCATAATAATAGCCTAACGGTCGGCAGCTATAGCGTGTTCCATTGATTTCTAGATCACCAAAACGGCGATGAGTATGACCAAAGACGACCTGTTTTACATTACTATATTGATCTAATAATTCGCCTAATGCCTGTGAACCGAGAAAGGCATTCAGCTTATTCCATATTTGATATTTTCCACTTAGTTGGACAATAAACTCCGCTTTAGGAACAAAATGGGTCACTAAGATGACTTGATATTTTTTCCGCGCCAAGTCGTCTAAGATCATTTTTAATTCTCCTAACACAAACTGATCCACCGTTTGATCATCGGCAAACCGTTCAATAATCCGATCAAACCAATAGATATTTTTCATGGAACGAATTTTTTGCGGGTCCTTCAATTCAGAAAAACCGTAATCATACCAGCCATTAAAGCCTAGTAAAACGGTCTGCTCGTTTAAAGGCAGATACCGGAGATTCAAAAAATGGCTATCCGGAAAATGCTCGATCATGGCTTCCCCTTTGATATTCCCCATTTCATGGTTACCAAGATTAAAGGTGGTTGGTAGACCTTGCTCTCTAAAATAGTGATTGACTGCTAGCGTCTGTTGGATTTTATTGGCGCTATCTCCCGCAAAATGTAGACGGGTCACCGCTTGCTCCCGCAATAAATCGAACAGCTGCGCAAATTCCGCAGTTCCTAAGTGATTGATATCGGCATGTAAATCCGTGATTACTGCTAATTTCCCCATCTGACCGTCTCCTTCTTGTCTATTTTACGCAACTCGTTGTAATAATGCGAATCAAAAGCTACACGTGATATAATGAAAGAAAAAGAGCGGGAGGTCATGCACATGGTCACTTATCAAAATCTTCAAACCGATTTATTGCAAGCGCTTGATTTACACATTGATATTTTAAAGGAAGTCGAGGATATCGAAACGGAACAGCTGCCAGCCTTTCTTTTTATGATGCGCAGTTTAGGCTTCATGCTGGATCGAGCACCTTTAGTTTTGGCCAGCAATGACGACGAAGAAATGTACTATATGATGTTCCAATATTATAGTTTATTAACTGAATTAAAATTCAATTTAGCGATGAATTTTCCTTACGCCCGCTGGCAAGACGAACCGCTTTTAGAAAAAGTAAATGCCTTCCCAGAAACGTACGAAGCAGAAATGAAAGCTTGGTGGGAAGACAAAACGGGTCTCGTAGTCGAAGAAACCAAACAGACGATCGAACAAGTGAGAGATTTTTAACCCGTGGCTTCATAAAAATAAACGAATCAGGAGGCAAGCCTATGCGAATCGCGGTTTATTGCGGTGCACACTTAGGACTCGATCCCGCCTATCAAGAAGCCGCCGAGAAACTAGGTCGATGGATCGTTGAACAAGACCATGAATTAATTTATGGCGGTGGAAAACTTGGGTTGATGGGTGTCGTGGCGGATCAAGTATTAGCCTCCGGTGGAAAAGTTACCGGTGTCATGCCGGAGTTTTTAGCCCAACCAGAACGTGTCCACACCGACTTGACTAGGTTGATCTCGGTAAATGATTTAGATGAACGAAAAAAAGCAATCATGGAAAACGCTGATGTGTGTATCGCTTTGCCAGGTGGGATAGGCACATTAGAAGAAATCATTGAAGCCTACTCCTGGGCCCGTGTTGGCCAAAATAATCGCCCCTGTATCTTCTATGATGCGCACGATTATTATCAGCTATTGCGAGCTTTTTTCGATCAGATGGTCACTCAAAAATTTCTTTCTGAAGCTGACCGGCAATTAGTTTTATTCAGCCCTTCCTTAACAGAGATGGAACTATTTATTCAACGGTATTACGCTAAGTAAAGTACGGTGGTGACAAATCGTTTTATAAAAAAAGGACCTGTGACGCAATTCGTCATAGGTCCTTTTTCATGCTTAGATGGTCATCTCCGGATATAAAAAGCGCAGTACATCCAAGGTTAGCCGTCGACTCTTGCCGGCATAAGGGTAAATATGCATATGCATCATCGGATTAAAGTTGGCTTCAATAATGCCATAATCTGCTTTCGTTTCATAAGGTTTATGGATGTCTGGAATAATCAAATCGATCCCACTGATTGCGGCCCCTAGAGCGGCTACCGCGTCGATCGCTAATTGCTTATAGCTTTCGTGGGTCTCGTCAGTCACGTCGATCGAGTCGCCTCCTGTCGATACATTGGAATTTTCTCGCAAGAAAACTTGCTGGCCTTTTTCAGGGACACTATCGATTTGCAAGCCTTGGCCTTTCAGCATCAATTTCTCGATCTCACCTAATTGGATTTTTTCCAATGGCGAGCGATGATTATTTCCTCGCAACGGATCGGCATTTTTTTCAGCAACTAAGGATTCGATCGTCCGTTGGCCATCCCCAATGACATTAGCGGGAATCCGCAGTAAAACGGCTTGGACCTTTTGATCAATCACAAAGAAGCGATATTCCGTTCCCGGCATAAATTCTTCAATGATCACTTCGCTGTCCTCGCCAAAAGCCAGTGTCAAACCCGCATTAAAATCATTGATTGAGGTTGTGCCTTTAAAAATCGTGATCCCTAAGCCGAAATTAGTTGATTTTGGTTTGATCACGAAAGCCTTCTGAGCAAAGCGTGGATAGGCCTTTTTGGCCGTCTCGATTGAGCCAAAGGTCTCCCCTTCAGGTACACGGAAGCCAGCTCGGGCAAGGACCGTCTTAGTAACTGTTTTATTCGCCATTAACAATGGCGCGATGTAGGTATCTTTACTGGTCATGTTGCCGTTTTTGACTAATTCTTGGTGGGCACCATGTTGCAACTTGACGAATTGATCTTGACGATCCAATACCTCCGTCTCGATCCCTTTTTGAATCGCGTCGAACAATAAGTTTTGAGTAGACAGTTCCATTTCTTGGAAACCGGCTAGTTGATACGGATGAGCGTGAGCTTGATCATAAAATTTACGACCCAATTTCGTCGCCACTACTGCTTGTCCCTCTGCTTCATCCAACGCTAAAATCTTAGCAGCCAACGTTTCTTCCGGATGTTCTAACCAAGCCTGATACGATTTCACTAACTCTTTTCCGGCTAGATCCAACTCATCGATCATTTCTAGCATTTCAGCAAAAATCTTTTGGCCTTCTGCCAGATAAGCAGTCGGTTCTGCTGGATGTTCTAAGGAAACAGCATCGCTAATTCGATTGCCTTCTGCTACCCACTCATCGGCAGATAATTTTTCTTCTGTCCAAAGTAAGTACAGCATGAATAAATGAATGAATTCGATCTCGTCGGCATCGATTCCCACACGATCAAAAGGATTCAAGTCGATGTTTCGCAGTTCGACATAACGAATACCGGTATGGAATAGATCGGCGACTTTTTTCCCGCCACGCATTCGAATCGGCGCGTAAAATTCTTTTTCCTCCGACAAACGTCCTTGGGCGACATTTTCTGCTAGATCCTCACTATAGCGCGTCAAGGATTCATAAGAAACCTGCACATCCGGCTTATTGACATAGCCGTAGTGACTTGTACGAATACTGCGGACCGGTTCTTTAGGACGATCTTCCTCATCAAAGTAACGCTCCTCACTTAATGGGCTAGCCCCAAATAAATACGTCAGCAGCCAACGATAACGTAAAAAATTCCGTGCGATCTTCATATATAAACGAGTTTTGAATGTTTCTAACGATGTTTCTTCTGCTTGAGCCAAAAATAATTGATGGACTAAATCCAAGCCGTACTCAAAATTGAAATGAATCCCGCTGACCATTTGCTTCCGCTTGCCGTATTCACGAGCTAAGTAACGACGATACAATACATCCGCATGACGTTCGAGCTTAGCGATTTGAATATCTTCTTCTTTTTCGGGTAAAGCTGGCGGCATCGAGAATGGCCACATCATTTCATCCTCATTCATACTGCGCTGGGCCACATCATGAACAGCTTCTAAATAAGCCAACACTTCATCAACGGATTCCGTCACTGGAGTGATCAATTCTAACTGAGTCTCCGCAAAATCTGTTTGGATATAAGGATGAAAACTGCGATCCCCAACATTTTGCGGGTGGTCGGTATGTACTAAATCGCCAGCCAAAGTAACTCGCTGACTTTCTTTTTCAATCCCATAACGTGCTTGCAGCAAGAAAGGTTGTACCTTCTCTTGTGCCATCATTTTTTTTATATTCATTTGTCTAAAGCCCTCCCACGCTACATTATATAGAAAAAAATACGGAAACAGAACGGAAATGCTTAGAAAAAAAATTCGCTTTATTTATGAAAATATGATTAAATAAAGATAATAAAAAGATTAATTAAATTATCTAGAAAATAGGCGCTTTCTTATTATTTAATGGAAGAGGAGGTCATAAGAATGAAAAAAATTGAAAAAGTTGTGGAAGCTGTTCCCGCAACGGAAAGCTCACCAAAAGAATTTATCATGCTGCAGCCTCACCGTCACCAACAATTTCACTGTGAGGACGTCCATCGTAAAATAAACGTCAACGATCGCCACACTGCTGTCAGTTTACATGTCCCTCCCGGCTTCAAGAAAAAATAAATAAAAACTGTTGAGCCTTCGTAGCGCCTTTTCCAAAGATTCGAACCTTTGGAGGCGGTAGAATGCTCAACAGTTTTTTTATTCTGCTTTCAATAAGCCTTTGAATAGACCTTCTGCGAAATCATTGGGATTAAAGGCTTCTAGATCATTGATTCCTTCGCCTAGACCGACTAATTTCACTGGCAAGTGCAATTCATTGCGGATTGCTAAGACGATCCCACCTTTGGCTGTGCCGTCCAACTTAGTCAGCACTAAGCCGGTTACGTCTGTTGTTTCTTTAAACTGACGAGCTTGGACCAAGGCGTTTTGACCGGTAGTGGCATCCACTACCAATAAGACTTCATGAGGAGCCGTAGGAAATTCCCGCTGAATGACCCGTTTGATTTTTTCCAACTCGTTCATCAAATTGACTTTGTTTTGCAAACGACCTGCAGTATCAATCAATAAGATATCGTAGTTTTCATTTTTCGCTTTATCCACTGCATCAAACACAACTGCCGCGGGATCACCGCCAGCATTGCCACGAACGACTTCCACTCCTGAACGTTGGCCCCAAACGACTAACTGGTCGATTGCCCCTGCTCGGAAAGTATCGGCTGCTGCCAATAAGACTTTCTTGCCTTCGTTTTTATATTGATTCGCCAATTTTCCGATACTAGTAGTTTTACCAGTACCATTGACGCCGACAAATAAAATCACACTTAAACCATCAGATTGCAGATTAATTTGATTGTTTTCATTGACACCTTCAGCTTCATAAATGCCCACTAATTTTTCAATAATGACATTTTGAATCTGCGCGGGTTTTTTCGCATTCTTCAATTTCACTTCTTGTCGTAGAGAATCTGTCAATTGGATCGCTGTATCAAAACCGACATCGGCGCCAATCAAGGTCTCTTCCAGCTCTTCAAAAAAGTCTTCGTCTACTCGACGGAAACGGGCAAACAATTCATTCATTCGCTCGCCAAAAGACTTACGGGTTTTTTCCAAACCTTTGTCATATTTCGCTTGGACGGTTTCCTCTTGAATAGGTTCTGCTTGAACTGGTTCTGCTTCAGTCAATTCCGCTTCAATCGACTCTGCTTCAACTGACTCGACTGATTCGGTGGGTTCGACTGTTTCAGCAGGAATGATCGTTTCTGCTGGTACTTCCACTTCAGTCTGCTCTGGTTCTGCTTCAGGCCTTTCCGTCGGTACTTCGGCGACTTCCTTCGTCGCTTCCTCAGTAACGGGTGATTCCAATGATTCTGATTCCTCTGGCTCCGTTACTTCCGGTGCTGGCATTTCTTGTGCCGGTACATCAATCGTTTCGCTGGCTTCTTCCAGTGCTTCTTCGATGGCTTCCGCACTTTCTTCTGAAATTTCCTCTTTGACAGCCGGCTTTTCTTCAGTTGTTTCAATCGAACTAGAGTCTGGCACCTCATCAGAAGTAGGGCTGGCTTGATCGTCTAGCTCATCCGTTTTCTTTTCAGGTTCTTCTGTCGTTTCTCCGGTAAAAGCTTTCTTTATACGGTCGAATAATCCCATCTAAAACCCTCCTTCATCAAATACAAATTTTTGGATTGCTTGTGCAACACCATCGGCTTGGTTCGTACCAGTCACAAAGTTAGCGGCTGATTTGACTCCGTCGGTCGCATTTTCCATCGCCACACCAACACCTGCATAGGTGATCATTGAAAGATCATTGGCTTCGTCGCCTAAGGCCATCATTTCATTGGCCGCGATTCCTAAACGTTCACCTAAAACAGAAAGACCAAATGCTTTCGTCACACCCTTAGGCATAAATTCTAATAAATTAGGGCGCGTTTTAAAGATTTCAAACCGTTCGTATTCCTCTGCCGGAATCAAAGCGATCTGCTGATCTAAATAGTCCACCTCTGTCGCCGCAACAACTTTATTATATAATGCATTTTCCTCTAAGACTTCGACTGTTTTTGTAACATAGGTCAGTGCTTTATTCATCGTTGGATAAAGCGAGGGATGATCAGTTGAGGAAGCTAGTTGGAAGCTCAAGGCATCCGACAACACATCTGTCGGTAAATTCAGTTCCACAAATAATTGATAGATGTGTTTGACATCAGCCAAATCCATCGCGGTCTTGCCTAAAATTTCACCCGTATTGGTTTGAATCAAGCCACCATTGAAGGTGATGGAATAGTCATCCGCATCCAGCAGATTCAATTCTGCTAAATAATCTTTGATAGCGATTAGCGGACGGCCCGTACAGATCACGATCTTGACTCCTTGTGCCTTCGCTTGAGCCAGGACAGCTTTATTCGTATCGGATATTGTTTTTGCATCCGTCAATAGGGTGCCATCTAAATCAATGGCAATTAATTTTATCATGATCGAAGTTCTCCTTCCTTAACTGGAAATTTTCCATCGTCTTTGACTTCTTCCAGCCGTACCGAAATAATTTTCGAAACGCCCGATTCTTGCATCGTGACGCCGTACAATACATCCGCCGCTTCCATCGTGCCTTTTCGATGGGTCACCACGATAAATTGTGTGTCATCTTGAAAGGCACTTAAATAGCGACCAAAGCGGGCCACATTGGCTTCATCCAACGCTGCCTCCACTTCATCCAACACACAGAAAGGAACGGGACGGACTTGGATGATTGAAAATAGTAACGCAATCGCCGTTAAGGCTCGTTCACCTCCAGAAAGTAATGACAAGCTTTGCAGCTTTTTACCCGGCGGTTGGGCTTCGATCTCAATCCCGGTATTTAACAAATCTTCAGGATTCGTCAAAACTAACTCCGCACGGCCGCCGCCAAACATATTCGGGAAGACAACTTTGAATTTCTCACGAATCGCTTGGAACGTCTCATAAAAACGACTTTTGACCTCGTCATCCATTTCATCCATCGTTTCAAATAATTGTTCCTTCGCTGATAGCAAATCATCTCGCTGCGTCGTTAGAAAATCGTAGCGTTCTTCGACTTGCTTGTATTGCTCGATGGCATTCAAGTTCACCGGCCCTAATTTTTCAATCGCTTGTTTTAAGCGAGCCACTTCTTGCTGAGCAGCTTGTTGATCAATTTCCTCATCGGCTTGGGCTTCAGCTCCTTCAAAGGTCAAGCTGTATTCCTCTTGCAAGTAAGCCAGCGCATTGTCCAGTTTCAACTCATAGCGGTTTTTCTGGACGTCGGCTTGTGATTGAAGTGCCAACAAATTTTTCTGTTCCCGATTGGCTGCAGTTAACGCACCGTCGGCTTGGTCCACTTTTTGTTGTAAGATTTGACGCGCTTGCTTCCAGTCAACTAATTCTTCTTGTAACTGCTGACGAGCAGCGCTTAGTTCAACTAAACGTTGATTCAAGCTTTCTTCCGTCTCTTCATGATCCGAAGAATCGCTAGATAGGGCCAATAATTGATTCTCCAAACTATGGATCTGACTATCCAGCTCCTGCAGCTGACTTTCAAGATTCAAAGTTTGACGCTCTAAATACATCAAACGTTCTTCCAACACGGCATAGTCCGCTTGTAAGCGACTCAGCTCAAGGACGATTTGCTGGCGTTTTTCTTCCAGCTGATCACTTTCTTGATTTAACTGTTGAATTTCCAGGTTGACGTCTGCCTGCTGCTGTTGCAATGCCGTTTGCTGCATTTCTAAGTCAGCTTTTTGTTTTTGATAATCCGTCAAAAAGCTTTCCAGTTCTTTGGCTTCATAAGAAAACAGCGCTTGTTCCTTCTCCAGTCGCGCTAGTTCCGACTCTACTCGTTTTTCACCGCTTTGCGCTTCTTGATACGCTAAGCGGGTCTGCTCCCCTTGTGTCCGAATTGTTTCTAGCTCTTCATTTTGTTTGGTCACTTTGGTCTGCAGCTGACGAACAAATTGTTCTTTGGCCTGCAGTGCCTGATCAATCTCCGCGGAGCGCTTGGTCCACTCCGCCAATTCATGACTTTGATTAAATAAATTTCCGCGATTGCCTTGCTTCGTAGCACCGCCGGTCATGGAACCACCGGCGTTCATCACATCCCCGTCTAGAGACACGACCCGCACTTGATAACGGACTTGGCGAGCCAATTGGTTGGCGCTGTTCAAATCACGAGCGATCACGATCCCGCCTAGTAAATTCTGCATCACGGGAGCAACGCTTTCCGGAAAAGCAACCAGTTCACTAGCTACCCCTAAAAAGCCCTCCGTCTCTTGGATCGCGTGCAAATGATGAAGGGCCAAACTCCGCGGTTTAATCGTCGTTAACGGTAAAAAGGTCCCTCGACCACTACGTTGCTGCTTTAAGAAGGTAATTCCTTGACGAGCATCCTTTTCATTTTCGACAATGATATGCTGCGCCGCTGCCCCTAAGGCTGTCTCGATCGCTAAGGTGTATTCCTCGGGTACTTGGATCAATTCAGTAACGGCACCGACGATTCCGCTTAGTTGTTCTTTATGTTGTAACACGCTGCGGACACCTTGATAAAAGCCGCTGTAATTTTCTTGGATCTCTTGCAGGCTTTTTTGTCGTGCCCGTGCTTGTTGGACTTGACTCATTAAATCGTACATCAGCTGCTGTTCTTTTTGCAGTTGCTGTTGCGTCGCATTTTTTTCTTCGACTAATTGACGATAGGCCCCTTGCTCTGTTTGTAAGCGAGATTCCAGCTCGATAACAGCTTGCTGCGCGTCAGCTTGTTCTGCTGTCAATGTTTGCAGTTGTTCCCGCAATGCTTCAAAACGAGTGACACTTTGCTGATTCTTGGCTGTTTCTTGATTATATTGTCGTTCCAAATACTTCAGCTCATTGCTGACATTGGCCGATTCCTGCATCAATTCAACGTAATTTCCCCGCAAATCCTCCAACAATTCTTTCGGCGATTTTTGGTATTTGACACTTTCTTCAGTTAATCGTTGGATTTTTTCATCCAACTCGAGTTTTTCAGCTTGCTTGCTGGCCAACTGTGCTTTGACGGCTTGTAGCTCTTGTTCGCAGCTGACTTTTTTGTGTCGTTGCTCCGTCAACGTCCCTTGGTATTCGGCACTGGTTTTTTGGGTATTCTTAGAACGTTCACTAAGTAATTCCTTTTGGCCCTCCGCTTGTTTTAAAGCTTCTGATAAATGCAGCAACTGCTGTTGTCCATTTTCAATTTGTTCATCAAGGATGCCGCGTTTTTCCCGCAGTTCGCCTAATTGTCCTTCCGTTGCTTGAATAAAATGACCTTTATCCGCTACGGTCTGCGATAAATCTTCATAATCGACTTTAGCTGCTTCCCAAGACGCCCGAGTTTGTTTGATCTTAGTGACCGTTAAACTGACATCGGTTATCGTCAATTCTTTTTTTAGCGCCAAAAACTCCTTCGCCGCTTCGCTTTGAGCAGCCAAAGGAGTCAGCTGATCTTCTAATTCGTAAATAATATCTTGGACGCGGCTTAAATTGTCCTCCGTCTCAAACAGCTTTTGTTCCGCTTTACGTTTTCGCTGCTTATATTTCAGTACACCAGCCGCTTCTTCAAAAATCCCCCGGCGGTCTTCCGGCTTACTAGCAAAGATCGCTTCGACCTTTCCTTGGGAAATAATCGAAAAGGATTCCTTCCCTAAACCTGAATCCATAAATAAATCCTGGATATCTTTTAAACGGCAAGCTTTTTTATTAATGAAAAAATCGCTCTCGCCCGTTCGGCGATAGCGACGAGTCACACTGACTTCGCTAAATTCCAGCGGCAAATAATGGTCTGTATTGTCTAAGACCACCGTCACTTCCGCGATATTCAGCTGCTTGCGAGACTCTGAACCGGCAAAAATAATATCCGGCATCTTGCCGCCTCGCAAACTTTTGGCAGACTGCTCTCCTAGGACCCAGCGGATTGCTTCGGTGATATTGCTTTTTCCGCTGCCGTTTGGACCGATCACCGCAGTCACACCTTGCTCAAATTCGATCTTCGTACGATCCGCAAAGGATTTGAAGCCCGCAATCTCAATTCGTTTTAAATACAAAATGTTCCTCCTAAAATTCCCTTAGGAAATTCCCACTACTTTTTAGCCAGCTTAATCAAAGCTTTTTCAGCCGCATCTTGCTCCGCCAATTTTTTTGATTTCCCTTGCCCTGAGCCAATCAAGCGATCGTCTGCATAGACATCGATTGAAAAAATCCGTTCGTGAGCGGGGCCTTCTTCATCAGCTAACCGATATTCGATGGTCACGTCGCCACTTTTTTGCAAGACTTCTTGCAGGCGGGTCTTATGATCCATCTCGCGCGTAAAGACACCTGCTTCGATTTTCGGAAAGACGACCGTTTTAATAAAGTTCAACGCTACCTCATAGCCTTGATCTAAATACAAAGCGCCTAAGAAAGATTCGAATAAATCACATAAAAGCGCTGCACGACTTCGGCCGCCAGAATTTTCCTCACCCTTGCCTAATAGGATGTACTGATCAAAATGACATTCCTTCGCAAATTTTGATAAGCTTTCTTCCCGCACGATCGCCGAACGCAAGCGAGTCAACCGACCTTCTGGCAAGTTGGGATAATGGTGATACAAATAGTCCGATACTTGAATTTCTAAGACAGCGTCCCCTAAAAATTCTAACCGTTCATTATCTGAAATGTTCATGTTACGGTGTTCATTCACGTATGAAGAGTGGGTAAACGCCTGCTCTAATAAGTTCACATCGTGAAAGACGATGCTATAATTTTCTTTCAATTCATTGATCAACTGTGTATCCATGGGCTCATTCCTTTTTTTGAGATTTCCATCACGCTTTATTATACTGTTTTTTACCGGAATTTTAAATCAGAAGTGATGATAGTAAGAAATTTTCAACCTTTGGCTTTGCCTTCGCTGACAAAAAAGTGTTACAGTTAGAAAAACGATCGGAGGACGTTCGCATGCCTAAACTTTCTGATGCCCTATTAGTCATTGATCTGCAAAAAGGGGTATGCTTCAAGGAACAGCCAATCTATCACCTAGATGAATTGATCTCAAACATCAACCAGCGTATCATCGACTATCGTCAGGCCAATAAAACGGTGGTCTTTATCCAGCATTGTGACGAAGAACTGATTCCTCACACCAAAGCTTGGGAACTCTTGACTGAGCTAGCGATTGCAATCACCGATCCAATTATTCAAAAAACCACGCCAATGCCTTTTACCATACGAAATTGCAAACAACGCTAACTGAAAAAGATTGCCACTCCTTAGAAGTCTGCGGGGCTCAAACCGAATATTGCATCGACACCACCATCAAATTCGCTCACGGCTTAGGCTATTCATTAACGATGAAGAAAAATTTTTCGACTACTTATGATCATTCTTTTCTTTCCGCGGCGGACACCATCGCCTTTTACGAAAAAATTTGGAATAAGCGATTCTTACAATTACTGTAATAAAAAAGTAGCACCCAGACCGGGCGCTACTTTTTTTATCCTTAAATTGTCGTTTTAGCGTCACGCATAAAGAAGATTGCACCTGCCGCACCAATCAACACGATCACTGCCGCTGTTAGACTGACGCCTACCATTCCGTGGTCGAAAGCTTTGATGACGACTTGTTGGAAGTCATGGGCAAAAGGCACTTTACTTAAACGTTCACTAAAAGCGATTTGATGACCGGAAAATGGTCCGGCGTTAATGATCGCCTTGTGGAGTCCCGCCGCTGCTTGTGCCGGCATTTTGACAGCAGAAAGATGATCCTCAAAATAGGAATTATAACGATTGGCTTCCACCATTCCCAAAATAACCACCCCGAAGGACGTGCCGAATTGACGAAAGACGTTCAATAAGCCCGAAGCCATACCCATTTCATGAGGAGCAACGCCCTCCATCCCAGCGGAATTCAAGACCGGATTCACGATCCCATTAGCGATCCCGACAAAGACTAAGGTCAGCCATAATTGTTTGAAGCCCATATCGACGGATAAATTATTAATCAATAAAATAAAACCGATGCCGCCTAAGATCATACCTACGACAATCATCCATTTCTTAGAGAAACGATTGCCTAAGATACCTACCACTGGACCTAAAACCAATGACCAGACAGACATCGCTAATTGATGTACGCCGGTATCAAAAGCAGACCAGCCGATATAGTTTTGCATTAAAACCGTCAAATACGTGCTGAAGGCGTAAATCCCTGAGCCTAAAGCGAAAGCTACGATCACTGAACCGACAAAATTGATGTGCTTAAACATCTTCAAATTCATCATCGGTGCTTCTACTTTGCTTTCAATAATAATGAAGGCAATTAATAGAACGACCGCCAAAATCAACCAGCCAGCCACTCGCATATCCGTCCAAGCCCAGCTTGTATTGGTTTCTTTTTGGATCAGACCATAAATAGCACTGAATAATGTCGCGGCCGAAAAAAGCATACCTAGAAAATCAATCTTTTGATCTCGTCCATAGCTCGGGGTTTCTTTGACAAAGACCGCCGTCATAATCACCGCAATGATCCCGACTGGTAAATTCACATAAAAAATCGAAGACCAACCAAAGGCATCGACTAACAACCCGCCGACTAACGGACCAGAAGCTGATGATAAACCAATCACCGAACCGAGTATCCCCAAAGCGACGTCTCGTTGCTTGCCGTCAAAATTCGAAGCGACTAATGCCATTGACAACGACATCATGCCGGCTCCGCCGACCGCCTGTACTCCGCGGCCAATATCTAAAATCAATAACGAACTAGCCATTCCGTTAACGACTGAAGCAATCACGAATAAAATCAAGCTCGCGATAAATATTTTCTTACGACCGTACATATCCCCCATTTTTGAAACGATTAATAAGGTGACAGCAAAGACTAAGGTATAGGCATTCAAGACCCACTGTAATGAATTAAAACTTTCATTGAAAGCTTTTTGCATCGTTGGTAGTGCCACATTTACAACGGTGACATCCAACAGCCCCATAAACACTCCTAAAGACATGGCTACTAACGAAAGCCATTTGCGATAATTATTCTCTCTCACTGATTTTTCCTACTTTCTCTTTATCTCCCCAAGGCGTTGATCTACCCAAGCAATTTTCGTTTCCGCCACTTTGATATCCAAATCATAAACCGCCACTAACGTTTGAAATCGCTGAGCATAGTCAGGCAAACGTTCCGCATGATCCAACATATCTTTTTGGGCTGCTTGGTAAATTGCCAAATCCTTTTGCATGAATTCTCGGTACTGCATCAAGATCGTGATTTGATCCGCCACTGGAACACTATCAATGGAACGTAATTTGAAATGCAAGATATCTTCTCGCTTAGCATCTTGAGGTACTGGCTCTCGCATCAAGGCAAAAAAGTGTTCACGACCCTTGTCTGTCAAATGCAGCAGTTTTGATTTTCGCCCATCCTCATGCAGTTGAGAAGTCACCAAGCCTTGTTCCTCTAATTTATCCAAGACTGGATACAAAATGCCATTAGAAATTTTTCGCATTGGCGATAACGCAAGACTCATAATTTTCTGCAGCTTGTACCCCGTCTTATCACCCGTCAATAACGAGCCTAAAATCAAAAGATCATACATTTCGATTACTCCCCCCATCAGTCTTTTCGACCTATAGCTTTTTCATTATAGGTCTTTTCGACACATTGTCAATCCTTTTGTTTCAGAAAGTTTCGGAAAAACAAAAAAGAGAGACCATCATTTGTCCCTCCCAAAATTTCTATTTTCTATAGCAAGCATTGCCTTTAAAGGAGAGCTAGCTCATCCTAAAGGCGTTCATTTTCCCATAAATCGGAAAATAATTCTATCTTCGAAGGCCTACGATTCCCTTAAAAACAAACAGCAGAACTCGTGAAGCCCGACATGGCTAGATCTACTGTAAAGCGATTTATTCAATTAAAAATTTATACTTCCTTTATAGTCAAAAAAACGTGAAATCAAAATGATTTCACGTCCGTCTGGCTTAAGCTTGATTAGTTTCCATAATGTAATCAACCGCAGCTCCAACTGTTTCAATTTTTTCAGCGTCTTCATCTGAAATCTCAGTTCCAAATTCATCTTCTAATTCTAAGACAAATTCCATGATACTAATTGAATCTGCATTTAAGTCGTCTTTGATACTCAATCCAAGAGTCACTTTATCTTTGTCGATTTCAAAATGATTTGAAATTATTTCAGCAACTTTGCTAAATACTTCTTCACGAGTCAACAACATTCACCTCCACTTGATCAACTATTATGCGTTTATGTTTTACTAGAAGGTCACAGTTCATTTTACTGATGTTTACCCACTTTGTCTACCTTTTTCGGGAAAATAAACTTGGGGCTACTCGCCTTTTTGTGTCTCAAAAAATTGGACCAATTGCCCTACGACATCGGTTTCTAGCATCGTATGTATCTGATCAATCGTATTGGCGACCGCTTCAGGACCTGTTGAACCATGGGTTTTAATCACCGGTGCTTTCAAACCAAAGAGCACTGCGCCGCCATGAGCAGAGTAGTCCAATTTATCTTTTAAGCCGTATAAGGTATCTTTCAACATCAAGGCGCCCATTTTTCCTTTGACACCCGCATCATTGATACTGCCTTTTAACAGGCTCATTAAGCCCATCGCGGTTCCTTCAATCGTTTTTAACACCGCATTGCCGGTAAAACCGTCCGTCACCACGACATCGGCTACCCCATTTAATAGTTCACGCGCTTCAACGTTGCCGACAAAATTGATACTTTCTTCGGCTTGCAACAGCTTAAAGGCTTCTTTTGTCAATTCGCTGCCCTTCGTTTCTTCTGTTCCATTGTTCAACAGACCAACTCGTGGTTTTGCGATTCCACGAACGTGTTTCGCATAAAAAGAACCTAAGATCGCGTATTGATGAAGATGCTCTGCTTTATTTTCCGCATTGGCACCTAGATCTAGCATATCGAAGCCTTGGTCGCCGTTTAACACGGGTAAAGTAGACATCAAGCCGGGACGTTCAATCCCTTTGATCCGCCCTACCACAAATAGGCCCGCCGCTAACAACGCACCGGTATTCCCGGCAGAAAAGATCGCATCGGCTTTTCCTTCTTTAACTGCTTGTGCCGCTAAAACCATCGAAGCGGTTTTTTTACGGCGGATCGCCTTAACCGGTTCATCATCACTATTGATTTTTTCATCCGTATGAATGATTGTGATATTTTTTTCGTTTGTCAGATATTCGCGAATCGCGTCTTCTTTTCCATACAATTGGAACTCGATCTCTGGGTGTTTTTTTTGGGCAAGCATCACGCCTTCGACAATGGCTTTTGGCGCAAAGTCGCCGCCCATTGCATCTACAGCAATTTTCATGAAATTGTTCTCCTTCTTCATATCATTGTTAACCTATAATATTTTTTACAGTATAGCACACTAATCAAAGTATGTTTCACCAGTTTCAGTTGGCTTCAGTACCTGAGCTAAGGGAGCAAAGGCTGGCTGCTGCCGCCAATTTTCGATTTGCCAAATTTGATTGGCCTCATCGCGAGCGACTTCTAACACCGTGGCATCGTTGACCAAGTCAGCAATTAGAAATTGCGGCAAACCAGATTGGCGGAAGCCGAACACTTCCCCTGGTCCACGTAATTCTAAGTCTTTTTCACTTAAGACAAAACCATTGTTCGTCTCAGTCATGATTTTCATGCGTTCTTTCCCCATGTCATTTTTCGGACTGGCGACTAGGATACAATACGACGCGTCAGACCCCCGGCCAACCCGGCCCCGCAATTGGTGAAGCTGAGCTAAACCAAAACGATCAGCATCCATAATAAACATCACCGTCGCGTTGGGCACATTGACCCCAACTTCAATCACCGTCGTAGAAACGAGGATTTGACTTTGATTGTCTTTAAATTCCTCCATGATCGTCTCTTTCTCGGCATTTTTCATTTTCCCGTGCAAGAGGCTGACCTGATAATCTGGTGCATAATATTCGCTCAAGTGTTCATAAATCTCTGTCGCATTTTTGACGTCTAAAGCTTCAGATTCTTCAATCAAAGGACAGATGACGTAAAGCTGATGACCCAGCTGCAATTCCTGTTTTGCCCAATCCAATGTATGTTCCAATTGCTTCGGCTTGATCCAGCTAGTTTTAACCGGAATCCGTCCAGCCGGCATTTGATCAATAATCGAAACATCCATCTCGCCATAAGCTGTAATCGCCAGTGTCCGGGGGATCGGCGTCGCTGTCATGAAGAGGACATCCGGATGCAAGCCTTTTTCTCGTAAAACCCGCCGCTGGTTGACACCGAAGCGATGCTGTTCATCGGTGATTACTAAGCCCAGCTTGGCAAATTGCACATCATCTTGGATCAGAGCATGCGTCCCAATTACCACGTCGATCTCACCGTTTTGCAAACCCGCTAAGATTGCTCGTCGTTCTTTGGTTTTCGTCGAGCCAGTTAATAGCGCCGTCGTCATTTCTAACGAATCAAATAATTGATTCAAACTCTCCAAATGCTGCTGAGCCAAAATTTCGGTGGGCACCATTAGTGCACCTTGAAAGCCTGCGGTCATTGTTGCATATAACGCAATCGCCGCAACGACGGTCTTCCCGCTCCCAACGTCCCCTTGCAGTAAACGCTGCATGTGTTTTTTGCTTCGGAGATCATAACAAATTTCATTCGTCACCCGCTTTTGGGCATCCGTTAATTCAAAGGGCAGCTTCTGGGTGAATTGTTTCAAACGCTCCACGTCGTAACGAATCGCTATCCCATTTTTCTCACTGCGTTCGCTTTGCTTCAAACCTTGCATCCGCATTTGAAACAAGAAAAATTCTTCAAAAACAACCCGCCGCTTAGCCTGCTGGCTTTCTGCTGGGATCTTAGGAAAGTGCATCGCCCGCATCGCTTGTTTGCGGGGCATCAAGCGATATTTTTCAATCAAGTAAGCTGGCAGATTTTCTGTGACTTGCTCGCCAAATTTTTCAAAGGCGACCTTGATCAAATCCACCAGCGTACTTTGGCGGATCGCTTTAGTGACGTGATAGATTGGCGCATATTCTTCCGTCTGCTTACCGCCTAAGATTTTCATACCTGTCATTGACTTCCGCTTCGCATCCCATTTACCATAGACGGCTAATTCTTCTCCGACTTCTACTTTATCTTTTAAATAAGGCTGATTAAAAAAGGAGACCATGAAGACCGCGTGATCCTGCATCATGCGAAACTGCAGCCGACTTTTTTTGTAGCCAAAGCGACTAACGACGGGTGCCGAAACGATCACACCCTTCAGCGTCACCTTTTCTTGATCGTTGATCTCTAATAAATTTTTTTCTTGGATATCTTCATAACGAAAAGGATAATAGCTTAACAAATCCTCGATCGTAAAAATCCCTAGCTCGGCTAAGGTTTGGGCTCGCTTTGGACCTACACCCGGCAAGACCGAGACCGCCTCTTGAATCATTGGGCTCACACTCCTTTCTCCTATTAATGAATAAATTTTTCAAAGAGTGAAAAATTTGGTTGATTGTCGAGCTGACATACCATTCCACTAGTTCCTTCAGATTCTGCTTAACTTAATGCTAAAAATTATTTTCTGGTTTAGTTAAACTGGCAGCTACCTCACTTGGTTGAATTCATTTTTTCAAAATCCGAAAAAAATGAATCGATCTTCGTGCGCATACCATTTTTCTAATCTAACATACGTTTTTGCAGCAAGAAATACTTGAGGGAGTGAGCCAGATATTCTTGGCTCACTCCCTCCGACTGCTTTGATTTATTCTGCTGAAAGCAAGTATGGATAGACGGGTTGTTTTCCTTCGTGGATCTCAACTTCTAAGTCTGGATAGCTTGCTTCAATGGCTGAACTTAATTTTTCGGCTTCTGCTTGTGTACCTTCTTCACCGACAATGATCGTGATGATCTCGATATCTTCACTGATCATTTTGTTCAAGGTATCTAAAGCTGCTTGATACTTGTCCGCTTCAGAAAGAACGATTTTACCATCGATCATTCCTAGATAGTCACCTTCGTGGATTTCCACCCCGTCGATGGCAGTGTCACGAATTGCGTTAGTAATTTGTCCGCTAACGACCGATTCAAGCATTTCTGTCATTGCAACTTTATTGTCTTCCAAGCTTTGATCGCCGTTGAAGGCTAACATCGCTGTCATTCCTTGAGAGACCGTTTTACTTGGAACAACGGCTACCGGGATACCGGCAACTTCTGCTGCTTGATCGGCGGCCATGAAGATATTTTTATTATTTGGTAAGACGATCACTTGATCGGCATTGACTTCTTCGATGGCTTTCAGAATATCTTCAGTACTTGGGTTCATGGTTTGACCACCACTGATAACAAAATCAGCCCCTAAGCTCTTGAATAATTCTTGGACACCTTCACCGGCAGCGATCGCGATGATCCCATAAGGTTTGCGTTCCGCTGGTGTCGCTTCAAAGGCAGCGACTTCTTCATCATGCTCCAAGATCGTTTCATGCTGTTGACGCATGTTATCAACTTTGACTTTGATTAAAGCACCGAATTTTTGACCATAATTCATGACTTCCCCTGGGTGTTCCGTATGGACATGGACTTTGACGATTTCATCATCGTTCACGACTAATAAAGAATCACCGATGCCATCTAAGTAATTACGGAATTTATCATAATCAAATTGGCTGTCGACAGTTGGGCCTTCGCCAAGACGCACCATGATCTCTGTACAGTAACCAAATTTGATATCTTCCGTTGCTAATTGGCCTTGTACACTGCGATGATGCTCGGCATTCACCATTTCATCCATTTCAGCTGGACTAGGTTCATACGTATCATCGGCTTGGAATTCGCCATTTAAAGCACTTAAAAAGCCTTCATAAATGAACAACAGTCCTTGACCTCCGCTATCTACGACGCCAACTTCTTTTAAGACTGGCAGCATCTCTGGTGTCTTGTCTAACGCTTTTTTCCCGTATTTCACAACCGATGCCATCACTTCGATCACATCGTCCGTTTGCTTGGCTTTCCGTTCACCCGCTTTGGCAGATTCACGCGCTACAGTCAAGATTGTGCCTTCAACGGGCTTCATAACCGCTTTATAAGCAGTTTCCACACCGTGAACAAGAGCTTCAGCTAAATCTTTGGCATTCAATGTATCCACATCTAAGATTTGCTTCGAAAAGCCGCGGAATAACTGTGATAAAATTACACCGGAATTTCCCCGTGCACCCATCAGCAAACCTTTGGCTAATACATTGGCTAACTCGCCGACTTTTTCTGAAGCAGAATTCACAACGGCAGTCGCGCCGCTGGTCATTGATAAATTCATGTTAGTCCCTGTATCTCCATCCGGTACGGGAAAAACATTTAATGAATTGACATACTCTGCATTGACTTGCAGACGTTTAGCGCCAGCCTCTACCATTTCTTGGAATTGACTCGCGCTGATTTCTGTTACCTTCACTTACTTAGTCCTCCTTAAGAACGCTGCCTTTAGTCCGGCAGAACACGTACACCTTGAACATAAACATTCACTGAATTGGCTTTGACCCCAAGCATCGTTTCCAAATTGTATTTCACTTTTTCTTGGACATTTCGTGACACTTCTGAGATCTTCGTGCCGTAGCTGATGATCGTATAGACATCAACCGCGATTCCGTTCTCTTCTTGACGCACAACGACGCCCCGTGAATAATTTTCTTTTCTTAAAATTTCTGTGATATTATCTTTGATTTGTTTTTTACTAGCCATACCGACGATACCAAACACGTCAGTAACTGCACCGCCGACAACCGTCGCGATGACGTCGTTTGAAATTTCGATCATACCAGTCTGTGTATTAATTTTCACAGCCATAGTTGTTAGCCTCCTTAAATAGGCCTAATTGCCCATTTTTTCTACTATAACAGTTTATCATAGCCCTATGACAAATAAAAGAAAGTTCCATTGCGATTTGCTGATACTAGGCAGGTTTTGTCCCGCCTTTTAAAGTACTACTTAAAATACAAAGTTTTTTTACGCTAACAGAGTATAATTTACCCGCAAACACTGCGCTTGTCAATCTTTCTAAAAAAATTCACTTGCTAATTTAGACAAGATGTGCTAAATTATTTTAGTATGAGCCAAAGAAGCGCTCCGAAATCAAGGTATAAGGAGGAAACAACACATGGCAAAAGTTTGCTATTTTACTGGTCGTAAAACAAGTAGCGGAAACAACCGTTCTCACGCTTTGAACGCTACTAAACGTACTGTAAAACCTAATTTACAAAAAGTTCGTGTATTAATCGACGGAAAACCTAAAAAAGTTTGGGTTTCAACTCGTGCTTTGAAATCAGGAAAAGTTGAACGAGTTTAATCTATTCAATCAAACCGTTCTTATAGAGCGGTTTTTATTTTTTAGAAAAATATACATAATCGTCTAATAGAAAGTGAGCTAGTTATTCTGGCTCACTTTTTTTGTTGTTCTTTTTCAACTCTCTTTTTACAAAAATTTGCTTCAGTTTCATAGCTCCTTCACAATAATCCCTCGCTTCTATGGTAGAATTTGGATAGTCTGTTGAAAGAAGTTTGGTGATTTTATATGAAGAACTACCTTAAAGAAAACCGTTGGTATTTGCTGGCGAGCTTTTTGCTGCCTGTTTTGCTGATGGTGATCGTTTATTTAACGATTGGGATTTATCCCGGGTCAAGCCGGAGTGTTTTAGCCAGCGATGCCTTTTCCCAATTTTCGAATTTCCACGCAAGTTTTCGTAATATGCTTTTAGGCAAGCAGGGCTTTTTTTATAATTGGAATGCTTCGCTAGGCTTGAACTATTTGTCCTTGGTCTCTTACTATCTTGGCGGCTTCTTTACGCCGTTGGTGATCTTTTTCCCTAATCAGTTGATGCCGGACGCCTTGTATTTTTTGACTTTGTTGAAAATCGGCTCCGCCGGTTTAGCCTTTTGGTTTTATGCTAAAGGCAGTTTCAAATTGCCCAACTGGTCCCGCGTCGCTTTAAGCGTCAGCTACGCTTTGATGTCCTTTACCATCGCCCATTCTGAGATCATCATGTGGCTAGATGCCTTTGTTTATCTGCCCTTGATCATCTGGGGTATTAATCGGGTAATGGATTTGAAGAAGCCGACGGTACTGTTTGTTTCCTATTTAATGTTGTTTTTAACGAGTTTTTATATGGGCTTTATGATCGGTATTTTTTCTGTCCTGTATTTCATCGCCCGCCTTTTTACCAACTGGAAGGTTTATAAAAAAAGGATTCTGCCTTACGGAATTACTTCCTTATTGGCCGGTTTTGCCTCGATGATCATGATTCTGCCGTCGATCCTTGATCTGCGGACGAATGGCGAGGAATTGACTAAGATCACAACCTTTAAGACCGAAGCGACTGCTTGGTGGGATGTTATTGCCAAGAATATGATTGGCTCTTACGACACTACCAAATACGGCTCGATTCCTTTTATTTATATCGGTTTGTTGCCTTTGGCATTGTGCTTGTTTTTCTTTATCTGTAAAAAGATTCCTTGGAAGAATAAACTGGCTTATGGGGCAATCGCCGCAATTTTGATTGCCAGCTTTTATATCCAACCAATGAATTTATTTTGGCATGGTATGCACGCACCAAACATGTTCTTGTTCCGCTATGCTTATTTGCTATCCTTCTTAGTGATTACTTTGGCAGCTTGGGGCTGGGAAAAATTAGACCGCGATAACACATTGCAATTGGTGGCCGCTTGTCTGATCTTGATTGCCTTATTCGCGATTTTCTGGGGAATGAAGGGCAAAGATTATAATTATCTCAAACCGATTTCACTTTATTTGTCTGTTGGTTTTATGGCGGTCTACGCGCTGCTCTTTACCGGACATTATTTCAATAAGATTCCGTTGAAAACTTTGACCGTTATTTTATTGTTAATCATGGGTTCTGAAGCCTTTATCAATAGTGATTTTATGGCTCGTGGCATCTTGAAGGACTGGAACTATGCATCTCGCAGCCTTTATACCGAACCTTATCCATCCATTAAAGCGCTAGTGGATAAAACAAAAGAGGACAATCAAAGCTTTTACCGCATGGAAAATCTTGATCCGGTTTCTTCCAACGATACCTTTAATTACGGTTACAGCGGCATCAGCATGTTCTCATCCATCCGTAATCGCCATTCTTCCGGTTACATGGATCAGCTAGGCTTTCGTTCAAGAGGAACCAGTTTGAATATCCGTTACCAAAACAATACTTTACTGGCGGATGCCTTCACTGGAATCAAATACAATATCGCCAAGGCGAAAAATTTAAATAAATACGGTTTCAGTAAAATCGACAGCGTCGGCGAATATAATCTATTCGAAAACGACAATGCGTTGCCCTTAGCCTTTACGGCGCCACGGAGTATTGATAAACTGCAAGCTTTGCCGAACGATAATTTAGGGACCCAAACCCAATTATTCAACGGCTTATCACAAGAACAGTTTCAATATTTCCAATTCTTGCCCATGAATCAAGTCGGCACAAAAAATGCCAATGTCACCAACGCTGGCAATATCACGACGATCACTGAAAAGCAAAGCAACGTCGCCAAAGAGGTTTCATGGCGGGTACAGATTCCTGCTAATACTCAAGCTTATCTAAGTCTCTACCCTTATGACTTCGCTGAATTAGAGAGCTCTACCGCGACAGTCACCGCCAACGGACAAACGCGCCAAGCGCAAATCGGCATCAGTGGACAGTATTATGATCTAGGTTATTATCAAAAAGCGACGATGGTTACTTTTACCGCTAGCTTTTATGGTACCAAATCCATCAGCTTCCAAAATCCACAAGTATTGGCGTTAGATACTGTTGCCTACAAATTGGCTGTCGATAGAATCAAAGACAACGGTGTCGCTATGACGGTTGGCAAGCACAGCGCCGAAGGAACGGTTGACAGTGAAGAAGCTCGGACATTGATCACTACGATTCCCTACGATGAAGGCTGGACCGCCAAAATCGACGGCAAAAAAGTGCAGACAAAAGCCTTCCAAAATGCTTTTGTCAGTATTCATGTTCCTAAAGGCAAGCACAAAGTCACCTTCAGCTATTTACCAAAGGGCTTTATTGCAGGCGCCATCTCCTTCGTTGTCGCGATTGGGCTGTTCCTATTTTACTTACGGACGCTAAAGCCTCGGAAGACCTATCGACATTAAATAAAAAAATGAGCTGCGACAGGTCGCAGCTCATTTTTTTATTCATATTTTACTTCTGCCAAATACAGTCCTTCTGGATGAGCAGTCGGACCAGCCAGATTTCGATCTTTTGCCGCAAGAATTTCCGGAATACTATCTGCCGGAATCCGACCATTGCCGATTTTTAATAACGTCCCGACTAAAATCCGAATCATTTTATATAAGAAGCCATTGCCGCGAAAAATGAAGGTCAGTTCCGTTCCCGCTTCATTTACCACTAGATCCGCCTGATAGATCGTACGCACCTTATCTTCGATTGCGCCGCCCGTCGCGCAAAAGGACGTAAAATCATGGGTTCCCAATAAATCCGGCAACGCCTGTCTGATCAAATTCAAATCAAGGGGATAAGGAAAATACGACGCGTAAAAGCGCCGAAACGGACTACGGGGCTTTTCAATCTGAACCTTAAAATGATAAGTCTTCTCCACTACATGATAGCGAGCATGAAAATCATCCGCCGCGATTTCCACTGAAGACACCGCGATATCCTCTGGCGTCTGAGTATCTAAGGCAAAACGCATCCGTTCCAACGGCCGTTCCTGCGGATAATCAAAATGAATGACCTGTCCCAGCGCATGGACCCCAGCATCTGTTCGACCTGAGCCGAAAATCGTTATAGGTTCACCATTATTCATTTTTTGTAAGGTCTTTTCGACTTCTTGCTGCACCGTCCGTCCATTCGGCTGCTTCTGAAAACCATTAAAATGCGTACCATCATAAGCGATGACTGCTTTATATCTTACCATTCTCCCGCTCCTCAACCATAAAAATCCTTGTCATTATAACAGCTTTTCAAGCCGATTCCAACGCGCACAGATCAGTTGGATGATATTTATCATCTCCTAGTAACACTTTTTATAGTTCCCAGCAGGCAATCGCTTCATTTCACTAATCCTGTTTTCATCCTAGTATATCGGTCAGAACAAAGAAAAAAGAAAACGCCGAAGCGTCTTCTTAAGAAAATTTTGGCTTTTCAAACTTAACTCCGTAAAAAGATTAAAATAATCGTCGCCGCTGCAAAGACGACTAAAACAAACGTGTCTCGATTAGCCCATTTTAATTTACGGTATTTGCTGCGGCCTTCACCGCCACGATAGCCGCGGGCTTCCATCGCTGTCGCTAAATCCTCTGCTCGATTGAAGCTGCTGACAAACAGCGGAATTAATAATGGCACGATCGCTTTGACTTTTTGAATCAAATTGCCATCGTTGAAATCTACTCCCCGGGCTCGTTGCGCGTTCATGATTTTTTCGGTTTCATCCATTAATGTCGGTACAAAGCGCAAGGCGATTGATAACATCAAGGCGATTTCATGCACCGGTAAATGGAATCGTTTCAAAGGATTCAACAAAGACTCGATCGCGTCAGACATCGATAATGGCGGTGTCGTCAGCGTCAACAAAGTAGACATAAAAATAATCAAAACAAACCGGCAGAAAATAAATAATCCGTTTTGGATGCCGTAAGACGAAAGGCTAAAGACACCCCAGGACCAATACAGTGTCCCACCACGAGTAAACAGCATTTGCAAAGCTACCGTGAAGATGATCAGCCAAATCAGCGGGCGAACTCCCCGTAAAAAGAAGCTTAGACTAATTTTTGACAAAAAGACCGCAAACAGTGTAAAAACGGCTAAAAATAAATAGCTTTGCCAATTATTTGCTAAGAAAATAATCCCAATGAAATAAAAACTAGCAACCAATTTGGCTCTTGGATCTAAACGATGAATCAATGAATCACCGGGAATATAACGACCAAAAATCAATTTATTCATCATGGGCGTTGCCCCCTGCCTGTTGAAGGATCCAATCCGCCAACTCGCCCTCTGTTAAAGGCAGTTGATCAAATTCAGCGCCTCGCGCCTGCATTTTTTCAGCAAATGCCGTTGCTTGAGGAACACCTAATTGTTTTTCCTTTAGCCAAGCAACATCTTCAAATACCTTTTTTGGTTCGCCATGTTTGACTACTTGACCTTTTTCCAATACGTAAACGTAATCAGCAAAATTCGCCACATCATCCATTAAATGAGTAACTAAAACAATCGTCATATTCTTTTCTTGATGCAAACGCCAGAACATTTCCATCATCTCTTTACGACCAAGCGGATCTAGGCCCGCTGTCGGCTCATCTAAGACCAATACTTCCGGTTCCATTGCCAGAACCCCGGCAATCGCAACACGTCGCATTTGACCTCCTGATAGCTCAAAAGGCGAACGTTCCAAATATTCTTCATCAAGCCCAACTAATTTTAAATTTTCTCTTGCTAGGACGTAGGCATCTTCTTCACTGATCCCAAAATTTTTCGGACCAAAAGCAATATCCTTTGCGACGGTTTCTTCAAATAGCTGTGCTTCAGGAAATTGAAAAACGATCCCAACTTTTTTTCGAACGGGCTTTAAGTTTTTATTATCAGTGGTAGGTGTGATAATGCGATCACCAATTGTGACCTCCCCAGCCGTTGGTTTTAATAGCGCATTTAAATGTTGCAACAAGGTAGACTTCCCACTGCCGGTATGTCCAACTAAAGCGGTGTAAGAGCCTTCCTTGATATTTAGTTCAATCTCATGCAAGGCACGTTGTTCAAAGGGCGTATTTGGTTGATAAACATAACTTACTTTTTCAAAACGGATGTCCATAACCAATCCACCATCCCTTCTTCATCTAAATAATTTTGCGGGACAGTAACCCCACGCGCTTTTAACGCCGCTTTCAATTTTTCAGGAAATGGCAAATCCAATCCTAATGCCACGAGTTTCGGCCCTTCAGAAAAAATCTCATCTGGCGTGCCTTCTTGATACAGTTCTCCGTCGCGCATGACTAAAATGCGGTTGGCACTGGCGGCTTCGTCAATATCATGAGTAATTGAAATGACCGTCAATTCGCTTTCTTCCTTGATTTTACGAATCGTCGCGATGACATCGTCACGACCTTCAGGGTCAAGCATACTGGTTGCTTCATCTAGAATAATAATATCTGGGCGTAACGCAACCACACCAGCGATCGCTACCCGTTGCTTTTGTCCACCAGATAGACGGGCAGGCTCACGGGTCGCAAAGTCTTGCATTTTGACTTTTTCTAAGGCATCTTGCACGCGGTGCTGCATTTCGCTTCGCTCGATTCCTTGGTTTTCTAAACCAAAGGCCACATCATCTTCTACTGTCGCTCCGACAAATTGATTGTCTGGATTCTGAAAAACCATCCCTACTTGACGACGAATGTCCCAGACAGTTTCTTCAGACAATTCTTTGCCGCCAACATGCACCGTGCCTTTTTGTGGCAGATGCAACCCATTAATCGCTTTGGCTAAGGTCGATTTTCCTGAACCATTATGACCCACGATAGCTACCCATTCACCACGCTCAATGGAAAAGCTGACATTTTTTAACGCTGGATTCGTTTCTTCTTGATAACTAAATTCTATTTGATTGATTTCAATAATTGGCTCCATGGTTACACCTTTCCACTTCTTTGAAAATCTGTTCTAAGCCTAGCAAAAAAGCTTCATTTTATCAATCCTTGATACTCGATAAAATGCTTTTGTATACCGATCTGTCATGACAGCAATTTTGGGTATAAAAAAACACTTTATGATGAGTGCCGGCTTCCCAGACAATCTGGGAAGCGGCGCTGAGCTAGACTCGGAGAAAAATCTCCAACATCATAACACTCTAAAAGAATCATCTATAAAGTGAAGAGTGATTATTATACAAGTTCTAAAACAACCATAGGGGCGTTGTCGCCGCGACGAGGTTCAGTTTTTAAGATACGAGTGTATCCTCCTTGACGTTCAGCGTAACGAGGAGCGATGTCGTTGAATAATTTTTGTAATGCAGATTCAACAACGATTTCTTCGTTTTCTTCGCGAACATCAGCGATTTCATTACGTACAAAGCTAGCAGCTTGACGACGTGCATGAAGATCCCCGCGTTTTCCTAAGGTAATCATCTTTTCAGCAGTTGAACGAACTTCTTTCGCACGAGCTTCAGTCGTAACGATACGTTCGTTGATAATTAAGTCAGTTGTTAAGTCACGCAACATTGCTTTACGTTGGCTAGATGTGCGTCCTAATTTACGGTAACTCACGTAGGTTTCCCTCCTTTGTCAACAATATTAATCGTCTTTACGTAGTCCTAAGCCAAGATCATGCAATTTAGCTTTCACTTCTTCAAGTGATTTACGGCCTAAATTACGTACTTTGATCATTTCTGGTTCAGACTTATTCGTTAATTCTTGAACCGTATTAATTCCGGCACGTTTCAAGCAATTATACGAACGTACAGACAAGTCTAGTTCTTCGATGGTCATTTCTAGCATTTTTTCTTTTTGCGTCTCTTCTTTTTCTACCATGATTTCAGCATTTTTAGCTTCATCAGTCAGATTAACAAAAATATCTAAATGTTCAGTTAAAATTTTCGCTGCAAGACTCAATGCTTCTTGAGCAATGATCGATCCGTCAGTCCAAATTTCCATCGTTAATTTATCGAAATCATCACGACGACCAACCCGAGTATTTTCAACTTGGTAGTTTACTTTACGAACTGGTGTGTAGATAGAATCGACCGGAAGGACACCAATTGGCATATCTTCCTTTTTATTTTCGTCTGCTTGAACATAGCCTCGACCAGGTTTTACTGTTAGGCGAGCATGGAATGTCGCACCTTCAGCAACAGTACAAATGTACATATCTTTATTCAAGATTTCAACGTCGCTGTCAACGATAATATCGCCGGCAGTGACCGTAGCTGGTCCAGTAATATCGATCTCAAGGGTTTTTTCTTCTTCGGCGAATAATTTCAACGCCAAACCTTTGATATTCAAGATGATTTGCACCACGTCTTCACGTACACCTTTGATGGTTGAGAATTCGTGTAACACCCCATCGATTTGAATATTAGTAATGGCTGCGCCTGGTAAAGAAGAAAGTAGAATACGACGTAGAGAATTACCTAAAGTAGTTCCATAACCTCTTTCCAAAGGTTCAACAACGAACTTGCCATAATCTCTGTCTTCATCAATTTTTGTGATTCTTGGTTTTTCGAATTCAATCATTCTTGTCTTTTACCCCTTTCAAAACGAAAAGTGTCTTGTTCAATGACGTTCCTGTAAAACTCATAGAAAAGAGGCACTCATTAAACACGACGGCGTTTTGGAGGGCGGCATCCATTATGAGGTACTGGAGTCACGTCACGAATTGCAGTTACTTCTAAACCAGTTGCTTGCAATGAACGAATCGCTGCTTCACGACCAGAACCAGGTCCTTTAACAGTTACTTCAACACTTTTCAATCCATGTTCCATTGCAGCTTTTGTTGCTGTTTCAGCAGCCATTTGAGCAGCGAAAGGTGTAGATTTTTTACTACCTTTGAAGCCTAATGAACCTGCAGATGACCATGCCAATGCGTTTCCGCTAGCATCAGTAATCATGACGATTGTATTATTGAAAGTCGAATGAATATGAGCAATACCTGTTTCAATATTCTTCTTCACACGACGTTTACGATTAACTTTCTTTGCTACCATGAAGATTTATACCTCCTTCACTAATTATTTTTTCTTGCCGGCGATAGCGCGAGCTGGGCCTTTACGAGTACGAGCGTTGTTCTTCGTGTTTTGTCCACGAGTTGGCAAGCCACGACGATGACGGATTCCACGGTAAGAACCGATTTCCATCAAACGCTTGATATTTAAGTTAGTTTCACGACGAAGATCGCCTTCAACTTTTAATTTATCAACTTCAGCACGGATAGCGTCTGTTTGTTCGTTCGTTAAGTCACGTACACGAACATCTTCAGAAACACCTGCATCGGCTAAAATTTGTTTCGCTGTAGTATTACCAATACCGAAAATATAAGTAAGGGAAATTACTACGCGTTTATCACGAGGAATATCTACTCCTGCAATACGAGCCATACTTAATTACACCTCCAATTATCCTTGACGTTGTTTATGTTTTGGGTTTGCTGGGCAAATCACCATAACTCGTCCGTTACGACGAATAACTTTACAATGTTCACACATTGGTTTTACTGATGGTCTTACTTTCATGATTATACCTCCTGAAGTTTTACGGAGTACAACTTACTTAAAGCGATAGGTAATGCGACCACGGCTCAAATCATAGGGAGAAAGTTCTACTGTAACCTTATCTCCAGGTAAGATTCGAATGTAATACATCCGGATTTTACCAGATACGTGTGCAAGAACTTCGTGTCCGTTTTCCAATTCGACTTTAAACATTGCATTCGGCAAAGTTTCGACGACTGTTCCTTCGATTTCAATCATATCTTCTTTTGCCACGCAGAGTACCTCCTTGTAGTTGTTTCGCATTTTCACACGATAAAATGGCGGAAACTGCAGTTCCCACCTTAATTCTTAAGCTAACTCCTAAAATAGCTAGAAGTCGGACTGACAAATTCTATCATAAAACATCGAACTTGGCAAGATAAACTGCATCTCAAGTTGGTAGGCAAATTATTTATTGATAATCTTTTCTACATCCGCAAATACGGCATCAATTTCACGATCTCCATTAACTGGATATAACAAACCTTCTTCATCGTAATAAGCTAAAATTGGTTCGCTGTTTTTAACATTGACAGCTAAACGATTTTTAACTGTTTCAGGCTTATCATCTTCACGTTGATAAAACTCATGACTGCCACAGCGGTCGCAAGTTCCTTCTACTTTCGTAGGGTTAAAGATTTTATGATAAGTCGCGCCACAATTGCGGCACATGAAGCGTCCTGCTAAACGTTCAACTAACACGTCTTCTGCTACTTGAATGTCAATTACAGCATCAATCTTTTTGTTCAAGTCGGTTAACATTTCAGCTAATGCCTTGGCTTGATCTAAAGTACGAGGAAATCCATCCAGCAAGAAACCTTTTTCAGTGTCTTGTTGAGCTAAACGTTCCTTAACGATACCGTTCGTAACTTCATCTGGAACCAAATCCCCTGCATCCATATATGATTTTGCTTTCAATCCGAGTGTTGTCTCGTTTTTGATTGCTTCTCGGAACATATCCCCCGTGCTGATGTGTGGAATATTGTACGTTGCAACGATTCTTTCTGCTTGTGTTCCTTTGCCTGCTCCAGGCAGTCCCATTAAGATCAGGTTCATTGTTTTCCCTCCTAAATATTTGTATACGTACAATGAAAAATCATCTTTTCATTTGATACGCATACCTTTTTACTCACTTGCCAAAGCAAGTAGTAAAACTGGTAAAGACCGGCGTTGAGGAAAACCCTCAACACACGAATCTATTCTCCATCCATGAAGCCGACATAGCGTCGTTTCAGCATGAGTCCTTCTAGTTGTTTCGCAGTTTCTAATGCGACACCAACTACGATCAAAAGACTTGTACCACCCAAACCGATTGATTGAGGCAAGTTCCAAACCATTTGCGCGATAATTGGAATCAAGGCGATCAGTCCTAAGAAGATAGCACCTACTACACTTAAACGCATCAAAATTGCAGAAACATATTCTTCCGTTCCTTTACCTGGTCTTACGCGAGGAATATAACTTCCTTGCTTTTGTAAGTTCTCTGCTAATTTTTCAGGATTGACCTGAACAAAAGCATAGAAGAAGGTGAAAGCAACAATCAGAACAGTATAAATCGCAGCACCTGGAACTGTGTTATAACTGAATAACTTCGTTAAAACATCGTACCAGCCTTCCGCTTGATATCTGCTGGCTAATGCTTGCAACACCGCATTGGGCGTAGCAATAAACGAGCTGGCAAAGATAACTGGGATAACACCGGCAGCATTTACTTTTAATGGTAGATAACTACTCGTTGGTGCCCCTGCGACTTGCTTAGTATATTGAATAGGGATTTTTCTTTCTGCTTGTTGAAAGTACGTTACAAAAACGACAATCAAGATAATAGCAATCAATAAAATCACCACGAAAATCACTGATTTCCAAATATCACTAGGATCGATATTTACGAAATAATCATCGAAGATATCTTTGATACTTTGCGGTAAGCGGGAAATAATCCCTGCAAAGATAATCATCGAAACACCATTTCCAATTCCTTTTTCAGTGATTTGTTCTCCCAGCCAAGTTACGAACATGGTACCTGCTGTTAGAATCAACCCAATCGTAACGAAGGTTTGAACATTGCGATTTGGCACAAAACCAAATTGTGCAAAATAATCAAATCCAGCTGTAATACTAACAGACTGAATAAAAGCCAAGACTAAAGTCAAATAGCGTGTTGCCTGATTCAACTTCTTACGTCCAACTTCCCCTTGTTTTGACCATTCAACGAACTTAGGAACAATATCCATCTGTAACAATTGAATAACAATTGAAGCAGTGATATAAGGGGAAACCCCCATCGAGAAGATCGAAAAGTTTTGCATAGCTGAGCCGCTGACCAAATTCAACATTCTGAAAAATGGCATTTCACTCAGGCCTTGCAACCCATGTGCGTCAACTCCTGGTACAGTGATCTGAGCACCTAGCCTAAAAACTAGAAGCATTAAAACGGTGAACAAAATCCGTGATCGGATGTTCTGAACTTTGAAAGAATCCTTTAAAAGTTTGAACATTAAATCACCTCGATTGAACCACCAGCAGCTTCAATTGTTTCTTGAGCATGTTTCGAGAATTTCGCTGCTTTAACGGTTAGTTTTTTGTCTAATGATCCGTTTCCTAAAACTTTGATTCCGGCTTTTTCGTTTTTCACGATTCCAGCTTCAACTAGAGCAACAGGAGTTACTTCAGTTCCGTCTTCAAAACGATTTAAGACATCTAAATTGATTACAGCGTACTCTTTGCGGTTTACATTCGTAAATCCGCGTTTTGGTAAACGACGGAATAAAGGCGTTTGACCACCTTCAAAACCTAAACGCACACCACCGCCTGAACGAGCCTTTTGACCTTTCTGACCACGTCCAGATGTTTTTCCGTTACCTGATGAAGTACCACGTCCAACGCGATTGCGAACTTTACGTGAACCTTCGGCAGGTTGTAATTCATGAAGTTTCATTATATAGGGCACCTCCTTAGATTGTAATCATCATTATTTGATTAAACTTCTTCTACGTCCACTAAATGAGAGACTGTGTTAACCATACCTTTGATTGCATCATTAGCAGGTTTAACGACAGTGCTATTCATTTTTTTCAGACCCAACGCTTTAACAGTGTCACGTTGGTTTTGAGGACGTCCGATAATACTGCGTTTTAAAGTAATTTTTAATTCAGCCATTACATTCGTCCTCCTTAATTAGCTAAGTTTTCTACAGAGATGCCGCGTAATGCTGCAACGTCTTCTGCTTTTTTCAATTGAGTCAATCCTTCAACAGTTGCGCGAACAACGTTGATCGGTGTGTTTGAACCTAAAGATTTAGAAGTTACATCGGCAACGCCAGCTAATTCCAAGACGGCACGAACTGGTCCACCAGCAGCAACTCCGGCACCTTCTACAGCAGGTTTCATCAAGATACGTCCACCGCCGAATACACCAATAACTTCGTGAGGAAGCGTTGTTCCTACCATCGGTACTTCGACTAGGTTTTTCTTAGCATCTTCGATTGCTTTACGAATCGCTTCAGGTACTTCTTGTGCTTTACCAGTACCAAAGCCTACGTGACCGTTTTTGTCACCGACAACAACTAATGCCGCAAAACGTAGACGACGTCCACCTTTAACAACTTTAGTAACACGGTTGATCGCTACTACGCGGTCTTCTAATTCCAAATGATTTGGATCGATATAAACCATGAATGGTGTTCCTCCTTCTCCTAAAATTCTAGTCCATTTTCGCGTGCTGCTTCAGCTAAAGCTGCTACACGGCCATGGTAAAGGTATCCACCACGGTCAAAGACTACTTTCTTAATACCTTTTTCAGAAGCACGTTCTGCTACTAGTTTCCCAACAGCTTGTGCTTGTTCAGTTTTTGTTCCACCTGAAATTTCTTTATCCAAGGCAGAGGCACTTGCAAGCGTCACACCCGCTACGTCATCAATTACTTGCGCGTAGATGTTTTTGTTAGAACGAAAAACGTTCAAGCGTGGGCACTCAGCAGTACCAGAGATCTTACCGCGAACGCGCATGTGGCGTTTTTGGCGTGTCTTATTTTTATCTGGTTTTGAAATCACAATTGTCACCTCTTTGTTTAAGCTGGCCTAGGCCGCAAGTAGGTTTGACCTACTATTTACCAGTTTTACCTTCTTTACGACGTACATATTCGCCAACATAACGAATACCTTTGCCTTTATAAGGTTCTGGAGGACGAGTTCCGCGGATTTTCGCAGCTAATTCGCCTACTACTTCTTTGTTTGATCCTTTAACGATTACTTGCGTATTCGCAGGAACTTCGATTGTAACGCCTTCTGGTGCTACGATCTCAACTGGATGAGAGTAACCAACGTTCAATACAAGTTTTGATCCTTGTAATTGCGCACGGTACCCAACCCCGATTAATTCTAATGCTTTTTGGAACCCTTCTGAAACACCAACAACCATGTTATTGAAGTTTGCACGAGTTGTTCCGTGGATTGTTTTCATTTCTTTGCTGTCGTTTGGACGAGTGAACGTTACTTCGTTTCCTTCGATGCTCATTTTGATATCAGCAGAAAAAGTACGCGTTAATTCACCTTTAGGTCCTTTAACAGTTACATCGTTTCCGTTTTGAGTTACTTCAACTCCTGCAGGTAAAACGACTAATTTATTACCAATACGGCTCACTTAAAGACACCTCCTCATGGATTGTTTGATATTACCAAACGTAAGCTAAGACTTCGCCGCCGACGTTTTTGCCTCTTGCTTCTTTATCAGTTACTAAACCTTCAGAAGTAGAGATGATTGCGATACCTAAACCGTTTAATACTTTTGGTACTTCGTCAGCTTTGACGTAAGCACGTAAGCCTGGTTTAGAAATACGTTTCAAGTTCGTGATAACACGTTCGTCATTTTTACCGTATTTAAGGAACACACGGATCATGCCTTGTTTGTCATCTTCGATATATTCAACATCACGTACGAAACCTTCACGTTTAAGGATTTCGGCGATGTCACGTTTGATTTTTGAAGCAGGTACTTCAACTGTATCGTGTTTTACCATGTTGGCATTACGAATACGAGTTAGAAAATCTGCAATTGGATCTGTCATGACCATTGAACTGTTTACCTCCTTTATGCGAGTTTATTTTACCAGCTTGCTTTCTTCACGCCGGGAATTTGACCTTTGTAGGCAAGTTCGCGGAAGCAAATACGGCAAAGATGAAATTTACGATAAACTGAATGTGGACGTCCGCAACGTTCGCAGCGAGTATATTCTTGCGTTGAATGTTTTGCAGGGCGTTTGTTTTTAGCAATCATTGATTTTTTAGCCAATTTTTTCGCCTCCTTGATTATTTTTGGAATGGCATTCCAAGTTGTGTTAATAATTCGCGTGATTCTTCATCGGTTTTCGCAGTTGTAACAACAACGATATCCATACCACGGACTTTATCAACTAAATCATAATCTACTTCAGGGAAGATCAATTGTTCTTTGACACCTAAAGTAAAGTTACCGCGGCCATCAAAGGATTTTTTGCTTACTCCGTGGAAGTCACGTACACGTGGAAGTGACACAGTCACTAATTTGTCTAAGAATTCATACATTCTTTCTCCGCGTAGTGTTACTTTCGCACCGATAGGCATTCCTTCACGTAAACGGAAACCAGCGATTGATTTTTTAGCTTTAGTGATGATTGGTTTTTGACCAGCGATCAAGGCTAATTCTTCAACAGCTTTGTCTAAGTTTTTTGCGTTTGATACCGCATCACCAACACCCATGTTGATGACGATTTTCTCAACTTTAGGAACTTCCATAACTGAATCATAGTTAAATTTTTCCATCAAAGATGGTGTAATTTCACTTACAAATTTTTCTTTTAGGCGGTTCATCTATAAGATCCTCCTTCCTTGTTTAATTATTTATCTAGAGTTTCGCCGGTTTTTTTAGAAACGCGGACTTTCTTGCCGTCAACCACTTTGTAGCCAACGCGTGTCGCTTCTCCATTTGAAGGGTCGATGACCATAACATTTGAAGCGTGAATTGGTGCTTCGACCTCAACGATACCGCCTTGAGGGGCAGTTTGAGAGGCTTTCTGATGTTTTTTAACGACATTAACACCTTCAACAACGACTTTATCTTTTTTAGGAAGGGCTTCTAAAACTACGCCTTCTTTATTTCTGTCTTTACCAGAGATAACTTTTACTTTATCGCCTTTTTTAACGAACATTACTGTTGCGCACCTCCTTTGGTTGAATCTTTCGATTATAATACTTCCGGTGCCAATGAAACGATCTTCATGAAATTGCCTTCGCGTAGTTCACGAGCGACAGGTCCGAAGATACGTGTTCCTCTTGGGCTCTTGTCATCACGAATGATAACAGCTGCATTTTCATCAAATTTGATGTAAGAACCATCAGTACGGCGAGCGCCTGATTTAGTCCGAACGATAACGGCTTTGACAACTTCACCTTTTTTGACAACACCACCTGGCGTTGCTTGTTTAACCGTAGCAACAATCACATCACCGATATTGGCAGTTTTGCGACCAGATCCGCCAAGAACTTTAATAGTTAAAATTTCACGGGCGCCTGAGTTGTCCGCGATTTTTAAACGGCTTTCTGCTTGGATCACTTGTGTATCCTCCTTTCAGATTTAAAAAACATCTATATAGGAAAATCTCGTGTGATTAGATAATCACTGCTTTTTCAACGATTTCAACCAGACGGAAACGTTTGGTAGCTGATAATGGACGAGTTTCCATGATTTTCACGATATCACCAATTTTTGCTTCATTGTTTTCATCGTGAGCTTTGTATTTTTTAGAATACTTCATACGTTTACCGTAGATTGGGTGATTCTTTTGGGTTTCAACGACAACAGTGATCGTTTTGTCCATTTTGTCAGATACCACGCGTCCTTGATAAACTTTACGTTGATTTCTTTCTTCAGTCATACTGGAAATGGCCTCCTTCCACTATTTGTCAGCTTGTTCGTGCAACACAGTTTTAATGCGTGCAATCGATTTACGTACTTCTTTAATACGTGCAGTGTTTTCTAATTGACCTGTTGCTAATTGGAATCTAAGATTGAACAATTCTTCTTTTAATTGTTTTTCTTGATCTAGCATTTCGGCAGTGGTTAATTCTCTGATTTCTTTAACCTTCATTCGATTCACCACCCATTTCCTCACGTTTTACGATCTTCGTTTTCATAGGTAATTTGTGAGAAGCAAGACGTAATGCTTCGCGAGCTACTTCTTCAGGAACACCGGCGATTTCAAACATGATCTTGCCGCGTTTAACTGGTGAAACCCATCCTTCAGGAGCACCTTTACCTTTACCCATACGTACGCCGATCGCTTTAGATGTATATGATTTATGAGGGAAAATTTTGATCCATACTTTCCCACCACGCTTCATGTAACGAGTCATAGCGATACGTGAAGCTTCGATTTGACGGTTGGTGATCCAATGTGATTCTACAGCTTGTAAGCCGAATTCACCAAAAGCAATCTCTTTACCGCCTTTAGCTTCTCCGCGCATTTTTCCACGGAATTCACGACGGTGTTTTACACGTTTAGGTACTAACATGCTTATTTCCCTCCTTTCTCAGTGTTTTTCTTTGTAGGAAGAATTTCTCCACGGTAAATCCACACTTTAACTCCTAGTTTTCCGTATGTTGTGTTTGCTTCTTCCCAAGCGTAGTCGATGTCGGCACGCAATGTATGAAGAGGAACTGTTCCTTCAGAGTATCCTTCTGAACGAGCGATATCCGCACCATTCAAACGACCAGATACTTGAGTTTTGATTCCTTTAGCGCCTGAACGCATTGTGCGTTGGATCGCTTGTTTTTGCGCACGACGGAAAGCAACACGATTTTCTAATTGACGTGCAATACCTTCGCCGACTAATTTTGCATCTAGATCTGGTTTTTTGATTTCAACGATGTTGATGTGAACTCGTTTACCAGTTAATTTATTTAATTCTTTTCTTAGGCTTTCGACTTCAGAACCGCCCTTACCGATAACCATACCAGGTTTAGCAGTGTGAACTGAAATGTTTACGCGGTTTGCAGCGCGTTCGATTTCAACAGTTGACACAGCGGCATCAGCAAGTCTAGTTGCGATGAACTTACGGATTCTCAAATCTTCGTGTAGAAATTCAGCATACTCTTTTTCGGCATACCATTTAGCATCCCACTCACGGATGATGCCTACACGCATTCCAATAGGATTTACTTTTTGTCCCACTGATTATCCCTCCTTATTTTTCTGATACCACAACGGTAATATGACTTGTACGCTTGTTGATTGGTGAAGCTGAACCTTTTGCACGTGGACGGAAACGTTTCATTGTCGGTCCTTCGTTAACAAATGCTTCAGAAACTACCAAGTTTTCAACATCTAAGTCAAAGTTGTTTTCTGCGTTAGCAACTGCTGACATCATTACTTTTTCAATGATTCCTGCAGATTTGTTTGGTGTGAATTTCAAGATTGAAATTGCTTCTGCTACGCTTTTTCCTCTGATAAGATCGATTACTAAACGTGCTTTACGAGGAGAAGTGCGAACTGTCTTCGCAATTGCTTTAGCTGATGTAATTTGTTCTGCCATGTTGATATCCTCCCCTCAGTATTAACGTCTTGTTTTCTTATCGTCAGCAGCATGCCCACGATATGTTCTTGATGGTGCAAATTCACCTAATTTATGTCCTACCATGTCTTCTTGGATGTAAACTGGTACATGTTTGCGTCCGTCATAAACAGCAATTGTAAATCCTACAAAGTTAGGGAAAATTGTTGAACGACGAGACCAAGTTTTAATAACTTTTTTCTTTTCAACACCTTGTTGTGCTTCGATCTTTTTCATCAAATGATCATCAGCGAAAGGTCCTTTTTTCAAACTACGACCCATGGTGTACCTCCTCTCAAAATATGCGACACATAGTCAATTTGATTATTTAGTCTTACGACGAATAATAAGCTTGTCTGATGCAGCTTTCTTATTACGTGTTTTGTAACCCAATGCAGGTTGACCCCATGGAGATACCGGAGCTTTACGTCCGACTGGAGCTTTACCTTCACCACCACCGTGTGGGTGATCGTTAGGGTTCATTACGCTACCACGTACAGTTGGACGTTTGCGCATCCAACGAGAACGACCAGCTTTACCGATGTTGATCAATTCGTGTTGTTCGTTACCAACAGAACCGATAGTTGCACGGCAAGTAGCTAAGATCATACGAACTTCGCCAGAGTTTAAACGTACTAATACGTATTTTCCTTCTTTACCAAGTACTTGAGCACTTGTACCAGCTGAACGGATTAATTGTCCGCCTTTGCCTGGTTTCATTTCAACGTTGTGGATAACAGTACCAACTGGAATGTTTTCAAGTGGTAATGTGTTTCCGATTTTGATGTCTGCATCTGTTCCAGATACGACTGTCATGCCAACTTCTAAGCCTTTAGGGGCTAAGATATAAGCTTTCACTCCGTCTGTATAATGAACTAATGCAATGTTTGCTGAACGGTTTGGATCGTATTCGATCGTTTTAACTGTAGCAACCACGTTATCTTTGTTACGTTTGAAGTCGATAACACGGTATTGACGTTTATGTCCGCCACCTTGATGACGTACAGTGATGCGACCGTTGTTGTTACGACCGGCATTGTTTTTTAATGGCTCTAACAACGTTTTTTCAGGTGTTGAAGTTGTGATTTCAGCGAAATCAGAACTTGTCATATTACGACGGCCATTTGTGGTTGGTTTATACTTCTTAATCGCCACGTCTGTTTCCCTCCTGTATTAATCGCTAATCTTGTGCTTATTCAGCAGCGTCGAAAAGCTGGATTTCTTTTGAGTCTTCAGTTAAAGTCACAACAGCTTTGCGACGTTTTTTAGTGAAGCCTTGGTATTTACCCATACGTTTTGCTTTTGGTTTAGCATTCATAATGTTTACGTTTTTAACTTTTACGTCAAACGCAGCTTCAACCGCTTGTTTAACTAAAGTTTTATTTGCGCGAGTGTCCACTTCGAAAGTATATTTCTTTTCATCCATGTCTAACATCGATTTTTCAGTGATCACTGGGCGTTGGATTACGTCTAGTAAGTTCATTATGCAAGCACCTCCTCAATTTGAGTAAGAGCAGTTTGCGTTGCTAAGATTTTATCATTAGCGACTACATCTAATACAGTAACGTTGTTTGAAGTAGTTACAGTTACGTTTGACAAGTTACGAGCAGCTAAGCCTGCAACTTCGTTTTCTGTTTCCAATACAACCAATACTTTAGAATCAATTGACAAGCCAGTAAGAACTTGTTTGAATTCTTTTGTTTTAGGAGCATCAAAGCTTAACGCTTCAACAGCAACTAAGTTATTTTCCGCAACTTTTTCTGATAAAACAGATTTGATTGCTAAGCGACGAACTTTTTTAGGAAGTTTGTAGCTGTATGAACGTGGTGTAGGTCCGAAGACGATACCACCTCCACGCCATTGTGGTGAACGGATAGAACCTTGACGAGCACGTCCAGTTCCTTTTTGACGCCATGGTTTGCGGCCACCGCCACGAACTGCGCTACGATTTTTCACAGCGTGTGTTCCTTGTCTTAATGAAGCACGTTGCATCACGATTGCATCGTATACAACACTTTCATTAGGTTCGATTCCGAAGATTTCTTCATTTAAAGTGATGTCACCGTTTTGAGTTCCATCTTGTTTGAATAATGCTACAGTTGGCATTCCTTAGTTCCTCCTTTCCTATAACGAATTATTTAGCCTTTACAGCTGATTTGATAGTGATTAAAGATTTTTTAGCGCCTGGTACGTTGCCTTTAACTAAGATAACGTTACGTTCAGCGTCAACACGAACAACTTCAAGGTTTTGAATTGTTACGCGATCGCCACCCATACGGCCAGCTAATTTTTTATTTTTAAATACACGGTTTGGTGCAACAGGACCCATAGATCCAGGACGACGGTGGTAACGAGAACCGTGAGCCATTGGGCCGCGGCTTTGTCCGTGACGTTTGATAACGCCTTGGAATCCTTTACCTTTAGTCGTTCCGGTAACATCAATGATGTCTCCAGCTTGGAAAGTATCAACTTTCACTTCTTTACCTACTTCATAGTCTCCTAGCTCAACATCTTTGAATTCTCGAATGAAGCGCTTAGGAGCCGTGTTTGCTTTTGCAACATGACCTTTCGCAGGTTTGTTAGACAAAACTTCACGCATATCTTGGTAACCTAATTGAACTGCTTCGTAACCATCGTTTTCCATTGTTTTCACTTGTAAAACAACGTTTGGAGTAGCTTCGATTACAGTAACTGGAATAAGTTCGCCAGATTCAGTGAAGATTTGTGTCATTCCCACTTTTTTCCCTAAGATTCCTTTGGTCATGATTACACCTCCATCTTCTTATTATAGTTTGATTTCAATATTCACACCTGATGGTAAGTCAAGCTTCATTAAAGCATCGACTGTCTTCGGTGTTGGGTTCACAATGTCGATTAGACGTTTGTGAGTCCGCATTTCGAATTGTTCGCGTGAATCTTTGTATTTATGAGTCGCACGAATAACTGTGTAAAGACTGCGTTCAGTTGGTAATGGAATTGGACCAGATACACTAGCTCCAGTTCTTTTTGCAGTTTCCACGATTTTATCCGCTGATTGATCTAAAATACCATGTTCATACGCTTTTAAACGGATACGAATTTTTTGTTTTGCCATCTTGTTCCCTCCTTCGCCTATTTTAAAAGTAGACATAGCTCCACGAAAATCTCCGTCACGCTCGTTCGTGGCAAAGCGTCCGGGCGTGTCGCAACCTCTCGTTTCAAAGCCGGCGGATTCTTTTACGAACCCCCCAGTGTGTTTCACACTTCTGTAAACAGCACCTTTATGATTATATAATAGGAGGTCTGTGATTGCAAGGATTTTCTAGTCAAAATCTGATTTTTCCTATTGTTTTCAGAAAACGATGCTAGACAAAATTATTTTCCTTCTATATAAAGAGGCCAATCATTCCATCTCTTGCAACCGCTGAAAAAATTTTTTCGCGAAAGTATGAGCATCTCCTGGCCAGCGAGCAGAAAGATAATTCCGATCCTCTACGACTAACGCCGGCGATTCATCAGTCTCAGAATCTCTTTTCACTGAAAAACTGCCCGTATGAAATTGCTCCGGTGATTTTAAAACAGATTTCACTTCAGCTTCTACCGTCACGGGATAGGTTCGGTAATAATCCTTCAGCCATAAAGCGGTTAAATAATACGCCCCCATTTCCTGATTCTTCAATAGCGCAGTCGTTTGATACTCATAAAGGACGGAATGCTTCGTTTGCGGGTCCGTTGCCCGTGCCGCCAAAACAGTCCCATGACAAATCGCGCCAACTAATTTTTGACTCGTAAAAAATTCGGCCACCTTCGTTTGTAAAATGCTCGATTCCAAATACGTCTTCATCCCTTTATCATGACCACCGGGTAATAAAATAGCCGTATACTTTTCCGTAGCGATCGACGCGTATTGAATCGGTTGCTGAAAAGCACTGTTCCTAGACATTTCTCGATATGCCGTGATTGCTTCCGGTGTTGCCATCAAAAATTTTTTGAAGGGTCCGAAACCTTTACCGGTAATCAATCGTTCATCCGTTGCCGCGGGTTTCCCATCTGGCGTAGCAAAAACGATTTTCACTCCTCGTTCAGCTAAATATTTCCATGGTACCGCCGCTTCCGTCGGATCAAAGCCATAATGAGGCAATGGCATAAGAATCATTTCATTCATCTCCTTTAAAAACCTTCTCCCTATCCTACTAAATTAATCGCGATTTATAAACGAATCCCACTTCAGAGCCATCCCGTTAAAAACATTTCTCTATTTGCAAAATGAGAAAGACTTTCGCGAAGCCGGACACGGCTAGACCTGCTGTAAAGCGATTTATTCATTTAAAAATTTATACTTCCTTGATAGTCAAAAAAAGAGCCATCGGCAAGCCGATGACTCTTTACGTATGAGCACAATTTAACTGTAAGGTTGATTAAGCTTGGATTGTAGATACAACGCCTGAACCAACAGTACGTCCGCCTTCACGAATAGAGAAACGAGTTCCGTCTTCGATCGCGATTGGGTGGATTAATTCAACTTCCATAGTTACGTTATCACCAGGCATTACCATTTCAGTACCTTCTGGTAGATCAACTACACCAGTTACGTCAGTTGTACGGAAGTAGAACTGAGGACGGTAGTTAGTGAAGAAAGGAGTGTGACGTCCGCCTTCTTCTTTAGTTAAAACGTAAACTTCTGCAGAGAATTTTGTATGTGGAGTGATTGAAGCTGGTTTAGCTAATACTTGTCCACGTTGGATGTCTTCACGTGCAACACCACGTAATAATGCACCGATGTTGTCGCCTGCTTCAGCGTAGTCTAACAATTTACGGAACATTTCAACACCTGTTACAGTTGTTTTAGCAGTTGCTTCAGCAATACCTACGATTTCAACTTCGTCGCCGACGCGAACTTGTCCACGTTCAACACGACCAGTTGCAACAGTACCACGACCAGTGATTGAGAATACGTCTTCGACTGGCATCATGAATGGTTTGTCAGTATCACGAACTGGTGTTGGGATGTATTCGTCAACAGCAGCCATTAATTCTAAGATTTTTTCTTCGTATGAAGCGTCGCCTTCTAAGGCTTTCAAAGCTGAACCAGCGATAACTGGAGTGTCGTCGCCTGGGAAGTCGTATTCTGACAATAAGTCACGAACTTCCATTTCAACTAATTCTAGTAATTCTTCGTCATCAACCATATCCATTTTGTTTAAGAATACAACGATGTAAGGAACACCAACGTTACGAGATAACAAGATGTGTTCACGTGTTTGAGGCATAGGGCCATCAGCAGCAGAAACTACTAAGATAGCTCCGTCCATTTGAGCGGCACCAGTGATCATGTTTTTAACGTAGTCCGCGTGTCCTGGGCAGTCAACGTGAGCATAGTGACGGTTTTCTGTTTCGTATTCCACGTGAGCAGTGTTGATAGTGATTCCGCGTTCGCGTTCTTCAGGTGCTCCGTCGATTTGAGCGTAGTCCATTGCTTCCGCTCCGCCTTGTTTAGCAAGTACAGTTGTAATTGCAGCAGTTAAAGTTGTTTTACCATGGTCAACGTGTCCGATAGTACCAATGTTTACATGGGGTTTTGAACGGTCAAATTTTTCTTTAGCCATTTAAAATGTTCCTCCTGAATTGAGTTAGTTTTTTTATCTGATAAGTCCGTGCCGCCAAAAGCGACACGACCCTATATCATCAGTAAGTAATTTTACATGAATTCCCACTAAAAATATAGATGCTTTAGTGAAAATTCAATCAAAATTCAATTACCTTTTAAGAATTATTCAGCTTTTCCGCCGTTTTTCTTAATGATTTCTTCTTGTACTGATTTCGGTACATCTTCATAGTGGTCAAAGACCATCATGAATGTTCCGCGTCCTTGAGTAGAAGAACGAAGCGTTGTTGCATAACCAAACATTTCAGCTAACGGCACAATAGCGTTAACGATTTGTGAGTTACCATGTGCTTCCATTCCTTCAACACGTCCACGACGAGCAGTTACGTGACCCATAACATCACCTAAGTAATCTTCTGGAACAGTAATCGTAACTTTCATCATTGGTTCAAGGATTGCAGGTTTCGCTTTCTTCGCAGCAGCACGTAGCGCCATAGACGCAGCCACACGGAAGGCCGTTTCATTTGAATCGACATCATGGTATGAACCATCATAAAGTTTCGCCTTAATATCAACTAATGGATAGCCAGCTAAGACACCATTAGCCATTGCATCTTCTAATCCTTTTTCAACTGCTGGGATGTATTCACGAGGAACCACACCACCGACAATCGCGTTTTCGAATTCGAAGCCAGCACCTTCTTCGTTTGGCGTAAATTCGACCCATACGTGACCGTATTGACCTTTACCACCAGACTGACGTACAAACTTACCTTCTGCATTTGTCGCAGCACGGAATGTTTCACGATAAGATACTTGCGGCGCGCCGACATTAGCATCGACTTTAAATTCACGACGCATACGGTCAACTAAGACGTCTAAGTGAAGTTCACCCATACCAGCGATAACAGTTTCGCCAGTTTCAACGTTTGTTTCAACGCGGAATGAAGGATCTTCTTCAGCAAGTTTTTGTAAAGCAACACCCATTTTATCTTGGTCAGCTTTTGATTTAGGTTCAACAGCGACTTCGATAACTGGATCAGGGAATTCGATTGATTCTAAGATAACTGGCGCTTTTTCATCACAAAGTGTATCCCCAGTTGTTGTATCTTTCAAACCAACAGCTGCTGCGATATCTCCAGAGTAAACCGTTTCGATTTCTTTACGAGTGTTCGCGTGCATTTGTAGGATACGTCCGATACGTTCGCGTTTGCCTTTAGAAGCATTTAACACGTATGAACCAGAGTTCAAGACACCTGAATAAACACGGAAGAATGTTAGACGACCTACGAATGGGTCAGTCATAACTTTAAACGCTAGTGATGAGAATGGAGCTGAATCATCAGCTGGACGTTCAGTTTCTTCGTCTGTTTTAGGATTGAAACCTTGGATTGCTTTAACGTCAGTTGGCGCTGGAAGATAGTCGATGACTGCATCCAACATCAATTGAACACCTTTATTTTTGAAGGCTGATCCACATAAAACTGGGTAAAAGTCTACAGATAGAGTAGCGTTACGGATACCAGCTTTTAATTCTTCTTCAGTGATTTCTTCACCTTCCAAGAATTTCATCATTAGGTCTTCATCAGTATCAGCAACTGCTTCTACTAATTTTTCACGCCATTCTTCAGCTTGTTCTTTATACTCTTCAGGAATTTCAGTCTCTTGGATTTCAGTTCCTAAGTCGTTTGTGTAGATTTCAGCTTTCATTTTAACTAAGTCGATGATCCCAGTGAAGTCATCTTCAGCACCAATTGGTAATTGGATTGGATGAGCATTCGCTTGTAGACGATCATGTAAAGTGCTTACTGAATAAAGGAAGTCAGCACCGATTTTGTCCATTTTATTACAGAATACGATACGTGGAACTTGGTATTCTGTTGCTTGACGCCAAACAGTTTCTGTTTGTGGTTCTACACCTGATTGTGAGTCCAAAACAGTTACCGCACCGTCAAGTACACGTAATGAACGTTGAACTTCGATTGTGAAGTCCACGTGTCCTGGGGTATCAATGATGTTTACGCGGTGACCCTTCCATTGTGCAGTTGTCGCAGCAGAAGTGATCGTGATACCACGTTCTTGTTCTTGTTCCATCCAGTCCATTTGAGAAGCCCCTTCGTGGGTTTCACCAATTTTATGGATTTTACCAGTGTAGTACAAGATACGCTCAGTCGCTGTCGTTTTACCTGCATCGACGTGGGCCATGATCCCGATATTACGTGTATTGTCTAGAGAAAATTCTCTTGCCATTTCTTAGTTTGCTCCTCTCTTAAATTAAATGTAGTACAGTTGAGTCTTTTTTGCCGACCGAAGCCGGCAAAAAAATCTTACCAACGATAATGAGCAAATGCACGGTTGGCTTCCGCCATTTTGTGTGTATCTTCGCGTTTTTTAACAGAAGCTCCAGTGTTGTTTGCAGCATCCATCAATTCTTTTGCTAAACGTTCTTCCATTGTGTGTTCACCGCGTAAACGAGCGTAGTTCACAACCCAACGTAAGCCTAAAGTAGTACGACGTTCTGGACGTACTTCAACTGGTACTTGATAGTTCGAACCCCCAACACGGCGAGCTTTAACTTCTAGTACAGGCATGATGTTTTCCATTGCTTGTTCGAAAACTTCCAATGGATCATTCCCTGTTGATTCTTTGATTGTATTAAAAGCGCTGTATACGATATTTGTAGCAGTACCACGTTTTCCGTCAACCATTACACGGTTGATCAAACGAGTTACTAGCTTAGAGTTATACATAGGATCTGGCAAAACGTCGCGTTTTGCAATCATTCCTTTACGAGTCATACGTAACTCCTCCTTCCGAAAATATGTCTTTATCTATTCGTTTGATTTAAGCTTTAGGTTTTTTAGTACCGTATTTAGAACGGCTTTGTTTACGATCGTTAACACCGGCAGTATCTAGTGCACCACGAACGATATGGTAACGTACCCCTGGTAAGTCTTTTACACGACCACCACGTAAAAGAACAACACTATGTTCTTGTAAGTTATGACCGATCCCTGGGATATAAGCTGTTACTTCGATTAAGTTTGACAAACGAACACGAGCATATTTACGTAACGCTGAGTTAGGTTTCTTAGGCGTCATAGTCCCCACACGTGTACAAACTCCACGTTTTTGTGGTGAGTTTACGTTTGTTTGAGCTTTTTTAAAGCTGTTATATCCTTTGTTCAATGCTGGTGAATTTGATTTTTCCACCTTTGATTTACGAGGTTTACGTACTAATTGATTAATTGTAGGCATTCCTTGTTTCCTCCTTCCTCGATTCACTGTCTAGTACCACACATCCTGGTGGTTCTTTTTCAGCGATAAAAAATAATGCATCCCTGCATTCTCTATCAAGCGTACTTCGACACAGTCAGCACGTCTCATTTGAGAGACCTGTTCACAAAGCACCTTTGATAGCATACCATGGTTAGTTTTAGCTGTCAACAAACTCTAAAGACTTTTTTCTTACAAATAGATTTGTCCCGTCTTCTCTTTTGCTTTTAATCAAATAAGAAAAATTTTATTCCCTTCACTTTATCCAGCTAAATACTTTCAGACAAATCGATAAAGCGGATTCGCTTTTTAGTTATTTCTACTGAAAAGGCTATCTTTTTCCTTTTTCAGCGATTACAATAAACGTAAACTTATCAGAAGGTGGGATATTTCAATGAATTTGAAAGAATTGGTTGGTATTGAAGCGGCAACATATGTCAAAGATGGTATGATCGTGGGGCTGGGAACTGGTTCGACTGCGTACTATTTCGTAAAAGAACTAGGGCGACGAGTTAAAGAAGAAGACTTGCAGATCACAGGAGTAGTCACTTCTATTCGAACTGAAGAACAAGCCAAAGAGCTGGGCATTCCATTAAAAACCATCGACGAAGTTGAATCCGTAGACTTAACCGTCGATGGTGCCGACGAAATCAGCGATGATTTTCAAGGGATTAAAGGCGGCGGCGCAGCATTACTGTTTGAAAAAGTAGTGGCCACATATTCTAAAGAATGTATCTGGATCGTAGACGAAAGTAAAATGGTCAATAAGCTGGGCGATTTCCCATTACCAGTAGAGGTCGTGCCTTTCGGTAGTCATAACCTTTTCCGCCTGTTTGAAGCAAAAGGCTACAATCCTACTTGGCGCAAAACGGATGCCGGAGAAATTTTATTAACTGACGGCGACCATCATATTATTGATTTGCATTTAGAGGTGATTGAAGACCCTCGTGCATTAGCAGACGAATTAGACAAATGTGTCGGTGTTGTTGAGCATGGCTTATTTATTGATATGATTTCACGTGTGATCGTGGGTACACCGGAAGGACCAAAAACACTGGAAGTCCCTACTCGGTAATCCGAAAAATAGTTTTCGAGTATTTTCACATTTTTTTGTCAGATAATTTGTAAATCTTCCCTAATTAATCGAAAAGACACGCGATTTAATGGAAATCTTGCTAAAAAAATTGTACAATGATTCAGGAATTGAAAATTTCAGAAATTTCAAAAGGAGAGAATAATATGCCAAAATTAGTTTTTTCTCGTCACGGCTTAAGTGAATGGAACAAATTGAACCAATTTACTGGCTGGGCAGACGTTGATTTGGCTCCAGAAGGTGTCGAAGAAGCAAAAGAAGGCGGCCGTAAAATCAAAGAAGCAGGAATTGAATTTGATGTAGCTTATACCTCTGTTTTAACTCGTGCGATCAAAACTTGTGACTACATTTTAGAATACTCTAACCAACTTTGGGTACCAACGATCAAATCTTGGCGCTTAAACGAACGTCACTACGGTAAATTACAAGGATTGAACAAAAAAGAAACCGCTGAAAAATACGGGGACGAACAAGTTCACATCTGGCGCCGTTCATACGACGTATTGCCTCCATTGATGGAAGCAACTGACGAAGGTTCAGCAGCTCAAGACCGTCGTTATTCAATGTTAGACCCTCGCGACATTCCTGGTGGCGAAAACTTGAAAGTTACTTTGGAACGTGCATTACCTTTCTGGCAAGACGAAATCGCTCCTGCTTTGAAAGACGGCAAAACGGTTTTAGTTGCTGCTCACGGTAACTCACTACGTGCATTAGCTAAACACATCGAAGGTATTTCTGACGAAGACATCATGGACTTAGAAATCCCAACAGGTCAACCATTGGTTTATGACTTGAACGATGACTTAACTGTTGCTAAAAAATACTATTTATAAAATATAAATTTTTTCCCGGCTCGCTTGTGAGTCGGGATTTTTTTTGATCGTATTCAAAAGCTGGCATGAATATTTTTTTGTGCTAAAATAGAAAAGTACTTTATTTGCGGTCGTGGCGGAATTGGCAGACGCGCTAGCTTCAGGCGCTAGTGGTAGCAATACCGTGGAAGTTCGAGTCTTCTCGGCCGCATCATAATAAAAGTTTTGCGAACTCACTCAGTTTTTGAGTGATAAGCGAAACAGGAGGTTGGGACAGAAGTGTTCAGCTTCGAGAAATAAGACGGGATTTCCGAAAATTGTTCCACAAATTTTTGTGAAATTTCGGCTTATTTCCGAAGAAGCTACTTCTGACCCAACGTTTATACGGGAATAGGAGCTGAGACAAATTAATGTCCCAGCTCCTTTTTTGCGTCAAAGAAAGGTCCGACAAATGCTGTCGAACCCGTTCTTTTATTCATGATTTAAAAAACTGGCAACTTTGGTCGCGATCAAGTCAATCGCTACGTGATTTTCGCCACCTTCTGGCACGATGATATCTGAGTAGCGTTTGGTTGGTTCGATGAACTGGTGGTACATCGGTTTGACAACGGTCAAATATTGTTCGATAACTGATTCTAATGTCCGGCCGCGTTCGTTCATATCCCGTTTGATCCGGCGAATGATCCGAATGTCATCGTCCGTATCAACGTAAATTTTAATATCCATCATGTCCCGCAGACGTTCATCTTCTAAAATCAAAATTCCTTCTAGAATAATCACTTCTTTGGGTTCTTGAACATACACTTCACTACTGCGCGTATGGGCTACGTAATCGTAGATCGGCACTTCTACCGATTGATAATTGGTTAATTCTTTTAAGTGTTCAATCAGCAAATCCGTATCAAAAGCAAAAGGATGATCGTAATTTGTTGTTAGACGTTCTTCAAAGCTGATATCGCTTTGGTCTTTATAATAAGAATCGTGCTCCAGCATCATGATCGAATGATTAGGAAACCGATTGTAAATCGCGCGGCTGACACTTGTTTTTCCACTTCCAGATCCGCCCGTTACACCAATAATGATCGGCTTGTTTTTCATGCAAATAAAACCTCTTTCGTTTTTCATTAGTCCTATTATAGCGAAACACGGTCAAATTACTATCAAAATATCAAAAATCTTCTAAAATCTGATAAAGGTCGGTTAATTCTCTAATCTGATACGTTGGTTCGATGATCGTTGCCGCTTTTTGCGCGGGATTCATCCAAATCGTATCGATCCCTGCCATCTGTCCACCTTTGATGTCCGACGTTAAGGAGTCGCCAATGATCACAGTTTTTTCTTTATTGATTTGAGGAATCTCAGCAAAGACTTGATCGAAAAACTCCTTCATGGGTTTATGCACGCCCATCTCTTCAGAAATAAAAAACTTTTTGAAATAGGGAGCCAAACCAGACTTTTCCAGGCGTTGATGCTGCGTGGCAGAGACGCCATTGGTCACAACATACAGCTCTTCTTTTTGGCTTAATTGCTGAACGACTTCCAAACTGTTCTCCATCAGCTGGTGGCCTTGATTTAAGTAATGACGATAGCGCGCTTCTGTTTTTGGGCCGTCGACTTCTCGTTCATATTGTTCAAAAAATAAGCGAAAACGATTGTCTAACAAATCCTGCCGTGAAAGTAATCCAGCCTCATGATCTCGCCAAAAACCTTGGTTCATTTTTTTATAAGCATTTTTGACCGACAGCGAAGGTTCCACACCCATGTCTTGGAATAGCCAGCTCAACGCTTGCTCTTCGGTTGCTTTAAAATCTAATAAGGTATCATCAATATCAAATAAAATTGTTTCGTAACACATAAACAAACCTTCTATCTAAAATATTTTTTTAATTGTTGTAATTCTGATTCTGTTAACCCGCAATACTCCCCCGCCAAAAGTTCCGGCGGCAAACGTAAGGGACCCATTGCTACGCGTGATAAAGCCGTGACTTTTTTACCACAGGCTAAGAACATTTTTTTGACTTGGTGGAACTTGCCTTCTTGAATGGTCAAACGAACGCGGGATTCATTCGCCCCTGCAGACAGAACCTCTAGCTTGGCAGGTTGGCAAACAATCCCACCATGAAAAACGATTCCTTGTGCAAAAGCGGCAACATCCTCAGCCGTAACTTTTTCATTCACAGTGGCAAGATAGGTTTTTTCAACCTTTGAGCCCGGCTGTAAAAGAGCATAGCCTAACTGGCCGTTATCTGTTAATAATAATAAACCAGTCGTATCGCGATCGAGTCGACCCACCGGATATAAATCCGCCGGCCGTTCATGTTTCGTGACTAATTCAGTCGCTGTCTGAAACCGTGCGTCTTTTTTGGCAGTGACTACCCCCGCCGGTTTGTTCAACAAATAATAGACATGCTTGGTTTGTAGCAGTTGTCCAGCGACTTCAATCTTATGCAGCCGACTATCCACATTCCGCTGAGGATTCATTTCCAACTGATCATCAATCAAAACTTTTCTACTTAAAAAGAGTCGTTTCATTTCTTTGCGACTCGTGTGTAATTGTTCTTCGATTAATTTATCTAAACGCATGGCTAAACTCCTTCAAACATATCGGCTTCATTATACAGAAATTTTCCAGCTATCTCAGCTAAAAGCGGCGATTTTTCCAAAATTAGTAGAAATGTGTCTGATTTTCTTTTACAATGCCACGGCTGGAACCATTTTTTTAAAAAACTTTCGCAACTAAAAGATACGTAGTCAAATCCCTTGAACACAAGGCTCAGACCTATATTCCAACTCGTTTAAAAGAAACCCAAAACCTTTTTTCGAACCCCTTCCGCTTGCTTTTTAATGACAGAAGTCCTAGAATTTAATTATGCAAGTCAGAGATTTGCATTAAAAATTAAGTGAATCGACACGTTACGTGTCAAAGGTTTCTCATACACAGCGTAATGACCTGGTAGAGAAAGTTGAACTTAGACTTTTTTGGGACAGCTGCGTAAACAGCTGTCCTTTTGCGTATTTTTACGTAAAGCCATCGTGCTGAGAATAACCCATCACTTGAATAAAACCTGTCTGGTCAACCATAGACAGTCACATTTTAAGGAGGAATTTGGTTATGGCAGTATCATTGAAAGTAGAAGAAAGAGCAACACGTCCCCGTTCCCTACGCAACAAATTGCGTCACGAAGGAAAAGTTCCCGCAGTCGTAAATGGCTACAAGGTGGAAAGCACACCGATCGCTATCGACGAACGTGAATTCTCAAAATTACTTCGGGAAAACGGAACAAACACTGTATTCGCTTTTGAACTTGGCGGCAAGAAAGTCAACGCCTTATTGCGTGATGCCCAAACGGATACCTTTACTCGTCATTTAACACATATCGAGTTATTATCCGTTAACCTTTCTGAAGAAACAGAAGCTGAAACAGAACTAAACTTAGTTGGCGACGCTGCTGGGGTGAAAGCAGGCGGTATCTTAACACAAACACTTTACACCGTAACGATCTCTGCAACACCAGAAAAATTACCAGAAGGAATCGACGTAGATATCTCTGGTTTAGAAATCGGCGATTCAATTTCAATCGGCGATCTTCCTAAAAACGCGGACTACACGATCGTAACAGATGCTGAAGAACAAATCGCATCAATCCAAGAAGCACAAGAAGTTCCTGAAGAAGAACCTGCAGCTGAAGGTGCTGAACCAGAAGTAATTGGTGAAGACGCAGCAGAATAAGTAATGAATGAGGCGGGCAATCATTTGCTACGCCTCTTTTTTATTTTCTCTCAATCCTCTTTGTCTTAAGAAAGTTTTTTAGTTTTTCAGACTCCAAGTACTATGAGTGGTCTTTTTTAATAAAAAGAATTACAATAAGTCACTACAAGCTTACTTTAAGTTATACTATAAGTAAGTGATTCCAACTAAAGGAGGAAAAATCTATGTTTGAAACTTTTGATTCAAAAAAAAGTCGGTATGCCTCTGTCGGTGTGGTGTCCAGCTTGCCAGGCGAGCTGATAGATAGTATCTGGTATATCATTGACTTAGACTTGAAGGGCTTGATCCCATTAGACAATATGTTAAGTTTTGATTTAATCAACAATAATGGTCGGGTCACGATGCACTTCTCGCAAGAAGACAACGATGTTGAAATGGGAATTGATCTGCCGTTTGGTTTTTCTAATGAATTCCCACAAGAGGTCTATGCATACGATGACGGCAGTCGCCAAACCATTTTATTACCAAGTGAAATTCGTCAACGCTAATCCAGAAGACAACCTTTTCTTAAGGGTTGTCTCTTTTTTTTACTTTTTCGAGCCAGACCCTTGCTTTCAGAAAATTTTGTGGTAATATCAAGCAGAAAATTTATTTAGAAAGCAGGAAAATAATGAAAGAATTGACTCATGGAAATCCAGCGAAATTGATTTTATTGTTTACATTGCCCTTATTTGTCGGAAATGTTTTTCAGCAATTTTACAGTATGGTGGATATGCTTGTTGTTGGTCAGACATTAGGTAAAGATGCTTTGGCCGCTGTCGGTGCTACGGGGAGCGTCAGCTTCTTGATCATCGGGTTTGCTCAAGGTCTGACTTCGGGATTGTCCATCATTACGGCTCAACGCTTTGGCGCAAAAGACGCACAAGGTGTTCGGAAAAGTTTTGCTACCTCCATTGTGATCAGTCTAGGTGTCACAGTTATTCTGACGACCCTAAGCTTGATTTTCTTACGTCCCTTGTTGCTTTTGATGCAAACACCCCCTGAATTGTTGAAGCCCGCCCAAGATTTTATCTCTGTTCTATTAGCTGGGATCTTCGCTTCCATGAGCTTCAATCTTTTATCTAATATGGTACGCGCGTTAGGTGATAGTCGGACACCGCTAGTTTTCTTAGCCTCCGCGGTTGTTGTTAACGTCATTTTGGATTTGATTTTTATCATTCACTTCCATATGGGGGTTGCTGGTGCTGGTTACGCTACCGTCATTGCTCAAGTTTTTGCTAGTTTATTATGTGTTTGGTTCATTCGTCGGAAAATTCCGCTGCTGCAAATCAGCCGCAAACATTTTTCTTTTGATAAAGAAGATTTCCAAATCCATTTGAAGGCTGCATTACCTATGGGCTTCCAATCTTCCATCATCGCTATTGGCGCCGTTGTTTTACAATCGGCCCTTAATACCTTAGGAACGGATGTCGTTGCTGCCCAAGCTGCTGCAAGTCGGATCGATCAATTCGCGGTCCTGCCTATGATGTCCTTCGGGATCACTATGGCAACTTTCACGGCACAAAATCTTGGTGCCAAACAATATGGCCGGATCATCCAAGGGGTGAAGCAAGGCTTATTAATGAGTGGTGCCTTTAGTATTTTAGCCGGAACGTTAGTGATTACCTGTGGTCGGGCTTTTGTTTCTTTGTTCGTTGCTCCAAGTGAGACGCATGTCTTTGAATTGGCCCAAACGTATTTCAACATCAACGGCTCGCTTTACTGGGTCTTGGCCGGTCTTTTCATTTTACGTTATACCTTGCAAGGCTTAGGCCAAGCAAAGATCCCAACGATCGCCGGTATGATGGAATTGATTATGCGGTCCTTCGCAGCGATTATTTTGACTCACTCCTTTGGTTTTGCCGGTGCAGCTTTTGCTTCACCCTTAGCTTGGATCGGTTCGGTCGCTGTTTTATTAGCTTCTTACTTCAAAGCGATGCGTCAATTAAAACAATTAGATCAACAGCAACAAATGATCGAAACTTCAGAAATTGGTTTAGAGCACTAACCAAAAAGACGAAACTCCCAATGAATGGGAATTTCGTCTTTTTTTATAGCTATTTCATTCTTTCCGCCAAAGCAGCAAAATCGATTGCTGGCTCATTTGCGTTTGTTTGATCAAAAGCCTGCAGCAACATTTTCGCTTGCTCATCTAATTCATTGGCTGGCTTTTTCTTAAAAGCTGCTACCATCGGTTTGATGACTAGTTTATGTTTCAGCGCCAACCCATCGTAATTCACTTTCCCTTGCAAATGATAGCAGCCTCGCAAAGTAATTTTTTTCTCCGCCACCTTTGCCGCAATCGGCTGATGAATCCCCGCTACTAGTTCTTCACTAAGCGAATCCGTCATCCCAACAGTCACGATCGTCAGTTCATTTTTCGTTGAAGCTAAAGCCTGCAAGACTTTTTTCAGTCCGGTCATCCGTCCAACATACACCGAACCAACAAAAATTACATGGGTTCCAGGCAGCTCCTTTGGTAATTGCTGGCTGTCGATAACTGAATCCCCGGTAATTGCCGCCAGTTTCTCCGCATATTGTTTACTCGTACCATATTGTGTCCCATAAACAATTAGTGCCATCTTGTCGCCTCCTTTTTTGCCTAGCTTGTTCGTTTAACGAAAGTTGCTTCACACATACGATCTAGTTTAATTCCTTTAATCTAGTGTACCCTATAATGTGTGTCATTTCTTCCAACTTTAGTCTCATGCAAAAAAGAACTGACAAAAAGAAGTTGTGACAGAAGTAGCTTATTCCCGAAGAAGCTACTTCTGTCACACCCTTTATATATGAATAGGAGCTGAGACAAATGAATGTCCCAGCTCCTTGATAGATTCTTATTTGCGTTCTTTTAGCCAGGTTTTGCGGGTTTCGCCGACGATCAATGGTACCGTCTCATAAGTTACTTCACTGTATTCGATGCCGAACCAGCGTTCCGGCGAAACGGTATGATGTTTAATCGCCAGCCGTGCCTGCATCACTTGCCGATCCCATTTTGCCAGTTTCGTAATATTTGAAAGTTCTTCTTGGATCATTACGAAACGGAAATCACCGACTTGGCGGCCCGGGGTCAATGAATAATGCTGAGGCTGTTTTGGCAAACGACCTTCTTTCATTAAATCATGGATGATTTGCCGCAAATAAACATTTACATCTTGCGCGATTCGGAACCCTAGATACAATTTCACTTTCACGATAAAATCAGTTCCCATCATATCTACACTGTATTCTTCGGTATAAGGCTCATCGGTTACTTCCACATTGACGAACCAATAGGCCTTCGCTCGCTTCAAGCGTTTGTCTAAAATCGAATAAATAAATTGCTGCGGAATCTCGTCTCCTTCCAAACGTGGAACTAAAAAGACGACATTGGTTTGATAATAAGGAATCTTATCATCATCATGAAGTTCTTGCAGCTGTGGTAAATAGTCTTTAAAGCGCACATCTTGACTGGCATTCTCCTGCACCCGATTGCTACGATGCCAAATATACATCACCGCAAGAATCAGCAGCGCCATCGCCACAGCGACAAACCCGCCATGGAAAAATTTAGTAATACTTGAGATAAAGAAGAAGCCTTCTAACGTACCGAAAAAGATTAACATCACCGTCGCTAAAACTCTCGGAGTCCCTGTTTGTAATAAATAATGATACAACAAGAAAGTCGTCATCAGCATCGTCACTGTAATCGATAGACCGTACGCCGCCTCCATATGGCTAGACGTGCGGAAGGTCAAGACGATTAATGAACATGCGCCCCATAGGATCAGGTTGATTGCCGGGATATACATTTGGCCGATGCTTTTCCCCGGATACATGATCCGCATTCTTGGTAATAATTTTAATTTGATTGCTTCGGAAACTAACGTAAAAGAACCAGAAATCAACGCCTGTGACGCAATCACCGCGGCAACGGTCGCAAACGCCACACCGAAGATCATCCAACCATCGGGTAAAATTTGGAAGAAGGGATTCAAATTTTCGATTCCTTCAACCGATACGTTGCCTTTTGAATGTAAGATCCAAGCGGCTTGCCCCGCGTAATTCAACATCAAACACATCAAAACATAGGGCCAGCTGAAATGGATGTTTTTTTTGCCGACATGACCTAGATCGGAATACAAAGCCTCGGCACCAGTCGTGGCTAGGAAAATACTACCTAAAATAAAGATTCCCATCTTATTATCTGGGTTGAATAATAAATGCACGGCATAATAAGGATTGATCGCTTTAATCACACTGAAGTCATAGGGAATATTCAACAGTCCCATCAAGCCTAAAAAAGTGAACCACAAGAACATGATAGGTCCGAAAGCCTTACCGACAAAATCTGTCCCAAAACGCTGAATCAAAAACAAAAAGAGCAAGATGACCAACGTGATGATCACAATAATGTTTTGATTATTACCAAACTCTTGATAAAAATCGGGAATGCCACGCAGACCTTCAATGGCAGTGGTTACTGTCACAGCTGGGGTCAACACGCCGTCAGCAAGTAATGCCGCGCCGCCGATCATAGCTGGTACAATCAAATACTTGCCGCCTTTTCTGACTAAAGTATACAACGAGAAAATCCCGCCTTCACCATGATTGTCCGCCCGTAAAGCGATCAACACATATTTGACCGTCGTCAGCAGCATGACTGTCCAAAAAACTAACGATACTGCTCCTAAAACAAAATCATTGGTGACCGTACTGATTCCACCGTTTTCTTCCAAGATCGCCTTCATTACATACAAAGGACTCGTTCCGATGTCGCCATACACCACGCCCATCGCGATCAGCAAGCCTGCCGCTGATAATTTCTTTGTATGACTCTTTTTCTTTTCCATTACACACGCTCCTGATCGATAATCAAAATAACTTCAAAAAATTGGTTGAATAATTGCTAAAGCTAAAAAAATAAATGTTGGTCGTTTTAGCGCTAAGCTTACGTCTACCGATAATTGCGAAAAGCAGAACTGACAGCTAGCTCGTTTTAAGGAATTCATTTTTCCAAAAACCGGAAAAATAAACCTATCCTTGCTACGCATACGATTGAGCTAAGGGGTTTGTTCCATCCACAAGGATGTATCACTATACTTTTTCAAACTGCAAAAGTTCAACTCGCAAAAACAAGACCTAAACAACAGCTTTCACTATTGTTTAGGTCTTGCAAATTATCTGATAGACCAGTGCACAGCACTTGATGTTGATCTAAAAGCATAGAGCGGACTCTATGTTGCTACTCCCCTAAAACTTAAAGGTATTATCCGGTTTAGAGAGCCATTTGTCAAAGAAAAACGTCATCGAGCGAATTATTTTTCGTCTTTTTTGGTTTCTTCTTCTTTTAACATTGCTTTACGAGAAGCGTTGACCCGGCCTTGACGGTCGATTTCTGTAACTTTTACAAGTACTTCGTCGCCTAATTTAACCACATCTTCAACTTTATTCACACGTTCGTTCGCTAATTGAGAAATATGAACTAATGCGTCTTTTCCTTTAATCAAGTTGACAAATGCGCCGAATTTTTCGATCCGAACGACTTTACCTAAGTAAACTTCGCCGACTTTAACTTCTTTGGTTAATTCTTCAATGATCTTGATGGCTTTCTTGATCATCTCTGCATCAGAAGAAGCGATGCTGACATTGCCGTCTTGATCGATGTCAATTTTCACGCCAGTTTCTTCGATGATACCGTTGATGGTATCGCCGCCTTTACCGATAACTGTTTTGATCTTATCTGGATCGATTTGAATCATTTCAATCTTCGGAGCATATGGACTTAATTCTTCGCGTGGTGCTGCGATTGTATCAGTCAAGACTTCAAGGATTTCCATCCGGGCTTGTTTGGCTTGTGTTAGGGCTTCAGAAAGAATTTGTTCTGTGATCCCTTGAATTTTAATATCCATTTGTAAAGCAGTGATTCCGTCTTGTGTTCCGGCAACTTTAAAGTCCATGTCGCCAAGGTGATCTTCCAAACCTTGAATATCCGTCAAGATCGTGTAGTTTTCACCATCAGAGACAAGTCCCATTGCGATCCCTGCAACGGGTGCTTTAATTGGCACACCAGCGTCCATCAATGCCAAAGTTCCGGCACAGATACTTGCTTGCGAAGATGAACCGTTGGATTCTAAAACTTCGGCTACTAAACGGATTGTGTAAGGGAAGTCTTCTTCACTTGGAATAATTTGTGCCAAAGCACGTTCACCTAATGCTCCGTGTCCAATTTCACGACGACCAGGAGAACCTGCGCGTCCAGTTGAACCAACAGAGAATTGTGGGAAATTATAATGATGGATGAATCGTTTGCTTTCAACAGTTCCAAGGCCATCAATGATTTGATGTTCACCTAAAGGAGCTAACGTACAAGCAGACAAAGCTTGCGTTTGTCCCCGCGTGAATAAACCTGAACCGTGAACCCGTGGCAATAAGCCCGTTTCAGCGGCTAATGGACGAATTTCATCCAATTTACGGCCATCAGGACGAATCTTATCGATCGTGATCAATTCACGTACCACATCTTTTTCAAGATCTTCCGCGATTTGTTTGACTTCTTTCGTAATTTGAACTAAATCTTCTGTCTCAATGTTAGCAAATTTTTCTGCGTAAACTTCTTTGACCGTTTCTTTGACTTTTTCGATCTCGTCTTCACGAGCCAATTTGTCCATGGTCATTACGGCTGTTTTCATTGTTTGATAGTAGCCGTCGAAGATTTCTTTTTTAAGTTCAGGATTAACTTGCAACAATTTGATTTCCATTTTTTCTTTGCCGACAGCGGCAACGATTTCTTCTTGGAAAGCAACTAATTCTTTGATTGCGTCAAAGCCGAATAGCAAGGCGCCTAACATATCTTCTTCAGAAACTTCTTTCGCGCCAGATTCCACCATGTTGATGGCTTGTTTGGTTCCAGCAACCGTCAAGTCGATATCTGACTCTGCATGTTGTTCCACAGTTGGGTTCAAGACGTATTCCCCATTCACGCGGCCAACATCGACACCAGCGATTGGGCCTTCGAATGGGATATCAGAGATCGATAACGCCAATGAAGAACCAAACATCGCTGCCATTGATGGCGAGCAATCTTGTTCCACACTCATAACCACGTTGGTTACTTGAACTTCGTTACGGAAGCCATCTGCGAACATCGGACGGATTGGGCGGTCGATCAAACGAGCCGTCAACGTTGCATCCGTACTTGGACGACCTTCACGTTTAATGAAACCGCCAGGAATTTTACCTACTGCGTACATTTTTTCTTCATAGTTGATGGTTAATGGGAAAAAGTCGAAATCCTTCGCTTCTTTTGAAGCAACTGCGGCACTTAATACAACCGTGTCGCCATAACGTACTAAAACAGCACCATTGGCTTGTTTGGCAAGTTGACCGATTTCAACTTGCAGAGGGCGTCCGCCCCAAGTGGTTTTGAAAACTTGTTTTTCTGACATAACTTCTCCTTTGCCCTTTGACCAGTGCGACGCTACTAAACAAATGGAAACAGCGAACATTTTTGCTGAATTATTTAGCCACTTCCATTTGGTTAGTAGAGTGAACAACACGCCAATCAAAGGTGTTTTATTTTTTCTGAGTTGAACTCAGATACTTACAATAAATAAATTTTCGCTGCGGATTCTCAACTTAAAATGGCGAGGATCTTGAAGTGCAGCTAACTCGTTTTACGGTAATCCTTTTTCGAAACCCACGAAAAATAAGTTTAATATTCGTACGCATAACATTGCGCTATACTGCTAAAACAATAGTTTATAATAACTTTCTTGTTTTTCTTCTTCACCAGACAAGCTGGAAAAAGCGCAACTGTCAAAAAAAAGTGAGATTCCTAGGAACCTCACTTTCATAGTTGTACGAATTAACGACGTAGTCCTAGACGTTGGATTAATTCACGGTAACGTTGGATGTCAGTATTACGTAAGTAAGCTAACAAGTTACGACGATGTCCAATTTTTTTCATAAGGCCACGGTATGAATGGTGGTCTTTTTTGTGGATACGTGCATGCTCATTCAGTTGATTGATGTCTTCCGTTAATACAGCGATTTGTACTTCTGGAGAACCAGTATCTCCTTCATGGCGTGCAAAATCATTGATGATTTCGTTTTTACGTTCTTTTGAGATTGCCATGTTTTTCACCTCTTTCTGATTTTTTCCTATGACTGAGTAAAGCGTTGGTGAATCGCCCAACCAAGTGATAGGTGGTGTGCTTTGCACACTCTAACACTTTACTTGATTTGTTCTAAAAAATCAAGCTGTATAGCAATTTAAGCGGGTCTTTTATAATCATTACAATTTTTTTAAGGAATGAATTTGGAAAAAACAGTTTTTTTACCTGATTTACTTTTTGTGTTAAACTTACGTGATGAAATCATGTCTTGAGAGGAGATTTTTTAATGATCACAATGGATGATATTATTCGGGAAGGCCATCCGACCTTGCGGGCTGTCGCCAAAGAAGTCCCGATTCCTCCAGTTGCTGAAGACGTGGAACTTGGAAAAGAAATGCTGCAATTTCTTAAAAATAGTCAAGATCCCGAGAAAGCAGAAGAACTACATTTACGCGGTGGTGTCGGTTTAGCGGCGCCCCAATTAGATATTTCAAAACGGATCATCGCCGTTCATGTGCCTAGCATCGATCCGGAAAAACCAGAGAGCGGCATCAGCACCGTGATGTACAATCCAAAAATTTTGAGCCATTCTGTTCAAGAAGCTTGTCTAGGAGAAGGTGAAGGCTGTTTATCAGTCGATCGCGAAGTTCCTGGCTACGTCGTACGAGCAGCTCGAATCACGGTTTCTTATTTTGACGCAGAAGGCGAAAAACATAAGATTCGCTTGAAGAATTATAATGCTATCGTCGTTCAACATGAGATCGATCATATCAACGGCATCATGTTCTATGATCACATTGATGAAAAGAATCCATTAAAATTAAAAGATGGCGTCTTAGTCATTGATTAATGATCATTCCCATAGCTAGCTAGTTTAAAACCGTCACGTTTATGCGTGACGGTTTTCTTCATATAAGATTCCTTTGTCTGAAAGAGCTTGTTTGATTTTGGCTAAATCTTCCAAAGAATCATAAGCGATCGTATGCAAGTGAATACCATCAGTTAATTCAGATAGGAAGGCCGCTTGATTTTTTTGAGCTTGATTCAAAAAGCGATCTACATCCTTTTGGGTCGTCAAATGCAACCCACCGGCTAGTTCACCGTACAAGGGATGTTCTACGATCACATCGATCACTTCTCCGCCTTGATCAATGATTGTGCGCAGCTCCGTTTCCGCCTGTGAGCGATCATGTTGGACCGCGATCTTACTGATTAATTTTTCTGATTCCCGCTCTAATAAATAGCCTCGTGCCGTTGCGATGATATTTTCTCCAGAAGCTCGCAGCAAGGCAACATCCCCAACGACGATCTGTCGGCTAACGCCAAATTTTTTAGCGAAGCTGGTAGCGCTGATGGGCTTTTCTGCTTGCTGCAAAGCGGCTAAAATTTGAGCTTTACGTTGCTCGCCTTCAATCATCCGTCTTCAACCGCCCTTCTTGATACGTTCGTGATTGCTTCATAATGTCTTTAAAAGTTTCAACGATCGCCTCGCGATACGTTTCATCCTTCACCGCATCTGCTACTTTTGCCAAGACCGTATCTTCCCGGCTTGGATCTAAAACTGCTTTATTCGTTTGTGCTTTATAAGCAGAAATTTCACTGACTGCTGACATGCGTTTTTCCAACAAAGCCACGAGCTTTTGATCGATCTGATCAATTTTTTCTCGTGCTTGCAGGAGTGCATCTTGTTCTGATTCTTCCTCGATCGTTTTGATGATCTGTGCTGGATTGCCACCAACGACGACATTATCGGGAAATGATTTTGTCACCACAGCTCCAGCTGCAACGACGACATTATTTCCTAGTGTCACGCCGGGAACGATCACTGCTGAACCACCGATCCAAACATTGTCACCGATAGTGATGGGCTTGCCTAGCTCTAAGCCGCTATTGCGTTTCGCTGGTTCGATCGGATGACTGGCTGTATATAATTGAACGTTCGGCCCAAACATACAATTGTCCCCAATTGTGATCGGACAAATATCTAGAAAGACATTGTGGAAATTACAATAAAAATTTTCTCCCACAAAAATGTTGTAACCATAATCAAAGGAAATCGACGGTTCAATGTAGACATGCTTCTTCGTCCCGCCAAAGGCTGCTTTGACAAAAATCTCCCGCTTGTCTTTATCTGCCTCTTGATTGATTGCTCGTAATTTTACGCGGGCATCTCTGCGGTCTGCCGATAATTCTGGATCGCCGGCAAAATACAATTTTCCTGCGATCATTTTTTCTTTTTCAGTTAACTCCACGCACATTCCTCCTCATTCGTATGAAGCTTTGATCCTCTATCTAAGTAAAACGCTACAATTTTTCAAACACCGCGACCCCATTTGTCTGGATGAAATCATAAGGACCAGCTAATTGGATCGGTGTTTGATTGATCACCAATACGTTTGCCTCACTGCTTTTTTCATAAATTAAATCACAAAACGGGTGGACTTGAAAGCTTGTCCCGACGATTACTATAAGTTCGGCTTTTTCCACGGCATGGATTGCCTGTTGGATCACCGACTCTTCAAAGCCTTCGCCATACAAAACGATATTTGGTCGAATTTGTCCACCGCACTCTTTATGGCGATCACTTTGTAAATACTCTTGCCAAGCAACTGACTGTTGGCAATTGCGGCAATAGCAGTCGTACAGCGAGCCATGAAAGTTCACCAAGTGCTGGCTACCAGCTGCTGCGTGCAGCCCATCAATATTTTGAGAAACGGTCCAGACTTCCTTTTCCGCTTCCAATTTCGCCATCCTCTGATGGATCACATTTGGCTTCGCCTCTTCATGATACAGATGTTTGACAAATTCGTAAAATTTCTGCGGCTCATTCACCAAACAATCCTTACTCAATAAATATTCCGGCGCCTCAAATCCCTGATAAACACCTTGTAACGAGCGATAATCCGGCACTCCAGATGGCGTCGAAACGCCTGCACCTGTCAAAAATGTAATCTTTTGCGCCGCTTGAATCATTTGTACCCCTTGATCAATCGTGATCTCCATTTCTGTCACCTCAAGACTAAGTATAGTATAAAAGCAGGGTAAAATAAAAAAATCCTTCAATCTATTTACGCGATAAAAACTGGTTTTATTCGATTCTTTTTGTCCAATCAGACAAAAAAGTGGTAATAATTAAAAAATACGCACGTTTTTTTGTTCGTTTCAAATGATTTCCATTGACTTTTTCATTTCTACCCTTTAGACTGTGAAACATAATAACTGAATACGAGATGCCTCAGTACAATGAGGTAGAGGTCGCGAACCTTATTAACCCTATGGAGTGTAGAGACACGATGAAATAGGACTAGGAAGTTTCGCCGAAATGTACAAAATTCTCTAAGTTTTGTATGTTGGGACGCAAGCAAATAACTTGCGGACTGTCTTAGCAGTGATGCTAAGTTGCGCTATGTTTTTGTGAGAGGGAACACCATCTTCTTATTATCTGCAAGCGGCCTTATACACAAATCGGCGGCTTTTTTTGCGTAGATTTTTCAAAGACACCCTTACCCAATCTCGTGATTTCAAGAAAGGGAGAAAGTTATGAATAGAAGAAAATTTTCAGTTATCGCCTTTATCGCATTATTTATTTCATTTTTAGGAGCGCCGCTACTCACTCACGCGGATGCTAAAACCCCCGAAGGAGAATTACGGGTCGGCATGGAAGCCGGCTACGCCCCTTTCAACTGGACACAGAAAGACGACCGCAATGGTGCAGTACAAATTCAAGGAGACCAAGCCTATGCTGGCGGTTATGATGTTCAGATGGCTAAAAAAATCGCGGATAAAATGAATCGCAAATTAGTCGTTGTCAAAACCGAATGGGACGGGCTCTTACCCGCTTTGCAGTCAGGTAAGATCGATGCTATCATCGCCGGTATGTCCCCAACTGCTGAACGGCGCAAGGAAGTCGACTTCTCCGATCCTTATTACGAATCACAGCTGGTTATCGTCACCCGTAAAGATACAAAATACGCTAAAGCAACCTCTATTAAAGATTTCTCTGGCGCGAAAATCACCGCCCAATTAAGCACCTTTCACTATGGTGTGATTCCGCAAATCCCTGGCGTTGAAAAACAGGAAGCCATGGACAATTTTCCAGCGATGCGGGTCGCTTTAGAATCCGGCACCATCGATGGTTATGTCAGTGAACGACCTGAAGGGGTCACTGCTGAGAGCGTCAATCCTGATTTAAAAATGGTGGAATTCGACAAAGCCAATGGATTCCAAACCAATCCTGAAGATGTGCAAGTTTCCGTCGGAATGCGTAAGGGTGATCCTGATATGGCGCAAGTCAATCAAACCTTAGCAGGCATCTCGCAAGATGAGCGAGTACAAATCATGGACAAAGCTATTAAAGACCAACCCGCATCAGATGAAACGACTAGCAGCTCAGGTAAAAAAGAAAATGTATTTGTTCGTATCCTGAAACAAAATGGTTCTATGTTCTTACGCGGAACCGGCGTGACTTTACTGCTGGCGATCGTCGGAACCACGGTCGGAACTTTGATTGGTTTACTCGTCGGAGTCTTCCGTACCTTGCCTGAATCAGACAACGGCGCAAAACGCGGCCTACAAAAAGTGTTTGGCTGGTTGTTAAATGCTTACATCGAAATTTTCCGTGGTACACCAATGATCGTTCAATCTGCGGTAATCTATTACGGGATCGCGATGGCCTTCGGAATTGATTTGAATCGAACAGCTGCGGCACTCTTTATTGTTTCGATTAATACTGGAGCTTATATGTCTGAAATCGTTCGTGGTGGGATTTTCGCTGTCGACCAAGGACAATTCGAAGCTGCTCATGCAATCGGAATGACTCACGGACAAACAATGCGTAAGGTCGTCTTGCCGCAAGTCCTGCGGAATATTTTGCCAGCAACTGGGAATGAACTAGTCATCAATATCAAAGATACCTCGGTATTAAGTATCATTTCAGTTTCTGAACTGTTCTTCCAAGGGAAATCCGCAGCCGGAACGAACTATATGTTCTTCCAAACTTACTTCATTATTTGTGTGATTTACTTTGTCTTGACCTTCACCGCAACCCGAATCTTACGCCTAGTCGAGAAAAAAATGGACGGCCCATCCGCTTATGTTCGTTTAGATGACGTTGATGTAGCCGTTGGCGAAGACAAATAAATGAACAGCACCTTCTCAAACAGGAACTCTGAAAACCAGAGATTGATGAAGGAGGCCAGTTTGCCAGTTTTACTTCTTGCTTTAGCAAGTTAGTAAAATGGTATGCGCAACGACGAACGGATTCATTTTTCTCGAATTTAGAAAAATGAATTCTTAAACAAGAGTTAGCCAGTTCTGCTTTAGCAGATTAGCGGAATGGTATACGGCATGAGGATAAAACTAATTTTTCTGGATGAAAAATTAATTCTTTACTACGAATAAGGAGGATCATTATGAGTAATATCATTGCAATCGAGCATTTGAAAAAAAGTTTCGGCGACAACCTCGTCTTAAAAGATATCAGTATGAATGTCAACAAAGGAGAAGTCGTGACCATTATCGGCGCCTCTGGTTCTGGTAAATCAACCTTTCTCCGCTGCATCAATTTATTAGAAACACCAACAGATGGTAAAATTTTGTATCAAGGTGAAAATGTTTTGGCGCCGGGATATAATTTACCAAAATACCGTACTCACTTAGGAATGGTTTTTCAATCCTTCAACTTGTTCAACAATATGAACGTTTTGCAAAACTGTATGAGTGGTCAAGTAACCGTCTTAGGGCGCAAAGAAGAGGAAGCGAAAAAAGTCGCGTTGGAAAACTTGGAAAAAGTTGGCATGGATCGCTTCGTTGACGCGAAACCAGCACAGCTTTCCGGCGGGCAAAAGCAACGGGTCGCAATCGCCCGGGCCTTATCAATGGACCCCGAAGTCATGCTATTTGATGAACCAACCTCCGCTCTCGATCCAGAAATGGTCGGCGATGTGTTGCAGATCATGAAAAAATTAGCCGAAAGCGGCTTAACGATGGTGATCGTCACTCATGAGATGGCTTTTGCCAAAGAAGTTTCCGATCGCGTGATCTTCATGGATCAAGGTGTAATCGCTGAACAAGGCACACCTGAGGATATCTTTGTTAATCCAAAAGAGGTTCGGACCAAAGAATTCCTACACCGCGTCTTGCATCCTGAACCATAAACAAAAAAAAGGCTCTGACAGAAAAGCAATTACTGCTTCTGTCAGAGTCTTTTTGCTACGCTTTCTTTCGATGAAAGATTTTTTCATAGTACCTATTCGCCGTACGGTAAGAAATCACCCAAATACCCGAAACTAAAAAGCGGCCAAATATTCCGATTGGCGGGAAAATAAAGACGCCCGCCATCACCGCGAAATTAATTACCATTGACACTCTGCTGCGACGATCTCTTCGCAGCACTTTTGCAACATGGCTATTCGGATCATTCGCCTTGATTAATTGATCAGACAATATACCATAAGAAAAACTCCACATCGTATAAATAATGACATAGGACATTTCAGGCCAAAATTCCCCAGGATCGCGACCGACCCAACTTGTCACAGCCGGACATAACGTTAGCCAAAATAACCAAAAAATATTTGCCCAAATCACTCGATAATTGATTTTTTCCGCCATCTGCATCATCCGATGATGGTTCACCCAAATGACCGCTACAAAAATAAAACTGACGACATAAGCAAATAAAATATTCGTAATAGCTTTCAAAGAAGCCAGCGTGGGTGCATCTGGTATTTGAATATTCAACACCAAAACGGTTAAAACTATCGCTACTACACCATCTGTAAATGCTTCTAAACGGGATTTTGTCATTTTTTCACCTTCTTTCTTAGAATAGCATGAAATTTGTTTTTAACTATATAAAATTACTCACTTTTTGTCTGTTAATAACTGACAGTTCTGTGTAAATAAAGTACAATTATAGGAGGTATTCTGGTTAAAAAAGTTCATATTAATAGAGTAATTTAATAAAAGGAGGAAAACAGATGTCATATGAGGAACTTATGTTTGATTCGTCGCTCCTCTTACGTTTTAATATTTTTAAATATTTAAACCAATCTACAAAACAAATCTTGTCGATCAGTCAATTATCAGAAGATTTAGAACTAAATTATCAACAAAGCGTGATTGAGCTAAACGAAATCGATCAGGAACTAGCGGAGATCAGTCCGAATCACGAGACAATCATGATGCGTGCAGGTAAGGTTAACTTGGAGAATCTCACTGCGACGATCGATATTTACCGCTACCATCTATTGAAACAAGCAGTCCCGTTCCAATTCATTTTATACTTCATGAATGAAGAAAATCCAACAATCGAAAAATTTTGTGAAAAATATTTTGTCAGCCGCTCGACCGTTTCTCGCAAAATCGATAAATTAAAAAAGCATCTGAAGCGTTTCAATATCCGTTTTACATATACAGAAGCTGGCATGTCTGGTGATGAACGTTTGATTCGTCTAGCGTTGTTTGATCTTTTATGGTTAGGAACGCGGGGAATCGAATGTCCGCTAGTCGTGGATCAACACCAGCTTGAGCAAGTCATGAATACTTATAAAGATTATTACCCACTGGCTCGGACTTATTTTGGTACGCAAGAAATTAAATTATTTAGTTGTATCAATTTGATCCGCATCAAAAATAAAAAGTTCGTTAAATACGATCCTCGTTACAACTTCTTAATGAAGGACAATCCTTATTATGATTTCACTTCATTACGAGAGCTCATTGAAGAACCACTAACGACTCGCCAAGTCAAAGGGGAATCGAGTTTTATTTATTTTCTTGCTCACTATTCACCATTTTACACGATTCGCGACGATCCAAGTATGAAACAAGCCATCCACGATTTTGATGCGCGGCCAAATCCAGTCAATGATTTTGTGATGGAGTTTCGATTGTTCGCTAAAAAGGCACTATTTCCTGACCGTCCTGAAGTAATGGATGATCCGCTCGTTGTATCAAATCTTTTGAACATCACGTTTGGCTACTTTATTTTCCGCCAGCCTTTCCCAAGCATCATTGAATTAGTAATGGATCCAAACGAAAAACAAACACGCGGCGAATACATCCTGTTCCAAAATATCCAAAACTTTATGCAGATGGCTAAAGACAATCCTTCTTACAGCTTCATTAGTTCTGTTCATCCGATGCTAACAAGAGGATTCAAACGACTGCTGCTGCCATACTTCAATCAATTCCCTTATGCAAAAAATTTGAGTGTCGGTATTGCTTTGGAGCATAATGCAATCTTTGTTCGCGATCTGTATCGCTTTTTAGAAGATTTACGTTTTATCAATGCCGAGCCTTACGATGTTTCATTGAAGGATGATTATGATTTAATCATTAGTTCTTCTTCATTATTGAAAAAGGAAAAACCACATATTCCATTGTATCAACTAGATTTTCCGTATACAAAAAATGAATTAGTTCCATTGTATATTGAATTGCGTAGAATCTACGATAAGAAAAATCGCGTCTATGAATAAAAAAATGAACCGCCCGACAAGAGTTTTATTACTTCTTGTCGGGCGGTTTTTGTCTAAAATACGTTTGACTCCATTTACCAAAAACTAATCTAATGTTACTTATTGACTTCATTTTTCTTAAAGTTAACGGATTCGCTAGTCTTTCATCATATTTTTTTCATAACTAGTTGTTACTATGTATGCATACCAACAAACAACCCTAACACTTTTTCATTTTTTAACTCCTTTGCTCGTCGGCCACCCACCGACGAGCTCTTTTTTTGCTTGCGAATGTTTGACAAAACTAATTCAGTTAAAATGCCATTACTTTTTCTTAACTTATTATCTTATTTATCGTCGAGCATCGTTCACAATTTATTCACAACTAGTTGCTATTATATAAGCATACCAACAAACAACCCTAACACTTTTTCATTTTTTAACTCCTTTGCTCATCGGCCACCCACCGATGAGCTCCTTTTTTTTATCTGTAAAATGAAACCCCTTAACGTGAATTAGCTGTGGCTTCTATTAATCGCAGGCGGATCGTTAATCCTTTTTTCTCAAAAAAAATTTGTCACTTTAACTTTCAAAAGCCATGGATTGTCATCCAACGATCCACGGCTTTATTTTTTCATCTCTTTATCAGTACAAAAAACTAGGCACCCGCATGGAGTGCCTAGTAATAAGTTTATTTTTTATGTGTTTCAAACAACGGGCTAACGGGTTTATTTTCATGGATGCGTTTGATAGCATCGCCCATTAATTCACCAACGCTGATTTCATCGATTTTGTCGATTTTACGTTCATCAGATAAGTAGATTGAATCAGTCACAACTAAATGCTCGATCGCTGAATCTTGAATCCGTTGCATTGCTGGACCAGATAAAACGGGATGAGTACATGAAGCGTAGACTTTTTTCGCGCCAGCTTCTTTTAACGCATTAGCAGCTAGTGTGATGGTACCTGCTGTATCGATCATATCATCGATAATCACACACGTTTTGCCATCGACTTTTCCGATGATGTTCATCACTTCGGCAACATTCGCTTTCGGACGACGTTTGTCGATAATCGCAATTGGAGCTTTCAAGAATTCGGCTAATTTACGAGCGCGTGTTACGCCGCCGTGATCTGGCGAGACAACTACGACATCATCGCCGCAGATTTCTTTTTCTAAGAAATAATCTGCAATCAATGGCGCACCCATCAAATGGTCAACCGGGATATCAAAGAAACCTTGGATTTGTGAAGCATGTAAATCTAACGTTAACAGACGTGTTGCTCCTGCTTTTTCAATCATGTTGGCAACTAGTTTTGCAGTAATTGGTTCCCGTGCGCGTGCTTTACGGTCCTGACGTGCATAACCGTAATAAGGCATTACGACGTTGATTGTTTTTGCACTCGCGCGTTTCAAGGCATCGATCATAATCAAAAGTTCCATTAAATTATCATTTACCGGACTACTTGTTGACTGAACGACATAGACATGACAGCCACGAATACTTTCCTCAATATTTACTTGAATTTCGCCATCGCTAAATTGAGTGACAGAACTTTTTCCCAGCTCTACACCAACTTCTTCAGCAATTTTTTCAGCTAAGGGACGATTTGAGTTCAAAGCAAAAATTTTCAATCTTGGATCAAAATAATGTTTCGACATGAGGACCTCCACTTTCTTTTTAAGCATACGCTACCGATTATATACCATTTCAAATAAAATACTAGTCATTTCCATTTAAGAAATCAAGAGATTTCCCTTAAAAAGGCAAGTGACTGGCATACCCAGCTTTGTTTACTTGACGAGCTCGAGCTATAGCCATATCGCCTTCTTTGACATCTTCTGTAATGGTTGAACCTGCCGCTGTGACACTATTGTCTGCGATAGTGACTGGGGCAATAATATTGGTTCCCGATCCGATAAAGACATGATCTCCCACTGTTGTATGATGTTTATTTTTCCCGTCATAATTGACAAAAACCACGCCGCAACCGACATTGATATCTTTGCCTAGTGTTGCGTCACCGACATAGGTTAAATGACCAACCTTCGTATTTTCTCCGATGGTTGCTTTTTTAATTTCGACATAGTTGCCGATATGCGCATTTTCACCGATATCCGCTTGTGGACGTAGATGGGCATGTGGACCCACATCCGCATTTTTGCGAACGATCGCTTCTTCTAAGACGGAAGACTTGATCTCAACATTGTCTTCAATGATACTGTCTACGATCTTTGAATGAGCCCCAATCACACAATCAGAGCCAATCACTGTCTTGCCTTGCAGCTGTACACCGGGTTCGATGATCGTATCTGAACCGATCTCAATGCCGGCGTCAATGTAGGTTGTCGCTGGATCGATAAAGGTAACACCATTGACCATATGCTGACGATTGATGCGGCGACGCATGATTGCATTCGCGTTAGCTAAAGCGATACGATCATTAACACCTAGGGATTCTTCAAAGTCTTCTGTTTGATACGCTGCGACTGTTTGACCGTCATTTTTTAAGATTTCTACGATATCGGTTAAATAATATTCGCCTTGGGCATTATTCGTGCCGATTTTTTCAAGGGCGGCGAATAATTCTTCGTTGTCAAAACAATAAGTGCCCGTGTTGATTTCTTGTGTCCGGGCTTCTTCTTGTGTTGCGTCTTTTTGTTCCACGATTTTTTCAACGATACCAACATGATCCCGTAAAATCCGGCCATAGCCCGTAGGATCTTCTGCATGAGCAGTCAAGATCGTTGCACTAGCCTTCTTGCCTTGATGATAATCAAATAAATTGTTCAAGGTTTGCGTGGTTAATAAAGGCGTATCGCCGCTGATGACTAACGTGGTGCCCTGCTTACCTTTTAAAAATTCCGCCGCTTGCATGACTGCGTGCCCAGTCCCTAATTGTTCTGCTTGCAGCGTATATTCGCTACGGTCCCCTAATTGCTCTTTGACCATTTCCGCCCCGTGGCCCACGATCGTCACAATCTCTGTTGGCTCAGTCTCAACTACTCGTTCAATAATATGTTCCACCATCGGTTTGCCTGCTACAGGATGCAAAACCTTGTATAATTTTGATTTCATGCGAGTTCCCTTACCCGCCGCTAAAATAATCGCATAACGATTTTCCAAAAGAAGTCACTCCTATTTCGTTTTAATGGATTTATTTTTCTAAGAGAAAAATAAGTTTGATTCTCAACACGTATATCATTCTACTAATGGGCTAAAGCTCAAAGTAGAACTGACATCCTATTTCGTTTTAATGGATTTATTTTTCTAAGAGAAAAATAAGTTTGATTCTCAACACGTATATCATTCTACTAATGGGCTAAAGCTCAAAGTAGAACTGACATCCTATTTCAATTTAATAGATTTATTTCCCCAAGATAAAAAATAAGTCTGATTCTCAACACGTATATCATTTTACTAGCTGAACGTAAAAAAGGCTAGCTCATTAGACTCCCGATTAAAAAAGTGGAGAGAGTCTGAAAAAACTAGCTTTGAATTTATTTATCGAAGCAGTTACCTGGTACAACCGTGATCGTCTTGGTGCTTGTATCAACATCTTGGACAAATAGCAATGAATTGTAGTCGTCGATGGCCCGTTCACCTTTGAATTTCGATTCCGCAAAGACCGTGATCCCCACTAACTCAGCTTCGAATTCTTCGATCAAACTCTTCATCCCGTTGACGGTCCCGCCGCCTTTCATGAAGTCATCCACGATCAAAACTTTTGAACCGCGTTTTAGACTGCGCTTTGAAAGCTCCATTTTTTCGATTCGTTCAGACGAGCCAGAAACGTAATTGACACTGACCGTTGAACCTTCCGTGATTTTTGAATCCCGACGAACGATGACAAATGGCGCATTCAAATAGTAGGACACCGCTTGAGCGATTGGTACACCCTTTGTCGCTACCGTCATCACTGCGTCAACTTTTTTATCTAAATATTGTGCAGCGATAATCCGGCCGACTTTTCTTAATAAGTCTGGTTGACCTAACATATCGGATAAATACACATAGCCACCTGGCAACAAGCGGTCTTCCTCTGACAAGCGTTCAGCTAAGGATTCAATGTATTCTCGCGCGTCTTCGTCGGTGATACTCGGTGTAAAGACGACGCCTCCCGCAGCTCCGGGAATCGTTTCTAAAAATCCCGTTCCTCGCTCTTTAAAAGTTTTTTTAACAATCGCTAAATCTTCACTGATGGAAGACTTGGCCGAACCGTAGCGGGCCGCAAAAAAAGTCAATGGGATCAAGTCATGTGGATGATCCAATAAATATTGTGTCATGTCGATTAAACGTTCACTTCGACGCACTTTCACATAATTCACTCCTAAGTATTTATTTTATTCATTAAAAAATTTTGATTCTCAACGAATCTCCTCGTTGTGCTCACAAAACTTATGATAAGCAAATAGCACTCTATTCTGATTTATCGTTTCCCATTATAAGGGTTTAGCGAATAAAATTCGAGTATTTTCTTGTTTTAAAGTGCAAAAGTTCGGAATTTATTAATTATTCCACAAAAAAAGAGGAAAAGCTTTCGCTTTCCTCTATTTTTGCAGCTGTCTACGCTGAATTAAAAACCTCAATTGTCGAATTCCATTAACTAATAAAAATAAAATGATAAAGCCTAAAGTGATCGTCGCTCCTGGCGGTGTATCCAAATAATAAGATCCTGTCAGACCACCGATCATACCGATAAAACCGACTAAAACACTGATCAAAATCACGATATTAAAGCTTTTTCCAGCTCGCATCCCGATCGCCGCCGGTAACACCATAATCGCTGAGATCAACAAGGCTCCCGCAATCGGGATCATGATCGCAATGGCGACACCAGTGACCACATTAAAGATCATAGACATCATGCGGACAGGTAAGCCATCGACTGCCGCAATATCTTCATCAAAAGTCAGGACATACATTGGTCGTTTAAATAAAAGAAATAAAATCCCCACAAGGACAAATAAAATCCCTAGAAAAACAACCTGTTGCCAAGTAATCGTTACGATCGAACCAAACAAATACGATTGAATGCTGACTGCCGAACTACCTGGTGCTAAACTCATCAAAACTAGCGCCACCGCTAAACCAGCCGCCATTAAGATCGCAATCGAGATTTCTGAATAGGAGCTGTACATATTTTGCAGATACTCCATAATGATCGCCGCAATTACGACGACTAATAACGTTGTACCGGTTGGATTTAAGTTTAAGAAAAAGCCTAGCGCCACACCTGCTAGCGACACATGAGACAAAGTATCCGCCATCAACGATTGCCGCCGAATAACAAGAAAGACGCCTAGCATAGGTGCGATTCCAGCAATGAAGATCGCCGCTAGGAACGCTCGTCTCATGAATTCATATGAAAGCAACGCCATTTTGAATTCTCCTTCCGTACCAATCGAATATGACGATCAATATATTTTTTTGTATCATCATGATCATGGGTGATCATCAAGATACTTTTCCCATGAGCATGGGCGCTATGCTGCAATAAGCCATAAAAGTCATTGCGGGATTTTTCATCCATTCCCGTTGTCGGTTCATCTAAAATAAACAAGTCTGGATCTTTGGCGAATAATCGCGCCAAACTGATCCGTTGTTTTTGACCGCCGGATAATTCCCCAACTTTTTTATGCCGCATATTCCACATATCGACCGATTCCAACGCCTTCTTCGCATGTTCGTGGTCGCGGTCAGATAATTTTTTGAACCATTTTCCTTGAGGGTAACGTCCCGATTCCACCAATTCCAAAACGGTACTAGGAAATCCAGCATTAAATGACGCCACCTGTTGTGGAATATAGCCAATACTTAATTTTTTTCCTTGGGTATTCTTTTTAGCAATCGTGATCTTCCCACTGCTAGGTTTTAATAAGCCTAATGTCGCTTTGATCAATGTCGATTTTGCGGCACCATTTTCTCCTGTCAAAATGACGAATTCCCCTGGATCTACGTGATAAGACACGTTTTCTAACACCGGTTCATTGTCATAATAAAATGAGAGGCCTTCCACCTCGATATACGACATTCTCGTCTCTCCTTTAATGAATACTTTCTTTTAGCGCCGTCAAATTCTCACGCATCACTGAAAGATAATTTTCCCCGTCCTTAATCTGCTTGTCGGTCAGACTTTCTAAGGGATTCAACACTTCTAATTTTACGCCTGTTTCATTTGATAACGTTTCTGCGACTTTCGAGGAGGCATTCTCTTCAAAATAAATTACTTTAACTTGATGGTCTTCCACATAGTGCTTCAACTCGCTCAAGCGGCTTGGTGAAGGCTCTTGGTCTGGTGAAATTCCGGCGATTGCTTCTTGAGTCAAGCCATATTGCTTTGCCAAATAACCAAACGCCGCATGCTGGGTCACAAATGTTTTCTCTTTTGCATCCTTGAAAGCTGTTTGATACTCTTGATCTACTGCCTTCAACTCATCGATATAGCTTTCCGCATTTTTTTCAAAAGTCGCTTTGTCCTCTGGATACTTCTTGCTTAACTGATCGCGAATCGTCTCCACTTCTTTAATAGCTAAGACAGGATCTAACCAAACATGGGGATCTAACTCGTGGTCATGTCCATGTTCCTCATGTTCTTCTCTATCGTGGTCGTGGGCTTCTTCATGATCATGCTCGGCACCTTCCATTAAGGTAATATTTTTCGACGCTTGAATGATCTCTGTCTTTTTCGTGTCGATTGTATCCGTCAAATTATCCGTCCAAGTTTCCAGCTCGGGACTGTTGTAAACAAACACATCCGAATCCGAGATCTTCGCCAAGTCTTTGGCGGAAGGTTCGAAATCATGAGGCTCGGTTCCAGCTGGGATCAATAATTCAACATTCCCTTTATTTCCTACCACTTGCTTCGTAAATTCATACATGGGATAAAAAGTCGTCATCACTTGAATCTTATCATTCGAGGATGCCTCCTTTTTTTCCTGCGTACCACAAGCAGCCAATAGAATCGATAGTAGCACAGTTCCTAAGATAAGTAGTCCTTTTTGTTTTTTCATCTATTAATACACCTTCTTCTCTTTTTAAGACAAGAATTAATTTAGCAGATGTTTTTCTATCCGTCAACCCAAAGCGTAAAATTTACGATTTGAATTCGATAAACTTTGTTAAACCGTAAAACAGATGACTTTCGGTTCATATGAAAGCTTCTACCTGCATCTGCTTTCATATGATCGTTTTGTTATTTTAAGCTAAGCTTGTCACTTTTTTCCAAGCATTCAGACAGCTGATAATCAAAAAAAATAGACCCTCAAGGATCTACTTTAACGTACGCACTAGATAGACTTCATCGCAAAAGCCCTTCAGCGCATTAAAAACATGCTTAGCGCGCGAGTATTTATGACAGAGCGCGTAAACGGTCGGTCCGCTGCCGCTCATCATCGCTGCATCCGCTCCGTATTTCAACATTCGATCTTTTAATTGTTGAATGACAGGATGCTTTTTGATCGTGACAACTTCCATCGAGTTTCCAAGATTCTCCGTCAGCTTTTGATAGTCATCGGCTTCGATTGCCTCCACTAAAGCAGAGATATTCGGATGATAAATCTCCTCCATCACAATCTTTGAAAAAATCGTACGGGTGGAGACACTCATGCGAGGTTTTACAACGACCACCCAACATTGCGGCATCGGAGCAAGCGGCGTAACCTTTTCACCGAAACCCTCGACTAGCGATGTCTGACCGTAAACACAGTAAGGAACATCCGAACCAACTTCAGCACCTAAACTAGCCAATTCTTCAATCGATAAGTCGAGATTCCACAAGCGATTGACCGCCCGCAGTGCTGCGGCGGAATCCGTTGAACCACCACCGAGTCCAGCTGCTACTGGTATTTCTTTATGAATTTTGACCCGTAGGCCTTTTTTTATGTCAAAGCGCTGCTTGACTAAATCCAACGCCTCGTAGACATGATTTTTTTTATCCGTGGGCAAAAAAGCTTTATTCGTCTCAATAATGATCGTATCTTCCGGAATTTCTTCCAAGTGTAAGCGATCAGCCAAATCAATACTGGCCATCACCATTGATAACTCATGCAGCCCATCTGGTCTCTTACCTAAAATATCAAGACCTAGATTGATTTTTGCTGGGGCTTTTTCCGTAACTTCCATTTTCTCACCCGTTCAAATTTTTCACTAGACGATTCTATCATAGCCTATAAAAAATGTATAGATACTTCATTCTAGCATAGGGCTTACAAAATAGTTGAAAATTTCGCTTTCAGGTCTTACCATTATAATAGAAGAAGTTGTCAGTGATGAAGACGGTTACTGTTTAAGCTAAAAAATAGGAGTCAAGGAGGAATGCGTTATGAATCTACTGCCGAAAAATGATTGGCTAGATGGAGAAGATTTAATGGGACGCCTCATGAACACGTTTTGGGATGATCGAAAAATGAGTGTTGATATTCGCGATCTCGATGATCACTATGAAGTCAAAGCAGACTTGCCCGGTTTTGAAAAATCAGAAATTTCCGTTCGGTACAACAATGAAATTCTTTCGATTGATGCCGAACACACCAGTGAACACGAAGTCAAAGATGATGGCCGTTTTGTACGCAGAGAACGTTCTAGCAGTGCCTTTCACCGGCAATTTGTCGTAAAAAGCATTGACGAAGAAAGAATCAACGCAAAATTTGAAAACGGCGTCCTAACCTTGAAGCTGCCAAAAACCGATTACGAAGAGAAAAAAGGCAAAGCGATCTCGATTGATTAACTGCTGTTTAAACGAGAAGAACCTGTGACAAAATTTTGTCACAGGTTCTTTTTACGAATAAACGACATTCCAGCAGTAGCTGCTATGGAAATAAGCCGAATACTTCTGTCAGGTCCTCTTTTACAGTTCAATCATTTCTTCTGAGATAGTCGCACCCTTATTCTTTCCACGGCCAATCAATAATAATAGCTGTAGGGCAGAAAATAAGAAGTTACTGTCCTTCATATAAGCAAAATATCTCGGCCGCCATTGATCCACGTAGATCGTTTTTTCCTCAGCGACTTGTTGAAAGGCGTAGATTGAATGACCATATTTATAAATCAAGTTCATGATACGCTCTCCGAAAAAGGCAAAGGAGGTCTCCCCCACTTTGGCTAGCGGCGCCATCCCCTGATAAATCTCATGATAGCCCTGCTTTTTCAATTCATCCATTAAATGCAATTTTAGAAACGTCGGCAATTCATTCGGTACATCGTTCCGAAAACGCAGTAAGTCAAAAGAGGCATTTTCCTGATTAATTGGTTGTTCCGTAATAAAACCAACGATTCGATTTTGCGGATCACGAGCGATCCCAACATTACTGGTTTCGATATATCCGCGATCAAAACGACCCACAGAGAAGCATTTTTCTTTTTCCCCATTTAACCACTCATCCGAAATTTCTTCTAGTTCATCGAAAACTTCGTCAGGCAACTTTTCAAAATAAATGAATTGATAACCTTCATTAGTTAAGCGTTTGAATTCAAAACGATCAGAGAATACTTCCAGTTTATGCTGAGTAAAATCGGTTACCCCTGTCTCACCAATCTTATCAAAGTGAAAGCCTAGATCATGCAACAGCAAAACATATTCTTCTGAAATTTTATAAAACGCTAGTTGGTAGCCATGCTGATCGGCGTACTCCATAAACGCCAATGTCGCCGCCTGCCATTTTTTCGGATTTCCCACTGGATCACCTAAGACAAAACATTTATTTGCTTTCGTTTGGAAGCCAAAAACGATCTGATCGTTGCCATTTTCTTGATAATAAAAATAGCGGTAGCCGGTGACGCGTAAATAATGGCTGGCTGCAGTCCCACCATAACGATTGATTAAATAGTTGAAACGTTTCTCGTCCCAAGTCGTTCCGATTTTTTCCTCGCTCTGCGTCAAATATTGGTATAAGATCGCTAAGCACAAAATAGATAGAATCAATCCTAGCAGACCGGAAAACCAAATTTCTTCAGAAGGAAAGGCGAAATACTTCGTTGATAACCGTTCGGTGCTCCAAATTTGTCCACTGTGATAACCTGCCACTGCGTAGAAAATAAATAGTAGACCGAACAACACGCCGTCAAACAGCAATGCGCCCCATGAATAGACAAACCGTTGACGATAAAATTCTTTCCGTGACATCCAGACGATCAATAAAATCACCAAGTAAACGACGATCAGGCGAATCGATGCCGTCCGAGCCACCGTGTTAACAATCCCGAAAATCAATAATAAGATCGTCGGCCAAAAAGCCCGTTTGACTTTTTGCGAGATGCCGCGGGCAAAGCCTAGCAGTAAGAAACCAATCAATAAATTCAAGGTCTGGTCTAGAAAATCAAAAGAGAAGGGCAGCAGCACTTGAAACAAGCGGCTGATATTAGATAAATTCGTTAACGTCGATAATAAAATCATCATGATCCCAGCAAAATAAACCGCACTGACCATCATTACATGAGCAAATTTTTGGGAAAGCAGGCGCGGCAGATTATCAAAATAGCGGTTCATTTTGACACTCGTATTGGTCAAAAAGATCGCGATGCCTGTAACAAATGGCACAAGATAATAGAAAATTCGATAGAATAAAATCCAAACCACAGCCGTACTTTGACTGAGACCAAGATGCCCCAGCCCTAAGATCATCATGACGTCAAAGGTCCCAGCGCCCCCTGGGACCATCGTCAGCATCCCTAAGCCGGTGGCGATCACAAACATCGGATAAACCTCAGCCACATTCACCTTCGCTCCCATCAAGTAGCCGACTACTAAAAAGACTGTTAAAGCCCCCAGCCATTGACCAATCGAAGCGATATACAATTCTAAAACTTGTTTCAGCTGGAACTCTTTAAAAATCGTCCGGCGCCGGCCATAAACAAAACCGAAAAGAATCGGCGCAAACGCCCCTCCTGCTAACAGCCAAAAACGATAACGAACAAACGGACTTTGTGTTTGAATGAAAAACAAATCCAATGCTGTAAAAAATGCCATGATCGAAAGACCTGCCAACATAAACAGAGCGATCTTAGAAATCACCGCCAGCACTTTTTTTCTTTCCATCCCTTTGCCATAAAAACTTGAGCGCAAACTCACGCCGACCACACCGCCAAAGCCGGCTAAATTATTGATCGTATTGGTCGTCCACGCAGACACCAACCACTCTCTGCGATTCATCCGCGGACGCCCCGACGCTTCCAGCGTCGTGATGGCAACGTGATCATATAAAAGCATGGGGAGAACGCCGCAAAGGCCGATTCCGAACATACTTAGTAATGCGATTTGATCCTGTTGTTTGATTGTTTGCCAAACCGTTTGCCAGCTCATTCCATGGGCAATATTTTTCACCTGATTAGCGACGAAAAATAAGACAACCCCGAAAAAAATAATTTTAAGCAACGTGGCATATCGTTTGAACCAGCGACTAATAGTCGTCATCCTTCTTCTCCCGTTCTTCCTTTTCTTGTTACTCTATTCTAAATGAATTCTTGTTTTGAAGCCATCCTTTTAAATTAATGATTCCAATCAAATATGATTAGTTATTTTTAATCTACGATTTGTGGTTGTTCCCTTTAAAAATCAAAAACATAAAAACTGCTGGCAACTAGCTCAAACTAAGGACGCTTTTTTTGTACGCATACCATTCTGCTAAACTGCCTATTTCTAATTTTGATTAAAACAAAGTTTACTAATCAAACGATAGTCACTACGAAAAGCAGAACTGGCAGCTATTTCACTTTAAGGTTTTTATTTTTCGAAGCCCGTGAAAAATAAATTTGATCCTCAGCACACATACGATTTTTCTAAGCGCTGAAGCGCGAAGAAAAATAGGCAGTCAACTCTAAAGGGTAGAGATAAATTTTTAACAAAATTTATTTCCACCTTCGTTGACATACCATTCTGCTAAACTGTCTGTTTCTAATCTTGATTAAAACAAAGTTTACTAATTAAACGATAGTCACTGCTAAAAGCAGAACTGGCAAAACAAAAAGCCTCATTTCTGAGGCTTTTAGCTATTTTGCATAATCGGTTGCTCGTGTTTCACGGATAACCACGACTTTAATGTGTCCTGGATAATCTAATTCGTCTTCGATCTTACGACGGATGTCGCGGACTAAGCGAACAGAATCCAAATCTGAAATTTCTTCTGGTTTAACCATGACACGAACTTCTCGCCCAGCTTGAACTGCGAAGCTTGATTCTACTCCGTCAAAGCTGTTGGAAATATTTTCCAAGTTTTCTAAACGGCGAATATAGTTTTCTAGTGATTCGCTTCGTGCCCCTGGTCGTGCAGCTGATACGGCATCTGCTGCGGCAACCAATACGGAAATCACTGAAGTGGCTTCGGTGTCTCCATGGTGAGAAGCGATGGCATTGATGACTACTGAGTTTTCACGATATTTAGCGGCAAGTTCTGCCCCAATTTCAACGTGTGAGCCTTCGATTTCATGATCTAACGCTTTACCAATATCATGAAGCAAGCCAGCGCGTTGTGCTAACTGAACATCTTCGCCTAATTCTGCGGCAAGGACTCCCGTCAACTTGGCAACCTCGATGGAATGGTTCAAAACATTTTGACCGTAGCTGGTACGGAAATGCAAACGTCCTAAAATCTTGATCAAATCTGGATGCAAGGTATGAGCGCCCACTTCAAAGGCTGCTTGTTCCCCATATTCGCGAATGCGTTCATCCATTTCTTTACGCGATTTTTCGACCATTTCTTCGATTCGTGCTGGATGGATTCGACCATCTTGAATCAATTTTTCCAAAGTCATGCGGGCAATTTCCCGTCTGATTGGATCAAAGCCTGATAAAACAACTGCTTCTGGGGTATCATCAATGATCAAATCAATCCCCGTCAATGTTTCTAACGTCCGGATATTACGGCCTTCACGTCCAATGATGCGACCTTTCATCTCATCATTTGGTAAAGTTACCACTGAAACGGTTGTCTCAGAAACGGCATCCGCACCACAACGTTGAATAGCCATTGCCAGAAGATTTTTCGCTTTGCGATCAGCTTCTTCTTTGGCCCGTTGTTCAGATTCTCTGACCATGACGTTCAATTCATGGTTCAGTTCCTCCTCCGTCGTCTTCATAATCATTTCTTTTGCTTCATCTTTAGTTAATGACGCAACTTGTTCAAGTTTTGTTTTTTGTTCATCGATCAGTTGTTCTACATCTTTTTCTCGCTCGTCAATTAATTGCTGTCTAGCACTGATTTTTGTTTCTTTTTCTTCAAGTGAGTGCTCACGCTTTTCAAGAGAATCATCCTTACGATCTAAGGTTTGTTCTCTTTGAAGCAAGCGATTTTCTTGCGATTTTAATTCTTGTCTGCTTTCTTTCAACTCACTTTCAACTTGTGCGCGATACTGCTGGTTTTCTTCCTTGGCTTCCAACAAAGCTTCTTTCTTTAAGGTCTCCGCCTCTTTATTAGCATGCGTAATGATCCCTCTAGCTGTGTTTTGTGCCCCATCAATTTCTTTTTCATGGCGTGATTTTGCCACCATGAAACCCAAACCAAGACCGACAATTAAACCGATGATAGCGAGGAGAATCGGAACTAACATTAAATCCACCTCCGTACTATCTTATTTACCTATCTGTAGTTTTTTGATAAACGAATGTCAAATTATCAATATGCCTACTTGCATATGTGTGGTGTCACACAACTTTATTCTAATGTTTGTCTGATAGCGTGTCAACTTTATTTCTCTTTTGGCAGACTTCCCGTTAAAGCGCTTTGCTTTGTTTTGAAAATTCCACAAAAAAACACTAATGACCGAGCAAATAGCCTTTGTCATTAGTGTCGATTTGTTTTTTATTCGTCTAATGGCAGTTCTTCTTGTCCTGCTTCGTCTGCCTCAGCCGCTTCACCTGCTTCACCGATACCGTAAGCAGCCCGCACACGTGTATCGACTTCAGCCATCATTTCTGGATGGTCCGCTAAATATTTCTTCGCATTTTCACGACCTTGACCGATCCGATCTTCTTTGTAGCCATACCAAGCACCGCTCTTGTCGATGATATCTTGCTCTACAGCCATGTCTAAGAGTTCGCCTTCTTGTGAAATTCCCCGGCCATACATCAGATCCACTTCAGCCACCTTAAAAGGAGGAGCCACTTTGTTTTTCACGACTTTGATCTTCGTCCGGTTACCAACAATATCTGTACCGTTTTTCAATTGTTCCGCACGACGGACCTCTAACCGTACAGTCGCGTAGAACTTCAACGCACGTCCACCAGGAGTAACTTCTGGGTTACCGAACATTACGCCGACTTTTTCCCGAATTTGGTTGATGAAGACCGCAATCGTCTTCGTCTTATTGATAGAACCAGATAATTTACGCAATGCTTGTGACATCAGACGTGCTTGTAAACCAACGTGAGCGTCACCCATTTCACCATCGATTTCAGCCCGAGGAACCAACGCTGCTACAGAGTCAATAACGATGATATCAACAGCGCCACTAGAAACCAACGCATCAGCGATTTCCAACCCTTGCTCACCAGTATCTGGCTGTGAAAGCAATAGTTCGTCAATATTAACACCTAGACGTTGCGCATATTGCGGGTCTAACGCATGCTCAGCATCGATAAAAGCTGCTGTACCGCCTTGTTTTTGTACTTCTGCGATAGCATGTAAGGCAACCGTCGTTTTACCAGAACTTTCTGGTCCATAGACTTCAATGATCCGTCCTCGTGGATATCCACCGACACCTAATGCTACATCTAATGCTAAAGAACCACTTGGGATCGTTGAAATCTGTTGATCAACCTTTTCACCTAATTTCATGATCGAGCCTTTTCCATAGTTCTTTTCAATCTTCTTCATTGCAGCATCTAAAGCCGCCTTGCGATCATTTGCCAATAGCTGATCCTCCTATTTCCTATAATGTAATTATTTTTCAAAAAACGAAAAATGAAATTGATGTTCAACACGTATATTATTTTGCTAAAGAGCTTGCTCGTTAACAATGGATGAATTTCTCTAACGTAAAAATCCAAAAATTCTCGTATGCATACCCTTCTACTGATCTTGCCAAAGCAAGAAATAGAACTGGCAATGCGCTCACATCATTATTGCTTTTTCAATAGTCTTAGTTTATCGGTTTAAAATCAAAAAAGCAAGCAAAAAACGAACAAACATTCGCATTTTTAATTTTTGTTTAGAATTGCTCGCCGCAACATGTCTAAACCCTTCATCACGGAGCTATGACGAACATACGAACGATCTCTAGTGAAGTGATTTTCTGTCACTACGGTCGGTCCATTTTTTTGCGCCAAGCCAATATAAACCGTTCCCTTCGGTTGCCCTTCTAATTCGTTAGGACCGGCAACACCCGTAAAGGACAATGCATAGTCTGTCCCAGCTAAACGCAGCGCAGCTTCTGCCATTTCTTTCGCGCAGTCCTCGCTAACAACACCCGTTTGCTCTAGATGCTCAGGATCAAGCCCTAGGAAGCTTACCTTCGTCGCCTTGGAATAAGTTACAAAACCACCGGGAAAGACCTCTGAAACGCCTGAAATCGTTCCTAAGGTCGCTTGGAACTCTCCCGCCGTCAAACTTTCTGCCGCCGTAATCGTCATTTTTTTCTTTTTCAATAGTTCAACGACCACTTCAACCAAACTATTTTCCTCGCCGTATCCATAGAAAAATTCGCCGACCTTCGCTAAGATCTCTGCTTCTGTTTGATCCAATAAGGCGTTCGCTGAGCGTTCATCTTCCGTCTTAGCTGTGACTCTTAACGTGACTTCATTGGGTTTGGCGTAGGGAGCAATCGTCGGATTGGATTGATGTTCGATCATTTCTGCTAAATCCGTCACTAGTTTTGATTCGCCGATACCAAAGAAACGTAGGACGCGTGAGGTCAATTTTTCCGTCGTCGGAAATTCTTTTTCTAGTAGCGGACGCGCTTGTTCCAAAAACATTGGTTTCAATTCGCTAGGTGGCCCCGGTAACAGAATATAATTGTTCTTTGTTCCTTTATACAAACAGCCAATGGCTAGCCCCGTCCGATTCGGTAATGGAATCCCGTCTTGCAGGGTCTCGATTTGCCGTAGATTATTCGGTGTCATCGTACTTTGACGCTGTGCGAAAAAGGCGTTTAACGCTGCTAAGCCTGCTGCATTTTGCACGAGCGGCACGCCGACGTGATCAGCCAAAACATTTTTCGTCAAGTCATCATCGGTTGGTCCCAAGCCGCCGCATAAAAGAATCAAATCGCTGCGTGAATCGGCCAAATGCAATAATTCCTCCAAACGTTTGGGGTTATCACCGACGACTGTATGAAAATAAACTTCGATCCCCATATCCGCTAATTTTTCTGATAAAAAAGTCGCGTTCGTATTGACTACTTGTCCTAATAAAAGTTCCGTTCCTACAGCAATGATCTCTGCTTTCATGTAATCCTCTTCCTTCTAACATTAAGATACGCATTTTTCTCAACTATATCATTTTTATTTCAAAAAGGCTTTGAGAATTGGCTCAAAAATAAAAAAAAGAACGCACCCTCACGGCACGTCCTAAGCATTTTTTACATAGAGCCTTTAAATAGTCCAGTGTTTTTAGCGAAATAATCATACCCTGAATAAATTGTAAAGAATAAACAGATATACAGCATGATTTGATCCATCGGAATCCCGATATAATTGAAAGGTACATTGTTTAAGTATAATAAAACGATTCCGACCATTTGTGTAGTAGTCTTGATTTTCCCTGGCATCGCCGCTGCCATTACACCGCCACCTTGCTCAACGATCAGAAGACGCAAGCCGGTTACCGCTAATTCTCGACAGACGATAATCGCGATGACCCACGCAGGTGCCTTGCCTTGTTGAACTAAAATAATAAAGGCGGTCATCACTAACATTTTATCCGCTAAAGGATCAGCGAATTTTCCGAAGTTGGTCACCAGTCCGCGAGCGCGAGCGATTTTCCCATCTAAATGGTCCGTGTAACTAGCGATAGCAAAGATGATCGCACCGACTAATTGTGTGACCGCTAAAGTCGTATTGCCAACTTGTAACGTGCCCCAATCCCATGGCGCTAAGACAACAACCATAAATAATGGGATCATAAAGATTCGGACGACCGTCAATTTATTTGGTAAATTCATCATTGATTCCTCCTATGTAACTTTCCTACGGCTTTTAAGCAGCGTAGGCGATATTTAAGGTAATGTCTTTTTTTAGCAAAGAGTCTCCCGGTTGAAAATCCAGACCTTGATCATTGACCTTGATGTCTGCGTATTTCGCCATCCCGATAGTGATCAGCGCTTGGGCAGTATCCGCGGGTAATTCGGTCGTTTGTGACTCACCCGGCTGTAAGGTATATTGATAAATCAAAGCACCGTTAACTTGCACCCCGATCCACACGCGTTCTTTACCTGTAAAAGTAAGCTTCAATGGTTTTTCCGCGTGATCGACCTTCATTGTTGCAGCATTGACGGTATTGTTTTCCATCGCTAAGGCCATTTTTGGTTTTTCCGGCGGCTTAGAAGATTCCACCGTTGGTTTTGGCTGTGACGACGAAACTTTTTCTGCCTGTGATGACGTATTTTCTGAGCGCTCGACTTGGACAGAACTGTTTTCGGGAATAATAGCGGTCTCTTGATGATCCAGCCAAGTCATATACCCAACCACTGAAATGATTGCCAAAGCTACCAAGCCTAAAACAACCATCGGCAGCGTCGCTCTAAAACGAGCCCGAGTAGGATTCTCCGCGTGTTTATTTTTTCGCAACTCATCGACGGTTTGAAGCTCCGGATACGTCGGCAACGGCCGATCCTTACCGTCTAAAACATCGATCAAATGATTGCCGTCCACGTTTACCTCATCTGCATATTGGCGAATAAACGTCCGCAAATAATAATCACTCGGCAACTCATGAAAGTCATTTTCTTCAATCGCTAATAAATAGCGCTTTTGGATTTTTGTGCGCTGCTGCAGTTCATCTAAACTGATTTTTTTATCGATACGGGCTTTGCGTAACGTTTCTCCAATATTAATACTAGCCACTTGATTCTCGACTCCTATATCCTATTTTCATTATGCTTGCCCATTCATAAAATGAATTTGGCAGCTCATTCATCTCACTGTCATTCTTCGATCATTTTCTCACAGACACTGCAGACTTTCACTAAACAAGGGATTTTATTCCATCCAACCACCAGCTACCGGCAAAACGATCCCGGTCGTATAACTGGCCTCTTTTGAAAATAAATACTGACAGGCTGCTGCGATTTCTTTCGGATCGGCTAACCGTCCCAAAGGAATCTCCGCGTTTAACTCCGCTAATTCCTGCTCCGTCCAATTCGTGTTCATCTTTGTCTGAACCGCTCCAGGCGCCACCACATTGACCGTGATTCCCAAGGTGGCAACTTCTTTGGCATACGCCTTAGCAAAAGCCTCCTGCGCCCCTTTGACAGCACTATAGACCGTCTCCATGCTGCTGCCACGATGACCATAGACTGAACCGATAAAGACCACGCGCCCATTGTTATTTCTAGCCAATTTTTCCTGTAAGGCTTGTAGCAAAAGTAACGGTGTCTTTAAATGAACTTGCCATAAAGCTTCCATCTGATCAGCTTTGGTCTCTGGTAATAACTCATAAAAAGTAAAACCTGAGGCAAAAACGATCCCGTCCACTTGAAAGAGTTGATCTAAGAAATGAGGGATTTCCGCTTCCCTCAACATGTCTAAGGATACCATAAAAAAATCTTGCTGAGGATAACGTTTCTGTAAGTCTGAAACGAAACTTAAGACTTTCGCTTTTTGTTGATTGTAGTGGCAGTAAAGGGACCAGCCTTCTCCTGCCAATTTCTCACAGATGGCTTGGCCGATATCTCCACTGGCACCCATGACTAACGCGTAAGGCATCTTACGCCTCCTTTTCCATATAAAAACGGGTGAAGGCCTCTTCTTTAATAAATAATTTCCCCGCCGCTAACACATCCGCTAATTCGATTTCCTGAATAATTTCCGGCATATCAAACAACGTCCAATCACCAAACAATGATTGCGTGAATTGATTTGCAACGTATTCTAAGGAATTCAAAGATTGGAAATATTTTCCTAACATCTTTTTCTTCAGTAAGTCTAAATTTGCTTGATTAAGCTCTGGGTCCGTCGCAAAATGCAGTAAAATCTCCGTCAAACGATCCGCTAATTTTTGTGGTTCCTCACTATCGCCGCCAAAATCCGCAAAATAGAAACTGCGATCTAGCGAGAATTCATAGCCGAAGCTATCATCTAGCAGACCTTCATTATACAGCTGTAAATAATTTTGTGAGGTCGTCCCTAGCAACATTTGGAACAATAAATCCAGCGAAACTTTGAAGATCAATCGTTCCTTGTCATCTGTTGGTAATTCCGCCAGACCTTTGACACCGACGATCGCTTTAGGAATCGTAATCGGCATGTTTTCTTCACTGAGCTTGATAATCTCTGCTGGTGTCTCTTGCGGGAAGCGACGTTGGATCGTTTCCGGTGCCTCAAACGTTTTCGCGGCTTGATTTTCCCGAATGAAGTCCATCAAAGCTTCCGGTTCTAGATTCCCCACAACAAACAACGTCATGTTGCTAGGATGATAAAAGGTATTGTAGCAGGTGTACAAATCCTCCGCTGTGATCTCCGCGATCGACTCAATCGTTCCGGCGATATCGATATGCAGCGGATGCTTCGGATACATATTTTTCAAAATGGCGAAAAACTGCTGCCAACTTGGATCGTCTTGATACATTTGAATTTCTTGACCGATGATGCCTTGCTCTTTTTGCACCGATTCTTCCGTGAAATAGGGCGCTTGAACAAAGTCTAACAACGTTCCTAAGTTTAATTCCAATTGATCCGTCGTTGAAAATAGATAGCTGGTCCGGGTAAAGCTGGTGAAGGCATTGGCTGATGCCCCTTGCTCACCAAATTTTTGGAAGACATCCCCATCTTCTTTTTCAAACATTTTATGTTCTAAAAAATGCGCGATCCCGTCTGGTACTTTGACATAGTCTTGTCCACCGCGGGGAATGAATTCATTGTCGATCGAACCATAATTAGTGCTAAATAGCCCGTACGTTTTATGATAGCCGGCTTTCGGCAAAAGATAGACCGTCAAGCCATTGGGCAGAATTTCTTTATACAAGGTCTCATTGATTTTTTGATACGCTACTTTATCCATGTTGCTGTCCTCCATCTAAGAAGAAGATCGCCTGCAAACGAATTTTTTTCGCGACTCGTTGGACATCTTCCGGTGTCACAGCCGCTAACCGTTTCAACCATTCTTCGTCTGTCAGTTTACTTTGCGGCAGCCATTGCGCCAAATAAGTTGTCTCGATCGTATTTTGCATACTATCCAAACCTAACAAATAATGATTTTTCAGCATCGCTTTGGTTTGCTGGAAGGCCAACTCAGTAAATTTTCCCGCCTGTAACTCAAGCAATTGCTCTGCGATCAAGTGCAGAACCTTTTCGCGATTGTCGCTGTTGATCCCAGTTTGAACTTGCAAGTAGCCCCGGAAGGTATCAAAGGAGCTGGAGGCGTAATATGCCAGACTAGCTTTTTCTCGTACATTCATAAATAATTTTGAATGAGGGAAGCCGCCGAACAGGCCATTAAAGACTAACAGCGCGAAACGATCGAGGTCTTCGTAATAGACGTCTGTCGCATAAGCCAAGTTCAGCTTTCCTTGCGTCACGGTTTCTTGAATCTGTTGTTGGCGAATCACATTGTCATGGGCTTGATGATAATAAATTGATGGGAAACTTTCTTCGCGCTCAGTAAAGGGCAAGCGCTTGAACAGCTCTAACATCTCTGCTTCTTCTACATCCCCAATCACAAACAAGTCTACTTGATCCTGCGTGATCATTTCCTGATAATACGCCGCCAAGCCTTCGCTGGTCTCATTAGCCAAGTCTTCGACCGTACCGAAGCTTGGCAGTTTTTGCGCGTCGTCAGTGAAATAGGTCTCTTTGATCTTTAAAGAGGCCAACGTTTGTTTATCTTCCTGCAGCGTCTCGATATAGCTTTGCAGATTCTCCTTTTCTAAACGGAAGGTCTGCTCATCGAATTTCCCTTCACGAATATTGGGATTGAATAAAATTTCCTGTAAAAAGTCTAATGCGTCAGGTAATAGCTGCGGATCTTCAACATATTTTCCGTTCACGACCCCAAGACCGACATCTAGCCAATGCAGATTGCCTTTGCGTCCAACACTTAAACCAAAGCTGGCGCCGTAAAGCTCCGCCAATTTCCCGCTTAATTTAGTTTGATCGGGATAATGTAGCGAATTTGTTTCTAATAAATTTGCTAAGAGTGCCCGTCTGGTCATAATTTCTTTCGTTAAACGAGTCGTAAAACGCCCGTAGAGTTGAATCGTTTTATATTTTTTTGTGGCGATAACGTGCAAGCGTACGCCTTTTTTTAGTTCGATCATCACAAAGCTCCTTCGTCTCATCGTTAAGAACAATTATAGCACAGGCGCTCTTTAAGGACTGAAATCAGCTTCAGCGAATAGTCGCTTTTATTTCAAATTTTTTTCTTCTTTCGCTATACTAAAATATAAAGAAAATGATGCCGAGCCAATGTACTGAGCTTTACGAGAAAACCTACTTGGAAAAAGCACTGGCGGAAACAGGCGGGAATATTATTTAAGATAGGGAGTGACACGATGATTAAAGAATTTAAAGAATTTTTGATGCGAGGCAGTGTCCTTGATCTAGCAGTTGGTGTCGTTATTGGGACTGCTTTTACGGCGATTGTGACCAACGTGGTAAACGGCTTGATCACACCATTGGTAGGACTGATCGTTTCGTTGTTTACTAAAGGAAAAGATTTAAACGAAGCGATGTCTGTATTAGACTGGAAGCCAGTTAAAGGCGTTACCTTTGCCTTTGGAGATGTGGTCAGTGCGCTGATTACGTTTGTGATTACCGGCTTTGTGCTGTTTCTAATCGTCAAAGCGGCTAATAAAGCCAAAGAAAAAGGTACCAAAGAGGAAGAAGCAGTAGTTCCAGAAGTTAAAATGCCGACGGCCGAAGATTACTTAGCGGACATTCGCGACCTCTTAGTCGAACAAAAAAAAGCCACGCGAGAAAACTTCGACCAAACTGAAGACAAATAAAAACCATGGAGCGAACGCTCCATGGTTTTTAAATTGCTTCACTTAAAAATTCGATCTCTACTGTGCGAGTCAATACATCGGAATAGCTGTATGAAACACGTTCGAAAGAATTTTCCTCTGGGTCCAAATCGACAACAAAGACGGAAGGATATGTTTCAGTTAAAATCCCTTTACGTTGCGTTTGACGCTTACGTCCCGTTTGAGCTACAAGCATAATTGGAGCGCCGATACGATCTTCCAAGTTTTTCTTGATAGTCGCTAAAGTTGTTGGCATACAGTTCACCTCAACATACATTATAGCACAAATCCAAAACTTTTCAATGTATCATAAGATAAAATAATTTGCAAATTATTCTCGAACAAAACGATGATCCTAAGGCATTTTTCTCCATAAAGACCTTACCTACCAAAAAAGGCCAACAGCACACCCGCTGCTACCGCCGAACCGATGACTCCAGCGACATTTGGTCCCATCGCATGCATCAGCAGATAATTATGGGGATTTTCTTTTTGTCCTTCATTTTGTACAACTCGCGCAGCCATTGGGACCGCTGAGACTCCGGCGGCTCCAATCATCGGATTGATTTTCCCACCGCTAAGACGATACATTACCTTCCCTAACAGTACCCCGGCCGCCGTTCCGACACAAAAAGCCAGCAAGCCTAAGAAAATGATTTTTAAGGTCGTGACCGACAAAAAGATATCGCCGTCCGCCTTTGCACCGACGGTAACACCTAAAAGAATCGTCACAATATACATCAATGAGTTTTGTAAAGCGTCTGTCAATTTCGGCACAAACTTGCATTCACGAATCAGGTTTCCTAGCATCAGCATCCCGATCAAGGTCGTCGCACTCGGTACGAGCAGACTAACGAAGATCGTGACGATGATTGGAAAAACGATTTTTTCCTTTTGACTGACTTTCCGAGCTTCCTTCATTTGCACTTGCCGCTCTTTTTTGGTCGTTAATAAACGTATGATCGGCGGCTGAATGATCGGCACCAGCGCCATATACGAATAAGCGGCTAAAGCGATCGCCGAAAGCAGATGAGGAGCTAAGCGAGTCGTCAAAAAGATCGACGTCGGTCCGTCTGCCCCACCGATGATTCCAATCGAGGCGGCTTCGTTAGGAGTCATGCCTAAAACTACCGCTAAGAAGAAAGCCGCAAAAATCCCAAATTGTGCCGCACCGCCTAACAAAATCGTTTTGGGATTGGCCAATAACGGACCAAAATCCGTTGATGCCCCTAAACATAAAAAGATCAACGGTGGATAAATCCCTAAATTGGTTCCTTGATAAAGATAATATAATAAGCCTCCTGGTGTCCCTTCCGAGCCACTAGCCATCAAATTAGCCAAAGGCAGATTCACCAATAAGATTCCAAAAGAAATCGGAATCATTAGATACGGCTCGTACTGTTTCTTGATTCCTAAATAAAGAAAAAAGCAAGCCAGCACAATCATAAATAAATTATTGAAGGTTAGGTTGGCAAAACCTGAGGTATCAATCAATTGCTGGACTATTTCACTCATATGCTACCTCCTAAATCGCTAAAAGCTGCTGATTGGATTCGACCGTTTGGTTTTCAGAAACTTCAATACTGGCAACTTTACCGTCGACTGGGGCCAAGACCGGTGTCTCCATCTTCATCGCCTCCAACACACACAAGGTATCGCCTTTTTTAACGGTTTCTCCCAGCTTCACTTTAATAGACAAAATCGTACCTGCCATCGGCGCAACAACCGGTGAACCCGTTGAAGCGGCCTCCGGCTTTTCCACGGGAGCCGCAGAAGGAGCTGCTGTTTGCGGCATTTGCTCTGCTTCCTCAGCGGTTAATTCTTTTAGCGTCACTTGATACACTTGTCCTTCAATGGTTACTTCATACTTTTTCATCGTCATGTTTTCGCCTCCGCTTACTTAATCTTTCTAATCGTTTGAATTTTAAATTTTTTCCCATCCTTCTCGCCGCTAGCTTCGGCCAAAGCAATAATCGCCGCAGCTTTGGCTAACGGATCTTGGGCAAATAGTTCCTTCGTTGATAGCTCAGTCGCCTCTTCACTAAAGGACGTCTGTGCATCTTCTGCTGGCTTTTCAGCGAAAAACTTGGCACTGAGCATCATTAAGCCCATGATGCCTAACAAGATCAGAAAAACGACCGCCATCGAAAATACCGTTAATCTTAAAACCTCTATTAATGAATAGTGCATCTAATTTCCCTCATTTCAACTCATCATTTTTTATAAAAAGCCCGCTACTTTAATGACCGAATCATTTTTTTTCAGCATTGTGCGCGCCGTTAAAAATTCTTTGCCAACTTTTGGAAATAGTGCGTAGATTAAGACGTCCTCTTCGTTTTTAGCCAATGAGCCAATCTCTGATTGCAAGACAGCGAACTCAGGTTTCAAATGATCGGCGGGACGATCCGTCATCACTTTTTTATCCCCGATGATACTGCGGCGAAAATCATCCGCAATCGGGACCGGCGGCTTGCCGTATTCTCCTGCGAGATAAGCTTTGATTTCATTGGAGACCATTAAATAGGCCGTTCCGGTAATTACATTCATCGCCGCCTGTGTGCCTACCATTTGACTCAATGGTGTCACTAATGGCGGATAGCCCAAAGCTGCACGAACATGAGGGACTTCCTTTAAAACGGCTTCGTACTTATCTACCGCATTCGCTTTTTTTAGCTGTGAATACATATTAGACAGCATGCCGCCAGGAATTTGATAGATCAACGCGCGGGGGTCTGGTGACAGCATCTTTGGATCTAAGATACCTGCCTCCAAATAATGATCTTTGATTTTTCGGAAATAGCTGGCTGCCTCTTCTAGCTTTTCCAAGTCTAAAGAAACATGGTAACCTTCCTCCTGCAAAACCATCGCCATCGTTTCGGTGGCAGGCTGGCTAGTTCCTTCGCTAAAAGGAGAAAGAGCCGTATCGATCCGGTCCGCGCCGGCTTCAACGGCAGCTTGATAAGTCATGGCTGCCACTCCGCTAGTACAATGGGTATGCACGATGATTGGCACCTCCACAGCTGCTTTCAGGCGACGGACTAGCTGAGCGCCTTTGACCGGCGTCAAAATTCCCGCCATATCTTTGATGCAAATGGAATCCGCTCCCATCACTTCCATTTTTTGAGCCAATTCCACAAAATAATCAATAGTATGCACTTCACTGATTGTGTAGGCTAAGACCAGCTGAGCTTCTTTTCCCGTTTTTTTTACGGCTCGCAATGCGGTCTCTAAATTTCTTAAATCATTTAAGGCATCGAATATACGAAAAATGTCGATCCCATTTTCAGCTGAGGCTTGAACAAATTTTTCAACAACATCATCTGCGTAATGGCGATAACCTAAAATGTTTAGTCCCCGTAGCAGCATCTGCAGCGGCGTCTTAGGCATATTTTTTTTGATCACTCGCAATCGTTCCCACGGATCTTCATTTAAAAAACGAATACAGGCGTCAAACGTCGCACCGCCCCAACACTCCACCGAATCGAAACCAATTTCATCTAATACCGGCAAAATCGGCAGCATGTCTTCAATCGACATGCGAGTCGCCATCAAACTTTGATGGGCGTCTCGTAAAACAGTCTCAGTAAAACCAACCTTCTTCACTTCCATACATTTACTCCCTTTTGTCTTCTACGATTATTCAGCAGCCATTTTTAATCTTGCATTCTTCCGCTTGTTTACAATTTCACTTGTTATCCTTCAATTGACTAATTACGGCATCAACATCACTAGCTCCACTATTTTTCTTGGAGAAGCTAGTTTTTTATTCGCAATCGCTTCCATACAATAATTGTAACATATTCGAAAACGGCTTAAAAAAAATCATAGTCCAGATCTGTTAGCGACAGATCTGGACTATGATTTATTATTTTTGATTTTAATGGCGTCGTTAAAAAGAATCAGTTTTCATTTTATGAAAGCTCCGCAGCTAGCTCTTTCTTGATTTTGTTCTTGGTTCGATTCAAGGCATTACGAATCGCTTTTTCCGTTTCTCCCAAGCGCTTGGCGATCTCAAAAGGTTCTTCGCCTCTAATATAATAATAAAGCGCGTACGTTTCTAACTGAGACAAGGTAATTTCGCCCTTCAATAGGAGTTCGCTAATTGAAAGACTTTCCTCCAACTGTTGGTGGTAGTGAAAATATTCGCTGAAGGTCTCGCTGCCGACTTTTTCAATCGACACAGCCTGCTGCTGAGCAAGGCGTTTCTTCGCCTGCTGACGTCGTAAAAGTGACCGAATCCGATTTTCTAGAATCATTTTGTAGTAGAGACCGAATGTTGTTCCGCGATCCTCGCGATAGCTCCTCAACGCACTGTTCAAAGCAATTCGGCCCTCCTGCAACCAATCATCATGTTCAAAGTCCCGAATAAGATAGCGAGACTCCATTTTATAAATGATCGGCACATACTGTTGAAACATTTCTTCAAAGACCATACTATCAATTGTTTCCAGATACTCAACGTTTTCCATTTTTACACCCCTCTCGTCACGTAAAAGCATACACGTAACTAAAATAAGAGAGGAGTATATTCGGGAAATTTATTTTTTTCGACTAAGTTCGTCCAATTTTTGCGACAATTTTTGTAATTGTGCATTATTCCAAGGAGAATTCCGGCGAAAATTTTGATAATGCGTATCTTCTGTGTCACCAGCGATCAATGCTTCGGTTTGTTGCACTGTTTTATACAACTCCCGCGCAGAGGTTCGTAAGGCTCCTTGAGAAAAAACCGTCCACTGTTCAGCCAAATCACTAGTCGCCACAGTCACTTGCGTCAACCGATCATTTAATTCTCCGGCGACCCGTTCGATATAGCTATCCGCGGTTTCGCCTTCTTCTGTAAAGACCACTGTCAGCAAATATTTCTTATAGCTTTGAGTCACACCGGGAACAAATTGCGCATCAAAAACAATGATGATTTCCAAGCCTTGGTATTTCGCGAAATTCGACAAGCGGAATAGCAAGGCTTCACGAGCTTCTTCCAAACGATCTTGATTTTTCAAGCTCACGAGCTCCGGCCAAGCACCAATCATATTGTAGCCATCCACGATCAGTAATTGCTTTTTCATTAGAGCTCACTTCGCTTTCGGAACACCTCATACATCAAAAGCCCCGCTGCCACACCGGCATTTAGACTTTGGACATGCCCGGTCATTGGAATCGTCAGCATTTCATCGACATCTTTTTTCAAGCCGGCACTCATGCCTTTGCCTTCATTTCCGATGATCAACGCGATCGGTCCCGTCACTTTCCACTGACGATAATCTGTTCCTTCCATGTCGGTACCAAAAATCCAATAACCGGCATCTTTCAATTGCTTGATACTTTGAGCGAGATTCGTCACTCGCGCGATCGGTACATATTCCACCGCGCCTGTTGAAGCCTTCGTCACCACCGGTGTAATGCCGACAGAACGATGTTTGGGAATAATCACGCCAGAGACGCCACTAGCGTCTGCGGTTCGCAAGATCGACCCAAAATTATGTGGGTCCTCCAAGCTATCCAAAATCAACAGAAAAGGCGCTTCTTCGGCAGACGTTTTTCCTAGTAGCTCATCCAACGTTAAATACTCATAAGGCGTGATGCCTAAAACGATCCCTTGGTGGACACCACCGTCACTTAACGTGTCTAATTTTTGCTTTGGTACCCATTTCACCGGTACAGCTTGCTCTTTAGCTAAGCTTTTTAACTGATCGATTTTATCACCGTGGGCATCTTCTTGCATAAATAATTTATTACCGCGGCCAGCTTGCAATGCTTCCACACTGGCATGGTGACCAAAGACAAAATTATTTTCTTCTGATTCCGTTGGTACGATTGGTTCGACCCGTCGCTCTTTTGGCCGATCATTTTTTCGTTGATTCCGACGATCATAGCTTCGACGTGGTTTTTTATCCTTCAATTGTTTCACCCGCTTTCTCGATACACCAAGCGATTAATTCTTCTAAACGCTCTGTTTGTTCCAATAAATGTAAATAGCCCATCAAGGCTTCAAAGCCCGTAGACATCCGGTAGGTCATGATATCGGTATTTTTAGCGGAGGTATAGCTTTTCGCATTTCGTCCGCGCCGATAAATGCCGGCTTCTTCTTCTGTCAGCATATCATCTTCCAGCATTTTTTGGATCAACATTGCTTGCGCCTTAGCTGAAACATAATGAGTCGCCAAATGATGCAATTTATTCGGACGGGTTTGTCCCGAACGAACGAGATGATCGCGAATGTACGTTTCATAAATCGCGTCGCCTACGTAGGCTAATGCTAAGGCATTTAATTGTTTGTAATCAGTCATTAGGCTCTTCTCCAACGGACACCTTGTGGGGTATCTTCTAAAATAATTCCTTGTTCTTTCAATTGGTCACGAATCTCATCGCTGCGGGCAAAATTTTTATCTTTCCGCGCTTGATTCCGTTCTTCGATCAATTGGTCAACTTCTTCATCTAATAAACCAGCCGTTTGAAACTCGATGCCAAAAACAGACAAAAGCTTCGTAAATTCTTCCAACGCTGCAGTCAAGACCGCCGCCGAAACTTGGTCTTGCTCACTGTAGTGATTCAACCATTTTGCTACTTCATAAACCACAGTGATTCCATTGGCTGCATTGAAATCATCGTCCATCTCTTCAATAAAACGATCTTTCAAGGTGCGCAGTTCAACTAATTTTGCTTGATCGTCAGCTAATTCATTTTCTGCCGTCGCTTGCCGGAAAGTCGCGTTTTCAAAAGCCGTGCGCAATTTTTGTAGATTTGCTTGTGCATCCTTCATCGTCGTTTCGCTATAACGGATCGGACGGCGATATTGAGTCGTCGCCATAAAGAAACGTAAAATCTGCGGATCGATCTCTTTCACTAGATCATGAACCGTGACAAAGTTGCCTAGAGATTTACTCATCTTAGCGTCATCTTCACCAATCGTCACATAACCGTTATGCATCCAATAATTGGCGAAACGTTTGCCGGTCTTCGCTTCACTTTGGGCGATCTCATTTTCATGGTGGGGAAACTCTAAATCTTGGCCGCCGCCATGAATGTCGATGGTTTCACCTAAATGCTTCGTTGCCATTACCGAGCACTCGATATGCCAGCCTGGACGACCAGCGCCCCACGGAGATTCCCACGAGATTTCATCTGGCTTCGCACTCTTCCACAAAGCAAAGTCCAAGGGATCTTCTTTGATTGCTTGCTCCACGCCCGTTCGTTGGCTAGCACCGATTTCTAGTTCATCAATCGATTGGTCGCTTAGCTCACCATAATGCTCAAATTTGCGTGTCCGGTAATAGACATCACCAGCCACTTCATAGGCATAGCCTTTTTCAATCAAGGCTTCAATGAAGGACAAGATATCTGGAATATGATCCATTACTCGAGGATGCAGTGTCGCCGGTTTGACATTCAAAGCGGCGGTATCTTCTTCAAAGGCGGCGATAAAACGATCGGCCAACTCTGGTGCGGTGACTGCTAATTCTTTTGCTGCTTTGATGATCTTGTCATCCACATCGGTAAAATTCGAAACATAATTCACTTCATAACCGCGGTACTCAAAATAGCGGCGAATCACATCAAAAGCGATTGAGCTACGGGCATTACCAATATGGATATAGTTATACACTGTTGGTCCGCAGACATACATACGAACTTTATTTTCTTCGATTGGTTTAAAAAGTTCTTTCTCTCGTGTTAATGTATTGTGTATTTTAATCATGAGGAACCTTCTTTCCATTTATTTTTACTACTTTTGCTGGGACACCCACGGCTGTTGCATCTGTTGGTATACTTTTCAATACGACGGCACCAGCACCAATTTTGACCCTTGCACCAATCTCGATTGGTCCTAAAATTTGTGCGTTGGCGGAAATAAACGCCCCTTGCCGAACGGTAGGATGCCGCTTGCCGGTGTCTTTGCCGGTTCCACCCAACGTTACGCCATGGAACAATACCACATCCCGTTCGATTTCCGCTGTCTCCCCAATCACGACACCCATTCCGTGATCAATAAAAACACCGGGAGCAATCTTAGCACCAGGATGGATCTCGATTCCGGTCAAAAAACGCCAAAATTGCGAATGAATCCGTGCCAACAAAAACCGCTTGTGTCGATAGAGAAAATGCGAAAACTTGTGAAAGAACAACGCGTGGACACCCGGATAGGTAAGGACTACCTCAACACCTGAACGAACCGCTGGATCATTACGTTTTGCTGCTACAATCGCTTCTTGCCACCATCCCATTAACCTCAACTCCTTTTCTGAGCGGCGCCACGTTCCCAACGTTTGCGCCTTGCCTTGAGTAACAACCTTCATTTTTTATTTTTGAACCAAGTAAACTGCGAAAAACAATTCTGATTCTCGCTTCGCATACCATTCCACTAGTCGCTTTAAAAACGCGAAGTGGAACTGGCAGCTATTTCGTTTGTATGAACTCATTTTTCTGAAAAACAGAAAAATGTAATGGATTTTCACAGCGCATACGATTGGACTAAACATTTCTGTTCATTTTTAGTCTTAATATAATCAACTTAATCTTTAAAAAAATACACTGCAAAAAGTCCAACTCGCAGCTATCTCACTATACAGTAATTATTTTTCAAAATTCGAAAAATAATTCTGATTCTCACTTCGCATACCATTCCTCTAGTCGCTTTAAAGACGCGAAGTGGAACTGGCAAAAAAAGCGTCTTTTGAGTTTCCTCAAAAGACGCTTAGACGTGGTCCCACTTTTGTTTGCAATTGCTTGCCTTGAAACAGGTAACGTCTGTGAATCGTCCTTAGCTACGTATCGCTAAGGCCACTCCGAGATGCATTTCACAACGGTTGACTTGACTGCTTGCACCGGCCGCAGTCTCTCTGAAAAATCCTTCGTTGCTACTTCTTCTCTTCTATGTGTTTACATAACTTGATTTAAATGTGCTAAGGCTTTTTCTTTGCCTAATAATTCAACAGTTTCAGGTAATTCAGGTCCGTGGGTCACGCCGCTGACGGCTACACGAATCGGCATCCACAATTTTTTCCCTTTAACGCCGGTTTCTTTTTGAACAGCTTTGATCGCAGCCAAAACATTCGCTGCATCCACAATTTCCATTGCTTCTAATTGGGCTTTAAAAGCCTTCAATACCGTTGGTACATCTTCTTCCGCCAAAACTTCTTTAGCAGCGTCATCCAAAACGGGGTGTTCTTCAAAGAATAAGTTTGAGACTTCCGTAATTTCTGCGGTGTAGCTCATTTGTGGTTGATACAAACTGACTACCCGTTTCACCCAATCTTTGCGTTCAGGTGTTGGATTTTCTTCAACTTTGCCAGCTTTGATCAAGAATGGCAGACACATTTCAGTTAATTTGTCTAAGTCCATTGCTTTGATGTAATGATTATTGACCCATTCTAGTTTCTTCGGATCAAAGGCCGCTGGTGATTTGCTTAAACGTTTTGTATCGAACAGCTTAATCAATTCTTCTTGAGAAAAGATTTCATCTTCGCCAACTGGAGACCAGCCTAGTAAAGTAATGAAGTTAAACATTGCTTCTGGCAAATAACCTAACTCACGGTATTGTTCGATGAATTGTAGAATACTTTCATCACGTTTACTTAATTTTTTACCTGTTTCACTGTTAATGATCAACGTCATGTGACCAAAGGTTGGACGTGTCCAACCGAAAGCGTCGTAAATCATTAGTTGTTTTGGTGTGTTGGCGATATGATCGTCCCCACGTAATACATGTGTGATCTTCATAAAGTGATCATCCACGGCTACCGCAAAGTTATAGGTTGGCATGCCATCACGTTTTTGAATAACAAAATCGCCACCGACATTATCCGATTCAAAACTAATTTCGCCTTTGACCATATCGTCAAAAGCAAAGCTAGTATTGCGAGGAACTCGGAAACGAATCACTGGTTCTAAACCTTGTGCTTCTTTTTCAGCTTGTTGTTCAGGTGTTAAGTTGGCACATTTGCCGCCATAATGAGGCATCTCACCACGAGCGCGTTGTGCTTCACGTTCGGCTTCTAATTCTTCTGGGGTGCAATAACATTTATAAGCCAAATTACTAGCCAGTAATTGGTCGATCAATGGTTGATAAATCTCTCTGCGTTCAGATTGACGGTAAGGTCCGTATTCTCCTGGATTTGCTGGTGATTCATCCCAGTCGATCCCTAACCATGCCAAGTTTTCTAGCTGACTTTTTTCACCATCTTCAATGTTGCGTTTCAAGTCAGTATCCTCGATCCGAATGATGAATTCTCCATCATTGTGACGAGCGAATAAATAATTGAATAATGCTGTTCGAGCATTTCCGATGTGTAAGTGTCCAGTTGGACTTGGTGCATAACGTACACGAATTTTTGACATATTTGGTTCCTCTTTCCCGCTTTTTTAGCAAACGAAACGTCTGCTCCATAGCTCAAATTGTACAATCAATCCATTGTTTAGTAAAGTCACAGCGTTACTTTGCTGTCTTATCATTGGTATAATCTAATTTCTTTTCAGGTGAATCGTCTTTGATATTGCGACTCGAATGGGCAGGTTTCGCAAAAATCATCCGTCCAGCGGCTGTTTGCAAGGCACTAGTCACGACGACTTCGATATGCTCATTCATGTAATGCTGACCATCTTCTACCACTACCATCGTACCGTCGTCTAAATAAGCGACCCCTTGTTGCCGTTCTGTTCCGGCTTTGACGACTAAGACATTCATATTTTCCCCTGGAATCACAACCGGCTTCACCGCATTGGCTAGGGCATTAATGTTCAAGACCGCGACATTTTGAAATTCGGATACTTTATTCAAGTTATAATCGTTGGTTACGATCACACCATCTAACAATTTTGCTAATTTAATCAATTTACTATCGACTTCGCTAATATCTTCAAAATCGCCATCATACATTTCAACAGCGATGCCTTCTTCTTTTTGCAAAGCGTTCAAGATATCTAACCCGCGACGCCCACGAACACGTTTCAAGCTGTCACCAGAGTCCGCGATATATTGCAATTCATATAAGACAAAATTCGGAATCATCAAGACGCCTTCTAAAAAACCAGTCTTCGCAATATCGTAGATTCGACCATCGATGATCACGCTAGTATCCAAGATCTTGTACTTATGAAAATGATCATCGGCTTTACGTTCTAACACTTCTCCATCGTTCGTCTCGGCTTTTTTATTCCGGCCACCGAAGAATTTTTTTAATTCATCGATCCGGGTCGTCCCCATCCGAAAACCTAAATAACCTAATAGCAGCATAATCAAGATCGGTAACGCGCTATTAATGAAGGGGATCGGGATTTGATACAACGGCGTCGTACCAATCAATCCTAGCGTCAATCCTAAGATCGCACCGACCACTCCAAATAAGATATAAGTTAAGCTCAGTTCATTTAATTGTTTTTCGATTTTCTTTACACCAACTGTGATTGGTTCTACGATCGCCAAAGAAATAAGATAAAAAATAATTGCACCGATCAGGCCGTTCGTAAATGAATTATTCAACCACATGTTGTTTGCATAACCGACCGCTAACCATGCTATGGGTAATAAGGTAATCCCTAAACTAATCCCAACAATGGTAACGATCACTGTCAACACACGTTTTTGCATGCCATCCCTCCTAAAAAATTATTCAATGGTGCGGAGAAAGATCTCCACACCCGTGATTAACGAAATACTTTTCTCAAGGTTTCCCCTAAGGTCGCCACTGGAATCAATTCGATACCCTTCGGCGGTGTCCATTCACCCATATTATTCTTCGGTAAATAGATTTTTTTGAAGCCTAATTTACTTGCTTCTTTGACACGTTGTTCAATACTGCTAACGCGGCGAATCTCGCCGGTCAAACCAATTTCACCGATAAAACACTCGGTGGCCTCCGTACCGTTTTCTTTGCAGCTGGAAGCAATCGCTACCGCTACCGCCAAGTCAATCGCCGGCTCATTCAGCTTGACGCCGCCAGCGGCTTTCAAATAGGCATCTTGGTTTTGCAGCAGTAGGCCGGCCCGTTTTTCTAGAACCGCCATGATCAATGAAACGCGATTAAAATCGAGTCCCGTCGTCGTCCGTTTAGCATTGCCGAAAACCGTTGGCGTGACTAAGGCCTGGACCTCCACTAAAATTGGTCGGCTGCCTTCCATGGCGACGACGATCGCCGAACCGGTAGCTCCTTCCAAGCGTTCTTCTAAGAAAACCTGCGAAGGATTGGCCACTTCAACTAAGCCGCTTTCTCGCATTTCAAAAATTCCGATCTCATTAGTCGAACCAAAACGATTTTTCACCGCTCGTAAGATACGGAAGCTGTGGTGCTTCTCGCCTTCAAAGTACAACACGGTATCCACCATATGCTCCAACATTCGCGGACCAGCGATGTTTCCTTCTTTAGTTACGTGACCGACGATAAAGATCGCAATGCCATTGGTCTTCGCTAACTTCAATAATTCCGCGGTCGTTTCTCGCACTTGACTGACCGAACCCGCCACACTGGTAATGTCTGGCTGGGTCATGGTTTGGATCGAGTCGATGATCACATAATCCGGCTTCAGATTTTCAATCGTACGGCTGATTTCTCCCATGTCTGTCTCGGCATACAAGTAAAAATCAGTATCGCTAGAACCTAGACGTTCTGCCCGCAACTTAATTTGCTGCGCGCTTTCCTCACCAGACACATACAAAACTGTACCGCCAGTCGCCGCTAATTGATGCGAAACTTGTAAAAGCAGTGTCGACTTCCCGATTCCGGGATCACCACCGATTAAGACGAGCGAACCTGGTACCACGCCACCGCCCAGCACGCGGTTCAATTCGGCGAGCTCCGTTTGAACACGCGTCTCCTTTTTGAAGACCACGTCTTTTAATTTGGTTGGTTGTGCTCGTTCACCGGTTAAACTGACCCGGTTGCGGCGATCTTCTGGATGATTTTGTTCGATTTCCTCCACCATCGTATTCCAATTGCCACAGTTGGGACAGCGCCCCAGATATTTAGGCGAAACATAACCGCACTCTTGACAGATAAATTGCGTCTTGGATTTTTTTGCCAAAACTTTCGCCTCACTCAGATTAAATTTTATTGTTGATCAGATGAACCAAATCCGCCAGTCCGAAGCGTTTCAGCCCGGTCATTATCCGCTTTAAGAAATGGCAAGAAAATGCCTTGGCCGATGCGTTCACCTTTTTTAATTTTTACATCAGTTAAACCAAAATTCGAAAATTGGAACATGATGTGACCCTCGTTATCAGGATTGTTGTAGTAATCACTATCGATCACGCCGATCCCGTTGCTTAAGGTAATGAAACGTTTCAACGGATTGCTAGAGCGATTGGCTAACTGCAAATACTCATCCTCGCCCATATAAGCTTTGATTCCAGTTGGGACCAAAACTGGCTTAAGGATTTTCGCTGAAGCTTCTGCGCCTTTCGTGAAATGTTGGATCACTTGCTTCCAAATTGCCGGAATAACGATATCCTCTGCCGCTTCAAAATCATAGCCAGCGGCATTTTTTGTTGCCCGTATTGGCAAATTGATGCCTTTAGCTTGATATGCGGTTGTAATTTCAAACCCTCTTACTGTCATGTTAGACTCCCTTTTTTTAAAAACAAAAATGCTTTTTTGATCATTGCTCAGACGATTTAACGAATCGTCCGAAAACCTAAAGAAACTCTGGTCAAAATAAGACGCTCGTTCTTTGTGAAACATATAGCTATTTTAACATAGTGAGCCTTTGGATTCGTCATTCTTTTACGAAAACTCTGGGTAAATTTAATGATTTTTTTCTTTTTTATTAATTTTCACTGATCCGTTGATCCAGTGCCGGAATCCGATTAATATACATCTCGATCCGCTTCGCATAAGAAGGTTTTTCCTCATACGTTTTGATTTGATTCTTCAATGTTCCCAAATCATCTGTTATGATGCCATTCACGTTTAACGAGATCATTCGATCCATTGAATCCGCATCATTCACTGTCCAAGCATAGACGCTCTTCTTCTCCTGATGGGCTCGTTGAACAAAATCACTCGTCAGTGTCGTTTCCTCCATCGTATAACCATTCGCCACTGTTTGAGGGAATACTAAATTATACGGCAGGATGTAGCTGACAAACAACTTTGGCGCTTCCTTTTTCAAATCTACCACTACATCATAGTCTAACGAATGAATGCGATGATGGTGGGTCAAAATATTTTTTTGATATTTTTTGACAAAATTTTTCACCATATCTTTCGAATCTGCAGCGCTTGTTTTGATTTCAATCAATAATTTTTGCTGATGCTGATTGGCATAAGCTAAATAATCGTCAAAACTTGCCACCGGTGCCACATGACCATTTTCCGTCGCAAACAAATCCTGTAATTCCACTAAGGTCAAGTCATGGGTCGTTTTGTCTTGCCCAGTTAAATTTTTCAGATTTTTATCATGCATCACAACGAATTGATGATCCTTGGTTTCTTGAATATCCATCTCAATATAATCCGGCTTTTCTTTGATTGTTTCAGCCATCGCGGGAATCGTATTTTGAACACCGTTTCCATCATCCACTCCTCGATGAGAAATGGTTAGCGGAATCGCATCAGCCAAACCAGTGAGATAAAGGGCATTGCTGATTAGAATCGAACCGCCAAAAAAGAGGCACAATGCTCCGGCTGCGATTCGCGTCCAAAGACTCGGACGAATCAAGCGCAAAGGCCGTTCGCCGCTAATCATCAGCGGATAAAATTTTTGTACTAAGATACTGAAGTAAAGGACTGTCGCCCAAGCCAGCATTAATTGACTAAAAAATTGAATACTCGTCAAAGTCAGCATCGCTCCCACCGCTGGAAAAGGTGCGGGCAATAAATCAAAGATTGTTTGACAAAGATAGCTGAATCCGTAACCAACATAAGAAATAAAGGTCAAGAACATCGTCAAAATAAAAATACGCCAACCGTAGTGCCAGAACCGATGATGTGTTAGTTTTAAACTTTTTTCAATCGCAGCCTTTGGTCTTTCGTCAGAGAAAATCATTAACGGCAAGACAAATAATAATCGTATTCCGATATAAGACACTACGATCGAGCCCGCTACTAGTAAAAGGGCGAAAACCACATTTTCATTCAAATATTCCAAAATAAAAACCGGAATCGTGACTTTACTTAATAAAGGCGTTCGAAAAATTGCATTAGCAAAAGGCAAAATCAAGAGAAAATAAAATAGAAAGAAAAAGAACGTCGCTGGACGTAGATGCCGCATGTGATAGAGCGATTGCTTAAAAATCCCCCACAGCGACCGATCTTCCTTCGTTTGAATACTTTTGATACCAAATAATTGAAACGTAAATTGTAAAAAAACTAAGGTCAAAACTAAAGCAAGCAACAAGAGCAACGCAATCAAGACGGCTGGATGCTTCGTGATGATCGTTAAAATATTTGTGTTAGAAACATAAGGAATATTGCCCCGTTGTAAAATAAAGGCCACTAAAAATTGGACCACGGGAATTACCAGCATCTCTAAAACAATATTCGTACCAACAATCAAAAGAATATAGCTGCCCCAATGACGCAGAAATTCCCGTGAATAGGTAAAGAAAAACCGAAGTGAAGACACTCTGCATCCCTCCTTAATAAAGATAAAACACTTTAAGCAACTGCGAAAAGCATAACTGACCGCTAACTCGTTTTATGGTTTTTCTTTTTTCAAAATCGGAAAAAGAAAGGTGATCCTCGTACGCATATCATCCAACTAAACAACTTATACTATTATTTTCATTCAAATCCTAGTATTGAAATTGAAACTTAAGAACTGCGAAAAGTTGGACTGACCGCTAACTCGTTTTATGGTTTTTCTTTTTCCAAAATCGGAAAAAGAAAGGTGATCCTCGTACGCATATCATCCAACTAAACAGCTTATACTATTATTTTCATTCAAATCCTAGTATTGAAATTGAAATTTAAGAACTGCGAAAAGTTGGACTGACAAGAATAATCGGGCACAGAATGGTTATGTGTCCGATTGGGCTTGGCGTTTTTGATCGTAGTTGGGATCAAATTCGTCGGTTTCGATATAAATATAGGCTTTTTTATCTGGTAGTGCTTGGCGGATCACTCGCTCGATCTGATTGACGACATCGTAACTGACACCTTCGTAAGAATCCGCGATATCGATCTTGGCGGCGATCATCACTTCAGTTGGGCCTAAATGCACCGTTTTGATGTCGATGACTTTTTTGACTTCTTCGCGGTTGAAGGCCGTTTGAATTTTCAACAGGTCTGCTTTTGAAACACTTTCGCCAATAATCAAGCTGTAAAATTCTCGTGCTAAAAAGATTGAGGCAAACAAAAGCATCATCCCGATCAACAACCCACTCAATGCGTCAAACATCGGGTTGCCAGTCAGCATCGTTAAAATAGTTCCGATAATCGCTAAAACTAACCCGATCACCGCACAAAAATCTTCTGTGAAAATAATCAAGATTTCACTGTGACGACTTTCATGTAAAAATTGGAATAGCGGCAGCTTTTCCGTATTCAGCTCATGAATTTCCTTGATCGCAACCCGCAACGAACTGCCTTCAACTAGAATCCCGAAAACGAGGATTGCTAAGATGATTAAAGGATTTTCTACTTCATGGCTAGGATGGAACAATTTTTCCACGGCCTCCCAAATCCCTAAAGCACCCCCACCAAAAAACAGCATTGTTGCTACAATGGTACTAAAGAAATATTTGGCCCGGCCTTCACCAAACTGATGCAGCTCACTTTGGCCCCGATTCGCCCGGCGATTGCCGAATAATAATAAAATTTGATTGCTGCAATCCACCACACTATGGATGCTTTCATTCATCATTGCGGCACTACCGCTAAGCATATAGCCGACAAATTTGCTGACTGCTACTAAAATATTCGCTAATAGCGCAGCCAATACGGCCATCGACCCTTGCGTTTTTTTCTCTTCCATTTGATTCACTCACTTCCTGATTGTATCTATTATAAATCAGAAAGGAAAAATCATAAAAACATATCTCTTTCCTTTCGTGAAGCAAATCGCTCGTCTTTAAAGCTAAATTGTGGAAAAATCAAAAGAAAGCTAGGAGGGATTTTTATGCGTCTATGGCATGAAGCACTAATACCCGCGCTTCCGCGACAACAATTATTAGGACAGCATCGCGAAGTTGCGGCGTTGCGGGGCAAAGGTTGGGGCAAAAAGCACGCCACGGTGGATTATGTTTTCACTCATCCTTATTACAAATTGTATCAATTTCATTTGTTGGTTCTGGAGGAAATGAAGCGCCGTGGCTACAAGCCTGATTCCTTATGGTTCGATCCGCTGTACCGCGGGAAAAACTTATCTCCTTTAGTAGCGATCCAGCCATTGGCCCTCACTCGTCCGATCTATCCCGAACATAATGAAGATTATCTAACAGAATGTCTGCTGAATCTGGCGCAAAAAGGCATCTTTTTGACTAAGCCTTGAACTCGGTCATATCCCCGCGAAAACGCAAAGGCAAATGATTTCGTTGAGCCCGATAATTGGCTCGTTCATCAATCGTCACTGCTCGTAAAAAAGTCTTCCATTGCTGGCGAATATCCTGTTCATCACTGGCTTCCGAAAACTCGGGACAGCTAGTATTTTCCATCAAATGGATGTCCCCCTGATCAATGATGCCCAAAAGCTCATGTGTCTCATCATAAATCATGATTTTTTCTTGAGGATAACGCTCAGCGAAATGAGGACACAGATAAGGCATGACATAGTGCTTTGGATGGATTTTGCTAAATAACACGTCGCCAACATATTCAAACCGAACAAACCCCGTCAATGCATGATTTTCTCCAAGCAGAGTCCGAATACTTTTGGCTAACGCTAGGATCGCAGGGTGCCCTAAATGGTTTTCTAATAGATCCTTTGTTTGTAACGCAATCTCGATCGCTTCTAATAAATAGCGTTCTTTCCCCTCTAGTGTGGCGTAAAAACCATTTTGAATAAATTGAAAATTTTCTGATCGCAAGCGTTGACGCAGACGGCGATAGATTTTTTCCCCTCTCAGCACGTCGGTTTCGATCCACTCCGCCAAAAATAAATTTTCGACCGCTGTCTCCGGTGATAAGATCAGTGTCGGAAACTTTTTCTCCCGAAAGCTACGATCCACGATGGTCATAAACCCTAAAAAGCTGCCGTCATATTCCCAATGGTCCGCGGATTCTTCCATGAAACTCACCTACTTTTCGCATGTTCAAAACGTTCCACATCAAATAAGGATAGCTGTTCACTGGTGGATTGCGTGTTGTGTTTCTTTAATACCTCATATTGCTTTGAAGAAATCAACGAGGTGATGATCCATTCCGGATCTTTGATCAATCCGGCAGGCGTTTCATGATTGCAGGCGATAAAATATTGCGCCCGCTTGATTACGATACCCAATTTTTTTAAATCGTTTAGATGCAATCGATAATATTTTCTTGCTTTTACGATGTTTTGCGCACTTTTCGGCCCAATCCCAGGAACGCGTAACAACTGATCGTAGGATGCCGTCTGGACGTCAACGGGGAAGCGATGGTAATTTTGGACCGCCCAATTGGCTTTCGGATCGAGATACAAATTAAAGTTTGGTTTGTCCTCAGACAAAATCTCGTCCGCGGTAAATTTGTAATAGCGCAGCAACCAATCCGCCTGATACAAGCGATGTTCTCTTAATAGTGGTGGATCTGTCGTCACTGCCGGCAATAAACTATCTTGATTGACGGGAATATAGGCCGAATAATAGACCCGCTTCAATTGATATTTTTGATATAAATTCTCCGAAATCTTCACGATCGAGCGATCACTCTCAGGGCTAGCTCCGATGATCATCTGGGTTGACTGTCCGGCTGGCACAAAACTTGGTGCATTCCGCACCATTGGTAAGAATTCCTGTTCTTTTTTTACCGTCGTAATCTGCTTCATCGGCTTATATAAGTCAAAGGGATCTTTATCTGGAGCCAGCAATTTTAGACTTTCGCGGGAAGGTAGTTCAACATTGACGCTCATTCGATCCGCCAGAAAACCAAGTTCTTCGATTAATTTTTCATCCGCGCCAGGAATCGCCTTAACGTGGATATAGCCACGAAAGCCTTTTTCTTCCCTTAAAATTTTTAGCGTCTTGATTAAGAGCTCGCAAGTGTAGTCCGGATTCTTAATAATTGCAGAGCTCAAAAACAGGCCTTCGATATAATTACGCATATAGAAATCCATCGTCAAATCGGCCACCTCTTGCGGCGTGAAAGTCGCTCGCGGAATCGCATTCGATTTTCGATTGATGCAATAATGACAATCAAAGATGCAGGCATTAGTGAACAATAATTTTAATAACGATACGCACCGTCCATCGGGCGTAAAGGAATGACAAATCCCAGAGACTTGCGTGCTACCTACCGTCCCCTGCCGCGTATTATTTTCCACACCACTGCTGGAACAGGAAACATCATATTTCGCTGACTCAGCCAAAATTTCAATTTTTCTTTCCAGCTCCATCGAAAACCCTCCTTTTCACCGAACGTATGTTCTTATTTAACCAAAGAAAGTCTTCTTTGTCAAAAATTTTCTTGTGAGATACTTCTAAAGACGGATGACGTCATTTGAGAATTTGCTATACTTTTAGACATAACAACAGCTGTTCGTTACTTTTTCAGTCGGAAATGATTTAGCTGTACTGTCAGATAAGGAGAATGAAAGATGGAAAGAAAACAATATGTTTGTGATAAGTGCGGATGCCAGCATTATACATCTGACCAATTCCAAGCAACGGGGGGAAATTTCGCAAAGATCTTCGATGTACAAAATAAAAAATTCACGACTATCAGCTGCAAACAATGCGGCTACACCGAACTCTATCGCGGAGCAACGTCGGATGGTTGGAATATTCTAGACTTCCTAATGGGTGGAAGCTAAAAAAAGAAGGGGCAAACATCGTTCATCGAGTTTGTCCCTTCTTTTATAGTTAAATGCTACTTTTCAAAATACCCCGTCCAAGAGCGATCTTCTTCATTGACCTTTGCTCCTACGAAGGTTTTTTGAGTTGATTTTCTGACTACATCACCTTCGCCGCTTAAATCATCCATCAACGCTTTGTACTCTGGATAAACGACGGCCTCCAACTCATTGAGATCGCGATTCGTGAAAAAATCCTCCATTCGCTCCTCTGGCTCGGTTTGTGAAAACTCCGTCGTCGGTTCGACCGCGACTTGGTCCTTCTGATCAAACCAAAAAAAGAGTAAAACGGCTGCTAACACAACAACAAGCGCTGCAATTTTTTTCATCCAATCCGCCTCCAACGATTCTGTTTATTATTAGTATGCCATAATTGAAAGCGTTTTTGAATGAAAAGCAGTCTTTCTCGATAAATAGGCTTTGACTGAATCAAAAAAAGCTAAAAACCTGTAAGGGTTCTTAGCTGTGTTTTTTACTCGAATTCTTCGTATTCATTTGGGTCTTGATCGTCGATTCGACCGTTTGCTTTTTCTAATAGATTGATTCTTTCAAGCTCTGTTTGCGACAATTCAAAATCAAAGATCGTTAAATTCTCCCGTTGATGCTGCAAGTTGCGCGATTTTGGGATCGGCACAATTCCACGTTGATGATGCCAACGTAAAACGATTTGCGCCGGAGTCTTGTGATATTTTTCTGCGAGTTCTTGAATCACCGATTCCGTTAGCGCGTCATTGCCGCGGCCTAACGGACTCCAAGCCTCTGTTAGAATGCCACGTTTTTTATTTTCAGCAACCATTCGTTCTTGGACCCAGTAAGGATGGATCTCGATTTGATTGACCGCCGGTGTCACACCTGTTGCTTCGATAATTTTATCCAAATGCTCTGGCTCAAAATTAGAAACACCAATCGAGCGAATCAAGCCTAACTTTTGTGCATCAACCAATGCCTGCCACGCTTCAGTATACAGACCCCGCTTAGGTAATGGCCAATGAATCAAATACAGATCAAAATACGTTAAGCCCATCCGAAATAAGGATTCTTGAATCATCATTAAGGCATCAGCATAATGGTGGTATTTTCCTGGTAGCTTCGTCGTTACAAAAAATTCCGAACGAGGAAGTCCAGAACGGCGAATCGCTTCCCCCACAATTCCTTCACTGTCATAATTCGTTGACGTGTCTAACAAGCGATAGCCATCTTGGATCGCTGTCAACACTTGATCCACCCCTTGACCTCCTCGGATTTGATAGGTTCCCAGTCCAACAGCCGGTAAAAAATGTCCGTCATTCAATGTTATCAATGGTGCAGTCATCAGCAAATTCCTCCTAATTTTTATTTATCCTTCCACAAGGTAAAAAAATACTCATTTTTAAGTGTATCTTCTCATCACCATTCCACCTTACCCCCAAATTCTTGGCCTTGTTAAATTCTCTGCTCAGCGTAAGCAATTTTTTCTTAGATCGGCAGAAAAAAAAGTAAGAAAGAGGTATACTACAAATTGAATAGCAATGAGAGGAGAAGATGGCGATGGATTCAATTATTTGTATCGTTCTAGGAATGATCTTCGCAAACGGCATCCCCCATTTTGTCAAAGGGATTACCGCAGAAAAATGGCCTGTTCCTTGGAAAACATTCGCATCCGCTCCAACGAATGTTTTGTGGGCGATCACGAATTGGTTAGTGGTGATTATTTTGTTTGCGCTCTTCAAGCCAGACATCAATAGCTTTGATGCAGCCTGCTTTTTGCTAGGTATGGGAATTACTGGATACTATCTCGCCTTGCATTGGTCAGAAAAAAATGACGAGACAGAATAATTTTTTAAAGACGAACGTGCTACTAAAGGATCTCTTTTCCTTTAATAGCACGTTCTTTTTTTATTCAACCGTTGATTATTCTTGCATCGCCGGTAATTCGTTTTTATTTAATTTATTCAAGTAAGGGATCATCATGATTGCACCAGCGATAAAGGCGATCCCTTCGGTAATAGTCATGGACCAAATCAAGCCGTTCAAACCATAAAAATGGTGCAGCAAAAGAACGACTGGAATGAAAAAGGTTCCTTGGATCGTAGACATGATTCCCGTTTGAGCGCCAAAACCTGAGGATTGGAAGATTCCGGTAAATAAACCAGAGAATCCGTTAAAGACGGAAGAAACTAATTGTGCTGCTAAAATCGTTAAACCAACTTGTACCACGCGAGGGTCGCTAGTAAATAAGCTTAATACGGGCACTCGGAAGAGATAAACGGCGACCGCGAAAATGATTGAGATACCGCCGATCCATAAAGAAACTTCTTTCAGCGCTTCTTTTAGACGTTTGGTATTGTGGGCGGAGAAACTATAAGCAAATAACGGCATGGCGCCTAAAAATAAGCCCATCGTCAAAAATTCAGGCAACTGTGTAATCCGTACCGCGATCCCAAAGCTGGCGACAACATTATCGCCGTATTCAACTGAAAAATTGTTCAACAATAACGTCGTTACGATCATAAAGGCTGATTTAAACAGTTCTGAAACACCGATTTTATAGACTTCTAATTGATCGCTGAAAGAAAGTTTGAAATGTTTCAAGAAGCCCTTCAAGGATTCGCTTCTATTTTCTAAAAACCAAACATAATAAGCGGTGGAAGCCAAATTGGCAATAACTGTTGAGATTCCGGCCCCAATCACATGCAGGTTAAAAACCAAGATCAATAGCGCATCCAGCGCAATACTAACAGCCACACTAATAAACATTCCATACATCGATTCCTTTGAGGCGCCTTCTGAGCGAACCATTTGCTCCAAGGCAAAGTTCAGAATAAAGGCAAATCCACCAGCAAATAAAATCGTTGAATATTGTTTTGTGTAAAGCAGTGTTTGTCCGTCGGCGCCAAGTAAGTGAACAAACGGTGTCATAAATAAGATAGCGACTGCTCCGATAACCAACCCAAGAATAATGCTTGTGTAAAAGGAATAGCCAGCGACTTTCTTCCCCTTCTGAGTATCCCCGCTGCCTAATAGCCGCGTAATAAAGCTGCCGCCACCGACACCAAACATATTTCCGACCGCCATCAAAATGATCGTGATCGGCATCGCCAACGTAATCGCCGACATCATATTCGTGTCATGGATCCGACCAATAAAATAAGCGTTGATCAAATTGTAGATCGTCGTGGCTGAGATCCCCACCATCATCGGGATCGACAAATGGGCGATGGCTTTGCGAATGGGACTTTCCTTTAAATAATAAATATTCGATTCGTTGACTTCAAATTCTTCCATGATACTACCTTCTTCTATTCATTTATAATAGTTAGAATTCTAACTATTTAGGTGCAAGCAGTTTTGCGCTGCTTGTTCTTATAAACTGCGGTCGATTTTTCTAAGCAGTTCGGTCAATTCTTGCACTTCTTCCGGGTCTAGCGCTTTGACCAATTCTTTTTCCGCCGCATAAAACGCCTCATTGGTTTCATTGACGATCGCTTTTCCCTTAGGAAGAACATAAATATTTTTTTGCCGCTCATTATCGGCTGGAATTCGACGTTCGATATACCCTTTTTTTTCTAAGCCTTGCAGCATACTGGTAATACTGGCACCGCGTCGTTGAAAGACTTCCGCTAAATCTTTTTGGATCAAGCCTTTGTCTTCGTTCTGCGCAATATACGCAATCATTCGAGCTTGTTGCGGACTGACACCTAACGATTCCGCACGATCTTTCATCAATTCACGAGATTTGTGCATAATCGAGCGCAGTAGATTGGAAACGACCATTCTATCCAAAAGAATTCCTCCTCGCTAACTATTAGATATCTAACTGTTCGAAAAGAATATACACGCCGTTAAAATAAAAGTCAACGGAAAAGATTCGTTTTCTAAAAATTAGAGTTCTAACTTTATTAACCTATTCTAGGTTGAAGAAAAACTCATTCTTCCTAAATAAATATCGTTCATTGTATTTAATCCATCTAAAATCATTTTTATTTCTAACAAAAACTTAATTATAGTATAATTTATTTATAATAAAACTTTTTTTGTTGTTTGATCATTATTTTCCCCGAAAAAAATCAGATTAGGAGGAACGGATATGAATAAATTTATTAAGTTAGGACTGATTCTCGCGTTAGGATTGACTTTTGGCGGTTGTGGTGACAATGCCACTAACGAAACAACTACCAGTCAATCACAAACAATTAGCTCGCTGGAAAAAAGCAATCAAGACTTAAAGGCGACGGTCTCATCTTTAGAGAAAACCGTGGATCCTTTTGAAAAAGAAAAAGCCGAAGAAGAAAAAGCACAGAACGCCGAGCAAGAGCAAAAACAAAGGGAATTAGCCAATACGAAGAAAGCCGAAGAAGAACAGCAACGCAAAGAACAAGAAGCTCAGGCTGCCGCCGAGAAACAAGCAGCTGAACAAGCTGAGGCTGCCAAACAGGCCGAGGAAAAAAGAATTGCGGAAGAAGCTCGTAAGATGGAAGAACAGCGCGTCGCACAAGAAGCGGTCGCAAAAAAACAAGCCGAAGAGCAACAAGTCGCGGCTCAAGCACAGGCAGAGGCGGATGCTCGTGCCCAACAAGAAGCACAGCTTCAGCAAGCAGCCCAGCCGGCTCAAGGTCAGACCGTTTATGTCACACCGACAGGCAGCAAATATCATACGCACAAGTGCGGCAACGGCACTTACAGCCCCGCTACACTAGAGGAAGCACAAGGTCGCGGATTAACCGCCTGTGCGAAGTGTTATTAATTAAAAAAATAAAGCCACTGAAAAGTGAACTTTTCAGTGGCTTCGTTTTTAGCTCTTCTTCAAATTCCCCGCAAAGGCCTGCTTCCCTTTACGAATATAGGTAAAGCCGGAATAAAGCACGACTACGATAACAATCCATGTCAAAACGTTCATGTTCAAACCGGTGACAAAGCGCGTCGCGATGATCACTCCGATAATCCCACCGATCGTAATCCCCAAACTAACTTTACGAGAATAATCCCCCGATTTAATAAAGTTTGTACCAGCAACTGGCATTAGACCCGCACATGAAGCCATCATAATTGGAAAAGCTACCAATGGACTTAAGCCGAGCATATAAACCAAGGCCATACACGGTGCGTAAAGTCCTACACCAATCGTCATCAAGGCACCCAAAATAAAATTACCTATAATACCAATGATTAATTTTGAACCCGTCAAACCGGTTAAATGATTACCGGTTCCTAATAGATCCAATAACCCTAATTGTTTTAGCGCCATTAGTGCGGCTGTGACGATCAAGGCGATTCCCATGTAAAATTGGACTTTTTTCTCAGGTAGCTTGCTGACCGTTTTCGAACCAATGTAAGAACCGACAATTGCGGCAATGACTAACGAAAATAAAGTCAACGGCGCTACTTTTACCACCGTAATAAAAATGAACGCTTCAATAATCACCGGTACCGTGTGAGAAACATTCAATGTTCCCGGTAATTGACGGTCATTGTCTAATTGCTTCGTCGTTTCTAATAGCATCGTCGTCGGTGCAAAACTCCCGATTCCCAGCGTGTCCATCGCGTCCGTCACCAAGCCGATCAACCCGGCAACAAGCCAATTCCCGCCGCCTAAATTTTTTCGCTCCGCAACCAAATCGCGAATAAAATAAAAAAGATAGTAAACCAAGAGGACTGCTAAAAGTCCCAATAAAATCTGTACCATAATTCTCTCCTTTGAATATTTAATTGAATGAAAGCTCTTTTACCTGTAAAGATGGTACAACAATTCACATACTTTTTGACTGAAATTAAATAACAATTTGATGATATTCGTCAAATAAATCTTATAAAAAGTGCTAAGCTTCACACAAAAAAAGGAGCTGGGACATTAATTTGTCTCAGCTCCTTTTTCCGTATAAACGGTGTGACAGAAGTAGCTTCTTCGGAAATAAGCCGAAATTTCACAAAAATTTGAGGAGCAATTTCCGGAAATTCCTTCTTATTTCTTGAAGCTGAACACTTCTGTCCCAACCTCCTTACAGCTTTTCATTTATTGATCTTCCATGACTTCTTGCAAACGAAAGCGCACCATTTCTTTAATCAAATCAATTGGCAAATCTTGGTCATAAGGAAACTGAACGGCTCCCTTAGAGGTCTTGTAGTCCTTTAATTGTTTTTCAAAAGCTTCCATAGCGCTAGGTGTCGGATAAAAGCCGATATGCTTTTTCATTGCCCCGAAATGAACCAGATTTTCTTTTAAATAAAAGGTGGGCATCTGGTAAGAAATCTTCTCTTTCGTTTCGGGTGGAACCGTTTCTTTAATTACTTGATAAATTTCTTTTAGCTTTGGCTGCTGATCTTTTTCAGCCTCATTGATATATTCTTCGATTGCTGTCATCGCTTCACATCCTTTTTTCTTTTAGTCTAGCGGAAAAGACTGAAAAGGGATACAAAACTGCTCTATTCTTCCTTCACGTTCTCCCCTAAAGAAAAGCCGTCAAAGGTCTCGCCATCATAATATTTCAATAATTGATCTGCCGTTAATAAAGAAGAGGTCATTTCTTCGTCCTTTTCTTCCTCCACTTGATTCAACGCGACATATTCTTGGTACTGCTCCGCTAATTGACGGTACAGCGCTTTTTTCGAAGAACCTTCGCCAGTAATAAATGGCAGTTCCTTCAAATGACCGCGATAAAGGGGCAAGTTTTCCAGCCACTCGATCGGTTGTTCTACGACGGTCAGTTGAACGTCAGCAAAAATATCTTCATACATTGGTTTTTTCCTCCTGAATTTTTCGATATTGACGCGGGGTAAGGCCTTCGATTTGCTTGAAACGTTTATAGAAAAAGGCCTTATCTTTGTAGCCTAAGCGTTCGACAATTGTTTGGATAGTCAGATCTGTTTGCTCTAAATAGAGCTTACAGCGCTGGATGCGGCGCAGCAATACGATCTCCGTAAAGGCCTGCCCCGTTTTTTCCTTTAATAAGCTCGACAAATAATTCGGGTGAAAATGAAATTTCTGAGCGACCTCTTCTAGTGTCACTTGCTCCAAGCGAGCATCGATATAGGCTAAAATTTCTTCCGTTAATTGACCGCTGGACACGAAGCTGTCTCTGGCGACAAGATGTCCCGTCTCGGCCTGACTGATCTCAACAATCAGCAGCACAAAGGCCGCCTTCGTTACCTTATTATTGAAATAAGCCATCTTGACCACTTGTTTTAACAACAGCAACGCATAAAAATGAACATCCGTTAATGTCGCAAAATCATACACCAAATAACGGCTAACTCCTAGAAATTCTGAACTTATTGCCTCGATAAAAAAGCGATACAACAGTGGTTCTTCAAAAAATTGACCTAATAATGAATCGGTGAAATAGCTAGCCTTAAAATAAAACGTGATGACTTCCGCGTTCTGGTCTCCTTGAAAAGAAAGTCGCGCCGCGCCATTCATCAAGATTAATCCACCCACATCAAGCCGTCTTTCAGAGGTATCAAGTTTCACCTCAACCGAGCCTTTCAGTACATAGAACACCCGAATAAATTCCGAAGAAACTTCGATCCGCTGTTCGCTCTTACGCGTTACAAAAGCCGCGATCTCACGCTTGGGATTTTCCGCAAACTGCCGGACCTCGTTTTTCATTTCTTTATCCTCAGCAAGATAGCAATCCAATGTTTCCAAAAACTGATAAAACTGATCGTATTGCTGCTCCGTTACCTTCACTTTTCCACCACCTTAGAATCGAACACTTTTTTCTTTATCTACACTATTTCAAACAGCTGCTTATCAGCATATAATTTCTTTATTGATTGTAGCATTTTTAGCGTTTCATTACATTAGATTCAAACACTTCTAAGGGGGATTTATTATGAAAATTGGTTTTATCGGTGCCGGCAACATGGCTACGGCAATCGTGGAAGGAATCGTACAAAAGGGCTTCAGCAAGCCAGAAGACATTTATTTATATGATATCGCAACGGAGAAAGTCCAAGCCTTCGCGGAAAAAATCGGCGCGCATGCGCTGAAAGATCCACAAGCTGTTATTCAAACTGTCGACACGTTGATCCTAGCAGTCAAACCGAATGTCATTAAAGGCATCTTGTTAGCAGCCAAAGAAGCGATCATTGCCAATGATCCACTGATCGTCTCTATCGCAGCGGGAACTAGCACAGTTGCGTTATATGACGTTTTCGAGACCGATCAGCCGATCCGCATCGTCCGAGTCATGCCGAATATGAACGCAATGGTTGGTGAAGGGGCGGCGGCAGTCTGCGGAAACAGTGCCGCGACTGAGGAAGATGTTAAACAAATCATTGATCTATTCAACGCTGTAGGGAAAGCTTGGCCTTTAGAAGAGAAATATTTCTCCATCTTTACTGCGATCGCTGGCAGCTCACCAGCCTATACCTTCTTATTTATCGACTCAATCGCTCGGGCTGCAGTGAAGAATGGCTTGCCAAAGGATCTCGCTCTAGAAATGGCGACCCAAGCCATTCTAGGCAGCGCTCAAACTTTGGCCACTAGTCAAGAAAATCCGTGGACCTTGATCGATCGGGTCAGCTCACCAGGCGGAACGACAGTCGCAGGGATCGTGGAGTTAGAAGACAACGCCTTTATCTCGACCGTTATTAAAGGAATCGATGCGACGATTCGAAAAGATGAGGAACTAGGAAAGAAATAATTAGTCACAAAAAAATTGCTGATCATATCGATCAGCAATTTTTTTGGATTCTATTCTTTCCACTCATCAACTTCTTTTTGATGATCTTTGATCCAGTCCTTCGCTGCTTGCGATGGATCTTCACCTTCGTTGATTGCTAACATAACACTTTCCATATCTTTTTGGGTCCAGTGGAAGTTGTCTAATACTTTATAAGCTTCGGGCTGGTCTTTTTTTAGACCTTGACGAGCCATAGTGTGGATCGATTCGGCTGAGCCCATTGCATTTTTAGGATCTTCTAAATATTTCAAACCATATTTTGCAAACATCCAGTGGGGTGACCAGCCGGTGATTACGATGGGTTGTTTGTTTTTGATTGCTTGGCCTAGAGCTACGGTCATAGCTCCAGAAGAAGAGGTTGAAACTTTCCAATCCGCTAAGTTTGGATAAGCCTTCAACGTATTTTCTGCCGCGTTGACGACGCCCGCACCAGGTTCAATCCCGGTGATGGTTTTATTGGCTTGGTCGGATAGATCTGCGATGGAATTTACATCCATATAATCCGGTACAACGATCCCAACTTTGGCACCCTTCAAGTTGACGCCTAAATCATCGACTTGATCTTTATATTGAGCATATTGTGATTTGTGGGTATTTGGCAACCAAGCTGCAACCATTGCATCCGATTCGCCTTTTGCAACGGATTCCCACATAATCGCATTATCTAATGGGGTCGTGTTGACTTTGTAGCCCATTTCTTTCAATACTTCTCCCACAACGTGGGTTGAAGCGACTTCGGTATCCCATTCCACGTAAGAAAGATTGATTGTACCTTTGGTTTTCTCAGACGCCCCGCCAAAACCAAATGACGCCAACAACACAACAGCAGCGACCACACCGGCTGCAATGCCCAATTTTTTCTTCTTGCTCTTCGGCATTTTTTCAGCGGCTTGTTGTTTCGGTTTATTGATATTTTGGGTAAAGCGGTCAATGATGATTGCTAAAATAACTAGTGCTAAACCATTGACGAACCCATTTCCGACTTGTGCTCGTTGCAAGGCAGATAAGACCCCACGTCCTAGACCGGGAGCACCGATCATTGAGGCGATTACTACCATTGATAAAGCCAACATCGTTGTTTGGTTGATCCCGGCTAAAATAGTACTTTTAGCTAACGGCAATTCTAATTTGAATAATTTTTGTTTGGCAGTACCACCGAATGAATCAGAAGCTTCGACTAACTCTTTTGGAATTTGACGAATCCCTAAGTTAGTAAAGCGGACCGTTGGTGGCAAGGCGAAAATCACTGACGCGAAGACCCCTGGCACCATGCCGATTCCAAAGAAGGCAACGGCTGGGATCAAATAAACAAAACCAGGCATCGTCTGCATGAAATCCAAAATCGGTGTAATGATCTTTTTCGCCGTCTCGTTTTTCGCCATCAAGATCCCTAACGGTACCCCGATGATGATCGATAGCAAGCTAGATAAAAGCACAAGCGTAACGGTACTCATTAAATCCGCCCATAACCCTTGATTATAAATGAATAATAGTCCGATAAAGGTAAAGCTGGTTAATCCCCATTTTTTATTGGAGATGAAAAATGCGGCAACTGTCAAAACTAAAATAAATAAGAGTGGCGGAATCATTGTTAAGATTCCCGTCATGCCATCCATCAAAAATTGTCCGGCCTGTTGCAATGCTGAAAATAATCCTGCGAAGGTGCTAGTTAACCAGTCGGTGAAATTTTCAACCCAATCTGCAACGGGTAAAGCTTGTTGTAAAAAACTAAACATTCGTCGTCACCTCTTCTTCTGTATTTGCCAACGCTTCTAAGACACTGCCGCGAATCACGACGCCGACTAAGCGGTCGCCTTCAACCACAGCTAAAGGAGCTGGCGAATCAAAAATCAGATTAAAAATGTCGGTCACCAGCATGTCTTTAGGAATGCGGCGGACATTTTTATCAATGACTTCTTTTAAGGTTAGATTATTTTTCCGAGCTTCTAAGGCTTTATCCGCCGTCAGGCTGCCTTTTAATTTACGCTTGCGGTCAACGGCTAACAGCATGCTGACTTCTTCTTTCCGCATTCGGTTCAAGGCCACATTTGGACCATCGACTTCGATATTGGTCGTCAAAGCCGGTACCATGATATTTTGCGCAGTCAGGACTTTTGAACGATCCACGTCTTCCACGAAGTCGCGGACATATTGGTTGGCTGGATGGGTCAAAATTTCTTCCCCCGTACCGATCTGCATGATTTGTCCGTCCTTCATCAAGGCGATTCGATCACCGATCCGTAAGGCTTCATTCAAGTCATGGGTAATGAAGATAATCGTTTTTTGCACATTTGATTGTAAATCCAATAGCTCATCTTGCATTTCACGGCGAATCAATGGATCTAACGCTGAGAAAGCTTCATCCATCAATAAGATTTCTGGATCGTTGGCTAAGGCCCGCGCCAAACCGACCCGCTGCTGCATCCCACCGGATAATTGATCAGGGTATTGATCCTTAAAGGTCAGCAAACCGGAGTTGTCTAAGGCTTGCTCCGCCTTGGCTTGACGTTCCGCTTTCGGTACACCCCGGACTTCAAGTCCGTATTCCGTATTTTCTAAAATCGTTCGATGTGGAAACAATCCAAAATTTTGAAAGACCATATTGATTTTATGGCGGCGCACTTCCCGCAGTGCTTCTTTATCCATTTGGGCAATATTCTCACCATCAATATAAATCTCACCAGAAGTTGGATCGATAAGCCGATTTAACAAACGAATCATCGTGGATTTTCCGCTACCGGAAAGCCCCATAATAACAAATATTTCTCCTTCATTGACTTCAAAACTGGCATCATACACACCAACTGTCGCACCCGTTTGCTCGACGATCTCGTTCTTACTGCGATTCTCTTGGATCATCGCAAGGGCTTGTTGCTGCTTCTTGCCAAAGATTTTCGTCAGATGTTCAACCTTAACTTTACTCAAAATGTATCCTCCTTATTAAAAAGCTTTACGAACCTCGTTCGCGAAACCAAATTTCATCTGCATTAAAAAATGCTCTCACTGAAAAAGTGACCATACAACACTAACACGGTGTGGTCACTTTGTCAAAAATGATGCAGAAAGTTTTCAGGAAAACAAATTCAAAGCAAAAAAAATCTAAGCTTTTCTGCTTAGATTTTTTCGCTACAAGGATTAGCTAGACTTCTCGATTTTGAGTAAAGAAATGCATCGGGTCGTATACTTGTTTCATTTTTTTTAATCTAGTCGCGGTTTGGTTGGACCAAACGCGGAGATTTTCCGCCGTACTCGTATCGCTTGAATAGGCGCCATAAATACCTTGACCAAATTCCTGGATCGGTTGGAAAAGCCGAAGCGCTTCATCCGCATGTGCTTGATTCACCCAATAGGCAATCATAATCTCTGCTTCTCTAAAAGACCATGCGTTGAAATCGGCGGCTTTATCATTCATCGCTCCGCCGAGCGCCCGCAATTCTACGCCATAGACAAAAGGCGGCTCCAGCAGTTTTTCCATTTCGGCCGCTATTGCTTGCGGAATATCTGTTACCAACGTATTTTTCCCAAAAGCCGTATTTTTTCCATCGATACGGGCATGCTCATCGGGAAAGAAATCGGCGTAGTTCATCGCTACTTCTGTTTTAGCGGAAACGTTGCCTAAATGAAGAGCCTCAGCCAGCACCGCTCTTGCTTCAGGAGTTTCCTCGCCGTACCAAAAGTTTCTCGTCTGTACCGTGATCGTTTGATCTGCACCTTTGTTAAGCAAAAGAATACTTGTCAATTTATTTGAAGAATTTTTGAACCATGCATGCCACGCTTGCGTAAAGCCATAAAGATCCGTGATCGTATAATTGATGGTTTGAACAACCATAGGAATCGAAAATTCCGAATCGGTTGTGGTCACTTTATCCGCTTGAAAAAGAAATTCCGTTACTACACCAAATTGTCCGCCGCCTCCACGAATGCCCCAAAAAAGTTCCGGCTCATTCAGGTCATCAAGCTCACGTCGTTCACCGTCCGCCGTGATCAGTGTCGCGCCAATGACCCGATCGATCGTCAAGCCAAAAGAACGTAAAATGATCCCCATCCCACCGGATACCGCCAAGCCGCCGACACCGGTATCACCATGATCCCCACTTGAAATCACTAATTGATCGGCTAGCAGCTTGGTCGCTACATCTGACCAGAGGGCACCGGCTTGGATTTTAACAATGCCTTTTTCTTTATCAATCACTTGAATCTGATTCATCTGGGAGAGGTCTAAGATCATTCCTTGGTCGTTCACGGAAGTCGCGGATAGTCCATGACCACCGCAGCGGACAGAAAAGGGAAAGTCTGCCCCTTGCTTGATCTTAGCAGCATAGGTGATCGCGTCTCGGACTTGTTCTTCGTTCTCTGCTAAAATGACAATTTTGGGCTGACCTACTTTATAATCGTTTGAACGAACATCATCATAGCGAGGGTCTTCTGGAAATACTGCAACATCCTTCAGTGAATGTGGTAATTCTGTTAGTTTTTTCTCCATGGTAAATCCTCCGTTCGTAAATTCAAAAAGTTATTAGGGGTTAACAAAGTGTCTCATGGAGAGAACCAATAGTAAAAAAATAACTTTTGTAATTAAGAAAGCGTTATCATTTCTTAATATTTTGCCCTTTGAACAAAATAAGCTACCGGAGAATGAGGCAGAAGTGGTCAGCTTCAAGAAATTTCGACTTATTGAAGAAGAAGCTTCTTCTCCCCGTTTATGCGTAAATAGAACCTGTGACAAACGTTTTGTCACAGGTTCTATTAGCTTTATTTATCTGGATAAAATAAATGCTGCATGCGTTGCAGCACCAGCTCATTACCGACAAAAAACAAAGTGTCGCCTGCGCAAATTTTGGCGTAGGGGCCTGGTGATAGCAGCAGCTGTTCTTTTTGCTGAATCGCAATAATGGTTGCGCCCGTCTCATGCCAAATATTTAATTCATTGACGGTCTGTTCTAAATGTTCCGCTGCTTCTGTTAAAGTCAGCTCGTAAGGAACAAAGGGTGCGACGTTGTGAACCCGCTTGGTTTGCGCAAATAATTGATCCAATAATTGCGTCATATTATTTAATTCTTGTTTTTGATTTTCAATACTGGTTTGAATATCATTTTTGATCTCTTGGGCGGATTGAACGTCTTGATATTTTTCGAAATAGACTTTGGCTTTTTCTCGCGAAAGTACATAAGCGCCGCTGCCATGACGAACTTCCATGATGCCAAGGTCAACTAAGACATTGATGGCTTTTCTAGCTGTCTCTGGTGAAACATTGAAATTACTAGCCAGCGTAGAACGAGCGTGAATTTTTTCGCCTACTCGATAGCGATTGTCCGCGATCCGCTCGGCGATCTCCACCGCTACTTGTTGGTACCGAGGCAGTAAGACCCGCTTCTTGTTTTCCCCTTCCATTTCGACCCCTCCTAGTTCGTCTAAATATTTTCTATTTTTCAAAAAATGAGTCTGATTCTTACCGGATCGATCCTTCCGGTAAAGCGGCAAACGCCGTCAGACTAACTACTATAGAACAGCCTATTAGAACTGCACACTGCGAAAAACAGAACTGACCTTTTTTTGCAGAATTCTTTTCAAGCATAGCATATTTTTTTTAGAAAAGCTGTAACCATTCTATGACCGCTTAAATGAAGATGTTAGTGCTTTTTCTTTTAGTTTTTTTTCATAGAAGCACTTTTTTCGCTGCTATCTTTCGCCTTTTTGTCAAAAAAAGGCTAGACTGGTTCAGATTATTTTTTGTGCCGATCTATTCAGCGCTAAAAAAATTAAATAGAAACAGGAGTGATTGTTTGCATTTTTTAATGGGTATTATTGGGTTGGTATTGGTCCTGGCGTTAAGTTTTCTAATCAGCAATGATCGGAAAAAGATTCGTTTTACGCCACTTTTGATCATGCTGGTCTTGCAATTTTTATTAGGTTTTATTTTACTACGTACATCAGTGGGAACCAAGATCGTTGGTAGTTTGGCCAGCGTTTTTGATGCTTTGCTAAGTTTTGCCGGTTCAGGTGTGGACTTTGTCTTTGGCGGAATTGCCAACAAAGGCAGCTTCCCCTTTTTCTTAAACGTTCTGATGCCGATCGTCTTTATTTCTGCGATCATCGGAATCTTGCGTTACATTAAAATTTTGCCGTTATTTATGAAAGCTGTCGGTCTGGCATTAAGTAAAATCAACGGCATGGGCAAGCTGGAATCATACAACGGAATCGCTTCTGCGATTTTAGGACAGTCGGAAGTCTTTATCTCCATCAAAAAGGAATTACCGACCTTGTCAGAACAACGCCTAACGACGATGAGTATCTCAGCAATGTCAACAGTCTCCATGTCGATCGTTGGTTCTTATATGGCTTTAATTCAACCACGCTATGTCATTACGGCTTTAGTGTTGAACTTATTCGGCGGCTTTATCATCGCCTCCATCGTTAATCCTTATCAATTGGAGAACGATGAATTAGTGATTGAAGAGGACAAAGAACAAACCTTTTTCCAAATGCTCGGGGAATATATTTTAGACGGCTTCCATGTCGCAGTTACCGTTGCGGCAATGCTGATCGGATTTGTCGCCTTGATCGCGATGATCAACTTCATTTTCGCTAAGATCACAGGACTGACTTTCCAAGAGATTCTTGGTTATGTCTTCGCCCCATTGGCCTTCATTACTGGGATTCCTTGGAAAGAAGCCGTTGATGCCGGTAGCTTGATGGCGACTAAATTAGTCACCAATGAGTTCGTCGCCATGACCGAATTAGCCAAAGGCAATTGGCATTTCTCCCCACGGACGACTGCCATCGTCTCCGTTTTTTTAGTTTCCTTTGCAAACTTCTCGTCGATTGGGATCATTTCCGGTGCGATGAAAGGTTTGAATGAAGAAAAAGGCAATCTGGTAGCCAAGCACGGCTTGAAAATTCTATTAAGTGCAAGTCTCGTCAGCTTTTTAAGCGCGATTATCACGGGTTTGATTTTTTAAAATGAAAGAGGGATCAGGGCTGAATACAGACCTGATCCCTTTTGATTATTCGGCGCGACTGCGCTTATAATTGTTCATCTTCCAATACTTCATACTCATAAGGCGAACCTTCATAGAAAAATTGAGTGGAAACAGTCGCTTCATTGTCCGTTGCAATTAATTCTTTGCGGAAAGGAAAGCGTACCGAGTGCCCTGTTTTTGTTTCAGATCCCGGTAAAATATAGGATAAGCTGTCATCTGGTGTCGGCTTGTTCAAGTCATTCATGACCGCATCAATCACCTGCTGCTGATCTATTTTTTCTGCCTTTGCGACCTTTTGATAATCCTTAAAAAAAGCTGCCTGTCCTTCAAAATATGTCATTTCCATTTTCTTCACCCTTTCAAATGCTCTTAATCTTTTTGTCATTCATTTACTAAATAACCCTGTTTACTCTGTTAAATCTAACCGGCCCGCTTCGGTTTGAAACAGTGGCCAACTCCCCGCCAACTCTAAGCGAATCAACTTTAACTCAGAATATTGCTGAAGCGCGACTATGATCGAGTTGATCAATTTCCCTTGCTGATTGCCATGTTCCTGTGGTGATAACAGCGTATCTTGATCAAGCATTTCGCCATAAGCTCGGTTTTTTTCAATTACCTCGTGAAACGCCGCCTTGAATGAGCGCTCAATTTTTCGCGCAAACTTCGCTTCATTCTCCGTCGTATAGGCGAGCTGATCCTTGCTTGCCAAGAAGGTCGCGTAGATCAAAGGAACCGTGGACACAGGCTTCACGGGAGAAACATAATAAAACATCTCTTCCAAAAGATCCATTGAGATCGTCAGCTTCATAACATCTCCTCTTTTCTAGGATTATTATAGCATTCACTAGGTCATTTCTTAGCTAATTTAATCTCAAAAAAGGCTGAGGAATCGATTTTCCCCAGCCTTTTTCTTATTTTTAAATCATCACAGTAATCGCCGCAGCAGCTAAGATTAGTACTAAGCCGATAATCGTAATAGTCATTTCTTTTTTAGTTTTCTTTTGTCCTAAGAACCAGATACCCGTCAAGGTCGCTAGTACCACCGAGGTTTGCGATAAAATGAAGCCGGTCGCTAAGCCATTCATATCTGGTTGAGCAGAGATCAAATAGGTCAACGCCGCAAAGGCGAAGAAGAAGCCAGAAAATATATGTTTATATGAAACCACTTCAGTAAAGGCCGATTTTTCTTTATCTTTGAAGCCTAGAAATACCGAGTAAACGACAGCGACTAGTAGCATTCCAATCGCTTGTGGTAAGAAAGCCTGCATCCCATTGATCGAAGTCGCTTGGGGAGCAGCTGAATAAGCCCAATAACCAATTTCACCGACAGCTAACAATAGGACGGCTTTTTTCAAAATACTCGCTTTTTCCTGCGTCTTTTCCTCTGTCCAAACCGTCATCCACGCACCTAAAATGATTAAGATCAACGCGAAGCCGCCTAATAATTTAGCGCTCATTCCTGGCCAATTCCCTAGCGCGAACACGCCCCAAAGCGACGCGCCTAACAGTTGAAAAGCGGTAGTGATCGGCATCGCCCGTGATGAGCCGATCAAGGTAAACGATTGGAACGTAATGATCTGTGCCGTCGCCCAACCAACACCAGAGAGAATGGAGAAGACTAGATCCATGCCACCTGGCAGACCCATACCATTGATCATGGCAAAAATTAATGCGAAGATCAAGGTACCGATGGTGGAGCCTAGAATTTGATTGACCGGTCGCCCACCGATTTTTGAAGCGATGGTTGGATAGAGACCCCAACCAAGTAACGGTCCTAGACCGATCAAAATTGCTGTTGCATTCATGTTACTTCCTCCTTTTTAGCCTGCTTAAAAAACAACGCCGCTTTCCAATAGAATATTTGCGTAAGGCGTCATTTCTCCAGTTCGAATAAAAGCATGACTATCTTTTAGATTAGCTTTCATTTCGCTATGAGGAATAAACGTCACTGGTGTTTCTGGCAAGCGGTCTTGGATTTTTTTCAACATAGCTGGATTCTCTGTTTTGATTTCTTCCGCTAAATAAATTCGTTGAACTTCTAATTCTTCCAAAACATTATTTAAAACATCCATAAAACTTGGAATACCATTATCGACGGCAAGATCGATTTTTTCTGTCGTCTTAGGAACTGGCATGCCAGCATCTCCAATACTTAATTGATCAAAGTGACCCATTTGGGCAATCACCCGTGAGATATCTGAGTTGATGACTTTCGTTTTTTTCATAGTAAAAAATCCTTTCTCTACACTAATTCGTTTTTATAAGGGATCGATGGTTGGGCACCAAAGCGTTGAACGGTTAAGGAAGATGCTTGATTTCCAAATTTAATAGCCTCAGCTAAGTTGCTGAAATCGTTTTTCAATACACTGCTCAAGGCACCAATAAAGGTATCGCCTGCAGCTGTCGTATCAACCGCGTGCACTTTGAAGGCCGGTACGATTCCGCTGTGACCTGCTACGTCATAAAAGGCTCCTTTACTGCCGATCGTGATAATTACGGCTTCGATTCCTAATTGATGCAGCTGATCTGCTGCCTCCTTTAGACTGGCTTCATCGGTTACTTTGATTCCCGTTAAAATTTCAGTTTCTGTTTCATTGGGAACGATCATATCGGTCACTTCCAATAATTCAGTCGGTACTTTTTCTAAGGCTGGAGCTGGGTTTAAAATCGTTTTTACATTGGCTTTACGGGCAATTTTGAAGGCTTCAATCGTACTTTCTAAGGTGCTTTCAAATTGCGCGATCACAAAATCACTGGCTTCGATCAGCTCTTTATATTCTTCTACATGCTCAGGGGTAAAGGCATTGTTCGCACCTGAATGAATCATAATGCTGTTTTCCCCTTGATCATCAACAATGATATAGGCTTGGCCGGTCGCTTGCTTTTCTAACGTTTCTACACCAGCTAATCCGATACCTTCTTCTTTCAAAAGCTCTAGCATCATTTCACCTGCTTCATCGTTGCCAACTGCACCGATGAAATTTGTTTTCGCTTCCGCCCGTTTCGCTGCTACGGCTTGATTGGCACCTTTTCCGCCACCTGCTGAAAAAATTTCTTTCGTATGCATCGTCTCTCCAGGCTTGGGCATTTGTTTCACTCGGATCGTCCGATCAAGGTTGATACTGCCAATTACTGTAATCGTATTCATTTTGCTCACTCCGTTTCGTAGTCTTAAAGTTCACTCAATTTACAAAAGATTAAAACGTTTTATTAAAACGTTTTAATTCGACACCAAAAATATAGCACAGCTTGAAAGCTATTTCAAGCGTGCTGCTGAAAAACGTTTTACTAGTTGAACCGAAAGCATTCTTTCTTCCCAGTCTTTTTCAGGTTCTTGGATTCTTTTTAACAATAATTCTGCGGTGGTCTGACCTAACTCATAGATTGGCTGAGCAATCGTCGTTAGCTGTGGTGTGACGTATTCACACATGTCGATATTGTCGTAGCCGATCACGCTATAATCTTGCGGAATTTTCTTGCCCGCTTCTGCTAAACCTAAATAAAGCCCAAATGCCAGTTCATCATTAATAGCAAAAATCCCAGTTATATCTGTCTCAATAATTTTTTTAGCAGCTTGACGCCCGCCTTGCTTTGATAACTCACTGTGAATCAACGTTATCTCAGGAAAAATTTCACGAAAACCAATCAATCGAGTCGCAATGTTTTCAGTGGCACCTTCAGGTAAGACCACAGCAACTTTTTGATGTCCCAGCTCTTGTAAGTACTCGCCTGCGAGTCTCCCGCCGGTATAATCATCTGTCAAGACTGCATCGCTGAAGCCTTCTGCTTTTTTTTGGTCCAATACGATAAAAGGTAGATTTTTTGCTCGCAACGTTTCGTTAATGGCTTGATTCGAGATCGCCGAACTAGCAATAATATAACCATCTACGCCCCGACGACTCAACTCTTCTAAATAATCAATCTCTTTTTTTGAGTCCAGATCTGCATTACATAACAAGGTCACGAAATTTTCCCGATACAATACACCTTCAATCCCGCGAATCAATCGACTAAAAAAAGGGTTCGTAATATCTGGGACTAGCACACCGATGGTCTTACTTTTTTTCATGATCATACGGCGCGCAAAATAATCCGGCTCATAATTCAATGCCTGCTTCGCGGCTAAAACTTTCTCTACCGTTTTAGGACTGAATTTGCTGTCATTTCCATTTAGAATCTGGGAAACCGTTGCGATTGAGACTCCCGATTGTTTCGCAACATCTTTAATCGTAATTTTTTTATTTGTCATTTAATTCTCTCCTGCTTTAAACTCTGCTACATTTTCTCACGAAAGAGTTTTCCTGTAAATACACTCGCTGTGAACTTGCCATTCCGAGATATTTTTTCTATACTGCTTATGATACGTTTATAGGAGTGAAAGAATGAATAAAAAAACAAAAATTATCTTAGGAATCATCTTACTATTAGTTATCGCTCTAATTGCTGCCGGAAATTATTTTTACTCTTACGCCGTCGTTCCAACAGAAAAGGATTTTTTATCTGACAGCTCAGAGAAAAAATCGGCTGAATTGGTCGCAGCCGAAGACTGGTTCAACGATAAAAATAACCGCAGTGAATGGCAGCTGCAATCAAAAGACGGACTGAAATTATCCGCGTACTATTTACCCGCACAAAAAGATCAGCACAAAACCGCTATCATCGCTCACGGCTATATGGGACAAGCCAGCGATATGCCGCAATACGCTAAAATTTATCATGACCTCGGGTACAATGTCCTGATGCCCGATGCTCGTGGTCATGGTAAGAGCGAAGGCGATTATATCGGCTTTGGATGGCCCGAAAGAAAAGACTATCTTCAATGGATCGATCGCATCGTTAAGGGTGACAGCCAGTCAGAAATCGTCCTTCACGGAGTCAGCATGGGGGCAGCGACAGTCATGATGACTAGCGGCGAAAAGTTACCAGAAAATGTCAAAGCCTTCGTCGAGGATTGCGGCTATAGCTCTGCTAAAGATGAACTGAGCTATCAGCTAAAGGATATGTTCAACTTGCCAGCCTTTCCATTGATTCCCGTAACCAGTCTAATTACAAAAATCCGTGCAGGCTACTTCTTTGGTGAAGCCAATGCCGTCAAGCAGCTCCACAATAATACGAAACCGATGCTCTTCATTCATGGAGACAAGGATGCCTTTGTGCCCTTTTCAATGCTGGATACAGTCTACGAAGCGACCAAAGGACCCAAAGAAAAATATGTCGTTCACGGCGCGAAACATGCCGAAGCCTTGAGTACTGATCCGGCTATGTATCAGGAAAAAGTCACTGAATTTTTGGAGACGTATATGAAATAAAAACAGCGCAACGAGGATTTTCTCGTTGCGCTGTTTTTATTTCAATACCTCCAAGAAGTGAGCTTTTTAGTATGCCATGCCTCTTTTTGTTGAGTACTCAATGACTTGAGATTTTGATTTGATTCTCTTAACTACGGTTTTTCCAAATACTGATTAATCGCCCTTTGTAAAAGCTGCGGCGACCGTTCGATCGCATTAACGGTATCTCCTGCGATATGGGATGTGATTACGACGTTATCCAATGAAAGCAGCGGATCATCTGGAGCGATTGGCTCCTGCCACATGACATCGATCCCCGCACCGGCAATTTTTCCAGTCTGGAGTACTTCAATAAAATCCTTTTGATTCAAGATTTCTGGTCGCGCCGTATTGATTAGATACGCACTTGGCTTCATTAGCTTTAATAAAGAAGCATCTATTAAATTTTCTGTCTCAGGAACGACTCGCAGGTGCAAAGAGACGACATCAGAATTTTGAAAAAGCTCTTCCAGACTGCATAAATTTACTAGGCAGCCTTCCGCAGTTAGATCAGCTTGTTTAGCAAATGGGTCGAAAGCACTAACGGACATTCCTAAGGCGTTTAATCTTTTTGCCACGATTTTTCCGATATGACCCAAGCCGACCAGGCCTACCTTCATATTAGAGAAGGAGGATTTGTAGCTGTCATTCGCAAAATTCTGTGGCCATTTGCCTTGCTTGACTTGAATAGCCGCCGCCGCAATATTTCGAACCGTTGCATACATTAAACCGATCGTAAAATCAGCGACTGGTTCCGCGTTACGAATAATATTGATGATGGGAATATGCTTTTTTTCTCGAATCGCTGCTAGATCAAGATGTTCCAATCCGCCGCGACAAGTGCCGATCATTTTCAAACGCTCCGCTTTGGCAATCGTTGTTGCTGAGATTGGAGCCAAATGGACTAGCAAATACTCCACTTGTGGTAGCACCTCTAGTACACCCGCTGGCAATTCGAAGCCTGACGGACCATTCCGCTCTAGTTTTTTAATGATTTCTCTAAATTCAGATCGGGACAACTCAGGGCACCAATCAAACTGATAAATATCAATCGGCGGGTCAATCGCTAACTTTGCAGCTGCTTTTGCTAAGTTTTCTGCTGAGACAAAAGGATCGCCGATCACTAATACCTTACTCATGACCTACCTCCCGCGGCGCTAGAATCCCTTCTCTAGGTGTAACCTGAAAGGCATCCGCTAATTCCCACAACTGCTGATCGGTAATGCTTTGCCGAATTGCTTGCCTAGTAGAACAGATTTGCAAGTAAATCGCCGCCGCTTTTTCTGCGGTCTCCACTAGCCCAAAAGCATCGTCCATCGTTTGACCAGCGCCCATGATCCCATGATGCGCCCAGATAACGATCCGGGTGTCTTTCATTTTTTCAGCCGATTTTTTTCCTAGCTGCTGGGTCCCCGCTACCATCCATGGCAGCACTGCCACACCGTCAGGAAAGACTACCAAACATTCCGTGATCATTTGCCACAAGGTTTTAGTAAATTTTTTATCCTCCAATTCATGGATGAAGGTCATCGCCGAAATCGCGGTTGCGTGGGTGTGGAGAATCACGCGATGCTGAGGATCTTGTGCTAAACGAACCCTGTGACATTCCAAATGAGAAGCTAGTTCACTAGTAGGTAAATCGCCGCCCTCTAATCCCCACAACAGCTCATAATATTGACCATCTTCAGTGACCCGAATAAGCGCCAAATTAGCCGCCGGATTTCTATGCAGATGCTTAAAGTATTTTCCCGAACCGGTGACTAAAAAGATTTCTCCTGCCAGCGATTCGATCGTAAAATTTAAAGCCTCTCTTCGCTTTACGTGGGTTACATCTAAGTACTGCTTTACTTCTTCTGACGGTAGCCGATAACTAATATTGCCGCCATTGCGTTCAGCCCAACCATAGGACCACAACTGACTAGCCGCCTCGCATATTTCTGTTATAAAAGGAGCCTGAGTGATATCATGCAATGCCATTTTATCTCTCCTTCATTCAGCTATTAAAGGAGGACCGTGAGCAAACGAGCAGCAATCATAAATGCAATACCCAGCACGCCATGAATCATGAATGTTTTAGTTTTTACTACATCACCGTCAGCCCCGATAACCAATTTTTTGGCACCATCAAAAAAGACTTTGATAAAAAAAGCCAATCCAATCAAAATAAACAAATCGCTGATCATACGAATCCTCCTTTTTGAATTCTATTTTAATTTAATACCTGCCAGAGCTGGGAAATGAATACAATCCCAGCCCCGCTTTACGGATAAACGGCAGTCTAGAAGTAGCTGCTTCGGAAATAAACCGAAATTTCTTGAAGCTGAATACTTCTGTCCCAACCTCAGCTCGCTTCACTTATTTTTGCCCATAATAGGCATTTGCACCGTGTTTTCGTAAATAATGCTTGTCCAGCACCCGTTGTGGCAGTTCTTCCGCGAAGCTATTTAATTGACGAGTCAACAAGTTCATCTTGCAGACTTCCTCTAAAACTACAGCATTCATGACGGCACTATGGGCATCTTTTCCCCAAGTAAAGGGACCATGTCCATGAAGCAGCACGCCGGGTACCTCTAACGGCTTCAATTCTCTTTCCCGGAAAGTTTCAACAATCACGCTACCGGTCTCGTGCTCATAACCTTCGTCGATCTCGTATTGGGATAAAAAACGCGCACAGGGGACTGACCCGTAAAAGGTATCCGCATGAGTCGTTCCCATCGCTGGAACATCTAGGCCTGATTGAGCCCAAGCCGCCGCCCACGTAGAATGGGTATGGACGATTCCGCCGATTTCTGGGAAAGCTTTGTATAAAACTGCATGAGTCGGTGTATCTGATGAGGGATTCATTTCCCCTTCGATCACTTTGTTGTCTAAATCAACCACTACCATATCAGCCGCTGTCATTTCTTCGTAGCTGACACCACTGGGCTTGATGACAAAATATTGGGTTTCAGGATCATAAGCACTGACATTGCCCCAAGTATATTTGATTAATCCATGTTTCGGTAAAGCGAGATTCGCTTGGAAAACTTCCTCTTTTAGTTGTTCTAACATAATTTCGGCTCCTTACTCGGGATTGACAGCTACGACAATTTTGTTGTAGGCAACTTCCCGTTTAAACATTTTAGGCAACACATCACTGAGCTCGGCTAATGAAATCTCATTACTCACCATCTCTTTGAATTTAATCCGGCTTTTAGACATTTCCTCTAGCGTCGCTTCCCAAGCACGGCCGGGATACGGCGCTGTGTAAGAATTCCATGAACCGGTGATGGTTAACTCCGCTCGCATAATTCGTTCCGCCTCTTGTTCAGATAAAGGTAAATCTTGGTGAGAAATCCCCACCAATACGATGGTCCCGTGTTTGCGAGTGATTAATAGCGCTTGTTTTTGAGTAAATTTACTGCCGGCCGTTTCGATCACTACATGGACACCAAGACCCGTTTCTTCCTTGATGGCTGCTTCCAAGTCTTGTGTTTGACTATTGATCGTTACATCCGCTCCTAGTTTTTGGGCCAAGGCCAATTTTTCATCAAAAATATCAACGGCGATCACTTTTTTCGCTCCGAATATTTTGGCAATCTGGATGGCGAACTGTCCGATTGGTCCGCAGCCCAGAACGGCTACCGTATCGCCAACTTTCATGTTTGAACGCTGCAAGGCATGCCAACTGATCGTCGCTGGTTCTAACCCAGCCGCAGACAATAGATCTAAATCTTCAGGCATCACTACACAATGCTCTTCCGGAACTTTAACGTATTCCGCGAAGGCGCCGTTGCTGCCGGTACCAATTATGTTATAATTATCACTAAGCCCGTATGATCCTTCTTTTGTATATTCGGAATTAGGATCGGGGATCAATGGTGCGACTGCGATCTTGTCTCCGACTTGAACTTTAGTAATCTGTGATCCTACCCGATCAACGGTTCCACTAAATTCATGTCCTAAAATGAGCGGATACATTCTTGCACCATCTTCTAGGTTTGCGCGGGGCACATCTGAGCCACAGATCCCCGCGTAAGCTACTTTGACTAATACTTCATTTGCCTCAATTTCGGGAATATCCACTTCTTGCACTTCCAACACGCCAGGTTTTACTAACACACTTGCTTTCATCTTTTTTGTCATCGTTCCATCTCCATTTTATTAAGCTACCTTTGTCTTGACTTCTGGTACTTCACCATTATTCTTAGCCGCTGAGCGTTCGATGTAGTCGTAAAAGGCTTCTTTATTTTTGCGGAACAAGAAGTAAACTACAAAGTAAGCAAGGATCGTCAAACCGATCCATAATGGATTTTGACTTAAAAAGGCCAAGAAAATCAGACCAAAGATTGGTTTTCCTAAAATATTGAAACTAGTGACCATCAACGCACCCGCTGGTAAGGTTACACCGACTGTTTGAGCAATTTCCGTAAACATTGGCGCCGTATAAGAGCACATATACAATCCTAAGCTGAACCAAATCACACCATTGATCAACGTCTTGGCGATATTACCGTTGGATAAGCAGACTAACGCTTGAACCATGTAAGGAATCGCTAGCAAATCCACTACCGGTAACGTTTGGTTGCCTGGCAAGATCATTGCGATAAAGACCATGATCGGAATCAATAAGATCCCCGAAATCAAGGTTGCCGGCTCACCATAACCAGTAGCATCATTCACGCCCAGATACCATTCCCGGCCTTCGTTATTGCCCCGTACATTTTTACTAGCCGCCTGTGAAATCGGATTGAAGGCTTGTGAGAAGATCCCCGCTACTTTCGGGAAGATCGCCATCACAGCGCTGGTTGCGATTGCTACTTCAGTAATTTGTCCCCAAGCAGATAATTCAGTCACATTGCTAAGATTTCCTAGAATTCCTAAAAACAACCCTAAGAACAATCCCAGTGAAATCGGTTCGCCCAAGAAGCCTAATTTTTTCTGCAATCCCTGTGGGTTCAACCGAACTTTATGCAGACCAAGCATGTTCCAAATCGGGTCCATCAACATCGCAAAAATTCCGGGCTCGATATTGTGCATCGCAATAATCGTACAATTGGGATAATGATAATAACTGGACCATCTTCTAGCTAACATTTCAGATAACAACAAACTGTACATATTTAGCAAGCACATCAAGCCAACGGCTAAAATCATATTTCTAGTTGCCAGATACACCATTGACCCCCACACCATATAGGAATAATTGTTCCACAAATCCGATGGTTGGAAAACATTGGTCCATTTCACTAAGAACAGTACTGTTTGTAATACCAAGGCGATCACTAGATAAATCATTCCGGCTTCGGTCGAGTAGGCCACTAAAGCTGTCGCCTGCCACCCTACATCGAAGGCTGGTAAATTAATTCCCGTTTGATCGACCATTTGCTGAACGACTTTAGAAATAATCGGGGTGTATGAGTTCAAGATCAATGTGAAGCCCATCAGCCCCACCCCTGCGTACAAGCCGGACAAGAAAGCTTTTTGCGTCTTAACCTTTAACACTTTTGCCACAACAAAAATCATTACCGGAACAAAGACTGCCGATCCAAACGTATCAAACACGCTTTTTAAGGTTTCTAACATCTCATTACTCCTTTTTCGTTTTAATGTCTTTATTTTTGAAAAATCGATTGAACCCTCTTCAAATTAGTGAATGCCTATTTTTCCAATGCCATTAGTACGCCATCTACTTCTTCCAAAAATTCATCTTCGCCGAAACCAGTCAAAAAGCCGATTGCATTCACAACTGGGATGCCATAATCACCGTCAGGTAAAGGGCTCGTATAGGTGATAAAATCAAACTTGCCGGTTTTCGCTAATGATAGTGCCTCATTAGGGTTTGCTTCTGTCGTCGCTACTGCATAGCCCTTCTCCTCCAACGTTTCTCTTAATTTCTCCGCCACCATGGATGACGTCACGGTTCCTGACCCACAAACTGATAAAACATGATAATTTCTCATTTCCATTTCCTCCTTCTAGACACTTTCTAATTCCATTTTTGCAACAATCTCGTACATCTCAGTAGCTGACTTCGCCTTCTCCAATCTCTTTAACGTCTCGACATCTTGAAATAAGCCCATTAATTTACTCAACATTTTCACTTGCCCATCTGGGTCTTCAACCGCCATCAAGATAACCAATGAAACAGGAACCACTTCCGTCGGATCAATCATGGAATGAACAGCAATCGGTTCTTTTAAGGTGGCGATCGCTAAGACCGACTGATGAACATGAATGCGATCCGTATGGGGAATCGCGATTCCATAATCACCCATTTTCAATCCCGTGGGAAAGCCTTTTTCCCTTTCCAGTACCGCTGAAACATAGGTCTCTTTAACATAGCCCAGTTCCTCCATGCGGGTTCCTAGAAAAGTAATCATTTCTTGGTAATCTTGTGGTTTTAACTTGCTAAAAAGCAACTCGCGTTTGATCACTCTATCCCTCCTACTCTATCTCTTTATTGCTTCTTGCTAATCAAAAGATAGCACGGAACCGCTTTCTTTTAAATTTCTTTTGAACTCATTTTTTACTGAACCGATTCCGGAACACTTGGATGACTTGCTGAAAACATTGATTACACAAGCTTTTTAACTCCTATTTTCTATGCAAAAAAGGAGCTGGGACATTAATATAGTCCCAACTCTTTTTACGGATAAACAGTGGTCCAGAAGTAGCTTCTTCGGAAATAAGCCGAACACTTCTGGCCCAACCGCCTAATGGATTCTATTTTTTCTTGCTTTCCTCAATGATTGCTAAAATAGCTTGCTTGTTTTTCGCTTGATCCAATCGTTCAATTATTTTAGGATCGCTGGCGATTTTCAGTAGCTGCATCATTGGTTGGATATGCTGCTTGCGATCAGTCGCGGAAATAACCACCACATAGTAATATCGCTGGTTTTGACTGACAAAGCCTTGAGTAATCTTCGCAAAGCACATACCTAAACTCCGAGCACCATGCTCTGGAACAGTGTGAGGGATGACGATTCGATTTCCTAATAAAATACTTGGCGTTACTTCAGGAAATTGCGCTTCAAGCTGGGCCAAATAGCCTGGTTCAACGATCCCTCGCTCAATTAGATTTTCTGTCGTTAGCCGCAATACCTGGGGCCAATCCAACGCCTCGTCTAAAATCAAGATACTCTCTGCGTTTACGACATCGGCTAAATTCAATTTCATTTCATTGGTCAATACCTCTTGATCCTGAATCTGAAAAATTGAGTTGTAGGAGATCATCAATTCTTTACGAATCTTTTCTTCAATCTCTGTATCCATTGGTAAATGCTTTTTAACAATCGCCAAAATATGATCTGGCTGCAATTTATAGCTGTCGATTTTGTAAATCAATTGAATGACTTCATTTACGATCAACGTCTTATTCATACTGGAAAGATCATTCCCTACTACGATTACGGGAAGCTGGGTCTCTAAAGGATTCGTCGAAAAAATCAGTTGGACATCTAATTCTCGTTCCTTTTCATAAAACTCTCTAATCGAAAAAGAGCTGACAAAATGAATCATCGGAAACCAATTATCTAGGGTGTTTTCCAATAATTTCGAGCTGATGATGCCATTGGGACAAACGACCGCCGCCTTGACCACCGTATTATCCAAATTAATGGGCTTCTCCTTTTGCATGTAGGCTCCGATAAACATCGTAATTAAATAAATCTCGTCATTCGGAATCCGTTCTTCAAAAAATTCTTCCAAGGGAGCAATGGAAGACTTTACGATAAAGAACAGCGGGTCCAGTTGATGCTTAACCATATCCGTGATCGTATAATCCGAAGTCAAACCATAACGGATCCGATAATAGGCCGGAGTCAAATGTAGTGCTAGATTCTCAATCAGCTGTGTCTTATCGTTTAATTGGATGATCGTATTCTTTTCTAAAACCGTAATAAAAGCTTCAATCTGCTTCCGTAAAGCATCTGTATTAAGAGAGAAAGTATTACTTAAGTCAGTGATCTTTAGAGAAAGCATATACAAACATAAGTAAAGATGCTCCGTATACGATTTAGGCAGTTTCTTTTGACCTGCCAGTACTTTAACGATCGCAGCATATTCGTTGGTATCCATGATTTCCTTCGCTAAAAGTCCAAAACGCTGCTCAATGTAATGTCGGTTTTGAACTCGCCGATTCAGTAAGACCAAAAAATAAGGAGCTGTTTGGATACGATTATCTGTGTATTGTACATGTAGCTCAGCCTCGACTTGTTGTAAGACATCCCGCTGATGATTCACCTCTACTGAAGCAATCGATAAGTACTTTTCAAAAATTACCCGATTATAGATAGACTCCATCACCTGATCCGTCACTCCTAAGATCAGTCCACGAATAATTTCTTCATTTCCACGGAAATAATAGCCTTCCTTTCGAGAATAATCAATCGTCAGTTTGTATTTTCTTAATTGCTGCTTCAACTTTTTGATGTCAGAAATAATCGTATTCTTACTCACTTCCAAACTCTCTGAAAAATGGTAAAGAGAAAGATAGTCCGCTGAAAAAATCAATAGTAAAATAACTAGTAAGCGATGCTCCTCATCCAAATAACTAGTCTCATCTGCCTTCAGCTGACTTTCATTATTCATGATTCCGGAAAAGGCATCCACAACCTTTGTATCGACAATAAAGCTGCCATTCCGTGATCGAATAATTGGCGGGTATTGATTCCCACGGAGGTATTCATTGATTTTCTTCACTGCATAATCCAATTGATTCCGGGTCAAAGCATACTTTTCTAAGAGTTCCTTTGAAGATATCTTTACGGTTGAGGCCACCGCTTGTAAAATTTGTACACTGCGATTATCTAACTCCATTGGCTATCCTCCTATCCAATTTTTCTTTTAGTCTAGCTTGAATGTTAAGAATAGTAAACGGTTTCTTTTTTGCTCAAATGCTTAAAATAACGATGTTTTGTTATTTTTAAAGATTTACGGAACGGTCCCATAATACCTTATTTCTCGATAAATTTTTTGAATGATTGCTGTTTTCCAATTACGAAACACTGGCTGCTTGCTAAAAATGTGTAGCAGTAACAACGCCCATTCTGCCAAGGAAAAATACTCTCGAAAATAGTAAAAATAGCGTTTCATACTGCTTGTGGGTGCATCTATATAAAGTGTACGAATCAATTCGCGACACGGGGTCTTAAGCGCTTCTGTCCCTAATTGGTCACGAATCTGCAATACACGAACCAGCTTGATCACGCAGTTTTTATTTTTGCTGACCTGGTAATACAACGTAATTCTTTTTTCCAACGTTTGGGGCTTTAAGCTAAATAACTGCTTCGCTGTAAATGGATGTTCCTGCATAGTCGTCACCGCCTTTTTTCTCTTCATTAGTATTAACGAAAGTTTTCAGGCAAATGCGTACCTTTTTTATTTTTTTAAACGTTCAAAAATAACTTTTGATTTATTTGGTCGATACTTGTACCGAAAAAAATTGCAACAAAAAAGGAACTGGGACATTCATTTGTCTCAGCTCCTATTCACGTATAAACAGTGGAACAGAAGTAGCTTCTTCGGAAATAAGTTGAACACTTCTGTCCCAATCTCTTTCCTTACTTTTAAAATTCTCCCGGATTCGACTCAATCATGACTTTGATCTCGTTGCCTTCCATCACTTTATCAAAGGCTGTCCGCCATTCTTCCAATGGGTATTTTTTCGTAATCATCTCATCGATATTAATCGCACCTTTAGCCAATAAATGAATCGCGATCGGCCAATCATAAGGATTTTGTGAGCGGCTGCCAATATATTGGATCTCACGTTGAATGATCGACTCCGTATCAAGATCCACCATTTTGTTGGCAAAAAGTCCGACTTGTACGAATTGACCTTGCTTCCGAATCAACGGCAGGCTGGCGTTAACGGCCGGCACGGCACCTGAAGCATCATAAACTTTATCGACGCCGTAGCCATCGGTCACTTCGTTGACCATCGCTGCTAAATCTTCCTTCATTGTATCCACAATGATATCCGCACCGAGTTTCTTTGCCAATTCCAAACGATGGGCATCTTTTGTGATCCCAGTCATAATAACGAAGGCACCGATTTCCTTGGCGATCTGCAGTAAGAACAAGCCAATTGGTCCAGGCCCCATGATAATGATCGTATCTCGTAATTCCAAGTGACTCTTCTGATACATCGCATGGACACAGCAAGCCAAGGGTTCACTCATAGCCGCACCTTCAAAACTTAAATGATCCGGTAAAAGATGGATACTTTCTTCGCGAGCTAAGACATAATTTGCCATACTGCCATTTTGCTGCGTACCAATTCCTTTACGATGAGGACATAAATTGTATTGTTTTTCTTTACAGTAATCACATTCGCCACAGACATAGAACGTTGTTTCGCTAGTTACTCGATCGCCTACTTTGACTTTTGTGACCTTTTCTCCGACTTCAACGACTTCACCAGAAAATTCATGACCTAAGACAACCGGTGTCGTTGGATTTTTATATTCACCTTTAAAGGTATGGATGTCTGACCCACAGATACCGGTATACGCGACTTTGATTAGTACTTTGTCGTCTGCTGCCTCTGGTACTGGTAAGTCGATAAATTCCATTTGGTCATAACCGGGCGCTTGTTTCGAGACGCCCTTCATCATTTTACTCATTTCAATAAGCCCCCTACATTACTTGTGCAACTAATTCTGAGAATTTCAAGAAGATCCATTTTAAGAAGTTTCCGCCGGTATCTAAGTTAGTGATTTCAGCAGCGCCTTCTGGGAATTTGACGATTCCTTGAGCCATTTCCGTAATAACTGGCGCAAAGTTCGTTGCCATCAATAACGCTGCTGCCATAACGACGGTCAATGAAATAACTGAGTGTAAAATATTTCCCTTACGACTTGGCACCACCAACGCTGCGAAGAATGGAATTGTTGCTAAGTCACCAAAAGGTAAGACACGGTTTCCTGGTAAAATGACCGCTAAGAATAAAGTGATCGGTACCATCAACAGACCTGTAGATAAGGCCGCCGGGGAACCTGTTGCTAAAGCGGCATCCATTCCTAGATAGATTTCGCGATCGCCGTAACGACTTTGTAGCAGTTTTTGCGCGCCTTCTTGGATCGGAATCAAACCTTCCATCAAGATTTTAACCATCCGTGGCATTAAGAACATCACACCACCCATGTTCATTCCGATTTGCAGAATGCCAATCAGATCGTAGCCCCCTAATAAACCTAAGAACATCCCGATAATAATCCCCATGATCATCGGTTCGCCGAAAATACCAAAGCGTTTTTGAATCGTTTCTGGTTTTACATCTAATTTATTGATACCAGGGATTTTATCTACTAACCAACCAACTGGTAATGCTAAAATGGCGTATCCTTGCGCTGATCCAGTCGTGATACTGATCCCTTCTAAACCATAATATTCTTGGACTTTTGGTGCGGTTTTGTCAGCGATGATTTGGATGATGATCGTAAACAAGATCCCGCACAGGATGCCAAAGAAAAAACTTTTTGTTACAATATAACCAGTTGCTGCCACAGAACTAACATGCCAGTAGTTCCAGATATCGATATTTAATGTTTTGGTCCGGTTCAACGCCAACATAATTAAATTCACGATTAAAATCACTGGAATCATCACAGCCGCGATTGGTTGCGCCCAAGTCCCGGCTGAGACTGCTGGCCAGCCAGCATCAATGATCGTTAGATTCAAACCGAATCGTTCAACCATCGCCTGCGCAGCGGGACCAACATTGGTGGTCAAGACGGTAATGACCAAGTTGATCCCGATCATTCCAATCCCTACTGTAATCCCCGAAATAATTGCTTTTTTGACTGACACTCTAAAAATGAGTCCAACGATAAAAATAATGATCGGCAACATCACACTGGGTCCGGCACCTAAAATACTCTGTACCACATCCATTAAACCATCCATACATTTTTCCTCCTATGCTATAAATTAATTTTTTTGAACCTGTTTTTAGGCCGCAATTTCCCACGTTAAACGTGAGAAATTACTCATTTATTGAATGGCCTTTGCGGCTTCAATAATTTGTGCTTCCACTTTATCCGCACCGATTCCTGTCAAAAACGCCATCGCCTTGATTGCTGGAATCTTATACTCAGTCGGCAACATCGTCGTTGAGATCAACATGTCTGCTTCATCTTGTTTAGAGGCTGCTTCGGAAATTTTGATCTGCATAATTTCCACTGGCATTTGATTTCTAGCAAATAGATCCTCGACTTTTTTCATTACCACCGTTGATGTTGCAATTCCTGCTCCACAAGCTACTAATACGCGAATTTTTTTCATGATAAATATCTCCTTTTTCTTTTTGTTATTTAGTTAACTGCGAAAAGTTGGACTGAAATACCTTTTCTTTTTAATGTATTTTTCTTTCAGTTAAAAAAGTGGTTCAACTATAACTGTTTTTTTTCGATGATCGTGATTAATTCAGTTTCTGTTGTTGCCAATAATAGCTCTGCTAAAACGGCTTCATTTTGTAAAAGTCCCATCAAAGATTGCAACATTTCCAGTTGCGCATGGGGTTGATTTAGTCCTAAGACAAAGACGATCTGTGCTTTGACTTGTTGATTATTGTCCTCCATGCTGTAAAAACTCACTGGGTCTTGCAAGGTAATCACCGCAACGAATTCTTCTAAGATGCACTCGGCATCTGTATGTGGAATCGCCGCACCAAAATTCACTAACTGAATTCCGGTTGGAAAAGTCGCTTCTCGTTTTTTAATTCGTTCTAAAAAGTCTTCCCGCACCCAACCAAGATCTGAAGCTTTGGCAGCAATCTGCTCAAATAGCTCATCTCGGGAAGAAAAATTTTCCTGTGTGAAAACCAATGGTGCCTTCACATACGAACTTAGTGTCGTTTCTCCCATCATTTCGCCCTCCAATAGTCATCGTTGAATTTCTTCAACGCTTTACGAATGTCTTCCTTTGTTTTTGCCTCTTCCATAGCTACCAACTGTTCTTCTCCTGCCAGGCTCATCATTTCAAAAATCAAATCTAAATGCTCCTCCTTATCATTCGAAGCTAGCAAGATTACCGTATGAATTTTTCCGCCATCTTCAGTTGGTATGCCTTTTTTTACAATCCCTAAACTGATTCCGACACCGATTGCCCCCGCTTCTGATACCGTATGAGGCAAGGCTATTTTATTTCTTAAAACCGTATACGGCGGCAACGACGGCATTTCTTTTTTCAGTGCTTGGATATAATCTTCTGTAATGATTTGCTGGCGCTCCAGCGGTATAGCCAACGCATCTAAGACGTCGCTCCAGCTGATAGCCTCTTCAAAAATTTGGATCGTTTCTCCTTTTAACAGGTCAATCAAATGTGGCCGCTTCTTTTCTAAAATCTTCGACTCTTTCGGTGCGAATAAATCCAATAGCTCTTCGTAAAAACTTGCTTCGTCGATAATCTCAGCATGTTTCTTTACCACCGCTAAAATCTTTTCTGGCGTCACAATCTCGGATTGGACAATTGCTGTAGAACGTAAGACCCGTTCTCTTAGTTGGCGCTTTTCTTGTTCAGATAAAAAGTTACTAACTACAAAGACTTTTTTCTCTGTCTTTAGCGGTACTGCCGAAAAAATAAATTCCGTTTCATGCTCTGTACGATAAAATTCCCGTGCTGACATGGTTGCGACAAAATCAATTTCCGGCAATAGATTTTTCAACGTATTCTCCAACAAGACCGCGATTGAGATACCATTCGGACACACGATAATCGCTCGTTTACGATTTTCTGGATGAATGATCTCACTGCTTTCTACGATATGACTGCCGATAAACAAGGAAATGAAAAATAATTCGGTATCCGGAATCGGTTGCTCAAAAAATCGTTCCAACGGACCACTGGCTTCTTTCACTAGATAAAAGAGTGAAAAAAGATTGGCATCCTTGTTCTCCTGATAAAACTTCGTTTGCAGATTCAAATGATACTTGATTCGATAGTAGGCCGGCCGCATGTGGACCAGCAGACGATCTAACAGTTTTTCTTTGTCTTCCAAACTCACACCGGCGATTTTTTCAAAATTAGCGATGACGCCTTCCAGTGCTTCCTTCATTTTATTGATCTCTTTAACGGAAAGGATATCGCCTCGCGACAAGTTCGTCGTTAGCAGCAGCATTGTCAGGTAGACGCGCTCATTTTCACTTAAGCCATCGACATCCCAAATCACGCGATCCGCTGCTAAATATTCCTTCGTATCGGTCAGTTCGCGATAATTGATCTTAAAGCTGTAAGAAATCAATTTCCCTCGCTGTGCCCGCCGAATCATCAATATAATCAATAATGGCAAGGTCTTTAAGCGTTCATCCGTAAACTGAACTTCCAGTTCTTCCTCAACCAGTTCTACCCGTTTGTTAAAGGTCTGAATCTGCTGGGCATCTATGTTGGCAAACTGAATAATCAACTGGATTCCATTATAGGTCGTCGCTAAATTGTTCAATAAGTCCGACAGTAAATTGCGTTTGTTCCACTCATCACCATGAATGAAATAGCCTTTCTGACGGGTGTATTTCAAATCAAGCTCATAGCCCTGAATCGCTTGCGTCACTTCCTTTAAATCTCGTAGAACTGTGTTACGGCTGACTTTCAATTCATCAATGAAATGATTCAAAGATAGATAATCTTCTTTACTCAGTAACATCAGCTGGATCAAAGCTGCGCGTTCTTTACTTGAAAAGACATAATCCTCTGTCGCCTCCCCTAACGCCTCATCACCACCCTTATAGATTGAAAGAATTTCATTAGCAATTAGAAAATGACCATTTTTCGTACGCTTAATCTCACTCAGCTTCTCATCCAACAACGAATCATTGATTTTCTTCAAGGCGTAATTCAATTGGCCTCGCGTCAAATCAAATTTTTTACATAACATCTTGCTAGTAATCTGGGGGTTGTTGATCAGCTCAACAAAAATTTGATTGGTTCGTTCTTCTAAATTCATTGTCATCCCTCTTTACATCCTCAATTTAAACTAAAAACGCTTACATTGGTAGCTTCTTTGTTCCCAAATAATTCAGTGTTTTTTATGCAACTTGATACTGATTAATACAATTTTTCACAAAAAAAAAGAAGCAAGCTTCAAAAACATTTGAATACTAGTAAAAATCAAACATTGCATTCTGGTTTTTCACTAATTATTATGCAACTTGGTACTGTAATTCTTCACTCATTTTAACAGGAGTCCCATTATTTGTCTGTTCTTTATGTAAGTAAGACTTTACTGTTTTTTTTTAGTAATCTTGGCTATTACATAAAAAAAGAGCACGAAAGAACCAATAAATCGTTCTTTTGTCCCCTTAGTTTTACATTCTTTAAAATGGATACTGGCCTTTTCCTGATTTCGTCGTCACCCATTGAACCCGAGTAAATTCTTCTAAGACCCACTGCCCATTGAAGCGTCCGATCCCAGAATTTTTTTCTCCACCAAAAGGTGCGTTGGGTTGATCATCCACGGTCAAGCCGTTGATATGACACATCCCTGCCTCGATCCGATTAGCCACTGTTCTTCCTTTGTCTAAATCCTTCGTGAACAATGCACTAGATAAGCCGTATTCTGTATCATTGGCAGCTTTGATCGCAGCCTCCGTATCTTTGACTTTCAAAATTGGCAGAACTGGACCAAAAATTTCTTCGTGGAAAATTTCTAACGCCGCATCTTCTGATACTAATACAAAAGGTTCCACTAATTGCTCATTGATCTTTCCTTCGACTAAAAATTTAGCACCAGCTTGCTGTGCTGTTTGAATGATTTTTTGAATCTGATCTGTTTGCTTTTGATTAATAATTGGTCCAACGATTGTACTTTCCTCTGCAGGATTTCCCGTGACTAACGCCTTGACTCGCGCTACTACTTTTTGAACAAATTCATCAAAGACTGCATCAACCACAATTGCTCGATTGGCAGCCATGCAAATTTGGCCTGAATGCATGAATTTACTTACGACTAATGCATGAGCGGCCTCTTCAAGATCTGCGTCTTCCAATACAATAAACGGCGAGTTCCCGCCTAATTCCAAAGCAACCTGTTTGATTCTTTCACCACTCATGGCCTGACTGGCAATGTTTTTACCGACTGGCGTTGAACCCGTGAAGGAAATAAAACCAGGAATCGGATGACCGACGAAATAGTCCCCGATTTCACTACCGCTGCCGACAGTTACATTGACCAAACCTTTCGGAACACCGGCTTCTTCAAAAATTCTAGCTGGCAGCAGTCCACCAGTTACCGGGCTGTCACTAGCTGGCTTGATCACCACACCATTTCCCGCAGCTAGCGCAGGCGCTAAGGAACGCATCGTCAAGTGAAAGGGAAAATTCCATGGACTAATGATCCCGATTACCCCAACGGGACGATGGGTCACAAAACTTTCCTCTCCTGGCGTATTGGTAGGTAAAAGCTGGCCTTCTAATCGCATCGGAAAGCTGGCAGCTTCCTCGGTGATCCCTTTTGCTAAACTGACCTCCAGCCCGGACTTAATCTTCGTGGCGCCACCTTCTTTGATCAGCCACTCAATGATTTCAGCCTGCTGCTCCTCGATTAGTGCCGCCGCTTTTTCCATGACCGTGCTGCGCTCTTGCGGTGTTTTAGCCATCCATTCTTTTTGTGCTTTTTGAGCCGCTTGATAGGCTGCATCAACATCTTCCGAGTTCGCACCTTGGATCTTCAGAATCGTTTCTTGTGTGTAGGGATTCTGATCTTTATTTACATGCTCTGAGTCATTCCCTCGTTGCCAAACTCCGCCAATAAACTGATTTTCGAATCGTTTTTCCATATTCTCCACCTCTCTATCCTTTCATCATAGAATACGCTTTCAACAAAAGGCAAAAAATAGGCTCAAAAAAAGAGACACCCTCGCGTCTCCTCTTGTTTCTTAATGAAAATCCTAATGTTAACTAAGTCTTACACTGCTGATAATTTTCTTTCATAGCACTCCGCCTTAAAAGATAAGATAAAATCTGATTGAATGGATCAAACGTTTCAAAGAAGGCTATCATTTATTGAATGCCAATCCTCGTTCCAATTTGGATTGTTGGCATTGTCTTTTCTTCTACATAGAGTGTCCCTGGCAGTTCTGCTAATGTCGAACCATCAAAGCGCAACGTAATATGCCCTAAATCATCAAGGTTTTTCTTAACGACATCTCCCACCGCCGTAATCTCAAAAACTTGATCGTCAAAGAAAAAATTCATCCCTGGAAGGATTTCCCCAGTCGACGGAATCAAGTCGATATTGTAACAGTAATCGGCTAATGTATCCGGCGCTTCATCTCCAAAGAAAATCAACATTCCTTCTGCCTGAAACATCTCCGCTTCGGGTCCAATTTTTGTCACTTGTGTCTCATAAATCATTTTCATCTCTCCCAACGACTGCATTTCTTTCTATTTTAACTATACATCCCGAAACTTGCCAACCATGCTACAATCACGCGTGGAACACCATTTAAGAACCGTGAATACAATACAGACGGAACGCCAACCTCTACGGTTTCCGCTTCCGCTTCCTCTAGTCCTAATCCAACCGGGATAAAGTCCGCCGCATTTTGAGTATTGATAGCAAACAATGCCGGCAAGGCAAGTTGCGGAGGAATGTTTCCTTTACCGATTTCCACACCGATTAAGGTCCCTAAGATTTGACTGATAACCGCGCCAGGCCCCAACAATGGCGACAAGAATGGCAAGGAACAGATAAAGCCGATGATCACTAAACCAACAATATTACCAGCAAGAGGTTTCATCATGTTGGCGAAAACTGTTCCGATTCCAGAGCCTTGAATGATCCCAATCAGTAAGGATACAAAGGCCATAAATGGAATCACGGTATTGATCATGGTTTGGACACCTTCACGAGCTGACTGATTGAAGGTCGCTACAACTTTCCCTGCACCCATACCGATCTTAGCGATAAAACTTTGCTGTTCGGCACGTTGTTCGGTAATTTTTTTATCTGTAGAATATTTGTACTTCTTTTCTTCCGTCGGTGCAGCCGTTGCACTGAAAGTAGTTTCATTCTCATCTGCTAAGGTGATTTGGTCCGCGCCAACAGCCGAAACATAGATTTCTTCGGTAATATATTGCGCCAAAGGACCACTTTTTCCGGTGGGAACAATATTAATTGTCGGAATATTTTTTTTCGGATAGATACCGCAACGTAATGTACCGCCACAATCAATGATCGCTAAAGCGATTTCATTATCAGGGATAGAGGTTTTGAAGCCATTGACCGGCTCCATACCTGTCAATTCAGCGATCTTATCAACGATTGCCGGCTTTTCTCCACCACCCGTCACATAAATAAATTTATGTTTTTCTTCGGTCGGTGTGATGATTAACGGTCCACCGAATCCACCATTCCCTTTTACAACTTTGATACTTTTATAGGTCATTTTTTCGCCCTCCAAATTTTCGAATTAGTCTACCATTTTGACTGTTTTGCTCAATTCTACCCCTTGCTGCTTGCAGACAAATGCGGTGGTAAAATCGGTGATCCAACCGCCAATAAAGTTCATCACTAATCCCACTAACATGTAACGAATTGCCAGCTCCATCGAGTTCAACCCCAATGCGGTAATTCCTTGAGCAATCCCCATCCAAACAAACAACTCCCCTGGATTGATATGAGGAAATACACCGTTACTTGTATGACAAAACTGAGCCAAAGAAGCATAGTAGCTTGGTTTGTAGTATTCAGGAATAAAGCGGCCCATCGTAAATGACATCGGATTTCCTAACATGAAAGCTGAAATGAACGGCAAAACCAAATAACGAGTCAATGGATTTTTTGAAGACGCCTTCGCAACCTTCGTCACTCGATCTTCACCCAAGAAGGCAATTAACGTATTCATCGCCACCATTAAAAGTAATACGACAGGAACGATCCCCGTCATCCAGCTGATAAATGTTTCTGCACCTGTTTGGAAAAGCCCCATAAAGCCTTCCGCAAATTTAATAAGAAATTCCATTTTTAAACACTTCCTTTAGAAAATTTTGTTTGAATCGATTGTTTAAGCATTGAGAGGTGAAGCCCCACATTCATCACTGGCGATACAGGCTTCGTATCTTGATAATTGCCTTTTTCCACTTCTAAATAGATTTTTTTCGCATTCAAAGCAGCCTGTCTTGTCAATCTGTTCTCCTTCTCAAACACCGGATGCTGTTCGTTTAACTCACGGATATTCAAACCGACAAATTGTTTTTTCGGCTTAAAACGAGCTAGGATCGTAATACCCTGCATCATTTCCGCTTCATCGATTAGGCCCATTTGATTAACTGAAAACATCAAAATTGTTCCTGACGTCAGCTTTCCAGGTCGACGGCCAATCGCCACCTTGCCTTTTTTTCGTAAGCGAGCATAGACCATACTGAAATTTTTAATTTGTTTTAATCCTAAACATGTTTGGATAATATAAGCGGCAATTGCAATGATTCCTAAAAATAGAATGTTCACCTTTAAACCTCTCCTTCCATCAACAATCGTGTATAGTCTTCTTTTGAAGCAATAACCTTTACTTGTTCTCTTAAACGAGGGTTTGAGGAAATAGTAAAAATCGTATCATAAAAACTTAATAATTCGTCTTCCGTTTCCAATGTTAATTCAGCAGGTATAGCCACTAAAAAGACTAGTTCAATCTCTTCGATGGAGGTCTGTTGCTGGTAGGAGCCGATTGTGACGATGATTTGATCACTTTGCGTATTGATGCCATGAGGAAAAGCGATGCCGTTTTCAATCACGGCCGATTCCTCTTGAGCTTTTCTCAAAATATAATTTTTGAATGCATCATTGGCTAAGGACTTTTGTTGTAATTGCATCAACATTTGAGACAGATTCTCCTCATAAGACTTTTCCGCATCCAGTCGTTCAAAGGTAAGGTGGATCGTATCAAAAGATGCGGCTTTAGAGGCTATTATTCTCTTCCACTCACTCAACAGCCAATAATCATTGAACAGATCCGTCAGCTTGATAAGGGTCGTCGGTACCTCCGTCTCTTTTAAAGGGATCGTAGTAAAAATTGCAAAATACCGATCCAAGTCCTTCGTTCGGTATTCATCCTCTGAGTAGTGGGCTATTTGGACATTTGGCCCCAATACATTGGCAAGCTGTCGTTTAATCATTAAAGCAGTTCCTTTTCCGGTGTTGCAAACGACCGCAATTTCTTTTGTCGAATCACTTTTTTCGACCTTTAGTGCCAATTCAAAATAAATTGCCAAATAAGAAACCTCAGTAGCAGGTTTTGGTTTTCCTAAGAAATCTGCCAGCGCCTGGATACCAATATCCGCTAACTCATATGAAAAAGCATGTTTGTTTTTAAAATCCGAACCAAAAATATCATAAGTCTTCACATGAAACAGAATTCGATTAATCAGGAACATAAAATGCGCATGTAAATTATTAAATAATTCCGATTCATCGACTGTGATAATTACGGCTTCGTGGATCTTTCGCATCATCAGCTTAAACATTTTCTGAACGACTTCATGGTCGCCTTTGTTTTCTGCTACCATATTGTTATTGAAAATATTTAAAGGAAAACAAAGGAAATCAAATTCCGCCTGACTAAGGGTCACACTGTAGTCTTCCTCTAAGGCAATTCGCAGCTCCTCTAATAGCGGATCCTCCGAAAAATAATTGACATAAAAAGGAATTCGTTCAAGCAACAACGCTCCTTGACGTATCCGGTCCAATGTTAGAACAATCACTTTCTTTAGCAAGCCGGCAGTTCTAAAATCCAATTTTTTCGCTAAGCAAATTTTTTGAATCAGGGCAAGACTACTTTCAAATAACGGTTGATTCTCTAAATAGTCGTAGGCATGATAAAGGTATACAAGCCTTAGATTTTCCTCTTTTCCATGAATGATCAATCCCTTATTCGGCGTGCCAATCAACGCAATCTCAAAAGCTGCCAATACATGCTTTAAATTTCTTAGATCCTTGTTCACTGTAGAACGGCTGACATCCAACAGTTCAGAGAGATCATCGATCATGATATGCTCCGTCTGATTAATAAAGCAGTTGATTAGGACCGCCATCCGTTTAGAACTAGAATTAAAGTCCATCTGTTGCTTCAAACTTCCATCCATCACTTCATCAAACTGTGTGGGATCAATCACTTTTAATTGATAAAAACCTCCTATATCAACAATTTTCAATACATGTTCCAGTTGTTCATTCAATAATTGAATCGTCTTTTTCACCGTTTGGGTGCTAGTGTCGGTGACTTGTTTCAAGTCTTCTAAACTTAGGCGATCATGCGTAATAAAATGTTGCAATACTTGGTACCAACGATTGACTAATGCCATCTTATTACCACCCGCTTTCAATTAACCTCTTGTTTTACCACCTGCAACATTTGTCGTTACTCCTGTTATATAGCTTGCACGATCAGATAAATAATAGCATACCAAATCAGCGACTTCCTTTAGCTTTCCGCTTCTTCCCAATGGAATCGTAGTTGTTTTACTGTAGTTTTTACGTAATTCATCAATCGTTATGTTTCGAGTATAAGCTAGGGCTGTTTCATATTCGATCGTCCGTAGACCTGTCTCTTCCATGATTCCAGGTGCGATACCTACAACACGAACCCCATGTCTGCCTAGCTCCTTCGCCCAAGAGCGTGTATAGCTATTCACTGCTGCCTTGGTCGCTGCGTAAGGACTTTGCCCTTCCGAACCCTCGACACCACTTTCAGAAGACATATTGATAATTACTCCGCGTTTGTTTTTCACCATTATTCTAGCAACTGCTTGGGTCATTAGAAAGAGTCCTTTTTGATTAATTTCGAAAATTTTGTCGAAAACCCCATCCGATAATTCAAACTTTCCATGTGGCATTTGCTCATCCACTAATAATCTTGGAACATTGATTCCTGCATTGTTAACTAACCCATCAACTGTCCCGAATAATTCATTGACCGCCGCAACATTTGCCTCTACCTGTTTTCGTGAAGAAATATCTGTTTGGAAAAAATATAGATTTTCATGGGTTTTCTCGCCGTCTTTGATATCAAAATTAGCGACTTGCGCACCTACCGCTAATAATTCGTCCACAATACTGGCACCTATTCCAGATGATCCCCCAGTAACAATTACTTTTTTGTCTTCTATACCTAACCAATCTGTCATATCTGTTTTCCTCCTCATTGATACAAGATGAGTATAAAGCGCTTTCTAAAAATAATTAATAGCATCTTTTTTTTTAACTTCAAAAAAAAAATACACTAATTTCTAAATTCAAAAAACTACCCAAAAGCAAATGAATGCCTCAAGGTAGTCTGATAAGTTATTTTTTTAATCCAACCTTTTAACCGGACTCAGCTCCATTCGATATGGCGGATTGACTGTTGCATCCTCTAGCTGAAGACCCTCAGCCGAGCGTTTGACTGTAAGAGTATAGTCATTCATCACATTTTCGCTGAAATTTCCATTGATGTGGTATTTGACTGTCGTATCATCAATAACTTGATAGTTAGCAAAGTTTTCTGTATCCCAACGCTGCTCTTTTGAACCACGAAACATAGTGGTTCTAATTTTTGAATCTGGTTTAAAGGTAAAAATGTAAGACTCATTATTCCAAGAATAACTCAACAATAAAGTGGCTAAATCCTGCTGAGGATCAAACTTGACCGGATTTTCTTCCATATAGGTGCGATTTAAGTAATCGTCTTTAGTCGATTCTGCTTGATCCTCTGCAATTATTTTGCGAACCTCCGCCGGATCATTGGAAGTCACGGTGATTGCGGCTGGCTCTTTTACTCCGGAACAGCCTGTCAAAAAAAACATTCCCAGTCCGATCAATAGTCTTCGTTTCATTGTTTCTCCCCGTTCGTTTATTCCTTAATCATAACAAAGAAGTGACTCCTCAAAATGAAAATAAAATAAAAAAATCCTAGATTTTCTAGGATTTACTCTGCTGCTAGTTTAATTTCATAAGGTTCTATTTTAAAAAGCTGAACTAAAATCTGATTGACTTGATCAAACAATTCTTCGTCATCTTCAAATCGCTGCTTTGTTTGAATTCGCTGAGTCCCAGCTTGATAAACCATTTGATCACCTAAATATTGTGGCTTGACCACAGCCGTTCCTTTTTGAAAAACAAGCTCTTCTTCCCCGATCCCAACTGGAACAGCGGTCTCTCGCCAACCATTTTTCTGAGCCAATACTTGAACAAGCGAGGGAACATCAAAATGATCTAACATTGCAGACCGACGATCTTCGAAATGAATTGTCAAAGACTCCGTATTTTGCAATCCGCAGGCATTACAGCCACCTTCAATTAAAAAAACTTTACTTGTAATTGCTGCTTTAAGCATCTATTTCACGCACCTTCTGATAAATCTCGTTTAATTTTGGCTGATCCAAATCAACAAATGACGTTACAACAACATCCGCAAAAGCTAGATCTTGTTTAGGAAACGCTGGATTGGCGAAGCCCACACAAACCATTCCCGCATTGCGCACCGCGCCTGTACCGTTTTTTGTATCCTCGATTCCCAGACAGTTTTTAGGATCAACCGCGATTCGCTCCGCCGCTGCTAAATAAACATCAGGAGCTGGTTTTGAGTGTTTGACCTCCTCGGTACTGACCACTTCTGAAAAATAATCCGCTAAACCGATTTCTAGCAAATTCTCCTTAATCTCCGCTAATGAAGACGAAGAAGCTACTGCTAGCTTTAAGCCAGACTCATGCAGTCTTTTGACAAAACTTTGGACATGAGGAATCACCCGAACGCCATCACGCTCAATCATTGCCCTACGCCGAGCGGTCATTTCAGCCACATATTCTGGTACCGACAACGGCAAATCGAACGCCTGCTTCATTTGCGCCCACATATATTCGCTCGTAGTGCCCATAAATTGAAAATGGTAACTCTCCTCAACTGGATGCCCCGCTTCAGCTAAAATCGCTGATTTACTTTGGAAATAAGTGTACTCTGAATCAACTAACACGCCGTCCATATCAAAAATGATTGCTTCTAACATAAATACCCTCCATCAAAAACCTTTGCTTAAACTCTATCACACAATTAAACGTTAATGTAGCTTTTTTAGCGGCAGATCTAAAGGAAAACATAACGGACAGCAAATTCAGTTAAAGCCTAAAGAAAAACTCGCAGCCGACTCCGTTTAAAAAGAAGAATCAATTTTTGAGAAAATTGATTCCCATCTTCGTCGGCATATCATCATGCTAAACAGCCCTACTCTTAATAGTAAAATCATCAATTTTAGTTCTCAAACTACAAGTCCTGCAAAAAGCATAACTGACACTAATTCACTTCAGGGAGTCAATTTTTTCAAAACAAAAAATTGATTCCATTCTCATTTCGCATACGATTTTTCTAACCTGCTGGCCATCACTCGTTAAAAGTAGATAAATTACTTTCAGAATTTATCTTTCGTTTTCGATGACATACCATTTTTCTAATTATGCTAAAGCATAATTAGAAAAACTGGCAAAGCAGGAAGAAAAACTCGCAAAAAAAGTCTGCAACTTGTGCAGACTACAGGATTTTTTCGATAGCTTTTTCTGGGATGAACCACATTAATAGGATCAGTACATTCACGATCAAGACCATGATCGGCGCGATCAATTTTCCTAAAATTAACGCTAAGAGGGCTAATCCAATCGATAAATACGATTTAGGATAATGCTTGAACAACTGGCCGATCTTTGAATCTTCACCATTCGCTCGTACCAGCGCCCGCACTAATAAATAATAGGCGATATCCGTTCCCAAAGTAATCATTCCATACAACGCTTGAGGTGCCCAATCAAATGGATAATCCCCGACCCAAGCGGTCACATAAGGAAACAACGTCATCATTAAAATCAAAAAATTATTCGCCCACAGTACCCAACCATCGACCTTTCGCACCAACTGAAAAAGATGATGATGATTGTTCCAATAAATCGCCAGACTAACAAAACTAATCAAATAAACGATGAATTTATGCTCCATATTCAAGAAAGCGGACCAATTAGGTGAATTCGGTTCATGTAATTCTAACACTAGCAGCGTCATAATAATTGCAATGACTGCATCGGTAAAAGCTTCAATTCGTGATTTTGGCATTTTTTCTAACCCCTAACTCGCTGCATTTATTACTAACAAAAAATAAGTTTTTCGTTATCGTTTCTATTAAACAAAAAATCGACCAAAATATCAAGAATAACGCCATCATATCCAGCTAGTTATCAGCTAGCTCTCATTAATTGAAAGAATACAACAAGTAAAAGTTTAGCCATAAATACGTCTTAAGTTGGACGAAAGTCAAATTTTTTTTTGCTACACTAGGTTTATGATAAAACAAATGGAAAGAAGGAATTAAAAATGATGAAAGAATATCATATGGTTGTGCGTATTTTAGCTGTTATCGGCTTTTTCCTAGTTGCTAGTTTGATTTTGAGTATTGTTGTTCCAGTTATTTCCAGCTTGATCGGTTTATTCTTTAGAATCGCGATTCCGTTGGCGATCGCGTATTTCCTAGTCAACTGGTTGACTAAACGTCGGGATCGCAGAACCTACTAATAAAATTTGATCTAAAAAAGAGGACTTTTCTAGCAACGAAAAGTCCTCTTTTTATTTTTTCACTACCCTAGTGCCACGTCTAAAATCATCATAATAATAAAACCCAACATCGCGCCAAAAACGCCAAAATGATGCTTGCTGTCTGTCGTCGCCTGAGCCTCTGGAATTAATTCTTCCACGACGACATAGATCATCGCTCCTGCAGCAAACGACAGCGCATAAGGCAAGATCGGCTGAACACTAGTAACCAGCAAAGCTCCGATAACGGCCGCAATAGGCTCAACGATTCCCGATGCTTGACCATACACGAAGGATTTTGTCCGACTCAATCCCTCTTGTCTTAGGGGGATCGAAACGGCCGCACCTTCTGGAAAGTTTTGGATACCGATTCCCAGTGAGACCGAGATTGCTGCTAAGACTGCAACAGTGGGATTGGCAGCTTCACTAGCTGCACCGAAAGCGACCCCTACCGCTAACCCTTCAGGTATATTATGTAGTGTGATGGAAAAGACTAATAAAATTGTCCGTTTTAAATGACTGGGTAAGCCTTCCCGTTCTTTATTTGGGCCAAAGTGCATATGGGGAATCAGCTTATCGGCGATATAAAGGAACACACCGCCTAAGCCAAAACCGATACTGACAACTAGCCACGGAATCGAACCATTTTCCTCCGCCGCAGCGATCGCTGGATCTAATAAGGACCAAAAGCTGGCGGCGATCATGACCCCCGAAGCAAAGCCTAACATGAGATTCAATACATTGCGATTGATATTTTTGAAGAAGAAAACCATTGCCGCACCTAAGGCAGTCATCCCCCAAGTAAATATTGTTCCAACTAAAGCTTGCTGCCAGGCAGCAAGGCTTAGTAGCCATTCCGTCATAGAAACCTCCCATAAAATTTTTATTTATGTAACTGACTTCGTAAAAGTAACGCAGATCCAAAGAATTGTGTCAGTAGTTATCGCTAATTTTAATATTTGTCATAATAATATCATGTTTTAGGCATGCCCGTATACTTTCAAAAGACACTTTCTTTGCCGGTTTTTTTTAGACGCGGTATACTTTCAAGGTAGGAAGCTTACAAAAAGAAAGTGAGTGAAGAAGATGTCAAAAATTAATGCAGGCGTTGCAATGGTGAATGTTTTTGAAGCTTGGGGAATCGATCATATTTATGGAATTCCCGGTGGCTCATTCAATTCAACAATGGATGCGCTATATCACGAACGCGAATCCGTAAAATATATTCAAGTACGCCACGAAGAAGCCGGCGCTTTAGCCGCAGCAGCAGATGCAAAACTAACTGGTAAAGTCGGTGCCGTCTTCGGTTCTGCTGGTCCTGGTGCCAGCCACTTAATCAACGGACTTTATGACGCGCAAATGGACAATGTTCCTGTTTTGGCGTTATTAGGTCAAGTTGCTACAACTGCCATGAACTACAACTCTTTCCAAGAATTAAACGAAAATCCAATGTTCGCGGATGTCAGTGTCTACAATCGGACCGTTATGACTCCCGAAAGTCTGCCTCATGTCATTGATGAAGCTATTAAAGCGGCTTATCAACAAAAAGGTGTCGCAGTCGTAACGATTCCCGTTGACCTTGGTTTTGAAGAGATCGAAGAAGTCGAGATCGCAACCGCGAAAAATCATAAAACTGGCGTTATCATGCCTGATGAAGAAGATCTTAAAGCCGCGCTTCCTTTAATTGAAGCAGCGAAGAAACCGGTGCTTTACGTTGGTCAAGGTGTCCGTGGTGGTTTTGATGCAGTGAAAGCTTTCGCTGAGCATTTCTCAATGCCCGTTGCAGCAGCCGTACTTGCCAAAGGGATCATTCCTGATCTCTATGAAAATTTCTTAGGTTTTGCCGCCCGTGTCGCAACCAAGCCAGCCAATGAAGCGTTAGCTGACGCGGATTTGATTGTCTTTGTCGGCAGTGACTTCCCCTTTGGCCGTTACTTCTTTAATCCGGAAGCAAAATTCATTCAAGTTGATATCGATGCGACAAAATTTGGTCGTCGCCACAATGTTGACCAATCTGTTTTAGGTGACGGAGCGACTGCATTACGTCGTTGGGTGGAACTGGGTGAAGCACGTCCAGCAGATGCTTGGTTGAAAGCCAACCAAGAGAACATTCAGAACTGGCATGCTTGGCGCAAGAGCTTCTATAACGATGACTCTACTCCGTTAAGAGCAGAACCGGTCTTTAAAGAAATCAACCGCATCGCCGAAAAAGACGCTGTCTACGTTAGTGATGTCGGTAATGTAACGGTCAATTCAATCCGTCATTTAGAAATGAATGGCGAACAACAATTTACCACTTCAGGTTGGTTCGCAACCATGGGTAATGGCGTACCAGGCGGGATTGCTGCGCAATTGACTTATCCAGACAAACAAGTCTTTACCTTCAGTGGTGACGGTGGCTTTGCTATGCAAATGCAAGACATCATCACCCAAGTAAAATACAATTTACCAATCATCAACGTGGTCTTTTCTAACAATGCTTTTGGTTTCATCGAAGCGGAACAAGAAGATACCGAACAACAAAAATTCGGCGTTTTCCTAGAAGGTGCGGACTTCGGTAAAGTTGGTGAAGCCCTGGGAGCTGATGGGTTTACCATCACTGAATACAGCCAACTTGAACCTGCGTTTACCGCAGCGAAGGAAAGCAAACGTCCAGTCGTGATCGATATCAAGATCAAAGACGAACGGCCTTTGCCAGTCGAAGCGTTGGAATTAGAGCCTGAAAAATTCTCAGCCGAACAAATCAAGGCCTTCAAAGAAAAATATCAAGTCCACGACATGCCAACCTTGCGTGAACTCTTGAAATAATCAAAGAGCGTGACAAGCTACGCTGATTCATAAGAAAGGCTTTCGCGAAGCCGGACATGGCTAGACCTGCTGTAAAGCGATTTATTCCTGTGAAAATTTTATACTTTCTTTCAAGAATTAAAAAAAAGTTGTGCCAATGGCACAACTTTTTTTACATTCTTCTGATGGTCATTTTGGTTTCTTTTTCCAACTGTTCCGTCAGCTCGTCAGCTGTTAACTCACGATTGACCAATGCTTGCAGCACCATCGGCAAATTCGCCCCTGTTACTAACGCTTGCCGATCATCGTTCATCACACAATAACTGGCATAGCGAAAAGGCGTTCCACCAAAAATGTCCACGAGCCAAACAAGCTCGTCTGTCTTCATCAATACATCATTGGCCAAATCCGTTATTTTTTCTTGGAGTCCGGTAGCCCCCGGCTCGATATTTATTGTTTCGACACAGCTTTGCTCACCCAAAATGGCTTCCGCCGTCTTTAACAGACTATCCGCTAAATGGTCGTGGGTCGCGATAATTATCCCGATCATACTGACACATCCCTTCGAGACTTAAGTTTAGCTTATTTTAAATCGCAAGTAAATTCTTAACGGTTGACTTGAAACTTCAGATGTTCCCCGATATAATGCAAAGAGGCCTTGAGCCAATACTGATAAAGCGAGGAAATTCATTGATTACAGTAAGTGACGTTAGTTTACAATTCCCTGATCGTAAATTATTTGATGACGTAAATATTAAATTCACTCCCGGCAATTGTTACGGGTTGATCGGTGCTAACGGCGCCGGTAAATCGACCTTCCTTAAAATTTTAGCAGGTGATATCCAGCCTTCCACCGGTTCTATTACCTTAGGACCCAATGAGCGGATGGCTGTTTTAAAACAAAATCATTTTGACTTTGAAGAATATACCGTACTTGAAACGGTTATTATGGGGCACGAACGCTTGTATCAAGTGATGCAGGAAAAAGACGCTGTCTATATGAAGGAAGATTTTTCTGATGAAGACGGCATTCGCGCAGCTGAATTAGAAGGCGAATTCGCCGAACTAGATGGCTGGGAAGCGGAACCGGAAGCAGCCGTTTTACTGCAAGGATTAAACATCCCTGAAGATCTGCATCAACAAAAAATGAGCGAATTGACGGCCGGACAAAAAATCAAAGTGCTTTTAGCGCAATCACTTTTCGGCAAGCCTGATGTACTATTACTAGACGAACCAACTAATGGATTAGACATCCAATCAATCAATTGGCTAGAAGAATTCTTAATCAATTTTGATAATACCGTCATCGTCGTTTCCCATGACCGCCACTTCTTAAACAAAGTGTGTACCCACATGGCTGACCTAGACTTCGGTAAAATCAAATTGTACGTTGGTAACTATGACTTTTGGTTAGAATCAAGCCAGTTAGCAACCAAATTACAATCACAACAAAACGCGAAAAAAGAAGAACAAATCAAAGAACTGCAAGACTTTATCGCGCGTTTTAGTGCCAACGCGTCCAAATCCAAACAAGCGACTTCAAGAAAGAAAATGTTGGATAAGATCACCCTTGATGACATCCAGCCTTCTTCTCGCCGTTATCCCTTCGTTCAATTTAAACCGGAACGAGAAATCGGTAATGATTTACTGCAAGTTGACAATGTCAGCGTAACGATCGATGGCAAAAAAATCTTAGACAATATCTCCTTCACCTTGAACCGTGACGATAAAGTCGCCTTCGTTGCTGAAAATGACTTGATCACCACAACCTTGTTTAAAGTTATTATGGGCGATTTACAGCCTGACAGCGGTAGTATTCGTTGGGGCGTCACCACCACTCAAGCTTATTTGCCAAAAGATACGACGAAAGAATTTGACAGCTCCATGCCGATCCTTGATTGGCTGCGTCAATACGCTAGTAAAGAAGAAGACGACAACACCTTCTTGCGTAGTTTCTTAGGACGGATGCTATTCTCAGGTGACGAAGTCATGAAACCCGTCAATGTCTTATCCGGTGGCGAAAAAGTTCGTTGTATGCTATCGAAATTGATGCTGTCTAAATCAAACGTCTTAGTGCTGGATGATCCAACCAATCACTTAGACTTAGAATCGATCTCCGCATTAAATGATGGCTTGATCGCTTATAAAGGTTCGCTTTTATTTGCCTCTCATGACCATCAGTTCATTCAAACCATCGCCAATCGCATCATCGCCGTTTCAGAAAATGGCGTGGTGGATCGTGCAGAAACAACTTATGATGAATTCTTGGAGAATCCAGAAGTTCAAAAACAAATGAAGCAATTAGCGTAAAGCAAAAACCCTTGCGAAAAATTTTTCGCAAGGGTTTTTAGTATTGCAACACTCAATAAAGAGTGGGGGAAGCGATTAAATAAATTGTACAAGCTGCATCAAGATTGGCACAACGACCACGAATAGAATCGTACTTGTCGTTACCAAGTTCGTTGCGTACTTAACATCACCATGAGCTTCGTTGGCTAAGATTGGTAAGACGGCCAACATTGGTGTTGCTGATTGAACAATTAAGGTTTGTTTCAACAAAGGAGCCAAATCTGTGCCGAAGGTTTTGCTACCGATCGTAATCAAGGCAATCAAAACAGCAGGTGCTAAGACGAACCGACCTAATAAAGCAACGACCGTATCGCGATCGAAACGAATACTCTTCAATCCGGCATCATGTAAGACGATCCCAATGTAAAGCAAGGACAGCGGCGTAACGATACTACCAACATAGCCTAAAGTCGCATTGATAAATCCTGGGACAGGAATCCCGATCAATAAGAAGAGGATCGCAACGATGAATCCTAATAATGGTGGTGGCAATAATTTTTTCCAATTTAACTTCGCTTTATTTTCGCCTTTCACTTTCGTTGGGTCATCGTTTGAGATCAAGAAGACCCCAAAAGCCCAAGTTGAAACGGTGTTAGTCACATAATAAACCAAGAAATAAGGCAGTGATTTTTCACCGAATAAGGCGATATTCAAAGGCAAACCGATGAAGATCGTATTGGCGTTCACGACTGCATTCATGAAAATCCCGCGACGTCCTGGTTGGATCTTCAAAATTTTGACTAAAGCATATGCCAAAATATAAGAAATAATCACCGCTCCAACCGGGTAGATCAAACTACCCGATAGTTGGAACAAGCTTTCCTTTGTTAAATTCTTTAAAACTGAGACAAAGATGGAAGCTGGCAAAGCGACACGTGTAATTAATGACGAAATACTTTTACCAAAACTTTCATCAAACCAACCTTGACCTTTTAAGATGTAGCCTAAAGCGATCATAATGATGATACTCAGGACACTTTGGATCGATTGAAAGAAAATCATCTTTTTTTCCCCCTATTTATTCAATTATTCAGCATCAAGCACTTGGTATTCTGGATACCATTTCATCTCTTCTACCGCTTGCTTGATGTCTTTGATTTCTTCTTTATTTAATTTTTGATCCACAACGCTTTTTGCTACGACTTCAGCGATTGTTTGAGAGAATTCGGTTAGTTTTGATACAGGTGGCAAGACAGCGGCTCCTGGTTTGCTTGTATCAACGATTCCGCCTAGCGCATGGCTGGCTTGTGACAAGGTTTCGCCTGTTACACGAGTAGCCGTTGAAGCAATGATCCCTAAACCTAGGCCTGGATACATCAAGGCATTATTGGCTTGACCAATTTGATAAGTCACACCTTTGTATTCTACGTCAGCCGCCGGAATCCCCGTTCCGATCAACGCTTTGCCGTCTGTCCATTTGATTAGGTCTTCCGCTGTTGCTTCAGCCAATTTTGTTGGGTTAGACAATGGGAAAATAATTGGACGTTCTGTATTTGCCGCTAACTCTTTCACAATTTCTTCAGTAAAGGCGCCTGGTTGAGTGGAAGTCCCAATAATGATCGTTGGGTGGATCGCTTTGACTGCGGCAGCTAGATTCGTTAATTCATCTGCATTTGAAAACTCACTGCGTTGACGGACAAAATCTTTTTGGCCAGGTGTCAATTCTTCTGTGTCTTCAAACAAGACCCCTTGTTTGTCCACCATGTAGAAATGTTTCCGCGCTTCTGCTTCTGATAAGCCTTGACGTTTCATTTCATCCAATAATTGATTAGCGATTCCGACACCGGCTGTTCCGGCACCAAAGGTCATGACTGTTTGTTTCGTCAAATCTTCTTGGGAAATATTCAATGCGCCTAGAACACCGGCTAAAACAACGATCCCAGTCCCTTGAATATCATCATTAAACGTTGTGATTCTATCTTGGTATTTTTCTAAAATTTTTGCAGCATTTGAACGACCGAAGTCTTCCCAGTGTAGTAACACTTCAGGAAATAAATCTTCTACTGCTTCGACGAATTGATCAATCATGGCATAATATTTGTCTCCGTAGATACGCTCATGTTGATTACCTAGATACAATGGATCATTCAATAATTCTTGATTGTTTGTCCCTGCATCGATAGATACCGGTAATACTTGGGCGGGATTGATTCCGGCAGCAGCCGTGTAAACCATCAATTTACCGATGGCGATATCGACACCGTTCACGCCCCAATCGCCGATGCCTAAAATTCCTTCCGCATCAGTTACAACAATTAAACGAATATCACGACCTGCGGCTGCATTTTTCAAGCTGTCTTTGATACTTTCAGGATCATCAACAGAAAGAAAAGCCGCATCTTGTGGTTCAACGAATAATTCATTGTATTGTTCGATTGAATCAGCCACTGTTGGATCATAAACGACTGGCATAAATTCAACGACGTGTTGGCCCATTAATTTGTAAAACAGTGTACGGTTGGTGTTAAAGATTTCCATCAAGAAGAGACGTTTTTCTAAATCCGTCGTCTTGCTTAAATATTGACCGTAGGTTTGGACGGCTTGTTGTTCGAGTGTTTGAACTTTTGCTGGCAACATGCCGGTTAAACCGTATTGTTTCCGTTCTTCTTTCGTGAACGCAGTACCTTTATTTAAAAATGGATTGTTTAAAATTTCGATTCCTCTCATTTTGTCTTCCTCCTTATTGATTACACTTAGGAGAATACGCGCCTTTGCCGGCTATAGTCAAAACAAATGATTGTAATAAATTTTATTTATATGATAATCTGATTTCACAAAAGGAGATTATTATGAATTTTAAAGACTTAGAATACTTCCAACGCTTAGTTCGTGAGAAAAATTTTACGAAAGTCGCAAAAGCCTTTCAAGTAAGTCAGCCCACGATTACCTACGCCGTGAAACGGCTGGAAGATGAGCTGGGAACTGAACTCGTTTATCGTGACCAATCTCATAAACAATTGATTATTACTCAATCTGGTTTAGTTCTTTCTCGCCATATTTCAAATATCTTGAAAGAATTGACGATCGCCGTAACCGAAATTGATCGCTTGAAGGAAGAAACCTTGGATTTTGGTCTGCCACCGATCATTGGTAATTTCTATTTTCCAAAATTGTCCTCCTACCTTTTTAAAAATAATTTGATGAGCCACATCCATTTAGTCGATGGTGGTTCCCGTGATCTCTACGGTCTTTTACGCCGCGGCAAGATCGATTTGGCCCTTTTAGGCTCTACTCAGCCAATTCGTGATGATGAATTAACCAGTGAACTGCTGGTCGAGAAGAAATTTATGATTGTGGTCAGCCCGCAGCACCCTTTGGCAGCCCGCAAAGAAGTCGCCTTTGCTGAACTTAAAGATGAACACTTTGTTCTACTGAATGAACACTATGTCCACCCTACCGCTTTTAAAAAAATGGCCCAGCAGGCGCATTTTGAACCACAAATTATTTATCAAAATAGCAATTTAAATATTTTAAAAGGCATGATCAGGGAACAAATCGGAATTGGCTTTTTAGCGGAGCTGGCAATCTCGCCTGAGGATAAGTTAGTGACGATCCCTATCACCGATAGCCCACAGCCTACTTTTATGATCTCACTGGTTCAACGAGAACAAATTTTAGATTCTACTATTCGCGCACAATTAATTGAATTGATCCGTGAATTCAGCACAAACGACATCAATAAAAAAAACGAAAAAATCCGTTAACGGAATTTCTTCGTTTTTTTATTATTAGTTGCGTTTTTCACCACGAGTAAAGACGGCAATACAACCAAGTCCAGTGTGACTAGAAATCGTGGTCCCTAACGGAAAGATCCGAACCTCTTTTGGTTGGATACTCTCTTCTAGATGACGTTTAACCTCTTCTGCCCCAACTTGGTCGGCGCTAGTCGTAATAAAAATCGTTTGGTTCGCTGGATCCGTCGTTGCTTCACTGATTTTATCAGCGACTAATTGCAACGCCTTTTTGCGGCCTCGGATTTTTTCGACATTTTGCAGCTTGCCTTCCACATCAACGGTGATGATCGGCTTAATATTCATTAAACCACCAATCGCAGCGCTGGTTTTAGAAATACGCCCGCCTCGTTGTAAATGATGCAAATCATCCACAGTCACCCAATGATGATACGTCAATTTATTCTCTTCCAGCCATTCATACAACTCTTGCAGCGACATGCCTGCTTGTTGTTTTTGAGCCGCTTCATAGACCATTAGTCCTTCGCCGCCGCTGGCTGCCAAAGAATCCACTACCAAGACTTCCGCCTCAGGTAAATCCTCTTTCAATATTTCGACTGCCTGCATCGCGCTTTGGTAAGAGCCGCTTAAACCAGACGAGAAGCAAATATATAAAACAGGAATACTCTTCTCCGCGTAGCTACGGAAAAATTCAACATAGCGCCCTACATTGACTTGTGAAGTCGTCGGCATCGCGCCATCTTTGATCTTTTGATAGAACTCGTCAATCTTAAAATTACGACCTAAATCATCGGCCATCTCTGTCCCATTAACTTCCACATACATCGAAATAAAATCAACCTTGATTTCTTCTAATAATGTATATGGCAGGTCACAACATGAATCCGTCAGAATCTGATACATTTTTAAAATCCTCCAAATACCCGCTTATAATAGTAAATCTATTTTACTAGATATTCGGTTGCTTGTCTCACAATATGTTAGATTTGTGCCCAGACACTCTCAAGAATATTCGTTTGTGTCCGATCTGGCCCTACTGAGAAGGTTGAGATCCGAACACCAACCAGTTCAGAAACCCGACGCACATAGTTCCGAGCGTTTTCCGGCAAGTCCGCTAACGTACGACAACCAGTAATATCTTCACTCCAGCCAGGTAATTCTTCATAAACTGGTTTGCAGCGATTCAATTCCTTCAAGCTCGCTGGGTAATGATAGATCAATTCACCATCTAATTCATAAGCGGTACAAATTTTAACGGTTTCAAGTCCGCTTAAGACATCAATCGAATTCAACGATAGGTTCGTGATCCCTGAAACGCGTTTAGAGTGACGCATCACGACCGTATCAAACCAGCCAACCCGACGTGGACGTCCAGTCGTCGTTCCGTATTCACGACCAACTTCACGAATTTGATTTCCAACTTCGTCATTTAATTCTGTTGGGAATGGTCCGTCACCGACTCGTGAGGTATAGGCTTTACATACGCCTACCACTTTATTGATCTTCGCTGGTCCAACGCCGCTACCGATCGTTACTCCACCGGCTACCGGGTTAGAAGATGTCACGAAAGGATACGTTCCTTGATCGATATCCAACATAACTCCTTGCGCCCCTTCAAAAAGGACACGTTTGCCTTGGTCCAGTGCATCATTCAAGATCACGGAAGTATCCGTCACATATTGCTTGATCTGTTGACCGTAGTCATAATATTCTTCAAAGATATCATCGAAGTTCATCGCTTCATCCTCAAACATCTTGACGAATTGACGATTCTTTTCCTCTAAGTTGATCTTCAAACGCTCTTCAAAAATTTCTCTGTCTAGCAAGTCCGCGATCCGAATACCAACGCGCGCGGCTTTATCCATATAAGCTGGTCCGATCCCTTTGATCGTTGTACCGATCTTGTTTTCGCCTTTGGCATCTTCTTGTAATTGATCCAATTTAATATGATATGGCAAAATAACATGGGCACGGTCAGAAATGCGTAAATTATCTGTTTTGATCCCGCGTTCATGTAAATAAGCTAATTCTGTCACTAATGATTTCGGATTGACGACTACACCATTTCCAATGACACTGGTTTTATCCGCATAGAAAATACCAGACGGAATCAAGTGTAATTTATATGTTTCATTGTCAAATTTGATTGTATGACCTGCATTGTCTCCACCTTGATAACGAGCAATGACTTCCGCATTCTCACTTAAAAAATCCGTGATCTTTCCTTTTCCTTCATCGCCCCACTGCGTCCCTACAACTACTACAGATGACATCTGAACACCTCATTTTATTTTATTTAATCCTGAACCATTGTAACAAGAATAGCGCAATCTTTCAATGAAAATTCGAATATTAAAATTGAATGATTCTAAAAAACGGCTAAATCACGAACATTATTTTTGAAACTAAGAAAAAATCTGGTTAACTCAAGATAAGAGAAAGCCTACACGAGCTCGCTCAGCTTTTTACCAGTTTTTCTGCTCGCTTTATTGAGATTAGAAAAAAGGTAGGCGTAACGATAATCAGAATCATTTTTTGTTTTTGGAAAAATGATTCCCTAATTAGGAGTCAGCTGAGCAATCAGGCTAACCTCTTATACTCCTGTAAAGATAAAAAAACTCCGCCAGTTTCTACTAACGGAGAATGCTTTTCATTTATAACAAAAGTCTAACATTAAAATTCTGCTCTTGGTGACAGTGACGAGAATTTATTGTATTCCTTAATAAAGAGTAATTCTACCGTTCCTCGTGCACCGCTCCGGTTTTTCTCAATGATCACTTCGATGACATTTCGATTAGCAACTGAATCTTCCTCTTCTTCACCTTCACGCTCGTAATAATCATCACGATATAAAAAGGCTACGATGTCAGCATCTTGTTCAATTGACCCTGATTCTCGAATGTCACTTAGAACTGGACGTTTGTCCTGACGTTGCTCTACGCCACGAGAAAGCTGTGACAACGCAATGATCGGTACTTTTAATTCTTTTGCTAATTTTTTTAACTGACGTGAAATCTCCGAAACCTCTTGTTGTCGGTTTTCGCGACCGGTTCCTTCAATTAGTTGTAGATAGTCGATCAGGATCAATCCTAGATTGCCCTTTTCTTTCGCTAGTTTATGACATTTTGCTCGAATTTCAGAAATCTTGATCCCCGGTGTGTCATCAATAAAAATATTGGCTCGCGACAAGCTCCCCATCGCAACGATCAAGTTTTGCCATTCTTCTTCTGAAAGTTGGCCGGTTCGCAAATGACTCGCCTCGATCGATCCTTCCGCGCAAAGCATCCGGTTAACAAGGGATTCCGCTCCCATTTCCAAACTGAAGATCGCCACGGATTTATCGGTTTTAGTCCCAACATTTTGCGCAATATTTAACGCAAACGCCGTCTTACCTACGGCTGGACGAGCTGCTAGGATGATCAATTCTTCCGATTGCAGTCCTGCGGTCATTTTATCAAGTGCCGCATAACCGGTCGGTAACCCGGTGATTTCCTCATCGTTGCGGGCTAATTGATCGATATTTTCGATCGCCGTATTCAAGACCTCACTGATGGTCAAAAAACCGCTCTTATTGCGTCTCTCGGAGACTTCCATAATATTACGCTCAGCAGTGTCTAAGATCGTCTGAACGTCGTCTCCTTGCTCGAAACCTTCTGTTACGATGTTCGTAGCTGTTTGAATCAGATTTCGTAACAGTGACTTCTCTTCCACGATCTTCGCGTAGTAACCGACATTAGCCGCGGTGGGAACACTTAAAGCCAATTCGGATAGGTAACTTAATCCGCCGGCATCTTCTAATTGATTCTGTTGTTCCAATAATTCTTTGACCGTGATCACATCAATGGCTTCATTGCGATCATTTAACTGAATCATTCCGCGAAAAATCAGCTGATGGCCGCGGCGATAAAAATCTTCTGGAACTATGTACTCCATGGCCGTAATCAAAGCATCAGTCTCCAAAAAAATAGAGCCTAAAGTCGCTTGTTCGGCTTCAATGCTTTGGGGTGGCACACGATCTTGTAACATTTCGCTCATGTTTGTTTACGCTCCTCTACGTCCATCTATTTTACAGAATCTAACGCCTAAATACAACAAAGAGTATGAGGGATTCTCTGAAATTCAGGAATACTCATACTCTTTAGTATTTACTCAGCTAATGGATTATTCTTCCACCACGTGGACCTTAATGATTCCTTCAACTTCTGGATGAAGTTTGACAGGGACTTTCGTATAGCCTAACGTGCGGATTGGATTTTCCAATTCGATTTTGCGTTTATCTAGTTTCAAATCAAATTGTTTCTTCAAGCCTTCAGCAATTTGTTTTGACGGGATCGAACCGAATAAACGGCCGTCTTCGCCACCTTTGGCTTTGATTTCAACGACGGTTGTTTCTTTTGCTAAAAAGTCAGCTAGCTCTTTGGCTTCGGCTAAGACTTCAGCTGCTTTTTTATCTTGAGCTTTCTTCTGTCCACTTAACTCAGAAATACTGCTTTTATTTGCTTCCTTCGCCAAGTTATTTTTCAATAAATAATTTTGTGCATAGCCTGTTGGGACTTCTTTGATATCGCCCTTTTTCCCTTTACCTTTAACGTCTTGCAAAAAAATTACTTTCATTCTTCTGTCCCCTCCGTTAATTGCTTATTAATAGCCTCTAGCAGTTGCTCTTTTGCCTGAGCGATCGTACTATCGGATAACTGTGTCGCCGCATTGGTAAAATGACCGCCGCCGCCTAACATTTCCATCACTACTTGGACATTAATCGTCCCAGAGCTTCGTGCACTGATAGCGATGACTCCATCCGTTCGCTTAATGATAACAAACGCTGCATTGATGTCCGCCATCGATAAAAGGGTATCAGCCGTTTTCGCTGCAGTGACACTGTCATATTCTTGGCTATCTGTACCTGTAGCGACCACGATATCGTCTCTTACATATTCACTTTCACCCACTAGCTTACTAATCTCTAAATAGGATTGAATATCGGTACTCAATAAATATTGTACTAAAGAAGCATCCGCTCCACAAGTCTTTAAATAACTAGCGACATCAAATGTTCGAGCAGTCGTTCGGACGGCGAAATTCTTCGTATCGACGGTGATCCCAGCAAGTAGCAAAGTAGCTTCCATCTTACTCATCCGCTGCCCTTCATTACTTTCAAACTGGATCAGTTCCGTCACTAGTTCAGAAGCTGACGAGGCCGATGATTCAATATAGGTCAGCAAAGAATTCCCAGGAAACTCTTCTCCTCTACGATGATGATCAATAATCACGATATTCTCAAACTGTTCATACAAATCTTGGTCAATCGATAAAGACGGTCGATGATAGTCCACCATCACTAACAGATCACCTGGTTTTCGCGATCTTTTAGCAGCATCCGGAGAGATCAATAGTTCTTCTAGTTCACCATTCCCATGAATCTCTTCTAAACAGCGTTCCACATCCGGAATGGTTTCCTCTTCATTAATCACGATACGTACTTTTTTATCATGGTAACGAGCGAGACAAGCCACCCCAAACGCTGAACCAATCGCGTCCATATCCGGAAAACGATGTCCCATCACAAAAACATTGCCCGTTTGATTAAATACGTTTTTCAAGGCCGTTGACATCGCCCGTGAGCGTACTCTTGTCCGTTTTGCGGCACTGGCTGAATTGCCTCCATAGAAGACTGGCTTTTGGTCTTCAGCAGCATTTTTTACCACCACTTGATCGCCGCCGCGAACCAAAGCGATATCTAAATTATTCTGAGCCTCGTCACCGATTACTTCCAACGACTCTGTTCCATAGCTGATTCCCATGCTGACAGTAATCAACATATCTTGCTTTTCGGCAGACACTCGAATATGTTCCAATAAATCAAAATTATTTTCGATCATTTTTTCTAAATCATCATACCGTGCAAAAATGAAAAAGCGCTCGGCATTTACGCGTTTGTAGAAAATTCGATAGGAATCCATCCAATCAGAAATGATCGTTGTAATAAATGAATTCAAATTTGAAATTTCTTTATCATCTCGACGATCAATCACATCATCATAATTATCGACTGACAGGATTCCAACAACCGCTTGTTGCTGCTTCTCTTTGTTTTCTAGTGCATATTCCTTCGTGATATCAATTAAATAGACAACCCGTTTTTCCTTATCTAACTCAAAATGATAGAGAATATCATCTATTTTATAAATACTTTTGCCTTTTTCCGCTCGCTGCAATAATTCATTTACCATATCTTGCTGATCTGCTTGTGACAAATGCTGCACCTTTTCCGTGATTGCAGGATTCATCCAAGTAAAATTTTGCGACTCATCCCAAGCAATGATTCCTACGGGCATATCAACAGAAACATAATCCATTGCTTCTTGTGCTTTGCTTGAAGCGTACTGGATTTTTTGTTGATTGGTTAATTCGATCCGATTACGTAAGGCAATGGTATAAATCCATAGTAACAGATCGATTATTATAACAATTGCCGCTGTCAAAACAGTGAAGGGCAGTAAAAAAATGGCCGTTAATTGAATTAACAGTAAACAGAATAATAAAAAGGACCACTTTAAACGAGGATTCTTTTTCATCTTCGGCCTCCTAACAGTGTAATTTTATCACAAACTCTTTTAGCAGGCGACTTTATTGAATGTTTCACGTGAAACAAAAAAAGAGACTCCAAAAATTTGAAGTCTCTTGTGATAATTTGATTATGCTTCTTCTGATACGAAGGCTAATAACCCCATGATACGAGCGCGTTTGATAGCAATCGTTAATTTACGTTGGTTTTTAGCACTTGTTCCAGTTACACGACGAGGTAAAATTTTACCACGTTCGCTAATGAAACGTTTTAATAATTCGATATTTTTGTAATCGATGTATTCGATATGATTAGCAGCAATATAGTCTACTTTACGACGTTTGCGACCTCTTCTTTGTTGTGCCATTCCGTTTCCCTCCTATTCAATTGTTAGAATGGTAAATCATCATCTGAAATGTCGATTGAGGACCCACTAAATGGATCTGAATCTCGATCGAAGTCAGGCATAGTGTTCTTAGCTGACTGAGAGGATTGATTACTATTGTTGTTGAAATTATTCCCTCCGCCTTGGAAACTATCATTAGAACTTGGGTTCTGTTGACGTTGTTCATTAGCAGAACGAGATTCCAATAATTGGAAGTTCTCAGCAACAACTTCTGTCACATAGACACGTTGCCCTTGCTGATTTTCATAATTTCTGGTTTGGATACGGCCAGTCACACCTAAAAGAGTTCCTTTGCGCGCATAATTAGCTAAAGTTTCAGCCGATTTCCGCCAAATCACACAATTGATAAAGTCTGCTTCGCGATTTCCGCTTTGATTCGTAAAATTACGATTCACAGCCAAAGTAAACGTTGCAACACCTGTCCCATTTGCAGTATAACGTAAATCAGGATCCTTTGTTAAACGACCAACTAGTACAACATTATTAATCAAAGTAAAGCCAGCTCCCTTCTCGTCAATTGTTTCACGTGAAACAATTATTCTTCAATCTTAACAATCATGTGACGAATAATATCGTCATTGATTTTTGCAAGACGATCGAATTCGTTAACTGCAGCAGCTGTTGTTGGTGCAGTTGCATTGACGATATGGTAGATACCTTCACGGAATCCGTTCATTTCGTACGCGAAACGGCGTTTTTCCCAATCTTTTGAATCGATAATTTCAGCGCCATTATCTTTCAAGATTGTATCGAAACGTTCTACTAAAGCAGTTTTTGCTTCTTCATCAATGTTCGGACGAATGATGTATGTGATTTCATACTTCGTGTTTTGACTCATTGATTTTCACCTCCCTATGGACTATAAGGCTCTTAAATTTTTTTAAGAGCAAGGAGAGCGATCTAAAAATATATAGACTACTCACAAATATTCATTATACATAATCGTCTTACAAAAATCAAATGTTTCTTTTCTATAAGTTACGAAAAAAGGCTGGGATTTCTCCCAGCCTTTCAAATATTCTTATTCTTCCGTATCATTCGGCGTTTCTTCAAGTACGTCTTGGCTCTCAGAAGCTTCGACTTCCTCTTCTTTTTCAACAATTGCCATCGTCGCAACTTTCGTATTTTCTTCCATCTTCATCAGACGGACACCTAAGGTTGCACGACCGGTTTGTGAAACACTATCTACGTTGAAACGAATAATGACACCACGATTGGTCACTAAAAGAATATCTTCATCGCCATTGACTGTTGTTAAACCAGCTAACGGACCATTCTTTTCTTTAACGTTCGCTGTCTTGATTCCTTTACCGCCACGGCCTTTAATTGGATATTCAGCAGCTTTTGTCCGTTTTCCATAGCCTTTTTCGGTAATTACTAAGACTTCTTGGTCTTTTTTCAGAACGGCTGAACCAATCACATAGTCTTCATCGCGTAGACGAATTCCCCGTACACCACTGGCCGTGCGGCCCATATCACGAACCGCTTGTTCTTTAAACGTTGCAGAATAACCATCGTGCGTACCGATAATGATCGTTTCATCGCCTTCTGTCGACATGACGTTGACTAATTCATCGCCTTCACGCAAACCGATAGCGATCAAACCATTGGCTCGAATGTTTGAAAAGGCCGTCACAGTCGTCCGTTTTACCGTTCCATTTTTCGTTACGAAGAATAGGAAATGACCATCTTCGGCCTGCCCATTGACTGAGATTACTGCTTGAATTGTTTCGTTAGAATCGATTCCTAGCAAGTTAATGATCGGAATCCCTTTAGCTGTCCGTCCATATTCTGGAACTTCATAGCCCTTCGCCCGGTATACGCGACCACTGTTAGTAAAGAACAGGAGTGTGTCATGGGTAGAACAAGAGATCAGCGTTTTCACAAAATCATCATCATGAATGCCCATTCCTTGGACACCGCGGCCACCACGACGTTGTGCACGGAACTCGCTTGAAGCAAGACGTTTGATATAGCCATTGTTAGTCAACGTGATAACAACGTCTTCCTCTTCGATCAAGTCTTCATCTTCCAAGCTCAAGACTTCGCCGACGAGTAATTCTGTACGGCGATTATCGCCAAACTTAGTAGCCACTTCCGCTAATTCTGTGCGGATGATTTCCACTACACGCTCAGGACGCGCTAAAATGTCATCTAAGTCGTTAATCGTCTTTAATAGCTCTTGGTATTCATTTTCGATTTTCTCGCGTTCTAAGCCTGTTAAACGGCGTAAACGCATATCCAAGATTGCTTGGGCTTGTCGATCCGATAATTCAAACCGTTCAATCAAAGTAGCCTTAGCAATATCGTCTGAAGCTGAACTACGAATCGTCGCAATAATTTCATCAATATGGTCTAACGCAATTCGTAACCCTTCTAGAATATGTGCCCGTGCTTCCGCTTTTTTCTTATCAAAGATCGTCCGACGAGTAATGACGATTTTTTGATGTTCGATGTAGTTTTCCAAGATTTGTTTTAAATTTAAAATCCGTGGAACGCCTTTTTCAATTGCTAGCATGTTGAAACTGAAAGAGGTTTGCAGTGAAGTCAGCTTGTATAAATTGTTCAAGATGACAGACGCACTCATATCTCGACGAACTTCGATCACAATCCGCATACCTTCACGTGACGTTTCATCCCGTAAATCTGTGATTCCTTCAATCCGTTTGTCTCGGTGTAATTCCGAAATACGTTCGATCAATTTCGCTTTATTGACCATATATGGCAATTCCGAAACGAGTATCCGTTCCTTGCCATTTTTTTGTTCCTCAATCTCAACTTTCGCCCGTACAGTGATCGAGCCCTTACCTGTTTCATAAGCCCGGCGAATACCGGATTTCCCCATCACTAAGCCGCCTGTTGGAAAATCTGGTCCAGGAATGACTTCCATCAACTCCTGAGTTGTTGCGTCAGGATTTTCCATCAACAATTCGATTCCAGCTGATACTTCTCGCAAGTTATGAGGTGGGATATTGGTTGCCATTCCGACTGCGATCCCCGTTGCCCCATTCACTAATAAGTTAGGAAAACGAGCTGGTAAAACTTCCGGTTCTTGCTCACTATCATCATAGTTGCCTTGGAAATCAACGGTATCTTTATTGATATCTCGTAGCATTTCCATAGCAATCTTGCTTAGACGTGCTTCGGTATAACGCATCGCCGCTGCTCCGTCACCATCGACAGAACCAAAGTTTCCGTGTCCATCCACTAACATATTACGGTAGCTGAAGCTTTGGGCCATCCGGACCATTGATTCATAAATCGCACTGTCACCGTGGGGATGGTATTTACCCATAACATCCCCGACGATCCGCGCTGATTTCTTATGTGCTTTATCTGGTGTTACACCTAATTCATTCATCCCATACAGTATCCGACGGTGAACAGGTTTCAGCCCGTCCCGGACATCGGGAAGCGCCCGTGCTACGATAACGCTCATTGCATAATCAATGAAAGATTCACGCATTTCACTGGTTAGATTGACGTCATGTATGTTCTCTCTTCGATCTTCCAAATTGATCCTCCTAGCTCGTATTAAGGTATTCATTTTTCTTAAATCGAAAAATGAAGCTTGTTCTCACCACGTATATCATTCCGCTAAAGTGGGATTTCCTAGTTTGTTTTAAATCCCTGCTTACTTCTCCTCGGTATACACTGGAAAAAGCGGAACTGACATCCTAGCTCGTATTAAGGTATTCATTTTTCTTAAATCGAAAAATGAAGCTTGTTCTCATCACTTATCTCGTTTCTCTAAACACGTAAACGTGTAGGAGAAGCCGATAGCCTCACTAAATATCTAAGTTTTTAACGTAATGGGCATTTTCTTCGATAAATGCTCGGCGTGGTTCTACACGATCCCCCATCAACATTTCAAATACTTGATCGGCTTCGATCGCATCTTCCACACTGACTCGTAGCATCAAGCGATTTTCTGGGTCCATCGTTGTTTCCCATAACTGATGATCATCCATTTCCCCTAGCCCTTTGTAACGTTGAACATTGGGTTTTGGTGACGCTGGAAGTTCGGACATTTTTTGAGCTAGTTCTTCTTCCGCTTTTTTCCCAGGTTGAACGTAAGTGATGTTTTTCCCTTGCTTGATCCCATACAATGGTGGTTGTGCAATATAAACATAGCCAGCTTCCACAATTGGACGCATATAACGATAGAATAGCGTTAATAATAATGTCCGAATATGAGCACCATCGACATCGGCATCGGTCATAATAACTAATTTATGGTAGCGTGCTTTTGAGACATCAAAATCAGCCCCAAAACCAGTCCCCATCGCAGTAAACAATGAACGGATTTCTTCATTGGCTAAGATTTTATCCATTGAAGCTTTTTCCACATTCAAGATTTTCCCACGTATCGGTAAAATCGCTTGGAATTCCCGGTTACGTCCTTGTTTAGCAGAACCACCGGCAGAGTCTCCTTCGACGATAAACAATTCGCATCGTTCAGGATCATTGCTTGAACAATCGGCTAATTTACCAGGTAGATTGCTGATTTCTAGCGCGCCTTTACGACGAGTCACTTCACGAGCTCTTTTAGCGGCTAAACGAGCTTTCGCTGCTAGCATCCCTTTTTCAACAATTCGACGTCCCACAGAAGGATTTTCCATCAAAAATTTGTTGAAATTTTCTGAGAATAGACGATCTGTAACAGTACGAACTTCGGAATTTCCTAATTTCGTTTTTGTTTGTCCTTCAAATTGCGGTTCCGGATGCTTGATGGAGATAACAGCTGTCAAGCCTTCACGAACATCCTCACCTGAAAGATTTTCATCGTTGTCTTTCATGATTTTTTGCTTACGGGCATAATCATTGATTACCCGAGTTAATGCGGTTTTAAATCCGAATTCATGGGTTCCGCCTTCATACGTATGGATATTATTGGCGAAACTCAAGATATTGGTATGATATCCGTCCGTATATTGCATCGCTACTTCTACGGTAATGTCTTGCTGTTCACCCTCCACATAAACGGGATCATCAAAAATGACCGCTTTATTGTGGTTCAAATGTTCAACATAACTTTTAATCCCGCCTTCATAGTGATACTCACGCAGAACCGTTTTTTCCTCACGTTTGTCTTCAATCGAAATTTTTAAGCCACGATTCAAGAAAGCTAATTCCCGGACACGAGTAGCCAATTTATCAAAGTTAAACACCGTTGACTCGGTGAAAATCTCAGGGTCTGGAATAAAATGAACAGTCGTCCCATGTTGCTCAGTTTCGCCGATCACTTTCAGATCATCGACAACCGCGCCGCGACGATATTCTTGGAAATAGACTTTACCATTTTTGAAAACCCGAACATCTAAACTTAGTGACAACGCATTTACTACGGAAGCCCCTACACCGTGAAGTCCGCCGGATACCTTATAGCCGCCGCCGCCAAATTTTCCTCCCGCATGTAGAATCGTATAAACGGTTTCCAAAGCCGGACGACCTGTTTTTGCTTGGATATCGACAGGAATTCCACGACCGTCATCGCTGACTGTGATGCTGTTATCTTCTTCGATCACCACATGGATATGTTTCGCGAATCCTGCTAAGGCCTCATCGATCGAATTATCCACGATTTCCCACACTAAGTGGTGTAATCCTTCTGTACTGGTGGAGCCGATATACATCCCAGGACGTTTTCGAACGGCTTCTAGCCCTTCTAGTACCTGAATCTGACTAGCATCGTACTCTTGAGCCCGTTCTAGTAAACTCTTTTCCTCTTCTGTCATCTATGTCTCTTTCCTTTCTATCTGCCCTTGTTGGACGTAAAAAATATCCGGATGGACCGTCATTTTGCCCTTGACGTGATTTAAAGTGGTCGTAGTTAAAAAAGTCTGCACTTTATTTTCAATCGTCTCTAATAAATGGATCTGACGACTATCATCTAATTCGCTCATGACATCATCTAAAAGTAAGATCGGATATTCTCCTGTTTCTTCTTTCATTAAATCAATCTCTGCTAATTTGACACTTAAAGCAGTCGTTCGTTGCTGGCCTTGCGACCCATAGGTCTGAACATTCTGTTGATTGACCATAAAGATCAAGTCATCTCGATGAGGCCCTAAAAAGGTGTTGCCCTTGAAGATTTCCCGTTTACGGTTTTTTACTAATTCATTCATGAATACGGTTCGAATCGCTTCAACAGCTTCACTCTCTAAAGGAATGCTGGCGTCATATTGAATCGCCAGCGTCTCTTTTTGATTCGTAATCTTACTATGGAGATCGTTCGACCAATATTCTAGTTTTTTAATGAACTGCAAACGATTAGCCAATACCTTGCTGCCAAAATCAACTAGCTGTTCCGTCAAAATATCCAGATAAATTTCATCGGTTTGTTTCTTTTCAGACAGCTGCTTCAAATAAAGGTTACGCTGCTTCAAGGTCTGCTGATATTGTGCCAAATCGTAAAGATAAACGGGATTGATCTGACCTAACTCCATATCAATAAAGCGGCGGCGCATTTGTGGGCTACCCTTGACTAAGGAAAGATCTTCTGGCGCAAATAAAATGACGTTCAGCTGGCCAATGTAGCTGCTTAACTTCTTTTGTTCGATGTGATTGACTTTCGATTTTCGACCTTTTTTAGTCAACAGCAGCTCCAGCTCTAATTCGCTAGTTCCCCGTTCGATCCGCCCTTTGATCTGAGCAAAATCTTCGTGCCAGCCGATCAATTCTTGTTCACTGCTGGTTCGATGACTGCGGGTCAAAGCCAAAACGTAGATGCTTTCTAAGAGATTGGTCTTGCCTTGTGCATTCTCCCCTAGAAAAATATTCAATCGGTTTGGAAAAGCTAGTGAAAGCTCAGAATAGTTGCGATAATTTCTCAACTCAAGCTTATTCAGCCGCATCTTGTTCTTCCTTATTTTTGACCATAAAAAAAGTTCCTACCTCAGGAATCTCAATCATCATTCCCGGATAGAGCTTTCGGCCGCGGCGATTTTCCAACTCGCCATCTACAAATACAGTTTCCTCCGCCAAGAACCATTTGGCCTGTCCTCCGCTAGAGATCAAATTGATCTCTTTTAATAACTGGCCTAGCGTCATAAACTCTGTTTCCAAAAAAATTTTTTGTTTCACATTCATCCCTCATTTTCATTCCAGAAACACCTCTTCATTATACCCTTTTTAAAGGAAGAAAACAAATGAACTCGTTGTATTTTTCGATTTAAGAAGTTCTGAGGCATTTTAATTAATTTACTCAAAAAAAAGTAAAAGGTCTTAAAATCGATTTTAAGACCTTTTACTTGAATTCTGTTTGTTTACACAATTGTTTCATATTTTTCAAAAAATCTGTGAAACTCTTGAAAAAACACTTAGTTTGTCCGAACTGGAGTGATTAATTGAATAAAGGATACGTCCCCTTCACTAGGCTCCAACGTAAATGGACGGATCGCTGAAATAAATTGGATCTTGATGCTCATATCTCCAAAAGCCCGCAACGCGTCTTTCATATAATCAGGATTAAAGGAAATCTCTAATGGGTCCCCGTTAACTTGTTCGTAAACCAATTCTTCTTCCACTTTCCCGATTTCAGGCGAGTTGCCGTAAAGGATGACCGAGTTATCCGCAATCGCTAGTCGAACGATATTGTTTCTTCCTTCATGAGAAAGTAAAGAAGCCCGTTCGATCGCTGCTAAGAAAGTTGGCACAGAAAAGGTCAGTTCTGTATTGAAGCTTGATGGGATCAAGCGATTGGTATCCGGATAGTTGCCTTCTAGTAAACGAGAATAGAAATACATCGTTGGTGTTTTAAACAATACTTGGTTTTCCATGATGCTGATTTCAACTTCCGCTTCTTCATCTGATAACGAACGCGACAATTCAACTAAGCTTTTACCTGGAATTACAATATCAAAATCATTATTCGCATTTTCAATTGGAACGACCCGTTGGCTCAGACGATGAGAGTCTGTTGCCACTGCTAATAGCTGACCGTTAGACATCGTAAAATGAACACCGGTCAAAATGGGGCGACTTTCATGTTGAGAAACTGAAAAGACCGTTTCGCCAATTAATTTTGTCAACATGTGGACAGGTAATTTTAATTGGTTTTGTTCTTCGACAACCGGTAGATGTGGATAATTATCGGCGTCTAATCCATTCACCGTAAAATGAGCAGCGCCTGAAGTAATCAAGACTTGATGATTTTCCTGAACTTCTAACGTAAAAGTATTTTCTGGTAAACGGCGAATGATTTCGCTAAAGAAACGTGCTTGTAAAACAATCGTTCCTGTCTGATTGATTTGTAACTCAGCTTTTTCATCATCTGCAGCTAAAAAAGTTTCAATTGAGATATCCGCATTACTACCGGTCAAGTTTAATCCTTCTTGATTTAATTCGATCTTTACCCCAGTTAAGATTGGGATTGTCGTTTTCGTTGAAATAGCTCGTTGAACAGTTTGTAATTCTTGAATGAAGCGGGAACGATTAATCGTAAATTTCATAATGAAACTCCTTTTTATTTATTTAAGTTATATAAGTAATAAAAGTAGTAGGGCCTGTTGATCATGTGGAAAAAAAGAATAAAAGCTTGCTGCAAAAGGTTTTCCACTTGTGGATAAGGTGTGGATAAAACGACTCTTTTAGTTTAGGATTTCCACATGCTAACCTAACAGCAGATTTTTGATTTCGGCAATTTCTTGTTGCGTGCTGCTATCATTTTTCATTAATTGCCTGATTTTTTCGTGTGCGTGGATGACGGTTGTATGGTCTTTACCACCAAATTCAGCACCAATCTTAGGTAAAGAGCTTTCAGTCATTTCACGAGCTAAATACATGGCGATTTGACGTGGGACAACGATTGCTTTGACTCGTTTCTTCCCTTTTAGATCCTTGACTTGAATGTGATAAAACTTAGCCACTTCATCTTGGATCTTACTGATGGATAATTGTGTATTGCTAGTGCCTTTTAGACTTTTCAAGGCATCTGCTGCGATACTTGTTGTAATATCAGCGTTATTCATCGTAGCGAAAGCTTGCACTCTGACTAGTGCACCTTCTAATTCGCGGATATTTGAATCAATCTGGCCGGCAATATAACTTAAGGTGTCGTCTGGGATCTCCAGTTTTTCAGCTTGCGCTTTTTTCCGTAAAATCGCCGTTCTAGTCTCAAGATCGGGCGGTGTAATATCGACAGATAAGCCCCAAGCAAAGCGAGAAACCAACCGTTCCTGCAGTTTAGGAATTTCATTTGGCAGACGGTCACTAGTTAAGACAATTTGTTTATTTTCATTATATAAGTTTTCAAAAGTATGGAAAAATTCTTCCTGAGTTGCTTCTTTGTCAGCAAAAAATTGAATATCATCGACTAATAACAGATCAACTTTGCGGTATTCTTGGCGAAATTCTTCCGAGGTTTTATTTTTAATGGAATTAATAAAATCATTTGCAAAGGTCTCGCTAGAAACGTATTTGACTTTTGCTTGCGGATTGATTGCCAACATTTGATGGCCGATCGCGTGCATCAAATGGGTCTTCCCTAAACCAACGCCTCCATAAAAGAAGAGCGGGTTATAAATGGAACCGGGTTCTTCAGCAACAACTAGCGCGGCAGCATGAGCCATCTGGTTTCCCTTCCCAATAACGAAGGTATCAAATGTATATTTGGGATTCAGTAAGGCCCGCTTGGTTAACTCTATTTTTGGTGGTTCTTCTTTTTCCACAATACTAACTGGTGGAGCCTCATCAGGTGTAACGAAGAGCGGCATGATTTCGTCGCCGGTTAATTTGAAGCCGATCTCGACGATTTTGGCAGCTAGATGTTTTTCCCAATAGTTTTTATGCAAATCACTGGTAACTTCGATGGTTAGTTGATTATTTGTCAATGTTAAGGGCTTAGCACTGCCTACCCAAGCATCATAACTGGCAGGATTGAGGTCATGCTTGTAGCTGTCCTTCAACTCCTGCCAGAAAGTGTCCAATGAGGTCAA